>NZ_JAUSWZ010000001.1:4802500-7065066 GCF_030815625.1 Variovorax sp. W1I1 | reverse complement strand
CATCAATGCGTTGTCAGCCGAGCCCACGAGTATATGCCAAATCCTGGGTCTCGCAAGACTGCCGTGAAGAAAATCGAACGCAGAACCTCTTGATCCTGGGGCAGCGCTTCGCGCCGCCCCAGGACGAAGAGGAGGCTCCTCCGATAATCCGTGCCACATGGCACTCATCACACTCCTCGACGCCCAACTCGCGTTCGGTCACGTCCCGCTGCTAGATCATGCGGACTTCTCTCTTCTTGAATCGGAACGCATCGGCCTGATCGGCCGCAATGGTGCAGGCAAGTCCTCGCTGCTCAAGATACTGGGCGGCCTGGAGAAGACCGACGACGGCACCCTGCAGTTGCAGCAGAACCTGCGCGTCGCCTACGTCGCCCAGGAGCCTGTGCTCGATATGGATGCGGACGTATTCACCGCAGCCAGCCAGGGCCTAGGCAGCGTGATCGCCGTACGCGACCTCTATCTGTCAGGCGCCGAAGGCCTCGACCTCGACGCCCTCCAGTCCCAGATCGAAGCCTACGACGCCTGGAACTGGGAGCAGCGCGTCGAAGAGACACTGCACCGCCTCCACCTCGACCGCAACGCCCGCGTCGGCTCCCTCTCCGGAGGCACCCGCAAGCGCGTCGCCCTCGCCCAGGCCCTGGTGGCCGCGCCCGATGTCCTTTTATTGGACGAGCCCACCAACCACCTGGACCTCGACTCCATCGAATGGCTCGAGCAGTTGCTGATCGACTTCAAGGGCAGCGTCGTCACCGTCACCCATGACCGCAGCTTCCTGAACCGCGTCGCCACCCGCATCATCGAGCTCGACCGCGGCAAGCTGGGCTCCTACCCCGGCAATTTCGAGCAGTACCTATTACAGAAGGAAGAGCAGCTCGCCCAGGAAGCCGTCATCAGCGCCAAGGCCGACAAGCTCCTCGCCCAGGAAGAAATCTGGATCCGCAAGGGCGTCGAAGCCCGCCGCACCCGCAGCCAGAGCCGCATCACCCGCCTGCAGGAACTCCGTGCGAGCCGCACCGCCCGCCGCGAGGTGCAGGGCAGCGTCAACATGGACGTCGCCTCCGGCCAGTCGAGCGGCAAGATCGTGGCCGAGCTCACCGAGGCCACCAAGTCCTTCGGCGAGAAGACCGTCATCCGCAACTTCAGCGGCACCATCCTGCGCGGCGACAAGGTCGGCCTGCTCGGCCCCAACGGCGCGGGCAAGACCACGCTGCTCAAGCTCATCCTCGGCGAACTGGAACCCGACAGCGGCAAGATCCGCCGCGGCACCAACCTGCAGGTCGCGTATTTCGACCAGATGCGCGACAAGCTCGACCTCGACGCCACGCTGGAAGACTTCATCAGCCCCGGCAGCGAATGGATCGAGATCGGCTCGCAGAAGAAGCACGTCAAGAGCTATCTCTCCGACTTCCTCTTCTCCCCCGCCCGCGCCAACTCACCCGTGCGCTCGCTCAGCGGCGGCGAGCGCAACCGCCTGCTGCTGGCGCGCCTCTTCGCCCGCCCCGCCAACGTGCTGGTGCTCGACGAGCCGACCAACGACCTGGACATCGACACGCTGGAGCTGCTCGAGAACCTGCTGCAGGACTACGACGGCACCGTGTTCCTCGTGAGCCATGACCGCACCTTCCTCGACAACGTGGTCACCAGCACCATCGCCTTCGAAGGCGACGGCCGCTGGCGCGAGTACGAGGGCAGCGTGCAGGATTGGCTGATCCAGTCCAAGCGCGCGCGCGAAATCGCCGCGCAGCGGCTCGCTGCGGCACCGCCGCCGCCTGCCGCACCCGCCCCGGCGACCGAGACGGCCCCCAAGGCAGCGACCGCGCCCCGCAAGAAGCTCTCATATAAGGAGCAGCGCGAACTCGAAGCCTTGCCCGTGCAGATCGAAGCCCTCGAAGCCGAGCAGAAGCGCATCACCGAGATGCTGGAGCTCGACGGCGGCGCCATCTACGCCTCCGACGCCTCGCGCGCGGTCGAGCTCAGCGAACGCCACGCCCAGATCGACGAAGAGCTGCTCGCCGCCCTCGAGCGCCAGGAAGAGCTGGGCGCCGCGCGCTAGGCGAATCAGGCGCCGAAGCCCTCCCGGTTCGCGTCCGCCCGTCCCACGCCGGGCGGACGCCGACTAGGCTATATATGCGGCTACCCAATCCTCCGGGAATCGCCGCATGCCTTCACCCTTCACGTTCTTCGGCCGATATGCCGTGCTCATCGCGGCGTTGCTGCTGGGCGCCTGCGCCCAATTGCCGAAAGACGTCGACCGCCCCGTCTCGACCGCGCTCGCCTCGCCGAACGACACCGCGCTCGGCGCGCTGGTCCGCCAGCGCCGCCAGGCCGACAAAGCCCGTTTCGAGTCGGGTTTCATGCTGCTGGGCGGCCCGCCCGCCGCGTACGGCAGCCGGCTTGCGCTGATCGAAGGCGCGCAGAAGACGCTCGATCTGCAGTACTACGCCATCCACGCCGACGCCAGCACCGGCCGTCTCGTGCGCGGCCTGCGAGCGGCGGCCGAACGCGGCGTGCGGGTGCGCATCCTGCTCGACGACTTCCACAGCACCGGCCGCGACGCGCTGGTGCTCGGCCTGGCTTTCGTGCCCAACATCGAGATGCGCCTGTTCAACCCGCTTGCGGGCGCGCGCGATTCCACTTTCAGCCGGCTCTTCAATTCGATCGGCGACGCCTCGCGCATCCAGCAGCGGATGCACAACAAGCTGTTCCTGGCCGACAACGTGCTCGGCGTCACCGGCGGGCGCAACCTCGGCGACGCCTATTTCGGCAATGCGACCACCGGCAACTTCGTCGACCTCGACGTGCTCGCGGCCGGCCCGATCGTGCAGGACCTTTCGCGCAGCTTCGACAGCTACTGGAACAACGAGCGCGCCTACCCCGTGCAGTCGCTGGTCTCGCGCGAAGAGTTCCAGGAGATGCGCGACCGCGCGCGCAAGGCCGACAAGGAACTGAGCGACGAAGCGGCAACGGCGAAGAAGGACGATCCCGGCGCGCCCGAAAGCAAACCCGGGCCCGACGCCCCGCCCACCGCCGCCCAACGCGCCCGCGTCTGGGACGAGAAACCGCTGGACCTGCGCACCGCCACCTTCGTCTGGGCGCCGGCCGTGATGCTCGCCGACCAGCCCGGCAAGATCCCGGCCGACACCGGCCCCGGCGCGACGCGCGACCCGGGCCTCGTGGTGAGCCAGTCCGCCGATGCGGCGCGCGTCCCCAGAGCCCCCCGAACTCCGAACGCGCCGCAGCCCTCACCGCCCTCGCGCCGTACCGCATCGCTCGAAGCCGCATCGGACGCGGCCGCCAGCGGCGACACCGTGGTCGAGGGCCTGCTGCAGCTGATCGGCCAGGCGCGTTCCGAACTCCTCATCATCTCGCCCTACTTCGTGCCCGGCCAGGACATGAAGCAGGCCTTTGCCGCGGCGCGCGCCCGAGGCGTGAAGATCCGCGTGCTGACCAATTCGCTGGCGTCGAACGACGCGCCGGTGGCGCATGTCGGCTACGCGCGGCACCGGGAAGAGCTTCTCAAGATGGGCGTCGAGCTCTACGAGCTGCGCAGCGAGCAGACCACCTTCGGCACCGTCTTCGGCTCGGGCTCTTCGGGCGGCGGCGCAGGCGGCAGCAGTGCCACCGGCGAATCGCGCGCGATGCTGCACTCCAAGGTGCTGGTGATGGATGGCCGGCTGCTGGTCGTCGGCTCGATGAACCTGGACCTGCGCTCCCAGTTGCAGAACACCGAGATCGCGCTGCTGATCCGCAGCGACGAACTCTCGCGCGTGGCCGGCGAACAGATCGAGCGCGGCATGCGCGAGCGCTCCTGGCATGTCGAGCAGATGAACGGCGCGTTGGTGTGGCACGCGCCCGAAGGCAGCGGCCTCGCCGACACGACCACCGAGCCCGATGCCAGCGCCACGCTGCGCCTGATGCTCAGGCTCTTTGGTCCGCTGGCGCCCGACCAGTTGCTGTAGCCGACCCGGTCAGTGCTTGTGCTGGTGGGCGCCACCGGCATCGGCGCCTTCGGGTGCGCCTACGGGCAGCGTCACGTCCAGCGCGGTCTTCACGCCCTTGGCGTCTTCGAACTTCAGGGTGAACGGCACGGTCGCGCCCTTGGCCAGCGCGCCCTTCAGGTCCATCATCATCACGTGATAGCCGCCGGGCTTGAGTTCGACGGTCTGGCCCGCGGGCAGGTCGAGGCCACCGGCGAGTTCGCGCATCTTCATGGTGTCGCCTTCCATCTTCATCTCGTGTACCTCGGCCACGCCGGCCGCGGGCGTCGAGATGCCGACCAGCTTCGCGCCGGTGGGCGCGGTGAGCTTCATGAAGGCGCCCGTGCCGCTCTGGCCCGGCACCGATTGCCGCACCCAGCCGCCCTGCACATCGACCGTGGCAACGCCTTGCGCCACCACGTTGAGCCGGGCTGCCGGCGCCTTGAGCCCCGCGGTCGAGTTGCCCGACGTCGGCACTTCGGCCCAGTCGGCGACGCCGACGTCGCAGGTCTGCAGCACCTTGAACCACAGCGTGCCCGGCGTGCCCGGCACCTTGCCGCGCAGCACGAACTCGCTGCGCTCCTTGCCGGGCAACGCGTCCTGCGGGGTCTCGGCGGTCCAGCGCACTTCGCCGTCGCCGGCGTTCTTCTGCACGTCGAGCTTCCAGCCCTTGCGCGCCTGGGCATCGCTCAGCACGAAGCCCTTGGGCAGGCGCACCGCGAGGCCGGTGGTGGCCGTGGCGCCTTCGCAGGCGTGGCCGACGCGGAAGGCGGCGTTGTAGTCGCTGCCGACGGTGGCGCCGCCGGGCGGCAGGGTGACGTGGGCCAGCGCGGCGGCGGCGCCGGCCAGCATGGCGCAGGCGGCCACGGTTTTGAGGGTGAAGGCAGGGGTGTTCATGTCGGCGTGTCCTCTGAAGGATGAATGAATGAAAGCGTCACAGGTCGAACTTGAGTTCGGCCACGTAGGTGCGTTGCGGGTACGGGTGGAAGGCCCAGTACTTGTTGTTGTTCAGGTTGTCGATGCCGAAGGCCGCGCTCCACTGCCGGTCGATCCGGTAGCGGATGCGCGCGTCGACCACGAAGAATTTCGAGAAGCCCATGTACGCGAAGCCGTTGGGGTCGCTGTTGTCCAGCGAGCCGAACTGCTTGCCGCTGTAGCGCATGCCGACGGTGTAGCTCCATTTGGCATCGGGCCGGTAGGTCGCGAGCAGCGAGGCGCGCACCTTGGGCACGCGTGGCTGCTCACGGCCGACGCTCGCGGGGAAGCCGCTGTTGGCGGTGATCTTCGAGTTCGTCAGCGTGAGGCTGCCGCTGAGGTCGAATCCCTTCATGCCCACATCGACCGCGTTCAGCGCCACCTCGAGCCCGCGCGTGCGGATGGCATCGACGTTCTGCACCGTGTTCACCAGGTTGTTGAGCGCCTGGCTGTAGAGCGCGTCCTTCGTGTTCTCGAAGAAGAGCGTGGTGCGCAGCATGCCGTCCAGGCCCCAGCCCTTGAGGTCGCGTTCGGCGGTGAGCTCGGTGGTCCACGAGCGCTCGGGGCGCAGGTTCGGATTCGTGTTGACGATGCGGTTGCCGTCGATGGAGCCCTGGTAGAGCTCGCTCACCGTGGGCATGCGCACCGCGCGGCCGGTCGAGGCCTTGAAGAGCCAGTCGGGCGTGGCCTGCCAGGCAACGGCCGCCTTGGGCGAGTCGTAGCTGTTCTTGCGCGGCGCGAAGTCGAGCAGCCGCGCCGCATTGCCGAGCTGGCCGCCGTAGGCCTCCCAGCGCTCGTGGCGCAGGCCCAGCGTGGTCTTCCAGTCCTTGGCGAAGCGCCAGGTGTCCTGCACGTAGAGCGACTGCAGCCGGGTGTTGCCGTTGAAGGCCGAGAACGGCGTGACGGGTGATCCGTTGATCCAGTCGAGCGTGTTGCCGACGCTGGTGCGAAGGCGCGCCGTGTCCTGCTGGAAGCCGAAGTCGACCACGTGCGCGCCCACGCCTTCGGCCGAGCCGGTGGGCCGCCAGGTGCCGGCCGCCTTGAAGGTGTTCCAGCCCGAGCCGCCCATGTCGGTGGTGCGCCCCGGGCCGCCGTTGAAGGCGCCCGGCAGCGGGGTCGTCGGCGTGCGCGAGGTGTCGCTCGAATAGTCGAACAGGCTCGCCGCCACTTCCCAGTCGAACACGCCGCCGGTGTGGCTCTTCACCGAAAGGCCGTGCATGTAGTGGGTGAGCGCGGTCTCGGTCGGGGCCAGCGCGGCGCTGGGCGCATCGAGGTTGTAGGTGCGTCCCGCGATGTTCACCCGCCCCGAATACACGGGCTGGCCGAATGCATTGCGCAGGTAGGTGTCGACGCCGCCGTGCGTCGTGTTGTTCCAGGCGCCCAGCGTGTAGGTGGCGCGGAGCGTGGGCGAGAAGTCGTAGGCGACCTTCAGCTTGGCCTGCTCCTGCGTGGTGTCGTACATGGTGGAGCCGCCCACCAGCCACCACGGCTGGTTCGACGGATTCAGCCCCAGCACCGCACCGGTGACCGGCGTGCCCGCGTTGCCCACGGTGCCGGCGCTCAGAAGGCGGTTGCCGAACACCAGTGCCTGCCCCTTGCTGTGGGTACGCGAGGCGCTGAGCCACCACGACCAGTCGCCGCTGCGGCTGCCGAGGGACAGGTCCAACTGCTGGCCGGCGGGCGACGAATGGCTGCCGTACTGGTCGAAGTTCGAGGCGAAGCCGCTCAGCTTGACGTGCGCCTCCAGCTGCGTGGGCATGCGCGTCACGTAGTCGACCACAGCGCCCACCGAGTTGCCCGGGTACGCGGCCGAGAACGGCCCGTAGAGCACATCGACCCGCTCGATTTCCTCGGGCGACACCATGCCCCAACGCGGCGCGTAGGTGGCGCCGTTGCCCAGAGGGTTCGACAGCATGATGCCGTCCCCATAGACCATCGAGCGGGCGCTGTTGCCCGTGCCGGAGGCGCGGGTGGCGAGCACCGCGTGGTTGAAGTCGCCGATGTAGCGCTTGCGCACGACCAGGCTCGGCAGGTACTTGAGGGCGTCTTCGGCATCGGTCGCGTTGACCGTCTCGGCGATCTGCTCGCGCGTCACGCCCTCGATGGTGGTGGGAATCTGCGCCGGCAGCGAGGTCGGCTGGCCGCCGGTCACGGTGACGGTGCTCAGGGCGCGGCCGGTGCCGCCTTCAGGCGCATCGGCACGCGGTTGCTGCTGCGCCCACACGGGCGCGCTGAGGGGAAATGCCATGGCGATCGCCAAGGCGCGGGAATGCTTTTTCACTGGGAACCTGCTCCACGAACTTCAAGCCGGACAGGCCGCAGGCGCCCTCATCGATCGGGCGCACGCGGCTATGGGTTGGAAAGCGTCAGGAGCGGTTCGGGGGCCCGCGCGCCGGCAGCGGCGCCGCGGTGGCCGCGGCAAGGCGCGCGGCGGGAATCGGCTGGACCACGCGGCCCAGCGGGAGGGGAAGGTCGAAAGAGGCGACGGCCAGGGCCGGCGGCGGTGCGCCGGTCAGCACGCACAGCGGGCAGTCCATGTGCGAGGCGCCCATTTCCTGCACGCCGTCCTCGGTGTGCACCACCACCTTGATGGAGCCGGCGCTGGAACACACCAGCTCCATGGCCTGCGGATGCACGAGCGGCGAGGCCACCGCCACGCCCAGCGACAGCATGAACCACAGCAGCACCCAACGGCCGACCTGGCCGATCTGGCCGAGGAAGCGGGGGTGATGGAAGCGCTGCAGGTGCATGGCGGTCGCGATTATCTGCGCACTTTGCCCTTGGGCGCCGCCTTGGCCGGTGCCTTGGCGCCCTTGGAAGCCGGCGCGGCCTTCGAGGACTTCGCCCCCTTGGCTCCCTTGGCAGCGACCGCGCCCTTCTGGGCTTTCTGCCCCTTCTGTCCTTTCACGGCCTTGCCGCCACGCACGGCGCGCGGTGCCGGCTCGGGCGCCGACAGCGCCGGCATCGGCACCGCCGTCTGCGCCTGCGCGCTCGTGAGCACCGGTGTCACGGTGAAACCGCGCGTCGCCATCAGCGCCGGCAACCCCTGCGGGCCGATCATGTGCAGCGCGCCGACCGCGGCGAACACGCCCTTGCCGCTTGCATGCAGACGCTCGATGCCGTTGGCCAGCCCCGGATTGCGGTCGTCCAGCAGGCGCTTCATGAGCCGCTGCTCGGCGGGGGTGCGAAGGCAGTCGCACCAGTCGGCATAGCGGGCCAGCTTGTCGGCGTCGCTGCGCGCCCAGACATCGGCCAGCTCCTTCATCTGCCCGCGCAGCTGGCCCGACTCCAGCTCGTCGAGCGCCGCATCGACCTGCTCGGCCTCTTCCGCTTCGGAATCGCCGGTCAGCGCCTTGATCTGGTCGGCCGCGTTCTCCAGCGCGAAGATCGGCTTGTTGCCGTTGCGGGCGGAGACCGCCATCGTCTCGTCGACGCCGAATTCCGGGTACAGCCCGTCGGCGCGCGCCACCAGGCCGGCGAGCGCCGACACCTGCAGGATCGGCTGCAGCTTGGCCGTGGCGCCCGGCGGTACGCAGGCCTCGGTGTTCTGGCGGTCGAGCCGGCGTGCGCGCTCGCCGCTGAGCATGCGCGAAAGCAGCGCCGGATCGGCCGGCTGGCCCATCACGCGGGCGGTGGCTTCGTCGCGCGAATCGATCTCCAGCGCGAGCGCGTCGCTCTGCGCCAGCGCCTTCTGCACGGTGGGGCCGGGCCGCACCCATTCGGCGCGGCCGATGTGGATGGTTCCGTAGAGCCAGGAGGTACGCCCGTCGCGCTCGATGCGCCAGAGCACTCCGCGGTCGACGCCGTTGCGCACGCCCGGTCCGAGCTTGGCGAGGCTGGCGATGGCCGAAGGTGGGCAATCCGCCGCCTGTGCCGCGACCGCGAACACGCAGAGGACGCCCGCGACGACCTGGCGCGCCCGGCGCAGAGGTCCCGAAAAATCAGTGGTGCGCCTGAGCGCAGAGAGGATCCGGCGTATCCGCAAGGCCTGCTCCATGATGAAAGAAAGTCCGGCATTCTCACAGCACCGCTGCCCATAATCCGAAACCATGCAGAGCATCTTCCACCTTGCCTTTCACGTGCGCGACCTTGACGGTGCGCGCCGCTTCTACGGTGATGTCCTCGGTTGCGCCGAGGGCCGCAGCACCGACACCTGGGTCGATTTCGATTTCTTCGGCCACCAGATCTCGCTGCATCTGGGCGAGCCCTTCGCCACCGCGCGCACCGGCCGCGTCGGCGACGTGATGGTCCCGATGCCGCACTTCGGCCTCGCGCTGGCCCTGCCCGACTGGCAGGCACTGGCCGAACGGCTGGAAGCCGCGAACACCGATTTCGTGCTGAAGCCCCAGGTGCGCTTCGAAGGCCAGCCGGGCGAGCAGTGGACGATGTTCTTCTGCGACCCCTTCGGCAATCCGATCGAGGTCAAGGGCTTCCGCTCCCTGGCCACGATCTACGACAAGTAAAGCCGAAGCCACGTGGGATACACCTTCGCATCGGCCACCGTGTTGCTGCTGCTGATCACCGATCCGCTGGGCAACATCCCGATCTTTGCCAATGCGCTCAAGGGCGTGGCGCCCGAGCGGCGCACCCGGGTGATCGTGCGCGAGGTGCTGATCGCCTTCGCGCTGCTGCTGGTCTTCATGTTCGTGGGCGACGGGTTCCTCAGGGTGATGGGCCTGTCGGGCCTCTCGCTGCAGATCGCGGGCGGGGTGGTGATGTTCCTGATCGCTCTCCGCATGATCTTTCCGCCGGAGCACGGTGCCGTGCCCGTCGCGGCCCCGACCGAAGAGCCGCTAATCGTGCCGCTCGCCGTGCCAGCGCTGGCCGGCCCCTCGGCGCTGGCCACGGTGATGCTGCTGGTGTCGCAGGCGCCCGAGCGGCGCCTCGAATGGGTGGCCGCGCTCAGCGTCACCATGGCCGTGTGCGCCATCGTGCTGGTGCTGGCCGAGCGCATCCAGCGGCTGGTCGGCGAGCGCCTTGTGCTTGCCTTCGAGCGGCTGATGGGCCTGATCCTGGTGGCGGTGTCGGTCGAGATGATGATCCGCGGCGTCAAGCTGCTGGCATCGGAAATGGGGAGGTAGCTGTCCACATGCCTTTCTTCGCAGAGCCCCATCTGGCGGCACGGATCTTCCGGGTCACGCTGGCCACGCTGATTCCGCTGCCGCTTTTCTTCGGCGCGAGTGCTGCCCACGCAGTGCAGGTCTGCGAACTCAACGGCCAGAGCGTGAGCCCTGCCAACGGCAGCACCACGGCCGGCAAGACCGGCCTCATGCGCTGCAAGGACGGCACGACAGGCGAGCTGCAACGGGAGCAACAGGTGCAGAACGGCGTCTTCATGGGCCTCGTGCGCTTCTACGAAAAGGGCAAGCTCGCGCGCGAACACACCACCAATGCCAAGGGCAACATGCAGGGCCGCGCCCGCGAGTTCTCGCCCGCTGGCCAGGTGCTGCGCGAGGCCGTCTACGACGACGGCCAGGAGCGCGGGCTGGTGCGCAGCTTCTACCCCGGCGGCCAGTTGCGGCGCGCCACCTTCTATCCCAACACCGGCGCCGGCCCCGAGCGCGCCGTCGTCGAATTCACCGAACGCGGCCAGATGTCGATGCTGCGCTGCGGCGAGGCGCCGGTGCTGGCGCCCGTGGCCGACGACGCCAAGTTGTGCGGCTTCACGAGCGGTGGCGCATCGCAGGTCGATCTGTTCGACGCGCGCGGCACGCTGCGTTCGCGGGTGTCGTACCTCGCGGGCAAGCGCGTGCGCAGCCAGGAGTTCTACGACAACGGCAAGCCCTCGACGCTCGACGAGACCACCGGCAACCAGCGCATCGAGCGCAGCTTTTCATCGGAAGGCGTCAAGCGCCGCGAGACCGTGTGGCTGCTCGCCGAGCGCAGCGCCATCCGGCAGCGCGAGCAGGAATTCTCCGAAAAAGGCACCGTGGTGCGCGACCAGCGCTGGACGCCCACGGGCGAGCCGCTGCGCGACGACAGCTTCTATCTCAACGGCCAGCCGCGCAGCAAGGCGGTGTACAGCGGCACGGGCAACGCACGCACCGTCGAAGTCACCGAGTACTACGACAGCGGCCAGCGCGCCGCCCACGGCCGCTTTCTCGCGCCGAGCCGCAACCGGCAGTTGCCCATCGGCACGCACCAGCGTTTCAGCGAAAAGGGCACGCTGCTGGCCGAGTCGCACTTCGACCCCAAGGGGCGCGTGACGCGCGAGCGTGCATGGGACGAGAACGGCGACTTGCAGCGCGACGACGAAGTCTTCGAAGACGGCTCCCGAAAAGCCTTCACCCAGTAGCTGGGCGAAGCCTCACAGCTGGCGCTGGCGTCAGTCCAGCTTGATGCCGGCCTGCTTGATGATCGGCCCCCAGCGCTTCGACTCCGCACGCGACAGCGCCGCGAACTGTGCCGGCGTGCCGGGCATCGCTTCCATCCCGAAATCGTCGAAGCGCTTCTGCACGGCGGACGTGCTGAAGGCCTTGTTCAGGTCGCCGTTGAGCTTGCTCACCACCGCGGGCGACAGGCCCGCCGGGCCGAGGATGCCCTGGAACGCGAACACCTCGGTGTTGGGCACGCCCACTTCGGCCAGCGTCGGCACGTTGGGCAGCGGCTTGCTGCGTGCACCCGAGCCGATGGCGAGCACGCGCACCTTGTTGCTCTGCATGATCGGCAGGCCCGAGGCCAGGTCCAGGAACATGCAGGGCACCTGCCCGCCCATCACGTCGGCCATCGCGGGCGCAGCGCCGCGGTAGGGGATGTGGGTGATGAAGGTGCCGGTGCGCACCTTGAACATCTCCATTGCGAGGTGGTGCGGCGAGCCGTTGCCGGGCGAGGCGTAGTTGACCTTGCCGGGGTTGGCCTTCACGTAGGCCAGGAACTCCTTGAAGTTCTTCGCCGGGAAGTCCGGATGCACCACCAGCGCGAGCGGGAATTTGCCGATGGCGCCGATGTAGGTGAAGTCCTTTTCGGGGCTGAACGGCAGCTTGCTGAACAGGTGCTCGTTGAAGGCCAGCACGGCGTTGTCGGCCGAGAGGATCGTGTAGCCGTCGGGCTTGCTCTTGGCGACGATGTCGGCGCCGATGTTGGTCGAGGCGCCGGGGCGGTTGTCCACCACGATCTGCTGGCCCAGCGTCTGGCGCATGGCTTCGGCCAGCACGCGCGCGATCACGTCGGTGCCGCCGCCCGCCGGGTACGGCACGACCCACTTGATGAGCTGCGCGGGGTACTCCTGCGCATGGGCAAAAGGCGAGGCGGCCACGGCGGCGCCGGATGCGAGCGTGGCGAGTAGGGTGCGGCGATCCATGGATCAGTCTCCTGGTTGTAGTTAGGTTGCGGAAAGCGATGGTACGGGCAGCGCGCGCAGCGCATCGGCGAGCGCGGCACGGCAGCGCGCCTCGTCGCCGACCTGCTCGAACAGCAGCAGCGCGAGGCGTGCGAGGAACAGCGATTCGCGCTCGGCGCCCGCTTCGGTGATGGCGCGCGCGCACTCGGCGTAGAGGCGATCGCGGGCGTCGGGGTGGAGAAGTGCGGTGTTGCTCATGAGGCGACTGGCTCCAGTGAAACGGCGGCGCGGGCGAGTGCGGTTTGCAACGCGCCGCGCGGCATGCGGTGCCAGCGCGCGGCAACGTGGCCGTCGGGGCGCAGCAGGTAGACGGCGCCGTCGCGCGCGCCGAGCGCTTCGAAGACGGCGGGGTTCGCATTCGCGTCGAAACCGTGGATGCCCGGGGCGGCGATGGTGCGAACAGCAAAGGGCAAGGTGCCTTGCTGCGCCTGCTTCACATCGTCCTCGGGCAGTTGCGCGGCACCGGCATTCGGCCGCAGCGCCAGCAGCGTGAAGACCGGCGCGATCAGGTCGGTGAGATGGCCGTTTTCGAGTTGCTGTTCCGGCATCACCTCGCCCGGCAGCGGACCTGCGGGCAGCGCATCGCCCTCGCTCGACAACGGAGATTCCGCATAGCGCACCGCCTGCGTCTGCCGCGGATTGATCAGCTGCGCGATGCCCCGGTGTTCCTCCGACAGCGACAGCGCCGCCTCGCGCAGCAGGTCGAAGCCGCGCGACGGCGGCGACATGAATTCCGTGCTGCGCATCGCGTTCTCGGCATTGACGTGGAAAGCCGCGATCCGCTCCTGCGAGTACGAATCCAGCAGCGCCGCATCCGACACGCCGCGCGCGACCAGCGCCAGCTTCCACGCCAGGTTGTCCGCATCGTCGAAGCCCGAGTTGAGCCCGCGTACGCCGAAGATCGGCATCGCATGCGCCGCATTGCCCGCGAACACCACGCGGCCATGGCGATAGCTCTCCAGCGTCATCGCGCCGGCGCGGTACACGGACGTCCACACCGTCTTCCACGGCAGGTGCCCTTCGCCGATCGCATCGAGATGGCGCTGCACGAACTCGGCCACGGCCGCGGGCTGCAGCGCCTCTTCGGTGCTCTGGCCGGCGCGCAACTGGTAGTCGATGCGCCAGATGTCGTCGGGCTGGCGGTGCATCAGCACGGTCGAGCCGGGGTTCCACGGCGGGTCGAACCATGCGCGGCGTTCGGTCGGGTGGTCGCTGTGCAGCTCGATGTCGATGATCACGTAGCGGCCTTCGTAGCCCGTGCCTTCGAGCGAGAGCCCGAGCGCCTTGCGCACGAAGCTCTGGCCGCCGTCGCAGGCGGCAAGCCATTGGCCCTGCAGCCGGTAGGTGCCCTCGGCGTTGCGCACGTCGAGCGTCACGCCGTCATCGGCGTCCTGCGCGAGCCCCGTGAGTTCGGTGCCCCAGCGGACATCGATGAGCCCCGGCGTCGCCTCGTTGCGGCGGAAGATTTCCTCCAGCAGGTAGTGCTCGGCGTAGTACTGCTCCAGGTTGATCATCGGCGGCAGCTTCTGCTGGGCGTCGTGCGGCATCTCGAAGCGGAACACCTCGGCCGTCTTGTAATAGCTGCGCCCGCCGGTCCAAGGCAGGCCCTTGGCCATGAACGCCTGGCGCACGCCGAGCCGCTCCATGATCTCCAGGCTGCGCCGCGAGATGCAGGCCGCGCGGCTGCCGACGCACACCGTGTCGTCGGCTTCGAGGATCACGCAGCGCACGCCGTGGTTCGCGAGCCCCAGCGCAAGCGCCATGCCGACCGGCCCGCCGCCTGCGATCACGACCGGATGACGGCCGGGTTCGATGCCACCCTGCTCCAACGGCGGCGTCCAGACCTTGTAGCGCGTGTAGTCGAAGGCGCCGACCGACGGCGGCAATTCAGTCGCGCGCAGGGTCGGCGGCACGGGGCCGCTCGCGGCATCGGCGGCAACAACAACGGTGGGGTTCGTCATGCAACGGGATTGTCCCGATGCACCGCGACCGCCGATGTCATAACTTCGTACGAAGTATTTACCCTCGATTCACCCCAACGCATGAGACGCTGGCGCATCCACCCCACCGACGCGGCGCTGGCCGCGGCCGTCGTCGGCGACGTGCTCTCCGGCGTGGGCACGCCGCATCTGGCCACGAGCTATCTCCGGGCGATGCAGCGCGTGATGCCGGTCACCTTCTGCACCGTGTTCGCGGTGAGCAGCACGGGCCGCATCGAGGCGGTGTCGGCCGCCAGCAGCTACGGCAGCACGGCCGAGCGCACCACCGAACGCTATGTGGAGCAGCGCTTCGACCTGCTCGACCCCAACATGGCCTGGCTCGCGGCCCGCAAACTGCCTCAGCGCCCACAGCTCTGGCTGGGCCACCAGCGCGCCGAAGAGGTGGCCGACCCGGCCTATCGCGCCGCCTGCTATGGCGATGTCGGCATCCGCGAACGGGCTTCGGTGCTGTTGCTGCTGCCGACTGGCCAGCGCGTGGCGGTGAGCTTCTACCGCAGCCTCGCGCAGCCGGAGTTCGATGCGGGCGACTTCGCGCGGATCGAGGCGCATGCGACGCTGCTGGCCGACGCCACCGCGGCGCATGGCCGCAGCGCGATGGCGGTCCGGGAGTCCGTGGTGCCTGCCCTCGCCTCGCGCCTCTTGACCTTGAGCCTGCGCGAGCGCGAAGTCATCGGGCACCTGATGGCGGGCAAGACCGCGAAGGAAGCGGCGCGCGAGCTTGGCGTCGAGCTGACCACCGTGCGCACCCATCAGTACCGGGCGTTCCGGCGGCTGGGCATCCGTTCGCAGAAGGAGCTGCTGCTGCGCGCCACGGCAGACGCGTAGCGCGCGCTCTCAGTCTCTCTGCTTACTTGGCGGCGTCCAGGCGCTTCTGCATGCGCGCCGAGCGATCTGCCGACGGCGGATGCGAGCTCATGATCGAGCTGCCGGTGGCGCCGCCGCTGAGCTTGGCCAGCTTGTCGAAGGCGGTGACCAGGCCCTTGCGCTCGAGCTTGCGCTCGGTCAGCAGGTCGAACGAATAGTTGTCGGCCGCGCTTTCGTTGGCTTGTGAGAACTGCGCATTGACGAACTTCTCGCCCAGATCGCCGGCCTGCGACTGCGACAGTTGGGCCGCGACCCCACCGGCAGCGCCGGCCAGTCCACGCACGGCCGAGGCGGCGTAGGCGGTCTGCATGCGCGACTTCGAGTGGCCCAGCGCCACGTGGCCGATTTCATGGCCGATCACGCCACGCAGTTCATCGTCGTTCATCAGGTCCATCAGGCCGCTGTAGACGCGGATGCAGCCGTTGGCCATGGCCCAGGCATTCACGTCCTTGGTCATGTAGACCTTGTAGTTGGCCGTCTTGCCGTTGACGGTGGTGGGCATCTGCTTGATGACCTGGGTCAGGCGCGTGGCGTAGCGGCTGCCGGCGGGCGCGATCTGGTTCTTCTGGTCCATGGCGGCGCAGGACTGGTCGGACATCGTGCTGACCTCGGCGTCGCTCAGCGACATGGCCTTGAAGGCCGAACCGCCCGCCTGGGTGAGCGCGCCGGTATCGACGCTCTTCATGGTTTCGCAACCGGCAAGGGCGGCCGTGACGGCGATGACCGCGAGCGCGGTCCGATGAAAGCAATGCATGGAATCTTCCCCCGAATAATTTCTATGGAATCGAGCGACAGTGCTCTCCGGCACCGTCGTCCCGGCAACGCCGTGAGCAGTCATTGTTTGTGACGCGATGCGGCGGCGAGATCATAGGACAGCGAAGCACCTATGCAGCGCGGCTGCTGTGCCCGAGGCCGATCGAATGAGACCTTTAGCCCGTTTTCAACTCCAACCCATCTAGCGCCACAAAGAGCTGCTCGACAACATTCGGCGTGAACACCCCCTCGGGCCCCTGTGCGTGAATGTCCGTGAAGGGCGAGGCATACAGCCGCTCCTGAGGCATGGCTCCGTGCTCCGTGCTCCGTGCTCCGTGCTCCGTGCTCCGTGCTCCGTGCTCCGTCAGATGCTGCACGATTTCTTCGATGAACTGCAATTGGCTGGCAGTCATCGTCGAGCCCGCGATCAAGCCCGCGAAGGCCTGCGTTGCGGCCTCGCGATCCAGCCCAACGAGCGAGCGCACGAAAGCCGGCAAGGTTTTGTGCAGATCGAGGGAAGCTCGGGCCACTCTGCTTGAAGAAAGCCGAAGTTGGAACTTGTCGTCATGGCGCTTCCTTGCCCGCGTTGAGCTGTGTCTCGGCCATGGCCAGGCGCTCGAGTACCTGATCGAAAGCCGGGGGCGTGCTGATGAACATCTGCTGCATTGCCGCGTAGTCCTGCGCCAGCGCAGCCCGCCGCGATTCGATCGGCACCAGGCGGAAACTGCCAGGCCGCGCCAGGTCATAACGGGCCCAGGCGCGAGGAAACACGCGTCCCTTCCAATCGACCACATGCGCGCACAGCGCCGCATCGGCCAGGTTGGCCGCTGCGTCTTCACGCTCGAGCAGGCGCGCCATGTCCGAGTAGTGGCGCGCGTAGCGATCCGGCATCGGCTGGTCCGGCGGACGGTGGAACTCCGAGTGCAGGATCGTCGCCTTCTCCCAGAAGGTGCGCTCCAGCACGAGCGTGGTGACCTCGCATTGCCAATCGTTGAAGAGCGCTGGAAAAGCGTCGGCAACCAACGGGCGGATCGGATAACGCCCGGTCGGCTGCTGGTCGGTCAGCGTGCCGAGTTCGAGTTTGACCTCGCGCTGGATATAGGCGAAGCCGGCGCGCTCCTGCGTCGGATAGCGAAAGTAAATGATGGGTGAACGCGCCGCCGCATCCACTTCATAGCGCAGCCATGCATCGAAATCCTGCGGCGTGCCCAGCGCCTCGCGAATGCGGGCTTCCAGCGCCGGCTGCACAACCTCTTGTGCCTTGGCACCGCAAAGTTGCTGCATTTCCAGCACCGCGGCATCACGGCGTGTGCGACTGCCCAATGCATCGAAGGCGTTCGCATCGGCGCCGACGAAATCAGGCACCAGACACAGATCGATGTCCTCCGAAAAGCGATCGATCACGCCGTAGACCTTCGAGAGCGACGTACCGCCCTTGAATACCAGGTGCGGAGCCACCTCGGGCAATGCGTAGAGCACTCCCAGCAGCCAGCTGACCCAGAAGTCTTTTTCGAGAATGACTGCCGACACGCCCGTGCGCACCGCGGCGTCGCCGATGGCCAGTGCTCGATCTTCCGTTGAGAGATTTGCAAACGCTGGGGCGAGGTGACGCGTGGGCATGGCGGTCAGGGCTTCGCGAGTTCGAGGAAGTGGGAATGCATCCATTCGGGCGCCAGCGCAAGATCCGTCAACAGACCAGCCCGCTCCGCGGCCGGCAGATTTTTGCGCAGGCGCTCGATGCGCTCCGGCGTGATGTGCGCCGCACCCAGACTGCGAAAGGCCTGGATCAGCAAGCCGCTCAACCGCCCGGCCGCCGCCATGTTGCGGGGCGTGGTGCGCTTCAGCGTGACCTGGGTCGGCCCGACCTTGACCGTGCGCGTGGCGCCATCGGTGAGAAACACCACCTTGGCCGGCACCTGCTCCGACAGACCGAGCAGATTGGCCGCGTACGCGCCGGAAGGCTGCAGCCGGAGGCCGTCCTTGCGCTCCAGCGCTTTCTCGACCGCTTCAATGGGCGGCCATAGCAGGCCGAGCACCGGGTGCTGGCGCGGCACGTCGTAAAGCCCCCGGCCCAGCAGCCGGATCACGCCATCGGCCTTGTGACGCTTGAGCGCGGTGGCCACTGCGGTTCGGCTGCCCAGGTCGACGAAATCCGCCGGCGTGAACACCCAGCCCGACGCGTGCGATTGCACGCGTGCCAGCACGCGGGAGTCGACGGATTCTGTGTGTTTGCCCATTTTTGCCACGAAAAATAGCAGTTATTCGTGGCAAAAACAAGCTGCATGACTCACGGAGTCCTTGTCTTTCGCGCTCCCGCCGACAGCATGTCGAACAGATAAGCCACAGGAATCGGCTTGTTGGGCTGGGTGCGGTCGTAGGCCGCGTCATGTGAAGCGGCCTTGACCTGCTCGAAACTCATGTCGGCGCAATAACGGATGGCCCACTCCAGGCTTTCGCGCTTGGCACAGCCACCGGTCAGCATGGTTTGTCAGTCTTCCGAAACTTCAGCTTGCGGGTTGACCAACGACACCGGCGCCTCCTTCGGCCGTCCATTCACCGACACGATCTCCTGATCGATCGCACCGAACAGCGAGCGCCCGTCCAGCCCCTTCATCTCGATGCGGATCGTGTCGCCGAACTTCATGAATTCGGTAACCGGCGCGCCGATCTGGATCGTCTCGATGCAGCGCTTCTCGGCGATGCACGAGTAGCCCTTGGGCCAATCCATCTGGCCGTCTTTCTTCTCGACGCCCTTGTTGCTCACCGTGCCGCTGCCGACGATGCTGCCGGCGCGCACGTTGCGGGTCTTGGCGATGTGGGCGATGAGCTGGCCGAAGTGAAAGGTCATCTCCGGGCCGGCGTCGCACATGCCGACCTTGCGGCCGTTCCAGCTGCTTTGGAGCGTCAGGTGCACGCGGCCGTCCTGCCAGGCTTCGCCGATCTCGTCGAGCGTCACGGCCACGGGGCTGAAGGCGGTGGCGGGCTTGCTCTGGAAGAAGCCGAAGCCCTTGGCCAGCTCGGCCGGGATCAGGTTGCGCAGGCTCACGTCGTTGGCCAGCATCACGAGGCGGATGCCGTCGAGCGCCTGGTCGGGCGTGGCGCCCATCTTCACGTCGCCGGTGATGACGGCGATCTCGGCCTCGAAGTCGATGCCCATGGCCTCGCTGGGCACGACCACGTCGTCAACCGGGCCGAGGAAGTCGTCGCTGCCGCCCTGGTACATCAGCGGGTCGGTGTAGAAGCTCTCGGGCACCTCGGCGCCGCGGGCCTTGCGCACCAGTTCGACGTGGTTGATGTAGGCCGAGCCGTCAGCCCACTGGTAGGCGCGCGGCAGCGGCGCCATGCACATCGCGGGATCGAACGGAAAGGTGTGGCGCGCGCGGCCGGTGTTGACGGCGTCGTACAGGTCCTGCAGCTGCGGGCTCATGAAGCCCCAGTCGTCCAGCACCTGCTGCAGCCGGCTCGCGATGCCGGTGGCGTAGTGGGCGAGCGTGAGGTCGCGCGAGACAACGACGAGCTGGCCGTCGCGCGAGCCGTCCTTCAGGGTGGCGAGTTTCATGATGCGGTGCGTGATGAAGGAGGCGGTGTGGACCCGAGGGGCCGGGCGCCGCTCCCACTAAACTGGTTGAACGGGCGGCAGTTTACCGAGGTGGTCTTCCTGAACCTCCGCGCCCCGCGCCCACTCCACACCTGATGTCGACGCTCGTCGCTCCCCCTTCGCGGTCTTTGCTGCCTACAGGCCTGCCTGGGCGTCCGTCCTGGCGGGTGCTGATCGGGCTGACGCTCGTGGTCGCGCTGGTGCACCTGCTGGTGCTCGGGGTCGCGCCGATGGCGGTCGGGCCGGAGCCTTCGCCGCTCGCGAACAAATTCATCACCCGGACCATCGTGATCGCGCCACCCGCGGCGGACAAGCCCGCGGCACCGACCGCTGCGGCGGCGCCCGTCGAGGCCAAGCCGGCGGCGCCGGCCAAGCCCCGGCGACCGCGCGCGCCGACGCCGCCCAAGCCGCAACCGAAGCCGTTTCCCGAACCGGACGCGTCGACACAACCTACCCCGGAAACGCCCGACCTGACGGCGCAGGCTGCTACCGATTCAGAAGCAACTTCGCCCGAGTCGCCCGCCAGTGCACCGGCAGCCCCCGAACCCGCACCTGCCGCGGCTGCCGGCACCGGAAGCGGCACGCCGGGCGGCACAACGGCAGGCGGCAGCGAAGCCGCCGGCACCATCGCCGGCACCCAGGCGCTGCGGATTCCCGGCTCCGTCACCCTCGATTTCGAAGCCACGGGCCAGACCGGCGCCTCCCCGCAGCGCGGCGTGTTCGGCGAACTGGTCTGGCTGCAGGACGGCAGCCGCTACGACGGGCGGCTCACGCTCAAGGCGGTGTTCTTCACGCTGTTGAACTGGCACAGCACCGGCAAGATCGGCCCCTCGGGCCTCGAACCCGAGCGCTATTCGGAAAGCCGCAAGGCCGAGGTGGCCTCGCATTTCGTGCGCGACCAGGGGCAGATCATCTTCAGCAACAACGCCCCGCCCGTGCCACTGCAGCCCGGCGCGCAGGACCGCATGAGCGTGATGATGCAGTTGGGCGGCCTGCTGGCGGCCAGCCCGGAGCGCTACCCGGCAGGCACCCGGATCTCGGTCCAGACCGTGGGCGTGCGAGACGGCGATATCTGGGTTTTCGTGGTCGGCGACGAGGAAAAGCTGCAGCTTCCGGCCGGCGAATACACCGCGCGCAAGCTCACCCGCACGCCTCGCAAGGAATTCGACCGGAAACTGGAACTCTGGCTGGCGCCGAGGTACGGCTACCTGCCGGTTCGCATCAAGCAAACCGAGGCAAACGGCGATTTCGCTGACGCCCAATTGCGCAAACCCCTACCCGAGGCGCCCGCCAATTGAGGCAAAAAGATTCACATGCCAAAACGTTCGGCGACAACGCTTCTTGAAACTGGCGCGTTGATTGCTATGTAAACACCATGAACGCCATCGACATCCTCACTGGTCCCGCCATGAACATGCTTTACGACTCGGAATCCTTCGTCGTCGTGCACGTGCAGCCGAACGAAGGCGACGAGCCGGCAAAGCCGAATGTGCCGGTGCTGGAGCGCCACGGTTTCGAAATCGTGGACAAGCGCTCGGGCAAGGAGGTCTACCTCGACGGTTCCTGGGCCGAACTGTTCCAGCAGCAGATCGCCGCCTGGCAGCTCAACACCCCCACGCAGGAAGAGGTCGAGGACACCCTCGAGGGCTACGCCGAACTGGCCCACACCCCTGTGCTGGTGCACTGAACGCCCGGCTACCCACAGCAAGGAAAGCGCCCCCGCCGGGCGCTTTTTTCATGGGCGCGCGGTTTTGCTGCGCAGGTAGATCCATCGGAACATCGGCCCGACCAGCAGCAGCACCGCCACCAGCCGACACACCTGGAAGGCCGTCACCACCGGCACCCCGAGCTGCAGCACCTTGGCCGTGATCGCCATCTCGGCAATGCCGCCCGGCGAAGTGCTCAAGAGCATCGTGGCCGGATGCAGCCCGGTCGCCCGCGCCAGCAACCACGCCACCCCGCCGCACAAGACCAGCATCGCGAAAGTGCCCAGTGCCACCGAGCCCAGCCAGCGCGGCGCCGTGTGCAGGAACTCCCGGCTAAAGCGCACGCCCAGGCTCACCGCGATCACCAGCTGCGCCGCGTTCGACATCCACGTCGGCACCGCCGACAGCGACTGCCCGGCGATCGTGAACCCCATCGCCACCAGCAGCGGCCCGATGAACCACGGATTGGTGCGCCCAAGCGCCCGCATCACAAGACCGCCGATTCCGGTGGCCAGTGCGAGCAGCGCCAGCCCGCCCGCATTCACCTCGCGCACACCCGGCGGGTTGATCTCCAGGCCCTGCAGCCCGCTCCACTGCATCGCGAACGGGATCGTGACCGTCACCACCACCAGCCGCAGGCTGTGCGCCGCCGCCACGAGGTCGGTGCGGGCGCCGGCCGATTCGGCCAGGAGCGTCATCTCCGAAGCGCCGCCGATGGCGCCGGCAAAGTAAGCAGTGGCTCTCATGGCGCGCTTCGGCACATGCGGCATCCGCGACGCATGCAGTCCGTACAGCCAGCGCCCGAAGCCCCAGCCGAGCAGCAGCGCCCACGCGATGGCCAGCGCAATCGCCCACCAGATGCCGGCCACCAGCGACACCACATGCGGCGTGAAGTAGAGGCCGAGCGCGGTGCCGATGGTCCACTGCCCGGCGTTCCGCAGCGGCGTGGAACTGGCGGTCGGCGCACCCGCGATCGAGGCGAGCGACACCGCGAGCAGCGGGCCGATCATCCAGGGCAGCGGCGTGTGCAATGCGAGGCAAGCGCCCGCCGCGGCCAGTGCGAGCAGCAGCGTGACCAGCACGCGAACGAGAAAGCGAAAAGGCACGGGGAACAGGGGAAAGGAGACAGGCAAAAGCGCAATTGGATGGCACGGCACGCATGCACCGCGCAGATAGTATGGCCCGATGCTTTTTCAACGCTGGCCCGCGCGGGCTCCACGTTTCCTGATCCCGCTCCTGGCCGCAGCCGCCCTCGCGGCGTGCTCCCCATCCCGCCTCTTTCCGCTCGGTCCCGATGCGCCCGTCGCGAAGCGCGTCTCTGCGTTGCTGCCGGTCGATGCCCTGCTGCTCGGCGAGCAACACGATGCGCCCGAGCACCACGCGATCGAGCGCGAAACCATCGAGGCGCTGGCCGCGCGCAATCAACTCGCCGCGCTCGCGCTCGAAATGGCCGAGGAAGGCCGCAGCACCGCGCAGCTCGCGCCCAGCGCAAGCGAAGCCCAGGTGCAGACCGCCCTCGGCTGGAGCGACAAGGCCTGGCCCTGGGCCAACTACGGCCCGGTCGTGATGGCGGCCGTGCGCGCCGGCGTGCCGGTGGTCGGCGCCAACCTGCCGCGTGCGCGCATGAAGGACGCGATGGCCGATGTGTCGCTCGACGTGCAGCTCAACGGCGAGGCCTACACCGCGCAGCAGGACGCCGTGCGCGAAGGCCACTGCAAGCTGCTGCCCGAGTCGCAGATCATCCCGATGACGCGCATCCAGGTGGGCCGCGACCGCGCGATGGCCCAGACGATCGTGAAGTCCAGGCAGCCGGGCAAGACCGTGCTGCTGATCGCCGGCGCCGGCCACACGGTGCGCACGCTCGGCGTGCCGCAACACCTGCCGGACGACGTCAAGGTGACCTCGGTGCGGCTGCTGGCCTCGGCGACGAACAACGTCGTAGCGGGCGACTACGACAAGACCTGGCTGACGCCGCCGCTGCTCGAGAAGGATTACTGCGCCGAGTTGCGCCGCCCGGCCAACAAGGCGAACGCTGCGTCCTGACCGGTCGCCTTTCCGCAGTTCGTGATGAACCGCGGAAAGGCTGCAAAGAGACCGCTCAGGCGTGCTTCTTGATCGAATCCGCCAGCGTGTTCACCAGCGTGTCGATGTGCGACTTCTCCACGATGTACGGCGGCGCCATCACCAGCACGTCGCCCGCGGGCCGCACCAGCGCGCCCTTGTGGAAGCAGTCCAGGAAGATGTCGAACGCGCGCTTGCCCGGCTTGCCCGCGATGGGCGCGAGTTCCACCGCCGCGGCGAGGCCGAGGCTGCGGATGCTGATCACGTTGGGCAGGCCCTTGAAGGCGCTGTGGAACGCGTCGCCCAGCACCTTGCCCATCTCGCCGGCGCGGGCGAAGAGGTTTTCTTCCTTGAAGAGATCGAGCGTGGCGATGGCCGCGGCGCAGGCCACCGGGTGGCCCGAGTAGGTGTAGCCGTGGAAGAACTCGACCACGTGTTCGGGCGCGTCGGTCGACATCATCGCGTCGTAGAGCTTGTCGCGGCAGATCACGCCGCCGAGTGGAATCACGCCGTTGGTCACGCACTTGGCGAAGTTCAGCATGTCGGGCACGACGCCGAAATAGTCCGACGCGAAGTTGGTGCCCATGCGGCCGAAGCCGGTGATGACCTCGTCGAAGATCAGGAGGATGCCGTGCTTGTCGCAGATCTCGCGCAGGCGCTTGAGGTAGCCCTTGGGCGGTAGGTACCACCCGGCTGACCCCGCCACCGGCTCCACGATGATCGCGGCGATGTTGCTCGGGTCGTGCAGCGGAAGGATGCGGGTTTCGAGCTCGACCAGCGGGTCTTCGGCCCACACCGGCTCCTCGTTGTGGATGTAGGCGTGGTTCACCGGATCGTGGATGAAACGCATGTGGTCCACGCGCGGCAGGAAGGCCGAGCCGAACACCTTGCGGTTGCCCGGAATGCCGCCCACCGACATGCCGCCGAAGCCCACGCCGTGGTAGCCCTTCTCGCGGCCGATGAACACGTTGCGGTGGCCCTCGCCGCGCGCGCGGTGGTAGGCCAGCGCGACCTTCATCGAGGTGTCGGCGGCTTCGGAACCTGAGTTGCAGAACAGCACCTTGTTGAGATCGCCCGGGGCGAGCGCGGCAATCATCTCGGCCGCGCGGAAGGCCTTGTCGTTGCTGACCTGGAAGGCGGTGGCGTAGTCGAGGGTGTCGAGCTGCGTCTTGATGGCCTCGTTGATGGGCTTGCGGTTGTGGCCCGCGCCCACGCACCAGAGGGAGGAGACGCCATCGATCACCTTCTTGCCGTCGTGCGTGGTGAATTCCATGCCGTCGGCCGCCACGAAGACGCGCGGGTCTTTCTGGAAATGGCGGTTGGGGGTGAAGGGCAGCCACTGGTTGCCCATGTTGAAGTCCTGGTAGGCCATGTCTCGCTCCTGCGGTTATCTGTCGAGGGAAAATCGCGATTCTGGCACCCCTGCGACAATTGCGCCCCTCATGACGACCCCAACGCCCCCCGTGTCCGCCACGCCCGCCTACATCCTCAATCTCTCGTGCCCCGACCGCACGGGCATCGTGCATGCCGTCTCGGGCTTCCTGCTCGAGCGGGGCGCCAACATCGAAGAGGCCGCCCAGTACAACGACCACGGCACGGGCCTGTTCTTCATGCGCGTGCGCTTCGCCTGCAGCGCCCACAGCGAAGCCGCATTGCGCGAGGAACTCAAGACCTTCGCCGCCGGCTTCGGCATGAACCTGCAGCTGCATGCCGCCGCCGAGCCGATGAAGACGGTGATCCTGGTGAGCAAGGAAGGCCACTGCCTCAACGACCTGCTGTTCCGCTGGAAGAGCGGCCTCTTGTCCATCGACGTGCGCGCGATCATCTCGAACCACCGCGACTTCTACCAACTGGCCGCGAGCTACAACGTGCCGTTCCATCACATCCCGGTGACGGCCGCGAGCAAACCGCAAGCCGAGGCGAAGCAGCTGGAGATCATCGAAGCCGAAGGCGCCGAACTCGTGGTGCTCGCACGCTACATGCAGGTGCTCAGCAACGACCTGTGCAAGAGCCTGGCGGGCCGCGCGATCAACATCCATCACTCGTTCCTGCCGAGCTTCAAGGGTGCCAAGCCCTACTACCAGGCGCACGACCGCGGCGTGAAGCTGATCGGCGCCACCGCCCACTACGTGACGGCCGACCTCGACGAAGGCCCGATCATCGAGCAGGACGTGGCCCGCGCCGACCACACCGACACCGTCGAAGACCTCACGGCCCGCGGCCGCGACACCGAGAGCCAGGTGCTGGCCCGCGCAGTGAAATGGCACAGCGAGCACCGCGTGCTGCTGAACGGGCACCGGACGGTCGTGTTCCGCTGAACATCGCCTGGCAACGGCACTTCCCAAAAGAAATGCCCGCGGAACCGGCTCGGCCGGCCCGCGGGTATTTGCCCTTTCGGGGATGTGAACGCGCCGCGGCGCGAAGTGCGCGGCGCTCCTGAAGGTCAGTTGCGGTTCGGATTGTTCGGACGGTTGTCGTAGCGGTTCGGCACGCCATCGCCGTCACGGTCCCAGCGACCGCGGTTGTATTCCCAACGGCCATTGTTCTCACGCCATTCCGGCGCGCGGTACGCGTAGCCCGGACGGGCACGCACATAGGTGCCACGGACCCACACGTGGTGCCCACGCTTCCATTCGTAGTGCCCCGGCGCCCACACATAACCACGGCGCGGCGGCGGCACGCGTTCGGCGCGCGGCGGCGGCGGTGCGACCTGGATGACCACGGGCTGCGCTTGCGCGGTCGTGGGAATGGTCATTGCAGCGCCCATCGAGAGCAACGAGGCAGCGCCGACAGCGAAGGAGATTGCGAGTTTTTTCATGGGGTACCCCTCATGAGTTGTTGGTGAGCCTTCATGCTGCCGGGGCCGTGTGAACCGCCTGTAAGCGGCGCACGAAATCTTGTGTAGACCTGTTTCGTTACTTTTGGCTCTTGCGAGCGCTCACTCCTGCAATTCCTTCAGGTCGATGGCCGCGGCCATCGCCGCATGGCCGGCCTTGTTGGGGTGCAGGTGGTCGCCGTTGTCGAACTGCGGATTCAACGCCTGCGGGTCCGCGGGGTCGCGCAGTGCGGCATCGAAATCGATCACGCCATCCACGTCGGTGCGGCTGCGGATCCAGCGGTTGACCGCGGTGCGCATCGCCTCGTTGTTTTCGTTCCAGTACGGCGTGTTCCGGAACGGCGGCACCGTGCCCAGCAGGATCTTCACGCCCTTGGCGCGCGCCTGCTTCACCAGTTGCTGCAGCCCATCGGTGATGCGATCGGCGGTCGGCAGGTCGTGCACCGTGTCCGGGTTCCCGGGGGCGCCCAGGAACACGCTGCGGCCGATGTCGTTGGTGCCCAGCAGCACGATCGCGTGCGTCACGCCGCTCTGCCCCAACGCATCGCGTGCAAAGCGAGAGAGCCCGTGGGGCCCGATGCCATCGACCAGCAGGCGATTGCCGCCGATGCCGGCATTGAGCACCGACACCTCGTGCGCCGCCTGCGGGCTGTTGCGCAGCCGCGTGGCCAGCATGTCGGGGTACGCGCCATCGCCGGACTCGCCGCCACCCGCGGTGATCGAGTCGCCGAATGCAAGCACGGTGCGCACCGACTTCGTGGTGAGTACGTCCAGGCCCGTCACGATGTGGTTCAGCGGCAGCGTCGTCGCACCCTGCAATTTCGCCGCCGCCACCGCATTGCCCGGCGCGACCCAGCTCGTATCGACGGAGAGCAGGTGCACCGTGCCGTAGGGCGTCGCACGATCGAAGAAGGCGCTGACCGCCATCGTCTGACCGGCCTCGATCTTCAGGTCAACGCCATCGCTCCATGCCTCCGCGCCGGGCGCGAGGGTGAGGCTCGTGCGACCGCCGAAACGCAGCACCCGCAACGTCGACGGAGAAATCGCATCGGCGCCCGTGCTGCGCGCCACGCTCGCGGCCGCGATGCGCAGCGGCGCCTTGCCGAAGCGGTTGGAAAAACGAATGCGGATGCGATCGCCGCCGAGCGTGGGCGCCAGTTGCTGGCGCAGCGTCTGCCCGCGGAATTGATCGCCGCCGGGCGCGGGCTTGTGCGCCACGGCCGGGTTCGCGGCCAGCTCGCGAAAGTCCAGCGGCGCCACGGCCCAGCTGCCGACCCAATGCGCGTCGGCGGGTTGCTTCGGACGGTGGTCGGGCTGCACGGCCTGCACGCCGACCGCCAACACGGCGAGACACAGCGCGGCGACCCAATGCGCCAGTGCCACTTCGCGAAGGCGATAAAGGCCGCGGGAGACGAGGTTCATGCGTGCAAAGCGGCTCAGTTTACGGAGCCGCCTTGCCCTGTGGCGCGACGGGGTCTAGCGCGTGGTTACCAAGTGTCTACATAGGGAGAAACAGGTACTACACCGCGTGTGGCGGAGGCCAATCCGCGCACCAGCCAGGTGCGGGTTTCCGCCGGATCGATGACCGCATCGATCTCCAGCGTCTGCGCCATGTGGATCGCCTCGCCGTTCGCGTATTGCTGTGCCACGAGCTTCTTGAAGAGCGCATCGCGCTCATCGCCTTCAGGCACCGCCGCAAGCTCCTTGCGGAAGCCCAGGCGCACCGCGCCTTCGAGCCCCATCGCGCCGAACTCACCCGTGGGCCAAGCGACAGTGAACACCGGCGCATCGAAGCCGCCGGCCGTCATCGCCTGCGCGCCGAGACCGTAGCCCTTGCGCAGCACGACCGCGAAGAAAGGCACGCGCAGATGCGACGCCACCATGAACATGCGGCAGACATGACGCACCTGCGCCTGTGCCTCGATCTCGGGGCCGACCATGAAGCCCGGCGTGTCGCACAGAGAAACGATGGGCAGCCCATGCGCATTGCACAGCTGCATGAAGCGCGCGGACTTGTCTGCAGCCTCCACGTCGATGGCGCCGCCGAGGTGGTGCGGGTTGTTGGCCATGAGGCCGACCGGCTTGCCCTCGATGCGCGCGAGCGCGGTGACGATGCCGGCGCCGAAACCCGCACGCAACTCAAGCAGCGAGCCCGTATCGGCCACGCCGCGCATCGCGGCGCGCACGTCGTACACGCGCAGGCGGTTCTCGGGCACCACGTGGCGCAGCGTGCGCGGGTCGGCGCATTGCCAGTCGGTCGTCGGGCCCTGGAAGTACGAGAGGTACTGCTTCGCCGCTGCGACGGCCGCGGCTTCGTCTTCCACCAGGATGTCGATCACGCCGTTGCGCGACTGCACGCTGCTCGGCCCGATCTGCTCCGGCGCGAAGGTGCCGAGCCCGCCGCCTTCAATCATTGCGGGGCCGCTCATGCCGATGTTGCTGCCGCGCGTGGCGATGATCACGTCCGCGCAGCCCAGCAGCGCCGCATTGCCCGCGAAGCAGCGGCCATGCACGATGCCGACCACCGGCACCTTGCCCGAGAGCGCGGCGAACTGGCTGAAGGTGTGGTTGTTGAGGCCCGCAACGATCGGCATGTCGGTGTCGCCCGGCCGGCCGCCGCCGCCTTCGGCGAACAGCACCACCGGCAGCTTCAGCTGGTGCGCCACCGCCAGCAGCCGGTCGGTCTTGTGGTGGTTGCGCATGCCCTGCGTGCCGGCGAGCACCGTGTAGTCGTAAGCCAGCACGGCGCAGCGCGATTTCTCGGGGCCGAACTGCTTCGCGTTGATGCTGCCGAGGCCGGTGACCATGCCGTCGGCGGGCGTGTTCGCGATCAGGTCTTCGAGCGTGCGGCGACGCGTTTGCGCGGCGATGGCGAGCGCACCGTATTCGATGAAGTTGCCCGGGTCGGCGGCGGTGTCGCAGAGGTCGGCGATGTTCTCGCGCGCGGTGCGGCCGCCTTGTGCGTGGCGTTTGTCGACGGCCGGCTTGCGGTTGGCGTCGAGCGTGGGTGCGTGGCGGTCGATCACCTTCTGCAGATCGGGACGGATCGCATCGAGGTCGTGCTCGGTGCGCGCCTCGGCTTCGACGGCTTGCGCATCGACGGCCTCCAGGCGCACCAGCGACTGGCCTTCGACGAGGTAGTCGCCGGGCTCCGCGAGCAGCGCGACCACGCGGCCCGCAAAGGGCGCGTGCAGCAAGTGCTCCATCTTCATGGCTTCGAGCACGCCGAGCTGCGCGCCGGCAGGGAGCACATCGCCGACGGCCACTTCGAACTGCACGAGCTTTGCGGGCATCGGCGCCTTGACGGTGAGGTCGTCTGCGTCGTCGCCTGCCGAAGTCGGGGACTCTGCAGCGACAGGCGCGATCTGCTTCGCATGCTTTTCATGTGACGCCGCAGCCGCCAGCAAATCGCCCAGGTGCGCTTCGACGAAGCGCGTGTGCACTGCCTGCGTCGCGAACTCAGGCCGCGCGGCGATGGCGCGCAGCAGCGAGAGATTCGTCGCGATGCCATCGATGCGGCACTCGTCCAGCGCGCGCAGCGAGCGGCGCAGCGCATCGGCGAATTTCGGCGACGGCGAATGCACGATCAGCTTGGCGAGCAGCGTGTCGTAGTGCGGTGAAGGCGAGAGACCCGCATAGCCGTGCGTATCGACACGCACACCCGGCCCGCTCGGCAGGTCGAAGCGCGCGAGCGTGCCGCCCGACGGCCGCGCGTTGCCCTGTGCATCGAGCGTCTCGGCGTTGATGCGCCACTGCACCGCGAAGCCACGCTGCGGCGCCGTGCGATCGGCCTCGATGCCCAGCGCGCTGAGGGAGTGGCCAGACGCGACTGCGATCTGCAACTGCACCAGGTCCAGCCCAGTGACGGCCTCAGTCACCGTGTGCTCGACCTGCAACCGCGGATTGGCTTCGATGAAAACGAACGGCAGCGCGGCCGATGCCGCATCGACAAGAAATTCGAAAGTGCCGAGCCCGCGATAGCCGACCGCCTTCGCCATGCGCAGCGCCGCCTGCGTGACCTGCGCGCGCAATGCTTCGGGCAGCGACGGACTGGGCGCGATCTCCACCAGCTTCTGGAAGCGCCGCTGCAAGGTGCACTCGCGCTCGCCCAGACTGGCCACAGCTTGCCCATCGCCCAGCACCTGCACCTCGATGTGCCGGGCATTGCGCATCAGCCGCTCGACGTACACGCCCTCGATGCCGAAAGCCGCCTTGGCCTCAGACATGCAGCGCGCATGCGCCTCGGGCAGATCGGCCGCGTTCAGCACCGCACGCATGCCGCGCCCGCCGCCGCCACCAATCGCCTTGACCATCACGCCCGCACCCTGCGCATGCTGCTCGGCAAAGAAGGTCTGCGCCTCCGCGAGCGTCACGGCGCCTGCACTGCCGGGCATCACGGGCACGTCGCATTGCGCGGCCAGGTCGCGTGCGCGTGCCTTGTCGCCGAAGAGGCCGAGCTGTTCGGGCGTCGGCCCGATGAAGACCAGCCCCGCATCCGCGCACGCCTCGGCGAAATCCGCGCGCTCGCTCAGGAAGCCGTAGCCGGGATGCACCGCATCGCAACCCTTTGCCTTCGCGATCGCGATCAGCGCGGCCACGTCGAGGTACGCGGACGGTCCGGTCGCATCGAGTGCCACCGCCACATCGGCCAGTTGCACATGAAGCGCCGCAGCATCGTCGCGCGCATGCACCGCCACGCTGGCGATACCGAGATCGCGCAAGGCGCGCACCAGCCGCACGGCGATCTCGCCGCGGTTGGCAATCAAAACTTTGGAGAGCACGCGATGTCTTTCAGTTCTTGTCTTTGAGCAGCCGGCGCAGCACCTTGCCGGCGCCCGTCGTAGGCAATGCATCGATGAAGCTCACGGCGCGCGGCGCCTTGTAGCTCGCCATGTTGTCGCGCGACCAAGCGATGAGCGCATCGGCATCGAGCTCGGCATTCGGCTTGCGCACGATGAACGCCTTCACCACCTCGCCCTTCTCGGCATCGGGCTGCGCGATCACCGCGGCCTGCGCCACGGCGGGATGCTTGATGAGGATGGTTTCGACCTCTTCCGGGAACACGCTGTAGCCCGAAACCTTGATCATTTCCTTGAAGCGGCCGATGAAGGTGAGATAGCCGTCGGCATCGAGCTTTCCCATGTCGCCGGTATGCACCCAGCCATTGCGCAGCGTCGCCGCGGTGGCCTCGGGCTTGTTCCAGTAGCCCTTGAAGGAGCCCGGGCTGGTGAGCACGATTTCGCCGACCTCGCCGGTAGGCATGTCGGCGCCCGTATCGGTGTCGATGATGCGGATCGTCACGCCCGGCACCGCAATACCCTGCGTGCCCCAGCGCGGCGCGTGGTGCGGCGTGTAGGTGTCGCAGGTGTGGGTTTCGCTCAGGCCGTAGGCGGCCTCGAACGAACTGCAGTTCGCTGCATGCGAGCGCCACTGCTCGGCCAGCGGCTCGGTGAAGGTGATGCCGAAGCTGGTCACCGGGTTCATCTTCAGGCTCGAGAGGTCAAAGCCTCCGATGTCGGGCACCTGCATGCACGCCACGTTCATCGGCGCGATGCTGTACCACCAGCTCACCTTGTGCGCGGCAATGGCCTGCAGCACCGCGCGCGGATCGAAGCGGTGCAGCAGCACCGAGGTGGCGCCGCTCAACACCGGTACGTTGACGCCCATCAGCATGCCGGCGATGTGATACAGCGGCGCGATGGAAAGCAGCACGTCGTCCGGGCGCACGCCGTTGCAGTCGACCACGGCGCGCGTCTTGAAGAGCGCGTTGCCGTAGCTCAGCATCGCGCCCTTGGGGAGGCCCGTGGTGCCCGAGGTGTAGGTCATGAGCGCGACGTCGTCCATGTCGATGGCGACGGGCTCCGGTTTTGCACCAGACTTCATCACGGCGAGGAAGTCTTCGCAATCGGACGGCACGCTGCGTTCGGCTTTCTGCTTCTGCTCGGCGGCGAGTTCCGCCGGCAGGTCGAGCGCGGCCGGCGTGGGCAGCAGGTCGACGTAATGCACCACGAACATATGCGCCAGCGCGCTCTCGGGCTGCACCTTGCGAACTACCGGCAACAGCGGCGCGGCCGCGACGATCACGCGCGCCTTCAGGTCGTTGACCTGGTAGGCAAGCTCGTGCTCCTTGTTGAGCGGGCCGCTCGGGCAGACGATGGCGCCGATCTTCTGGATGCCGAAGTGCGCGACCAGGTACTGCGGGCAGTTGTTGAGAAAGAGCACCACCGGCTCGCCCTTCTTCACGCCGATGGCCTGCAGCCGCGCGGCGAAGGCGTCGCTTGCGCGGTCGAGTTCGGACCAGCTCATCGCATGGCCGTACCAGATGCAGGCGGCGCGCTCGCCACGCTCTCGTGCATGGGTGCGCAGGTACTCGTGCAGGGGTTGTTGCGGACGGTCGGGCAGTGTCTCCATGGCGTCTCTTTCTCAGGGTTATCGATAGCCGCCTGCACGGGGCAGGCGCTTGCCAATGGGTGCATGGTGCACGAACAATCCTACCCATGGGTATAACTTCCGCGACACGGCAAAAACCCTCTGGGGCCGACAAAGCCGACAACACAGCGACCGCCACCACGGCACAGCTGCATCTACCGCAAGGCACGGGCCGCCAGCGCGCAGCGACACAGAGCACCGACACGCAGCGCGAGCGCATCCTGCAGGCGGCCGCGCAGCTCTTCGCCGCGCAGGGCTACGCCAACACGACGATGGCGCAGATCGTTCGCGCGCTCGGCGTGACCAAGCCCTTCGTGTACTACTACTTCCGCGACAAGCAGGAGATCTTCGAGACGCTCTCGTGGCGCCCCGCGGTCGACTGCTTCACCGCGCTCGACTTCGCGGCCGACGATCCGCGCCGCGCGAGCGAGAAGGTGCTCGAAGGCATCGAGCGGCTGATTCGCGCGACCATCGCGCATCACCCCGTCGCCTTCTTTCCGTACCGCGAGCCGCAGGTGTACCGGCCCGAGTACATTGCGGCGCAGAAGAAGCTCGCGCACCATTTCTACGACCTCTTGTGCCCGCTGCTCGAAGAGGCGCGGCGCGACGGCGACCTCGACTTCGGCGAGACCAAGATCACCGCGCTCGCGGCCTGCAGCCTGCCGGGCTTTCTCTACAGCTGGTACCGCCCCGGCGGCCGACTCTCGCCCGACGAGGTGGTGGCCGAGCTCACGAAGCTCGCGAGCCGCGTGATCGGCCTCAGCGCCAAAGACTGACCAACAACCTCCGGAGACACACCATGAAGTTCAAGAAGGCGCCCTCGGCGCGGATCGCCCTTGCCTGCCTGCTTTGCATCGCAGGTGCCGCGAATGCCCAGCAGCCGACCTACAAGATCGCCTACATCGATCCGCTTTCCGGCCCCTTCGCCAATGTCGGCGAGCTGATGCTGATGCACACGCAATACGCCATCGAAGACATCAACGCCAAGGGCGGCGTGCTCGGCGGCACCAAGCTGCAGTTGCTGCAGTTCGACAGCAAGCTCTCGGCGCAGGAGAGCCAGAGCGCGCTGCAGGCGGCCATCGACCAGGGCGCGAAGGCCATCGTGACGGGCGGCTCGGGCTCCTCGGTAGTGACGGCGCTGGTGCAGTCGGTGGCGCGCTGGAACCAGCGCAATCCGGGCAAGGAGCTGATCGTGCTGAACCACTCCTCCATCGACCCCGAGATGACCGGCAAGGGCTGCAGCTTCTGGCACTTCCAGACCGAGGCCAACACCGCGATGAAGATGAAGGCGCTGGCCAACTACATCAAGAAGACGCCTGACGTGAAGAAGGTCTACCTGCTCAACCAGGACTACGCGCACGGCAAGCAGTGGGCCAGCTACGGCCGCCAGATGGTGGGCCTCGCGCGGCCCGACGTGCAGTTCGTGGGCGAGGCGCTGCACCCCATCGGCCGCGTGAAGGACTTCGCGCCCTACATCGCCAACATCCGCCAGAGCGGCGCCGATTCGGTCATCACCGGCAACTGGGGACAGGACATGACGCTGCTGCTCAAGGCTGCGGGCGATGCGGGCTACAACCTGCGCTACTTCAACCACAGCGCGGGGTCGGTGCCGGGCACGGTCACCGCGGTATCGCAGGCCAAGACGGGGCAGCTCACCTGGGTGGCCGAATGGCATCCGGGCCAGGCCGATACGCCGAAGGCCGATGCGCTGGCCAAGGCCTACAAGGCCAAGACGGGCAAGGACTTTCTTGCGCCGCGCATCGACATGACACCGAGGCTCCTGGCGCTGGCCATCAACAAGGCGGGGAGCGCCGACACCGTGAAGGTGGCACGTGCGCTCGAAGACCTGAGCTTCGATTCGGTGGTCGGCACGGTGCGCATGCGGGCCGAAGACCACCAACTGCTGCTGCCTCAGGTGGTGAACACCATCGCGCCGGTGGACGGCAAGGCGGTGAAGGTGGGTTGGGAAGGGACGAACTACGGCTTTCGCACCGATGCGGTCTATAGCGGGAACGAGCTGGCACAGGGGACCGAGTGCAAGATGGTCCGGCCTTGAAGGCTTTTACTTGCGCTGATTGAGTTCTTTCGGGGTATGTGCGCAGGCCCCCGGGTACTCCCCTCCGCGAATGTCCTCCGCCTTCGGCTCCTCCTTTATTTCGCTGCATGGAGCACCCGATGCCCTGCGCACCTGGACGCGCTGCCGGTGTATCGCTGATCAACCAGAGCTCTGAAAACGAGCACGCCGATGGGGTGCCTTGCGCAGCGAAATCAAGGAGGAGGCGAAGCCGGGGGACATTCGCGGAGCAAGGCACCCCGTCGGCGTGATCGCCGCCCCGAACTCCCAGGACTCCGCCTTAGGGAAACCCCGTCCCGCCCACCGCCGTGCCATCGGGATACTCCGGATTCGCATCCCGGACATCCGAAGCGGGTCCATACCGAAGGCACAACAAGGCACCCATGGCAGGAAAAAACTCGCTCTATCCGATCCCGCATCCGGCAAAGAAACCCTTCGTCGGCAACCTGCTGTCGATCGGCTCCGACTCTCCCGTGCTCGACATGTGGAAGATCGCGCAGGACCTGGGCGGCATCTACTGGCTCGACATGCCGGGCATGCCGGTGATCGTGGTGTCGTCGCCCGCGCTGGTCGACGAACTCTGCGAAGAAGCCCGCTTCGACAAGAGCACGCGCGGCGCCCTGCGCCGGCTGCGCGCCGCATCGCACGGCCTCTTCACCTCCGACACGCACGAGGAGACGTGGTCGAAGCCCCACAACATCCTTTTGGCCAACTTCAGCCAGCGCGCGATGCAGGCCTATCACCCGATGATGCTGGACATCGCGGGCCAACTGGTCACCAAGTGGGAGCGGCTCAATTTCGACGAAGAGGTGGACGTGGTGCGCGACATGACCGCGCTCACGCTGGACACCATCGGCCTGTGCGGTTTCGGCTACCGCTTCAATTCGTTCTACCGCGAAGGCTTCCATCCCTTCGTCGATGCGATGGTGCGCACGCTGGAGACGGTGCAGAACCGTCGGGGCCTCCCGCTCGAGGAGCTGATGCTCAAGAAGGAGCTCGCGCAGCAGCGCAAGGACATCCGCTACATGCACAAGATGGTGGAAGACATCATCGAAGAACGGCGCGCGAGCGGTGCCGACATCGCCACCAAGCCCGACCTGCTGAGCTACATGATCGCGGGCGTGGACAAGAAAAGCGGCGAGCAGCTCACCGACAAGATGATCCGCGACGAGTGCATCGAATTCCTCATCGCGGGCCACGAGACCACGAGCGGCCTGCTCTCCTTCGCGATCTACTTCCTCCTGAACAACCCCGAGGCAATGGCTAAGGCGCAGGCCGAGGTCGACAGCGTGTTCGGCGGCGACACCTCGCAGAAACCCACCTATGCGCAGGTCAATCGGCTGCAGTACGTGATGCAGGTGTTGAAGGAGTCGCTGCGCATGTTCCCGACCGCGCCCGCGATCTCGATGCGCGCCAAGGAAGACACGACCATCGGCGGGCAGTACACGATCAAGAAGAACAACATGGTCATCATGCATGCGCTCGCGCTGCATCGTGACAAGGCCATCTGGGGCGAGAACGCCGACCAGTTCGACCCCGACAACTTCAGCCGCGAAGCCGAGCGCGAGCGGCCTGTGAATGCCTTCAAGCCCTTCGGGAACGGGCAGCGTGCCTGCATCGGGCGGCAGTTCGCATTGCAGGAAGCCGTGCTCACGCTGGGCATGATCCTGCAGCGCTTCAACCTGGTCGATCACACGGGCTACAAGCTCAAGATCAAGGAAGCGCTGACGATCAAGCCGGAGAACTTCAAGATCAAGGCGCTGTTGCGCGATCCGGCCTCGCGCCCGCGCAGCAATGGCGAGACGGCCGCCGCGCCGGATGCGCCCGCCAAGCCCGCCGCGCGCAAGCCCCAGGCTGCACGCCACGGCACCTCGCTGCTGGTGCTGCAGGGCTCCAACCTCGGCACGGCCGAAGACCTCGCGCGGCAGCTGGCCGAGGCCGGCGAGCTGCGCGGCTTTTCCACGCAGGTGGCCTCGCTCGACGACTACGCCGAGCGCCTGCCGGCCAATGGCGCGGTGGCCATCGTCTGCGCCTCGTACAACGGCGTGGCGCCCGACAACGCGGCCGAGTTCCATCGGTGGCTGGACAAGGCCGACGATGCGCTCAACGGCGTGCGCTTCGGCGTGTTCGGCTGCGGCAACACCGACTGGGCCGCCACCTACCAGGCCGTGCCGCGCCGCATCGACGAGCGCCTCGAAACGCTGGGCGCCACGCGCGTGCATCCGCGCGGCGAAGGCGATGCGCGCGAAGACATGGACGGCGCCTTCCAGGACTGGAGCGATGCGCTCTGGCCCGAGCTGGTGAAGGCCTTCGGCATCAAGGCTGGCGCCGACACGCCGGTCGAAGCGGAGCCGCTCTACACGCTCGAGGAACTGCCGCCGCCGCAGAAGAACGCGCTGGTCGATGCACTGGGCGCCGTGGCATTGCGCGTCGTCGAGAACCGCGAACTGCAAAGCCCCGGCGGCGATGCCGGGACCAGCCGCTCCACGCGCCACGTCGAGCTGATGCTGCCCGAGGGCGTGAACTACGTGCCCGGCGACCACCTGAGCGTGGTGCCGCGCAACAGCCCGGCACAGGTCGAACGTGCGATGGCGCGCTTCGGCTTCGACCGCTCGGCGCATGTGCGCCTGTCGGCCGCGCCGGGCCGCAAGACCGCGCTGCCGGTGGACCAGGTGATCGCGGTCGACCGCCTGCTGGGCGACTACGTCGAGTTGCAGGACGTGGCCACGCGCAAGCAGATCGCCACGCTCGCGGCGTATACCGAATGCCCGTTCACCAAGCCGAAGCTGGTCGCGCTCTCGGGCAGCGACGAGGCCTCGCAGGCCGCGTACAAGGCCGAGGTGCTGCACAAGCGCAAGTCGCTGCTCGAATTGCTCGAAGAACACCGCGCCTGCCAGGTGCCGTTCGCGGTGTTCCTCGAAATGCTGTCGCCGCTGTCGCCGCGCTACTACTCGATCTCGTCCTCGCCCTCGATGACGCCGGGCCGCTGCAGCGTGACCGTGGGCGTGGTGAGCGAGCCTGCGCTCTCGGGCAACGGCATCTTCGAGGGCGTGTGTTCCAACTACCTGGCGCGCGCCGAGGCGGGCGACACGGTGCACGGCGTGATCCGCGAGACGACGGCCGAGGGCTTCCGCCTGCCGGAGGACGCCAACCGTCCGCTGATCATGGTCGGCCCCGGCACAGGCCTCGCGCCGTTCCGCGGCTTCCTGCAGGAGCGCGCGGCGCAGGTCGAGCGCGGCGAGGCGCTGGGCGAGGCGATGCTGTTCTTCGGCTGCCGCCACCCGGAGCAGGACTTCATCTACGCCGAGGAGCTGCAGGGCTGGTCGCACCGCGGCCTCATGAAGCTGCACACCGCGTTCTCGCGCTCGGGCGAGCGCAAGGTGTATGTGCAGGACCTGATCCGCGAGCAGGCCGCGGCCGTGTGGAAGCTGCTCGAAGCCGGTGGCGTGATCTACGTGTGCGGCGACGGCTCGCGCATGGAGCCCGACGTGCGGCGCACGCTGACCGACATCGCGCGCGAGCACGGGCACGACAGCAACGCCTGGATGGACAAGATGATTGCCGACCAGCGCTATGTGCTGGACGTGTGGGCCGGCACCTGAAGCCTGCGTGGCACCCAAGAAAAAAGCCGGCAGATGCCGGCTTTTTTCATCGAGCGCGCGATCGATCGATCACATGTCGCGGTCGGGGTCGGGATACACCAGCGGTCCCAGCAAGCCGCGGTTGAAGGGCTTCCACTCGCCCTCTGGCTGCGCCAGCCGGTCGGCCACCGCATAGAGCACCGCGGGGTGCGCGCCGAGCCCCAGGTGGCTCGCCATCACTTCGATGTTTTCCGACTGCGGGCCGGTCTTCTCGATGCTGCAGCGCCAGGCGACGACGCCATCGGTGCGGCTGAAGATCGAGGTGGTCGGCACCGGCGGCGTGGGCTGCACGAACTTCATGCGGCGCGGGTCGTGCGAGCTCTGGCCGCTCACGCCCTCGTACACGCGCCAGGCGTTGGTCGCGCGCGGGCTGCCGGAGAACGGGCTGCCCAGGGTGATAACGTTGCGGATCAGGCCCGAATGAGCCGAAGCCAGCAGCCGCGCATACACGCCGCCGAGGCTCCAGCCGATCACGCTGACCTTCTGGCCGCTCTTGTCGTTCAGGGTCTTGAGCAGCTCGACCATGCCGTCTTCCACGCCTTCGCGCGGACCGAGGTTGCGGCCCAGGCCCCAGCCGTGGGCGTCGTAGCCGCGGCTCGCCAGGTAGCGGCGCAGCAGCAGGGTGGAAACGTCGCTCGCCACGAGGCCCGGCAGCACGAGCACCGGGTGCCCGTCGCCGCGCGGCGTGAGTTGCAGGAGCGGCCACATGGCGATGCCGGCGCCTGTTTCCCAGAGGGCGCGCGCTTCGGCCAGCAGCAGCAGGCGCGAGGGCGGTGCGATGTGATCGTGGGTGGCGGTGGTCATGGGGGTGGCTTCCTTTCGGGTCTTGGGCGTTTTCTCTTTTGTAAGACGAGCATGAGGGGCCATGGTTGCACTCTCCCGTCGGACGACACGCCATTTATCCGAGGTATTTGCCCCTCAGGTAATCAAGGTAAGCCCTCGATTCGCTGGAAACATACGGAGAAACAAGGGTGAGCGTGTAGAAAGCCGCCAAACCGGGATCGGCCTGAGCCAGCGCGTCGCGCCCCGGCACCAGCCGCTCGAACGACAGCCAGCAGGTGGTGGTGAACACCATCTGCAGCGCGAGGATGCGTGCCTGCTCGGCGCTGGTCTCGATCACGCCCGAGGCGACGAGCCCTTCGCACAGCGTTTGCGCGGCCAGGAGGTTCTGCGCGGTGAGCGCCTGCGCGCGCTGGCCGAGGGCCGGGTACTCGCTGGCCAGGAAGGCCATGTCGCGGTAGATGAAGCGGTATTCGTCGATGGCCTCGAAGCGCAGATGCAGCGCGAGCCAGAGGTCGTCGATGGCCGAGATCGATGTCGACGAACCGTTGAGGGCTTCGAGCCGCTGCTCGAAGCGCCGGAACAGCCATTCGACGATCAGCTGCTTGGCCTTGAAGTGGTAGTGCAGGTTGCCGGGGCTCATGCCGAGTTCGGCGGCGATCTTGTGCGTCGACACGGCCGCAAGGCCTTCCGCGTTGAACAGCGCGAGGCTGGTCTGCAGGATGCGATCGCGCGTGGTGTTGGAGCTGGCCACAACCGGGTTGCGTTGTCGTCGCTCAGCGTTTGCTGGTGCCGCCATTGCGGCGCGGGCCGGCCTTGCCTTCGCCACCTTCGCCACGTTCGAATCGCGCGAGGCGTTCGCGCAGGTGCGTCACCTCGTCGCGCAGCGCCTGCACTTCTTCCGCGCTCGGCATGCCCAGGCGCTGCAGGGCGGTGGCGACGCGCTGGTCGAACACGTCCTCGAACTTGCGGATGCCGAAGCTGTCGAGGCTGGGAAAGCCGCGGGTGAGCGCGGCCTTGGCTCCGGCCGCCGCATCGGTCTTGCCCTGCCCGATGCCGAGCAGGCCTTCGATGACGTTGGCCTGGCGCTTGGCGACGTCGTTGCGCACGGTGTCCAGCGCCTTGAGGCCGGCACGCAGCAGGCCTTCGGCCTTGCCGGGTGCGGCGGCGGTGGTCTTCTTTGCCGCGGGCGCCGCCTTGCGGGGCGCAGCAGCTTTCTTCTTAGCAGCCGGCGCTTTGGCCGGAGCTTTTCTGGCAGGCGTCGCCTTCTTCTTCAACTTTGCAGTTTCGTCAGTGCGGGTCGCCATTCAGTGGTGCTCCAGATAGCAGAAAGAAAAAGAGGCGCAGAGCGCCTCGGGGGATCAGGCCGCCTTGCGGGCAGCAGCGCGGCGAACCGGCTTCTTGGCCTTCACGGTGCGCACGGGCTTGGCGATGTCGCCGTCCACGCCGGCCACGCGGGTTTCGATTTGCTTGGCGCCGGCGGCGATGCGGTCGGCGATTTGCACCGAAACGGTCGCGATCGGCTGGTTGATGGCGTTCAGCGTGTTCAGCACCGAGGTGGCAACCGGCGATTCGACGCGGGCCACGCGGCCGGCGACGGTTTCGATGCCGCTGGTGGTGCCGGCGGCAACGCGGTCCATCACGTTCACGATGCGGCTGGTGTCGATGTCCAGGCGGTTGGCCAGGAAGCCGTTGACCTTCTCTTGCGCGCCGATCAGGTTGGCCTTGATCTGTTCGCTCACCAGCGGAATCTGGCGGCTGCCCAGGAAGTTGCTGTAGCGCGTGGCGGCGCCGCCCAGCAGGCGATGCACGCCGGTGCGGTAGGCGCCGACCAGGGTCTTGCCCGCGTCGTTGTATTGGCCGACGACGTGGATGGCTGCGGAAGCGAGGGTGGTTTGCGTGGACATGATGAAGATTTCCTTGAAGTTGAATGGGTCGCTGGATGCGATGGACCCATCTTCTTCCGAAGGGCCTAGGCCTGCAAAACTAGAACGGTCGGAAAACTAGTCCAACTGCCCCAATTTTCTGGCCTGGCGCCCCTACTTCGCTTCGATCACGCCGCGGCCGCCCTGGGAGAGGCACTGGCCCGCTTAGCCGGTGCGGCCTTTCGGGCTGCGGGCTTGGCGGTGGTCTTGATGGGTGCCGCCTTGCCCGTCTTCTTGGCAGGCGCCTTTTTCGCCGGTGCCTTGGCTGCGGCAGCCTTGACCGGCGCGGCCTTCTTGGCGGTTGCGCTCACAGCCGCCTTCTTGCGCGCTGCCGGCTTCTTCGCGGCGGCGGGCGCTGCCTCCTCCTCGGCGTCCGGCGCATGGGCTGCAACGGGTGCGGGCTTGGGCGCCGTGACGCCCGCGGCGGACGGGTGCTTCTGCGTCAGGTCCATCAGGAGCTTGTGCTCGGCCAGCATGTAGTCGCCGATCTCGGTGATGTCGGGCACGGCGCGGCGGCAGGCGATCAGGCCGTAGTCCATGCGGCCGTTGTAGCTCTGCACCGTGACGTTGAGCGCCGTGCCGTGGCTCGCGATCGACACCGGGTAGTAGCAGGTGACCAGCGCACCCGCGAAGTACATCGGGAACGGCGCGCCCGCCACGTTGGAAATCGCCACGTTGGCCGCCGGCGGCAAGAGGTTCACAAGCCCCGAGCGGCCCACCATCGAAGCGATGCCCGACACGAGCCAGGGCGCGGCGAAGGTCGGGAAGTCGTCGAGGATCACAGCCTTGAAGCGGTTCATCGTCGACTTCGAGCTGTTCGACGACGCATTGATCGCCTTCAGCCGCTGGATCGGGTCGGTGATGTCGGTCGCCAGGCTCACCAGGATCATGCTGGCCTGGTTGTTGGCCGTGTCGTCGCCCGCTTCGCGCAGGCTCACCGGCACGCCGGCCACCAGCGGCTTGGCGGGCAGCTCGTTGTTGTCGGCCAGGTAGTGGCGCAACGCACCGGCCACGGTGGCCATGACCACGTCGTTCAGCGATACGCCGAAGTGCTTGGCGATGTACTTGGTCTCGGCCAGCGAGATGGTGCGGCCGGCGAAGGTGCGCTGGTTGGTGATCGACACGTTCAGCGAGGTGCGCGGCGCGAAGAGGTTGAACTTCTTCGGCGCGGTGGCGGTGGCCTTCTCGGCCGCTTTCTCGTCGGGCTTCGCGAGGCCGCCGATGGCGCGTGCAATGGCCGGCGCCATCTTGAAGAGCTTGACGTACTGCTGCGCCGTGTTGCGCAGCGCGGCGGTCGCGAGTTCGGCCATGCCGAGCTGGTAGCCGCTGGCGCGCGGGCGTGAGCGCGGCGGCTTCACCACGCGGCCCGTGGCCTCCAGGTCGAAGATCGCCTTGCCCACCTCGACGCCGGCCTGCCCGTCGATGCCCGCGTGGTGCACCTTGGTGTAGAGCGCGACCTGCCCGCTCTTCAGGCCATCGATGATGAAGAACTCCCACATCGGACGGCTGCGGTCGATGAGCGTGGAATGCAGCCGCGCCACGTACTGCTGCAACTGGCGGTTGGTGCCGGGCTTGGGCAGTGTGATGTGGCGCACGTGGTAGTCGAGGTCGATGTCCTCGTCGTCCACCCACACGGGGTTGGACATGTCGAAGGGCATGAGCGCGAGCTTGCGCGTGAACACGTCGGCCAGGTGGATGCGACTGGCCATGAACTGCTTGGCGTCTTCGTAGAAATCGCCCTTGTAGCCCTTGGGCAAATCGAGCACGTTCAGCGAGCCCACGTGCATCGGCATCTCGGGCGTTTCCAGGTGCAGGAAGGTGGCATCAAGTCCGCTCAGGTGTTTCATGTGTTGTGTCTCCTTGGTGGGGCATGCGCCGTTCGGCAGGATACCCCGCACATGGCGTTCGTGGGCCCCGCCTGCTTCAGTGTTTCCACCGAGGTTTTCCCGGTAATGAAAAAGTGGCCGCGGCCGCAAGAACCGCTCGCAGCGCCTTTTTCACAGGGGCTCCGTACACTGCCATCCATGACATCCACCCCCTCCCCGACCCCGCAAGACGACCACCTCTGGCTCGAAGACATCGACGGCAAGACCCAACTCGACTGGGCCCGCCAGGAGAACGCGAAGACCGTGCAGACGTATGCGCAGTCGCCCGCCTTCAAGGCGCTCGAAGCGGGCATCCTCGAAGTGCTCGACTCGGACGAACGGATTCCGATGGTCCGCAAGATCGGCCCCTTCTTCTACAACTTCTGGCGCGACAAGGAGCACCCCAAGGGCCTCTGGCGCCGCACCACGCTCGCCGAGTACCGCAAGCCGCAGCCCGCGTGGGAAACCGTGATCGACATCGACGCCCTCGCCGCGGCCGACAAGGAGAACTGGGTCTGGCACGGCGCCGACTGCCTGGAGCCCGACTACAAGCGCTGCTTGATTTCGCTCTCGCGCGGCGGCGCCGATGCCGACGTGGTGCGCGAGTTCGACCTGCACAGCAAGACCTTCGTCGAAGGCGGCTTCACGCTCCCCGAGGCGAAGAACCACGTGGGCTGGAAAGACATCGACCACCTCTACGTGGCCACCGATTTCGGCCCCGGCTCGATGACCAGCTCGAGCTACCCGCGCATCGTGAAGGAATGGAAGCGCGGCACACCGCTCGAGGCCGCCGTCACGGTGTATGAAGGCGCGCACGAGGACATGTCCGTGAGCGCCTACCGCGACAACACGCCCGGCTTCGAGCGCGATTTCGTCTCGCGCCAGATCGACTTCTACGAAAGCGAGACCTGGCTGCGCGGCACCGGCGGCTCGCTCACCAAGATCGATGTGCCCGACGACTCCAACACCGACATCTTCCGCGAGTGGATGCTGATCGAGCCGCGCGAAGACTGGACAGTGGGCGGCGCCACCTACAAGTCGGGCTCGCTGCTGGCCGCGAAGTTCGACGACTACATGGCCGGCAAGCGCGAGCTCACCGTGCTGTTCGCGCCCGACGACACGACCGCGCTCGACAGCCATTCGTGGACGCACCACCACCTCATCCTCAACGTGATGCACGACGTGGTGAACCAGCTCGAAGTGCTCACGCCGCAGGACGGCGGCCCATGGAAGCGCGAGAGCCTGGGCGGTGCGCCCGCGCTCTCCACCATCGCGGCCGGCGGCATCGACGAGGACGAGAACGACGACTACTTCCTCACGGTGAGCGGCTTCCTGCAGCCGACCACGCTCTACATCGGCACCATCGGCCAGGGCGAGCCGGAGGTGCTGAAGGACAGCCCCGGCTTTTTCGATGCCTCGCGCTACGCCGTGAGCCAGCATTTCGCGGTGTCGAAGGACGGCACGCGCGTGCCCTACTTCGAGATCGCGCCCAAGGACCTGAAGGCCGACGGCACCAATCCGACGCTGCAGTACGCCTACGGCGGCTTCGAGATCTCGCTGCAGCCGAGCTACAGCGGCAGCATCGGCCGCGCGTGGCTGGAGCAGGGCGGCGTCTATGTCATCGCCAACATCCGCGGCGGCGGCGAGTACGGCCCGCGCTGGCACCAGGCCGCGCTGCAGGAGAACCGGCTTCGCACCTGCGAAGACTTCGCGGCCGTCTCCGAAGACCTGATCGCGCGCGGGATCACATCGCCGAAACACCTGGGCGCCATGGGCGGCAGCAACGGCGGCCTTTTGATGGGCAACATGCTCACGCTCTACCCGCAGCTCTACGGCGCGATCGTGAGCGAGGTGGCGCTGCTCGACATGCAGCGCTACACGCACCTGTCGGCCGGCGCCTCGTGGATCGCGGAATACGGCGACCCCGACCAGCCGGAGGAATGGGCGTTCATCCGCACCTTCTCGCCCTATGAGAACGCGAAGGCCGACGCGCATTACCCGCCCGCGCTCTTCACCACCTCGACCCGCGACGATCGCGTGGGCCCCGTGCATGCGCGCAAGATGCATGCGAAGCTGGCCGCGCAAGGCCACGACACCAGCTTCTACGAGAACATGGAAGGCGGGCACAGCGCGGCGACGGACAACAAGGAGTCCGCCTTCATGGATGCGCTGGGCTATGCGTATCTCTGGCAGCACATAGGCAAGACGGAGTGAGCCGCCGAGTCGGTCCGAACGCAGCACGCAGCACGGAGGTCATCTGAATGAACACCACCCTCGAACTGATCGGCGCGCCGACCGACATCGGCGCCAGCGTGCGCGGCGCGGGCATGGGGCCCGACGCGTTGCGCGTGGCCGGCGTGGCCGAGGCCCTCGCCGGGCAGGGCTTCACGGTCCTCGACCGCGGCAACCTCGCCGGCCCGGCCACGCCCTGGGCGCCGCCGGCCAACGGCCTGCGCCATCTCGCCGAGGTGATCGCGTGGAACCGCTCGGTCTACAACGCCGTCGACACCGCGCTGGGCCTGAACCACGTGCCGCTGATGCTGGGCGGCGACCACTGCCTGGCCATCGGCTCGATCAGCGCGGTGGCCTGGCATGCACGCAAGCGCGGCAAGAAGCTGCGCGTGCTGTGGCTCGATGCGCACTCCGACGTCAACACCGAGACGACGAGCCCCAGCGGCAACCTGCACGGCATGCCGGTCTCCTGCCTCTTGGGCCACGGCCCCGCGGAGCTGACCGGCTGGAGCGGCGAGCGCGCGGCGCTGGCGCACGAGGCGGTCCGCTTCATCGGCATTCGCAGCGTCGACTCGGACGAAAAAGAGGCCATCCGCACGCTCGGCCTGAACGTGTTCGACATGCGCCACATCGACGAGCACGGCATGCGCACCACCATGACCGAGGCGCTGCAGGATGTCGACGACGACACCCACCTGCACGTGAGCTTCGACCTGGATTGCCTCGACCCCAACATCGCGCCTGGCGTGGGCACCGGCGTGCGCGGCGGCCCGACCTACCGCGAAATGCAGCTGTGCATGGAAATGATCTCCGACACCGGGCGGCTGTGCTCGCTCGACGTGGTGGAACTCAACCCCGCGCTCGATGTGCGCAACCAGACAGCGGAAATCGCCGTGGAGCTGATCGAGAGCCTGTTCGGCAAGTCGACGCTGGTGCGCTAAGCGATATAGGCCGCGCGCTCAGCCGCGATTCGGCGAGGGGGCGACCGGGAAACTGGTGGCGGGTGCGGGCGCTGCCGCCGGCGCTTCGGCCGGCATGTCGGGCGGCGCATCGGCACCGCCGCCCTCGAGGAAGCGGTCGAGGAGCGTGAAGAAGCGATCGTAGAAACGTTCGTCGGTGAGCGTTTCGCTGGCCACCTTGACCATCGCGTCGTCGCTGCCGGCAAAGGGAAGCGACAGCGACCCGAAGGCGCCGACGCCCACGCTGGCCGAGTTGTTGACCTTCTTGATGCCGTAGCGGTCCTGCAGCGCGGTTGCGAAAGCCACGGTGCTCTGTTTGCCGGACCTGCCGCCCTTGCCGCCCTCCCGCGCGCAGACCACGCGGAACTCGACTTCGACATGCACCTCGGACGCCGGCTGGAAGCTCTTGCGCCCGGTCACCAGGTCGGCGTTGGCCGCGGTGACCATGTAGCCCTGGCTCAGCAGCGCGCGGCGCGCGGCCTCGCAGGTCTGGGCCTCGGTGGCGGCGTAGTTGCGTGTGTGGGTGGTGGTGGAGTCGAACTCCTCCGGCTCGTACGACACGCGCCGCGAAGCGCTGCCGCAGCCGGCCAGCACGAGGGCGGACAGAAGGCTCAGGACGAGAACCGGCGTGCGGAGGGAAGAAGCTGAAGAAAAGGAATTGAAGTGGGACGGCATGGCGCGGCGAATGCTAACCGGCGCCTCCGCCGGCAAGGCTTCGAGCGCGGCGGCGTGCCGGCGTTCCCGGGCGGCGGAAATTTTCAGGACCACATCAGCACGTGATGCGCCCGCGCCTTGGTGGCGGCGATCAGCCGCGCGTTGGGCGCATCGGTGCTGGCCACCCAGTCGCGCGCGGCCTCGGCGCTGCGGCCGAACTGCTGGTGGCGCGCGACGAGGCGCTGCTCGCGCACTGCGTCGTCGATGTCCACGTACCAGACCTCGTCGAGCATCGCCGCCGCACCGGCCCAGGGGCCGACGTCGTGCAGGAGGTAGTTGCCTTCGGTGATGACGAGTTGCGTCGAGGGCAGCACCGCGATGGCGCCGGCAATCGGCTCCTCGATCTCGCGGCGGAATTCGGGGGCATAGACGATGTCGCCGTCGGGGCGCTGGTCGCGCAGCCGCTGCAGCAGGGCGACGTAGCCGGCGCTGTCGAAGGTATCGGGCGCGCCCTTGCGGTCGGCGCGGCCCAGGCGCCGGAGTTCGAGGTTGGCGAAATGGAAGCCGTCCATCGGCACGACCTGCGCGCGGTCGGCGCCGGCCGCCTGGAGCAGCGCCGCCGCGAGCGTGGACTTGCCCGCGCCGGGCGCACCGACCAGGCCGAGCAGCTTGCGCTGCCCGCTGGCCATGAGCGCCTGCAGACGGGCGAGGCCGTCCGCGGGAATGGAAGGGAGGTTTTGCACGGGCATGGTGGTCATGTCCCGAGCGTACCGCCCCGCCCTGTCAAAAAATCATGGGTACAGGCCGCGTTCCTGGCGCGCCGTGAGAATCCGCTCGCAAGCCACCGCATAGGTCGCCGTGCGCAGCGTGATCTTGTGCTTGTCGGCCGTGTCCCAGATCTGGTTGAGCGCGTTCATCATGATGCGGTCGAGGCGCACGTTGATCTCGTCCTCGTCCCAGAAGAAGGACGAGAAGTCCTGCACCCATTCGAAGTAGCTCACTGTCACGCCGCCGGCATTGCAGATCACGTCGGGCACCACCAGCACGCCGCGCTCGGCGAGGATGTCGTCGGCGGTGGGCACCGTGGGGCCGTTGGCGCCTTCGAGCACCAGCTTGGCGGTGGTTTTCTGCGCGCGTTCGGCGGTGATCTGGCCTTCGAGGGCGGCCGGGATCAGGATGTCGCAGGCCGTGTCCCAGAAGGCTTCGTTGGGCACCACGTCGCCGCCCTTGAAGGCGATGACGCCTTCCTTGTTGGCGATGGGGATGAGCGTCGCGAGGTCCAGGCCGTTGGTGTTGACGATGGTGCCGGTGTGGTCCTGCACGGCCACGATCTTGGCGCCCGCTTCGGCGAAGAGTTCGGCCGCGACCGAGCCCACGTTGCCGAAGCCCTGCACCGCGATGCGCGCGCCGCGCAGGTCCATGCCCAGACGCCGCGCCGCTTCGCGGCCTGTGACGAATACGCCGCGGCCGGTGGCCTTCACGCGGCCGAGCGAACCGCCCAGGTGCAGCGGCTTGCCGGTGACGACGCCGGTGGCGGTGCCGCCGACGTTCATCGAATAGGTGTCCATCATCCACGCCATGATCTGCCCGTTGGTGTTGACGTCGGGCGCGGGAATGTCGGTGTGCGGGCCGATGATGATGCCGATCTCGCTGGTGTAGCGGCGGGTGATCTTTTCGAGCTCCTGCAGCGAGAGCTTCTTCGGATCGACGCGGATGCCGCCCTTGGCGCCGCCGTAGGGCAGGTTCACCGCGGCGGTCTTGATGGTCATCCAGGCCGACAGGGCCATCACTTCTTCCAGCGTGACATCGGGGTGGAAGCGCACGCCGCCCTTGCCCGGGCCGCGGCTCATGTTGTGCTGCACGCGGTAGCCCTCGAAGTGGGCGATGGTGCCGTCGTCCATTTCGATGGGCACGTCCACGATCAGTGCGCGCTTGGGGCGCTTCAGCGTTTCGACCCAGCGGGCCAGCGGGCCGAGGTACGGCACGACACGGTCGACCTGGGAGAGGTACGTTCCCCACGGGCTGTTGGCGGTGGGGGAGACGAAGGAGAGTTTTTCACTCATGAGAGATCCCTTGGGTTGGAACTGAGGTGGCCGCAACGATAGACCTCTCGCGCCCGTCGCGCCATGGCTTATGCGCGCCGCGCTGGCGGTTATGCAAGAGACGTTAGGCGGCGCTGTTCCGGGGGCGGATCGCAGCGGGCATCGGCAGATAACCAAACTGTCATCGACCGGTTATCGATCGCGCGGATGCGCTTCATAGAGTTGGCTTCACCAACCATCACCTCAAGGAGTCAGCAAATGAAGTCCTCTTCTTCCACCACCCGCACCACCCGCATCCTGGGCACCGCCACCGTCGCCGCACTGCTGGCCATCGCCTCGGCGCCGAGCCTTGCAGGCAACTACGCCGAAGGCGATCCGCGGCCGGTGCCGCTCGTCTCGTCCACGACGCGCGCTGAGGTGACGGCCGATGCGCAACAGTGGTTGAAGAGCGCGCCCACGCAGGGCTACACCGCCGGCTACGCGTCGCAGGCGGCCGTCGTTTCCGCAAACAGCCGCGCCGCCGTGGCGGCCGACACGCGGCTGTGGATCCAATCGGGCCTCGCCGCGCTGCAGAACGGCGAAGCCGGCGCCGACACGACGCGGCCTGCTTACCGCCAGGCCATGGCCGAATACACCAAGCTGCGTGCGAGCCCCGCCTACGGTGCGTTGGTCGATCAGCTCGCGAGCCAGCAGGCGGCCGCGCAGTCGCGTGCCACCGTTCGCTGAGCGGCAAGGCGCCGGGTAGGTACCGCGGGAAGGATCGACGCAGGGTAGGAACAGGGCATTTCCTTGGTTCTATCTCCTATGGCCAGGCACCATAGGCCGCACCTTCTGCAATGAATCGATGCACGGACCGGATAATTCTCCGATGCTCGACCTCGACCGCATCGACCTGCGCCTCTTGAAGATCCTTCAGGAGGACGGGCGCATCACCAACCTCAAGCTGGCCGAGGCGGTGGCGCTTTCGCCCACCGCGGTGCTGGCGCGCGTGCAGCGCCTGACGCGCGACGGCTTCATCCTCGGCTACGAGGCGCGCCTCGATGCCGAGAAGCTGGGCCGCGGCTTCACGGTGTTCGTCGAGGTGCTGCTCGACCGCACCACGCCCAATGTCTTCGACCAGTTCAAGGCCGCGGTGCAGGTGCGCGACGAGATCATGGAATGCCACATGGTCGCTGGCGGCTTCGACTACCTGCTCAAGACCCGCATGGCCGACATGGCCGCGTACCGCGAGTTCGCGGGCACGGTGCTGTGGCAACTGCCCGGGGTGCGCGAGACGCGGACCTATGCGGTGATGGAAGAGGTGAAGAGCAGCGCACGGCTGCCTCTGGGGATCTGAAGCCGGCCGTTCAGGCGGGCTTGCGGGCCCGGCCTCCGAAGATCGCGGTGCCGACCCGCACCATCGTGCTGCCGGCGCTGATCGCCGCTTCGAGGTCGGCGCTCATGCCGAGCGACAGCGTGTCGAGCGCGATGCCGGCTTCCCTGATCGATTCGAAAACCGCATGCGCCCGCAGGCACAGATCGCGCTGCGCCACGAAATCGGGCGCCGGTTCGGGGATCGCCATGAGCCCGCGCAGCCGCAGATGTGGCAACGCCGCCACAGCGCGGGCGAGCTCCAGCGCCTCTTCCGGCGGCACGCCGGACTTGTTCGCGCCGCCGTCCACGTTAACCTGAAGGCATACATTGAGCGGCGCCAGATGGGCCGGCCGCTGCGCCGACAGGCGCTCGGCGATCTTGAGCCGGTCGACGCCGTGGACCCAGTCGAACTGCTCGGCCACCGGCCGCGTCTTGTTGCTTTGCAGAGGGCCGATGCAGTGCCATTCGAGGGAGGCGCGCAGATCGGCGAGCGCCTCGATCTTGTCCAGCCCCTCCTGCACATAGTTCTCGCCGAAGGCCGTTTGGCCCGCGGCATGCGCATCGCGCACCGCGTCGGCCCCGAAGGTCTTGGACACCGCCAGCAGCCGGACCCCGGCCGGGTCGCGGCCGGCCGTTACACATGCCGCCTCGATCCGGTTCTTTACTTGCTGGAGGTCGTCGCCAATCATCGTCATAATCGTCCAAAATCGTATCAAAACGTCACCGAACCCGAGCCGAGGATCCCCGTGGACATCACCCAACTGCTGGCATTCAGCGTCAAGAACAAAGCCTCCGACCTGCACTTGTCGGCCGGGCTGCCGCCCATGATCCGCGTCAATGGCGACGTGCGCCGCATCAATGTCGATGCGCTCGACCACAAGGGCGTGCACGCGATGGTGTACGACATCATGAGCGACACGCACCGCAAGCACTACGAAGAGTTCCTGGAGGTCGACTTCTCGTTCGAGATCGACGGCCTCGCGCGCTTCCGCGTGAACGCCTTCAACCAGGCACGCGGCGCGGCCGCGGTGTTCCGGACCATTCCTTCGAAGATCCTCACGCTCGAGCAACTGAACGCGCCGAAGATTTTCGGCGAACTGGCGCTGAAGCCGCGCGGGCTCGTGCTGGTGACGGGCCCCACGGGCTCGGGCAAGTCGACCACGCTGGCGGCGATGGTGAACTACCTCAACGAAAACGAGTACGGCCACATCCTCACGGTGGAAGACCCGATCGAATTCGTGCACGAATCGAAAAAGTGCCTCATCAACCAGCGCGAAGTGGGTCCGATGACGCTGTCGTTCTCCAACGCGCTGCGCTCTGCCCTCCGCGAAGACCCGGACGCCATTCTTGTGGGCGAACTGCGCGACCTGGAGACGATTCGCCTCGCGATGACCGCGGCCGAAACGGGCCACCTGGTGTTCGGCACGCTGCACACCTCGTCGGCCGCCAAGACCATCGACCGGATCATCGACGTGTTCCCGGGCGAAGAGAAGGAAATGATCCGCGCGATGCTCTCGGAGTCGCTGCAGGCCGTGATTTCGCAGACGCTGTGCAAGACCAAGGACGGCCAGAGCCGCGTGGCGGCGCACGAGATCATGCTGGGGACACCGGCCATCCGGAACCTGATCCGCGAGGCCAAGGTCGCGCAGATGTACTCCACCATCCAGACCGGCCAGGGCTCCGGCATGCAGACGCTCGACCAGAACCTGATGGAACTGGTTCGCCGCAACACGATTTCCGCTGCCGAAGCGCGCGGAAAAGCAAAGATTCCCGAAAATTTCCCCGGCTGATTCACAACAGCCCATCGGAGCACCGACATCATGGAACGCGATCAAGCCAGCCAGTTCATCAACGACCTGCTCAAGCTCATGGTGAGCCGCAACGGCAGCGACCTGTTCATCACCGCCGACTTTCCGCCCGCGATCAAGGTCGACGGCAAGGTCACCAAGGTGTCTCAGCAAGCGCTGGGCGCGCAGCACACGCTGGCGCTCACGCGCTCGGTCATGAACGACCGGCAGGTGGCCGATTTCGAGCGCACCAAGGAGTGCAACTTCGCGATCTCGCCGACCGGCATCGGGCGCTTTCGCGTCAACGCCTTCGTGCAGCAGGGCAAGGTCGGCATGGTGCTGCGGACCATTCCGGCCAAGCTGCCGACCATCGACGGCCTGGGCATGCCGCAGATCCTGAAGGACGTGTCGATGACCAAGCGCGGCCTCACCATCCTGGTGGGCGCGACGGGCTCGGGCAAGTCGACCACGCTGGCCGCGATGATCGACTGGCGCAACGAAAACTCCTACGGCCACATCGTCACGGTGGAAGACCCGGTCGAATTCGTGCACCCGCACAAGAACTGCGTGATCACGCAGCGCGAAGTGGGCATCGACACCGACAGCTGGGAAGCGGCGCTCAAGAACACGCTGCGCCAGGCGCCCGACGTGATCCTGATGGGCGAAATCCGCGACCGCGAAACCATGGAGCACGCGGTGGCCTTCGCCGAAACCGGCCACCTCTGCATGGCCACGCTGCACGCCAACAGCGCCAACCAGGCACTGGACCGGATCATCAACTTCTTCCCCGAAGAGCGCCGCGCTCAACTGCTGATGGACCTCTCGCTGAACCTGCGCTCGCTGGTCTCGCAGCGGCTGGTGCCGACCGAAGACGGCCAGGGCCGCGTGGCCGCCGTCGAGGTGCTGCTGAACACGCCGCTGATTTCCGACCTGATCTTCAAGGGCGAGGTCGGCGAGATCAAGGAGATCATGCGCAAGAGCCGCAATCTGGGCATGCAGACCTTCGACCAGGCGCTGTTCGACCTGTTCGAGAGCCACTCGATCACCTTCGAAGACGCGATCCGCAACGCCGACTCGGCCAACGACCTGCGGCTGCAGATCAAGCTCAACAGCCAGCGTGCGCGCAGCACCGATCTGGCGGCCGGCACGGAGCATTTCGCGATCGTCTGACCGGCGTGCGGGGTGGCGCCGCGGCGGGCTGCGGCGCCCGGGCGAATGGCTTTAAGCTCTCGCCCCATGAGCAGCATCAACACCCGAACCTACGAATCCATCCCCTCCCAGACGGTGGCCTTTCTCGGCCTCGGCGTCATGGGCGGGCCGATGGCCGGCCACCTGGCCAAGGCCGGCCACAGCGTCACGGTCTACAACCGCACGGCCGCCAAGGCAGAAGCCTGGGCCGCGGAATTCGGCCCACCGGGCCGCCATGCCGCGACCCCGCGCGAAGCCGCGGCGGGCGCCGACATCGTCTTCTGCTGCGTCGGCAACGACGACGACCTGCGATCCGTCGTGCTGGGCGACGACGGCGCCTTCGCCGGCATGAAGAAGGGCGCCGTGCTCGTCGACCACACGACCGCTTCGGCCGACGTGGCGCGCGAACTCTCGAAGGCGGCCGAGGCGCTGGGCCTGCACTTCATCGACGCGCCGGTGTCCGGCGGCCAGGCCGGTGCGCAGAACGGCGCACTGACCGTGATGTGCGGCGGCGACGCGGCCGCGTTCGAACGCATCAAGCCGGTGGCCGCGGCGTTTTCTCGCGCCGTCACGCTGCTGGGCAAGAGCGGCGCGGGCCAGCTCGCGAAGATGGTGAACCAGATCGCCATCGCGGGCCTGGTGCAGGGCCTGTCGGAAGCCATCGCCTTCGGCCAGCGCGCCGGCCTCGACATGGAAGCCGTGCTAGGGGTCATCGGCAAGGGCGCGGCCCAGAGCTGGCAGATGGACAACCGCGGCAAGACCATGATCGACGGCAAGTTCGACTACGGCTTTGCAGTCGACTGGATGCGAAAGGACCTGGGCCTGGTGCTCGACGAAGCCAAGCGCAACGGCGCGCGCGTGCCGGTGACGGCGCTGGTCGACCAGTTCTATGCCGACGTGCAGCAGGCCGGCGGCAGGCGCTGGGACACCTCGAGCCTGATCATCCGCCTCAAATGAAAAAGGCCCGCGGAAGCGGGCCTTCTTGTTTCAGCGAACCGGCGAGGTCGTCACCGCCGGCTGCGCGGGCGCCGAGCCCGGCGCGGGCAGCGGCTCCATCGGCGGCAGCGGCACGCGCGAGGAAGAGGATGAAGAAGAAGGCGCCGAAGGCGTCGCGTTGCTCACCGGCGCAGGGCCCGTGCCGCCGCGCTGTGCCGCGGACTGGTTCGCCGCCTGGCTCGCGGCGAGGTCGGCCTCGCTCACCACCTCGACCACGCGCACCACCTTCATCACACCGCCCACGCCACGCGTGATCTCGGTTGCACGATCGGTCTCGCGCCGCGTGGCGATGCCCATCAGGTAGACCACGCCGCGTTCGGTGATCACCTTGAACGAGTTGGCGAAGATATCCTTCGCATCGAGCAGCGAGGCCTTCACCTTGCCGGTGATGTAGAGGTCGTTCGAGCGGTCCTGGAAAGTGCTGGGCGCGCCGAGCGTGAGCTCGTTCACCACCGAGCGCACGTTGACCACGCGGCTCACTTCGTCCTCGACGCGGCGGCGGTCGGCCTCGTTGCCCACCGCGCCGGTCAGCAGCACCTGGCGGTTGAAGCTGGTAACGCTCACGTACATCTGGTCGTTGGCGATGTCGCGCACGCGGGCAGCGGCGCGCAATTCGATGCCCTGGTCGTCGAGCTGGGCGCCCGAGCTGCGGCGATCGGTTGCCACCATGCCCACGCCCACCACCGCGGCACCACCCACCACGAGGGGCACGCAGGCCGAAAGGCCTGCGACCAGGGCGGCACCCAGGGTGAGTGCGAGGGCGAAACGCTGGGTCGACGTGGCCGTCATGGTCTTCATGGTCATGAGGAAGCTTCCTGTTCTCCGAGTAACTGGGCATCCACGCCGTCGCACAGGCAATGCAGCGCGAGCAGGTGGACTTCATGGATGCGTGCCGCACGCTCGTGCGGCACGCTGATCTGGACGTCGGTCTCGCGCAGCGCACGGCCGATGACGCCGCCGGTGCCGCTGCTGCCTGCACCGGGCGCCGCGGGCGGACCCGAGACGGCGTTGCCGAGCAAAGCGACCACGGTCATGTCGCGCTCGTGCGCCGCCAGCACGGCAGCAAGCACCGCTGCCGACTGGCCGCTGGCGCTCAACGCGAGCAGCACGTCGCCGGCCTGGCCCAGCGCGCGCACCTGGCGCGCGAAGCGGTCGGCATCGATCGCGTTCGCGCTGTCGGCATTCGGGTCTGTGGCGTCGCCGGGCAGTGCGATGGCGCCCAGTTCAGGGCGCTCGCGTTCGAAACGGCCAACGAACTGCGCGGCGAACTGCGTGGCCAGCAGGCCCGACACGCCGGCGCCGCAAGCCAGCACCTTGCCGCCACTGGTCACGCAGGCCAGGATGGCCTGCATCGCTTGAGAGATGGGTTTGCTGAGGACCGGTCCGGTCTGGTATTTGAGGTCGGCACTGTCGATGAAGTGCTGCTGAATCCGTTGCTCGAGCATGGGGCGGGATGATAACTGGGGGCTGTGAAACAGAACGTGTGAGTTGTGGAGCCTTCAGCAAGGCTTCAGTTCCCTCGTCCGGCGCATCAGGCCGCGTCGAACGCCGCCTGGAGCCAAGTGATTTTCTCCTCGACCAGCACCACGTCGAAGCGGCATGGCGGTACCGAGCGCAGCCGGCCGAGGTAGTGCTGCGCGGCGAACACGATGCGCCGCTGCTTCGTCCCGGTGATGCTGCCGCCCGCACCGCCGTGCGTGCCGGCACTGCGCTGGCGGACCTCGACGAACACCAGCGTGCCGCCGCCGGAACCCCGCGGATCGCGCATGATCAGGTCGATCTCGCCGCCGCCGCGGCCGGGCGTTCGATAATTGCGGGCGATCAGCGCGAGGCCGGCGTCCTGCAGATGTTCGAGCGCGGCATCTTCCGCCGCATCGCCGCGACGCTTTGTTGTGGTGGTCTTCATGGCTCCCTGCCGTCTTCTCTTTTTTGTCGTTCGCTCTCACGGAGAAACCTCTTGGCTTCACTCGCCCCTGCTTCTTTCGGCGCCGCCCTTGCGGCCGCGCACGACGCCGCGGGTGCGCAGCATTATCCGCAGGCCACGCTCTATGTGGTCGCCACGCCGATCGGCAACCTGGCCGACATCACGCTGCGGGCGCTGCATGTGCTGCAGCTGGTCGACGTGATCGCCTGCGAGGACACGCGCCACACACAGAGCCTCTTGCGTGCCTACGGCATCGACCGCCCCGGCGCCCGGCTGCTGGCCGTGCACCAGCACAATGAAGCCGAGGCCGCACAGGCTGTGGTCGCGCGGCTCGCGCAAGGCGAGCGCATCGCCTACGTGAGCGACGCCGGCACGCCCGGTGTGAGCGACCCCGGCGCGCGGCTCGTCGCGGCGGTGCGCGCGGCGGGCCAGCGCGTGCTGCCGCTGCCGGGCGCGAGCAGCGTCACGACGCTGATCGGCGCCGCCGGATTGGTGGCGGATGGTGCGGACGGCAACGCGAGCAGCGCCTTCGTCTTCGCGGGCTTCCTGCCGAGCAAGGCCGGCGAGCGCGACACCGCCGTGCAGGCGCTCTCGCAGGAGCCACGCGCCGTGGTGCTGCTGGAAGCGCCGCACCGCATCGAAAGCCTCGCGCGCGCGCTGGCCTTGCTGGGCGAGCGCCGCATCACCGTGGGCCGCGAACTCACCAAGCAGTTCGAGGAGATTGCGACGGTGGCAGCGAGTGCCCTACCCGAGTGGTTTGGCGCGGACCGTGACCGGATCCGCGGCGAGTTCGCGCTGGTGCTGCATCCGGTCGCGGTGAGCGGCGACGGCGGCGCGGAAGGCGAGCGCGTGCTGCGCTTGCTGCTGGCCGAACTGCCGGTAAAGACTGCGGTGCGGCTGGCTGCCGAGATCAGCGGCGCGCCGCGCAATGCGCTGTATGAGACGGCGCTGCGTATCCGCAATCACGGCAATGACGAGCCGGGCGATTAACCGTCCAGCTCCGCATACCGCCTGAAGATCCCGTCCTCATTGAACGCGATGCGGCGCGGGCTTTGCAAGTAGTCGTGCAAGCGCTGACGACGCTTGACGTTGGCATGCAGTTTCTCGACGGCCGGCGTGCGGGCCAGCGCCCGCGCGGTGGCTTTGGGGAACGCGTAATGCAAGCCATCGACCAGCTGGAACAGCGAGAGATCGGCATAGGTCAGCATATCGCCGACCAGATGCAGGTCGCCCGCGGGGTTGCGCTGGAGCACCTGCTCGAACCAATTCAGGAATTTCGGAATCCGCTCTTCGCGAAAGGCCCGCGCACGCTGAACGGCGGCATCGCGCTGGTCTTCGTAGTACGCGCCGGTCGAGATCGGATGGTGCGTATCGTGCGCCTCGGCCACCACGTCGGCGATGGTGAGCTGCAGTTGATGCGTCCAGAGGCCGTCGGACTCGCCGACGCCTGACAGCCCCAGCCGCGGCCCGAGGTACAGCAGGATCGCGGCGGTCTGGCCCACCACGATGTCACCGTCGACGAGGAAGGGCGGTGCGAAGGCGGCGCGGGCATTGTTGGGATCGCCGAGCCGCTCGCCCAGTGCCGATTCGCCACCGCCTTTGGATTCGGGCAGCCGCGCCACATCGACATAGTCGGCACCGGCTGCTTCGAGCGCGAGCCGCACGAATTCACCGCGGCCCTGGATCGTGGGCCAGTAATGGAGTTGGTAAGGCATGCGGCCATGGTGTCAGGGTCTGTACAGCCCTGCAACCGCCGCGGTCCTTCACGCGCCGCGGCGCTGAAGAAGACGGCTCACCAGAATTTCCACCAGGGCCGTGGTGCGAGGCGCAGCGCCTGCGGGCGGGTGTCCAGGTCGATGTTCTGGATGACCGTGTCGCCGGAGCGGCGGCGCATTTCGGTTTCAAGAGCGTGCGCAATGCCGCGCGCCTGCTTCTCGCCGCGCAGGGCGCGCTTGCGCCACTCCGCGGCATGTTCTGCCAGGCTGGCCTCGTCCAGATCAGTCAACTCCGTCATGGGTGGAAATCTTGCATGTGCACGCCGGCGATGCCGGCGCGTGGTGAATCGTCGCGGGGGAAAGAAAAAGCCTGCCTCGGGGACGGCTCAAAGACAGGGGCAATGATAGTTCGCGGCCGGCCCGTGCTTTGGCACGTCAATACACGTCGCGCCGATAGCGCCCCTGTGCGATCACATCGTCGAAGGCCGAAGCCCCCAGCACTTCGCGCAACGCCGAATCGACGCCCGGGGCCATGCCTTCGAGGCTGCCGCAGACATGGATCACGGCACCGTCGGCCACCCATTGCCGCAGCGCGTCGGCCGCCTCGCGCAACCTGTCCTGCACGTAAAGGCGTTGCGGCTGGTCGCGGGAGAACACCAGGTCGACGCGCTCCAGCGCGCCGGCCGCCTGCCATTGCGCGATTTCCGCGGCGCAGAAGGCATCGTGTGCGGCGTTGCGCTCGCCGAACACCAACCAGTTTCGCCCGTGTCCTCGCCGCGCACGCTCGCGAAGATGTGCGCGCAGACCGGCAAAACCGGAGCCGTTGCCGATGAAGATGCAGGGCGCGTCGTCGTCGACCAATGCAAAAGCGGGATTGGGCAGCAGGCGCAACTCGACAGCCGCGTCCGGCGGTGCCCACTCGGTCAGCCAGCCCGATGCCAGTCCCAGTTCGCCATTGCGGCGGGCCTGACGGACCAGCAATTGCACACAGCCGTCGGCCGTGATCGATGCCACCGAATAGCTGCGTGGCGCCAGCGGCAGCAGCGTGTCTGCCAGCGCCTGCGCTGTGGCAGCGGACGCAACAGGAAGTGCGCTGCGGGCCAGGGCGTCTTCGAGCGTGCGCTCGAGCCCATCGCAACGAACGAGCGTTCGTCCGTCGAGCCCGGCGTCGCGCAGGAAGCGCTCGACCGCGGGGCCCGACTGGCGCGGCAGCAGTTCGACGAGCGCGCCGGGCTCCCATGCGGCGGCACCGGGGCGGGCCAGTTCGATCTCGAAGAGAGGATCGCCCTGGCTGCCTGCATTGAGCAGTGTGCGGCGCACAAGGCGCCACGGCTCGAAGGGCGCCGCCGTCGGCTGGTGCGCTTGCAAGGTGTCGACCCGCACCGCGAACGCCTCGGCCAGCGACTGCCGCCAGCGCGCGAGGGCGCCGGCATCGCCATTGCTCACCTCGATCATCGGGAACAGCGCCTGCGCGCCATGGCCGCGCAGATCCTGGTCCAGCGCCTTGCCGAAACCGCAGAAGTTGGCGTAGTGCCGGTCGCCCAGCGCGAGCAGCCCGTAGTGCACGTGCTGCAGGCCCGAGCCGGTCTGCAGCGCGAACTGGCGCGCGAAGGCGCGCAGGCTGTCCGGCGGATCGCCGTCGCCGAAGGTGCTGGCCACCAGCAGCACCTTGCGATAGCGCTGCAGCGCATCCACGCTCAGGCGGACCAGCGGCTGCAGCACCACCGCAACGCCGGCCGATTGCAGTGCCGCCGCCGTCTGCAGCGCGATGCGCTCCGCGTGGCCGGTCTGGGTCGCGAAGGTGAGCAGCACGGGTTCGGCGCCGCGGCCGGTCGGCGGCAGGGCGGAACTCAACCGGGCGCGCTCGTCGCGCACGGCCCGCTTCGTGCGCCGGCGTCCGAGATAGAGCATCCACCCGGTGATCGCGAACAACGCCAGGCCCAGGCTGGCGAGCGTCATCACGATGCGGCCCGGCAGGCCCCAGTAGGTTCCCATGTGCAGCGGATAGATGCTGTTGACCAGCCGGCCTGCCAGCGGTTTGTCGGCATAGCGGTCATGCCGCGTGGCTTCACCGGTGGCCGCATCGAGATAGAGGCGATTGCGAGCGCGCTCGTGCTCGGGATTGGCACGCAGGTAGGTTGCCTCGATCTGCGTTGCATTGCGCGCCGGCAGGCGCAATGTGGCCTGGCTCCAGTCGCCTTGGGTTTCCTGCAGGAAGGATTGCCACGCGCGCTGCAGGTCGGGCTTGGGCACTGCGGCCGCCTTGGCCACCTTGGCTGCGGTGCCGTCGGCCTGCATGCGTTGCGAGCGGACCATGCGCCCCTCGCCTGCCGCGTTGTCCACCACTGTGCGCAGCGCATCGAAGCCCCAGTACATGCCCGTGAGGCTGGACGCCAGGTACGCCAGCAGCGCAACGGTGCCTGCCACCGCATGCAGGTTCCAAAGAAAGGCGCGGCCGGTGAGCGCGAAGTCCAGCTTCAACCAGGCCCGCCAGGCGAGCGGGCGGCGCGGCCAGCGCAAATAGAGACCCGACAGCGCCAGGATCAACAGGCCCACAGCCAGGGTGCCGGTGACGGGCTTGCCCGCATCCCGAGGCAGCAGCAGCCAGCGGTGCAGGCTCTCGACGAACTCGAAGAAGGCATCGCCCTTCGGTTCGGGCAGCAACTCGGCCGTGAAGGGGTCGACCAGCCGCACCTCCCCCTGGCGCTGGCCTGGCGGTGGCGCGAAATTGACACGCGCCGGTCGTCCGGGCTCGGCGAATACCGTGAGCGCGGCGATCCGGTGCTCGGGATGCGCCGCCTGCACATGTTCCGCCAGCGCCGCGGGCGGCAGCGCTCCCGCGCCACCCAGGTTGGACACATGGCGCAGTTCGGGATTGATCGCGTCGACGATTTCGGCACGAAAGGAAAGCATGGCGCCGGTCAGCCCGATCACCACGAGCACGGACCCGGCCGTGATGCCGATGAACCAGTGGATCTGGAACCAGATGCGCCGCAGGAGTGCCATGTCAGAGATCGATCTTGAGCGTGGCCTTGATCGAGCGCGGCGCGCCGACGGCCAGCCGCGTGCCGGCCGCCGCCCAGTAGCGCTTGTCGCCGACGTTGTCGATGTTGACCTGCCACAGCGTGCGCTTGCCGAACAGCTGCGTCACGTAGCGCGCGCCCAGGCCGAAGATGGTGTTTCCGCCGATGAACGCCTGGTTCAGGTCGTCGACCGGGCGCCGCCCCGTGTAGTACGCCCCGCCGTTGACCGACAGGCCGGGAACCGCCGCGATGTCGTACGAGAGGAAAGCGCTGGCCGTCTGCCGGGCGGTGTTCTCGGGCATCTTGCCGTTGTATTGCGCGTTGATGTCGCGGAACTCGGCATCGAGCGACTGGGCCGAGAGTTGCCACGCCAGGGCGCGGGTCAGGCGGCCCTGCGCGGAGATTTCAAGACCGCGGTAACGCTGCCGCCCGTCGGCCACGAAGGTGTTGGCGCTGTTGGTGTAGGCGCCCGGGCGCTCGATGTCGAACACCGCGCCGGACAGCAGCATGCCGCCGCCGGTGAGCCAGCGCAGGCCGATCTCTTTCTGCTTGCTGATGCCGGGCGGCATGTGGGCGTTCTGGTTGGCGGTGCCCGCGGGTGCGATCTCGCCCTCCTCGACACCCTGCGCATACGACACGTAGCCCACGAGGTCGGGCGTGAACTTGTAGCTGAGCGCTGCGAGCGGCGTGGTCTTGCGCACGTCGAAGGCGATCGAGGGGATCGTGGCGCTGGCACCTTGCGTGCTCTCGAAGTGCGTATGTCGCGCGCCGACCACCAATTGCCACTGCGGCGAGAAGGTGATGCGGTCGAGCGCATAGAGACCCAGCTCCTGGCTGTCCTGCGCGCCGGTGGTGGGCCGGGTCGGCAACGCGGTCAGCGGCAGGTAGCCGATGACGATCGGGTTGTAGAGGTTCTGCACCGTGCTCGCGCCACCGTAGTTGCGCTGGAAGATCGGGTCCTGGGTCTTCTTGCTCTGCGCGGCGCCGATCGTGAGCTCGTGCTGCACGCTGCCGGTCGAGAAGGTGCCGAACAGCTCGGTGCGCAACAGGTCGGACGTCTGCTTCAGGCTCTGGTCGTTGCCGGTGATGCGGCCTGCGCCGGTGCGCACGTTGTAGTTGCTGAAGCTGGCGAGCCTGCGGTCGCGCTCGGCTTCGGAGTGGCCGGCCTCCACCATCAACGCCCAGTTGCCGCCGAGCGAATAGTCGGCGCGCAGTTGGGTGTTGGTGACCTCGGCGTCGAAGACCGCCCAGCCTGGGCCCAAGAGCTTGTCCGGGTCCGGCAGCGCAGGCAAGGTGATCACGCCGTTGACCGCCGCCGGCCTCGCGATGCCGGCCTGCTCGGTGATGCGCTTGCGGTAGTTCTCGACGTCGGCCTTGAGCGTGAGGCGGTTGTTGACGCGCCAGTCGAAGGCGGCCGACACGAACCGGCGGTTGCCGTCCACCCCGTCGATGTTGGAGCCGATGCGGCCGCCGGCCGCGTTGATTCGCAGGCCGTACTGGTTCTCGTCGCCGAACCGGCGCCCGATGTCGGTGGAGGCCTGCAACGTGCCCCTGTCGTCGACGGTGAGGCCAACGGAGCTCACCGGCGTGCTGCCCGCCCGCTTGGTCACAAGATTGACGATGCCGGCCGGCGTGGTGAAGCCGTAGTAGAGCGCCGAGGCCCCCTTCAGCACCTCAACACGCTCCTTGTTCTCCATGGGAATCTCGGAAATGTTGGGAATCGCCAGTGAACCGTTGAGCCGGTAGTTCGTCCGGTTCTCGACGGCGATGCCGCGGATCACGAGTTGGTCGAAGGTGTCGCCGCCGTTCTGCTGGCGCGTGACGCCGGCGGTGTTGCGCAGCACGTCATAGATTCCCGCCGCGCCCTGGAGCTCGAATACGTCGCGCGTGACGGTGTTGACCGTTGCAGGAACATCCAGGATGCCCGCGCCCCTGAATGTGCCGGCCTCCACGCTGTTGGCAACGAAGCCGTTGGTCGCGCTGGATTCGACTGTGACGGTGCTGAGCTGTCCGGGCACATCGGCGGCGGCATCGGCCGTCTGCGCGTGAGAAACGGGCGAGATGAGAGAAGCAAGAGAGAAGGTCCCCGCGAGCGCGAGTGGCCTGGCCAATGGAAACTTGTGCATGGAGCAGCGCATGCGCAGGACGCGCACAGCATTCAGAACGATTCGGAGGCGCCCATTCTAAAGTTGCGCGTGAGAATCATTCTTGATGAGCTAAAAAAGAAAGGCCGGGAGCTTTGGGAAGCTCCCGGCCTTTTGCTTTGTGCATGTGGTCCCGCCGCCAGGAATCACAAATCTATCCATGGGCCGCATGGATACTGCAAACTCTCGTGCCCTCTCTCGGAAAGTACCGACAAAAGTACCGACAAATCGCAAAGTGATCTCCGCCTAGCTCTTGATGCAGTGGTCGAGCACGCTAAGGCTACCGCGACCGAAACCGTCAACATGTCGCCGGGCGTCACCAAGCAGCGGCGAGCGCGGACCTATTCCGGATCGTCATCGGTACGAGGCTGCGATTCACGCGTGAGCGTCCTGGCGAGCAACCGCAGGACGTTCGCCGACGCTTCATGGTGCAGGTGCTCGAATCGATGCTCGCACAGCACTGAACAGTACCCACCAACGACGAAGCCATCACGACCTCGGCCTAATGGCCGGGGCGGTGAGGGCTTTTTTAGTTTTAGCGGTTAAGAATCAAGGGCGCGTACACGAGGAGCAGCCATGTGATGCGGCGAGCAAGACAGTTGTCAAACGACAAATCCTTTGCTCCAAGTCCAAACGTTGTAGCGGTTGGAACGCGAAGATAGGCTCGCCATTCTCTCGTCAACTTTCAATTTCCCAGCGATAGCAAAGCCAGAGAATCCAGTCGCGGGCGCAAGTCCATTGAAGATCGCTTCCCCCGCAAAGCTAAAGCAGTTGGCCGGGCTGCTTTCTCTAAATCGAATCCTTGCCTCGCCCCCGGCCGTGTTTGTCGATTCGCCTGCGCGGGTACAGATCTCCCGAGATGTCGAATCGTTGCCGAAGATCGCGGAGACTTTCACCGCGATTGGTTGATTCGACTCCTTGTCTAGTTCCAACAAGGCTGGCAAGACGACCTGATCGATCATGATTTCCAGCAGTTCTTCCACTCGATTCAAGGGTTGATCTCCTCTTTACGGTAAGCGGATGTCATAGATTGGGATATTGCCGAAGTACTTCTGATAGTACGGAACAATATTTGGCTTCGTGGCACTCAAGGTGATGTCGAAGCCCGCAACTACCGGGTGCAGTCCATGTTCATTTGGAGCAACGGTGGTGTCGATTACACCAGCATCAAGCCGGCGTGATCCTTCGTAGGCATATAGACGAGGCGTGCCATCTGGCCAAGTAACCAGCGGACTGCTGGAACCACCACGATGCAGATATATGAAGTTTGGTACGCGCTCAGCGTTAGCCAAAGAGGCGGGCTGAATTTCGATCCCGAACTCACTGCCCGTTCGTGCCAGTCGATTGCTGACACCATTAAGGTAGCCCTCAAACAACCGCTCCGATAGCTGTGCATCGCCACCCGATTGTCTAAGCGCCCGCAAGCCGAGGCGTTCAATGCTGCCACTGACTTCGCCCAGATCGCCTCCCCAAGCTGCATGCCGAACTGCCGCAGCTGCGTCAGCGGTGCCGAGTGCCGCAACGCCCTCCAGTCGACCCAGCGGAACCCCCATAGTCCCCATCGCGAACAGCGCCGACCCCATCGCAAAGCCATTGCCGTTGACAGTCTGGTTGAAGCCGGTTCGGAAGCCATCAACGCCGCTGGCCATCGTATTCGTTACAGAGCCAACCGGGTCATTCCACAACTGCGTAGCGGCTGAAGCTGTACCGCTAGCTAGCCGCGTCACGGCCGAGGGAATGGCAGCGATTGCATCGGGGATCTTCAGCACCACCTCCCCACCCGCCAACCAACCGTTAACCGCACCTGCAATCACATTGCCGGCGCGATCTGTTGAGTTCCATGGAATCCTGACCCGCGGGGGGTCACTTCTGGATGGAAATCAACAAATATGCCAGTAGATGTGGCTTCATTCGCACTTTTCGACGTTGCTTACATCACGTCTGTGGATATCGTCATCTCGTCGGATTGGCACCGGCCGAGAGCATCGAGCAGCTGCAGCAGTATTTCAACGCTGACATCCGACACCGGATCAGCGGAGCGACGTCGCAGATTGACCCGATTCTGGTCGTCCGACACCGACGCCTGCTGGAGATCCAGGCTTGGCTCAACGGGGAACGGCCGCAGCGACACAGAATGGATCGCATTTGACGATTGGCCCTTGAGCTTCGAAGCGGGCTTCGCGCGGCTCGTGCTCACCGATCTCGTGCGGGCATTCGACCAAGACAGTTCCCAGGAACTGCGCTCGCACTTCCTGCGGTCCACGGCTGGCCGATGAACCCTCTGCCGTGCACAGCTCCTGTCAATACCGACCGCCGATCGCTTCTAGTCCTTGCGCGAGACCGCCTCAGTGTCGGAGGGCGAATCGGGATCAAGCTCTGGATGCTCCCGGAGCACTGGGACCATGACGCCTATATAGACCTTTCCCACGACGAGTCCCAGCTCCCGTTTAATTTTCTTCTTCAGAGTTTCGTCCTCGATCAATTCTACCAGCTCTGCAAGATTGCCGAGGTGGGCGTTGATACTCTGAGCACCATCCATCAGCTCTTTGCCAGTATCAAATTTCATCGCATGCACTCGATTCGATCGTCATTGCAACCGCTGCGTGGCCGTTGCTATAACTGAAGTTATACGAGGGTGACAGCGATCAGCAACTTCCAGAACAGGCGGAAACCTCAAGGTCAGCCTATACGTCGCCCACAACCTCTCGATACCAGCGCGAAGGGCAGTCACGCATGAATGACTGCTGCAATAAGTCTGCTTCATTGCTATTGCCAGCATCGCGCAAACTGTAAATCTCGTTGATAACTTTCATTGTCTGATGATTCCACCGCGTGTCTTCCTCGGCCACGCGCAAGACCAGCTTGTAAAGATCATCATCCAAGCCAGACTCGCGCGGTAGCAAATCGGCACGCAGCAACTTTAGCAACTTGCCCTCGTGCTCAGTGATGGCAGTCTCGGCTTGGAACGTGTTTTCTTTGAACGCGCTGATCAGTTCGAATGCATCGCGCAAATCTGATTCTTCATCATGGTTCACACATGTTCCCTCTTTTTTTCCGTGGCCGACACATGTTAAACGGCCAGTTTCCTGATGCAGACCCCAGGCAGCGATCTAGGCACGCCTGACAATTTCCCGTCCAGTCCTTCGTCTGGCAATCCGTATAGGTGCGAATGCAGAAGTTCTTGTCATCTTTAGGCCAGGGTTCCGACTCGCTTGGTGGCTTGTTTGGTGGCGGCGGCCAATGACCTGGCTTATAGCCCGGGTCATACAGCATTGGGCCACTCAAAGGCGACGGCGCCGGGGACATTGGCGGCCTTGGGGTCAGCACCGGATAGTCGGCGGGCGGGGGCTGATCCGCGTAGTCAGGCCCGATCATTTCTTGATATGTCTTTTGCAGCCCGATCGGATCTGTGTAGCGCAACGGGTTGGCATCTACATAGCTAAACCGATTCCATCCGCCATCGAGTCCGATGGGATCAGGTTGGCTGTATCGGCCCGTCCTGGCGTCATAGCTCCGGAAGTAGTTGTAGAACAGTTCGCTCTCACTGTCCGCGTACTGCCCCGGATATCTCAGGTTGAACTTCACCGCGGCAATATTTGTGGTGCCCGGGTTGGGTGTGGTCTCAAGGTTGGCGAATCGGTTCCGCGCCAGGGTCGGCTTGTCTTCTCCGAATGCGCTGTATCCCCACTGCCAAACCGCCTGTCCGCTCGCATTGGAGAGTTTTCTTGGCGTGTTCAGGTGATCGCTGTGTATCGCGTAGATGCTGCCGTCGATCGCCGCCGCAATCGGCATCGGCCCGTTGGCTGTGGGCAGATAGATGTACTGCGCCTGGCCGGCGCTGCTGGCACCTCCACTGCCCGTTTCCGAAAGCAGCGCGCCACCTTCGTCATAAGCAAACGCGAAGCCCAGTTGTTCGGCCAGAACAGTCGATGGTGTCCATTCCTTCGCGAAGAAGGCGCTCAGCGCGGCACCCGCGGTTCCCTGCAAGGGGTAGACCGGTTCGGTCTTGAACAGCCGTTGGCCCAAGGCGTTGTGCGCGTAGCGGACGGTGGGGCTGCTGTCGGTCGCACCGGTGGTCGCTGTCTTCAGCCGCCCTTCGGGGTCGTAGGCGAAGCTGCGCAGACCATCGTTCGTGAGGTCTCCGTTGGTGTTGTAGCCATAGGTCACGCTGGTGGTGATAGCGCCCGCGGTCTGGCTGAAGCCCGTGAGCCGGTTGCTGCCGCTGCCCACCGTGTACGTGCGGCTGGTGGTCTGGCCGGCGATGTCCCGCGTGCTGCTGCTGCGGTTGCCGTTCGCGTCGTAGCCGAATCCCGCCGTATCACCGGTCGCGTTGAACCCGGTGATGCGCCCCAGGGCGTCATAGCCCACGGTCCAGGTCACGTTGGCATTGGCGATCGTGCTGTTCGCAGGATTGGTGTCACCGGGCTTGTAGAGGTTTTGGGTCAGGCTTGTAATCCGGCCCGCGGCGTCATAGACGTAGCTGCCGAACTCGGTGGCGGTCAATCGACCGGCGGTGTCGTAAGTGCGGCTTGCAGAGAGCGCCGGCGACACAAAAGCCCAGGTCCACGCCGTCGGCTGGCCGAGCGCATTCCAGGAGATGCCGGTGACCAGCGGCTGGCCGTTCCAACTCAACCCTGTCAGACGCCCAGTGGCGTCATAGCCGTACAGAAGCAGGCTGCCGTTGGGGTAGCTAATGCTGCCGAGGGTGCCGTTCGCGTTGTGGCCATACAGCACTTGCTGCACGCTGCCGTTCGCCAGGGTCTGCTGCTTGACCGCCACCCGGCCGAAGGCATCGCGGGTATAGGCGGTGGTACCGCTGCGATCGGTGAACGAACTCAGGTAGCCCTTGCTTGCGGTCGTCGCGTCGTAGGCTAGTGTGGTGGTGCGGCCATCCGCAAAGAGCAACTGGGTCGGACGGCCCAGCGCATCGCGGGTGATCGTGGTTGTCTGCCCCAACGCGTCGGTGATCTGCTTGGGAAGTCCGAGGCTGTCGTACTGCGCACTCTCGCTCCCAATATCGGCGCTGGCTTCGGCGGTCGAATTGCCCAGCGCATCGCGCGTGTAGCTCGTGGCGACGCCCTTGAAATCGGTGGCGCTGGTGACGGAATCCAGTGTGTTGTAGGCGAGCGCGGCGGTGGCGTTCGCGGCGTTGGTGATGGTCTTCACGCGCCGCAGGCCATCGAGTCCGTACTGCGTGGACTGGCTCAGGCCATTGGTCTCGGAACTCAGCTCGCCGTTGGCGTCGTATCCGAAGCTGTTCGTCTGGTTCGGTCCCTCGGTCCTGGCCGACAGGCGGTTGAGGTTGTTGATGGTTCGCACCGCATTCCAGGCCACCACGCCACCACTGTTCTTGAACTGCTCGCCCGTGCGATTGCCCATCGCGTCCAGCGTGTAGGTGCCGCTCTCGCCGCGGTTGTTGCTCCAGCCAGTCAGACGGTGCGCAGCGTCGTACGCGTAGCTCAGCACGAGTCCAGTGGGCAACGTGACAGTGTCAACCGAGCCTGTTGGTTTGTAGGTCAGCGTGGTGGTCTGCTGGCCGGCCAGCCCGGCACCGACCGTCTTGGTGAGCAGCCGATCCCGGTTGTCGTAGCTGTACGTGGTGACAAGACCGTTCGGCGCCGTGGTGCTCGTGACCCGATTCGCGCTGTCATAGCCATAGAGGGTCGCGTGTCCCAGCGCGTTGGTCACCGTCGTGAGGTTGCCGCGCGTGTCGTACAGATAGCTGGTCACCGCCCCGTTTGGCTCGGTCTGCGTGTCGACCAGGCGCTGCGCGTTGTAGGTCCATTGCCAGGTTCGCGTGGTGTTGGGCGAAGTGGCCGTGTCGGTCACGGCGCGGCTCAGCAGATTGCCATTCACGTCGTAGGCGTAGGTGGTGATGCGGCCGGTCTCTGTGACCGTCGCGGGAAGCCTGAACGATGGATGCCACTGCGTCGTGACCGTCTGCGCGTCCGGGGTGCCGGATGCGCGAACCACGGTGGTCGGCAAGCGTCGCGCCGGGTCCCAAGTGGTCGTGGTGACCACACCCTTGAAATCGGTCTCGGAGGTCACGAAGCCGTTGGCGTCCTGGGTGCGGGAAGCCGCGTCGGCGCCACCGCTGCCGGCAGGCAAGGAACCGCCGGTCACGGCCAGCGCGCCCTTCGTGGTGCCGTAGCTGTAGCTGCGGCTCGTGCCGAGCGGATCGACGACCGTCGCGGAGCTCGCGGAGGGATAGCTCACCTGGTAGCGGTTCACGGTCCCCGCAAGCTGCGTGTCGATGGCGCGGCCCTGCGCGTCATAGCTGAATGTCGCGAAGCGTGCGCCGGTTTCGTCCAGGATGCCCGTCAGAGCTTGCGGGTATGTCGCGTTCTCGTAGACATAGGTGCGGGTCTTCGTGTCGGGGTACGTGACCACCGACAGCCGCCCTGCGGTGTCATAGGCATACGCAACGCTCCGCAGATCGGGCGTAGAAACGGATGCGAGCAGCCCGTTCGCGTTGTAGTTCAGTGTCAGCGTACGGCCGAACCCATTGGTGATGGTCGCCAACTGCCCGGCAGCGTTGTAGGCGTACGTAGTGACCCATCCGTTGCGCTGCGTGAGGGTCTGCAGCTTGCCGTCAGCGCTGAACGCCAGCGTGGCGTCATCGTCGGCCCGGCGGTACGACCAGGTGCCATTGCCCGCCTGCACCAGCGTGTCGGCACTGTTCGTGGTCGTCCAGTTCGTGGCACCCGAAGCCTTGGTGAATGCCCGCAGCGTGCCTTCTGCGTTGTTGATCGCAACCGACGTGGGACTGACGGCGGGAGTGAACTTCAGCACCGTCGCGTGGTTGTGTGCCCAGGCCTTGCTCAGGGAGCCAGCCGGGCGAGCTGCATCGGCGCCCCACGTGCTGCGATACGTGCGCTGGAACGAAAGCGGCGAAGGCCCGCCGTCGACGAAGTCGAGCTCCGAGCGGTACTTCTCCGCCGTAGCCGGAAGGATCGGCGCACCAAAGATCGCACCGTCATCACGGCGACACGATTGTTCGGGCGCCGCGCACTTACCTGTGATGGGGTCGATCAGGGATGGGTCGCACGCCGGCGCTGGCTCCTCGAGCGGACCGTACACGAGCGTGTCGACCACTTCCACAGGAAGCCAGATGTTGAACTGGCGCTTTTCGATGTTCCCTCGGCAGATCTGCTCGCCCAGTCCCATGTCGGGTCCGGTGTAGGCATTGCTGTATCGATGGGGAAGAGAGCTGGTGGCGGTGTAGCCCGCCATGCGCCGCTGCAGCTCACCGATGACGCAGGCATCTTCAGGGGTGGGATAGTGGGTCTGACTGGTGTCGTAGCGCGAATCCAGCCAATAGCTCGCGGCATTCGCATGCGTTCCAAAAAGCAGGGCTAAGAAGCCCAGGCTGATCCACAGCCACTTGGCAATCCACGATTTCATCGACCCACTCCTCGCTTTTTTTTGAACGAGGCGAAGCGCGGCCGATCCTGCAGAAAGCTGCGCGGATCGGTCATGCATCGCCCTCAAGGCATGCAGGTCGTGCGTTGATGCTGCGTGATGTGTCGCGCTGCGCATGGCTCTGGCCGATGGCAGTCCGATACTCCCTCCTCGTGCACCCTGCCCTCCCGGCAGCACCTTCTGTGGTCTTGAGGCCATCGAAGGTGGGCGCAAGATACGCCAGCGTTGTCCGATCTACAAATGCAGAACTAAATTCACATCGTGTTTCATCGGGGCTTTGGAATAGTTAAGTTGTCTCGCCTGTTCACTTAATTCTTTTAGCCGCTTCACCGACAGTGCTCCAACGCAAAAGGAAGCGACCGCCGCTCCGCAGCATGGTTATTGCGGCAATGGAGGCAGATGGTCCTCGTGGCTTCGCGCGTCAAGGCCCTGTCTCGGTCAGCGGCTATCTGATCGGCAGCAAGGAGTCGGGCAAGGTTCCATTGCCACCGAAAGCCGAACTGCAGGGGTGGTACCAGTACTACTTCGCCACCGAGCGCGGTTGTGCAGGCTACGAGAAGAATTGGCACAACTTTTCGAAGCTGATCTGGCAGATTGCCTCTCCCCTGATCGCCCGTCCGCCGAACTACGCGATATCGCGGCCGTTCACCCGCGCAACTGCGCTACAAGCTTTCAGAACTTCAAGCAATTGAAAGAAGCACGACCGCCTTCGTGCGCAATGGGACACGGCGTGAGCCGGCGGCCAGTCCTCGATTGCACGATCCTGGACGGGCTCTGAGTGTCCTTCTCTGTCGAACCAGCACTGTACCTGCGCCTCGGGCTGCGTAGACGCACAACGTCGCCGACAGAAACAGTAGTTCCGGGTTACCTTGTCACTGCCCCCGCTGAGATCATCGGCTGCTACTACCTGCCCTATCTCCGGCGGTTCAGGACGCTTCTGCTAGGCCAAGCGATCATCACTATCAAAATTCATGATTGCAGGAGAGGCGCCTTGAAGACGAAAGTTGAAGCAAGCCTCTTTTACGAAACTTGGAATCGAATCACAAACCGTGGCTCGCAGCGGTAAGTCATTGATTCTCCGAGACTGCCTGAGCGGTCAAAGCCCGGTTTAAGCTGGGGCGGAATCTTAAAATCGCCTGCAACCCGCACCAGCACTCGCTTTCGCCAATTCGTCCAATCTGCCAGGTACACGTTTGGGTACACCAAAACTGCCGGAAGCAGCCCCAAGTTTCAGGCATCACACCAGAGACAAACGGGCCGCCGAGACAGGATTATCTCACTTGCGAATCGGTGCTCCAAGTTACGCGCGGAGGTGCCCCAAGCCGGTTAGATGAGTGCCACAACATCGCGCAGGTGCGCTGCGGTCTGGGGCAACCCACGCTTCTCGAGCAGGGCGACTAACGCGATCGCGTCGTACCGCGGCCGGGCCCAGCGCTCGCGCATTCGCTTCAAAGCTGCGAGGGCGGTGAGCTTCTCCAGCATCAACTGGTTGAGGACGAATTCGTCAGGGGTCTGTACCTCGATGCCGAACGGGTCCAGCACTTCCCTGGGAAAGTCCTTTTCGTTCCACGTCACGATCGCATCCGCGTGCCCGGTGATCGCAGCCGCCAGCACATGGCGGTCATCAGGGTCTGGTAGCTTCAAGCCCTCGATCAGGTGTTCGTAGCCGGAGACGAGGCAGTCCGGAATGGCGTCCTCCATGGCTTGCGCAGCAGCGGCAATCTGGACGCCCATGTCAGGTCGGTCCCGCAACAAGCTGCGCGTCCACTCATCACGGATGTGGACGGACCACTTCGCGCTATAGAGGTCCGCGTCCGCCAGGCTGAGAAGCACGTCGCGCAGCAACGCCGGATAGAGGACGTTGGCGTCGAGCACCGCTGTGTACTGGGCGCTTCCGGCCACTCACAGCTCCTCGCCCATCTCCTGGGAGAGGTCGTTCAAGCGTTTGAGGGCGCCGGCCGACCGCTGCTTCTGCTCGTCCTTGTAGCGCATGAGTTCTTCGAACTCGATGCGGCGGTGCCGGTTGATCAGCCGGCACTTCAGCCGGCCAGCCTCGATCTCCTTGATCACGAAGGGACGCGACACATTCAGAAGTGCCGCCGCTTGCTGCGTCGTGAGCTCCAGCTTCTGCGGAACAAGCATCATCGGCTCGCGCTTGGCCATCTGGCGCAGCACATCGGCAAAGAAGCGCAACGCACGCGGAGGCAGGAGCAGCACTGGGGCCTGACCCTTGGTGTCCCCCTCCACTTCGATGGTCACCTTGATGGCTTTTGCCTTGGAGTGGTCCAGGGCCGCAACCAAGCACGCCGTCGCCGCGCCGGCCATCTCGGCTTCCATTTCGCTGGCTGGGTCGAGTATCTGGGTCATGCTGGGTCCTTTCATAGCTGGCGCTGTGCTGGCGCCCTTAAGCGAAATATACGCATCAAACGCAATATTCGCAACTGACCGGGCATCGAACGGAGATGCCATTCCTGCCGGTCCGGCCCTGTTGATTGCCACCCAAAACCGATCCGAATAGAGCAGTAATTTCCGTCCAAGACCGACCGCAAAACCCTACCTGCTCATTTTCGAGGCAGAGCATCTCGGAATGATTAAGACGTGGTTCGCGAGATAGCCAGGCGCACAGGCCTGTTTCGCAACAGCGCAAAGAAGTACCTGCGAGCGAGAGAAGAAATGCGGTGCTGCACCAAGCGGACAAGCTCTAGCAGGCTCGTTTTCTACGCCGAGAAGTTCGCGACCTGGATCGCGATCAGGGCCACCAAATCGCGGAAATCGCGACGCAATCTGCGGCTGGTTCACACACCATGCGCCCCGGATCGACGAGGGTGTCTGCCTAGGCGATCGTGGCGACCACCGCCCTCACGGATGCGATGAATTGGCAGGTGGCGATCGTCTTCTCTCAGCTCTCGCTCGGAAACCCGGCATAGCGTGCAAGAATGGTTTGGTCTCATCCGCTATCGACGCGCGCAAACGGAGTTTTTGTTGAGTCTTGTCTCCACGACCTCGCTTCGCTATTTCGCCGAGATCGTCCGCACCGGCTCGATCAGGGCTGCATCGGAAAATCTGTATGTCGCGGCCTCTGCGATCAGTCGGCAACTCGCCATGCTCGAGGAATCCCTTGGCGCCCCATTGCTGGAGCGACGACAAGGGCGCGGCAAGGTCAAGCTCACCGCGGCCGGCGAGCTTCTCATGCGTTATCACAAGAACATCGTGAAGGAGTCGGGGCGGCTGCATTCGGAGATCGAAGCACTCCAGGGGCTGAAACGAGGCCATGTGAATTTCGGCATGCCCGAATCGTTGACGCGCGATTTCATGCCGCAGTTCTTCTCGAGCTTCGCCAAGCACTATCCGGGCATCTCATTCAGCATCAAAGTCAGTGGCAGCCCGACGTTGGCGGAGATGCTGCTGCAGGACGACCTCGATGCGTGCTTCACCTTTGGGGAAATCGCATTCCAGGACCTATCGGTGGTCTATACAAGGTTGCTGCCGCTTTTCGTGCTTGTTCCCATCGGACATCCGCTGGCGAACCGCCGGTCCCTTCGCCTGTCGGACTGCGCCGAGTACAGCTTCTCGTCGCTCGACTCGTCCCTCTGGGCCAAGCAGCAGTCCGACGAAATGCTCGCGAAGGCCAAGATTCGCCCCCGCATCGCGCTGGAAACCAACTCCTATGAGCTCATGCGAAACGTGGCAGCCGAAGGCATGTGCCTCACTTTCACGACTCGGCCGTTGGAAGACCCCCTCGGGCCGCCCCGGGCAGGCGCCTACGTGCCGCTGAATGATCCGCGCGCCAAGCCACAGCGACTGGCGTTGAGCGTGCACAAGGGCCGGAGCCTGCCGATTCCCGTGGAGGCGTTTCTCTCGAATCTGACGGCCGCGCTTCAACAGGCGGAGCAGCGGGCCGGCACGGGCAAGGCCTCGGTTTGAGCCTTCATTGTCAAATTGCGACGCACCTACTGCGCTGCCAGCTCCGCGGGCGTCTTGTACTTCTGCACGGATGCGAATCTGCGCACTAGGTAGTCACCGGACTTGATGGGTGCATGTCGCGGCTCGCCTTGGCTCGGCAGGAATTCGGGCAGGCACGCCACCGGCGTCTCGTAGTCGAGATTGAAGAAGGTCGGAATCGAATAGCGCTCCCTGCCCGTGCGATTTGCGACGCGGTGAGCGTTGGACACGTAGGCCTCGTTGGTCCAGATCTTCACGAGATCGCCCAGATTGACCACCAGCGTTCCGTCGACATAGGGAGCCGCCACCCACTCTCCACTTCGCGTGCGCAACTCCAGCCCGCCGATGGGATCCTGCGCGAGCAAGGTGAGCATGCCGTAATCGGTGTGCGCGGCAGCACCCAGTTCAAGATTCGTGAATGACTCCTGCGGCGGGTAGTGAAAGAGCCGAGCCTGCGCCATAGGCTTCTTGGCGTACTGCAGGAAGAACCCCTCCTCCTTGCCGACGGCCGACGCGAATATCCTCAGCAGGTTTCGTCCGAGCTCGATGGTGGCGTTGAAATACGCCATGGCCGCAGGTTCCAGCCACGGCTTGTCGGCGGGCCATTTGTTGGGACCGTGCAGTGGGCGTCCGTTTGCCACATCTGGGTCAGTCATCGGCAGGTCCATGCCGAGCTCGTAGCTCTCCTTGAGATCCGGCTTGTGGCCGGGGTGCTGCGTGATCCCCATCGGCATGAATCCGCGCCGGAAGCGTTCATCGAACAGGTCCTTCAAACGCTCCTCCATCGGCAGCGACATGTAGCGACGCGTTGCATCGAATACCGCGTCAATCACGGTCTGCGGAACCCCATGGTTGCTGACATAGAAGAACCCGGTGTTGGTGCATGCAGCCTGGAACTGCTCGACCACGGGCCCGATTGGTCCGCCGGCCAGCCATGGCCCGAGATCGAGGATCGGCATCTCTTCTGCGGATGCCCTGCGAGGCGCATCCACCGCGTATTCGTTGAGGCTCATATCGTTGCTTCCTTCGTCAGGGTTGGGGATTGCTTCATGTTCCGCGAGACAAGTCGGTGAATGCGTCGGCCCAAAACACCACGCGCCGCGCGATCGCCTTCATCAGGCTGTGCAGCGCGATGCCAATGGCCGAGAGCACGAGAAGCACCGCGAACATGCCTGCCGCGTCCATCGAGAAGTTCCGCTGCAGGATGAGGTAGCCCAGTCCGGCTTGGGCACCCACGAACTCGCCCACGATCGCGCCGATCACAGCCAGCACGATGCCAATGTCCAGTCCGGCAAAGACATAGGGCAGCGCATGGGGCAGTCGGACCATGCGGAACACGTGCCATGGCGACGCCGTGAACGCGCGCATCAGGTCAATCTGGTCCTTCGGCGCCGAGCGCAAGCCCACGATCGTGTTGGCGAGCACCGGGAAGAACACGATGGTCGCCGTGATGACCACCTTTGATGTCGTGTCGAAGCCGAACCACAGGACGAACAAAGGCGCCACCGCCACCTTGGGGACCGTCTGAAAGGCGACCACGTACGGATAGAGCACCAACTCAAGCAGTGCGCTCTGGCCGATCAGCGCGCCCAGCAGGAAGCCCGCGATCGCGCCGAGCGCGAAACCCGCGAGGATCTCGTAGAGCGTCACGCCCAAGTGCGGCCACACCTCGCCCGAGCGGAAGGTCTCGTACACGGAGCGCGCCACGCCCGCAGGCCCCGGAAAGATCAAATGCGAGACATTCAGTCCGCTCACGACCAACTGCCATGTGGCGACCACGGCCACGAAGACGGCTGCGATAAGTGCCTTCCGGCGCAGCGGCGTCAGCCACGGTGCGGACGATTCGAAATCTGGCGTTGCAGCGTTCATCCGTCGAGCCCTCCACTGGCATTCAAGTTGGCCCGAATGCCGCGCACATGTGTTCCGAAGCGCTCGGTGTTGATGAGTTCGAGCGTGCGTGCTGCCGGGAGATCAACGTCAATCACCTGCGTGACTCGCCCCGGTCGCGGCGACATCACGATCACGCGGTCGCCGAGGAAGACTGCCTCCGGAATGCTGTGCGTCACGAGCATGATCGTGGCGCCGGTGCGCTCGCGCAGCTTCAGCAACTCGACGTTCATGGTCTCGCGCGTCATCGCGTCCAACGCGCCGAAGGGCTCGTCCATCAGAAGAAGCATCGGATCGTTGACCAGCGCGCGTGCGATTCCGACGCGCTGCTGCATGCCGCCGGACAACTCGCCGGGGTACTTGGTCTCGAATCCCGCAAGCCCCACCAAGTGCAGATAGTGCATGGCGCGCTCGTGCGCGACCTTCGGCTCGCGGCCCTGGATCTGCGCGGGCACGAGCACGTTTTCGAGAATGTTGCGCCATGGCAGCAGAACGGGCGACTGAAACACCACGCCCACGTCGCGGCTCGGTGCGGTATGGGGTCGCCCACCGAGTTCGACGACGCCGCGGCTCGCGCGCTCCAGACCGGCCAGGATGCGCAGGAGCGTGCTCTTGCCGCAGCCGCTCGGACCTACCACGGTGATGAACTCGCCGCGCGCGACGCTGAAACTGACGTCGTGCAATGCGACCACGTTCGCGCCATCCTTCGATCGAAAGGTCTTGTGCAGACCTTCGAAGCGGAACGCAGGCACAGCGTCCGCAGCGTCGTGCAGCGCCGCTCGCCTGCCAGGGAATTGGACGAGCGCGCTCATACGGCAGCCTCCTGCTCGCTACGCGCCACCCATGCATCAACGGCAAGTACCGCGGTCGAACGCTGCTCGGGCGTGATGAAGGCGGCCTCGAAGCTGTTGAGCGCCAGCATTGCCAGATCGTCGCGCTCGAGGCCGAGCGCCTGCTGACATGCCAGGTAGTTGTCGTTGACGTAACCACCGAAATAGGAGGGGTCGTCGGAGTTGACGGTCACGCACAGGCCCGCATCCATCAGCCTGCGCAGCGGGTGCGCGGCCATCGATGGCACCAATTGCAGCTTCACGTTGGACAGCGGGCACACCGTGAGCGGCATGCGCAGTTGAGCCAACTTCGCGAGCAGTGCCGGGTCGTCGAGGCAAGCGTTGCCATGGTCCAGCCGCTGGACCCTCAGCAAGTCGACGGCCTCTCGCACGTAGGCGGCCGGACCTTCCTCGCCCGCGTGCGCCACCACCTTGAAGCCACGCTCGCGGCAGCGACGGAAGAACTCTGCGAACTTCGACGGCGGGTTTCCTAGTTCCGCGCCGCCGAGGCCGAACCCCAGCAACCGGTCGTACCATGGGCGCAGGTCTTCGAGCATGTCGAGCGCCTCGGCCTCGCTGCGATGACGCTGCGCTACGACGATCAGGCCAGAACTGATACCGTGCTCGACACGCGCTGCATCCATCGCGCCCAGCACCCCTTCCATCACGGCGGCCAGCGGCACGCCGCGGCTCGTGTGGCCTTGCACGCCGATGAACATCTCTGCATGCAGCACACGGTCAGCGTGCGCGCGGCGCAGGTAGTCGCGCGTCACGTCGCGAAAGTCCTGCGCCTGAACGAGCACGCGGCAGCCGTCGTAGTAAAGGGTCAGGAAGTCCTGCAAGTCGGTGAAGCTGTAGGCAGCACGAAGCTCCTCTTCATTGCGCCAACGGATGGCTACGCCATTGCGGCGGGCAAGCCGAAGGAACAACGCAGGCTCGATGGAACCTTCGATGTGCATGTGCAGTTCGGCCTTGGGCAGGCCCGCCACGAATTCCTTGGGCGTCACGTCACAACCCCTTGCAGGCCTTGGCGGCGTCTACGACGGCGCTGCGGTCGAAGCGGTTGATTGCCTCCACGAAGCCCGGCTTCAGGTGGAGCATCGACTCGGGCGGCAGCGTGCGCTTGATCAATCCGTCTTTGAGCATCAGGTCCTGCATGCGGCCATAGGCAGCAGGGCTCATCGCACCGATCAGCTTGGTAGAGGTCATGGCTTCCGTGCCGGACATCGTCTCGAGCTGGGTCTGCAAGAGCGCGAGGTCCCATCTAGCGAGCGTGGCCTCATCGGCACCCGTCGGCTTGCTGCCAGGATAGTTTTTCCAGTGGATCCGGCGCGCGCACTCGGGATTGGTCTGGGCGAACAAGGTCGCCTTGGCTGCGCCGCGCGCGATCGCCTCCACCATCGCCGGATCGGCGTCGATCGTCTTCTGCATGGTGGCGAAGGTGAAGTCCGGCAGCGATCGCCACGTCGGATCGAACAGGATGCGCATCTTGGCGCCCGCATTCTGGAAGCCGGTGAGCGCGGAGCCCCAGAACATCAGGGCCTGCACGCGGCCTGCACGCAGCGCTTCCAACGCCGGTGCGCCGGCGCCGGTCGCGATGATCTGAACCTCTGTATCGGGGTTCACGCCGTTGGCGCGCAAGTAGCCCTTGAGCAGCGGCATCCCGCCCGTGCCAAGGCTGAAGATGCCGATCTTCTTGCCCCTGAGGTCGGCCACAGTGTTCACCGGGCTGTCCTGCAGCACACCGACGCCCCAGTCGATCACACCCGTCGCCATCAGACCGCGGACTGCGACCTGGTTCTCGGTGTTCGCCTGAATGAGCCCGGTGGAATTGACTTGCGCGAAGTCGACGCCGCCGCCCACCATCTGCTGGATGCCCTGGAGCGAGCCACCGGTGGTGACGATCTTCACGTCGTAGCCATCCTCCTTCCAGTAGCCCAGCGCAATGGGCAGCGTCAGCCAGGGATAGGTGACGTTGATGACCTGTGTGCCCAGCGCGATGGTCACCGGCTTCAACGGCCTGGGTTGCGCTTGCACCACTGGGACCGACAGCAGCAGCGTGAGCGCGGCGAGCGCGGCCGCGGCACGGCTGGCAAGACGAGCACAGGGGGTCAGACCGCCGAAGGCGTGTATCGAATGAGAGAACATGAACGATCCTGGGTTGCTCGGATCGTTGCGAGGTTAGCGCCGGACTCAGATTGCTTTGGATCAATATTCCGCGAGTCTTGTTCTAATTAATCGCACATTTCTCATTGCCTAAATCGCACTTCAGGCTTCGCGCACAACGTTCGGTCACTGCCGAGCGCGAACTCTGGGCGGCACGGTCAGCGCACAACCTTTTTGCGGGGGGCGATCGACCTCTTCGGGTCCTTTCTGCCAGGCGCTGCATTTGCACCGGGTGCGTTTGCGGGGGGCGGCGCACTGTCGTCCGCGATCGCCAGAATGAGTTCGATCAACCGAGCACGCTGGTCCGGCGAGAACGGCGACAATTTCAGCATCTCCATGAACCAGAGCCCTTCCGTTGCAGCGTGGACTAAGGCGCCGCGATCAAAGCCGGAGCCTGCCGAGATTTCAGGGAAGCGCTCTTTCCAATAGCGCCGGATTGGATCGGCCGACTCCTTGAGCATCGATCCTGCAGCCAGCATCTTTGTCGTGATCTTGTCGTTGTCGCCGCTGTTGTAGACCGAGGCGAGCACATAGGCCTTCAACGCGCGATTCGGCGACGGCGGCAGCCTCTCGGCTTCAGCGCTGCGCGCGTTCGCCAGCCGGCAGGCAATGGCTTCGTTCGCGGCCGTCAACAGTTCCTCCTTGAAGGGGAAGTGATACAGGAGGCCGCCCTTGCTAACGCCAGCGCGCTCCGCGACGGCGTCCAGCGTCAACGCCGGTGCACCAATCTCCTGCACCAAGGTCAGCGCCGCGTCGAGGATCTTGTCGCGCGCACTTGGCCTTCCGCGCTTGGGCTTGTTCTTCTCGTCCATTGCCATGCTTTCAAAAAATCCACCGCGTGTGTTTACTTCGGAATTAGTTTACCGTACAGTCCAGACGGTACAGTAATTCAGTTGTCATAGAGAGCGAGTCCACATTGAACCGATGGCCCTTGAACTCCTTGAACGGCGTACCGCCGTTGTCGCGAACGAACTGCGTAGAAGGGAGACACCGTGTTTGACTGGAGCGTCATCGCCCGCAGTCGCGAGGAACTGCTCAACGGCTTCCAGCTCACGGTGATGCTCGCGTGCCTGGCCGGCGGCCTCAGTCTCGTCGGCGGGCTGCTGCTGTGCGCAGCACGCCTGAAGGCACGCGGGCCGGCCGCATGGGTGCTGACAGCCTATGTCGAGCTCATGCGCAACACGCCGCTGCTCATCACGATGTATCTCATCTACTTCGGCTTGCCGATGGTGGGACTGCAGATACCGACATTCACCTGCGTGGTCGTGGTCCTGGTCATGCAGCACAGCGTGTTCGTCTCCGAGGTGCTGCGAGGCGGCTTCCTATCGGTGCCGCTCTCGCAGATCGAGGCAGGCCGCGCGATCGGGATGCGGCCGTTCGCCATCTTTCGTATCGTGCAGTTGCCACAGGCTTGGTCGGCTTCGGTCCCGGCCTTGATGTCGGTGCTTGTGCTGCTCATCCACGACACCTCGCTGGGCGCGGCCATTTCTCTGGTCGACCTCACGATGGCCGCCAAGGTGATCTCGCAACGCACGGCAGCAAGTTTCGAGCCCTTCGTCGCTATCGCCATCTGCTATTCGCTGCTGTCCTGGCTGCTGAGCCGAGCCGGCAGTTTCTTCGAACGCCGCAGCGGCATCGCAAGGTAACCCGCCATGGAAGTGACACTTCTTGTGAACGCGGCACCGCTGCTGCTGCAGGCACTCGGCCAGACGCTCGTGCTGGCACTCATCACGACGCTTCTCGCGCTGGTGCTCGGCTTTCTCATCGCCGAGGCAAGCATGCTCGGCGGACGCGCAGTGGCCTTCATCCTGCGCTGCGTGATCGAAGGCATCCGGGGCATCCCGCTGCTGGTGTTTGTCTTCCTTATCTACTACCTGCTGCCGCGGCTGGGCATCTTCATCGACACGTTCTACGCCGGCTGCGTTGCGTTGGCGCTTTTCTTCGCGACCTACGTCGCGGAGATACTGCGTGGGGCGCTTCGAACCATTCCGAAGGTCCAGATCGAGGCCGGCAAGGCCCTGGGCATGCGGCACTGGAAGATCCAGCTTGTCGTCGTGATGCCGCAGGCCGTGCGCATCGCCCTGCCTGCGCTCATGAACCTTGCGGCGATCGTGATCAAGGCCACCTCCGTGGTGTCGATCATCGGCGTGTGGGAACTCACGCTTGCCACGAACGAGGCAGTCATGCGCACCCTCGCGCCCTTCACCTTCTTCATTGCCGCCCTGGGCATGTACTTCGTTCTCTGCTACGGAACCGTGCGGTCCGCCGCGTACCTGTCCAAGCGCATGAACAGATCCCAACGGTCCTGACTACCAATCCCCTCATGATCTCCGTTCGAAACCTCTCCAAGTCCTTTGGCGCCAACGCGGTGCTCAAAGACATTTCCTTCGACGTCGCCAAGGGCAGGACCGCCGTCCTTCTGGGCAAGAGTGGCTCGGGCAAGAGCACCATGCTGCGCTGCCTGAACATGCTCGAACGCTGGGACAACGGCCACATCGAGATCGACGGCGCGGCGCTGGGGCGCACCCCTTCTACGGGCGGCGAATGGCGCCGATGGAATGCGCGCGAGGAAGCGCAGGCACGCCAGCGCATCGGCATGGTGTTCCAGCAATTCAATCTGTTTCCGCATATGACGGTCCTGCAGAACGTGATGTGCGGCCCGAAGCGCATTTTGGGCAAGGACGAGGCCACAGCGAAGAAGATCGCGCTAGCGCTACTCGACCAGGTCGGTCTCTCGGCAAAGCAGAACGCCTACCCGGCGTTCCTGTCGGGCGGCCAGCAGCAGCGAGTGGCGATCGCCCGCGCACTGGCCATGGAGCCGACGGTACTGCTGCTGGACGAGATCACCTCCGCACTGGACCCTGAGCTGGTCGGCGAAGTACTGGAGGTCGTGCGTGACCTGAAGCGACGAGGCCTGACCATGGTTTGCGTCACTCACGAGATCCACTTCGCGGAAGACGTGGCCGACCAGGTCATCTTCATGGAGGAAGGCCTGATCGTCGAGGAAGGCGCGCCGGAGTCCATGTTGACGAACCCACGCACCGAGCGCCTGCAAAAGTTCCTCACGCGCTTCCACGCCCAGAACCGCGGCGGCAAGGCGGCTGCCTGAAGACCCACAAAGATTACCCGTTCCTGTCCCGTCGTTTCTTCCATCGATCACCAAAGGTTCATCATGAAGTTCAATGCAATTCGCCAATGGCTCGCCATTGCAGCAACCGTGCTGGCTGCGTGCGCCGCCCCGGCCGCCCATGCAGACAAGCTGCAGGACATCCTCAAGCGCGGCTATCTCATCGTGGGGACCACGAGCTCGACGCCGCCTTTCGGCTTCAAGGACGACAAGGGCGAACTGCAGGGCTTCGACATCGACATGAGCCGTCTGGTCGCGAAGGCGCTGTTCGGCGACCCGAACAAGATCAAGTTCGAACTGCTCACCAATGAAGCGCGCTGGCCCGCACTGCAGAACGATCAGGTCGACATGGTGGCGCAGTTCGCCACCATCTCTCCTTCGCGCCTCGTCCGCGTGGCATTCACTCCGCGCTACTTCGACACCGGCATGACGGCCGCCATCCGCAAGGACTCGAAGATCAAGACGCTGGCCGACTTGAACGATCCCAGCGTCACGCTGGCCACGCTCACGGTGCCCGAGCAGATCGACCTGGCCAAGCGCATGGCGCCCAAGGCACAGATCGTGAGCTTCGGCTCCGTCGACCAGCAGGCGCTGGCGCTGCGGTCGGGCCGGGCGCAGGCCTTTCTCGTCGACCTGCCCATCGGGATGTGGTACGGCGCGACCAACGCAGAGATGAAAGTCATCCCCGAAGTGTTCGGCGGCTTCCAGAACTACGGCATTGCGTACAAGATGGGCGAACTCCCGTGGAGCCAGTTTCTTGACGGCTTTGTCACCGACCTGACCACGGGTTATTCGTACATCGAATACACGGCGATCTACAAGAAGTACTTCAAGATCGCCCCACCCCCGCAACGCAGCTACAAGATTCAGACCTCGAACTGAACGCCGGCGCGCCATGCGCGCCACACCTCCTGCGGCATAGGCGATGCCGCGACTCTTCCTATTTCCGGACATTCCAATGAACACAGTCGCGACTCGCGTCGGCGATCTCCTGGGCGCGATCGACACGCCCGCCCTCATCCTCGACCTGGATGCGTTCGAGCGCAACTTGCAGAAGATGGCCGATTTCGCTCGCGACGCAGGCATTCGCCTGCGTCCGCACGCCAAGACGCACCGCAGCGCCACCATCGCCGTCCGCCAGATCGAGCTGGGCGCCATCGGCCAGTGCTGCCAGAAGGTCGGCGAGGCCGAGGCGCTGGTGCGCGGAGGCGTGCGCGACATCCTGGTCAGCAACCAGGTGCTCGATCTGCAGAAATTGCGTCGCCTCGCGGGACTGGCCAAGCAAGCCAGGATTTCGCTTTGCTTCGACGCCGTCGAACAGGTCGACGCCGCGTCACGCGCCGCGCAGGAGTTCGGCGTCGAGCTCGGTGCCCTCGTGGAAATCGACCTTGGCATGTGGCGCTGCGGCGTGCCGCCGGGAGAACCCGCGGCGGCACTGGCGCGGCACATTGCGGCGTCGCCGGGCCTGCGCTTCGAAGGGCTGCAGGCCTATGAGGGTAAGGCCCAGCACCTGAAAACCTACGACGAACGCGCGCAGGCCGTTCAAGTTGCAGCGCAAGCCGTCCAGTTGAGCATCGACGCGATCGGGCTCGCCGGTCTCGAGTGCAAGGTGATCGGCGGCGGCGGCACCGGCACCTTCATGTTCGAGGGGGCTTCAAAGCTGTGGACCGAACTGCAGTGCGGTTCGTACGTCTTCATGGATGGCGAGTACGCGGCCATTGAAGGCAACGACGGCGCGCCCTATGCCGAATTCGAGCACAGCCTGTTCGTGCTTGCGACCGTGATGAGCACGGCCGGCAAGGGCCGCGTGATCGTCGACGCGGGCCTCAAGTCGTACACCTTGGAGAAGGGCTTGCCCACCATCGAAGGCCAGCCGAAGGCGCGTCTGGTGGCGGCCTCCGACGAGCACGGCACGATCGCACTGCTCTCGCCGGACGCCGACATTCCGCTGGGCACGCGACTCAAGCTGATTCCATCGCATTGCGACCCGACCGTCAACCTTCACGACCACTACATCTGCGTGCGCGGCGGCCGTGTCGAAGCCATCTGGCCCATCTCCGCGCGCGGCGCCAGTCATTGAAGAAAGCTCACAAGATGACATCCCCCGACCTTCACCCCAACTACCCCGATACGCAGCTGTTGATCGACGGAGAATGGCAGCCATCCACCACAGGCAGCACGATTCCGGTACTCAGCCCCGCCACTGGCCGGAAGATCGGCAGCGTCGCATCTGCGTCAATTGACGACCTCGAGCGCGCCGTTCTGGCCGCGCACAAGGGGTTCGAACTCTGGCGCGCCGTGCCCGCCGTGCAACGGGCTGCCGTGATGCGCAAAGCCGCGGGCCTGTTGCGCGAGCGGTCCGCCTCGATCGCACGTGTTCTGACCACCGAGCAAGGCAAGCCGCTGAGCGAAGCAATGATGGAGGTGCACGCCTCGGCCGACATCATCGAATGGTTCGCCGACGAGGGACTGCGCGTCTACGGGCGCATCGTGCCGCCGCGGAACCCAGCGATGCAGCAACTCGTGACCAAAGAGCCCGTCGGCCCGGTAGCGGCCTTCACGCCTTGGAACTACCCGGTCAACCAGATCGTGCGCAAGCTGTCCGCAGCGCTGGCCTGCGGTTGTTCGATGCTGGTGAAGGCGCCAGAGGAGACACCGGCATCGCCCGCCGCGCTGCTGCGCGCGTTCGTCGACGCCGGCGTGCCCGCAGGCACAGTGGGCCTGGTCTTCGGCGAGCCGGAGCAGATCAGCAACCACCTGATTGCGCATCCGCTGATTCGCAAGATCACCTTCACCGGCTCCACGGCGATTGGCAAGCAGCTCGCAGCGCTTGCCGGCAAGCACATGAAGCGCGCGAGCATGGAACTTGGCGGCCATGCGCCGGTCATCGTGGCCAGCGACGCCAATGCAGCCCTTGCCGTACGCTTTCTCGCACCGACTAAATTCCACAACGCCGGCCAGGCCTGCGTGTCGCCTACGCGCTTCCTCGTGCACAACAGCCTGCGGAAGAACTTCGAGGAAGCAATGGTCGCGTATGCAAAGAACCTCAAACCCGGCGACGGGCTCGCGGAGGCGACCACGCTGGGCCCGTTGGCCAATGCCCGCCGGCTGGCAGCGATGGAGCGCGTGGTCGAAGATGCCGTGCAATGCGGCGCCACGCTTGCAACCGGCGGAAGGCGGCTCGACATGGAAGGAAATTTCTTTGCCCCGACCGTGCTGACCGACGTTCCGCTGCAGGCGGATGTCTTCAACAACGAGCCTTTCGGTCCGATCGCGGCCATTCGGGGTTTCGACGACATCGACGAGGCCATCGCGGAAGCCAACCGCCTGGCCTACGGACTGGGCGCCTATGCATTCACCCAATCGATCGCCAATGCGCGACGGATCTCGCAATCGCTCGAAGCGGGCATGGTGTGGATCAACCAGCCGCCCACACCGTTCCCCGAGATGCCCTTCGGCGGCGTCAAGGACTCAGGATACGGCAGCGAAGGCGGTCCGGAGGCGCTGGAGGCCTACCTGGTGACCAAGACAGTTTCCATCATGGCTCTCTGAGCAGTGCGCGGGTCAAAGCCCCGCCCCTGCCCGCCCCCCTGGTTCAGCGATTGACGTCCACCACCACGCGCCCGCGCACCTGCCCGCGCAGCAGTTCGGGCGCGACTTCCAGCGCCTGCGCCAGCCCGATCTCGCGCGTGTTCCCTTCGACCACATCGTTGGAAAGCTCGTGCGACAGGCGCGTCCAGGCCACGGTCCTGCGCTCGAAGGACGCGTGCACGCTGTCCACGCCTTCCAGCGCCACGCCGCGCAAGATGAAGGGGGCCACGCTGGCCGGGAGATCCATGCCCTGTGCCAGGCCACAGGCGGCCACCGCGCCGCCATATCGGATGCCCGCCAGAACGTTCGCCAACGTATGACTCCCCACACAGTCGATCGCAGCGGCCCAGGATTCCTTTTGCAAGGGCTTGCCGGGCTCGCTCAGCGCTCGCCTGTCCATCACGCAGGTGGCGCCAAGCGCCTTGAGCCGCGGCGCCTCTTCCAGGCGTCCGGTCGAGGCCGTCACGGCATAGCCCAGCCTCGACAGCAGCGCGATCGCGATGGTCCCGACGCCGCCGTTGGCGCCAGTGACGAGAACGACGCCCGCCTCTGGCGTGATCCCGCGCGCCTCCAGCGCCATCACCGACAGCATGGCGGTGTAGCCCGCGGTCCCGATGCACATCGCAGCACGTGGCGACATTCGGGCCGGCAATGGCACCAGCCAGTCTGCGCGCACGCAGGCCCGCTGCGCCAGTCCGCCCCAATGGGTCTCGCCCACGCCCCATCCATTGAGCAGCACCTGGTCGCCAGGTCGGTAGCGCGCATCCGCGCTCTGTTCGACGGTGCCCGCCAGGTCGATCCCCGGCACCATCGGGAACTTGCGCACGACCGGCGACTGACCGGTGATGGCCAGTGCATCCTTGTAGTTGAGTGTGGAATACGCGATCCGCACCACGACGCTGCCAGCAGGCAGGTCGCCATTGCCCAGGGTCGCGACCCCGGCCAGCGTGGTCCCCGCGTCATCCCGGCGAAGCAGGACCGCGCGAAATGGTTCGGGGGGAGCGACCGTCGCGCACTGCGTCATCTTGACAGGCTCGGCCTGTCGGGCGCCGAGCGACGCTCCGATGCGTTCGTTCATCATTTCCGTCGTGCCGTCGGCCATGCACAGCGCCTTGGCGGCGACCAGCTTGGACACCAGGCCGCGTGCCTCGCCCATGCCCGTGGCGCCCATCGCCTGGATGCACGCCGCAACGCCGCGGAGGCATTGCTCGCCGGCAAACTTCTTGGCCATGGCGGCTGCGACAACGGCGCCGACACCTTCGTCATCCGCGATTCGTGTGGCCCGCAAGGTGAGCAGTTCCATGTTCTCGAGCGTCAGGCTGACGTCAACGAGACTCCAGCGCAGCCCCTGCTGTTCGAGCACGGGCCGTCCAAACGCCATGCGCGACGACGTGTATGCCACCGCATCACGCAAGGCGGTGGACAGGAGACCGCAGGCCATGGCCGCCACGTGCGTGCGCGCCTTGTTGACGCTCGCCATCGCCATCCGGAAGGCCGAGCCGGGCGCGTAGAGCACATCGCTGTCTGGCACTCGGTACGCGCTCAGCGCGAAGCCGCCGATGCCGGCCGGCGCCAGGCCGTGGACCGGATCTTCGGGAAGGCGCGTACAACCGGCCTTGCGCAGATCCACGATGAAGCATGCGATGCCCGCCGTACCTGCCGTGCGATCCGTCTGTGCGAATACCAAAGCGACCTCGCAGCCCCGTACATTCGCGACCCAGCGCTTCTCGCCGTCAAGCACCCAACCGTCCTCCACCCTGCGCGCGGTCGTGCGTATGGCCCCGAAGTCGCTGCCCGCCTCGCCTTCGGACATGGCCGTGCATCCGATCAGGTCGCCGTTGAGCATCCCGGGCAACCACTTCTCGCGCGCTGCGTCGGACGCGCCGAGCGCAATGCGCAGAGCCGCGCTGTGGTGATTGATGAATGCAAAGGCCAGCGAGAAATCCGCTCTGCCCAGTTCCATGGCTGTGCGTATGCGCGAGCCGAAGCTCAACCCCGAGCCGCCCAGGGACGTGGGTACTTCGATGCCGGCAAGCCCTTGCCTGCAAGCGTCCCGGATGAGCTCGCCCATCCAGATCTGCGCATGCGTGGCGCTCGCGATCTGCGTGCTGCGTGCGGCGGCGAACGCGGCCACACGCGCCTGGAACTCACGCTCCACCGGTTCGAGCGACCGGTCGAATTCTTCGATCACGTTCATGATTCAGGCCGCACCTGGAATCTTGTAGCTGCGCTGCGGCGGCGGGTCCATCCTGAAGTACTTCTTGTAGATGGCCGAGTATTCGATGTACGAATAGCCGGTGGTCAGGTCCGTAACGAAGCCGTCCAGAAACTGCTTCCAGCGCAGCTCGCCGAGCTTGTAAGCCAGGCCGTAGTTCTGATAGCCGCCGTACACCTCTGGCACCACCTTCAGGTCGGGGTTGGTCGCGGCGTACCACATGCCGATGGGCAGATCGACGAACAGCGCCTGCACGCGACCCGAGCGCAACGCGAGCGACTGCTGGTCGACCGAGCCGAAGCTAGACACTGTGGCCTTGGGCGCCATCCTCTTGACCAGATCGATCTGTTCGGGAACCGTGAGCGTCGCGATGGTCACGGCCGGGTTGTTCAGGTCGGCCAACGTCTTGATCTTCGAGTCGCTCTTGATGACCACCGTGATTCCGGTGTCGAAGTAGCGCGGCGTGAAGCCCACGCGCACGAGGCGGGACGGAGTGATGGTGGCCGAGTGCGCGAGCAGGTCGACCTGGTCGTTCTGCAGCGCGGGCCAACGCGTGTCGTTGCTGACAAGCTCGAACTTGATCTTGTTCGGATCGCCGAACAGCGCCTTGGCGATGAGCCGGCTCATGTCCACGTCGAAGCCCCGCAGCTCGCCTTTTTCGTCCTTCCAGCCGAAGGGGGGCGTGGCGCTCGTGGTGCCCACGATCAGATAGCCGCGCTTGAGCACATCGTCGAGTTTGTCCGCATGCGCCAGGAGCGGGGATGCGGCGCCGAGCACCGCGATCAGCGCGCCGGCAGCGCGCATCAGTTGCATGAGTTTCATAGACACCTTCGAACTTGGAAATGGAAAATGAATTGTTGGATTCATCCGCAACGCTGTCTTCTGCGTTCATGCTTTGCCGCGCGTGTGCTTTCAGAATCGTGCGCGCAGGAGCTGCCATGACGCCCAATTCCGCGCGCTTCGATGCGGCGCACCGCGTTCCATCCGCCTCCGCGCATGTGGGCCTGTCCATTCTTCACATCGACGGACCGGAGTACGCCGTCGCTCGCTCCGACCGGCTGCGCATCAGCTTCAACATCGGCCCGGCGTTCGCGACGCGGATTTCGGGACCAGGAAGCGATGGCGTTTTGTTCTGCCGAAGGAACGGGCTGTTGATCACGCCGCCGGGCCTGGCGCTGCGCCACCGTTCAACCTACGCTCTGAGCGCGGAGCGCGCGCCGAAGCCGGCGCGGCTCGTGGTCTTCGTGGTATCGACGCAGCTGCTGGCGGCGTGCTGCATCGAGCGAGGGCTCAGGTACAGCGATCTGGCATTGGTGCATCAGGCGCTGCTTCCAAACAGCGCGGTCCTGTCGCTCGCTCAGGCGCTGCTGGCCGACCTCAGCGAAGGAAGTCCCGACGGGGCGGCCGAGACCGAGTTTCTCGCCAAGTCGCTCGTGGCACGCGTCGCGCGGCAGCAGCGCGCGCAGTCGCCGACCGTCCACAAGGCCGATCCACTGCAGGCGGTCCGGGAGCACATCGACAGCAACCTGGCCACGGCGCTGCCGGTCTCGGAGCTCGCCGGGATTGCCGGCATGAGCCAATTCCACTTCTGCCGGGTGTTCCGCGACGCGACAGGCAAATCGCCGCATCAGTACATCCTTGCCGGGCGAATCCAGGCCGCCTGCCGGATGCTGTGGAGCACCGGCCGCCCGGATCCAGGGGCCAGGAGCATCCTGGACATTGCCCTGGCCTGCGGCTTCGGCTCGTCCAGCCACTTCTCGACGCAGTTCAAGCGGCACATGGGCCGGTCACCGCTTCAGTGGCGAGCGAGCCAAGGTTGATGGCGGGCGTCAACGCAGGGCGCGCAGCGCGGCCGCCAATGCTTCGAGTTCCTGCAACGTGTTGTAGTAGTGCGGCGAGGCACGCAGCACCGTCGGCAGTTGCCGGGCCAAGTGATCGAGCAACGCACTAGACGGCTTCGAATGGCTGATGTTGATGCCCGCCTTGAGCAGTTGCAGGTTGATCGCAGCCGCGTCGCGGCCCTGCAGCGAAAACGACACGATGGCCGAAAGCGCCGGGCCGGGGTCGTGCAGTTCGACACCTGGTATGTCGCGCAGGAGATCGCGCAGCGCCGACGACAAGTGCCTGCAGCGCCGCTCGGCTTCGCCCAGCCCCACCGCCAGCGCATAGTCGACGGCCGCGCCCAAGCCCAGCCGTGCCGCGTAGTTGTTCTCCCACGTCTCGAAGCGGCGCGCATCGGGACGAAGCTCATAGCGCTCGGGCGCCACCCACACCGCGCCGAAGTGGTCGATCATCGGCGGTTCTAGGTCGGGAATAAGCGACTTGCGCACGTACAGGAAGCCGGTGCCGCGCGGCCCGCGCAGGAACTTGCGGCCGGTGGCCGAAAGCATGTCGCAGCCCAAGCGCTCGACATCGACGGGCGTCTGCCCGACCGCCTGACACGCGTCCAGCAGGTAGGGAATGCCGTGCGCGCGCGCGATCCTCCCCACCTGCTCGGCCGGATTCACCAGGCCGCTGTTCGTCGGCATCCACGTCATGGCGATCAGGCGCACGCGCGCATCGATCATGCGTTCGAGCGCGGCGGGATCCAGCACGCCCTGAGCGTCGTCCGGAATCACTTCGATCACAGCACCGGTGCGCCGGGCGACCTGCAGAAACGCCACATAGTTGGCGGCATATTCGGCCCTGGCCGTCAGGATGCGGTCGCCGGGCTTGAAGCGCAGCGCGTAGAAGGCCATCTGCCACGCCACCGTCGCGTTCACGGTCAGCGCAATTTCGGGGGGCGAGGCGCCGATCAGGCGCGCGACGCTGTCGTAGACCGCCGCGAGCTCGCCCGATGCTTCGTAGGCGGCTTCGTAGCCGCCGATCTCTGCCTCGCGCCGCAAGTAGCCGACCATCTTCTCGAGCACGGGCTGCGCCAGCAGTCCGGCACCGGCATTGTTCAGATGGATGCGGTGCGCCACGCCAGGCGTGTCCCGCCGAAGTTGCTCGAGGTTGAAGAGCGTTGGGTTCACCGAGTTTCCATTTCTGACGATCGTCGAGGCCGGATCGCGTTTTTTGCAAGGGCGCCCACCCGAGCGAATGCCGGTTCGGTCTGCTGACCAGTACAGGCACTGCGGGGTGCCCGATGCTCGATAAGCAACCCGGATCGCTCCAGGGCATTCGCGATGCGACTTAACTATGCGGGCGGTCGCCGGCGATTGTCCGGATCCGCGTTGCGCTCGTCTCTCCAAATCCTGCGCGTGTACGACGAATCTTCAAGAACTTGCCATTGGGGGTCGGCCGCACGTTTTCGCTGAATTCCGCTGGCACACGCAAGAAACGAAACGACAGGGGCGACACCGCCTTGCAGAATCCGCCGCAAGGACCCATCGTCATGCAAAGAAACAACATCGTCGTTCTCGGTGCCGGCTCCATCGGCGCCTTCGTCGGCGGCAGCCTGATCGCCGCGCTGGCCGATGTGAGCCTCGTCGGCCGCGCCGCCATGCGCGGGCGCATCGAGTGCCATGGCCTCGTGATGTCCGGCGCGCGGGGCTGGGAAGCTCGCGTGCCCAGCGGCATGGTGCGTTTCTCCGAAACACCCGAAGCGCTGTGCGTTGCCGACCTGGTGATCGTTGCGGTCAAGAGCGCGGCGACGGCGGCCGCTGCGAAGCAGATCCTCGATCTCGTGCCCAGAGGCGCTCTGATTGTGAGCTTTCAGAATGGCATGGGCAACGTGTCCCAGTTGCGCAGCCGTCTTCCGCACCAGGCGGTACTCGGCGCCATGGTGCCGTTCAACGTCGTGCAACTCCCCGATGGCCGCCTTCACCGCGGGACGACGGGCGACATCGTGGTGGAGGACCATCCGCGCTGGCAGCCGTGGCTGCCCGTCTTCAGGTCCGCGCACCTTCCGCTCCGCCCTTGCGCGAATTTCCGTGAGGTCCAGTGGGGAAAATTGATCCTCAACCTGAACAACGCAGTCAATGCGTTGTCGGGCAAGCCGCTGCGCACGCAACTGATGGACCGGCGCTACCGGGACGTGCTTGCCGCGCTGGTCGACGAAGCACTTGATGCACTTGAAGTTGCAGGAATCCACCCCGCGCAACTCGGCGGCGTAGCACCCGATCGTCTGAGTGCGCTGTTGCGCCTGCCCGATGACGAATTCGCACAACAGGGTGCCATCATGGCGAGCATCGATGCCCGCGCTCGCTCGTCGATGTGGGAGGACCTGGAGGCAGGCCGCCTCACCGAGGTCGAAGAACTCAACGGGGCCGTCGTCCGGCTTGCTCGCAGCCAGGGGCGCACGGCGCCCGCGAACGAAAGGATCTGCGCCCTCGTGCATGCGGCCGAGCGCGGAGGAGAACGCCATATCGATGCGCGCAGCATGCTCGACCATCTCGCGCTCCCCTGCCCCTCGCTACACGCCTGAGTGCGCACATCTCCGTCGTCCTTTATCCGTACCGCACGCAATGACCAGCACTTCTTTGGACGCATGGCCTGCCCACGCGCCGCGCAGCCTGCCAATTCCCCAAACCCATCTGTTCCGCAACGTGGAGATCTCCGCGCTGCGCTACGGCGAGCGGCCCTTCGTCATCTTCTACGACTCGTTGCTGTCGTTTCAGCGCTTCAAGGAGGAGACCGAGCGCATGGCTGGGTATCTGCAAAGCGAGTGCGGCGTGCGCAAGGGCGACCGTGTGCTTCTCTACATGCAGAACAGTCCGCAGTTCATGCTGGCGTTCTATGCCATTCTGCGCGCCGATGCCGTCGTGGTGCCGATCAATCCGATGAACGTGACCGAAGAGCTCGCGCACCTGGCCAGGGACAGCGGCGCGAGAGTTGCCTTTGCGGCGCAGGATCTTTTCGAGCGCATCCGCCCGATGCTTGGCGACACTATCGACCGCGTAGTCGTTGCGACCTACAGCGACTACCTCGAGCAGATCACCGACCTGGAGATTCCCGAATTCGTGACTGCGCCTCGGGCGGCCCTGAACCATCCACAAGCGGTGTCGTGGGCAGTCGCGCTCGCCACGGGCTGCGAACCGGGGCCTCTTCGCGCCGGCCCTGACGATCTGGCCGTGCTGCCTTACACCTCAGGCACCACCGGCCAGCCCAAGGGATGCATGCACACGCATCGCACCACCATGGTGAATGCGGTCACGGCGTCTGCCTGGTTCAACACGACGGCCGCGAGCGTCACGCTTTCGGTGCTGCCCATGTTCCATGTCACCGGCATGCAGAGCGGCCTCAACGGCCCGCTGTATGTCGGGTCCACAGTGGTCGTCCTACCGCGCTGGGATCGCAAGGCGGCAGCCGAGAGCATCGCGCGCTACCGCGTGACCAGCCTTGGGCTGATCAGCACCATGGCCATCGACTTCATGGCGAACCCGAAGCTCGACACCTACGACTTCTCCAGCCTGCGCCATGTCGGCGGCGGCGGCGCCTCGATGCCCAGTGCCGTGGCGCAGGCGATGAGGAATCGGCTCGGCATTGGCTACGCAGAAGGCTACGGCCTGTCCGAGACCATGGGTGCCACGCACCTCTGCCCGCCGGGCGGCGACAGGCTGCAGTGCCTGGGCATACCGCTGTTCGATGTGGACGCACGCATCGTCGACCCCGACACCTGCGAGGCGGTGGCGCCTGGCGCCGTGGGAGAGATTCTGATTCACGCACCGCAATTGATGCTCGGGTACTGGAACAGCCCGGCGGCCGACGATGCCGCGTTCGTTCGTATCGGCAACAGGCGCTTCCTTCGGACGGGCGATCTGGCCACCAGGGACGCACAAGGCTTCTTCGTCTTCGCGGACCGGCTCAAACGCATGATCAACGCATCCGGCTTCAAGGTATGGCCGGCGGAGGTGGAGGGCAAGCTCTATCAGCATCCGGCCGTTCAGGAAGCATGCGTGATTGCTTCGGGGGATGCCCGCCGCGGCGAAACAGTCAAGGCGCTTGTCGTGCTGAGGCCCGGCTTCGCCGACCAAGTGACCGAAGGCGAACTGATCCAATGGAGCCGCGGGCAGATGGCGGTCTACAAGAGTCCGCGAGTGATCAGCTTCGTGGCGCAGTTGCCCAAGTCGGCAACCGGCAAGGTGAACTGGCGCGCGCTGCAGGATGCCGAAAAAGCAGGATCCAGCTAGATTGCTTTTACCGCGTGCTGCTGATGACCTTGCCAGCTTGCCGCTCGACAACCACGCTGCTGTTCCTGCAGTGCGGTGCATAGCAAGTGGTTTGTCGGGCGACGTCCGTGGCGACGGACACGCAACCCTTCGATGAACGCGAGGCTTGCACCTTCTGCTCAGTTTCCAATCCAGACCCACAATTCCGAGCCCTGCCCATGAACGCCAACTCCCAATCCGAAATCCAGAAGCTCGTCTCCGCCGAGGAGTGGCAACTGCGCGTCGACCTCGCCGCCTGCTACCGCCTGGTGGCGCTCTATGGCTGGAGCGACCTTGTGTTCACGCACATCAGCGCGCGCGTGCCCGGCCCCGAGCATCACTTCCTCATCAACCCCTACGGGCTGATGTTCGACGAGATCACCGCATCGAGCCTCGTGAAGGTCGACCAGCAGTGCAACAAGATCATCGAGTCGCCTTACCCGGTGAACCCGGCCGGCTTCGTGATCCACAGCGCGGTGCATGCCGCGCGCGAAGACATCCTGTGCGTGCTGCATACCCACACCAAGGCCGGCATCGCGGTGAGCGCACAGAAGAACGGCGTGCTGCCCATCAGCCAGCAATCGACCTTCGTCTTGACCTCGCTCGCGTATCACGACTACGAAGGCGTGGCCTTCCGCGACGACGAGAAGCCGCGCCTGCAGGCCGACATGGGCCATGCCAACTTCCTCATGCTGCGCAACCACGGCCTGCTCACTTGCGGCAAGACCATTGCCGATGCGTTTCTGTCGATGTACAACTTCGAGACCACCTGCCAGATCCAGATTGCGGCGCAATCGGGCGGCAGCGAACTCACGCACGTCGATCCGAAGATCATCGATGGCGTGGGCCAGGCGAGAAAGGTGCAAAGCGGGGGGCTTGGTGGCATGTTCGTGTGGCCCTCTCTGATCCGCAAACTGGACCAGCTAGACAACAGCTATCGTCAATAACCTGCCGAGACATTTCCACCACTGGGCGTTACCAACGCAGCGGCGAGCGCCGACCTATTCCGGATCGTCATCGGTACGAGGCTGCGATTCACGCGTGAGCGTCCTGGCGAGCAACCGCAGGACGTTCACCGACGCTTCAGCAGCCTTCGACAGGACAGCACCGCGACGGTAGGCGATTCCCAGGTCCATCGAGGGCACGGCGCTGGCCAGCACAGTCCTGCGGATTTTCCCGCCGTCGTGCGACCAGGGCCGGAACACCAGGTCCGACAGGATGGTCACGCCGATGTTCTGCGCCACGAGGCTGCGCACCGCTTCGATCGATTTGGTTCGGAAGACCACCTTCGGCTGGAGCTTGCTGGCGCTCCAGTAGCGACCCACGGTTTCCACGTGCTCGTCCATGTCCAGCAGCACGAAGGGCAGCTCGGCCACCGCGCGCAGTGAGACAAGCTTTTGCGACGCAAGCGGATGGTCGAACGATGTCCACAGGCGCCGCGGCGACTTCAGCAGATTCTCCCGACGGATGTCCGGTGCGCGCGAGAGGTTCGAGACCAGCACCACGGCGAGGTCGAACTCCTCGCTGCGCAGACCGCGCTCGATCTCCACGCGGTTGCGCTCCACCGGTTCGAGCTCGACCAACGGCAGTTGCGTGCGCATCGCGCCGATGATCCGTGGAAGCATGTATTCGGAGACGGTGTCCGTGATGGCGATCCGCACGCGCCCCTCCACCGAGGATTTCGAGTTGCGCGTCTCGTCCACAGCCGACGCGAGCGTGCGCAGGATGTGCTCGGCGTGCCGAAGGAACCCCTCGCCCTGCACGGTCAGCCGCAGCCCGTCCGAATGCCGCGTGAACAGCTGCACCTTCAACGTCGCCTCCAGGTTCTTGAGCGACGTGGTCAGCGACGGCTGGCTCACATAGCAGCGCTGGGCGGCGCGCGACACCTGTCGGGTCTCTGCGGCAGCCACGAAATGCTGCAACTGCTTGATGGTCACTGACATAGGCTGGCTCTATATCGCTCTATTGAAAATAGAGATTATGAATTCTTCGTGCAAATTCCTAACATCTGCCAGCACGCCATGTCGGGCGTGTGACGAGGACCCGACGGTTCCACCGCACAAGGACGAGACATGCCATCCACATCCACGCCAACGCCCGACCTCGAGTCCGGCCACCTTGCGCCTGCCGCGGGCAACGGCGCAGCCAACGCGGGGCTTCTGAGCCGCCTGGGCCTGCGCTTCACCGCGTGGGCGGAACGGTGGTTCCCCGACGCCTTCGTCTTCGCCGCGATTGCCGTGGTGGTGGTCGCCGGCGCGGCCCTGCTCAATGGCTCCAGCCCGCGTGAAGTGGCCAAGTCCTTCGGCGACGGTTTCTGGAGCCTGATCGTCTTCACGATGCAGATGGCATTGGTGGCGATCGGTGGCTACGTCGTCGCAACCTCGCCCCCGGCAGCGCGGCTCATCCGGCGACTTGCCGCTCTGCCGGTGTCGGGGCGCCAGGCCATCGCGTACGTCGCGGCGATCAGCATGATCCTGTCGCTCTTCAACTGGGGCATTTCGCTGATCTTCAGCGCGCTCTTCGTGCGCGCGCTGGCGGGCCGTCGCGAGCTGCGCATGGACTACCGCGCCGCCGGCGCCGCAGCCTACCTGGGCATGGGCGCGACCTGGGCACTCGGGCTCAGTTCTTCGGCGGCGCAGTTGCAGGCCAATGCCAGCAGCCTGCCCAAGAGCATCCTGGACATCACCGGTGTCATCCCGTTCAGCCAGACCATCTTGCTGTGGCAGTCGGCCGCCATGGCACTGGTGCTGATGGCCGTGTCGATCGCCATTGCGCTGTGGTCGGCGCCCAGCGCTCAGGACGCGGTCACGGCAGAGGAGCTCGGCGTGGACCTCTCGGAGCCGAAGCCGGCGGCTACAGGCGTCGCGGTCCGCCGTCCCGGTGAATGGTTCGAGCGCAGCCCCCTGCTCACGCTGCTGCTGTGCGCCCTGGGCTTCGGCTGGCTCGCGCAGGAGTTCATGGCCAAGAGTCCGCTGGTCGCGATCTCGGGGCTGAACACCTACAACCTGCTGTTCCTGATGATCGGGCTGCTGCTGCATTGGCGCCCGCGCAGCTTCCTGGACGCGGTGTCGCGCTCGGTGCCCACGACGGCCGGCGTCATCATCCAGTTTCCGCTCTACGGCGCAATCGCAGCGATGCTGACCGGCGCCAAGGGCGACGGCGGCATCACGCTGTCGGACCGCGTCGCGCACCTCTTCGTGAGCATCTCCAGCGTCGACAGCTTCGCGGTGGTGATGGGCGCGTATTCCGCCGTGCTGGGTTTTTTCATTCCCTCGGGCGGCGGCAAGTGGATCATCGAAGCCCCCTACGTGATGCAGGCCGCGAACGACCTGAAGGTGCACCTGGGCTGGGCCGTGCAGGTCTACAACGCGGCCGAGGCGCTGCCCAACCTGATCAACCCGTTCTGGATGCTGCCGCTGCTGGGCGTACTTTCATTGAGAGCACGCGACATCGTGGGGTTCACTTTCCTGCAGTTGCTGGTGCATGCGCCGCTGGTTCTTTTCATGCTCTGGTTCTTCGGCAGGACCCTCGCGTACATCCCACCGGTGATGCCCTGACGCGACACGCTGGCTCCAGATGCAAACGACATCCACGCCCATGACGGCGACGTCCACCACAACGGAAACCAAAGCCGGTTTTTGCACGCTCTGCCGCTCGCGTTGTGGCACCCTCAACGAGGTGCGCGGCGACGCGCTGGTGTCGGTCCGGCCCGACCCTTCGCACCCCACCGGCCAGGCGATGTGCATGAAGGGAAAGTCCGCGCCCGAGCTGGTGCACAGTCCGCATCGCCTGCGCTATCCCATGCGCCGCACGCGGCCCAAGACCGACGCAGACCCGGGGTGGGTGCGCATCGGATGGGACGAGGCGCTCGCGGAAACCGCGCAGCGGCTGGCCGCGATCAAGGCCGAGAGCGGTGCCGAGTCGGTGGTGTTCGCCGTGACTACGCCCAGCGGCACACCGCTCTCGGACAGCATCGACTGGATCGAGCGCTTCGTGCGCCTCTTCGGCAGCCCCAACATCTGCTATGCGACCGAAGTCTGCAACTGGCACAAAGACTTCGCACACGCCTTCACTTTCGGCTGCGGCATGCCCGCGGCCGACTATGCGCAGGCGGATCTCATCGTGCTGTGGGGCCACAACCCTGCCAACACCTGGCTCGCCCAGGCCGGTGCCATCGCGCGCGGTCGCGCGAGCGGCGCGAAGATGGTGGTCATCGACCCGCGCCCCACCGCGCTAGCCAGGCAGGCGGACGCGTGGTTGCCGGTCCGCCCCGGCACCGACGCGGCGCTGGCGCTCGGCCTCGTCCACCTGCTGATCGCCGATGCGACATTCGACGAGGGGTTCGTGCGCGAGTGGACGAATGCGCCGCTGCTGGTTCGCGGCGACAACGGGCAGTTCCTGATGGAGCGGGACCTTCGCCCCGATGCGGAGGCCAATCGCTTCATGGTGTGGAGCGACGCATGCGGCGGCGCGGTGCCTTACAACACCGAGCAAGCCGTCGACCCCCTGGACGCCAGGCACTTTCGCCTGCGCGGCGCCGTGGTGGTCGATGCGGCAGCCGATCGACTCTCATGCACGCCGGCCTTCGAGCTCCTGGTGCAGGGTTGCGCCCGCTACACGCCAGGCGAAGTCGAACGCATCACCGGCGTCAGCGAGGCCTCGTTGCGCGCCGTTGCCGAACTCTTCGGCAGCAGCCGTCGCGTGGCCTACCACGCGTGGACCGGGATCGGGCAGCACACCAACGCCACGCAATCCGAGCGCGCGGTCGCCACGCTGTACGCGCTGTGCGGAAGCTTCGATCGCATCGGCGCAAACCGGGTGCGCACGGGCCCGCGCGTGAACCAGGTCAATGCCCTCTCCCTCTTGCCTGACGCACAACGCGCCAAGGCGCTGGGCCTCGCGCAGCGCCCGATCGGGCCGCCTTCGCAGGGATGGGTGACGGCGCGCGACACCTACCGCGCGGTCCTCGAAGGCGAGCCGTACAAGGTGCGTGCCATGGTGGCCTTCGGCACGAACCTGCCCGTGTCGCAAGCCGATACCGGCCTCGCACAGCAAGCACTGTCGCAGCTGGAGTTTCATGTCCACTGCGACCTGTTCGAAACACCGGCGGCGCGTTATGCGGACATCCTGCTGCCGGTCAACACGCCGTGGGAGCGCGAAGGGCTTCGCGTCGGCTTCGAGATTGACGACCGTGCGGCGAGCTGGGTGCAGCTGCGACAGCGCATGGTGCCTCCCCAAGGCACAGCACGCTCGGACAACGACATCGTGTTCGAACTGGCCGTGCGGCTCGGCATGGGCAACGACTTCTTCGGAGGCAGCCTCGAGCGCGGGTGGAACCACATGCTCGAACCCCTGGGCCTGACCGTCGCTGCGCTTCGCGAGCGCCCCAAGGGCATCGCCTGCGCCATCGACGCAAGCGAACGGAAATTCGCGCAGGCCACGGCGTCGGGTGTGCGCGGATTCGACACGCCCACGCGCCGCGTCGAGCTCTATTCCGAGACGCTCCTGCGCCATGGCCAACCGCCCGTGGCCAGTTTCGTGGAGCCCGCCGACACGCCGCGCGAAGCGAACGCCACGCACCAGGGCCGCTTTCCGTACGTGTTGAGTTCCGCGAAGAACGGCTTCTACTGCCACAGCCAGCACCGCAGCGTGCCGTCGCTGCGCAAACGCGCGCCCGAGCCGGTGGCCGAACTGGGCACCGCCCTTGCGGCCGCCAAGGGCATCGCGGACGGTGATTGGATTCGCATCAACACACGCGTGGGGCATGCGCGATTCGTCGCTCGCATCACGCCGCAATTGGCGGACGACCTCATCGTGGCGGAGTTCGGTTGGTGGCAGGGCTGCAGCGAACTCGACAGGCCCGAGCTGCCGACCGAAGGCGCCTTGAGCAGCAACTTCAATGCTTTGATCTCCGCCGACCAATGCGACCCGGTGAGCGGGTCCGTGCCGCACCGCTCGTTCCTGTGCGACGTCGAGCGCGACCAGGCCACGGAAAGGCGTCAGCGCAAGTGGACCGGCCACCGTCTTTTCGAGATCAGCGCGCTACGGGGCGAAGCAGAGGGCGTGCTCGGCATTCACCTGCGGGCGGCAGACGGCGGCGAGCTTCCCGACTATCACCCCGGCCAGCATGTCGAGATGCAGTTGACGCTGCCGGACGGCACCCAGGTCACACGCGCCTATTCGCTCACCGGCAACGCAGAGGAGCCGGGCCGGCGCGGCTACAGCGTCGCCGTGCGCCACCAGCGCTCGAGCCCTGGCGGCGCGGCACCTGAAGGCCTCGTGTCGAGCCACCTGCACCGCGCCTTGAAGGTGGGCGATACGCTCGCGCTGCGCGCCCCGTCCGGGGGCTTCGTCTTGCCCCGGCGCTTGCAGCAGCCGCTGGTTTTCTTCGCCGGGGGCATCGGCATCACGCCGTTCGCGAGCTTGCTCGAATCTCTGCCCGATGGCGCGCAGGAACCGGCCATCTGGCTCTACTACGCCAACCTGAACAGCAGGACCCACGCGTTCAGGGCGCGCATCGCGCAGCACCGCGCGCGGCTGCCCCACCTGCGGGTGATCGACCACTACAACGCGCCACTACCCGAAGACCGCCCTGGCCTCGACTATCAATCGAACGCCTACATCGATGCCAGCGTGGTGGACGACGCACTGATTGCACAACGCGCGCGCTTCTTCATGTGCGGCCCGCCCGCCATGATGGAAACCTTGACTGCCGGATTGGTGGCCCGAGGCGTTCCGCGGTTCGACATCTTCAGCGAAGTCTTCCGGTCGCCGGTCGTGAATTCGATGGATGGCGACGAACGCTTTGCCGTCAGATTCGACAGGACCGGCGGAGCAGCCGCGACCTGGACGCCCAGTGAGGGCACGCTCCTGACGTTCGCCGAGTCGCGCGGCCTGCAATTGCCAAGCGGCTGCCGCGTGGGGCAATGCGAAAGCTGCGCGGTGCGCCTGCTCGCCGGAAAGGTGCGCCACCTTCATGGCACCGAGCCGGAAGACCCAGCCATCTGCCTGACCTGCCAGGCAGTGCCGCTCGAGGACATCGTGCTCGATGCGTGACCGATCCCCCTCCCCTGTTCCTCGTCCTCTTCCTCATTCTTCTTCGATCCCGCCCATGAAAATCATCGACGCCGAAAGCACACGCCGCGCACTGCCGTTCGACCGGCTGATTCCAGCGCTGCGCGACATGTTCGTCGCGGGCTGCGAAGTTCCGTTGCGGCACACGCACGCACTGAACCCCACGGCCGACGGCCCGCAACAGACGGTGCTCGTCATGCCGGCCTGGCAGCAGGACCGCTACTTCGGCATCAAGACCGTGACGATCTTCCCGGGCAACGCGGCGCGCGGCTTGCCGGGACTCTTTTCGACGTACATGCTCTACGACGCGCGCACGGGAGAGCCCCTGGCGCAAATCGACGGCAACGAGATCACGTCCCGGCGCACGGCGGCGGCGTCGGCGCTTGCCGCCTCGTACCTCGCACCTGCGGACGCGCGAAGCCTGCTCGTGGTCGGCTGCGGACGTGTCGGCAGCCTGTTGCCGGAGGCCTATCGCGCCGTGCGGCCCATCGATCGCATCGCGCTGTGGGACCGAGACGAAGCGGCAGCCACGGCACTGGCCGCGCGGCTTCGGGCGCAGGACATCGACGCCGTCGTGGCACTCGATCTGGCCGCGGCCGCGGCCAATGCCGACATCGTGAGCTGTGCGACGCTGGCCACGCAGCCCGTAGTGCGAGGCGCATGGCTGCGTGCGCAAGGCCACCTCGATCTGATCGGCAGCTTCACCCCGCACATGCGGGAAGCCGACGACGCCTGCTTCGCGGGTGCCCGGCTTTTCGTTGATACCCAGGAGGCGTTGTTGAAGAGCGGCGATCTGCTGGGGCCTATGTCGCGCGGTGTATTCGAAGCGCGGGACACGGCAGGCACGTTGGCCGACCTAGCTGCCGGAAAGGTGATGGCGCGATCCACAGGGTGTGGGCGGACCGTCTTCAAAGCGGTCGGCACAGCACTTGAAGATCTCGCCGCTGCGATTTTGGTGTTGGAGCACGACTCAATGAGAAACGCTCCTTCAGATTGCTGCCGAGAATTGGCCCAGCTAACGCAGTAATTTCCGTCTAAGACGGCCCAACGGAACCCCTTGTCCTGCAATTTTCAAAGCAGGGATCGTAGGATTAATAGAGGTGGCGACATGGTTCGCGATTGAGGCAACTAAATCGCGAAAACAGCGGGACAAGCTGCGGAAGATCCACACAGGCGTTGACGGGCTAGGCTCGCAAAGGCGAACTCGCGCATCCAAGGGGCCAGCAAGATCAGATATCCAAGCTTGCAGGACACGCCTTTTAAGACGAGAAGTGGAAGCAAGCAAGGAAACTTGGAATCGAATCACAAACCGTGGCTCGCAGCGGTAAGTCGTTGATTCTGCGAGACTGGCTGAGCAGCCAAAACCCCAATTAAAGCTGGGGCGGAATCGAAAAATCGTTCGCGACCTGCACCAGTACTTGCTTTCAGTCTCTGTTCCGGCTCTATGGGTACACCTTCAGGTACACCAGACCATCCAGACCGGCGCAACGCAAATTGGGTGCACTCAGCCGATCTTGGTTAGATTATCGCGCGACTCGATGACTAGGTGAACAAGCTTGCGGCCAACCGAAACTGCAGAACAACGCGAAATTCAACTCATCACACCTGATGCTCCGGTTATGCGCGTCGGTTATGGATGCTGGCCTGCTCAATACCTCGACCTTACCTCTGCGCAAGAGAGAATGGGACCTAAAACCACATACTCGCCCCAGCCGCGACCGCATGGCCCTCTGTGCTGTCATCCACTCGACGCTAGCGATGGCCACTGCGGTCGAGTCAGGTCCCGTCGTATACGAATTGCCAGTCCGAATAGTGTTGCGCAGGTGGTTGCTTCAAGATCACCCCTGCGGGAGTCATTGCTCGGATTGGTGCACGAGACGAAGTGCTCGCCACGCCCCAAATTCCACCTTGAGGGGAGAGAAGCGGAGTGAACATCTTGGCGGTCATCGGGTCCTGGTACAGCCGACGCAGGTAGCGACGCGTCACCAAGTGCCGCGAATCCTTCAGGAGATCTTCGAGTTGCAGCGGATACCGATGCTGTCCGTTAGGGGCACTCAGGTAGTAGTCCTTGATAGCCTCCCGATACAGGGAGCCTACATGCACCAACTCGTCCTCTCGCGCCCTTTGCGCGCTTGTCGAATAGACGTCCACCGCCTTGCCAACGCCCAAGGACAAAAGGAACACCGCCAGCAACATGAAGATGTATCCCACCCCTCGCTGGCGATACCGTTGGTGCCTTGATCCCATGGGGCTACCAGGACTTGTACGCAGTTCCATCCAAGGCATTTCCGGCTGCCCCGCTGTGCACGTCGTGAACGACCTTCTTGCCACCTTCTTCCTCGCGAACAGAAGCGATCCAGGAATCCCGGCGTTCTGTCACGGGATCCATCGGCAGCAGCCTCAAGTAGCGCTGGGCGACCAAGTCGGTAAGTTTCTCCGGATACACCCCTTTGTCACTGTAGTACTGGTCGAGTGCGATGCGCAGCCCCACCAGGTTCTCCTTCAGTGCAGCCTCTTTCGCGACATCGACCTTGTGGATGTACCGTGGAACCACGATGCTGAGCAATGCCGAGACGATGGCCATGACCACCAGCAACTCGATCAGTGTGAATCCGCGTCTCTTTTTCAACTTGCTCACCATTGCGTATAGGGCAGGCCATTGAGACCGGTTCGCCTGCTGAGCGAATAGATGTCGTACACATCGTCTCCTTCTTTGGGGCGATCGGCTTCGCTTGCATAGGCCCGCTTGCCCCAGGTGGCGGCTGGCGCGAGCTTTATGTCCGCATTCATCGGATCGCGCGGCACACGGCGCAAAAAGAAGATCTTCCGATGCGCCGGATCCTTCAAATCAGGCTCCCCTTCTACCAGGACATCCAGCGTCGCGGGATAGCCGGTCGTCGTCGCCGAACGATAGATCCGCCCCTCGTCGCCCGCACGCTTGTAGGCATCGATCGCCCCTCGGATCTCACGAAGTGCCACACGCAGGTCCTGCTCTCTCCCACGCTGGATTGCCATCTCCGTGAGCGGCACAATGACGGACGCCAGAATGCCCACCAGCACCACGGTGACCATCATCTCGATCAGCGTGAACCCGCGGGCCTTCTTCATCGGTGTACTGTGAACTGCTTGGGCAAGGTAACTGCAGCAGGGAGGTCGGCGCCGTCTGCACCCTTCACTCGAAGATTTTGGACAGAAACGCTGATCGGTGACGCCGGCATCTTGGCGGCCTTCATTGCGATCACAGCGACCACCGGGCCCGGTTGTGTCCGCTTTCCTGCACTCACATGGATGATCTGTCCCGCTTGCGCGGTTTGCACCTGCGCACCCTCTGCATCTTTGGCAGGCTGCGTCAGTTCTACGCCCGGCTGGTCCATGACCAGGTCGAACTCGATCGACTCGTAGGGCATCGCGTAGTTGACGGTGAGATTGAAATTGGCCGCCAGTTGCACGCGATCGGGAACGCGCAAGTCCACGACAGGAATCGCTGGAACGATGGGCAAGCCGCCGGCGAATGAAGTAGCCTTCGCTCCAGCAAGCATTCCCTCGGGCGTTCCGGATACACCAGGACTCTGGGTCAATTGCGCGTCGCTACCGCTGTACTGACCGCTGGGCGTCAATCGCATGGGCCGGACGGAGGCGTTGTCCGCGGTACCAGATGGAAATTCGACGACATAGGCAGGCGGCGTCGGCATGGCACGCACGATCCGCGGCGTGATCAACAGGACGATCTCGGAGCGCCCGCTGGTGTTGGTCTGATTCGAGAACAGGCGACCGACACCCGGTACGGTCCCTAGGCCCGGAATGCCAGCCGAGTTGGTGTTCTGCTCATCCTTGAGCAAGCCTGCCAACACTTGCGTCTCGCCGTCGCGCAAGCGCAGCATGGTGCTGGCGTTGCGCGTCCCGATCTGGTAGGCAAGCAGACCGGTCGTCGAGCGAACCTCTTTGACCACGTTGCTGACTTCCAGGTCGATGGCAATCGTCACCTCGCCGTTGATGTGAATCTCGGGAACAACCTCCAGCTTCAGCCCCACGTCCAGGTAATTGACCGACTCCATCGATGCACTAGAGGTCTGGTTCGTGGTGGTGGTGATCACCGGCACTTTGTCGCCGATCAGGACCTTGGCTTTCTGTCTGTTGGTGACGCGAATGCGGGGATTGGCCAGCGTTTTCGCATCGGTGCTCGTCTGCTTCAGGTTCAGAACCAACAGCGGGTCGGGCAAGAACAGCTGAAAGTTGTCCCTGTTGAGGTTTCTGATTTCATTGACCGACAACTGTCCAGCCAGCCCGGCCTTGCCCAAGACACTGGCGCTCAGGCGGTCCGGGTACTGAATGCCTGCATTGAGCAAGCCATTGGAGTTGACCTCCAGGATCTCGACTTCCAACAGCACCTCGGGATCGGCGATGTCGTAGGAGGCGACCAGTCGTTCGACGGCCGCAATGACGTCGAGGTTGTCTCGCACCACCATCATTTTGAAGCGGTCGTCGACATACATGGACTTTGGCGAGATCAGCGCCTTGACCATCTCCTGCATCCTCTTGGGGTCCGCATTCTTCAGGTAGAAGGTACGCATCGTCAGGTCTTCGTAGCGCCTCTTCTTCTCGTCGGTGTCGGCGTAGATCAACAAGGTCGACTCGTTCAAGATTTTCTTGTTGAGCTGACTGGTTCGCAGCACAAGGTTCAACGCATCCTCAACGGATGTGTTCTTCGCGAAGATGGTGGTCTTGATGTCGCTCTTGACGTCCTTGTCGAGGACGAAGTTGACGCCCGATGTGCGCGACAGGATTTCCAGCGCCGTCTGGATACCGACGTCTCTGAGCTCCAGCGTGACGGGCTTCTTGAGAGCGTCGGACAGGACGGGGTCAGAGGTGAGGCCACGGTTTCTCGCGAGCTCGATGCCCTGCAGGAGCCTCTGGGCCTCGGGCTGTGAAGTATTTTCCGCAAGCACCGCCGATAGGGATCGGGCAGCACCAGCCGTATCGCCATTCTTCAGGGACTGGCTCGCCTGCGCCATTTGCTGGGTTTCTCGCACACCGCGCTCCAGCGCCGCCAGACCTGCGATTGCGGCCTCGTTCTGCGGGTCCAACCGCAGCATCGCGCGGTAGCCCTCTTCGGCTGCAGCCAGGCTCTCGGGTTTGCCTTCGTTTGCGAGCCGCCTGGCCTTCTGCAGCATGTCGCGCAGATGGCCATCCCGGACCTGAAGGTACCTGAGCCTGTACCCGGTGGGGTCGGTCTTGGCCAACTGCGACAACATGACCAGCGCCGCATCGGTATTGCCTTCAGCGAGCAGTTGGTCGGCACGGCGTTCTTCGAGATAGGCGGCGCACCCAGACAGGAGACCGAGCAGCAAAGGGAGAGCGGCCAATGTGGCCAGCTTCGGTATCACCGACGTCACGGAATTCTTGTTTTTCATTGCACAGCCGCGACGGGAATCGAGCGGATTTCGTTCAGGGGCAGGTAGCGTAGTTGGACCTCTGTCGCAGTGGCTTTCTCGACCCTCCACTGGGGATCGGCCAGGCCGCCGATCTCGACCACCTGGGGATCGGCCCCACGCCCCAGGAATACATAGCGGCGGCCATCCTGTTCGATGCGCCCGAGATAGACCAGCGAGGGATCGGGCGCCACAGGCTTCGGAGCCTCCACGACAGGCGCAGGTGGCGCAACAGGCGGGGCTGCTGCGGCGGCAGCATCGACGGCCCTCCGCAATTCGGCATCCGACGGCTTCCACTCCTCACCCGCCAAGCGCACCCAAGGTGCCGGGGGACGGCGTGCGTCAGCCGTCTGGGTCGGTGCGTCACGCTCGGGGCCAACGTCGGCCACAGACGCATCCAGCGCCTCGGGTTTGAGCAATGCGATGGCCGTCAGAGTCGCCGTCATCAGCAGTGCGGCCTGCAGCGGCTTGGAAAGAGAAGGCGATTTCAAGATGCACCACCTGTTGCTGCAGTTCGATAGTAGAGACTGGCTTCGACCCGAACATTGAGCCTCGCGGCCAAGCCAACCTGTCCGGGCACTCGCTCCACGGTCACCCGGTCGATGCTCAGGTTGGGCATGGCCACGAGCATGTTGTGCAGGAACTTGCGATAGGCCGCGTACTCTGCCTGCACCGTGAGTTGCATTGTCATCCGGCGACCAGGCAGATGTTCCAGGTTGCTGTGACCATATTCCACACGCGACAACGCCACACCGCTTTCGCCGGCGAGGCTGTGAAGCGTCTGCAGTTGTTGCTCGCGCATGCCCACGGAGGGCAAAAATGCCAGGAAGTCGGTGACGAATCCTGCGCTCCCCTGTCCAGAGCCGGTGCCAATCGACGAAGTATCGAGGGTGATCGCGGCTTGGTCACGTGTGACTGTCGCCACGCTAGCCTGAAGTGCACGCACCTCCTGGTGCAGCGGGCGATTCACCCAAAACACAAGACCCAGTGCAAAACCGACAACCGCAATGGCCAAAAACTCCGGCCAGGCTGCTCCCTCCCAGGCCAGGCGCGCTGTCCAGCGTGCGCGCGCAAGTGCATCGTTCAAGCTCATGCTTCGCGCACTCACGGTCGCCTCCACTCTGCAGTCAATTGGAAGACGACTGGCTTGCCGTCGGGCGCCGCGTTGTCGGATTGCTTGGCCTCGGACAGAGGTTCGACCGCTCGCCACAAGGCATCTCCTTGCAGACGCTGAACGAACTCGACGAAAGCCTGACTGCTGTCGGCCTGCCCGGATATGCGCAACTTGAAGGCGTCCGTGTCCGGCTGCACGCGGTTGACGATCACGTCGTCCCTGAGGGATGCCTGCAAAGCATTCAGCATCGGTTCCCAAGGTCGCTGCAAGCCGGCGACCAAACGATCCGCTTCGATCACAGCCTCCGGTCGTACCAGGGCCGGACGTGATGGCGGGGTACCGGCCGTTGGTCGTTGCACAGCTTCGATCCGCGATACCGCAAGCGCTCGCCGCTCAAGCAGGTGATGCCGATGCCACAGCGCCGCGATGCTGCCCATCACGCCGAGCGCCAAGCACACGATGGTCACCGTTCGCCACGGTGACCTGGGCGCGAAGTCCAGCCCTAGCGTTGATCCTCTCGCCATCAAAACACTCCGCACAGAGCGAACGCGTAGGCTGCGTCCTGTGTCGACAGGAACCCGTCGCCATCCGCCAACGCAAGTGCAGTATCCGCGGATAGGTAGCCCAGAGGCCTGACAGGGAAGACGCGCGAACTGCCGCCAGGCTCATGTGCCGATGATGCGTCATCTTGATGCCCCGCGTCGAAGGGCCGGAACAGGATATCGGTCATCTGGCCCTTGGCATGCCGAACGACGATCTGCCGGTCGCCATCGACCATATGCACAACGCCGCATTCCTTTTGGATCACGGCATGAAAGCGATCCCATACCGTGGCAAGACTGGGCGCGACGCTGCTGAGTCGAATCTTGCAGGCATCGGCGTGTGACTGGAGTTCGGTCAACAGTGCGTGAGAGATGAACGCAGCCAGTTGCGTGCCTCCGTACGCCGCCTTGGCAAAGCGAACGTCATAGAGATTCGGGTCTTGTTTGAACTGCTGCTCGAACAAGGCATTGGCGAAGGCCGACCTCAAAGCCTTGTCGGCCAGGTCGGGTGTCCATGGCAAAAGCAGATAGCGCACGTCGGCAATGCCCAATACCCATTCCTGCGATGTGCGGCGCAGAGCCGAGAGGGCCACGGTCTCCGTCTGCGTCCCTGCGGCCATCCATTCACGCAGCGATTGCATCGCGGCCGTTCTCTCTCCTGCGGGGAAGGGGAGTTTCACCTTGCGCACGACACGTCGGCTGCCACGTTGCGCATGCACCTCGCAGGCCATCAACGCGTCAGCCGCCAGGTGGATGCGGAACAAGGGGCTACTCCACAAAGGTGACACGGTTGATTTCCTGCAGGGTGGTTTGGCCCTGCTTCACAGCCGCCAGCGCCTCTTCGCGCATGGACGCCATGCCGTGCACACGCGCCACCTCCTTGAGCCTGGAGATGGGAGCCTGCTGCAGGATCAGTTCCCGCAGTTCGTCATTCATGACTAGGACCTCGGTCAGGGCCCTGCGGCCCTTGTAGCCAGTGCCTCGGCAATGGGCACATCCCCTGCCACGCTGGAGCGACCCGCCCGCCAGCGCGGATCGCGTCACGCCCGAAAGACGCAGCAACTCGTCATCCGGTGCGTACGGCTCGAGGCAATGCAGGCAATTGATCCGCACGAGACGCTGGGCCACCACGCCGTTCAGGGCCGTGACGAAACTGTAGGCGTCGACGCCCATGTGTCGGAAGCGACTGAGCACGTCGAAGACGTTGTTGGCATGGACCGTGGTGAAGACCAGATGCCCCGTGAGCGCGGCCTGCACCGCGATCTCGGCGGTTTCGCGATCGCGGATTTCGCCCACGAGGATGCGGTCGGGGTCGTGGCGAAGGATGGAGCGCAGGCCCTTGGCGAAGGTCAGGCCCTTGCGCTCGTTGACGGGGATCTGCAGCACGCCCGGCAGTTGGTACTCCACTGGATCTTCGATGGTGATGATCTTGTCATCCCCATGGTTGATTTCGCTGAGCGTGGCGTAGAGCGTGGTGGTCTTGCCCGAGCCGGTCGGCCCGGTGACAAGCAACATGCCGTAGGGTTGGCTCGCGAGCCGGCGGATGGTGTCCTGCGCACGGGCTTCGATGCCCAACAGATCCAGGCTGAGCTGCGCGAGCTCGGCCGTGAGCGACTGCTTGTCCAGGATCCGAAGCACGGCGTCTTCTCCGAAGAGGCCCGGCATCACCGAGACGCGGAAGTCGATCTCGCGCCCGCCGATGTTCACGGCAAAGCGGCCATCCTGCGGGATGCGCTTTTCGCCGATGTCCAGTTCCGCCATCACCTTGACGCGGGAGATCACCTGTTCGGCCAGGCTCACATCGGGCAGCTGCCGCGCGGCGCCCAGCACGCCATCGATGCGGTACTTGATGACCAGGCCCATCGGGGTGTTCTCGAAGTGGATGTCGCTCGCGCCGTTCTTGTGGGCGTCGTAGAGGGTCGAGTTGACCAGCCGCACGACCTGGCTCTCGTCGCGGGAGATGGAGCGCAGGGAGATTTCTTCGCTCTCGCCGCCGGTGCCCTGTAGCGCAACCGCCTGCTCCAGGCGTATGACTTGCGAGATCGCTTGCTGGTGCGCCTCCAGGCGTGAGAGCATCGCCTTGAGTTCGAGGGGGTGGGAGAAGGCCAACCGGAAGTAGCCTTCGATCCTGTGGGTAGCCCAGGTGTAGAGGGCATCGTCGAGCGGATTGCTGCTCACGAAGTGGCGCATGCCCTGCTCGTCGGCAGCAACCAGGCATTCACGCTCCAGGCACTCGCCGTAGCTCACGAACGAGAAGTCCGGTGTCATCGCCTCCAGTTCGGCCAAGGTCAACGCCGGGAGCCCACTGCGTTGCGCTGTTGCCCACAGCACCTCATCGGGTGTCCGCTGACTCAGGCGTTGCAGCGTCACCAGCATCGGTTCACCCTGCGTCGTGGCTTCGACTGCGGCTTCTTTCAGCAATGCCGTAGTCAGCCAATCGAGGGCGGGGGGTTCGTCAACGTGCGCAACGTTCTCGGCATTCATCCGAGGCTCCCCGCGAGCTCGAAGATGGGCAGATACAACATGACCACGATGCCACCGATGGCCAGGCCGATGACCAGCATCAGCACCGGCTCGAAGAGCTTGGCGAAACGGTCGATCCAATGCGCGATTTCCTTATCATGAAAGGCAGCTGCTTGTTCGAGCATCTCGGCCATCTGCCCGTTGCGTTCGCCCGCGCGGAGCAGGCGCAGCGCGACAGGGGTGGTCAATGCGGCGGTCTGCAGGCTGTCGCTCAGGCTTCGGCCCTGGGTGACCTCCAGCGTCGCCGACAGGGCGGCGGGTTGCAGGCGAACGGGAAGCAGGCCCTGCGCCATGTGCATGGCCTTGACGACAGGGATGCCACCGCCCAGCAGGAGGCCGAGCGAGCGATAGAAGCGCGAGAGCTGCATCAGCTTGATTCGCCCGCCGATCCAGCGGCTGGTTTGCAGTGCAGCGCCGATGCGGGCCTGTGCGCTCGGGCGGGTCAGCATGAGGGGCAACGCCACGGCCGCGGCAACCAGCAGGCTTGCGATAAGCACCCAGTGCTCACTGGCGAAGAGGCCCCATTGCATGAGCCAGCGCGATGCGAGGGGCAGCTTGTCTTCCATGCCTTCGTAGACGCGGCTGAAGCGTGGGACCAGGAAGCACAGCAGGAACAGCGCAACGGCGGCACCGACCGCGCAAAGCATGGCTGGGTACAGGGAGGCGCTGATGATCTTCTGGCGGATGACACCCAGTTGCTCGTGGTAGCGCAGGTAGCGCTGCAGGGCGGGCACGATTTCGCCAGTCTGCTCGCTCGCGGCGATGGAGGCGATGAAGAGTTCGGGGAAGATGGCTGGGAAGGTCCTGAGCGCGCTGGAGAAGGATTGGCCCTCCTGCATGCGACGCACGAGGTCATTCAAGACGGAGCCTGCACGCGTGGTGCCTTCCTGGCGTTCGGAAAGGGTTTCGAGGGTTTCGATGAGAGACAGGCCGGCGCTGAGCAGCGCGACGAGTTCGTGGGCGAAGAGGGCGAGGTCGAAGCGGGCGCTGGCAGAGGTGAAAAGCGCGGGGCGCAGGAACTGGTCGCCCTGGATGTCCAGGACACGCAGACCGCCTTGGCGTGCGGACTGCTCAGCTTCCGCTCGGCTGCCGGCGTTGATCGACCGCAATTGCAGTTCGCCTTGGGCGGTCACGCCGCGCACCTTGAAAGTGGCCATGCGGAAAATGGGCAGACAGGCGCCTCAGCGCCCGATGTCCGCGTTGTCGCCGGTCCCGCCCGGGGCTTTGTCGGCGCCGAAAGAGTACAGGTCGAAGTCGTCGAGCTGCTTGCTGCCGGGGTATTTGTACTGGTAAGGCAGGCCCCACGGATCGAGCGGAACGTCCTTGCGCAGGTAGGGGCCACGCCAGCGCGACTCGCTGGGAACGGGGGTGACCAGGACCACCAGGCCCTCCTGGCTATTGGGGTAGCGGCCGACATCGAGGCGGAATTGATCGAGGGCTTTGCTCAGGATGTCGATCTGGGCTTTGGCTGTGGTGACTTCAGATTTACTAACGTTGCCGAACAAACGTGGGCCCACGATGCCAACGAGCAGGCCAATGATGACCAAGACAACTAGAAGCTCCAGCAAAGTGAATCCATCGATCCTCCATCTCCACGCCACGGGCGGGTTTTTGAGCCTGCTTGATTTTCCCATATATTTTTTGAGTTTGGAAAATAGAAGCCGTAGATCAATGTCGAATTCTTCATTGACCCTTCGTGCTTAAGATACACCCTTCAATCATATTTGCGTACATTCCGTTTCCATTTACAATTTGACAAAATTTTCGAGCAAAACCGTTCAACTCCTTTGAGTTGGCCTCGGCTTGCCCAAGGATTTCTTGAAAATTATCTGCTCGATACATAACAAAATCTTCGGTCTCCAGATTTTTTTTATAAACCCTCACCGAAAGATTATTTTTTCCAAATTCTCCTTTCCCAGGGAGCAAGGAGGCTTCAAGTCTTAGGAAATCGATCGGCTTGACGGAGGTTAGTCCAGCCACAGCATGGGGAAATTTTTTTTCCACTCGCTCAAAACTCAATTCCATGGAATTGCATTGAGACGAAATTTTCGAGGGCGCATAGATTTCCAACTCGTCGCCAATTTCCTTTTTTCTCAGCAAGATTGGTCCAACACCAAGCATTTTCGTTTCAAGGAAAAATAACTCTCCTCGCCATCTCCCAACGTATGAGCCAGCATTTCGGACGCTCTGATCGTAAATCAAAATTACACACTTGAATTCATCGACCTTGACTTCGTTCGAAATTTTCCCAATTTCTTGAGCGCATACATTCGAGATAACTGCAAAAATCGCAGCGAACAATGAATATTTAAATATCCTTAAAATAATCATATGCAATCACCAACGCGAATAAAAGGGCGGCGGAGAATTGAATCTAAACGGATTTAGCAGAGAGGAAGGCCCCGCCAAATTACGAAGATCTGGCGCATTCTCTGCGCGAGTAGCTGGAATTGGTCCTGCCGGAGAGGGAATCAGGCCCGTCCCACCCAAGAAAGAATAAACCGCGCCGTTTGTCAACCCCAGAACCCCCATTCCTGTGGGTAGAACTGCTGCCGACCCATAGTCAGTGGGCGAGGGAGCTTGAACACTTCCTGTTGAGGGCGGAGGATGGGAGTGCACCATTTCAATAGTCCCATGAGCGCTCGCCGGGATTTGCGACATTAGTGAATTAAAAGCTGCAGCAGATACCGCAAACGCACTTCCTACCACTGGCGGCGCGTATCGAAAGCCGCCTTCGTTTTCGTATGTATAAGTGCCGTACTCTCTATTTCCGTAGTCATACAATGTCCGAGCCGCGACGTCCCGTCCAGCGGCAATGCTCGCAGCCTCCCTAGTCGGATATGACACAGATGCGAGTCCCGTTGGATCAACTCGATTTACCGCGTTATTCCCAACATATGCATATAGATTTTGGTCGTCCTTATAACCAATAGGGTCTGTCTGCAGGAATCTCCCCAGCTTAGGTGAGTAGAACCGAGCCTTATAGTAGTAGAGACCTAGCTCTCCAATCAGTTGCTGGCCCGTGTAGCGGAACCGCAGTCCCGTCGTCACGTTGGGCTCACCAAACGGCCCATAGGTGTAGGTTGCAGTGCTCGCCCCAGTGCCATTCGCAGTTGCGACGATGCTGCTCAGATGGTCCGCATACAGCCAGTTCTTGGCCGTGGCCGTTGCGCCCTCGTACCAGACGATGGGTTCATCGACGCCAGGTCCGTGCACGTATTTGCGCAGCACCGCCGTGCCTGCCGCGTTGTACTCCGCCACTAAGGCCGCGCCGTCGTACAGCAGGTTCGTCCCCACCGCGCCGATGGTCGTCAGCCGCAGGCGCCCTTCCGCGTCATAGCTCAGCGCTGCACTTACCGCAGGCGCGACGGTCTTGCTTGCCGTCTTCAGCCGGTTGTCCAGGTCATAGCCATAGGTCCACGTGCCGTCGGTTGTGAGATTGCCGTTGGTGTCGTAGCCGATGGCCGCGCCCGCCACCGCCGTGTATCGGTTCAGCCCGTTGGCCGTGTAGCTTTGCGTGCCCGGCGCCGCTCCCGTCCACTGATAGATGTTGTTGCTCCAGGTCACGCTCTTGAGCTCGCGGATCTGGTTGCGCACGTAGGTGTATTGAACTTCCTGCGCCGTGGAGGACAGGAAGTTCTTCAGCGTGGCCATCGCGCCCTGGGCATCGTAAGTGCGCTGCACGGTAGTGCTGTTGCCCAGCGTGACCGTCGTGCGCCGGCCCAGATCGTCATAGGCATAGCTGGCCAAATTGACAGTGTCGTTCTCCTTGATGACGCCTGGGCGGTTCAGCGCGTCATAGCTGGTCGTCGTGAAGAATGCATCGGGCCAGGTGGTGCGAATGCGGTTGCCAGCCAGGTCGTACTGGTAGGACAGCGTCTTGCCACCCGCAGTCGTGCTCAATTGGCGCCCGGCGTTGTCCCATGCATAGGTGATGGCATGGCTACCATTGGCAAACTGCGCCGAGGTGCGCAAACCGCGCAGGTCGTAGCCGAACGTCACGTTGTCGGCCACCGCTGGATAGGTACGCGCCGTCAACCGATTGAGGTTGTCCCAGGTCTGGGTGATCGTCTGGGTGCTGCGCTTGCGAAGCACCGTGAAGTTGTCGTTGGGATCGTAAGAGTTCTCTTCATAGTCGTCCGCGTTGCCCCAGCCCGGGTTATCGGGCAGCGGGTAATAAGTTCTGGCCAAGCGGTCGAAGCCATCGTACTGATAGACCGTCAGATTGTTTTTGGCATCCCGGCTGGAATCGACATTGCCGTTCGGGGTGTACGCGTATTCGACGTAGTTCTGCGCGATGGCTGTGCCCACCGCCTTCTTGACGATCTTGACTGTGTCGTCGTTGTTGTAGACCGTCTCGGTGACGCGATCGCCTCCATCGGCCGCAGGCACATACTGCGTCACTCGGAAGGCGCGGTCCAGATCGTCGTAGGCGGTGTCGGTGATGGGCACCGGCGCGGCTTCTGCCGGACAGGTGCTGGCTGCCGCCGTCAGGCCCGGCCCCCAGGCGCGCGTGACCTTGCCCGTCTCGCTGTAGCGGCTGCAACTGACCAGCCATTGCGTTCCGATCTGAGCCGCCGTGATAGTGGGACGTCCATCCTTGTCGTAAGTTGTTTTGGTCAGCTTACCCGCGGCATCAGTGACCTGAATAGCACGTCGCTCCGTGTCATAGGCCGTAGTGACTGTATCGGTAACGTCAGTACGCGGACCATTGGCCACCGTCAGGTTGCCGATGGCATCGTAAGTGAAGGTCGTTGTGAGGTTGAGCTTGCCGGTGCCGGAGTCGACCACACTGGTGGCGGGCACGTACTTGTTGGCTGCATCGTAGGTTGTAGCGGTCACCACCGAGTTGGTCGATGTGGTCTTTGCCGTCTGCGTAGCTGGCAGATAGAAAGTGGTGAAACCGCTGGGTGTGTAGGCCACGTAGGTGTAGCTGGTCTGTGGCGCAACACCTGCAGCATCCACCGGAGACGTAACGGTCAGCGGCAGGCCCTGCGCGGTGTACGTATAGCTGGTGACCTTGCCGCGTGCATCGGTCGCCGTGGCCACCTTATTGAAGGAGCTCTCGTAAGTGAAGCTCTGGACCCGATTCGCAAGACTCGATCCGGGTTTGCCGACGCTTGTGGTTGTTTTAACGTTGTGCGTGCAGATTTTGTCCACACCTGCACAAGAAGCATCATCGTAGGCGTACTGAATGACGTTGAGTTCGGGCAACTGCTTGCTGATCAAGCGAGACTGACCGTCGTAAGTGTTGATCGTCCAGTTGCCAATCGGTGTGCTGGACTGGATGGTATTGCCCTGGGCGTCGATGTAGTTGGTTCTTGCAACTCCACCCGGCCCGATCTCTTCGGTGCGGAAGCCGGCAAAGTAGTAGTCGTAGAGTTTGCCGCGCGCATTGGTCTGGGTCTGCACCCGGCCCAGACTGTCGTAGACATTGGTCGCTGCCGCCACTGTCGGGAAGCTCGGATAGAAGAGCTTCGTCATCTGCCCTGGGAGAGCATATGTGTAGGTCGTGTTCTGGTTCAGGCTGTCAGTGAAGGTCGTCAGATTCGATGTAGAGGCATCGTATGCATACTTGACAACGCGCGTGCCGTCGCTCACCTGGGTGATCTTCCCACTCGTATTCGTGAAGGTCAGCGTACGCCCAAGACTATTGGTTATGCTGGTGAGATCGGCTCCCGTGTAAGCGTATTTGGCCTGTAGCCCGCTTGGATCAGAAAAGCTCTCGGCCTTGCCCGCCGTGTTGAACTTCAAGACCGAACGGTTCACTGCCTGGTAGCTATAGGTGCTATCCGCGTTCTTGATCAACTTCACTGCTTTGCCCGGCGGCGGGTTGTATGAGCCATCGGGCAATTTGACGAAGACTTCGCCGTTGAGGCCTTGCGTAACGATGACGGTGTTGTCGATCAACTGATCGCCAAACCAACGCTGGCCAAGGGTTGCCGCCACCAGATTGGCAATAGGTCGCGCGGGGTTCAACAGCAGGTCAAAGGACGCCTTTTGCTCGACCAATGTGCCGACCGCGTCTAGCGCGGAGTCCTCTCCCATGGCCTGGAAACCATCCGAGCTCACAGCGGCAGTGGCATCGAAGTTGTGCGTCCAGCCCTTGCCCATAGACCCGCTCTTGTTGCGCATGCCGGAACTGTAGAGGCGCTTAAAGGAGAGACTCTGCGGGAAGCTTCCCACTCCCACATTGATATCTTCGTGGTCGTAAAGAAAGTTGCCGGCCACCATGTCGACCGGATCGCCATACACGGAACCCGAGTAGTTCACGATGGACGGCGTCGATGGCATGTTGAAGCCAACGTTGTAGTTCGTGAATACCGGCGCCTGTGGCACTACACCGTAACCTCCCGACAGACCGTCGCTGATGATCGACCCGAGATAGAGGCCGGAGCCGACCGTGAAGTACCCCGCGCCGTGCCAGCTTCCCTCCCCGTTGTCGCATCGGGCTGGCAGAATCAATCTCAGTCCAGAGGACAAGTAACTGTTGAAATTCCCCAGGTGCGCACTGCATCCCACCAAGTTGGGTTGCACGGCGCTCGCATAGTTGGCCGACGTGGCGTTGTAGATGCGCTGCCCGGCAGCCGATGCGATGTCAACGAGCTTGACCGTCGACACCGCTGAAACTCCCGTCGTCTGCTGGACGGCGGTCGACTCCAAGATGCTTAGATGCATGCCCCAGTTGGCAAAAGCGGCGCTTTCCTTGTCGGCATTGCCTGCCAAATTTGTGACTGCCAGGACGTTGCTGGGCAGATCAACGTAGGCGTTGTTGTAATAGCCCACGATACCCACCTGATGCTGGTGCAGAAACACCGTATCAGCGATTCTCTCGCTCACGTAGCCCGCTTGCGTGTTCTGTGCAATCCACTGCGCACCGATGACTGCCAACGTCGAACCGAGCAGCGACTCAGACGAGTCGGCGGCGCCACTAGCGCGCAGGTCGGCCTGGATGCGTCGATAGTTTTCCGCAGGACCACGACCAGCCGCACCCCAGCCGTTGGCGATGAGATAGGTCGTGCCACTCGTGGCATCGCCGGCTCTGATTTGCTGCGTAAAACTATGGTTCGCCCATGTCGACGTATACGCGTTATGGGTCACCGTGAAAGTGATCGGCTTATTTGTGCCCAAAGGAGCCGCCAGCCCCACAGATCCAACCAGGACGCCGTCCAACTTGAGCGCGGCACCGTTAGCACCGAATTGCTGATTGAAGCTGATCGTCAATCTTTTGCCATAGATGGCGTCGGAAGTGAAAGTCTGGTCGATGCCCTGGTACTGAACGCGTAGGGTGATCTTGTAATTGTTGGGGATATCGGTCCATTCCTCCGTGCCCCATCCTGTGTTCTGCCGCGGCAATGCCGTATCGCGAAGTGCGCCGTAGAACGGCACGATGGTCTTGCCACCGACCACATCGTCCAGCGTGGCCGCGGGTTTGTTGGCGCGCAGGTAGGTCGCCAGATTGTTGGCGTAGGTCGTCAGGTTGTTGCGGATGTTCGTGCGACTGATGTTCTGCACATAGTCCGCGGTGACCGTTGCACCGCTTTGCGCAGAGCTAAGGTACGTCGCCGCGTTGTAGCCGGTGGTCGTGGCGCTTGCGAGATCAATCCCCGTCTTGAAAGTGTGCGGCTTGTAACTGGGATCGAAGTAGTAGGTCGTCCCGTTGATACTTGTCTTGACCCAGATGTGTTCAAACGAGACGTCAGTCAGTGCGGCGGACAGCCCTGGGCAGTTGCCAGCACTAGTAGCATTGATCTGATAGATCGGGATTTGAGCTTGGCCGAACAATCCAAGCACCCCACACACATTTGAGGTGTCGATTCCCCACCATTCATTCAACTCCGCAGCACTGACCTTGACGATGCCGCGTACATAGCTGGCGGTGAAGCCCGAGGCACGCAGGAGCTCGACCATCAGAGTGGCTTGGTCGTGCGCGGATCCTTGATTGTCGAGCAGCGTGCCGAAGCCCCCCTTTTGCACACCAAAGGTCGGGTAGTACTCGATGTTGTTACGGACGTACTGATAGATCAGGTCCGGGTGATAGCGCAGAGACCGTGCGAGCTCTCCAACCGATGCAGGGCCCAGCGGGTTGGCATCCCCGCCGATGCGCGATGCCGAGGCCGTCGACGAGGCCGCTGTTTTCGATTTCGTGTCGACCGGCTTGACGGTCTTTGTGACCGTGGACACACCCTGGTTGAGGTTCGCAGGGAAAACTCGCGTCTTGAGGATCCGCTGCGCTTCTTCAAAGCTCACCGGCGGCATGTTGGCGCGAATGGTGCCAGGTGCAGGAGCGAACTGCTTGTCGCTTGCAGTGGCACTTCTCGTGGTACTCCCGGCCGGACTGGCCTGCCGCTGGATGGGGTCGCTCGCACTGGGCAAGTCCCATGGCGGGTACTTGATCGCCGGTTGACCACTGGCGAATGTCACGGGACTGCCGCCTGCAGGAGCACTCCTTGCGCTCGACGTCACGGCTCCCTTTGAAAGGGCGGTAGGAACACCCAAGCGGATCCTTTGACCCACCGATTCGTCTGCCGCTTTACGCGGCAGTCCGCTCTGAATCTGCGCGGCCGAGGCGAGCCCGCCTGCAATCAGTCCGATGCAAACCCCAGCAATCAACGTTCGTGTTGTCTTGAACATGAGCACTCCCTCGATGGTTCGATTTCTTACTTGCGCGCGACATCAACCCGCATCGCCCGGCATGGGTGATACGAGGTACAGACTCGCGGGAGGACTACGGCGAAGTGGTTGCCACCGACGTTCGATTGCCTGCAGCGTCGTAGCTGTAGCTGATCGTTGTGGTGGTTGTGCCGTTGTTGTAGATGACTGTCGCCAGCCGACCTAAAGCGTCATAGGTGTAGCTCACGGAACCTGCGATTGCGGCAAATCCCGCAAGGGCCAGCAAGCCTGCGCATATCCCTCGAGCAGCGACTGTGCGTCGTGCACGCGAACGCTGGCGCGTCGGCCCAACACTCAAATCATTCATGATCTCTCCACTCCTCAGTGCAAAGCAGCCTGCGCGATGGAGCCACAGGCTTGAGCTATGTGCGGACTCCACCTTTCGGTTAAGGCTGGCCGCCAATATTTTTGTGAATCAACTTTACTGAAGTTCACAGATGCTGCGGGAGAAAAGGAACGAAATAAAAACCCTGATAGACGAAAGAACTCATTCGAGAGTGAGCTACTCGGGTTTTAAAACTTAGCGGGCCGGTGCAGTGCCGTCGGTCGCACGAAAGCGGTGCGCGACCATCCATGCGTGCAGCGCATCAGCGACCCGACGAGTTCGAGATCAACCGGTCCAGCAAGCTGGTTTAGATCTGACTTCCCAGTGGTTCAGTCGCAAGGGCGCACCGCAATCCAGGGGCAAGATCGGCGGAATCCAACACTCGAGGGAGATAGAGCAGCATGAACCATATCGGCCTCAGAATTACCAAGGTTTTTTATTCCGGGATAAGAGTCATCTGTCTGCCGAGGTCCAGGCGGTACCACGTCAGCGCCGGAGAATCTATTTGAATTTCGCCGACATTCTTCCAATCTGAAGTTGCAAGCTCGATTCCGACATCCTTGGGCTTGGAGCCCGTATAAAAATAAACGGTGGAAGGGGGCGTCCAGTTCAACTCTAGCCCTGCGCAACGCACTTTCGCGTCGCTCCCGCCAAAAGCGAGCCGTCCGATACCCGCCAGTTTCTCGCGACGAGCCTCGCTCACTCCAGAGCGCTGAACCTCCGCTCGCGTGCCTGAGGGCATGACGTGCAACTCGTGCCATTCGTACTTCGCTCGGAAGGTCTCCTCTCCACTTTTCATGGAAGTGGGCGCAGATGCGTCATTACCTCGCCAGAGCTCTAAAAAGCGAATCGCGCAATATTTAGTGCCGCTGCGAACAAGTAGAAATCGCTCCGGCTTCGGGGCCACACCCAGCGCATAGACAAATGACTGCGGGGGCTCCGTCAGTATTTCTGCTGCCCAACTTGTCGCCAGTATCAGTCCAACAAGGGGGACGAGGTATTGAAGGCGGGTCATGATCTACTTCAGTCGTTGTCCCTGAATGATTCCTGCGGTCCGGTCATACGCACCGGTGAGATTAGACCAACCCGGGAACGTATCCGCGAAGACATGAGAAAGCGTTCCAAAAATACCCTCGCTTCCAAAGCCACGCCATTCCTGAAACTGGTGCGAGGGGGAATACTGGTCTTGGGCCGAATGTATTGCATTCCCCAATGCCTCGGGCGCTCCATTTCGAGCCGCAAAAATCTGCCCAGCGATGTAGTTTTGGCTATTGGTCAGCGCAACGCCCGGCGTGTCGTAAACCCCTTGCGAGTTGACGCCAGCCATCGAGTGCCCCTGCGTGATCATGGCGTCGGTGCCCTGAGTGCCTCGAAAGTCTACAGCCATCGCATTCCACGCCAAACTCGCGCTGTCCACAAAGCTGAGCCCGGAATTCAGACCCGCAAGCAAAGTGATCGCGTAGTGAAGTGGGAAAGAGAGCGTTCCGGCGGGGTCCATCGAATTGATTGGGTTGTTCTTCACATAGGCATAGAGGTTCTGGTCGTCCTTGTATCCAATCGGGTCTGTTTGCAGGAATCGTCCAAGAACTGGCGAATAGAAGCGCGCCTTGTAGTAGTACAGGCCCAACTCGCCGATGAGCTGCTGGCCGGTGTATCTGAAACGAAGGCCTGTACTGACATTGGGCTCGCCGAACGGTCCGTACGAGTAAGTAGCTGTACTCGCCCCCGCGCCATTCGCTGTGGCAATGACACTTCCCAAGTGGTCCTTGTAGAGCCAGTTCTTGGCGGTGGTGCCAGCGCCCTCGTACCAAACGATGGGCTCGTCAGTGCCTGCGCCATGCACGTACTTGCGCAGCACCGTGGTGCCGGCGGCGTCGTACTCCGCCACCAGTGCCGCGCCGTCGTAGAGCAGATTCGCTGTGGTGGCTCCGATGGCGGTCTGACGTAGGCGCCCTGCGGCGTCATAACTCAAAGTAGCCGCGAGACCCGTCTTGTTCGCAGTCCGCAGGCGGTTGTCCAAATCAAAGGTGTAGGTCCACGTGCCATCACCAGTGAGATTGCCGTTGGCGTCATAGCTCGGGATGACGCCGGTCGCCGCAGTGTATTGATTCAGCCCATTGGCAGTATAGGTCTGGGTTCCAGGTGTTGCGCCAGTCCACTGATAGATGTTGTTGCTCCAGGTCGCGCCCGTAAGCTCTCGAATCTGGTTGCGCATGTACGTGTATTGCACTTCTTGGGCGGTGGAGGCCAAGAAGTTCTTCAAGGTCGCTAGCGCACCTTGGTTGTCGTAGGTCCGCTGGACACTCGTGCCGTTGCCCAATGTGACCGTCGTACGCCTTCCCAGGTCGTCATAGGCGTAGCTCGCGAGGCTGGCACTGCCATTTTCCTGAATCGCACCAGGCCGGTTCAAGGCGTCGTAGCTGACAGTGGTGTAGAACGCGTCAGGCCATGTCGTCCGGATGCGGTTGCCAGCTGCGTCGTACTGGAAGACCAATGTCTTGCCGCCTGCGGCGGTGTTCAGTTGTCGTCCCGCATTGTCCCAAGCGTATGTCACGGTGTGACTGCCGCTCATGTACTGGGCCGCGGTCTTCAGTCCGCGCAAGTCATACGCGAATTGAACATTCTCGGCCGTGGTTGGATAGGTCCGGGCAAAAAGTCGATTGAGATTGTCCCATGTTTGATTGACGATCTGACCATTGCGCTTTCGCATGCCGGTCTGATTGTTGTTGGCGTCGTATGCATACTGCTCGTAGTCATTGACGTTGGCAGTATTCGGAGTTGCGGGCAGCGGGAAGAACATCCGTCCAAGCCGATCAAATCCGTCGTATTGATACGCCGTCAAATTGTTCTTGGCATCCTTCGACGACAGCACGGTCCCGTTCGGGTTGTAGGTGTAGGTCGCATATGCCTGGGCAACGGCGGTACCTACAGCCTTGTTGACGATCTTGACGGTATCGTCGGCGTTGTAGACGGTTTCGGTCACACGATTGCCACCCTCGGCGGCAGTCAGATACTGGGTGGTGCGGAACGCCCGATCAAGGTCGTCATAAGCCGTATCGGTGATCGGCACCGGCGCAGCTTCAGTGGGGCACGTGGTAGCGGCAGCGGTCTGTGCGGGCCCCCAGGCTCGCGTCACTTTCCCGGTCTCGCTGTAGCGGCTGCAACTCACCAGCCATTGCGCTCCGATCTGCGCAGCGGTTTTGATGGCCCTGCCGTCGGGGTCGTACGCAGTTCGCGTCTGCTTGCCAATCGCATTCGTCGTCTGCGTCGGCCGGCGCTCGCTGTCATAGGCCGTCGCCAACGTGTCTGTGACGTCGGTGCGCGGTCCATCAACAAGCGTCACATTGCCCACGGCGTCATAAGTGAACGTGGTCGTGAGATTGAGCTTCCCCGCCCCGGAGTCGACGGTGCTTGTCAGAGGCACATACCGATTGCTCGCGTTGTAGGCCGTTGCAGTGGTCACCGAATTGGTTGCCGTTGTCTTGACCGTCTGCGAGGTGGGAAGATAGAAGGTCGGGAATCCGCTTGGTGTGTAAGCCGTATATCCATACGTCGTCTGTGGTGCTACAGCCGTGGGATCAAGGGGAGAGGTTATAGACAACGGTAACCCCTGAGCGGTGTAGGTGTAGCTCGTGATCTTGTTTCGCGCATCCGTGGCGGTAGCCACCTTGTTGAACGTACTTTCGTAGGTAAAGCTTTTAGTCGTTGTCGCGAAACCGGATCCCGGTTTGGCAACATTGCTGGTAGTTAGAACGTTATGAGTGCAGCGCTTCTCGGCACTCGCACAGGTCGCATCGTCATAGGTGTACTCGACGGCATTGAGTTCCGGCAACTGTTTGCGGATCAGCCGCGACTGGCCGTCGTACGTGTTGACTGTCCAGAATCCCAGTGGTGTACTCGACCGCACGATATTGCCCAGAGCATCGATATAGTTGGGGCGTTCGACGCCTCCAGGTCCGACTTCGGAAGTCCGGGACCCTGCAAAGAAGTAGTTGTACGTTTTTCCTCGCGCATTCGTCTGAGTCTTCACCCGTCCGAGCGTGTCGTAGACATTCGTCGCAGCGGACACCGTTGGAAAGCTCGGGTAGTTCAAGCTTGTCATCTGTCCAGGCAACCCATATCCGAAGACCGTGCTCTGGCTCAACGAGTCGGTGAATGTCGTCAAATTCGAATTGCTGTCGTAGCCGTAGGCTACTGATCGCGTGCCATCGCTCACCTGTGTGATGCGGCCGCTCGAGTTGGTCATTGTGAGCGTGCGACCCAAACTGTTGGAAACGCCGGCCAAATCATTGCCAGAGTACGTGTACTTGACCTGGAGGCCGCTGGCGTCGGTGTAGGTTTCAGCTTTGCCTCCAGCATTGAACTTCAGGACGGAGCGGTTCAACGACTCGTAGCTGTACGTGCCGTCACCGTTTTTGGTAAGTTTGGCGGACTTGCCCGGAGGAGGGTTGTACGAGCCATCCGGCAATTTGACGAACACTTCTCCGTTCAGACCCTGTGTCACGATCACGGTGTTGTCGAGAAGCTGGTCGCCGAACCATCGCTCGCCGAGCGTTGCCGTAACGAGTTTGGCGACAGGCAGTGCCGAGTCCAACAACAAATCGAACGTGGCCTTCTGTTCAACCACCGCTCCCACAGCATCGAGCGCAGAGTCTTCGCCCATGGCCTGGAAACCGTCCGATCCAACTGCGACGTTTGCGCTGAAGTTGTGCGTCCAGCCTTTGCCCAGTGAACCATTCTGGTTGCGCAGGCCCGAACTGTAGAGACGGCGGAAGCTCAGGTTCTGGGGAAAATCACCGACCCCTACGTTGATGTCGTCATGGTCGTAGAGATAGTTTCCAGCCACCATGTCAATCGGGTCGCCGTATGTGTATCCCGAGTTATTGGTAAGGGACGGCGGGAACAACATGCTGTTGCCCACATAGAAATTCGTCAATGCAGGGGCCTGCGGCACTGTTCCATATCCGCCCGACAAACCGTCGCTGATGATGACGCCGATCGTATCGGTCGCGCCCGATGCCAAGGTCATGTACCCGACACCGGACCAACTGTTCTCGGTGATATCGCAGCGGCTCGGGAGTATCAGCCTCGTCCCTGACGTCACGTAGTTGCTGAAGTTGGTCAGGTGGGCCGCGCAGTTGACCAGGTTCGGCTGAACTGCCGTCGCATAGTTGGCCGATGTTGCGTTGTAGATTCGCTGCCCCGCGGCCACGGCAATGTCCAGCAGCTTCACAGTGGAAACAGCGGGCACGTTCGTGGTCTGTTGGACGGCTGTGGACTCAAGGATGCTGAGGTGCGTGCCGAAACTGGAGAATGCGGCACGCGACTTGTCGGCGAGGCCGGCCACGTTGCTCACGGAAATCACGTTGCCTGCCAGATCGACGTAGGCGTTGCTGGTGTATCCAACGATGCCCACATGATGGTGGTGCAGTACCGCCGTCTCGGCAATCCGCGAAATGACATGCGCGCTCTGGGTTGTCTGCGCCATCCACTGCGCTCCGATCACGGCCAGCGTGGACCCCAACAAGGGCTCCGAACCATCGGCCGCACCGGCTGCGCGCAGGTCATTGAGCACGCTGCGAAAGTTCTGCGACGGTCCACGCCCCGTTGGACCCCATCCATTGGTGATCAAGAACGTGCTGCCACCTCCACCTCTGATTTTTTGGGTAAAGTTTTGATTGGCTACGGTCGTGCTGTATGCAGTGTGCGTCACCGTGAAGGTGATCGGAGTCAGAGCACCGGTGGTGACCGCTGCGCCGGGACTTCCCACAGCCACCCCGTCGAGCTTCAAGATCGGTTGGTTCGAGCCGTTGAACGTGATCGTCAGCCGCTTCCCTGCAAGGACATCGGATGTATAGGTTTGATCGATTCCCTGGTATTGCACGCGCAGCGTCGGCTTATAGGAGGTGGGGAGGTCCGTGAACTCCTCGGTGGTAGTTCCGGCTCGTTGATAAGGCAATGCTGTCTGTCGCAACGCCGAATAGAACTGATCGATGGTCTTTCCGCCAATCAGATCATCCAGTGTCGCCGTAGGCTTGTTTGACCTCAGATAGGTCGCCAGATTGTTCGCGTAGGTCGTCAGGTTCGAGCGGATATTCGCCCTGTTGATGTTTTGCGCGTAGTCGGCGGTGATCGTCGCCCCGCTTTGCGCAGATGCGAGATAGGCGGCGGCGTCGTAGCCGGTCGTGCTGGGACTCGCCAAGTCAATACCGACCTTGAGCGTATGCGGCTTGTAGCTCGGATCGAAGTGATACCACGTGCCGCCAATCAAGACCTTGACCCAGACATGCTCGACCGACATGTTCGTCATCGCCGCAGTCAAGGTCGGGCAGCTTCCTGCAGAAGTTGCATTGATCTCCACGATCGGGATCTGGGCCTGCCCCAAAAGATGAGCAATGCCGCAAGCAAGCGAAGTCTCGACGCCGTACCACTCCTTCACCTGGGCAGCGGTCAACTGAATGATCCCCCGAACATACACAGCCTGGTAGCCAGACGCCCGAAGCAGTTCCACCAATAGGGTCGCTTGATCGTGCGCTGTACCCTGGTTGTCCAGCACGGCCCCGAGAGCTCCCTTTTGAATGCCAAACGTCGGGTAATACTCGATGTTATTGCGGACGTACTGGTAGATGACGTCCGGGTTGTATAGAAGGGCCCGCGCGAGTTCGGGGATGGACGCCGGTCCAAGCGCGTTGGCATCTCCGCCAACCCTGGCCGTCGCTAGTTTCGTGCCGCCCGGTTGAGTTCGGGTCTCGGCAGCTACCCCCTGATTGAGGTTTCTTGGAAACGTTCTCGACTTCAACGCCGCCCGAGATTCTTCGACCGTGACGGGAGGCATCTCTGCGCGGATGACGCCGGGCGCGGGCGCGAACTCCTTGCTATTCGAGGTTTTCGGAGACCGATCAGGGGTCGCAACTGTCACGGGGGCTCCGGCGGCAGACAACTGAACAATGGGTTGACCACTGACAAAGGAAACGGTGCCACCACTGGCGAGGGAAGCGGCGACTGCGGCCTTCTTCGTGGAGGGATCTTTGCTGACTTCTCCCAATCCGACGCGTTCAACTCCGAATCTGGGCGAGCCTAGATTTCGAGTTTGTGCATCGACGATTCCGCCTGCCGCTAAGGCCAGGATACTGATTCCGACCACCCAGACGCGCGCACTCTTGGACATGCGAATTCCCTTCGATGTTGACTTCTTGCGATGCCCCAAGACTGGGGACGGGGGGGCGGGGAGAAGTTACGGCGTGGTAGTTGCCACCGACGTTCGATTTCCCGCAGCGTCGTAGCTGTAGGTGATCGTCGTCGAGGTGGTGCCGTTGTTGTAGACCGCTGTTGCCATGCGCCCGAGGGCGTCATACGTGTAGCTCACCGATCCAGCGTAGCTTGGCAAGCTACTAAGGACCAACGTGCATGCCACCACCAGTCCGCGCAAGAGTGTTCTCGCTCCGCCAAGCCGAACTGGCGTAAGTTCTGAGTTCATGATCCCTCCAAGCTCGCCGCGGTTTGCGGCAGTCCCTCAAAAAAATCGATGAGCCTCTTTGGCGTGCTTGTCACGCAATCACGGACCCCTTGAAGGGACTCTAGTTATCTTTGCGACTTTTTGAAACAGAAATCGGACAGGTAAAACTACCTGCAATACTTAGTTCCAGCAATTGAGTCCGTGGACATCAATGCGGTCTTTTTCCTGCTTGTCTGGCTCGGCTCGGCTCGGCTCGGCTCGGCTCGGCTCGGCTCGGCTCGGCTCGGCTCGGCTCGGCTCGGCTCGGCTCGGCTCGGCTCGGCTCGGCTCGGCGCTAGCCTTCAACAGCCGCGATTGCAATGTCACGCCCATCAAGATCGATGCGCGCGAGCGCCAGATCGAGCGGAGCATCCAGCGCTACCTGGAGGCGCTGGAGACCGCGATCGCACTCCGCCTGCCGAGATGGAAGCGAAGACCGAACGCCTGCAGGACGAGATCCGGTCCCTGCGCGCGCAGATGCGCCAGCTCGACGAGACCATGGAGCAAATTGAAGAAGCTGCCTTACGGGCAGATCTCCACTATCGACACCGATGCCCGCTCGACGAGCTCGCACTTCAAGAGCTCGGTCTGGTGCTACAACGCGCAGACATAGGTCGATGCCAAACAACATCTCATCGTGGCGCACGAGGTGATGAACATAAGCAACGACCGGACCCAGTTGCGCAAGATGGCCAAGGCCGCGCGCGAGGCAATGGACACGAAGAAGCTGCAGGCCTTCGCCGATCGTGGCTACTTCAACGGCACCGAGCTCAAGGCCTGCGAGGACGCGGGCATCGCGACCTTCGTGCCCGAGTCCATGACCTCGGGCACAAGGCTGCGGGTAGCTTCGACAAGAGCGACTTCATCTACATCGCGAAGGACGCTGAGTACCAGCGCGGCGGATCCCCGGCGACGTGGTCTTCGTCGATGCCATTCCGATCGGCGCCACCGGGAAGATCCTCAAGACCAAGCTTCGCGAATTGCTCAAGGACTACAAGCTGCCCGAGGATCGGGCATGAGCCACACCGCCCTCATCAAGGACATGCTGTTCGCTGGATTGAGGGATGCGAGTGGACGAGGTCATGCCCTCGTTTTGAGGGCTCAGGACCCGCGAACAGTCCAGCTGAAGAATGGACGTGATGAGTTGCTGCGCGGCCATGACAGGGACGCCCTCGTTCCACGATCAACGCGCCTCAGCTTGCGTCATGACCTTGCTGCGCATGGGCAGTGACGCCGCGTGCTGACCTCGGCTTCGGCGCTGACGCCGAGGTCGATCGAACTACTGGTGAATGGAGGATCGACCGTGATGTTCTCTGCAAAGGCCGCGAGCTGCACGAGCTGCCGCTTTCCCAAACCCGGCCGTCGTTTCAGGGTCATGCGGAGTTTGCGTTCGGCATACTTCATGGCTCGACGACTCATCCCATCATCGGACACGTGGCTCTGGAGAGTTGGCATCCGCGCGCTCCGGCGCTCGACTTCTCTCTGTCTCCCTCCATCGATCCGCCATTCGCTGCGCATCAGTATGCACGACCGGCATGCGCGCGACGAAGCGCTCCACCCGGTCGGCCAACTCGGCCTGGCCCTGACTTCGAAGCGCATCCGCAACTGCGTGCCAGTCCGCCACCACCTCCTGCCGCGTGCGCTGCATGGTCTCTTTGCCGGCATCCAGGGCGCCTCGCTTTGTCTGTAAGACCCGGAGCACGCTGTCCAGCTTGGCGCGCATGAAGGTCGAGGTCTTCGGCGGCCGATGCCTGGATCGCTCGCTGGGCGGCAGTTGCCCGAATGTCCGAAGCGCGCGGAGCCGATGATGGATCGCATCCCTGTACGGCTTGCGGGTCTGCCCTCGCACTTGGCGCGGTGTGGCATTGGCCGCCACGCCCTGCTCGCGCATCAGCGCGGCGAACTGCTCGCGCCACCGCCGCAGCGTGTCCTTGCGGATGCAGAGGCGCTTGGCGGGCTCGAACTCGTGCTCGCACTTGACCACCAGATGCACATGCGGGTGCGGTTGATCGGTGTGCAGCACCATGGCGTAGCGATATTGCAGCGCGAAGTTCTCGCGTGCGAAGACGCGCGCCGCAGCCAGTATTTTTTCCGGTGGCGTACCGGCGGGCATGGACAGGACGATGTTGTGAACCAACTTCGCACGCGTGTCTTTGCGCCCCGGAGCGGGCCTCGGCTTGTACTCGCTTCTGCAAAGCTCCAGTTGCCAATCGGCTGTGACCTCCTTGGCTGCACCTCGCCCCTGGTGCGCCAGCCCCTCGTCGGTTTCGATCGGCAGCTTGCCGTGCCGGCCGATGTAGCGCAGATGGGCCTCGACGCCGCCGACATCCCGTCCGCCGCCGGAGACCTTCACCATCACCTCGGGCGTGCGACCCACCGTGCGCTGGATCTGCGCAATCTGGTCGGCGCCGAGGCCCAGCGTGCCGCCCGGTCCTCGCCGACCGTAGCTCACGATGTCCAGCGCCATGTCGCGCGACGCATCGGCCGAGCCGCGGCCGCTTCTGTCCACGCGCACCACCTGCTTAGGCATGGCGGTTCCCTTCGTCGATCTCCCAACTGATGAGGTTGCGGCGCACGATGGCTGCCGTGGCTTCGCGCGCCTCCTCGACTTCCCGCCGGACCGACGCGATGGTTTCGTCCAGGTCCGGTGCCACAGGCTCAGACTGAGTGTTCGGCATGCCGAACGTTCGAAGCTGCCGTCCCAGCGCAGCCAGCTGGGCGTTGGTCACTTTGATTTGATCCAGTTCGTTCGGCGGCAGCACGGCCGCGTCACGCACATGGTTGCGGATCAGCAGGGCCAGGTAGCTGGCGGCCTTCATTCCGCGGGCACGGGCTCGTGCGGCTGCGAGAGCTCTATCGCCCTTGCGAAGCCGCAGCGTGATGCGATCCGCCTCGCCAATGCCGCTTTCCGTTTCGCGTGGGGAGCGCTGTCCAACCGAGCTCAGTGAGATTTCGCCGTTCGTCTTGAGGACCTCGTCGACCATCTTCGCGAGCAGAGTCGACGCACTGAGATGATGCCGCGCCGCCAGTGCGGCGAAGCGCGCCCTCGTTTCGGGCGGCACCCGGGTGGCTATCACGCGGCTTGATAGAGAGGTTTTGGTCATTGCAACGCCGTTGCAGTAAACAATGTCTGACGCCAGTCTATCCTGCCCTCATGGCCTCACAAGGACTTTGCCTTCGGAATTCCAGTGTCGAGCTCACCTCGCCGTTTCACCGCTCCCGGAGCGTTGCGGTCGATCGGCAGTTCAGAGCCCTCCATCGTGTTCGGCATGCCGAACACGATGGAGCGAACTGGCACGGTCCAGCGGCAGCGGATTCACGAGCAAACATCCAACTCAGCCTGCCCTCATGGCCGCATAAGGACTTTGCCCTTGATTCGACGCCGTCCTGCGACCGCTGCGTCCAGGCCTACCGAAACCGAAAATTCATTCCGCTCGCAGAACGAGCTCACACGGCCGCCGCATAAATTTCCTTCCGGCTCCATCAAGCAGAAGACCTCCGCTCTGTTGATACCGTTCGAAAATTTCTCGGTGTTCGGCACGCCGAACACCGAGAGAAAGCTACGGACGGCGAGGTGAATTCGGAACGTAGCGAATTCGCAGGAGAACCATCGAATGGGCATTCGCGTCGCCCGCGCAGCGCGGCAGGGCCGGCAAGAACAGCCTACTCTCGCAGCGTGAACACCACTGACAGGTAAGAGACCGGCTGGGTCTGAATGGCCTCGATCCCATGCAGTGCGGTCGCATCGAACAGCAGCGAGTCCCCTGCCCTCACCTCCGCAGTCCTGCCGCCGTAACGGTAGCTGACCTCCCCGGACAGGAAGTACAGGAACTTGAGACCCGGGTGCTGGAAGGTCACATAGGGATCGGCGCCGGGCAGCAACGTGACCAGGTAGGGCTCGACGAACAGGTTACCCGACAGCAGATGGCCCAGCAGCTCGTAGCGGTAGTCCGCCACGGCGCCGATGCGATCGACCAAGACACCATGTCCTGCACGCACATGGCAAAAGTCAGTGCGCCGCGCCTGATCACTGAAGAAGCGCGACGCCGGCACACCCAGACCATTCGCGAGGCGCTCCAAGGTCTCCACCGAAGGTGACACCAAACCGCGCTCGATGCGAGAAAGCATCGAGGCAGAAATCCCCGAGGTCTTGGCCAATTCGCCGCCAGACACTTCTGCCGCCATGCGCAGCGCCCTCACCTGCGCACCGATGCGAGCCGCAGACAGGCTGCGCACGACAGATGCAGATTGCCTCGGGCGGACACGCGTCACCGAGACCGGCAACCGCAGAGGTCGGGCCGTTGGCAGAGGTGAGGCGACTTGTCGACGCGTCATTGGATTCGTTGGCAGCGGTAAGAGCTTTGATCTCGGCAACAGAGGCAACCCGCAGGAGGAGCGATCCATTGCGAAATTAGAAACGCATATGGCGCAGCTCATTATGTACCATACAAGCGGGTGCATAAAGAAGTCCATGCGGCGAGATTCGTTGCATGCGATCGACGCAGGATCCCGCACTACTGAAAGCCTTTGCGGCCGAGCTGAAGGCTCGGCGGGCAGTGCGCGGGTTCAATCAGGAAGAGCTCGGTTTTGCATCGGGCCTCAATCGCACATTCATTGCCAAATTGGAGACGGCCACTACCAGCCCTTCATTGACCAGTCTCATCTTCTTGTGCAATGGGCTCGAGGTCGAGCCGTCGGAACTCATGAGTTCCTTGATGAAGCGCTACAAGAAAGAGCTGCGGACTAAGTCGGCGGCCGAGTAGGAGATCTCGCCGATCATCCAGGGCAATCGCTCCTCCGATTGAAGCCATCTCTGTAGATGTCGCTGACCGGCTCCGAAGTCAGAGCGCGTCGGCGATCTGTCCCAAGGCCTGCTCAGCAGGCAAAGCGCAAAAGGGACAAGACTTTTCAGCCGCTGCAGATCACCCGACCACTCGCCGGAACGACGCTCGATAGTCAATGGGCTCCAGATGAACTTGGTCTTCCAAGCTGCCCTTGAGGATGTAGAGCTTCGGCTCTTCGCGGAACTGAAACACACGATAGAGATGAAACGCCTCCTCCGCCTCTGCGGCGAAGTCCAACTCGTTGCGACTGATGATGAAGGAGGAGGCATGGCCACCGTTGGTGGTCTTGACCTCGATGAAGCGATGCTCGCCGGGCCGCTCATGCGAAAGGATGTCGTAGCCGATCCCGTCACCGAGACGGTCTGAAACCCAGTCCAATTGCTGGAACAGTTCCGGATGCCCCGCGTCTGCGAGCCGCCGCTGTTCGAACCCGATGACCCACTGTTCGCCGGCCCGGCCAAGATTTCGGTTCGCTTCGTCGCGCAGAGCCCAGTTCGTTTTGCGCGGGAACCTCACTTTGGGCCCTCGCTCGGCCACCTCCACCACGGTCTCAAGGTTCGGAGGTCCCACCAAGGAGGCATGAAAAACCTGCTGGCCCGGCGTCTTGACCTCCTCCATCGCATCGACAACCTGAGACACCAGACCCGGTTGATCCAAGACGAATTGCTGGACCGCCTGCCGCAGCAGGAGTTGCGCGTTACTACGAGGCTTGTAGCCGCGGACAAAGGGCAACTCGAGGTCGTGCAAAACGGCGCTGATGTTCTGGTACTTCAGCTCAACCGAACCTTTGCTACGCCCTCGCAACTGCTGGCGAAGCTGCGCATTGAATTCCGTCTTGGTGTAGTGCTGCTGCGCCGCTTCCAGACGGAGCATCTCGAAATAAGAGGTGACCGCGGCCTGCACCTCGTCCGAGGTCCAGTCCTCGCCGATGCGCACGACCTCGAAGCCGAGGCGCTGCAGCATGGGAACGACGGCGGCCTCACCGCCGGAAAAGTCCGCAGGTTTAAGTGGGCCCTCGCCAGGAAACTGATGGCCAAAAGCGGCTCCAACGATCGCCTTGGAATCACACAGCTGTCCGGTCTTCCCATCGCGAACCAGAAAATCGCGCGACTTTCCAAACCCATATTGCGCCAGAAACGCCGTTCGACCAAGACGGGAAAACTCATCCAGTGCAGCTTGAATGGCAGCTGGACTTTGGAGGCGCGAAAGTGCAACAGCCATCAGCGTTTGGGAAGAGCCGCCTCAGCGGGATAAGTACTGACCTACCAAGATGGCCACGTGGCAAACATCCTGCCACGTGGAAGCAACACTTTATGTTACAACGTCTTACTCTCACCTGCTGCTGATCGCTGGCCTCCATTGGAAACGCCTGTCCTCGACTCCTTGCATGCACGTGCTCGGCGCATCGCTGCTGAGGGTCGAATTGTTTCCGTCGACGTGGAGGCCCATCCTGAAAAGGGCAACCAGATCTTTGCCGTCGGCGCAGTCCGATCTGACAGCGCAGATACTTACCGCAGCACCTGTTCTCCTGGCAAAACAGCCGCGGTGGCGGTAGCCCTCAATAGCTTTGCCCGAAATGGCCAGGTTCTTCTGGGCCACAACATCAGGCGCCACGACATACCTCTGCTGCGCGCCCAGCTGCCGCATCTGGAATGTCTGCGCTGGCCCGTGCTGGACACACTGGAACTGTCCGCCCTTGCCTTCCCTAGCAACCCCTATCACCGGCTGGTGAAGGGCTACAAGCTGCTCTCGGACGAACGCAACAACCCGACCAAGGACGCCCGGATCGCGCTCAACGTGTTCGAAGAGGCCGTCGAAGCGCTGCTAGAGACGAACGAGCAGGAGCCTTGGTGGCTGGCGTTGCTGCACTTTCTGCTTCGCAACGACGAGAGCATGGCGACGCTGTTGGCGCAGGTGCGTGAGGAGACCGCTCCCGCTGGCGAAGCGGTCGGGCCGATCGTTGCCAGCCGTTTTGGGGATCGCTGCTGCGCCACCCGTTTGCAGGCGCTGGTCGCTGACATCGCGTCTTCCTTCGAGGGGCACGACCCTTGGTCGGTCGCGTTTGCGCTTGGCTGGATCCGCGTCGCGGGAGGAAACTCCATCCTCCCCCACTGGGTCTTCCACGAACTGCCCGCCGTCAGGAAATTGATCGCAGAGCTCCGGGAGATCGACTGCGGCCAGCCTGAATGCACATATTGCCGCCAGAACCACAACCCTGAAGCGCTGCTGTCCTCTTTGTTCGGCAAGCCCAGCTTCCGGGCGCACCCGACAACCGCCGATGGCTCATCGCTGCAACGCGCGATCGTCAGGGCCGGACTGGCACGCGAGAGTCTGTTGGCCGTCCTGCCCACCGGCGGCGGCAAATCCATTTGCTACCAGCTCCCCGCCCTCGTCCACTACCGCCGCTCAGGACGGCTGACGGTCGTCATCTCTCCACTGCAGTCGCTCATGCGAGATCAGGTGGACAACCTGATGAAAGCCGACATCCAGTGCGCGGCAACCGTCAACGGGATGCTCACCCCACTGGAACGACGGGATGTGCTGGACCGCATCCGCCTGGGCGACATCGGCATCGTGCTGGTCTCACCCGAACAGTTCAGAAGCAAGACTTTCGTCGAAGCCATTCGCATGCGGGAGATCGCGGCCTGGGTCTTCGACGAAGCCCACTGTCTCTCCAAGTGGGGGCACGACTTCCGCACGGACTATCTGTACGTCTCGCGCTTCATCCGGGAGCAGTTTCCCGGTCAGGCGCCGATCGCCTGTTTCACCGCTACCGCCAAGCCGGACGTCATTGACGACCTGTGCGACCACTTCCAGGAAGGCCTTCAGATCAAACTGAAGACATTTCTCGGCGGCCACGAGCGCACCAACCTGTCCTATGCCGTGGTGCCGACCTCGGGCGGCGAGAAGCCGCAGCGCATCGTGGAACTGCTGCGCGACGGCCTGCGACGAGAAGATGCCGCCGTGGTCTTCTGCGCCACGCGCAAGAGCGCCGAGACCATCGCACAGATCGTCGCGCAACAGGGCATCGCATGCGGCTGCTACCACGGCGGGCTCGCCGCTGATCTGCGCAAGGAGACCCAGCGCCGTTTCCTCGACGGCGATCTGCAGGTGATCGCCGCCACCAACGCGTTCGGCATGGGCGTGGACAAGCCCAACGTTCGGCTGGTGATCCATGCCGACATTCCCGGCTCCCTGGAGAACTACCTTCAGGAGGCGGGAAGAGCTGGGCGCGATGGGGACGAAGCCAAATGCGTCCTGCTGTTCGACCCCAAGGACGTCGAAACCCAATTCCGCCTGTCCTCCACCTCCCAGCTGTCGCAGCGAGATTTCATCGGACTGCTGCGTGCCTTGCGCTTCCAGGCCAAGAAGCTGGGAAAAGACGAGATCGTCATCTCGGCGAAAGAGCTGCTCGCGCAAAGCGTCGGAACCGGCATCGAAATCGATGCCCCCGACGCCTCCACCAAGGTCACCACGGCGCTGTCGTGGCTTGAGCGCCATGGTTTCTTGAAGCGCAAGGAAAACGCCACCAAGGTCTTCCCTGCCAGTCTTCGGGTGACCTCGCTGCAAGAAGCCAAGGACCGCATCGACAAGGCGGATTTTTCCGCCAGCGTTCAGCAGAAATTCCTCGCTGTCGCCACAGCCCTGTTCCGCTCCGACACGCCCGAGGGACTGAGCACAGACGAGCTCATGCTCGACGCGGGCATCCGACCGGAGGAATGCTTTCGCATCGTTCACCAATTGGCCAAGCTGGGCATCCTGGTCAATGACCTCGGGCTGACGGTGCGCCTGATACGTGGCGTGAGGGGCGCGTCCGCATCCCGCCTCGAATATCTGAGCGCCATGGAGAAGGAGCTCATCGAGCTCATGGCTGAGAACGCCCCCGACGCGGATCAAGACGAGGCGCAACAACACCTGAATCTCCGAGCGGTCTGCACGGAACTGCGCGATCGTCTGAAACTCGACGACGAAAAGGGGCAACTCGACCCCACTCAGGTCCGGGCCTGTTTGCGATCCATGGCCGACGGTTTCGGCTCTGGTAACGACAAGCGCAGCATGATCCAGCTGCAGTCGCTGGGCGAGGACACCCTGCGCGTCACCTTGCGTCGGCCTTGGTCCCAGATTCGCAGAATCTGTGAACTGCGCCGTGCCGTCGCTCAAGTCACGCTCTCGCGGCTGCTTGCAGAGGTGCCGGACGGCGTCAAAGGCGCGTGCTTGGTGGAGTGCAAGGCCCAGGCACTGATCGACGCGCTCAGTGACGATTTGGTTCTGAAGATCCAGCTACGCGAGCCCGACGTGGCGCTGGAGAATGCGCTGCTCTACCTTCACCAGACGCGTGTGCTCGAACTGGACAAAGGCAGGTCGGTCTTCCGTTCCGCCATGACCATCCAGATGGACGAGGACACCGCCAAGCGGTTTAACCAAGCATCGTTTGCACCCCTGGAAGAGTTCTACAAGGAACGGACGCTGCAGACGCACGTCATGCACGAGTACGCCAAGCTGGGCGCGGAAGATCCAGCGAAAGCGCTTGCACTGGTCAAAGCCTACTTCACACTGCCCCACAAGCAGTTCATCAAGGAATTCTTCCGCGGACGAACGGACCTCCTGGAGCGCAAGACCACCGACGAGTCCTACCAGCGCATTGTTGATGACCTGCAGCACCCCGTGCAGCAAGCCCTGGTCACGCAGCCCCGGACAGGCAATCACCTCGTCTTGGCGGGTCCAGGGTCCGGCAAGACGCGGGTGATCGTCCACCGCATCGCCTACTTGCTGCGCGTACTACGCGTGAATCCGGGACGCATCATCGCACTGGCCTACAACCGGGGAGCGGCCATCCAGCTGCGCCGCCGACTGATGACGCTCGCCGGAGACGATGCGCGCGGCGTGCTGGTCATGACATACCACGCGATCGCGCTGCGCTTGACCGGAACCAGTCTGGCGGGCGCCGAACGCACGTCCAACGGCGTCGACTTCAAAAAGATGCTCCAGGACGCCATCGATCTGCTCGAAGGCAAGAGCTCGGCGCTGATCGACGCGGACGAGGTCCGTGATCGGCTGCTGCAAGGCTACGAATACATTTTCGTCGACGAGTATCAGGACATCGACGCGCAGCAGTACGCCCTGGTCAGCGCCCTTGCCGGGCGCCGGCGATCGGACGCCGACACCAAGCTAAGCATCATGTCCGTGGGAGATGATGACCAGAACATTTACTCCTTCAAGGGCGCGAACATCGAGTTCATCCGGCGCTTCCGAGCCGATTACGAAGGAGAGCTCACCTACCTGGTGGAGAACTTTCGCTCCACCCAGAACATCATCTCGGCCGCCAACCACGTGGTCCAGCGCGGCGTTGACCGCATGAAGGTCGATCACCCGATTCGGATCGACGCTCGGCGCAAGGACGCTCCGCCAGGTGGACGCTGGGCCGCGGTCGATCAGGAAAGCCGCGGCGCAGTACGGCTGATCACCAGCCCGCCGGCCCCGAACCTCCAGGCCCAACTGGTCCACGCAGAGATCGAGCGCATCCGGCGCATCGATCCGACTGTCAAGCTCTCAGAAATCGCCGTGCTTTGCCGCACGCACGCTCCGTTGGAAAAGATGAGGGCCATTTGTGATGTCGAAGGACTGCCCTGCGAGATCACCGGCCCGGAAGCGGCCAAAGGGCAGATCACGCTGATGCGCACGCGCGAAGGCTGGGCCTTGGCCCAGGCGCTGAGGCGGCGACAGCTGCGCATGCTGCGCCTGAGCGCGCTGCGCAGATCCCTGAGCTATCTGCAACGCGCTCAACCCAAAAACGCCACACTCCTGGATCTCCTGGACATCGTCGATGACGTCGCCTCCTCGCTGCAAGCGGACATCGTTCCTGCAGCCGAGGCGCTCGACCTGTTCTACGAAGCTGCTGGAGAAATGCGACGGGATGGCCGCGACAGCGTCATCAAGCTCATGACGGCACACGCTGCCAAGGGTTTGGAGTTTGACCACGTCATCGTGATGGACTGTGCTGACTGGCGCTGGGACGAAGCGGATGAACGGCGACTTCTCTACGTGGCCATGACGCGCGCTCGACAGTCGCTGTGCTTGATGCGCGCAGAAGGTGGGCGCAATCCTTATCTCGTTGATCTTGGGACCATAGAGGGGGTGCAGGATCAGCTCCCCCGCGTCAGGCCACAGCACCGAGCGGATCTTGAGCGCCAATATGTGATGCTGGGCCCGACCCGCATGGACATTGGATTTGCTGGACGCGCCTCGTTGGCGCAGCCGATTCATCGCGCGATCGCCGCCTTACGGGCCGGAGATGTCGTCGAGGTGAAAGGACGTTTTGTCCATTCGACCTCTGGACAGATCGTTGGCCGGCTGGCCGCAAGCGTCGATGCAGCGCCTCTCCAAGGCGAGGTCGCATCCGTGGTCGCGGTCATGGTACGAACGCGGTCTCAGACCCCCGAAGAGTACTGGCCGGCTCTGCAGGCAGATCACTGGGAGACGCCGCTTGCGGAAGTCCGGGTAGACGTTCGAGGTGCAGATGATCCAACCGCGGCGTCGGCTGTTGATGCGTTGCAGCCACCTGGTCGCCAGTAGCGAAGACCGCTTCCCTCTAGATCCCTATTTTCAATCTGATCCGAGAATCCATGGCAATCAAAACCAGCTGGGTATTACCTCCGCACACCATAGGTGGCCTCGATCACGTGGGTACACAGGGCCCGTGCATCCTGATCTACTCGCAGCTGCTTCCCGGCATCACGAATGTCACGGACAGAGCCCGGTACTACAGTTTTTATCCGTGGTTGATCTGGTCCTACGCGCAGCGAGACAGCCAGCGCGAGAATTTCGACGCATTCCTGGAGGCGTATCGGAAAGCCGATTGCCTCTTTACGATGATCGCCGAGCGCCATGCACAAGTCACGGGTGGCGACACGGCACGCCACGGGCCGGCGATGGTCGGGCGAGAAGCGCTCAACGACGCCGTCAGGCGGATCGGCGAAGGACAGTCGGTTCGTCTCTCGACCCACGCGACTCGCGAGGACTCCCCCGAGCGCTATTTCGCCAACCGGCTTGGCGGACTCGGCCAGTATTACGCGGGGACATTGACGCAACTCGACATTTTGGCCGCAGTAGAAAAGCCATGGCTGAGCTACACACTTGAGCGCGGCGAACCGATCGCGCGGGCATTCGACAAGGGTGTCGACGGTCGTGCCTTCTGGAAAGCCGTGGATACCGATACCGTTTCAGCGCAGACGCTGGATGCGCTCCAAGACTTCTGCCCTTGTTGTCTGCCTCAGCGGCAAGACGAACAGGCTGCCTTGCTCGATATCCTCTTCGACCGACAGCGCGAATTCGAGGCGCAAGGAGTCCAGCGACGCAAGAGTCTGGCACTCTTGCTGCATCTGGCTGGTGCACTAGAGGCCGCAAAACTCTCGGCGCTCGACGAGCCGACCTTTCGCGCAGCCGTGTACACGGAAACCCTCGCGGACGGCACAGCATGGCGCCCCCCTGCCTCCTTGGCTCACACCCGGCTGGCCTGGGCCTACTATGTCCGGAATGACCTGATGTCCGTTGCGATGCAGAAGGCCTTCGCCATCTCGCTCAATGCGCTGGCAACGAAGCCGACGCCGCCGGGCTCCATCGAAGAATTCAGTCAGTCGCTCGCGAGGCACCCCGAACTCCTCAAGGCACTTGGCAAGCTGAAGGCGAAGACCTTTGGCGCTCTGTGCAGCTCTCTGGAGTCCGGTGCCCCGGCGCTTGGCGACTTCATGGCCGACGGGCACGAGTTGGCATGGGCTGCTGCCCGCGTTTCCAGGGAGCGCCAGCAGTTGGATCGGGAGCCAGCTTTCCTGACCTCCGTCGTGCGCGTACTGGCGCTTCTTCGGATTCGGGAGAACCGCGATATCCCTGCCTATGGTCATCTGTCCATGGACCCGGCCCAGCTTCTGGACTCCCAGATCAACCTGGGATCGTTTCGGGAGCGTTGCGTGAAATGGGACGACATGGCGCTTTCAGCGGTCGTTGCGGACCTGGTCGCCTGGATCCTGGAAACTCATCTGCGCGTCGCACTGCGCAAGCTGCGACAGAGCTCGACCGCCACCTTCCGGATCCACCCTACCGAGCGGGGAATCGAGCCACGCGGTGACGTCCCCGTGCCCGCCAAGACCAATCCCCGAGTCCGACAAGCGATCAAGATCCTGTGGGACGTCGGCGCCCTGGCCCGAGAGCACGACGGCAGCGGTGATCTGCGGGCCACCACGCTTGGCATCCAGCTGTTCGAGACCTCTCATGAGTGAAACGCGCGACGATATCTCGCTGCTGGCGGCGCTGAAAGGTGCGAAGTTTGAGGCGTCTTTGATGACGACCTTCAACGCGACGCTCCCGTTCTACGAGGAAGTCGTGCTTCGACGCCTGCTGGCGGCCGAGTCGCGGCACAACGTGGTGCTGATGGACGCCGTCCAGTGCGCGCGTTCATGGGCCACCCCATCTTTGAGACCGCGCTTGGCCGGTTCGGCGTATGCGCTCATCCCCATGACCGCGCCTGGTGCGTTTCACCCAAAGATCTGTCTGCTTGCCAGCAAGAAGCGCTGTGTTCTGTTCATTGGCAGCCACAACCTCACGCTTTCAGGCTTCGGCTTCAATCGGGAGGTCACAACGCACATCGACGTGGGGCCGGACAGCGACCCTGCTCACAAGCTGGTGCTGAGTCACGTCTGGAGCCTGATCCGTGAATGGCTTCGGACCCAGGAGGGGGTGTTGGCACCATCCGTACTGGAGGCCGCGCACAGGATCGGCGAAATGATTCCGCAAGCAGACGGCGCTGAATCGAAGCTTTCCGACATCCGCCTGCTCGGGCAATCCAGCAGCGGACCGTCGTTGCTCGAACAGCTCGACCACGCGATCCCGGCGATGCCCAGGCGCGTGGTGGTGACCGGCGCGTTCTTCGATACTCAACACGCCTTTCTGAAAGCGCTGGAGGCCCGTTGGCCCGGGGCCACGATCAAGGTGATCATCGACCCCACCACCGTCAAGCTTGGTGGCTATCCCAAAGGACTTCGTTCGCAGTTCATTGATGCGCGAGAGCTCTGGGCGGGGAATGCCGAGCGCTATCTTCACGCCAAGGCGCTCCTTCTTGACTTCGGCGGCTCGCACATGCTCGTTGCAGGCAGCGCGAATCCGAGCCGGCCCGCCTGGCTTGGAGGTGCGCGTGCCAATTTCGAGGCCATGCTCGTTCGGCCAAGCCTTGAGGTGGCAAGTTCGAGCTTCGCCAGCGATCTTGCGCAGGGGTTTTCTGCCCGCGCGATGGATGACGCGGAGCTACGCGCAATACCGATCACGCACGAGGATGACGAGAACGACACCGACGCCCCAAGCGCTCCGGTGCGGATCGTCGCTCTTGCCGCGGGGGCTTCAACCGTCCTGATCCCGGCGTCGGACTCCGTGGGACTTGCTGAGTTCGTCACGCACCTGGAGGATGGTTCCCGCACCGCACCTGCGAGCCTGGGACGTTCCGAGGATGGAAGCGCGCTCGCGGAGTTGGGCGAGAGGGCGGCTGAAGTGCGGTGGCTGGAACTGAGCGGCCGCGGTAGCAAACTCCTGCGCGTCATCGTGCACCACGATGCGGCTGTGGGCCGTGGTGTGGTGCGCTCGCACAGGGCTGCACTTCAGGACGCGTTGGCCGGCTTGGACTTCAGCGGTGCCAACATCGAATCGCTCATCCAACAGATCGAGAAGGCCATCTTCGACGATCCGGAGCAAGTGGTGTCGCCGCCGACAGGCACCGTGCGCCCTGGCGCGGGTGGACAAACCCCGGGGACCTCGGCACGCCCGGCATCGCTCGCTGTCCACATCGGCGAAAGCGCCAGTGAGAGCAAGAACAAGAAGAGGCGCCTTCTGCAAGCAGGAAGCCTGCTCGACGTGCTCGACGCCCTCTTCTACCGCCTGGGCCAGGGACTTCCAAGATCAGCCACGCCGGCCGCATCGACCGGCGAGCAACCGGTGTTCTCGGAAGAGGAGCTAGTCGGAACTGAGCATGAGGAGGCCAGCCAAGAGCCTCCCGCTGCGCTGCCCCTGCAAGCGATTGACGCGGTGAGAAAGCGGCTCAAGCAGCTCGTGCGGCGCATGATCAAGCAGCTCAAAGCGGCGCAAGGTGAGACCAAGCCTGACGTGCGGGCAGCCAAGATACGAACCAGCGTGGTCCAGCTCGTCGCGGTGCTGTCACTGGTGAGGGAGTTCAGGCGCCTTCGGCACCTGCCTCAATGGCGCCGCATGGCAGGGTTCGTCGACTCGGAGACCCGTCAGGATCTCTTGTCGCAGTCGATGGTCATCCTTTTCGGGCGTGCGCAGGGCATCGTGCGCGATATCCGCGATGGCGAGGCCGACGAAGTCGCGGAACTCGGCCAAGTGCGCGCACTGCTCGCGTGGCTCGCCTGGGACATTGGTCACAGCCTCCTGAAGCGCATTGAGCCCATGGCGCCGAAGGCAACAAAGGACTATTTGGTTGCGGCGTACGCATACCTTTACGACCTCCTCCCGGCCATCGCCGTCGATGACGAGGACACCGAGCAACTTGCCTCCAGCGTGCGAATGACCAATACGCCAACGGCTGACGAAAGCGCCTATGGCGAAAACTGGCTCGAGCATCACATCACGACCGGTCTGGAAGTCGCCACGGCCCCTGCCACGGCCTACTTGGACAGAGCAGGCATCAAGGCCGGCGATCTGATGCATTTCCCCCATTCCAGCCCCCCCCGATTCAGCGTCGTCGTTGATGCGAACGCACAGGACATTTGCTTGAGTGAACTGGACGAAGAGCGCAGGTTTACGCGTTTCGCCTGGCGTCCAGTGAACCCTACCTGTTAATTTCCATGGGCCGAGCATTCGCTCTGCAGTATCCGCGTGTTTCGCCGTTTCTCCGCTGAGTTGTCGCCGAGGCCGCCATCACGCTTGTGCCCCGACACGCCTCCATAGCGTAGTAGCTCAGGAGCGGCCAGTTCTACCTGACCGTGACTTACCCCCACGCCAAAACTTGATCAACGAGACCTCAGGATTCGACCGCGACCAGCTCAGCGATTTTGTCGGCGACCACTGCCATCGAATCCTCTCCGGTGTCCAGGCCACTTCGTGAGCCGAGCAAAGGACTGATGTCACGGAGTCTTTCGTATGTCGTGTTGTGCACAATAGGGATGAGCTGGTCACGCGCCAACAGCGCCGAAAGCTCTTTGTCGGCAATGCCTTCTTTGGGTAGGCGGGTCAGCAGTGCAGGGGTCACCAACACGAGCCCGATCCGAGAGTTTGCGAGTCCCTTGTCGATAGCGCGCATCATCGGTCCACCGAGAGCGAGGTCCTTTTCGCTGAACCAAACCTTGACGCCTGCTGTCACCAGCAAATCGTGCAGTTCTTTGGCGGCCCCGGTCGTCCCATGCATGGCACAGAAAGACGTCTCGGAGGTCGGGCCGTTCCGCCGCTCGCATCTCGACGGTTTTTCGAATCAGCGTGAGCGCCTGCACTTCAGCAGGCGTATACATCACGGAGGAACCCGCCCGCGACCAGCGAGGCTTTGTGCTGCGGCCGGCCCCCCTGGCGCCACCCCCACCACTCGACCCGGCGTTTGGCGACGGGGAGTAAGAAGGGTAAGAACTCGAGCCGTAGCCGCCGTAGCCGCCGTAGCGACCATAGCCCCCGCCGCATGCAGGGCAAGCCGCTCGGCCGCTCGCAGTGCGATGCCCCTGGTATGGAGCGGTGCATCTGGTCATGTCAATTCCTTTCGAGGTTTGTTAGCGACTTGTCGAGCCGCCGCTTTCTCATTGGCGTCCACACTGCGTGGCTGCCGCTACCTCGTTATTGCGAACAACGTGCCAGATATCCTTCTCTATATAAATCAACAGCTTACGACCGCTTTTGCCAAGACAATGGTTGACAAGAAAGGAAATAAATTTGCCAAAAGGAGAATTAGTTACACGATAGGAGTGAGTGCAGCTTGGCCCGGCATCAACCCTGGCGATTGTCAAGCAAGCAACGAAACCTTTGATTCGCATCTCGGGATGCTTTTTTTAACGCTACATCGAAAGCTGCCAGTCGATCGCTCGTCGCGCCGGTGCAATCACGTCGCAAAAGGCAAATGCTTCCACTTCTGTCTCGCGCTGCATCGTAGGGAAGTCCGGAGATCTTCGCCCTCCCATCAGCAGCCCCCGGATCGGCTTGGCCATGTGCTTCGACAGCTCGTGCCGATAGCTGATGACCTGGATGTAGTCGTCGTGATTCAGCGCATGCGACGGGCGCTTGAATTCGACCAGGAGAGACGCTCCGTTGAGATCTTCGTTCAGCAACAAGTCGGGGCGCTCCGAAGCCTTGGCGCCATCGTACTTGCGGCCCAACGCGGCCTCCACCGTGCGCTTCAGCATCTGGTGGGAGCGGAAGAAGGTGAAGGTCGCTCCCAAGATCCAGAGGTTGCGCTCGATGGCCTTGTGCATCTCGGCCTCGCGCGTCTCTGGATTCCTTGCGAGCGCTTCGATTTAGCTTTTCGACACTTCACATTGTCAAAACATGAAGTCTTACCTTCCCCATGCGCTCTCTGGTCTCTGGTCTCTGGTCTCTGGTCTCTGGTCTCTGGTCTCTGACAAGACCACGAAACGTCTTCAGTGTCTCTCATTTTTGAAAGCAGAGTGTGTGCAACATAGGAACCGGCCGTGAGGCCGGCTGTCCACAGCTTCAGCTGTGGGCAGCTATGTTGTGCACACGGTCTTCGCCGCGGCGTTAGCCGCGGCCCCCCTGTGGCACGTCAATCCATTAGCAGTGTCGGTTGCGATGTCGTGGTCGCCACCGTGTGCATCAACCCCAAGTGCATGCTCACACTTTGTACTAGCCTATGAGTACATGACTGGCACCGCGCAGCACTGAATTTTGGGCGAGGCGGATTCGTGTTTCCTGGTGGTGCAAGGCCATATGGTCTCAGCGATCTCTGCTAATCCCAGAGGCTAAGGGCAGTCTGCATTTTTTCTGGTCAGAGTTCTTGGCATTCGATCACCCGGCCTATTTGTTTCGGTCCAGGTCCTCTAGCAACAAAATCGCTTTCGCACCGGGGGCGGTCAGGCCCTTGCGTTCTACCAGCGTGTTAGTTTTTGAATTGAAAACCCACTGGCTGGTCAAGCGCTGACGTTGGGACTCCTCTTGCAAAGCGGGCTGGGGAAGTTCCGGCGCGTTGGCTTCGCTCGTAACGATCTTCAACAGCATTAAAGCTTCACGACTCGGCTTCTTAGTCATCGCATCATTCGAGCGGGCAACGATCTCGGCGGCACGAGGATGCTGTAATTCGAGTGCGATGATGGCCTGATTGAGAATGCAGTCGGTGGAGATGTTTCCTTGTTGCCCATCGAGCTTTTCGCACAACGCAATCGCGTTGCTATACAAGCGGTCACCCTCGTCAAAGTGCTGGAGTTGGTAGGCAATAACCCCCTCGGTTGCCAGCAGATAGGGCTCCGCATCCTGACGCCAAAGACGCCTGGTCTTCAGAATGGTTTGTCGCGCTTGCTCCAAGTGACCGGCGCGAGCCTGCACGAAAGCAAGATTGAGCAAGAGCCCTCGATCCTCGCTGTCCGAGCGAAGGCCGACACTCAGCCAGTTGAGAGCCCGTTGCGTATCTCGCTTGTAGGCGAACAAGGCAGTCAGTACTTGAATGGGTCGGCTTGAGAACGGCTCTTCGTTGTGCCAATCAAGCGCATGATTTTCAACCGCCGCGGGGTCAGAAGTAAGCCAGGCTTGCAGCATCTGTGCCTCCGCGGACGAGGAGATTGCGTGTTCGATCTTCGGAGAGTTCAGCGCTATTCCAAATTGACGGATACGGTCCACTGCTTGCGCTGCAACGTTGTCAGTTGGATCAAGTAACGCAATGCGCTGCAGCTCCCTCGCCTTCTTAAGATTGCCTGCCTCCAGTTCCACCATGGCGATGCTGCCCGCCAGCTCAGAGAAGTTTGACGAGGGGGATTTTCCGGCCTCGACCAGCATGCGCCGGCCCTTGGTCAAAAAAGTCGAGTGTGTGTCTGCGAGATTCGCCAAGGCGATCTCGCTCGATATCAACCATGGATCGTAAGGAGTGCGCGCATTGCGTCGAAGCAAGAGGTGCGCACGCTCAGGATCACCGGCATGGACGTAGAAGCGCGCAAGCGTGCGAAGGACGAGGCGATTACTCGGGGCTAGTCCTAGGGCGCTTTGTAGCGCTCGCTCCGCAGTGTCGTTGTGCCCGATTGCAGCTTGCAATTGAGCGAAGTCAAGAAGTGCCAGTGGGTTCCGTGGATTTGTACGCAGCAACTCGCGCAATCTTCGGATCGGCTGCGCGAAGGGGCGCACTTGATCCTTTGCATTAGATCCCGGCTCCGGCAATAGCAGGTCATCTCCCCTACCATTGGTATTTGCCAGATGACGAATCATGAAACGCTGTGTCGTCGACACGCCTGCGCCGATCTGGAGGGCTTGGGTGCCGATATCGATGATGCGTCGTTGCAGTGAGGGATACATGGAGAACGAAAGGATGTCACCCAGTACACCTGGTTCCTTGAATTCCTTCCATAGCGCCACCGCTTGCTCAAACTCCTCCAGGTCGACTTTGATCTTTAAACTAGGGGTGGGCTGCGTTCGCGTATTCCCATCTCGCGGCTTTTCCGATGTTCCCGATGTCTTAGTGGTTGAAACGCTTGCTGCTGCTTCGTTGGTAGCAAGTGAGCGTTTGACCTGACGCCATTTTGGGATCAATCGGCGGGTCGGAAGCATTGCCTTCATGGCGCGAGAGCTCCTTGGTCACGCCGCAAGACGGCCGCGTTCGTCTGCTGCACATCGGCGGGCCAGCAGGTGCAGTCGCTGGTGAATGCGATCGAGTCCCACAGATCTGCCGTGCTGACTACGCGCCTTCAAATCACCGCGCAGCGTGGGATCCGGATGAGTCAGGCATTGCGTGATACCCATGATGGCATCGACATATTCCTCCGGCAATGTTGGCCTGAGCATGTCGTGCAGTGCTCTCGTCGTCGCGTCGTTCAAGACGGTCACCAAAGCCTGATCGTAGTCGCCCTGCCAAGTGCCTGGAGCAAACTGTTCCGGGACGTACTTGACTAAGAGTTGTTGAAGGCTGACTCCGGTAAAAAGATAGACCATGATGCTTCCGAGCATGTAGGCGTCGGCGGCATCGCGTGCATCGACCCAGCCTGTTGTTGGGACGTGACCGTAGAAGGACTCCAACGGTTGGTAGCGCTCGTCCCCTGCAAAACCATACCCATTGAACGGGCCGTCCTTATCCTTGCGCAGAACGCGACCAAGATCACCGACTTTCACCTCTTGCCGAGCCTTGATGCCCCCGTCGGGCGCCGGGGCTGCTTCCTGGGGCTGAGGCTTCCCGCTCCTCTTGAGAAAAGCCACGCCTTCAGTTTTGGTCGCAATGACATTTGACGGCTTGATGTCGTGGTGAGCGATCCCGTTGGCGTGGAGCTGAGAAATGGCCAACGCTATGTCGCTGATGATGAATAAGTTCCACGCGCATCCAGCTCGCGTTCCTGCGCCATCAGTGTTCACGAGCCGACGCAGATCTTTTTCGCCGGCCTCCATGATGAGGCACGAAACTTTCATCATCGGATCGTCACTGCCGTCGGCAAAAAACTCATCGTGACCATAAAAGCGCAAGACTTTGCTCAGGCCTCTGCTCGTGCAGTATTCCAAGATTTCCCGCTCGAACTGGAACTCGCGCGTAAGCTTCGAAAGCTCTGCAGCAGCATCCCCGCTTCTCATCGCGCGGACGTAGTCGATTACCTTCACAAAGGCGAGTTCGCCTTCGCCTCGTCGGGCGGTATAGCCGGTCCCAAAGTTTCCTCCAGAGTCGCCAGCCTTCTTCTCGAGTTTCTCGGTCACAACCCATCCGCCTTTAATAGACCGGCCCAGTAAGGTATCCCTGGGCAACAAAGGTGGCGATTGAGTCATGTCTTCTCCTCTGTCGGCATATGCCGCTTCGTCTAGTTCTTGAGGCGGCCGTCGAGTTGACGGTTGCCGGCATTGTGGCACCAACGTCGGATTTGTAATGCCAAATGCCTCAGGAGTGCTTCGATTAAACGGCGAGGCGATTCGTGAAGAGAATTTGCGAAGCCGCGTGCTGGTAGAGCTGCCCTCGAACCGCACCTCAGGAGGGAATAAAAGTGTGCTCGACATGGGACCCTTGCTGTTTTGAAGGACTGAAAAATTCATGGCGTGAGAAACATAGGAAGCCAATAGATTAAGAACGCGAACTTGGCCGCCTGGTGGCGCCAACGATCTCCCCAAACGGAAAAGAATCAAGCAAAAGCGCCGCCCCCAAGCACACTCGCGAGCCGGAGGTGCGAGTCATCAATCGCTTGTTTGATCAGGTGGGGCTGGAACTTGCGTAGCCCGTGTGCGCGCAAGTGATCCAGAAAGTACAGCTTTGCGGTGCTCGGTTCCTTGTTGTCTGCAGCAGCTTTCCTCAGCAGAGTCGAGAGAGAGACCTTCTCTGCTTGAACGCTTCCCATCAAGGTCTCGAATTCTTCGATCGAGAGGATAAAGATATGGTTGAGAGGGAGTCGTTGCTCTGCGTCGTCGTCAGGATAGGCAAGCCGTCCTGGAGGGTAGAGACGCGCAAGCATTTCCCCGTAGCCGAGGTGCAGTTGGCGGCTCGTGACGACCAGTAGAAAGTTCTCCGGGCGCTCGCCGCTGTAGTAAGGATTAGTCTCTTGCGAGAGGGATTTACTGACTTTCCATCCCTGCGATATCGCATCACGCACGCGTTTGGTCTTGTACATGACCTTCTCCGGGTTATCTGTCACGATCATGGAGTCGGAGAAGAGCGCCATCTTTGCCTCCACCATGATGTTGCAACTGTCGAGCTGTATGAGAGCCTCCACCTTTGGCGCGTTGCCTCCCAGCGCACGTTCGTAGTCGGCCTCCGGGATGGCGTCCGGTATCGCCGCTGTGGCAAGTTCGATCACGTATCTCTCGAAGATCAGACTGAAGGGGCGGGTGTATTCCTCCCCATGGTCCGAAAGACGAATGTGAACTGCGTCTTCGAGACCTCGAGCAAGAACGAGCGGATGCCAGCAGGTCAGTTCGCCTGCCGCCAGGCGGACAAACGGATAACGCTTCAAGTATGGAAACTCAGCGAGCTCGGCGCGGCCGCGCACCTCTTGGGCAACCGGCTTTTGAAGTTCGCCGCGCAAGGCAGACAAGTCTCTTACGAACAGGTCCAGAAACTTTCCCACAGATTGCCCATACACGGGACGTAACGGCGCAAAAAATCGATCTGTGATGGTCCTTTTTCCATCGATTGTGCTGGCGAATAACGCCATAGAAAGATCTATGTAGGTATGGGGATCCATCCCGAGCGTCTCTCGGAACCGCTGCCACAAAGCGTCGTTCGCAGGGCGTCGCGAGATCAGGGCGGCCCAGCGCAGGAAACCCCATCCCGGTTCGCGCTGAAACTCTATTTGCTGCTGCAGGAGCGTGCGCATCATCGCGTGCATATTGCCGTGTTCGTTTGGACCGTCCATCGCCGCGGGAAGATCCCACACCTCCTGCCGAAGCCGATTGAAGGCGGATAGGGGAATCCGGTGCCCGACGTTGATGTGCACCATCCGATCCTGCAGGGACCACTTCACGAGAAGAAGCGATATCCAAGGAGCCGCCTTCAGGTTTGCCATGGGTGAGCCATGGTCAGTCCAAAGCTCGCGGAGCACGACGTCGACCAAAGATCGGGCCGAGTATTTGCGCAACTGATTTCGGATCCGTCGCACGGCATCGTCAACGCGCATCGGCGCTGCAGGCGCTACCTTGGCGAGGAGCTCGGCGGCGGCCGGGGAAGGAGGGGCTGGCTGCGACATGGGGTTGAAGTTTCGCATCAGAAGGCGTTTGCGAGGTGAGTGGCGCTGCGCCGAAGAGGCCGGCGGTCGGCGCTACTTACACCACTGAACCCGCCCATGACGTAGCCAAAAATGCGATTTGCACCCGTCTTTCATGTGAACTGAAGGATGCAAGGTGGGCCGCCCCGCGCTATCACTAGTGATGTTCCAGCGCGGCGATGCTTCAGGAATCACCAACAGTTCAATGGTGCGGCCGCACCCGCAGGGGCATTTCATACCAACGCACCAATCCTCCTCATCATCTCTCGCCAAGACCAAATCTCGGCGAGGAAGGCGACCGGACAGGCTGTCGCCTTTGACGATGACCAGTTTGCGCGGCGGTCCGAATCTTTCGATCCCGTCACTGACGAGTCGTTTGAACCATGTGAACATCAAACACCTCTCCGCTGGTCGCCGAACTTGACCGTCTGGCCGGGCAGGGCAGCGAGTGCCGGAAGTCCAAGCAACGGCTCTATATCACCGCGCGCGAGCAGAGGGTTCGGCGCGCTTTCAAAAGCGCTCTCCAAGATAAGTTCATCCTCGTGCTCGACGACGCTGATTCGACGCTGCGCGCTGGCGTCGATGTTGGCGCTGCGGAAAGGGTAAGTGCGTGCGATGAACTCCATGACCAAGTCGGAAGCCGCGTTCATGTTCAAGGTGATCACGGACGGCGCCTCTTCGGCAACGCCTTGGATATATCCGGCCGCAAGCTCGCGTGCGAAATCCTCCTGCGAGGTGCGCCGCAGGTACTCTGCGCGCAACGAAGAGTCGGAATAGATGCCTCGATCGCGCAGCGTGGGGCCGCCTGGCCGCACATAGTCCAAGCGCGCGCACACATCCACGATCTTCGAATCATGGCTGCCTTGCCGGGTCGGGATCGAAACACCAACGTCGAAGAGGGGAAGCAGGAAGGCCGCGCACAACATGTCGACGATCTGCCGCCCCTCGAGCGAGTCCATGCAACTGAACACCACGTCGGCCTGGCTGGCCAGGAGCACGGCCTCGCGATTGAAGATGGATGCGTTCAGCGGCTGCGCGATGCCGGGCCCGCGGAAGGCTGAGATGGCCCGTTCGAACACCTCGACCTTGGGTCGTTGTGCCTGCGCGTCGTCCAGCGTGGAGTTCAGAATTCGATTGAGGTTGCGCGACTCGACCTCATCGAAGTCGATCAATTGCACTCTGCCGAAGCCCAGCCGTGCCAACTGTTCGGCCACGATAGAGCCGGTGCCGGACACCCCGACCACGCACGTCGTCAGTCGCCCCAGTTCCTCGCGCGTCGCCGATGTGAAGGCCATCGGGCGGGACGCGAAGGCTCCGTCACTCCACCACCAGCGCAGCCGCTCGGTTGGCACCGTAACGCGTTCCACGAGCACGGGCCGCAGGTCGGTTGTATACAGTCGTGCCAGCATTGCCCCGTCAGGCACCATAATCGCCGAGCCGTGGGGCGCGCCGATCGCCTGCAGCAGACCGGGCATCGTCGTCTGGTCGCTGCGATCGTCTTGTTCGGAGAACGCAAAGAACCCGCCAGGATGGGAGTGCAGCAGGATCAGGCTGAGGTTGTCCGCATCCGCCGTGTCGATGGCTTCTTCGATCGCGGCCCCCGGCCAGCGCAGGAAGTATGGATCGCGTACGCACAGCGCGTGCGCCACCGGCACGAATGTCCGGGCCACCAAGCGTACGCGGGGCCCGGGCGTTCGCGCGCACAGCAAGATGCCGGCCGCCTCGAGCCCATCGCCGGGGAACAAATGCTTCCTGGCCTGCTCGTGCAGCTCGGCCGTGAGCGTCAGGCTCGAGGCGCCGATCACAGTTGCACCTCCTTCTGCAGCGCGGAGTCGACCAAGGCCAAGTGCGTCTTCACGTTGTCATGTCCAGTGCGCCACGGGCCGGCTGCGGTGCGATGGCGCGACCAGCGCTGGAAGCTCTGGCCGCGGATCTCGGCCGACGCTTCCGTCGCCGGGATCTGAGCGCCGGTGCTCAGCGTCACCCCAGGGAACAGGTAGAACATGTCGATCTGCGTGGCTGGATATGTCGGCGGGAGTTCCAGCGCAAGCTGCACGACCTGCGCGGAGTAGCCCGGCGGCAGTTCGTGGTTCGGCAGCAGCAGCCACTGGCGGCCACCTTCCAATACTGCTTCCCAGCCCGGGAACTTGGCATCGAGGAAGGCCTCATCGATGTTGAGCACGGAAAACGCGCGCGCCAGCGTCGAGGGGCCTTCTCCGTTGATCACATCTTTGGGCGTCAGGCGCAACTTCTCGATGCCTGGGCGGCGCAGATCGACGAGCGTGTCCAGGCCCACAACCTCCTTCGGCTGACCCTCGATCTTCAGGTAGATGTGCCAGCCTTGATCGGGGTTGAACCCTGCTTGGGTGAGCGCTTCGCGCACGATGATGGTGGGAGCATGCAGCGTGAGGATTTCGCCCTGTACGTTGAGCTTCCAGGTCGAGCGGCGGCTTGCGAGGCGTTCGACGCCGCGCGCCTGGAGATCGAGCCTGTAACCTTCATCCAGGAGCTCGTCGGGTTCGTCTTCGTGTTCCAGGTAAATCCCGAACTCCGAGGGGATGTTCGTCAACTGGCGCAGCGTCGACACGGAAATGTGACGAGCCAGCCAGTCGAGACGCTGGCCGTCCATGGCCAAGCGCCAGGCACCGTCGCTTTCCGCGACGATGAAGCGTGCCATGCCGTCGCGGATGTCGACCACTTCGTCGGGGCGCACGTCTTCGAGCGTGGTGCCGAACCAGTGCAGCACGGTCACTTGCTGATTCGGGCGGAAGCCGAGTACAGCGGCTATCTGCGCTCCCGTTGGCGTGGCATCCTCCAGAAGGTAGGGCTTCAACTGCAGATCACTTCCGGCGGCCTGGAATTGGAAGGCGCCAGAGTCTCGGCAGGGTTGGGGGGAATGTTCAGCGGTCATTTTTCAGGTCCTTTCGTTACCTGGCGAGGCGGTTAAGGAGTTGCCTCTTAGCTCGTCAATTGCTATAAAGCAACCGATGGGCAGATATTGCCCGCCATCCTGCTGAAAAGCAACTAATTGCTATAAAGCAATTGAAACAAAAGGTGTCAAGTGACGGCTAAAGAGTTTGATAACGAGGCGTTCTATGCAGCGCTCGAGCGGTCGGTGAAGGACCGGGGTGCGACGTGGAAGGCGTTGAGCCAAGACACGGGGGTGAGTCAGACCACCCTCACTCGCATGGGGCAGGGCCGCAAGCCCGATGCCGCAAGCCTTGCCACCCTTTCGGCTTGGGCAAGGATCAACCCTGCAGACTATGTAGGGGGAATAGAACAGACCAACGGCGAAAGCCCCAGTACGCTTGAGCAACTCGCGTTTGCTGTCAGGCGAGACACAGTCCTCACCGAGGCGGCCAAGCAACAGTTGATGACGATCTTGGAATCAACCTACCGAGCGCTGGCTACGCCTCCATCGACCGGCCCTGCTGGTTCTGATGTCAAGTAGGAACTAAAAGCACGATTGTTCGTCAACCATCGCTAAGTTGAATCGTTAAAGCGTTCGGCGCCCGAGCAGCTTGAGTGCCGCGTGTTCTGGCACTAGCACGGTGCACACGTATTTTCTACGTCACGCTTCGGCCGTTCTACGTCCTTTAACTGATTGCTAAAAATCAATAGCAATGCTAGTCTGACTTCTATCAGGGGCGGTTGATGAATAGCGACTATTCTTCGTATAATCGTCGGCTTTTCTTTTTGGAGGTTGAAATGCTGGTCTTGACGACGCTCAACCTCGTTGATTCGGCCAACAAAGCGGCTTGGGAACAAGTCTTCGACAAGAACAAGGCGGTCAACGAAGCTGCTGTCTCGGTTAAGTTGCCCGACGCGTTGCGGGCCCAGGTGCTTGACCATGGTGTTCGCGAGTTTTCCAATCAACTCAAACACATCCGTGCTGCGGAGCGGGCAGTGCCGGAAAGTCTTTTGCGTATGAAACTCCGGTGACTTGGTAACAAGTTAACCGGATAATGGCCTGGATGACCAGGCACAAGTGCGTATCTTTTCCTGACACGTTCCTAGAGTTCTGCTCATTTATTGAGCAATCAAAGTGCCTTCCCAAAGGGTACGTCAACTCCCCCTTCCATGGCCCCCTGACCCGCGTCTGGGAATGCATGAAGGAGCGCGGGGCGAAAAGCCTGCTTCTTCAGGATCGCGTGCGGGATCCAGATTTCTTTGCCGAACACCACGCTTACTATCTAAAGCAGCATCGGTACGTGAGTCCGCTGTGCGCGCGGATACATGCCTTTCGAACAGAGGTTTGCGAGGATGAGGATCCCTTGCGGCTGATTGATCTTGCCGAGCAAGAAGCTCATTCGTACATAGGATTCACCACTGTACGGCCACTCATAAGTGCACCAGTCGCGGCAACCATTCTTGAGGCCGACGCTTCGCACTATTCAGTACCTTGCAGTGATAAGTTTCCGGTTCACATCGCAGGTCAGACCTTTCATGTAATCGGAACGCCGTTCCTTCAGCAAGACAATTCGGTCGGTGCGTGCGCGCAGGCCAGTATGTGGATGGCGCTGCGTACCCAGCGCCGTCGCACAGGGAATTCGGCGTTCAACACAGCAGAGCTCACCCTGGCTGCGACACGGTACTTGATGGAGGATCGGGTCTTTCCTGGCCGAAATGGATTGACGGTAGGGCAAATGCTGCAGGCCATTCAATTTGCAGGGCACGATCCTTGTGTGGTGCCGATCCCCAGTCGCAGAAATGCAGACTGGCCAGCTTTCTCGAACTACTCTCCCGCTGATCTCGATCATGTGCGTGCTGCGATAGAGCCCTATGTCATTTCAGGCCTCCCTGTCATCTTGTGCATGATCCGGCCAGATGGGGAAGGTCATGCGGTGACTGCAATTGGAAGGCGTGTGGATGGACTCCCAGCAGCAACTGCCCCAAACGTCCTGATCTCGTCCGCATTGGGCATGGAAACACTCGTCGTTCACAACGACGGTCAGGGTCCATATGTAGAGCTTGCGCGCCGTGCTGTCGGTAGTGCGGATGGATGGGCACTCGATGACATCGCTTCAATCATCGTGCCCTTCCCCAATGGAGTGATTGCAACGGCAGCTGAGGCCAACGCGCTAGCGCACGACTGGTTTCGTCGGCTGCTAGAGCCCTTGGCCGCGGGCATGAAGGTGCCTCTAAACCTTCGCGATGGCATTGTCGTCAGGCAATTCCTGATGGAGCGTCATGCTTTTCGGCGACACATGCATAAGGATGACATGGGTGCAGAGACGCTCAAAAAGTTTGGTCGCACGATCGATCTGCCGACGTGGGTGTGGGTCGCGGAATTTCATCTGCAGCAAGAACTGGCGGACTCAAAGCCATCTCGTGTCGGGCTTTTCGTCATCGATGCCACCTCGGATGTCGAGACATCGCGCCCACTGGTCTCTCATCTGAATGGGGCGGTGTTCGATGAGACCCAATCGGGTCTGGGGTTCACTGTGACCGCCCAAACGGTGGAAGCGCTGCCGGTTGAGCCCAAGTTTTATATCTCATACGACGACCATCTCGCGCTCCCCATTTCCCCGCCGGCACACGTCTAGCTTTGGTCGATTGGGTGAGACGTTCGAGTTCAATGAGGCATGCGAGATTGCGGAACGTTTAGCCACGCCGCAGCGAGGGCGAGGGCCAGATAGCAGGCTCGAACTTGCACTGCAGCAGATTCGCATCGATCGATGCGCTAACACTGTGCTCCAGTTCCCGCAACGTGCGCGTCAACAGCTTCTTAGGCCATCGCCATGCTTCCTGACCACTTCGGCTACCAGCACATCTATTCGGGCCTCCGCAGCCATCTGATCAACGAAGGCGTGCAAGACACTAAAAAGATCACGGAAAGCATAAAGCGCTTCTTCTGCCAAGCTTACGATGCCGACTACGAGATCCTCTGCAGCGGCGGCATGCGTAGCGAGTACATGGTCGATGTGTTGGTGACGTCATTCAATCCGAAGGAGATTTTTCAGAAGAAGACTTTGAGTCTCCTTCCCACGGCCTTTCGGGCGCACTTGGCAGTCGAGTCGGAGTTGGGCGGCACCAGTGCTTCATCCGCCTACGGGGTAATGAAGAACGTCGGCGAAGACTTCGTGAAGCTCTTGCTCATCCAGGCCGATCGCCGAGTGATGATCATGACGTCTCTACCCTACGCGCACGAGACGGGGCAACACGTCGAACGGAGAATCGAGTCCCTGCGACAGCTTTACGAGCACTTCCCAGCCTTGGATTCGGGTGTGCTGGTGATGCACATCGAGGGCGGTCAGCCCAACTCGACGCAGGTCAAAGTCAGTATCGGAGAGGCCACGATCCGGGGCTTTCTGATCTCCGAAGACGGCAAGAGCGTTCACAACCTGTAAAGCAGCTGGTGGCTGCCAAGGGTTCAGTCGAAGTCCGAGAAAAATAAACTCAGGAGAGCATCGACAGTAGCCGTGGCCCCGCATGCAGTCTCTCCCGGGCGTAAGGAAGACGAGCGTCCATTGGATCGGCGCAACGCGTAGCTCAGCTCGCCGTCGAAGCCGTTGGACCCGCCATCCCGGCGCCGCTATTCGGGCTGGATCCCAGCCAGCAGAACGTCAAGGTAGAGCTCCAGGACGCGATTCGAACCTGTGGACCTCAATGGTCCCTTGATGGATTCGCATTGAGTGGCCGTCGATCTGGGATCGGTCGTACCTGTTCACGTTGCCTACAGCATGTGCCTCTCCGCGCGTAATGCGTTAGCTGCGAGGGCGTCATCGCTCGGGTTAAAGTGCGCGCTTTACATACTGCCGCAACTGCCCTTCGAGCGATGCGGACCAAGTCACATGTCCGACTCTCTGGTAGATATTGAAACGCTGACGCTGCGTTGCCGCGCAGAAAGGGCGCGCGAGTATGTTCAAGAGGCCATTACGTGTTACCGGGCAGGCGCGTACAGGTCTGCGATCGTGAACTCGTGGATTGCGGTGGTGTTCGACCTGATCGACAAAGTCCGTGAACTTGCTTTGTCTGGAGACGCAAACGCAACCGCCATCAACACGCAGTACGAAGCGTACCTCGCGCAGATCGAAGCGGGCAACGACCAGGGTGTCAAGAGCGCACTGGAGTTCGAACGAATGATCGTGGCAACCTGCAGGGATCGGCTGCAATTTTTCAATCATCAGCAAATTCGCGACCTGGACCGCCTTCGGGACGATCGGCATCAATGTGCGCATCCTTCCTTCCAACGTGCGGGCGAGCCGTACAGGCCGTCAGCGGAGCAAGCGAGATTGCACTTACGAAATGCCGTGGAGCATGTGCTTTCGCAACCACCAGTGCAAGGACGTTCAGCAATCGCAACATTGCAAGCCGATGTTGCGTCGGACTACTTTCCAAAAGATAGAGCGCGTGCGCTAATCCTGCTGCGCGGGAGCGCGCTGTTGAACGCCAATGACGCATTGATCCGTGGCTTCATCGACACCATCATCTTCGGCTACGCCACGCCCGGTAGTTCAGTGTATGGAAAGATGCAGATCGGGACGGCTCTGGATGCGCTGCTCGACCTTCATCGAGGTCGATCTGAGGCGCGAATCTCCGACAAGCTAAGTCGGCTCGTGCTCGACGTTGACGATCCGGCGCTGCCGGCGGTGGCCTTGCTGGTGGCGACAATGAACGAAGGAACAGCTCTCCTAAACGAGGTAGCGCGCATTCGGCTCGTTGAGTTTTTGAAGACGGCGCCGCTTGCAGATATGGAAAAAGCGATCGTTGGCCTAGCCAAGCAAGCCGACCTGGCCGCTGCAGCCCGCGAGAGGATTCTGGAACTCGATGCAACGGAGTTGGCACAGATTGTCGCCAGCGGCAGCCGTCTCGACGTAGTGAAAGAGCGGGCGCTGCAACTCCTAGCGGAAGCAGGGAACTTTAACAATGTGAACTTCCGCTTCTCGAAGTTGATATCGCCCATCTTCGCCTTGCTCGATCGCGCCGATGTGGAGCGGGTCGTCAGGATGCCAACCGAGACAGGCGCTGACCTCGTTGGCGCCATAGGGTATGGGACATTTGTCGAGCAGGTCAGATCCGCGTCCCTTTTACCAGTACCCGAGTTGGACGCATTGCTGCGAGAAAACAGGGCCGGCTACTTGGTGGCTGAGCCCGAGCCAGCACCCGAGACGTAGGGCCAGCGCGCAAAATCATTCAAGTGGCTGAGTCCGTCTTTGGTTGCCCGGGTGAACCCTTTTGTTCGGCGCTTTGACGTCACGTTTCCACTGGTCAAGCGGCGGTTCGCCTGTTGCGCTGAGCCCTCGGCGCCCATTGCCCATCAAGGAGAGCGCCTCATCTGCCAGTTCATCGGCAGTACCGCGCCCAGATAGTCGATCGGCCGCTGCAATCCGCCTGCCTACGCAGCGGGCGGCGCGGGATTGTTTTCCTCAAGAAATTCGACCAGCTGCGCATAACTGAAGCTGATGCCACCTGGGAGAAACGATTGCACAAGCTTTGAGAAGACCCGCTCAGCAGGATCGCCGCGCTGCTCAAGAAGCTTGCGATTGAACTCTGCCTGCTCAGGCGACGACGGGTTGGACTTGCGAACTGCGTCCTCAAGGTGCGCCTTTCTTGCTTCGTCGCCCACACCGCGTTTTTTCATGACACGCCCAAACTCCCTTGCAAAGACTTCCTCGGCAATAAAACATTTGAATGGCTTGCCGATGGAGGCCGTCCTGAAGGACTCTAGGAGGTTGCTCGTTTTCAGGAGCTCTGGATAGAACGCCTTGGCGACCTCTTCGATGTCAGTGTCATACACCGGGACAGTTGGAGCGATCAGATATTGGAACGGTGTGGCCGCTTCAAGCGAAATAGGTTTGATCGCCGCCATGCCCTCACACGCCCCAAAAAATACCCCGAGATTCCACTGACTCGCAGCATTCACCTGCCGCATCAACGGCGCGATCGTAGACCATTCAACAAACTCATCCTTTGCGCCGCGCTGAATACCAAAACCATCAGCGTTGCCATGTGCCTCGAAATGAAGAACAGGTCGCTCGCCACTATGGCAGTGCTTTTCCACGTCCTTGAGGATGTCCTGAACTTGACCAAGGTTCTCAACGAAGTGGTGACTAAGGCGTCGCAAATTGTTGGGAGGTGTTAGCTTGCTCAAGGCACCGTAGAGAGCCATGCCAGTTTGGGGGTCAGTAGGCGGCAAGGAGTCGATGATGACCACGCTGTTGAACTCCATGCGCGTCACAAAACTAAAGCTACTGCTCACTTGTCGTCTCCTGTGAAGTAAATATTCCGATTTTCGCGGAATGCAAACAGCTGCGGTTCACTTGCCAGTCGCAGGCGCAAAGGCCAGGCGACGCTATGGTGGCAACTCGTTCGATGACGACACTACTGCCCGTCGAAATGCTGCCGATCGTTCGCTCCTCCGGGAATATCGTGGACCGGTGCCGGCGGGCGATGCCATCCCTCCACCGCTCCTCGGGGCGCATGGACCGGCGCAGCGCATCTGCCGAGAAGGACGCGGCCTCCTCGACCGGTCGCCGCGGATCCCATATCTTTCCGCGGAAGATGCCGCCTAGGCCGGCAACCTTGTACCCGGCAAGCTCGACGATGCGCCCGTGCAGGTTGCGATCTGCGAGCTCCGATCCAAACAGGTTGTCGTAGTCCGGATCTGAGTCGGTATCGTGATTCCCGTGGATGAAATAAACCGCGGTGCGATCGAGGATCGGCGCCAGTTCGACCTGCAGAGGGCACGAAACTTCGATTCGCCAGACGCTGTCTGGCGAATCTGCCAAGAAGAAAGAATGAGTGCATCTGCCGCAAGTTCTGACAGCTGAACCTTCGACCGAATGCCCCATCAGGTCCAAGAAAGCCGCTCGATCAGTTGCTCGCCATAGCGCGCTCACCGCCTGCCTTTCTGCTCCGCCTGGACTATGCAGCGACCGACCTCCCAGTAGCTTGCCGTCATCAATGAATTGAAGCTCCGAGCAGCCGCCTACCTTACATCGAGCAACTCGACAATGCCCATAGACATCGGCATACCCGCTCGGCAAAAATCGCAGCGCTTGCCTTGGAAGAAGGAGCCGCCCCTCATGACTTGATGCCCTCCGATCGAGATTCGGCGAGGGTGTGCCATTGCAACGCGTCAACACTGCTCTCGGAATCGGACATCAAGACGGGCAACGCGCCGGCAAGAGTGCCAGCCTCCACACTCATCCCGCTCCCCCTTGCTGTCGCGAACCCCGTGCAAGAAGGCATCGCCAACGCCTTGTTCGCGGCCAGGTCATCGAGTAGATCCGCCCACAACTGGATCATCTTCCGCCGCTGATTCAGGAAAGTGGCGCGGTCATAGGCGCTACCCAGCTCCTCATCGGAGCCATGTGCCAGATGCCGCTCGATCACCTCACGATCGCATCCCAGGAGTTCACGAATCAGGGTCCGCGCCGTGGCACGGAACCCGTGGCCGGTAATCTGCTCCTTGGTGTCGTACCCCAACGTGCGCAGTGCGCTGTTGATGGTGTTATCGCTCATGTAGCGCGTCTTCTCGGAACGCTTCGACATGCTTCGGAAGATCGGCCCACTCGGACCGGTCAGAGGATGGATGTCACGCAGGATCTCCACCGCCTGCTTCGGCAGCGGCACGAGATGTGCTGGCGTGCGTACATCCCGCTTCTTCCACTCCCGCAACTTCATCTTCTCGGGCGGGCAACGCCACAGCGCCTGGTCAAGATCCACATCTTCCCAGTGCGCGAGCCGCAACTGACCTGGCCGCTGGAACAACAAGGGCGAGAGCTGCAGCGCCGCGCGTGTGATCACGTTGCCGTTGTAGGCACGCATGTCCCGAAGCAACTGGCCGAGCTTCTGCGGGTCCGTGATGGCTGCATAGTGGCGCGTGCGAGGTGGCGGCAGGCCAGCCGTACGGCTGTTCACGAAGTTCTTGGCCGGCTCCAGCGCGCCCACATCGACGGCGTACTGGAACACGTGCTGCACGGCCTCGCGAACGCGCTGCGCCGTCTCCAGATTGCCGCGCTCCTTGATGCGGTGAAGGCATCGGACAACCTCGGTCGGCAAGATGGCCTCCATGGCCAGCGCACCGATCCACGGGAAGATGTGCAATTCCAGGTGGCGCATCACCTTCTCGGCATAGCCGGCGGACCATGTGCGGTCTTTCCACGCCTGCGCGTGCCATGCACGGGCAGTCCGTTCAAAGGTATTGAGGCGCGCGACACGATGGCGCTCTTCCTCCACGCGCCGTGCCTCGCGGGGATCGACGCCTTCGGCGCGCTTCTCGGCCTCGGCACGCGCCTTCCTGCGCGCAGCCGCAAGCGTCACGACCGGGTAGTGCCCGATGCTGAGCTTGGCCTCCTTGCCATGCCTCTTGTAGCGATAGACCCACACCTTGCCGGTCGGGCGCACGCGAAGGTATAGACCGTCGCCGTCCGCCAGCAAATATTCCTTGTCCCGCGGCGCTGCCGCCTTGATCTGAAGCTCGTTGAGTTGCCCCATGGTGTACCCAAAATCGACTGCGATTGAAAAGCAGTCTGGGGTACACCGTGGGGTACGCGCAAGAACGGGACTTTGTGAGATTCGGTGATGCCGCTTGAGCCGCCTTTTTTGAGGCTAAGTCCTTGATGTACAAGGGCTTTTGAGCTGTCTTGGGATCTACCGAGAAAGAAAAATGGTGGCCTGGGGCGGAATCGAACCACCGACACGCGGATTTTCAATCCGCTGCTCTACCAACTGAGCTACCGGGCCTTTGTGTGCAGCCCTAAATTATACAGCGCTTCTGCGCCCTCTTGAAAGATCAACGCCCAATTGTTTGAGCTTGCGATAAAGATGGGTGCGCTCCAGGCCGGTTTTCTCGGCGACGCGGGTCATCGAACCGTTCTCCATCGCCAAGTGGAATTCGAAGTACGCCTTCTCGAAGCCATCGCGCGCATCGCGCAGCGGGCGGTCGAGGTCGAAGCTCTGGGTCGATTGCGGACCTGCATCCGGAACCGGCACCGAGGCCAGCGACGCCATCAGCATGCTGTCGCCCGTCGTGGTGATCGCTGCTGCCTGATGGCCGCCGACCGGCGCGGGCACCACGCCTGCTGCGGCGCGCCGTGCGCTCTCGCGTGCGAGCCCCTGCTCCACAGCCTTGAGCAGCTTCTGCAGCGTGATGGGTTTTTCGAGGAAGGCGAAGGCGCCGATGCGCGTCGCGTCGACCGCGGTGTCGATGGTGGCGTGGCCGCTCATCATGATGACGGGCATGCTCAGGAGGCCGGCGGTGGACCATTCCTTGAGCAGCGTGACGCCGTCGGTGTCGGGCATCCAGATGTCGAGCAATACGAGATCGGGCCGCGCGCGCTGACGTGCGGCGCGTGCCTCGGCCGCGTTCTCCGCGAGTTCCACGTTGTGGCCTTCGTCATTGAGAATTTCGAAGAGCAGGTCCCGGATGCCCAGCTCGTCATCGACCACGAGAATGTTTGCCATGAGTGCTGCTTGTTGTGTGCGCTGGTATGTGTTTGTCCGCTGGCCTGTCCAGCGCCCTCGCGCTGGATTTCGTGGCGCTCAGGCGGTGGAAGACTTCGAGTCTTCGGTGTGAGCGGCCGCTGCCCGCGGCTCGCCTGCCAGCGCGAATGATAGCGAGACTTGCGCCCCTGCCACAGCCCCGTCGACAACGCGGTTGGAAAGCTCGATGCGCGCACCATGCTCGTCGGCGATCTTCTTGACCACCGCGAGCCCCAAACCGGTACCTTTTGTTTTCGTCGTGACGTAGGGTTCGAACGCGCGCTTCAAGATGTTTTCTGCAAAGCCCGGGCCGCTGTCCTGCACCGTGAGGCGCACGCGCTGGCCCGAATCGCCCAGTCGGGTGCGGATGACGACCTCGCCCGCCCTGCCCGTGCTGCTGGCCGCGGCCTCGGCGGCGTCCTGCGCGTTCTGCAGCAGGTTGTGAATGACCTGGCGGATCTGCTGCTCGTCGCCGCGGATCGGCGGGCAGCGCACATCGAGCTCGGAGCGCAGCACGATCGGCAGGTTCTCGGCGTGATAGAGCTGCAGCACGTCGGCCAGCAGCGCATTCAGATCGACCGGCTTCAAATCGGCCGCGGGCAGCCGCGCGTAGTCGCGGAATTCGTTCACCAGCCGCTTCATCGCATCGACCTGGTCGACGATGGTCTTCACCGACTTCACCAGAATCGCCTGCTCCGGCGCCGCGACCTTGCCCGAGAGCTTCATCTCGAGCCGCTCGGCCGAAAGCTGGATCGGCGTGAGCGGGTTCTTGATCTCGTGCGCCAGGCGCCGCGCCACCTCGCCCCAGGCCTGCGCGCGCTGGGCCGACACGATCTCGGAGATGTCGTCGAACACCAAGAGCCGCGCGGCGCCGGGCAGCTCCGCGCCGCGCGCAACGATGTTGATCGCGCCGTCCTGCTGAGGCAGGTCCATGCCGGTGGCGTGCAGCTCGAAGGCGTGCTGCCAATGATCGAGGCCGTGCTGCATGCGCTCGACCAGGAAGTCGTCGAACTGCTGCTGCACCTTGGCGCCGAAGTCGGCCAGGCCGGGCACGTCGACCAGCGCCTGGCCTTCGTAGGCCGCGAGCGGCGCGCGCAGCACGCGGGTCGCGCCCGGGTTGGTCGAGAGCACGGTGCCCTTGGCGTCGAGCACGATCACGCCCGAGGTCAGGTTGTCCAGGATGGTCTGCAGGTTGGCGCGGGCCGCGTCGAGCTGGCCCATGGTCTTTTCGACTGCGCCGCGGGCGTCGGCCAGCTGCTGCGTCATGACGGCGAACGAGCGCGTGAGGCCGCCCAGTTCGTCCTTGCCCTGCAGCACGGCGGTGGGGCGCAGGTCGCCGGCCGCCACCTGCCGCACGCCGTCGGCCAACACGAGCAGCGGACGCGCGAGCTGATTGCCGAACAGCACGGCCAGCAGCACCGCGCCGAACACCGCGAGGAACAGGCTCAGCGTGAGCGTGCCGATGTACATGCGGCGCAGGCCCCCGCGCGCGAGCGCCCGCTCCTGGTATTCGCGATTGGCCTCCTGCACGTCGAGCGCGTTCTTGACCACGGCCGGCGGCAGCGGCCGCGTGACCTGCAGGTAGCGCGGCGCGGTGTCGAAATCGAAACCCGGCCGCTGCACCATGGCAAGCGCGCGCACGCTCGCGACGGGCTGGGTGGCGCCGGGCGCGGCGGTTTCGTCCAGCCCCTCGATGTGCGCGAGCGGGCGGTCGGGACGCACCTGGCGAAACTGCTGCGCGGTCGGCCGCTCTGGGTTGAGCTGGAAGCGCGAGGTGCCCGCGCCGGCGATGAGCTGGCCGGTCCCGGTCCACAGCACCACGTCGCTCGCCTCGAGCTGGTCGCGAATGCGCTCCAGCGCGAGGCCGGCGCTCGCATCGGACACCTGCGAGAGCTGGGCGCTGGCGGCGCGCGTCTTGGCCGCGAGGTCGTCGGAGAGCGAATCGAGCGTGGCGCGCCCGAGGTTCAGGCCGGCGTCGAGTGCGCCTTCGACCTTGACGTCGAACCAGCTCTCGATCGAGCGCTCGACGAACTGATACGACACGACGTACACCAGCGCCCCCGGCACCACGCCCACCAGCGCGAAGATCGCCGCCAGCTTGATCAGCAGCCGGCTGCCGAACTTGCCCTGGCGCAACCGCCGCGCCAACCGGAAGGCGACCCAGCCGATCACCAGCACCAGCAGCACCGCCACCACGACGTTGATGCCGAACAGGCGCACGTAGTAGCGCTCGTAGAGCTCCCGGTTGTTGGTGGCCTGGGCCAAGAGGAACATCAGCACCAAGCCGATGGCCGTGACCATGGCCGCGCCGACGCCCACGGCCCAGCGCATCGCGCGCGAGCGGCGTGCGGCGGGTGTGGCCGCTGCGCCGCTGCGCGGTTTGCTGCTCACCGCTGCTTCTCCAGCGCGAGACGCGCGGTGCGTTCGGTCGAGATGTTCCAGTCGGCCTGCCCGACCACGCCGATCTGGAACGGCCGCGGCAACTGCGAGGTGTCGAGGCGGAAGCGGAACGTCACCTGGTGCAGCGGGTCGTCGCCTATTTCGGCCGCGTCACCCATGCGCAGGCGGCCGATGCGCTTGATGGCTTCCAGCGCATCGCCCAGGCTGTCGAAATTCTGGTTCAGGGAGATGCCGAAACCGGCGGCACCGGTGATCGGCACCGGCGACACGTTGAGCCGCCAGCGGCGGGTCAGCGGCTGGTAGGCCAGCCGCATGTGGCGCGTGACCTGGGCGACCTTGCGGTCGGTCCAGTACCAGCGCTCCTGGTACATCTCGGCCTCGGCCACGAAATAGATGGCGATGCCCTTGTCGAGCACCTCCTCGACCAGCGACGGCAGCTCGAACTGCACGGCAGCGCTGAGATAGACGCCGTCGTCGGACTGCTCCAGCCGCATCTGGGTGATCGCCGCGCCCGGGCGGTTCTGGGCGGCCGCCGGGGCCGGCAGGAAGGTCAGCATCAGTGCCCAGGCCAGCAGGAACACGGCCAGCAGGACCGCTCGGCGCGGCCGAGCGGACTCAGCGTTTTTCAAGCAGGGCGTAGAAGAAGCCGTCGTGGTCACCTGAGGGATTGTCCGGGACGCCACGGACATTCCCCCCGCTTTGAGGCAGCAAATGGCCCGGGGACGGTTGCAATCGTGCGTCAGTGTTGTGTGCAAGGAACGCATCAATTTGTTGCGAGCCCTCTTCCCGGAAGACGGAACAGGTGCAGTAAAGGAGGCGGCCGCCGGGCCTTACAAGTGGCCAAAGCGCGGCAAGAAGCGCGGCTTGCTGGCCCGCCAACTGGGCGGTGTCGCTCTCACGGCGCAGCCATCGGACATCCGGATGACGGCGCACGATCCCCGAGGCGGTGCATGGGGCGTCGAGCAGGATGGCGTCGAAAGGCGTGCCATCCCACCAGTCGGCGGGACGCGCCGCGTCCGCCACCACCACCTTGGCCTGCAGGCCGAGGCGGGCCAGGGTCTCGTCGATCCGGCGGCTGCGGACAGGGTCGACCTCGAGGGCGATCACCTCGGCGGCGCCCGGGCCGGCCAGTTCGAGCAGGTGCGCCGTCTTGCCGCCCGGGGCGGCGCAGGCGTCGAGCACACGCAGCGGCGCGGCACCGCGCTTCGCCGGCAGCAGTCCTTCGAGCAACAGGGGCGCCGCCATCTGCGCGGCCGCGTCCTGAACCGAGCAAGCGCCGTCCGCAAAGCCGGGCAGCTGCTGCACCGGCCGCGCGCGCCCCAGCTGGAGGCCGCTGGCGCCGACGCGCGTGGCCGCAAGGCCCGCGGCCTCCAGCTCTGATAAATAAGCAGCGGCCGTGGACTTCAGGGCGTTGACGCGCAAAGTCATCGGCGCCTGGGCGTTGTTCGCATTCAATATCCGCTGCCAGTCACGGGGATGGTCGCGCTTGAGCTTCTCGATCCACCAGCGCGGATGGTTCCATTGCGCGACCGGTTCCTGGTCGGTGATGGCGACGAGTTCATCGCGCTCCCGAAGAAATCGGCGCAGGCACGCGTTGATGAAGCTCGCCTGCGCCCGGGTCGCCGGGTTGCGCTTGGCGGCCTCGACGGCTTGGTCGACCAGCGTGAAGGGCTCGTAGGGCGCACGTTCGGGGTCCCAGGCGAGGCCCAGCGCGGTGCAGAGCAAGGCGTCGGGCAGCGGCGGCGGCGTGCGCTTGGCCAGGTGGCGGCGCAGCGCCTCGGCGCGGCCGAGCCAGCGCAGCACCTGGAAGCCGAGCGCCTGCACGCCGGGCCGCAGCGCGGGTTCGACGGCCTCGAACGCGACGGAGCCCGAGGTGCCGGCGCGGATCGACGCCAGCGCCCCTGCCGTCAATTGCAGTTGGCGCCACAGCGGTGGCTGCAGCGAGGGCGCTGCGTTGCCGGGGGAATCGGAAGGTAGTTCGGACAAGTTGGGGCGGATGGTAAAGGGCGGGCCAAAGGCACTACGCCATGCAATGTAAAAAAGGAAACGACGGCCTTTCAGCCTCTCAGCGCAGGGGTGCGGCCGGACGCAGACGCACGGCCCATGCCACCAGCAGCGCAGGGAACTGGACGATCGCCTCGTTGTAGTTCCTCACCGCCAGGTTGAACTGGCTGCGTGCGATTTCCGCGGCTGCCGAGGGTTCGGGCCAGGCGATCGGCTCGGCTGCGTTCGGCGTGGCGACGGCGACAGCGCCAGGCTGCGCCGACACGGGCCGCGACAGCGTCCCGTCGGCATCGAAGACCGTCACCGCATCCGGATGCTGGCGCTGCCAGGCGGAAATCAGCACCTGCAGTGCCGTGCCCAGCGCGGCCATGCCGCCGGCATCGAGCGGATGAAGCCGCGTTGCGCCCAGCAAGGTGGCCAGCTGGGTGGTGGCCGCCTGCAGCGGCGCGATCGACGACAGGAGCTCCTGCGATGGCGGGTCCTGTTGCGGTGCGGCGCTGATGCTGGCCTGGACGAAATCGAGCTGCCTGCCCAAAGCCGCATCGAGCGTCGCATAGGACTGCAGCACGGCCGCGCGCAGGCGCACCAGCCGGTTGTAGGCGCCGACAAACCAGAACAACAGCACCGCAATGACGATCCAGCTGGCCAGCGATTCGGGCAACACGCTCATCGGAAACGACACCTCATCATCATCAGGAAAGCACAAAGAAAAACGCCCCCCAACCGGAGGCGGTCGGGGGGCGTGGGGTACCGGTCATGGCCGGTGATGCTAGCCGCTTATTCGGTCGCGGCGCCTTCGCTGGCGTCGGCCGTGCTCGTCGCATCGCTCGAGGAACCCGCCAGTTCGGCAGCTTCCGATTCGGCGATGGCGCGGCGCTCGGCGTCGTCCATCGCATCCTTGGCCCGGCGAGCCTGGTGGTAAGCCATGCCGGTGCCTGCGGGAATCAGGCGGCCGACGATGACGTTTTCCTTCAGGCCGCGCAGCTCGTCGCGCTTGCCCATGATCGCGGCTTCGGTCAGCACGCGCGTCGTTTCCTGGAACGAAGCAGCCGAGATGAACGAGTCGGTCGACAGCGATGCCTTCGTGATACCCAGCAGCAGGTTCGTGAACGTCGCGGGGATCTTGCCTTCGGCGCGCAGGGCGTCGTTGGTGTTGAGCATTTCGCTGCGTTCGACCTGTTCGCCGGAGATGTAGCCGGTCTCGCCGATGTTGTCGACCACGACGCGACGCAGCATCTGGCGAACGATCACCTCGATGTGCTTGTCGTTGATCTTCACACCCTGCAAGCGGTACACGTCCTGCACTTCGTCCACGATGTAGCGCGCCAGTTCTTCCGAACCCAGCAGGCGCAGGATGTCCTGCGGGTCCGCCGGACCGTCGACCACCGACTCGCCCTTGTTCACCACCTGGCCTTCGTGCACCAGGATGTTCTTTTCCTTCGGCACGAGGTCTTCGTAGACGCCGCCTTCGGGATCGGTGATCTGCAGGCGAATCTTGCCCTTCGTTTCCTTACCGAACGACACGGTACCGGTCATTTCGGCCAGCATGCCCTTGTCCTTCGGCGAGCGCGCTTCGAACAGCTCGGCAACACGCGGCAGACCGCCGGTGATGTCGCGGGTCTTCTGGCCTTCGACCGGAATACGCGCCAGCACTTCGCCGGGGCCCACGTCCTGGCCGTCGCGGATCTGCACCAGCGAGCCGATCGGGAAGCCGATCGTCACCGAGTGGTCGGTGCCCGGGATCTTCACTTCGGCGCCGGAGGCGTCGATGAGCTTCACCTGCGGGCGCACGACCTTGGCAGCGCCGCGGCGCTTCGGATCGATCACGACCAGGGTCGACAGGCCAGTCACTTCGTCCACCTGCTTGGCGACCGTGAGGCCTTCCTCGACGTTCTCGAACTGCGTCTTGCCGGCGAACTCGGTAATGATCGGGCGCGTCAGCGGATCCCAGTTGGCGAGCACGTGGCCGGCCTTGATCTGCTGGTCGGCCTTGACGGCCAGGGTCGCGCCGTACGGCACCTTGTGGCGCTCGCGCTCACGGCCGTGCTCGTCATGAATGACGATCTCGCCCGAACGCGAAATCACGACCAATTCGCCCTTGCTGTTGGTCACGTAGCGCATCGTGGCGTTGAAGCCGATCGAACCGTTCGACTTGGCTTCCACGCTCGAAGCGATGGCCGCACGCGATGCCGCACCACCGATGTGGAACGTACGCATCGTCAGCTGCGTGCCGGGTTCGCCGATCGACTGCGCCGCGATCACACCGACGGCTTCGCCGATGTTGATCAGGCCGCCGCGACCCAGGTCGCGGCCATAGCAGGTCGCGCAGATGCCGAAGCGGGTTTCGCAGGTCAGCGCGGTGCGGACCTTGACTTCGTCGACGCCCTGGGCTTCCAGGACTTCGATGTTGTCTTCGTCGAACATCTCGCCGGCCTTCAGCAGCACCGAACGGTTTTCCGGGTGCAGCACGTCGTCCGCAGCCGAGCGGCCGAGGATTCGGTCGCGCAGCGACTCGATCACTTCACCGCCTTCGACGATCGCGCGCATCAGGTAGCCGCCGTGCGTGCCGCAGTCCTGCTCGGTCACGACCAAGTCTTGCGTCACGTCGACCAGACGACGGGTCAGGTAACCCGAGTTCGCCGTCTTCAGCGCCGTGTCGGCCAGACCCTTACGGGCACCGTGGGTGGAGATGAAGTACTCCAGCACGTTCAGGCCTTCGCGGAAGTTCGCGGTAATGGGCGTCTCGATGATCGAGCCGTCCGGCTTGGCCATCAGGCCACGCATGCCGGCCACCTGGCGAATCTGCGCTGCGGAACCGCGGGCGCCGGAGTCGGCCATCATGTAGATGGAGTTGAACGACTCCTGCTCGACTTCCTTGCCGTGGCGGTCGATGACCTTCTGCTTGGACAGCTTGGCCATCATGACCTTCGACACTTCGTCGCCGGCCTTGCCCCAGATGTCCACCACCTTGTTGTAGCGCTCGCCGGAGGTCACGAGACCGGAGACGTACTGCTGTTCGATCTCCTTCACTTCCTTGGCGGAGCGCTCGATGATGCCGTGCTTCTCGGCGGGCACCAGCATGTCGTCGATCGCGATCGAGATACCGGCCTTGGTCGCCAGGCGGAAGCCGTTCTGCAGCAGCTTGTCGGCGAACACGACGGTCTCTTTCAGGCCGCACTTGCGGAACGAGACGTTGATGAGCTTGGAGATTTCCTTCTTCTTCAGCGCCTTGTTGATGTTCGAGAACGGCAGGCCCTTCGGCAGGATCTCGGACAGCAGGGCGCGGCCCACGGTGGTGTCCACGAGCGAGGTCGACGGCGTGAAGACGCCGGTTTCCTTGTCCTTGGTGTATTCCGTGATACGCACTGCCACCTTGGCGGTGAGTTCGACTTCGTTGGCGTCCAGCGCGCGCTGCACTTCACCGATGTCGGAGAAGATCAGGCCCTCGCCCTTGCCGTTGATGCGGTCGCGGGTCGTGTAGTACAGACCCAGCACCACGTCCTGCGAAGGAACGATCGACGGTTCGCCCGAAGCCGGGAACAGCACGTTGTTGGAGGCCAGCATCAGCGTGCGGGCTTCCATCTGCGCTTCCACCGACAGCGGCACGTGAACGGCCATCTGGTCGCCGTCGAAGTCGGCGTTGAAGGCGGCGCAAACCAGCGGGTGCAGCTGGATCGCCTTGCCTTCGATCAGGATCGGCTCGAACGCCTGGATGCCCAAACGGTGCAGCGTAGGCGCACGGTTCAGCATGACCGGGTGTTCCTTGATCACTTCTTCCAGGATGTCCCAGACCACCGGCGTGCCCGATTCGACTTCCTTCTTGGCAGCCTTGATCGTCGTCGCGATGCCCATGGCTTCCAGGCGCGAGAAGATGAAGGGCTTGAACAGCTCGAGCGCCATCAGCTTGGGCAGGCCGCACTGGTGCAGCTTGAGCGTCGGGCCCACCACGATGACCGAACGGCCCGAGTAGTCCACGCGCTTGCCCAGCAAGTTCTGGCGGAAACGACCGCTCTTGCCCTTGATCATGTCGGCCAGCGACTTGAGTGCGCGCTTGTTCGCGCCCGTCATGGCCTTGCCGCGACGGCCGTTGTCCAGCAGCGAGTCGACAGCCTCCTGCAGCATCCGCTTTTCGTTGCGCGCGATGATTTCCGGAGCCTTGAGCTCCAGGAGGCGGCGCAGACGCGAATTGCGGTTGATGACGCGGCGGTACAGGTCGTTCAGGTCGGAGGTCGCGAAGCGGCCGCCGTCCAGCGGCACCAGCGGACGCAGGTCCGGCGGCAGCACGGGCAGCACTTCGAGCACCATCCACTGGGGCTTGATGCCCGACTTGCGGAAGGCTTCCAGCACCTTCAGGCGCTTGGAGTTCTTCTTGACCTTGACTTCGGAGCCGGTCAGGTCACCGCGGAGGCGCTCGATCTCGCTGTCGAGTTCGATGCCTTCGAGCAGATCCCTGATGCCTTCGGCGCCCATCTTGGCAACGAATTCATCGCCGAATTCCTTGCGCTTGGCATCGTAGTCGTCCTCGGACATGATGCCGAACTTCTTCAGCGGGGTCATGCCGGGATCGGTGATCACATAGGCTTCGAAGTACAGCACGCGTTCGATGTCGCGCAGTGTCATGTCGAGCACGAGGCCCAGACGCGACGGCAGCGACTTCAGGAACCAGATGTGGGCGCAGGGCGCGGCCAGGTCGATGTGACCCATGCGCTCGCGACGCACCTTGGTCTGCGTGACTTCAACGCCGCACTTCTCGCAGATCACGCCGCGGTGCTTCAGGCGCTTGTACTTGCCGCACAGGCACTCGTAGTCCTTGATGGGGCCGAAGATCTTGGCGCAGAAGAGACCGTCGCGCTCGGGCTTGAACGTGCGGTAGTTGATCGTCTCTGGCTTCTTCACTTCACCGAAAGACCACGAACGGATCTTCTCGGGCGAAGCCATGCCGATCTTGATGGCATCGAAATGCTCATCGGGCGTGAATTGCTTGAACAGGTCGAGTAGCGATTTCATAAGACTCTTTCCCTTTTCAACTTAAGAACGCTCGAGCTCGATGTCGAGCCCCAGCGAACGAATTTCCTTGACCAGCACGTTGAACGATTCCGGCATGCCGGCTTCGATCGAGTGCTCGCCCTTGACGATGCTTTCGTACACCTTGGTACGGCCTTGCACGTCGTCGGACTTCACGGTCAGCATTTCCTGCAGGACGTAGGCGGCGCCGTAAGCTTCCAGCGCCCACACTTCCATTTCCCCGAAACGCTGGCCGCCGAACTGCGCCTTGCCGCCCAGCGGTTGCTGCGTGACGAGCGAGTACGGGCCGGTCGAGCGGGCGTGCATCTTGTCGTCCACCAAGTGGTGCAGCTTCAAGAAGTGCATGTAGCCCACGGTGACGGGACGCTCGAACTGGTCGCCGGAGCGGCCGTCGTATAGGTAGGCCTGCGTGCGCGTATCGGTCAGGCCCTTGAGCTTGGCGATGTCGTCCGGGTAGGCGAGCTTCAGCATGCCGCGGATTTCTTCTTCCGAGGCGCCGTCGAACACCGGCGTGGCGAAGGTCGCGCCGCTTTGCAGGTTGGCCGCCATGGCGAGCACGTCGGTATCGCTGAGCTGGGAGAGGTCTTCCGGACGGCCCGAGCCGTTGTACAGCTGCTCCATGAACTTGCGCACTTCGGCCACCTTGGCCTCTTGCTGCAGCATGTCGCCGATGCGTTGGCCGATGCCCTTGCCGGCCCAGCCCAGATGCACTTCGAGCACCTGGCCCACGTTCATCCGCGAAGGCACGCCCAGCGGGTTCAGGCAGATGTCACACGGCGTGCCGTCGGCCATGTGGGGCATGTCTTCGACCGGAACGATCTTGGACACCACACCCTTGTTGCCGTGGCGGCCGGCCATCTTGTCGCCGGGTTGCAGGCGGCGCTTGACGGCCAGGTAGACCTTGACCATCTTGAGCACGCCCGCGGGCAGCTCGTCGCCCTGCGTGAGCTTCTTGCGCTTTTCTTCGAACGCGAGGTCGAAGCTGTGGCGCGTTTGCTCCAGCGAGTTCTTGATCGATTCGAGCTGCGTCGCCACTTCGTCTTCCGCCGGGCGGATGTCGAACCAGTGGAACTTCTCGACCGACGACAGGTAGGCCTTGTCGAGCTTGGTGCCCTTGGCCAGCTTGTTCGGGCCGCCATTGGCGACCTTGCCGGTCAGGAGCTTCTCGATACGGTCGAACGCGTCGGCTTCGACGATGCGAAGCTGGTCGTTCAAATCAAGGCGGAAGCGCTTGAGCTCGTCGTCGATGATCTGCTGGGCGCGCTTGTCGCGCGTGATGCCTTCGCGGGTGAACACCTGCACGTCGATCACAGTGCCTTGCGAGCCCTGATCCACACGCAGCGAGGTGTCCTTCACGTCGGAAGCCTTCTCGCCGAAGATGGCGCGAAGCAGCTTCTCTTCCGGCGTCAGCGTGGTCTCGCCCTTCGGCGTGACCTTGCCCACCAGCGTGTCGCCCGGCTGCACTTCGGCGCCGACATAAATGATGCCGGATTCGTCGAGGCGGTTGAGCTGCTGCTCTGCCAGGTTCGGGATGTCGCGCGTGATTTCTTCCGCGCCCAGCTTCGTGTCGCGAGCCATCACCACCAGTTCCTCGATGTGGATCGAGGTGTAGCGGTCTTCGGCGACGACGCGTTCGGAGATCAGGATCGAGTCTTCGAAGTTGTAGCCGTTCCAGGGCATGAACGCGATCAGCATGTTCTGGCCGAGGGCCAGTTCGCCGAGGTCGGTCGATGCGCCGTCGGCGATCACGTCGCCCTTGGCGATCTTGTCGCCGCGCTTGACGATCGGACGCTGGTGGATGTTGGTGTTCTGGTTCGAACGCTGATACTTGATCAGGTTGTAGATGTCCACACCGACTTCACCGGCTGCCGCTTCGGCGTCGTTCACGCGCACCACCACGCGGGTCGCATCGACGTAGTCGACGATACCGCCGCGCGAAGCCGTGACCACGGTGCCCGAGTCGACCGCGGAAACGCGCTCGATACCGGTACCGACCATCGGCTTTTCGGGGCGCAGCACGGGCACGGCCTGACGCTGCATGTTGGCGCCCATCAGCGCGCGGTTCGCATCGTCGTGCTCCAGGAACGGCACGAGCGAGGCAGCCACCGACACGATCTGCGCGGGCGACACGTCCATGTACTGGATGCGCTCGGCACCGACCAGGATCGATTCGCCGGCTTCACGTGCCGAAACCAGGTCGCCGGTCAGCACGCCGTCCTTGTCCAGGGCCGCATTGGCCTGGGCGATGACGTACTTGCCTTCTTCGATGGCCGACAGGTAGTCGATCTCGTTGGTGACCTTGCTGTCGACCACGCGGCGGTACGGCGTCTCGATGAAACCGTATTCGTTCAGGCGGGCGTACAGGGCCAGCGAGTTGATCAGGCCGATGTTCGGGCCTTCGGGTGTTTCGATCGGGCAGACGCGGCCGTAATGGGTCACGTGCACGTCGCGCACTTCGAAGCCTGCACGTTCACGCGTCAGACCACCCGGGCCAAGGGCCGACACGCGGCGCTTGTGGGTGATTTCGGACAGCGGGTTCGTCTGGTCCATGAACTGCGACAGCTGCGACGCGCCGAAGAATTCCTTCAGCGCGGCCGAGATCGGCTTGCTGTTGATCAGGTCGTGCGGCATCAGCGGCTCTTGCTCGGCCTGGCCCAGACGTTCCTTCACGGCCTTCTCGATACGTGCCAGGCCGGTGCGGTACTGGTTCTCGGCGAGTTCGCCGACGCAACGCACGCGGCGGTTGCCCAGGTGGTCGATGTCGTCGACTTCGCCGTTGCCGTTGCGCAGGTCAACGAGGATCTTGACCACGGCCAGGATGTCTTCGTTGGTCAGCACCATCGGGCCGGTGGATTCGTCGCGGCCGACCTTGGCGTTGAACTTCATGCGACCCACGCGCGACAGGTCGTACGTGTCCGGGTTGTAGAACAGGCGCTGGAAGAGAGCCTGCACCGCGTCTTCCGTCGGCGGCTCGCCGGGGCGCATCATGCGGTAGATGGCCACGCGGGCTGCGAACTCGTCGACCGTTTCGTCGATGCGCAGGGTCTGCGAGATGTACGCGCCCTGGTCCAGTTCGTTCGTGTAGATGACCTGAATGTCCTGCACGCCGGCCGTGCGCAGCTTCTTGAGCAGCGCTTCGGTCAGTTCGTCGTTGGCCTTGGCCAGGATTTCACCCGAATCGGCGTCCACGATGTTGCGGGCGATGACGCGGCCGACCAGGAAGTCTTCCGGCACGCTGATGTGCGTGGTGTTCGACTGCTCCAGTTCACGCGTGTGGCGCGCGGTGACGCGCTTGTCCTTGGCGACCACGACCTTGCCCGACTTGTCGGTGATGTCGAAGCGCGCGACTTCGCCGCGCAGGCGCTCGGAGACGAACTCCATCTGGGCGCCGCTGTCCATCAGGCGGAAGTTGTCGTTCACGAAGAAGTTCGCGAGGATCGATTCCGGGTTCAGGCCGATGGCCTTCAGCAGGATCGTGACCGGCATCTTGCGGCGACGGTCCACGCGGAAGTACAGCATGTCCTTCGGGTCGAACTCGAAGTCGAGCCACGAGCCGCGGTAAGGAATCACGCGGGCCGAGAACAGGAGCTTGCCCGAGCTGTGCGTCTTGCCCTTGTCGTGTTCGAAGAACACGCCGGGCGAACGGTGCAGCTGCGACACGATCACGCGCTCGGTGCCGTTGATGATGAACGAACCCTTTTCGGTCATGAGCGGCACTTCGCCCATGTAGACCTCTTGTTCCTTCACTTCCTTGACCACCTTGGACTGCGACGTCGACGACTCGCGGTCATAGATGATGAGCTGGACCTTGGCGCGCACGGCCGAGGCGAAAGTCAGACCGCGGGTCTGGCACTCACGCACGTCGAAAGCCGGCTTCGCGAGGTTGTACTCGAGGAACTTCATCTCGACAAAACCGTTGTGCGAGACGATCGGGAACGCGGCGTCGAACGCGGCCTGCAGGCCTTCGACGGTGCGTTGTTTGGGGGCGATGCCGGCTTGCAGGAACGCGGTGTACGCGTCTTTCTGCATCTGCAGCAGGTAGGGGATTTCGACGACGCTGTCGCGGTTACCGAAACTTTTTCGGATGCGCTTGCGTTCGGTGTAACTGTACGCGGACGATTGGGCCATGAGAGCTCCGGAGCTTGAGATCTTCAGCGACTTGTCAGCAATGCCGGGACGAACGGCACCACTGCTTGGCGGCTGGCCACTACCAGCCGTTGGCGGACAGCGATGCGTTGCACATCGCCCGAACCAAGGGGTCTTCTGCAGTCGGGGTCAGAAGACACTCAAAAATCGTCTTGATCTGGCTTTTCCGTCAACCTTGGCGGTCTCCGGGAAAGCTGGCATCAAGCCGGCTTTTGGGTGCGCTCTGAAAGCGGCAAAGGCTGGAGGGCCTTTTCAGGCGCCTCCAGCCCTCTAGGGGGTCTGAATTACTTCAGTTCCACCTTGGCGCCGGCTTCTTCCAGCTTCTTCTTGGCGGCTTCAGCGTCAGCCTTGGACAGGGCTTCCTTGACAGCCTTGGGAGCGGCTTCCACCAGGTCCTTGGCTTCCTTGAGGCCCAGGCCGGTGATTTCGCGCACGGCCTTGATGACCGACACCTTGTTCGCGCCGACATCGGCCAGCACGACGTTGAATTCGGTCTGCTCTTCCACTGCAGCAGCAGCGGCACCACCACCAGCGCCGGCCGGAGCGGCCATTGCTGCGGCGCTCACGCCGAACTTCTCTTCGATGGCCTTGACCAGGTCGTTGAGTTCCAGGACCGTCATGCTGTCGAGCGCGGTCAGAAATGCGTCTTTATCGAATGCCATTTTTGTTTCCTAACAATTGGGTTGAATACTTCAAACGCAAGGCTTAAGCAGCCTGCGCTTCTGCCGGTGCTTCGGCGACGGGTGCAGCTTCGCCTTCGCCACGCTTCGCAGCCAGCGCCGCGAGAACGCGTGCCGTGCGGGAAACGGGGGATTGCATCAAGCCCAGCAATTGGGACAGCAGCACTTCCTTGGAAGGGATGCTGGCCAGTTGCTTCACGCCGTTGACGTCCAGGGCCTTGCCGCCAAACGCGCCACCGCGAATCACCAACTTGTCGTTGGTCTTCGCGAAGTCGGCCACCACCTTGGCGGCGGCCACTGCGTCTTCGGAAAAGCCGTAGATCAGCGGACCGGTCATCTGGTCACCGACGACTTCGAATGCGCTACCAGCGACAGCACGGCGTGCCAGCGTGTTCTTCAACACGCTGAGGGTCACACCCTTGCTGCGAGCTTCGCTGCGCAGTTTGGTCATATCGGCAACCGTGATGCCACGGTATTCCGCCATCACGAGCGTTTGAGCTTTAGCGGCGAGGCTGGTCACATCACTGATGACCGCTTCTTTCTCACTGCGATTCAGACTCAAGGTCTACTCCTTTTAATGCGACCTTCGGCCGGGGCCTCGGATCGCGCTTCATGCAGCGACCAACTGTTCGGAACAAAAATCAAATTCCTCGCAGCGGGATCGCCATCTGCGCTGGGTACCGGAAGGATCGATCCGGCCATTAAGTGCAGCGCCCTGCACACCAGCGGTCTTGGATGGCTCACGGCAACCGAAGCTGCCGCGACCCACCACATTCGCCCTGCTCCTTTCGGAGCCGGGCCAATCTCTTTAGCTCGCCGAGATGGTTTGCGTGTCCACGCGGACACCCAGACCCATGGTCGACGACACAGCCACCTTGCGCAGGTACACGCCCTTGCTGGTCGCCGGCTTGGCCTTGACCAGAGCATCGATCAGCGCGGCGAGGTTGCCCTGCAGCTTGTCGTTGTCGAACGAACGACGGCCGATCGTGCCGTGCACGATGCCGGCCTTGTCGACGCGGAACTGAACCTGACCAGCCTTGGCGTTCTTCACTGCCGTGGCGACGTCAGGGGTCACGGTGCCAACCTTGGGGTTGGGCATCAGGCCGCGCGGGCCGAGGATCTGGCCGAGCGTACCGACGACGCGCATGGCATCGGGGGCAGCGATCACGACGTCGAAAGGCATGTCGCCAGCCTTGACCATCGCAGCGAGGTCGTCCATGCCGACGATGTCGGCGCCGGCGGCCTTGGCTTCTTCAGCCTTGGCGCCTTGGGCGAACACAGCCACGCGCTTGGTCTTGCCGGTGCCGTTGGGCAGCACGACGGCGCCACGAACGACCTGGTCCGACTTCTTCGCGTCGATGCCCAGTTGCACGGCCACGTCGATCGATTCGTCGAACTTGGCGGTGGCGGCGTCCTTGACGATGACGATCGCGTCAGCCAGCGGGTACAGCTTGTTGCTGTCGACCTTGCCTTCGAGCGCTTTTTGCTTCTTGGTGATCTTGGACATTTACACGCCCTCCACATTCACGCCCATCGAGCGGGCAGTACCGGCGATGGTGCGAACCGCGGCGTCCATGTCGGCGGCCGTCAGGTCCTTCATCTTGGTCTTGGCGATTTCTTCGAGCTGAGCGCGCGTAATCTTGCCGACCTTGTCCAGGTGCGGGCGAGCCGAACCCTTGTCCAGCTTGATCGCCTTCTTGATCAGCACGCCGGCGGGCGGCGACTTGATGATGAAGGTGAAGCTCTTGTCGGCGAACGCGGTGATGACCACCGGCAGCGCCAGACCCGGCTCGTAGCTCTGCGTTTGCGCATTGAACGCCTTGCAGAACTCCATGATGTTCAAACCACGTTGGCCCAGTGCGGGACCGATCGGTGGTGATGGGTTGGCCTTACCAGCTGGCACTTGCAGCTTGACGAAGCCGACGATTTTTTTCGCCATTTTTTGCTCCTTGCGGGTGATATCGCCTTGGCTTTCGCCGCGGCTCCCCGGGGTTTAACGACTCTTCTGCTCAAGGCCGCGCGCCGAGTCGGATAACGCGCAGCCGGAAATGGTTCAGGCCAATTAACCTGAGATTGGCCCGAGGCTCAGGTCTTCTCGACCTGGCTGAATTCGAGTTCGACGGGCGTGGAGCGGCCGAAAATCATGACCGACACGCTGACCTTGCTCTTCTCGTAATTGACGTCTTCCACCGTGCCATTGAAGTCGGTGAACGGGCCTTCCTTGACGCGCACGAATTCGCCGACGGTGAACTCGACCTTGTGGCGCGGCTTCTCGGTGCCCTGCTGCATCTGGCTGACGATGTCCTCGACCTCTTTCTGCGAGATCGGAGCAGGACGGTTCTTGGCGCCGCCCACGAAACCGGTCACCTTGTTGGTGTGCTTCACCAGGTGCCAGCTCTCGTCGTCCATGATCATTTCGACCAGCACGTAGCCTGGGAAGAAGCGGCGCTCGGTGGTGCGCTTCTGGCCGTTCTTGATCTCGACCACTTCTTCGGTCGGGACCAGGATGCGGCCGAACTTGTCTTGCATGCCGGCGCGGTTGATGCGCTCGGTGATGTTGCGCTCGACGGCCTTCTCCATGCCCGAATAGGCATGCACCACGTACCAACGCAGATCGGGGTTGGCGGCGGGAGCCAGCACGGAGGTGTTTTCTTCCTCGGGCGCGCTCGGCGTGGTTTCAACTGCGTCGTCGGTCATTTATTTTCTCCAGCCCAGAATGAGGTCGAAAAACACCCATTCGAGCGTCTTGTCGGTGAGCCAGAGGAAGACGGACATGATCGCCACGAAGGCGAACACATAGGCCGTCATCTGCATCGCTTCCTTGCGGGTCGGCCAGACGACCTTCTTGACCTCGCGCCACGAGTCGCGGCCGAAGGCCCACAACTGACGGCCATTCTCCGAACTGCCGAACGCGCCCACGGCTGCAGCCAGGCCGACCAGCAGCGCAGCCCATTGCACCAGCGAGCCTTGGCGCGACAGCAGGTAGAACGCCACGATGGCGCCCACTGCCAGCACCACGGCCGCGGCCAATTTGGCCTTGTCGGCGCCCGTGCTCACGGTTTCGATTTGAGAAGTGGCCATGTTCGGCTGATTTCCTGTGGTCTTTCGACCTTCAATTCAATGCGCCTCTTGAGACGCCGAAGCCCATCGGGTCACGATGGGCTTTTTTCGGAGTGCCACCTAGGTGGCAGGGGCAGTAGGAATCGAACCTACAACCTTCGGTTTTGGAGACCGACGCTCTGCCAATTGAGCTATACCCCTCCGGTACTCTTTTCGCTCGGCTTAGATGTCGAGGATCTTTGCCACGACGCCCGAACCCACGGTACGGCCGCCTTCACGGATGGCGAAGCGCAGGCCTTCTTCCATCGCGATCGGGTTGATCAGCTTGACGGTGATGCTGACGTTGTCGCCAGGCATGACCATTTCCTTGTCCTTGGGCAACTCGATCGCGCCGGTCACGTCCGTCGTGCGGAAGTAGAACTGGGGACGGTAGTTGTTGAAGAACGGCGTGTGACGGCCACCTTCGTCCTTGGACAGCACATACACCTCGGCGGTGAAGTGCACGTGCGGCTTGATCGAGCCGGGCTTGCACAGCACTTGGCCGCGCTCGACTTCTTCGCGCTTGGTGCCGCGCAGCAGCACGCCGACGTTGTCGCCAGCTTGACCTTGATCCAGCAGCTTGCGGAACATTTCCACGCCGGTGCAGGTGGTCTTGACGGTCGGGCGGATGCCGACGATCTCGATTTCTTCACCAACCTTGATCACGCCGCGCTCGACGGCGCCGGTCACGACAGTGCCGCGACCCGAGATCGAGAACACGTCTTCCACAGGCATCAGGAACGTGCCGTCCACGGCGCGCTCGGGCGTCGGGATGTACGTGTCCAGCGCTTCGGCCAGCTTCATGATGGCTTCTTCGCCCAGCTTGCCCTTGTCGCCTTCCAGGGCGAGCTTGGCCGAGCCGTGGATGATCGGGGTGTCGTCGCCAGGGAATTCGTACTTGTCCAGGAGCTCGCGCACTTCCATTTCGACCAGCTCGAGCAGCTCGGCGTCGTCCACCATGTCGCACTTGTTCAAGAAAACGATGATGTAGCCCACGCCCACTTGGCGAGCCAGCAGGATGTGTTCACGGGTCTGGGGCATCGGGCCGTCGGCGGCCGAGCACACCAGGATGGCGCCGTCCATTTGAGCGGCGCCGGTGATCATGTTCTTCACATAGTCGGCGTGGCCGGGGCAGTCGACATGTGCGTAGTGGCGGTTGGCCGTTTCGTACTCGACGTGCGCGGTGTTGATCGTGATGCCGCGGGCCTTTTCTTCGGGCGCTGCGTCGATCTGGTCGTAAGCCTTGGCTTCGCCGCCGAACTTGGCCGACAGAACGGTTGCGATCGCAGCCGTCAGCGTCGTCTTGCCGTGGTCAACGTGACCGATCGTGCCCACGTTCACGTGCGGCTTGGTGCGGGTGAATTTACCTTTTGCCATTTTTCGACTCCGAAAAAAACGATTTCAACGTATGCAGATGGGTTGCAAATCTGCCGTTGCAACCCCCAGAAACTGGTGCCCTTTGCGGGAATCGGACCCGCGACCTCTCCCTTACCAAGGGAGTGCTCTACCACTGAGCCAAAAGGGCTTTTGTCTAACCAATCGCTTCCGGCGTCGAACCGGGTCTCTGGAGCGGGAGACGGGAATCGAACCCGCGTCATCAGCTTGGAAGGCTGGGGTTCTACCATTGAACTACTCCCGCATCAGGGGCACTTCAAGGCACCCAAAGCGCTAGATCCAATCGCTCTTAGAAACCAAATTCATCGCTGGTGGAGAGGGCTGGATTCGAACCAGCGTACTCGTAAGAGGGCAGATTTACAGTCTGCTGCCATTAACCACTCGGCCACCTCTCCGGCGAACCTCGAAATATAGCACGGTTTTGTGACTACACAGAACTCCCAGCACCAAGAAGAAGCGAGAGAACTGCCCCGAGGCATGAACTGCGCGGATTATCCGCGAATTCAACCGCCTCCCTGATGCGCCTCCCGCCAAGCTCGCGCTTCGCCGAAATGACCACATCCGATGAACGGCACCGGCGGACGTAACGCGGAAAGTGGCGACGGATGATTCGACATCAGCACCTTGTGGCGCCCAACATCGATCAACGCACGCTTACTTTGCGCATGCGAACCCCACAGCATAAAAACAACAGGTTTTGCGCCGTCTGATACATGTCGGATGACGGCATCGGTCAGCACTTCCCAACCCCGCCCTGAATGGCTCGCCGGCTGGGCTTCTTCCACCGTGAGGCAGGTGTTGAGCAGCAGCACGCCATGCGTCGCCCACTTCACTAGGCTGCCACCCGGATTCGGAAACTGCGGCGGCGCCGTGCCAAGGTCGCGCTGGAGTTCCTTGAAGATGTTGCGCAGCGACGGCGGCAGCGCCACGCCGGGCGCGACCGAGAACGCGAGTCCTTCGGCCTGTCCGCGACCGTGGTACGGGTCCTGGCCCAGGATCACGACGCGCACGTCTTCGGGCGGCGTCAATTCCAGAGCCCGCAGCGGTTGCGGCGGAAAGATCACGGCGTGCGCATCGAGGCGCTCGCGCAGGAAGCCGAGCAGTTTCTGTCCCACGATGCCCGCAAAAAAATCGTCGACCAGCAGCTGCCAGCCCGACGCTACAGGCCAGTCGGCAGGATCGCTGCTCGACAGCTGATCCGGCCGGTTCATTCGAACAACGCAGCGAGGGCCTCGCCGGGTTCCTTGGCGCGCATGAAGGCTTCACCGACCAGGAAGGCGTTGACGCCCGCCGCACGCAGCGTGGCAACGTCTTCGCGCGTGCCGATGCCCGATTCGGTCACCGGCAACCGATCGGCCGGCAGCTTCGGCAGCAGGTCGATCGTGGCCTGGATCGACACCTCGAAGTTGCGCAGATTGCGGTTGTTGACCCCGATGAGCGGCGTCTTGAGCTTCAGCGCGCGATCGAGTTCGGCCGCATCGTGCACCTCCACCAGCACCGCCATGCCAAGCCCGCGCGCGATCGCTTCGTAGTCCTTCATCTGCGCATCGTCCAGGCACGCGGCAATCAGCAGGATGGCATCGGCGCCCATCGCGCGCGACTCGTACACCTGGTACGCGTCGATGATGAAATCCTTGCGCAGCACCGGCAGGTCGCACGAAGCGCGGGCCTGCTTGAGATAGTCCACGCCGCCCTGGAAGAACTGCTTGTCCGTCAGCACCGAGAGGCACGCCGCGCTGACCTTGCCATCACCCTCCGCATAGCTCTGGGCAATGTCGGCCGGAATGAAGTCTTCTCGTAGCACACCCTTGCTCGGGCTGGCCTTCTTGACTTCGGCGATCACGGCGGCTTGGCCCGCAGCGATCTTGGCGCGCAGGGCGGCTTCGAAATCGCGCGTGAGTACGCGGCTTTCGGCGTCGAAGCGAACGGCTTCGAGCGGCGCGCGCTTCAGCGCCGTCGCCACTTCCTGGCGCTTGACGGCAACGATCTTGTCGAGGATGTCGGACATGGCTTGTGATGCTTTCTTTTTTTCAGGGGCTCAAACGGTCGCGGAGGCCTTGACCAACTCGGCGAGCTTGGCTTTCGCCGCGCCCGACACGATGGCTTCGCGCGAGCGTTCGACGCCCGCGGCCACCGAGTCGACCACATTGGCCGCATACAGCGCCGCGCCGGCATTCAGCAGCACGATGTCGAGCGCCGGGCCGGCCTGATTGTCGAGCACCCCCAGCAGCATCGCCTTCGACTGCTCGGGCGTTTCCACACGCAGCGCGCGGTTGCTCGACATCGCAAAGCCAAAGTCCTCGGGGTGCAGTTCGTACTCGCGGATTTCGCCGTTCTTGAGCTCACCCACCAGCGTGGCGGCGCCCAGCGAAATTTCGTCCATGCCGTCGCGCCCGTAGACCACGAGCGCGTGCTCGGTGCCCAGGCGCTGCAGCGCGCGCACCTGGATGCCCACGAGGTCGGCGTGGAACACGCCCATCAGGATGTTCGGCGCGCCCGCGGGGTTGGTCAGCGGGCCGAGGATGTTGAAGATGGTCTTGATGCCCAACTCCTTGCGCACCGGGGCGACGTTCTTCATCGCCGGATGGTGGTTGGGCGCGAACATGAAGCCGATGCCGCACTGCTCGATGGAGCGCGCGATCTGCTCGGGCTTCAGGTTGATGTTGATGCCCAGTGACTCCAGCACATCGGCACTGCCCGACTTGCTCGACACGCTGCGCCCGCCGTGCTTGCTCACCTTCGCGCCGCCCGCGGCCGCAACGAACATCGAACAGGTCGAGATGTTGAAGGTGTGCGAGCCGTCGCCGCCGGTGCCCACGATGTCCACGAGATTCGTGGTGTCGGTCACGGGCACCTTGGTCGAGACCTCGCGCATCACCTGCGCGGCGGCGGTGATCTCGCCGATGGTTTCCTTCTTCACGCGCAGGCCGGTGATCAGTGCGGCCATCATCACGGGCGAGCACTCGCCGCTCATGATGAGCCGCACGATGTGCAGCATCTCGTCGTGGAAGACCTCGCGGTGCTCGATGGTGCGCTGCAGCGCTTCCTGGGGGGTGATCATGGGAAGTCTCCTGGTGTCTGTCTGTGGTCAGTGGCCGACGCGAACGGCCGGTGCGTCGGTGAATGCGAGCTTGAGGCCGAAGCCGATGAAGAGGACGCCGGCCGCGCGGTCGAGCCAGTGCATGCCCTTCTGCACGGCGCCACGGCGCGCCATCCAGCCCGCCGCCACGGCCCATCCCACGTTGACGGGGATGGCGTTGAGGTTGAACAGCACGCCCAGCAGCACGAAGTACAGCGCCTTGCCATCGGCGCCGGGCGCAATGAACTGCGGCACGAAGGCCAGGAAGAACAACGCCACCTTGGGGTTGAGCACGTTCGTCCAGAAACCGCCGAGGAAGATCGCCTTGAGGCCGCGTTCCCCGCCTGCTGCGGCCGCCCTGCCGAGATCTGCAGGCGGCGCTGGTCGCGACAGCACCATGCGCACGCCGAGGTACAGCAGGTAGGCCGCGCCGATGTACTTGAGCACCGTGAAGGCCGCTGCCGATGTCGCCATCAGCGTGCCAACGCCGACCGCCGCCGCGAAGATGTGGACGAAGCAGCCGGCGGTGATGCCCAGTCCGGCGACGATGCCGGCGCGCACGCCAGAGCGCAGCGAGTTCGCCACGACATAGAGCACGTCAGGGCCGGGCGTGAGGTTCAGCAACCAGCCGGCGGCGATGAAGGCGAGCAGATGGGGAAGATCAGGCATCGCATCCTCGCCGGATTCAGGACTTGAAGAACGCGCGGATCGCGGCAACCGCCCGGTCCACGCCGGCCGCGTCGACATCCAGGTGCGTCACGAAGCGCAGGCGGTAGAGGCCCGTCGCGAGGATGCCCTGGCTGTTGAGGCTCGCGAGCAGTTCCGACGAACGCGCCTGCGCCGCACCCGTGAGATCGACGAAAACGATGTTCGTGTGCGGCGCCTCGACGGTCAGGCCTTCGATGCCTTCGAGCCCCTGCGCTAGGCGCTGGGCCAGCGCGTGGTCGTCAGCCAGGCGATCGACATGGTGATCGAGCGCATGCGACGCAGCCGCAGCCAACAGGCCCGCCTGCCGCATGCCGCCGCCCGCCATCTTGCGGATGCGGTGCGCCCGCGCGATGAACTCGCGCGAACCGACCAGCGCCGAGCCGACGGGCGCGCCCAGGCCCTTGCTGAAGCAGACCGACACGCTGTCGAAGCACTGCGCGATGCGGCGGGCTTCGGCGCGGATATCGCTGCGCTTGTTCAGCGCGGCCTGCGCCGTCGCCGCGTTGAAGAGGCGGGCGCCGTCGAGGTGCCGCTGCAGGCCCTTGCTCTTCGCCAAGTCCGTCGCGGCCTGCACGTAGTCGAACGGCAGCAGCTTGCCGCCCAGCGTGTTCTCCAGCGCCAGCAGCTTCGTGCGCGCGAAGTGCGCGTCGTCGGGCTTGATGGCCGCCTTGATCTGCGCGAGCGGCAGCGTGCCGTCGGGTGCGTGGTCCAGCGGCTGCGGCTGCACGCTGCCGAACACCGCGGCGCCTCCGCCCTCCCAGCGGTAGCAGTGCGCCTGCTGACCGACGATGTACTCATCGCCGCGGCCGCAGTGCGAGAGGATCGCGCAGAGGTTGCTCTGCGTGCCGGTCGGCACGAACAGCGCCGCCTCGAAACCCAGCAGCGCGGCGATCTTTTCCTGCAGCGCGTTGACAGTCGGGTCGGTGCCGAAGACGTCATCGCCGAGCGGCGCGGCCATCATGGCTTCGCGCATGGCAGCGGTGGGTTGGGTGACGGTGTCGCTGCGCAGGTCGACGACGGAAGTGCGTTCAGTCATGGTGGGTCAGTCCAGGAAGTTCTTGAGCATGGCGTGACCATGTTCTGTGAGGATCGATTCGGGATGGAACTGCACGCCTTCGATGCGCACGTCATGCGCAAATCCGGTGTGCCGCACCCCCATGATCTCGCCATCGTCGGTCCACGCGGTGACAGCCAATTCCTTCGGGCAACTCTCGCGCTCGATAGAGAGCGAGTGGTAGCGGTTGACGATGAACTTCTCGGGCAGGCCCGCGAACACGCCCTCTTGCGTGGTCGTGATCTCGCTGGTCTTGCCGTGCATGAGCTGCTGCGCCCGAACGATCTTGCCGCCGAACGCCGCGCCGATGGCCTGGTGGCCGAGGCACACGCCCAGGATGGGCAGCTTGCCCGCGAAGGCCTCGATGGCCGCCACCGAGACGCCCGCTTCCGCCGGAGAACATGGCCCCGGCGACACCACGAGCCGCGTCACGCCCGAGGCGATCAGCTCGCCGATCTGCGCGACGGTGATCTCGTCGTTGCGATGCACCTGCACATCCGTACCCAGCTCGCCGAAGTACTGGACGATGTTGTAGGTGAAGCTGTCGTAGTTGTCGATCATCAGCAGTTTCATGGCTTGCTCACAATCCGGTGCACGCCCTTCACGACGGGGAACACGTTGAAGTTGATCAAGAGGCCCAGCTTGAGGCCCGAGAGACGCAGCGCCGCGAGCACCTGCGCGCGGTGCAGGTCGGTCAGCACGTCGACTGCCTTGAGTTCCACGATGACCGACTGCTCGATCACGAAGCCCGCGCGGTACACCTCACCGAGCGAGCGGCCCTTGTAGGCGGCCGACAGCGCCACGTCGCGGGTGAAGCCGATTTCGCGTTCGGCGAGCTCAATGGCCAGCGCCGCAGCGTAGGCGCCCTCGTCGAGCCCCGTGCCGAGCACGCGCTGCACCTCGACGGCGGCGCCGATGATCTCGTGCGAGAAGTCGTTCTGAATATCCGGTGTGGTGCTCATTCCAGGCCTTCCTCGACCAGTTCGGCCGCACGCAGGAGTGCGCGCGCCTTGGCCTCTGTTTCTTTCCATTCCAGCTCGGGCACCGAGTCGGCGACCACGCCGGCCGCGGCCTGCACATGCAGCATCTGGTCCTTCACGATGCCGGTGCGGATCGCGATCGCCACGTCCATGTCGCCCGCATAACTGATGTAGCCGCAGGCGCCGCCGTAGAGGCCGCGCTTGGTGGGCTCCAGCTGGTCGATGAGCTCCATCGCATGCACCTTGGGCGCGCCGGTCAGCGTGCCGGCCGGGAAGGTCGCCTTGAGCACGTCGATGGCGGTCATGCCGTCCTTCAGCGTGCCTTCGACGTTGCTCACGATGTGCATCACATGGCTGTAGCGCTCCACCGCGAAGGCCTCGGTCACCTTCACGGTGCCAGTCTTGGCGATGCGGCCGATGTCGTTGCGCGCGAGGTCGATCAGCATCACATGCTCGGCGCGCTCCTTGGGGTCGTTGATGAGTTCTTCCTCGGCCGCCTTGTCGAGCTCGAGCGAGGCGCCGCGAGGACGGGTGCCGGCCAGCGGGCGGATGGTGATCTTCTGCTCGCCATCGCCCGTGTTCTCCTGGCGCACCAGGATCTCGGGCGACGCACCGACCACGTGGAAATCGCCCAGGTGGTAGTAGTACATGTAGGGCGAGGGGTTCAGCGAGCGCAGCGCGCGGTACAGCGACAGCGGCGACTCGGTGTAGCGCTTGCTGATGCGCTGGCCCACCTGCACCTGCATGAAGTCGCCGGCGGCGATCATTTCCTTGGCGCGCTCCACGGCCGCGATGTAGTCGGCCTTGGCAAAGCTGCGCTCGGGCGGATGCGCCTGCGTGGGCTTCACGATGGGCGCGCTCACCGAGTACTTGAGCTTTTCCTTCAGTTCGCGCAGGCGCCGCTTGGCGTTGGCGTAGGCCTCGGGCTGCTTCGGATCGGCGTAGACGATGAGGTAGAGCTTGCCCGAGAGGTTGTCAATGACGGCGAGTTCTTCGCACTGCAAGAGCAGGATGTCGGGGCAGCCGAGCGTGTCGGGCGGGCAGCTTTTTTCGAGCTTGCGCTCGATGTGGCGCACCGTGTCGTAGCCGAAGTAGCCGGCGAGGCCGCCGCAGAAGCGCGGCAGGCCCGGCCGCAGCGCCACCTTGAAGCGCTTCTGGTAGTCGGCGATGAAGTCGAGTGGATTGCCGGCGGCGGTCTCGACGACCTGCCCGTCGGTCACCACTTCGGTCACGGCATCGGCGCCGAAACCGCTGGCGCGCAGCAAGGTACGTGCGGGCAGGCCGATGAAGCTGTAGCGCCCGAAGCGCTCGCCGCCCACGACCGATTCGAGCAGGAAGCTGTGCTTGCCGCCGCCCTGCGAATGGGCCAGCTTGAGGTAGAGGGAAAGGGGTGTCTCGAGGTCGGCAAAGGCCTCAGCCATCAGCGGGATGCGGTTGTAGCCCTGGGCGCTGAGGCTCTTGAATTCAAGTTCGGTGATCACGGATTCGTTCTCCAATTGCCGGCCGACGCTTCTTCGGTCGGTGGCAAGGTCATTCACTGGTGGCCCGGAGTCGAAGGGATCGATCCGGCGCCGCGGGCGCACGGCGTGCGCCGTGCAATCAAACAGTCAGCGAAGTATGGCTACGCCAGGGCCAGGCTCCCCGGCTGCCTTCACCTGTTTGATTGATGTGATGAACGAACATGGAAGCGGGAGTTTAGCCCACGAAAACGGCCGATTGAGCAATAAAGCCGGTTTCAGGGTTCCCCCGAAGCCTTGGCGGTAACACGAAAAGATACATTCGCACGACCGTTCGCAAATTCAAGGAGGCTCCACTTGCCCGCACTCTCGATCCCCAAGGTGTTCTCGCGTCTCGCCCTGCTGGCCTGCCTGGCGTCGGCGCTCGGCGCCTCGGCCGCGCAAGTGGATGTCGCCGGCGTCAAGCTGGAAGACCACCTCGACCTGCGCGGCACCCCGCTGCAGCTCAACGGCGCGGGCGTTCGCTTCAAGGCGATCTTCAAGGTCTACACGGCCGGCCTGTACGTCGGCAAGAAGGTGTCCACTCCCGAAGAGGCGCTGGCCGCCCCCGGCCCCAAGCGCGTGGCGATCACGATGCTGCGCGACATCGACGCCAACGAACTGGGCAAGCTCTTCACCAAGGGTGTGGAAGAGAACTCGCCGAAGAGCGAAATGGTCAACCTCATTCCGGGCCTGCTGCGCATGGGCCAGATGTTCGCGGACCAGAAGCAGTTGAAGACCGGCGACACCTTCACCATCGACTGGCTGCCCGGCACCGGCACGGTGATCACGGTGCGCGGCGTGCCGCAGCCCGATCCGGTGAAGGAGCCGGCCTTCTTCAATGCGCTGCTGCGCATCTGGCTCGGCCCGAGCCCCGCGGACTGGAAGCTGAAGGACGCGCTGCTCGGCAAGTCCTCCTAGCCACTGGAGGCTAGAGATCGGCCAGCGAATCCACGAAGCCGTCCGCATCCACGCCGCGCACCGGCTCGCCGTGGTTGTAGCCGTAGGTCACGAGCACGACCGGGCAACCGGCGGCCCTTGCGGCGCGCGCATCGTTGCTCGAGTCGCCGACCATCAACGTGCGCGCCGGCACCGTGCCCAGCGCCTCGCAGGTCTTCAGGAGCGGCAGCGGATCGGGCTTCTTGCGCTCGAAGGCATCGCCGCCGAACACCAGCTCGAAGAAACCATCGAGACCTTTCGCGGCCAGCAGCGGTCTGGCGAACGAGGTTGGCTTGTTGGTGAGGCAGGCCAGCCGCAAGCCCCGCGCGCGCAACGCCTTCAGCCCCTCGATCACCCCCGGGTACAGCGCCGAGTGCTGGCCGTTGATCGCCAGGTAGTGGTGCTGGTAGCGGTCCCAGGCGCGGTCGAAGAGCGCCTGTGCCCTGGCCTCGACATCGGCCGCCCCGGCGGGCGTCATCACATGCACGAGCGCCGAGTGAATCAGGTGCTCGGAGCCCTTGCCCACCATCCGTTCGATGGCGGCGGGCGCCACCGGCGGCAGGTCGAGGTCGCGCAGCATGCGGTTCAGGGATTCGGCGAAATCGCCGAGCGTGTCGACCATGGTGCCGTCGAGGTCGACGATGGCGGCATCGAAATGAATGAGGTCGAGGCTGGTGGAGTTCAAGGCAAATAAGCAGAGTTCAAAAAGTTGCCCGGTACTTTACTGGCCTCAAAAAGAACTGCAGGGCCAGCGAGTGAAATCGTGGTCGGGATGCGCACTGTTCCAGCTGCACGCCTCCCCATCCAACACGCCGGCAATATCAAACAGGACACTGCCCCGGACCGTGATGTGAAGCAAAGATCCGGCAAGCTGAACAAATTCGAGCCCAGCGACGAAGAGGCGCACGGTGCGATCCTGCCACTCCTCGCATCGGGCGTGTGAATCGCCCCGGATTCCCTAGACACTTTTGAGCCGTTGGAAATGGCGTCGCTCGAACTCTACGGGCGACAGGTCGCCAGCGGTGTTGTGGCGACGCCTGGGGTTATAGAACATCTCGATGTAGTTGAAGACATCTGCCCTGGCCTCATCGCGCGTCGAATAGATTTGTCGGCGAATGCGCTCTCGCTTGAGTAACTGGAAGAAGCTCTCTGCGACTGCGTTGTCATGGCAGTTGCCGCGCCGGCTCATGCTGCTCACCAGGTTGTGATCGCGCAGGAAGCTTTGCCAGTCATGGCTGGTGAACTGGCTGCCTTGGTCGGAATGCACGGTGACCGTCGCTTTGGGTTGGCGCCGCCACAAAGCCATCAACAAAGCATTGAGGGCCAATTCAGTATCGATGCGGTGCCCCATGGACCAGCCGATGACATGGCGCGAGAACAAGTCGATCACCACGCTCAGATACAGCCAGCCCTCGTGGGTACGGATGTAGGTGATGTCCGTGACCCAGGACTGGTTGGGCTCGCTGACTATGAAGCGTCGCTGCAGATGATTGGGGGCGACCACGGCAGGCTTGCCACCACGACTTCCAGGCCGTCGGCGGTAGCCCGTCTGGGAGCGCAGCCCCTCGAGCTTGAGCAGGCGAGCCACGCGATGCTTGCCGCATGTCTCGCCCAGATCGCGCATGTCCATGGTCAGCTTGCGGTAGCCATAGACGCCTCCACTCTCCAGCCAGGCGTGCTTGAGAAGGCCCAGCAGACGTTGATCGTCCTTGCCACGAAAACTCATCGGCTCGATCTTCCAGGCGTAGTAGCCGCTGGGGTGAACGGCCATGACCTTGCACAGCCTGCGAACGCTGTGCTCGCCTTCATGGCGCTCGATGAATGCGTACTTCACCCGGACTGCTTGGCAAAGTACGCTGCGGCCTTTTTTAGGATGTCGCGCTCCTCGGTCACACGCTTGAGCTCGGCCTTCAGCCGCCGCAGTTCGTCTGTCTGCGACACCTGCGCCTGCCGATCACCGGTGGGCATGCGCTGGGCCTTGATCCATTGATAAAGACTGTGCTGACTCACGCCCAGCCGGGCCGACACATCGGCCACCTTGTGGCCGCGCTCGGTGATCTGCTTGACCGCTTCGGCCTTGAATTCTTCGGGATATCTCTGCTTACTCATGGCACCTCCTATTGGGCCTCAGGTTTGAGGCTCAGAGGTGTCTAGAAAACCCGGGGCGATTCAGTGAGACCCACAACCTCACTCCCACCGCTTTTGCGTCGCGATGATGCCCAGCGGATATCCACGCCGTCCCATCGAGTGGCGAAGGACGATCCGGCTGGCGAAGCGTTCGATGCCGATGTCTTCTTCCAGCATCTTGTCCATCACTGCCTGGAAGTAGCCGATGCCCGGCGCCACGATCTTCAGCAGGTAGTCGTAGCCGCCGCTGACGTTGTAGCACTCGACGATTTCCTCGTACTTCGCGGCGGCCTCCTCGAACTTGCGGAAATCGTGCGGGCGGTGACTGCCGATGGTGACCTCCGAGAACACGATGACGTGGTCGCCCAGCTTTTCCAGCGCGATGTCGGCACCGTAGCCGCGGATCAGCCCGGTCTCCTGCAGCCGCTTGGTGCGCAGCAGGCACGGGCTCGGGCTCAGGCCTACCGACTCCGCCAGGTCGACGTTCGAGCAGCGCCCCTCGCGCTGCAGATGCACAAGGATCTTGAGGTCGAACCGGTCGAAGGAAACTGCGGATCTCATCGCGCCATCGTACGTTCAAGCCAACGCTTGCGGCGTGCGCTGCGCCTCGGCGAGCGAGGCGTCGAGCGCTTCGATCACCATGCCCGCCTGCTCCGCCGACAGCACCAGCGGCGGGCGGATCTTGAGCACGTTGTGCCCCTGCGCGCAGGCACTGAGCAGCACGCCCTTGTCGCGCATCAGGTTGACCACCCGGCTGGTGAGGCCGCGGTCCGGCGCGCGTGTCGCGCGGTTCGATACGAGTTCAACGCCCACGAAGAGCCCCGCGCCGCGCACGTCGCCGATGGCCTCGTGCCTTGCGGCGAGCCCGGCGATGCCGTCGCGCAGCAACCGACCAACGTGGGCGGCGTGCGGCAACAGCCGCTCCCGTTCGATGGTCTCCAGCACCGCCAGCGCGGCCGCGCAAGAGACCGTGTTGCCGGCGAAGGTGTTGAAGTAGCGCGAGTGCTTTCCGAATTCCGCCAGCGCGTCGGCGGTCGCAAGAAGCCCCGCGATCGGCTGGCCGTTGCCCATCGGCTTGCCCAGCGTGACGATGTCGGGAACGAGGCCATGGCGCTGGAAGCCCCACATGTGCTCGCCGGTCCGGCCGAAGCCTGGCTGCACCTCGTCGGCAATGAAGAGCCCGCCGGCGCGCTTGATCGCCTCGACCGCTCCCTTCAGGAAGCCCGCGGGCTCGGGCAGGATGCCGTCGCTGGTGAAAAGCGAATCGACGATCAGGGCTGCCGGCTTGATGCCGTGCCGCTGCAGGTCGGCAATCGCTGCCTCCACGTCGCGCGTGAAGCGCTCTCCCAGATCGGCGCCTTCGGCGTGGTACAGGCGCGGCGCCGGCACCAGCCGAACGTGCGGGCCGAGGGCGACCGTCACGCCGAGCGATGGCGAGAACTGCGACACGGCGTCGGTGATGCCGTGATAGGCCGTGTCGGTCACGATCACACCCGTGCCGCCCGTGCGCACCTTGGCGATGCGGTAGGCCAGGTCATTGGCCTCGCTGCCGGTGCAGGTGAGCATCAGGTGGGCCAGGTCCGTGCCGGGCACGCTGGCGATCAGGCGTTCGGCCAACTCGAGGATGGTGTCGTGCAGGTACCGCGTATTGGTCGCGAGCGTCTGCACCTGGCGGCAGATCGCCTCGGTCACCGCAGGGTGGCAGTGGCCGAGCGAGGTGACGTTGTTGTAGACGTCGAGGTAGCGGCGGCCTTCCGGGTCCATCAGCCAGACGCCGTCGCCGCGCACGATGTGCAGCGGGTGTTCGTACATCAGCCGGTAGGCCGGGCCGAGCAGCGCATTGCGCCGCTCGATCATCGCCTCGGTGGCGGGCCCGACGTTGGCGCGGCCGGGAATGTAGGCGTTGACCATGTTGAAGTCGGCAGTGGTTTTCATGAGGAGGCTCCGGTTCGTGTGGGGGTCAGCAAGCGGTCGCGCGCGTCGTGGCGGGAGAGGTCTGCCATCTGCGACAGCCCCTCCCAGGCCGCGGGGTTGTGCCGCAGGATGTAGGCGCGGTTTTCGGGATAGCGCAGGGCGCGCCACTCCGAGATCAACGCAGTGATGAGATGGCGCGTCGCCATGAGGTCGGCCACGACTTCCTGCTCCGGCGCGGTCAGCGGCAGCACGCACTGGTAGGCGCCGACGAACTGCGCCGGCCCTTCGAACGGATCCGCGCTGCCGGTCATGTGGAAGGCGGCAGCCGTCGCCACCTCGCCCACCAGCGGCGCATGGAGCATGTCGCCGAAATCGATGATGCCGGTGATGCGCGCCGGCTCATCGGGCGCGACCAGCACGTTGTAGAGGTGGTAGTCGTTGTGGATCACCTGCGCCCGGAGCGATGCGAGGCGAGGCAGCACATGCACGGTGAAGCGCGCCATGAACGACCGGGCCAGCGCACGCCGCGGTCCTTCGGCCAGGCTGTCGAGCTGCGCGGTCAGCCGGTGCGCTGCCGACACGTTCCACAGCAGATCGTGCGTGGCCGCGGGATGCGTGAAGTCCCGCAGGGCAAGGTTCAGTTCGGCGAGGCCCTTGCCCATCGCGATGCGCTGGGCGGCGGTGCGCGGCGTCTCCCGTATCTGGACGCCCTCCAGGTAGGTGAGCATGCGCACGGTGGTGGGGGTGCCGTCGGCGAGCGCCACGGTGCCGCGCGCACGTCCATCGAGCATTCGCACGACGCGGGGAACCGGCTGCCCGGGCGAGGTGCGCGCGATGTGCTCGATGGCGGCGATCTGGAAATCGACCAGCGACACGGGCTCCGACGGGTTGCTGATCTTGAACACGTAGCGCGCGCCGTCCGAGGATTCCAGCGCGCAGTTCTGGTCGCGCTCGCCGGCCAGTGCCTTCACGCCGACATCCATGCCGTAGAGATGCGCCACCAGCGCCTGCACCTCGGCCGGCGCCAGGTCGGGCACTGCGGTGCCCAGTTCGGCGGCCTCGTCCGGGCGCTCTTCGGGCACCGCTCCCTGGCGGCCAGGGGAGGAGTCGAGGCTGGCCATCAGAGTCCCAGCAGTGCGGGGAGCTGGCGAACGTCTGTCAGGCGGCTCACGCCGTATTCGGTCGACGTGGGCTCATGGCCCCGGTCGATGAAGGCCTTGGCCATGAATCCGAGATCGGACGCCGTCATCAGGTCGTACCGGAAGCTCGAGGAGACATGCATCATCCGGTCGGGTCCGCATCCCAGCCGGTCGAACATGTGCTCGAAGGCTTGCATGCGCGGCTTGTAGGCGCGCGCTTCCTCGGCGGTGTAGACCGCGTGGAAAGGCGCCTTGAGGTGCGCGACGCTGTGGGGAATGAGGTCGACCATCGAGTTCGACAAAATCACCAGCGGCACATGCGGCGCAATCGCCTCCAGCACTTCGACCACGTTCGGATGCGGCTGCCAGGTCGGCACCGCGGCGTACAAGGCGACTGCATCCGATGCCACGCATTCGATGCCGTGCGCCTTGCAGGTGCGCTGGATGGCGTTTTCCACCACGTCGAAAAAAGGCTTCCAGTCGCCCAGCACCTCGTCGAGGCGGTAGGCCTTGAAACTGTCCAGGAATGCCGGCATCCGCTCGGCTGGAACGCGGTCCTTGAACAAGACCTTTGCCGTCGGGCCCATCTCGAAGTTGATGAGCGTGCCGTAGCAATCGAAGCTGATGAATTTGGGTTTGAAGATCATCGGTAGACCTGCTGCGTTGAGAGGAAACAAGTCTAGGTTTGCCCCTCTGCAGGAGATGCCATATCGCTGTGGATACCGAGCAGATTCTTGGTCAATGCGCGAGCGGCCTGGCATTTTTGGCGGCGCTGTTCTTCGGGTCGCCGCGTACCGAGCGCTGACTTGTCGGCAGAACCACCATTCGCTTTGCCACGCAAGACACGCCGATGGGCGCGCCTTGCGCGAAGCTGCCGTCGCCAATCTTGAATCTCGCCGACGCCTGTTCGCGTCGCCGAATCCGCTCAGCGCACCAGATCCTGAAAGCGGTAATACGCCCCGACGATGGGAAGAAACCATGGCTTGCCGAAATGGCCCGGAATCGCAGGCCAGTCGAAATCACGCCAGGGGTTCAGGTCGGCGCGGCCATCCAGCACTTCCGCCATGACCGCGCCCATGTAGGTCGACATGTGCGTTCCATGCCCGCTGTAGCCCATGGAATAGAAGAGGCCGTTGCGCTCACCGGCGCGCGGCAGGCGGTCGCGTGTCATGTCGACCATGCCGCCCCAGCAGTAGTCGATGCGGGTGTCTTTCAGCTCGGGGAAAACTTCCACGAGCGACTTTTGCAGGATGACGCCGCTCTTCATGTCCGACTTGGGATTGGTCGCCGCAAAACGCGCACGGCCGCCGAACAGCAGGCGGTTGTCCGGCGTGACGCGGAAGTAGTTGACGAAGTTCTTCGTGTCCGTCGTCATCCGGCGCCGCGGCGTGAGCCGGTCGAGCACTTCGACCGACAGCGGCTCGGTCACGATGATGAATGCCCCCACGGGCACGATGCGGCGGCGGAACCATGCCAACGGCCCTATGGCCGACGTGCCGGTCGCAAGCAGCACCTGCTTGGCGCGAACGCTGCCGTTGGGGGTCTCGACCTGATGCACCGAACCGCCCTGGCGCTTCAGGCCGACGACCGGCGCGTTCTCGTAGATGCGCACGCCGCGCCTGGCTGCCGCGACGGCAAGCCCGTGGCCATAGCGGCCCACGTGCATGCCGGCGCTCTTGCCGAAGACCATGCCGCCGAAGTACCGATCCGACCCGATCTCGCTGCGCAGGTCCGCCCGCGTGACCATGTGGGTGTCCGGATCGCATTCCTTCTCCATCAGTGCCTGCGTGCGGGCCAGCTTGTCGTAGTGCTCCGGCTTGGCAGCGAGCTTGAGCTTGCCGACACGCTTGAAGTCGCAGTCGATGCCTTCCTCCGCGATCAGCGATTCCACCTTGCACACACCCGCGTCGAATGCGCGATAGAGCATGTTGGCGCGCTCTCGTCCGAGCCTGCCCGACAAAGCAACATAGTCCTGTGCGAAGCCGTTGTTGCACATGCCGCCGTTGCGGCCGGAAGCGGCACTGCCCACCGTGCTGGCGTCGAACACCGCAACGCTCGCACCCTTCCTGGCGAGCGCGATGGCCGCGGACAACCCGGTAAAGCCTGCACCGACCACCGCCACATCGACATCGCCGCTGGGCGCTGCTGTCTGTGCGGCGGTGAACTTGGGCGCGCTATCGAGCCAGTAGGGCATCAGCTTCATGGACAAACTTTCATCGTCTTCGGGACGAATTTGCGAGGTGGGTCGCGGCGTCAGCCGAACGACTGGTTGGAAAGGGCGAACAGGCGCGCGTCCGCATCCGCATCTGCATCTGCATCCGCACCGGCACGAGCCTGGATGTCGCGCACCATGGGCACCGCATGGCCAACGCAGGGCAGCCCCATTTCGCTCAGCCATGCAGACAGCCCGCTGCTCTCGGTCACGTCGATGCGAAGGAACCGGCCGCGGGTTCGGCCAGCCAGTGCGGCGATGAGATCCATTGCGTCCGCCGCACTGTCTGCGCCCGATGCGACCACCGGGCCGATCACCACGCCACGCCCGAATTCCCTCGCGCAGGCGTAGGCCGACACACCGGCACCGCGGTCGACGACCATCGTCGTTCCGGCCGCGAACAATGCGCTCAGCAATGCGGTTCGGTCCATCCCCGTGGCGGCCAAGTCCAGCCGGCGCACGCTCTTTTCGTCTGCTGCTCGCATGGGGCGCACGCTCGCCGGTGTCGCGGCAAGAACGGTGTCCGCAGGCAGTACGGCCTGATGCTGAAACACCTGCCCGCGCGCGACGAACCCGAGCTGTGTATAGAGCGGAAGGCCTTCCTGGGTGGCGTTCAGGAACACCGTGCGATCGCGCGCCTCGTCGAGCAGCTTTTCCATCAAGGCCCGCCCGAGGCCGCGGCCCTGCATGCCCGGATCGACGATGACCATGCCCATCGAGGCATGGGTCTGTCCATAGGGCCACCACAGCGCCGTGGCGACCAGGCGGCCGTCGACTTCCGCCGCGAAGCCGCTGCCGAGATCGAAGGCGAAGCGCCAGTCGGCTTCCCGGTACGGCCATCCCAATGCGGCCGATTGTTCGACCGCATCCGGCAAATGATCGGCGCGCAGCGCGATGAGGTGCGGCGTCGTCTTGTGCGCCGGCGCGTGCAGGCCACGAGAGGGGTCGAGCGTCATGGCGAGGCCTAGAAGTCCGAGACCTTGCCCCAGGCCGAAGACAGGAATCGGTCCGGGTGATACGGGCGCGGGTCGACAAGAGGTTCTGCACCGCTGACGATGTCGGCGATCAAGTGCCCGGCCCCAGGACCGATACCGAAGCCATGGCCGCTGAACCCTGCCGCCAGCACGAGCCCGGGCAGGTTCGTGATCTCGCCGATGCCCGGCACACCGTCGGGCGTGCTGTCCACATAGCCGGCCCAGGATGCGGTGACCGAACTCCCCTTCAGCGTCGGCATCAGTTCGACGGCGCGCTTGTACGTGAGGCGAACAGCCGATGCGTCCGCCTTCGGATCGAGCACGCGCATGCGCTCCATCGGCGTCGGCTTGTCGAGCCGCCAGCGGGACCAGGCTTCATGGCCCGAGCGGACGCCTTCGAGTCCGCCCGGCGCGAGATTGCGCCATCGCCGCTGGAACATGGGCAGGAACTGCGGTGCAAAACGCAAGAGCTGCAGCGTCGGGTCGACGCGACCACGGCCGCTGATGGCGATCGCGTATCCGCCGTTCATGCGCCGCGTCATCGAGACGCCGGTCGTGTGGAGCGCAGGCGGAATCTCCTTGCTGCCCGTGGCAACCGAGAGCATCGTCTGCCGGATCGACGCCTGCGGAAACCGGATGCCGTATTGGCGGCAGAACGACGATGCCCAGGCGCCGCCGGCGAGCACCGCGACCTTGGTGCGGATGGTGCCGCGCTCGGTGACCACGGCCGAGAGGCGCCCGCCTTCGGTCTCGATACCTCGCGCCGCGCAGCCCTGGTGAATCGTGCCGCCGAGCTTCATCAGGGCCCGCGCCACGGCAGGCGCCGCTCGCGAGGGGTCCGCGGTGCCGTCGGTCGGCGAGAAGACGCCGCCCTTCCAGGGCTTGCCGCTGGCCCGGCCGTGTCGCGCCGCCTCGTCGGCCGTCAGCATGTGGGTTTTCACATCGACGGTGCGCGCAAATTCTCCCCAGCGCGCCCAACCGTCCAGCTCCTTCTCGCTGTTGCTGAGGTACAGCAACCCGCATCGCTGGAACCCTGTGACCTCGCCGGTTTCCGCGGCGAACTGCTCCCACAGGTCCAGGCTCTTCGTGGCCATCGGCAACTCGCGGGCATCGCGGTTCTGCTGACGGCACCAACCCCAGTTGCGGCTCGACTGCTCGGCGCCGACACGTCCTTTTTCGACGAGCGCGACCTTCATCCCGCGCTTGGCCATGTAGTACGCGGCAAAGACGCCGATGATGCCGCCGCCGATCACGACAACGTCGGCGTGCGTCGGCAGTTCTGGACTGGACTCGACGGAAACTAGAGGTGCGGGCATTCTTGTGATACCGGTGAAAGTTCAGTGAAAACTTGAGGACAGGTTTGGTTTCGCGTGACGCCGCTTCCTCGCTTCCTCGTTTCTTGGAAGCAAGGTCAATAGCCGAGGATGGCCTTGGTTTCGAGGTACTCCTCGAGCCCATGGACGCCGTATTCGCGGCCATTGCCCGACCGCTTGTATCCGCCGAACGGCGCATGGCTGTTCCACGCCGGATAGTTGATGTGCACCTGGCCGGCGCGAATTTGCCTGGCTACGCGCTGCGCTCGCTCCCGGTCGCCGGACTGCACGCTGGCACCGAGGCCATAGACCGTGTCGTTCGCAATCGCAATGGCCTCTTGCTCGTCCCGATAAGGAATGATGACCAGCACGGGGCCGAAGATTTCTTCCTGCGCCACTCTCATGTCGGGCGACACGTTGGAGAACACGGTCGGCTGTGCAAAGTAGCCGTGCGTCAAACCGGCGGGCCTGCCCGGACCGCCGCAGATGAGCTTGGCGCCCTCTTCGATTCCGCTGGCGATCATCTCCTGCACCCTCGCATATTGCGCAGCGTTTGCGATCGGACCCATCGAGATTTTTTCGTCGCGTGGATCGCCAACGTTGATGCCCATCACCGCCGCTTGCGCCAATGCTTCCACCTCGGCCAGGCGCGACGCGGGCACCAGCATCCGTGTCGGCGCGCTGCACGACTGGCCCGCGTTGCGCATTCCCGCCAGCACGCCCTTGGCCACGCCTTGTTCGAAATCGGCGTCGTCCAGAAACAGGTTCGGCGACTTGCCGCCAAGTTCCTGCACGACGCGCTTCACCGTCACTGCAGCTGCCTGGGCCACGAGCACGCCGGCGCGCGTCGATCCGGTGATGGAGATCATGTCGACATCGGGGTGCGCGGCCAGCGCCGCACCGACCACCTCTCCCCTGCCCCCGACCAGGTTGAAGACACCGGCCGGCGTGTCGGCGTCGTGCATCACCTGCGCGAAAAGCTGCGCACTGTAGGGCGACAACTCACTGGGCTTCAGGACGACCGTGCAGCCCGCGGCGATCGCCGGCGCGACCTTCGCGGTGATCTGATACAGCGGCCAGTTCCACGGCGTGATCAGTGCGCAGACGCCGATCGGCTCTTTCGAAATGGCGGTGCTGCCATCCAAGGAAAGAAACCTGTAGCGCTGAAGCACTTCCATCTGCGCGCGAACATGCGCGATGCCGAAGGGCACATGGGCGGCCCTGGCGAATCCGATGGGCGCACCCATCTCCGCCACGATGGCTTGGGCGAACAACTCCGCGCGTTTTTCCAGCAACGCCAGGATTCGGCCCAGCAGCGCAAGCCGCTCCTCGACGGAACTTCGCGAAAACGTTTCGAAAGCGCGCCGGGCCGCGGCGACGGCCAGGTCCACATCCGTCGACGAGCCCGCTGCAACGTGCCCGATGACTTCTTCGGTAAACGGATCGACGACCGCAATGCCTGCGGCATCGGTGCGGTCTTGCCAGCATCCATCGATATAGAAGCGGGCGTCGTTCATGCGTGGTTCAGTTGTCATCACGGCGCTTTCCGGTCAAGCCATGACCCACACCTTGCGAACGGTTTCGATGGTGCGCCACGTTCCGACATAGCCCGGCTTCATGATGAAGCAGTCGCCGGCCTTGTAGGTCAACGGGGGCTGGCCTTGCTCCGTGATTTCCACCACGCCCGAAAGGATCAGGCAGAACTCCCACGTCTCGCCCTTGATGGAGTGATTGACGCCAACGGTCGACTCGAACACCCCGGCGCGCACCTTGCCGTCTTTCGCGCTGTCGACGTCCCAGTTGCGGCATACGACATCGCCCTCGATGACGCGTTCCGCCGGCGGCCGGTATTCACGCGGTTCGCCGAGTTGGTCGAGGTTGAATGGGACAAGAAGCTTGGACATGTGAAACCCTGTTCGCGTTGGTTGGATGGTGAACCAATGCTAGAAAAATTCCGGCTGCGTTGATGCTGAACCAGCGGGCGATAACAGCGGGAAATATGTCTTTGCGGGCGTGCGCTGATGGATCGTGCGGTGGCCGTTGGCGCGTCGAGAAGGAGGTGCGGTCCACCGACTGGTTCGGTAGCCTGCGGTTGGGTTTTTCTCGACGCAACCAGGGCGAAACGATGCGCCGTTAGAGCTGCCCCTGGCACACGTACTTGATGTGCATGTAGTCGTCCAGGCCATGCACGGAACCTTCGCGGCCGTAGCCCGATTCCTTCACGCCGCCGAAGGGCGCCGCCTCGGCGGCCAGTGCGCCTTCGTTGACGCCGACGATGCCCGATTCGAGCGCCTCGGTCACACGCCAGATGCGGCGCGTGTCGGTCGAGTAGAAGTAGGCGGCGAGGCCGAAGGGCGTGTCGTTGGCGGCGGCAATCACCTCGGCCTCGGTCTCGAAGCGCGTGACCGGAACCACTGGCCCGAAGGTCTCCTCGCAGCTGCATTCCATGCTGGCGTCGGCATTCACCAGCACGGTCGGCGCGTAGTAGTTGGGGCCGTCGCAGCGCGCCGAACGCAGCCGCTCGCCGCCGACCGCAATGCGCGCGCCGCGGGACACGGCATCACGCACGTGGCGCTCCATCTTGTCCACGGCGCGCGCGTTGATCATCGGCCCGATCTGCGAATCGGGTTCGGTGGCCGGTCCGACCTGCAGCGCACCGACGCGCGCGGCCAGCTTGTCGACGAAGGCGTCGTACACCTTGGCCTGCACGAACACGCGGTTCGGGGACACGCAGGTCTGGCCGCCGTTGCGGAACTTGGCGGCCATCAGACCTTCCACCGCGGCATCGATGTCGGCGTCTTCGAACACGATGAAGGGCGCGTTGCCGCCGAGTTCGAGCGACAGCTTCTTCAGCGTATCGGCCGAGGCGCGCGCGAGGTGCTTGCCGACCGGCGTGGAGCCGGTGAAGCTGATCTTGCGCACCCGCGCATCGGCCAGCCACACATCGACCACCTCGGGCGTGCGTTCGCGCGAGGCGGTCACGATGTTGAGCACGCCCGCCGGCACGCCCGCTTCCTGGGCCAGCTTCACGAGCGCGAGCGAAGTCAGCGGCGTGTCTTCGGCCGGCTTGCAGACCACGGTGCAGCCCGCAGCGAGCGCGGGGGCGATCTTGCGGGCGATCATCGCGGCCGGAAAATTCCACGGCGTGATCGCGGCGACCACGCCCACGGGCTCCTTCAGCGCGAGCATGCGGCGGCCGCTCACCGGCGCGGGAATGACCTCGCCGTTGGCGCGCGTGGCCTCTTCGGCGAACCACTCGACATAGCTGGCCGCATAAGCCACTTCACCGCGGCCCTCGGCCAGCGGCTTGCCCTGTTCGCGCGAGATCAGGCGGCCCAGGTCTTCCTGGTGCAGGAGCATCAGGTCGTTCCAGCGCTTGAGGATCTGCGCGCGCTGCTTGGCCGGCACGGCGCGCCAGGCAGGGAAGGCCGCATGCGCCGCATCGACCGCGGCGCGCGCATCGGCGGCCGTGCCGTCGGGCACGCTCGCGAAGACGCTGTCGGTGGCGGGGTCGGTCACATCGAGGCGGCGTGCATCGCTGGCGTCGCGCCATTCGGCGCCGATGAGATGAAGGCCCGGCAGCAGGTCCTGGCGTTGGAGGGTGAGTGGCATGGAATGAAAAGGTCGGTAAAGAGTTGAGGCAGGGAACGCGTCAGGCCGCGGCCACGCGTTCGGCAATGGCGATGCCCAGTTCCGTCGTGGAAGCGGTGCCGCCCAGGTCGCGCGTGCGCGGCCCTTCGCGCAGCACCGCCTCGATCGCGCCGAGGATGGCGTCGTGCGCCGCGCGGCCCGCGCCCTGGCCTTGCGTGAGAAAGTCCAGCATCAGCGCGCCCGACCAGATCATCGCGATCGGGTTGGCGATGTTCTGGCCGTAGATGTCGGGCGCCGAACCGTGCACCGGCTCGAAGAGCGACGGAAACTTGCGCTCCGGATTGAGGTTGGCCGAGGGCGCGAGGCCGATCGTGCCGGTGGTCGCCGGCCCGAGGTCCGAGAGGATGTCGCCGAACAGATTGCTCGCCACCACCACGTCGAAGCGCGTGGGCTGCAGCACGAAGCGCGCCGACAGGATGTCGATGTGCTGCTTGTCGACCGTCACATCGGCGTATTCGCTGCCGATGGCATCCGCGCGGCCGTCCCACCAGGGCATGCTGATCGCGATGCCGTTGCTCTTGGTGGCGACCGTGAGGTGCTTGCGCTTGCGGCTGTTGGCCAGCTCGTACGCGTAGCGCAGCACGCGGTCGGTGCCGTGACGCGAGAACACCGACTCCTGGATCACGATCTCGCGGTCCGTGCCTTCGTACATCACGCCGCCGAGGGAGGTGTATTCGCCCTCGGTGTTCTCACGCACCACGAGGTAGTCGATGTCGCCAGGCTTGCGGCCGGCCAGCGGACAGGGCACGCCTTCGAACAGGCGCACCGGGCGCAGGTTGATGTACTGGTCGAACTCGCGGCGGAACTTCAGGAGCGATCCCCAGAGCGACACATGGTCGGGCACGGTCGCGGGCCAGCCGACGGCGCCGAAGTACAGCGCATCGACACCCTTGAGCTGCGCCTTCCAGTCGTCCGGCATCATCTGGCCGTGTGCGGCGTAGTAGTCCGCGCTGGCCCAGTCGAAGGTGCGGCAATCGAGCTCGAAGCCGAAGCGCTCCGCGGCGGCCAGCACCACGCGCAGGCCTTCGGGCATCACTTCCTTGCCGATGCCGTCGCCGGCGATCAGCGCAATGCGAAAGGTCGGTGTCATCTCGGTCCTTGTCATGATGTGGCGATGGTGGTGGCGGCGGAGGTGGCAGTCGCAGTCGCGGCGCGGTCCATCTCGTCGAGCCAGCCGCAGCGCAGCTCGGGAACGGAGCGCGCGAGCAGTTCGTAGTAGGGGTGGTGCGGCCCCCGGTCGTAGTCGGCGCGCGCCACCTGCGCGAGCTTCTTGCCGTGCTGCATCACCACGATCTCGTCGCACACCGCGCGCACCGTGTGCAGGTCGTGGCTGATGAAAAGGTACGACACGCCCAGCTCGCGCCGCAGCTCCGCCATGAGGTCGAGCACCGCAGCGCCGACCACCGTGTCCAGCGCCGAGGTCACCTCGTCGCAGAGGATGAGGTCCGGATCGGCCGCCAGCGCACGCGCCAGGTTCACGCGCTGCTTCTGCCCACCCGAGAGGCCGCCCGGCAGGCGCCCGGCCACGGTCTGCGGCAGCTTCACCAGGTCGAGCAGCTCGCGGATGCGCTTGCGCAGCGGCTCGCCGCGCAGGCCTTTGTAGAACTGCAGCGGCCGCGCCAGGATGCGCTCGATGGTCTGCGACGGGTTGAGCGCCGTGTCGGCCATCTGGAACACGATCTGGATGCGGCGCAGCTCGTCGCGTTCGCGTTGCTGCAGCGTCGGTTTCAGTTCGCGGCCATGGAACAGCACGCTGCCATGGCTGGGCTTGAGAAGGCCGGCCACGGCGCGCGCGAGCGTGGTCTTGCCCGAGCCCGATTCGCCGATCACACCGATGGCCTGACCGCGGTAGAGCTTGAGGTCGATGTTCTCCAGGATCGGCTTGGCCGGCCGCCCCTGCGCATCCACCGGTCCGTAGCCGGCCGAGAGTTGGCGCACTTCAAGCAGCAACTCGGGATCGTCGTTCGCGGCCTTGGCCGACGCGCGCACCACCGGCCGGGCTGCTGCCAGCAGGCTCCTGGTGTAGTCGTCGGCCGGCGCGGCGAGGATCTGCGCGGTCGCGTTCATCTCGCGCATGCCGCCGTTGCGCAGCACCAGGATGTGGTCGGCCATCTGCGCCACCACCGCGAGGTCGTGGCTCACGTACACCGCGGTGGCGCGGCGCTCGCGCACCACGCGGCGGAAGGCGCGCAGCACCTCGATCTGCGTGGTCACGTCGAGCGCGGTGGTCGGCTCGTCGAGGATCACGAGATCGGGGTCGCCGATGAGCGCCATCGCCGCCATCAGCCGCTGCAGCTGGCCGCCCGACACCTGGTGCGGATAGCGCGCGCCGATGCCTTCCGGATCGGGCAGCGCGAGTTCGCGGAAAAGCTGCACCGCCTTGGCCTCGGCCTCGGCGCGCTTGCACAGGCCGTGGATCACGGTGGGCTCGACCACTTGGTCCATGATCGTGCGCGACGGATTGAACGATGCGGCCGCGCTCTGCGCGATGTAGGCGACCGTGCGGCCGCGCAATGCGCGCTGCGCACGGGCGTCGAGCGCCAGCACGTCGGTCTCGCCGATGCGCACGCTGCCCCCCGAGATGCGGCAGCCGTCGCGCGCATGGCCCATGAGCGCGAGCGCGGTGGTGGTCTTGCCCGAGCCCGATTCGCCGATGAGCGCGAGCACTTCGCCCGGCTGCACCGAGAAGCTCAGGTTGTCGACCAGCGTGCTGGTGCCCGCGCAGATGCACAGGCCCTTGACAGTGAGTGAGGCACCCATCAGAGCTTCCCCCGTTCGCGCGCGGCTCGGCCGGGCAGGTTGTCGATGACCAGATTGACCGCGATGGTCAGGCTCGCGATGGCCAGCGCCGGCACGATCACCGAGGCGCCGCCCATGGCCAGCGCGCCGATGTTCTCGCGCACCAGCGAACCCCAGTCGGCCGCCGGCGGCTGGATGCCCAGGCCCAGGAAGCTCAGGCTCGCCAGCAGCAACACCACATAGACGAAGCGCAGGCCCAGGTCGGCCAGCATCGGGCCGAGGATGTTCGGCAGGATCTCGCGCAGCATGATGTAGAGCGTGCCTTCGCCGCGCGTGCGCGCCACGGTCACGTAGTCGAGCGCGTTGATGTTCACGGCCAGCGAGCGCGCCATGCGGTAGGCGCCGGGCACGTAGATGATGGCCGCGGTGACCACCAGCATCGCCACCGACGAACCGAAGCCCGCCACCATGATGAGCGCGAACATCTTGCTCGGGATCGCGGTCAGCGTGTCCAGGCCGCGGCTGAGCACCGAATCGGTCCAGCGGCCACTGGCGGCGGCCAGCAGCGCGAGCGTGGTGCCGGTTCCGCTGGCCAGCAGCGTGGCCAGCAGCGCAACGCCGATCGTGTAGCGCGCGCCTTCGATGATGAGCGCCAGCATGTCGCGGCCGAGGTAGTCGGTCCCGAGCCAGTGCGCCGCGCTGATCGGCTCGAAGACGTTGGAGGTGCCCATCGCCGCCGTGCCGTGCGAGAGCAGCCACGGGCCGAGCAGCGCCGCGAGCAGCCAGAACACGAGCACCGCGAGGCCCAGCAGGCCCGAGACGCCGAAGCCGCCGAGCCACGGCAGCACGCGGCCCCGGCGTTCCTGCGGCACCGGCACCGCGGGCACCGCAGCGTTCGCAACGGCTGAAGATGTGGAGGTTTCCATGGGGTTCCCTTCAGCGGTGCCGCAGCCGCGGGTTGGCGAGGATGCCGAAGATGTCGGCCGTCGTCACCAGGATCAGGTAGGCGCAGCAGAAGATCATGGTGCAGGTCTGCACCAGCGGAATGTCGCGTTGCGAGACGCCGTCGACCATCAGCTTGGCGATGCCCGGGTAGTTGAAGATGGTCTCCACGATGATCACGCCGCCCAGCAGGTACGACAGGCTCAGCGCCACCGCGTTGGCAATCGGCCCCACCGCGTTGGGCAGCGCATGCGCGAGCACCATGCGCATCGGCGAGGCGCCCTTCAGGCGCACCATCTCGATGTAGGGCGCCTCGAGCTGGTCGATGACCGCGGCGCGTGTCATGCGCATCATCTGCGCCACGATCACGCAGCACAGCACCAGCACCGGCATGGCGAAGGCGCGCAGCATCTGGCCCAGCGACTCGATGTCGCTCACGAACGAAAGCGCAGGCAACCATCGCAGCTTGACCGCGAACACCAGCACCGCGAGCGTCGCGACCAGGAACTCCGGCACCGACACCACGCCCACCGCCGTGGTCGAGGCCACGCGGTCGAACCAGGAGCCTCGCCACACCGCCGAGGCGATGCCCAGCGTCAGCGCGATCGGCACCGAGAACAGCGCCGTGACGGCGGCCAGCAACAACGAGTTGGGCAGGCGGCTGGCCACCATTTCGGCCACCGGCATCTGCGTGGTGGACGAGAGGCCGGGGTCGCCCTTCAGCATGCCGAAGAGCCACTTCGCATAGCGCTGGGGCGCCGGCACGTCCAGGCCCATCTGGGCGCGCAGGGCCGCCACCGCTTCGGGCGTGGCGTCCTGGCCGAGCTGCTCCTGCGCCGCGTCGCCGGGCAGCACCGCGGTGATCGCGAAAACGACCACCGACACCGTCAGCAGCGACAGCAGCGCGAGCGCAATGCGCTGGCCGAGGAGCTTGAGGATCACGCGGTTCATGGCGAACATCCCGTGCAGCGATGGCCCGCGCGCGTCATGCCTCGAGCCACACGTTCTCGGCGAAGTTGTAGCCCATGAGCCCGCCCAGCGGAATCGGCGACAGGCCCTTGAGCTTCGACGTGTGGCCGTCGATGCTCGCGAGGAACAGCGGGATGCCGATGCCCGCGTCCTGGTGGATCATGGTCTGCATGTCGGCATACATCTGCTTGCGCTTGGCCAGGTCGGTCTCGGCGCGCGAGGCGAGCAGCAACTGGTCGAACTTCTCGCTCTTCCAGCGCGACTCGTTCCAGGCCGCGCCCGACTGGAAGAACTGCGTGAGCAACACGTCGGCGCTCGGGCGCGGGTTGACGTTGCCGAAGCCCACATGGCTGTTGAGCCAGTGGTTCGACCAGTAGCCGTCGGCCGGCATGCGCTTGATGTCCAGCTCCAGGCCGGCGCGCTGCGCGGTCTGCTGCAGCAACAGGGACATCTCGACCGAGTACAGCGCCGCGGGCGACGCCACCATCGGCACCTTGCCGGTGATGCCCGACTTCTTCAGGTGGAACTTCGCCTTGTCCAGGTCGAAGGCGCGCTGCGGCAGGCCGGCGAAGTGGAAGCGGTTGGTCGGGTCGATGGGCTGGTCGTTGCCGATCACCGCGTAGTCGAGCGCGATGGTCTTCTTCATCTGTTCGCGGTCGAACAGGTGCTTCATGCCGAGCACGAAATCCGGGTTGGCGCCGGGGCCCACGTCCTTGCGCATCACCAGGTCGGAGTACTGGCCTGATTGCGTGACGAAGATGCCGAAGCCGGGCGTTCCCTTCACGCGCTCGACCGAGCGCGGATTGACCGAGCCCACCAGGTCCATGCCGCCCGACAGCAGCGCGTTGACGCGCGCGCTCTCGTCGCCGATGCCCACGAACTCGATCTCGTCGAGGTACGGCTTGCCCGGTTTCCAGTAGGCGTCGTTGCGCACCACCAGCGAGCGGATGCCGGGCTTGAACTCTTTCAGCTTGTAGGGGCCGGTGCCGATGCCCGCGTTGAAGTCGGTGGTGCCTTCCTTGACGATCTGGAAGTGCGAGGTGCCCAGGATCACCGGCAGGTCGGCGTTCGGCGCCGTGAGCACGAAGGTCACTTCGTTGGCACCGGTGGCCTTGGCGCTCTCGATCTGGTCGGCGAGCACCTTGGCCTTGGACGCGGTGGCCGGGTCCTTGTGGCGCATCACCGAGAACACCACGTCGGCGGGTGAGAGCGCCTTGCCGTCGTGGAAGGTCACGCCCTTGCGCAGCGTGAAGACCCAGGTCTTGGCGTCCTTGGTGGTGAACGATTCGGCCAGCGCGGGCTGCGGCGTGAGGCTGCCGTCCAGCGAGGTCAGGCCGTTGTAGACCATGTTGCAGCGCGAGTAGTCGGTCTGGTTCGACTGCTTGGCCGGATCGAGCGTGTCGGTTGCCGCGGCCGTGGCGCCCGCCACCCGGATGCGTCCACCGCGCCGCGGCGTCTGCGCATGGGCCGACACCGCCATGCCCGCGAGGCCACCGGCCAGCGTGGCCTGCATGCCGCCGGCCATCAGCATCGCGAGGATGTCGCGCCGCGAGGCGCCGCGTTTCAGCGAATCCATCACGCGAAGGCTTTCGCCGGGGCCGACGAGATGTTCGAGGCTCTTTTTGTTGCTGTCGCTCATGGTGGGTACTCCTGGGAGGCCGTGGGGTGGAAGAAATCGAAAGGGGGAAACGCAGATCGGCAGCGGGCGCTCAGGCCAGTCTGTCCTTGAGCCGGTAGTACATGCCCACCGCCGGCAGGAACCAGGGCGCACCGAAGTGGCCGGGAATGGCGGGCCATGCACGGTCCCGCCAGGGGTTGGCGTTGGCGTCGCCATTCATCACGGCGGCCATGCGCTCGCCCATGTGGACCGACATCTGCGTGCCGTGGCCGCTGTAGCCCATGGCGTAGTAGAGGCCGTTGCGTTCGCCCGCATGGGGCAGGCGGTCTTGCGTGATGTCGACGAGGCCACCCCAGCAGTAGTCCAGGCGCACGGCGCCCAGCTGCGGAAAGGTCTCGGCCAGCCCGGCGCGCAGGATCTCGCCGCTCGCGGCATCCGACTGCGGGCTGGAGATCGCGAAGCGCGCGCGTCCGCCGAACACCAGCCGGTGATCGGCCGTGAGGCGGAAGTAGTGATGGATGTTCGCGACCGTCGTGTAGGTGCGCCGCGCCGCCAGCAGCGCGTGTGCGCGCTCGGCGCCCAGCGGCTCGGTCACCACGATGAAGCTGCCGATCGGCACGATGCGGCGGCGCAGCCAGCCGAAGCTGCCGTAGCCGCCATGGCGCGAGGCGCCGGTGGCCAGCAGCACCTGCTGCGCGGTGACGGTGCCGCGCGCCGTGTGCAGCCGGTGCGCGTGGCCCTGGCCCAGGCGCTCGATGCGTTCGACGGCGGTGCCGGTGTGAATCTGCGCGCCGTGGCGTTGCGCGGCCGTGGCCAGGCCGTGGGCGAAGCGGCCCATGTGCATCTGGCCGCTGCGCTTGTAGAGCAGCCCGCCGTGGAAGCGCTCGCTCTGCACTTCGTCGCGCACGCGCGCCGCATCGAATATCTCGACCTCGGTGTCCACGCCGTCGCCGACCAGCCGCTGCGCGCTGCGTTCGAGCGCGTCCATCTGGCTGGCGCGCGTGGCGAGCTTGAGCTTGCCGTGCCGCATGAAGTCGCAGTCGATCTCTTCGTCGCGCACCAGCCGCGCCACGGCGTCCACCGCGGCGTCGTAGGCGTGGTACCAGGCGCGGGCTTTTTCAACGCCGACCTTGGCCGCCACATCGGCATAGTCCACGGCCAGCCCGTTGTTGACGTGCCCGCCGTTGCGGCCCGACGCTTCCGCCGCCACGCGCGTGCCGGCCTCCAGCACCGCGACGCGGGCACCGCGCCGAGCGAATGCCAGCGCCGCCGAGAGGCCGGTGAAGCCACCGCCGACGATCGCAACATCGACCTGCCCCGGCAACGCACACGCCGCGGGGGAGAAGGCCGGCGCCGAATCGGTCCAGTAGGAGTCGAGCTTCATGGTGTGATGAGGCGTGCGGGCTGCGGAGCGATCAGAGACCGACGACGCCGGGAAGGCCGCCGATGTCCTGGATTTCCGTGTAGTGATAGGCCGGGTTGCCCGGGCCGTGGCCGCGGTTCACGAACACCTTGTTGACGATGCCCAGGTCGTCCGCCGACATCAGGTCGTAGCGCAGGCTGGACGACACGTGCAGCACGTCCTCCGGGTTGCAGCCCAGCGAGTCGAGCATGTACTCGAAGGCTTGCAGGCGCGGCTTGTAGGCCTGCGCCTGCTGCGCGGTGTAGACACGGTGGAAGGGCGCGCCGAGCATCGCGACGTTCTTCTGGATCTGGTCGTCGGACGCGTTCGACAGGATCACCAGCGGAATCTCCTTGGCGACCTTTGCCAGGCCGGCCGCCACGTCATCGTGCGGGCTCCAGGTGGGCACCGCGTCGTAGATCTTCTGCGCGTCCAGGTCGAAGTACTGGATCTTCCATTTCTTGCAGAGGCGCCGCACCGCGTTCTTCAGCACCACTTCGTAGGGCTTCCAGTCGCCCAGCACCTCGTCGAAGCGATAGGCGGTGAAGTCGGCATGGAACTCTTCCATGCGCTCGGCCGGAATGCGGTCGGCGAAGAGGTCGGCAGCCATCTCCTTCATGCGGAACCGGGTGAGGGTGCCGTAGCAGTCGAAGGTCACGTACTTGGGACGGAAGGTCATGGTCTCGAATCCTTGATCAAAAAAGTTGGGACATGGATGGGAATTGCGACAAGCTCATTACGAAGTGATTGCAGCACGCAGTCGTGTGACGGATGTGTTGAAAAACGATGTCCGCCGCAACGAAGCTGCGGTTTGCGGGGCCGGCGACGGCATGCCGTGCGGTCTGCCCTCGATGCGTGCCGCCATGCACCTTGATGTGCCGCTGCACAGCCGGTCGGCACGCTTTTGAAGCGTCCGGGATGTGCGTGGATCGAGGCATGCATGGCATTGGCGTGGCATTGGTATCAGGGGCGGCGACACGTAAGGGAATGGCGACCGATGCTAGGCAGGTTGGCGCAGCATTTGTGTGCGTATGCCGGGTGCGCCACCGCAGGCAATTGCAAAAGCGGGGCATGCTGCAGGCGAAGCTTGCGAGTTGCGGTGGATGCCCGTTTCGCTCTGGTGCACAGCCGCGATGTCGTCCAAGATGGACGCGCAATTCACCGCAACAGAGAGAGTTTTCCGATGCCCGATCCGATTCCGAATGCACCCGCCATGGACGGCGTGGTGTTCAGACCGATGACGCCCGCCGACCTGCCGCATGTGCATGCGCTGTCCGCCGAATTGCGCTGGCCGCATCGCCCGGCGGACTGGGCGCAGACGTTCGTGCATTCCGAGGGAATCGCAGCCGAGCGCGACGGCCAGATCGTCGCGACCGGACAGCGCTGGCTCTGGGGCCCGGCCCACGCCACCATCGGATTGGTGATCGTCTCCCCCGCTTGCCAGGGCCGCCGCATCGGGCACCGGCTGATGACTGCGCTGCTCGACGGCATGGAAGACCGCACCGTGCTGCTGCATGCGACGGCCGAAGGGCGTGGTCTCTATGAGCGGCTGGGCTTCGTGCGCACCGGCGAGATGCGCCAGCACCAGGGCATTGCGTTGTCGCCGCCGCTGGTCGCGCTGCAGCCGGGCTGGCGCCTGCGGCCCGCGGGCCTGAACGAACTGCCCGCGTTGCAGGCACTCGACGCGGCATCGCGCGGCATGCCGCGCGATGCGCTGATCGCCGACCTGCTGCAAAGCGCCGACGCCTGCGTGGTGCTCGATCGCGAGAACGAGCCCGTCGGCTTCGCGATGCTGCGGCGCTTCGGGCGCGGCCACGCCATCGGTCCGGTGGTGGCCCCCGATGCGGACGGCGCGAAGGCATTGATCGCGCACCTTGCGGGCGTGAATGCCGGCCAGTTCACGCGCATCGACATCGACTTCGAAAGCGGGCTGGCCGAATGGCTCGAGAGCATCGGCCTGTTGCGCGTCGACGCGCCCACGACGATGGTGCGCGGTGCGCCGCTCGCTGTGCCGCCGGCGGGACCGACGCTGTTCGCGCTCGTCACACAGGCCGTGGGCTGAAGGGGAAACCGATGGGCACCACGACCTTCCTCTACAAGTCCGACCCCGTGCGCGGTCGCCAGTGGGCCGAGGTGTTCGCCCGCCGCCGGCCCGATATCGACTTTCGCATCTGGCCCGACGTCGGCGATCCGGCGCAGGTGCGCTTTCTTGCGGCCTGGGAGCCGCCGCCCGACATGGCGGTGCGCTTCCCGAACCTGCAGGTGCTGTTTTCCTCGGGCGCGGGCGTCGACCAGTTCGACTTCGCGGCGCTGCCGGCCGCGTTGCCGGTGGTGCGCATGGTCGAGCCCGGCATCGTGCGCGGCATGGTCGAGTACGTGACGCATGCAGTGCTCGGCCTGCATCGCAACATGCCGCAGTACCAGCGCCAGCAGGACGAAGGCGTGTGGAAGCCGCTGCCCGTGCTGCCCGCCGGCGAGCGGCGCATCGGCGTGCTCGGACTGGGCTCGCTCGGACAGGCCGCGCTGGCGCAGCTCGTCGCACTGGGCTTCGACTGCGCCGGATGGAGCCGCTCGCGGCATGCGGTCGACAGCGTGCAATGCCATGCCGGCGCCGACGAGCTGCCGGCCTTTCTGGCGCGCACCGACATCCTCGTGTGCCTGCTGCCGCTGACCGACTCGACGCGCGGCTTCCTCGATGCGCGGCTGTTCTCGCTGCTGCCCGCGGGCGCGGGCCTGGTGCACGTGGGGCGAGGTCCGCAACTGGTGGACGCGCACCTGCTCGCAGCCCTTGCCAGCGGGCAGATCGGCGATGCGGTGCTCGATGTGACGGATCCCGAACCCTTGCCGCCGGAACATGCCTTCTGGCGCCAGCCGCGCATCCGGCTCACGCCGCACATTGCAAGCATGACGCAGCCGCTGAGCGCCGCAGAAGCGCTGCTCGACAACCTCGAGCGCTTCGAGGCCGGCGAGCCGATGGTCGGCTTGGTCGATCGCGCACGCGGGTATTGAGTCGTCGATCGAAGCGCCCCATCGAGACGTCGAAAAAGACCGACCGCACGATCTGCTGCCGACGCCGCACACAACCGCAGCCTGCTTCGCGGAGCACCCCCAAAGCAGCACCACCTCGCGCGATGCGCGGCCTAAGCTGAGGGCATCGACAGCCTCCTTTGCTCTCGCCTTCACACACACCGCCATGACGCACCCCACCGCATTGCCTCACCACGCCGCGCTCGACGCGATCGACCGCGCCCACCTCATCCACCCCGTCTCGCCCTGGCGCGTGCACGAGCAGCGCGGCCCGACCGTGCTGGCCTCGGGCCGCGGCGCCTGGTTGACCGACGGCAACGGCCACGAACTGCTCGATGCCTTCGCCGGCCTCTGGTGCGTGAACGTGGGCTACGGGCAAGAGAGCGTGGTGCAGGCCGCCGCCGAGCAGATGCGCCGGCTGCCGTATGCCACCGGCTACTTTCATTTCAGCAGCGAGCCAGCCATCCGCCTGGCCGAAAAGCTCGTGCAGATCACGCCCGCGTCGCTCACCCGCGTGTACCTGACGCTGGGCGGCTCCGAGGCGGTCGATGCGGCTGTGCGCTTCATCGTGCAGTACTACAACGCGACCGGCCGGCCTTCCAAGAAACAGTTCATTTCGCTGGAGCGCGGCTACCACGGCTCGTCGTCCACCGGCGCGGGGCTCACCGCGCTGCCGGCCTTCCATCGCGGCTTCGACCTGCCGCTGCCCACGCAGCACTACATCGCGTCGCCCTACGCCTACCGCCGTGCCGATGGCGGCGACCCGCAGGCACTGATCGCCGCGTCGGTCGCAGCCTTGCGCGCCAAGGTGGCCGAACTGGGCGCGGACAACGTGGCGGCCTTCTTCTGCGAACCCATCCAGGGCTCGGGCGGTGTCATCGTGCCGCCCGTGGGCTGGCTGAAGGCCATGCGCGAGGCCGCGCGCGACCTGGACATCCTCTTCGTCGTGGACGAAGTCATCACCGGCTTCGGTCGCACCGGCCCGATGTTCGCCTGCGAGGCCGAGGGCGTGGAGCCCGACCTCATGACCCTGGCCAAGGGACTGACCGCAGGCTATGTGCCGATGGGCGCCACCATGATGTCCGAGAAGGTCTACGCCGGCATCGCCGACGGCGCGCCCGCCGGTGCGTCCATCGGCCACGGCGCCACCTATTCGGCACACCCGGTGGGCGCCGCGGTTGCGCTCGAGGTGCTGCGGCTCTACGAGGAAGGCGGCGTGCTCGCCAACGGCCAGCGCGGCGCCGCGCATTTCGCGGCCGGGCTCGATGCGCTGCGCACGCACCCGCTGGTCGGCGATGCGCGCCACCGCGGCCTGCTGGGCGCGCTGGAACTGGTGAGCGACAAAGCCAGCAAGCGTGGCTTCGATGCGGCCCTGGGGCTGTCCGAACGCATCTCTGCCGCCGGCTACCGCAACGGCCTGGTGTTCCGCTCCTTCGGCGACCACATCCTGGGCTTTGCGCCCGCGCTCACCTTCACCGAGGACGAGTTCGCGCAGCTCTTCGCCCGGCTGAAGAAGACGCTCGACGAAGTGCTCGAGGCACCCGACGTTCGCGCCGCGCTGGCGGCCTGAACAGGAAGACGCGCAAAGCCTCCCTCAATCACCGGCCGACGACGCAGAATCGGACCTTTCCTGTAATCGGGCTCCGCCATGTCAGAAGCTTTCAAGATCGACCGACTCGACCTGCGCATCCTGGCCCAGTTGCAGAAGAACGGGCGCATGACCAACGTCGACCTGGCGGACGCGGTCGGACTGTCGCCCAGCCCCTGCCTCATCCGCGTCAAGCGGCTGGAGCAGGCCGGCTACATCGCCGGCTACGGCGCGCACCTGCGGCTCGAGAAGCTCGGCGACACGCTGACGGTTTTCACCGAGGTCACGCTGCAGGACCATCACCGCGAAGACTTCGTGCGCTTCGAGGCCGCAATCCGCGAGGTTGACGAGGTGCTCGAATGCCACCTGGTCAGCGGCGGCTACGACTACCTGCTGCGCTTTCTCACCCGCGGCGTGAACCACTACCAGGAAGTGATCGAGGGCCTGCTCGAACGCAACATCGGCATCTCGAAGTACTTCAGCTACATCGTCATCAAGTCGCCGTTCATCAAGACGCACTGCCCGATCGAGCGGCTTTTTCCTCACGAGCACTGAACGCTGCCGGGCCAGACATCTGGCTGGAGGAACCGGAACGCACGGCGACAAGTGGCGGCCGCGACTTCATCTGATGTTCATCTGCGGTTCGGCTTGGCGACGTTAAAGTTCGCCATGTTCCGCCTCCGCCTGTCCCTCGCATTCGCCGTTCTCGTCGCACTGGTCTGCGTTCAAGCCGGCTTCGTCTACTGGGGATCGAACCGGGTCAACGACTACGCGCAGCACAGCCGGCTGGCCAGCGACATCCTTTCGGAACTGCTGGAGCTGTCGGCCAGCAAGCAAAGGCTGCGCGTGTGGGCCTCCCAGCAACTGATGGACGCGAATGCCTCTCCGGAGGTGCGCGACAGCCAGTTGGCGCGCATGCAGGCCAGCACCGAAACCCTGCGTCAGCTCGCCCGGCGCGACCTGGCGCTCTGGGGCGAGATTTCGGCGCGCGAAGGCACGCCGATCCCGCCCGAGATCGATCAGCTCGCGGCGGTCAGCGACCTGCTCGATGACAACATCGCCGCGGTCAGGGCCCGGCTGGTGAAGCTCGCGCCGCTGGAGCGGGGCGCCGAGTTCGCCAGCGTCTGGCAGGAACTCAATGAAGTGTTCGACAAGGCGCGCGGCCGCGATCTGCGCGAACTGATCAACGGCGCCATCGAGCGGCAGCGCAACGTGGTGCCCGTGGCCCGCGCCGCGACCGAACGCGGGCTGGACCAGTTGCGCCAGCAGTCCATCGGCCTGGCAGTCATCACGCTCGCGGCAGCCATCGTGCTCGCGCTCTACCTCAAGCGCCGGCTGCAGCGTCCGCTGGACCGCCTGCTCGCTGGCACGCAGGCGCTGCGTGCCGGATCGCTCGACCACCGCATCGCCCTCGGCTCGCACGACGAGTTCGATCATGTCGCCGAGCACTTCAATTCGATGGCGGCCGAACTGCAGCGCCACCGGCAGGACGCCGACGCCGCGCGCCGCCGCCTCGAAGAGGCCGTGCTGGAACGCACCAGCGAACTGAGCGCCGCGCACGAGACGCTGCAGCAGGTCGACCAGCGGCGCCGCCAACTGCTGGCCGACCTGAGCCATGAGCTTCGTACGCCCGCCACGGCGATTCGCGGCGAAGCCGAGATCGCCTTGCGCGGCGCGGAAAAGCCGCCGATGGAATACCGGGAGACGCTGACGCGCATCGTGGGCGGCGTGAAGCAACTGACCGGCGTGATCGACGACCTGTTGCTGGTCGCCCGAGCCGAGGCCGATCAGTTGGCGATGCGGTTCGGCGAAGTCGATCTGCCGGAGCTTCTTGGCGATGTCACCGACATGGCCAGCGCGCTGGGGGCGCGCCATGAGGTTCGCGTGCTGCTCGAAGCCATCGATGTCGGCACGCCCCCGGTCGTGCTGCAAGCCGATGCCGACCGCTTGCGGCAGGCCCTCGTGATCGTGCTCGACAACGCGGTGCGCTACTCGCGCCAGGACGGCACCGTGCGGGTGAGCTGGCAACTCGTTCGCGAAGACGAAGAGGAACGCAGCCGCGTGCGCGTGCGCGTGGTCGACGAGGGCATCGGCATCGATGCGGATGAGTTGCCGAAGGTGTTCGACCGGTTCGTGCGCGGCCGCCGGGCGCGCGTGCATCGCGCCGACGGAACCGGCATCGGCCTGTCCATTGCGCAGGCCATCGTGCATGCACACCACGGCAGCATCCGGCTCGAGAGCATTCCGCTGCAGGGCACGACCGTATGGGTCGAGCTGCCGTGCCATTTCTCCTTCCAGACACAACAAACATGAACATCCTGGTGGTCGAAGACGACGCGCGCGTCGCCGACTTTTTACAGAGAGGCCTCGGCGCCGAGGGCTACCGCGTGCAGCTGGCCCGCACCGGACCCGAAGGCCTGGCTCTGGCGCGCGGCAGCGACCTTTCACTGCTGCTGCTCGACCTGATGCTTCCCGGCCTGAGCGGCCTGGAGCTATGCCAGACCTTGCGCGCCGAAGGCCACCATGTGCCCGTGCTGATGCTCACGGCGCTCAGCAATACGCAGGACAAGGTGAGCGGATTGCGCCTGGGTGCGGACGACTATCTCACCAAGCCCTTTGCCTTCGAGGAGCTGCTCGCGCGCATCGAGGCGCTGCTGCGCCGCGGCCGCGAAATGCGGCCCCGCGCCACCACGCTGCAGGTGGCGGACCTTGTGCTCGACCGCGAGCGCATGTCGGTGACGCGGGCCGGCAAGCCCGTGGCGCTGACCGCCAAGGAGCTCGCGTTCCTCGAACTGCTGATGACCGCGCCCGGCCGGGTCTACAGCCGCGAACGCATCCTCTCCAACGTCTGGGGCACCAACGAAGATCCGCTGACCAACATCGTCGATGTCTATGTGCGGCGCCTGCGCGGCAAGATCGACGATGGCCATCCCGTGGCGTTGTTGCAGACGGTCCGCGGCCTGGGCTATCGGCTGGACCCCACCCCGGGCTGAACGAGGGTAGTTGGCGGCACAGGTGCACGCCTGCTCCCGCGCCACCCCCCGCGCACTGGAAAAGTGTTTCCCGCGTCCAAGCTTGGCGCCGTACCGGATAGGCGATGCAATCCCCCGCATCGAACTACAACGGAGACAAGCATGCACCGCACCCCAGCCACTCGCCTGCGATCGGCCATGGCGGCCGCCCTGCTCGGCCTGATCGCCGTCACCTCTGCCCACGCGCAGGACCGATACCCCACCAAGGCCATCCGGCTGGTGGTGCCGTTCCCCGCCGGCACCGCGCCCGATGTGATGGCGCGCTACTGGGGCGACCGGGTGAGCAAGCAGCTGCAGCAGCCGGTGATCGTGGAAAACCGGGCCGGCGCATCGACCATCGTCGGCACGCAGGCCGCCGTCGCTTCGCCCGCGGACGGCTACACACTGCTCTACACCGCGAGCGGCACGGTCACGATCAATCCCTTCGCCTACAGGAAGCTGCCCTACCAGCCGCAGGACCTGGTGCCGGTCACGCGGATGCTGTCCATTCCACTCGTGGTCTCGGTGCCGACGGAGTCGCCCCACAAGACACTGGCCGACCTCATCAAGGCGGCCAAGGCGAAGCCCGGCCAGGTGAGCTACGCGTCCTACGGCATGGGCACCGTGCCCCACATGTCGATGGCCTATTTCGCCAACAGCGCGGGGCTGGCGCTCAACCACATTCCCTATCGCGACGGCGGCCTCACCGACCTGATCGGTGGCCGGGTGGACGTGGCGTTCTCGCCCATCGCGGACGTGCTGCCCTACATCAAGGCAGGCAAGGTCCGGCCCCTGGCCGTGTCCAGTGTCCGCAGGCTCGACTCGCTGGCCCAGGTGCCGACCGTGGCGGAGAGTTTTCCAGGCTTCGAAGGCGATTCGTGGCACGGCGTCTTCGCGCTCAAGGGAACGCCGCAATCGGTCATCGACCAGCTGGGTGCGGTGTCGCGCCGCATCGCGGAGTCCGGCGAGTACCGCCAGTACCTGAGCGAATTCGGGCTGGTGCCGGTGGGCGGCTCGCCGGCGGATTTCTCGCAGCTCATCGAGGCCGAGTCGAAGCGCTGGGCCAAGGTGGTCAAGGACAACAGCATCTCGCTGGAGTAGACGCGCCGGGCGGGTTCGCGGCGGCTGTGTCCGCGCATTCACGCGTTCACAATAGCGCCGCTATGACCGCCACGACGCCCGCCCCTGCTCCCGTTCCCATTCCCACACCCCGCCCCATCCGCACCGCTGCCACGCTGGTCGTCCTGCGCGACGGCAGCGAAGGCCTCGAAGCCCTGATGCTGCGCCGGGCCGAGAAGGCCAATGACCAGAACAGCGGTGCGAGCGTCTTCCCAGGCGGCGTGGTCGATGCACACGACCGCCACCTGCATGCGCTGTGCGCAGGCCTCGACGACGCCGCAGCCAGCGCCCGTCTCGCGGTGCCCGAAGGCGGGCTCGACTTCTACGCGGCCGCCATCCGCGAGTGCTTCGAAGAGGCCGGCCTTCTCTTCGCGAACGATGCCGAGAACCTTCCGGTTCAACTGCTCGAACTGCCCTCCGGCGAACTCGCCACGATGCGCGATGCCGCCGAGCAAGGCACCGATGCGCTGCTCGCGATGTGCAGGCAGCGCGGCTGGTGCCTCGCCGGCGACCGCGTCGTCTATTTCGGCCACTGGCTCACGCCGCCCGGCATGCCGCGCCGCTTCGACACGCGCTTCTTCGTCGCGCTGATGCCGGCCGGACAAGAGGTGCAGCCGGACGGCCGCGAGACCGTCGAACACATGTGGCTGCGCCCGGCCGATGCGCTGGACCCGGCGCGCGGCTTGAAGCTGATGAACGTGACGCGGCGCGTGCTGCAGCAGCTCGATGCCTTCCAGCGCGCCGATGAATTCATGGCGCATGCGCGGCAGTTGCGCGAGATTCCGCTGAACATGCCGAGGCTCGCGGACGGCTCCGAAGGCCGCCGCGCCGTGAACATCGAGGAGCCCGCGTATGACGAGATCGGCCGCCTCGATCCAGAGGGCCGAGGCGATGCGCGCTATGCGCTCGAAGCGGGCCTCGTCACGCGGCTGTCCGACAGGGTGATCCGCGTGGTGGGAAACGCCGGCAACAACAGCTATCTCGTCGGCGGATCAGACGGCTGGGCATTGATCGGCCCCGCGCCGCTGGACGACGCCCTTCGCGCCGTCGCGCCCGGCCCCGTGCGCTGGACTGCCACGGCGCAACCCGATTGGCCCGGCGGCACGCTGGACCTCGGCGGCGCCACGCTTCAGATGTTGAAGAGCAGTGACGGCGCGCCAAGCTTTCTTCTGGTCGAAGAGCGCATGCTTTTCACGGGCCGCGACGTGGTGACGACCGGGAAGAACGACGCCATCGAATGGATCGCCCCGTCACAAGGCTTCATCCACCGCCCGTCCTGAGCGTCGCGTGCGGATGCAGCGGATGCGCCAGCGTGTCCGCGATGAGCCGCAGCGCCTGGTCGCACTGCTCCCGCGACATCGGCCCGCCGAGGCAGATGCGCACCGCGTCCGGCGGATCGCCGTCGGTCGAGAACGCCGCGCTCGCCACCACGCCCACGTTCTGCGTACGCAGGTACGACGCGAACTCCACCGGGCTCCACCCCGGCGTGAGCGGCAGCCACGCATGAAACCCTTCGGGATGCGCCTGCAGCCCGCTGTCGCCGAGATAGCGTGTCGCGAGCAGTTGCCGCGCGACCGATTCGGCGCGCACCGCCTGCAGCATCGCCTCGGTCGTGCCGTCTTCCACCCACAGCGTCGTGAGTGCATTGGTGATCGGCGAGGCCATGACGGTGGTGGCGCGCATCGCGCCCGCGAGGCGCTGCGACTGCACGACCGTCGGTGAGCACACATACGCGCTGCGCAGCCCCGCGCCGAAGCACTTGGAGAACCCGCTCACGTAGTAGGTGAGCGCGGGTGCGAGCGTGGCGATGGTGGCGGGCGTCTGGCGCGGCAGCATGCCGTAGGCGTCGTCCTCGATGATCGGAATGGCGTAGCGCAACGCCACGTCGGCCAGCGCTTCGCGCCGCGCGCGCGACACGGTGCCGGCGGTCGGGTTCAGGAGCGTCGGGTTGCAGTACAGCGCCTTGGGCTTGAGCGTCTTGCAGGCGTGCTCGAAGGCATCGGCGATGGGGCCGTCGTCGTCGAGCTGCAGCGCATGCAACTGCACGCCCAGTTGCGCCGCGATGGCCTTCACGCCCGGGTAGGTGAGCGACTCCACGCAGATCAGTTCGCCAGGCCGCGCGAGCTGCGAGAACAGTGCCGTGAGCACGCCATGGATGCCGGGGCACACGAGGATGCGGTCCACGCTCGCGTGCGGCACGAACGGGCGCAGCCACTGCATCGCCACCTCGCGGTCGTGCGCGGTGCCACCGAAGTCCTGGTAGCGCAGCAGGTCGTGGAAGTCGATCTCGGCGAAGGCGCGGCTCGCGCTCTCGTGCAGCCGCGCCATCAGGTGTTCGTCGTCGGGCTCGGGCGGCATGTTCATCGTCATCTCGGCGCCGCTGCCGCCGCGCAGGCGCAGGCTCGGGCTGCCCGAGCGGATGAAGGTGCCGGTGCCCGCGCGCGAATCGATGAGGCCGCGCTTGCGCGCCTCGGCGTAGCCGCGCGCCACCGTCGTGTAGTTCAGGTCGAGGTCGGCCGCGAGCTCGCGCAGCGTGGGCAGGCGATCGCGCACGCCCAGCCGCCCGGTCTTGATGTCGTCGGCGATCAGTTCGGCCAGCAGCAGGTAGGCAGGCCGGTCGCTGTTGCGCAGCTGCTTCTTCCAATGGGCGGTGATCGTGGTCATCGTGCGGAGTTGATTGCATTTATTGATTGCATCTGGCCACCAATCAACACGCATGAATCGCGCCCGCTCCAGAGGGGTCCGATGCTTCGATCAGGTGCGATCAACCCCCTTGATCGGGTGCATTGATCGCATGGCGAATGCGTCGTCGCGGTGCAAAAACCGTTCGCCCGGCGCTCTGCGTACCCACCGTGGCGACCGTCTGAAAATTTTTTATCCGCGCGCGCCCCGCACCACTGCGCATTGATCGCGCATTGATCGCACGCACCCGCCCGCGCGCTGGCACATCGCCTGCGAAGGAAAAGGCACGCAAGACCTGCGTGTCCAACCACCCAACCGGAGCCCCCCCATGCCCAAAGTCACCCGCCCCCGCAACGAGAAAGGCGAGTTCCTCGTCGACTACGAAGAGAAGGTGTTCGAAGACGTCAAGGCCGACCCTGGCGAGAAGGCGCTGGTCACCTTCCACACCGTCGCCTTCGAAGGCTCCATCGGTTTCGTGAACCTGCTGCAAGCAACGCGCCTGCGCCGCAAGGGCTACGAGACCTCGGTGCTGCTCTACGGCCCCGGCGTCACGCTGGGCGTGCAGCGCGGCTTTCCGACGCTGGGCGACGAGGCCTTTCCGGGCCACCAGAACTTCAACAAGCAGATCAGCAAGTTCATGGAAGAAGGCGGCAAGGTGTACGCCTGCCGCTTCGCGCTGCAGGCGCTCTACGGCCACGGCGAAGGCGCGCTGATCGAGGGCATCACGCCGATCAATCCGCTCGACGTGCTCGACCTCGTGCTGCTGCACAAGAAGGCCGGCGCCGTCATCCTCGACACCTGGACGCTGTAAGGCAGGACCCGAGCGATGGCTTCCACACCCCGCATCGTGCGTGCCGCGGCGATCCAGATCGCGCCCGACTTCGAGCGCCCCGACGGCACGCTCGACCGGGTGTGCAGCGCCATCGACGAGGCCGCGGCGAAAGGTGCGCAACTCGCGGTCTTTCCCGAGACCTTCGTGCCCTACTACCCCTACTTCAGCTTCGTGCTGCCGCCGGTGCTGCAGGGCGCACCGCACCTGCAACTGGTGGAGCGCGCGGTGGTCGTGCCCGGCCCGGTCACGCAGGCCGTGGCCGAGCGGGCCCGCGCGCGCAACATGGTCGTGGTGCTCGGCGTGAACGAGCGCGACCACGGCAGCCTCTACAACACGCAACTGGTGTTCGATGCCGACGGCACGCTCGCGCTCAAGCGCCGCAAGATCACGCCGACCTATCACGAGCGCATGGTCTGGGGCATGGGCGACGGCGCGGGCCTGAAGGTGGTGGACACCGCCATCGGCCGCGTCGGCGCACTCGCCTGCTGGGAGCACTACAACCCGCTCGCGCGCTATGCGCTGATGGCGCAGCACGAGGAGATCCACTGCGCGCAGTTTCCCGGCTCGCTGGTCGGGCCGATCTTCGCGGAGCAGATGGAAGTGACCATCCGCCACCACGCGCTCGAATCGGGCTGCTTCGTGGTCAACGCCACCGGCTGGCTCACCGACGCGCAGATCCGCTCGGTCACGCCCGATGCACAACTGCAGAAGGCGCTGCGCGGCGGCTGCCACACCGCCATCGTCTCGCCCGAGGGCAAGCACCTCGCGCCGCCGCTCACCGAGGGCGAAGGCATGGTGATCGCCGACCTGGACATGGCGCTCATCGCCAAGCGCAAGCGAATGATGGATTCGGTCGGCCACTACGCGCGGCCCGAGCTGCTGTCGCTCGCCATCAACGACCGGCCGGCGCAGACCACGGTGCCGATGCATCTCACGCAACCCCAACCCCTTGCCTCACGGAGCCCCGACCATGACCACCACGACGACGCAGCAACAGCAAGACAGCCGGCAGTTGATGACCGAGCTCCAGTCCTTCGGGTTGCGGCTGGTTGACCCTTCGGCCGGCGTCGCAAGCCGCCGCGGCGGCGCGGGCCCTTCGGACCACAAGGCCGTGACGGTGGACGGCCACACGATCATGGTGCCGGTCCACACCTCCACCGCCTGGCACTCGCCCTTCACGGCGGAAGCGCCCGATGCAGAGGGCATGAGCCGCGTGATGCGCGGCAGCATCCCGATCGCGAGCATCAGCTTTCCGAAGCAGCCGCGCTTCTACGCGATGCAGACCTTCGACGGCGTGCCCTATTCGCACATCGCCACGCTGCACGGCAGCGACGTGCTCGCCACCACGGTGCTGCAGACCTGCATCCGCTACGAGAGCCGCAAGAAGAGCTGCAAGTTCTGTGCGATCGGCCAGTCGCTCGCGGCCGGCCGCACCATCGCCCGCAAGACGCCAGAGCAGCTCGCCGAGGTGGCGCGGGCGGCCGTGCTGCTCGATGGCGTCAAGCACATGGTGATGACCACCGGCACGCCCAATGCCACCGACCGCGGCGCGGCCGTCCTCTGCGAGAGTGCGTTCGCGATCAAGGCCGCGGTCGACATCCCGATCCAGGGCCAGTGCGAGCCGCCCGACGACGACCAATGGTTCCACCGCATGAAGGCCGCGGGCATCGACACGCTCGGCATGCACCTCGAAGTGGTGACGCCCGAGGTGCGCGACCGGATCATGCCGGGCAAGGCGAGCGTGCCGGTCTCGCGCTACATGAGCGCGTTCGAGGCGGCGATCAGCGTGTTCGGGCGCGGCCAGGTCAGCACCTACATCCTGGCCGGCCTCGGCGACACGCGCGAAGCGATCCTCGACATCTGCGACCAGTTGCTCGCACGCGGCGTGTATCCCTTCGTCGTGCCGTTTGTTCCGATCAGCGGTACGCCGCTCGAAGACCATCCCGCGCCCTCGCCCGAGTTCATGAAGTCGCTGCTCGCGCCGCTGGGCGAACGCGTGGTGGCCGCGGGCCTGCGCTCGGCCGACATCAAGGCCGGCTGCGGCAAATGCGGCGCGTGTTCGTCGCTCTCCATCTACGAAAAAGAAAGCGGAAGCTGACCATGCTGTGCATCGACGACATGAGCGAACTCGACCTGCACTACGCGCCCGTCGAATACCTCGTGCGCGAGGCCGCGCAGCAGTGGGAGCGCGACGAGGCGATGGCGCTGCGCCGCGCGGTGTTCTGCATCGAGCAGGGCATCTTCGCGCGCGACGACCGCGATGCGACGGACGACCGCTCGCAACTGCTGGTCGCGATGTCGTGCAACGGCGGCATGCCCGAGCAGGTGGTGGGCACGGTGCGCATCCATCGCGGTGAGGCAGAGGGCGAATGGTGGGGTTCTCGCCTTGCGGTGCACCCTGCGTTTCGCAGCCAGGGGCATCTTGGCGTGACGCTGATCCGGCTGGCCGTCTCGCGCGCCAACGCGCTGGGCTGCGCTGCCTTCTTCGCGCAGGTGCAGATGCAGAACGTGCCGCTGTTCCGCAAACTCGGCTGGCAGCTGCTCGAAGAAACCGCTGTGCACGGTCGCCCGCATGCGCGCATGCAGGCCGACCTCGGCTGGTATCCGCCCTGCCACGACCCGGTGAGCGGCTTCGTCACGCGCGCGAAGGTGCTGGCATGACGACCAGCGTCCACGACATCGCAGAAGCCCTGCGCGCCACGCGCGGCTTCGCCCACAAGCGCGACATCAGCGACGTGGTCTCGGCCCTCGGCCGGTCGCTGCCCGGCGGCCATGCCGCACTCGCCCAGGCCGTGCCGATCGGCGACGACTGCGCCGCGATTCCCGATGGCCACGGCGGCTACCTTCTGTTCGCCATCGAAGGACTGGTCGAAGACTTCATCGTGCGCATGCCGTGGTTCGCGGGCTACTGCGGCGTGATGGTCAACGTGAGCGACATCTACGCGATGGGTGGGCGCCCGACTGCGGTTGTCGATGCGCTCTGGAGCACCGGCATGAACCCGGCCGACGATGTGCTGCGCGGTCTCGCAGAGGCGGCCGTGCGCTATGGCGTGCCCATCGTCGGCGGACACAGCAACAACCGCAGCGAGCGTCCGCAGCTCGCGGTCGCGATCCTCGGCCATGCACGCAAGCTGCTCACCAGCTTCGATGCGAAGCCCGGCGAACTGCTGGTGATGGCCGCCGACCTGCGCGGTGCGTACGAGGAGCCCTTTCCGTACTGGAACGCATCGACCACCGCACCGGCCGCGCGGCTGCGTGCCGACCTCGAACTGCTGCCCGCACTGGCCGAGGACGGCCTCTGTTGCGCGGGAAAGGACATCAGCATGGCCGGCGCCGTCGGCACGGCCATGATGCTGCTGGAGTGCTCCGGTGTCGGCGCGCGCATCGACATCGATGCATTGCCGCGACCGGATGGCGCGCCGCTGATGCGCTGGCTCTCGGCTTTCCCGAGCTATGGCTTCATGCTCAGCGTGAAGCCCGCGCAGGTGGCGGAGGTGCTGAGCCGTTTCGCCGCCCGCGACATCGCCTGCGCGGTGGTCGGCGAGGTCGATGCAACGCGGCAGGTGCGCCTGCGCGCGAACGGCGAGGAGGCGCTGCTGTGGGACTTCGGCGGCGACGCCTTCATCCAGCCGCCGCAGCGACAGCAGCAGGAGGCCCTCGCATGCCCGTGATGCACTTCCACGTGCGCTGGCCCGACGCCAGCGAAACGCGCTGCTACTCGCCCTCGTCCGTGGTGCAGGAGTTCTTTGCGCCCGGCGAACGCTACGCCCTCGAAGAATTCCTGCAGCGCACCCGCCAGGCATTGGGCATGGCCTCCGAACGCGTGCGCGCCAGGTACGGCTTCGCGTGTTCGCAGGCCATGGACCAGCTCGCCGAGATCGAACGCATCGCCGCCCGCTTCACCGGCATCGCCGATGCCGAGGTCACCGTCGTCGCCGTCGACTGACGCTGTCGAACGAAGCCATCCACATCCAGAGAGAAAGAAAGAAGACCCCATGTCCTATCCCTACGGCGGACGCAGCCACTACAGCGTCGTCATCGTCGGCGGCGGCCAGGCCGGCCTGTCGCTGAGCCACTGCCTGCAGCAGCGCGGCATCGACCACCTGGTGATCGAGAAACGGAGCCTCGTGCACAGCTGGCGCACCCAGCGCTGGGATTCGTTCTGCCTCGTCACGCCCAACTGGCAGTGCCAACTGCCGGGCTGGGGCTACCTCGGCAGCGATCCGCACGGCTTCATGGTCAAGGACCAGATCAACGACTGGCTCGCCGGCTTCGTCGCGCATGTGAAGGCGCCGGCCATCGAAGGCGTCACCGTCGAACGCGTGTCCCGCGTGCAGGGCACGGGCGAACGCGACCGCTTCATGGTGCAGACCGACACCGGCCTCTACACCGCCGACCAGGTGGTCGTCGCCTCGGGCGGCTACCACCGCCCGATCGTGCCGCGCCTGGCCGAGAAGCTGCCGGCCACCGTCGCGCAGTACCACTCGGCGCAGTACCGCAACCCGGCGCAACTGCCCGAGGGCGCGGTGCTCGTGGTGGGCTGCGGCCAGTCGGGCGCGCAGATCGCCGAAGACCTCCACCTGGCCGGCCGCAAGGTCCACCTGGCCACCGGCAATGCGCCGCGCTGCGCGCGCTTCTACCGCGGCCGCGAAGTGGTCGACTGGCTCGCCGACATGAAGTACTACGACATGCCCGTCACCGAGCACCCGCTGCGCGAAGGCGTGCGCGACAACACCAACCACTACGTGACCGGCCGCGACGGCGGGCGCGACATCGACCTGCGCCGCTTCGCGCGCGAAGGCATGGAGCTTTATGGCCTCCTGAGCGGTTTCGACGGCGGCGGCTTCGAGTTGCAGCCCAACCTGCGCGAGAACCTCGACAGCGCCGACGCCACCTACAACCGCATCAACGCATCGATCGACAAGTTCATCGCCGCGCAGGGCCTCGAGGCGCCGCCGCCCTCGGTCTACACGCCCGTGTGGGAGCCGGCGGAAGAACGCACCCGGCTCGACCTTGCGGCGGCGGGCATCACCAGCGTGGTCTGGTGCATCGGCTTCTCGCCCGACTTCGCCTGGGTGGACGCGCCGGTCTTCAACGGCCGAGGCGCACCGGTGCACCAGCGCGGCGTGACCAACGAGCCGGGCCTGTATTTCCTCGGCCTGCCGTGGCTGCATACGTGGGGGTCGGGCCGCTTTTCGGGCGTCGCGCGCGATGCGGAGTTTCTCGCCGACGCGATCGAAGAAAGAAAGAAGGGGTTGCGCAGCAGCGCGATGGAAGCGCCATCGGCTCCCGCATTGCGAGCAGCCTAGAAGCGTCGCCAGGAGCAGTCGTTGATCGGCCGATCAACCAGCAGCGTGCCCGAGTGCGAAGGGCATCGGGTGCTCCCCGCAGCGAAATCAAGGAGGAGGGGCGAAGCCCCGGGGGACATTCGCGGAGGGGAGTACCCGGTGGCCTTCGCACCCGCCCCGAACGAATCAACTCAAGCCTGCTGCGCCTCAGTCAAAGCCTGCGCAGCCACTACAGCCTCCGTTCGGTTGCGCACATTCAGCGCCCGGAAGATCGCAGCCAGATGGATCTTCACCGTGCCTTCGCTGATGCCCAGGCTCCGCCCGATCAGCTTGTTCGGCTTGCCCTGCGAGAGCAGTTGCAGCACCTCGACCTGCCGCTCGGTCAGCACGCTGCGCAGGTGCTCCAGCGTCTGGCCCGCGCCACCGCCGCCGCGCGTCAGCACCTCGCCACCGCCGCCCTGCGGCGCCACGCCTGCCACGATGCCCGGTGGCAGCGCCGTCAGCATCATCGGCGGCACGTACACGCCGCCCGCCAGCACCAGGCGCACGGCCGAGAGCATGACTTCGGGTGAGTAGGCCTTGGGAATGAATCCGAGCACACCGCGTTCGAGCGCGCTGCGCATGATGGCCGGGTCTTCGTAGCCCGACAGCACGATCACCGGAACGGCCGGATGGCGGCGGCGGATTTCGTCGATGTGCGCCTGGCCGTCCGCGCCGGGCATGTTGAGGTCGATCACGGCCAGGTCGAGGTCGTCGTTCGCGCCTGCAAGCAATTCGTCGACGCTCATCGCAAGGACGAATTCGATGCCGGGCTCCAGTTCCGACAACTTGGCTTTGACCGCCTCGATGACGAGCCGGTGGTCGTCGGCGATCAGGATTTTCATGGCTTGGTTCCGTTGTTCCAGCTGCGTGGAAGTCAGCGATTGCTGAAGATAACGGCGATTGCCCCGCGCAGCAAGGCCGCCCGGCCCCACCAACGGCATAGACCCCAAGCGGTATGGCGCCCGCCGGGACCCCTTTGGAGAATGAACTCCCACTCGAAGGAACCGGGGACATGGGCATGTGCCATCGATGCAGACGCCGGTACAAGGCATCCTTCGCAATGCAAGTTTGAGCGGGCACCTCCATGCCCCGGCTGCTCGACTGTTTCACCGCCTCACTCTCGTTCGGCCTCGCGCTGGACGCCTCCATTGCGGCCGGCCGGCCCGCACTCTCGCATGACGCAGCGCAGCAACAGGCACGCCGCCTGCTCGATGCGGCGCGTGCCCAGGCTCTCGCATCCGGCACACCGGCGGCACAGGTCGAATCCGCGGTGTTCGCGATGGTGGCGTGGATCGACGAAATCCTCGCGCGCCACCCCGGCGCGGAGGCCGGCGCCGCGCCGCTGCAGGTGCAGCTCTTCAACTCCAACAACGCGCACAGCGAGTTCTTCCATCACCTCTCGGCACTGACCGCGCAGGACGACGAGGTGCGCGAGGTCTACTGGCACGCGCTCGCGCACGGCTTCAAGGGCCAGTACTACTTCGAGGAGGGCGACCAGGGCGAGCTGGGCAAGCTCAAGGACCTGCACGGGCGCCAGCTGCGGCTGCGGCCGTTGGCGCTCGGCAGCCTCGCGCAGGACCGCATCACGCCCCAGCCCTATGGCGTGGCCGATCCGCGCGGCCCCAACGACACCCACCGGCGCGACCGCGCACTGCTGCGCGCGAGCGCCGCACTGGCCCTGCTGCTGCCCCTCGTGTACCTGCTGTGGCTGATGGCCTCCGGCCCCGCGACGACGCAGACCGCATTGACCCAGCGGATCGACGCGCACCTGCAGGGCTATGCCTGCGCCGACCTTTCGGCCTCGGTCGGCAAGGACGGCCATACGCAGGTGAGCGGCTTCGTCTCGCTGCCCGAAGATTTGCCGCGCGTGGCGCGCGAAGTGAGCGCCATGCCCGGTGTGACCTCGCCGCGCGTCGAGGTGGGCCTGCGCGTATGGCCGCACTGCGAGGTGTTCGCCATCCTGAAGCCCTACCAGGCGCGCAACAAGGAAAAGAGCCACGGGCTCAAAGTGGAAGTGCCCACGGCCCACAACCAGCAGCTGCGCGAAGGCGACAACGTGCGCGTGCAGGTGGTGGCGCCGCGGCACGACAGCTACATCTGGGTCGACTACTACACCGCCGACGGCTCGGTCATGCACCTCAATGCGGGGCAGGCGCCCACGACGCTGCACACCGGCGCTACGCTGGAGCTGGGCCGCGACATCCCCTCGAGCTGGCTCGTGAGCCCGCCGTTCGGCAGTGTCCTGATCACGGTGCTCTCGGCGCCGATGCCATTCACCGAGACCTCGGACCGTCCGCCGTTCGAGCTGGCCTCGGCCTACCTGCTGCGGCTGCGCGAAGCGCTCGCGGCCAGCAAGAACAGCGAGCGCCTCATCGCCGATTTCGTGTTCCTCGAAACGGTCTCGCGATGACCGCGCTGCTCTCCTCGCCCACGCACTTCTTCTGGATGCTGCTCGCGCTGTGCCTGCTGGGCTTCGGGCTGCTGTGCGCGATGGTGCACGACGCCGGCCGCGGTGCGCGGCGGCGTGCCTTGCTGCGCCGCATCGAGGCGCTCGATGCGCCCCCGGACGAGGCGGCCATCGAGGCGCTGCGGGAATCGATGGCAGAGGCGCGCCAGGCGCTGCGGCAGCAGGCGCCGCGGCCCGCGCGGTCGTCGCGCGACCCGGCTGCGCCTGTGCCGTGGCTCCTGTTCATCGGCGATGCGGCGGCCGACCTGCCGGGGCTGCTGGCCACCGCGCAGGGCAAGCACCTCGCGCGGCACCACAGCGCCCCCGAGAGCGACCCCGACAGCGATCCCGACGATGGGGCCTGCTGGCGCTGGTGGCTGACCGGTGCGCTGACCGCCATCGAGGTGCAACCCGCGGCGGTCGGCGAAGCCGCCGGCGCGCCGCGCACGCGCGCCCTGTGGTTGCAGGCGCTGCTGGCGCTGGCCGAGCGGCGCGACCGCCTGCCGCTCAACGGCGTGGTCGCGTGCCTCTCCGCGAGCGAGCTGCTGCAAGCCGATGCCGATAGCCTGCGCCCCCTCGCCGCGAAGATGCGCCGGCTGATCGACGAGGCGGGCGACACCCTGCGCCTGCAGTTGCCCATGTACCTCGTCATCACCGGCCTGGAGCATCTGACGGGCTACGCCGCCCTGCGCGGCGCGCTGCCGCCCGAGGTGCTGGCGCAGGCGCTGGGCCATCGCCTGCCGGACCCGTTTGCCGCGCCCAGCGCAACCGCCGGCGATCGGCTCGATGCGCTGTTCGACCCCATCGCCGCGCAACTGCAGAGCCTTCGCATGGCGTTGATGCGCGAGCAGCACGGGGCCGCGGCGCGGCTCTCGATCCATGGGTTCGTGGAAGCGGTGCAGGGGTTGCAGCCCGCATTGCGCGAGGTGGCGGAGGTCTTGTTCGAGAGCCACGGCAAGGGCTCTCGTGCGCCGCGCTGGCGCGGCCTCTACTTCACTGCCGCCGCATCGGACGCAACCGGCGGGGCCTTCGTGACCGATCTGTTCGAACGGTTCCTGCCAGCCGATCAGCCCCTGGTGCGGCCAGGGCGCCCGTCGTCGAACACAACGACGGGTGCGCCATGAAGCAAGGGGCGCCGACCTTACTTGGCGTCGATACGGATCTGCCGTGCGCCGAAGTTGACCGTGAGCGTCTGCGGCTTGCCCGTGGTCACCGGCACCACCTCGCGCCAGCGCGCGCGGTCGAGGTCGCGGAACGCCGCCATCACCGCGATGGACTTGGCGTCGGCGGGCAGCGTGAGGTCGAGCTTCTTGGTTTCGCCGGGGCGCAGCAGCATTTCTTCGCGCTGCACGAGCTCGGCGCCGAGCGTGGCCTGGTCTTTCTCGAACAGCGAGAAGAAGTCCGCGCCCTCGAAGGGACCGGGCGACTTGAGCGCATACACGCGCACCGTGAGCGGCGATGCGCGGCCGCGCGCATCGGGGTTGGCATCGGCGCCGGCCACGAGCGTGATGCTCACCGGCGTGACCACCGGCTTGCTCGCGCAGCCGGCGAGGCCGATGCCCACGAGACCCGCGATTGCGAGCCCGAGACCCGCCACACGGCGCCGCGATGCCGCAGCGAAGAAGCCTTCATAGGACGAATGGTGTGTACCCAGCGTGCGCATGCTATTCCCTTCGTTGCATTGACCGGTCCTGACGCATCTTTGATTATCACCAGCGAACTCGAACAGGCAACATGCTGACTCACGAACTTGTCGAAGCACTGCTCACGCCCATTGGCGAGGCATCGCCATGCGGGGACGATCTGGAGTACGACGCGGACTTCACCGCGCTCACCACGTCCGCGCAGGGCAAGCCCGAACAACAGTTCGGCGACACCGTCATCCCCGCGGTGGAGCCGGAGTGGCGCCAGGTGGCCGAGCAGTCCGATGCGCTCCTGCGCCGCAGCAAGGACGTGCGCCCCGCGGTGCTGCTGCTGCGCGCATCGACGCGCCTGCAGGGCATCACCGGCTTCGTCGCCGGGCTCGAGCTGCTCACCGGCCTGCTCGACAAATTCTGGGAAGGCATACATCCAAAGCTCGATGCCGACGACGACAACGACCCGACCATGCGCCTGAACGCGCTGGCACCGCTGGGCGACGAGGCGATGGTGCTGAAGGACCTGTACGACGCGCAGGTGGGCGTGGCGCCGGGCGTCGGCGCGATCCGCGTGCGCGACATCGCGGTGGCCAACAACGCATTGAATGCAATCGGCGGCGACGCCACCTATTCGCCGGCGCAGATCCAGGGCGGCCTCGAAGCGCTGCATGCCGAACGGCCCGAACTGATCCAGGCGGCCATCGGCGTGCCCGGCCTGGTCGAGAAGCTGCAGGCGCTCTTGGTCGAGCGCACCGGCCGTGCCGACGTGATCGACCTGGCGCCGCTGCGCAGCATCGGCCGCATGCTGCAGAAGGCCTGCAGCGCGGCCATCGGCGCACCCGATGAAGCCGTGGCCGACGGCGCTGACGGCGACGGCGCCCAAGCCGGCGGCGCACCACGTGCTGCCGCCGCGCGCGGCGAAATCCAGAGCCGTCAGGACGCACTGCAGATGCTGGACCGCGTGATCCGTTTTCTCGAACAGACCGAGCCCGGCAACCCCGCGCCGCTCCTGATCGACCGCGCCAAGAAGCTCATCGGCGTGAGCTTTCTCGAAATCATGGCCAACCTCGCGCCCGGCGCGCTGGACACGATCGAGACCGTGACCGGCAAGCGTTCGTCCGAATAGCCGCCGCCTCCCCCCTTTTTTCTGTTGATCCAACCGCCCCATTTACCCCCGCAAGGAGCATCGCCATGGCCAAGAGCAGTCAGAAATTCATCGCCCGCAACCGGGCGCCACGCGTGCAGATCGAATACGACGTCGAACTCTACGGCGCCGAGAAGAAGATCCAGCTGCCCTTCGTGATGGGCGTGCTGGCCGACCTGTCGGGCAAGCCCACCGATCCGCTCGCGCCCGTGGCCGATCGCAAGTTCCTGGAGATCGACGTCGACAACTTCGACTCGCGCATGAAGGCCATGAAGCCGCGCGCCGCGTTCGCGGTGGAGAACTCGCTCACCGGCGAAGGCGAACTCAAGGTGGAACTGACCTTCGAGAACATGGAAGACTTTTCGCCCGCGGCCGTGGCCAAGAAGGTCGGCGCGCTCAACAAGCTGCTCGAAGCCCGCACGCAGCTGTCCAACCTGGTGACCTACATGGACGGCAAGAACGGCGCCGAGGAACTGCTGGCCAAGGTGCTGGAAGACCCGGCCCTCCTGCAGTCGCTGGCGGCTACCGCCAAGCCCGAGGACGGCAGCAAGCCGGCCGCCTGATACCCACACACAAACGCCCCAACGCCTGACCTACCGGTACACGAGGAGAAACCACCATGGCCGAAGCACTCGAGCAGAGCGCACTCAAGGACGTTGCCTATGCGGGCAGCGACTTTTCGTCGCTCCTTCAAAAGGAATTCAAGCCGCGCAGCGACGAAGCCAAGAGCGCCGTCGAAGCCGCCGTGCTCACGCTCGCGCAGCAGGCGCTGAGCAACAGCACCGTCATCGGCAAGGATGTGACCAAGTCGATCCAGGCCATGATCGCCGCGATCGACGCGAAGCTGACCGAGCAGGTCAACAAGATCATTCACCACCCCGACTACCAGAAGCTCGAGAGTGCGTGGCGCGGCCTGCACTACATGGTGAACAACACCGAGACCGACGAGCACCTGAAGATCCGGGTGATGGACATCTCGAAGACGGACCTCGCCAAGAGCCTGAAGAAGTTCAAGGGCGCGGCCTGGGACCAGAGCCCGATGTTCAAGAAGATCTACGAACAGGAATACGGTCAGTTCGGCGGCGAGCCCTTCGGCGCGCTGGTGGGCGACTACCACTTCGACCAGAGCCCGCCCGACATCGAACTGCTCGGCGAAATGTCCAAGATCGCGGCCTCGGCGCATGCGCCCTTCATCACCGGCGCGAGCCCCAACCTGATGCAGATGGAGTCGTGGCAGGAGCTCGCGAACCCGCGCGACCTGACCAAGATCTTTCTCACGCCCGAGTACGCCGGCTGGCGCTCGCTGCGGGATTCAGACGACGCCAAGTACCTGGGCCTGTGCATGCCGCGCTTCCTGGCGCGCACGCCCTACGGCGCCAACACCAACCCGGTCGAGGAATTCGACTTCGAGGAAGACACCGCCGGCGCCGACCACAGCAAGTACGCCTGGGCCAATGCGGCCTATGCGATGGCGACCAACATCAACCGCTCGTACAAGCTCTACGGCTGGGGTTCGCGCATCCGCGGCATCGAGTCGGGCGGCGCGGTGGAAAACCTGCCGCTGCACACCTTCCCGAGCGACGACGGCGGCGTGGACCAGAAGTGCCCGACCGAAATCGCCATCAGCGACCGGCGCGAAGCCGAGCTCTCCAAGGCCGGCCTGCTCTCGCTGATTCACCGCAAGAACTCCGACTTCGCGGCCTTCATCGGTGCGCAGTCGCTGCACAAGCCGGCCGAGTACGACGACCCGGATGCCACAGCCAACGCCAACCTCGCGGCGCGCCTGCCCTACCTCTTTGCCTGCAACCGCTTTGCGCACTACCTGAAGTGCATCGTGCGCGACAAGGTCGGCAGCTTCAAGGAGCGCGACGACATGCAGCGCTGGCTCAACAAATGGATCATGAATTACGTGGACGGCGATCCCGTCAACTCGTCCGAGGAGACCAAGGCCCGCAAGCCCCTGGCCGCGGCCGAGGTGGTGGTGGAAGAGGTCGAGGGCAACCCCGGCTACTACACCTCCAAGTTCTTCCTGCGCCCGCACTACCAGCTCGAAGGCCTCACGGTGTCGCTGCGGCTGGTGTCCAAGCTGCCCTCGGCCAAGGGCGGCAAGTAACGAAGGCATATGCCTTCGGAGGGTCTTTGAAAAAACGGCCCTCCGCTCGTTCTCCTGATAGCTCCCGGGCACCAACGCTTAGGCACCGCACGGAAGCCCTTTTTCCCTGACTCACACACAACTGAAAGGTAAGCATCATGGCTGCAGACATGTTTTTGAAGCTCGAAGGCGTCGACGGCGAATCCAAGGACGATTCGCACAAGAAGGAAATCGACGTTCTCGCCTGGAGCTGGGGTGCCAGCCAGTCCGGCACCGGCCACGTGGGCGGCGGCTCGGGCGCCGGCAAGGTGAGCGTGCAGGACGTCTCGATCACCAAGTACGTCGACTCTTCCTCGCACCTGCTGCTCCTGGATTGCTGCAATGGCCAGCACATCAAGAAGGGCACGCTGGTGGTGCGCAAGGCCGGCGCCACGCCGCTCGAATACGTCAAGCTCACGATGGAAGACATCCTGGTGAGCAGCATCCAGACCGGCGGCAGCGGCGGTGAAGACCGCCTGACCGAGACCTTGACGCTGAACTTCTCCAAGTTCAAGTACGAGTACACGCCCCAGAAGGCCGACGGTTCCGGCGACGGCACCAAGGAAACGGGCTGGGACATCGCAGCCAACAAGAAGGTCTGAGGGCCCGTCCCTCCCCGCCCAGCCAGGCAGCCCGGCAGAGCTGCCTGGCTTTGCTTTGTGCGCACCCGGATGCGACCGCCTGGCCGGCATGAGAAACAACTCCCAAGGAGAGATTCATGCAAGTCAAGAAAACGCCATTCGCCTGGAACCAGGCAGCAGCCTACGACTTCCCGACCTTCTGGAGCACGCTGCAGCGCGTGCACCCCCAGGATCACCCGGTCTCCTACTTCATGATTGCCGTGATCTGTTTCGAGGAAACGGGCTTCTGCAACATCCAGCAGGCAGAGACTCCCAGCGGCCTGGGCGTCGGCTTCGGCCAGCTCGAGGTGAAGAACCCCGAGAAGGTGGCCTTCTACGAATGGGCCGGCGTGGAGACCAACTACCACGAACTCGCCCGGCACATGCTGCGCGACCGCGAATTCTCGCTCGGGCTGCATTGCCAGTTCTTTCAATACCTCACCGAAGAACGCGGCCTGCGGCTGGATGGATGCCTGTCGGCGCAGGTGGGCAGGCACCTGCAGTACAAACCGCTGTTCAGGACGGGCGCCAGCATGCTCGAATCGGCCTTCGAAGCGAACGATCGCGACGCCTACATCCGTGCGCTCAACTACGCACGCTCGAACAGCGCCAAGAAGAACGGAATTCCGGAGAGCCTCTTCAAGGACTACTGGGAGTTCATTCTTCCGCAGAGCTGGTTCGACTATGGGTTCTGATCGTCCCTTGCCTGCGGCATCGGCTCGGGCATCAACCGCGTGGCGTCATCGTCGTTCTCGTCGGGCATCACCCAGAGCGTGAGCGCGGTGTAGTTGTCGTGGCCCGGCTTGGCGCGCGCCTTGATCTGCGTGTCGAGCTGCTCGGTCCACTGGCTGGGCGTGCGCGAGGCATGCAGCGTGTCGACCAGGCACTCGTCGCCCAGCGGCTCCCACACGCCATCGCTGCACAACAGCAGCACATCGCCCGGCATGAGGCGCATGCGGTCGGACACCGCGATGTCGGGCGCCTCCTCGATCGAACCCAGCGCCGACAGGAGCATGTTGCGCTGCGGATGCAGGCGCGCGCCCTCCTCGTCGAGCATGCCGCCGGCGACCATCTGCTGCACCAGGCTGTGATCGGTGGTGCGCGCCACGATGGCGCCGCCGCGGAACAGATACGCACGGCTGTCGCCGCTGTGCACCCAGGCGAGCGCCTGGTTCTCGAGATCGATCGCCGCGAAGACGACGGTGGAGCGCATGCCCGCGAGCTTGCCGCCTTCGGCCTGGCGCGCCACCACGTCGCGGTTGGCCTGCTCGACCAGCGTGCGCAGCGTGATCTCGTCCAGCCCCGGCGCCGCCGAGAAACCGCCCAGCACGCTGCTGCGCGCCGTGGCTGCCGCCACATCGCCGCCGCCATGACCGCCCGCGCCGTCCGCCACCAGGCAGGCGACATAGCGCTCGTCATGCCAATGGCCATGGACGTCCTCGTTGTAGGTGCGGCCGCCCTGTCGGGACAACGTGACGATTTCGATTTCCAAGCGGGGTGCCTCGCGATGGCTGGTGTTGTTGTGGTGATGGCTTCGACCGAGGTCGTCGTTCTGCTGCTTCTTGCTTTTCTTCTTCTGCGTCGTCACTGTCCGTCGGACTTCAGGCGCGCCATCTGCTCTTCGTAGGCTTCGAGAAACGCCTTGCCGAAGAGGTTGTGGAAATCGTCTTCCGCCTCGCTTGCGATGCCACCGTAGAGCGCGACGAACTGGTCCCAGAGCTTGGCCTTGCGGTTGGCCGCGAAGATGGCGTCGAGCGCCGACTTCGCGCTGATCTTCTTCTCGAGTTCTTCGGGCTCGAAGCGCGTGATGACGTGCGCGAGCGCCGCGCGCATGCCCACCATCACGCCGAACTGGTGGGCGCGCAGGTCGTTGAAGGCATCGCGCATCGCGGCCTCCGGCGGCATGAAGCCGCGCACGCCCGGCCCGAGCAGGTGCGCGAGCGCCACTTCCACCGTGGGCGAGAACTTCAAGGGGTTATTGGCCTGCGCCGCGATCATCGTGACCTCGGCGCGCACCTCGCGCTTGAACTCCTGGCGCGTGAGCAGCAACTGCAGCGTGCCTTCGGTGGCGCTGCGCAGCATCGAGCCGATGCGCTCCATGAGGCCGGGCGTGAGCATCTCGGGCGGCTGGTGCGTGCTGGCGAGGCCGCGCAGGAACGCCGCGAGCAGTTCGTCGTCGGAGGCCGTGCGCTCGGCGCGCGGCGCGGCCGGTGCGGACGCGCGCTGAACCGGCGGCGGTGGTGGCGGCGGCAGGGGCGGCAGCGGCTCCAATGGCCTGCTGCCCACCTCGGGGCCGCTGATGCGGATCGGCTGGCCCGTGATGTCATCGAACTGCGGCAGCACCTCTGCAGGCGCTGCGGCCACCGGCGCGGGCGCAGTTGGTGGTGGAGGCGGCGGAGGTGGTGGTGGTGGAGGCGGAGACGTCACCGCCTTCGGCGGCGTGAAGCCGAACTGGTCGATCGGCAAGTGATCGGAGCGCGGCGTCGGCGTGGACGGTGCCGCGCTCTGCAACGCGGCCAGCGGGTCCGCGGAGGAGGCCGTGTTCGGCTGCAGCAGCGGATCGGCCAGCGGCGACAGCGCGAGTGGATCGCCGCCGATGCCGCCGCCACTGTTCATGCCGCCGAAGAGATCGTCGATGCCCGAGGCCTTGCCGTGCGCGGGCGGCGCGCCGAGGTCCGAGAAATCGTCGAGCGCGCCAAGGCCCGCGGCCGGCGCGGAACTCGGCGTGGGCCCTAGCAAGTTGGCGAACGGATCGACTTGTGCGGCCTGCGTGTTGCGGGAGCCGGTTGCCATCGGGTCGGGGAAGAGCAGCGAATCGGCGCTGGCGGGTGCGGCGGCCTTGGCTGCACTGGACGAGACCGGTGCGGATGCCGGCGGCGAGCCGAGCCCCGCGAGCAGATCCGCGAACGGATCGTCGCCACCGCCACCTGCCGATGCGGCGGCGGGCGCCGACATGATGGTGTTGGGAATCGCCAGCGACGGCGGAGCCGCCGCGGCCGTCATCTTCACGCTGAGTTCGAAGCTGCCGACCACCAGCCGCGCGCCATCGGTGAGCGCGGCCTCCTTGCCGGACCCCAGCGACACACCGTTGCATTGCATCGGGTTGCTGCCCCGGTCGATGACGAAGTACTGGCCATCGCGGCACAGCACCTGGGCATGCACGCGCGACACAGTGCGGTCGGGATCGTCGAGCACCAGCGTGTTCGTGTCGGCCCGGCCGATGGTGCCCCCGTTGGGCCCGAAATCCGCAGCGATGGGCTGCCCCGCCGGAGCGCCTTGCCGGGTGATGACAGCGATATGGATCATGAATCGGCCCCCGAGGCTCTAGGCCCTTCTATGTCCGGACACAGCCCGGGCGCGCAGGGCGTGCGCGGGCGAAAAAACTCAGAAGGAGTATTCATTCCGTGGGGCGGGTTGGCAATCTCGCCTTAAGAGGTATGCCATTGCAGCCAGGCGGCGACGGCGACGAAGATGAGGGCGATGAGGAGCCAGGTGCGGGCGGCGCCACCCGCCGCGCCGCGCACCAGCGCCATCAGCAAGAAGACGATGGCGAACGCGGCAAGAATGTATTTCGCGGCCATTTGCCGTTCAGGCCGCCGGCATGTGGCCGAGCCGATGCTGCTGCCGCCATGCGGGAGCACTCGTCTGAAAGAGCGGGGTACCTGGGCGCAAGAGACAGAGGTACTCGGCGGCGGCGAGACGCTGACGCTGGCCTGCATCCCCGAGCACCTGGACGCAATGGGACCACGACGGCGGCGCCCCCATGAAATAGCGCTCACCGGCCTGGAAGCGCCCGGCATGCATCGACCACCATGTCCGCACGCGCTCCGGGTCTGGCCACGGGAGGCTTTCGTCCTCTTCCAGCGAGACGTCATCGTCCGCGGGATCGTCGGTCGGTCCCCCTTCGCCGCCGTCGGGCGGTTTGCGTTCGAGATCGAGCCACGCCAGGTCGGCTCCCGTCATCAGGCTGAACGCCTCGCCGGCGAGCCGGGCGACGTTCGGGTCGCCCATCTGCTCGATCAGCCACGCAACCGCTTGCGGATCACCGACGATGCCCGCGCCCCGGATCGCGGTGCGAAGCCCCTCCGGTTTGTCGAGCAGCGCCTTGAACATCGGCGCCGCCCGTTCGAACGTCGCGAGCTTGAAGGACAACGCAGCGGCACGCGCACCGCAGTCGACACAGTCGCGCATGAGGGTATTCAACGCGTCAGCGGCCACACGCTGCTCGCCGAGCCATGCCAGGGACTGCGCCGACTGGAAGCGGCACTCGGGGTCTTCGTCGTTCAAGGCCGCCATGCAGGCCGCGATCAGGTCCGTGCGGCCACATGCGCCCGCTGCGCGCAGCGCCCGCGAACGCAGGTCCACGTCTGTGTCGACCAATGACGCCGCCAGAACATCTCCGGCGTCGACCCCGTGGCTCTCGCACGCCGCGATGCCCACCGTCCGCTGGAACGCATCCGGCGACTGCATCAGTTTCGTCGTGATTCCGCGCAACGCCGACGTCGGTGCCCACTCGAAGGCATCGACGACGCCCGGCCGCAGCGTTGGCAGCGTCTCGGCCAAGGCGAAGATCTTTCCGAGACGCTCGCCATCCTCGGCATCGAGCGCCAGCGCGGTAATCACGAAGGCCTCTCCGGCGCCCGGCCGCGCGAGCGCGGCATCGCACAACTGCGCCCCGAGCGCCCCCGCAATGCGCAACCCGTCGAGGTGAGCCTCCAGACGATCGTCCAACCGCCGCAGATGGCGCAGCTTTGCCTGCGGAGCACCTGCAAGTACCGACCGGGTGCGCGCGAGCACGGCGGCATCTTCGGCGTGCTGCTGCACGACGGCAAGAACAGGGCGCGCGACGGCGACGGTGCTCATCCGAGAATGCACTTCCAGTGCCTGCCGTCCGCGGTCTGCCAGACCTCCTGCCCCGCCATCGACAGCATCTGCCCGTGCGCAGCGGCAAGCACCACGCAGGGAACGATCTCCTCGACGCCATGGTCGACCACCTTGAGCTCGTCGTCCTCCATCACGCGCAGCGAGTTGCCGTCGGCAACATACAAGGCACCGGCAAACCACTGGATCGCGCAGAAATCCAGTTTCGGCGGCCCCAGATAACTCACCGGCGCCCAGCGGTCCGCATCGCCTCGAAGCAGCAACCCCATCTGGCCGCAGACGTAAAGCGTTCCGTCTTCGGCTTCGGTCGCGTCCAGCAGCATCAGGTTGGTGGGACTGTCGACGGCCTTCCAGCGGTCCACGACGAAGCGCCAGATCTCGCCACGCATTCCGAAACCGGTGAGATAGCCTTGCGTGTCCGTTGCGATGGCGTTGATGCCTCCGACCTTCCCGATCCGGGCTTTCATCCGCTCCGCGAAACTGAGGGCCGGGTCCGGCGCAGGCTCGAAGCCATCGGTGATCCTGATCCACGCATCGGACGGATCGCGCCAGTAGACCTCGCGCTTCATGCCGAACGCGAACAGCGTGCCCTTCACGGCCCGCAGTCCGCGGAAGGGGCCTACAGGTCTGCCGGGTTCGACGTGAACCTGTGTCTGTACGCCGCCCGCGAGGCTTCCCACCTGTCCATCGCGTCCGAGAACATCGAACCTCGTTCCTTGCGGCTGCGGAACGATCTCGAGTGCCACCGCCTGCCATGGCCACGATGCCAGCAAACTCCATTGCCCTCGCAAATACTCGACGAGCTGGCAGCGATAGGCCCCTCGCGCCAAGCCCTGCTCGCTGTGCGCGGCGAACACGTAGTGGTCGGCCCCGAGGATGCGGACATCGACCATGACGCTGTCCGCAACGGAAAATTCCTGTGAAGTCGTCATGTCGGGATGTTCCTTCTCGATTGCGTTGGATATCGACGCGTTGCCGATCCGTCAGTCGTCCGCGGCGCCCACGGGCTTGGTATGCACCAGCGTTCCGTCCCGAATGCCCACGCTCTGCTGCCGGTGGTAGGCATTGATCTGCGCTGCCAGGCATTTGTCGCTGCATGCCGGATCGTCGTTGGGAAAGCACTGGTGATGCGCGTCGATGCCCTGGTCGCGAACCTCGTCGTAGTTGCAAGCATGGTCCGCTGTGCGCCTGCCCACGTCTTCACCCGCCGCAATGTTCTGCTCCACGATGTCGATGCACTCCCTTTCGGCGGCGTCCTGGATGTCATGCATCTGAGGGTGTGTCTTGTCGGCCTTGTTGAACGGCGCCTCGCAGTTGCGGTGCCATGAGTGCCCCTCGGCGCATACGCAGGGGGCGGCCCCCTGGTCGTACCCCGGGAACTCGCTCGCGGGAAAGTGGTGCTTCGGGACGATGTGGTGCGCGGTCTGTCCGGGGCAGCAGCCACCTTTCTTGTTGTTCTGCTTCGAGTACGGCACGAGCATGCAGCGCTTTGCCTTGACGCAGGGGTCGTCCTTGTATCCCTTGTTCTTCGACGCGTTGGCATAGAGCGGCGGGCAATCCTCGTCTGCATGCTTGTTGTTTTCGCAGTTCGGGCATTGCGCCTTGACCTCCGCCATTTCGTCGCCGCAGGCCTTCTCCTGTTGCGGGCCGGTCATCGCATCCAGATAAGGCCAGGTCGCGGTGTTGCCCGGCACCGAGCCATGGTTGTGCGTCATCAGGTCCAGATGGCGCACCACGTTCTCACCCTCGATCAGCACGTCCATCGACCAGGCGTTGAAGTAGACCTTGCCCATGTTCGTGCTCGTGACGACGCCCTTCTTGGGCGCGCAGCCGGCTTCGTCGCCCGAACTGCGCTTGAAGTACGACTTGTTCTTGAGCATGACCTCCTGGCCGGAAATCTTCACGGTTGTCGAGCCGTCGCTCGAGTCGCTGGCCAGCCCTGTGTTCGGATAGGGCAGCGGCGTGCCGGGCGGCGTGGCGGGGGTTAAGGGCGGCGTGAAACAGCTGTCGGGGAAGGCGCACAGCGACTTGCCGTCGGCGGCCTTGCAGGACACCTCCATCTCGTTGGCATAGACCTGGTTGCCCATCAGGCGCTCCCGAATGCCAGAACGACGGCGCAGCGCTGGCCCGCGTCATTGGCCATGTGCAAGAGCACATTGCGGCCCGGCGCGTAGGCTTTGCGGCAGGCCGCATCGGCAACGGCGACCTGCGAGATGCCCGACAGCGCGCCCGCCTCGCCGGTGCATTCGGCCGGATGCCACAGGTCGAACTCCTCCTTGAGCCGGCGCATCGTGCGCGACAGCGCGAGCGCGGCCTCCTTGAAGTAGTACTGCTCGCCCGAGATATCCGCGATGCGAAAGTCGAGATCGTGCATTTCACATCCGGCGTCGTCCGTCGCGGCGCGAATGGCGGCCACCAGGCCATCGGCGCGCAGAGGCTCGCCGGAGTCGATGTGCGCCGCCTCGACCCCGAAACCGATGCCGGCGCAAAGAAGCTGCGGCTGCCCGTCCGGCAAGCCCACCAGCAGCGCGCCAGCGCCCTCCCCCGGCATGAAGCCGTTGGAGTTGTGGGAGGTGAGAAGACGCCCGCTTCGTTCGTAGTGCCCCAGCGTCGGCCAGTTCAGCAGGCTGTCGGCAGCAACGATCAGCACCCCCGGCAGCCGCTGTTCATGGACCAGCTTGCGCGCCTGCAGCAACGCCACGCCCGCACCCGCCCGACCGTGCGCCACGATGGCGGACTCCACGGCGAAGCTCACGCCGAGCACCTGTTGCAGCTGGAGAAAGAGCTGATCGTCGAGGCCTTCCTGCCGGCCCGGCCGGTCATGCTCGGCCACGCACAGCAGAAGCGGAATCGAAGGCCACTCGGCCCGAGGCACATCGCGCAAGCAGTCTTCGACAGCCATGGCCGCCATATGAGCGAGCCGGGGCAACCCGCGCCAGGGCGTGTCCATTGGCACCTCGTGCGCCATGATCCACTCGCCGATCGAGTCCACGAATCGCGTCTCGCACGGGTTCTTCAGTTTCGCCCTGATGGCCGCACATGCGGCCGGCGCGCTCAGGCCGACGCTGGTCACGAGGCCAGCACTCTGAATGGCGATCGGCAATGCGGCCATGGCTCAGGCCGCAACCATCACGACGGGGATCGGGAAAGGCACCGAATCCCGTTGCTGCCACCACTCCCGCCCCTTCTTTCCTACCAGCACCTGGGATATCTCGAACATGCTTTTGCGCAGCGGTCGAGCGACACGCCAGGTCAGGCTGAACCTCTGGGCATCGGGTTCGATCACGACCGTGTCGAGCGTCGCGGCGCAGTCCTCTCGCTCGCCCGTTCTGGGAAAGACATGCACCGGCGCAACCAGGTGCGGGATGGTGAAGCGCGTCAGGCCCTCCGGCGTGAGATTCGCGAGCAGCACCTCGGTCGGGCCCGCGCCGAAGTAATCCAGCGGTACCTGCTGGTCCATGGGCGCCGCTTGGAAGTACTGCGCATCGAAATCGGGCGGCAGAAAAGGAAAGTGCTCGTCTCTCCACACCTGGTCGTAGGTACCGGCGAAACGACTGCGCGGCTCCCATCCACGCCCCACGGGCCCGAAGGCCATCGGCCGATAGCTTCCGCCCGGCTCGCGTACCGCGTGGTCCACCTCCTCCGTCGATGGCAAGGGGGCGCCATCGACCCAGCCGGCCTTGATGTGCCGATGAAATCCTCGTCCGACGGGATTGGGCATGTAGGCCGCGTGCTGCGCGGGGTCCTCATGGCGCACATCGCTGCCTCCGAACGCCACATCGTAGGAAATCGGCTGCCGAACGAAGACGCCAGGCGGCGTGGCGCTCGCGCCGGACAGGCCGCACTCCCAATGGCGCGGCCCGATGACCGCCATCGTCTTGCTCCATCCACCGATTCGCACGCCGACCTCGACACGCGTTGTCGGACGCCCCTGCGGCGCATGAGCGCTTCCCGCGAGCAGGATGTCGCAGCGCGGCTTGCGCGGCGCGAAATCGACTTCGTACACCGGGGCCGAGTAGCCCGGGGCTCCGCTGAAGGTGTCGGCCATCACCAGCGGCAGCTGCGTCTCGTGCAATGCGAAATGGCCCTCCGGTTCTTCGGGATGCGGAAATCGGAAAGTGCCCTTGATGACCACCACGAGCAGTTCGCGCCCGCTGGGCTCCAGGCCCATGTTGTAGCCCGTCACCATCCGGGTGGCATTGATGAGTTCCATGATTCGCCGCCGGGCCGTTCGTCAGTTCAACTGGACCGAACCGCCCTTGACGCGGTTCACACCGCTCGACCGGCTCGACACATAGCTGCCCTGGATCAGCACCTTGCCTGCCTTCGTCAGCGTGATGCTGGCTTTTCCGCAGCGCAGGACCAACTGGCTGCGCGCGCTCACCAGCATGCGCTCCCCGTCGGCATCGACCTCGACCTGTGCCGGGGCCTCGGGCAGCGGCCACGCCTGTGTGCCGCGCAAGACCCCCATCACGATGGGCCGCTGCGGATCGGCTTCCTCGAACACCAGCACGACGCTGCTGCCGATGTGCGCGCCGTGAAGATCCACCACCGTGCGTGCACGAACCGCGGCTGCGTTCGCCCGCCCCGCGATCCGCACGATGGGCGTGCTGCCCTCGTCTGCCAGCGCCAGCAGTTCGCCGGTCGCGACGGCATTCCAGGGTGCAAGGGCCACCTCTTCCTTCAACTGCGCTTCGATCACATCTCTGCCGCTCATGGTCAACCTCCGTGAATGGAATCAGTTCTGCAAGATCTTCGAACCCTTCATCACGATGTCGCTGCTCGCCTTCGCGTTGATCTTTCCCGAGGCGTCGATCGTGATGTCCTTGCCCTTGATGACGATGGTCCCGTCCTTCTTCATCGTGATGCTTGCGCTGCCCGTGGTGATCGAGATCGAGTCGCCCGCGCTGATGACGAGGTTCTTGCCGACCGTGAGCGAATCGTCCTTCCCAACGCTGGTGGTGCGCCCCTCGCCCACGCTGCGCGATTCGTTCTTTCCCACGGTGGTGGAGAGGTTCGCCCCCACATTCACCGACCGGTTCGCCCCGATGCTGCTCGACTGGTTCGCGCCCACGTTGATCGTCTGGCTCGCCCCCACCGTCACCGCCTGCATCGCGCCCACCGTGATTTCCTGCGCCGCGCCCACGGTGATCGTCTCGTTGATCCCCACCGTGTGCGTGCGCTGCAGCGCCACCGTCGCCGTCTCGCTCGCCCCCACGGTGATCGAGCGGTTCTGCCCGATGGAGATCGTCTCGTTCAGGTCCACCGTCTCCGTACGGTTCATGTGGACGGTGATGGTCTCGTTCTTGTCCACCGTTTCCGTGCGCTGGCCGTGCACGGTGATGGTCTCGTTGTTGTCCACCGTCTCGGTGCGGTCGTGCTTGACGTGCGTGGTCTCGTCGTGGTCGATGGTCTTGGTGCGGTCGTGGCCCACCCAATGGGTCTCGTCGTTCTCGACCTCGATGTCCTGGTTCTTCTCGGCGTGCAGGTACACCTGCTCGGAGCCCTTCTTGTCCTCGAAGCGGAACTCGTTGCAGTTCGAGGCGCTGCCCTTGGGCGTGGAGCGCGTGCGAAAGCCGCTCTGCGTGTGCGAGCCGAACGGGATCGGCTGGTCGTCGTTGTAGACGCGGCCCACGATGATCGGCCGGTCGGGGTCGCCGTTCAGGAAGTCGACGATCACCTCCTGCCCGATACGCGGAATGAAGTACCCGCCCCATCCCTTGCCCGCCCACGGCTGCGACACGCGCACCCAGCAGGTCGATTTTTCGTCGCTCTTGTCGTAGCGGTCCCAGTGAAAGTGCACCTTCACGCGGCCGAAGTCGTCGGCATGGATCTCCTCGCCGGCCGGCCCCACCACGATGGCCGACTGCGGCCCGGGCATCACCACGCGGGGCGTGAGGCGCGGCGGGCGGAACGGCACGTCGATCGGCAGCGCGGTGATCAGGAAGGCGCTCGTGCCCTGCGGGTCGGTGCGCAGCGCGGGCGCACTGGCGATCAGCGCTTCGAGCGCGGGCCGCGCCTCGGCGTTCACCGCATCGTCGTCGAGCGCTTCGCGCAGCGCCTGCTCGATCGGCATGCGCGGCGTGCTGTGGGGAATGCTCTCGTAGCCCGGATGGCTCGCCGCGAAGGTGCAGGCCGCGATGACGTAGTCGCCGTCGCGCGCGCCGTCGGGGTCGCCCTCGAAGGTGAAGCTGCGCCCCGCGGTCACATCGGGCCAGGTGGTGAGCGCCCAGTGGCGCTGGCGGCGCGCGACGATCTCTTCGCCGCGCAGCTTGCCCTTGTCGTCCGCGTCGCCGCCCGAGAAGTAGCCGCCCGCGAACTCGAAGGCCTCGAACTCGGCCAGCTCGTGCTTGTCGGGCGCGCCGCCCGCGGCCTCCAGCTTCTTCTTGATCGACTTGAAGTTGCTGTCCTGCGATGCGTAGGTGCCGGTGTCGAACTGCCGCGCACTCACCCAGCGCGAGATCTCGTTGTGGCGCGCCTCGGTGGTGTCGCTCGCCACGTGGCGCAGCGTGCCCTCGACGGGCAGCTTGTCGTGCGCGATGTCGCTCGCGTCAGACAGGTGCATGGTCCCGGGCGCGTCGTGCGCGTCGAACCAGTAATAGATGCCTTCGTCTTCCAACAGCCGCGATAGAAACTGGTAGTCGCTCTCCTGGTGCTGCACGCAGTAGCGCCGCGGGTTGTGGGTGCTGATCACGTTGCTGGTCTGCGTCTTCTTGAAGCGCTTGATGGGGCTGTCTTCGAACACCGCGTCGAGCACTTCGAGCACTTTCTTGTCCTGCAGGATGCGCGAGTTGATGCGCTTGCAAAGCAGCCAGAACCACGAGCGCAGGCCGATGCGGTATTCGAAGTACCGCCCCACGTGGCCGGTGCGCTCGAAGCGCACCGCATGGCCCTGGCAGTGGCGCTGGTGCACGCCGCCGTCCTTGTCCTGGAACTCGATGACCACGTCGAACGCGCGGCCCAGGATGTCCTTGGCGTCGAGCGCGCGGTTCTTCGAGAGCACGGTGAGTTCGTAGGTGGACGGACGCGCGAGCGCCTCGTGGCCGACGATGCGCCAGAACATCAGTTCGCCGTTGGTGGGCGAATCGCTTTCGATACGGAACTCGTGATCAGCCATGGGTTGGCCTTCTCCCCTTCCGCGGCGCTGGGGCGCCGGTGATTGCCGTTGTTTTCTTCTAGGGCGCCAGCAGCACAACCAACGTCTGGCTCGGCACTGTGCGCACGCCCGGGCAGTTGGTGCTGTTCTGCAGCGAAACGCTGGTCAGGCGCGACGCGGGCATGCCGTGCAGCAGCACGGTGAACGCGCCGGTGAGATGACGGCTGGGCCCCATCACGGTGCCCGAGGCCACGCCCAGCAGCACGCCGGGGTTGTCCCCGTTGGTCATGGGAATGGTGGTTCCCAGATTGTGGGCGGGCGCGCCCATGATCAGCACCATCGGGCAGTTGGGAATCGCCATCGGTCCCATCGCGATGTTCGGATAGGGAACCGGAATCGGCGACGGCGCGGCGGGCGTGATGCAGACATCGGGAAACCCCATGTCTGTGCCCATCAGCTGGCAATTGGCGAACATGACGGCGTCTTTCTTCTTGTCTTCAACCGAAATGGATCTGCGCGCCGCGCGCCTTGATGAGTTCGCGGCCATTGATCAACGTGTGCTCGCCCTCCAGCCGCATCAGCTGCGTGGCTTCGCATTCCAGGTGCGTGGCCGCCACGCGGTCGATGCCCTCTGTGGTGCGCAGGTAGCTCTTGCTGAAGTGCTGCACCCGGTCCATCACCGACGACATGATCGAGCCGATCACCTTGATGCTGGTGCCGATCACGCGCAGTTGGCGGCCCACGACGTCAGCGGTCTCGGTGGCGACGGTGGTCTTCTCGGTGGCGATGTCCAGCTGCTGCGACTTGAGGCCGACGCGCGCCGCCTCCAGCTCCAGCGCGCCGCCTTGCACCGCGATGCGCATGTGGCCCGCGCAGCTCACCACGTTGGGCGTGCTCTCCTCGCGCTGTAGCACGGCCATGATCCAGACCTCGTTCGGAGCGATGCGCAGGCACGCCACGCTGTCGCCGGCCGCCGGTTCGAGCAGGCAGCTCGCAGCGCGCGTGGCGTGCAGGCGCAGGTCGCCGCTCGCGACGACCAACGCGCCCTCCTTGCCTGTGTGGCCGGTCGAGAGAACCCCCACGCACCACTCGCCCGTGATGGCCTTGGCCGGTTGGCGCCGGCGGGCGCGAGGCGCGGCGGGCTTGTGCATCGTTTCGTTCATGGCGGGCTCCCCTGTCTGCCTTGTGACTGTGTTCATTGAATGCGTTCGATGCATCAGGCGACCAGCGGTTGCCAGCGCTCGGATTGCGCGAGTTCGGGATCGGATTCGAGGGCACGCGCGCGGTCGCTCATCTGTGCGTTCTCAGTGTTGGCGCCGTGCAGCACGGTACGCAGCAGCGTGGCCTGGCGCAGGTCGGCCGCGTGCAGGTCGGCGTGCCGGAAATCGGCATAGGTCAGTTCCGCGCCGGTGAAATTGGCGCCCTGCAATTTCGCGCCCGCGAAATGCGTCTGGTACAGGTCGCAGCCCGCGAAATTGGCCTCGGCCAGCGTCGCGCCGGTGAACAGCGCCTGCCGCAGCCCCGCCCCCGAGAAGTCGACGCCCCGGCCCACCACCTCGCAGAAGATCGTCGAGGGCGCCACGGCTTTGGTGAAGCGCGCCCCGTCCAGCGTGGCGCTCTGGAAGTTGCATTGCCTGAGCGTGATGCCGCTGAAGTCGGCGCCGCTCAGGTCGGCCGCCGTGAACTGGCAGCCCTCCAGGTCCAGCCCCGCGAACGACATGCCCTTGAGCGAGGTCCGGAAGAACACGTTGCGCAGCATGCGGGCGCCCGTCCATGTGAGGTGCGTGAGGTCGCAGGCCTCCATGGTGGTGTATTGCCAGTGCGTGTCGTCGGCGCACACGTCCAGCAGCCCCGAATGGGTGATGACGGCCGAGTCGAGCCGCGCGCCGCGCAGGCTCGCGTGGTCCAGCTTGCAGCGGGACACCGTGGCCATCGACATCGCGGCCTGCGCCAGCTGCGCATGCGCCATGTCGCACTCGGTGAAGACCGCGCCATGCAGGTTGGCCTCGCGCAGGTCCGCGTGGTCGAGACGGCAGCGGTTGAAGACGGCCTTGCGCAGGTTCGCGCCCGAGGCGATGGCACCGCGCATCTCGCACTGGTCGAACACGGCCTCGCGGAGATCGGCGCCGCGGAAGTCGGCCTCGGCGAAATCGACCCGCGAGAACGTGGCGCCGCCCAGCGGCAGGCCGGCGTACTGTCCCTTGGAGAGGTCAAGGCCTTCCAGCGTCTCGCCGACGCTGACTGCGATGGCCAGGAGACTCGGCTTCATGCGGATGCCTGTTGCTCTGGTGTCAGGCGCGGCCAGGTGCGCGCCCGCTTGAGCAGTGCGCCATCGAAGCTGGTCGATCCATCCAGGCGCACGCGGCTCAAGTCGGCGCCGAAGAGGTTGCTGCGGCGCAGGTCGGCACCGCGCAGGTTCGCCGACTGCAAGATCGCGTCGCTGAAATTCACGCCCGACAGCAGCGCGTTCGCGCAGCCGGCCTTGCGCAGCAGCGCGCCCTTGGCGCTGGCCAGGCGCAGGTCCGCATCCTGCAATTGCGCCTCGCAGAGGTTGGCGCCGTCGAGCACCGCGCGCACGAGCTTCGCGCCGCGCATGTCGGAGGCTCCGAAGTTGAAGTTGCGCAGGTTAGCCTGGCTCATGTCCGCTGCGACCAGGCTGGAATCCTTGACCGCCACGGCGCCCACGCACTGCGCGCCCATCAGCTTCGCGCCATCGAGCTTGCAGGTGGCGAAGGTGGCGCTGGCCAACTGGGCCGCGTGCATGTCCACGCCCGACAGGTCCGACTCGATGAAGTTGCAGGCCGAGAGGTCCGCCTCCGGCCAACGCATGCCGCGCAGGTCGAGCTTGTAGAAAGTCTGGCCCGAGAGCTGGGCACCGGACCAGTCGGCATCGCCCCAGGTCGTCTCCAGCAGGTTGGCCTTCATGAACCCGGCGCGGCGCATCTGGGTGCCGGCGAACGCGCAATGCATGAACATGGTCTCGGTGAAGTCCGCGTCGTCGAACACGCCGCGCGCCAGGATCGCCTTGCCCAGGTTGGCCTTGCCGAACTTCGCGCCGATGGCGATCGCGCCTTCCAGGTTCGCATGGGCCAGCACCGCACTGGCGAAGTTGGCACCCGAGAGATTGCTGTTCCTGAAATCGACGCTCTCCAGCCACGCGCCCTCGAAGTTCGCATCGCGCAGGTCCAGGCCCGAGAGGTCCGCGCCGGTCAAGTCGATGCCCGCGAAGAACTTGATGCCGGCCGCGCTCGCACGACTCATTTCACTGCGCAGTTTCGCTGCAGCTTCCGCGGGCATCGGGAAGGCCGGCAACTGCGCATGCGCGGACTGCAGGTAGCCCATGCGGTTGGCGTCCTCGATCTGGCAGAGCTTGCCGTACATCGGCGCGAGGTCGGGCGGGTTGGCGCTTCCCGCGGCCAGCGCCTTCATCTCGGCCACGTGCTTGTCGGGGTCGTACAGGGGCGGGCCGCGATGCTGCACGGCGGCGATATCCAGGTTGGTGTAGTCCGCCATCGCCAGCGCCTTCTCCAGCGCCGTGACGGCGTCTTCCACCGCGGCCCACTGCTGGGCCTCGGACACCTTCATCTGCTTTTCCAGGTAGGCCGGCAGCGCGTCGCCGGTCGGCACCTTTTCGCGCGGCGGCATCTTGATACCCAGCGCATCGGGGTTCTGGCCCATCTCGATGGCCTTGTCGCGCGCGAACTCCACATCCATCTCCGCGCGGCGGTACTGCGCCTCGGCCTGCAGGCCTTCGATGGCGAAGGGCGCCTTCGCGGCCTCGACGTCGGGGTCCGCGGTGTCCACGCCTTCGGGCAGCAGGTCGCTGTCGACGATGGCGTACACCGGGCCCATCTTCGGGTCGGCGCGCTTGGCGGCGGCATCCAGGTAGTGCGCGTCGGGCCGAACCTCGCCGATGCGCTCGACCGCGCCCATGAGGCTCACCACGTCGGAGCCGTCGTCGGTGCCGACTTCGGCCAGCCCCTGGAAGATCGCGATGCAGCGCTCCGCATGCGGAAAGAACCACACGGTCGTCAGCCGCAGCGGCACTTCGCGGATCTTGGGCTCGGCGCCCTCCATCCGGTAGCCGACGAACACGCGCGCGCGCATGCCCGGCAGGCGGCCTTCGACCAGCGGCTTGCCGGGGTGCATGTTCTCGAACGAGAAGGACTCGTCGCCCGCGAGCGGGGCGCCCATCCACTGGTCGGACGGCGCGAGGTTGAAGTAGCGCCAGTCGGTGTCCGGTGCAAACCCGGGCGCGTGCTGCTTGAGGTAGTCGGCGTCGTAGGTGCCGCGGTACTGCGCGCGCTGCGGATGCATCAGGTCCAGTGCGCCGAAGCCGGCCGGGGCGATGGCCTGTTCCGGACGCAGCAGGCGGTCGTGGGGCAGCTCGGTATTGGGCAGCCAGGCCACCCCATCGACCTTCTCGCGGCCGCGGCCGGCCATGTTGGGCGGATGGTCCCGCCCGCCATAGGCGCGGCTCCAGTCGAGCGGCATTTCGCTGAAAGGCGCAGGCGCGCTCGGGCGCGCGCCGTCCCAGTGGCGATCGCCGAACACCAGCAGGGTTTTCTCGAGCATGCCGAAGCGGGCCCGCACAGCGCAGGCACTGGGCCTGTCCGCGGGCGCGTACGCCTTGCCATGCACCAGGAACTCCGGCGTGAGCTTGGCAACGCCTTCGTCGATCAGCGGCTGGGCCATCTCCTTGGCCAGGAACGACCACATCGACTGCTCGGCCCACAGCGTGCCGCGCTCGCCCTGTGCAAAAGGCAGGTGCAGACAGGCGCTGATGCTCAGTCCGAAGCGCTTGCGGAATTCGATCGGGCGCGTCGAGAGGCCCAGCGCCTGTGGTTTGAGGACTTGCATGGTCGCGTCCGGCGTTCTCTCTCAGGGCACCCCGCCGCTCGGCGGCACTCCGCCGTCCATGGGATCGGACGGTGGCGGTGGCGGTGGCGGTGGCGGTGGCGGTGGCGGTGGCGGTGGCGGTGGCGGTGGTGGCGGTGGCGGTGGCGGTGGTGGTGGCGGTGGCGGTGGCGGTGGTGGCGGCGGCGGCGGCGGTGGCGGCGGTGGCGGTGGTGGCGGCGGTGGTGGCGGCGCAGGCGTCCATTCCGAGGTCGGCTCTCTCGGCTCAGGCTGGCCCGGCGGCGGCGGTGGGGGTGGCGGCGGCGCGGCGGTTCCGTCGGCCAGCGTGGCTGTGTCGTCCGCACGCCGTTCGGCGCCGGTCTTGAGCCCTGCGCCGGCAATGATTCCCTCGGCCAGCACCACGGGGACCGTTCCGATCACGGGAATCGCGGCAATGATCCCTTCGGCGCGGCGCCGGCTCGTGATGCGCGAGAGCGCCCGCAGCCGTTCCGCGAGTCCCGGCAAATCGGCATCGTCGGCATCGTCGGCCGCGTCGTTCAGCTGCTTGGCGGCATCGGCATATTGCTTGAGCGTCGCGCCGACGTCGGCGATCGCGCTCTTCACGCCGACGACGGCGCCCAGCGCGGCCGCGACGGCGGCCGCATCCGCGCCGCCCCCTGCGCCGCCTCCGGGCACGAAGGTCTTGAGCACGTGCGCTTCCACGGCGGTGGGCGCGGCCTCGATCTCCGAGCCGGCGACACCGATCAGCTTCACGGCCAGCGTGTTCTCGATCTGCACCCCGATGAAATTGGAGATGGCCACGGCCAGCGCGTTTTCCATGCTCAGGCCCATGAAGGTCGAGCGTGTGAGGCCCAGGTTGGCCTCGCTGTTGTTGCCGATGTAGCCGCTGGTGTTCGGGCCCAGCACGGTCGTGTTCGAGCCGCACGAGGTCGCGTCCAGGCTGCCTACCGCCAGCAACTCGATGCCGGTGTTGCTCAGGAGCTTGATCTTGTTGGCCATCAGGTGCAGCGGCCCGGTGGGCACCGTGATGTACTTGGAGCTCGCGCCCGTGACCAGCCAGTCGATGTGGCCCGCCTCGAAGCTCATCTTCGCGGCCTTGTAGGTCAGGTTGCCGCTCACGGTGATGCTCTGGTTGCCGATCACGTTGCGCGTCTCGCCGGCGCGCGAGGTGTCGGTGCGCGCGCCGGTCACGTCGGTGAGGCTCGTTCCTGTGACGATGGTCTTGTCGTCGGTGTCGACATGCGTGGTCCGGTTGCCCACCACCTGGTTGTTCTGGTTGCCCTTGACCGTGTTCTTCTGGTCGACCACCACCATGGTGGTCTCGTTGCGCGTGACCGTGCTCTTGCGGTCCCGGTCCACGTGCTCGGTCTGGTCGCGCTTCACGGTCACCGACTGGTCCCTGTCCACCGTGGTCGAATCGTCGCGCTCCACGCTGCGGCTCATGTCCAGCTCGGCGTGGATGTTGATGTTCTCCTCGCCCTTCTTGTCCTCGAACATGATCTCGTTGTAGTTCGCGGGACCGCCCCCGGGCGTGGAGCGGGTCTTGAAGCCGCTCTGCGTGGGCGACTTGTAGGGAATGGGCTGGTCGTCGTTGTAGACGCGGCCGACGATCACCGGCCGGTCCGGATCGCCGTTCAGGAAGTCGACGATCACCTCCTGGCCGATGCGCGGAATGAAATACCCGCCCCAGCCCTTGCCGCCCCAGGGCTGCGACACGCGCACCCAGCAGGTCGACTTCTCGTTGCTCTCGTCGTAGCGGTCCCAGTGAAAGTGCACCTTCACGCGGCCGTGGTCGTCCACGTGCAGCTCGTCGCCGGCCGGGCCGACCACGATGGCGGTCTGCGGCCCGGGCATGGTCACGCGCGGCGTGAGGCGCGGCGGCCGGTAGGCGCGCTCCAGCGGGATCGCCGTGATCAAGAATGCGCTGGTGCCCGGCTGCGAGGTGTTGAGCATCGGCGTGCTGGCGATCAGGTCTTCCAGCACCTGCAGCGTGTCGGCGTTCACCGCATCGTCACGCAGCACCTCGGTCATCGCAGTGCGCACGTCCTGCGTCACGGCCATGCCGACGCCGACGCTTTCGTAGCCCGGATGGCTCGCCATGAAGGTGCAGGCCGCGATCACGTAGTCGCCGTTGCGCGTGCCGTCGGGATCGCCTTCGAACTTGAAGCTGCGCCCGGCCGTCACGTCGGGCCAGGTGGTCAGCGCCCAGTGACGGTCGCGGCGCGCGTTGAGTTCGTCGCCGCGCAGCTTGGTGCGGTTCTCGCCGTCGTCGCCCGTGAAATAGCCGCCCGGGAATTCGAACTCCTCGAAGTCGGCCAGCTCATGGTCGTCCTTCACGTCGATGGTGGCGCCCAGCTTCTTCTTGATCGCCTTGAAGTCGCTGTCGCGCGAGGCCTGCTTGCCGGTGTCGAACTGGCGCGAACTGATCCAGCGCGAAATCTCGTTGTGCCGCGCCTCGCTCGCATCGCTGGGCATGTAGCGCAGCGTGCCGTCCACCGGCAGCTTCTCGTGCGCGAGATCGCTCGCGTCCGACAGGTGCATGGTGCCGGGCGCATCGTGCGCATCGAACCAGTAGTAGATGCCCTCGTCCTCCAGCAGGCGCGAGAGGAACTGGTAGTCGTTCTCCTGGTGCTGCACGCAGTAGCGCCGGGGCGTGTGGGTGCCGATGACGTTGCCGGCCTTGGTCTTCTTGAAGCGCTTGATGGGGCTGTCTTCGAACACGGCATCGAGCACCTCCAGGATCTTCTTGTCCTGCAGGATGCGCGAGTTGGTGCGCTTGGTGAGCAGCCAGAACCACGAGCGCAGCGTGATGCGGTATTCGAAATGCCGGCCCACATGACCCGCGCGCACGAAGCGCACCGCATGGCCCTGGCAATGCCGCTCGTGCTTGCCGCCGTCCTTGTCCTGGAACTCGATGACCACGTCGAACGCACGGCCCAGGATGTCCTTGGCATCGAGCGCCTTGTTCTTCGAGAGCACCGTGAGCTCGTACGCCGAGGGGCGCGCGAGCGCCTCGTGACCCACGATGCGCCAGAACATCAGGTCGTCCTTGGCGGGTGAATCGGTCTCGATGCGGAACTCGTGGTCGGCCATTTTTTACTCTTGAAGGATGAAGGCGGCTCGGTCTCTTGAAGATGGAGCAGCTCAGTCGAACGCGTAGGTGAAGTCGGCGTCCTTCACGTCCAGCGCGACGCGGCGGATCTCTCCACCGGAGGCCAGGCGTTGCAGGTACTCGACCGAAATGGTGGGCAGCACCGTGTTGGTCAGGATCGCGTCGATCACGCGGCCGCCCGACTCCGGGTCCTGGCAGCGCGCGACCACCTGCTCGATCACCGCCTCGGTGTATTCGAAGGGCACGCCGTGGTTGGTCTCCACGCGCTTCTTGATGCGGCCCAGCTGCAGCCGCACGATCTTCTTCATCATGTCCGGCGACAGCGGGTAATAGGGAATGGTGACGATGCGGCCCAGCAGCGCGGGCGGGAACACCTTCATGAGCGGCGCCTTCAGCGCATCGGCCAGCGCGTTCGAATCGGGCAGCAGCTCGGGGTCGCGGCACATGCTCATGACGAGCTCGCTGCCGGCGTTGGTGGTGAGCAGGATGATCGTGTTCTTGAAATCGATCATCCGGCCCTCGCCGTCTTCCATCCAGCCCTTGTCGAAGACCTGGAAGAAGATCTCGTGCACGTCGGGGTGGGCCTTTTCCACTTCGTCGAGCAGCACCACGCTGTAGGGACGGCGGCGCACCGCCTCGGTCAGGATGCCGCCCTCGCCATAACCGACGTAGCCGGGCGGCGCGCCCTTGAGCGTGGAGACGGTGTGCGCCTCCTGGAACTCGCTCATGTTGATGGTGATGATGTTCTGCTCGCCGCCATAGAGCGCCTCGGCCAGCGCAAGCGCGGTCTCGGTCTTGCCGACGCCCGAGGTGCCGCACAGCATGAAGACGCCGATGGGTTTCTGCGGGTTGTCCAGCCGCGCACGCGAGGTCTGGATGCGGCGCGCGATCATCTCCAGGCCGTGCTTCTGGCCGATGACGCGCTGGTTCAGCGTGTCGGCGAGCTTGAGCACCGCTTCCACTTCGTTCTTGACCATGCGGCCGACCGGGATGCCGGTCCAGTCCGCGACGACCGAGGCCACGGCCTGTTCGTCGACCGAAGGAAGGATGAGCGGCGATTCGCCCTGCACCGCGTGAATCTTGGCCTGCAGCTCGTGCAGTTCGGCAAGCAGCGCGGCGCGGTCGTGCGCGGGGACTGCGGCAGCGGCCGGGTCTGCCGGCGCGGCGGCGACCGTTGCATCGGCTGCGGCCGCAGGCGCATCCACCGGCTTGTTGCCCGCGCGCAATTTGCTGCGCAATTCAAGCAACCGGTCGACCAGCCCCTTCTCTTCCTGCCAGCGCGCATTCAGCGCTTCGAGCTGCAGCTTCGACTCGACCAGCAGCGCCTCCACCTGCGCCGAGCGCTTGGTCACGTCGATGCCGATGGTGGCTTCGCGACCGATGATTTCCTGCTCGACCGTGAGCCCTTCGATGCGGCGCATGCAGTCTTCCACTTCGGGCGGCGTCGCATGCTGCGACACGGCCACGCGGGCGCACGCCGTATCGAGCAGGCTCACCGCCTTGTCAGGCAACTGGCGCGCGGGAATGTAGCGGTGCGAGAGCTTGACTGCAGCCTCGATGGCCTCGTCGAGCAGCTGCACGCGGTGGTGCTTCTCCAGCACGCTGGCCACGCCGCGCAGCATCAATATCGCCTTCACCTCGTCGGGCTCGGGCACCTGCACGACCTGGAAGCGGCGGGTGAGCGCCGGGTCTTTCTCGATGTACTTCTTGTACTCGGCCCAGGTGGTCGCGCCGATGGTGCGCAGGTTGCCGCGCGCCAGAGCCGGCTTGAGCAGGTTGGCTGCATCGCCGGTGCCGGCCGCGCCGCCTGCGCCCACGAGCGTGTGGATCTCGTCGATGAACAGGATGATCGGCGTCGGCGAGCTCTGCACCTCGTCGATCACCTGGCGCAGCCGCTGCTCGAACTCGCCTTTCATGCTCGCGCCCGCTTGCAAGAGGCCAATGTCGAGCGTGAGCAGCTTCACGTCCTTCAGTTGCGGCGGCACGTCGCCGCGCGCGAGGCGCTGCGCAAAGCCTTCCACCACCGCGGTCTTGCCGACGCCGGCCTCGCCGGTGAGCAGCGGATTGTTCTGGCGGCGGCGCATGAGGATGTCGACGATCTGGCGGATTTCCTCGTCCCGCCCGGTCACCGGATCCATCTCTCCCTTCTTGGCTTTCTCCGTGAGGTCGACAGCAAATTTTTTCAGCGCATCGCCCTTCCCCATGGCGGCCGGCGCCATCGCGCCCGAGTCTTCGCCGGGGGCGCCGCTGCCCATGCCGGTGCCGTCCTGCGCACGCATCTGCGATTCGGGCGAGGCATCGCATACCTTGGGGAAGTTGTCGGCGAGGTCCTCGACCTTGATCTTCTCGAACTGCTTGGACAAGTTGAAGAGCGGGTTGCGCAGGCTCTGCGTCTTCAACATGCCCACCAGGATGTAGCCGGTGCGCACCTGCGCCTCGCCGAACTGCAGCGTGGCGTAGGTCCATGCCCGTTCGATGGCGTTCTCGATGTGCGGCGAAAAGTCGCTGATCGCGGTCGCGCCGCGCGGCAGGCGGTCGAGCGCGGCCGTCATGTCCTTGGCGATCACCGACACATCGAGGCCGTAATGCTGGATCACGCGGTGCAGGTCGGAGTCCTGCGCCTGCAGCAGCTGGGCGAACCAGTGCTCCAGTTCCACATACGGATTGCCCCGCATCTTGCAGAACACCGTGGCGCCTTCGATGGCCTTGTAGGCCAGCGAGTTGAGTTTGCCGAAGAGGGCGGTGCGACTGATTTCACTCATGGAAGACTCCGTATCTGTTGAAGACGATTCATCTCGGGCAATTTGAAGTTCGGCGGTCCGTGCCCGGCTTCATGGCGCAAAAAGCCTTGCGCTGGCCAGCCACCCTTGCACGTTCCGCCCCGCTTCACGGCGCGGAACGATCGGCTCGATGCGAATGGCGTCGAAACCGGCGGCCGCGAGGCAGGCCTCTACATGCGCGGCCGCATGGCGGTAGCGGCCGCTGCCTTCGAGCCTGAAGTCGTTCGGTCCGCCGTCCATGGCCTCGACCGTGAACGCCACGCCGCCTTCGGGGCGCAGCGCACGCGCGGCGGCCGCCAGCACTTCGTGCAGGTCGCCGAAGTAGCACAGCGTGTCGGCCGATGCCACGAGGTCGAAGCGGCCGGGCTGGGTGTGCAGGTAGTGGGTGAGTTCGGCCTTGTGCAGCACGTCGTAGCCGCCGCGCTGCTCCGCGCGCTGCAGCATGCCGACCGACAGGTCGCAGCCGGCCATGTGCGAGGCCCAGGGCCGCAGCAGCGGAGCGCAGAGCCCGGTGCCGCAGCCGGCATCGACCACGGCGATGCGCGCGGCGGGCGGGCCGAACATGTCCCGCACCGCGCGCGCCACCAGTTCGGGTGCGCGGTAGTGCAGCTTCTCGAGGCTGGCGTCGAAGCTGCCGGCGTAGCTGTCGAACAACGTCTCCACATAGCCGTCGCTGGCGCGCGCGGGCGCATGCCCCTCGCAGGCGGCCAGCAGATGCGCGACCACGGGATTGCCTGGATCTTCGGCCAGCCACTCCCGGTACATGCGGATGGCCTGCTCGTTCTCTCGGAGCAGCTCCAGCGCGCGAATCACCTTGGAGCGCGCGCTCATGTTGCGCGGCTGCAGCAGCACCGCACGGCTGTTGGCGATGACGCTCTCCTCGATGCGCCCCTGCTCCATCAGCGCGATCGACAGGTTGTACCAGGCCTCGCTGGACGTCGGCCGCAGTTCGATCGCACTGCGGCTGGCGCGCTCGGCGGCCTGCCAGTGGCCCTTGCCGCGTTCGAGCATCGCGATATTGCTCAGCGCGTCGGCAGCTTCGTCGCCGCTGGCGAAGGACACGCTGTTTTCATAGGCACGCATCGCATCGTCGACGCGGCCGGCCTCGACCAGCAGATTGCCCAGGTTGTTCCAGGCGCCGCCTTGCGCGGGTTGCAGCGTGAGCGACCGCCCGATCAACGCGATGCTCTCGGCGTCGCGCCCCTGCGCATGGCGCAGCAAGCCCTGGTAGTGCAAGGCATCGGGGTCGTCGGGCGCGGCTTCCAGAATGCGGGCGAGCAGTTCGTCGGCCGCGTCGAGATTCCCCGCCTTCGTCAGGTCCGCCGCTTGCACCAGCGCGGCCGCGTGCGCCGCCGTGTCTGCACACCCGAGCGTTGTCGTCGTCATGCGGCGGCTCCTGCAGCGGTCCGGACAGTCATCGAGCTGTTGCCGATGCGCACGTCCGCTGCGTCCTTCGCACGCGTGCGCTGGCCGAGCCACGAGGCCCAGCCCAGGCGCGGCGCGTTGCCGTTCTTCTGTCCGAGGCGTGTGACCGGCACCTCGGCCTTCTCGAGCACCAGTTCGGCGTCCCATTCGAGTTCGTCGCCCAGCAGTTGCTGCATCCAGCGCTGCAGCACCGGCCGCGCGGTGCCGATGGGCAGGAACATGCGGTACTGGTCCAGCGTGAGCGGCCCCATGTGCAGGCGCACGCGGTGCTGCCGGTCCCACGCGCGGGTGCCGAGCATCGCGCCCATGCCCATCGAGCGCGAGCTCTCGCCGCGCCCGAGCCGCGTGACCTCGTCCGCCGGCACGCGCATCCAGTGGCCGACCCATCGCTCCAGCGTCACCGGCACGCCGAAGTAGCTGCGCAGCACCGACTCCACGCTCTCCGCGTTGTGCACGCGCCGCGCGAGCCAGCCCGAGAAATGCAGGCGCGCATCGTCGTGCACCTCGTCGCGCCCGATGCGGCCCGGCGTGCCCATGCCGACGAACGCGCCGACCTGCAGCCTGAAGCGGTCTTCGCCGGGCCGGTCGAGCGCCACCGCGGGCCGCGCCTGCGCCCACGCACGGTAGAAGTGCAGTGAGAAGCGATGAAGAAAGCTGTCGAGAAACGCGAGCCACGTGGGGTCGCCATGGTTCAGGCTGCGCTCGCGGATGAAGTCGCTCAGGTGAACCGGCAGCGGGCCGTTGGGGCCGACGTAGCTGAAGAAGTGCTGGCGCAGGCGCGGCGGCGAATACGCGGTCGCCGGCTCGAAGCGGCTGAAGCTCGCGGGTGCGAACGAGAGCGAAGGCTCCTGCCCCACGCGCACCGGCTCGGCGCTCGGCAGCAAGGCACGGCCCCAGCGCGGCGAGGTCGCGGCCACCGATTCGAGCCGGCGCATCACCGCGAAGTAATCGAACGACCACGGCTCCGCGGACCACCCGCGCAGCGCGTTGTCCACGCGCGTGGCTACAGAATCTGCCGGGTCCCGCACAGCGGCCTCCATCGCATGGTCTCGCCCTTGCCCGCCACGCGCAGCACGGTCTCGACGAAGTGATTGACCTCCACATGGCGCGCGAGAAAGCGCGACATCACGGCACCGAAGAGGAACACGCTGTGGCCGTGGAACGCGTCCTTGTCGACCTCCAGCGTCACTTCGAGTCCGCGCCCGAATGCGATCGGCCCCTTGAGCGGCAGGCGGCGCGCCACCGGCTTGCTCTTCACCGAGAGGAGGCCGCGCACCTGGCCCTGACGCATCTCGTCGGCATGCGTGGCGTAGAGCATCAGCGTTTCGCGCAGCGCGGCGGCGCCCTGCTCCGGCGTGCTGTCGGAAATCGAGAGGTAGTTGAGCGCGAGGTGATCGACCACCCGCCAGCCCAGCCCCTGGCTCACCACCGGCGACACCGGCCGCGAAGGCCCGCGCACCATGCGCACACGCTGCACCGGGAAAGAATCGACGCAATCGAAATCGTTGTCGCGGCCGAGCGGCATCAAGAGCGGCAGGTCGCGGTTGGTGCACAACGCGGTCACCGCCAGTTGCCGCAGCGTGGCCGCGTACGGCGCCTGCTGCGGATCGACGATCTGCATGTAGACCTCGGAGCCGATGTGGCTGCTGCGATGCCCCTCGGTGCGCTGGCGCACCGACAGCATGCGCGGCTCGCGTGTGGTCGTGAAGTACGCGGGGTGGTTGTGCCGCGTGCCATGGAAGGCCGAGTAGAACGGCCGGAACGGCTGCTCGGCCGCCGCGGCATCGGCACCGGGCGCGCCGTGGCCGATGACCTCGGTGACGGTGTGCACCTCGAAGTCCTGCGGCCGCGTGCGGTCGGGCACCAGGTGGAACTGGCTCACGCCTTCGGTGAGCGGCACGCGATCGAGCCGCTTGTTGAAGAGGTTGACCACCGGCACGCAGTGCAGCTGCACGTTCTCGGCGGTCACCAGTTTTTCGAGTGCCGCATCGCCGCGCGAGAACAGCAGCACGAGCTCGATTTCTGTGACCGGCATCGTGGCGAGCAGCGCCTGCAGCCCCGCGATGCGCAGGAACTGGAAGCGCTGCGGAAACGCGAAGTACTCCTGCAGCAAACGAAAGCCCGAGAAGCCCGTGGCCGTGACCGGCAGCAGCGCCTCGTCGTCCTCGAAGCCGACCGCCTGGATCGCGCTGGACGGCAGGCTCTGCGCCGCGCCTTGCAGCGCGCCCGTGGGCGACAGCGGCCGCACCATCACGCCGATGGGCTGGCCCAGCGCGCACTCCTGCAGTTGCCACGCCACGTCTTCCGCACCACCCAGATGCAGCACCAGGTCGTCGAGCGCGATCTGGTTGAACTTGAGCCCCGCCGTCGCACGCAGTGCAATGCGCAGGCCGCCGCGGATGGCGCGCGATTGCGGGTGCGTGGCCAGCGGCAGGTCGGGCGCGTAGGTGAAGTACTGCGCGCGCTGCACCTCCATCGGCCAGATGCGCAGCGCACTCGATGTGCGGAATTCGCAGTGCGTGTTCTGCCCCACGGCCTGCCGTGCACGCAGGCCGGCGCCGCGCGGCAGCTTTGGGCCCGTCGCGAGATTGGCATCGTCGAGGTCGGGCGCAAAGGACACCACCGCCATCGCGGGCGTGGGTGCGAGAAAGTTCGGATAGACGATATCGAGCAGGTGCCCCGTGAAGCGCGGGTACTCGGCATCGAGCTTGAGGTTGACGCGCGCCGACAGGAAGGCCGTGGCCTCGATCAGCCGCTCGACATACGGATCGGCAACCTCCTGGCCTTCGATACCCAGCCGGTGCGCGATCTTCGGAAAGGCGCGCGCGAACTCCGAAGAGCTCTCACGGAAGTAGCGCAGTTCCTGTTCATACAGGTTCAGCAGCCGAGGGTCCATGTCCGGACTTACCTTGGGTTTTGCGCCATGTCCACGATCTCGATGCGTCCTTCTTCCAGGTCTACACGGCTTCGCATCAGGAACTCGAGCGGTACGGGTTGCGCCCACAGCATGCCGCGGATCTGCAGCCCGATGCTGTTGTGCGAGTCCATTGCCGAGCCTTCCATGACGAGTTCCACTTCGAGAGTGCGGGACAAAATGCGCGGCTCGAACTGCAGGATTGCGTTCTTCAAAGCCTGTTCCATGCTGACACGCTGCACCGACGAGGTGAACTGGCCAGACAGCATAGGCAATCCGTAGTTGATGACCGAGCGCGCAGTGTTGGGGTACTGCTTGTCGTCCATCGCGAGTCCGAAACCCGTGGCGTTGAAGAGCCAGCTCAGGTCGCGCAGCACGGCAGCGCGCAGCGCCTGCTTGGTCAGCGTGCGCTTCTCGTCGCCCTCGCGTTTTTCGGTCGGCGCGTTGTCGACCAGGCGGTCGAGCAGCGAGGGCTGCAGGCGCTCCTGGGCGGTGAGATCGCCCATCTCAGCCGCCCGTGCCTTCGGTGCCTTCCTCTGGTGTCGCTTCTTCGGCGGCAGCCACCGGATTGAAGAGGATCTCGCGCACGTCCATGAGCGCGTATTCGCCGGCATCGCTGCCGAGCACGCGCTGGCCGGTGCCGGCCCACACCTCGGGGCGGAGCTCCCGCCACTCGGTCTTGCGCGCGAGCTGCAGCTCGCCGTCTTCGCTCTTCTCGGAGCCCTCGTAGCGCGTGGGAATGAGCGCGAGGGTTTCGCCGCCGTTCTCGAACTGCAGGTGCGCGGGCATCCAGACGCAGTCGCGCAGGTCCTCGGGCGGCTCGATCTTGATGTGCGCGAGCCGCGCATACGGAATCCAGTAGTACTTGCCGTTGACGAAGGCTTCGAGCACGGGGCCCAGGCGCATGTCGGCATCGGCCAACCACTCGAAGGGCGTGCCATCGATGGTGCCTGCGATGGCGGGCGCACCGTCGAAGGCGCGCTGGCGGAGGTCCTCGGCGAGTTCGGACTCACCGCGCCCCTGCCGCAGCAGCGACTCGATGAGCAGCGCCAGCCATTCGTCGGGCTGGCCGAAGATCATGGGCGTGCGCGTGCCGGCGAACACCTCGGCGCGCAGGCCCTCGCAGCGCACGGCATCGCCATACACCTGCTTCATCGGAACGGCGAGCGCATCGAGCTCGGCCGCGACGGTCAGCTGGTTGAGCGCGCGCTCCCACTGCCCCAGCACGCAGAGCAACTGCGCCATGAAAACGCGGTGCTTGCTGTCGGAGGGCTTGGCGCGCACCTCGTCGCTCAGCGCCTTGAGCGCGGCCACCGGATCGGCGGACTTGATGAGTTCGGCGGAAGAGGTGGCCATGTCAGTTCCCCGTGAAGGTGCAGGTGCGCACGGCGCCGCGCGCGCCGGTCTTTTGCTGCGGCGCCGAGCGGATCTCCAGCTTTGTGTAGTCGAAGAAGATGATGTCGCAGGGCCGCTTGGGCGTGCCGCCGGTCACGATGGCGTGGCAGTTCACGCGCGCGCCTTCGAGCACGAATTCCAGGTGCGACTGCATGTCCTTCGAGCTGTCGCCGCCGGCCTTGAAGACCGACACCGTCACCTTGAGGTCGGCGTCCTGGCTCTTGAGCAGGCTCGCGATGGAGGCCGTGGCCGCATCGCAGTCGCGGATCACGATGAAGGAGTAGTTGCGCAGCTTGCCCTTGCTGGAGCCGGGCGGGATGGCCACGTCGGACTTGTACGAGTAGCCGCCGATGTCCATCCGCTGCTTGCCGTCTTCGTACTTGCGCACCGACTCGCCTTCGATCGGCGTGCCCTTGCTCTCGATCATCATCGAGAAGTCGTTGCCCGATTCACCCGACAGGTAGTCGAGCAGGCGCAGGGCCTCGTCGGGGTCCAGTTTTCCATCGTAGGTCCAGCTCATGTCGATCTCCTGAGAAAAATTCGGTGACGGGTGGGTGGCGTGTCGTCGTTCGTGTGTCGCTACTTGGCGGCCGGGACTTCGCCCGCCCAATGAACCATCGCGGCGAAGGTCTGCCGCTCGCTCTCGGGTTGCAGCGCGCCGCGCACACGCACTTCGGCAACCGCATCGCCCGCGCCCGTGCCGAACAGGCGCGGCGCGCTGTAGGGCGCTGCAGGCGTGGCCAGCACCAGCAGCCGGCCGCCTTCGGCGTTGAACCAGGGCAGCTCGAAGCGCTTGGTGGCGGGCGCCTCGCGCGTGCCGCGCTTGAAGCGGTTGGTCTCGCCCGGGTCCTCGGGGTAGACCTGCCGCGCACCGCCCTGCGGGTCGATGCCGACGATGACGAGGTCCACCGAGCGCGCGCTGGTGTTGCGCACATTGAGCACGGCGCGCTCGCCGCTGCGCAGCGGCAACAGCTTCGCGTCGACCTGCTGCGCGGAGCCGCTGCGCACGAGGCGATCGCCGTTCCAGACTTCGAACACTGCATCGAAGCCGTCGAACTGCGCGTCCTTCGCGATGGTGTAGAGCTGGTTGAGCCACTTGAGGCGGGCCAGCACTTCGAGACGCCGGCGCGCGACGGCGGCATCGGCGGGTGCGGATTTCGCACCGGCGCCAAGCATCGGCGAGAGCACTTCGAGCCGGCCGGCGGACCAGCGCGCATCGGCGCCATCTGTCTCATTCACGGCGATGACTGACGCGGGGTATTCGAGGCTGAGGCCGGGCGGCAAGCCCTGCTCCGCGCGCACGCGCAGCGCGACGGCGGCCGGTTCGCCGAGCGGCGTGATGTTCCAGAGCGCGGCCCCGGGCAGTTCGCGCAGCGCGGCTGGCACCGCCATGCGCGCCTTGTCGTTGAAGGCCTGCACGAGCGTGCCTTCGGCGCTGCGCACGGTGCCGTCGTCCATCGTGGCCAGCACGCGCAACGGCTGCTGCACCACGAGCCCATCGAGCTGGCCGGCCTGCAGCGTGAGCGTGTCACCCGAGCGCTGCGCGCGCCACACGGGGCGCGTCGTCACGGCCTGCGCGCGGTTGGCGAAGATCGGCGCGTCGAGGTTGCCCTCGGCCACCGGCGAGGGCAGCTCGCGCGTTGGGAAGCGCTGCGCGAGTTCGTCGATCACCGGCGGATAGACGGCCAGCACGCCGTCGAACAGATCGCGCCAGGTGGCGGGCTTGCGCGAGAGCGCCTCCACCACGGCCCAGGTCAAAAGGCCCTGCGGGCGCGCGTTGCGGTTCTTGCGCGGCAGGCGCAGCTCGGGGGTGATCTGGTGGCTCTCCGAGGCGAAGAGCGCGACGTAACGCGCGCGCGGCACCGGGTCGGTGACGACGGGGCGCGTCATGGCAACGCGCGCTGCGGGGCCGGGCGCGCCGATCAGTTGCGCGGTGCGCAGGCCCCGCCAGCGCACCTCGTCACCAGGCGGGCCATCGGCGATGGGCGGCGCATCGGTCGTGCTGCGCGTCATCGAGTTCGCCGAGCAGGTGTCGAAGACGGAGGCGACGAACACGTTGCGCGCGAGAAAGGCCTGGATCCATGCGTCGAAGTCGGCATCGCGCAGGTCGCCGGTCAGGGCAGTGTCGGCGCCCAGCGTGCCGCGCACATCGCGGGCGAGGAAGTTCTCGGAAAGGCCGTCGGGCTCCTGGTAGCGCTTGCTGCTGTCACGCAGCCGCGTGCCGTGTCCGGAGAAATAGAGCAGCACGAAATCGCCGCTTTTCGACTGCGCGAGCAGGCGGCCGAGGGCTTCGTGGATCGCTTGCGATTCCGGCAGCGCCGAGCCGCTCACGCCGTCGGCGAGCACGGTGATGTCGGCGGGCGCGAAGCCTTGCTTCAGGAGCGCGTCGCGCATGAGCATCACGTCGTTGCGCGGTGCCTGAAGCCACAGGGCCTGCGGCTGGTTGACGAGTTCGGAGACGCCGACGAGCAGGGCGCGCTGGGTGGCGAAGGAAAAGCTGCTGCAGGCAAGCAGCCACGCCATCAGGAGCGCTTGCAGCAAGCGCCGCTGTGTTGCTCCCTCTCCCCTTGGGGAGAGGGCTGGGGTGAGGGCCGACGGCAATAGCGAGGGCGGTGCTTTTGCGAAGGCACCTTCCCTCACCCTAGCCCTCTCCCGCAAGCGGGAGAGGGAACAAGGCAGCACGCCGATCAACGTCATGGCCGCTCCGAAGCCGGCCCGGCCGATTCGACCAGTGGCGAGGCCGCGAGCATCGACAGCCCGCCGACCGGATCGTCCACGCGCAAACGCCAGACGCCGTTCGTGCCCGGCCCGCCGACCACTTCAGCCGACATCGTGCGCAGCAGCCGGTCGGCCTCGTCGACGCGCACGCCATCTTTCCAGCGCACGACCAGATTGGCCTGCGCCATAGCCGGCGCGGTGGGCACGTTGCGAAAACGGACCTCGTCCTCTTCCGATCCACGCCCGCCGAGCAGGCCGACGTTCTGCACCACTACGCACAGGGCAAGCACCGCGAATGCGGGGCGCATCCATCCATCGGCGCCGAACCAGCGGCGGATGCTGCCCCACCAGCCACCCTCGGGCCGCTCTTGCGGCCGGGCGCGTGGAGGAACAGGTGCGGCCGGTGCGGCCTTGGCCGATGGCGTCAGCGCCGAGCCCAGTTGCAGACCGACCGTGCGGTACAGCGCCTGGTAGTCGGCGCGCGGGTCGCGCGCGCCGAGCGGCGTGCCCGAGAGCACCGAGAACACGCCGCCCACGGTGCGCAGCGCGATATGGCCGGGCTCGGGCGCGATGGGCAGCACCTTCTGCTCGGCCCACTCGTCGTGCACCGCGCGGATCGCCGCGAGCCGCGTGGCCGAGACCTCGCCGAGCACGCGGGCGCAAAGCTGCGGGCTGGGTTCGAGCGTCAACACGTTCCAGGCTTGAATGAGGCCGAAGGCTGGCTCGAAGGGTTCGTCGTCGGGTTCGAGCAGCACGTCGAAGGCCGATGCCCAGTCGGCCTCGCCCGCGGCCATCCAGCCCTGCCAGAGGTCGCCGTGGATGCAACGGTCCAGCAGCACGCCGAGCAGCCGCCCTTCGTGCAGCACGCTCAAGAGGCGGCCCGGCGCCCAGCGTGCGGTAAAGCCGCGCTGGGCGACAGCCTCGCGGCGCCGGGCCAATTCGGTGAGAGGGAGCAGCAGGTCCTGCAGCACGGGCGTGGCTGCGGGTGCGGCCTGCGGCGTGGCTTGGGACGTGGTGCCCGGCATGGCCACCGTGGCCACGCCAGCGGCTGCTGCATCGGGCACGGCGGCGTGGCCGGTTTCGAACGCGTTGCGGATCACGCTGAGCGGGGGCCAGAGTTCGGTGTTCATGGCGGTCTGTTCCTGAATGGCTATGTCTTCAGGCATAAGACGCTTCAGCACCGAGGATTTTGAAAACCTGCAGGATCGCCGCCATGTTTTCCGCCTCGATGGCGATGCCCAGGGTCTGCTGGATCCAGCCGCCCAGCCGGGTCTTGGCGTAGTCGGCGGTGAGGCCCTCGCGCTTGTGCACGAGGCCCAGCCGCCCCGCGCGGTAGTGGTAGGAGGCGATGGCATGGCGCGAGGCGATGCCCGAGAGCCCGCCTTCGGCCTCCTTGCCGAAGCCCTCGCACAGCAGGATGCGCTCGGGCTCGGGCAGCTCGGCGATGAAGGCGCGCGCGGCCAGTTGCACCGCCTGTGCGCTCAGGCCGTGTTCGGCGAGGCAGCCGTCGAGGTCGTCGCCGGCACCGATCTCGTCTTCGAGCTGCGCCTCGGTGATCTGGTCGCCGATGGAGAGCTTGCGTCGGAACGAGCTCGCGCGCGTGCAGTCGATCAGGTAGCGCCGGAAGTACGCGCAGAGCGCGAAGGCGGTCGAGGGCGCACTGTGGCTCGCACGCTCGTCGGCCTCGTCCGGATCGGCGTCGAGCCGCAGCACCTTCACATAGATGAACTGCGCCACCAGCTCCTGCCGCCCTTCGCCCAGGATCTGCAGCTCGGGCGGATTGCAGGCCACGAGCGCATCGCCAACGATGCGGTACATGGTGCCCATGTCGTTCGAGGACAGCGTCTGCCGCCGCCGCCAGAGGCGGACGAGTTCAGTGCTTTCCGCGGACGAGAGGGTTTCCTGCATGAGGAGACAAGGTTCAAGCCAGGGTCGGGTCAGTCATCGACGCACTGGCCTTCGGTCGGCACCAGGCACTGCGGCAAGCCCGCGCCCACCGCGGCGCCGCGCGTGCGGATCGCCGACGACACCGCCGCCTGTGCCACGGCGAGGCCGCGCGGCAGAAGAATCCAGAGCTGGCCGCGCTCCTTCATGCGGCGCGCGTTGGTCGCGGCGGCTTGGCCGTTGCCGAAGAAATAGTCGGCGCGCACCGCACCGCGGATCGCGCCGCCGGTGTCCTGCGCGATGGTCAGGCGCTGCATCGGCGCGCCGCTGCCGGGCGTGCGTGTCGAGACGAACACCGGATAGCCGAGCGGCGTGCTGCGCGGATCGACCGCAATGGAGCGGCCCGCCGACAGCGGCACGCCGAAGGCGCCGACCGGTCCGCCCGATGGCGAGGTCGCTTCCTTGAAGAACACATAGCTCGGGTCCTTGATGCCCGAACCCGCCACTTCGCCGGCCGTGCGGCGCCCCGGCACCACGACCGCGCCGCTGGCGGTGGGCCGTGCGAGCGTGAAGCCGCGGGTGCGGATCACGCTGTTGTCGACGCTGCCGACATCGTCGTCGTCACCGTCGTCGAGTTGCAGTTCGATCGACGAGCCGCGCACCTTCACCGCGCTGCGCGGCTTGCCGTTGGCGGCCTGCGCGATGGTGGGACGGAAGGGCTGGCCGTTCTGCTCGGCGTAGGCCACGCGAATGGTGTCGCCATTGGCCAGCTTGATGCGGCCCGAGCCCTGGATCTGCATTTCGTAGAGCGCGGTGGCGCTGCTCACGAAGGCCAGCACCTTGGCATTCGGCGCGCCCTTGGTCTCGATCTCTTCACGCGTGTAGTACGGCAGCAGTTGCTTGCCCTCGATGCGCATGCGCACCTTGCGGTCGAGCGTGTCGCGGGTGATCGCCGAGAGGTCGAGCGCATAGAGGCCGGGCGCGCCCATGTCGCGCGTGCTCAGGCCCGTCTGCACGACCACGTTGCGCCCTTCGACCTTCGCGGCCACCGTGCCGCTGCCGGCCGGGAGCTTCCGCGCATCGGCGAACAGCATGTCTTCCGGCTGGCCGTACACGGGGTAGATGAACGGCGCGCCGTAGGTGCGGCTGCCCGCGATCTCGGGCTCGAAGTAGCCGGTGACCACGCCATCGGGCTTGCGGTCGTCGTCGCGGATCTGGTAGGCCGAGAACTCGCTCTCGAAGAAGCCGCGGATGGCGTTGCGGTTCTTGCCGTCGACCTTGCCGGCGCGGTCGCACACCTCTTTCCACTCGGCGCCGCGGCCGGTGAGCACCTTGCAGCTGCCGAGGAATGCGGGCCAGGTCTCGGAGAAATCGTCGCGCGACCAGCCCGGCATCGCATCGAAGCTCACCGCGGTGTAGGTGGCGAGTTGTGTCGAGAAGGTGCGCGCCTGGCCGGCCACGCTGGCGCCGGTGGAGGCGGGGCGCGAACTGGTGGTCGATGACGTGTCGGTCGCGGCCGTCGTGTCGGTGGTGGTAGCCGCTGGCGGCGGGTTGACGCAGCCCGCCAGCGACGCGACGGCTGCGAAGGCGGCCCAGCGGATCAGCGTGGAGCCAGTGAAGCGTGGCGACTGTGAAGAGGTATGCATGAAAGTCTCCTTGTCCGAAAAAAGCGGCCATCGAGCCGATGGGCCAACGTCTACAGACGATTACTTCTCGACGATTTTGAAATTCGCGACGCCATAGACGTCGTTGCACGGGGCGCCGGGCGCGCAGGTCGGCTTGCCCAGCAGCGGCGACGGGCCGGTGCCGCGCGTGGCTTCGAGCGCCGAGAGCACCGGCAGCGGGAACTGCGGAAACACGCCGTCGTTCTGCACGCCGGAAGCACTGAAGTCGCGCTCGTGTTCGCTGACGAGCACCGCGAACTGGTTGGTGCCGGCGGGCCCGCCCGCGTCCATCGGCCACGAGGCGCGCGGCAGCGCGAGCGCGCTGTTGGCGTTGATCTTGTTGTACTTGTCCAGCAGGTTCGGGAACAAGAGGAACATCTCGCCGCCGCTGGACAGGAGGAACACGTAGACGAAGCCGTCGCGCTTGCTGCGGACCTCGAAGGCGAGCTTGTCCTTGCCGATGTTGACCTCGGGCTTCTTCGCCGTGGCCGTGACCTCGAAGCCCGGCGCGGCGCCGGCCGCGAGCGACTGCAGCGATTCGAGCGGCGTGCGCGGTGCTGCCGGAGGAGGCGGTGGCGGAGGTGGAGGCGGCGGAGGGTCCAGCTTCGTGACGTTCTCCAGCGGCGGTGGCGGCGTGGCGATGGCGACGTCCTGCTTGTCGGTTCCGCCCGCGCGGCCCTGGTACCACCACCAGCCGCCGCCCGCGACGGCGGCAACGACGGCGATCGAGGCGATGGCGGCAACGGCCTTGCCCTTGCCCGCGCCGCTGTTGCCGCTGCCGGGTGCGGGCGCCGGTGGCGGTGGCGCCTTCTTGCCGGCTATCACCGTGGCGGCGTTCGCGTTCGAGCCCGTGTTGTTGTTCCCGCCACCGGTGCGCGCGCCCGAAGGCGGCTGCGTGCGCGGCGTCGGCGCGATGCTGTGGCCGACTTCCAGGTCGAGCGCCGCGCGCAGGTCAGCCATCGACTGCGGCCGCTGCTCGGGCCGCACGCCCAGGCCCGCATCGATCGCCTGCAGCAGCTTCAAGCTGTAGCGCTGGCGAAGGATGTCGTTGCCCGCGAGCGGCACGTAGCTGTCGGACAGGAGCCGCGCCACCGAAGGCGGCGGCGCGCGGCCGCACACGGCCACGTGCATCACGGCCGCGAGCGCGTAGACATCGGTCCATGCGCCTTGCGACATGTCGGGCATCTCGGCGTACTGCTCGATGGGCGCGTAGCCGGGTTTCAGGATGACGGTGATCGCCTGCGTCTTGTCTGTGATCACGCGGCGCGCGGCGCCGAAGTCGAGCACCACCGGACGGCCGGAGCCTTCGAGCAGGATGATGTTGTCGGGCGCGATGTCGCGGTGGTAGCAGTTGGCGTTGTGCATCACGCCGAGCGCCTGGGTCACGCCATCCATGATGCGGATGAGCCATGACTCGTCGACGCCCGCGGGGATGGCGACCAGTGCTTCTCTCAGCGTGTCGCCTCGGTAGAAGGGCATCACCATGTAGGTGGTGCCGCGCTCTTGCCAGAACCTGTAGACCTTCAGCAGTGACGGGTGGTCGAACTGGGCGAGGAGGCGGGCTTCGTTGATGAAGCTGCGCATGCCGAGGTCGAAGGTTTCTCTGTGCCGCTCCGAGAGGGGGACGACGGTGCCGTCGTTCTGCCTTGTCGAGAGAGAGGTTGGCAGGTACTCCTTGATGGCGACGACGCGTTCGAGGTCGTGGTCCCAGGCTTCGTAGACGACGCCGAAGCCGCCTTGGCCTATGACTCTTGTGATCTCGAACTCTGCTAGGCGGCTGCCTACGGGGAGGAGGCCTGCTTCATGCGTTGCTGATGCGGGGCTTGTGACCGGGACGTTGGAGAGGCTTGTCACGCCTGCGCTGATTACGGTTGCGGCGGTGTCGCCGCTGGCCGTTGTCTGCTGCGGCGCGGGTCTGGAGACGACCCTTGTGCGGTCGTCTTCCGGCGGGGGGGCGTTGTCGGTCATCGACCTGCTCCTGCGGGGTGAACGCCTTTTTGAATTTGTTTTCCGAGGCCGGGTGTCGCCCCGGCAGGCGACTTACTTTCTTTTGCTTCGCCAAAAGAACGTAAGCAAAGAAAAGGCGACCCCACTGTCTGCGACCCCTGCGCTTCGCTACGGGGCAACCTGCGGTGCTCGCGTTTCGCGGGGTCCGCAGAACTCGCTTCGCTCAAACAGCTGCGGCCCTGATCCGCGAAACGCTCCGCTCCTCGGCGCAGCCAGAGGGGGGTAGATACCGAACGGGCCATTGCTTCGCTCGGCCCGAAGGGCAGACACGCTGCGCGTGTCTGCCTTGAGTTGGTTGTTAGGTGCTGTTGGCAATTGCTGCGCTCAGCGAAGCGACGACCGGGGGCGCCTTGAGCGCCGAGCGCAGCGAAGGCCCGTGAGCTGGCCGAGCGCAGCGATGGCCTGCTGGTCCCCAAAGCCCTTCTGGCTGCGCCGAGGAGCGCAGCGGTTCGCGGATCAGGGCTCGCAGTTGTTTGAGCGAAGCGAGTTCTGCGAGACCCCGCGAACCGCGAGCACCGCAGGTTGCCCGTAGCGCAGCGAAGGGTCGCAGACAGCAGGGTCGCCTTTCTTTTGCCTACCTTTCTTTGGCGAAGCAAAGAAAAGTAGGTCGCCCGCCGGGGCGAGACCCGGCCTCGGAAAACAAAAGGAAGCAAGGAAGTCATTCCCCACCCCCAAGAAACAAAGCTTCGAACTGCGCATCGCGAGGCAGCCCAGTCGCAAGCATCCGAACCCCACCTTCAACAGCCGGATCGCCAAGCCACAAAGAAGCCCCCGCCGCAGGCATTTCCAGCAACTCGACGCCATCGACAGAACCGGCAGCAGCAGCCACGAACAGCCGTCCAAGCACGGCATCGAATCTCAGCGCATCGAGATCCCCATCCAGTCCCTCAAGCGCAGCCTGAGTCGCCAAAGCCCACCACTGCAGCGCGGCAACCAGCGCCTCACCCTGAAGCGCATCCGACACATCGCCAGCCAGTTCAACAGCAAGGGTGAACGGAAAGTACCGCCCCACCCCATCGACAGAAGGCATCAACACCCCGATCCACGCGCGCTCGCCAGCGACTTGAGGCCCCAACGCAAAACACCAGATCGGCGCCTCAAGGTAGTAGGTAGTCCAGTCCGCATGCCGATCCCGCAGCCGGGCAAGCCCCCGCTGCAACCACTGATCCCACACCGTGCGAAACGACTCCGGCAACCGCCGATGCGCAAAGTCCCCCATCCCCGGCAATTTGCCAAACCACCCAGGCAATTCAGTCGAGGTAAAGAGAGATGAAGAGGAAGAAGAAGTGGCCAAACTCACAACCCCTCCGGACAAGAAAACTCCCGCAGCTCGCGCAAGCGAATCGGATGCTGCACGCTGTTCGTCGTCACTTCAAACCGCGTCTTGCGCGCGCCAACCTGGAAGGTGATGAAGAACTTCTCCGGCGCATCACCAGCTTCAAGCTGCCCATCGTCCAGCGCCCGGAACAGCGCCCACGGCCCATCGACCGCCGAGCCCGAACTGCCGGTCGTCGACGGCGGACTCACCTGAATGCGCACCTGGTTGCTGCCCTTCGGCCCCGGCCACTGCACAGCCATCGGCACCACTGGGCCATGCGCGTACTTCACAAGCTGCCCATCGACATCGAGGATGAACTGCGTGATGCCGGCATCCATCTCCACCGGCTTGAAGTCCAGCCGCATCGAAGGCCCGCGGCCACCGGCGCGGAAGAAGATGTCCTTGATGCGCGCCGCACGCTCGAACTGCGCGAGCGCCTGCGTGGTGATCGCGCCGCGCTCGGCCACGGGCTTGTAGCGCCACGGCCGCGTGCTCGTGTCGACCAACGCGGCCAGCCGCTTCTGGAAGAAGTCGTCCATCAACCCGCCGGCGCCGAACATCTGGCCGAAGTCCTCGGGCAGCACATCGCGCTTGCTCGTCGGCGAGAACGGATAGCGGCCCGCAATCGCGCGCGCGCAAAACTCGGTCACCGGGCGCAGGTCCTGGCTCAGGTTGCCGCGTTCGGCCACCTGCGCCTGCGCGGCGCCCGACTGGCTCAGGTTCTCGACCATCGAGCGCACCGGCTCGGGCAGGCGCCCCGCATCGGCCTTGAGCTTGCCGGCCACATCGCCGGGCGGCGGCGAGGTGCGGCCCTTCACGGCCGTGTCGACCGCGTTGAGGTACACGTACACCTCGTTGAAGAGCTTCAGCGCATCGTCGAGCGGCGCGGGCTGGCCGGGCGCCGCGGCGGTGACCAGGCGACGCAACGGTTCGAAGCGATCGTCCACGATACTCTCGATGCGCTTGCCGCTTGCGACCGGCTTGTTGGGGTCGCCGCCGAACAGGTCTTCCAGGCCCTTGCGGGTGCTGGCGACGGTGGCGGTGGCCTTGCTCACCACGTCCTTGGGTTGATCGGCGGGGATCAGCGTGGTCTCCTTCACCACGGCGCGCAGGAAGTTCGCGAGCGGCGAGCTCACGCCCGAGAGGATGCGCGCGGCCTCGATGTTCTTGTCGAGACCCGTGGCGCGAATCAGCCGCACATCGCCGAGCAGCGCTTCCCACTGCTTCACGTATTCGGCGAGGTACAGGCGCCGCACGCGGTCGGTCAGCGCGCCGAGTGCGGCCACGTCGCGCAGGCGGTCGGCGGCACCCTTGTCCTGTCCGAGCACCCACGGGTCTTCGGCGGCGAGCAGGCCGGTGAGCACCGTCACTTCGTTCTGGAAGCGCTTGTGATAACCGTCGTAGGTGAACATGCCCGGCACGCCTTCGGTCAACGGCTTGCCGCTGATGCGCTCGAACACGAGCGGCGCCGAGGGGCCGGCGGCCGTCGCCACGCTGAAGCCCGGAATGTCCTTGGTCGCACGCTGGCGCTTCAGGCGGCTGAACACGCGCTGTTCCAGCGGGTAGCTCGCGAGCACGGCGCGCACGCTGCGCACCAGGTTCTCGTCCATCTTGAGCGGCGAGCGCGGCGGGCCTTGGGCGATGAGCACGTCGAGCTGCTCTTCGAGGGCCATGCGCTGCTCCTCGGGAATGCCGCGGTCCAGGCTGCGCGCCCAGTCGAGCGTGATCCAGGCCTTCAGCGCCTCGGGGTCGAAGTGCTCGGGCTGGTAGAGCATCAAATAGCTCTTGAGCGCTTCGTAGGTGTACTCGAGGTTGTCCTTCTGCGCGGTGCGCAGCTGGTCCTCGATGCGCTTGGCGATCTGCGGCAAGAACACGTCGTTGAGCGCGCGCTGGTGCGCAAGGCGCGCGGCGGCATCGAGCTTGTCGCCCTGGTAGAGGCCCAGCGTCATGCTGAGCGGCTCATCGCCCTGGCGGTTCTCGGGTGTCTTCCAGATGTCGCGTATGCCCTGCATCACGGGCGCGACTTCGACCAGGTTCTGCAGCTGCACCGGCAGGTTGGCCAGGCTCTTCTGCGCAGGCACGGCGCGCGCCTCGACCGACTTCAGGTAGTTCGTGTTCTGCCAGGTGCTGTAGCCCCAGCCCGCGATGAGGCCGACGGTGACCAGCGTCATCGCGGCCACGCTCGTCATGCGCACCAGATGGCGGCGGCGCTCCAGCTTCACGTCGGCACCCGCGAGGCGCTGCTCGGGGAACACCACGTCACGCAAGAGCGATGTGAGGAAGTAACTGCGGCCGCTCGACTTCTGCGGCGCAAGCATCGCGCGCTCGATGCCGAAGCTGCGCGACAGGCTGCCCATCACGCGGTCGATGGGGCTGCCTTCCTGCGTGCCGCTGGTGAAGTACACGCCGCGCACCCACGGCGGCTGCGCGAAGCGCGAGCCGGTGAACACCTGGTCGAGCAGGTCCGACAGCAGCGAGCCGATGGAGCCGAACTGGGCGGGAAAACCGAAGATCGCCGCGCGCCGCCCGCCGTCGGTCTCGCGCTGCATGCGCGGAATGAGGCCGTCGTTCACCCGGTTGTGCAGCAGCGCGAACTCGCGGTGGAAGGCGGTGGAGAGGCCCTTCTCTTCGGTCTGCACGTTCTCGTCGGCCGGCAGCGTGAAGCCGAAGACCTGCGCGCGATGTTCCTTGCCGAGGTCGTCGAAGTAGTCGGTGAAGCCATAGAGCAAGTCGCTCTTGGTGACGAGCACGTACACCGGCAGGCGCGTGGTGAGCTTGCTGTCGAGTTCGAGCAAACGCGCGCGGATCGATGCGGCGAGTTGCGTGCGCTGCTCGGGTCCCTGGCTCAGCAGGTCGGCGACGCTCACCGTGAGGAACACGCCGTTCAGCGGACGGCGCGGGCGCGCCTTCTTGAGCAGGCCGAGGAAGCCTTCCCATGCGTTCTTGTCCTCGGTCTGGTGGCTGTCCTGCGTGGTGTAGCGGCCGGCGGTGTCGATGAGCACGGCCTCATCGGTGAACCACCAGTCGCAGTTGCGCGTGCCGCCCACGCCGCGGATCGCGCCGGGGCCGAACTTCTCGGCGAGCGGGAACGAGAGGCCCGAGTTCACGAGCGCCGTCGTCTTGCCCGCACCGGGCGCGCCGATGAACACGTACCAAGGCAGGTCGTACAGATAGCTGCCGCCCGAGATCGACATCCAGTCGCGCCAGCCCGGCTTCTTGCCGGCGGCGTGCAGGCGCATCTGCTTCAAGGTGGCGACGGCTTCGCTGAAGCGCGTGTCGAGGATCTTCTGCTCGCCGTTGGCCGGTGCGTCGGTCTTCACCGTCGGCGCTTTCATGAGGCCGTCGGTCAGGTGCTGGCTCGCACGGCGCGCGCGCCAGCGCCGCCACAGCACGCGCAGCACCACGATGAGCACGATGGCGCCGATGAGCAGCCAGCGCGCCATTTCGCTTTCGAGCGGCGCGAGCGAACCGATCTTCACCAGCGGGCCGATCCACCAGATCAAAAGGCCGACGACGATGAGCGCGAGCAGCGTCAGCAGCAGCGGGCTGAACAGGAAGCCGAAGATTTTCTTGATCATTTCGTCGCTCCTGGAACGGGAGCAGCCGGCGCAGGTGCCACCGGCGAAGCGGAGGCAATGCGCTCGGGCTCGGTCAGCAGCACGATGTCCACGCGGCGGTTGCGCGCGCGGTTGGCGGGCGTGTCGTTGGCGGCCACTGGCTCGGCGTCGGCCTTGCCGTCGGAGCGCATGCGCGCGGGGTCGACCAGCGTGGTGAGCGCGCCCTTCACCGCATCGGCGCGCGCGGCCGAGAGGTGCCAGTTCGACGGATAGCGCAGCGACCGGATCGGCTGGTTGTCGGAGTGACCGGTGATGAGCACGTCGCCCTTCACCTCGGCCAGCGCCTGCCCGATGCGGCGCAGCACCGGCAGCGAGGCGGCCATCGGCTCGGCGCTGCCGGAGCCGAAGAACGAGTCGCCGCGCAGGCGCACCACGCTGCGGTCGGCCTCGTCGGTGACGGTGACGAGGCCCTGCTTCACCTCTGGTTCTAGGAAGCGCGCGAGGCGCGGCGTCTTCGCAGGCGGTGCCGGGGGCGCGATCTGGATGTTGGGCACGCGCAGGCCAGAGACGGCCGCGTACGTGGTGTCGGAGCGCTGGTTCAGCATGATCTGCATGCCCACCCACGCGAGCGCGAGCAGGAACGCGAAGCCCGCCGCGAACACCCACAACGGCAGCGACTCGCGCAGCCGCACCGTGCCCGCGCCCTGCCCGCGCCAGTGCGGCGAAAGCTCGGGCTCGACAGCCGGACGGTCCTTGGCGATCAGGTCGGCCAGGCGCTGGCGCACCGAGTCGAGTTGCGCGCGGCCGTTGTCGACCACGCGGTAGCGGCCTTCGAAGCCGAGTGCGAGCACGCTGTAGATGAGTTCGAGCAACTGGCGGTGCGTGGGCACGTCCTGCGCGAGCTTGGCCAGGAGCTGGAACACCTTTTCGCCGCCCCAGGTCTCGTTGTGGAACTGGACAAGCAGGCTCTGCTTGTTCCAGCCGGCCTGCACGCCCCAGGGCGTGTTGGCCACGGCTTCGTCGAGCGCGGTGCACAGCACGTAGCGCGCGGCGAGCACCGATTCGTTGCTCACGCCCGAGCGGCGGGCGCTGGCATCGAACTGGTTCACCGCATCGGCGGTGGAGGCGCGCAGCGCCGGCACGTTGGGCGGCTGCGCGAGGTTGCGCAGCTTGCCGATCAGCACCAGCAGCTTGCCCGCGGCGGAGACCAGCGGATTGAGCAGCCCGATCTCGCCGACTTCCACGGCCGGCGTCGGATCGGCACCGCCGAAGAACGGTGCGGGCGCAGCGGCCGGCGGCGTGCCGGCCGGCGTGCGCGGCTTGGGCTTGATGACCGTGCGCTCCGACTCGAAGGCGGCAAAGGGGTCGGGAGGTGTGCTCATGATGGTGTTCCGTTTCCGTCAGCCGCTGGGGCTAGGAACGAATGGCCCAGAAGGCGAGGTCCAGGCCCGGGAAGTCGCCGGCGATGTGCATCGCGATGCCGCCGGATTGCTCGAGCTGGCGCCACAAATCGCTGTTGCGCGTTTCGAGTTCGAAGTAGTTGGCGCCCGTGTGAAAGGGAATCTGGCGCGGCGCAACCGGCATCGGCGTGAGCGTGACGCCCGGGAGCGCCAGGTTCACGAGGTCGCGGATGCGCTCGACCGGGCCGATCTTCACTTGCGTCGGGAAGCGCGCGCGCAGCGCCTCGCTCGGCATGTTCGCGTTCACCGCGAGCACGAAGGTGGCCTTGCGCTGCAGTTCCACGTCCGTGACCATCGCCACGCGCACGCCGTGCTTGCGGTCGTGCAGCTCGATGCGGATGGCCGACTGCTCGAACACCATCGAGAGGCTACGGCGCAGGTCGTCCATCACCGGGCGGAAGCTCAGCGCGAGGTCGTCATGAATATAGGGACCGAAGCGCGCGACGCGGCGCGTATCGCGAAAGCTCGACAGGTCGCCGGCGAGGCCGAGCGCATGTTCGAAGAAATGCTGCGGGTGCAGCATCGCGCTCTTCGCGAGGTGCGCAAAGATGGCCTCGTTGCGGTTCACCGCCTGCAGCAGCATGAAGTCGGCGATCTCGGCCACGCCGCCGGTGCCGCCCTGCGTCATGCGGCCGGCGAGCGCCTCGCCGCGCTGGCGCAGCAGGCCGAGCAGTTCGTCGAGCCAGGCGCGGATCACCGCATGGCCGGCCACGTCGAGCAGCGGCGGCAGCATCCCGCGATCGAGCTGCACCTGGTTGTCGGTGCGGCGCTCGACCACGCGGGCGACGCCCATGGTGGTCCAGGCGTCGGTGGCTTCGCTGGCGCGCATGAGGCGCGTGTGGAGCTGCCCGAGCTGCAGCATCGCGGTGCGCTCGCCGGCGGTGTTGGAATCGGGCACGTCGGACTCGAGCACCCGGTGGCGCACCAGCTCTTCATATTCTTCCGCGTCGGCCTCGCGCGCACCGGCGCGGCGCAGCGGCAGCGCGAGCACCACCGGCTCGTCGCGCATCGTGGAGGGAATGTCGATGGGTTCGGGCAGCGGATCGACCGCCGGCATGTCGAACACCGTGCCGTCGCCGAAGATGCCGACCGCGCGCACGAGTGCGAGCTTGCCCAGCGTGAGGGCCGCCTGGTCGATCTCGAGTTCGGCAAAGCCCCAGGCGTAGGGCGTGGTCGAACGCAAGAGCACATGCCTCGCATGGTCGGCATGACGCTCGCTCTGCTGCAGGTGCTGAGGCTGCAACAGCATCCCCTCGCTCCAGACCACTTTTGTTCGCCAACTCATCCGCACTCCGTCAACGGCAAGGGTTGCCTGAAAGAAACACGAAGTTTCCGGCGCGGAGGGCGGCGGGCAAATCCGCCTAATGGCCTAGACGAAGGGGTTTGGAGCTACGGCGAAGGGACTAGGCGGGCCGTCCCGGCGATGTGTCAGCGCCCGCCGGCACGCAGCGTCTGCACCTGCTCCGCATACGCTTTCTCGATGCGCTGCAGCCGCTGGGCGCGCGCCGCCTCGTTCACCCAGGCGGCGGCCATGGCGCGCTGCTTGCCGAGTTCGTACTCCAGCCGCGCCTCGGGCAAAAGCGCGCTGTCGTCGGCCGCGACATAGCCGTAGGCCGCGCGCAGGTTCTTGAGCACTTCACGCTCGCCATCGGCGTGCGGGCCCTTGCCCTGCCCGTAGGTGATGAGGAAGTTCTGCAGCTTCGCCTGGAACTCGGGCGGGTAGTTGCGCCGCACCACCATCGGCGCGCCGGGAGGCGGGGTGGACTCCCAGATCACCTGGAGCCGTTCGGCCTCGATGGGGAACTGCTGGCGGAAGCGCTCGAGGTCGGTGGTGTTGTTGGTGGCCACGTCGGCGTCGCCGTTGGCCACGGCGAGCGCGGTGGCCTGGTGGGTGCCGACGAATTCGCTGCGAAAGCGGGTTTCCATCTCGATGTTGTTCGGCAGGAACAACTGGCTCTGCGGCACGACGAAGCCGGTGACCGAACGGCTGTCGCCGCGCGCGAGGCGCCAGCGCTCGGGCTGGGCGAGCATGCCTTCCAGGGTGTTGAGCGGGCCGGCCTTGCGCGCGAGCAGCACCGCGCGGTGCTCGGGCATGCCGGGGCGCCGCGCGATCTGGGCCACGACCTTCATGCGGCGCTGCATCACGGCATCCAGCGCCATCTTGGCGGAGAGAAAGGCCATGTCGATCTCGTCCTTGCCGATGGCGCGGTCGAGTTCCTCGTACGACGGCACCGAGTACGCATTGACCGGAATGCCGAGGGAGCGGCTCATGTCGGCCATGAAGGGCGTCCACAGGGCGCGCGACTCGACAGTGCCGCCGAGCGGGAGCACGCCGAAGCGGATCGTCTGGACCGGCTTCTCGTTCACTGCTTGCGCCAGGGCGAGCGACGGCGGGAGCAGCCCGGTGGCTGCAATGAAGGCGGCTGTCAGCAGGTACTTGAGTGCGGGGGGCATGTCGCGGCTTGGCTTGTTGAGGAGTGCTGCTTGCTGCTGTTCAGGGCGGGTGCACAGACCACCGGGTACTCCCCTCCGCGAATGTCCCCCGGGCTGCGGCCTCCTCCCTGATTTCGCTGCGGGGAGCACCCGATGCCCTGCGCACGCGAGGCGCTGTCGTCGTGCCGGGCGGTCGAGTGTTGCGCGGATCGGTCAAGGCGCGATGTCCCTGAGCACGCTGACCTGCTCGGCGTAGCCGTTCTCTATGCGTTGGAGCCGGGCCTGCTTGGCGGCGTCGTTCACGAACTGGGCCGTCACGGCGTTCTGCTTGGCCAACTGGTAAGCGAGCTTGGCCGCGGGTTGCAGCGAGCTGTTGTCGGCCGCCACGAAGCCGGCCAGGTCGTGCAGCGACTTGAGCACCACGCGCTCGGCATCGCCGCGCGGGCCCTTGCCGCGGCCGTAGGCGGTCAAGAAGGCCTGCACGCGGCTTCGCAGTTCGGCCGGATATTCGCGCCGCACCACGATCTGCGCGTGGGGAATCAGTTCCGACTCCCACAGCACCTGCAGCCGCTGCGCTTCGGCCGGAAAGCGCAGCTTGAAGCGCTCGAAGTCGGCCGAATTGTTGGTGGCCACATCGGCCTCGCTGTTGGCCACGGCGAGCGCGTTGGTCTGGTGGGTGCCGACGACCTCGCTCAAAAAGCGGGTCTCCATCACGATGTGGTTCGGCAAGAAAAGCTGCAGTTGGGGCACGATGAAGCCGGACACCGACTGCTTCTCGCCGCGCGCGAGGCGCCAGCGGTCGGGCTGGTCGAGCAGGCCCTTCAACGTGTTGAGCGGCGGCGTCTTGCGCGCCAGCAGCAGCGCCCGGTAGCCGGGCAGGCCGTCGTGCCGCACGACCTGCGCCACCACCTTCATGCGGCGCTGGGTCACGGCGTCCAGCGCCATCTTTCCGGAGAGAAAGGCCATGTCGACCTCGTCGCGCTGGATCGCCTGCTCCAGCGCCTCGTATGAATTGACCGAGAGCACGCTCACCGGACGATGGATGGCGCGGCTCAGTTCGGCCAGCAGCGGGTCCCAGTCGCTGCGCGACTCGAAGGCGCCGCCCAGCGGCAGGATGCCGAAGCGCACCGGGGCGCTGTCCGGAGGGGCCGTCTGCGCTGCGGCAGCCATCGGCAGGCCGACCAAAAACGCCAGGGCCGCCGCCCGCAACACGGTACGAAGAACGGCGGGAACAACGACAAGGCAGCGCATGGAAACCAGCATTTTTTGGGCCGAAAGGCGTAGGGCCGCTGCGCACCAGCGGATCTAACATGGGCAACGCGGACGCCATTAAATAGCAAATACAAGTTAATTTTGTGATGTTTTTCCTGTCTTCCATGTTTGGCGTTGGGCTCCTAAGCTCGCGGCCCATGGACTCAAGACCTCGATGAACTGGAACTTCCGCGTCCTGCGTGGGCTCGCCCGCCTCACCTTCGCCCAGCAGCTGATCCTGCTGGCGCTGGTGCCGGCGACCGCGGCCACGCTGACGGCCATCGCCGTGCTGACGCGCCAGCACCTGGGCAACCTCACCGAACTGATGCGCGCCAATGCGCAGACGGTGGCGCTGCAGGTGGCCACGGTGGCGCAGGCGCCGCTCTCGCGCATGGACAAGCGCGCCCTGCAGCGCACGGCGCAGTCGGGCACCTACCAGCCGCATGTGCAGCAGGTGCAGATCTGGACGGAAGACGGCGAGATCGTGGCCAATTCCGAAACCGTCGACCGCGCGCGCGGCGAGGGCCTGCAGGTGGTGGTGCCGATCGTGGCCGACGACGGGCGCCACAACGGCAAGGTGATGGTCGAGATCAGCCTCTCCGCGGTGCAGAACGCCCGCCGCTCGGTGTGGCTCAACGTGGCGGTGGTGCTGGCGATCAGCCTGCTGGGCGTCGGGCTGGCCGGCTGGTGGGCGGCGCGGCGCATCAGCGAGCCGATCCGTGCGCTCGGCAAGGCGGTCGACCGCCTGGGCGCGGGCGAGGACGCGAGCGTGGCGATCGAAGGCACGTCCGAGGTGCAGCACCTGCAGTTGGGATTCAACCAGGCGGCGCGCGCGCTCGCCGAGAGCCGCCGGCTGCTGCAAAGCCGCATCAACGAGGCCACGGCCGAGCTGGCGCGCAAGAACGCGCTGCTCGAAGTGGCGAGCCAGGCCAAGACGCGCCTCTTGGCGGCGGCGAGCCACGACCTGCGCCAGCCGCTGCATGCGCTCACGCTTTTCTCGGACGGGCTGGCCAACGGCGAGACCGATCCGGTGAAGCTGCAGCGCATCGGCCACATCCGCGAATGCGTCGAATCGCTGGACCGGCTTTTCTCGGAACTGCTGAACCTGTCGCAGCTCGATGCCGGCGTGCTGCAGCCGCAGTGGGCCGACTTTCCGCTGGACCGCCTGTTCGACGAAATCAGCCGCAACTTCCGCCCGGTGGCCGAGCAGCAGGGCCTCCGGCTGGTGGCGCGCAAGACCGAGCTGTGGGTACGCTGCGACTACGTGATGCTCTCGCGCATCCTGAACAACCTGGTGTCGAACTCGCTGCGCCACACGCTCGAAGGCGGCGTGCTCATCGGCGCGCGGCGCCGCGGCAAGGGCGTGCGCATCGACGTGGTCGACACCGGCGTGGGCATCGCCGCGCAGCACCAGACGCGGGTGTTCGAGGAGTTCTATCAGGTGGAGCCGGCCGGCCGGCCGTCGGCGCGCGGTGCGCGCGGCATGGGCCTGGGCCTCGCGACGGTGCAGCGGCTGACCGAACTGCTGAACACGCGGGTGGAGCTCAGCTCGCGGCTGCACAAGGGCACCTGCGTGCGGGTGCTGGTGCGCTCGGCACCGGCCGCGCTGCCGTCGCCCGCGCCGTCGCCGGTGGCCGCCGGCATGGAGGACGGGGAACCGAGCCTTGCGAACCTGCGCATCCTGGTGATCGACGATGAGCGCACGATCCTCGAAGGGCTTTCCGTGGTGCTCGCCAACTGGGGCGCCGAGGTGCTGGTCGCGCAGACCCGCGCCGAGGCGCTCGCGCTGGCCGACACCTGGGCCGAGCCGCCCGACGTGGTGGTGAGCGACCTGCTGCTGCAGGGCGGCGACAACGGGCTCGATGTGATCGCCGCGCTGGAGCGTCATCCGCGCGGCATCGGCCCCGGCACGGCGCGCCTCCTGGTCACCGGCGAGACCAAGCCCGATCGCCTCCGCGAAGTGGCGAGCGCCGGCATCGCGGTGCTCTACAAGCCGGTCTCGCCGCGGGTGCTGCGCCAATCGATTCACGCGCAGCGCGCCGCGGCGCTGCTGAACGTCGTGGAATAGCCGAATAGCCGAATAGCCGCAGTCGAGCAGTGCCGGCGGGCATCTGCCTTGAACGGCTGCGTTCCAGAGGATCAAATGCCGGCGTCACCAATCGCCAATCGCCAATCGCCAATGAGATATTCATGCCGTCTTTGACCACGATCCCATCGTCGGAACTCGCGAACGACAAGGATGCTCGCCTTTGGGCCTTGGTCATGTACCTCGCGGAACACAAGGAGGCGCAGACGCTTCCAGGCTTGAAGTCATTTTGGCTGGCCTACATCTACGACGCAGAGGTGCAAAACGGTGGGCACCTTCAGTACTTTCACAACCGGGGAAGCGCCTCTGTCCCTGAAACACTTGAAGCTCTGCGAACGATCGGGGCAGACAGGCAGGCTGAGCTGCTGCGAGACTGCTGGGCGGATCTCGTGAGCCAGCCCGTCCCACAAACCGAGTCGCTTCAAGCGTATGCGGACCTCGCAGCTGAAGACCGATTCGAACGACAGGATTCCGAGTACTACGAACAACAGCCTGAAGTCTTGGAAAGGCTTGGGACGCACTATGAGACCCAACTTGTCGAATGGGTCGCCGTCGCATGAAAACAGGGGGCAATCCGCCCGGCCCCGTGGATGGAAAGCCTCACTGCATCAGACATGGAACTGCGACCGATACCCCACACCGGACGTGACGCTCATTCATGCTCAAGCTGCTGGGTCAAGATGTGACTGCACTTCGCCTGCGCGTACTCGTGCGCTTCGTCTTCAACAGCTTTGCCGCGCTTGTCCATCTTCGCGGCTTGTGAAATGACATCCGCTCTGTATCGCTGACGGCATGTGCAAAACGCCTCGATCGTTTTGCGCGTGAACAACGCGCGCAGTTCAGGTTTCACCTCAATACCTGCAACGCAGCTGGCGGTGTTCTCCTTGATCAACTGGGCGCGAAATTTGCCGCTGGCTTCCGGGATTTCCGTTGAAAGAGCGGGCCGTGCCAGGAGGAAGAGCGCAACGATCGCAGCGTAATTCTTGAACTTCATCTTCAATTTCCTCGAGGAGTCATCGTGATTTCCGCGCATGTGCCGCACGGATCCAGCTTGTGTGGGCCGCTTCGATCCCATCGTGCGTTGCGCAATCAAGTTGCGCAAGCAGCACGTCAACGACATCGGCTGCTGTCGGTTGGAGAGGATGAGAACAACAGCACAACGCCAGCCATCCGGCACGGCGATTGCGGCCAGAAACGCCGCGAGAGCGGGCTGGGGCCGCAAGAGCCTTTGCGGCGCAAGGTCAAGGCCTGTTTCGGCTGACAACGGCCCTACGCCATCTGACATAGGCCGTGCGGCCGCCGCGGTGTGAACTTCATCACACTGACACAGGGTCGCGGGGACGGACATAGCCCCTCCGCCTTATCGCGCGAAACAGGGCGTCTCCTTACATTGGGTCATGCACCCTCGCTGCAGAAGCAGTCACATGTCCGTCGTCGCGAAACACCTCTTCCATCCCTTCCCCGGAAGGCTGCGCGGCGCAGTGCGCGCGGCGCTGGCCTTCGGCCTGACCGCGGGCGTCGCGGTCGGCCTGCTCGGCCTGTCGATGGCCAGCCGCGCGGCCGCCGCCCCCAGCCTCACCGTGCTGATGAGCGACGACAACCCGGCGCATTCGGAATTCGTGCAGCAGTTGCGCGCGGGCCAGGAGCCGGGCGGCCGCTTCGAGCTGGTGCGCCTCTCGCCGACCGGCGAGATGCCGCAGGGCGTCGAGACCGCCAGCGCCGATACCGAAGCCCGCGCCAATGCGGGCGTTCGCACGCGCAGCATGCGGCCCTCGGCGGCCGATGCGAACCTCACCATGGCGGTGGGCGCCGCGGCCGCGCGCGCCGCCGTCGAACGCCCCGGGCAGGAGCCGCTGGTGCTGGCGATGCTGAGCCGGCTCGACTACGAGGCCTTGAAGGCCGCGAGCCCCGCCTTGAAGCGCGGCGACCGCCGCGTGGGCGTGCTGCTGCGCGACCCGGCCATGGCCGACCAGCTCGCGCTCATCCATGCGGTGCTGCCGCAGAAGCACCGCATCGGCGTGGTCGCCACGCCCGAGTCGGAGCCGCTGGTGCGCGAACTGCAGCGCGCCGCGCAGGGTGCCAACCCGGCCTGGGAGGTGCGCGTGGAGTACGCGCCCGATGCCCGATCGCTCGCCGCCGCGCTGCGCACCGTCGTGCCGATGAGCGATGCATTGATGGTGCTGCCCGACCTGATCGGCGACAACCAGGCGGCCACGCTGTCGGTGCTGCGCGCGGGCGCGAGCGCGGGCCTCGCGGTGTTCGGCGCCAGCGAAGGGCTGGTGCGCTCGGGCGGCCTGGCGGCAGCGGTCTCGACGCCCTCTCAACTCGCACAACAAGCCCGCCTGCTGGGCCAGAAGGTGGCCGTCGCAGGCAGCAGCAACAGCCCGCTGGTGGAAGCGGCGACACCGGCCACCGTGCGCGTCAACGCCACCGTGGCACGCGGGCTCGGCCTGCGCCTGCCGGAGGAACGGGAGCTCACCGACCGCCTCGCGGCCCCGCGATGAACGCCCCGCCGCCCCCGCAAGGTCCGGTGCCCGCCGGCGACGACGCGGTGCATCCCCGTGCCGCGTCCGCGCTGGTCGTGCGCGGCAACCTGCAGGGCGACCTGTTCCGCCTGGGCGTGGTGCCGTGCGCGGCGGTGGCGCTCGCGCTCACCGGCTGGTTCACCCACAACCGGCTGCAGACGCTCGAAGCCCAGTTCGATGCCGAAGGCGAGGCCGTGGCGCGCCAGGTGGCGGCCATGTCCGACCTGAGCCTGTACGCGGGCGATGTGCCGGCGCTGCAGAACGTGGCCAATGCGGCGCTGCGCGGCGGACAGGTGATGCGGGTGGAAATCAGCAACAGCGCGGGCGTGTATGTCACGGCCGGGCCCAAGACCGAATCGCTCGCGCAGCTGCGCATGTTCACCTCGCCGGTCACGCTGCGCGAGGCCTCGCGCGCCAGCGCCTTCGCGCCCGCGGGCTCCACCGCCGCGGGCGACACGCCCATCGGCCTGGTGCAGACCTTCCGCGACACCACGGCCTATGCGCGCGAGCGCAGCCGCTCGCTCATGGCGGGCATCGGCATCGCGCTGGTGGCGCTGCTGGCGGCGTGGGCCTCGGTGCGCCACATGGCGCGCACGGTGGCGCGGCCGCTGCGGCGCGTGTCGCGCACCGTCGCCGCGCTCGAAGCCGGCCACTTCGACATGCGCTGCGAAGTGGTCGAGGGCGGCACCCGCGGATCGCACGAACTGGCCGTGCTCGCGCACGACATCGACCGGCTCGCCGAACGCCTGCAGCACAACCGCCAGGTGAGCGAGGAGCGGGTGCGCGAAGCCACTGCCGTTGCGCTGCAGCGCATGGCCGAGGCCGAGCAGGCGGCGCTTTCGCGTGCGCGTTTTCTCGCGGCCGCGAGCCACGACCTGCGACAGCCGCTGCATGCGATGGGCCTCTTCATCGACGGCCTGCTGCCCACCGCCACGCCGGCGCAGCGACCGGCCGTGCTGCGGCTGCAGGAGAGCACCGAGTTCATGGGCGTGCTGCTGGACGACCTGCTGGAAATCTCGCGGCTCGATGCACAGGTGCTCACGCCCACCATCACCCGCATCTCGCTGGCCGCCCTCTTCGACCAGCTCGATGCGCAGCATGCCGCCGCCGCCATCGAGGCGCGCGTGCGGCTGCGCTGGAGCGACCGGGGCCTGGCGGTGCGCACCGACGCGGCGATGCTGCAGCGCATCGTCAACAACCTCGTGGCCAATGCGCTGCGCCATGCGCCCGAAGGCGGCACCGTGCTGGTGGCCGCGCGGCGCATCGCGTCCGGCGTTCGCATTGAAGTGCGCGACAACGGCGTGGGCATCGCGCCGATCCACCAGGGCCGGATCTTCGAGGAGTTCTACCAGGTGGCGAACACCGAGCGCGACCGCCGCCGGGGCTTCGGCCTGGGCCTGGCGATCTGCGCGCGCATCGCGACGCTGCTGGGCACCCGCATCACCGTGCGCTCGGCGCTGCAGGCCGGCAGTACCTTCGCCTTCACGCTGCCCGCCGCGCGCGCCGCCGACGTCGTGCTGCCCGAGCCCGCACCCGTCGCACCCGCGCCGCTCGCGGGCCTGCGCTGCCTGGTGGTGGACGACGACCCCGCCATCCTCGACGGCAGCCGCGCGCTGCTGGAGCAGTGGGGCTGCGAGGTCGAATGCGTGGCCACCGGCGCCGAGGCCATCGCACGGATGGGCACGGGCGACATCCATTTCGATGCGGTGCTGTGCGACCTGCAACTGGCCGGTGATGGCGACGGTGTCGACGTGATCGAAGCGGCCAAGCGCCTGCAGCCCGATGCGCTCGCGGTGCTGGTGTCGGGCGCGACAGGGCCAGAGGTGCTGCAGCGGCTGCGGCATGGCGGCGTGATGCTGCTGACCAAGCCGGTGCCGCCGGCCAAGCTGCGCGCGCTGCTCACCACACGGCGGCACGCGCACGCGGCCTGAAGCTCAGGCCGCTTCCGCGGTGCGCGAGAACTGCCTGCGATACACCGTCGGCGACACCTTGAACGCCGAGGTGAAGTGCTTGCGCAGCGACACCGCGGAGCCGAAGCCCGCGCCGGTGGCCACGCGCTCGACCGGATGGTCCGTCGTCTCCAGCAGGCGCTGCGCCAAGGCGAGGCGCTGGTTCTGTATCCACTGCCCCACCGTCGTTCCCGTCGATTCGCGAAAGCGCCGCGTGAAGGTGCGGCGGCTCATCAGCGCGCGGCGCGCGAGCTCGTCGAGTTCGTGCGGCACATCGAGATGCTTGCCCAGCCATTCGAGCAAGGGTGCGAGCCGGTCGCGCTCGGCCGTCGCGGGCATGGGCTGCTGGATGTACTGCGCCTGCCCGCCCTGCCGGTGCGGCGCGACCACCATGCGCCGCGCCGCGCGGTTGGCCGTCTCGGCGCCGTAGCGCACGCGCAGGAGATGCAGGCAGCAGTCGATGCCCGCGGCCGTGCCGGCGGAGGTGAGCACGTCGCCGTCGTCCACGTACAGCACCTCGGGCTGCAGGCTCACCTTCGGATATTGCCTGGCGAACGTGGCCGCGAGGTTCCAGTGCGTGGTGGCGGGCCGGCCGTCGAGCAGCCCGGCCTCGGCCAGCACGAAGGCGCCAAGGCAGAGGCCGACCACCGTGGCGCCGCGCCGGTGCGCGGCCTGCAGCGCGCGGATGAGTGCAGGCGGTGCGGGCCGTCCATCGTCGCGCCACGAGGGCACCACCACGATCTGCGCCCGGCGGATCGCCTCCAGCCCATGCGGCACCACCAGATCGAAGCCCGCGTTGGTCCGCAGCGGCCCCGGCTCCGGCGCGCACACGCGCATGCGAAAACGCGGCGCGCCCGTCTCGGTGCGGTCTTCGCCGAACACCATGCAGGGCACGGACAGATGAAAGGGGCTGATGCCGTCGAAGGCGACGACGGCAATGGTTTCGGTGGTCGTGGTGGTTGTGCGGGCCATGGCCCGATCTTATCGATGATTGGCTATCGGGCCACTTTCGGCGAGACGGTGAAAGGCGAAGAATCGAGCCCATACCAACCACAAGCAAGAGAAGGAGCCAGACAGACCATGAGCAGCACCACCGCCCCCCGCCGCGCCCTCGTCGTGATCGACGTGCAGAACGAATACTTCGAAGGCGGCGGCCTGCCGATCGAGTACCCGCCGATCCTGGACACGCTGCCCAACGTAACGAAGGCGATGGACGCCGCCCGTGCAGCCGGCGTGCCCGTCGTCGTGGTCCGCCACCACGCGCCCAAGGGCGCCCCGGTGTTCCAGGCCGACACCCACAACGGCCAGTTGCACCCCGAGGTCGCGAACCGTCCGCGCGATCACCTCGTCACCAAGACCTTCCCGAGCGTGTTCACCGGCACCGACTTCGCCGACTGGCTTGCTCGCCACGAAATCGACACGCTGAGCGTGGCCGGCTACATGACGCAGAACTGCGATGCATCGACGGTGTTCGAGGCGATGCACCGCGGCCTGAACGTGGAGTTCCTCGCCGACGCAAGCGGCGCACTGCCGTATGCAAACGACGCAGGCAAGGTCACAGCGGAAGAGATCCACCGCGTCTTCAGCGTCGTGTTCCACAGCAACTTCGCGGCCGTGACCTCGACCGCCGCGTGGATCACCGCGATGCAGGAAGGCCAGACCATCGCGAAGGACAACGTGGTCATGTCCAACCGCCGCGCGCGCGGCGTCTGAAGCGGGCGGGGCCGAGGGCAATCCGGGAGAGCGTGCGCGCGGCGCGGGTGCTATGGTGGCCCCGCAGCCGCTCGCACGATGCGTGCAGACCGCCCTCGAGGACATCCCGCCATGCCCGACCTCTCTGCCCTGAAAGACATCCGCCCTTTCGTCGCGACGCCGAGCTATGGCGGCACGATGACCAGCCTCTACGTGCGCAGCCTCCTCGGCCTGGTCAACCTCGCGTGGGCACACGGGTTCCCGATGCAGACGCGCTTTCTCGATGGCGACAGCCTCATCACGCGCGCCCGCAACCGCCTCGTCGCGGAGTTCATGGCCGACACCCGCTGGACGCACCTGTTCTGGATCGATGCCGACATCGGCTTCGAACCCGAGGCGGCCCTGCGGCTTCTGTGCGCGGGGCGCGACGTGGTGGCGGGCATCTATCCGCACAAGATCGACGGCTGGCCCGCGGGCGGACTTCGCGAGCCGCTGCCGGCCGGCGCCACGCGCGAAGATTTCGAGGCGCTGCATGCCAGCTTTCCGGCCAATGCGTTCGACACCCGCCTGTCGGTGGACGCAGAAGGATTCACCGAGGTGCTGGATGCGCCCACGGGCTTCATGCTGATCGCGCGCAGCGTGTTCGAGCGTCTCGCCGCGGCTTATCCGCAACTGCGCTACACACCCGAGCGCGCCGCCGATCCCGCGACGCGCGACCTGCCGCACTACCGCTTCTTCGACGTGCTCGCCGAGCCCGACAACGGCGCCTACCTGGCGGAAGATTTCGCGTTCTGCCGCCGCTGGCAATCGATCGGAGGGCAGGTCTTCATCGATGCCCGCTCCAACCTGTCGCACCAGGGCACGCGCACCTATACAGGCCACTTCGGCCGTGCGCTGTCCGTGCGCGAAGGCCGGTGAACACGGTGACGCAGACCGCGCGCACAGACGCGGACCTGCGGGAGATCCTCGCGCCGCGGCGGCTGACCGAGGTTGTCGATGTCGGGGCCAACCCGATCGACGGCGACCCGCCCTATCTCGCGATGCTGCGGGCCGGGCTGTGCCGCGTAACGGGCTTCGAGCCGCAGCTTCCTGCACTGCACGAACTGACGCAGGCGCAGGGCCCGCTCGAGCGCTACCTGCCGTGGGCGCTCGGCGACGGCGGCATGCACACGCTGCATGTCTGCGCCGCACCGGGCATGACCAGCCTGCTCGCGCCCGATGCGCAATCGCTCGCGCTCTTCGAGGCCCTGCAGCCGCTGGCCGACGTTCGCGAACGGATCGCGGTGCAGACGCGGCGGCTCGACGATATCGCCGAGATCGCGCATCTCGATTTCCTGAAGATCGATGTGCAGGGCAGCGAGCTCGCGGTGTTCCGCGCGGGCCGCGCCAAGCTGGCGCAAGCCGTGATGGTGCAGACCGAGGTGTCCTTCGTCACGCTCTACAAGGACCAGCCGACCCAGGGCGAGATCGACCAGGAACTGCGCGGCCAGGGCTTCGTGCCGCATTGCTTCGCCGCGGTGAAGCAATGGCCGATCGCGCCGTGCGTGGTGGATGGCGATCCGCGCCGGCCCCTGCGCCAGCTGTTGGAGGCCGACCTGGTCTACATGCGCGACATCCGCCGCCCCGAGGCGATGGACGACGAGCAACTGCGGCATCTGGCCTTATTGGCACACCACTGCCACGGCTCCTTCGATCTCGCACTGCGCTGCCTGCTGCTGCTCGAAGAGCGCTGCGCAGTCGAGGCCGGTGCGCAGCAGCGCTACCTGCAACTGCTTGCGGCGCGCAGCGGCTGAAAAGGCGCGAGCGCCGCCGTCAGAAATCGGCGCAGCCGTTGCGCTTTTCGGTGTCCACGCAGCTCGAAAGATTCGGCCGCGACCGCACGCGCGACCATTCGCGCGCCAGCACATCGCCGCCTTGCGATGCGCGGTCGCCTTCGAGCGCGCCGGTCGCAAAGCAGATCGGCGGCGGGCCGATGTTGCGGTCGTAGAGCCAGGTGGAAGGCACTTCGCGCAGCACGTCGGGCTTGGGGAAGTCGGGCAACCGGAGCACGACTGAAGGCGGCGGCGCCTCCGTCACTGTCAGGTCGCCCGGCCGCACGTTGACCGCATAGCCCGCGGCGGAAGCGAAGCTGCCATTGATCGCATAGAGGCCCGGCGGGCTGTCCGGCGTTGCCGACGTGCCGGGTGCGCCGCTGAAGCTCGAGGCCGTGTCGCCCAGGATCAGTCCGGCGACGGTGTAGGTGAAGGGCGGATTGGCCTGGCCCGCGGGGCGGGTCGCATTGCCGATCACCACCGTGGCCACGGGCTGCTGCGCGTAGATGAAGTGGTTGTCGCCCGGCGACACGGTGACGGTGCACAACCCCAGGTATGCGCAGTGGTACAGGTTGGGCAGCGGGCCCGAGCCGAACAGGCCGCCGCGCGTTTCGCCGACCCAGGTGTCGGCCCACACGCGCCACGGCGCGCCGGTGATCGTGTAGGCGCCCAGGTTCTGGAAGCGCGAGGCGGCCACGAGATCGGTGCCCCTCGTGCTGCTGACGTTGGTGCCCAGCAGCAGGTCGCCGGAGAGCGTGCGCACGAACACGGTGTCGGCCGCCATCGAGGTGGCCGACTGCACCTGCGGCGCATTGCTCGCGGCATCGAAGCCCGTGACGGACACCGAACCCAGTTGCACCGTGTCGACATCGACATAACGGAAGGCGCCGGCCGCGCCGCCGCCCACCGTGGCGGCGCTGACGTTGTTCGGCGCCGTGTCGAGCAGCACGCTGCCGCCGGTAGAGCGCGCCATCAGCGTGCCGGCGGTGATGGGCGCGCCCGCAGCCTGCGTGATGTTGCCGGCGCTGAGCAGTCCGAGACGCGTCGCCGTGATGGCACCGCCGAGCTGGATGTTGCCGCCGCCACCGTTCTGCAGCGTCAATGCGGACGGCAGGGTCAACGGCCCCACGACATCGATGTTCGCGGCATGCGCGTTGCTCCCCGCCACGATGGCGGCGGCCGTGAGGCGCCCGAACTCGGCGGCGGAAACCGCGAAGCCGGTGGCGGCCGTGCCGCCGAGGGTGATCGGCGTGGCCGTCTGGTCCGTGCCGTTGCCCGCGGCATCGACACCGCCCGGCCGCAGGTTGATCACATTGGCGGCGCTGACCTTGCCGTCGATCACCAGCGCATCGGTGGTGCCGTCGTTGCCGGCCCGCAGCACGGTGTTGCCGCCGGCGGACACGATGACGTCCGCAAGAACGGGCGGGAACGCGCCGCCCAGCGCCGCCTGCGGGCCGACCCGCACGCCGGCGCCGTTGCCCACGGACTGGCCGCTCAGTTCGATGTCGCCGGTGCCGCTGGTCACGACCTGCGCGCCGGTGGTCAATCGCACGCCGTCCCCGACGGTGGGGCCGCCGGCCTGGCGCAGCCCGCGCACCGTGATGTCGCCGTCGATCGAGCGCAGCGCCGACTGGTCGATGATCACGCCGTGCCCCGGCGTCGTGCCGGCGCTGGTGACGCTGTTGCCCACGCCCAGCACGGTGATGTTGCCCGTGGTGCTCGTGATCTCGGTCTGCCGGTTCGGGATGCCGGTCGCGACGAAGCGCGAGCCCAGGCGCACGCCCGATGCGCCTTCGGCTGTTCCGGTGATGTTCACGTTGCCGGTCGAGGTCGAGATGTGCACGCCGTCGACGGCGACGGCGGCGTCGCCGATGCCGCCCAGCCCGATGCTCTTGCCGACGATCGTGACCGAGCCGCCCGCGCCCGCATCGCTGCGGCCCACGCGGGTGTCGATCTCGTTGCCGTCCAGGTGCACGCTCACGCCCTGGTTGCTGGGGTTGGCCCAACTGCCGTTCATGACGACGTTGCCGCCGTTGGTGTAGATATCGCCGCTGTAGCTGATCTGCCCGCCCCCGGTGGCCGTGCCGCCGTTGTTGACGTCGGCGTTGAACACCACGTTCAGCGCACCGCCCCCGGTGGACTGGATCACGGTGCCCGCGTCGCCGCGCACGCTGCGGTTGGCATCGAGCTGGAAGGTCACCGGACCCTTGTTGGTGCTGTAGTTGATGTTGACCGCGCCCTTCGCGTTCGACATGTGGATGTCGCCGGCCAAAGGCGAGCCGGTGCTGCCGGTGCCGATCGTCACGCTGGTGCCGGCATTGAGCGCGGCATTTATGTCGCCGTCCTGGATGGTTGAGGTGGCGATCGGATCGAACGGGTTGCCGGTCAGGGAGCCGGTGGCGACGCCGCTCACGATGTCGACGTCGAACGGATCGATCAGCCACGAGCCCGCGCTGCCCACCGGCGCCGAGGCGTCGGCGCGAATGCCGGCCAGGTCGAACTGCGCGGCCGAGGTCTCGATGAAGCCGCCGTTGCCGCCCTCCGCGCCGCCGCGTGCCGAGAGGTTGCCGTAGGCGCGCAGGCTGTCGCCCGCGACCACCTTCACGCTGCCGCCGTTGCCCGAGCCGGTGGCGTTGGCTTCCAGGCTGGCGTTGGCGCCCACGGCGATCACGCCAGTGGCGGCGATGTCGATGCTGCCGCCGCCGGTGGCGCCGCTGGCATCCAGGCGCCCGACGAGCGGCACGTCGCCGAACTGCTCCGCGCCGTCGATGACGATGTTGCGGCCCCGCACCGAGATGTTGCCGCCCTTGCCGGTCTCGCTCATGACCGACAGCAGCGCGGGCTGGGGTGGGGCCGCTAGCGCGCCCGGCTCTGGTGCCGCGGCGAGCGCGAAGGAGCCCGAGCCGAAGGTCTCCATGCGCAGCGACACGTCGGTGCCCTGCCCGTCGATGGCGATGGTGCCGCCCGAGGTGCGCAGCGGATTCGGCAGCGCTTCGTTGGCCCGCACGACGACGCCGTAGACCTGGCCGAACGGGGTCACCACGATGTTGCCGCTGTCGTCGAGCGTCGAGGTGAAGCTCTGGTTGCCGGCGCGTCCGTTCACGTCGATGCGCTGGCCCGCGCCCGCCGTGACGCTGCCGTAGATCGAGACACCCTGGCTGCTGCCGGCAAAGTCGTTCTGTGCCGCAAACGCCTTGCTGGTGCGAAACCCGTCGAGGTCGGCGCCGGTGCCGTCGATGCGCACGTTGCGATCGCTCGCGACCGAGCCGGCGTCGATGAGCACCGCGGTGCTCGAACCCGCGCCGGCGGCGGGCATGGTGTCGTTCCATGCGGCGCCGCGCCCGGTGAGCGCGATGTCGCCGGTGGCGACGATCTTGGCGCCGTCCTGCACCGCCACGCCGCTCGCGCCGAACCCCGCCACGCCGTCGAGCGAGACACCGCCGGTGCCGGCCTGCACGGCGCTGTCGTTCGTCACGACCACGCCGCCGCTTCCCACATAGAAGCCGCCGGTGCCCGATGGGTCGGAGACCCAGCTGCGGCCCTGGCCGCGCATCGAGACCTGGCCGCTGCCGCTCGTGGTGACGGAGCTTGCGTTCAGGTAGACGCCGTCGCGCCACGAATCGGCGGGCTCGTCGGTGTGCGAGGCCGACCCGCCGATGGCGCGGCCGTTGGCCGCGTCGCTCTGGCCGAAGAAGCGCACCGAGCCGCCGTTGGCGTTGATGGTGGCGCCGCTCAGGCGAATCGAGCCTGCGTAGTCGAGTTCGGTGACCGGCCCTGAGCCGGAGTTGATCACTGCCGCGTTCTGCGCGACGCGGCCGGTCGAGTCGGCGTTGAAGTCGACGTGCAGCGCGCCGGTGCGGGCATCGATGGCCGAGCCCGTGGCCATCACGATGCTGCCGGCCGAATCGACCCTGAGCGTGGCGGTGCCGCCTTCGGACTTGATGACCTTGGCATCCGCGGCGAAGCGCACGCCCGCGTTGTCGCCGAGGCTGCTGCTGGAGAGCGTCACATCGGTGCCGCGGCCGAGCGCGCCGCCGATGCCTTCCGCGCTCACGTTGGTGATCGACAACGGCGGGTAGGTGCTGTCGTAGGCCGGAATGTCGGCGGCCGAAACGACGTTGAGGTCGGATGCGGCGGTCACCGTCCACTTTCCGTTGGCGCCGCCTTGCGTGCCACCGCCCGCATCCACCTTCGCCGGGTTGATGCGCAGGAAATCGCCCGCGGTCGTGATCGCACCGCCCGCGCCGCTGCCGGCGCCGCGCGCGCTCAGTTCGCCGAACACCTGCGCATGCGAAATGCGCTCGGGCGCGGTGAGCCCATCCACGAGGACCTGGCCCGTTGCCGTGCCCACGTCGATGGTGCCGCCCGCGCCCTGGCCGGTGGCATTGGCGCGCAGCACCGAGCCCGACGACAGGGCCACGTCGTAGCCGCGCACCGCGACCGTGCCGCCGCCGGCCAGCCCGCTGGCATCGACCACCGCCTGCTGGCCTTTGTCGTTGGCCTGCAGCTGCACCTGCCCCGCCGCGATGCGGATGCTGCCGCCGCGCTCGTTGGCCGCGTCGCCGGTGGCGTCGAGCGTGCCGCCGGTCATCGCGACCTGGTTGTCCCGCCCGCCGCCCAGGATGATTTCGCCGTTGCGCGTGCCGATGCTGCGCGCGCGCACCGTGCCGGTCTGGTTGACCACCAGCTCGCCCGCGGTGACCGAACTGCCGACGAGCGCCACGCGCCCGCCATCGGCCTGGATCGTGCCGCTGTTGCTGACGGCCGCATGGGTGGCCATGGCGTCGGGCGCGATCACGAGGTTGGTGAGCCCGTCGCCCACGAGATCGAGCGTGATCCTGCGGCCCGAGGCCAGCGCGACCGTGCCGTTGTCCGCGGTGATGGTGCCGGTGCTGCCGTTGCCGACCGCCGCACCCATCAACACCACCGGCCCGCCGCCGGTGGCCGTGATGCTGCCGAGATTGCGCACCTCGGCCGAGTTGAGATCGGCGCGCTCGAAGGTGAGCTTGGTGGCGCCGTCCATGAAGCTCTTGTCGCTGGTCGTCAGCGCCAGCGTGGAGGCGATGAGGCCGCCCACGTTCACCGTCGCGCCCTGGCTGAACATCACGCCGTTGGGGTTGACCAATATGACGCGCCCGTTGGCGTTGAGCGTGCCCGCGATGGTCGAGAGCTCGTTGCCGGTGACGCGGTTGAGCAGCACGCTGCTGGCGCTCGGCTGCACGATGTTGACGGTGCCGCCCGCACCGATCGAGAACGTCTGCCAACTGGCAATGCCGCGCGCGAGCGGCTGGTTGATGCTCATCACGGCGCCGCTCTGGCTCATCGTGACGCCGCCGGCGATGGGAAGAAAGCCCGTGGGCAGCACCTGCGCGATGGCCGGCGAGAGGCCGGCGCACAGGAGCGAGATCGCCAGGGGCCGCAGTTGCAGGCCGCGATGGTGGCGGGGCCGTTGGCGGGAAGGATTGCTGCGTTGCTTCATGGTCAGAACGCCTTGATGAGCTGCACGTAGAGGCGCGGATTGCGCCCACCGCCGTCGGTCTGCGCCGGCGGCGTGCCGGCGCGCCAGGCGAGCGTGGCGTTGATCGAGAAATTGCCCGGCCGCGACCAGCTCACGCCTACGCCGTAGCCGCGCAGGCTGTGGCTGTTGGGGCCGTCGAAGACCGTGGGGTTGCGCACGATCTTTCCGCGTGCGGCGTCGTAGAACAGGAAGGGCGTGAGCTCTTCGTTGAACGACCAGCGCCACTCGGCCGTGCCGATCACGCCCTGGTCCACCAGCAGTTCGCCCGAGGGATACGCACGCACCGCGCGCGCGCCGCCGAGCGCGAGTTTCTCGGAGCCGTCGAGGTTCTTGCTCGCCCACTGGCCGCCGACCGAGAGGTACAGCGAATGGCGCGGCACGATGGCCTGCAGCCGCGAGAGCTGGAAGGTCATCTTGGTGAAGCCGCCTTCGGTGTTGTGGCCGCCGAGGCTCTGGTCGGCCAGCCGGCTCTCGGGATCGCGGATCGACAGGTTGCCGTGATAGAGCGTGCCGGTGCTCGCCCAGTAGCCGCCGCCGAGCACTTCGTCACGGCGCTCCCAGGTCCAGCCCATGCTGAGGCCGTGCACGCGCTTTCGCGAAGTGGTGTTGGCGATGCCGACCTCGTCGGTCAGGTCCTTGGTGTCGGCGCCCAGGCGCAGGAACAGGTTCTGCTGGCGCTGGCGGATCAGCGGGTAGTTGAGCGAGAAGTCGAGCACGTTGGCGCGGCCGCGCGCCTCGTAGTCGGCGAACTGGCCGCCGAGCTCGTAGTTGACGCGCGCGAGGCCCACGCCCGCGCGCAGCCCGCTGGTGCCGATGGGCGCCTCGTACGCGATGCGGCCGAACTGCAGGTCGTTGCTGTCGGACACCATCAGGCGCATGTCGAGGTTGTCGCCGATGCCGAAGGGGCTCAACCAGCGCGCGGTGCCGCCGACGCGGTAGCGTCCCGATTCCTTGGTGCCGTGGTTGTCGGCCTCGGCCGTGAAGGCCCAGCGCGGTGCGGCGGCCACTTCGACCGAGAGGTCGGTGGTGCCGGGCGACGTGCCCTCCTGCAGGCCCGACGACACCTTCACGCCGGGCTGGTCCGACAGCAGCAGCATCGCGCGCTCGTAGCCCTGCGCGCTGACCGCTTCGCCCGGCTGCAGCGGCGCGAGGAAACCGCGCACGCGCGCCTCGCTGAGCGGTGCATCGGGCGCGACGACCACGTCGACCTTGCCCAGGCGCCCTTCGATCACGCTGATCTCGACGATGCCATCGCGCACCGTCTGCACGGGCACGATGGCCTGCGCGAGGAAGTAGCCGCGCTCCTTGTAGCGCGCGGTGATCGCCTGCGCGAGCCCTTCGAGATCGCCCAGCGTGACGTCGCGGCCGATGTAGGGCGCGGTGATCGACTGCAGCTCCGCGTTGGTCAGCGCCTTCACGCCGTTCAGGCGCAGGTCGTTGAGCTTGAACGTCGTGCCGGCGGGGCGCGGCGGTGCGGGCAGGCTTTGCGGTGCGACGGTGCCGGTCGCTTGCGCGAGCGGACGGTCGCAGGTGCCGCACGGGTCCTTGGTGGGGAGCAGTTCGGTGGCATCGCCGGCATCGTTGGCCGGTGCGGCTTGTTGTTCGGCCTGTGCTTGTTCCTCGGCATGCGCGCGGTCCGCAGCCATGAAGAGGACGGCCGACACCAGGGCGCCGGTGGCCCAGGCGATGGGGCGCAGCGCGTTGCGTGGAGCGAGGGCGATGGAGCGATTCATGTCGTTGCGCATGGCTCAGCTCCCGACGGTCAAGCGCCAGTTGCCGATCAGGTTGAACGGCGCCCAGAAGAAGGGATGAGACATCTTGGGGTCCTTCAGCACGGCGAGTTGTCCGGCCTGCATGGCCTTCTGCAGGTCGCGGCCCTTGGAGAGTTCGCCGTAGAGCGTGCCCATGAGCACCGCGGTGGCGTCGTCCGACACCGGCCACAGCGAGGCGATCAGGCTGGAGCTGCCGGCCGAGAGGAACGAACGCGTGAAGCCCAGCACCTCGTCGCCCTGCGCGATGCGCCCGAGCCCCGATTCGCAGGCCGAGAGCGTGACCAATGCGGTGCCGTCCATCGGCATGCCCAGGATCTCGTGCGCCTCGAGGAAGTTCTGCTTTCCGCCTTCGTTGGCCAGGAGAATGCGCGAGTACAGCGGATCGACCGCATCGGCCTCGGCGTGCGCGGCCACGTGCATCAGCGGCGAGCGCGCGGCCACGTCGCGGAACTGCGTCTTGGTGGCGGCCGCGCCCATGAACACGGTGTTGCGCGGGAAGAGCTGCGCGAGCTGCTTCACCTCGGTCTCGGCGCCGGGCAGGTCGTACTTGTCCTCGATGCGCGGATTGCCGAAGGCGGTGAGCGATGCGTTCACGCGCGGCGTGCGCTGCGCGAGCTGCACCGCGATGCTCATCGACGGCGCGACCGACACCGGGTGCGTCTCGATGATGTAGCGGCCGTCCAGCCGCAGCGCTTGGAACGGCAGGTAGTGCAGCGGGCCGTGCGGCACGATGACGAGGCGCTGCCCCGGTGCGAGGCCGAGCGGCCCGAGCAGCGCGGCGCCGAGCTTGTCGGCGTTGGTGATGGCGGTGCGGCGTCCGCGCACGATGGAGTTGCGGAAGGTCTCGACCAGCTCGTTGAGCTCCTCGCGCTTGACGGCCACCGTCTTCTCTTGAATCGCGCTCGGGCTCACGACCCACACCACAAGGCGGTCGGGCAGCGAGTGGAACTGCACCACGCGCTCGTCGGCGGCCAGCGTGCGCTGCAGCGTGGCGAGGTCGACCGTGTTGGAAGCCTGCTCGCTGACCTTCGCGCGCCCGCGTACCGCGTCGAGCAGCGCACGCGAGCGGCTGTGCTCGCTGACCTCGAAGGCCGCGCGCGCATCGCCCGCATCGCTGTACACCGACACGCCGCGCTCGAACACCGACTGCAGGTCGGAGAACAGGCCCATCTTGAATTCTTCGCTGCGGAACTTGGCACGCACCTTGTCCACGCCGCCCAGCGCCTGGCCCACGGCTTCGGCCGCGGCCTGTTTCTGGCCCAGCGCGATCTCGCTGCGCGCCACGCCGTCCCAGGCCCAGAGGCGGTAGTACTCGGTATCGGCCCCGACCTGCCGCGCGGTGAGCGCGCGGTACATGTCGCGCGCCTCGGCCGGCTTGTTCTCGGCCAGCAGCAGGCGGGCGCGCGTGCGGTCGAGCTGCGCGGTGAGCGGTGCGTCCTTGGGCGGCGGCATGGTGCCGAGCACTTCGCGCGCCCGGACGGCATCACCCGATTCGATGAGCGCGTTCACCAGCGAGGCCTGCACCAGCGGCGCATAGCGCGGCGAGCTGTTGGCGAGCGCCTCGTCGTAGCTGAGCACCGCGCCGGCGAAATCGCCGCGGCGCGTGCGCACGTCGCCGATCACCTTCTGTACCGGGCCGACCACCAGCTTGGGATCGCGCGCCGGATGCTTGAGCGCCTCGCGTGCGAACTCCTCGGCTTTTTCGAGTTGGCCCGAGTAGCTGTAGACGATCGCCAGGTCGCGGTTCGCCATCGCCATGAGGTTCGGATCGCGCGTGGCGTTGGCCAGGTGCAGCGCCTTGCTCGCGGCGCGGACGCTCTGGCGGAATTCGCCCGCTTCCGCCAATGCGACGGCCTGGCTGCAGTACTGGTAGCCCGAGAGCTTGATCGCGTCCTGCCCGTAGAGCACGGCGCCTTCGCTGGTCAGTGCCAGCAAGGTGTCGGTGTCGGCGAGCCGCGCCTGCTCGGCCTTGCTGGCCGCGGCTTCGGCGTTCGGCTGCGCCGAGGCCGGGGGGCCGAAGCCCAAGAGAAGAATTCCAGCCAGACCGAGCGCGCCTGCGATGCCCGCACGACAACGTGCAGGGCGCTCCCATCCCCATCTTGAAAACCACGCCATTGGACCCCCGCACGCGGCCGGTGCACCTGCTGCTGGGTTGCAGTAACAGATGCTCGACGCCGCGGAAGTGCGCGCCGTTCAGGCCTCGTGGGGAAAGTCTAGGAGGGGGTACCTTCCGCGGCTATTCGCAATACGGTCTAGCGCTAAAGGACTACGGGCCATTGGGTATCTGTTTTCAGGTACTTGCCGAGTCCGTCACACATTGCGCGGCGAATCTGGAGGCAGGTGCTGGTTTCGTCGATGGGTGACGATTGTTCGCAATGTGAGCGGATGCGCGCTCGCAAACTGCGCGATCTCTTTTCCGTCATGAAAGATCGCGATGCAGCGCACGCTCTCGATTCAGTCTCCTGCAATTCCTGTCCTGCTCGGACAGCCGACGCTGGAAGCGGTCCGGCTGTCAGGAAACGAAGGGATCAACAGCTTGTTCGCGTACGAACTGCTCTTGAAGACGCCCGATGCAATGAACCTTGGCGCCAGCGGAGCGATGGACTTCGATCTCGACAGCTTCATCGGACGCGAGATCACCTGCTTGATCCAGCTCGACGGCGCGGGGCAGTTCATTCCCGGCGTTGCCGGACAAGCCCTCGACCACATCGGCGCAGGCGTGCGCCAGATCAACGCGCTGATCACCGACGTGGAAGTCTGGGGCGAAGAGGGGCGCCATGTGCAATACAAGCTCACGCTGCGTCCCTGGCTGCACCTGGCCACCCTCACCACCGACTGCAGGATCTATCAGAACAAGAGCGTGGTTCAGATCCTGGACGAGCTTCTTGCCGGCTACGACTTTCCCGTGGACAAGCGCCTGATCGAGACCTACCCGACGCGGGATTACCAGGTTCAGTTCAACGAGAGCGACTTTGAATTCTTCGAGCGCCTGACGCAATCCTGGGGAATCAGCTACTTCTTCCAGCACAGCGAGGGCAAGCACCGCCTCGTGCTCATCGACAACATGGGCGCGTACCAAAAGAACGACAGCGCCGCATACCAGCAGGTCGAGTACCACGCGCCGGGCTGGAAGGTCGATGCCGAATACGTCAGCAGCTTCGTTCCGCACCACCACCTGACCAGCGGCAGGTACGCCAGCCGCGAGTACGACTACATGCGCCCCAGGGCCGACCTGGGCCAGAGCCGCAAAGACCCGCGCGCCACCGGCCAAGCCGACGGTGAGGTCTACCAGTGGCATGAAGGCAGCGCCGCCGGCAGCCACTATGCGCAGCCCAGGGCCGGCAGTGCCGAGGCGAACGATCCCCACGGCGAAGGCCACCAGTTGGCGCTCTTGCGCATGGAGGCGCTGCGCACCCATGGCGCCAGGGCGCGGGCCAGCGGCAATTTGCGCGGCATGGTGCCCGGTTGCTCCTTTCAATTGACCAAGCACCCGCGCCAGAAAGCCAATACCGAATACCTGCTCCTGGACACCCGCTTCCTGATCGAAGACGTCGCGCAGGACAGCCAGATCGGCGATGCGTCTCCCGGTCGCAAGCAGCAATGGAAAGTGGAGGTCGACTTCACCGCGCACCCGATGGCCGAGCCGCTGCGCCCCGTGCCCACGCGACCCAAGCCGCTCACGCACGGCCCCAGACCGCGCGGGTGGTCGGCCCTCCTGGCCAGAACATCTGGACCGACAAGTGGGGCCGCATCAAGGTGCAGTTTCCCTGGGACCGCATCGGAAACGAGGATCAGCACAGCTCCTGCTGGATACGCGTGAACCTGCACGGGGCGGGCAACCAGCAGGGCAGCATCCATGTCCCGCGCATCGGCCAGGAAGTCATCGTCGACTTTGTCGGCGGGGACCCGGACCTACCGATCTGCACGGGGCGTGCGTACAACCAGGCGAACGAGCCGCCGTGGGCGTTGCCGCACCACAGCGCGCTGTCGGGCTACAGGAGCCGGGAGCTGACCGACGACGGGGGCAACAGCTCGGCGGGGCGCAGCAACCACATCGCGATGGACGACACGAAGGGGAAGATCCAGGTCCAGATCAAGAGCGATCACCAGCACAGCCAGCTGAGCCTGGGGCACATCACGCGAATCGAGGACAACGCGGGGCGCAAGGACCATCGAGGCGAAGGCTTGGAACTGCGCACCGATGGTCATGGCGCCATTCGTGCCGCCCAGGGTCTTTTGATCACCACCGAGGGGCGAGCCAATGCCAGGGCTCACATCACGGACATAGACGAAACAGCGGCGCGGCTGACAGCGGCCCACGAGCAGCACGACGGCTTGTCCGACTCGGCGCTGCAGGCCGAGGCGCATTCCCCGGGCGATCAGGATGAAGTCATTCAGTCGCTCAAGGCACAGAACGACGCGATCAAGGGCACCGCACCGGCAGGCGAAGACCGCTTCCCCGAACTGGCCGAGCCGCATCTCGTGTTGGCGAGCCCCGCAGGCATCGAAACCACCACGTCGCAGTCGACCCATATCGCCAGCGCGGAACACAACGCACTGACCAGCGGAGGCCACACCAGCATCTCAGCAGCCAAGAGCTTTCTGGTCAGCGCCAAGCAGGCTGTTCGACTCTTTGCCTACCAGGCAGGGATGAGACTGTTCGCATTCGGCGGCAACATCGACATCAAGGCGCTCAAGGAAAGCATCAACATCCTGGCCAAGCTCGATATCGTCCAGGTCGCCAACAGGATCACCATCACCGCCAAGGAGGAACTCGTGCTCAACGGTGGCGGAAGCACCATTCGCCTGAATGCTGCGGGCATTGAAGATGCCACCTCTGGAAAGCATGTGGAGCACGCCGCCGTGCACAGCATGGTCGGGCCGAAGAACGCACCGCCCCAGTCGGTGAGCGGCATGTCGAGCCTGGACCTCAAGAAAAAAGGGGCGCTCAGCTTTGTGCTGCTTTCGCACGCACAGGACGGCCGGCCGCTCGGCTTCGAGCCCTACACCTTGTACAAGGACAGCGCGAATGTGGCTGACGGCATCACCGATGCCGATGGGCGAGTGCTCATTGAAGACCATCAGAGCGACACGGCCTCCTACAAGGTCCAGCTCGCCAACGGCAACGAATACGAATTGCCCGTCAAGGCACAGCTGAAGTCCAACGACGACAGGCTTGCAGCCTCCGGCTATCGCGCGGCTCACAGCGACACGAAGAACCGGATGCAGCACTACCTGCGGCACCGTGACGACGAAGGAAATTCATGAGCGACCTGCGACCAACGAACGACACGCAACACAGATCGACCGTCCCCTTGTGCGCGGCCACAGGCACCGCCACCGGCAGCGCGCAATGGTTTCTCGAGAAGAGGGGCGAAGACGAGAAAACGCCGGTTTTTCATCACAACAATTTGCGCCTCTACATATGCGGCGAGGAGACCTTCAAGCAGATCGCAGCCGACATCCGAAAAGCACAGCACAGCATCGACCTCGTCTGCTGGGGCTTCGATCCCGCGATGGAGCTCACTCGCGAGACGGCCGACCAATGGCCGCGGGGTGACACCTGGGGCGATCTGCTGCTGGGCGCTGCGCAGGGCAAATTCAACAACGGCAAGCCGGTCAAAGTGCGCCTTCTGGTGTGGTATGACTTCATTGGCAGCGCCGCCGTGAACAACATGCCGGGCTACAAGACCGAGTCTCTCTATGAACGCAGTAAACCGGGTTTGTTGTTTCCTCCATCTCCTTCCGCGCGTGATCGACGGGAGATATTCAATTCGCATTGGTACAGGGATGTCGTAGCGGGAAAGCACAACGCCCTATCGCTGCGGACGCGCGGCGGCGTTCACGACGACGTGATGACCAGTCTGAGGAGTGAAGCGAGCATGAATGGCCTGGGCCGCATCGAGCGCCTGGGCTTCGAATACCTGGCCACTCATCATCAGAAAACCATCGTCATCGACTATGAAGGCGACAAACCCTGCGGTTATGTGCTCGGCCTGAATTCGGTCACCGACTACTGGGATACCACGGCTCACAAGTTCGACGACCCCAGGCGCGGCAAGAGCTGGGAGGGTGCGAACGACGCAGAGCCCGGACTCAAGCCGTACCAGGACTACGGTTGCCGTGTCGAGGGACAGGTGCTGGCGGCGGTGTGCAAAAACTTCACCGAGGCGTGGAACAAGGCCGAAGCCAACGGCAAAGGCGCGGGCAGCAATGTGAGCCGTGAATTCAATCTCAAGGCCACGCCTGCAAACTTGACCAAGAACCTGATCGCTCCGCATCAGAGCGCGCAAATCCTGCGCACCTCGCCTGCCACCGATGGCAGCGAGAAATCCATCCACCGTCTCTACAACCACGCGATCAGCTTCGCACGCCACTACCTGTATGTAGAGAACCAGTACTTTCAACATGCGGCTTGGGTCAAGGAACTGAAGCGCTTGCGTGCGGAGTACTTGGCGGGTTTCCAGAAAGGCAAGCTGGGCATGGCCGATGTGCCCAAGCTACACGTGATGGTCGTGACGCCCACGCCGGAGCGCAAGCAGATGATTCCGCGTACGCACGACACCGTGACAGAGCTGGGGCATGGTTCATCCATGCCGAACCAGGCAAAGATGGTGGAAGGAGAGATCGCGCGCTACGAAGCCGTGCAGGAAGCCCGCAGGCGCAGTCGGGACCCGCTCATGATCCCTCCGCCCCAACCGCTGTCCAGCATTGCCCAAGCCTACAAGGACGCAGGCGGCGCCAAGGACGATGAGATGGCGCGCAAGGCGCTCGAAGGCCAGTTCGCCATGCGCTCGCTGGTGGCGAGCCTGTGGACCTTCGATACGAACTGGCAAACCACCCAGAGAGATGGGCTGGCCAAACTCGACGGATGGAAGAAGTCGGCGAACTACGACCCGAACTCCCCCGGCTACGCCGGGGGCATCAACTACATCAGGGACCTGGAGAACCAGTTGTTCAAGGCGCGTTATCGCGAGATCTACATCCACAGCAAGCTGATGGTCATCGACGACAGCATGTTCACGCTGGGCAGCGCGAACTTGAACTTGCGCAGCTTTGCGGTGGACAGCGAGATCAATATCGCGAGCGACGATCCGGTCACTGCCAAGAATCTGCGCGAACGGGTGTGGGGGCAGCACACCGACGGGAAGTTCGCGGGCGGCGTGGCGACGGATCAGAAGGTGATGCACGACACATTTCAGAAATGGCAAAAAGCAGCGTGGGACAACCTACTTAACAAGAAAAAAGGCCTCCGCCCGTCCTGCTTCCTTGTCGCATTCCACGACGATCGCGCCAGCAGTATCCGCTTGGGCTGATCGCCATGAAGCCATTTCATCTTTGCGATATCTCCCGTCCGCGTGCGGCATTGGCCGCACTGCTGATTCTTTTCATCTTGACCGCCTGCACAATGAACGATCTGCCCCGCAACATGAACCTGAAGGCCTTCAACCCGCACCGAGCCGATTTCCCCTGCGTGCACGAAGCGTCCAAGCTGCCCCTGATCACAAACGAATCAGAAATTCTGTTCCAGCAAGGCATGGCGGTGACCAGCAACGAACTCTGGCCCAACCAGCGCGACTACAAGAAGGCGGCTCAGCTCTGGGAACAGGCCGCAGCCAAAGGCCAGTGGAAGGCCGCGATGAATCTTGCGGGCCTGTACGAGCACGGTCTGGGCATGCAGCGTGATACCGAACGAGCGGTGCTGATCGTCGAAGGATTGATGAAACAGGGCGTGCCCGCCGCCTTCGACAAGATGGGCACGTACCACCAGAGCGGCATCGGAGTCAAACCGGACATTGATCGAGCCTACGGATTCTGGCAACTCGCAGCGGACATGGGCAGCCCTGCGGCTCAGACGCACCTCGGTTACAAGTTAGACGCTGCCTACGACGATGCCCAAATGGGCGTTTGGGGCAACAGCAAAGTTGGCATCAAGATGTTGGAGTGCGCATTCGCACAAGGGTATGGAGAGGCGGCTTACAAGCTGGGGCAGACGCTCAATCTTGCAGATAAGAACTACGCCCGAGCGCTTGCTGTTTTGCATGAAGGCGTGAAGTTTGGGAGCAAGGATGCAGCTAGTTATCTCTTCGCCTCCTTTGACGAGGTTGATCCGCTAACCGCCAACGTCATCGATCGCGCCCGTGCTGAGCGCTACAGCACTCTTGCAGCGGCCCTCGAACTCAACCCCGACCTGCGCTTCCCCAATCTCTACAAAGTCCTGCCCCTGCCACCAGCCTCACTGCCATTCTGGGACGGCAAGCGCGAGACGCTGATCGATGCGGCCAAGGCAGTCATCCTCAAGCAGCCAACACCGGCCACGCCGGGCGCCAACCGTACCGGCCGCGCCCACATCCCTCAGGGCCATGTACTGACCGGCAACATCGCGCCACCGCCCGACGAAAACGCCTACGATAACCATGGCAGGCCGTGGGGCCTCAAGGCCAGGCAACACGCCCACTTCACCGGCTACTGGCTCCCTCAGATCGATGTGATCCGGGGTGACTGGCAACTGGATTGGAACGCGGCCCAAGTGCCGTGGAACTTCAAACGCGGCGAGCCGCTTCCCAATCTGGCGGAACAGATTCCACCCGGCTACGGTGCCGTGTCATGGCACTACAAAGGCTTACCGGTGCAGCAGGCTGCATCGAGTCACCCATACGTGGCACAGGGCATTGCGCGATATGTACCGGCACCTGAAGCGCCCCGCAGTTGCAGCGGCACCGTTCTCTGCCCGCAGACGGGCATCTGGTCGGCGCGCCTGAAGAAGGAGCACGCGCACTACGCGGTGTTCCACGAGTCGTGGCGGCAAGCCTATGTCGAGCAAGGCCAGCCTTTCCCGGTGCCGACCACGCTGCACGAAGCGGGCGGCTTGAACGTGGCGGCTCGAGATATCCGATGGCGTTGGATCGGTGATGCCAACCAGGCGGATGTGTCGGGGCATGTACATGTGACGTCAACCCCGATCGACAGTTAGCGCCGCTCGCTCCCGCTTTTGTGTCGCTCTCTTCTACAACGCTTACGCAGGCACGGCCTCGATATTCGCCCGGTCCCAGTGCCGGTGCTTCGCAATCGCCGCAACGAAGTCCTGCGCGATCTGCTGGGCAGCCGTGGTGTCGCCCAAGTTGGTAACCGGCGTCGCGGCCACGACGACGCCCGCGGGCGCATCGCCCTCCGCGCCGATGCCCAGCGAAGCGAGCAGCTTCACGCCCTCGCCCACCGTGCAGATCGCCTTGCAGTGCTTGTAGGCTTCCAGCACGAAGTGCACCGCATCGCCGGTGGCCGACATCGTGGCCGCGCTGTCGGCGCCGGCCGGCACCAGCACCGCATCGAACATCACCGAGGGGGTATTCGAGAAGGTCATCTCCACATCGATCTGGCGCTTGGACGCGCTGGCCACAGTTCCCAGGCGCGGACCGACGATCTTGCATTGCGCGCCCGCCTGTTCGAGCGCTTCGCGGATCGGCTTGAGCGAAGCCGAATCGATGCCGTCGGCCACGAGGATCGCGATCTTGCGCGTGCGGATCGAGCCGTCGCCGGTGTCGGCCATGCTGAGCGCGGGCGACTCGTCGATAGGCAGGGCGATGCGGTGGTCGCGGAAACCCGCGCGTCCCGCCGCCGCCTTGGCATCAGGCTCGCCGATGCCCAGCGGCTCGGCCACGCGGCGCGCGAGCTTCTCGTCCACGTGCGCGAGGTTGTCGACCATGCGCTGGCGGATCGCCGGCACCTCGAGCTTGGAAAGCTCGAAGCGGAAGGCCGCAATGATGTGTTCCTTCTCGGCCACGCTCTGGCTGTTGAAGAACAGGCGCGCCTGCGTGAAGTGGTCGTCGAACGACGCGCTGCGGCGGCGCACCTTGGGCGCATCGATCGCTTCGGGGAACGACTGGAAGCCGTTGCTGCCGCCATCGACGCGGAACTCCGTGCCGCTGCCCAGCGTGTTGGGCTCGTAGGCCACCTGGCCGCGCGCGATGGTCTGGCGGTGCATGCCGTCGCGCTGGAAGTTGTGGAACGGGCACACGCCCTTGTTGATCGGCAGCTCGTGGAAGTTCGCGCCGCCCAGGCGAGATATCTGCGTGTCGGTGTACGAGAAGAGGCGCCCCTGCAGCAGTGGGTCGTTGCTGAAGTCGATGCCGGGCACCACGTGGCCGGGATGGAAGGCCACCTGCTCGGTCTCGGCGAAGAAGTTGTCGGGGTTGCGGTCGAGCACCAGCTTGCCGATGCGCTGCACGGGCACCATTTCTTCGGGAATCAGCTTGGTGGGGTCGAGCAGGTCGAAGCCGAGCGAGTGCTCCTTGTCGGCCGGGATGATCTGCACGCCGAGTTCCCATTCGGGGAAGTCGCCGTTCTCGATGGCTTCCCACAAGTCGCGGCGGTGGAAGTCGGCGTCCTTGCCGGCGATCTTCTGTGCTTCGTCCCACACCAGGCCGTGGATGCCGAGCTTGGGCTTCCAGTGGAACTTCACGAAGTGGCTTTCGCCGTGGCTGTTGACGAAACGGAAGGTGTGGACGCCGAAGCCTTCCATCATCCGGTAGCTGCGCGGAATGGCGCGGTCGCTCATGGCCCACATCAGCATGTGGGTGCTCTCGGGCATGAGCGAGGCGAAGTCCCAGAAGGTGTCGTGCGCGCTCGCGGCCTGCGGCATCGCGTGGTGCGGCTCGGGCTTGACGGCGTGGATGAGGTCGGGAAACTTCATCGCGTCCTGGATGAAGAACACCGGGATGTTGTTGCCCACGAGGTCGTAGTTGCCTTCGCGGGTGTAGAACTTGACGGCGAAGCCGCGCACATCGCGCACCGTATCGGCCGATCCGCGTTCGCCGGCCACGGTCGAGAAGCGCACGAAAACGGGCGTCTTCACGTCCGGGTCCTGCAGGAAGTCGGCCGAGGTGAACTGCGACATCGACTTGTAGACCTGAAAGTAGCCGTGCGCCGCCGAGCCCCGCGCATGCACCGCGCGCTCGGGAATGCGCTCGTGGTCGAAGTGGGTGATCTTCTCGCGGAGGATGAAGTCTTCCAGGAGCGTGGGTCCCCGCACGCCCGCCTTCAGCGAGTTGTGGTTGTCCGGGATCTGCAGCCCCTGGTTGGTGGTCAGGTGCGCGGGATGCTCGGTGGTGAAGCCATCGAGCTGCAGCTGCTTGGTGTTGCGGCCATCACCGGACTTGGCGGTCTTGGTGGCATTGGCGCGGCGACCTGCGGCGGCTTTGTTCTGTGGCGTCATCGGGGACCTGGAATCTTTCATGGAAAAACGGGAGAAGAAAAAAAGGCGCCTGGCCCCGGGGTCGTCAGCCCATTTCGTTGCTGTCGAGGAACATGTCGAGCACGTTCACCAGAGCGACCAGGCAGATGCAGCCGGCGACCGCGGCAACGGCCCACACCAGGATTTCGTCGCCCCACGCACCGGTGAGCGAATCGAACAGGGTTGCGAACTCCATGATTTCCCTCCAAGGAATCGATCTGTACAGACCTGGAAGGTTATGTTTTGCACCGTCTGTTACCCGTAGTGGCGCCCCGCCCTCGCATGTGGGAGGGCGCGCGCCCCGGGAGTAGGAGCACGACTACAGCGCATCGCGGCGGCCTACGAGGGTTTGCGGGATGTGGCGCGCGGCTTCGGACACCCCGGTCGCATAGCATGGGCCGAAGACGGCACCGATCGTGCTTGTCGTGTTCTCAGCGTCTCACGCGCGCCGGTCGCCTCACCGGTTGGTTCATCCAGGGAAGAAATCCAAAATGCAGATCAGGATCGGCTACGACATCCAGCTGGGCGTCACCGCCCCCACCGCGCTGATCTACATGCTGCAGGTGCACCCTTCGCGCGCCGCCGACATCCAGGGCAGCGAGCACATCACCATCAGCCCGCCGCTGGTCACCGACCATTACCGCGACAGCTTCGACAACCATTGCGCGCGCGTGCAGGTGCCCCTGGGCGTGAGCAGCGTGCGGCTGCGCAACACGGCGACCGTGTTCGACACCGGCGCGCCCGATCCCGTCGACCTGGGCGCCATCGAACACGCGCCGGCCGACCTGCCGGTGAGCACATTGCCCTTCGTGCTGCCCAGCCGCTACTGCGAGGTCGACAGCGAACTGCTGCAGTTCGCCTGGGCCAACTTCTCGAACGTGGCACCGGGCTGGAACCGCGTGCAGGCGATCTGCAACTTCGTGCACGGCCATCTGCGCTTCGACTATCAGAACGCCCGCGCCACACGCACCGCGCTCGAGGGCTTTCGCGAAGGCACGGGCGTGTGCCGTGACTTCGCGCATCTGGCGATCACGCTGTGCCGCTGCATGAACATCCCGGCGCGCTACGTGACCGGCTACCTGGGCGACATCGGCATTCCGCCGGTGCGCTATCCGATGGACTTCAGCGCGTGGTTCGAGGTGTACCTGGGCGACCGCTGGCACACCTTCGATGCGCGCCACAACACGCCGCGCATCGGCCGCATCGTGATGGCGCGCGGGCGCGACGCGGCGGACGTGCCGATCACGATGGTGTTCGGCGCGAACACGCTGGAGCGCTTCGATGTGACGACGGAGGAAGTGCTGCAGTAGCGCTTCCTCGTCGCGCGCCGCTCGCCGCTACTGCGGCTTGTAGTCGAGCATCCTCATCGCTGCCGCAATGCCTTTCCGGCTGCGCTCCATCGCCGCCCACGGCTTGTTGCCGGTGGCGAGGCGCTCGGCCACGTTGGCGACGGTCCATTGCGCGGCGCCGGTCAGGGCGGGCAACTCCTCCCACGCAACCGGCACCGACACGCCGAGCCCCGGCCGCGACCGCGCCGACCACGCGCTGACCGTGGTCGCGCCGAAGCCGTTGCGCAGGTAATCCACGAACACCTTCCCCACGCGGTTGCGCGGCCCGCTCTTGGCGACGAAGCGGTCCGGAATCGTCTTCGCCAGGTGCACCACCACGGCCTGCGAGAAGCCCTTGACCTCGTCCCAGCCGTACTGCCGGCGGATCGGCACCACCACGTGCATGCCCTTGCCGCCGCTGGTCTTCAGGAACGACGGCAGGCCCAGTTCGTCGAGCAGCGTGCGCACCAGCAGCGTCGCTTCCTGGATCTGCGGCCAGCCCACGCCTTCGCCGGGGTCCAGGTCGAAGGTCATGCGGTCGGGCCGGTCGATGGCGCGCGAGGTGGCGTTCCAGGTGTGCAGCTCGATGACGTTCATCTGCGCGGCGCCGATGAGCCCGGTCTTGCTGTCGATCTGCAGCAGCGGCTCGTGGCCCGGATCGAGCGCGGGGTCCAGCAGGTTGACGCCGGGTATCTCGCGGTTCTGGATGTGCTTCTGGAAGAACAGCTCGCCGCCCACGCCGTCGGGCGCGCGCACCAGCGACACCGGCCGCCCGCGCAAATGCGGCAGCATGAGCGTGCCCACCGCGTTGTAGTAGGCGGCGAGTTCGCCCTTGGTGATGCCGCTCTTCGCATCGATCACGCGGTCGGCGTGGGTGATCTTCAGCGCCATGGATTTCCTTGCTCCTTGCTTCTTCGCGGGTGTGTCGGTTGATGTGTCGGCTGATGCCTTTGTTGATGTCTCGGTTGATGTCTCGGAAGGCGCCGCCCGTTCGCGCACGATGCCGCGCGCGGGCTTGTCGGTGCGCAGCCCCTGGAACACCGCCTGGCGCACGCGGTCTTCGCGCGTCCATTCGCCGAAAGAGACTTCGGCCACCAGCGTGGGCTTGACCCATTGCGCCTTCGCATTCACACCGTCCGGCATGGGTTTGAAGGGGCAGTCGTCGGTGGCCAGCTTGTCCAGCCGCGCCTTGATGTCGGCGAGGCGATCCCCGTTGAAGCCGGTGCCCACGTTGCCGCAATAGCGCAGCCGCCCCTTGTCGTCGTGCACGCCCAGCAGCAGCGCGCCGAACCCCGAGCGCGAACCCTTGGGCGCGGTGTAGCCGCCGATCACGAACTCCTGGCGCTGCTGGTTCTTGAGCTTGATCCAGTCGGCCGAGCGGCGCGACACGTACGGCGAGCCCTTCCGCTTGCCGACGATGCCCTCGAAGCCGATGCGCGCGGATGACGCGAGCAGGTCGCGCGGCGACGCATCGAAGGCCTCGCTCAGGTGCAGCGGCGCCGGTGGCCGCTTGCCGAGCAGGCGGGCCAGGTGCGCGCGCCGCTCCTCGACCGGCTCGTCGCGCAGGTCCTGCCCATCGAGAAAGGGCGCGTCGAACAGCCAGTAGACGATGGATGAAGTCGCGCCGCGGTCGAAGGCGTTCTGCAGCGCCTGGAAATCGGGCGCGCCGTTGCCCCCTTCCACGGTGATCTCGCCGTCGAGCCAGGCCGAATCGGTGGGCAGCTTCGCGAGGGCCTTGGCGATGACGGGCAGCTTGTCGGTCCAGTCATGGCCGTTGCGGGTGAAGCAGCGCACCTTGCCCTTGTCGATGCGCGCGAGCAGGCGGTAGCCGTCGAACTTGAGTTCGTAGAGCCAGTCGTCGGGCGATGACGGAGGCGAAGCGGCGAGGACCGCGAGCTGCGGTTGAAAGGTGGCGGGCAAGGCGGCCTTCTTCTTGACCTCCTTCTTGACATCCTTCTTTGCCGCTTTCTTCTCGGGCTTCTTTGCGGCAGCCTTTTTGGCGGGTGCCGCTTTCTTCGGTGGACTGTCCACCTCGTCCACGCCGCGGCCGGTCAGCACGCTTGCGGGCTGGTCTTCGAGCACGTCGTAATCGGCAAGATCGCGCGCCGCGTCGTCGCGCTCCTTGATGAGCAGCCACGGCTCTTGCTTCTCGTCGCCCTTGCCGCGCATGCGCACCAGCGTCCAGTGGCCCTTGAGCTTTTCGCCGCGCAGCTCGAACTTGAGCTTGCCGGCCGCGAGCGCCTTGCGCGCGTCGGCTTCGCTGCCCCCTTCCGGCAGCCAGTCGCCTCGGTCCCACACGATGACGGTGCCTGCGCCGTATTGCTTCGGCGGGATGGTGCCCTCGAAGTCCGCGTACGAAATCGGATGGTCCTCGACATGCACCGCCATGCGCTTGACCGTCGGATCGAGGCACGGTCCCTTCGGCACCGCCCAGCTCTTGAGCGTGCCGTCGAGTTCGAGCCGGAAGTCGTAGTGCAGGCGGCTCGCGTGGTGCTTCTGGATGACGAAGGAGAGCACGCCTTGGCCCGCGCGGCCGCCCTCCTTGGGCTCCGGCGTGCGCGAGAAATCGCGCTTGCCGTGGTAGCGGGAAAGCGCCTTGCGCGCGGTCGATGCGGTGCGGGTTCCCATGGCGAACGCACCTCAGGCTGCGCGGCGATGGCGAGTTGCGGTCTTCGGGGCCGTTTTCGAAGCGGCCTTTGCGGCGGGCTTGCGCTTCTTGGCCGACGGCTTGGCGCGAGGCGCGGGCGCGTCGCCTTCTTTGTCGTCGTCCTCGTCCTCCTCGTTGGCCACGGCCTTCGTCTTGCCGCCCTTGCTGCCCTTGCTGCGCAGGCTGCGCTGCAGCAACTCGGTGAGGTCGATGATCTTGGCGCCCTTGCCCTCGGTGGACTGGCCCTCTTCGGGATCGGGCTGCGTCACCGTCTCGGTCTGGCCTGCCTTCACCTTGCGATCGATCAGCCGCAGGATCTCGTCCTTGAACTCGTCCTTGTATTCCATTGGGTCCCACTCGCCGCTCATGTCCTCCACGAGCTGCTGGGCCATCTTGAGCTCGCGGTCGGTGAGCCCCGCCTTCTTCGCATCTTCGGACGGCAGCGGCAGGTCGTTCCACGGGCGGATGTCGGCGCCCCAGCGCAGCAGGTTCAGCACGAGGCCGGGGCCGACGGGCACCAGCACCGCGAGGTGCTGCTTGGTCTGGATCACGACGCGCGCCACGCCCACGCGCTCGCTGCGCTGCAGCGTCTCGCGCAGCAGCGCGTAGACCTTCGCGCCCTTGTTGATCGGCGCCACGTAATAGGGCCGCTCCAGGTACACGAACGGAATGCCGTTCGCGGGCACGAAGGTCTCGATCTCGATGGTCTGCGTGGTCTTGGGGTAGGCGGCCGCGATCTCCTTGTCGCTGAGCACCACGTACTCGCCGTCCTCGTACTCCACGCCCTTGACGATGTTCTCGCGCGTGATTTCCTTGCCGGTCTTCTTGTTGATGCGCTTGTAGCCGACCGGGTCCATGCTGCGCTTGTCGAGCCAGTCGAAGTCGATGCCGTGGTCGGTGGTGGCCGAATAGAGCGCCACCGGGATGTGGACGAGGCCGAAGCTGATCGCGCCCTTCCACAGGACGCGCGGCGCGGGGGCTTTCTTCGAGACGGGCATGGGCACACTCCTTCAGGTTCGGAATGTGTGCCGCGCCCCGGGCCGCGCGGTGTAGGAACGCGGCCTCAGGCCGTGCCGGTCACCGGCCCGAGGACGCGCTCGCTCGGGTGTGCGAAGTAGAACCACTCGGTGCCCGGCAGCGCGAGCGCATTGGGGAACACGATGAAGCCGTCGTCCGGCGCGTTCAGCATCGTGCCGTCATGGCGCATGCCGATGGGCTCGCCGCGCCGCACCTCGTCGAAGGTGGCCCAGTCGCGCACGAAGCTGTCTTCTTCATGCAGGCGGTCGGTCACGCTGGCCAGGCGCAGCAGCTTCGGCGGCTGCGCCGGCGCGCCCGAGAGCCCGGGCGGCAAGGCGGCCATGCCGAGCAGCGCGAGCGTGCGGCGGATGGCGCGCCACGCCACCTCGGGCGCCTGGGGGTCGTCGTGCTGGCCGCATTCGAGCGTGACGCCGTAGCCGCCGCAGCTGCGGATGTATTCGTTGGTGCCGCGGCCGAAGTCGAGCGCGGCCTCGTCGGCCGGCGCGCCGCCGGCGCGCTGCGCGAGGCCGGCGGCGTAGATGTCGAGCCAGCCTTCCACCACGATCGGCGTGCCGATGTGCAGCGCGAGCTGGCCCTCTTCGTACGAGCGGGCGAAGGGCTCCAGCGTGCCGGTGTTGTCGCGCGGGCCGATCATCGCGAAGGCCTCGCCCTCGCTCTGGAAGGAGTGCAGGTCGAGCAGCACCTCGTGGCGCGCGATGACCGGCGCGAGGCGGTTGGTGATGCGGGCTTCGTAGTCGGCAGGTTCGTCGGTCGGGCGGAACAGGCGGTTGAGGTTGCGCTCGCCTTCGCGCTGCAGGCGCCGGCGCGCGAGCGGGTTGGCCACGGGCACCAGCGTCAGCTCGCCACGCTGCAACTGCAGCGTGCCGGCATCGAACTCGGCCAGGATGCGCTCGATGCCCGCGGTGCCGCAGGTCTCGTTGCCGTGCACGCCGCCGATCACGAGAAGGCGCGGACCGGGTTGGAGCGAGGCGAAGGTGTGGATGCGCAGGCTGTCGGTCGCCACGCCGGCAAAAGGATCGGAAGACATGCGGGGATTATTGCGGAGGCCCGTCCGCCGGCGCAAAGCCGCTATCCGTTTCATAGCGCCCGAGCGGCCACCTACAGGGCCTGCCTTGCATGTCCTACCGCCGCGGCGCGCCGTGCGGGGCACGCTGCAAGGCAACGCACGAAGGAGCCACCGCATGACCCAAGCCAAGACCAGCAAGACCCGGCCCACCGACCCGAAAGACCCGTCGACGGACGCGGGCGGCGGCAAGACCAAGGTCGAGCAGGGCGGCGAATCGGCGCCGCGCCTGCCGCACGAGCGAGACCAGTCCTCGGACAGCCAGCAGACCCAGGACGGTAAACCCACCAAGGTAGGCCGCCAGGCGCACGACGACGTGGAACGCGGCGTGGTCGACACCGACCGCGGGCCTGAGGCCGACCGCGTCTACAACGACAAGGTCAAGCGCTGACGCCGGCCAGGTTCTTGCGCATCTCGCCGATCACCGCGCCGTAGTCCTTGGCATTGAAGATCGCGCTGCCGGCCACGAAGGTGTCGGCACCGGCCGAGGCCACGCGCGCGATGTTGTCGGCCTTGATGCCGCCGTCCACTTCGAGGCGGATGTCGCGCCTGCTTTGCTCGATGCGCTTGCGCGCGAGTTCGATCTTGCGCAGCGCCGAGTCGATGAAGCTCTGGCCGCCGAAGCCGGGGTTCACGCTCATGATCAGGATGAGGTCGATGTCGTCGATGGCCCAGTCCAGCGCTTCGAGCCCCAGCCCCGGGTTGAACACCAGCCCCGCCTTGCAGCCCGCGGCCTTGATGGCCTGGATGCTGCGGTGCACATGGGGCGACGCGTCGGGGTGGAAGCTGATGTAGTCGGCGCCCGCTTGCGCAAAAGAGGCCGCCAGGGCGTCGACCGGCTGGATCATCAGGTGCACGTCGATGGGCACCGGGGTGCCGTCCGCCGTCTTGGCGTAGGGCTTGAGCGCCTGGCAGATCATCGGGCCGAAGGTCAGGTTCGGCACGTAGTGGTTGTCCATCACGTCGAAGTGGATCCAGTCGGCGCCAGCGGCGATCACGTCGGTCAGTTCCTGGCCGAGGTGCGCGAAATCGGCGGAAAGGATGGAGGGGGCGATGCGGAACGGGGTGCTCATAACCCCGGATTCTCGCAGCGAGCGGAAGTCCGAGGAAAGGCCTCCGTTACCATCCGCCCCATGTCACACAGCCCCTTCAGCGTCCAGGTCGAACCGCGTTACCTGGCCGACCAGTCCTCCCCGAAGGACGACGTCTACACCTTCTCCTACACGATCACCATCACCAACGTGGGCACGGTGGGCGCGCAACTGATCGCGCGCCACTGGCTCATCAACGACGCCTCGGGCCACCCGCAGGAAGTGAAGGGCCTGGGTGTGATCGGCCAGCAGCCGCTGCTGGCGCCCGGCGAATCGTTCCGCTACACGAGCGGCTGCCGGCTTCAGGCGGCGAGCGGCACGATGCACGGCAGCTTCTTCGTGGTGACCGAGGAAGGCGAGCGCTTCGATGTGCCGGTTCCCATGTTCGTGCTCGAAGCCGACATCGGCGGTGCACCCGTTTCGCGGGTGCTGCACTAGGCACGCCCCGGGCTTCGCACACTTCGTATCGCCTCTTCTTGCCCCCTCGCCGGGGGCAGCACCAGCGGCCCGGCGAAGCCGGTTCCGCGGTGTTCCCGCGCTGACTTTCCTCTCCTCTCCTTTCCTTTCACCATGGCTGCAGCATCGCGCGACTTGCAGGGGCTGCTTGCCGGCCTCGACCCTACGGCCGATGTGGCGCAGCGCCACATCTGGCTCATCAATCTTTTCGACTGGCTGCGCGGCGACCGCGCCTCGCCGCAAGCGGCCATGGGCCGGGTGTCGCTGCTGCTCGATGCCGTCGAGGCGCGGCCCGAGTTGCGCGAGCGGCTGCGCGCCTGGTGGCGCGTGTTCACGCAATCGGTGGACCTGACCACGCTCCTGGCCGACTACGGCTTCGCGCCGCGCACCGCGTTCGTGAGCGAGCTGAGCGAACGGCTGCGCCGGAAGATCCTGCCCGGCACGCCCGAGACCACCGATGCCTCGGACCTGTTCCGCATGGTGCTGCCCGGCGTGTTCGACGCGGGTTGGATCGCGCTGCTCGATGACACCCAGCTCGCCCGCATCGGCGCGCTGCTGGCCGATGCCACCGTGGACACCGACGGCTCGCCGCGCTGGCGCCATACCGTGATGGACGCGGTCACCTACTGCGGCAGCCAGGTGGTGGCCGCGGGTTTCTCGCCCGAGCTGCGCCTGCGCATCAGCGCGGAGCACCACGAGAACCGCCCCTTCCACGCGCTGATGGCCGACCTGGACGAACTGCGCGAGCAGATGTTCGAGCAGCCCGAAGGCGAAGAAAGCGACGAGGCCCTGCAGGCCGCCTTCGTGGCCTTCCGCGACCGGCTCGACGCCTGCCGCGCCAGCGCCTCGTCGGTCTACACGCACCTGGAGGACAACGGCATCTCGGTCGGCCTGGTGTTCCGGCTGCGCCAGTTGCGCGAGCGCGTGCTGCGCATCCGCGAACTGCTCGACTGCCTGATGTCGCCCTCGCCCGCGCCGAGCGTGGCGCGCCTCATCGGCAAGCTGGTGCTCGCGGGCGGCGAGCGCAACAGCATCCGCGCGCTCGTTGCCACGAACTCGTCGATGCTCGCGGCCAAGGTGACCGAGCGCAGCGCCGAGACCGGCGAGCACTACATCACCCGCGACCGCGCGAGCTACCTGCAGATGGTGAAGAAGGCCGCGGGCGGCGGTGCGCTCACTGCGGTGACGGTGCTGCTGAAGTTCGGCATCTACGCGCTGGCGCTGTCGGCTTTCTGGGCCGGCCTCGCCTCGGGCCTGATGTATGCGGCGAGCTTCGTCGCGATCCAGTTGCTGCACCTGACGCTCGCCACCAAGCAGCCCGCGATGACGGCGCCGGCGCTCGCGGCGCGGCTGCGCGACATCAAGGCCGATGGCGCGGTGGACGATTTCGTCGACGAGGTGGCCAACCTCGTGCGCTCGCAGGTGGCGGCGGTGCTGGGCAACGTGCTGGTGGTGGTGCCGGCGATGGTCGCCCTTGCGCTTCTGGTGCAGTACGCGCTCGGTCGGCCGCTCCTGGACGCCGCGCATGCCGCGGCCACGCTGAATTCGCTCTCGCTCGCCGGGCCGACCGCGCTTTTCGCGGCAATCACCGGCATCCTGCTGTTTTCGGCCAGCATCGTCGCCGGATGGACAGAAAACGCCTTTGTCCTGCATCGCCTGGACTCCGCCATGCGTTACAACCCACGCATCGGCGCCTTTCTGGGTGCCGCCCGGGCTCGCCGCTGGGCCACCTTCATGCGCACACACATCTCAGGCTTCGCCTCCAACATCTCGCTGGGACTCATGCTGGGCCTGCTGCCCGCGTTCGCGGGTTTCTTCGGGCTCGGGCTGGATGTGCGCCACGTGACACTCTCGGCCGGGCAGATTGCCGCGGCCGCGGCGTCCACGGGCCTGTCGGTGCTGCAGCAGCCCGCCCTCTGGTGGGCGGTGGCGGCGATCCCGGTGATCGGCGCGCTCAATGTGAGCGTGAGTTTCTATTTCGCATTCCGCCTCGCGCTGCGCGCGCACAGCGTGAGCCTTGGTGACCGCGCCCGCATCCGCAGCGCCATCTGGGCGCGCTGGCGCAGCCGGCCTGTGAGCTTTTTTCTACCTGCATGAATTTGACGAGCTTCATCAACGATCTGCTGGGCTTCTGGTCCGAATGGGTGCGCCCTTCGGCGGGCCTGCCCACCGTGCTGTGGTCGCTGCTGCTGGCGGCCGCTGCGGCCTCCGGCCACCTGGTGCAACGCTACCTGGGGCTGCCCAAGGTGATCGGCTATTCGCTGGTCGGCGCGGTCGTCGGCTTCGCCGGCTTCGAGGGCGCGATCTGGCCGCTGCGCGGCATCAGCCTGTTCCTTCTTGAACTGGGCGTGGCCGTTGTGCTGTTCGAGGCCGGCGGCCGGCTGCCGCTGCGCTGGTTCCGCCACAACCCGATGGTGCTGGTGCAGAGCCTGCTCGAAGCCACGCTGACCTACTTCGGCGTGTACTGGGTGCTCACGCTGCTGGGCCTGCCCGAGCCCGTGGCCAACCCGATCGCGCTGATGGCCATCGTCGCCTCGCCGGCGGTGCTGAGCCGCGTGATCATCGACACGCGCGCCGCGGGCCCCGTCACCGAACGCGCGATGACGCTGGCCACGCTCAACACCTTCTACGCGCTCGCGCTCGGCTACGCGCAGGCCGGCCTGATCGAGCGCGCGCCGCAGACGATGCTGCAGAAGCTCTACCCGGTGGCGGTGGTGCTCGGCCTCTCGTTCGTGGTCGGCGCGATCATGGCGCTGGCCCTGCGCACCGCCCTGCGCGTGATGAGCCCGACAAGCGAGAACACCTCGATCCTGCTGCTGGCCATCATCGCGGCCGGCGCGGCGCTCACCGCGCACGTCGGCGGCTCGGCACCGCTTGCCGCGCTGATCGGCGGCGTGCTGCTCAAGACCCTCAATCCCAAGCCCTGGGCGTGGCAACGGCAACTCGGCACCGCCGCGTCGCTGCTCACCATGCTGATGTTCGTGCTGGTCTCCATCGTGGCGGCGCAAGCCGACTGGACATTGCCGGTGGCCAGCGTGGTGCTGGCCGTGATCGGCGTGCGCATGATCGCCAAGATCTCCGGCGTGGCCATCGCCAATCCCGGCAGCGGCGCGAGCTGGAAGCAGGCCTTCTGGGTCGGCTGCGCGATGTCGCCGCTGTCGTCGATCGCCCTTTTGATCGCATCGAATTTCGCCACCGCGTCGCCGCTGCTCGGCACCATGATCACGCAGGTCGCCCTGCCGTCGATCCTGCTGATGGAAGTGGTGGGCGCCGTGCTCGCCACCGTGGCCATCCATGCGGTCGGCGAGAGTTCGGTGCCCTGGGCGCCCCAGGCCTTCAGCACCACCGAGGACACGCAGCGATGAGCACCGCCCTCCAGACCCCCATCGATCCGGACAGCGACGACGTGCGCTCGGCGCCGCTTGCGGCCGACCCCGACAGCCGCGCGGTCAAGCTCGAGCCGTTCAACAAGTCCGAGGCGCTGTCGCTCGGCGTCGAGCTCGAGCTGCAGCTCGTGAACACGCACGACTACGACCTGGCGCCCTATGCCGAAGACATGCTGCGCCTGATGGCGCAGACGCCGCTGCCCGGCAGCGTGGTGCCCGAGATGACCTCGAGCATGATCGAGATCTCCACCGACATCTGCCACTCGGCGGCCGATGTGATCAAGCAGCTCTCGCCGATCCGCGAGGCGCTCATCAAGAACGCCGACAAGCTCAACATCGCGGTGGTCGGCGGCGGCACGCATGCGTTCCAGCAGTGGCACGAGCGGCGCATCTACGACAAGCCGCGCTTTCGCGAACTCTCGGAGCTGTACGGCTACCTCTCCAAGCAGTTCACCATCTTCGGCCAGCACGTGCACATCGGCTGCCCCGATGCGGATGCGGCGCTGTTGATGCTGCACCGCATGTCGCGCTACATCCCGCACTTCATCGCGCTGTCGGCCTCCTCGCCGTTCGTGCAGGGGCAGGACACGCAGTTCGACTCGGCACGCCTGAACTCGGTGTTCGCGTTCCCGCTTTCGGGCCGCGCGCCGTTCACCACGAGCTGGAAGGAATTCGAGGCGTACTTCGAGCGCATGACCCGCACCGGCGTCGTGCGCAGCATGAAAGACTTTTATTGGGACATCCGCCCCAAGCCCGAGTTCGGCACCATCGAGATCCGCGTGTTCGACACGCCGCTCACGGTGGAACGCGCCGCCGCGCTCGCGGGCTATGTGCAGTCGCTCGCCGCATGGTTCCTGCAGGAGCAGCCCTTCGAGCCGAGCGAGGACGACTACCTCGTCTACACCTACAACCGCTTCCAGGCCTGCCGCTTCGGGCTGGACGCGGTGTATGTCGACCCGGCCAGCGGCCAGCACATGCCGCTGCGCGACCACATCCTGATGACGATGACGCAGCTCGAATGGCACAGCGAGGCGCTCAACGCCACGCAGGCGCTGGGCGAACTGCGCACCAGCGTGGAAGCCAATCGCAACGATGCGCGATGGCTGCGGGAGAAGCAGGGGAAGGAGCGGCTGCTGGCGGAGGTGGTGCGGCAGGCGGCGTTGAGGTTCAGAGGGGCGGCTTGAGCTTCGCCCGACGGGCAAGAACGAAAAAACCGGCCGCTACCGCCAACAAGAAAATCGACACGACCGCATTGAAGAGGGTGTCGAAAACCCGGCCATCGATGCTCGCGGCATTCTGGTCGGACTGATCGGACCTGTAGGTCACCCAGAGATCACCATGCCAGAAACCGAGACAGAAGTCCTTCCCGGTTCGCGCACACGTGGTGTCAAGGTAGAGGCCGTTTCCGCCATACGCGTAGCCGCGCTCATCCATGGTTCGGATCCACTCGCCGAACGCCTCGCCGTCCGGGAACCGTGCGTGCTCGGCGGCGAACGCCCGGACGAACTGCGAGGCAACGCGGATGTGGTCGCGCTCGATGGGATCGAGCACCACGTCGCGGTGCGAGGCAGCGACTCCGAAGACGATCACGAATGGAAGGACGAGCCACAAGGCGAGCCACGCAAGGAACAGATACGCCAGTCTTTTCATTGCCGCCTGCACGTCCGTGATGCGACTTGCAGAAGTGCCAGCAGCGAAACGACGCCCATTGCGCCGAAAGTCGAGGCCTGCGGCTGCGCCACGAGCAAGACCACGAACACGATCGGTACGTAGAACATCGGCACCGACAACCAGATGAACACCCGTGCAGCACCTCGATGCCATTGGGCGAAAACGATGGAGAAGCCGAGCAACAGGGCGGTGGGCAGCGTCACATAGAGCAGGCGTGTCGACAGGCTCGTTCTCATGAGCTCGGAGAAAAGAGAACACATGAAGAGCACCACGCAGGCGCCTCCCACGATCACGGCCCTGCAAAGGGCGGCCGCATATGCAAGCGCTGGGGTTTTCATTGGCGACTCACGAAGTTTCGGATCGGGGACTTTGCCGAGCGCCCGAGCTTTGCCTGTGAAGGCTCCGTGAACTCCCAATAAACAGCCCTTATGCTCCCCCCATGGGTGAATTCGACCTGATCACACGCTATTTCAAACGCCCCGCCAAGCGCTCCCCGCTGGGCGTCGGCGACGACTGCGCCTTGCTCGCGCCCGCACCGGGCATGCAACTCGCCGTGTCTTCCGACATGCTGGTCGAGGGCCGGCACTTTCTATCGACAGTCGAGCCTTCAAGGCTCGGCCACAAGGCGCTGGCGGTGAACCTCAGCGACCTCGCGGCCTGTGGCGCGAAGCCGCTGGCCTTCACGCTCGCGCTCGCATTGCCGGGCGTGGACGAGCACTGGCTCGAAGGCTTCTCGCGCGGCCTCTTCGCGCTCGCGGACGAGCACGGCTGCGAACTCGTGGGTGGCGACACCACACGCGGCCCGCTCAACATCTGCATCACGGTATTCGGCGAAGTGCCGGCCGGCTCGGCGCTGCTGCGTTCGGGCGCTCGGGCGGGCGACGACATCTGGGTCAGCGGCACGCTCGGCGATGCGCGGCTGGCGCTCGAGGTGTTCCGCGGCACGATCGCGCTGCCTGCCGAGGTGTTCGCAGAGGCCCGCATGCGGATGGAGCAACCCACGCCGCGCGTCGCGCTGGGGCAGGCCCTGCGCGGCATTGCCTCGTCGGCGGTGGATGTGAGCGACGGGTTGGTCGGCGACCTGGGCCACATCCTCGGATCGAGCAACGTGGGCGCCACGCTCGACGTGGATGCGGCCGTGGGCACGGTGGCTGCGGCGGGCACGCCCGCGCTGAGTGTCGAGATGATGCGCACCTGCGCTTTGTCAGGCGGCGACGACTACGAGCTGGTGTTCACCGCGCCGCCCTCCGCGCGCGCAGCGGTCGAGCAGGCCGGCAAGGACAGCGCCACGCGCGTGACGCGCATCGGTCGCATCGATGCGGAAGCGGGCCTGCGCATCGCCGACGCAAGCGGCGCGCCGGTGGCGCAGCGCTTCGGCTCGTTCGACCACTTCGTCTGATCAGCTTCCGCGGACCACCGCCTGCATCTTGCGCTGCGCGGCGTTGATCGCCGCGGACTGGCCGTTCAGGTTCTGCAGCATCTTGTTGAGCTCCGCCTGCACGGCCGGATCGGTCACCGTCACCGAGGCGCCGGAGATCTGGATCTTCGACTTGTTCTGCTGCAGGAACTCGCCCACGGCCAACGCGCCGTCGAAGGTGGTGTCGAGCGCGGGGAACACTTCCTTGAAGGTGGCGGCCGGCGTCGAGACGGTCTTCTCGTAGGCCTTGTCGTAAACCTGCTTCAGGTCGTCGGGTTGCTTTAGTTGCGCGCGTGCGGCATCGGCCTTGGCCAGTTGCTGGTCGAGCGCGGTGCGCAGGCCCGCGAGGCCTTCCTTCGCCGCCTTGAGGTCGTCGCGGCGGGTCGCCAGGTCGCCGATGGAGCGCAGCGCGCCTTTGGCCATGACCTCGCCCATCGGCTGGCTCACCGACTTGTTCATGCCCTCGGTGAAATCGGTGATCACCGCGTAGTGCTGGGCGTAGTCGCCGAAGGACTTCTTCTGCTCTTCGCTCGGAGACGGCACGCGCAGGCCCGGCTTGTCGAGCACGCGGGTCTGAAGGAATTCGATGAAGGCGGTGCGCTGCTCGGCCTCCTTGTTGCCGCAGGCCGCGAGCATGAAGCTGAAGGCGAGGCACAGGCCGAGGACGCCGAGGCGAACGATGTTCTTCATGGAGGGAGTGTTTTCTCTGTGGATATGACCCGTCAAGCATACGTCCGGCATATGGCTTTCAGAGGCGCCGCACCCGCCTGCGTTGCACCGGCGGCCTACCTGCAGGGCTACAGGGATTTCTTGATCGCCTCGATGAAGGCGCGCGCCGCGACCGACAGCGAATGTCCTCGCTTGATGACCAGCGAGATGTCGCGCGAGACCCGCGGCGCGCTGAGCACCTTGACCACCAGCGACGGATCGTTCGCAGCGCGCGCGAAGGCCGAGGGCATGATCGATGCGCCCATGCCGATGGCCGTCATCCAGATCGCGGAGGAGAGAAAGGACACCTCGTTCACCACGTCGAGCGCCACGCCGGCATCGGCCGCGGTGCCGTCGATCAGCGGCCGCACGCCGTAACCTGCGCGCACGGTGATCAACGGGTGGCCGGCGAGGTCGGTCCAGCGCACGACACGTGCCTTGGCGAGCGGATGGTCGTCGCGGCACACCAGGGCGAGGTGGTCGCGCATGAGCCGCTCGACCTCGACTTCGGCACCGGGCCGCTCAGGCGTGCCGATGCCGAAGTCCACATGCTCGCCCAGGATGCGCGAGATGAACTGGTCGGGCGCGCAGTCGTTGACCAGCACGCGAACTTTCGGATGCTCCTGGCTGAAGCTGCGGATCGCATCGGGCAGCAGAAAGGTGGCCAGCGTGGGCGTGATCGCCACCGACACGCGGCCGCGCTCCAGCGTGGTGAGTTCGCGAAAACCGGTGGAAAGCGAATCGACGTCGCGCAGGATGCGCTCGGCCACGGGCAGCATTTCGTTGGCCGCCGCGGTCGGCTTGAGCGAGCGCGTGGTGCGGTCGAACAGACGCGTGCCCAGGCCCTCCTCGAGCTGGCGGATCAGCATGCTCACCGCCGACTGGGTGACGAAGAGCCTTTGCGCAGCCGCGCTCAGCTTGCGCAGCTGGTGCACCGCGAGGAACGCGCGCAGCTGGCGAATCGTCGGGCTGAACGTAGGACTGAAGTTTTCATTCATAAGGCAATCTGATATTTGATACGAAATTTCTGGATTTACGAATGAATTTCCGCATCGTTCAATGGCTCCAAACAAAGTAAAAAGACAATCAAGGAGCCCTCCATGACAGCATCGATCGCCCGCAAGGCGCCACCGCTTCGCAGGCAATTGCTGCTGGCCACGGCCTTCACCCTCCTGGCCGGGCCCGCCCTGGCACAGGCCCCGGCCGCCGACTTTCCCTCCCACCCGATTCGCATGGTCGTGACTTTCCCGCCCGGCGGCAGCGCGGACGCGGTGGTGCGCATGCTGGTGCCGCGGCTCAACGAGAAGCTGGGCCAGCAGGTGGTGGTGGACAACCGGCCCGGCGCCGGTGGCAACGTGGGCCTCACGCTGGTGGCGAAAGCACCGGCTGACGGCTACACGCTCGGCCTCGGCGCGGCCGGCGCGCTCACCGCCAATGTGAACCTTTATCCGCAGATGCCCTTCGACCCGGTGAAGGACTTCAAGCCGGTCGGCATGGTCGCCGCCACGCCGTTCGTGATCGTCGGGCATCCCTCCATCGGCGCGCGCACGCTGCGCGAACTGATCGCGCTGGCCAAGGCGAAGCCGGGCACGCTCTCGATGGGCCACGGCGGCAACGGCACCGCGATGCACCTCTCGACCGCGCTCTTCGCGCAGATGGCCGACGTGAAGCTGATCGAGGTGCCCTACCGCGGCTCGGGCCCGGCCGCGCTCGATGCGATCGCCGGCCAGGTGCAGCTCGCGCTGGTCGACCTGCCCGCCTCGCTGCAGCAGATCCGGGCCGGCAAGCTGATCGCCTTCGGGGTGACGAGCGCACAGCGCGTGCCGATGCTGCCCGACGTGCCCACCGTGGCCGAGGCGGGCCTGCCGGGCTACGACTCGACCGGCTGGTTCGGCGTGGTGGCGCCGGCCGGCACGCCCGCGCCGATCGTGGCGCGGCTCAACGCCGAGCTCAATGCCGCGCTCGGCGACGAGCAGATCAAGGCCTCGATGCGCAACCTCGGCGCGGAGCCCGCACCGACATCGACCGAGGCCTTCGAGGCCTACATCCGCAGCGAGACGAAGAAGTGGGCCAAGGTGATCCAGGTCGCCAACATCAAGCTCGACTGACGGAACAGAACAAAACAGACAGAGACAACAGGCAGGAACGACCATGAACGACACCACACTGAAGGCCGACGTTCTCATCATCGGCGCGGGCCCCGTGGGCCTCACGCTGGCCATGGACCTCGCATCGCGCGGCGTCTCGGTGATCGTCTGCGAGACCCGCCGCTTCGCCGAACCGCCGAACGTGAAGTGCAACCACGTGGCCTCGCGCACCATGGAGCAGTTCCGGCGCCTGGGCGTGGCGCAGAAGCTGCGCGATGCGGGCCTCCCCGCCGACTACCCTAACGACGTGGTGTTCCGCACCACCGTGACAGGCACGGAGCTCACGCGCATTCCGATTCCGTGCCGACGCGACCGCTACACCGAGACCGAAGGCCCCGACGCCTGGTGGCCCACGCCCGAGCCGCCGCACCGCATCAACCAGATCTACCTGGAGCCCATCCTCCTGAAGCACACGGCGGCGCTGCCGGGCGTGCAGTTGCTCAACCGCACGCAGTTCGCGGGCTTCACGCAGGACAGGGAAGGCGTGACCGCCATCGCCATCGAAATGGACAGTGGCGTCACGCGCAGCATCCGCTGCCGCTACATGGTCGGCTGCGACGGCGGCAGCTCCGTGGTGCGCAAACAGATCGGCGCCAAGCTCGAAGGCACGGCCGTCATCCAGCGCGTGCAATCGACCTTCATCCGCGCGCCGCAGCTGCGCGACATGATCCCCGGCAAGGCCGCGTGGTCGACCTACGCGATGAACCCGCGCCGCTGCGGCACGATGTTCGCCATCGACGGACACGAGACCTGGCTCGTGCACAACCACCTGAATGCCGAGGAGCCCGAGTTCGATTCGGTCGACCGCGACCAGGCGCTGCGCGACATCCTGGGCGTGGGCCCCGATTTTCAGTACGAGGTCATCAGCAAGGAAGACTGGATCGGCCGGCGCCTCGTGGCCAACCGCTTCCGCGAAGGCCGGGTGTTCCTCGCGGGCGATGCGGCGCACCTGTGGGTGCCCTACGCGGGCTACGGCATGAACGCGGGCATCGCCGATGCGCTCAATCTCTCGTGGCTGCTGGGCGCCTGCGTGCAGGGCTGGGGCGACGAGGCCATGCTGGACGCCTACGAGGCCGAGCGCCAGCCGATCACCGAGCAGGTGTCGAACTTCGCGATGGACCACGCACAAAAGATGATCCGCGCGCGCCGCGCCGTGCCGCAGAACATCGAGGCGCCCGGCCCCGAGGGCGATGCGCTGCGCGCCGACATCGGCAGCGAGGCCTACGCGCTCAACGTGCAGCAGTTCTGCTGCGCGGGGCTGAACTTCGGCTACTTCTACACGGGCTCGCCGATCATCATCGCGGACGGCGAGCACACCGCGCCGCCCTACTCGATGGGCGACTTCACGCCGTCCACCGTGCCCGGCTGCCGCGCGCCGCACTTCTGGCTGGCCGACGGCCGCTCGCTGTACGACGCGTTCGGCCCCGGCTACACGCTGCTGCGTTTCGACCGCAGCGTGGACGTGCGGCCGCTGGAGCGCGCCGCGCAGAGCTACAGCATGCCGCTCACGGTGCTCGACATCGAGACCGCCGAGGTGCCCAAGGTCTACGCCCACCGCCTGGTGCTGTGCCGCGCGGACCAGCACGTCGCCTGGCGCGGTGCGCACCTGCCGTTCGACGTGTATGACTTCGTCGCCATCTTGCGCGGCGATGCCAAGCGAGTGCGCGAGCGCAAGCGGGCGCTGGCTTGGGAAGGCGTCGTCGCGGCCGCCTGAGCGCGTGCCTAGGAACGTGCCGCGACCACGCGGTACGCCAGCCACGCGGCCAGCGCAGGAGCGAGCGCGAAGCTCGCGAAGAGCCACACCGCCGCAGACTGCGCACCCTCGACGCCGCCCGGCAGCGTGAGGCCCGCCGCGTTGGCCACCAGCCCCGCCACCGCGGCGCCCACCGCCATGCCGTAAAGCTGGATCGTGGTGATCGAGGCGGAGGCCAGCCCCTCTTCTCCCTTGGGTGCCAACGACAGCACGCGCGTCACGAGGTGCGGCCAGCCGATGCCCACGCCCGCGCCCACAACGGCGAGCGCCATAGCGACCAGCGCGATCTCGAAGCCCGCGCCCAGATGTCCCGGGAACGGCAGCAGCAGCGCCAACGCAACGAGCCCCAGCGTGCAGGCCACCGGGCCGGCGCGCAGCATGCGGTCGGCACCCGCACCGCTGCGGCCCGACGACAGCAGCGAGCCCGCGCTCCAGCCGCCGGCCATCGCGGCCGTGAGGTAGCCCGCCGCGAGTGGCGTATGGCCGTGCAGCAACTGCAGGAAGTACGGCACGAAGATCTCGGTCGTGGTGCCGATCAGCAGCAACGCGACGCTCGCATAGATGGCACCCAGCGGTGCGCTCAACACATACGCACCGGTCGGCAGGAGCCGCACCGTGGCCTGGCGGTCGACGCGCGTGGCGATGACGCCGATACCCAGGCCGAGCACCACGCCCGCTGCCTGCAGGGCGAGGTCGGACAGGAGCCCGCTCGCCGCGATCACCAGCACCGAGGTGGCGAGCAAGCCGATCTGAAGCGCCGGAATGCCCGGCATCTTCGCCGGCCTTGCGTGATGCACGCCGGCACCTGGACGCAACTGCACCGTCACCAGCAGCGCCTGCGCCGCGGCCACCGGCAGCAGGAACCAGAACGCCCAGCGCCAGTGCCCCGATTGCGCGAACAGCCCGCCCACCGCCGGCCCGCACAGCGTGGCGACGCCCCACATGCCCGACACCAGCGCCACCGCGCGCGGCCACAGCCGCTGCGCGAACACGAGCTGGATCAGCCCGTAGCTCAGCGCCGCGAGCATCCCGCCGCCCAGCCCCTGCACCGTGCGTCCGGCGAGCAGCCAGTGCATCGCCGGCGCGAGCGCGCAGCCCACCGAACCGGCGGTGAACACGGCCAGCGCCGCAAGGCACGCGCCGCGCGGCCCCAGCACCGCGAGCAGACGCACCGACAGCGTGGCCCCGAGGATCGAGCCGACCACGAAGAGCGTGGTGCTCCACGCATACCAGTCGAGCCCGCCGATCTCGCGCACCACCGAGGGCAGCACCGTGGTCACGATATGGACGTTGACCGCATGCAGCGCGACGCCCCCGGTGAGCGCCAGCGCGCGCCAGCCGTTGCGGCCGGTGAAGAGTTCGCCCCAGGCGGCCGTGGCCGGCGGCGAGATTGAAGAAGGATCGGCGACGGAGGAGGAAGCAGCAGGCGGCATGGCGAACCCGAAAGACTGGAAAGGAGTCCGGATCCTAGGCGTCCAAGACCAATTAAACAAGCTATTGCTTTGATAAAAAGGCCGGAGCCCTTGATCGCCCGGAGCCCGGATGCGCGACACTTCGGGCTTGATGCAAGCCGCTTCCCCTTCTTCCTCCTCTCACGCCACCGCTTCCGGCGCCATGCCGCAACCCTCGATCCGCCGCCCCACCCTGCGCTTCCTGTTCGGGCACCCGGCGCACGCCATCGCCCTGGGCTTCGGCTCGGGTCTGCCGCGCTTCGCGCCCGGCACCGTGGGCACGCTCTGGGCCTGGGTCGCCTTCGCGGTGATGCAGCTGTGGTTCACGCCGGCCACCATCGGCTGGATCATCCTGGCGTCGCTCCCCATCGGCTGGTGGGCCTGCACGGTGACGGCGCGCGACATGAACATTGCCGACCCCGGCGCCATCGTGTGGGACGAGGTCGTCGCCTTCTGGATCGTGCTCTGGCTGGTCACGCCAGCCGGGCTCTTCGCACAGGCCATCGCCTTCGGCCTGTTCCGCTTCTTCGATGCCGCCAAGCCCGGCCCGGTCGCCTGGGCCGATGGGCTGTTCAAGCAGCGCGATGCCGCCCAAGTCCGCTGGTGGCGTGCGGGCTTCGGCATCATCCTCGACGACCTGGTGGCGGCCTTCTGCACGCTGCTGGTCATTGCCCTGTGGCGCGCCTGGTGAACACCATGGATTCTTCTTTCCCTTCGACGTTGTCGTCGCCGCTCCCCGACCAGGACACGCCCGCGCTGGTCGCGGCGGTGGCCGAACGGCTGCTGCACAAACGCTGGATGCTCTCTACCGCCGAGAGCTGCACCGGCGGCCTGATCGCCGCGGCCTGCACCGAGCTGGCAGGTTCGAGCGCTTGGTTCGAGCGCGGCTTCATCACGTACTCCAACGCGGCGAAGACCGAGCTGCTGGGCGTCGATGCGGCGTCGATCGATGCCCACGGCGCGGTCAGCGAGCCGGTGGCACGCGCCATGGCGCTCGGCGCCATTGCGCGCTCGGCCCCGTCGCGCGCGGCCATCGCCGTGACCGGCATCGCTGGTCCCACGGGCGGCACGCCCGAGAAACCGGTCGGCACGGTGTGGTTCGGTTGGTGCGTCGACGGGCAGATCCGCACCGAGCGCCGCCGCTTCGACGGCGACCGCGCCACGGTGCGCGCGGCTACGGTGCACTACGCGCTGCAGACGCTGGTGACGCTGCTGGGCGACTAAGCCCCGCGGCTCCGCTTCTTCAAGCCATCATGAAATCGCCGACCGCGCGGCGCGGCGCAGCCTGCACCGGCGAGATCGGATAGCCGAGCCGACACATCATCTGCAGCGTCGGGCCGCGTGCGTTGCGCGGCGGCTCCGTACCCAAAAGCAGGTCGTGCGCCGCCGCGTGATGCGGCGCCATCTCCGCAAACTCCTCGAGCGGCTGGCTCATCGGATGCAGGCCCACGCCCAGGTCGGTGGCGCGCAGTTGCTGGCGCACATAGGCGCGGCCCGCGGCGATCTGGTCGGTGCGACTGTTGCCGCGCGTGCTGAGCCAGACAAAACCCATCGCCGTATTGGCCTGGTCCTCGAACATCTGGAAGGTCTGCTTGAACGACTCGCTGTCTTCCGAGGCGGGCACGTTGCGGTCGAACTGCCCCAGCGCGATCGCCAGGCGCAGCGCCGGATCGTTGCGCGAGAAGCCGTCGCGGTGTTCGAGGATTTCCTGCGGCCCGACGCGGAGCATCCGCAGGTTCTCCAGCGCCGTGCCGGGCGTGGCGATCTCCACCCGCGCGGCCGCCGCGCAGAGCTTGCGCAGCACCCGCACACGGGCCATGTCGACCGTGCCGCCGGCCTGCACCGTGCCGCCCGCGGGCGCGATGGCGGTGAGCCCCTGCAGCATGTCGCTCGACACCGGCCGGGCGGTGTCGAAACGCTGCTTCGGCGTGCGGCGGCGCAGCACCTGCGCGAACAGCGGATCGGGCGCGCCGCCACTCGCCAGCCGCAGCCGCGCCACCGGCACATGCGGCCAGTGCCGCGGCTCCAGGGGCAATTCGCCCTGCGGCCACAGCTGCACGCTGGCCAGGATGCCCTGCTGCGCCAGCGCCATCACCAGCAGCTCGATGAAGGCGCCATGGCCGATGAGCGCCTGGCGGCCGTACGGATCGGTCTGGGGCAGCAGGCGCTCGCGGTCGCAGTAAAGAACGATGGCTTCGGGCTCGCGCAGATCCACCAGCCACGGCTGGCAGTTGTAGGCGGTGGGCGCGGTGACCGCGTAGGCCACGGCGCGCCTGCGCGCATCGGGCTCGTTGCCGGGGCCGTTCCATATCTCGAGTGCGGCAGCCGGTATGTCGGAGTGCAGCCACCAGGTTGCCAGAGCAACCGCGCCTGCCGCCACCACCACACCGCCTCCCAGCAGCCGGACAAAATTTCTTCGTTCGTCCATTGCCCGCATTATCGAAAGACGCCTTTCAATTCACAATGCGTCAACTTTTGATACCTGCTATGCGGAACTGAATACGTGGGCCTGGACAGCAACCTCGATTTCGACTGGCGACTGGTGCGCGCCTTCCTCGCCGCGCTCGACCACGGGAGCCTCCTGGCCGCCTCGCGCGCACTGGGGTCGAGCCAGCCGACGCTGGGACGCCATATCGCCGAGCTCGAAACCCAACTGGGCGTGGTGTTGTTCGAGCGCACCGGCCGGGGCCTCAGGCCCACGGCCATGGCGGCGCGGCTGGCCGAATCGGCGCGGGCCATGGAAAGCGGCGCGGTCTCGCTGTCGCGCAGCGTGTCGGGCGCCAATGCCGCCACCGCGGGCACGGTGCGCATCTCGGCAAGCCAGGCCACCGCGCGCCAGATGCTGCCGGCCCTGCTGGTGCGCATGCGGCAGGAGCTGCCGGAGATCCAGATCGAGCTGGTGTCGACCAACGAGGTCAGCAACCTCCTGCGGCGCGAGGCCGACATCGCGATCCGCATGACCGAGCCCACCACCGCCACCGTGGTGGCGCGGCGCATCGGCCGCTTCGCGCTCGGCGCATTTGCCCAGGCCGACTACCTGCGCCGCCGCGGCACGCCGCGCCAGACGGCCGATCTGCTGCGGCACGACGTGCTGGGCTACGACCGCATCGACACCATCGTTCGCATGTCCGCGCAGCTGGGCACGCCGCTGCAGCGCGAGGACTTCTGTTTTCGCACCGACGACATGGGCGCGTACTGGGAGGCGCTGCGCCAGGGCATGGGCATCGGCTTCGTGAGCGAATCGCTCGCGCGCACCGACAGCCAGGTGCAGCGCGTGCTGCCGCAATTGAAGATCCCGTCGCTGCCGGTGTGGCTTGCGGTACACCGCGAGATCCGCACCGACCGGCGCATTCGCGCCGTCTATGATTTCCTCGCGCGCAATATCCCGGCGTCGATCTGACAGATTCCTCCCCCGAAAACTCCAAGAAGGCCTCATGACAGCAGCCACCAACGCCCAGACCATCGAGCGCTTCTACAGCGCGTTCGCCAAGCTCGACGCCGCCACCATGGAGGCCTGCTACGCGCCCGATGCGGTGTTCGACGACGAGGCCTTTTCCCTGCACGGGCGGCGCGAGGTGGGCGGCATGTGGCGCATGCTGGCCGGCGCAACCAAGGCCAAGGGCGCGGACGTGTGGCGCCTGACCTTTCGCGACGTGCAGGCCGACGACACCACGGGCAGCGCCCACTGGGACGCGCACTACCGCTTCAGCGCCACGGGCCGGCTGGTGGACAACAGCGTCGACGCGCGCTTCACCTTCACGCCCGAGGGGCTGATCGCCACGCACCGCGACACTTTCCCGTTCTGGACCTGGTCGCGCCAGGCGCTCGGCACGCCGGGCCTCCTGCTGGGCTGGACGCCGATGCTGCGCAACAAGGTGCGCGCCACGGCGGCCGGCAATCTTTCCAAATTTCTTTCGAGCCAACCCTCATGAGCAACAACGACATCGTTTTCACTTCCAACGAAGCAGCCCACCGCTACGAAGCCGCCATCGACGGCAAGCTCGCGGGCTATGCCGAATACAACCTGCTGACCGACGCGATCATGTTCACGCACACCGAGGTGCTGCCGGAATTCGAAGGCAAGGGCGTGGGCTCTGGCATTGCGAAGCACGTGCTCGGCGAGGCGCGCACGAAGGGGCTGCATGTGATTCCGGTGTGCCAGTTCATTGCGGGGTATATCCGCAAGCACCGCGAATACGCCGACCTCGTGCGGCCCGATATTCAGCGCGCCTTCAAGATCTGACAGTCACGGCCTTCGGCGCGGGCAACCACGCGAAGGCCGCGATGCCGACCACCAGCAGCGTGGCGATGGTGGCCAGCACGGCCGTGAGCGGATCGCCGCCATGCGCCGCGGCAATGGAAGCCGCGACGCCGGTGCCCCACTGCATCAGCGCAACGCCGAGGAACATCGCCATCGTGAAGACAGCCATCGCGCGCCCGGTGAGCGTGACCGGATAGGCCACCCGCACATCGGCGTACTGCCACACGATGAAGCCCGAGAGCACGCCGATCAGCACCATGCCGAAGATGTCGAGCCAGGCCGAGTGCAGCACGGCGATGAGCGCGAAGAGCGCGGCATAGATCAATCCGCAGATCACGATCCAGCGGCGGCGCGATGCGCCGTCGCGGTCGAGGCGCCCAAACAGCGGCGCGCCGACGAGCGAGATCACTGATACGGCGAGCGCGACGTTGCCGCTCTGCACCAGCGAGTAGCCGTGGCGCTCCATCATCAGCGGCCCGAGCCACAAGCCCCGCAGCGAGATGAAGGCGGCATACGTGACCGCGCCGAGCACCATGATGCCGAGCGTGTGCGGCATCGCGAACAGCGCGCCGAACTGGCGGATCGCCTCCGGAATCGACTCTTTCACCTGCGGCACGGCGGACGCGGGCTCATGCACCCAGTGCCAGATCGCGAGCCACGCAAGCGCGGCGGCAACCGCCAGCACGAAGAAACCCGCGCGCCACGAATACGCCTCGACCAGCCACGCGAGTGGCGTACCGGTGACCAGCATGCCGATGCCGCCGATGGCGAGCACCATGCCCGACACGGTGGCGAAGCGCGCCGCCGGAAAGTGCCGCGCGATGAAGACGGTGCACACCAGAAAGGCCGGCGCGCAGCCCACGCCGATCAGCGCTTGTCCCGCGACCAGCACGAGATAGCTGGACGACACGGCCGAGAGCAGCGCGCCCGCGATCGCGATCGGAAAAGCCACGAGCACCGTGCGGCGCACGCCGTGCAGGTCGATGCCGATGCCCATGAAAAGCTGCATCGCACCGAAGGCGAAATGAAAAGCCCCCGAGAAGATGCCGAGGGCTTGGGCGGAGAGCTTGAAATCCGTCTGCAGCGGGCTGGCCATGATGGCGCCGACTGTGCGGAAGGCCTGGCTGAGTGCGACCCCGGCGCAGAGCGCCAGGACCATCACCCAGGCCGCGCGCGGCGTCAGCGGCGCGGCGCTCTCCGGACCGGTGCTAGGCGGCACCGTGGCACTTCTTGTATTTCTTTCCGCTGCCGCAAGGGCACGGATCGTTGCGCCCCGGCGTGGCTTCCTTGCGGATCGTCTCGACCTTCGGCCCCAGGCTCTTCCAGAGTTGGCGCAGGTCGTACACCGCCCAGATGGCGGCGCCGAAGTCGTCCAGCCGCTGCTGGCTCACGCTGGGCGGGCCGTCGTCGCTGTACATCGACACCGTGGGCTTGGCGGTGTCGTCTTCGGTGAGCGCGACGATGTTGTCGAGCGCATCGTCGAGCATCTGCGCGGCGTCCTTGTCGCGCGGGGTGGCCCAGTCCTCGGGCCAGTTTTCGACCGCGTACATGAAGCCGAGCGCCCAGACCTGGGCGAACGAGGGGATCGCCTCGCCCGCCACTTCGGCCCGTTCTTCCTCGGGCAGCGATGCGATGGCGCCGCGGGTGTCGAGCACCTCGGGCTGCCAGCTGCGTTCGTCGTCGAGCGTTTCGACGGGGGCGTCCAGGCCCTCTTCGATCTCGCGCCAGCGGCGCTTCCAGTTCCAGACGAACTCCATGTGCTGGGCCGGCACGAAGCTGTCGCCCAGCAGCACGGGCCAGTATTCGGTGGGCTCGATGGGCCGGCGGGTGCAGATCAGCGCGGCCATGAAGCCCTCGCAGAACTCCCACTGGGGGATTTCCTCATCGTGCTCGCGCATGGCGTCCAGCGCGGTGTCCAGGGCATCGAAATCGTCGGGGCCGAGGGGTTCCTGGGCGGGCGCGGCGGGGGTCTGTGGGGTCTCGGGGGTAGGGGGGGAAGTCGTCATGGCAGGTTCGGGGCAGCCCTCTATGATGCAGCAGGCTCCCGGAGTCATCTATTTCTATGCCCACGATTATTCCGTTTCCGGCGCGCTACAGCGCCTTTGCCTTGTGCGTGGTCGGGCTGGTCGCCTGCCTGGCCTTCGTGCTGGTGTCGCCGCATCTGTGGCTCGCGTGGATCGGCGTGGCGGTGTTCGCGGTACTTTCAGGTACCGGCATCCACGACCTGCGGCAGCCGCGGCACGCGATCCTTCGCAACTACCCGGTCATCGGCCACCTGCGCTTTCTGCTGGAATTCATCCGGCCCGAGATGCGGCAGTACTTCATCGAGAGCGACTCGGAAGCAGCCCCGTTCTCGCGCGCGCAGCGCTCGCTGGTCTACCAGCGCGCCAAGGGCGAGCCGGACAACCGGCCGTTCGGCACGCAGCTCAATGTGACCATCGCGGGCTACGAGTGGATCAACCATTCGATGCAGCCGACGAAGCTTGCGAACCACGACTTCCGCATCGTGATCGGCGGCACGTCGCAGCCGGCTGATGCGAACCTCGCGCAGGTCTGTACGCAGCCATACAGCGCGAGCGTGTTCAACATCTCGGCCATGAGTTTTGGCGCACTGTCGGCCAACGCCATCCTCGCGCTCAACCAGGGCGCCAAGATGGGCGGCTTCGCGCACGACACCGGCGAGGGCTCGATCTCGCACCACCACCGGGTGCATGGCGGCGACCTGATCTGGGAAATCGGCTCGGGCTACTTCGGCTGCCGCAACGACGACGGCACCTTCAACGCCGAGCGCTTCACCGCCAACGCGCGCGACCCGCAGGTGAAGATGATCGAGATCAAGCTGAGCCAGGGCGCCAAGCCCGGCCACGGCGGCGTGCTCCCGGCCCCCAAGGTCACGCCCGAGATCGCGGCGGCGCGTGGCGTGCCGGTGGGCGTGGACTGCATCTCGCCCTCCTCGCACAGCGCGTTCTCCACGCCGACTGAAATGATGCACTTCGTCGCGAAGCTGCGCGAGCTCTCGGGCGGCAAGCCGACGGGTTTCAAGTTCTGCCTCGGCCATCCCTGGGAATGGTTCGGCATCGTCAAGGCGATGCAGGCGACCGGCATCACGCCCGACTTCATCGTGGTCGACGGTGCCGAGGGCGGCACGGGCGCGGCACCGGTCGAGTTCAGCGACCACGTGGGCGCACCGCTGCAGGAAGGCCTCTTGCTCGTGCACAACACGCTCATCGGCGTGAACCTGCGCCACCGCATCAAGATCGGCTGCGCCGCCAAGGTGATCACCGCCTTCGACGTGGCCCGCATGATGGCGCTGGGTGCCGACTGGTGCAACGCGGCGCGCGGTTTCATGATGGCGCTGGGCTGCATCCAGGCGCAGAGCTGCCATACCGGCCACTGCCCCACGGGCGTGACCACGCAGGACCCGCTGCGACAGCAGGCGCTGGTGGTGCCGACCAAGGCCGACCGGGTGCGCAACTTCCATCGCAGCACGCTGCATGCGTTGCAGGAACTGGTGCAGGCCGCGGGCCTCGATCATCCGCAGCAGATCACCGCCCACCACATCGTGCGCCGCATCTCCGACACCGAGGTGCGCCTGTTGAGCAACCTGGTGATGCAGGTGCAGCCGGGCGCGCTGCTCGGGCCGCTTGATGCGCAGCACAATGTCTTTCGTACCTACTGGCCGCTGGCCAGCGCAGAGAGTTTTCAGCCCGTGACCCAAAGCCCGCAAGGGCTTGTGCCGGGCTTTGCAATGGCCGCATGAGCGCAGCGCCGGGCCGCCCCAAGCAAGCTTGTACCGCAGCACAAAGTGCGGAGGTACCTACCTGATGAATCCACTGAGACGAGGCGCTTCCACGCGCCTGCACAGCGCCAAGGGTGCGGCTTCCGCGCCGGCGCCGCTTGACGCGCTGCCCAATACGCCAGCACCCGGCGACTACGCCGAGTTCCTGCGCGTCACCCTGCCCAAGCAAGAGAAGAACGTGGCGAGCCACCGCCTCGGCAGCGAGCGCGTGTGGCTCAAGAAGGCCGGCCCGCGCCACGGCAAATGGGGTTACCGGGTGATGGCGGCGGTCGCGCGGATGGTGCGGCTGGACATCATCAAGCCGGTGCCCAACCCGGGCGGCGAGGCCGCCATCGCGACCGAGGCGCGGCGCCTGAAGCAACTGGCGGCCGCGGGCCTGCGCGTGCCCACGGTGCTGGCACAGCAACCCGATGGCCTCTTGATCTCCGACCTCGGCGAAAGCGGCCGCGCCACCGTCGTGCTGCAGGAGCGGCTCGATCAAGCAGCCGCCGCCGGCCCCGCCGCGCTGCTCGCCGTGTGGCGCGAAGGTCTTGCCGCCATCGCGGCCGTGCACGTGCGCGGCCAGCACCTGAGCCAGGCCTTCGACCGCAACCTCGTGCAGTGCCCCGACGGCGTGATCGGCTACATCGATTTCGAGGACGACCCCGCCGAGGTCATGACGCTGGCCGAATGCCAGGCGCGCGACTGGCTCAGCTACCTGCACTCCACGGCCATGATGCTGGAGGCCGCCGCGCCGCAAGCCGCCGGCCAGCACTGGCATGCGGCGCTCGCCACGGTGAACGAAGAGGTGCGCGAGCGCATCGCGAATGCGGCGCGCCGCATGAAGTGGGCGCGCAAGCTGCCCGCCAGCCGCCGCTGGGGCCGCGACACGCAGCGCGTGCGCGCGGTGGCCCGGCTGCTTGGGCGCTGGCACGACGCAGCCGCCTGACTCTCTAGATCAAGGCTTCGTCGTCCAACGCATCGCGCCCAGCAGGTTGCTGTGATCATCGGTCCACGTCGTCACGCCCGCGGCATCGATGGCCTCGCCGCGTTCGCGAATCACCGGGTCCTGCAGGAAGCGCGGGTCGCGCGTGAGCAGCACGTATTCCGACGAATGTTCGAGCGTGAGGTTGTTGGGCACGGGCTCGAAATGCACGCGCAGCGCCTGCATGCCCGCATCCTCGGCCAGGCGCTTGACCACCGGCGCGAGCAGCAGGTGCCGGTTGCTGATGTGGAAGGCGATCACGCCCGTGGGCAGCAGGTGCTTGCCATAGAGCGCCAGTGCCTCGCGCGTCATCAGGTGCATCGGAATCGCATCGCCCGAGAAGGCGTCGACCACGATCACATCGAAGCGCTGCGAACCGTGCGCGTCGAGCTCCTGCTGCATCAGGAGGCGCGCATCGCCCTGCGCGACTTCGACCGTCGCGGGCGAATCGGCAAGGTAGGTGAAATGCGAGCGCGCCGCCGCCGTCACGCGCGGGTTGATCTCGTAGAAGCGCACCGTGTCGCCGGCACGCCCATAGGCCGCGAGCGTGCCCACGCCCAGGCCGATCACGCCCACGCGCTGGGTCTCGGCGCGGTTCGTGAGCAGCGCCAGACCGGCACCGGATTTCGGCCCGTAGTAGGTGCTCGGCAAGCGGCGCTGCACTGCGCCCTGCAGTTGCTCGCCGTGCGAGATCACGCCGTGCATCAGCCGGCGCGACGCGGTCAACGCGCCCGGAATGCCGAACTGCTCCACGCGCAGCGCGCCGTAGAAATTGCGCACGCGCAGCATCGTGCGGTTGTCGGCTTCTAGCACGCTGTACACCGAGAGCCAAGCCACCGCCACCGCGGCCAGCGCGCCGGCGAGCCCCGCGGCAGCTGGCCATGAGCGTGCGCGCCACGCGGTGTAGCCCACCGCGAAGAGCGCCAGCGCGCTCACCGCCGCATACAGCACGTTGAGCGAGACAGCCACCGCGTCCATCCGCAGGAACGCCGCGAAGCCCACCACGATGGCGAATGCGAACACCGTCCACACCCATTGCAGGCGCCCGCGCGTGAGCCAGAGCACGATCAGCCCCGGCGCCGCGAGGCTCGCCGGCAGTTCCCAGTAGCCGTTGAAGAAATGCGGCGCGGCCACGCCCGCGAAGATGCCGCCTACCGCACCGCCCAATGCCAGCAGCAGGTAGAAGCGCGTGAGGCGCTCGGGCCCGGGCCGCGCCCGCGCGAGTTCGCCGTTCGCGAACATGCAGATCGCGAAGAGGCCGATGCAATAGAGCCCGATGGCCGCGGCGATCGGCAGCGAACGCTGCGGCGTGTTCAGGTACCAGCCCATCACCGGCGGGAGCATCACCACCGCGGGCCAGAAGAGCCAGCGCCGATACCAGAAGTCGCTGTCGAAGCACAGCACGAAGCTCAGCAGGTAGAGCGCGAGCGGCACGATCCACAGCATCGGCACCGAGGCGATGTCCTGCGTGATGAAGGCCGACACCGCGAGCAGCGCGACGGTGCCGAGCGCGGCCAGCACCAGCCACAGCAACTGGTCCTTCCACGAGAGCGGCAATGTCGGCGTCGTCGGCGCTTCTGTGGGGTTCGCTGTCGACATCGGCTTTGCCTTCGCCACGGCCACCACCGACACGATCGCCAGCACCGCGAACAGTCCGAAGCCCACCGACCACGCGATGGCCTGCGCACGCAGCGCGAACACCGGCTCCAGCACGAAGGGATACACCACGAGCGCGGCCAGCGCCGCGAGGTTCGACAGTGCGAACAGCCGGTAGACCTTCGCCTGCCGCGGCGCATCGCCGGCATGCAGCCGCGCGACCCAGCTCTGCACCAGCGGCCCGGTAGTGCACACCGCGAGGTACGGCAACCCTATGGTGGCGGCCAGCACCGCGAGCACGCCCGCCGAGGGGTCGCCCTGCCCGGTCGGCTTCCACGCCGCATCGGGAATCACCGGCAGCATCGCGCAGGCGGCAAGGAGGAGGAGCGCATGCACGACGGCCTGCGTGCGCAGCGGCCGGCGCGAGAGCCAGTCGGCATAGAAGTACCCGACGAGCAGCACGACCTGGAAGAACACCAGGCACAGCGTCCACACCGCGGCCGAGCCGCCGAACCACGGCAGGATCTGTCGCGCGATCAGCGGCTGGACGAGGAACAGCAGGAAGGCCGAGACGAAGATCGTCGATGCACAGAGCGCCAGCGCGCCGGCGCCGCGCGCAGCGTGCGCGTCCTGCGCGGCGCCCGCGCCATGCCCGTCGTGCACTGCCTCCTGCATCAGGGCGCTTTGCCCGGGTTAGGCACCTGGTCGAGCTGGCCCTTGACCGAGGCGTCCCAGATGGCCGGGCAGAAGGAGTTGCCGTCGCCGACCTTGTCGGCCAGCGCATCGACGCCGCTGGCCAGCAACTGCGAAGCCCACTCGGTGCTGTTGTTGCGCACGAAGGCGAAGATGTTGGTCATGGCGTCCTGCGGTTTCTCCAGCACGTTGATGCCCAGATTGTTGCTCCATGCCGGGTCCCACTGCAGCTCGATGCTGCGGTCGCCCCGCGGGCCGAACGAATAGAACGGGTGCCAGAACATCGGCGACTCCATGCCCGCCACGCCCTCGGCCGACAACGGGATCTTGCCGTTGGCGATGTAGTACGCATCGAGCTGGTTGAGGCGGAAATCGGTGCCGGGCGCGGTGGCGCCGTCGGTGGACATGAGCTTGAACCACGCCTCGCCCACGAACTGGTAGCCCTTGAGCGCGGTGAGGATGATCTTGTTGGCCACCGGAATCCCGAGCCGGTAGCCGTAGTGCACGCGCAGGTGCAGCACGCTGGCTTCGCCCAGCGTCTTGTTCGACACGTTGCCGCGCAGTTCCGCATCGGGCGGCAGCGGATCGCCGATGCCCACGGTGGTGCTCATCGCCTTGGCCTTGAAGTCGTAGGGCAGCGGCTTCCGGTAGCGCATGGTGTCGTTGGGGATCTGCATGATCCAGCGGTTCTGGCCGAAGTTCTCGATGAAGGCCCAGTCGATGAAAGTGGTCTGCGTCGGATTCAGGTACTCGATGCAGGCCGACTGGATGAGGTCGGTGTTGGTGTCGATCCAGCCCTTGAACATGCCGCCCACGCTGGCTTCGCGCACATTGAGCGGCATCATCCCCTTGACCAATCCTTGCCACACGCTCCCGCGCGTGAGCGCGTTGGTGGTGAGCTCCAGCGCCGCGCTGTTGAGCGTGGAGAGGCCCGGCACGGTCGAGTTGCCCATGCGAAAGATGAAGGGCAGCGGCATGCCGTTGTTGAGCGAGCCCGCACGCGCGGCCTCGTGCGCCGCGTACTCCAGCGTGAGGCGCGCGCGGTAGATGAGGCCGAACTGCACCACGCACATCACGAACAGGATCAGCACCGGCAGCGCGATCATGGTCTCGGTCATGGAGACGCCGCGCTGGCGGCGCCTGCCTTGAAGAGTGGAATGCATTGCTGTTCTCCTCTGTGTGTGATTACCAGCCAGACAACTTCGACCCCGGACGCAGCGCGAGCCGCCGCGCCTGGCCCGCCGCCAGTTCGAGCACGTGGGCCGCGCGCAGGCACATGGCCACGCGCATCGGGCGCAGGCTCTCGACCACGCGCGCGATGCCGCCGTGCCGGTCGAGAAATACGACATCGATCGGATAACGCATGCCCACCGTGTGCACCGAGCTGCAGCGCATGATCAGAAGGCCCTCGCTCGCGGCCAGCCGCGGCCGCCCGAGCAGCCCGCGCGTGCGGTCCCAGCCGCGCTCGGCCACGCGCACGGGACCGAAGGGCTGGGCCTGGGGAGAGCGAAGGGAAACGATGCGCATCGGTGGTGTCGGCGGTTGCGGTGGTGTCAGTGGTTCTGCGTTTCGAGGAACTGCATCACCAGCGGGAAAAAAATGATGATGAAAGTCACCGGGAAGATGAAGATCACCAGCGGCCCGATCATCTTCACGGGCGCTTCCATCGCGAGCTTCTCGGCCATCTGGAAGCGCTCGGTGCGGCGCTGGTCCGAAATGGCCGAGAGCGTGTCGGCCAGGCTCGCGCCCAGCGACTCGGCCTGCGTGAGGTTCGACACCAGGCTCTTGATGTGCTTGTTGTCCAGGCGATCGGCCAGCGCGTTGAGCGCATCCATGCGGCTTGCGCCGGTGCGCATCTCGCGCATCATTCGATCGAACTCCTGGCCGAGCGCGCCGCCGGGGCCCTTCTGCACCGCCTGCGCGATGGCGCCGGTCAAGCTCAGGCCCGCCTGGCAGCACAGCGTGATCATGTCCAGGTAGCCGGGCAGCGTGCGCAGGATGTCCTTCTCGCGGCGCTTGCGGCGGTCGCGCATCCACATCACCGGGTAGAGCCACCCCGTCACGCACGATGCCAGCGTGACCCAGATCTTGGTGCCGGCCGTCGCGTCGAGCAGGCCCGCGGTCCAGAGACCGAGCGCGGCGACGATGAGCATCGACACGCACTGCACCGCGATGAACTCCTCGGCCTTGAGCACGAACTCCAGGCCCGCGAGTTGCAACTGGCGCTTTCTCTTGACCAGCATCGAGGTCGGCGCAATCTCCGACACATGGAACTGCAGGATGTTCACCACCGGCCACACCAGCCGCAAGAGGCGCGGCAGCGGGTCCATGTGCGTGCGCTCCGAAGGCCGGGCCTTGCGGATCAGCGAGATCATGTAGAGCAGCAGGATCACGCCCGTGGTCGCGCACAGGAAGATGATGGCCAGGAGGATCAGCGAGCGCATGATTCTTCCTAGATATCGATCGCCACGATCTTGCGGATCATCGCGTAGCCCAGCATCAGCATGATGGCGATCACGGTCAGCACGACCCAGCCGATCGTCGTGGTGAACAGGAGCGACATGGTCGGCTGCATCAGGTAGAGCACGCCCATCAGCAGCAGCGGAAAGAGCGTCATCACCAGGCCCTGGATGCGGCCCTGCGCCGTCAGCGCCTTGATGCGGCCTTCGAGAATGGCCTTGCGCCGCAGCGTCTCGGCCAGCACCTGCAGAGGCTCCGAGAGATTGCCGCCCACTTCCTTCGATACGCGCAGCGCCACCACCACCAGCACGAAGTCGGGGATGCCGAGGCGCTGCGACATCTTCTGGATCGCATCGTCGAAGCTCACGCCCAGGCGCTGCTCCTTGAGCACCAGACCGAACTCCTGGCCGAGCGGGCCGACCTGGTCGCGCACCAGCACCTGGATGGCCACAGAGAGCGCGCTGCCGGCGCGCAGTGCGCTCGCAATGAAGAGCAGCGCATCGGGCAACTCCGATTCGATCTGCTGCCTGCGCTTCTTGCGCTGCCATGCGAACCAACGCGCTGGCAGGAGATACAGCACCACCGCGGCCACCACGCCGCCGATCAGGTTGCCAGAGATGAGCCAGCCAATCGCGCCGCACAGCGCCACAAGAAATGCATGACCCGAAGCGAACGCCACCGCGTGCTGCGCCTGGAACTCCGAGAGGTTCAGCGTGCGGCGGCCGCTTGCCTGCAGCTTGCTCATCATCTTGCCGACCAGCTCCGGCGAGCGCTGCAGCAGCAAGTAGCCGCACAGCGTGATGAAGCCCATGCCGCAGAGCACGGAGGCCAGCAGGATCATTCCCTTCATGCCGTGGTCTCCCCGAAGAGGTATTCCAGGTCGAGCTTCAGGCCATGCTCCTGCAGGCGCGTGAAGAACTCGGGCACGGTGCCCGCGGCGGTGAAGTGGCCGATGGTCTTGAAGCTGTCGTCCACGCCGGTTTTGCGGAAGGCGTACACGTCCTGCATCTGGATCATGCCGTCGGCAAAGCCCGTGATCTCGGTGATCTGCGTGACCTTGCGGCTGCCGCACGGAAAGCGCGTGAGCTGCACGATCAGATCGACCGCCGAGGCGATCTGCTCGCGGATCGCCGCCACCGGGATGTTCATGCCCGCCATCGTCACCAGCACTTCCAGCCGCGACATCGCATCGCGCGGCGAGTTGCTGTGCAGCGTGGTGAGCGAGCCGTCGTGGCCGGTGTTCATGGCCTGCAGCATGTCCAGCGCCTCGCCGCCGCGGCACTCGCCCACCACGATGCGGTCGGGCCGCATCCGCAGCGAGTTGCGCACCAGGTCGCGAATCGCGATGGCGCCCTTGCCTTCGATGTTGGCGGGCCGCGATTCGAGCGACACCAGGTTGGGCTGGCCCAGCGAGAGCTCGGCGGCATCCTCGATGGTCACGATGCGCTCGTTCGGCGGAATGAAGTTCGACACCATGTTCAAGAGCGTCGTCTTGCCGGTGCCTGTGCCGCCCGAGACGATGATGTTGAGCTTCTCTTCCACCGCGATGCGCATGAAGTCCACCATCTGCGCGGTGATGGAGCCTGTGCGGATCATCCCCTCGTGGCCCATGCGGTTCTTGGGGAATTTCCGGATCGTGACGCTGGGCCCGCGCAGCGCGAGCGGCGGAATGATCGCGTTCACGCGCGAGCCGTCCTTGAGGCGCGCGTCCACCATCGGCGAGCTCTCGTCGATGCGTCGGCCCAGCGGCGTCACGATGCGCTCGATGGCGCCGAGCACCGCGATGTTGCTGGTGAAGGCGACGTTGGTGCGCTCCAGGCGCCCCGCGCGCTCGATCCAGATTTCGTCGAAGCGGTTGACCATCACTTCGGTCACGCTCTCGTCCTTCAGCAGCACCTCGAGCGGACCGAGGCCGATGGCTTCGTCCAGCAGTTGCTGACTCAAGAGCGCGCGGTCGAGTTCGGGCGGCATGTCGCGCGTGTCGCGAATGATCTCGGCGATCAGCGCGCGGATGTTGGAGCGCAGCTCCTCGTCCTTCATCTGCGCGGTGTCGATGCGGCGGTTGTCCAGTTGTTGCAGCAGCGTGCGGTGCAGCGAGCGGCGCCATTGCAGGAGCGGGTCCTCGATGGCGAGCGCCGCTTCGGCGTACTGCGCGGCCTCGGCCGCCTCCTGCGGATCGGCACCCGCGGGCTTGAGCGCCACGTCGAGCGACACCACCAGCGTGTGGCCGCCGATGATGATTTCCTCGCCGCCCTTCATCGGGCCGAAGCGCGTCACGCGGTTGCCGTCCACCCAGGTGCCGAAGAGGCTGCCCAGGTCCTGCACGAACACTTCCTCGTCGTGCAGCACGAACTGTGCGTGCAGCTTGGCGACGTTCCAGCCCGACAGCACGATGTGGTTGCCGGCGTCCTTGCCGACCTGGAGTTCCGCGACATCGATCGGGACCTCGCGCACGACCTGCTGCGGGGAATTGACGAAGACCTTGTGCATGGTGGCGGACTCTCGGGTCTTAAGGAGCGACGGGCTGGCCGGGCGTGCCGGCGGGGATGCCGCCGATGTCCGCGGCAGCAGCAGGCGGGCGCGAACCGTTCGGGTCCGACTTGTCTTCGGTCAGCGTGCCGAAGTTGCTCCCCACGTCGCGTTCGAGTTCGCGCGCGCGCTCGATGCGCGGGCGGCTGTCCGCCGGGCCGACCACGCGCGGCGTGATGAACACCACCACTTCCTGTTCCTTGTCGGTGTCGTTGTCGGCACGGAAGGCGCGGCCGATGATCGGCGTCTTGCGCAGGCCCGGCACGCCGTCGCTGGAGCGCGTGGATTCGCGGCTCAAGAGCCCCGACAGCACGATGGTCTCGCCGGCCTTCACGTTGAACTCGGTGTCGGTGCGCCGGATCAACAGGCCCGGAATGCCCTGCACCGCCACGCTGCGGTCGATGCTGCTCACCTCGGTGAGGATGCTGCCCGACACGTTGCCCTCGCCGTCGGCGATGGGCTTGATGTTCAGCCGCACGCCGTAGGGCTTGAACTCGACCGAGCCCGCGCCCTGCGTGCTGAGCGCGGGCAGCGGGATTTCGCCGCCGGCCAGGAACTTGGCCTCGCCGCCGCTGCGCGTGGACAGGTTGGGCGAGGCGAGCAGGAATGCGTTGCCGCGCTGCACCAAGAGGTTGATGCGCGAGGTGAGGCTGAGGCCGATGCCGAAGTACGCCTCCGGCATGCGCCGGTTCTGGCCCAGAAGCGCCGTGCCCTGCGGCGTGGAAGTGTTGAAGGCCGAACCGTCGGGCAGGATGCGGTAGCTGCCGCTGGAAGCGATGTCCGAGAACAGACCGAAGTTGAAGCCGTCGCCCGAGCTCTGCCAGCGCACGCCCAGGTCGTCCAGCGCGGTCTTGCTGAACTCGACGATGCGCACCTGGATGTCCACCATGCGGTCCACGCGGATGCGGTCGGCCGTGGCCAGCGACACCACCGCGGGCGCGTAGAGCTGCGCCACTGTATTGAGGCGCTCGACGGCGGCCGGATCGAGGCTGTTGCCGTCCATGATGATGCGCTCGCCGATGCGGCGGATGTTCACGCCCGAGATGCCGCGCGTGATCTCGCGCAGCTCGTCGGCGATGCGCTCCAGGTCCGCCACATTCACCCGTACCTTGAGCTTGCGCACGGTGCCGTTCTTGTCCCAGACATGCAGCGTGCTGTCGCCCGCGTCCTGCGCGGTGATGAGCATGTTCGCGCCGTCGAGCACGCGGGCTTCCATCACCTTGCCGTTGCCGATGGCCACGCGCGAGACGCCCGGCATCTTGACCAGCGCCATCTGACCGACATAGAGCGTGAGCAGGTCGGGCAGCCGCTGCAGCACGGTGGCGCGCGCGGCGATGCGCTGCAGCTCGGCCTCGGTGATGGAGGCCTGCGAGGGCGGCGGCGCGGGCGGGCGGATGCCCGGCGAAGTTTCGGCGGCGCGGGCTGTCGGCGCGCCCGGTGCTGCAAACGTCGGCGCGGGTGCCACTGTGCCCAGCGGCACGGGCGATGTCGCTGGCGCGCCAGGGTACGGACCCTGCGCCTCGGCCTGGAAAACAAGACACAGCGCCGTCGCTGCCAAGGTGCATCGCTTGAGGTTCATCGAACTTTTCTGGAGATCAGTCAATCGGGCCGCGCCCCGGAGGGCGACGTTCAGGTCAGGGAGGCGAGGCTTCAGCGCGGCAACGCGCCACCGGTCGGCAGTGCGGCACCCAGGCCGGGCGCGGGAGGAGCGCCGCGGTTGCCGCTGCCGCCGACGATGTATTCGACGCTCGGACCCGAGGGTCCGCTGGACACGGCCATCGCATGCGAGCGCTGCGGCCTGAAGCCGGCCACGATGGCATCGAGGTCGACCGCGTCGACGCCGCTGGTCATGGTGGCCCGGTCTTCGGGGTTGCGCAGCGTGGCGATGATCTTTCCGAGGCGCTGCGCGAGGATGAGCTTCTGCGCGTCCTGCGGCTGGATCGCCACGGTCACGGTCGAGTAGCGCTGCTGCGCGTAGGGATCGGTGTCGGCCGAGACGTCGGAGCGCTTGCGCATCGCGGCGAACTGCTCCGAGGTGATCTGGCCGGTGGCGCGCACCTCCACGTCCTGCAGGAGCGGAACCACCACCGAGGGATCGTTGGCCGCGGACTTCTCGACCATGTACATGAAGTCGATGCGGTCGCCGGCGCGCAGCATGCCCGAGATGGAGCTGATCTCGTCCACCGGGATGGTGATGGCGCGCACGCCCTGCTCGATCTCCTGCGCGAAGACCTTGCGCGGCGCCGAGAAGAACGACGCGAGCAGCGGCTTGCCCGCTGCCACCGGCACCGAGAGCTGGCGGCCCGCGAACTGCGAGAAGGTCTCGGGCGTGATCGCGTCGTTGTGCACGTACTCGTTGGGCACCGAACGCTTGGCCACCATGGTGGGCAGCACGGTGGTGCCGTCGCCCAGCGCCCGGTTCGCCACCACCACGTCGCGGCGCTGGCTGTCGGCGTCCTTCTCGAGGCTCGCAGCGATTTCGCGTTCGCTAGCCCGAAGGTAATACCAGCCCAGGCCCGCGGCCAGGAGGCCCAGCATCAGGGCACCGATCAGGGGGGACAGCCGTTTGACGCTTTGCTTGAACTTGAGGAGTCCCGGAGATGATTTCATGCCTGGCTACAAAGGATAGGAAAGGGTGTACGAGTAGGTCGACCAGGCATCGCGGAAGGCCTTGATGAGCAGCGCGACCACCGAGCGGTCGGCGCCCGGGAAGGTGGCGAACAGCATCACGGCCAGGATGCCGGCGACGATCACGTATTCGGTGATGACCTGGCCGCGCTGGGTGCGGCGGTAAGAAGAACGTGGGCGAGGTGGACGACGTGGACGCATGGCGGTCGCGCTCATTCCGGCGAGGTCTGGCTGGCGACGATGAAGTAGCCGTCGTCGCGCCTGGAGATGGCCACGGTCATCTCCTCGCTGTTGCGGCGGAACACCAGCGAGGAGCGCGTGCCGCCCTCCAGCGTGCGGTCCTGTATCAGCGTCCAGCCCAGGCGGATCATCTGTTCGCGCAGGTAGAGCGCGTTGGTCTCGACGCTCACGTTGTTGGTGACGACGATGGTGCGGTTGCGCTGGCCTTCGTCGAAGGAGAGCGTGTCCGAGACCACCTGCGAGCCGGCCGGGCGCGGGAAGCCCTTGCCGATGCGCTCGGCGCGCTCACGCAGCGCCTGCTCGTTCTTGACTTCGTCGTAGACCACCGCCGCCACCAGCCGGCCCGCCGTGCCCGAAGGAACCGCGCGCAACTGCACCGTGACCTGATAAAGGCCGAAGCGCGCACCGAGCACGCGCATGGGGCCGAGCGTGGTCACACCGTAGCCGGTCTTGTCGGAAAGCCACTTCTCGTAGAAGCGGGAGACGACCTCCAGCGGATCGCTCGACTCGATGCCGCGGATCTGCATGGGGATGGTGTTCTGCTCGATGTACTCGGCAATCCAGAAGGTCTTGGCCGCCGCGGGCGATGGAATCGCGGGCCAGTCGCGCTGCGGCGGCGCCGCGACTGCAGCGCCGCACAGGCACAGCCATGCGGCGGCGAGCATCCATCGCAGAAACGGCGCGGCGAGGCTCATCAGGGCAGCGTGTTGACCACGGGGGTCGGCGGGAAGGCGCGGTAGTAGCGGAAGTGGTCCTTCACGCTGCCGCCGTTCGCCTCGCCATCGCCGCCGGTCTCGCCGGTGGCGCCGGGCGGAATGCGCTCGAAGCGGTCCAGCGGCGTCTTCTCGAGCGCGTCGCCCGGCGTGAAGCCCATGGTGAGGTTGTTCATGTCGAAGGCCGGAAAGATCTGCTTGATCTGGTAGGCCGTCTGGTGCATGCCGCCGCGCAGCTGCTGGTAGAAGGGCGCGTCCAGCAGCTTCATCGGCACCAGGCCCTGGATCTTGGTTTCCTCGCGGTTCGTGCCGCCGGCGTTCCAGGCTTCGGTGAGCATGGTGACCTGCTCGGTCATGTCCAGCGCCGGCACATCCTTGAACTTGGTATAGGTCTGGCTCACCTTCACCTCGTGGCGCAGGTACCCGCTGCTCACGAACTGGAACTTGCCCAGCGGCCCGGTGATCGCGTTGCCCCCCAGCGCGGCTTGCGCCACGCGGATGCCGTCGAACACCACGTCGCTGGCATTGAGCAGCGAGGGCAAGGGCGCGGCCGTGCTCGACGCGGTGACCGCCGTGGTGCGCTGGTCGATGGCCGGCAGCATCGGCTCGAACTCGGCGATGTCGGCGGCGTGGATCGAGATGCCGGGTGCCGAGCGGTCGCGAAAGATGTGGCGGCGCAGGTCGCGCGTGACCTCCGCATCGGTCTTCTTGATGGCGCCCGATGCGCCCTTGGCTTCTTCCGCGGTGATGCCCTGCGCCTCCGGCATCCACACGGTGCGCTGCCAGGCCACCAGCTTGGCGGCGGACACGGTCTGCATGCGCTTGGTGCCGTATTCGGCAATGGCCGGAATCGCCCCCAGCACGACGGCCGCGAAGCTCACGATGAGCAGCGTCTCGACCATTGCGTGGCCTGCGACGGCGGCGCTCGCGCGGGCCTGATGTGCAAACGGGCGTCGATGCGGGCGGGTCATGCGCGGGCGTCCTTCATCAGTTGCCGTTGTCTTCGTCGGCCGAGCCGCCGACCGCCGCGCCGCCCATGGCGATGGCGCGCGCCCACAGCGAGGGCTCCACGTTGTGCACGTGCCAGTAGGGGCTGAAGAGGCTGCGGTGCTCGATGTAGCCGCCGGCGAAGCCCACGTTGTATTTGCCGACCGTCGAGGGATCGGCCACCGCGTTGTCGCGGCGCGCCCAGCGGTCCTGCGGCCGCCGGAAGTAGACCTGCGAGGTCGACAGCGCCTTGATCTCGCGGCCCTGGAAGTTGTCGCGCAAACCCGCCTTGCCGTCGGCCGCCGAGTTGCCGAAGCCGACGACCTCGCCCGTGCGCACCTTGTCGCCGCCCTTTTGCACGACCAGCGTGAAGGCCGGGCCCTTGTCGGTGTTCTTGCCCCACTTGAGCGGGTTGGCGCCGCTGAAGCCGTTTTCCTTGAGCCAGTTGTCCGACTCGTTGGCCACCATCGGCGGGTGGTCCTTGATCTCGGTGAAGCGGGGCATCGCCCAGCTCTTGGTGACGATGCCGATGTCGGTGCGCGGGCTGTAGTGCAGCTTGGCGTTGAACACCAGCACCGCCATCGGGGCCAGCAGCAGCTCGCCGTTGCGGTCGCGCGCGGCGCGCTCGAAGGATTCGCGCTCCATGTATGCGGTGTCGCCGACCTCGCCGTTCAGGCCGCCGTAGGTGCGCCCCTCGCGGGCGTAGCTGCGCAGCGTGAGGCGCTGGCCTTCCCAGCTCTTCATGTAGTTGGGGCCACCCGCCGCAGCCGCGCCGGCACCAAGCCCGAAGCGGCCGCGCACGATGTCGTCCCAGCCGCCGATGAGGTCGGTGTAGAGCACGCCGATGGGCAGCTTGATCTCGATCGAATCGGCCGACTGCCAACGGATGCGCCCGGTCTCGTCGCCCACGATGCCTTCGGTCGCGACCAGTTCGGTGCCGCCCTTCCACTCGAGGAGCCCGCCCATCATGTCGCCGGTGATGTCACTGAAGCCCGGTGGCGAATTCGGGCTGCTGGACACCATGCCCTGCAGCGCGCCGGACATGCCCGAGGCGACCCAGCCGAGCACGTTGGGCAGGAAGCGGCGGTTCTTGGTCCAGTCGTCGCGCGTGGCCTGCGCGGCATGCGCGAAGCGCAGCACCTCGTTGAACTCCTCGTCGTCGAAACCGAGGCTGCCCGACTGGTGGTAGGTCTTCAGGTAGGTCCCCACGTCGGCCACGAACTTGATGACGAAGATCGCTGTCTCGGTCGCCGGGACCGACGCGTCGGGGTCATTCGAGTTGACGACGTCCTTCACCAGTTGCGGCAACTGCGCGGTCGTGCCCAGCAGCATCACGGCCTGGCTGGCCGAGATGCCCTGGTTGAACGCGCGAAGGATGTCGGCGCCGATCTGCAGCGGCTTGGCCGAGGGCTCGACGAAACCGGCGATGCGGTCGGCCGTGCGCTGCAGGCGCTGTGCCTTGAACAGGTTGCCCAGGTACTGCAGGAAGAAGATCGGACCCACGATCGGGATGCGGCTGCGCTCCAGGTTGCGGATGCCCTTCATCGCCTCGGCGACGACCAGCCCTTCCTGGATGTTGGCCGCGCTCGTGATGAGCATGGCCATCGAGGTCTGCACGCTCGCCAGCGTCGCGATGCTCGCCTCGTTGGCGGCCATCGCGCGGTTGGTGTAGGCCAGGTAGTTGAGGGTGCGCGCCGTGAGCACGTTCGCGCTGTAGGTGGCCGCATCGGCCGTGTTCTGCAGCTTCATCTTCTCGCGCGCCGCGGTGGCGGTGTTGTAGACCACCAGCACGCTCAAAAAGATGATCGGCAGCATCGCCACCAGGTACACGATCGCCTGGCCCGACTGGCGCCGCCGGCGCGCGGATGCGCCGGCAGTGGCCGAGGGGAGCGAAGCGGCGGCTGGAGGCATCGCGCGATGTCGGTCAGGCCGTCAGGACGTCGAGGAAAAGCCTTACTTCGTGGCCTCGGCACCGCCCTTGGTGTAGGTGCTCATGTTCATGTTGACCTGCGCGTTGGTCGACGCCTTGCCGGCGGCGGTCTGCGCGTTCGTGACTTCGGTGGCGCCCGACTGGCCGCCCACTTCCTTGGCCATGCCGGCAACCTGGTTGCGCATGGTCTGGCCGAAGAAGCTGAACACGGCGATCGCGGCGATGGCGATCAGGCCCAGGATCACGAGGTACTCGGTCATGCCTTGCCCGCGGATCTTGATCTTCGAGGCAAGTTGGCGGCTCAGCTGGGTCAGACGATGGATTTGCATGAGGGAAGTTCCTGAAAGGTGGCTGAAAGAACAGGCGGATCGTAGGGACGCATCCGTCGTGTGTTCGATACAGTTTTCGCGAATCCCGATACAAATTAACAATCTCAAAACAATCGCAAAACACCCGGAATTCTTTAGTTCTCCAAACTGCCCGCGCCTTCGAAACGAAGCTGGCTTTGCCTGCGAAATTCGGTCGGCGTCACGCCTTTGATCTCGAGAAATCGGCGATTGAAATTCGAGACGTTGTTAAAACCAACTTCGTAACAAATCGAGGTCACGTAGCGGTCGCTCTGCATCAGGAGAAGGCATGCCTTGTTGATGCGCACCTCGTTCACGTAGCCCAGAAAACTGTGGCCGGTGGCACGCCGGAAGAGCCGGCCGAAACGCCCCGGGTTCATGCCGAGCTCGGCCGCGATGTCGGCCGCGCTGATGTCTTTTGCGGGCTCGTTGGTGATGCGCGTGACCACATCGTTGATGGCCTCGATGCCGTGGTCGCCGTCGGTCTGCATGCCCGACAACAGGCGGTAGTCGGTGCACATCGCCATGTCGGCGAGAAAGTCGCAGAACAGGCTGAAGCGCTTGAGGCCGCGCGCGTCCTTCACGCGGTGCCAGTGCGCCTCGGCGCTGGCCGACATGCCGAAGAACTCGATGCCGTAGCGCGCGCGCTCCAGCATGCGCACCGCCTCCTGCAGTTCGGGAATGCGCTGGGCCGCCTCGAAGATCGGGTCGTGCAAAAACTGGATCACCAGGTCGCGCTGCGGCACGCCCTCCGCAGGCATGTCGAGCGAGATCCAGTTGTGCGGCAGCTTCGGGCCGCACAGCACGAGGTGGCCCGGCTCGAAGGCGCCGATCCAGTCGCCCACGAAGGCCTGGCCCGAGGTGGCGACGATCAGGTGCAGCTCGTACTCCTCATGGCAATGCCAGCGCGCGAGCGGCGTCGGAAAGCCGTGCTCGAGGCAACGCACCAGCCCCACCTCGGTCGATGGCTCGTAGCCGAGCTCGGTCGAGCGGCTGCGCTCGACCTCCACTTCGGGGAGCAGTTGACGCGGGGATCGTTGGCTGGAACTCGTCATGGCTTTTTGTTGGGCTGACAGGAGACAACACGCCTCGCGATCCTGGGGTTCGCGGGCGACGCGGCGATGAAGTGGCATCTTCGGGGGCAAACAGGCCTGCGGCGCGCGGGCACGTCATGGTGAGCGCAGGGGCCGGGTTCGCGGGGCGGAAGATATTGTTTGGGCCTTGCAATTGCCAGACCCTATGCGGACTACGAAGATTCGTATGCGCGCACGGCAAGCACCCGATTTGCACCGCCAGCGTTGTCTAGACAACCGCTTTGCACGCGGGCACGCCGGTGCGGCCATCGGCGAGGCGATCGATGGGGGATGCTTGTCTAGACGACCCCACGCGAACCGCTTTCAGCGCACTCAGGCAGCGGCCAGCACCGTCGCCACGACCACGCCTTGCGCAGCCAAACGTTTGCGCATCGTCAGCACCGCCTGGTCCTTGCTGAAGAGGCGCGCGCGTTGCGCCACCGCGAGGTCGATGAAGACCTGGTCGTCGGGGTCCTTGCACACGCAGGGCGCGCGCGGCGGCGTGTCGGTCAAAAGATTTACGCGGGCATCGAAGGCTTCGAGCACGCGGGTTGCTTCCATCTCCCGCTGGGCCAGCCGCCGCGCGATCAGCGGATAGCCGAGCACCCGCGCGAGTTCGGTGCGCATCGGCGCGGTGGCGATCCAGCGCAGCGCGCCGGATGCGAGCGCCGCCGCGAGCGGCAGGCAGTCGGGGTTGTCGAACACGAGCAGGTCGAGCGCGATGTTGGTGTCGATGACGACAAGGCCGGTTTCTTGAGGAAGAGTCATGGCGGCGAAAAGAGGAGCGCCGATGTTGCACCATGTGCGCCCCTTGTCAGCCGCGGGTCGGGCGCGACGCCCCACAATGCTGCGGCGCGCACCGCGCGCTTCCGGACACGCAGCCCTACCTCCGTCATGAAACGACTCCCGCTGTTCTTACTCGCCCTGCTCGCCTCTGCGCTCGCGCGGGCCGAATGGCTGACCCTGAGCGGCACGCCCGGCGATGCCGCCGGCAGCTACGTGCAGGTCGATCCGGCCCGCATCGAGGTCGACGGCGCCCGCCGCGGCGTGACCCTGCGCATGAGCCTCGCGCGGGACTTCACCGGCAAGGACGGCTTCAAGCTGCGCTCGTTCGAAGCCCGGGTCACCGTCGACTGCGAGGCGCGCACCGCACGCTATGTGAGTGCCACCTACTACGGCCTGCCGAACTTCGTCGGCGAGCCCGTGGCGATCAAGCAGTTCGAGGACGATGACATCCGCCCGATGACGCTGCCCGGCGCTCCGCCCGAGCTGGCCGCGCGCACGGTCAACGCGGCCTGCAATGTCGGCGCCAAATAACTGATCGACGGCCCTCAGAAGCGCTCACGCTGATGGTGGGCTCTGTTTCGCGAAATCAAGGGCGAGGCCGCAGGCCGGAGGACATTCGCGAAACAGAGCCCACCGTCGGCGGGAGTGCCGCCCTGAACGACAGCCCTACTTTCGCGCGGACCCTGCAACCATGTCGAAGCGGAACAGCCGGCATTCGATCGGCCCGTTCCACATCGGCACGCGGCGCGATTCCTTCAGCCGCATCTGCTTGGGCAGCTTCAGGTCCGGCGTGAGGACCCAGGCCGTCCACCCTGCATAGTTCTTCTTCCAATGGGTGGCGAGCTGGGGGAAGAACTCGCTGCCATCGCCCTCTTCGGTCTGCGCGGTTTCGCGCGCACCCGCGCGGGCCACGCCGCCGACTTCGATCCGCTCGCCATAGGGCGGATTGAGCATGACCACGCCGCCCTCGGCCGGCGGCATACGCTGCAGCGCGTCGCCGCCGCGGAACTCGATGGCATCGGCGACGCCGGCGCGCTCCGCGTTGCGCTCGGCAAAGTCGACCATGCGGTGCGACACGTCCGAGCCGAAGATCGCGACGCTGCCCGGCTTCACGGCCAGGAGCGATTCCTTCTTGATCGCGTCCCACACGTGCGCCTGGAACGGCAGCAGCTTCTCGAAACCGAAGCGCCTGAGCGATCCGGCCGCGATGCCGCGCGCGATCTGCGCCGCCTCGATGGGGATGGTGCCGCTGCCGCAGCAGGGGTCGTACAGCGGCTGCTCCGACACGGTGCCGGTCTCGGGGTTCCACCAGCCGCTGGCGGCCAGCATCGCGGCGGCCAGGGTTTCCTTCAGCGGGGCGTCGCCCTTGTCCTGGCGCCAGCCGCGCTTGAACAGCGGTTCGCCCGAGGTGTCGATGTAGAGCGTGCAGTGTTCGGTGGTCAGGTGGGCGAACACGCGGGTGTCGGGCCACTGGGTCTCGATGCTCGGGCGCACGCCGTTGGCCTTGGCGCGGAAGCGGTCGGCAATCGCGTCCTTGATGCGCAGGGTGGCGAAGTTCAGGCTCTGCAGCGGGCTGTGCTGGGCCGTGGTCTCGATCTTGAAGGTCTGCTTGGGCGTGAACCAGATCTCCCAGGCCACGCCGCTCGCGATGGCGTACAGGTCGTTCTCGTTGCGGTAAGGCGCATGGGCCAGCTCGACCAGCACGCGCTGCGCAAGGCGGCTGTGCAGATTGAGCTTCAGGGCATCGCGCCAGTCGGCACGCACCCGCACGCCGCCGCGCAGCGTGAGCAGGTCTTGCCCGACGCGGCCCGTCAGGGCGTGCACCTCTTGGGCGAGGAATTCCTCGACGCCGGCGGCGCAAGGCAGGAAAAAGGAAAGATCGTTCACAGGAAATTGGCCATCGGGAAGCCCGACTTGGGGGGGCTCCATTGTCGCCGCGTCACGGTTCTTCTCTATATAGTCGATTTGCCGATGACTCCCACCCCCGCACCTTCGGTCGCCCCGGCCGCCGACGCCAGCAGCGACCGCTTCGCGATCCAGTGCGAGGTGCTGCGGCTCTCGATCCGGCCCATCGGGCCGGTGCTGCTGGTGCAATACCTGCTCAATTGCGGCGTGGCCGCCCTCTTCGCCTGGCAGTACTCGCTGGCGCGCGCGCTGGTGTGGATCGCGCTCATCACCGGAGTGACGGTGATGCGCGGCTTCTTCCCCCAGCGCCTGCCCGATCCCTTCACGCCCGAAAGCCTGCGCCACGCCCAGCGCATGCACACGCTGCGCACCGCCGTCTGGGAGCTGGCGCACGGGCTGGCCGGCGTGCTGCTCTTCAACCCCGAGCGGCCCGACCAGCAACTCCTGCTCGGCCTGATGCTGATGGGTATGACGCTGTCGTCGGCGTTCTCGGTGTCGTTCTACACGCCGGCCACGCAGCTGGCGATCACGCTGCTGCTCGCGCCGGTGATCGTGACCGGCCTCACGCTGGGCGCGCCGACCATGATGGCCGTCTCGGTGATCGGCATCGGACTCACGGCCATGATGTGGAAGCTGGTGGCCGAGCGCTCGCGCCAGCTCGAAGAGAACATCGGCCTCCGCCTGAACGAACGCACGCTGCGCGAACAGGCGCTCGCGGGCCTGCGCGCTTCCGAGCAGGCGCAGGCCGAACGGCTGCGCTTCTTCTCCGCCGCCAACCACGACCTGCGCCAGCCGGTGATGGCCATTGGCCTGCAGGCCGAGGTGCTGCGCCAGCAACTGAACACCGGCGCGGACGCCAGTGCGGTGCAGCACACCGTGGTCTCGCTCGCGCGGGCGCAGCAGGCGCTGGAAGGGCTCACCAACCAGTTGCTCGAAATCGGCCGCATCGAAGCCGCGGTCGATCCGCTGCGGCCCGTGGCGGTGGCGCTGGCGCCGTTGCTGCAGGACCTGGCACGCCAGGCCGGCAACGGACGCGTGACGGTGCGCTGCCCGGCCGGCGCCGTCGCGTGGACCGATGCGGTCTCGCTGCGCCGCGTGCTGGCCAACCTGGTCGACAACGCCGTCAAGTTCACGCCGCGCGGCCGCGTGTTGCTGGCGGTGAGGGCGCGGCACCGGGGCACGGAACGAGCCTGGCGGGTCGAGGTGCGCGACAGCGGCATCGGCATCGCGGCGGATGCGCAGGAGCGCGTGTTCAACGACTTCGAGCAGATCGGCAATGCTGAGCGCAACCTCCAGCACGGGCATGGCCTGGGCCTCGCGATCGTGCGGCGGCTGGCGGCGCAGCTGGGCATCGAGGTGTCGCTGCGCTCGGCGCCGGGCCGGGGCTCGGTGTTCGGCTTCGAGCTGCCCGCGGCACAGAGCTATGGGGCCGCGGCGTTGCAGCAAGCGCGCCCACCGCAGCCAAGCCTCGGAGCTGCACCCGCACTGCGTCCCGGCCTTGCCGTGCTGGTGGTGGAAGACAACGCCGTGGTGGCCGACAGCCTGTATGCGCTGCTGCGGCAGTGGGAGGTGTCGCCGCGCGTCTACGCCAGCGCCGCCGAGGCGCTGGCGCTGGCCGACCTGCGCGCCCTCGATGCGGCGCTGTGCGACATCCGCCTGCCGGGCGCGCTCGATGGCATCGCGCTGGCGGAGCGGCTGCAGGCGCAGAACCCGGCACTCACCATCGCGCTGATCTCCGCCGACATCAACGAGGCCACCCAGCGCTTGGCCACCGAACGCGGCTGGCATGCGCTGCGCAAGCCGGTGCAGCCGGAGGAGCTGCGCGGCGTGCTGCTGCGGGCCCGCCAGCGGCCCTGAGGCAGGGCTGGCACGACCCATGCGAGCCGGAGGCCACACCTTCCGGATATGCTCCGCGCACAGGCCCCGCCCTGCCCCCGATGTCTGCCGACACCCCTCTTCCTCCCCTTTCCGCCGTCGCGCGCGGTCAGCGCTATGGCACCGCGGCCATCGTGCTGCACTGGCTGCTCGCGGCCATGATCGTCGGCTCGCTCGGCGTGGGGCTCTACATGACGGGGCTGCCGTTCTCGCCGCAGCGCATCAAGCTCTACAACTGGCACAAGTGGGCCGGCGTCACGATCCTTCTGTTGTCGGCGGCGCGGCTCCTCTGGCGGCTTGCGCACCGTCCGCCCGCGCTGCCGGCGCAGGTGCTGGCCGCCATGCCGCGCTGGCAGATCGCGGGCTACCGGGCAAGCCACGCGGCGATGTACCTGCTGTTCTTCGCGGTGCCGCTGTTCGGCTGGGCCTACACCTCGGCGCTTGGCATTCCGGTCGTGTGGTTCGGCGTGCTGCCGCTGCCCGATTTCGTGCCGGTCGACAAGGACCTCGCCGAGGCCATACTCAAGCCGCTGCACAAGGGCAGCGCCTTCACGCTGGCAGCGGTGGCGCTGCTGCACGTGGCGGCCGCCCTGAAGCACCACTGGATCGACCGCGACGGTCTCTTGCAACGCATGTGGCCTGAACCGCGCGAACCTCGCCACCCACGCCACTGAAGGAATCTGCCGGATGACGCGCCTCTTTCTCCCGATCCTGCTGGCCCTCGCTGCCGCAATGCCCGCCGCGGCCGACCCCGCCGCACGGCTGGTGGCCGACAAGAGCCAGATCGCCTTCGTCACCAAGCAGATGGGCGTGCCCATGGAAGGCGCCTTCAAGAAGTTCGATGGGCAGATCGCCTTCGATCCGAAGAAGCCCGAAGGCGGCACGGTCGCGCTGCAGATCGACACCGCCAGCGCCGGCTTCGGCGTGCCGATGAGCGATGCCGAACTGCCCAAGGCGCCGTGGTTCGATGCCGCGAAGTTTCCGCAGGCGAGCTTCCAGTCGAGCGCCATCAAGGCACTGGGCGACGGCAAGTTCGAGATGGCGGGCAAGCTCACCATCAAGGGCACGTCGAAGTACGTGACGGTGCCCGTCGCCATCGCGCCGGCCGGCGGCAACTACGCGGTGGCCACCGGCTACTTCACCATCCAGCGGCTCGACTACAAGGTGGGCGACGGCGAATGGACCGACACCTCGGTGGTCGGCAACGACGTGCAGGTGCGCTTCAAGCTCACGCTCGCGGGCCTCGGGCCGCTCTGAGTCCGCTCTCTTTTTTCGATTGCATTCCATGTCCCTCATTCCTTACGCCATGAAGAAGCTCCTTCTCGCCTCGGCGCTCTCCGCCGCCGCCCTCCCGTTCACCGCCATCGCGCAGGAATACACGGCCCCCGCCGTCGCCGCCAAGCCCGCGGGCGGCCCGGTGAAGAACGGCAACTACGTGATCGACCCCACGCACACCTTCGTGATGTACGAGATGGGCCACTACGGCACCACCACCAACCGCGGCCGCTTCAGCACCAAGGACGGCTCGGTGCAGATCGACGGCACGGGCACGAGCGGCAAGGTCGACATCACCATGGACATCGGCACCATCAACACCGGCGTCGACCTGCTCAACCGCCACGTGCAGAGCAAGGACTTCTTCAACGTCGCCGAATTCCCCACCGGCCGCTTCGTGGCCGACCGCATCGACTTCAGCGGCGACAAGGTGGTCGACGTGCCGGGCACCCTCACGCTCATGGGCCAGACCAAGCCGGTGACGCTGAAGGCCGTGCGCTTCAACTGCTACCTGAACCCGCTGATCAACCGCCAGGTCTGCGGCGGCGACTTCGAGACCACGGTGCAGCGCAGCGACTGGGGCATCAACTGGGGGCTGAACTTCGGCTTCGAGAACAAGGTGAAGCTGCTGGTGCAGGTGGAAGCGGTGAACGTGCAGCAATGAACGGAGCCTCGCGATGATGGACACCACCCTTTCCCTGCTCGGCATCGCCGGCGCGATGACCGTCGGTGCCATGAGCCCCGGCCCTAGCTTCGTCATGGTCGCGCGTACGGCCGTGGCTTCGCGCAGCGACGGGCTTGCGGCGGCGCTCGGCATGGGCGCGGGCGGACTCGTGTTCGCGATTGCCGCGCTGGCGGGATTGCAGGCAGCGTTCCTCGCGGTGCCGGGCCTTTATCTCGCGATCAAGGGTTTCGGCGGCGCGTACCTGATCTACCTGGGTTTTCGCATCTGGCGCGGTGCGCGGCAGCCGCTCGCGATGACGCAGGATGCGGATGCCCCATCGACCCGGCGGCAGGGCCGTGGCCGCCGCACTTTCCTGCTTGGTTTGGCGACGCAGGTCAGCAACCCGAAGACGGCCGTGGTGTACGCGAGCATCTTCGCGGCGTTCCTGCCGCGCGAGGTGCCGCTGGTGCTGGCGCTCGCAGTGCCGGCCGTGATCTTCTGCATCGAGACCGGCTGGTACGCGATCGTCGCGCTCGCGCTGTCGTCGGCGGCCCCGCGTTCGGCCTACCTGCGCTACAAGGTCTGGATCGACCGCGCGGCCGGTGGCGTGATGGGGCTGCTGGGGCTGCGGCTCGTGTGGTCGGCCGTGCGCGGCAACTGATCGATCGCCAGTTAGAGCAGGCTCTCCGGCGTCAGCGGCGCCAACAGTTCGAGCATCGTTCGGTCCCAGAAGCCGGAGTCGGGCTCCTCGTTCAGCACCGTGGCCTTGCCCGCGTCTTCGCTGGTCCACTCGATGTGCGCTTGCCCACTGCCTTCGACAAAGCGCAGCCGGTAGGCGCCCTGCTGCTTGAGCACATCGATGAGCTTGAGCGCTTGCTGCGCCATCTCGGCGCTGCGGATGAAGAGGCCGATCTCGGTGTTGTGCGTCTCCGAGCGCGGATCGAAATTCATCGAGCCGACGAAGAGGATGCGTTGGTCGATGACGGCCGACTTCGCATGCAGCCGGCCCACCGAAGTACCGAACAGCCCGAGCCGCACGCTGCGCCGCGTGCGCGTGGTGCTCAGCTCGTAGAGGTCGGCGCCGAGCTTGAGCATCTCGGGGCGGTAGCGGCGGTAGGCGGTGTGCACCAGCGGCTCGTCGGTGGCGGCGAGCGAATTGGTGACCACGCTGATCTTCACGTTGCGCCCGCGGATCTCCTTCATCACCTCCAGCCCCGCGGCGCCCGGGATCAGGTAGGGCGAGACGATCGTCACCTCGCTGCGCGCGCGGCGCATCTGCTCGACCACGTTGTAGCGCACGCTGTCGACATCGAGCAGCGGCACGCCGCCGTACGACGCGGTCTTGCCGATCACGCGCTCGGGCGAATCGGCATACGCCTCGGCCAGGGTCCAGATCAGGCCGAGCTTGCCGGCGTTCAGGTCGTCCGCCATCGGGCTGTAGCCGAGCAGGTCGTTGGGCGCGGGCTTCGGCGGCGGGGGCGTGGTGTCGGGGCCGGTGGCGGCATCGAAGCGCTTCTGCAACTCCTCGCGCGAAAGGTCGCTCGCGATGATCGACTGCACCGGCCGCACGTAGACGCTGTTCCAGTACTGGTCGAACAAGACGCCCAGGCGCGGGATCAGCGCGCCCGTCACGAAGGTGTCGAGGTCGATGAAGTTCTCGCCCGAGGTTCGGGTGAAGTACTGGTTGCCGATGTTGCGGCCGCCCGCCACCGCCATCGCACCATCGGCGATGAAGAGCTTGTTGTGCATGCGGCGGTTGACGCGGCTGAAGTCGAAGAGCGAGGCAGCAAAGCGCTTGAGCAGGCTGCCGCGTCCGGCCGGGAATGGGTTGAAGAGGCGCAGCTCGACATTTGGCGTGGCGGCCAGGCCGAGCAAAAGTTCGTCTTCGCCCGACGTGTACAGGTCGTCCATCAGGAGGCGCACGCGCACGCCGCGCTGGGCCGCATCGCGCAGGGTGCGCAAGAGATAGCGGCCGGTTTCGTCGTTCTCGATCTGGTAGTACTGCACGTCGAGCGTGCGCTGGGCGCGGCGCGCGAGCTGGATGCGGGTGTCGAAGGCGAAGTCGCCGCCGGGCATCAGGCGGAAACCGCTGAGGTCGGGGTCGGGCTGCGAGGCCAGCGCGATCTTGCCGAGCGCGGTGTCGGCCGAGACGGCCATGGCCTTGGTGGGCGCGCGCGGCGTCTCGTCGGGCAAGGTCGCGCAACCCGCGAACAGCAACACGGTCGCCATGGCGAAGACCCAGTGCCCACAACGCGACAGCAGGCGACGGGTCATCGATGACTTTCTAAAGGGCTTTGCGGAGGTTGGCGGGCGCGATGCGCAGCGCCTCGCGGTACTTGGCCACGGTGCGGCGCGCGCACTCGATGCCCTGCTCCTTCAGCATCTCGGAGATCTGGCTGTCCGACAGCGGCTTCTTGATGCTCTCGGAGCTCACGAACTGCTTGATGAGCGCGCGCACCGCGGTGCTCGATGCGTTGCCACCGGTCTCGGTGCCGAGCGCCGAGCCGAAGAAGTACTTGAGTTCGACCGTGCCGAACGGCGTGGACATGTACTTGGCGGTGGTCACGCGCGAGATGGTCGATTCGTGCAGGCCCAATTCGTCGGCGATCTCGCGCAGCACCAGCGGGCGCATCGCGAGTTCGCCGTGCACGAAGTAGCTCTTCTGGCGCTCGACGATGGCGTTGCTCACGCGCAGGATGGTGTCGAAGCGCTGCTGGATGTTCTTGATGAACCAGCGCGCTTCCTGCAGCCGCTGCGAGAGCGCCTGGCTGCCCTCGCCCTTGTGCGACTTGAGCGCGCCCGCGTAGATGTCGTGCACGCGCAGGCGCGGCATCACCTCGGGGTTGAGCATGACGCGGAACTTGATGTTGGTGCCGCGGCCGGTCTTGGTGACGATCACGTCGGGAATGACGATGTTGCGCTCGACGTCGACGAAGCGCCGGCCCGGCTTGGGCTCCAGTCGCGCAATGATCTGCAGCGCCGAGCGCACCAGTTCTTCGTTGGTGCGCGTGAGGGTGGCCAGGCGCTTGAAGTCGCGCCGCGCGAGCAGCTCCATCGGCTGCTTGCAGATCGCGATGGCGGTCTTGCGGACGAGCTCTTCGTCCTCGGTCTCGTCTTCGCTGGCGAGCGCGCGCAGCTGGATGCCCAGGCACTCGCCCAGGTCGCGCGCGCCGACACCGGCGGGCTCCAGACTCTGCAGCAGGCCGAGTGCCACCTGGAAGTGGTGCACGAGATCGTCGAACTGGTCGTTGTCGTCGCCCGCGAGGCCCGAGGCCAGCGCGGGGAGCGAGTCTTCGAGGTAGCCGTCGTCGTTGAGCGACTCGATGAGGAAGCGCAGCGCGGCGCTGTCGTTCTCGTTCAGGCGCAGGCTCAGCGCCTGGCGGTGCAGGAACGACTGCAGCGACTCCTGGCTGCGCGCAAGTTCGGTGGCGTCGGCGCGTTCGTCGTCGCCCAGGTTGTTCTGGCGCGCGGGGGCGTCGCTGCCCCACTCGCTGTCGTCGGGCGCCATGTCGACCGTGCCGTCGCCTTCCCAGTCGGGCTCGCGCTCGGCGATCTCGGCGGCAGGGCCGTCGGAGTCGGGCGTGGAGGAGGTCTCGGTCGTGGTCGTCGCACTGCTGGTCGGGACCGGGGCGAAATCGCCTTCGCCGGTTTCACCGCCGTCGTCGCGCGGCACCGGCGTGTCGACGGCATCGAGCCCGAATTCCTCGCGCGCCGCTTCTTCAGCGGTGCGCTCGAGGAACGGGTTCTCGTCCAGCATCTGCTCGACCTCCTGGCTCAGTTCGAGCGTGGAGAGCTGCAGCAGCCGGATCGACTGCTGCAGCTGTGGCGTGAGCGCCAGATGCTGCGAGACGCGAAGGGACAGCCCTTGCTTCATGAAGAACGCGACCCTCCCTTACATGCGGAAGTGTTCGCCCAAGTACACCCTGCGTACCTCGGCGTTGTCGACGATCTCCGAGGGTGTGCCTTGTGCCAGCACGTGCCCGTCGCTGATGATGAAAGCGTGATCGCAGATGCCCAGCGTTTCACGCACGTTGTGGTCGGTGATGAGCACGCCGATGCCACGTTCCTTCAGGAAACTGATGATCCGCTGGATCTCGATCACCGCGATCGGGTCGATGCCGGCGAAGGGCTCGTCCAGCAGGATGAAGCGCGGCTGGGTCGCCAGCGCGCGCGCAATTTCGACGCGGCGGCGTTCGCCGCCCGACAACGCGAGCGCGGGCGAATCGCGCAGGTGATCGACGCGCAGGTCGGTCAGCAGTTCGGACAGGCGCTCCTCGATGTGCTTCTTGGAAAGCGCCACCACCTTGCCGTTTTCGTCGGGTTCGCGCTGCAGCTCGAGCACGGCGCGCACGTTTTCCTCGACCGTGAGCTTGCGGAAGATCGACGCTTCCTGCGGCAGGTAGCTCAGGCCCATGCGCGCGCGGCGGTGGATCGGCATGTGGGCGATCGGCTCGCCGTCGATGGTGATCTCGCCCGCATCGGCGCGCACCAGCCCGACGATCATGTAGAACGATGTGGTCTTGCCGGCGCCGTTGGGGCCGAGCAGGCCGACGACTTCGCCCTTCTGCACGTCGAGCGAGACGTCCTTCACGACGGTGCGGCTGCCATAGCTTTTCTGCAGGCCGCGTGCGACCAAGCGGCTGCCCGGGACGGTGTTGGCTTCCTGGATTCCGGCGGTTTCGATCACTTGCGCCCTTCTCCCTCTCCACTCAGCGTGGTGGTCGAGCGCAGGCCGGTGCCGGGCGCGGGGGTGGAAGCCGGTGCCGCGGGCTTCGCGCCGGCCGGTGCCGAGGCGCCGGGCTTCGGCGCGGTAGCGGCCTTGGGCGTGAGGATGGTCTTGACGCGGCCGGTGGAGGTCGATGCGTTCACCGCGGTGTTCGGCGGCACGGTCGAACCGTTGACGGTGTAGGTGTCGTTGCTCTGGTCGTAGACGATCAGCGCGCCCTGGCTTTCGTCGTTCGGCGTGGCGCCGAGCAGTCGGCGCATGGTGGCGTTGCGGATGAACTTGACGTTGTCGGCGCGGCTGTCGTACTCGATGACTTCGGATTCGCCCTCGATCCACTCGTCGGGCGCATTGCGCTTCTGCTTGTAATAGGCACGCTTGCCGGGTGCTGCGGTGACCACGCCGTACTGGTAGCCCTCGGCATCCTGGCGCACATCCAGGCGCGCGCCGCGAATGATGATCGTGCCCTTCGTGACGAGCACGTTGCCGGTGAACACGCTGGTCTGCTTCAGGTCGTCGTAGCGCATGGCGTCCGACTCGATGTTCATCGGCTTGCTGCGGTCGGCGGTCTCGGCCAGGACGCCCGAGGCGAGGCCGGCCAGCAACAGCGCGCCGATGGCCAGGCGGCCGATGCGACGAACGAGGGGGGTGTTGTTTGGGTAGGAGGGCAATGTCATAGAGGCACGAAACTTGCTCTGAACCATTGTATGCGGCGGATTAACACCAGTTACCAACCCCGATGAAAAAGGCCCGCTGAAGCGGGCCGGTGTTCCCATCGGGAGACACCGCGGAACCGGCTCCGCCGGCCGCAGGTGTCGCTCCCTGCAAGGGGTGGCGCAGCGGACACGAAGTGCCGCGCAGCCGGAAGGCGTCAGCCCTTCTTTGCTTCGCCGACCAGGAAGTTGACCACTTGCAGCACGTTGGTCATGTTGCCGGCGGTCTCGCCGTCCACATACCAACGGCCGGCCACGGCCATCGCCGGAACGCCAGCCACCTTGTAGGCGTCGGTCATCTGCGAGGCGCGCTTGGCCTTGCTGGCCACGCCGAACGAGGTGAAGACTTCCTTGAACTTGGCGCCGTCGATGCCATTGGCCGCGACCCAGGCAATGATGTTGGCATCGCCATTCACGTTCTGGCGCTGCTTGTGGATCGCATTGAAGACCTTCGGCTGGAACTCGTCGACCTTGCCCATGGCCTCGAGCGCGTAGTACAGGCGCTGCTTGGCTTCGACGTCGTTGCCCACGAAAGGCACCGGGATGCGGCGGAAGGCGACTTCCTTGGGTGCCGTCTTGGCCCAGGCTTCGAGCGCGGGCTCGAAGTCGTTGCAATGAGGGCAGTTGTACGAGAAGAACTCGACCACCTCGACCTTGCCGGCCGGTGCATCGACAGGCACGCGCTTGTCGAGCACGAGGTAGTCCGCGCCGGCCTTGGGCATGCGCGCCTGGGCGTGGGCCGGGTTGGCGGCCAGCGAAAGCAGCCCGAGCGAAGTGGCGGCCAGCGAAAAGTCACGACGTTTCATTGAAAGGGTTCTCCTGTTGGTACGGCAGACTGAGCCGGGGCGCGGCGAGGAGTTCCTCGCAAGCGATCACCCGGCACGCCCGGGGCGCTGAATGGTGGCGGCAAATGCCGCGCGGCGAAGCTTAAGGGCTATTTGTGGCAGCAACGGAGCGTCCGGTCGGTCAGCGCTGCACGCGGACCAGAGCCGATTCGAGGCCGCCGCCATCGAGCCGCTCCTTGAGGCGGTCGGCATCGTCCTTCTTGTTGAACGGACCGGCGCGCACGCGGTAGACCGTGCGGCCAGCCTGCTCGCGCTCGGTGACCCGGGCCTCGACGCCCATCAGCGACAACTTGGCGCGCTGCGCCTCGGCGTCGTCGGTGGTGCGGAAGGCGCCGGCCTGCACGAAGTACATGAACGGGTCGGCGCCCGAAGACGCCGCGGCGCTGTTGTTGGCGTTGCTGCTCGGCGCGGCGGATGCCACGGTCGTGCTGCCCGAGCCGGTGCCCGCGCGGGCACGGGCCAGGTCGCCCAGTGGATCGTTCGACGCCGGCAGCGCATTGGCTTCGGCCGGCACGGGCACCGCACGCGTCGGTTTGGGCGCAACCACCACGGGCACCGGCGCAGCGGCCGGAGGCGGCGTGCCGGGTGCGACGGCGGTGGTGCTGGTGGCGGGTTCGCCGGTGACCGGGTTGACCGGACCGGTGGCGGCCGGCGGCGTCGGCCTGGCGGCGCCGGCCTTGCCGGCCAGCGGTGCGTTGGGGTCCCAGTCGCGGTTCTTGCGGGCCTCGGCTTCGTCCTGCTCGGCGCCGCCCTTTTGCGTCTTGTTCACGAACGGGATCGGCACCTTGGTCACGTAGACCGCGATGCCCAGCGCCACGCCCAGGCCGATCACCAGCCCGATGATCAGGCCGATGACGATGTTGCCGCGTTGTCTGGTTGTCTTCTTCATGGGAGTGAGGTTGTTCACATCTTGTTCGGCGCACTGACGCCGAGAATCGCGAGGCCATTGTGCAGCACCTGCGCACAGGCGGCGACAAGCGCCAGGCGGGCCTTTTTCAAGGTCTCGTCATCGACCAGCACGCGCTCCGCGTCGTAGTAACTGTGGAGGTTGCCCGCGAGTTCGCGCAGATAGAAAGTCACGTCGTGCGGCGCGAAATCCTTGGCGGCCGCCGTGAGCATCTCGGGATACTTGGCCAGCTGCAGCATGAGCGTCTGGGCCTGCGGCGCCTCCAGCGACGACAGATCGACCGTGGCCAGCGACGCGGTATCGCCGGCCCAGTCCCGGATCATCTTGCAGATGCGCGCATGCGCCATCTGAACGTAGTAGACCGGGTTGTCGTTGTTCTGCGCCAGCGCCAGGTCGATGTCGAACAGGAACTCGGTATCTGGCTTGCGGCTCAGCAGGAAGAAGCGGATCGCATCCGTGCTTGTCCATTCGATCAGGTCGCGCAGCGTCACGTAGCTGCCCGCGCGCTTGCTGATCTTGACCTCCTGGCCGTCTTTCATCACGCGCACCATGGTGTGCAGTACGTAGTCCGGATAGCCCTCGGGAATGCCTTCGCCCGCCGCCTGCAGTCCGGCGCGCACCCGCGCGATCGTGCCGTGGTGGTCGGTGCCCTGGATGTTCACGACCTTGTGGAAACCCCGCTCCCACTTGGCGATGTGATAGGCGACATCGGGCACGAAGTACGTGTACGTGCCGTCCTTCTTCTTCATCACGCGGTCTTTGTCGTCGCCGTAGTCGGTCGACTTGAGCCAGAGCGCGCCGTCTTCCTCGTAGGTCTTGCCGGCGGCCACGAGCTTGCCCACGGCGGCTTCGACGCGGCCGCTGGTGTAGAGGCTGGACTCGAGGTAGTAGTTGTCGAAGCGCACGCGGAAGGCCTGCAGGTCCAGGTCCTGTTCGCGGCGCAGGTACGCCACGGCGAATTCGCGGATGGAGTCGATATCGTCGATGTCGCCGCTCGCGGTGTATTCGCGGTCGTCCGACTTGACGGTTTTCTTGGCCTTGAAGTCCTCGGCGATGTCGGCGATGTAGTCGCCGTTGTAGGCGGGGGCCTTTTCGCCGCTCGGCCACTCCGGGTCGCCGGGTTTGAAGCCGCGAGCGCGCAATTGCGTGCTGTTGGCCAGTGTCTGGATCTGCACGCCGGCGTCGTTGTAATAGAACTCGCGCCAGACGCTGTCGCCCTGCGAGGCGCGCAGGTTGCAGATGGCGTCGCCCAGTGCTGCCTGGCGGCCGTGGCCCACATGCAGCGGACCGGTCGGGTTGGCCGAGACGAATTCGACCAGCACCTTCTCGCCGGTGGCGGGCTGCTGGCCGAAAGTGTTACCTGCGGCCAGCACTTCGCGCACGATCTGCTGCTTGGCGGCGGTCTTCAGGCGGATGTTGAGGAAGCCGGGGCCGGCGATCTCGATGGCTTCGACCCATTGGCCGAAAGCGGGGGTGGCGAGCAGCGCAGCGCTCAGTTGCTCGGCCAGTTCGCGGGGCTTCTTCGCGAGCGGTTTGGCGAGCTGCATGGCGGCGGTGCTGGCGAAATCGCCATGCGCCGCCACCTTGGGCGATTCGAACGCGGCTTTGGCGCCAGCGCCGGGGGAGAGGGATTCGAGCGTGTTCGCGAGCGCCGCGAGCAGCTCCTGTTTGACCAATAGCATCTGCGAATTTTACCGGGGGCAAACCCGGGCGCTGTTGACGATCGTCATCCGATCGTTGCCTCCGGCCGTTAGGATGAGCGGCCCCGGGGCGGGGCACCTGTCACAACTCCACCTTGCAAGGACATATCACCATGAAGAAGTTCCTTTCCCTGGTCGCCCTGGGCGCCTGCCTTTCCTTCGGCGCCGCACAGGCACAAGACAAGGCTCCCGCGCCCGCTGTCGCCCCGGCCGCCGCCGCTCCCGCGGCCGCAGCACCCGCCGCCGGCGCCACCTGCGACGCCAAGGCCATCGACAAGAACGGCAAACCCCTGGCCGGCGCCGCCAAGGCCAGCTCCATCAAGAAGTGCGAGAAAGACACCAAGGCCGCCGCAGCGCCCGCTTGCGCCGCCAAGGCCATCGACAAGAACGGCAAGCCGCTGGCCGGCGCCGCCAAGAACAGCTTCATCAAGAAGTGCGAGAAAGACGCCAAGGCCTGATGAGGCCCGCGTCGCGCTGACAAAGGTCAACGCCGAAAAGAAAGAAAAGCCCGCCCCGTGCGGGCTTTTCTATTTCTATTACTTGCCGAAGCCGCGCGCCAGGAACACGGCGACCAGCGGGATCAGCGCGATCAGGTGGGCCTGCACCATCACCAGCTTGCGCGTCTTCTTGATGTCGGCCTCGACCGGCAGCTTGCCGGTGGAACGCAGCGTCTTGCGCCAGCGGAAATAGGTGAGCGTCGGAAAGATCGACAGCACGCCCACGATGATGAAGAGCCCCAGCTTCACGTGCAGCAGCGGGTTGGTCCAGTACCAGGCCGTGCCCTTCACGCCCCACCAGGTGCGCGCGATGCCGGTCGCGAGCACCGCGATGGCGGCGATGCCGTAGACCATGTCGACCTTGGCGAGCCGCTCGACGACCGCGGCGTTGAGCCACTGCACGCGGCACAGGGCGGCCTCACTGGAGATGAACACGACCATCGTGAGGATGGCGAGCAAGTGCACGTAGGCGAGGATGGCTTCGAGGGTCATCGATGGCTTTCTTCCGGAACGGGTTGCAAATGCAAACAGATTGTGCCGCCGCTCCCACGCCGTCAGGCCGTTCGTCCCCAGAATTCCGGTTGTCCGTACTGGTCCTTGAGGAAATCAAGCCACAGTCGCACCCGCAGCGGCAGGTGCTTGGCGCCCGCGAACACCGCGTAGATGCCGTTGGGCGGCGCGGCGAATTCATCGAGCACCGGCACCAAGAGGCCCGCGTCGATCTCGGCCTCGACTTCCCAGGTGCTGCGCCAGGCGATGCCGTGGCCGGCCAGGCACCAGTCGTGCAGCACCTGGCCGTCGGAGCAATCGAGCGGGCCGCTCGGGCGCAGATGGATCAGTTCTTCCACGCCGGCCTCGGTGGTGACGCGAAAGGCCCAGCCACGCGTCTGCGAGGCATCGCTCGACAGCGTGAGACAGGCAAAGCGCGACAGGTCGCCCGGGTGCTTCGGCGTGCCGTGGCGGCGCAGGAAATCGGGCGTCGCCACGCAACGGCGGCGGTTGTCGGCCAGGCGCACGCTCACGAGCGATGAATCGGGCAGGTCGCCCACGCGCACCGCGCAGTCGAAGCTCTCGCCGGTCACGTCGACCACGCGGTCGCTGAGATTCAGCGAGATCGTCACCTCCGGGTGCATCGCATGAAAGCGCGGCACCAGCGGCGCAACGTGTCTGCGCCCGAAGCCGGCCGGTGCCGTCACGCGCAGATGCCCGCTGGCCTTGACGCCGCCCGCGCTCACGCTGGCCTCGGCGTTCTGGAATTCGGTGAGCAGCCGCTGGCAGTCTTCGAGAAAGGCGCTGCCCTCGTGCGTGAGCGTGATGCGCCGCGTGGTGCGCACCAGGAGCTTCACGCCCAGCCGCTCCTCCAGCGCATCGAGCCGGCGTCCCATGATCGCGGGCGCCACGCCCTCGGCCTTGGCTGCGGCGGTGAGGCTGCCGCGGGTCGCGACCGAGACGAAGGATTCGAGTTGCTTCAGGCGGTCCATGGGGCGGGAACTATATAGATAGAGCCCGCCAGCCGGCCTCAGCCCCCGGAGGTTGCGCCAACGGCGCGAAGCGCGGCGATTTCCGGCTCGCTGTAGCCCACTTCCCTCAGCAACTCGTCGCCGTGCTCGCCGATGCGCGGCGGCTGCAGGCGGATGCCGGGGCGCTGGCCGCCGAGCGTGAACGGCGCGAGCGGCACCTTGGCCATGTGGCCGTCGTTCATGCGCACGGGCGCGAGGCCGCCGGTGGCGTTCAGGTGCGGATCGTCGAAGAGCTCCTCTGGCTTGGTGATCGGCGCGAAGGGCAACTCGTTTTGCTCGAACACGGCAGCAAGTTCGGCCGCGCTGCGGTCGGCCAGGTGCGAGCGCAAGATCGGCATCATCCAGTCGCGCGCGCGCACGCGGTCGTTATTGGTCTTCAGGCGCGGGTCGGCCAGCATGTCTTCCAGGCCGAAGGCCTTGCAGAAGATGGCCCACTGCTTGTCGCTGACGGCCGCGAGGAAGATCTGCTCGCCGTCCTTCACGGTGAAGACGTCGTACACGGCCCAGGCCGAGATGCGGCTGGGCATCGGGTCGGCCGCCTTGCCGGTGGCGGCGAACTGCATCATGTGCTGCGCGACGAGGAACACGTTGTTCTCGAACAGCGCGGCCTGCACCTCGCAGCCCTTGCCGGTCGCATCGCGCTGGCGCAGCGCCGCCATCGCGCCGATGGCGCCGAACATGCCGCCCATGATGTCGTTCACGCTGGTGCCCGCGCGCAGCGGGTCGCCCGAGCGGCCGGTCATGTAGGCGAGGCCGCCCATCATCTGCACCACTTCGTCCAGCGCCGTGCGGTGGTCGTAGGGGCCGGGCAGGAAGCCCTTGTGGCTCACGTAGATGAGGCGCGGGTTGAGCTTGCTGAGCGTGTCGTAGTCGAGCCCCAGCTTCTTCATCGTGCCGGGCTTGAAGTTCTCGCTCACGATGTCGGCGGTGGCGATCAGGCGCAGCGCGGCCTCCACGCCTTCGGGTTTCTTCAGGTCGAGCGCGATGCTCTTCTTGTTGCGGTTGAAAGTCGGAAAGAACCCCGAGCCCGAGCCGAGCAGGCGGCGCGTGTTGTCGCCCTCGATGGGCTCGACCTTGATGACCTCGGCGCCGAGGTCGGCCAGCAGCAGCCCGCAGGTCGGGCCCATGACCATGTGGGTGAACTCGACGACGCGGACGCCCGCGTAGGGAAGGGAGGGCGGTGGATTGGCTTCAGACATGTGTGTTGTGTTCCTGGACAAAACCCTTGGGCAGCCCGGCTTCGGGCGTCATGCCGTAGACCGGTTCGCCGGGCAGGCCGGCCATGAGCGGCGCGCGCGCCGCGATGAGTTTCTGGATGTCGATGCCGGTGCGGACGCCCATGGCCTCGAACATGAAGACGAGGTCTTCGGTCACGGCATTGCCCGAGGCGCCGGGCGCGTAGGGGCAGCCGCCGAGACCGCCGAGCGAGGCGTCAAAGGTGCGCACGCCTTCGTCCCACGCCGCTAGGCAGTTCGCGATGCCGAGGCCGCGCGTGTTGTGCATGTGGGCCGCGCCGGCGTGCGTGCCGAGTTCCGCGCGCAGGCGCTTGAAGAGCCGCCGCACCTGCGCCGGGTTGGCGTAGCCGACGGTGTCCGAAAGGCCCGCTTCTTCGGCACCGGCTTCGATGCACTGCGCGGCGAGGCGGATCACGTCGTCTTCGGGCACCAGCCCCTGCAGCGTGCAGCCGAAGGCGGTGGAGATGCCGGCTTCGAGCTTCACCTGCGGCGCAATGGCGCGGCGCAGGTCGGAGATGGCGCGCACCTCCTCGACCATTTCCGTCGGCGTCTTGCGCACATTGGCAAGCGAATGCGCCACGCTTGCCGACACCGGCATCGTGAGCTTGTGCACGCCGGCTTCGAGCGCGGCCTGTGCGCCCTTGCGGTTGGGCACCAGCGCCATCACGGTGAGTCCGGGCAGCGTGATCGCATGGCGCACCACCTCGGCGGCATCGGCCATCTGGGGCAGCAGCTTCGCGGGCACGAAGGAAGCGACCTCGATCTCGCGCACGCCGGCGGCGTAGAGCGCGTCGATCCAGCGCAGCTTGTCTGCCGTGGGCATGGTCGCCTTGACCGACTGCAAGCCGTCGCGCGGGCCGACCTCGCTGATGAGGACATCGGGGGGTGTCATCGACTTCGTCTCCTTGGAGCGATCTTGGTGTGGATCACTTGACTGTTCCATTAGACAGAACTAAATTCCGCCAAACAGAATTAGATCGTCGATCGACTTTCCCTGTCAAGCACGCCCATGCCCCGCAAAGCCCAGACCGAATCGGTTTCCGACCTCAACGCCGCACCCGGCGGCGCTGCCGCGGTCGATCGCGCGCTGAGCCTGCTGTCGGCATTTCGGCCGGGCGACGAAGCACTGTCGCTCGCGCAGTTCGCCGAGCGCACGCAGCTCTACAAGAGCACGGCGCTGCGGCTTTTGGCATCGCTCGAACACGCGCGGCTGATTCGCCGGCAGGACGACGGCCGCTACACGCTGGGCATGGAGATCGCGCGGCTGCATGGGCTCTATGCCGCGTCGCAGTCGCTCGACCGCATCGTGCTGCCGGTGCTGCGTGCTCTCGCAGCCGCCACCGGCGAAAGCGCGGCGTACCACGTGCGGCAGGACCAGGGCGACGGCTGGGTGCGCCTGTGCCAGTTCCGCGTCGATTCATCGCATGTGGTGCGCGACCACGTCCGCGCGGGCGACCTGTTGCCCAACGACCGCGGCGCCGGTGCGCGCGTGCTGATCGCCTTCGGTCCCGATACCGACCGGCCGCGCGGCGCGAGGGAACGCAAGCTGTATGAAGCGATCCGCGCGCAGGGTTTCTGCGCGCTGGTGGGCGATCGAACGGCCGAACTTGCGGGCATCTCGGCGCCGGTGCTCCATGCGGACGGCAGCCTCGCCGCGGCGGTCACGCTGACGATGCCGACGCACCGCTACGACGCGGGCTACATCGAGCCCGTGCGCGCAGCGGCGAAGGAGCTCAGCGGGCAGGTCTGACGCTCAGGATTCGGCCTTGAAGCCCGAGTTCTTGATCGGCATTTCCCAGCGCTTGAGGTGCGCCGCCTGGATCGCGGCAAGTTCAGCCGGCCCCGCATGCGCCGGCACGAGCCCCAGCGCATAGATCCTGTCCTGCACATCGGGCATGCGCAGCGCGTCGGCCACGGCCTTGTCGATGCGCGCCACCAACTTCGGCGACATCCCCGGCGGCCCGTAGAGGCCGAAGAACGCATCGGCCGTCACATTGATGCCGGCCTCCTTCAGCGTCGGCACGTCGGGCAGCGCGCGGCTGCGCTGCTCGCCCGTCACCGCGAGGATGCGCACCTTGCCGGCGCGGTGGTGCTCGATGGTTTCGGAGGCGGTGTCGACCATCAGCGGCACCTGGCCACCGATCAGGTCCTGCGCGGCCGGCGCGCCGCCGCGGTAGGCGACGTGCGTCATCGGCACGCCCGCGGCCTGCGCCAGCAACTGTCCGGCGAAGTGCGGCACCGTGCCCGCGCCCGAAGTTGCGTAGTTGGCCTTGGCGGGGTTGGCCTTCATCCAGGCCAGCACCGTCTTCAGGTCGCCGGGCGGCGCGCCCGGGCCGGCGGTTATCGCGAAGTCGAAGGTGCTGCCGAGCGCGATGGGCGTGAAGTCCTTCGCCGGGTCGTAGCCGAGGTTCGCATAGAGCCACGGGTGAATCACCATCGCGCCGCTCGGCGAGAAGATCAGCACGCTGCCGTCGGGCGGAAAGCGCTTGAGCTCGGCCAGCGCGAGACGCCCCGCCGCGCCGGGCTTGTTGTCGATGATGACGTTCTGCCCGAGCGAGACACGCATCTTGTCGGCCAGGAGCCGCGCCACCACGTCCGCCGAGCCGCCCGGCGGAAACCCGATCAGGATGCGCGTCGCGCGCTCCTGCGCGAAGGCCATCGGCGCGGTGGCCGCGGCGGCAATGACGGCAGCGGCCTGCGCTGCGAACTGGCGGCGTTTCATGCTTCTGTCTCCTCGGGGGTGGTGGTTGGAATCGGATCGCGCTCAGCGCAAGGCGGCGAGCAGGGCCTTGTTCTGTTCGGGCAGGCCCACGCTCACGCGCAGCCACTGCGGCAGGCCGTAGGGGCCGAGCAGCGAAACCTCGATGCCGGCGGCCAGCAGGCGCGCATGCACGGCCTGCGCATCGCCCACCTGCACCATGAGAAAGTTGCCCGAAGAAGGGATGTGCACGAGGCCCAGCTCGGTGAAACCCGCGGCGAGCTGCTCGCGTCCGGCGGTGTTGAGTTCGTAGGTGCGCGCGAGGAATTCCGTGTCGCCGAGCGCGGCCACTGCGGCGGCCTGGGCCGGCGTCGTCACGTTGAAACGCGGCCGTTGCGCGTTCATGCGCGAGGTCAGCGGCGGCTGCGACACGCCGTAGCCGATGCGCATCCCCGCGAGGCCGAAGGCCTTGGAGAAGGTGCGCGCGACGATCAGGTTCGGCAGGCGCCGCACCCATTCGATGCTGTCGTAGCGCTGCGCGGGCGAGAGGAATTCGGTGTAGGCCTCGTCGAGCAGCACCGTCACGTGCGCGGGCACCGATTGCAGGAAATCGCGCAGCGGCGCAGCATCGATGAAGGTGCCGGTCGGGTTGTTAGGGTTGGCGACGAAGACCAGCTTCGTGTCGTCGGCGATCGCGGCGCGCATCGCGCCCAAGTCGTGGCCGAAATCTTGCGAAGGCACGACGGAGGCGCGCGCATGGGCGTGCGCCGTGGCCTGCGCGTAGACGATGAAGCCGTACTGCGAATAGACGACGTTCTCGCCCGGCTTCAAGCTCACCTGCGCGGCGAGTTCGAGGATTTCGCTCGATCCGCTGCCGAGCGTGAGCCACTCGGGCGACACGGCGAGCCGGGCGGCCAGTGCATTCTTGAGCGCGGTGCCGTTGCTGTCGGGGTAGTTGCCGGCGCCTTCGAGGGCGGCGGCCGCGGCGCGGCGGGCCGACTCGGGCATGCCGAGCGGGTTTTCGTTGGAAGCCAGGAGGATCATTTCGGCGCGTGCTGGATTTATTTAAGAAATTAAATATATCCCGTGCCCGTGGCACCTCTATCAGTGCCTACCCTTTACGTAAAAAGCGGCGCCGGACCGCCATTACCCTCATTTTTGTCATTGATAAATCCCGCTTTCGGCTCTTACTCCTTCGTAAGGTATCGAATAAAGTTGACCTACGTCATTGCGACACCCACGTCTTTTGCTTCCGTATTCCGCCGTATTTCGCCGTATTCCGATTTTCCAGGAGAGAAAAATGACCGCCCGCACCACCGCCCACGGACTCCAGGTCGCGACCGAGCTCCACCGCTTCATCGAAGACAAGGTCCTGCCCGCCACCGGCGTGGCCAGCGATGTCTTCTGGAAGGGCTTCGACGCCATCGTGAGCGACCTCGCACCCAAGAACATCGCGCTGCTCGCCGAGCGCGACCGCCTGCAGAGCGAACTCGACGCCTGGCACAAGAAGAACCCCGGCCCGATCGCCGACATGCCGGCCTACCGCGCCTTCCTCGAGAAGATCGGCTACCTGCTGCCGCAGCCCAAGGGCGCGAAGGCGACGACCGCGAACGTCGACTCCGAGCTCGCGCTGCAGGCCGGCCCGCAGCTGGTGGTGCCGATCCTGAATGCGCGCTATGCGCTCAACGCCGCCAACGCGCGCTGGGGCTCGCTGTACGACGCGCTCTACGGCACCGATGCCATCTCCGAAGCCGACGGCGCTGAAAAGGGCAAGGGCTACAACCCGGTGCGCGGCGCCAAGGTCATCGAGTTCGCGCGCAACGTGCTCGATCAGGCCGCGCCGCTGGCCAATGGCTCGCACAAGATGGCGACCGGCTACAGCGTGAAGGACGGCAAGCTGGTCGTCGCGCTGCAGAGCAGCAGCACCGGTCTCGCCGACCCCGCTCAATTCATCGGCTACCAGGGCGATGCCGCAGCGCCGTCGTCGGTGCTGCTCAAGCACAACGGCATTCACCTCGATATCCGCATCGACCGCAGCACGGCCATCGGCAAGACCGACGCGGCCGGCGTGAGCGACCTGGTGCTCGAAGCCGCGCTCTCGACCATCCTCGACCTCGAAGACTCGGTGGCCGTGGTGGATGCGGCCGACAAGGTCGTCGCGTATGCGAACTGGCTCGGCATCGTCGAAGGCACGCTGACGGAAGAAGTCGCCAAGGGCGGCAAGACCTTCACGCGCGGCCTGAACGCCGACCGCGAATACACCGGCGCCGATGGCCAACCCGTGAAGCTGCACGGACGCTCGCTCATGTTCCTGCGCAATGTCGGCCACCTGATGACCAACCCGGCCATCCTGTATGCGGGCGGCAAGGAGATCCCCGAAGGCATCCTCGATGCCGTGGTGACCACCACCATCGCCACCATCGACCTGAAGCGCAAGGGCAACTCGCGCACCGGCAGCATCTACATCGTGAAGCCGAAGATGCACGGCCCGGCCGAAGTGGCCTTCGCGAGCGAGCTGTTCGGCCGCGTCGAGCAACTGCTCGGCCTGCCCGCCAACACGGTGAAGCTCGGCATCATGGACGAGGAGCGCCGCACCAGCGTGAACCTGAAGGCCTGCATCGCCGAAGCCGCCGCACGCGTGGCCTTCATCAACACCGGCTTCCTCGACCGCACCGGCGACGAGATGCACACCGCCATGCAGGGCGGCCCGATGATCCGCAAGGGCGACATGAAGTCCAGCGCGTGGATCGGCGCCTACGAAAAGAACAACGTGCTGGTCGGCCTCTCGTGCGGCCTGCGCGGCAAGGCGCAGATCGGCAAGGGCATGTGGGCCATGCCCGACCTCATGGCCGCGATGCTCGAGCAGAAGATCGGCCACCCCAAGGCCGGCGCCAACACCGCCTGGGTGCCCTCGCCCACCGCCGCCACGCTGCATGCGCTGCACTACCACCAGGTCAGCGTGACGGCAGTGCAGCAGGAGCTGGAAAAGATCGATGCGGATGCCGAGCGCGACAACATCCTCAACGCGCTGCTGCAGGTGCCGATCGCGGCCGAAGCCAAGTGGACGGCCGAAGAGCGCCAGCAGGAAATCGACAACAACGTGCAGGGCATCCTCGGCTACGTGGTGCGCTGGATCGACCAGGGCGTGGGCTGCTCCAAGGTGCCCGACATCCACAACGTGGGCCTCATGGAAGACCGCGCCACGCTGCGCATCTCGAGCCAGCACATCGCCAACTGGCTACTGCACGGCGTGGTGACCAAGGCGCAGGTCGACGAGACCTTCCAGCGCATGGCCAAGGTGGTCGACGAGCAGAACGCGGGCGATGCGCTCTACCAGCCGATGGCCGGCAACTTCGCGACCTCGGCCGCGTACAAGGCGGCACAGGACCTGGTGTTCAAGGGCATCGAGCAGCCAAGCGGCTACACCGAGCCGCTGCTGCATGCATGGCGCTTGAAGGTCAAGGGCGAGGCCTGATCGGCGTGCGTCCGGCATCGCGCCGGGCTTGAGCGAACGGACGGCGCCTTCGGGCGCCGTTCTGCGTTGAGGGCGGCATGCCATTAGCATCGTGCCGCTCCCTTCTTCTTTCAGCCTCCCCTCCCGATGAACACGAACGCGGCCTCGCCGCCCCCGCCGCGCTGGTCGACCTCCGCGGCCGCCATGCTCGTGGCCCTCGCTTCGGCCTTCGCGCTGAGCCAGGCCTTCCGCACCGTCGGCGCCATGATGGCCACGCCGCTTGGCAGCCACTTCGGCCTCTCGCCCCAGCAGCTCGGCACATGGGCCGGCACCTTCCACTTCATGTTCGGAATCATGCAGCTCGCGATGGGCGTGTCGATCGACATGTTCGGCGTGCGCCGCACGGTGCTCACCGCCTTTCCGCTGGCCATCGCGGGCGCCGTGTTGTGCACGGTGGCAGACAGCTTTCACATGCTGCTGCTCGGGCAGGCGCTGATCGGCGTCGGATGCGCGCCGGCGTTTCTCGCATGCACGGTGTTCATCGCGCGGCACTTCGACGCCGCGCGCTTCACCGCGATGTCGGGGCTGGTGATGAGCATGGCGGGCCTGGGCATCGTGTTCACCGGCACGCCGCTGGCGTTGCTGATCGAGGCCGCTTCGTGGCGCGCCGGCTATGCGGTGCTGGCTGCGGCCGCGGTGCTGTCGTGGCTCATCATCTTCTGGCGCGTGCGCGAACCGGCGCGCGCGGCCGTGGACCCTGTGGGCCCGATGGCGCCGGCCGAGCGCCAGTCGCTGCGCAAGGCCGTGCGCGAACTGCTGCCGCTGTTCGCGATGCCGCACACGCTGGGCCTTCTGTGCTTTGCGTGCGTGTCGTATGCGGCCTTCATCACGCTGCGCGGCCTGTGGCTCGGGCCCGTGCTGCACGAGCGGCACGGCCTCTCGCTCGTGGCGAGCGGCAACGTGGCGCTGGTGATGACCATCACCGGCATGATCAGCCCCGCGCTGTTCGGCCGCCTGGACCCCGGCGCCGCGCGGCGTGCGCGGTGGATGATTGGCTGCGCAACCGCCGGCGCGCTGATGTTCGCGGCCATGGCGCTCACGCATTCGCGCGCGATCGACATCGGCTTGCCGATCGTCTATGGCCTTCTCTCCGGCTACAGCGTGCTGCAGTACGCCTACACCAAGAACGCCTACCCGGCCGCCATGACGGGCCGCGCGCTGGCGCTGATGAACATGGCGATGTTCCTCGGCGTGTCGCTGATGCAATGGACGACCGGCGTGGCCGCATCGTGGGGCGTGGCGAACGGCGTCGAGCCGTTCCGCGCGGTGTTCCTCACGGTGGCGGGGATGCTGGCAATGGGGACCGTGGCGTTTCTGGTGCTGCCGCGCGCTGTGGCGCCGGTACGTCCGGGCTAGCGCCAGCCGAGAAAACATCGGGGCGATGCGCACTGCTTCGCGTGCAAAGACGCCCCTCTATCATCCCGCCGATGGACCCACGCATCCACGACGCGCTCACGCGCTGCATCCACGCCATCAACCTCGACAACGCCTTCGGCTACTACCCGAGCGACGAACAGAAGGCGCAGCTCGACGCACTGGCCGTCGAGATCCAGCCGCTGATCGAGGCGCTGGCCGCGCAGCCCTACACCGGCAAGGGCCTGGGCTGCGGCTACCTCGGCCACCGCGGCTATCGCACGCCGTGGGCCGACATGATGTATCGCCTGCGAGGCAGCCGCGGCAGCCATGGGCTGAACTGGAAAGACCGCATCGAGGTGCTGTTCGACACCGCCGGCCTCGGCGCGACGGAGATGCTGGCCTGGACGCTGCAGGTACAGGACGAGATCCTGCGCGACCACCTCTTGCTGCACATCGCCGCCGACCTCGCGCTCGAAGGCGAGATGGCGCGTGTCGAACAGGAGATCACGCCGCGCCTGCAGCCCGACATGGCGTACCGCGCCGACCGCGTGCTGCTGATGGAATACGCACGTCGCGGCGATGCCGACGCTTTCCTCCGCAAACACAAGAAGGCCAGTCAGCGCCAGGAGCGGCACACGCTGGTCGATGCACGCAACCTGCTGGTCGAACAGGTGGCCGCGCAGCAGGGCATCGATGACGCGCTGCGCCTGTGCGATGAGGCCAAGGGCTTCGGCGACAGCTATCGCGCGACGGCGATGCGCAGCTATGCGGACACCGCCAGCGTGCAGGCGATGCGCGCATGGATCGACGCGCATCCGACGCTGTTCGCATCGACGCCGGGGTTGGAAGAAGAGTTGCTGGTGCGCGCCTACGCCAAGGGGCCGCGCACCGACAACGGCGAGGACGCGTTCGATGAGCTGTTCGCCAGGGTCGATGCGCTCGACAAGTCACTGCGCGCAGGCGACGCCCGGCTGCGCGACGCGCTGCTGCTGGACCTCGGCATGGCCGTGGGGCCGGGGCCGCGTCGGCTGCTGTGCCGCAAGAAGATCGGCAACGCGTCGATCAAGCGCGAGCTCGACAACCCTTAGCGGCAGCGCGCCGCCTCAGGTGGCATCGCCAAGACGCGCGCGCACTTCGCGGCGGCTCAATTGGCGCTTGGCTGCGGCATAGACATCGTTGCGTCCGTACAGGCCGCAGTGGGTGGGCATGCCGGGCCCGGGCCGCTGTGCAGCGCCGCTGCGGGTGACGAGGCAGCGACGCAGCACGTCGTGGCACTTCTCTTCCGGCTGCATCGCGCCAGTCCTTTCGGGAAACCTGGCGAGCGTGATCTCGAACCAGCAGCCATCGACGCGGTGCCATTGCGTGTGCTCGTCGAGCACGTGATAGACCGCATAGGGCTGGTCGCCATTTCGTTCGGCCCAGCTGCCGTAGCGCGCCCTCTGCGCCGCGCGCGCTTCACGCAGCCGCCGGTTGGGCAGCAGGATGCCGGTGAGCGGGTGCACGAACAGCTCGACATGCGAGGCCTCCTCGAGAGGTGCACGGTCGCCGCGTCCCCGCCAGGACGCCCTCACCCACACCTCGCCATCGCGCATGACCGCGTCGCGCACGACGAACTGGTCGATGTGCTCGAAGATGTGCGCCTGCACCGTGCTGCGGCGGTCGATGCCACTGCAGAGTTCGGCATACACCTTGTCCCACGGCCGGTGCACCTGCTTGTGCAGCCAGCGCTTGAGCGGCGCAAGGTTTTCATTGAGCCACTTCCTGTGCTTGTAGCCGCGCTTCATGCCCAGGTGCGAACCCGTCTCTTTGCTGTTGCGCCAGATACGCCCATCGCCCTGCACGCGCCAGCCGGTGCGCGGTCGTTCGACGATGACCTTGTCCATGTCTTCGCGCATCGTCAGTCCTCCCGCCCGAGGCTTCGCGCAGCCTTCTGCAACGCCACCTTCTGCGCACGCCGCTCCGCGCGGTGCGTGCGCAGGTGCCGCCCTGCGCCCTGGCTCGATTCGCGGCGCGCCATCGCTGCCACCACCGGATTGCGAGGTGCCGTGGACGGCACTGAAAAGTAAAACCGGCCCAGACGTTTCTCGTCGTCGCGGGCCTTTCGTTGAGCACTCATGTGCGCACACTCCAAAAACAAAAAGGCCCCGGCGAATGGCTGCGCGGGGCCTTTGTCGACAGGGCCTCGGCGGATGCATGGATGCACATCCGGCCGGGGCGCTCGGTGTGCGGGTCAGGTGTTCAGGAAACGGTTCATTGAATTGGTTTGTCGCCCGGGAGGTTGCAAGTCGCCAGGCGCGTTGGAAAAACTGTTGCTGAAAAACGAAGGGCGGATTCTGTCGAGCACGCGCGCGATGCGCAAGCGCCACTGGCAACGCTGTGGCGCAAAGCCGACGCGATGTCCACACGATGCCGACGAGATGCCGTCCTACGAATCCAGTTGCATCCGACCTCCGTATTGGTTGCAAGCGCATCGCGCCTCCGAGCTGTTGGCGGTTTCCACAGAGAACCTCGACAACCATTTCTTTCCAGGAGACTTCCATGAAAAAACTCGTGATTGCACTCGGCGTTTCGGTCCTGCTCGGCGCTTGCGCGGGCGGCATGGGCATGAGCGGCAGCGGTGCGTCGAACCCGATGGTCGGCGGCGCCGCGATGTACCCGACTAAGGACATCGTCGACAACGCCGTGAATTCGAAGGACCACACCACGCTGGTCGCCGCCGTCAAGGCCGCGGACCTCGTCGGCACCCTCAAGAGCCCGGGTCCGTTCACCGTGTTCGCACCGACCAACGCCGCTTTCGCAGCGCTGCCGGCCGGCACGGTCGACACGCTGCTCAAGCCCGAGAACAAGCCCACGCTGACCAAGGTGCTGACCTACCACGTGGTGCCCGGCAAGATGGACGGCCCGGCGCTCATGAGCGCGATCAACGCAGGCGGCGGCAAGGCCGTGCTGAAGACCGCGAGCGGCGGCACGCTCACCGCCACGATGAGCGGCGGCAACGTGATGGTGACCGATGCCAAGGGCGGCACCGCGATGGTGACGATCGCCAACGTGTACCAGTCGAACGGCGTGATCCACGTCGTGAACAAGGTGCTGCTGCCGGGTTGATCGTTCCCCGGAGCATGAACGCGGCGGGCTTTCTCAGGTCCGCTGCGCCGCCTCGGCTTCGTCGCGCAGCCATTGCGCGAAGTCCTGCGCGTCGCGGTTGCTCGCGGCGCGCCTGGACATCTCGATGAAATAGCCGCGGTGCGACGCCGCGCCCTCCCCGAGCGGCGCCACGAGCCGGCCGTCGCGCACCAGTTCGCGCAGCAACGGCAAGCGCCCGATCACCACGCCCTGCCCCGCCACCGCGGCGGCCACCGCATCGGCGTACTGCGTGAAGCGCAGCGTGCTCTTCACGCGCAGGTCTTCCAGCCCCATCACCTTGAGCCACGGCTCCCAGTCGGCGGTCGGGGCTTCGCTGTGGTCCGGGTATTCGATGGTGAGCAGCGTGAGCCCGGAAAAGTCCGACAGCGCCCGCAGCGACGCGGCGACCTGCGGCGCGCACAGCGGGATCACCGATTCCTCGAACAGCGCCGGCCCGACGCCGCGGGCGATGGGCGCGAAGCGCACCGCGAGGTCGAGGCGGCTCACGTCCAGGTCGAGCACATCGAGCGTGGCCGACAGGCGCACGTCGACCTGCGGATGCGTGCCGGTGAAGCGCGCCAGCTTCGGAATGAGCCAGAGCGATGCGAAACCCGGCGTGCAGGTGATCGCCACCTGCCGCGGCGCTGCGCTCGCGCGCACCCGGGCGGTGGCGTCGCGCAGCCGCTCCAGGCTGTCGGTGACCGCGCGCTGCAGCACGCCGCCGGCCTCGGTGAGCGCCAGCGCGCGGTGGCGGCGCTCGAACAGCAGCACGCCCAGGCTGGCTTCGAGCTGCTGGATCTGCCGGCTGACGGCCGACTGCGTGAGGTGCAGTTCGCCGGCCGCCAGCGTGAAGCTGAGTTGTCGCGCGGCAGCTTCGAAACTGCGCAGCAAATCCAGCGGCGGGAGCTCGCTGCTCGGCATTTTTGAGGGTTTCGCATTCGCTGGAGGCATGCAACGAGTTCCGAATGACCGCGTGTAAAGAGAGGGCCGGCTCACTATATTCATTCGTATCCCGAATGCAATGGAGCTTGCCATGAGCACCCGACCGACCACCTCTTCCCGCTTTCACATCACGCTGCCGACACGCACCGTCTTTGCCGTGCCCGACGGCGCGGGCGTGGGCATCGAATGCCGCAGCGGCACCGTCTGGATCACGCTCGATCGCGATCCGCGCGACATCGTGCTGGAGGCCGGCGACCGCTTCGACGGCACCGAGCACCGGCGCATCCTGGTGTCGGCCTTGACCTCGTCGTGCATCACCGTGTCGGACGCGCAGCCCGCTGCGATGCCCCTTGCGCCGCCGGCCCGCGCCTGGTCGCCTTGGCGACTTCGGCCCCACGGGTTGTCCCCGGCTTGACCGGCGCACCATCGGCATCGACCCTCGATGCCATGGACTCCCAAGCACCCATCCTCTATGAACTGGCCGATGGCATCGCGACGCTCACGCTGAACCTGCCGGCCAAGCTGAATCCCATCGCGCATGGACTGCAGGTCGAACTGCGCGACACGCTGGAGCGCATCCGCGACGACCGCGCAGTGCGTGCCGTGATCCTGACGGGCGCGGGCAAGGCCTTCTGCGTCGGCGCCGACCTGAGCGCGATGACGCCGGACGAAGAAGGCAAGTCGCTCGGCACGCAGACCGCCGAGTGGATGCAGTCGCTGAGCAATCCGCTGATCGAGACGCTGCGCACGCTGCCTGTTCCCGTGGTCGCCGCGGTGAACGGCGCCGCGGCCGGCGCGGGCGTCGGCCTCGCGCTTGCGGCGGACGTGACGATCGCCGCACGCAGCGCGTACTTCTACCTTCCGTTTCTCCCGAAGCTCGGCATCGTGCCGGACCTGGGTTGCACCTGGGCCATTCCGCGGCGTGCAGGCAAGGCGCGTGCGATGGGCATGGCGCTGCTCGACGAACGCCTGAGCGCCGGACGCGCGGTGCAGTGGGGCCTGATCTGGGCCTGCGCCGACGACGAACAACTGATGGACGAAGCACGCGCCATCGCGCAGCGCCTCGCACGCCTGCCGGCGCATGCGGTGATCGAAGCACGCGAAGCCTTCGAGGCTTCCGAGCGCCACACGCTGAAGGAACAGCTGCATTACGAAAGCGAACGCCAGCGCGAGCTGATCGATCGCCCGACCTTCCGCGAAGGCGTGAGCGCGTTCCTGCAGAAGCGCCCGCCCGCGTTCGAGAGCCGCTGACATCCCGACACGCGGGCACTGGCGCCTGTCATGGGGCTGCGGGAGAATGCCCGCATGCCCATCCTCAACGCCTTCTACGCCCAGTCGGGCGGCGTCACTTCGGTCATCAATGCGTCGGCCTGCGGCGTGATCGAGACGGCACGAAAACACCCGGACCGCATCGGCAAGCTCTACGCCGGACGCAACGGCATCATCGGTGCGCTGACGGAAGAACTGATCGACACGGGCGCCGAATCGGCCGAGGCGATTGCGGCGCTGCGCTCCACGCCTTCGGGCGCGTTCGGTTCGTGCCGCTACAAGCTCAAGTCGCTCGAGAAGAACCGGCGCGAATACGAGCGGCTCATCGAGGTGTTCAAAGCGCACGGCATCGGCTACTTCTTCTACAACGGCGGCGGCGATTCGGCCGACACCTGCTTCAAGGTGAGCCAGCTCTCGCAGTCGCTCGGCTATCCGCTGCAGGCGATCCATGTGCCCAAGACCATCGACAACGACCTGCCGCTGACCGACTGCTGCCCGGGCTTCGGCTCGGTCGCGAAATACGTGGCAGTGTCCACGCTCGAAGCCTCGTTCGACGTGCGCTCGATGGCTGCCACCTCGACCAAGGTGTTCGTGCTTGAGGTGATGGGCCGGCATGCGGGGTGGATCGCCGCGGCCGGCGGGCTCGCCGCGGACCAGGGCATTCCGGTGGTGGTGCTGTTCCCCGAGATCGAGTTCGACAAGCCGCGCTTTCTCGCGCGTGTCGATGAATTGGTGAAGCAGCACGGCTACTGTTCGGTCGTGGTGTCCGAGGGCTGCCACTACCCCGACGGCACCTTCCTCGCGGAACAGGGCACGCGCGATGCGTTCGGCCACGCGCAACTCGGCGGCGCCGCGCCGGTGGTGGCGCAGATGATCAAGGACGCATACGGCCACAAGTTTCACTGGGCCGTGGCCGACTACCTGCAGCGCGCGGCGCGGCACATCGCCTCGGCCACCGACGTGAAGCAGGCCTACGAACTCGGTCAACGCGCGGTCGAGCTCGCGCTGGAAGGCCGCAACGCGGTGATGCCGACGATCGAGCGCACGTCCGACGTGCCCTATGCGTACACGCTCGGCAGCGCGCCGCTCGAATCGGTGGCCAATGTCGAGAAGCCGATGCCGCGCGATTTCATTTCGGACGACGGCTACGGCATCACCGAGAAATGCCGGCGCTACCTGCTGCCGCTGATCGAGGGCGAGGACTACCCCGCCTACCGCAACGGCTTGCCGGTGTATGTGACGCTGCAGAACGTCGCCGTGGCGAAGAAGCTGCCGGCCTTCGAGCTCGCATGACGACCAGCGCTGCGGTCATCGACGTCTCGCGCTGCCCGTTGTGCGGCGAGTCGAACCGCTGCGCGATGGAGGTCGAACGCGAGACGGGCGAGGCGCAGCCGCCTTGCTGGTGCATGCAGGCCGACTTCAGCAATGCGCCGCTCGCCAAGTTGCCGGAGTCGATGCGCGGCCTTGCATGCATCTGCGCGCGCTGCGCCGCGGGGGCACCGCCTCAGGACTGAACGCCGCCCTGGGATTGGGTCTGCGTCTGCGTCTGCGATTGCGATTGCGACTGCGACTGCGCCTGCTCGGGTGCAGGCTCGACGGGCTCGGGCTCAGTCGCCGCCACATCGCTGGCCACCACCATCGTCGGCGCCGATCCGGCCCGCTGCTCCGTGATCACGCGGTGGATGAACTGCAGCTTGCCCACCGCCGCGCGCGGCAGCACGAACGGGTAATAGTCGGGCTGCCCCATGCTGCGCGACAGCTCGTTGAGAACGTTCGTCAGCAGCACCCAGCCGTTGATGAAGTCGAGGAATTTCGCGGCGTCGGGATGATCGGGCTGCCAGAGGTCGTCTGCGGTGAAGAGGTCGCTCGTCAGCTCGACGTTGGTCGCATCGACACCGAAGCTCATCGCGGTGTCCGCGGTGTCGGCCATGTGCAGGTAGTGGGCCCAGGTCTCGGCCCAGTCCTCCCACGGGTGCGTGCTTGCGTAGCTGCTCACGAAGCGGTCGGCCCAGTCGGGCGGCGGGCCCTGTTCGTAGTGGGTCTGCAATGCGGCGGCGTAGTCGGCGCGGTCGTCGCCGAAGAGCGCGCGGAAGTCGTCGATCCACGGTGTCGGCAACACCAGCAGGTCCCAGTAGTAGTGGCCGATCTCGTGGCGGAAGTGGCCGAGCAGCGTGCGGTAGGGCTCGCGCATCTCGGCGCGGATGCGTTCGCGCACCGCGTCCTCGGCCTCCTCGGCGTTGAGGGTGATCACGCCGTGCTCGTGGCCGGTCATGACGTGCGGACCGCCCGGCATGTTGCTGAGGAAATCGAACGCCAGGCCGTGCACCGGATCGGCATGCCGGCTCACCACCGGCAGGCCGAGCGCGAGCAGCTGCGAGATGAGCCGGCGCTTGGCCGTCTCCAGCTTGCGCCAGAGCTCGCCGTTGCTCTCCACCGAGAGATCGGGGATGGTGCGCGTCACGCTGCACGCGAGGCAGTAGCCGGGCGCGAGGCCCTGCGTGTCGGCGGGAATGGTCTCGCCTTCGCGCGGCACCGCGACCATCCAGCTGCAGGCAGCGGGCGTCATGAGGTTCGCGCAGCGGTGGTAGGTCTTGCCGTGCGGATCGCCGAACACGGTGAAGGTGTCGGGCAGCGCGCCCCCGCCTTCGGCCGGTGCCAGCGGCATGACGCCCAGGCGGTCGATCACGTAGCCGAGCGGCGTGTGGCAGGCCAGGCACTCGCTGTTGCGCAGGAACACGGGGCGGCCGCACTGGCAGCGGTAGGCGCGGCTGACGGTCGGCGCGGCGAGCTCGGTCGCGAGCGTGGCCGCGGCCTGTTCGTTGACGGGGTCGTTGATCGGGGAATCCATGTTGTTCTCTTCTTGCTGAGCTTGACGCGGAGGGGACAGCCGCTGCATTGTGGGGCGCGCCTGTGCGCTGTTCGCCAAGCAAACACCGATATGCTTGTAGGACGACGGACCCCGAGACATTCCGCCGCCCCATGACCTCCCCACACACGCCCGAAGCCGCACCCACGCCGGCTCCGCCCTCCATGGGCACCCTGCGCGAACGCTATGGCGAGCGCTACCGCTGGTATCTGCTGCTGTCGGTGATGGTGGGGACGATGGCATCGATCATGTCGTCGACCATCGTCAACGTCGCGATCCCCGGCATGAGCCATCACTTCTCGCTCGGGCAGGAGCGCGCGCAGTGGGTGAGCTCGGGCTTCATGGTGGCGATGACGGTCTCGATGCTCACCACGCCGTGGCTGCTGTCGCGCTACGGCTACCGCCGCACCTACGTCGGCACGATGCTGCTGCTGCTCGTGGGCGGCATCGTCGGCGGGCTGGCCAACAACTTCTCGCTGGTGCTGTTCGCGCGCGTGGCCGAAGGGCTCGCGGCGGGCGTGGTGCAGCCCATTCCGGCCATCATCATCCTGCGCGCCTTCGAGCCGCACGAGCAGGGGCGCGCGAGCGGCATCTTCGGCATGGGCGTGGTGCTCGCGCCGGCCATCGGGCCGAGCATCGGCGGGGTGCTGGTCGACCTGTTCGGCTGGCGCTCGATCTTCTTCATGGTGGTGCCGTTCTGCCTGGCATCGATCTGGCTGGCCTACAAGTTCGTGCCCAAGACGGCGCCGGGCGGCGTGGCCGCGGTGCGCGGCGGCGGGCTCGATGCGCGCGGCCTCGCGCTGGGCACGGTCGGCACGCTGTGCCTGTTGAACGGGCTGGTCGAGCTGCGCGGCGATTCGCCATTTCAGGCCGCGCTGCTGCTGGTTGGTGCCTTGGTTTCTTTCGCTGCCTTCATCTGGTGGCAGCGCCGGCTCGCGGCCTCGGGCGGCACGCCGTTGATGAACCTCGCGCTCTTCCAGTACCGGCAGTTCGCGATGGGCAGCGTGGTCGCCTTCATCTACGGCACGGCGCTCTTCGGCTCGACCTACCTGCTGCCGGTGTACATGCAGGTGGGGCTGAGCCTGTCGGCGTCGCACGTGGGCACCATTCTTCTGCCGGCCGGCATCGTGCTGGCCGTGACCATCGCGGGCGTGGGCCGGCTGGCCGACCGGCAGCCGACTTGGGTGCTGGTGACCATCGGCCTCGCGCTGCTGGCGGCTTCGTTCGCACTGATGATGGTGCTCAGGCTCGACAGCGCGCTGTGGCTGCTGGTGGCCTTCGCGATCATCGGGCGCATCGGGCTGGGGTTCATCCTGCCGTCGCTCAACCTGGGTTCGATGCGGCCACTGGCCAAGCCGCTGATTCCGCAGGGCGCCAGCGCGATCAACTTCGTGCGCATGCTGGGCGGCGCGGCTGGCGTGAGCCTGTGCGCGATCGTGCTCGAGTGGCGATTGGCGGCGCACGGCGATTCGCTCGCCAATCCGTTGAGCAGCCCGGCGCGGCTCGCGGCCTTCGACGAAGTGTTCGCGATGCTGGCCGGCTTGTGCGCGCTTGCGATCTGCGCGGCATGGCAGCTGCGCGAGGGGCCGGCGCGCAACACGGGGTAAACCCCGGCGGTGCAACGGAGCCCTTTCGTATTCAATTGTTATCAGTTGTATCTGATAACAAACAATTCATGCATCGCAGAAATTTCATTGCCGCTTCGGCTGCGGCAGCGGCCGGACTCGGTCCTCTTTCCTTCCCAGCCCTTGGCGCCGAAAACGGCGTCTCCGACAGCGAAATCGTCCTCGGCCACACCGGCATCCTGAGCGGCCCGCTCGGCGTGCCGGTCAAGGTCGTGATGGCGGGGGCCGGGCTGGCCTTCGACGCGGTCAATGCGCAGGGCGGGCTGTCGGGCCGCAAGATCCGGGTCGTGTCGCTCGACGACGAGCTCAAGCCCGAGAAGGCGCTCGCCAATTACGAAAAGCTGCTGGCCGAGCACCGTGTCTTCGCCTTCTTCGGCTGCGTGGGTTCGGGCACCACCGCCGCGGGCGCCAAGGTCGTGAACCAGAGCGGCGCGCCGACGGTGGGCGGCTATGCGGTGTCGGATTCCGCCCGCGAAAAGATGGGCAGCGCCGGCTACTTCGTGCGCGCCACCTTTGCGCGCGAAGCCCAGGCGCTGGTGCAGCACCTGACGACCATCGGCGTCTCGCGGATCGCTGTGGCGTACCTCGATAACCCCGGCGGCGCGGAAGTCGCCAAGCTGGTCGAAGCCGCGCTGGACACGCTCAAGCTGAAGCCGGAGGCCGCGGTGGCGGTCAAGGGCGATGGCACGACCAACGAGGCATCGGGCAAGGCGCTCGCCGAAAGCAAGGCGCAGGCCGTGATCATGTATCTGGGCGGCGGCATCGGCGGCGAGGTGATGAAAGCCGCCTGGGCCGCGGGCGGTCGCCAGATGTACTACGGGATGTCGATCGTGCCGGGCGATGTCACTGCCAAGCTCGTGGGCGACAAGACCAGCGGACTGGCGATCTCGCAGATCGTGCCGTACCTGTGGAGCGAGGTCGACGCCACCGCGCGCGAATTCCGCCAACTGGCCGAGCGCGCCAAGGTGGACCTGGGCTACCTGAGCTACGAGGGCTATGTGAACGCGCTCGTGATGATCGAGGGCCTGCGCCGCACCGGCCGCGACCTCACGCGAGCGAAGCTGCACGCCGCGCTCAAGGCGATGAAGCTGCGCATCGGCGGCATGGAGATCGACTTCACCGGCGCCAGCAACACGGGCTCGCGCTTCATCGAAATGGTGCGCGTGACCAAGGAAGGCAAGTTCATCCGCTAGCTGCAGCGACAGTCGCACGGTCGGATAAGCGGCGCGGCAGGCGGAGGCCGACGGGAATCGCGGTCTAATCGGCAACATGTGTCAATTGCTAGGGATGAACTGCAACACGCCGACCGACGTGACCTTCAGCTTCACGGGGTTCGCGCAGCGCGGTGGCCGCACCGACCACCACGCGGACGGCTGGGGCATCGCGTTCTTCGAGGACCGGGGCCTGCGCCATTTCGTCGATCACCAGCCGGCCTGCGAATCGCCGGTGGCGGAGCTGATCCGGCGCTACCCGATCCAGAGCCGCAACGTCATTGCGCACATCCGCAAGGCCACGCAGGGCGAGGTCAACCTGCAGAACTGCCACCCGTTCGTGCGGGAGCTGTGGGGGCGCTACTGGGTGTTCGCCCACAACGGCGACCTGAAGGACTTTCGGCCGCGACTGCATGGCAATTTCCATCCCGTGGGCAACACCGACAGCGAGCACGCCTTCTGCTGGCTGATGCAGGAACTGGCGAAGTCGCACGCGGGCGTGCCGAGCATCGAGGAGCTGACGCTCACGCTGCGCGAACTGGCGCCGCAACTCGCGAGCCACGGCACCTTCAACTTCATGCTGTCGAACGGGCAGGCGCTGTGGGCGCATGCATCGACCAACCTCTGGTACGTGGAACGGCGGCATCCGTTCGTGACGGCGCAGCTGTCCGATGAAGACCTGGAAATCGACTTCGCCCAGCACACCACGCCCACCGATCGCGTGGCAGTGGTCGTGACGACCCCACTCACCACGAACGAAACGTGGACGCAGTTCGCGCCAGGCGAACTGCATGTGTTCGTGGACGGGCAGCGGTCGGTCGGCTGACGTCTCAAACGAAGTCTTTTGACTGACACTTTTTTGCAACATTGCAAGAAAGTATCGATGGCGTGCATGCCCGAGGGAATAATAACGGTTCTCATTTGCACACCATCGGACCGTTCATGCCCGCAGTTTCCTCTCTTCGCCTTCGCCCGACCGTGGCGGCTTCGCTCCTTGCCCTCCACGCCCTCGGCGCCATGGCGCAGACCCCGGCTGCCGAGCCGGCTGCATCGAGCGGCACCCTGGCCACGGTCAACGTCGAGGCCAGCGCCGATGCCTCGGCCGAAGGCCTGACCAAGCCCTATGCCGGCGGCCAGGTGGCGCGCGGCGGGCGGGTCGGGATCCTGGGCAACCAGGACATGATGAGCACGCCGTTTTCGAGCACCAACTACACCAACGAACTGATCCAGGACCAGCAGGCCAAGAGCGTCGCCGACGTGCTGCTCAACGATCCATCGGTGCGCCAGGCCCGCGGCTTCGGCAACTTCCAGGAGCTCTACGTGGTGCGCGGCTTCCCCGTGTTCTCCGACGACGTGGCGTACAACGGCCTCTACGGCATGCTGCCGCGCCAGTACATCGCCTCCGAATTCTTCGAGCGCGTGGAAGTGTTCCGCGGCGCCAACAGTTTCCTGAACGGTGCCGCGCCCGGCGGCAGCGGCATCGGCGGTGCGATCAACCTGCTGCCCAAGCGCGCGCCCAACGAGCCGCTCACCCGCGTCGGCTTCGGCGTGCAGAGCGGCGGCCAGGGCTTCGTGAACCTCGACCTGGCCCGCCGCTTCGGTCCCGACGACAGCCTGGGCGTTCGCGTGAACGCCGTGCGCCGCGAAGGCGGCACCGGCGTGTTCAAGGAAAGCCAGCAACTGAGCGCCTTCGGCGTCGGCCTCGACTGGCACAACCGCAACGTGCGCCTGTCGGCCGACTTCGGCTACCAGGACTACGACCTGAAGGACGGCCGTCCGAGCCTCACGCCCTCCTCGAGCCTGCCGATTCCCCGCGTGCCCGACGCCAAGTCCAACTTCGCCCAGCCCTGGACCTACTCGAAGGAGAAGGACAAGTTCGCCACCTTCCGCGGCGAGGTCGACATCACCGACAACATCACGGCCTGGGCCGCCGGCGGCGTGCGCCGCAGCGACGAAGACAACGTGCTGTCGAACCCGGCCCTCGTCAACTCCTTCGGCAACACCAGCAACACGCGCTTCAGCAACACCCGCAAGGACCGCATCGGCACCGCCGAAATCGGCGTGCGCGGCAACTTCACCACCGGCCCGGTGAAGCACACGGTCGTGGCCTCGGCCACCACGTACAGCAACGACCGCGACAACGCCTATGCGATCTCTTCGGGCAGCGTGCGCAACAACATCTATGCGCCCTTCTTCTCGCCCTACCCCGTCGCCAACGGCACCGGCGGCTTCGTGGGCAACCGGCTGGAAGACCCGCGCCTGACCGACAAGATCGACACCTCGAGCGTCGCCGTCGCCGACACCATGTCCTTCATGGAAGACCGCCTGCTGGTCACCCTCGGCGCGCGCCGCCAGACCATCAAGCAGACCAGCTTCGCCTACAACACGATCAAGGAAACCAGCGCCTACGACAAGAGCAAGACCACGCCGGTGGCCGGCGTCGTGTTCAAGATCACGCCGACCGTGTCGGCCTATGCCAACTACATCGAAGCGCTGGTCCAGGGCAAGGTCGCCCCCGCCACGGCGAACAATCGCCCGGTCGCCAATGGCGGCGAAGTCTTCGCGCCCTATCAGGCCAAGCAAAAGGAAATCGGCGTCAAGTACGACGGCGGTTCGCTGGGCGCGAGCGCCGCGTTCTTCACGATCGACCAGCCCGTCTACCAATACGCGGACGAGGCCGCGGGCCAGGTTTACGGCCTGTACGGCAAGCAGCGCAACCAGGGCCTCGAGTTCTCGGTGTTCGGCGAACCCACGAAGGGCCTGCGCCTCCTCGGCGGCCTGACGCTGCTCGATGCCAAGCAGAAGAACACGCAAGGCGGCGCCACCGACGGCCTCACCGCCATCGGCGTGGCCAAGCAGCAGCTCAACCTCGGCGCCGAATGGGACGTGACCGGCGTGCGCAACCTGTCGCTGAATGCGCGCCTGCTCTACACCTCCAAGCAGTACGCCAACGCCACCAACACGCAGCAGATCCCGGGCTGGACGCGCTTCGACATCGGTGCGCGCTACCTGGTCGACCTGGGCAACGGCCGTGCGCTCACGCTGCGCGCGCGTATCGACAACCTCTTCAACAAGTCGTACTGGGCTTCGGTGGGTGGCACGCAAGGCTCCAACTACCTCGTGATGGGCGCGCCGCGCACCTTCGCGGTGAGCGGCACCATCGACTTCTGATGCGCGCCTTCGCGACCGCCATCCACCGCTGGGCGGGCCTGACGGTCGCGCTGTTCCTCATCGTCTCGGGCCTGACTGGCGCCGTCATCTCGTGGGACCACGAGATCGACGGCTGGCTCAACCGCAAGCTCTACGACACGCAGAGCCGCGGCCCCTTCAAGGACCCGTTCGAGCTCGCCGCCGCGGTCGAGGCGCACGATCCGCGCGCGCGGGTCGCGTACATGCCGCTCGGCTTCGAAGAGGGCCATGCCGCCGGCTATTTCGTGCAGCCGCGCACCGATCCGGCCACCGGAAAGCCCTTCAGGCTCGGCTACAACCAGGTGTTCGTCGACCCGGTCACGGCCGAGGTGCGCGGCCGGCGCGACTCCACGGCCATCTCGCTCAAGCCCGAGACGCTGATGCCGTTCCTTCGCAAGCTCCACTACATGCTGCACGTGCCGGCGATGTGGGGCACCGACCGCATCGGCTGGTGGATCATGGGCACGGTGGCGCTGGTGTGGCTGCTCGACAGCTTCGTCGCGCTCTACCTCACGATGCCGCGGCGCCTGCGCAAGGCCGTACAGCCGGCGCACCGCCCCGCGGGTGCATGGTGGCAGCGCTGGAAGCCGGCGTGGACCGTGCGCTGGGCGGCCGGCGGCTACAAGCTCAATTTCGATCTGCACCGCGCGGGCGGGCTGTGGATCTGGGGGCTGATCATCGTTGTCGCCTTCACCTCGTTCTCGCTGAACCTCTACAAGGAGGTGTTCCACCCGATGCTCTCGCTGGTTTCCAAGACCACGCCCGGACCGTCGGCGCTGGTGCCGCTCGCGCCACTGGGCACGCGCATCGAGCCCACCATCGGCTTCCGCGAGATCGTGGCGCAGGCCGAGGCCGAAGCCCGGCGCCGCGGCTGGACAACCCCGCTGGGCGGCGCGTTCTACAACGCACGCGGCGGCTTCTACAACATCTCGTTCTTCGACCACGCCACGCACGACGACAGCGACGGCATGGGCCTGTCGAACCTCTACCTGGACGGCCGCGACGGCCACCTCATCGGCAGCAACCAGCCGTGGCACGGCACCGCGGCAGACGTGTTCGCACAACTGCAATTACCGCTGCACGGCGGGCGCATCCTGGGGATGCCGGGGCGCATCATGATGTCGGCGCTGGGGCTGGTGGTGGCGATGCTGTCGATCACCGGCATCGTCATCTGGGCGCGCAAGCTGCGCTCACGGCGACTGCAGGCCCGGCGCGAGCGCGAACAGGCCCGCACCGCAGCTCCCGGGTTCAGGCAGGACGCAGGGTTTTCTCCAGCGCGTCGATGAACATCTTCGGCACGTCGAAGCCGGTCTGCTCCGTGATTTCCTGAAAGCAGGTCGGGCTGGTCACGTTGATCTCGGTGACCGAATCGCCGATCACGTCCAGGCCGATCAGAAGCAGTCCGCGCGGCGCGAGCACCTTGCCGATGGCCTCGGCGATCTCGCGGTTGCGCGCGGTCAGCGGTTGCGCCACGCCCTTGCCGCCCGCGGCCAGGTTGCCGCGCACCTCGGTGCCCTGCGGAATGCGCGCCAGCACGAAGGGCGCCGGCTCGCCCGCGATGATCAGAATGCGCTTGTCGCCTTGCACGACCTCGGGCACGAAGCGCTGCACCATGATCGTTTCGGCGCCGTCCTTGTTGAGCGTCTCGACGATGGAGCCGAGGTTCAGCGCGTCCTGCTTCACGCGGAAGATGCCCATGCCGCCCATGCCGTCGAGCGGCTTCAGGATGATGTCGCCGTGCTCCGCATGGAAGTCGCGCACGGCCTGCGCGCTGCGGGTGACCAGCGTGGGCGTCACGAACTGCGGAAACTCCATGATCGCGAGCTTCTCGGGGTGGTCGCGCAATGCGCGCGGCGAGTTGACCACCTGCGCGCCCTCGCGCTCGGCCTGCTGCAGGAGGTGCGTCGAATAGATGTACTCGGCGTCGAAGGGCGGGTCCTTGCGCATCAGCACCGCGTCGAAGTCTTTCAGCGCCTTCGATTCGGTGATGTCGACGGTGTACCAGTCCTTCGCGTCGCCGGTCAGCGTGATCTGCTGCACCGTCGCCGTGACCAGCCCACCCGATTTCCACTGGATGTCCTGCGGCAGGCACGCCGCGATGCGGTGGCCGCGGCGCTGGGCCTCGCGCATCATCGAGAAGGTGGTGTCCTTGTAGATCTTGAAGTGATCGAGCGGGTCGGCGACGAAGAGGATGTTTTTCATCTGGCGTTCTTTCCGGCGCCGGATGCGGCGGCCGCGTTGGTTTGTGGCGCGATGTTGCCGGAGGCTGCCATGCCCTTGCCGGCGGAGGCCTTTGCGAAGCGGCGGCGGCCACTCTGTCGGGCCGCGGGCACCCGAAGGCGCAGGTCTCTGGAAAACGGCATCGCGCGATTGTGCCGGGAGCGGAAGAGTCGCCGCCCGACGCCCGATCGGCACAGGACTTGCGGGCTTTCCGGACTCATTTCTTTCACCATGCGATGCCATGCACCGGCGTGGCTCACTCGACGCAGACTCCTCATGAACACGCCCGCCCCACTCGACCCCGCTGCAATCGTCGACGAATTCCTCCGGCTCGTGATGATCCCCGACCCGCAATCGGCCTCGCGCTTCACCGCGCCCGACATACGCATCCGCTTCACCGGCAACCGCGAGATGCATGCACCCGGCGACACCTCGGCCTTCAATGCCAAGCGCTACGCCTGGGTCAAGAAGAAGATCGAGCGCACCGAAACGGTGGCCGGCGGCACGCCCGAGGCCACTGTGGTCTACAGCGTGGGCACGCTGTACGGCGCCTGGCCCGACGGCACGGCCTTCGAAGGCAACCGGTATGTCGACCGCTACGTGGTGAGCCACGGGCTCATCGTGCAGATGGACGTGTGGAACGACAGTGCCGAATGGCTGCTGGTGCGCGCCGGCCTCGCGGTGCTGTGAGGCGACGCGCATGACGACACGCTGGCCCGACCTCCTGCCCTCGCACGATCGCTTCGACTACCAGCCGATCACGTGCCGCCCTGACTACGTTTGGCCGAACGGCGCGCGGCTGGCCGTGTACCTCGGCTTCAACATCGAGCACTTTGCCTTCGGCGACGGCCTGGGCGCCTGCATCGGCCCGGCCTCGCCGCAGCCCGATGTGCTGAATCACGGCTGGCGCGAATACGGCAACCGCGTGGGCGCATGGCGCTGCCTCGAACTGTTCGATGCGCTCGCGCTGCCGACAGGTGCGCTCATCAACACGGCGCTCTACGACCACTGCCCGGAACTGGTTGCGGCCTGCGTGGCGCGCGGCGACGAACTCATCGGCCACGGCCACAGCAACGCGGAGCGCCAGGGCGCGCTCGACGAAGAACACGAGCGCGCCCTGCTGCTGCGCTGCCGCGAACGCATGCTGCGCGAAAGCGGACAGGCGCCCGCGGGCTGGCTGTCGCCATGGATTTCGGAAAGTGCCTTCACGCCCGACCTGCTCGGCGAAACCGACTACGGCTACACGCTCAACTGGTGCCACGACGACCAGCCGGTGCGCATGCGCACGCGCGGCGGCGGCTCGATCTGGTCGGTGCCTTATCCGCAGGAGCTCAACGACATTCCGATGATCGTGGGCCGCCTGATGGATGCGAAGGATTTCAGCGCGATGGTGGTCGACAACTTCGACGAGATGCTGGAACAGTCGCGCGCGCAGCCGCTGGTGATGGGGCTGGCGCTGCATCCGTACATCGTGGGCCAGCCGTACCGGCTGCGCCACCTGCGCACGGCACTCGCGCATCTGGCACGTGCGCGGGATCGTGGGGAGATCTGGTTCACGACGCCGGGGGCGATCGCGGGGCACATGACGCAGCTTGCGGCGGAACGGCCCGAAGAGTTCGGCTGAGGAGCGATCGCCCCTTCACCCTGCCTCAAATCTCGATCTTCGACCCCAGCTCCACCACCGCATTGTTCGGCAGCCCCAGGAACGCCGCCGCCCCGCTCGCGTTGTGGTGCATCTGCGCGAACAGCTTCTCGCGCCAAGGCGCCATGCCGCTGCCCAGCGTGGGGATCACGACGTCGCGCGAGAGGAAGTAGCTCGTGGCCATCGGCTCCAGCTGGCAGCCGCGCAGGCGCGCATGCTCGAGCGCGCGCGGCAGGTCGATGTCGTTCTTGAAGCCGTAGTGCACGATGACCTGCCAGCAATGGTGGCCCAGCGCCTCGATCTCGATGCGCTTGTCCATCGGAATCCAGGGCACCTCGTGGTTGCGCACGGTGACGAACATGTTCTGCTCGTGCAGCACCTTGTTGTGCTTCAGGTTGTGCAGGAGCGCATTGGGCACGACGCCCGGCTCCGCGGTGAGGAACACGGCCGTGCCGTCCACGCGCGCCGGCGGGCTCACGAACACGGAGTCGAGGAACGACTTGAGATCGATCGCGTCGGCATGCTGCGCCTCGCCCATCAGGCGCCGGCCTTCCTTCCAGGTGATCATCAACGTGAACACGAAGCCGCCGATCAGGAGCGGGAACCAGCCGCCTTCGAACAGCTTGAGCAGGTTCGAGGCAAAGAACAGAAAGTCCACCACGAAGAAGACCGCGGTCGATGCGATGCACAGCGCCAGCGGCAGCTTCCACGCATAGCGGATCACGAAGAAGGTCAGGATCGTGGTGATCAGCATGTCGGTCGTCACCGCGATGCCGTAGGCCGCGGCAAGGCTGCTCGAGGTGCGGAACATCACCACCGCCAGCACGATGGCCACGAACAGGCCCCAGTTGACCAGCGGGATGTAGATTTGCCCGGCCGTGCGCACGCTGGTGTGCTCGATGTTCAGGCGCGGCAGGTAGCCCAGCTGGATCACCTGGCGCGTCACGCTGAACGCGCCGGTGATGAGCGCCTGCGAAGCGATCACCGTCGACAGCGTGGCCAGCAGCACCAGCGGAATCAGCGCCCACTCGGGCGCCATCATGAAGAACGGGTTCTTCACCGCCTCGGGGTTCTCCAGCAGCAGCGCGCCCTGGCCGAGGTAGTTGAGCGTGAGCGCCGGCATGACGACCGAGAACCACGCGATGCGGATCGGCTTCTTGCCGAAGTGGCCCAGGTCGGCGTACAGTGCCTCGGCGCCGGTCACGCACAGCACCATCGCGCCCAGCAGGATGAAGCTGGTGCCCGGGTTGTCCCAGATGAACTTCAGCGCATACCAGGGGTTGAGCGCCTTGACGATTTCGGGGTGATGCAGGATCTGCCACACGCCCAGCACCGCGATGGCCGCGAACCACGCCAGCGTGACCGGCCCGAAGAACTTGCCGATGCCCGCGGTGCCGCGCTTCTGCACGGCGAAGAGGCAGAACAGCACGACCAGGGTGATCGGGATCACGTAGTGCTTGAAGTGCGGCGACACCACCTCCAGGCCCTCGACCGCCGACAGCACCGAGATGGCCGGCGTGATGACGCCGTCGCCGTAGAAGAGCGAGGTACCGAAGATGCCGATCACCAGCAGCACATGCCGAAGGCGCGGCTTGTCGGCGACCGCCCGGGACGCCAATGCGAGCATGGCGACGAGGCCACCCTCGCCTTCGTTGTCGGCGCGCAGCACCAGCACGACGTACTTGATCGAGACGATGACGGTGAGCGTCCAGAAGAACATCGACAGGATGCCGTAGACGTTCTGAACGGTGAACGGCACGTGGCCGTGGCCGAACACTTCCTTGACCGCATACAGCACGCTGGTGCCGATGTCGCCATAGACGACGCCGATGGCGCCGACGATCAGGCCGGCAGAGATTGTTTTGGGGGCTGACACGAAGTCGATGGGAAAAAGGGCTGGCCGTTGTGGATCGACGCGTCAGACACGCGGAGGTGCCGTGGCGGCGGAACATTCATTCGTTGTTCCACCACGCGTCACCCCTCCCGCCCTTTTGTTTCCGTTTGCTGTGGGGTCGCTATTTTGCCGTTGCCCGGTGACGCCGCAACCCGGCGGCGGCAATCATTCGTAGATTTCGGCGTCCGGGTCGGTCGCTTCCATCTCGTAGCTGGCCGCCACCATGGCCAGGCGGCCGACCACGCCATACATATAGAAACGGTTCGGCGCGCTCGCGCCAGGCTTGGCACCAGGCTGGGGCATGTGCGTGCTTTCCGAGAAAGCCAGCGGCACGTAGCTCGCACCCGGAAGCTTGAGGTTCTCGTCGGCCGCCTGCTCGGCGTGCACCCGGTAGAAGCCGCCGACCACGTAGCGGTCCATCATGTAGACGACCGGCTCGGCCACGCCGTTGTGCACGCGCTCATTGGTCAGCACGCCTTCCTGGACGATCAACTCGGTGGGTTCGCGGAGGTCCCGCCCGGCGGAAGTCTTGGCTGCCGACGAGGTGCTGGTGCGCGACTTCCCGATCAGCGCCTCGACTTCCTTGGCATCGCGCACCGTCACCACGCCCGGACTGCCGCTGCCGCTGTGTCCGCCCTTGACGACGACGAACGGCTTTTCGTTGATGCCGTATTCCTTGTACTTGCGGCGCACCTTGGTGAGCACCGCGTCGACATGGCTGGTCAGCACGTCAATCCCGCGGCCCTCGGCGATGTCGACGCCTTCGGCACGCGCGTAGATCGGGTTGATGAGCCAGGGGTCGATGCCCAAGAGCTTGCCCAGTCGCTTGGACAGCTCCTCATAGCTGTGCAGGTGGTTGCTCTTGCGGCGCACAGACCAGCCCGCGTGCAGGGGCGGCAAGAGGTACTGCTCGTGAAGGTCTTCGAGGATGCCCGGCGTTCCTGCCGAAAGCTCGTTGTTGAGCAGAATTGTGCAGGGATCGAAGTTCTTCAAACCCAGTCGGCGTTTGCCGCGCACCACCGGCTCCAGGGTCACGGTCTCGCCGTTGGGCAATTCGATCTTCTTGGGCGACTTGATCGCCGGATCGACCGAACCGATCCGCACATTCAGCCCCGCCATGTGGAAGATGCGCACAAGTTGCGCGATGTTGGCGAGATAAAAGGTGTTTTTAGAGTGATTTTCGGGAATGACGAGCAGGTTGCGCGCCTCCGGACAGATCTTCTCGATGGCCGCCTGGGCCGCCTGCACCGCCAGCGGCAGCATCTCTTTGGTGAGGTTGTTCCAGCCACCCGGAAAGAGATTGGTGTCGACCGGCGCGAGCTTGAAGCCTGCATTGCGGATATCGACGGAGCTGTAGAACGGCGGCGTGTGCTCCATCCACTCAAGGCGGAACCAGCGCTCGATGGCGGGCATCGAGTCGAGCACCCGCTGTTCCAGTTCGTTGATCGGGCCGGTCAGGGCGGTGACGAGATGCGGAACCATGCGGCGGCCTTCTTCGATTTCTTAGAGGTGGAGCGGAATTGTAGGAATTGGGGGTACATGCCCCAATGACAAGACCGCGGGAGCAGCACGCATCACGTCCGCACTTCGCCTTGGCCGAGCACCACGTACTTGAGCGAGGTCAGCCCTTCGATGCCGACTGGCCCGCGGGCGTGGAACTTGTCGGTGCTGATGCCGATTTCGGCACCCAGGCCGAACTCGAAACCGTCCGCGAAGCGGGTGCTCGCATTGACCATGACACTGGCCGAATCGACCTCGCGCAAAAAGCGCTGAGCATGCACGTGGTCGCGCGTGACGATGGCGTCGGTGTGGTGGCTCGAATAGCGGTTGATGTGCGCAATGGCCTCATCGACGCCGGCCACGACCTTGATGCTGATCACGGCGGCCAGGTATTCCTCGGACCAGTCGGTCTCGACCGCATCGATGACCTTGGCAGCCGGATCGAGTGCCGCCTCGTCCGAACGCAGGATGCGGGCGGCGGCCGGGTCGCAGCGCATTTCCACGCCCTTGGCGGCGAAGATCGCGGCGATCTGGGGCAAAAAGTCTTCCGCCACCACCTCCGAGACCAGCAGGCCTTCGGCGGCGTTGCAGGGGCTGTACTTCTGGGTCTTGGCGTTGTCCACGATACGCAGCGCCATGCCGAATTCGGCCGTGTCGTCTACATAAACGTGGCAGTTGCCGTCCAGGTGCTTGATGACCGGCACCTTGGCGTCGCGGCTGATGCGCTCGATGAGCCCCTTGCCGCCGCGCGGAATGATCACGTCCACGAATTCGGGCATGGCGATGAGCTGGCCCACGGCCTCGCGGTCGGTGGTCTGCACCAGCTGCACCGCCTCGACCGGCAGGCCGGCCTCGGCCAGCGCCTCGGACACCAGCAGCGCCAGCGCCTTGTTCGATTCGATGGCCTCCGAGCCGCCGCGCAGGATGGCGGCGTTGCCCGACTTGATCGCGAGGCTCGCGGCCTCGATGGTCACGTTGGGACGGCTCTCGTAGATCATGCCGAAGACGCCGATCGGCACCCGCATCTGGCCCACGCGGATGCCGCTGGGCTGCTGCTTCATGCCGATGATTTCGCCGATCACGTCGGCCATGCCGGCGAGCTGCTCGCAGCCCAGGGCCACGGTCTCGATGACCTTCGGCGTGAGCTTGAGGCGATCGACCATCGGGGCCGAAAGGCCGGCGGCGGTGGCGCGTTCCAGGTCTTTCTGATTGGCGACCGCCAGCACCGGGCCGGCTTCGCGCAGGCGCCGCGCGAGCGCCTTCAATGCTATGTTTTTGGTAGCTGCATCCGCACGGGCCATGAGGAAAGCAGCGGTCTTTGCCTGCAGCCCTAGGGCCTGCATGTGCTCGCTGACGTTGAACGCATTCATGCGAACATTTTCCCACGCCGACCTGTGGCCCGGCTTACACAGGCCTTTTGGTGCCTGGAGCCGCCAAAGAAAGAAAAGAGATGAGATCAGGCGCGGCGCGCGGCCGCCGGCGCGCTGCTGCACGCACGGCACAGCATCAGCGCCAGCCGCTGCAGCGCCTGCCAGCCGCTGGCGGGCCAGTCGGGCTGCTTCAGGCCCTTGCAGATGCCGTCCACCAGGTGGGCCGCGCGCAGCAGGCGCGCCAGCATGCGGTCGTCCAGCCGGGGCAGCACGCGCTCGAAGGCACGCTCGCGCGGGCCCCAGATGCGGTTCTCGCGCAGCGCCATCGGCAGCGGCCGACCGGCAGCCATGGCGTCCTTCACGCGCTTCAAGGCGCGGATGTCCTCGGCGATCGTGTAGTGCACCAGCACCTCGGCCTCGCCTTCGGCCTGCAGGCCGTCGAGCATGCGCGCCACGCGCTGCGGGTTGCCGGCCAGCACCGCTTCGGAAAGCTTGAACACGTCGTAGCGCGCCACGTTGTTGACCGCGCCTTCGACCTGTTCCCAGCTCAGCTCGCCCGCCGGATGCAGCAGCGCGAGCTTCTGGATTTCCTGGTGCGCCGCGAGCAGGTTGCCTTCGACGCGGTCGGCAAAGAACTGCAGCGTGCGCTGGCCTTCGTCGCCCGGCATCACGCGCTGGCCCTGTTGCCCGAGGCGCTGCGCGATCCATTGCGGCAACACATTGCGCTCGATCGGATCGACCTGGATGCTCACGCCGTTGTTCTCCAGCGCCGAGAACCAGGCGCCGGTGCGCGTGGCCTTGTCCAGGCGCGGCAGCATCACCAGCGTGAGCGTGCTGTCGTTGCCGGGCGCGGCTTCGGCCAGTTGCTGCAACGCCGTGCTGCCGTCCTTGCCGGGCTTGCCCGAGGGGATGCGGATCTCCACGATCTGCTTGTCGGCGAAGAGCGAAAGCGAGCCCCCCGCCGCCAGCACCGCGCTCCAGTCGAAGTGCGCGCCGGCCACGGTGTACGAGCTGCGCTCGGTGTAGCCCTGTGCGCGCGCGGCGGCGCGGATGGCGTCGGCCGCCTCCTGCGCGAGCAGCGGCTCGTCGCCGTGGATCGTGTAGAGCGGCTTGAGCCCCTTCTGCAGGTGGCCCCCGAGTTGGGCGCTGGCAAGTTGCATGGAATCGCTGCGGCGCGGGGCGCCTAGAGTTCCTTGACGGCCGCGAGGCGCCGCATCAACTGCTGCGCGATGTCGCTCTGCATGTCGCGGAACAGCAGTTCGGCCTCGCCTTCCTTGGCGAGCGCGTTGGTTTCGTTGAAGCTCAGGTCGCGCGTCTGCGACACCTCGGAGGCCGCGAGCAGCTCCTTGCCCCCGGGCGTCTTCAGGCTGAAGCGCACGCGCAGACGCAGTTGCAATTCGCGCAGCGCGCCGGCCGAATTGGTCGAGATCACGAACCGGTCGCGGTCTTCGCCCAGCACCACCAGCACCGCGTCGGCGGTCTTGGCTTCTTCCTTGGGCACCAGCGTCACCGTGCCGGCCGCGCGCAGGTCGCGCCGCACCTGGTTGATCAGCGCGGAATTGCCCTCCACCGACAGCGTCTTGAACGCGAAGACCGGCGCCTTGCGCAGCTCGAAGCCGCAACCGGCCAGGCCCATGCTGGCGCCCACGGCCGTCAAACCGAGGAGAAAGCCGCGGCGCGGCAACGAGGCATTGCGTTTGTTCATGCTTCTATCGTTCAGAGGACCACGTTGACCAGACGGCCGGGAACCACGATCACGCGCTTGGGCGGCGCGCCCTCGGCGAACGCGACGAAGTCGTCGCAGGCGAGCGCGAGTTTCTCGATCTCGTCCTTGGAGGCGCCGGCCGGCACCAGCAGCTTGCCGCGCAGCTTGCCGTTGACCTGCAGCATGAGCTCGATCTCGTCCTGCACCAGCGCCTCGACGTCGACCGTCGGCCAGGCTGCGTCGAGCAGGCCGCCGAGGTCCTTGTCGTAGCCGAGTTCCGCCCAGAGCTGCTGGGCGATGTGCGGGGTGGCGGGGTACAGGCAGCGCAGCAGGATGCCGAAGCCCTCGCGCACCGCGGCCGCGTCACCCGCGCTGCCGTCGGGCTTGAAGCCTTCGAGCGCGTTGAGCAGCTTCATCGCGCCCGACACCACCGTGTTGTATTGCATGCGCTGGTAGTCGTAGTCGACCTGGCGCAGCACCGTGTGCACCTCGCGGCGCAGCGCCTGAGCGGCCTTGCCGAACGTCGGCGTGCCGGCCTTGGCCGGCGCCACGTCTGCCTGCGTCACGCCGAAATTCCACACCCTGCGCAGGAACCGGTAGCTGCCTTCGACGGCCGCGTCGTTCCACTCGAGCGTGGCTTCTGGCGGTGCGGTGAACATGGTGTACAGGCGCGCGGTGTCGGCGCCGTACTTCTCGATGAGGTCCTGCGGGTCGACGCCGTTGCGCTCGCTCTTGCCCATCTTGCCGACGCCGCCGTACTCGACCTTTGTGCCGTCGGCCGTGGTGCCGCCGGTGATGCGGCCCTGCGCATCGAGCACGGGCGTCACTTCCAAAGGCGGGAAGTAGTCCTTGCCGCCCTTCTCGTTGCGCTTGTAGAAGATGTGGTTGAGCACCATCCCCTGCGTCAGCAGCTTGGCGAAGGGCTCGTCGGCCTTCACAAGGCCGAGGTCGCGCATCACCTTGGTCCAGAAGCGCGCGTAGAGCAAGTGAAGAATCGCGTGCTCGATGCCGCCGATGTACTGGTCCATGGGCATCCAGTAATCAGCGCCCTCGGCGACCATGGCCTGGTCGTTCTTCGGGTCGCAGTAGCGCATGAAGTACCACGACGAATCCACGAAGGTGTCCATCGTGTCGGTCTCGCGCCGCGCGGCCTTGCCGCACACCGGGCACACCACGCCGGCGTGGAAACCTTCGTGCTTGTTCAGCGGGTTGCCCGAGCCGTCCGGCACGCAGTCGGTCGGCAGCACCACGGGCAGGTCCTTCTCGGGGACCGGCACCGCGCCGTGCTCTTCGCAGTGAATGATCGGGATCGGCGTGCCCCAGTAGCGCTGGCGGCTCACGCCCCAGTCGCGCAGGCGCCATGTGGTCTGCAGTTCGCCGAGGCCCTTCTGGCCGAGGGCATGCGCCACGGCGGCCACGGCCTCCTTGTACGACATGCCGCTGAAGTTGTCGGAGTTGATGGTCACGCCGCGCTGCTTGTCGCCGTACCAGTCCTGCCACTTGTGATAGTCGAAGTGCGGCTCGTCATCGACCAGCACGACCTGGATGATCTCGATGCCGTACTTGTTGGCAAAGGCGAAGTCGCGCTCGTCGTGCGCGGGCACGCCCATCACGGCACCGTCGCCGTAGCCGATGAGCACGTAGTTGCCCACCCACACCGGCACCTGTTCCTCGGTGATCGGGTGCTTCACCGTGAGGCCGGTGGGCACGCCCTTCTTCTCCTGCGTGGCGAGCTCGGCCTCGGTGGTGCCGCCGTTCTTGCATTCCTCGATGAAGGCCGCGACCTTCGGATCGAGCGTGGCGGCATGCGCGGCCAGCGGATGCTCTGGCGCCACGGCGCAGAAAGTGACGCCCATGATCGTGTCGGCGCGCGTGGTGAACACGTACATGCGACCGTCCTGGATGAGCTGGCCGCTCGCGTCCTGGATGTCATGCGTGAAGGCGAAGCGCACGCCCTCGCTCTTGCCGATCCAGTTCTCCTGCATCAGCTTCACGCGCTCAGGCCAGCCCGGCAGCTTGTGCTGGGTGTGCTCGAGCAACTCTTCGGCGTAGTCGCTGATCTTGAGGTAATAGCCGGGAATCTCGCGGCGCTCGACCGTGGCGCCGGTGCGCCAGCCCTTGCCGTCGATCACCTGCTCATTGGCCAGCACGGTCTGGTCGACCGGGTCCCAGTTCACCACCTGGGTCTTGCGGTAGGCGATGCCCTTCTCCAGCATCTTCAGGAACAGCCACTGGTTCCACTTGTAGTAGCTCGGATCGCAGGTGGCGATCTCGCGGCTCCAGTCGATCGCCAGGCCCATGGCCTGGAGCTGGCCGCGCATGTAGTCGATGTTCTCGTAGGTCCACTTGGCCGGCGGAACCCCGTTTTTCAGGGCCGCGTTCTCGGCCGGCAGGCCGAAGGCGTCCCAGCCCATGGGCATCAGCACGTTGTAGCCGCTCATGCGCAGGTAGCGCGTGAGCATGTCGTTGATCGTGTAGTTGCGCACGTGGCCCATGTGCAGCTTGCCGCTGGGGTACGGCAGCATCGAGCAGGCGTAGTACTTCTTGCGGCTCGCGTCTTCGGTGACGCGGTAGGCATCGGCGGCGCTCCATTGCGCCTGGGCAGCGGACTCGACGTCGCTGGGTTTGTAGCTGGGGTTCATGGCGGTTCGGCAAGAGCCCGGCGCGGGCTGGCCGGGGAAGGCGGATTATCGCGCCCGGGCGATGCCCTCCGCGCGGCAGACCCTAGACTTGGGGCACGCAACCTGCATGTTGCCTGGGTAACGTCTGCTTTCGTACTGCCTGAACGCCATGAAACTGCTCTGGAAACCCCTGGCCCTGGGCCTTGCCGCCTGCCTCGCCGCCCTGCCCTCGTGGGCGCAGCCGGCCAACGACAAGCCCCTGCGCATCGTCGTCCCCTTCGCCCCGGGCGGCGCGCAGGACGTGATTGCCCGCTACCTGGGCGCCAAGCTCACCGACAGGCTCGGCACGCCGGTGATCATCGACAACAAGGCCGGCGCGGGCGGCATCGTCGCCGCCGATGCGGTGGCCAAGGCGACCGACGGGGCCACCGTGCTGCTGGCCACCGGCGGCGCAGTCACCATCGCGCCCCACCTGCAATCCAAGCTGCCCTACGACCCGGTGCACGAACTGGTGCCCGTGGCCCTGGTCGCCGACACGCCGATGACGCTGGCCGTGCGCGCCGAGAGTCCCTACAAGACCATCGCCGACGTGCTGCGCGACGCCAAGGCGCGGCCGGGCCAGGTCACCTACGCCTCGACCGGCAACGGCACGGTGTCGCACCTCACGGGCGCGCTGCTGGCGCAGGCGAGCGGCGTGAACCTGCTGCACGTGCCCTACCGCGGCGCGGCGCCGGCATTGACCGACCTCCTGGGCGGGCAGGTCGCGACGATCGTCACCAGCGTCGCCTCGATCGAGCCCATGGTCGCGACCGGCAAGGCGCGCGTGCTCGGCACCTTTTCGCGTGCGGCGCTGCCCAGCATGGGCACGGCGCCGACCGTGGGCGAGGCCACGGGCCTGCCGGGCATGGAAGTGCCGGTCTGGGTCGGCGTGATGGCGCCCGCGCGCATGCCGGCCGCCGGGAGCGACAAGCTCTCCGCCGCGCTGGTCGAGGTGTGCAACCTGCCCGAGACGAAGCAGCGCTTCGCGCAGCTGGGCGCGGTCAACACCTGCGGCAATGCGGCGGCGCTCGGCAAGGTGGTGACAGAAGACAGCCAGCGCTGGGCCAAAGTGATCAAGCAGGGCGGGATCAAGGTTGACTGAGGTTTCCGCAGGAAAGTACCGCGTCGGCATCGCGGGCACCGGCGCCATCGCGCTGGCCAGCGCCGCATGGCTGCGCCAGGCGGGCCACGGCGTCACGCTCTGGTCGCCGGGCGGCCGGGGCGCCGAGGCGCTGCGCACCCAGCCGCTGGAAGCCGGCGGCGTGCAGCCCTGCACCGTGACGGTCGAAGTCGCCGACGATGCGGCCCAGCTCTGCCACGCCTCGGACGTGCTGCTGCTCGCCCTGCCGGTCAACGGCCACAAGCAGGTGATGGACGCGCTCCTGCCCTCCCTGCGCGACGGCCAGACGGTGATCGTCAGCTCGATGGCCTCGCTGTCGTCGCTCTACTTGCACGAAGCCGCACGGCGCGCCGGCAAGCAGGTGACGGTCGCGAGCTTCGGCACGACCGTGCTGACCGCGCGCCGCGAATCGGGCACGCAGGTCCGGGTGATGACGCGGCGCAAGGCCGTCGGCGTGTCGGCGCTCCCGGGCGCGAACGTCGCCGAGGCCGTCGCCCTCTGCACCGCGCTGTTCGGCGACGGCTTCTTCGCGCAGGACAGCGTGCTCGCCAGCGCGCTCGCCAACGTCAACCCGCAGTCCCACGGCCCGCTCGCGGTCTTCAACTGGACCCGCATCGAGCGCGCCGAGAACTGGCCGCAGTACCACTGCATGACACCCGGCGTGTCGAGCGCGATCGAGGCGCTGGACCTGGAACGGCGCGCCGTGGCGCAGGCCTTCGGCATCGCGCTCGGCCCCATCGAGGAACACTTCGCGCGCTCCTTCGGCACCGCGTCGGCGCGGCTCGAAGACATCGCGGCCGAGCTGCACGCCAAGCGCGGCGGCCCGCCCGGGCCGGTGCGCACCGACACCCGCTACGTGACCGAGGACATGCCCTACGGTCTGGCCTTCGTCGAGGCGCTGGGGCAAATCGCCGGGGTGCCAACCCCCGCGACCCGCACCATCGTGGATGCCGCCTCGCTGGTCAACGGCATCGATTTCCGCGCGCAAAACGACTTGCTGGCGCCGCTGGGCCTCGGCAACGAAACCGTCGCGGGCCTGCTCGCGCGCTTATGACCCGTCGGCGGGAAAGACCGGCTCACCCAAGTTGAGCATCAGCCGGTTGGCCCAGGCGAACAGGGCCACCGAATGAATGAGGTCGAGGATTTCCAGTTCCTGGAGCCCGACCTCCTTCAGCGCCCGGATGTCTTCGGCCGACACCTTGTCCGGCTCCGCGCCGAGCTTGATCGAGAACGCGACGATGGCCTTTTCGCGCGGCGAGGTTCCCGCCGAAGCCGGCTCCTCGAACACCTGCTCGATCACATCGCTCCGCTTGGCCAACTGCTCGAAGCGCTGCGCATGCACCGACGCGCAGTACACGCAGCCGTTGACGCGCGACTCCACCGTGGCACCCAGCTCGCGCTCGGCGCGCGGCATGCCGCCTGGCGCGAACATGATCGCGTTGAAGGCGATGGAGCGCTGCAGCAATATTTCGGGCTGGTGCGCGAGCACCAGGAAATACGGCGAGCTGCGCGCCTGCGGGCTCATCTCGTCCAGCGCGGCCAGTTGGGCCGGCGCGGCGGTGTCGACGTTCACCATGTCGAGCCACGGCTTCCACTTGAGCACCTCGTTGGTGAAGCCCTTGATGCGGATCGGGAGCGTCATGCCGAAGCCTCCGCGGCGGCCAGCGCCTTGAGGCCGGCGACGAGGCGGACCTGGTAGGAAAGAAAGGCGATCAGCTGGCTCAGCGCCACGAGCGCGGGCGTCGACAGCCCGTGCGCCGCCAGCGCCTCGATGGCGGCGCGGTTGCCTTCGATCGGGCGCGCGGTGAGCTTGCCCGCGAAGTCCAGCATTGCGCGCAGCCGCGCATCGGCAAGCGAGGCAATGTCGCCGCGCTCCACCGCATCGGCCACGGCGGCATCGGCGTTCTCGGCCGCCAGTTCCTCGCGGTAGTGCGCGGCAAGGTTCGGCGCGTTCGAGACGCGGCACGCATGCAGCGCGACCAGCAGGCGCTCGGTGCGGGTCAGGCCCTCGACAGCGTGCGAGAACATCGCGTCGTGGCTGCTCTGGGTGGCGGCCACGACCTTGTCGCGCTGCCGCCGCAGCGTCCACGTCGGCTGACCTGGCGCGAGGGAGACGGCGTCATCGACCACGTCGATGGCCGGCAGCGCCACGGAAAGATTCGTCATGCAGGGAGTCCTTGAAACAGAAGGTTCAGGTGCGCTCGCCAGGCGGCGGTGCGGGCGTCCATTCGTCGCCGAACAGCTCGGGCTCGCTGTAGGCCTCGAGGTTGGCGAAGTGGTGGTCGAAATCCTCGCGATAGAACAGGCTCGCGATGCCGCTCGCGAGCCGCTTGGCGCCATCGCTGATCGCGGGAATGTCGCCCGACACCGTGCCGTGCGAGAGCGCCGCCGGGTAGCAAAAGCAATGGATGCGTTCGAGCCCCGGGCACTCGCCCGGCACGCGCTCCTTGAACTCGAAGACGGGGCCGAGGTCCGGCGAATCGGCCAGCTCCTGGTCCTCGTCGCCGGGCGCGGGCACGAAGCGGTCCTTCCACGTCCGGATCTGGGAGGCGATGGCGTCGAACTCGGGGCGATTCGGCCAATCGACCTTGAACCCAGTCGAGACGATGAGGAAATCGAATTCGAAATCGCCCTTGGGCGTCGAGACGCGCATCGAATCGCCCTCAGGCGCAACCGAAAGGATCGGACAGCCGAAATTGAAGAACGCATTCGGAAATGCCGACACCCGCAGCGTGCTGCCATGCGGCGGCGGCACGTTCGCGACGTTGATGTAGTGGCGGATGCGCCATTTGCGCTCGTCCGACAGGTCGAAGTGCCCCTGCGTGAGCCCCGGCACGCCCGCGCCCTTGCCCTTGTTGACGCGCGGCAGGTCGGGGCGGCGGATCAAGAGCTCGACGCTGCGCGCGCCTGCTTCCAGCGCGGTGGCGGCGCTGTCCATCGCCGAAGAGCCCGCGCCGACCACGCCGACGCGCAGGCCCGCGAGTTGGCCGTAGTCCATGTCGTCGGACGAATGCGCCCACCGCGAACGCGGCAGCGCACTGACGAACGTCGGCACCGCCGGGCCGCCAAGGCCGTCGCGGCCGGTGGCCAGCACGACGCGGCGCGCCAGCACGCTCTGAGCACCGGCCGGCGTGCGCAGATCGAGCCGCACCGCCGTGCCATCGGGCAGCGGGTGGATGCCGGTGACCGCTGTGTCGTTGCGCACGTCCACGTTCATCACGCGGCGGTACCAGGCGAGATAGTCCATCCACTGCAGGCGCGGGATCTTGTCCATCGCCGTCCAGGCTTCGCGCCCGAACTGCGCCTCGAACCATGCGCGGAAGGTGAGCGACGGCAGGCCGAGTGCGGGGCCGGTGAGTTCCTTGGGCGAGCGCAGCGTTTCCATGCGCGCGGTGGTGGCCCACGGGCCTTCCTTGCCGGCGGGCGACCTGTCGAAGATCACGGCGCGGATGCCCTGCTGCGCCAGCGCCACCGAGGCCGCGAGGCCGGCCTGCCCGCCGCCGATGACCGCCACGTCGAGCATCGCCTCGCCGTCCTTCTGCCGCACGGGCATCCACTGGCGGCCGGGAAAGCCGAGATAGTCCAGGTCCTGGGCGAGCCGCGCCTCGAGCGCGGCGAGGGATGAAACGGAATCTGAGGTCGTCATTTGGGAGAGCCGGAAACAGCGCCCAGTGTAGAAAGCTTCGCGGCCCGGCGAATCGCGACCGGCGGCCCGCAAGTGCGTATGACTGGCCCGGATTTCGCATGCCACAATGAATTCCGACCACAGGGGCAGGCATGGGCAGCAGCATCAATAGCAGCAACAGCGAATGGTGGCGCGGCGCGGTGATCTACCAGATCTACCCGCGCAGCTTCATGGACAGCGATGGCGACGGCATCGGCGACCTGCCCGGCATCACGGCCCGGCTCGACCATGTGGCCAGCCTAGGGGTCGATGCGATCTGGGTCTCGCCCTTCTTCCGCTCGCCGATGAAGGATTTCGGCTACGACGTGTCCGACTACCGCGCGGTCGATCCGCTCTTCGGCACGCTCGCCGACTTCGACGCGATGCTCGCGCGCATGCATGCGCTGGGGCTCAAGCTCATCATCGACCAGGTGCTCTCGCACACTTCCGACCAGCACGCCTGGTTCGCCGAGAGCCGCTCGAGCCGCGACAACCCGAAGGCCGACTGGTACGTCTGGGCCGACCCCAAGCCCGACGGCACGCCGCCCACCAACTGGCTCTCGGTCTTCGGCGGCTCCGCATGGCAGTGGGATTCGCGCCGCAGGCAGTACTACCTGCACAGCTTTCTCACCGAGCAGCCCGACCTCAACTTCCATTGCACCGAAGTGCAGGACGCGCTGCTCGGCGAGGTGCGCTTCTGGTGCGAGCGCGGCGTCGACGGCTTCCGCTTCGACGCCTGCAACCACCAGTTCCACGATGCACTGCTGCGCGACAACCCACCCGCCTCGCTCGCGTCGATCGACGAGGTGAGCACCGTGCGCGCCGACAACCCGTATGCGATGCAGCAGCACCTGTACGACAAGAGCCAGCAGGAAAACCTGGTGTTCCTCGAGCGCCTGCGCCAACTGCTCGACGGCTACGGCGCGGTCGCGCTGGGCGAGGTCGGCGACGAGAACGCGCCGCCCGTCATGGCGCAGTACACCGAGCTCGGCAAGCGCCTGCACCTGGCTTACAGCTTCAGCCTGCTGACGGCGGACCACCGCGCCAAGCACCTGCGCCACCAGGTCGAGACGCTCGACCTCGCGCTGGCGCCAACGGGAGGCTGGGGATGCTGGGCGGTGTCGAACCACGACGTGCCGCGCGTGGCAACCCGCTGGAGCGACGGCAAGGCGCCCGACACCCGCCGCGACCGCCTCTGGCTCGCCTTGCTGCTCACCTTGCGCGGCAGCGCCAGCATCTACCAGGGGGAAGAGCTCGGCCTGCCCGAAGCCGAGGTGCCCTTCGAACTGCTGCAAGACCCCTACGGCCGCACCTTCTGGCCCGAGTTCAAGGGCCGCGACGGCTGCCGCACGCCGATGCCGTGGCAGGCCGACGCGCTGCACGGCGGCTTCACCACCGGCACGCCGTGGCTGCCGGTGTACGGCCCGCACCTGCCGCTGGCCATCGACAACCAGGCCGACGACCCGGGCTCGATGCTGGCCTTCAGCAGTGCCCTCTTGCACTGGCGCCGCACGCAGCCGCTGCTGCGCACCGGCGGCATCGTGTTCTTCGATGCGCCCGAGCCCGTGCTGTGGTTCGAGCGGCGCGACGGGAACCGATCGCTGCAGGCGATCTTCAATATGGGGAGTGAGCCTGTGACGATTGCGCTGCGCGAGGCGTTGGTGCCGCCGCAAGGCCATCCGCTCGCCGCGACCGCCAGCGTGCAGGGCACTAGCGAAAAGCGCATGCTGGCGCTGGCGCCCTACGGCGTCTTTTTCGGAACACCCGCCAACGAAGAAGAAGGACACAGCTGAACGCCATGCCACCGAAGTCCCTGCCCGCCTCCGAAATCCGCGCACTGATGCGCGCCGAACACGGCGATCCCTTTGCCGTGCTCGGGCCGCACGAAACGCGCGAGGGGCTGGAAGTGCGCGCGCTGATGCCCGGCGCCCACAGCGTCGCGGTGATGCACTCGCGCACCGGCTGGCCGCTGGCGATGCTCACGCGGCACGAGGGCTCCGACCTGTTCAGCGGGCTGGTGCCGGCCGCGGAGGCGCGCCTGGGCTATTCGTTCCAGGTGGATTGGGACTCGCACACCTCGCGGCTCGAAGACCCGTACCGTTTTCCGTTCGTGCTCGGCGAAACCGACGTGTGGCTGCTGGCCGAGGGCACGCACCTGCGGCCCTGGGAGCGACTGGGCGCGCACCTGCGCGAGATTGATGGCGTCAAGGGCGTGGCCTTCGCGGTCTGGGCGCCGAACGCGCGCCGGGTCTCGGTGGTCGGCGACTTCAACAACTGGGACGGCCGACGCCACATGATGCGGCTGCGCCGCGAATGCGGCGTGTGGGAGATCTTCGCGCCGCACGTGGCGACCGGCGACAGCTACGAATTCGAAATTCTTTCGGCCAAGGGCGAGGTGCTGCGCAAGGCCGACCCGTTCGCGTTCTCCTCGCGCCTGCGGCCCGAGACCGCCTGCGTTGTGGCGCCGTTGCCGGCCGCGGTGAAGATGCCCGAAGGCCGCGCCGAGGCCAACGAGCGCCATGCGCCGGTCAGCATCTATGAAGTGCACCTGGGCTCGTGGCGCCGCAAGAACAACGGCCACGAATGGCTCGACTACCGCGAGCTGGCCGACACGCTCGTGCCCTACGCGCGCGACATGGGCTTCACGCACATCGAGCTGCTGCCGATCAGCGAGCACCCCTTCGACGGCTCGTGGGGCTACCAGCCGATCGGGCTGTATGCGCCGACTTCGCGCTTCGGCACACCTTTCGACTTCCGCCATTTCGTGGAGGCCGCGCATGCGGCCGGGCTGGGCGTGATCCTGGACTGGGTGCCAGCGCACTTTCCGACCGATGCGCATGGCCTCGGCAACTTCGACGGCACGGCGCTTTACGAGTACGCCGATCCGCGCGAAGGCTTTCACAACGACTGGCAGACGCTGATCTTCAACTTCGCGCGCACGGAGGTGCGCAACTACCTGGTCGGCAATGCGCTGTACTGGCTGGAGCGCTATGGCGTCGACGGCTTGCGGGTCGATGCGGTGGCGTCGATGCTGTACCGCGACTACAGCCGCAAGGCCGGCGAGTGGGTGCCGAATGCGCAAGGTGGCCGCGAGAATCTGGAAGCCATCGATTTCCTTCGCCGCATGAACCGCGTGGTGGGCATCGAGCGGCCCGGCGCGGTGACGCTGGCCGAGGAATCGACGAGCTTTCCGGGCGTGACGCGGCCGCCGGAAAACGGCGGGCTGGGCTTTCACTACAAATGGAACATGGGGTGGATGAACGACACGCTCGCTTATGCGGGCACCGACCCGGTCTATCGCAAGCACCATCACCAGCAGATCACCTTTGGGCTGATGTACGCGCACACCGAGAACTTCGTGCTGCCGCTCTCGCACGACGAGGTGGTGCATGGCAAGGGGTCGATGATCGGGCGGATGCCCGGCGACGAGTGGCAGAAGTTTGCAGGGCTGCGCAACCTGTATGGATACCTCTGGGGGTATCCGGGGAAAAAGCTGTTGTTCATGGGCGGCGAATTCGCGCAGGTCGCCGAGTGGAATGCGGATCGCAGCCTGGATTGGCATCTGCTGGAGCATGCGTCGCATCAAGGGGTGCGGCGGTTGGTGCGCGATCTGAACAACGTGTATCGGCACTTTCCGGCGTTGCATGAGCTGGACAACGACTCGGCCGGGTTCGAGTGGATCGTGCATGACGATGCGGATCAGTCGGTGTTTGCGTTTGTTCGTCGTGCGCGGGACGGGGCGTTTGTTGTTGTCGTGTGCAACTTCACGCCGTTGCCTCGGCATGCGTATCGGCTGGGGGTTCCTGTTGCGGGGGCTTATCGGGAGATCATCAATACGGATGGGGCGGTGTATGGGGGGAGTGGTGTGGGGAACGGGATCGTTGAAAGCTCGCCTGTGCCTTGGCATGGGAAGGCAGATTCGGTTTCGGTCAGTGTTCCGCCTCTCGCGACTGTGATGTGGGTGTTGGTTTGATGGGTCTTGAATCGTCTTTTTTCCCGAGGCCGGGTCTCGCCCCGGCGGGCGACTTACTTTCTTTTGCTTCGCCAAAAGAACGTAAGCAAAGAAAAGGCGACCCTGCTGTCTGCGTCCCTACGCTTCGCTTCGGGCAACCTGCGGTGCTCACGTTTCGCGGGGTCTCGCCCAAACTCGCTTCGCTCAAACAAGGGCGAGCCCTGATCCGCGAAACGCTCCGCTCCTCGGCGCATACAGAAGGGCTTTCGGACGTGCCATCGCTGCGCTCGGCAGGGCAATACCAACAGCCAATGCAAGGCAGACACGCAAAGCGTGTCTGCCCCTCGGGCCGAGCAAAGCGATGGCCCGTGTTGTCTCCAATCCCCTCTGGCTGCGCCGAGGAGCGCAGCGGTTCGCGGATCAGGGCTCGCAGCTGTTTGAGCGAAGCGAGTTCTGCGAGACCCCGCGAACCGCGAGCACCGCAGGTTGCCCGCAGCGAAGCGGAGGGTCGCAGACAGTGGGGTCGCCTTTCTTTTGCCTACCTTTCTTTGGCGAAGCAAAGAAAAGTAGGTCGCCTGCCGGGGCGAGACCCGGCCTCGGAAAAAAAACAAACCCAAGGGCAACAAGAATGCTGAGCCCAGGCACTCCATTCCCCTTGGGCGCAACGCCATCAAAAGAAGGCGTCAATTTCGCATTAGCAGCCCCCACCGCAGAGTCCGTAGAACTGTGTCTTTTCGACAGCACGGGGCAGAACGAACAGCAACGCCTCCAGCTGCCTGCATGCACCGATGGCATCTGGCACGGCCTGCTGCCGAGCGGGCACGAAGGCCTCGTCTACGGCTACCGCGTCCACGGCCCTTGGGCGCCGCATGAAGGCCAACGCTTCAACCCCGCCAAGCTGCTGCTCGATCCGTATGCGCGAGAGATCGTCGGCCGCTACAACGGCAGCGGCCTCTTCCTCGGCCACGACCCGGCAAATCCCGATCAACGCGACACCCGCGACAACGGAACAGTCGCCCTCAAGGGACGCGTGACGACGGCGAGCAGAAGCGACGCAACGCCTCCAGGCCACGCACGCATCGCGGCAACAGATCGCGTCCTCTACGAACTGCACGTCTGCGGCCAGACCCGCCTGCACCCCGGCGTGCCCGCCCCCTTGCGCGGCACCTACGCCGGCCTCGCCGAGCCCGCAGTGCTCGACCACCTGCAGCGCCTGGGCGTCACCACGCTCAGCCTCATGCCCGTGCAGCATCGCGCCGACGAACAGCGCCTGCTCGCCATGAACCTCTCCAACTACTGGGGCTACAACACCATCGGCTGGTTCGCGCCCGAGGCGCGCTACTGGAGCGGCCGCCCCGACACCACACCCGCGAGCGAGTTCCGCGCGATGGCCGAGGCGGTGCATGCGCGCGGCATGGAACTGGTGATCGACGTGGTCTACAACCACAGCGCCGAGAGCGACGAGGTCGGCCCGACGCTCTCGATGCGCGGCATCGACAACGCCTTGTACTACCACCTGCGCGAGGACGACCGCGCGCTCTACGAAAACTGGACGGGCACCGGCAACTGCCTGAACCTCCGCGAGCCCCGCGTGCTGCAACTCGTGATGGACAGCCTGCGCTTCTGGGCGTGCGAGATGGGCGTCGACGGCTTCCGCTTCGACCTCGCACCGGTGCTGGGACGCGATGCGAAGACGGGGTTCGATGCGCGCGCGCCCTTCTTCGCGGCCATCGCGCAAGACCCGGTGCTCTCGCGCACGCTGCTGATCGCGGAGCCGTGGGACATCGGCCCCGGCGGCTACCGGCTCGGCGAGTTCCCATCAGGCTGGCTCGAATGGAACGACCGCTACCGCGACACACAGCGCGGCTTCTGGCTGCGGCGAGGGCGCGACGACGCAAGTGGTCTCGGCGATTTCGCACACCGCTTCACCGCCTCGAGCACCCAGTTCGCCCACCACGGCCGCGCGCCGACGGCGAGCGTCAACTTCATCACCGCGCACGACGGCTTCACGCTGCGCGACCTCGTGAGCTACGAAGAGCGCCACAACCTCGCGAACGGCGAGAACAACCGCGACGGCCACGGCCACAACCTGAGCAACAACTGCGGGGTCGAAGGCCCGAGCGACGACGCGGGCGTGCTGGCCAAACGCAGCCGCCTGCAGCGCGCGCTGCTCGCGGTGCTGCTGCTCTCCCAAGGCACGCCGATGCTGCTGGCCGGCGACGAACTCGGCCACAGCCAGCAGGGCAACAACAACGCCTACTGCCAGGACAACGAGACCACCTGGCTCGCATGGATCGGCGCGTCCGATCCCGCCAGCGACATGGCGCGCACGAGCGATTTCGTCGCGCGCCTTTCGGCCCTGCGCCGCGAAGCACCGGTGCTGCGCAGCACGCGCTGGTGGCCGGCCGATCCGCCCGAGGGCGCACCGGCCATCCGCTGGCTGCGCCCCGACGGCCAGCCGATGGCGCCCCACGACTGGCATGCGGGCACGGCGCTTGCGATCCTTTTCGACAACAACGAAAGCGCGGAGAGCAAGGACGCGGGCACATGGCTGGTGCTGGTCAATGCGGGGGCGGAGACAGTGAATTTCACGCTGCCCCCGGGCAACTGGCGCCACCGTCTCTCGACCGATCCGGGGCATGACCACGACGCCTCGCCCCAGGCACTCGGCGATGCGGTGGAGGTGTCTTGCTCGAGCATCCGGATTGCAAGAACGTAGAAGCCATGCGCGCGGCGCGGTGCTAGCCTCGCGATAGAAACTCTGATGACCGAATTCCAACGAACGAACGAACGAACGGAGACACAGGATGGACAACAAGCTCGGCACCCCCCCCTCGCAGGAACCCCTGCAGGCCCATCAACTGGTTCGCCGCACCATCGCCCTGGTGCTGGCCGGCGGCCGCGGCTCGCGCCTCAAGCAGCTCACCGACCGGCGCGCCAAGCCGGCCGTGTACTTCGGCGGCAAGTTCCGCATCATTGATTTCGCCTTGTCGAACTGCCTCAATTCCGGCATCCGGCGCATGGCGGTGGTCACGCAGTACAAGTCGCACTCGCTCATGCGCCACCTGCAGCGCGGCTGGAGCTTCCTCAGGGCCGAGCTCAACGAGATGGTCGACGTGCTGCCCGCCCAGCAGCGCGTGGGCGACGAGCACTGGTATCGCGGCACGGCCGACGCGGTGTTCCAGAACCTGGACATCATCCAGACCCGCTCGACCAAGCACGACTACGTGGTGGTGCTGGCCGGCGACCACATCTACAAGATGGACTACTCGATCATGGTGAAGGACCATGCCGAGCGCGGCCTGGGCTGCACCGTGGGCTGCATCGAGGTGCCGCGCATGGAGGCCACGGCGTTCGGCGTGATGGCCATCGACGACGGCCGCCAGATCACTGCCTTTCTCGAGAAGCCGGCTGACCCGCCCGCCATGCCCGGCCACCCCGACGTGGCGCTGGCCAGCATGGGCATCTACGTGTTCGACTCCAACTACCTCTACCAACTGCTCGAGGAAGACGCCGCCAACCCCGATTCGAGCCACGACTTCGGCAAGGACATCATCCCGCGCGCCGTGGCGCAGGGCCGCGCGCTGGCGCATCCCTTCGGCATGTCGTGCGTCACGCGGGCCTCGCGCGGACCCGACGCCAAGGCCTACTGGCGCGACGTGGGCACGATTGATGCATTCTGGGCAGCCAACCTCGACCTGGCCTCGATCACCCCCGAACTCGACATCTATGACACCGACTGGCCCATCTGGACCTACCAGCGGCAACTGCCCCCTGCCAAGTTCGTGCTCGACCGCGACGGCAAGCACGGCATGACGGTCAACACCATCGTCTCGGGCGGCTGCATCGTCTCGGGCTCCAAGGTGAGCAGCTCGGTGCTGTTCTCGGGCGTGCGCATCCATTCGTTCTGCGAGATCAACGAGGCGGTGCTGCTGCCCGATGTCGAGGTGGGCCGCGGCGCCCGGCTCAGCAAGGTGGTGATCGACCGCGGCTGCGTGATTCCCGACGACATGGTGATCGGCGAGGATGCCGCCGCCGATGCGGCCCGCTTCGAGCGCACCGAGACCGGCGTGGTGCTGGTCACCCGCGAAATGCTGAAACGATTGACCGCCTGACGCCGCCGCCGTCACCGCCACGAACGATGCGAATCCTCCAGGTCAGCGCCGAACTCTTTCCCCTGCTCAAGACCGGCGGCCTGGCGGATGTCGCCGGCGCCCTGCCCCTCGCGCTCATGGCCGCGGGGCAGGACGCGCGCGTGCTGCTGCCGGGTTTTCCGGCCATCGTGGCCGGCGTGCGCGACCTGGCGCCGGTGGCCGAGCTCACCGCGCCCTGGGGCAGCGAGCGCTTCGCGCTGCGCGCGGGGCACATCGCCATCGACGGTGCGCCGCCGATACCCGCCTACGTGATCGATGCGCCGGCGCTGTACGACCGGCCTGGCAATCCCTACGAAGACGCCACGCGCCAGCCCTACGGCGACAACCACCGGCGCTTCGCGCTGCTCGGCTGGGCGGCGGCGCAACTCGCGCAAGGACTGGACCCGGCGTGGCAGCCCGAGGTCGTGCACGCGCACGACTGGCACGCGGGCCTGGCGCCGGCCTACCTGCACTTCGCGCGCGAAGCCGGCTCGACGCGCGCCGGCAGCGTGTTCACCGTGCACAACCTCGCCTACCAGGGCATTTCCGCGCCCTGGAACTTCGCCGACCTCGGCTTGCCCGCGCCTGCCTTCCACATGAACGGGCTCGAATACCACGGACAGGTCTCCTTCATGAAGGCCGGCCTGCACTTCGCCGACCGCATCACCACCGTGAGCCCGACCTACGCGCGCGAGATCCAGACGCCCGAGCAGGGCTGCGGCCTCGACGGCCTGCTGCGCCAGCGCAGCGGCGCGCTCACCGGCATCCTCAACGCGGTGGACGACAAGGTCTGGAACCCCGCCGCCGATACCGCGCTGGTGCAGGGCTATCACACGCCCGAAGGCCGCCACATGGCGGGCAAGGCGCGCTGCAAGGCGGTGCTGCAGCATCAGCTCGGCCTGGCCGAGCGGCCAGACGCGCCGCTCTTCATCCTGGTGAGCCGGCTCACCGAACAGAAGGGCCTGCACCTCGTGCTCGGCGGCATCGATGCATTGCTCGCGCAGGGCGGCCAGCTCGCGCTGCTGGGCAGCGGCGAAGCATGGCTCGAAGAGGCTTTTCGCCAGCGCGCGGCGGCGGCGCCGCAATCGGTCAGCGTCACCATCGGCTACAACGAAACGCTCGCGCACCAGCTCTTCGGCGGCGGCGACGTGACGCTGGTGCCTTCGCTTTTCGAGCCCTGCGGCCTCACGCAGATGTACGGCCTGAAATACGGCAGCCTGCCGCTGGTGCGCCGCGTCGGCGGCCTCGCCGACACGGTGGTCGACAGCACGCTGGAAGACATGGCGAGCGGCGAGGCCACCGGCTTCGTGTTCGACCGCTTCGACGCAGCCGACTACGAACGCGCGCTGCGCCGCGCCTTCGCCCTCTACGAGCGCGCGCCCGACTGGCGCCGCGTGCGCGGCAACGCCATGCGGCGCCCGGCGGACTGGGCCACGGCCGCCGCGCAATACATCGACGTCTACCGGCAGGCGCTGGCGCCCACCTGATCCAGCGCACGGCAGACACAACACCACTCACTACGAGAACGCCACCCACCATGACGATCAAAGACTTCGCCTACGACCATCCCGACCGCGACGTCGCGGCCTTCAAGCGCGCCGTGGCCAACAAGCTGATCTACGCGGTCGGCAAAGACCCGGTCGCCGCCAGCCAGGACGACTGGCTCAACGCCACCTCGCAAGCCGTACGCGACCAGCTGGTCGAGCGCTGGATGATGACCACGCGCGCCAACTACGCGCAGGACCTGAAGCGCGTTTATTACCTCTCGATGGAGTTCCTCATCGGGCGCACCTTCACGAACGCGCTGCTCGCGGTCGACCTCTACGACACGGTGCGCGAAGCCCTGGCCGACTTCGGCGTCGACATGTCGGCGCTGGCCGAGCGCGAGCCCGATGCGGCGCTCGGCAACGGCGGCCTCGGGCGGCTCGCGGCCTGTTTCCTCGATTCGATGGCCACGCTCGGCGTGCCCGGCATGGGCTATGGCATCCGCTACGAATACGGCATGTTCCGCCAGCGCATCGTCGACGGCCAGCAGGTGGAAACGCCCGACTACTGGCTCACGCGCGGCAACCCCTGGGAGTTCCAGCGGCCCGAGGTGAACTACCGCGTGCGCTTCGGCGGCCATGTGCAAAAGCGCGAAGGCACCAACGCACCCTACGGCGCGGCCGACTGGGTCGACACGCACGACGTGCTGGCCGTGGCCTACGACACCATCATCCCGGGCTACGGCACGCAGGCCACCAACACGCTCAGGCTGTGGTCAGCGCGCGCCACCGAGGAGATCGACCTCTCGGCCTTCAACCGCGGCAACTACATGGGCGCGGTGGAAAGCAAGAACCAGTCGGAGAACGTCTCGCGCGTGCTCTACCCCGACGACTCCACGCCCTCGGGGCGCGAGCTGCGGCTGCACCAGGAGTATTTTTTCTGCAGCGCGAGCGTGCAGGACCTGCTGCGGCGGTATCTGCGCAGCCACAAGACCTTCGACCAGCTCTCCGAGAAGGTCAGCATCCACCTGAACGACACGCACCCGGTGCTCGCGGTGCCCGAGCTCATGCGCCTTTTGCTCGACGAACACGGCCTCGCCTGGGACGAGGCCTGGGCGCACACGCAGAAGGTGTTCAGCTACACCAACCACACGCTGATGCACGAGGCACTGGAGACCTGGCCGGTGGAAATGCTGGGCCGCATATTGCCGCGGCACCTGCAGATCATCTACGACATGAACGCGAAGTTCCTCGCCACCGTGACGCAGAAGGTCGGCAACGACGTGGAGCTGATGCGCCGGCTTTCGCTGGTGGATGAAGCGGGCGAGCGGCGCGTGCGCATGGCGTATGTGGCGGTGCTCGCGAGCCACTCGATCAACGGCGTGTCGGGGCTGCATTCGGAGCTGATGAAGCAGTCGATTTTTGCGGACTTCGACAAGATCTTTCCCGAGCGCTTCAACAACAAGACCAACGGCGTCACGCCGCGCCGCTGGCTGGCGCAGGCCAACCCGCCGCTGGCCGGGCTGCTCGACCAGCGCATCGGCAAGGGCTGGCGGCGCGACCTGTCGCAACTCGAGGCGCTCAAGCCCATGGCCGCGCAACCCGCGTTCGTGCGCGCGTTCCGCCACGCCAAGCGCGAGAACAAGCTGCGGCTGGCCAACTGGGTCGGAGAGCACCTGAAGATCGACCTGGACACCGACGCGATGTTCGACGTGCAGGTCAAGCGCATCCACGAATACAAGCGGCAGCTGCTCAACGTGCTGCATGTGGTGACGCGCTATCACCGCATCCTCGACGCGCAAGCGGCCGGCACGCCCCTCGACATCGTGCCGCGCGTGGTGGTGTTCGCAGGCAAGGCGGCTTCGGCGTATGCGATGGCCAAGCTGGTGATCCGTCTCATCAACGACGTGGCGAGCACCATCAACGCCGATGCGCGCGTGGGCAAGCTGCTGAAGGTGGTGTTCCTGCCGAACTACAGCGTGAGCCTGGCGGAAATCATCATGCCGGCGGCCGACCTGTCGGAGCAGATTTCCACCGCGGGCACCGAGGCCTCGGGCACCGGCAACATGAAGTTCGCGCTGAACGGCGCGCTCACCATCGGCACGCTCGACGGCGCCAACGTGGAGATGCGCGAGAACGTGGGGCCGGAGAACATCTTCATCTTCGGCAACACGACGCCGGAGGTGGCGGACATCCGGGCACGCGGGTACCAGCCGCGCGAGATCTACGAGGAGAACTCGGAGTTGAAGCGCGTGCTGGATGCGATCCGCGACGGCGCGTTCTCGCCGGGCGAGCCGTCACGCTACCAGGGCATCTACGACGCGCTGGTGAACTGGGGCGACCACTACCTGCTGCTGGCCGACTACGCGGGCTATGTCGCCAGGCAGGCCGAGGTCGATGCGCTCTACCGCGATTCGGACGCGTGGACGCGGATGGCGATTCTCAATGTGGCGGGGATGGGGGCGTTCTCTTCGGACCGCACGATTGCGCAGTACGCGCATGAGATCTGGAACACGAAGCCGGTGGTGCTCGGCTGAGACGGACAGCTCAGCGCGGCTTTTCGGGGGCCGCTTCGGCCTCGGTCACGAACCCGATGCGGCTCAACCCCGCCTTGTTCGCAATACCCATGAGCGCCACCACCTTGCCGTAGGGCACGGTCTGATCGGCGCGCAATTGCACTTCGGTGTCCTTGCTGTCCGCCGCGGACTTCTCGAGCTGGGCTGCCAGCTCTTCGTCGGTCACGGGCTTGTCGTTCAGGAACACCTTGCCCGATGCATCGACCGCGAGGCTCACGAACTTGGGCGTGTCGTTGGGCTGGCCGGCATCGGTCTGCGGCAGGTCGAGCTTGATCGAACTGGCCATCAGCGGCGCCGTGATGATGAAGATCACCAGCAGCACCAGCATCACGTCGACCAGCGGCGTGACGTTGATGTCCGAGAGCGGCCGTTGCCCGCAGGCGCCCGTCGCACGCCCGCCGCCTGCGGCGCTGCTGCCGAGCGAGGTGCGTCCGAAGGCCATGGTTCTCGAAGCTCCTAGACCGGCATCGGCCGCGCGGGCGGCGGTGCAATGGGCGCGGGCGCCGCGCCGAAGCTGCCGAGCAGGTCGTGCGCGAAGCCTTCGAGCTCGGCTTCGATGCGGCCGATGACGCGTCCGAAGACGTTGTAGGCCAGCACGGCCGGAATGGCGACCGCCAGACCGAAGGCGGTCATGACGAGCGCTTCGCCGACGGGGCCGGCCACCTTGTCGATGGTGAAGCCGCCGGTCTGGCCCGCGATGCCCGTCAGCGCGCCGTAGATGCCCCAGACCGTGCCGAGCAACCCTACGAAGGGCGCCGTGGCGCCGACAGTGGCAAGAAGAATCTGCCCGGCCTGCAGGCGCCGCAATGCGCCGTGCAAGGCATCGCGCAGCACGCGCGTGAGGCGCTGGTTGCGATCGGCCGTGGCGCCCAGCGTTCCATTGACATTGACGGCCGCCGCATTCTTGATGGCAACGACCGCGGGCAGCACCAGCGCTGCGCGGTCGAAAGCCTGGAGCTTCTGCTCGGCATCGGCCAGCGTGGCCGACTGCCAGAACGCCGCAATGCTGCGCAGCACATCGCGCGTGCCGCCGCGCAGCAGCCACGTCTTCCAGAGAATCACGACCCAGCTCGCGATCGACATCGCCAGCAAGAGCGCCGCCACCGAGCGGCTGACGCCGTCGCCATGGGTCAGCAGTTCGAGGACGCTCATCGGAGTTGGCCTTAACGCAGACCGAGCACGTCGTACATGTCGAACAGGCCGGCCTTCTGCTCGGCCAGGAAGCGCACCGCGCGCAGGGCGCCCTGCGCGTAGGTCACGCGGCTCGACGACTTGTGGGTGATCTCGATGCGCTCGCCGATGCCCGCGAACAGCACGGTGTGGTCGCCGACGATGTCGCCGCCGCGGATGGCCGAGAAGCCGATGGTCGACGGATCGCGCTCGCCCGTGATGCCTTCGCGGGCGTAGACGGCGCAGTCCTTGAGATCACGGCCCAGCGCGTCGGCAATGACTTCGCCCATCTTGAGCGCGGTGCCCGAGGGCGCGTCGACCTTGTGGCGGTGGTGGGCCTCGATGATCTCGATGTCGTAACCGGTCGACATCGCCTTGGCCGCCATCTCGAGCAGCTTGAAGGTGACGTTGACGCCCACGCTCATGTTGGGGGCCAGCATGATGGCCACGTCTTTCGCGATCTCGGCGATCTCGGCCTTCTGCGCGTCGCTGAAGCCGGTGGTGCCGATCACGGCCTGCACGCCGAGCTCGCGGCAGACCGCGAGGTGCGCGAGCGTGCCTTCGGGGCGGGTGAAGTCGATGAGCACCTGCGCATCTTTCAGGCCCGTGCGCAGGTCCGCCACGATGGGCACGCCGCTCGTGAAGCCGAGGAAAGCGGCGGCGTCGGTGCCGATGGCTTCGCTGCCGGCGATGTCGAGGGCGCCGGCCAAGCGGCAGTCAGGCGCATTGCGCACGGCCTCGATCAGCATGTGGCCCATGCGGCCCGAAGCGCCGGCGATGGCGATGCGGCGCGGCGCGGAAGTGGCGGAGGGGGAGGAAGAGGTAGGTTGAGTCACGCGGATTCAGTCATCGGAATGGCCCGCAGGCCACTTGGAACCATGGGGGACCGGACGGACGCCGCCTGACTCGGCGGGCGCCGCCCGCTCTGGTTGCGCTCAGCGCGCGGCTTCGAGCGGGGGGTAGGCGGCAGGCAGCGGAGGCACGATGGTCGCCGAGGCGGCGGCATCGGTTTTCTGGTCCTTGGCCGGCGCGAACTTCTTGAGCTCGTCTTCCGTGGCCTCGAGCGGGGGCACCTTGCCCGTTTTCTTGCGGGTGTCGAGCGTGGCGACGAATTCTTCTTCGCTGGGCATCTCGTCGCCTACGAAGCGGTCCATCAGCTCGCCGTTGAAGAACACAGTCAGGTGGCGCTCCTGGGGTTCGACGCCCTGGCGGCGGATGGTGAACACGTAGTCCCAGCGATTGGCATGGAATACGTCGTTCAGCAGCGAAGTACCGAGGATTTCACGCACCTGCTGGCGCGACATGCCGGGCTTGAGCGCCGCGACCTGCTCCTTCGACACGAAATTGCCCTGGACCACTTCGACCTTGTAGGGCGTGACCGCGGCCAGCGCGCCACGCGTGCGATCGCTGAAACCGCTGCAGGCACCGAGGCAGAGCGTCGCGGCGACGGCAGCAGCCAGCAGCCAGGAACGGCGTTGGAAAATGGCAAGCATGGGAGGAAAAGGGGGTAGCGATATGATCGGCCATTGTAGCGGCTGGCCTTTTCAGGACCTGACCGCGGCACAGGGCGCAGGAACCATCATGGCCAATATCGACGAACTCAAAAATACCGGCCTCAAGGCCACCTTGCCACGCCTGAAGATTCTGGAAATCTTCCAGACGGGCAGCCAGCGGCACATGACGGCCGAAGACGTGTTTCGCGTCCTGCTCAACGAACATTCCGACATTGGCCTTGCCACCGTTTACCGCGTGCTCACGCAGTTCGAGCAGGCCGGCATCCTGGAGCGCAGCCACTTCGAGAGCGGCAAGGCGGTCTACGAACTGAATGAAGGCACGCACCACGACCACCTGATCTGCACCTCGTGCGGCAAGGTCGAGGAGTTCTACGACGCCGAGATCGAGCGCCGCCAGCAGATGATTTCCAAGGACAAGGGCTGGATCCTGCAGGACCACGCGATGTCGCTCTACGGCCTCTGCGGCGACTGCGTAAAGAAGCGCTAGAACAGGGCTTACCCCCAGTCTTCGCGCACTTCGTGTCGCTTCGCCAACCCCCTTTCAGGGGGCGACACCGGCGGCCCGGCAAAGCCGGTTCCGCGGTGTCCCTGGCAAAACGGGGTCAGTCTTGGCCGGTTTCCATCGCCTTGTGGTGGCGTGCCACGAAATCCGCATAGGTGTCGATGCCGCGCAGCTGCAGGATCGAATTGCGCACGGCCGCCTCGACCAGCACGGCGATGTTTCGCCCCGCCACCACCTGGATGATGACCTTGCGCACCGGAATGCCCAGCACGTCCTGCGTGAGCGGCGCCGAGGGCATGCGCTCGTAGTCGCGCTCGAAGCTGTCACGGCGCACCAGGTGCACGATGAGCTTCAGGCGCATCTTCCGGCGCACCGCCGTCTCGCCGAAGATCGCGCGGATGTCCAGGAGGCCGATGCCGCGCACTTCCAGCAGGTTCAGCAGCAGGTCGGGGCAGCGGCCCTCGATGGTGTTCTGGTTGATGCGGTAGAGGTCGACCGCATCGTCGGCCACCAGGCCGTTGCCGCGCGAGATCAGCTCCAGGCCGAGCTCGCTTTTGCCGAGGCCCGACTCGCCCGTGATCATCACGCCCATGCCCAGGATGTCCATGAACACGCCGTGCATCGAGGTGCGCTCGGCGAAATGCTTGGACAGGTAGGCGCGCAGCAGGTCGATCACGAAGGCCGACGATTCGCGCGTGGCGAAGAGCGGCAACTGGGCGCGCTCGCAGATCGACAGCAGCTCGTCCGGCGGCGCCTGGCCGTCGGCCAGCACCAGCATCGGCGGCTCCAGCGTGACGATGCGGGCGATACGGCGCGCGCAGTCGTCGGGACTGCCGCGCGTGAGATAAGCCACCTCGCGGGCGCCGAGGATCTGCACGCGGTAAGGGTGGATGTAATTGAGGTAACCGACCAGGTCGGCCGCCGACTGGGCGCGGCTGATGACCTCGGGATCGAACTGGCGCTCCGAAGCGCCGAGCCCCGCGAGCCACTCCCAGCGGAGCGACCCGCGGAACTCCTCGAACATGGCATCGGCGCTGATGACGGTCGGCTTCATGCGTTCAGAAGGCGGCGCTCGGCGCCGGCATTGGATGGATGAGGGACAGGGGAGGTGTCGCGCAGCTTAGCAGCAGCCGCGCACGCCGACGCATGCACTCAGGCGACTTGGGTCGACTGCCAGCCGGCGATCAGGCCGTGCAAGGCGGCGGCGTCGGTGCTGGACTTGATCTGCTCGCGCAGGCTGGCGTCGCTCAGCAGCTCGGCGATTTCAGAGAGGATTTCGAGGTGCTTCTGCGTGGCCGCTTCGGGTACCAGCAGGAAGATCAGCAGCGCGACGGGTTGCTCGTCGGGAGCGTCGAAACCGATGGGATTCGCCAGCTGGAACACCGCGGCCATCGGCGCCTTGAGGCCCTTGATGCGGCCATGCGGAATGGCGACGCCGTGACCCAGGCCGGTAGAGCCGAGGCGCTCGCGCGCAAAGAGGCTGTCGGTGATGAGGGCGCGCCCCAGGCCATGGAGGCTTTCGAACAGAAGGCCAGCTTCTTCGAAAGCACGTTTCTTGCTGGTAGCGTCAACGCTCACAAGCACTTGGGCGGGCGGCAGGATGGACGCGAGGCGATTCATGGTGGGAGCAGAGCGGGGGCGATTATGCACCCGGTTGGTAAAAACCCCCAGTCCCCCTATCTACTTTCTGTTTACATGTTGCCCAGAGGCCTCGCTGCCCCAGGCAGAAGCCGGCAGAAACCAGCAGAAAACCCCAAAGTCCGATGGCGGTAGTCGGAAAAGCAAAAGGCCGCCCAAAGGCGGCCTGTGGTGCGAGCGGGCCCGAGAGCCCCGCTCCTTGTTCACATCACGCGCTTGGGCGCCACGTGATGGTGGTCCTGCAGGCGGTCCTTGTGGCGAACCACCTGGCGGTCGAGCTTGTCGACCAGCTCATCGACCGCAGCGTAGAGATCAGCGTGGCTCGACTCCGCGAACATGTCATTGCCCTTGACGTGAATGTTGCACTCCGCCCTTTGGCGGCGTTCCTTTTCCTTCTGCTTTTCCACCGTGAGGATCACCTTCACATCGACCACCTGGTCGAAGTGCCGTGTGATCCGGTCCAGCTTGCTCGTGACGTAGGTGCGCAAGGCAGGGGTGACGTCGAGGTGATGACCGCTGATCGTCAAATTCATGAATGACCTCCTGAGAATTGACGGTTGGGGAAATGACCCCGCTCCGGAATGGAGCGTGGCCGGCGAAACAGGTGTGGTGCGGGAGAAGGGAGAGAAGAGGAGGAAGGGGAAGAAAGAGGGGTCGGTCGATTCACTATGCCCAAGCTGTCACGGTATTGCAATACCTGGGTTCTCCGGGTGGCGAGAGCGCCTGGGGCCTGCTTCAATCCGCTATTGAATCCATAGCTGCCCTTGCAGCTTGGCCCGCCTTCGTGGCGCTTTGCTTGCAAGTGTTAACGCGCTTCTCGCCCGGTGACCCTCCCGGGCGAAGGGCCAGCCGCTTCAGCGCCAGGCCGCGCGCATGCGGTTGCGCAAGTCGATCACGGCGGCGGGCGGAGGCACCGCGGGCGGCTGTACCGGCGGTGGTGGCCAGGTCTGCTGCTCGAAGCCAGCGAGATCCGATTCCGTGATGAAGCGCGTGCGATTCGCATAGAGATGCCGGTCGCCCCGCACCGCCTGCTGCGTGATGTAGAAGCGCTGCGGCACCAGGAGGTGCAGGTGGTCGCGGGCCCGCGTCATCGCGACATAGAGCAGGCGCCGCTCTTCCTCGAGTTCGTGCGCGCTCTGCGCCACATCGGCCGGCAGGCAGCCGTCGACCACATTGAGCACATGCACCGAGTTCCATTCCTGGCCCTTAGCCGAATGGATGGTGGAAAGGATCAGGTAGTCCTCATCGAGCAGCGGCGGCCCCGGACGATCGCTCGTGGCTTCGGGCGGATCGAGCGTGAGCTCGGTCAGGAAGCGCTCACGCGAACCGTAGCCGGCGGCGAGGCGCACCAGTTGCTCCACGTCCTGACGGCGCACGCCGGAGGTGTCGTCGTAGAGCCGCTCCAGGTGCGGCAGATACCAGCCCATCGCCAGCTCCACATCGGCCGGCCACGCCAGCGACGGCGCACGCAACGCGGCGTAGGCCTCGGCGAACCCGGCCCACTGCTCGCGTGCCGCGGACGGCGGCACGAAGTCGCGCACGGCCGCGGCCGGATCGGCCGCCTGGTCCATCGCATCGAGCAAGCGCGTGCCGGTGATGGGCCCGATGCCCGGAATCAGCTGCGTGACGCGAAAGCCCGCCATGCGCCCGCGCGGGTTCTGGGCAAACCTCAGCACGGCGAGCAGGTCCTTCACATGCGAGGCCTCGAGAAACTTGAGCCCGCCGAACTTCACGAACGGGATGTTGCGGCGCGCCAGTTCCAGTTCGAGCGCAGCGCTGTGCGACGAGGTGCGAAACAGCACCGCCTGCGACTTGAGCGCGAGCCCGCCTTCGCGGTGCGCGAGCACCTTGTCGGCCACCCAACGCGCCTGCCCCGCCTCGTCGGGCACCAGCACCAGTTGCGGCTTGCCGGCGGAGGGCTTGTCGGTCCAGAGCGTCTTGGCGTGCCGCTCGGCCGCCTGCGCGATCACGCGGTTCGACACATCGAGGATCGGCTGCGTCGAGCGGTAGTTGCGCTCCAACGTGACCACCCTTGCCTCCCGACTGAACTGCGAAGGGAAATCGAGGATGTTGCGCACCGTCGCGCCGCGGAACGAGTAGATCGATTGCGCGTCGTCCCCCACCACCGTGACGCCGCGCCCATCGGGCTTCATCGCCAGCAGGATCGAGGCCTGAAGCAGGTTGGTGTCCTGGTACTCGTCGACCAGCACGTGGTCGAAGCGCGCGCCCACGGCCTCGGCCAGCGCGGGCTCGGCGACCATCTCGGCCCAGTAGAGCAGCAGGTCGTCATAGTCGAGCACGTTCTGTTGTTGCTTGGCTTCGACGTAGGCGCCGAACAGCTTCTTGAGCTCGGCCTCCCATTCGCCGCACCACGGGAAGGCGTCCTTCAGCACCTCGGCCACCGAAGCGCGCGTGTTCACGCAGCGTGAATAGATCGAGAGACACGTGCCCTTGCGCGGGAAGCGGTTGACCGTGGAAGACAGGCCCAGCTCGTGGCGCACCAGCCCCATCAGGTCTTCGGCATCGCCGCGGTCGTGGATCGTGAAGTTCTCGTCGAGTCCGATCTGTTGCGCGTACTCGCGCAAGAGCCGCGCCCCGATGCCGTGAAAGGTGCCGGCCCACGGCAGCGCGGGCGGGCGTTCCGACTTGAGGCCGAGCACCTTGGCCAGCACCTGGCCCGCGCGGCGCTCCATTTCCTGCGCGGCGCGGCGCGAGAAAGTCAGCAGCAGCAGGCGCTGCGGATCGACCCCGTCTGCGATCAGGTGCGCCACCCGATGCGCCAGCGTGCTGGTCTTGCCGGAGCCGGCGCCGGCGATCACCAGCAGCGGGCGGTGATCGTCGGCCACCGCAGCGCCGACGCCGTGCTCGACGGCTGCGCGCTGGTCGTCGTTGAGCGTGGCCAACGCCGCGGCAAGGCGCTCGGCCTGGGTCTTTGGCGCAGCGGAAAAAACGGGGGACGCAGCGGTCTGCATGGGGCACGACTTTACTGTATGTCCGTCCAGTTCAGTCAGGTTGCCGCCATGTGGCCGGTGACATAATCGCGCCTCGCTGCAACCGGAGACTCCCCATGGAAACCGCCCCGTCTCGGCAGCTTTCAACTCCCCTCTGACGCGCTCGCGCCGGGCCCGGGAATTGAAAGCGCCCCTCCCTCGCCCACCGTTTCAGTCATCCCCGGGAGTGAGCCCATGCTCAACATCTTTACGCTCGCCAACGGCCGCCTCGTCCAGGAAGAGATCGAGTCGCTCGAAGAGCTCTCCAAGTTCCAGCCGATCTGGGTCGACCTCGAATCCCCCACGCTCGAGGAAAAGCGCTGGATCAAGCAGTACTACGGCCTGTCGATTCCCGAAGACGCGATGGACGAGGACATCGAGGAATCCGCCCGCTTCTACGAGGAAGACAACGGCGAACTGCACATCCGTTCCGACTTCCTGATCGACGACGACGAAGACCCGCGCACCGTGCGCGTGGCTTTCATCCTCAACCAGCACAACACCGATCTGCGCAGCCGCGGCGTGCTGTTCTCGATCCACGACGAAGACGTGCCCGTGTTCCGCCTCCTGCGCATGCGCGCACGCCGCGCGCCGGGGCTGATCGAAGACGCGAAAGAGGTGATGCTCAAACTCTTCGACGCCGACGCCGAATACTCGGCCGACACGCTGGAGAACATCTACGACGAGCTCGAAGTCGCCGGCAAGAAAGTGCTCTCGGGCAACGTCACCGACGAGTTGGCCGGCGAGGTGCTCGGCCTCATCGCGCGGCAGGAAGACTTGAACGGCCGCATCCGCCGCAACGTGATGGACACGCGCCGCGCGGTGAGCTTCATGATGCGCAGCAAGATGCTCAACGCCGAGCAGTTCGAAGAGGCCCGGCAGATCCTGCGCGACATCGAATCGCTGGACAACCACACGGCCTTCCTGTTCGACAAGATCAACTTCCTGATGGATGCGACCGTCGGTTTCATCAACATCAACCAGAACAAGACCATCAAGATCTTCTCGGTGGCGAGCGTCGCGCTGCTGCCGCCCACGCTGATCGCGAGCATCTACGGCATGAACTTCAAGTTCATGCCCGAGCTCGACTGGGCCATGGGCTATCCGTATGCCATCGTGCTGATGGCGGCGAGCGCGCTGGTGCCGATGTGGTACTTCCGCCGGCGCGGCTGGCTCAAGTAGCCGGCAGCCTCGCGAGCCACGCGCCGACCAGCGCGAGGCTGTAGCGGCTCGCGACCTCGGCGATGAAGCGCGCGAAGTCGCCGTGGGCCTCGTCGTCGGCGCGGTCCGAAATCGTCCGCATCGCCGCGAAGGGCACGCCATAGTCGTGGCACACCTGGGCCACTGCGGCGCCTTCCATTTCCACCGCGAGTGCATCGGGCAGATGGCGCCGCAGCGCTTCGCTTTCGGCGGCGGTCGAGACGAAGCGGTCGCCGCTGATCAGCAAGCCGCGATGGACCTTCGGTGAACGAAGGCCGAACTCATCGGCGGCCTCCTGCCCCACCAGCCCCACCGGGTCACGCAGCGACTCTTCTGCAACGACCGCCAACGCATCGCTGATGACAGCGTCGGCCGTGAAGCGCGAAACGCCCATCAAGGGCACTTCGTATTTCGGAAAGAGCGGCGAAGCATCCATGTCGTGCTGAAGCAGTTCGGTCGCCACGACAACGTCGCCGACATTCACGCCCGGCGCGAGTCCGCCCGCGACTCCACTGAACACGATGGCCCGCACGCCGAAGCGTTCGAGCAGCACCGTGGCCGTCACCGCCGCGGCGACCTTGCCGATGCGCGACAGCACCGCGACCACGGGCTGGCCATGCAGATGGCCGACCCAGAAGTCGCGCCCGGCAACGCGCACCCGCTGCTCATCGGGCATCTGCGCGAGGAGCGCCTTCAGCTCCTCGTGCATCGCCGCGACAATGGCGATGGGCTCAGCCACCGCTTACTTGATGTCCACGCCGTAGAAGGTGTGGCGACCGAACGGGCTCAGCTTGAAGTCGATCACTTCCTTGCGCACGGGCTTCAGTTGCACCGCGTGTGCGATGGTGAACCACGGCGCCTGCTCCTTGAAGATGACCTGCGCCTTCTTGTAGAGCGCGTCGCGGTCGGCCTGTTTCACCGTGCTCTTGGCCTTCACCACGAGGTCTTCATACGGCTGGTAGCAGAACTTCGAGATGTTGCTGCCGCTCGCCGACTTGGCCGAGGCGCAGCCCAGGAGCGTGTACATGAAGTTGTCCGGATCGCCGTTGTCGCCGGTCCAGCCCAGCATGCCCATCTGGTGCTCGCCGGCCTGCAGGCGCTTGCGGTACTCGCCCCATTCGAAACTCTTGATCTCAGCCTTGACGTTGATCTTGGCGAGGTCGGCCTGCATCAGCTCGGCGATGCGCTTGGCGTTCGGGTTGTACGGGCGCTGCACCGGCATGGCCCACAGGTCGGTCGAGAAACCGTCGGGGAACCCGGCCTGCGCCAAGAGCTTCTTCGCGGCTTCGGGGTCGTACGGATCGTCCTTGATCGCATCGTTGTAGGACCACATGGTCGGCGGAATCGGGTTCTTCGCCGCAACGCCAGTCGTGAGGTAGACGCCGTCGATGATCGCCTTCTTGTTGATCGCCATGTTGATGGCCTTGCGCACGCGCACATCGTCGAAAGGCTTCTTCGTCGTGTTGTACGAGAGGTAGCCGACGTTCAGGCCCGGCTGCTCCAGCACCTGCACGTTCGGGTCCTTGCGGATCGCGTCGAGGTCGGCCGGGTTCGGGTACGGCATGACGTGGCATTCGCCCTTCTGCAGCTTGGCCCAGCGCACCGACGCATCGGGCGTGATCGCAAACACGAGGTCGTCGATCTTGGCCTTGCCGCCCCAGTACTGCGGGAAGGCCTTGAAGCGGATGACCGCGTCCTTCTGGTACTGCACCAGGTAGAACGGGCCTGTGCCGATCGGGTCCTGGTCCACCTTCTCGGGCGTGCCGGCCTTGAGCATCGCGATCGCGTATTCCTTCGACTGGATGCCCGCGTACTGCATCGCGAGATTCGCGAGGAACGGCGCCTCGGCCTGGTTGAGCGTGATCTTCACGGTGAAGTCATCGATGCGGTCCACTGACTTCAGCAGCTTGGGCATGCCCATGTCGTTGAAGTACGAGTGGTTCTGGCTCGTGACCTTGAAGAACGGATCGCTCTCCTTCCACTGGCGCTCGAGCATGAAGATGAAGTCGTCGGCGTTGAAGTCGCGCGTGGGCTTGAAGCTCTTGCTCGTGGTGTGCCACTTCACGCCCTTGCGCAGGTGAAAGGTGTAGACGGTGCCGTCGGGCGAGATGTCCCACTTTTCAGCGAGTCCCGGCATGACCTTGGTGCCGCCGCGCTCGAACTCGACGATGGTGTTGTAGACCTGCGTGGTCACGTCGAACGACGTGCCGGTGGTGTTCATGCCCGGATAGAAATTCTCTGGGCTTCCTTCGGAGCAATACACCAGCGTCTTGGCTGACACAGCACCCGCGGCCAGGGTAAGGGCCGCAAGCGCTGTCGGTGCCAGGAGCGCCAGCATTCGTGAGCGGCGCGAAACGGAGGATTGGGTCTTCATGAGGACTCCTTCAGACACGGTTGAAAAAACGGATGAGCTCAGGGATTCGTCGCCATCGGAACGGCGAGCACGGGAACATCGGCGCGCACGGGCGGCGTGCCATCGAGGAACTTCTCTGCGTAGTGGCAGGCCACCAGCCGCTCGTCGAGCGCGCGCAGCAAGGGGCGCTCTTCGCGGCAGCGCTGCTGCACGTGCTGGCAGCGCGTGTTGAAGACGCAGCCCGTGGGCGGATTCAGCGGCGACGGCAGCTCGCCCTTGAGCACGATGCGCTGGCTGCTGAGCCCCGGCGTCGATGCGAGCAGCGCCTGCGTGTACGGATGCAGCGGGCGCGCGAAGATGCGCCCCTTCGGGCCCTGCTCCACCGCATGGCCGAGGTACATCACGAGCACGTCATGCGCGATGTGGCGCACCACGCCGAGGTCGTGCGAAATGAAGAGGTACGCGAGGCCCAACTCGGCCTGCAGGTCGGCCAGCAGGTTCAGCACCTGCGCCTGGATCGACACGTCGAGCGCCGACACCGGCTCGTCGGCCACCAGGAGGCGCGGCGACAGCATGAGCGCGCGCGCAATCGCGATGCGCTGGCGTTGACCGCCCGAGAACATGTGGGGATAGCGGTTCGCGTACTCGGGGCGCAGGCCGACTCGGGCGAGCATTTCGCGTGCCTTTGCAGCGCGCTCCGACTTCCCCATCGTGGTGTTGATCGCGAGCGGGTCTTCGAGCACGGCCGAAATCTTCTTGCGCGGATTGAGCGAGCCGTAGGGGTTCTGGAACACCAACTGCACGGCCTGGCGCAGCTCGCGCTTGCGCTCGGCCGGCGGGTTCACCGCATCGGCGCCGACGAGCGTGAGCTGCCCGGCCGTCGGCTTCTCGATCAGCGCGACCATGCGCGCGAGCGTGGACTTGCCGCAGCCCGATTCGCCCACCACCGCCAGCGTGCGGCCGCGCTCGAGGCGGAACGAGATGTCGCCCACCGCGCGCAGATGCGCCGGCGCGCGAAAGAGCCCGCGTCGCACGTCGTAGGTGCGCTGCAGACTGGTCGCTTCGACCACGACGTCGCCGGGCGCGCCCTTGTCGTTGTTCATTGCAGCGCCTCCGCCGCGGGCACCTGTTGCGGCCGGTCCTGCTCGATCGCCACGATGCGACCCGGCTCGCCGAGCGGATAGTGGCAGCGCACCTCGGCGCCCTGCCACTCGCGCAGTGCGGGACGCACGTTGCAGGCGCGCGTGGTGACGTAGCTGCAGCGCGGCGCGAACAGGCAGCCCGAAGGCCGGTCGTGCACGCCGGGCACCACGCCGCTGATGGTGGCAAGCCGTCCTTCGGGCGCCGCTCGCTCGGGCAATGCCGCGAGCAGTGCTTCGGTGTAGGGGTGCTGCGGCGATGCGAAGAGCCGGTCGACGCGCTGGTGCTCCATCACCTGGCCCGCATACATCACGGCGATGCGCTGCGCCATCTCGCTCACCACGCCCATGTTGTGCGTGATGAGCACCAGCGCCATGCCGCGCTCCTTCTGCAGGTCGCGCAGCAGGTCGAGGATCTGCGCCTGGATGGTCACGTCGAGCGCGGTGGTCGGCTCGTCTGCAATCAAGAGGCGCGGGTTGCAGGCGATGGCCATTGCGATCATCACGCGCTGGTTCATGCCGCCCGAGAGCTGGTGCGGGTAGCTTGCGAGGCGCGACGACGCGGCGGGAATGCCGACCTGCTCCAGCAGTTCGGTCGCGCGCTTCTTCGCCGTGCGCTTGTCCAGGTTCAGGTGGAGGCGCAGCACTTCCATCAACTGGAAGCCGATGGTGAAGCAGGGGTTGAGGCTGGTGGTCGGCTCCTGGAAGATCATCGCGACCTCCTTGCCGACCAGCGAACGGCGCGCCTTGTCGGAGATGCCGAGCAGGTCTTTTCCCGCGAAGCGCATGTGCTCCGCGCGCACGCGGCCCGGGAAGCCGACCAGGCCCATGAGCGCCATCATCGTGACGCTTTTGCCCGAGCCCGATTCGCCGACGATGCCGAGCACCTCGCCTTCTTCGAGCGTGAGGCTCACACCGTCGACGGCGTGCAGCACGCCGCCTTGCGTCGGGAATTCGACGTGCAGATCTTTGATGTCCAGCAAAGGCATCGTTTCTCTCCTTTGCGTTGAATCAGCGCTTGAGCTTGGGGTCGAGCGCATCGCGCAGACCGTCGCCCAGCAGATTGAAAGCCAGCACGGCCGCGAGGATCGCGAGACCCGGAAAGGTCACGACCCACCACGCGCGCAGCACGAACTCGCGCGCATCGGCCAGCATCGTTCCCCACTCGGGCGATGGCGGCTGCGCGCCGAGACCGAGGAAGCCGAGCGCCGCCGCATCGAGGATGGCGGTAGAGATGCCGAGCGAGGCCTGCACGATCAGCGGCGCCGCGCAGTTGGGCAGCACCTCGCGGAACATCAGGCGCAGCGTGCCGGCGCCGCTCACGCGGGCCGCGGTGACGTAGTCGCGCGAGACCTCGGCGATGACGGCCGCGCGCGTGATGCGCACGTAATGCGGCAGCACCACGATGGCCACCGCGAGCATCGCGTTGACGAGCCCCGGGCCGAGGATGGCGACGATCACGATGGCGAGCAGCAAGCTCGGCAGCGTGAGCACGATGTCCATGAGCCGCATGATCGCGATCTCGAGCACGCCACGGAAGAACCCGGCGATGAGCCCGAGCACCACGCCCGCCACCACCGACAACGCCACCACGGCGACACCGATCGACAGCGAGAGCCGCGCGCCGTACATGAGGCGCGACAGGATGTCGCGCCCGATGGCGTCGGTGCCCAGCAGGTAGCTCCACGTTCCGCCCTGCTGCCATGCAGGCGGCTGCAAGAACACGGCGCTGTTGGTTTCGTTGGGCGCGTGCGGCGCGATCCACGGTGCGAACAACGCAACGAGCAGCAGCACGACGATGGTCGCGAGCCCGATGACCGCGCCGCGGTTCGCCGAGAAGGCGGTCCAGAACTCGCGCCAGGGGCCGGGCGGCGCGGTGTTGGCGCCCGTCGTCGGAATGGTGGGGGTCGAAGTGGTGTTCATCATCAGCGTCGAATACGGGGATTGATGACGCCGTAGGCAACGTCGACCAGAAGATTCACCAGCATCACGATGCCGCCGAGCAGCAGCATGCCGCCCTGCAGCACCGGATAGTCGCGCCGGCCGATGGCCTCGATGAGCCACTTGCCGACACCGGGCCAGGAGAAGATCGTCTCGGTGAGGATCGCGCCGGTGAAGAGTACGCCCACCTGCAAGCCGATCACGGTGACGACCGGGATCAACGCGTTGCGCAGCGCATGCAGTCCCACCACGCGAAAGCGCGAAAGGCCCTTGGCGCGCGCGGTGCGGATGTAGTCCTCGCCGAGCACTTCGAGCATGGCCGAACGCGTCATGCGCGCGATCACCGCGAGCGGCACGGTGCCCAGCACGATGGCCGGAAGAATGAGGTGGTGCAGCGCCGACCAGAAGGCGTCGGTATCGCCGGCGCGCAGCGAGTCGATCAAGAGAAAGCCGGTCTCGGGCTCGATGAAATACTGCACCGCGATGCGCCCGGAAACGGGCGTCCATCCGAGCTGCACCGAGAAGAACAGGATCAGCAGCAACCCCCACCAGAAGATCGGCATCGAGTAGCCGGTGAGCGAGGTGGCCATCACGCCGTGGTCGAAGATGGAATTGCGCCGCACCGCCGCGAGGATGCCGGCGGGTAGGCCCAGCAGCAGCGCAAAAAGAATCGCGCACACGCCGAGCTCCACGGTGGCCGGGAAGAGCGCGAGGAACTCGCTCATCACCTTGTCCTGCGTGATGATCGACTTGCCCAGATCGCCATGCAGCACGCGGCCGATGTAGATGCCGTACTGCACGAGGATCGGCTTGTCGAAGCCGTAGGCGGTGCGCAGTTCGGCATGGCGCGCGGGATCGATCCCGCGCTCGCCGGCCATGGTTTCAATGGGGTCGCCCGGCACCAGCCGGATGAGGAAGAAGGCCAGCAGCGTCATGCCGATGAAGGTCGGCACGAGCAAACTTAAACGAACGCAAATGAACTTAAACATCGACCCGCGAATATGCAAGATCGATGCCGTGGCCCTACCCGGGCCGAACCCTTACTTCTTGGCGTCGCGCAATTCGCGGCGGAGGATTTTTCCGACCGGTGTTTTCGGGAGGTCCGTACGAAACTCTACGATTCGCGGCTGCTTGTAACCCGTAAGGTTTGCTCTGCAGTATTCGCGCACCTGCGCCTCGGTGAGCGACTCGTCTTTCTTCACGATCACGAGCTTCACGGCCTCGCCGGTCTTGTCGTCGACCACGCCCACCGCCGCGCATTCGAGCACGCCCGGAATCTGTGCAACGACGTCTTCGATCTCGTTCGGGTACACGTTGAAGCCCGACACCAGGATCATGTCCTTCTTGCGGTCGACCACCTTGAAGTAGCCGCGCTCGTCGACCACACCGATGTCGCCGCTCTTGAAGTAGCCGTCGGGCGTCATGACCTTGGCGGTTTCGTCGGGACGTTGCCAATAGCCCGCCATCACCTGCGGGCCCTTGATGGCGATTTCGCCGGGCTGGCCCATCGGCACTTCGTTGCCGTCGTCGTCGAGCAGCTTGAGCCAGGTGCCCGGCAGCGGCAGGCCGATGGTGCCGGTGTAGGCCTTGCTGTTCGTGGGGTTGCAGGTGGTCGAGGGCGAGGTTTCGGAGAGGCCGTAGCCTTCGCAGATCGGGCAGCCGGTTTTCTCGAGCCAGAGCTTTGCGACCGCAGCCTGCACCGCCATGCCGCCACCCACCGAGACCTTGAGGTTCTTCCAGTTGACGGTGTTGAAGTCGGGGTGGTTCGCCAGGCCGTTGAAGAGCGTGTTGACCGCGGGGAAGCTGTGGATCGTGTGCTTCGAGAGCTCCTTCAGCACGCCCGCGAGGTCGCGCGGATTCGGGATCAGGATCAGCTTTCCGCCCGTGCGCATGTTCAGCATCATGCCGACCGTGAACGCGAAGATGTGATACAGCGGCAGCGCGCACACGCTGGTGGGCTGCTCGCCGGCCGGCACCTGCGCCATGACGGGTTCGTTCCAGGCCTCGGACTGCAGCACGTTGGCGATCACGTTGCGATGCAGCAGCACCGCACCCTTCGAGACGCCGGTGGTGCCGCCGGTGTACTGCAGCACCGCCACGTCGTCGGGGCCGATGGTCGGGGCCTGCAGCGTTCGGCTCGCGCCCTTGTCGAGCGCATCGTTGAAGCGCACGGCGCCCGGCAGGCTGAAGTGCGGCACCATCTTCTTGACGTTGCGCACCACATAGTTGACCAGCGCGCCCTTGAGGAAACCGAGACGGTCACCCATCGAGGTGAGCACGATGTGCTTGATCGGCGTGGCCGCGATGCATTGCTGCAGCGTGGTGCCGAAGTTCTCCATGATGACGATGGCCTTGGCGCCCGAGTCCTTGAGCTGGTGCTCGAGTTCGCGCGGCGTGTAGAGCGGATTCACGTTCACCAGGATCAGCCCCGCGCGAAGGATGGCCGCCACAGCGATCGGATACTGCGGGCAGTTGGGCATCATCGCGGCCACGCGGTCGCCCTTCACGAGGCCCAGGCCTTGCAGGTACGCGGCGAAGGCCTTGCTCTGCTTGTCGGTCTCCGCGTAGCTTATGTCCTTGCCCATGAAGCTGTAGGCGGTGCGGTCGGCGTACTTGGTGAAGCTCTCTTCCATGAGCCCGACCAGCGATGAATAGTGCGAAGCGTCGATGTCGGCGGGCACGCCTTGCGGATAGCTGCTGAGCCAGGGGCGGTCGGTCATGGATGTGTCTCCTCCAGGTCTTGGAACTTGCGGGTAACTGAAACGAAAACGGCGCTCGAATGGCGCCGCGATGATCTGGCCCGCATTGCTGCGGGCCTGGATCGCCGGCCTATTCGATGGCCTTGCCCATATCTTCCACTACTTTCTTCGCATCCCCAAAAACCATCATGGTCTTGTCCATGTAGAAGAGTTCGTTGTCCAGGCCGGCATAGCCCGCCGCCATGGAGCGCTTGTTCACGATCACCGTCTTGGCCTTGTAGGCTTCCAGGATCGGCATGCCGTAGATCGGGCTGCCCTTGGTGTGCGCGGCCGGGTTCACCACGTCGTTGGCGCCCAGGATGATCGCCACGTCGGCCTGGCCGAACTCGCCGTTGATGTCTTCCATCTCGAACACCTGGTCGTAGGGCACCTCGGCCTCGGCCAGCAGCACGTTCATGTGGCCGGGCATGCGGCCCGCCACCGGATGGATTGCGTACTTGACGGTGATGCCCTTCTCGGTGAGCTTGGCAGCGAGCTCCTTCACCGCATGCTGCGCGCGTGCGACGGCCAGGCCGTAGCCCGGCACGATCACCACGGTCTCGGCATTGCCGAGCACGAAGGCCGCGTCGTCGGCGCTGCCGGTCTTCACCGGGCGCTGCTCCTTGGCTGCGCCGCCGGTGGTGGCCGCCTCGCCGCCGAAGCCGCCCAGGATCACGTTGAAGAACGAGCGGTTCATCGCCTTGCACATGATGTACGAGAGGATCGCGCCCGAGGAACCCACCAGCGAACCGGCCACGATCAGCATCGCGTTGTTCAAGCTGAAGCCGATGCCCGCGGCCGCCCAGCCCGAGTAGCTGTTGAGCATCGACACCACCACCGGCATGTCGGCCCCGCCGATCGGGATGATGATGAGCACGCCCATCACGAAGGCCAGGGCCAGCATCGCGAAGAAGGCCGGCCAGCTTTCGGTGAAGACGAACACTAGGCCCAGTGCGACGGTCAGGAGACCCAGCACGAGGTTGAGCATGTGCTGGCCCGAGAACTGCACCGGCGCGCCCTGGAACAGGCGGAACTTGTACTTGCCCGAGAGCTTGCCGAAGGCGATGACCGAGCCGCTGAAGGTGATGGCGCCGATGGCCGCACCCAGGAAGAGCTCGAGCCGGTTGCCCGCGGGAATGGCATAGCGCACGAAGCCGTCGAGGATGACGGCGCCGTCCGGCGTCTGCGCGCCGATGAGCGCAGCCACGGGCGCGGCGGTGATGCCGAAGGCCCAGGGCTCGGCCACCGCGGCCACGCCGATGAAGACCGCGGCCAGGCCGATCATGCTGTGCATGAAGGCGACCAGCTCGGGCATCTTGGTCATCTCGACCTTGTTGGCCATGAAGGCGCCCAGGCCACCACCGACCACCACGGCCGCGAGCACATAGGCGATGCCGGTGCCGAAGTCGACGTTGAGCGAGCGCGCCTGTCCGTGGATCAGCGCGATGGTCGTGAGCACGGCGATCGCCATGCCGGTCATTCCGAAGATGTTGCCGCGGATCGAGGTGGTGGGATGCGACAGGCCCTTCAGGGCCTGGATGAAGCAGACGCTGGCAACGAGGTACAGCAGCGTGACGAGGTTCATGCTCACTTGGAAGCTCCCTCTTCAGCCTTGGGTGCGGCGGCTTTCTTGTCCTTCTTCTTGAACATCTCCAGCATCCGCCGCGTGACCAGGAAGCCGCCGAAGACGTTCACTGCCGCCAGGGCCACCGCGAGCACGCCCATGGTCTTGCCCAGCGGCGTGGTGGTGAGCGCGGCCGCCAGCATGGCGCCCACGATCACGATCGCCGAGATCGCGTTGGTCACGGCCATCAGCGGCGTGTGCAGCGCGGGCGTGACGGTCCAGACCACGTGGTAGCCGACGTAGATGGCCAGCACGAAGATGATCAGGTTGATGACTGTGTGGGAAACGGGATCCATGGCGCTTGTTCTCCTCGCTTGTTCGCTGTTCGCTTACTTCTTCGTGACCTGGCCGTCCTGCGTCATGCGGCAGGCGGCGACGATGTCGTCTTCCAGGTCGATCTTGAGCGCACCTTCCTTCGTGACGATGAGCTTGAGGAAGTCGAGCACGTTGCGCGCATAGAGCGCCGATGCATCGGCCGCCACGAGCGCCGCGAGATTGGTTTCGCCGACGATGGTCACGCCGTGCTTCACGACCGTCTTGTCGGCTTCCGACAGCGGGCAATTACCGCCGACACCGCCAGGACCCTTGCCAGCGGCGATGTCCACGATCACCGAGCCGGGTTTCATGGACTTGACCATGTCCTCGGTGATGAGCGTCGGCGCGGCGCGGCCGGGAATGAGCGCGGTGCTGATGACGATGTCGGCCAGAGCGACGCGCTTGGCAACCTCGACCTGCTGGCGTGCGAGCCAGCTCGGGGGCATCGGCTTGGCGTAGCCGCCGACGCCGACGGCGGCTTCCTTTTCTTCATCGGTGTCGTAGGAGACCTCGATGAACTTGCCGCCGAGCGATTCGATCTGCTCCTTGACGCTCGGGCGAACGTCGGAGGCTTCGATGACCGCGCCCAGGCGCTTGGCCGTGGCGATCGCCTGCAGGCCGGCCACGCCGACGCCCAGGATGACGACGCGCGCGGCCTTCACCGTGCCGGCCGCGGTCATGAGCATCGGGAAGAAGCGCTGGTAGCGGTCGGCCGCGATCATTACGGCCTTGTAGCCGGCGATGTTGGCTTGCGAGGAGAGCACGTCCATGCTCTGGGCGCGGGTGGTGCGGGGGGCCGCTTCGAGCGCGAAGCCGGTCACGCCGGCCGATGCCAGGCGTTGCAGGCCCGCGGCATCGAACGGATTGAGCATGCCGATGACGACGGCGCCTGGCTTCATCAGCGCTGCCTCGGCGTCGCTGGGCGTGCGCACCTTGAGCACCATGTCGGCGGACAGCGCGCCCGCCTGGTCCGTGATTTCCGCGCCGGCGGTCTGGTAAGCCGCATCGGTGACGCTGGCTGCAACGCCGGCTCCCGACTGAACACGAACGATATGCCCGGAAGCGACCAGTTTCTTCACCGTTTCAGGTGTCACGGCCACTCGGGTTTCGCCAGCCGCGGTTTCGGCAGGCACGCCTATCAGCATAGAGATCTCCTCAGGGGAAGGGGCAGCACGGAATGCGGGCAGAGCTTACAGCAAGATTACAGATGCTCGTGTCGCAAGAATGTCGCAACGAATTTGCCTGCCAGGCCCCATGCATGCTATCGGTATAGCTATTCAATTTATAGCGACTTCGGGTATTTGCCGGTCGGAGCCGGCAGTCTCGCCCGAAGCCCTGATCGGCGTCTTGATCGCGATCAAGAAGCCACGGATCAATGCCAATCCGTAAACGCCGAGGGTGCGATTAACAGCATTTGTATTTAACTGTAGTCAACTATGTTTAGCTTCGGCTCGAAAAACGCAATTAGCGTGCATTAGTTGCAATCTCTATTTCTTACGTCAGACGCAGATAGATACACTTCCTGTCAATCGTCCGCTCACTGAGGCTGGCGAAGGGAGGAAAAGGGGATGGAATGCGTATTGCCGTACTGGACAACGGGGCGGAACAGCTCAAGTTGATCAATCACACCATGGCGGGACTCGGACACGAGTCCCACATGTACACCGAAGGAAAAACGCTGCTGCAGTCCTTGCGCAGGCAGACCTTCGACTTGTTGATCCTCGATTGGAGCCTTCCGGATATCAAGGGGCTTGATGTAGTGAAGGCCATCCGGCACGAACTCAAGAGCCGGTTGCCCATACTTTTCGTGACCGACAGGCGCGATGAAGCCGACATGGTCGAGGCCCTCAACAGCGGGGCCGACGATTTCATGGCCAAGCCCATCCGGGCCGGCGAACTCGAAGCCCGGGTTACTGCTCTGCTGCGGCGGTCCTATCCCGCGAAGCACGAGTCCGAGCTGGTTTTCGGCCCGTACCATTTCTACCCGCCTTCGCGCGTGCTGAAGGTCCGGGGCAAGCTGGTCGAACTGAAGAACCGCGAGTACGAACTGGCGCTCTTCCTGTTCCAGAACCTCGGTCGGCTGCTCTCGCGCGAACACCTGCACGAGGCGGTGTGGGGGCTGGGCGTCGAGGCGCTCTCGCGCTCGCTCGACACCCACGTGTCGCGCCTGAGAACGAAGCTCGATCTTCGCCCTGCGAACGGTTTCCTGCTGCTGGCCATCTACGGACTGGGCTACCGGCTGGAAACGATCGAGGCGAACACTCTGCCCTCGCGATAGCACCTGGCGCAGCGTGGTGCCGACCCGACAGGCCGGGAATCTCCGCCGGGCTACAGTCTCCAACTGCACTCGCAACAAGGAAAGAGACGATGAACCGCATGACCCGGCTGCTGGTCTCCGCCGCACTGCTCTGGAGCAGCTTCACCGGCCTGGCGGCCGCGCAGGACATCGTGGAGCCCAGCGACATGGTGCGCGGCGGCATGCAGGCGATCCAGATGATCGACCAGGGCAAGGCCGGCGAACTCTGGGACGGCGCCACGCCGGCCACCCGCAAGCGCGTGACCCGCGCCGATTTCACCGGTCAGGTCGCCAAGAGCCGCGCCTCACTCGGGGCGCCCCAGCAGCGCACCTGGGTGGCAGTCAACCGCCAGGTCGTGGCCGATGCCGACGCGGACACCGCCGGCCAGTACGTCAGTGTCGAATACGAGACCCGCTTCGCCAACAAGCCGGACGGCACCCTGCGCGAACTCGTGAGCTTTCACCTCGACCGCGACCGCACCTGGCGCTTCAGCGGCTACGTGCTGCGCTGAGCAGGCCATGGCTGTGCGCTGGAAGCCCAACGTCACCGTGGCCGCGGTGATCGAGCAGGACGGCCGCTTCCTGCTGGTCGAGGAGCACACTGCCGACGGCCTCATGCTCAACACGCCTGCGGGCCATCTGGACCCCGGTGAATCGCCGGAAGAAGGGTGCATTCGCGAAACGCTCGAGGAAACTGCCCACCACTTCACCCCCACCGCGCTCGTCGGCATCTACATGGCGCGCTCGCGGCCGAAGGCCGAGCAGGGAGAAGACGTGACCTACATGCGCTTCGCCTTCACCGGCGTGCTCGGCGCCAAGGAGGAAGGTCGAGCACTCGACGAAGGCATCGTGCGCACGCTGTGGATGACACCTGATGAAATTCGCGCCAGCGTGGCGCGGCATCGCAGCCCGTTGCTGCTGCAGTGCGTCGAAGACTATCTGGCCGGCCAGCGCCACCGGCTCGAATTGATCCACATCGACGAATCGGTGCGGACCCCGCCGCCGGTCAGACGATGACGCCGCCCCCGAGGCAGCGCTCGCCGTCATACAGCACGGCCGACTGCCCCGGCGTCACTGCCCATTGCGGCGCGCCGAAGCGCAGGCTGAAGGCCCCATTCGCGCCATCAGACAGCTCGCATCCCGCATCCGCCTGCCGGTAGCGCGCCTTCGAGCCGTAGCTGCCCGCCGCGGGCGCCTCGCCCGACACCCAACTCGCATCGTCCGCATTCAGCGCCGACGACAGCAGCCACGGATGGTCGTGCCCCTGCACCACCCACAGCGTGTTCTTCTCGATGTCCTTGCGCGCCACGAACCACGGCGAATGGTCGCCCGAGCCGCGCTGCGCGCCCTTCTCCTTGACGCCGCCGATGCCCAGCCCCTGCCGCTGCCCCAGCGTGTAGAAGCTCAGGCCCTGGTGCTCACCGAGCTTGCGGCCGCGGTCGTCCTTGATCGGGCCCGGCTCCTTGGAGATGTAGCGGTTCAGGAAGTCGCGGAACGGCCGCTCGCCGATGAAGCAGATGCCGGTCGAGTCCTTCTTCTTCGCATTGGGCAGGCCGATGTCCTCGGCGATGCGACGCACCTCGGTCTTGTGCAGCTCGCCGACCGGGAACAGCGTCTTCGACAACTGCGCCTGGTTCAGGCGGTGCAGGAAATAGCTCTGATCCTTCGACGGATCGAGCCCCTTGAGCAACTCGTGCCGGCCAGTGGCTTCGTTCAGCCGCACGCGTGCGTAGTGGCCGGTCGCGATCTTCTCCGCGCCCAGGCGCATCGCGTGGTCGAGAAAAGCCTTGAACTTGATCTCGGCGTTGCACAGCACGTCGGGGTTCGGCGTGCGGCCGGCCTTGTATTCGCGCAGGAACTCGGCGAACACGCGGTCCTTGTAGTCGGCGGCGAAGTTGACGTGCTCGATCTCGATGCCCAGCACGTCGGCCACGCTGGCGGCGTCGATGAAGTCGATGTTCGACGAGCAGTACTCGCTGTCGTCGTCGTCTTCCCAGTTCTTCATGAAGATGCCGACCACCTCGTGCCCCTGCTGCTTGAGCAGGTGCGCGGTGACGGCGGAGTCCACTCCGCCGCTCAGTCCGACCACGATCCGTTGCTTTGCCATAAGCCCGCCATTGTCCCAGCCCGGAGGTAGCGGGCTCGGGCGTGTGGGAAATCGGCCTTTAGCGGATGCCGGCCAGCAGCTCGTAGGAGCGCAGCCGCGCCGCGTGATCGAATACCTGCGAGGTGATCATCAGTTCATCGGCCCCGGTGCGCGCGACGAAAGCCTCGACGCCCTTGCGCACCGTCTCGACCGAACCGACCGCCGAGCACGACAGCACCGAGTCGAGCAGCGCGTTCTCCGCCGGCCCGACCTTCTGGCGGTAGTTCTCCACCGGCGGCGGCAGGCGGCCGGGGCGGCCGCTGCGCAGGTTGACGAAAGCCTGCTGCCACGAGGTGGCGCGGAACTCGGCCTCCTCGTCGGTGTCGGCCGCGAACACGTTGAAGCCCAGCATCACGTACGGCTTCTTCAACTGCGCCGAGGGCTTGAAGGTCTCGCGGTAGATCTGGATGGCCTGCATGATCTGCTGCGGCGCGAAGTGCGAGGCGAAGGCATAAGGCAGGCCCAGGTGCGCCGCGAGCTGCGCGCCGAAGGTGCTGGAGCCGAGGATCCACACCGGCACCTCGAGCCCCTCGCCGGGCACCGCCCGCACCGGTTGCTGCGGCGTCTTCGACATGAAATCCATCAGTTCGACCACGTCCTGCGGGAACTGGTCGGCATCCGATTCGAGATTGCGGCGCAGCGCACGCGCCGTGCGCTGGTCGGAGCCCGGCGCCCGCCCGAGCCCCAGGTCGATGCGCCCCGGGTACAGCGACGCGAGCGTGCCGAACTGCTCGGCAATGACGAGCGGCGAATGGTTCGGCAGCATCACGCCGCCGGCGCCGATGCGAATGGACGAAGTGCCCGCCCCGATGTACGACAGCAGCACCGCGGTCGCCGCGCTCGCGATGCCCGGCATGCCATGGTGCTCGGCGAGCCAGTAGCGCGTGTAGCCGAGCTTTTCGCCGTGCTGCGCCAGCGAGAGCGAGTTGCGGAACGACTGCGCGGCGTCGCTGCCCTCGGTGATGGGGGAGAGGTCGAGGATCGAGAACGGAATCATGGGCGCCATCATGGCGCGATCCGTCCAACGCCGCCCCGGCAGGGGCTATTCGGTTTGATATAGCGTCGAAACGCTTGCAAAGTCCCGGCCGTTCTGCGTGATGTCCACCTGGAACGGCACGCTTTCGCCCGGCGCGATGGCCGGCAGGTTGTCGACCAGCTTGAAGCCGGTGAGCTGCCCGTTGCGGTCGCGCAGGCTCACCCACAGCCGCACCTTGCCGATGATGGCGTTGCCCGGGTTCTTCACGCTGCCCGTGACCTCCACGCTCTTGTAGGTGAAGCGCTGGCTGAAGTTGAGCAGCACGCTGCCGAGCTCTGCCTTGGTACCTGTCACCTTCACTTCGAGCGGCTTGCGCGGGCCCGGCAATGCGGCGCGGCGCATCGGCTTCCATTCGATGCGGGTCGAGGTGAATCGCTCCATGTCCTCCGGCTCCAGGAAGATCGGGAAGCGCTCGCCCGGATAGAGGTACGCGAGGCCCGTGATGTTCGTCGTGCCATGCGCCTTGCTCCCGCTGAAGCGCGAGATCACGCCGCCCGGCGCGAGCACGATCGCATCGGTGCTGTGGTTCACCAGCTCGCCCAGAAAGAGCCGCTGCTGGATGTTGTTGCGCCCATCGACCAGCGGCAGCAGCTCGAGGTCCTTCGGATCGAAGCGCTCGCTGTCCTCGGCCAGCAGGTCTTCCGTACCCAGGCGCAGGTCGGGATTGAAGCTCTCCGGTCCGGCCGCGGTGCGGATCACCCGGTCGGCGCTCCGCACCGGCGTGCGCGAGCCCGAGGCATCGACGATGTTGTAGCCGATGCGGTAGTCCCAGGCCGCGATCGCAGCCCCGCGGCCGAAGCGGGCGACGCTCACGTCCACCGAGGTCTGCCCGCCGGGCTTGAGCTCGCTCGCCTGCGCATAGCCGTGGCCGAAGCCGATCACCTGTCCAGCGTCGTCGTACAGCGTGGCCAGCACGTCGATGCCGCCGACGATGGCCGCGTCCTTGCGCGTGTTGTCGATGCGGCCGACCAGCCGCACGCGCTCGCCCTGCTGCACCAGCCGCACGCGCGAGAAGGTCATGCGCGGCCCCTCGGTCGCGGTGTAGGGCTCGGCGAGCTTCTGCACCTGCAGTTCTTGCCGCGTGACGTTCTTTCCGTTCGGCATGTCGATCAGCGCGGGCGCACTTTCGCCCGGCTCCAGCACGAAGATCGGCAGCGTCTCGGTGCGCTCGTCCACCTTGCTGTCGCCGTCGTAATACGTCGCCCGGATGCCCGCGCGCGACAGCGGCTTGCCGGTCTCGTTGCGCGCCACCACCAGCAGCTTGGGTTGCGCCGAACTGCCGCTTCCCAGCAGCACCTGCCGCGGCTCGCCGAGCTTCAGGCCGTCCACCGGGATGGTGCGGTCGACGAACGCGGCCACCACGGGCTGCTGCGTCCCGGCGGGCTGGCGCGACGCGATCAGCAGCTCGGCGACGCGCGCCACCAGCACCACTGCCAAAACGACGGCGATGCCGATGCCGACCTTGCGCAGCATCAGCTTCTGCCGCAGCGCCTCTTCGGCCGCGAGCCGCCGGCCCGCCTCGTTCTTGACCTGGTCCAGCACGCGCTCGAGCCGGTCCGAGACCTTGTCTTCCACCAGCGTGACCGAGCCGCAGTGATCGCAGGTGTATTCGTTGAGGCCAGTGCGCTTGAGCACGCTGCTGCCGCATTCGCCGCACTTGAGCGTCTGGAGATCGATGGTCATGAAGCGCTTTCGTCGTTCTTGTTTTTGCCGTCGTCCGCGTTGCAGGCGTTCTTCAATGCCGCACGCAGACCCTCCACATCGCCCGCTGCCACTTCACGCACGCCGGGCAGTCCGGCGAGGCCGCAGGCGCTCGATGCCACGACCGGCATGCTGGCCGCCAGGGCGCGCAGCAGCGCGCGCGGTGCGTGCTCGATGTGCGCGGGCAGCACGACCACGCAAGCGCCGTTCAACCCGTCGCCCCGCCAGTGCATGTGCTCGACGCTGCCGATGCCGCGCCAGAGCTGGGCATCGTCCGAGGGCGATCCGAGCACGCGCAGGCGGCACGGCCAGCCTTGCAGCGCCGCGGCCAGTTCGCGCGCACCCTTTCGCGCGAGCGCGCTTGCGGCGAAAACGATCAACGGCGGCGCATCGCGGGCGGCATCGATGTCGCGAGCGGCAGGCAGCACCCAATCGAGCCGCAACGATGCCGCCCGCGGCGCCATCGCGGCCAGATGCGTTGCGGCTTCGGCATGCGGCGTGACCACCGCTGCAACCCGCGAAAACGCCGCGGCTTCGGCCTGCACGAGCGCGGCATCCGCGCGAAAGTCGCGCAGCGTGGCGTCACCGGGCCAGCGCTGCGCGGCCGCATCGAGCCGGCGTTCGATCTCCGCCATCGGCAAGGCGCTGGCCAGCACCGTGACGCGGCGACCGTCGAGCGCGCCGAGTTGCTGCAGATGCGGCAACAGCGCCTGGTCGATCACGAGTTGCGTGTGCTCGGGCTTCAGGCGCGTGGCGAAGGCGAGCGCGAGCCAGCGTTGTCCGTCGATCAGGCTGCCCTGCCGCCGACCCGCATGCCGCGCCCAGAGCCGCTGCCACACGGTGCGGCGCAGGCTGGCCCACCACGGCGACTGGACGGATGCGGCGCCATCCGCGACGGCTTCCCGGTGCCGGCCCGTGGCCGGCCCGGCGCGCCAGAACGCGAGCCGCAGCGGCACCGGCTGCATGCGGTCGGCGCCGGTCTGGTGTGCGGCGAGATAGCGCGCGAACTCGGGCGTCCACGCGTCGAGCAGGACGGCCGTGCGTCCTTGCTGCGCCACAGCAGGGAGCAGGCGGTGCCGGAAGCAGGCCGTCTGGTCGCAGCTCAGACAGCCGCGTGCCAGCGGCAACGCAGCGCTGGCGCCCTCTTCGCTCGCCCGCCGCAGCGCCATCGGCACCGCCGGCATCGCGATCGGCGAGCGCGCGCGGATGCGCAGCACCAGCTCATCGGAAGTCAGCTCGACTTCGAGCCGCCACGCATGCTTCGCGCGTACCTTCAGATCGACGTAGTTCCAGAACACCGTCGCGTCCACGGCATCGCCCGCCGCATCGGCGGCCTGTTCGATGCGCGCGGTGTGTCCGTGGCGCTCCACCAGTTCGAGCCCGGCGCGGGCCGCCACGGTGGCGAGCGCATTCGAGAGTTGGCACAGGCCCCCGGCCAGCGTCGGCACCACGCAGCCGCCGCGCAGTTCGCGACCCTGCACGAAGCCGCGCGAGGCGCTCGGCCGGCCCAGCTGGCGCCAGAAACTCAGCACCTCCCCGGCGGGCACCTCGATGGCATCGAAGGCGCGGCGCGCCACGCGCAGGTTCTGCACCTTGCCGGCCACGAGGGGAAATTCGTCCGCGCGTCCGTCGGACCAGAGCGGGGTTCGGTACTGCGCGAGCACCGGCGCATCGGCCAATGCATGGGCATCGCCGTGCCAGCGCCGCGCCGAAGGCCGCAGCGCCTCGCGCAGCGCGTGGGCGCCGGCCAGCAGCCGGGAGCGCAGCCAGAAATCGATGGCGTCGATGCGGCGCGGCGGCTGCCAGGCCCGCACGCTCACACCGACGGGCCTCGCTTGCGCCATTGGCCGAGGTCGGCCTCGATACGCTCGTTGATGTTGCCGCTCCAGTTCGCCTGGAAGCCGGCCGCGCGCAGCAGTTCGATGATGCGGTGGCCGATCACCACGGTGTTGGCCTCGCGCTGCTCGATCTCGGGAATCATCCCGCCGCTGAACGCCAGGTGCAGCCGGCCGGTGCGCACCGCCGTATCGAGGTCCTGCGAGTGATAGAAGCAGCAGCCCCGGATGCCCGAGGCCAGCCGCCCGGCCGCGCGCCAGTGCTCGCGCACGTCGTCGTGGCCGTCGGAGAGGGTGTTGCCGGCGCGATGCAGGGCAATGATCTTCTCGCTGCGCAGCTGGGCGAACATGGCTTCGAGCCGGTCGTACTCGGTCTCTGCCGGCCACTGGGCCTCGGCTGCGTGCTTGGCGGCGCAGATGCTGGCCACCTCGGCCTTGACCCAGGCCCTGTCTTCGCTCGTGAGCTCGTCGGGGTCCAGATACTCGTCGGTGATCATCCACTCGACATCGGCATCGGGATAGAAGCCGCACCACACAAGGTCGTGAATGCGTCCGCGCGTATCTTCAGGGGCAAGAGTTAGAGCCATGCGTGTTGGGTTGTCGCATCACGGGCGACGGGTCATGCTTTCATTTTTCCTGGCGGAAACGTCGTCGTATTTTCGCGTGTCCGCACCACAGTGGCGCAGTAATGCGAAAGCATGAGGTCGGGAGGCCATCCCTTCCGCGCCGCCATCATGATTGATGCGCTGCGGCAAGGCAATGCGCCTTTTGGCCCAGTGGCCGCCCGCCGCACGGCCGGCCCACGCGAACTTTCGGCCTAGTGGCGCACCGGCATGGGGCCACATGGAACGCCGGACGCATGGCTATGCTCGTCGCCTCTTCCATGGCCCGCCTTCATCCGTCCGTCGCACGCATCGCCCATCTTTCCGGACACACGCCGGGCTACGGGTATGTCTCGCCCGACGGCCGCTACCAGGCGGTGGAGGCCGGCGGCGACACGCTGATCGTCGACCTGCAGGCGCGGCGGATGCACCGGGCGCCCGGCGTGTACCCGCGCGGCTTCGAGGAGGCGGCGCCCGATGGCGCGACAGGCACCACGCTGCGGGTGGAAGGCGAGGAAACCGCCACGGCCTACCTGCCGGCCTGGACGGATCTCCAATGGATCGCGCTGGAGAACACGGCGGAAGATTTCTGGACGCCATGGCCCGATCCACCCGATCGACGATCAGCCGACTTGCCACCGGTCGATGAAACGCTCCCTGCCGAATGGACCTCCGATGCACCGCAAGCCACGGAACGCGTGCGCAGATCCATCGGCGACTGGGTGGCCTGGTTCGTCGCGCTCGCGGTGCTGGCCTTCTTCGCGGTCTTCGGCGTCAGGGCAATGACCTGGGCGCTGGCCGGCGGTTGGCAATGGCTCTGGATGGTGGTCGGCTTGCCGGTGTTCGCGATGTTCTCGGTGCTGACCGTCGTCTTCGCCGCCACGACCTTGCGCGAGCGGCGCCGTGTGCGCGTGGCCTTGAGCGGCATGTCGCTGGAGCGCGGGGAAGGCTTTCGCGTCGGCGAGCCGCTCGACGTGCGTCTGCTGGCAACCGTGCCCGACGCGCATGCAGGCGAGCGCACGGTGGCGCCGGAGCGCATCGCCGTGCGGCTGATGCGGCGGTCGATCCGCAGCGAAGCCGACGGCCGCTGGAGCGTGATGGACGAATGCCGCGACGAGGTGGTTGCCCTGCGAGACGACATGACCCGCGCCGGCCGGGTGCTCTATGCGTGCGAGCTTTGCGCGCGCCCCGCTCCCGACGACGCGCCGGCGCAGTGGTTCGTCACGCTGCACGAAGCGGCCGCGCCGGACAGCGCGCCCTTCGTCGTCGCCGGCCTGCGGCTGCTGCCCGCGCGCTGACTCGGGCGTGCGAAACGAGACGACAAGAAAAAGCCGGCCCCTGCTTTCGCAGGGCCGGCTTCGACAAGAGCTGACGCTCTCGGAGGATTACAGCGGCAGCGCGTCGCCACGAGCGGCAGCGCGGGCTGCGGCGCGAACGGCGTTGCGGTCCACGGTGCTGGCGACCAGCGGGGCCACGCCAGCCGATGCGCCTTCGGCGTACGGATCAGCGCTGTGTGCGGCGGCAACGGCTTCCGAACGGACGGCAGCGCGGCTGGTCGACGACACGAACACTTGCGCAGGGCCTGCGTTGGCACCGGTGGCGTACGGGTTGGCGCTGTGCGCGGCAACCACGGCCTGGCTGGCGACATCGGCGCGGGAGGCAGCCGAGGTCAGTTGGTGGACGCCGTCATAGCTTTCGGCGTGGGCGGCACCGGCAACAGCCATCAGGGCAACAGCAACGGCGGAGAGGATCTTCGAGGCGGTCATTTGGATTTCCTTCAATTCAGTTCAGTTTTTGCTTCGGATGATTTCGAACCGGTCTTGGGTGGGTCACCGTCCCTCCGGGGGGCGGCCACCTCGCTCGGGGCCCTGTTCACCCAGATCGGCTTGGGGGCCGGTCTGTGGATGTATTGTGCGACGCCATCTACGTAAAAACCCTTAGCAAAAGGAACCGCGGCGTTCACAGAACGGAAACAATCAATGCTCAAAGGTCAGGGAACTCGGGCTGGCTTAGAGTTCGGGACATGGAAACGACGCCTCTCCCGCCCCTCGCCTGGGGCACGCCGGACACGGTCTTCGACCGGCTCGAAGGCACGTGGGACCTGGACCGCACCATCGAGGGCAAGGCCACCATGCGCGGAACCGCCCGGTTCATGCGGCATCACGGTGCCTGGCTGAAATACCGCGAGGAAGGCCGTATCCAGTTGCCAGACGGACAGTCGTTCGACGGGCACCGCGAGTACGTCTTCGAAGGCATCACCGATGGCTTCTCGGTGTATTTCGCCGAGACGCCGTTGCGGCTCTTCCACGAAATCGCAATCGTGCGCGAAGGCGACGAGCTCGTCGGATCGGCCGGCCACCTCTGCGTTGCCGACCAGTACGACAGCGTCTACCGGTTCCGCACGGACGGCTCATTCGTCATCGAGCACCTGGTGAAGGGCCCGCGCAAGGACTACCTCTCGCGCACCGTGTTCAAGCGGCGCGGCGCCTGAAGATCAGTCGCGGTCGAGCCGCCAGCTCGGCATGCCGCGCATCACCGTCTGCACGAGCATCGCGCAGATGCCGCACTTGATGAGGTCGCCGGGAATGAACACCAGCATCGCCAGCGCCGCCTGCGTGAGCGACATGTGGGCGATCAGCGAGAGCCCGACGATGCCGAAGGCATAGACCACGACGATCCCGCCGACCACCGACGACAGGAACGCGGCGGCCAGCAGCCCCTTGCCGGTCGCGCCGGCCATGCGGCGCATCAGCAGCCCGCAAGCAAAGGCGCCGAACATCCAGCCGAACAGGAAGCCGCCGGCCGGCGCGACGAACACCGCCAGCCCGCCGCGCCCGCCCGGCAGCAGCGGCAGCCCGAGCGCCACCGCCAGCAGGAACAGCGCAATCGCGAAGAAGCCGCGCCGCGGCCCCAGCAGGCAGCCGGCCAGCATCACGCCCAGCGACTGCAGCGTGATCGGCACGCCGAACGGCAGGTCGACCTTGGGAATCAGGCCGAACACCGCCATCAGCGCGGCGAACAGCGCGATGTACGAGAGCGAGCGGGACGAGGTGATGGAGCCGGTGGTGGTCATGACGCGATTCGGAGAGGGGGTGTTCGTCGGATTCTGCGCCGCACGTGCGGCTAGCGGCCCAACCGCGCGGCCAGCGCATCGGCCACGCGCTCGGCGGTCTGCAGCGTGCGGATGGTCAGCGGCGCCAGCAGCCGCAGCCCGCCGCCATGCCCGGCGCGGGCGCGGTAGGCGTCGTCCAGGCGCTGCCACTGCACATAGAAGTTCTCGGCAAAGCGCAGCATCAGGCCGATGCCGAGCGCGATCCGCTCGGTCGGCACGCCGAAACGCTGCAGCGGCTGCATCAGGGTTTCGAGCACCGCCAGCAGGTCTTCGAAGCGCGTGGTGAGCGTCAGCATCAGCGCGAGCACGGCCGCGCTCGCGAGCCGCAGCGCGCTCGCCACGCCGAGCACAGTCGTGCCCAGGAACCAGTGAAAGCCGACGATCAGCGCGCAGCCGATCGCGATGCCCACCAGCATCCGCACGCGCAGCCACGCCGTGCGGCCGAGCGATGCGAAAAGCAGCAGCACCACGATGCACGCGATGCCCAAGTGAACCGGCCGCTCGACCAGCACCAGCAGCGTGCCGCACACCGAAAGCACCGCGAGCTTGACCCACGCCGGCAGCGCATGCATCCAGGTCGGATGCGACGAGTAGAGGCTACGCACGGGCGGCGCCCCGCTCGGCATCGGCGCGCTGGCGCACGTTCTCGGCATAGGCCTCGCAGACTTCGCGGCCCGGGCCATCGGCGCGCACCCGGCCCTGTTCGAGCCACAGCACGCGCTCGAAGTCGTACACATGCTCGAGCAGGTGCGTGGAGACGACGATCTGCTGGCCGGTGGCTTCGAGTTGCGCCGCGAGCCGCGCCTGGCTCAAGAGGTCGAGGCTTGCAAAAGGTTCGTCGAGGAGCAGCGTGGCGGGCTTCCCGATCTGCAGCGCGAGCAAACACACCTGCTGCCGCTGCCCCTGGCTCAGTTCGCCGATGGCGCGCCCGGCCCACGCCGCGAGCCCGCGTTCGGCCAGGAATTCGCGCACCCGCTCGCGCGCCGCCTGCCGGGTTTCGCCGCGCGCGGTGAGGCTGAACGCGAGCTCCTCGGCCACGGTCGGAAAGATGATCTGGTCGTCGGGGTTCTGGAACATCAGCCCCACGTGCTGCGAGAGCTGGCGGCGGTCGGCCTGCGTCCCTTGGGTGTCGCAGCCATGCACCACGACGCGCCCTTGCTGCGGCTGGTCGAGCCCGCTGATGAGGCGAAACAGGCTGCTCTTGCCCGCGCCGTTGTCGCCGACGAGGCCGATGCGCGCTTCGTCGAGGCTGAGCGTCAGCCCGTCGAAAACGCGCTGTTCGCCGCGAACCAGCGTGACCGATTCGAGGCGGATGCTGTACGGGACGAGGGGGTCGGTAGGGGTCGGCTGCGGCAAGGGGTCGCCACTGTACCCCAAGCCTTCCTGCAGCCTTTTTCTCAGGACGTGCCGGAAAAAAGGGCGTTGATCTCGCCTGCGGACAGCATCCCGGCGCCCATCGCGCGAAAGCCGGCGTCGCTGCCGTCGAAGGCCTCGGCGGCGATGCGTCCGAGCAGCCCGAGCGCCGCCTGCAGCGGGCCGCAGCCCAGGCTGATGCGCCTCGCGCCAGCGCCGGCGAGCACCGCGACCGGCGGTGCCTGGGTGTGGCCGGCGTAGACGTTCACCGGCAGGGGCACCGCAGCAGCAAGGCTCGCGATTTCCTCCAGCTTCGACATGCCCGGCACGAAGATGCCGTCGGCGCCGGCCGATGCGTAGAGCCGGGCGCGCCGCAGCGTGTCCTGGTAGCGCGCGGCGGGGTCGTCGTTGGCGACGAAGTAGGTGTCGGTGCGGGCGTTGATGAAGAGGCGCGCATCCAGCTGGCGCAGCGCAGCGACGCGCTCACAAAGGATTTCCGGCGGCACGAGTTCCCGCGTGCCGGGCAGCGTGCCGTCTTCGATGTTGATGCCGGCCACGCCCATGTCGATGAAGGCGCGCACCAGGTCGCACACAGCCTCGGTGGTGTCGCCGAAGCCGCGTTCGATGTCGACCGTGACCGGCACGCGGCTCACACGACAGATCCGCGCGGTGGCGGCGAGCAGTTCATCGACGGGCACGCGCTCGCCGTCCGGGTAGCCGAGCGCCCAGGCGATGCCCGCGCTGGTGGTGGCGATGGCCTTCGCCCCGGCCCGCTCGACGATTCGCGCGCTGACCGCGTCCCATGCGTTCACGAGCACCAAAGGATCGGCGCCGGCGTGGAGTCGGTGGAAGGTTTCCGTTTGCTGTTGTCTTGTTTCGATGGAGGGCATGGTGTGTCGTCTGTATCGATGGATGAGGAAACGACGCGAGCGTAGCGACGCCCCGCCCCCGAAACTTGGAGAAAACTGCGGCCCGGCGCGCTGCGGCTACAGTAGCTCCCCCGAATCGAAGGAACACCGCCATGGGCGCACAGTGGAAAGCAAAGCACAAGGACCTGGCCGCCAATGCCAAGGGCCGCCTCTTCGGAAAACTGGCCAAGGAAATCATGATCGCGGCGCGCAACGGCGCCGACCCGGCCTCCAATTCGCGCCTGCGGCTGGTGGTGGAGCAGGCCCGCAAGGTCTCGATGCCCAAGGACACGCTGGACCGCGCCATCAAGAAGGGCGCGGGCCTCACGGGCGAGGCGGTGCATTTCGAGCATGTGATCTACGAGGGCTTCGCGCCGCACCGCGTGCCGGTGATGGTCGAGTGCCTGACCGACAACGTGAACCGCACCGCGCCTGAAATGCGCGTGCTGTTCCGCAAGGGCCAACTGGGCACCTCGGGCTCGGTGTCATGGGATTTCGACCACGTCGGCATGATCGAAGCCGAGCCCGCGAACGCCACGGCCGACCCCGAGGTCGCCGCCATCGAAGCCGGCGCGCAGGACTTCGAGCCGGCCGGCGAAAGCAATGCCACCGTGTTCCTCACCGACCCGACCGACCTGGACCTCGTGAGCCGCGCGCTGCCGGCGCAGGGCTTCACGGTGCTGTCGGCCAAGCTCGGCTACAAGCCGAAGAACCCGGTCGATCCGGCGAGCCTGAGCGCCGCGGACCTGGAGGAAGTCGAAGTCTTCCTGGCCGCCATCGACGCGAACGACGATGTGCAGAACGTGTACGTGGGCCTGGCGGGCTGAAGCCTCCTTCGCTTACGAGAGACGCCGGTGACAAGCCCCAGAACAACCACCGTCCGCACGCTCGCCGGCAAGTGCCTGTGCGGGGCCGTCCACTACGCGGTGGCCGACGAATTCACCTACGCCCTCAATTGCCACTGCGCGGACTGCCGGCGCGCGACGGGCTCGGCCTTCAAGCCCTTTGCAGGCATCGAGCGGCACAAGCTGTCGATCACGCAGGGCGCCGACACGCTGCTGATCCACGGCGAAGAAGACGCCGGCGACATTCACTGCGGCAAGTGCGGCTCGTTCCTGTATTCGGTGGTGCGCGAGGGCATGTTCGTGCACGTCACCCTGGGCACGCTGGTCGACGACCCAACCATCCGACCCAGCGCGCACATCTTCGTCGGCTCGAAGGCGCCGTGGTTCGCGATCAACGACAACCTGCCGCAGCATCAAGGGCACGCGGACGCCGACTGAGCGCGGGCTTCAAGCCTTCCGCGGCTTGCGCTGCAGCGGCAGCCACAGCGTGAACAGCGTGCCCGTCGGCCCCGAGCGCCAGCTGACGCCCCCGCCGACGGCTTGCGCGCGGCGCAGCTGGTTCTGCATGCCGCGCCCGCCGGCCTCGGCCATCGCCTTGTCGACCTCGAAGCCCTGGCCGTTGTCCTCGATGGTCACGCGCACGCCCTCGGCCTCGGGCGCGGTGCCCACGCGGATTTCGGTGGCGCGCGTGTGGCGCAGGATGTTGGCGATGCTCTCCTGCACGATGCGCAGGATGTGCAGCGCGCTGGTCGGGTCGAGCCAGTCGAGCGGCGGTATCTCCTGCACCTCCCAGCGCAGCGCGACGCCGGAGCCCTCGAGCCGGGGACCGAGGCGGTAGCGCAGCGTGGCCAGCAGGAGCAGCAGGTCTTCCTCGAGCGGCTCCATCGAATCGATGGTGAGCTTCAGGTCGTCCAGGCAGCTTCTGAGGATGTGCGACACCTTCTCGTCGCTGAGGCGCCCGTTCTCCACCGAACGGATCGCGCTGATGAGCGATGAGCCCAGGCCGTCGTGCATGTCCTGCATCAGCCGCTGGCGCTCGTCGCTGATGGTCTGGCGCTTTTCCACCTCGCGCAGCCGGCGGTGGCTCTGTTCGAGCTCGGCCTCGCGCGCCTGCAGGCGCTCGGCCAGGTTGGCGTTGACCCGCTCCACCTCCGCGATGGCGTTGACGTAGCGCCGGTACATCAGCGTGCCGAAGACGGCGAAGGTCACGGCGTTGGTGTAGGACCCCAGGTACCAGCCCTCCGGATTCGCGAAGTTGTTCTGCAGCAGCCAGTCGGACAGGCCCAGCAGCACGCACACGCCGATGCCGACGGCCACCAGCCGGCCTTCGTTCGAGCGGCGCCAGGCGCTGATGCCGCCCACCAGCGCCACGGCACCGCCCATGGCGGCCGCGCCGATGTAGATGAGCGGCGTGACCTGTGGGGTGTTCGTCAGGATGCCGAGGCCCGGCAGCGTCAGCACGCCGATCAGCGCGGTCCAGCCGACCACGCCACAGGTCAGCCATTTGAGCGGGCGGCCATGCAATTGCCGCAGCGCAAAGTGCACCACCGCGACCAGCCAGAACAGCGAGTTGACCGTGAGCCATGCGAACCAGTCGTTGGCCACCGGCAGGCTCACGTAGAAATGCAGGCCTCGCAGGAACGAAGTGGTCGCGAGGTTGAAGAAAAGCAGGTAGCCGGTTTCGTGCCGGCGCCGGAACCACACGAACAGTGCGAACAGGCCCACCGCCATGAAGGCCGCGCCGAGCATGGCGGGCAGGTCCTGCTGGAACCACAGGCGCTTGTTGTAGCGGTCCTTCAGCGAATCGACCGGGCCCAGCCACAGCGAGGACACCGCCACCTGCGCATTGCGCGTGTGCTCCAGGCGGATGAGGATTTCCTTCAGCGGTACGGCATCGGGCGTTTTCTCGATCACCACCCACAGCGGCGTGCGGGTGCTGTTCCACAGCGGTCCGTTTTCCTGGTCGCGGTGAACCAGCCGGCCGTCGGCATACACCGCGATGGTGCCGTCGGTCTTGATGCGCACGCCGTACAGCGCGAGCGGTCCCGTGGTGACGGGCAGGTCGTGCACGGCCACGCGCAGCCACGTGGTGCGCGTTGCGCTGGCGATGAAGCGGTCGTCGGCCTGGCGCAGCAGCGCGATGGGCAGGGACAGAGGCAGCTCGATGGGCTGCCAGGTGTAGGGCAGGGCCCGGCTGTCCATGACGATCGAGGGTTCGCGAAAGCCCGGCGCTTCGGTGACCTGCCAATCGGCGTGGGTGATCCGGGTCGCTGGCACGCCTGGCGCGGCGGAGGAACCGCCGAAGAAGACGATCATGAGCGCCAGGAGGGCGAGGGAGACGACCAGCACCACATTCGCCCAGAGGGGCGCGGCGCGGTATTTCGAGAGGCCTTCGAAGAACCACGCACGCAGCTCGCGCACCACGGGGACGTTCATCGGGGTGCGGGCTGCGGGACGGGGTTCAAGGCGTTGCCGGGGACGAGGAGGTGCCGGGCAAGACGCATGACCGAAGCAGCAATGAGGGAGCCTCGGTCATACGGGAGAGAAGGGTCGGGTCAGAACGGGATGTCGTCGTCCATGTCGTCGAAGCCCGTCGACGACTTGGCCGGTGCCTGGCGCGGTGCAGCCGAGGGTGCCCGGGGTGCCGCAGCCGGAGCGCGGGGAGCGTACCCGCCGCCGCCGCCACCACCACCACCACCACCACCACCACCATTGCCACCCTGCGAGTAGCCGCCACCACCGCCGCCGCCTTGCGAATACCCGCCGTCGTCTTCCGGACCGCCCGATGGGCCGCCCTGGCCCTGGCGGCTGCCCAGCATCTGCATCTGGTCGGCGCGGATTTCGGTGGTGTATTTCTCGATGCCGTCCTTGTCGGTCCACTTGCGCGTGCGCAGCGAGCCTTCGACATACACCTGCGAGCCCTTGCGCAGGTACTGGCCGGCGATTTCGGCCAGGCGGCCGTTGAAGACGATGCGGTGCCATTCGGTGGCTTCGCGCATTTCGCCGCTTTGCTTGTCTTTCCAGCGATCGGTGGTGGCCACTGTGACGTTTGCGACCTGGTCGCCGCTCGGGAAGGTACGCATTTCGGGGTCGCGCCCCAGATTGCCGACGACGATGACTTTATTGACCGATGCCATATGCACTGCCCCTGATAAGTAGATGAAGGAGGAGGAGAAAGAGAACCGGGGATTGTGCCCGATGCCGGCCGGCGGGGCGCCACCGCCGGGCTCCCGGAACACGCCGGCCAGCGAAGCAGCCATGAAAGCGCCAGAAGCCGTCCATTGGCCATGAAATGCTGCTCGGACTATCATGTCCGGTTGCCCTCGGACGATCGCCCCCTTGAATTCCAAAGCCACTGAAGAACTCGCCGCCCAAGAGGAAAGCGCACGCGACGCGCAACTCGAACGCGACACCTACCTCGGCGCGGTGCTGGCGCAGCAGCGCATCAGCATCCGCGGTGCGCGCACCCACAACCTGAAGAACGTCGACCTGGACATTCCGCGCAACAAGCTGGTGGTGATCACCGGCCTGTCGGGCTCGGGCAAGTCGAGCCTGGCCTTCGACACGCTGTATGCCGAAGGGCAGCGGCGTTACGTGGAGAGCCTGTCGGCCTATGCGCGGCAGTTTTTGCAGTTGATGGACAAGCCGGACGTGGACGTCATCGAAGGCCTGTCGCCCGCGATCAGCATCGAGCAGAAGGCCACCAGCCACAACCCGCGCTCCACCGTGGGCACGGTGACCGAGATTCACGACTACCTGCGCCTGCTCTTCGCCCGCGCCGGCACGCCCTACTGCCCCGACCACCACCTGCCGCTGCAGGCTCAGACGGTCTCGCAGATGGTGGACGCCACGCTCGCCATTCCCGACGAGCCGCGCCTGTTGATCCTGGCGCCCGTGGCGCGCGAGAAGAAAGGCGAGTTCCTCGAACTCTTCGCCGAGATGCAGGCCGCCGGCTACGTGCGCTTCCGCGTCGACGGCCAGACGTACGAATACAACGACCTCCCCAAGCTCAAGAAGACCGAGAAACACGACATCGACGTCGTCATCGACCGCCTGCGCGCACGACCCGACATGCAGCAGCGCCTGGCCGAGAGCTTCGAGGCCGCGCTGCGCCTGGCCGAAGGCCGTGCGATTGCGCTCGAGCTGGGCGCTGAAGGGGTGGCCGACAAGGAACACCTGTTCAACGCCAAGTTCGCCTGCCCGATCTGCCACTACTCGCTGTCGGAGCTCGAGCCACGCCTCTTCTCGTTCAACTCGCCCGTGGGCGCGTGCCCGAGCTGCGACGGCCTCGGTCACCGCGAGGTGTTCGACCCGGCGCGCGTCGTCGCCTTCCCGTCGCTCTCGATCGCCAGCGGCGCCATCAAGGGCTGGGACCGCCGCAACGGCTATTACTTCAGCATGATCGAGAGCGTCGCGAAGCACTACAAGTTCGACGTCGATGCGCCCTTCGAGTCGCTGCCCGCCTCGGTGCAGCAGGTGCTGCTGAACGGCTCGGCGGCTGAAGAGATCAAGTTCAACTACACCATGGAATCGGGCAACTTCGCGGGCAAGAAGCTCACGAAGAAGCACCCCTTCGAGGGGATCATCCCCAACATGACGCGGCGCTACCGCGAGACCGATTCGGTGATGGTGCGCGAAGACCTCGCGCGCTTTCGCAACCTTCAGCCCTGCCCCGACTGCGGCGGTTCGCGCCTTCGACGCGAAGCCCGCAACGTGTTCCTGGTCGATGAATCGGCGCGCCCGGCCGACGGCGGCGAGCCGCCGCGCATGGCGATCTTCGAACTGAGCCACCTCACGCTGCGCGATTCGCTCGCCTGGTTCCAGACACTCAAGCTGCGCGGCGCCAAGGCCGACATCGCCGACAAGGTGGTGCGCGAGATCGGCCTGCGCCTGAAATTCCTCAACGACGTGGGCCTGAACTACCTGAGCCTGGACCGCAGCGCCGAGACGCTCTCGGGCGGCGAGGCACAGCGCATCCGCCTGGCCTCGCAGATCGGCTCGGGCCTCACGGGCGTGATGTACGTGCTCGACGAGCCCAGCATCGGCCTGCACCAGCGCGACAACGACCGGCTCATCGGCACGCTCAAGCACCTGCGCGACATCGGCAACAGCGTGATCGTGGTCGAGCACGACGAGGACATGATCCACGCCGCCGACCACGTGATCGACATGGGCCCCGGCGCCGGCGTGCACGGTGGGCGCGTGATGGCGCAGGGCACCTACGCCGAGGTGTCGGCCAACCCCGACTCGCTCACCGGCCAGTACCTCTCGGGCACGAAGAAGATCGAGGTGCCGAAGCACCGCACCGCGTGGCTGCCCGCTGTGAAGAAGCCGGCCTTCAACGAAGGCAAGAAGCCTTCGCGCTTTCCGCAGAGCCCCGCGGCCGAACGCCGTGCCGCGCGCGAAGCGGCGCACATCGCCTCGCAAACCGACCTGCAGGAAATCCGCGTCGTCGGCGCCACCGGCAACAACCTCAAGAACGTGAGCGTCGCCTTCCCGGTCGGCCTGCTGACGTGCGTGACCGGCGTCTCGGGCTCCGGCAAATCGACGCTGGTGAACGACACGCTCTACACCGCCGTCGCGCGCACGCTGTATCGCGCGCACGAAGAGCCCGCCGAGCACGAGTCGGTCGAGGGCATCGAGTATTTCGACAAGGTCATCAACGTCGACCAGAGCCCCATCGGCCGCACGCCGCGCAGCAACCCGGCCACCTACACGGGCCTCTTCACGCCGATCCGCGAGCTGATGGCCGAGACCAACACCGCGCGCGAGCGCGGCTACGGCCCGGGCCGCTTCAGCTTCAACGTGGCGGGCGGCCGCTGCGAGGCCTGCCAGGGCGACGGCGTGGTGAAGGTCGAGATGCACTTCCTGCCCGACGTGTACGTGCCTTGCGAGGTCTGCCACGGTCAGCGCTACAACCGCGAAACGCTCGAGGTCCAGTACAAGGGCAAGAACATCGCGCAGATCCTCGAGATGACGGTCGAGACCGCGCACGAGTTCCTGAAGGCCGTGCCGACCATCGAGCGCAAGCTGCGCACGCTGCTGGACGTGGGCCTCTCGTACATCAAGCTCGGCCAGTCGGCCACCACGCTCTCGGGCGGCGAGGCGCAGCGCGTGAAGCTTGCGCTCGAGCTGAGCAAGCGCGACACGGGCCGCACGCTCTACATCCTGGACGAACCGACCACCGGCCTGCACTTCGCCGACATCGAGCTGCTGCTGAAGGTGCTGCACCAGCTGCGCGACGCGGGCAACACGATCGTTGTGATCGAGCACAACCTGGACGTCATCAAGACGGCTGACTGGCTCATCGACATGGGCCCCGAAGGCGGTGCCGGCGGCGGCACGGTGGTGGGCGAAGGCACGCCCGAGGACATCGCCGCGAACGAGGCGAGCCATACGGGGCGTTATCTCAAGCGTTTGCTGTAGACCTCACAGATGCCCTCCTTCACCCCGCGCCAGTTCGTCCTGCTCGTCCTCCTGACCCTCGCCTGGGGTTTCAACTGGCCGGTGATGAAACTGGGCGTGGCCGACTATCCGCCGCTCGCCTTCCGCGCGATCTCGATCTGGCTGGGCCTGCCCGTGCTGGGCCTGGCGCTGGTGTGGATGAAGGTGCCGTTCCGCGTGCCGCGCAGCGCGTGGCCCGAACTGGTGTGGCTGGGCGCGACCAACATGTTCGTCTGGCATGCCTGCATCATCCTTGCGGTGAAGGCGCTGTCGGGCGGGCGCGCGGCGATCCTGGGGTACACGATGCCGGTGTTCTCGGCGGTGATCGGCGCGCTGCTGTTCTCTGCCGTGCTCACGCGGCGTTCTTGGATCGGCGTGGGAGCCTGTGCCGTCGGCGTGGGGCTGTTGCTGTGGCATGAGCTCACCGACTTCGCGGGGCGGCCCGGCTACGTCGCGCTCGCGCTGGTGGCCGCAGCGACATGGGCGCTGGGCACGCAGCTGCTGCGCCACACGCGCATCGGGCTGCCGACGCTCACGCTCTCGTTCTGGATGACGGCGATGACCGCCGTCGTGATGACGGTGCTCTCGCTGCTCTTCGAGCGCGGCCCGCGGCAATGGCCGGGCCCGGTGACTTGGGGATCGATCCTCTACAACGCCGTGCTGATCTTCGGCTTCGCGCATGCCGCGTGGTTCTATCTCGCGCGCGGCCTGCCGCCGGTGGCTTCGACCCTGAGCGTGATGTTCATCCCCGTGCTCGGCGTGTTCAGCGGCGCGGTGTGGCTCGGCGAGGTCGTGCACTGGCAGGACTGGGTCGCGGTCGCACTGATGATGGTGGCGATCGCCTCGGTGCTTTGGCCCTCGCGCGGCAACGCCGCCAAGGCCTGACCGAGCAGAGAACTCAGGTCGTCGTCTGCACGTGCAGGCGGCTCTCCTTGCAGCGGTGCAACGCGCGGTAGTGCTCCAGCGGCCGGCCGTTCGCGCCATAGGCGATCGACTCGATGCGCAACAGCGGCTCGGGGTGCGGCAGGTCTAGCAGCTTGCAGGTTTCGGCATCGGGCAGCACCGCATCGATCCAGCGCTCGGCGCGCACCAGGCGCAGGCCGTACTGGCGGCGCAGCACGTCGTAGAGCGAACGGTCGTCCAGCCGCGTGCGGTGCAGCCCCGGCGTGAGGTCCGCGGGCACCACCGTCTCGACCAGGAGGCGCAGCTCGCCGTCGACACTGCGAAGACGCTTGAGCGCAACGACCTGCGCATCGGGCTCCGTGAGCCCCAGCGATGCGGCTTCCTGCTCGGTGGGCGCGCGCAGTTCCTGCGTGAGGATCTGCGTGCGCACCGAGCGGCCCTTGCGCTCCATTTCGTCGGAGAAGCCGAGCACCGTGGAGACGAAATCCTCATCGCGCTCGCGCGCCGACACGAAGGCGCCACGGCCCTTGATCTTGTAGATGAGGTTGTTGCGCACCAGGTCGGCCAGGGCCTCGCGCACCACAATGCGCGAAATGCCGAACTGGTCGCCCAGCTCGGCTTCGGATGGCAGCTTGGCGCCGATGGGCAGCACGCCCTGCAGGATCTGCAGGCGGATCGCATCGCGGAACTGGGCCCACAGCGGGGACTCGGAGTTGCGGTCGAGCACGGTCGACAGGGTGTCGTTGGGACTGTTCACTTTTAGGACTGGCCGAGGGCGGAGCTGGCCATCAATGATGCATCGAAAGAAGGTTCCACGTCGGGCGCCACGGCCTGCAGGCGCACGTTGTGATGCTCGCGCAGGGCGGTCGCGCAGGTGCGCAGCTCCTTGTGCGCGCGGGCCGCGTCCCAGCCCAGCGCCTCGGCCGCGATGCCCGAGATTTCGGCCAACGCGGCATCGGTGACGAGGCCGCGAATGGCCAGCAGCGTGCGGCGGATCACGAGGTCATCGAGATGCACCACGCCGGTTTCCAGGCACAGGTACGAGAGCTCGGCGGCCGAGTAGTCGGGCGCGTGTTGCAACGGCACGTCGCCGGAGGCGGCGAGGCGCTGCGCGAGCGACAGCGCCTTCGAGCCGTAGCGCGCGAGCAGGTTCTGCGCACGCGCGCGGCCCATGCCCGAGGCCGTCATCTTCTCGATGAAGCGTTCGGTCGCGGCCGCATCGGCCGGCAGGTCTGCACCACCGCCGATGGGCAGCAACTCGGTCGATGCGGTGCGCGAGCGCCCCAGAAGCTGCAGCACTTCAGTGGTCGCTTCCTCGGCGAGCGAGCGGAAGGTCGTCCACTTGCCGCCGACGAGGCCGACGATGGGAATGTCGCGCGTCGCGCTCGGCGGATCGACCACCACCGAGTGGTCGCGCGAGATCTGGCCCGGCTTGTCGGCATCGGAGCGCGCGAGCGGCCGCACGCCGACATAGGTGTAGACCACGTGGTCACGCCCGAAGGCCATGTTGGGGAACACCTCGCGCAGCACGTCGATGAGGTAGTCGACCTCGGCGGGTTCGGTGACGATCTGGTCCGGGTCTTCGACCGGGATGTCGGTCGAGCCCACGAGCACGCGGTCGAGGAAGGGATAGACGATGCACACGCGCCCGTCCACCGCCTCGAAATACGCCATGCGGCCGTCGAGCGCATCGCGCAGCGCGGGGTGGTCGAGCACGAGGTGCGAGCCCTTGGTGCCCATCACGCGCGGGCCTGCGCCGCCGAGCACGGCCGCGCTGCGGTCCAGCCACGCGCCCGTGGCGTTCACCACGGTGTCGGCAGTCACGCGCACGAGTGCGCCGGTGAGTTCGTCGCGCAGCGTGAGGATGTTGCCCGCACACCCCATCACGCGGCAGTAGTTGGCGGCGGCCGAGCGCGGCTGGTCGCGGCAGGCATCGCCGATGAGTTCGAGGATGAGCCATTCGGGATGGCTGATCCACGCATCGAAGAAGGTCGCGGTCCAGCGGATCGCCGCGCGGAAGAGGCCGCGGTCGTTGGTCGGCACGCGGCTGATGCGGTGCCCCGGCATCACGCGCTGGCGGCGGCCCAGGATGTCGTAGAGCCGCAGGCCCAGCGCCACCGCCAGCAGGCCGCGCGTGCGCTGCGGCGGCGTGCGGCCGAAGAACTTGAGCGCGCTGCTCATGAGGCCGCCGAAGAAGTTCGCGAGCGGCACCACGGTCTTGAGCGGGCGCACGAGGTGCGGCGCGTTGCGCAGCAGCAGGTTGCGCTCGCGCGTGGCCTCGGCCACCAGCGAGAAACTGCCGTTCTCCAGGTAGCGCAGGCCGCCGTGGATCATGCGCGAGGGTGCGCTGCTGGCACCGGCGCCGAAGTCGCCCTTGTCGACGATCAGGCAATCGACGCGCTGCAGCGAGAGATCGCGGAACACGCCGACGCCGTTGATGCCGGCACCGACGATCACGGTCGAAAAATGACGGTCCGCCAAAGAGGCAGGACGCACGAAGGGAAGTTGCCAAGCGCTCATGGAGAAACCTCCGCGCTGCGCGCTGCGGTGCGAGCGCCTTCGGGCGGCCGTGCGGCGCTCTGCGCACCGCCCGCGATGTGGGTGAATACAGGTGACATGCTGTCGATCAGTTCGTTGAAATCGGCGTTGAAATCCGCATGGGCGCGTGCGTCCCGTGCATCGGGTTCGATGAGGTCGCACGGCGCGAGCAGCGCGCTGCCCGCGGCCGCGTCGTCCAGGCCCTGCGACATGGCTGCGTAGAGCGCGGCGCCGCGTGCGCCGGTCTCGTCGTCGGCGCAGCGCTCGACCGGGCGGCCCAGGAACGAGGCGAGCAGGCGCACGAGGCGTGCATCGCTCGCACCGCCGCCCAGCACGGTCGATGCGGAGACGGCGAGGCCGCCGGCCGCCAGGCGCGCCGTCTGGCGCACATGCAGCGCCGCCACGGCATCGACCACGGCGCGTGCCATGTCGGCGCGGGTGTGATGGCTCTTCATGCCCACGAAGCCTGCCGTCACGCCACCGCCGCCATTGATGAAAGGCGCGAAGCGCAGGCCGTTGGCGCCGAGCGGCACGGTCATCGCGAGGTCGACCACAGCGCGCGCATCGGGCAGCGCGAGCACGCCCGCGAGCCACGCGATGTTGGCCATCGAGGACGGGCTGTTCTCCATGTAGAGCCGCTCATGCGTGCGGCCGAAATTCACGATGGAGGCGACGGCCGGCTTGGGCGCCATGACCGGGCCGATGACGGCGTTCACGCACCACGTGCCGAACACCTGCACGGCGCGGCCGCGGCGTTCGGCGCAGATGGCGGTCATCGAGGCGAGCAGGTCGATGGCGCCCATCGCGACGGGAATGCCGGCAGGCAGGCCGCACAGCGCGGCCTCGGAGGCGCGCAGCTTGCCGAGCACCGTGCCGCTCGGCAGGATCGGGCCGAAGTTGTGCGCGCCCAGGTCCGTAAGGCCCGAGGCATCGAAGGCGATCTGCGACCAGCCGCCGGTGGCGAGCGACACCAGGCCGGCGGTGCTCGCATCGCTGGCGTCTGTGGCGATTTCTCCGGTCAGCAGGAAGCCGAGGTAGTCCTTCGCGAACAGCAGGCGGCGCAGCTCGCCGCGCTGCACGGCATCGGCGCCCAGGAGCTCGGCGGCGATCACCGTCGGCTGGCCGGGCCATGGGCCGCAGCCCACGTCTTCGAAGAGCCGCGCACCCTGGCTTTTGGCGAGCGTTCGTGCGCGGGCATCGGCGCGCTGGTCGGTCGAGGCGACGGCACGGCCGCCGACCAGTTCGTTGTTCGCATCGAGCGCGTAGAGGCCGGCGCCGTGGCCGGTGCAGGCCATGGCGCGAACCTCGGCGGCACGCGGCCCGAGCTGGTGGGCCACGTCGCGCAGCACGTGGGTGAGCGCGGCGCGGATGGCCGCGGCTTGCACTTCGCAGCCGCCGCCGGCGAGCCGGTCGTGCGGCAAAGGCATGCGGGACAGGGCAACGGCTCGGCCGCTTCCGGCTTCGAGGGCCAGGGCTTTCAGGCTGCTCGAGCCCATGTCCACGCCGATCAGTATGTTTGGCATCATGTCATAACAGCTTCGGCGGAAAAAAAGGCCGTCGCCAGTAGCGTTTCCCCTAGTACTCGGGGCAATCGGGCCGGGATTACATTCTAGCCTGTCATAACAACTGATGTGACACCGAGGTCCCGAAGACCTGCCCGAAAAGCAGGTCGCAAGCTCTGCCAGTCAACGTGAGGAGACAAAGAATGAGGCGTAATTTCCTGAAGTCCGCAGCCGCCGCCGGTATCGGCCTGGCCGGTGCGAGCGCGTTCGCGCAACAGCAAGCAGCTGCCCCTGCCGCAGGCACGGGCCTGCGCGGCAATGCCAGCGACGTCTACGTGATGAACGTGATGGTCTCCGGCGTGGAGTACTGGTTCCCGGTCTACGAAATGATGAAGCAGCTCGGCCGCACGCTCGGCGTGAAGACGCGCTACACCGGCACTCCGGAGTACGACGTGAACAAGCAGCTCGCGTCGTTCGAGCAGGAACTGGCGCGCAAGCCCGCGGGCATCCTGCTGCACCCGATGAACCCCGATCCGTTCATCGAGCCGATCAACCGCGCCGCGGCGATGGGCATCCCGGTCGTCACCTTCGCGGCCGATTCGCCGAATTCGAAGCGCACCTCGTTCGTCACCTCGGACAACGACCGCGAAGGCACGCAGGCCGCCGACGCGATTGCCGCGTCGCTGGGCGGCAAGGGCGAATACGCCGTGCTGGAGAACCCGGGCCAGGACAACCACGACCGCCGCATCGCCGCCTTCGTGAACCGCATGAAGACCAAGCACACGGGCATGAAGCTGGTCGGCCGCGCCGCCAGCAACCAGGACCCGAACAAGGCCTACCAGGCGGTGCTGAGCCTCGCGCAAGCCAACCCGAACCTGGGTGCGCTCTTCATGCCCGAGGCCAACTCGGCGCTCGGCGCGGCGCAGGCCAAGGTCGAGACCAAGAAGAACATCAAGGTGATGTGCTGCGACGTGAACGCCAAGATCCTGGACATGATCAAGTCCGGCGACGTGTTCGGCGCCATCAACCCGAACCAGGGCATGCAGGGCTACATGGGCATGATGATGTTGTTCCTGGCCAAGAACCCCTCGCTCATCGACCCGATGAACGACGCCAAGCGCAACGGCACGAACCCGATGGCCGTGCCCTTCCTGGACAACGGCCTGGCCGTGGTGAGCAAGGCCAACGCCGACGACTTCTACTGGGACAAGTACCTCGCGCGCCGCGGCACCAAGGGAATCGGCGAGTGAGCGCCTTGCTCGAACTGAAGGGGATCAGCAAGCGCTTCGGCGCTTCGCGCGCGCTCTCGGGCGTGGACTTCTCGCTGCATGCGGGCGAGATCCACGCCCTGTGCGGCGAGAACGGCGCGGGGAAGTCGACGTTGATGAACATCATCGACGGCATCCACCGCCCCGACGAGGGAGAGATCCTGCTGAACGGCCAGAAGGTCGTGATCGACGGCCCTGCGCACGCGATGCGCCTGGGCATCGGCCTGGTGCACCAGGAGATCGCGCTGTGCGCCGATGCGACCGTCGCCGAGAACATCTTCATGCCGGAAATCAACGCCGGCAAAGCGGCGTGGATGAACTACGCCAGCTTCAACGAACGCGCGGCCAAGGTGCTGCGCCGGCTGGGGCAGGACATCGACCCCGCCACGCCGGTGGGCGACCTCAGCATCTCCAGCCAGCAACTGGTGGAGATCGCCAAGGCGCTCACGCTCGACTGCAAGGTGCTGATCCTGGACGAGCCCACGGCCGCGCTGACCGACAACGAGTCGGCGGCGCTGTTCCGCGTGCTGCACGACCTGAAGGCGCAGGGCATCGGCATCATCTACATCAGCCATCGCATGGCGGAAATCTTCACGCACTGCGACCGCGTCACCGTGCTGCGCGACGGGCGCAATGTGCACTGCGGACCGCTGGCCGGATCGACCCCCGACGAGCTGGTGCGCCGCATGGTCGGGCGCGATCTCGGCAACTACTACCCGCCGAAGCAATCCGCGTCCCCAACCTCGGAATCCTCCGGCCCCGTGCTCGAAGTGAACGACATCGCCGACGGCGAGCGCGTGCACGGCGTCTCGTTTGCGCTCAAGCGCGGCGAGATCCTCGGCATCGCGGGCCTCATGGGCGCCGGCCGCAGCGAACTCGCCGAAACCATCTGCGGCCTGCGCGTTGCCAAGCGCGGCACGGTGCGCCTCGCCGGCAAGACGCTCACCATCCGCAAGTACAGCGACGCGCTGCGCGCAGGCATCGCCTACCTCAGCGAAGACCGCAAGGCGGCCGGCGTGTTCCTCGACCTGCCGATCGCGCAGAACGTGTCGTCGATGGCGCTCGGCCGCGTGAGCTCGGCCTGGGGCCTGCTGCAGCGCTCGGCCGAACACAAGCTCGCCAAGACGCTCGGTGCCAAGCTGAATCTGAAATCGGACGGCGTCGCCATCGAGGTCTCCAGCCTCTCGGGCGGCAACCAGCAGAAGGTGGCCATCGCCAAGCTCTTGGCCACCAACCCGTCGGTGCTGCTGATGGACGAGCCCACGCGCGGCGTCGACGTGGGTGCGAAGTCGGAGATCCACCACATCCTGCGCGAGCTCGCGAACCAGGGCGTGGGCGTGATCGTGATCTCGTCGGAGCTGCCCGAGATCATCGGCCTCTGCGACCGCGCTCTCGTGATCCGCGACGGCCAGGTCGCGGGCGAACTTGAAGCTAACGAAATGACGGAAGAAGCCCTGCTGCGGCTGGCTTCCGGACTCTGCGAACAGGAAACAGCATGAACTACCCGGCACAACTCGATGCGGGCCTTCCTCCTCGGAATTCTGGGCAATCTGGCCAATCAGGAGGCGACCCCGTGAAACCCGCCAACAAACTCACGAGCATGCGAGAAGCAGGGCTGCTGCTGATCATCGCGGTGCTCTGCATCGCGATGAGCTTCGCATCGCCCTACTTCCTCACCTGGGACAACGTGCGCGCGATGCTGTTGTCCTTCTCCATCGAAGGCATCGTGGTGGTGGGCATGACGATCCTCCTGATCGTCGGCGGCATCGACCTCTCGGTGGGCTCGGTGGTGTGCTTCGCGATGGTGGTGACGGGCAAGCTCTTTCTGATGGGCGTGGACCCGTGGCTCGCGAGCCTGGTGGCCATCGGCATGTGCGGGCTCATCGGCGCCATGATCGGCGGCTGCGTCACGCGCATCGGCCTCAATCACTTCATCGCCTCGCTGGCCTTCATGGTGATCGTGCGGGGCCTGTGTCTCGCGCTCACGCAGGGCACGCCGCAGTCGCTGTTCTCGCTGCCGGCGGAGTTCAAGTTCATCGGACAGGGCACGCTCTTCGGTGTGCCGGCGGTCATCCTGATCTTCCTGGCGATCGTGGTGGTGAGCGACTTCGTGCTGCGCCGCTCGACGCTCCTGCGCCGCGTGTTCTACACGGGCAGCAACGAGAAAGCGGCGCTCTATTCGGGCATTCGTGTGGGCCGCGTGAAGTTCTGGGTCACGGTGCTGTGCTCGGCTTCGGCGGGCCTCGCGGGCGTGATCTACACCGCGCGCTTCGGCGCCGCCACGCCGACCTTCGGCATGGGCATGGAACTGAACGTGATCGCGGCTGCCGTGATCGGCGGCGCCAGCCTCAAGGGTGGCTCGGGCACGGTGCTGGGCGCCGTCCTCGGCCTGGCGCTCCTCTCGGTGGTGACCAGCTCGCTGATCCTGCTGGACGTGTCGCCTTACTGGCAGGACGTGATCAAGGGCTTGATCCTGCTCGCGGCCGTGACCATCGACCACATCATGAACACCAGAAAGAAGACGCGATGAAGAGCGAGATGAAGAAGACCACCCTGGGCCCGTCGGGCATCGAATGCTCGGCCATCGGCCTGGGCACCTGGGCCATGGGCGGCTGGATGTGGGGCGGCGGGGACAACGCGGCCGCCGTCATCGCCATCCAGGCCTCGCTCGACGCGGGCGTGAACCTGATCGACACCGCGCCGGCCTACGGCCTCGGCCGCTCCGAAAGCATCGTCGGCACTGCGCTCAAGGGACGCCGGCAAGAAGCCGTGATCGCCACCAAATGCGGCCTCGTCTGGCACACACAACAAGGTACGCACTTCTTCGAAGAAGACGGCCATCCGGTGTACCGCTTCCTCGGGCGCGAGTCGATCTTTCATGAATGCGAAGAGAGCCTGAAGCGCCTGCAGACCGACTACATCGACCTCTACATCACGCACTGGCAGGACAGCACCACGCCCGTGGCCGAGACCATGGACGCGCTGCTCGACCTGAAGAAGCAGGGAAAGATCCGCGCCATCGGCGTGAGCAACGTGAGCCCCGAAACGCTCGCCGAATACCTGCGCTACGGCCCGGTCGATGCGGCGCAGGAGCGCTACAGCCTGATCGACCGCGAGATCGAGGCCACGCTCGCGCCCCTTTGCAGCGAGCACAACGTCGCGGTGCTCGGCTACTCGTCGCTGGCGCTCGGCCTTCTGGCCGGCCCCATCGACCCCGAGCGCGAGTTCAAGGGCGACGACCAGCGCGCGAGCAACCCGCGCTTCAGCGCGGCCAATCGCGCGACGCTCAAGGCTTTCTTCGAAGCGCTTGATCCTATCCGCGCCAGGCTCGGCTGCTCGTTCGGCCAGATGATGATCGCGTGGACCGTCGCACGCGGCACGGTCGCCGTCGCGCTGTGCGGCGCGCGCGTGCGCCAGCAGGCGATCGAGAACGCCGGTGCCGGCGCGGTCGAACTGGGCGACGAAGCCCTGCGACTGATCGACGCCGCGGCGAAGCGCCACCTCTCCGCGCTCGCCTGACAACCCGGCCCCCTCTTCATTTCCGACCCCAACAAGGAGTTCTTTCCCATGTCGAAAGACAAGACAGCACGGCTCAACCGCCTGCTCACCAACGGCCGCTGCCTGGACATCGCCCTCGATCACGGCGTGTGCAACGAGCCCTCGTTCCTAGACGGCCTGGAGGACATGCCCCAGGTCATCGACAAGCTCGTGGCCGCCGGCCCCGATGCGCTGCAACTCAACTACGGCCAGTCCGACCTGCTGCAGGACCGCCCCGGCCGCGACAAGCCCGCGCTGGTGATGCGCATCGACATGGGCAACCCCTACAACGCCACGCTTCACCGCGTGATGTGGGCCCAGCTGCAGAACGAACACGACCCGGTGCTGCCGGCCGTGCAGCGCGACGCGGCCTGCGTCGTCGTGAACCTGTTCATGCTGCCGAACGAACCCGACCTGTTCCGCCAATGCGTGCAGAACATCGCACGCGTGCGCGCCGACTGCGACCGCTACGGCATGCCGCTGATGATCGAGCCGCTGGTGATGCAGTCGCCCACGCCCGGCAGCCGCTACATGGTCGATGGCGATGCCGAAAAGATCGTGACGCTGGTGCGCCTCGCGCGCGAGATGGGCGCCGACATCGTCAAGGCCGACCCGACCAGCGACCCGAAGGATTTCCACCGCGTGGTGCAGGCCGCGCGCTGCCCCGTGCTTGTGCGCGGCGGCGGACGCGAAGACTTGTCGCAGGTGTTCGCGCGCTCGCGCACGCTGCTGGACCAGGGCGCGGTCGGCATGGTGTACGGACGCAATGTCTATCAGCACGGCAATCCGTCCGCGGTGGTCAGTGCGCTGATGGCAATGATCCACCGCGACGCGAGCGCCGAGGCGGCCTTGGACATCTACGAATCCGGCGGCACGAAGCAAGGCAAGTAACGCCGCTGCCAAGGGAGAGAGGGTTTACGGCAGGCGATCACCCGTCGCCTGCCGGGGTGCGTGCTGCGCGCGCACTTTGCAAGTCGAGCCAGAGAAGAAGAAACGAGTCAGTGGGTCCCCCTGCGAACTTCTAACAACTTGGAGGCAACGATGAAGATCCGGTATTACGTGATGGCATTGATGGTGCCGTTCGTCACACTGCTGACGCACGCGGCAATCACCGGGGTCAGTCCGATGACGACCCTCGGCAACATGGCCACGGCGGTTTCCGCAGCCGTCGCCGACCCGCTCCCGCTGCAAGGGCCGGGCCTGGGCAACCTCACCTACACCTCGGCGGAACTGTTCAAGCCGGTGTCGATGATCACCAGCCCCAACCACCCGCTCGATCCGGCGCACAGCAGCGCCTACGAGTCGCGCGAGGTGCCCGCCACCTACGCGGGCCGCAAGGACTACGGCATGAATGCCGGCATCATGGTCAACGGCTACTTCCTCACCTCCTTCGCGCCGGACAGCGGCCTCGGCCCGGGCGGATTTTTGCTGTACGACGTGTCGAACCCGCGCCAGATCCGGCTCGTGAAGAAGATCTACGAGCCCGATGACGCCACAGGGGGGCGCACCAAGGAGTTCCGCGAGACGCACTCCTTCGGCACCGCGAAGATCGGCGGCAAGACGTATGTGGTGCTGCCCAGCATCAACGGCGTCGAGTTCTGGGACTTCACCGACGTCAACGACATCAAGCAGGTCAAGAAACTCGCGCTGCCCGGCGTGAACGCCGGCGACTACGAGAACGTGGCCTGGCAGCTCTGGTGGCAGGCGCCTTATCTGTACGTGGCATCGGCTGGCCGGGGCATCTTCATCGTCGATGCGACGGACCCCGCGAACGCCGTGGTCGCGAACCGCGGCGCGGGCAAACCCAACCCCGTGCCCACGGGCGAACTCGGCGGTTTCCGCATCGGCCCGATCTTCACGATGGGCAACCACATGGTGCTGACCGCGATGGAAAGCAACGGCGGTTTCGCGAGCCTGGACATCTCCGACCCGCTCAACCCCAAGGTGCTCGATTCCATCGTGGGCACCACGCCGTTCTATTACGCGACCTGCTTCGACGGCCGGAACCTGCACGTCTCCACGCGCAACAGCGGCGCGAAGATGTACAGCTACGACCTCTCCGACCGCTCGCGCTTCGTGGCCGAGGACAACCGGCTGGTCATCGACGAGCAGCTCTATTGCGCCACGCAGGACAACTACGTCATTCAAGGCGCGCAGACGCGCATCCACAAGGTGGACGTGAGCAATCCGCTCAACCACGTGGAAGTGGGCCGCGGCAGCATCCTGCGCGAGGACGACCCGAACTTCTCGCACTCGGACAACGGCCAGGTGGCGATGTTCGGCAACCTTGTGTTCGTGGGCAATGACCACGGCTCGGGCAGCGGCTTCGTCGTGCACTCGGTGGACCCCGACATCACCAAGCCTGAAGTCAAGCAGGTCTCTCCCGCCAACGGCGCGAAGCAGCAGGCGTTGACCTCGCGCGTCGGCCTCGGCATGACGGACAACATCCGCCCCGAGAGCGTGAACTCCAACACCTTCATCGTGCGCCCGGTGGGCGGCAACACGCTGGCGGGCACCTACAGCGTGCAGCTGGGCATCGTCAACTTCCATCCCGACCAGCCGCTGCAGCCGGGCACGAGCTATGAAGTGTTCCTGCCCGCCAACGGCCTGAAGGACTATGCGGGCAACGCGATCGGCGCGGACTACCGCTCGACCTTCAACACCGGCAACGCGACCGACATCAACCTGATGCACTACTGGACGCTGGCGGGCAATCTCTCGGACCAGATCGGCAACAACGGCGGCACGCCGGCCTCGGGCGACGCGTTCGAGAGCATCGGCATGAACTTCGCGAACCGCACCGCCGGTGTGCCGCTGAAGAACGATTCCGTGGCCACCGTGCTCGGCGGCACCGCATCGCTGAGCTTCTACATGAAGACCACGCAGGCGGGCGGTGCGAACTCCTGGACCGCACCCGGCATCTTCGGGCGCGACCAGTCGGGTGGCGCGGACGATGTGTTCTGGGGCTGGCTCGACACCAGCGGGCGCATCAAGCTGTCGGTCGGCAACGACGGCGGCACCACCTCCACCGCGGCGGTGAACGACGGCAACTGGCACCACGTGGTGCTGACGCGCGATGCGGCCTCTGGCGCGCAGGCGGTGTACGTCGACGGCGTGAAGACCACCTCCGCGGGCCTCACCGGCACCAAGGGCCTCACGAACAAGTTCAGCGTGCTGGGCCAGATCCAGGGCAACACGGCGCTCTTCAAGGGCACGCTGGCGGAAGTGCGTGTCTACGGCCGCGTGCTGTCCGACACCGAGGTGAACACGCTGCGCGGGCAGGCCATCATCGGCGACCCCGGCATCGGCGGCGGACCGAAGCTGGTCAACGGCCAACTGGTGTTCAACCCCGGCACGTTGGGCAGCAGCGGCGCGCAGTTCCGCTGGAACTTCGGCGACGGCACGCAGACCGCCTACTCGAATCAGCCGAACTACACCTACACCTACAACCGCCCCGGCCACTTCACCGTGACGCTGACGGTGAAGGATGCGAACGGCCGCGAGACCTTCTACACCTACAACCTCACCGTGATCGTTCCGACCACGGCGCGGGCGCCCACGCACACGACCAACATCGCGGGCGATGCGAACTCGGTGTACTCGGTCAACCCCGACAGCGGCACGGTCGCCGCCATCGACGCGCAGACGCTGGCCAAGCGCTGGGAAGTGCGCGTGGGCGACGAGGCGAAGACGCTGGCCGTCGGCCCCGACGGCCGCATCTGGGTTACGGTGCAGGGCGAGGACAAGCTGGTGGCGCTCAACGCGGCCGACGGCAGCGTCTCGGCCACCGTGCCGCTCGCCTACGGCAGCGGCCCCTACGGCGTGGCCTTCACGCCCGATGGCGCCAAGGGCTTGCTGACGCTGGAGAGCAAGTCGGTGCTGATGAGCTTCGACCCGAGCAACGGCAGCACCACTGGCGCGGTCGCGCTCGAAGGCAACCTGCGCGGCATTGCCGTGAGCGGCGATGCGCAGGTGGCTTACGTCACGCGCTTCAAGTCGAAGATGACCGGCGGCCAACTGCATAAAGTGAACCTGCAGAGCATGAGCGCGATGACCACCATCGCCCTGCCGGTCGACACCACCACGGTCGATACCGAGAGCCGCGCGCGAGGCGTCGCCAACTACCTGAGCCAGGTGATCATTTCGCCGGACGGCACGCGGGCGGTGCTGCCTTCGAAGAAGGACAACATCGTGCGCGGCAAGTTCAGGGACGGCACCAACCTGTCGCACGACCAGACGGTGCGTTCCATCCTCTCGCAGGTCAACCTGCAGACGGCCGCGGAAGTGTTCGCCGAGCAGATCGACTTCGACGACCGGGCACCGGCACGCGCCGCGCTGTACTCGCCGTCGGGCGACTACCTCTTCGTCGCGCAGATGGAAGGCAACCGCGTGGCGATCGTCGATCCGTACAGCCGCTCGGTGCGGGGCGAAATCAACGCCAGCAGCGCGCCGCATGGCCTGTACCTGGACGCGGCGAGGAAGCGCCTGTTCGTCAACAACTTCCTCGCGCGCTCGGTGTCGGTGCACGACGTGGCCTCGGTGCTGGCTTCGGAGACCGCGGCGCCGGTCTTCCTGCAGAACGTCTCGACAGTGGCGCAGGAGCCGATGGCGGCCGCGGCATTGCGCGGCAAGCAGGTGTTCTACAACGCGTCGGACCGGCGCATGAGCAAGGACAACTACATCTCCTGCGCAAGCTGCCACGCGGATGCCGGCGACGACGGCATGGTGTGGGACTTCACCCAACGCGGCGAAGGCCTGCGCCGCACCATCAGCCTCATGGGCCGACGGGGCCTGGGCCACGGCAAGCTGCACTGGACGGCCAACTTCGACGAGGTGCAGGACTTCGAGAACGACATCCGCAACGAGTTCGGCGGCACCGGCTTCCTCTCGAACGCGGACTTCACGGCCACGCAAGACCCGCTGGGCGCCCCCAAGGCCGGCAAGAACGCGCAGCTGGACGATCTCGCGGCTTACCTCACCTCGCTGAACAAGTACATGCGCAGCCCGGCGCGCAACGCCGACGGCAGCCTCAGCGTCGATGCGGCGCGGGGCCAGGCGCTGTTCGCCTCGGCGCAGTGCGTGACCTGCCACACCGGCGCCACCTTCCGCGACGGACAGCGGCACGACGTGGGCACCATCCAGCTCTCGTCGGGCAAGGGCATGAACCAGCCGCTGGCGGGCGTGGGCTTCGACACGCCGACGCTCGTGGGCACCTGGAACACCACGGCCTTCTTCCACAACGGACAGGCCGCGACGTTGCAGGACGTGCTCGCCGGCGGCCACGGCAACGCCAGCAGCCTGCCGCCCGCCGACGTGGTGGCGATTCGCGAGTACGTGCGGTCGCAGGACAGCGACCCGACGCCGACGATCACGCGCATCCGCTCGAACCTGAGCAACCTGTGCGTGAACATCAAGGGCGTGTCGACCGCCAGCGGCGCGACGGCGGTGCAGTGGCCGTGCGGCACTGCGAACAACGAGAAGTTCACGGTGACGAGCCTCGCGGGCGGCTACGTGCAGTTCAAGGCCGAACACAGCGGCCTGTGCCTGGCGCAGAGCGGCACCGCGACGACGAACGCGGCGGTGGTGCAACTGGCCTGCTCGGCCGGCGACACGACGCAGTGGAGCCTGGTGGGCGGCACGATCAAGAACCGCGCCTCGGGTTCGTGCCTGGACGTGCCGAACGCCTCGACGGCGCAGGACACGGCGCTCATCACCTGGACCTGCAACGGCGGCACCAACCAGAGCTGGACACAGCTGCCCTGACGGTTTGATGCTCCCCTGAAAGCCGGCCGCTTCACCGCGGCCGGCTTTTTTTCGCCCCGCCCATGACCTCCCACGTCATGGACCGTGCGCACCCGTTGCGGGAAAGTACGTCCATCGATCAACCAACCACCAGGAGAAAACACCATGGCCGGCTTCAATATCCTTCCCCTCGCAGTCGCCCTGCTGATCGGCATCGCAGCGCTCGGCTCGTGCCTGGGCATCGGACTGGTCGGCCAGAAGTTCCTGGAGAGCACCGCACGCCAGCCCGAGATGGTCGACGTGCTGCAGACCAAGTTCTTCCTGATCGCGGGCGTGACCGACGGCGCGTTCATCATCGCCACCGGCATCGGCCTCTGGTTTGCGACCGCCAACCCCTTCGGCTGAACACGGTTCAGGAGCCCCGGAAACGGGGCCTCCGCACCAGGAAGTGACACGTTTCATTGGCACCATTCGTGCTAGCACCGTTGACACTAAATCGTTTACGGCTAAAGTATTTAGCCATCAACGGTTCGATGTTGCCGGTGCTGCATGACGCGGTGCCGGTGCATCGTTTCATCCTTCCTCCCTCGGAGAACCCATGAGCCACCTGTCCCCGAAGTCGCCCGCGCTGCCGCGCACCCTCGTCTCGTTGCTGCTCTGCGGCGCAGCCCTTGGTACCGCGGCTTCGGCCATGGCCGCCCCCGTGAAGGTGGGTTTGGCCCTCGACATCTCGGGGCCTTTCGCGGCATTGGGCGCCGAGGCGCGCGACGGTTTCGCGCTCGGCATCAAGCAACTGAACGGCAAGCTCGGCGGGCAGGACGTCGAATTCGTGCAGGCCGACATGGCCGGCAGCCCCGACCAGGCCAAGCAGCTGGTCGACCGCATGATCCAGCGCGACAAGATCGACATCTTCAGCGGCCCCATCGGCTCCAACGTGGCGCTGGCCGTGGGCCCCACGCTCTTCAACGCCAAGGTGCCGTACCTCTCGGCCAACGCCGGCCCGAGCCAGTTCGCGGGCGCACAGTGCAATGCGTATTTCTTCGGCACCGCCTACCAGAACGACCAGTTCCACGAGGCCGCAGGCAAGTTCGCACAAGACCGCGGCTTCAAGAAGACCGTGCTCATCGCCCCCAACTACCCCGCCGGCAAGGATGCACTGGGCGGCTTCAAGCGCCAGTTCAAGGGCCAGGTGGCCGACGAGCTCTACACCAAGCTCGGCCAGATCGACTACGCCGCCGAGCTCGCGCAGCTGCGCGCGGCCAAGCCCGACTCGATCTACTTCTTCTTGCCCGGCGCGATGGGCATCAACTTCATCAAGCAGTTCGTGGGCGCGGGTCTGTCGAAGGACATCACGCTGGTCACCAGCGGCTTCTCGGCCGACGAGGACGTGATCGGCGCCGTCGGCGAGCCGATGCTTGGCCTCTTCAACACCTCGCACTGGGCGCACGACCTGGACAACCCCGCCAACAAGGCGTTCGTGGCCGCGTTCCGCAAGGAATACAACGGCCGCTACCCGTCGGTGTACGCGGCGCAGGCCTATGACGCGATCCTCGCGATGGACGCGGCCGTGAAGCAATCGGGCGGCAACGCACAGAACCGCGAAGCCGTGGTCGCAGCGCTGAAGAAGGCCAACTACGCCTCCACGCGCGGCGCGTTCAAGTACGCGAACAACCATTACCCCATCGAGAACTTCTACCTGCGCGTGATCGGCAAGGATGCGCAGGGCAAGGTCACGAACAAGCTGATCAACACCGTGCTGACGAACTACGGCGACAGCTACGCCGACAAGTGCCCCTTGAAGTAAGGCTCGCCCCAGGACCGCGCGGCACTTCGTGTCCGCTTCTCCTTCCCCCACCGGGGGCAACACCTGAGGCCCGGCAAGCCGGTTCCTCGGTGTTTCTCGAATGAAACCACGGGCAACGCTCTTCATCCTATGAGTGGAATTCTTGTTCTCGAGCAGCTGCTCAACGGCCTGGGCTACGGCCTGATGCTGTTCCTGCTCGCCGCGGGCCTCACGCTGGTGTTCGGCATCATGGACGTGCTGAACCTCGCGCACGGTTCGCTGTTCATGTCGGGCGCGTACGTGGCGGCCGAGGCGCACACACGAACCGGCTCGTTCACCGCCGCCATCGTGATCGCGGTGGCGGTCACCGTCGTGGTGGCGCTGCTGCTCGAAGTGCTGCTGATGCGCCGCCTCTACACCCGCGATCACCTCGCGCAGGTGCTCGCCACCTTCGGCGTGATCCTGGTGGCCGACGACATCGTGACGATGGCCTGGGGCCCCTCGCCGGTGATGGCGCCGACGCCCGCCGCGCTCTCGGGTCCGGTCAACCTGATGGAGGGCCTGCCCTACCCGGCCTACCGCCTCGTGATCCTCATCGGCGGTCTGCTGGTGGCGCTCGCGCTCTACCTTCTGGTGAACCACACGCGCATCGGCATGCGGGTGCGCGCGGGCGCATCCGACCGGCCGATGGCCGAGCTGATGGGCGTGCGCGTGGGCCGCATCTTCAACGGCGTGTTCCTGCTCGGCGCGGCACTCGCCGCACTGGCAGGCGCGCTGATGGGGCCCATCGTCGCGGTGCAGGTCGGCATGGGCGAGGCCATCCTGATCCCGGCGCTGGTGGTGCTGGTGATCGGCGGCATCGGTTCGGTGCGCGGTGCCTTCGTGGCCGCCCTGCTGGTGGGCGTGGTCGACACCATCGGCCGCGCGTTCGTGCCGATGCTGCTGCGCGCCACGCTGCCGCCCGCCACGGCCGCCGACCTCGGGCCGCTCTTCGCCGAAGTCGCGATGTACGCGCTGATGGTGATTGTTCTGATCTTCCGGCCCTCCGGACTCTTTTCGGCGCGCGCATGAAGCTCTCCTCACGCTCCATCGGCCTCGGGCTGGTCTTTCTGCTGCTTGCGGCGTTTCCGCTGGTCGCGCCCTTGTTCGGGCTCGACTTCTACATCGGCTTCGTGCGCCGCGTGCTCATCGTCGCGCTGGCCGCGGCGAGCCTCAACTTCATCCTCGGCTTCGGCGGCATGGTGGCGCTCGGGCATGCGGGCTTCATCGGCATGGGCGCGTACACGGTGGTGGCGCTCAGCGATGCGGGCGTGATGTCGGCGTGGGTGATGTGGCCGCTGGCCGCGCTGGTGGCCGGCATCGTCGCCGCGCTGATCGGCACGGTGGCGCTGCGCACGCGCGGCGTCTACTTCATCATGACCACGCTGGCCTTCGCGCAGATGCTGTACTTCGTGGTGGTGTCGCTGCGCCGCTATGGCGGCGACGACGGCTACACGCTTATGAGCCGGCCGACGCTCTTGCCCGGGCTCGACCTCGGCAACGAATCGAACTTCTACTGGGTCGTGCTGGTCATCGTGGCGCTCGCGCTCTGGTGGCTGCACCGCGCGACGCAATCGCGCTTCGGCCATGCACTCATGGGCATCCGCGACAACGAGACGCGCATGCGCGCACTGGGCTACCCGGTGTTCCGGCTGCAGCTGGTGGCCTTCGCGATCGCCGGCGCCATCGCCGGGCTCGCGGGTGCGCTTCTTGCAGGCGGCAACGGCTTCGTCAGTCCCGCGACGATGCACTGGACGCAATCGGCCACGCTGCTGGTGATGGTGGTGATCGGCGGGCTCGGCCGCAGCTGGGGCGGGCCGGTGGGCGCCATCGTGTGGCTGCTGCTCGAAGAGTTCCTGAAGCAGCACACCGAGCACTGGCACATGCCGCTGGGCCTGCTTTTGATCGCCGTCGCGCTGTGGGCACCCAAGGGACTGGCAGCACTCGCGCGCCGCCATCGTGCGGCGCCACTCACCAAGGCAACACCATGAGCCTTTTCAGAATCGAAGGATTGGTCAAGCGCTTCGGCGGCCTGCTGGCGACCGACCATGTGAGCCTCACCGTCGAACGCGGCGAGGTGCATGCGCTGATCGGCCCCAACGGCGCGGGCAAGACCACGCTGGTGAACCTGATCACCGGCCTGCTCAAGGCCGACGCGGGCCGCATCCTGCTCGACGAGATCGACATCACGAAGCTGCGCGACCACCAGCGCGTGGCGGCCGGCATGTCGCGCTGCTTCCAGGTGACGCGCGTGTTCGCCAAGGAGACCGTGCACGACAACCTGATGCTCGCGGCGCAGGCGCACGCGGGCAGCAGCCTGCGCTTCATGGCGCCGCGCGCGACCGAGCGCGACCTGGTGCAGCGCGCCATCGCGCTGGCCGACCGCGTAGGCCTCGGCGGCGAGCGCGACCGCATCGCGGGCACGCTGCCGCACGGTGCGCAGCGCGCGCTCGACGTGGCGCTCGCGCTCGCGGCCGAACCCAAGCTGCTGCTGCTCGACGAGCCGATGGCGGGCATGGGCCCGGACGAATCGGCGCGCATGGTGGAGCTGATCGAATCGCTGCGCGAATCGATGGCCATCCTCCTGATCGAACACGACATGGACGCGGTGTTTCGCCTCGCCAACCGGCTTACGGTGCTGGTGCAAGGCCGCGTGCTGATGAGCGGTACGGCCGACGAAGTGCGCGGGCATCCCGATGTGCAGGCGGTGTACCTCGGTACGGAAGCAGAAGGACACGCATGAGCACGGCGACGACAACGAAGACTTTGCTCGAGGCAAAGTCCATCGAGGCCGGCTACGGCGCGAGCCAAGTGCTCTTCGGCATCGACCTCACGATCGGCGCGGGCGAAGTGCTCGCGCTGCTGGGCCGCAACGGCATGGGCAAGAGCACGCTGCTGAAGGTGCTGACCGGCACGCTCTCGCCGATGCGCGGCGACGTGCAGTTCGGCGGCGCGGCCATCGGCGGCCACAAGCCCGATGCCATCGCGCGGCGCGGCGTGGCCATCGTGCCCGAGGGGCGGCATGTGTTCCCGAACCTCAGCGTCGACGAGCACCTGCGCGCCTTCGCACGGCCGCGCCCCGGCAGCGCGCCGCGCTGGACGGTCGAGGCGCTGTACGGCCTGTTTCCGCGCCTGGCGGAACGCAAGGCCAACGCGGGCAACCAGCTCTCGGGCGGCGAGCAGCAGATGCTGGCGATTGCGCGCGCGCTTTCGACGCACCCGCGCCTGTTGATCCTCGACGAAGCCACCGAGGGCCTGGCCCCGGTGATCCGCGAGGAGATCTGGCATTGCATCGCCACGCTCAAGTCCGAGGGCGAAGCGATCCTGGTGGTCGACAAGTACGTGCAGCGCCTGCTGCCGCTGGCCGACCGGCATGTGATCCTCGAACGCGGACGCGTGGTGTGGCGGGGCGACTCGGCCGCGCTCGACGCCGACCGGTCGCTCTGGACGCGCTACCTGGGCGTGTAGGCCGCCTTCACTCGGGCGGACGGCACGCGAGGAAGCCAGCCCACCGCACGTCCTTGCGACCGATCCACTGCGTGTCCCATTGCAGGCGCAGGCCCGCCGCTTCGAGCGCTTCGGCGAACCGGTCTTTCGCCCAGTAGACGGTCTGGTAGTCGCCGCTGGTCTCGCCTTCGCCGATGCGCATGCCCGCGAGGAAGACCCCGCCGGGCTCGAGCGCGTCGAACACTTTGCTGAGAACGGGCGCAACCTGCTCACGATCGACATGGATCAGCACGGCTATCGCAAGGATCGCGCTGTAGGGCCCGCCCAACGCATCCGTGACGACGTTGAGCAACTCGCCCTTCTTGCCGCGCTCGGCCTGCAGGTCGAGAAACGCCTGCGCCGCATCGGTGCGCCTGACGACCCCACCCAGGGACTCGATGAAGTCCGCGTCCTGCCCCGATCCGGAACCGATCTCCAGCACCGTGCCGCCTGCGGGCACGAGTTGCATCATCCGGCGCAGCGCGTCCACGATCTCGGGCGGTCGGTGGCCCGCCACGATCGCGTTGTATTCACGGGCGGACTCTTCGTAGGACTGGATGGTGCGATCCATGTTCTTCAACACCGGGGCGGGAATTTCCATGGGCGCCTTTCCGCTTCGCCGGACATCCAGCGAAACCGGAAAGGCTAGGTCCAGGACAGCACCCGTTCACGGGGAAAACTACCTAGGACCCAAGCACTACACCCAGCGTTACTCGGGCGCGGCGTCGAGCTGCAGGATCAGGTCGCGGCTGGCCTGGTTGAGCCCCGTCACGTCCACCACGCTGCCGTGCTTGCGCAGCCGCTCGACCACCTTGGTCAGCGCAGCCACGGCGGTGACGTCCCAGAAATGCGCATTCGACACGTCGATGTGCACGGGCGCCCCGTCGATCTCGCGCACGTCGAAGGCATCCACCAGCATGTCGGCCGACGCGAAGAACACCTGGCCCGTGATGCGGTAAGTGCGCAAGCCCTCTTCGCCCACTTCGGCATGCACGTGCAGCAGCCGCGCCACCTTGAAGGTGAAGAACACGCCGCTCAGCAGCACGCCGACGGCCACGCCCGCGGCCAGGTTGTCGGTGGCGACGGTGACCGCCACCGTCGCGAGCATCACCGCGCTCGACATGCGCGGGTGGCGCACCAGCGTGCGCAGCGACCCCCAGTCGAAGGTCGATGCCGACACCATCACCATGATCGCGACCAGCGCGGCCACCGGCACCTGCGACACCCACGGCTTGAGCAGCACCATGAGGATCAGCAGGAAGGCACCCGCGAAGAGCGTCGAAAGCCGGCCGCGCCCGCCGTAGCGCACGTTGCTCACCGTCTGGCCGATCATTCCGCAGCCCGCGATGCCGCCGAAGAAGCTGGCCGCCACGTTCGCCACGCCCAGGCCGCTGCACTCGCGGTTCTTGGAACTCGGCGTGTCGGTGAGCTCGTCCACCACGCTCGCGGTCATCATCGATTCGAGCAGGCCGACCATCGCGATGGCGAAGGCGGGCAGCGCGATGATGCGCAGCGTGTCGAGCGTGAACGGCACCGAGGGGAAGGCGAACGCGGGCAGCGCATCGGGCAGGTGCCCGAGGTCCGCCACGGTCTTGAGCGGCAGGTCGAGCCAGTGGCCGACCAGCGTCACCACCACGATGCACACCAGCGGCGAAGGCACGGCGCGTGTGATGCGCGGCAGCAGGTAGATGACCGCAAGACCGAGCCCCACCATCGCCCAGGTGGCCGTATTAGCGCCGATGAAGTGCGGCATCTGCGCCGCGAAGATCAGGATGGCGAGCGCGTTGACGAAGCCCGTGCGCACCGAGGTCGAGACGAAGCGCATCAGCACGCCCAGGCGCAGCAGGCCGAACACGATCTGCATCGCGCCCGCGAGCACGCCGGCCGCCAACAAGTACTGCAGCCCATGCGCATGCACCAGCGGCGCGGCCACGAGCGCGACCGAGCCCGCAGCGGCCGACACCATGGCCGGGCGCCCGCCGGTGAAGGCGATGACAAGGCTGATCACGAACGATGCGAACAGCCCGACGGCCGGATCGACACCCGCGACAAAAGAGAAAGCGATGACTTCGGGAATGAGCGCGAAGGTGGCGACCGCGCCGGCCATCAGTTCGCGCGGAATGCTCGGGCACCACTCGGTGCGCAGGCGGCTGTGGGAGGAGGACATGGAAAGAGGAAAGCAGCCCGCATGCGCCGGCGAGGCGATGCGGGACAAGGGGCAGAAGGAAGAGAGGCCGGCGCTGCGGCCTCAGGTGTCGCCGTGGCCGAAGCCACAGCGCGTCACTGCGCGATCGTCAAGGAGGCGTAGGCCGCGAGCAGCCGGACTGCCGGCGGCGAATGGGGAAGCGGGGCATCCTCGGACACATGGGGCGCGATTGTAGAGAGCGGCCCGCCCTATGCCTTCACACCGAGCGCGTGATGCCGCCGTCCACGCGCAGGTTCTGCCCGGTGATATAGCCCGCGCCTTCCGAAGCGAGAAAACCGATGGTGGCCGCGATCTCGCTGCTCTTGCCATAGCGACCCATCGGGATGCGCTCGCGGAACACTTCCTTCTCGGGCAGGCTGTCGATGAAGCCGGGCAGCACGTTGTTCATGCGCACGTTGTCGGCGGCGTACTTGTCGGCAAAGAGCTTGGTGAAGGCCGCGAGGCCGGCACGGAACACGCCGGAAGTCGGGAACACCGGGTCGGGCTCGAACGCCGCGAAGGTGGAGATGTTGATGATCGAGCCGCCGCCCTGCTTCACCATCAGCGGCGCCACGAGGCGGCTGGGGCGCACCGCACTCAGCAGGTAGACGTCCATGCCGCGGTGCCAGTCTTCGTCGGAGATCTCGAGGATCGGTGCGCGGGGGCCGTGGCCCGCGCTGTTGACCAGCACGTCGACGCGGCCCCATGTGTCCGTCACCTTGTCGACCAGGCGCTTGATGTCGTCGTTCGACTGATTCGAGCCGGTCACGCCGATGCCACCAAGCTCTTGGGCAAGCGCTTCGCCCTTGCCCGACGACGAGAGGATGGCGACGCGGAAGCCGTCCTCCGCGAGCTTGCGGGCTGCGGCGGCGCCCATGCCGCTGCCGCCGGCGGTGACGATGGCTACTTTCTTTGGTGCTTCAGAAGACATGCGGGTTTCCTTTTTCGTTTCGGGCGAGAGGTGCATTTAGCCAAGGATTCTGGGCGGGTGCACAGGCCACCGGGTACTCCCCTCCGCGAATGTCCTCCGGGCTTCGCCCTCCCCCTTGTACCGGGACTTCTCACCCAGTCAAGGATGTTTTCTTGCCAAGCTGTATTGCCTGCAAGGCGATGAGGATCAAGGCGCAAGGGAACGAGGAACAGACAGCACATCTACCGACGGTCTTGTTGCACCGGCTCGTGGCCGTGCGGACCCAGATACGAACCGCTCAGCGGGGCTCCATTCATTTCTCGTGATGCCCACCTCAATCGGCATCACCAAGGAGGAGTCGAGCTTGCCCGCTGCCGGTCTGACCTGTTCATTGCATCTTGGAACTCACGTCTGGCAAACAAATAAACAACCGAGCTTGTTCAAGTGGATCGCACTACGCTGCAATGACCACCGCGATGGCGCCCGCAGGCTTGGTGCTCACGTGATGCGCATCGAAGGCCCGGCCCCGTGCGAACACGGCCCACAGGATGCGCGCGTTCTTGTTGGCCAGTGCCACCACCGCCTTCTGCCAGCCGGAGCGCTCGCGCAAGGCCTGCGCCCAGCGCGAGATCGGATCGTCGCGCTTGTGCGCCGTCAGCACTATCGACTTGGCCCCCTGGATCAGCAGCGTGCGCAGGTACGAGTCGCCTCGTTTGGTGATGCGCCCCAGGTTGTTCTTGCCGCCGCTGGAGTTCTGTCGGGGCGTCAGGCCCAGCCAGGCGCCGAACTGCGCAGCGTTCTTGAATTGCTTGAAGTCGCCCACCGTGGCCACCACGGCGGATGCGGTGACCGGACCCACGCCCAACAACTGCTCGGCCTGGCGCACCTGCTCACTGGCCTTGCCATGCGCGGCGATTCGTTCGTCGCACTGGTGCATGTGCGCGTCCAGTTCCTGCCAGTGCTCGTAGGCCATCTGCAGCGCCTGCCGGACCATGCCGCTCATCTCGTTGGTAGCATCCTCCATCGCGTCGGGCAGCGCCTGGCGCAACGCCTCGGGGCTTTGAGCGAACACCACCCCGAACTCCGCCAGCAGGCCCCGGATGCGGTTGATGCAGGCAGTGCGCTCTGCCTTGAAGCCCTCGCGCAGGCGGTGAATGCACAGCATGCTCTGCTGCTCCACGCTCTTGATGGGCACGAAGTGCATCTGCGGGCGCGAAGCGGCCTCGCAGATCGCGGCGGCATCGTTGGCGTCGTTCTTGCCGCTCCTGCCCTGCAGCCGATAGGGCAGGACATGTTGCGCGGCGATGATGCGCGCATCCAGCCCCAGGGCGAGCAGCTTGCGTCCCCAGTGATGGGCGCTGGAGCTGGCCTCCATGGCGACCAGGCAACCCGCGGGAAGTTGCACGCACCAGGCCAGGAACTTGTCGCGTCTCAATGCGCGCCCGGTCACGCGCAGCCCAGCGCCGTTCACCGCGTAGACCTGGATGACGCTCTTTGCCAGATCGACACCAACTCGGGTAATCTCGTTCATGGGGCTTCTCCTTCAAAAGGTTTCAGATTGACTTCGCAAATCAATCTTGGCACTCGATGCCGTGACCATGAAGCGAGAAGTCCCTTCGCATTCATTTCGCTGCGGGGAGCACCCGATGCCCTGCGCACTTGGGCACGCTCTGGGTGAACCGCCGATCAACTACTGGTCTGAAAGCGCTCGCGCTGATGGTGGGCTCTGTTTCGCGAAATCAAGGAGGAGCCGAAGGCGGGGGACATTCGCGAAACAGGGCCCACCGTCGGCGCGAGTGCCGCCCTGAACGGACTCAGGCGACAGCCGGCAGCGTCGCCTGCATCGAGGCCCGCTGATTGAACACCTCGAACCACTTCGCCGTGTTCGGCGCCTCGCCGCGCCAATCGACCGACGGAAACCGGAAGTCCATGTAGCCCAGCGTGCAACCAAAGGCGATGGTTCCGATATCGACGCGGTCGCCGAACGACGGTGCCGCCGTTTCGAGCCATTCAAGACCGGTGCGCACCTTCGCGAGCTGGCCCTCGGTCCAGTCGTTCCAACGCAGGGCTTCGGGGCGCAGCATGGTTTCGTAGCGCGCGAGCAGTGCGGCGGCTGTCATGCCGTCGGCGAGGGCCAGTTCGGTGAGACGGGCCCAGCGTTGCGTGCCATCGGCGGGAAACAGCGAACCCGAATGCGTAGCGTCGAGGTATTCGCAGATCACGCGGCTGTCGTACAGCACCTGCCCGTCGTCGCACAGGAAAGTCGGCACCTGGCCGAGCGGGTTCTTCGGGAGGATGGTCGTGTCGCGCTTCACCGGGCCGGCCGCGCTCGGCAGCTTCTCGATGCGGTCGGCAATGCCGAGTTCGTGCGCGACGACCATGCACTTGCGCACGAACGGCGAAGCGGGCGAGTGGAAGATCTTCATTCAGTGTGTCCTTGGGTTGCGGGTCTGTCTTCTTAGCGCACGATACGCAGCATGCCCTCTTGCGCGGTCGAGGCCACGAGCCGGCCGTCGCGCGTGAACAGGCTGCCGCGGCACAGTCCCCGCGCACCGCTCGCGCTGGGCGAATCGAGCACGTAGAGCAGCCAGTCGTCCATGCGGAAATCGCGGTGGAACCACATCGCGTGGTCCAGGCTCGCGGGGCGCACTTGGCCGCTCATGAAGCTCAGGCCGTGCGGCAGCATCGCGGCGCGCAACAAGCCGTGGTCGGAGGCGTAGGCGAGCAGCGCGCGGTGCACGACCGGATCGTCGGGCAGCGGCGCGATGGCGCGCATCCAGATCGCACTTTCCGACGGCCGCACGATGGGCGTGAGCAGGTCATCGGCCTCGACGCGGCGGTATTCGATGCCGTGCGGCTCCAGGCCCTTGATGCGCCAGCGCTCGGGCAGGCGGTCGCCGAGGGCGCGGCGCTGGTCGAGTTCACTCACCAGGCCTTCGGGGCCTTCGACGGCGGGCATCGCGAGCTGGTGTTCGACACCGTCGTCCACCGTCTGGAACGACGCCGACATCTCGAAGATGATCCGCTCCCCCTGGCGCGCCACCACGTGGCGGGTGGTGAAGCTGCGGCCGTCGCGCACGCGGTCGACGCTGTATTCGATGGGCGCGTGCTCGCCCGGCAGCAGGAAGTAGGCGTGCATCGAATGCACCGGCCGGTCGGCACCGACCGTGAGGCTCGCGGCCGCGAGCGACTGGCCGAGCACCTGGCCGCCGAAGACGGCCGGGGTGCCGATGTCTTCGCTCTGGGCTCGAAAGCAGTCGCCGCCGAGCGGTTCGAGCTGCATGAGGGCGACGAGTTCGTCGACGAGGCGGGCGGCGGTGGCGGGATCGGTGGTCATCGGCAAGGGGCAGTCGTCAGTGCAGGAAAAAAGCAGCCTTCGACCATAGCAAAGGACGGGCCGGCGAGCTGTCGCGGCCCGGTCAGAGGCTGAGAGGCAATTCGGCGTGATCGAGCAGCCCCCGCAAACGGTCCCAATCAAGGCGCAAAGCGCAGTCATAGCTCGGGCTATGACGAGCATTTGCAACGCAGAGTGGGGCCGTTTGCGGGGGATGAGCGGTCATGTCGGATTGCCTCTCAGCCTCTCAAGTGCGCTGCCGCTATTTGTAGAAGCAGATGTCCATGAAGCGCGCCCGGCAGCGGTAGTCGGTGCCGCCTTGCACGATGAACATGGGCACGCCGCCCACCAGCAGCTTGCCGCCGTCGTCGTAGATCAGCGGCGACGGGGCGGGTTGCGCCGCGGAGCCGGTGGCGGTTTCCTGCTCGACGTACCTGACGAGGAACGAACGGGAGAAGTCGAGCGTGTCGGCCGGCTTGAGCGGCGCGGCCGCGTAGCGCGTGCCGTAGACGGTGCCGAAGTAGCGCAGCGCCGGGCCGGTGCGGTCGCCGTATTTCATGTCGGTCTTGGCAAAACCGGTCTGGATGAGGAAGGTGCGGTCTTCGGGCGTCAGGTCGGCATCGAAGGCGACGAGCGTGTACGACCCTTCGAAGCTGTTGTTGCGCGCCACCTTGAGTTCGCCGTTGAGGCTGGGCGTGACCTTGGTGCGTCCGCTCCAGCGCAGCAGCGCGGCCACGGACGGGTCGCCGTCGAACACGTAGTGATATTTCTCGGCTGCAACGACGACCTTGCGGCCGTCCTTGGCGGCGAGGAAGCTCACCACTTCGTCCTTGCCGTGGACGGGTTCGCCTTCGGGGGTGCTGGCGCAGCCCCATTGCATGAGGCCGAGCGCGGCGCAGGAAAGGGCGAGGAAGAGACGACGCGCTGGGGTCGAAAACGAAAGGAGGTGCACTTTTCGTCCGGGGTTGGAGTTCATCAAGCCCCGGACTCTAGCGCCATACCGTGGATTCGGTGGCTTCAGCGGTCGAGGTCGGCGCCGTCGGCGACCAGCTTCTTCTGCAGCGCCGGCACATCGACATCCGCAAAATTCGCGCTGCCCAGCGATGCCGCCGCCGTGCCCGCCGCCTGCCCCATCACGAAACAACCGCCGCTCGCGCGCGCGGCCGACTGGCCTTCGTGCGTCATCGCGGCGCAGCGGCCGGCCACCAACAGGTTGTCGACCGTGCGCGGCACCAGCATGCGCCAGGGCAGCTGGTTGTAGGTGCGGTTGTCGTCGCGCGGAAAGGCCCATTCGATGCGGCCGTCGGCATGCATTTCCATCGGCCAGGCATTGATGCCGATGCTGTCGTCGAACCTGGCCGACGAGAGGATGTCTTCGCCCGCGAGCGCATAGAGGCCTTCGATGCGGCGCGTTTCGCGGATGCCGACCTGCGGCGCGATCTCCACGATGGCCGAATGCGCGAAACCCGGCACCTCGGCCTTCATGAACTTGAAGTACTCGGCGATCTGGCGACGGCCTTCGAGCTCGCCCTCGGTGAGTTCGCGCGCATCGACGCCGTTCATCGCGCGGCCGGCCGCGTTGCGAATCTGCGTGACGTTGGCGCGCCATTCGCGCGGGTCGATGTTGGGCCGCAGGATCGCGCCTTCGCGCGGAAATTTGTAGGTGCCGGGCTTCTGCTGCTGCACCTCGGCCATCAGGTCGTTGATGGCCTTGAACTCGCCCACGGCCGCAAGCGCGGGTTCGGCATCGACCTGGCCGACGCGGAACATGGTGGTCGGGAAAAGGCCGCTGCCGTGCCCGTCGCCCACCTCGAAGGGCACGCCCGCGAAGGCGGCCACGTCGGCGTCGCCGCTGGCGTCGATGAAGGCGTTGGCGCGGATCGCCTGCCGTCCCGACTTGGTCTCGACCACGAGCGCCGCGATGCGGTCGCCGTCGCGGATCACCGCCGCCGCCCACGCATGGAACAGCAGGTTCACACCCGCATCGAGCAGCAACTGGTCGGCCGCGATCTTGTAGGCCGAGGTGTCGTAGGAGCGCACGCGGATGCGGCCCTGCATGCCGTCCTGCGGCTTGTTGAGGCCGCCGAGTGCGCCGATGCGTGCGAGCAGGTCGTCGGCCACGCCGCGCACCAGCAGCGTCATCTCTCCGTTGCGCTTGCCGTAGAGGCCGGCGAAGTTGGTCACGCCGCCCGCGGTGCCCATGCCGCCGAGGAAGCCGTAGCGCTCCACCAGCAGGGTGTTGGCGCCGTGGCGCGCGGCGCTCACGGCGGCCGCGATGCCGGCCGGGCCGCCGCCGACCACCACCACGTCGTATTCGCCGAAGACCGGCAGTTCGCGTGCCGGTTCGGTCAGGGTCTTCTGCTGGGCTGCCATCACTGGAGCTTGATGCCGCGGGTGGAAATGATCTTGGTCATGATCGCGGCCTCTTCCGTCACGCGGGTGCGCATGCCGTCCGGCGAGGTGCCCACGGCCTGCCAGCCCTGCTCGAAGAGCTTGCGGCGGACCTCGGGGTTCTTCATGACGACCTCGAGTTCGCGGCTGATGCGCGCCTGCGCAGACTTCGAGAGATTGGCCGGACCGAGCAGCGCCACCCACACCTCGAGGCTGAAGTCCTTCACGCCGGCTTCGGACAGCGGCGGCAGCTCGGGCACCAGCGCGCTGCGTCCGCCGGTGAGGCCGATCGCCTTGAGCTTGCCGGCGCGCACCTGGGGCATGGCCACGCCCGGCGGGATCAGGCCCATCTGCACCTGGTCGCCCAGCATGGCGGTGATGACCTGCGGGTTGCCCTGGTAGGGCACGTGCTCGGGCTTGAAGCCGGCCACGCGGCTCTTGAGCAGTTCCATGCCGAGGTGGCCCACCGAGCCGATGCCCACCGAGCCGTAGTTCCACTTGTCGCCGGCCTGACGCGCGGCGTCGAAGAAGGCGGTGCCCGAGGGCAGGTTGTTCTGCGCCACCAGCACCAGCGGCGCCGTCGCGATCAGCGAGAGATACGTGAAGTCCTTGACAGGGTCGTAAGGCAGCTTGGGGTACAGCATCTTCGACGAGGTGAGATTGCCGTTGATGACCAGGCCCAGCGTGTGGTCGTCGGTGGCCTTGGCCACCTGGTCGGCCGCGATGTTGCCCGAGGCGCCGGCCTTGTTGTCCACCACGATCGGCTGGCCCAGCGCCTTGCCCAGCGGCTCGGCGATGGTGCGCGCCGCGATGTCGGGGGTGGAGCCGCCCGGAAAGCCCACGAGCAGGCGGATGGGTTTGGTCGGCCAGTCGGCGGCCTGTGCGTGGGCGGCGAGCGGCAGCAGGGCGGCGGCGGCGGCCAGGCCGCAGGCGATCAGGAGGGCTCTTTTGGGGGCTTGCATGGGCGAAAAGAACGTGAAAAATTTGTCAAAAAAAGCAAAGAGGGGCAGCTTAACTGCGGGCCACACCCCTGGGAAGGCAGGCCAGCCGCTACTCGAGGCTGATGTTGCCCCTGCGCACCAGTTCACCGTACACCTTCGACTTGGCCTCGGCGTTGCGCTGGATCTCCTCGGGCGACCACGCCAGCGGCTCGAAGGCGAAGGTGTCGAAGCGCGCACGAATCTCGGGGTCGGCGATGACCTTGGCGACATCGGCGTTGATCTTTGCCTTCACCGCCGCCGGCACGCCCTTGGGCGCGAGCAGCGAGACGAAGGAGTTGACTTCGAGCGAGGCCGGCCCGCCCGCCTCGGCCATGGTCGGCACGTCGGGCATCTGCGGAATGCGCTTGGGCGCCGCGACAGCGATGTAGCGCAGCTTGCCGGCCTTGTAGATGCCCTGGCTCGACGGAATGCTCGCGAAGGCCCACGGCACTTCGCCCGTGCCCACGTTGGAATACAGCTGCGACACCTCGCGGTACGGCGCATGCCGCATGCGGATGCCGGTGAGCGCCTCCAACTGCTGCGCGCCCAGGTGGCCCGGGCTCCCGACGCCCCACGAGCCGTACACCACGCCTTCGGGCTCGGCCTTGGCGGCGGCGATGAGATCGCCCATGGTCTTCCACTTCGAATCGGTGCCCACGGCCACGAAGAAAGGCGTGCGGAACAGCGAGGCCACCGGGTCGAAGTGCTGCAGCGTCACGAAGTTCTTCGACTTGTAGAGGTGCGGCAGCGCGGCGACGTGCTCGCTGTCCAGCTGCAGCAGCGTGTAGCCGTCGGGCGCGGCGCGGCGGGCCTGGTCAATGGCGATGAAGCCACCGCCCCCGGGCTTGTTGTCGATCACCACGCGCTGGTTCCACAGGCGCGAGAGCTTGTCGGACACGAGGCGCAGCACCGCGTCGGGGCCGCTGCCGGCGGCGAAGGGCGTGACCAGCGTCACGGGCCTGTTCGGGAAGTCGCTGGCCTGCGCCAGTGCGCCGGTGGTGGCGACGGTAACGGTGAAGGCGAGGGCGCCCGTCAGCAATGCGCGCGAGAAATTCATGGTGCTTGTCTCCTGGGCCTTCGGCCTCGTATGGGGATGATGGAAGAAACTCGTTTCAATGCAAGGAGAGTTCGATCGCAGCGGGGCGCAGCGAGGCCGGCGCATCGTCCAGACAGTGCTCCGGCCGCCACGCATAGAGCCACTCGACGGCATCGTAGAAACGCTCCGGCGTCCGGCCGATCCAGAGGCTGTTGCGCACCAGCCGCTCGACGCCCTTCGCGTGATACAGGCGACCCATCTCGCGCACCGACAGCACCACGCGCGCCGTGCGGGCGACGCGTGCGGCTTCGTACAGCTTGAACGCGGCGGTCATGTCGAAATCGCAGGCCTCGACCGCCGCGCCCAGCGTCACCGCGTCCTCGAGCGCCATGCAGGCGCCCTGCGCGAGGTACTGCATCATCGGATGCGCCGCATCGCCCAAGAGCGTGGCGGGCCCCTCGCTCCAGCGATCGACCGGATCGCGGTCGACGGTGCTCCAGCGGCGCCACGAGGTGGGCCGGTCGAGCAACTGGCGCGGGCGCGCGTGCACGCCCTCGAAGTACGAGAGCACTTCTTCCTTGCTGCCGTCGGTGACGCCCCACTCTTCTTCGTCGCGGCTGTGGAAGGTGACGACGAGGTTGTATTGCTCGCCATGGCGCAGCGGGTAGTGCACCAGGTGGCAGTTGGGGCCGGCCCAGACGACGGGCGCGTTCCAGCGCAGGTCGGCCGGCATGTCGGATGCGGGCACGACCGCGCGGTACACGACGTGGCCCGAGACGCGCGGCGCATCGCCGATGAGCTTGGCGCGCACCACCGACTTCACGCCGTCGCAGCCCACGATGGCATCGGCCTGGAAGCGCCGGCCGTCGCGCGTGACCGCGGTGACACCGTGCGCACCGCTAACGATCGATTCGACCTGCGCCGAGGTGTGGAAGCGGATCAGCGGATGCTGCTTCACCGCTTCGTGGATCGCGCCATGCAGGTCGGCGCGGTGGCTCACCGCATACGGATTCCTGAAGCGCGCGCGGAAGGCTTCGCCGACCGGCACCGAGGCCACTTCGCCGCAATCGACCGCATCCATCATCACCAGCCGGTCCGTGAAGACCGAGCCCCGGCGCACCGCCTCGCCGACGCCCAGCGCGTCGAGCGCAGCGAAGGCGTTGGGGCCGAGCTGCAGGCCTGCGCCGATCTCGCCGATGGCCGCGCTCTGTTCGAGCAGGTCGATGGAAACACCGAGGCGCGCGAGCGCGAGCGCCGCGGCCATGCCGCCGATGCCGCCGCCGACGAGCAGCACGCTGGGCGGATTCTTCTTGGGAGATGTGCTCATCGCGTGGCCTCTGCGCTTCGGTGAAATCAGTCGATGCGAACGGTGAGCGAAGGCAGCCGCTCGATGCTCACCTTGATCGTCTGGCCGGCCTTCACCGCACCCACGCCTTCGGGCGTGCCGGTGAAGATCAGGTCGCCGGGCTGCAGCGTGAAGAGCGTCGAGAGATTGGCGATCACTTCGTTGACCGACCAGATCAGGTGCGTGATGTCGCTGTTCTGGCGCACCTCGCCATCGACCGTGAGCGTGATCGCGCCGGCGTTGATCTCGCCCACGTCGGCGAGCGTGCGCAGCGGCGCGATGGGCGCCGAGAAGTCGAAGGCCTTGCCGATTTCCCAGGGGCGGCCGGCTTCGCGCATCTTCATTTGCAGGTCGCGGCGCGTCATGTCGAGGCCGACGGCGTAGCTGTGGATGTGGCTCGAAGCCTGGTCCACCGGGATGTCCTTGCCGCCCTTGCCGATGGCAACCACGAGCTCGGCTTCGTAGTGGTAGTTGCTGGTGAGGGGCGGATACGGGATCGTGCCGGTCTGGCCTTCTGCCACGGGCACCACCGAGGCGTCGTCGTTGGGCTTGCAGAAGAAGAACGGCGGTTCGCGGTCGGGGTCGAACCCCATCTCGCGGGCGTGCGCTGCGTAGTTGCGGCCGACGCAGTAGACGCGGCGCACGGGGAACAGCTTGTCGGAGTCGACGACGGGCAGGCCGACGATGGAAGGAGGCGTGAAGACGAAGGACATGGAGGGTTCCTGCCGCACGAAACGGCACACGGTCAAACGATGAAATGAAAAGAGGTCGGCCGCCGTTCAGGCGTCTTCGAGAAAGGCTTCGCGCAGGATGCCCATGGCCTGCTGCACGGGCCGGTCGGAAAAACTGAAGAGCACCACGTCATCGACCGGCGACAAAAGCCGCAGCGGCGCCCACGACGGCACGACGAAGGTGTCGCGCGGTCCGAACTCGAAGCGCTGGCCCGCGATCTCGGCGATGCCGTGGCCTTCGACCACGCTGTACACGGCACCGTCGGTCGCGCGGTGCGTCTTGCCGGTGAAGCCCTTGGGGCAAAGCTGCAGGTTGGTCGAGATCGTCGGCATCGGCGAGCCGCCCGTCAGCGGGTTGATGTAGCGCAGCTTGTGGCCCAGCCACGCATCGGGCGCTTCCTGCTTCTGCAGTTGCGCGAGAGCCTCGCGGCTGCGCGCATACGGGTAGTTGAAGATCGGCGAGGTGGCCGACACGTGGTCGTGCCGCACCGGCACCATGTTGTGGCCGAAGCGCGCGAGGCTGTGGCCCTCGGGGCGCGCGACATGCTGCACCTTGGCGTCGTCGTTCTCGGCAAAGCCGGCGTCGAAGAAGCGCAGCATCGGAATGTCGAGCCCGTCGAGCCACACCACCGGCTCGCTCACACCTTCGATGCCTTCGTTGCCATGGTCGTGCCAGGCCCACGAGGGCGTGATGATGAAGTCGCCCGGGTACATGGTGGTGCGCTCGCCGCCCACCGTGGTGTAGGCGCCCTTGCCGTCGACGATGAAGCGCAGCGCCGACTGCACATGGCGGTGCGACGGTGCCACCTCGCCCGGCATGATGAGCTGCAGCCCCGCGTAGATCGACTGCGTGATCGACGAATTGCCGGGCAGCGCCGGGTTCTCGAGCACCAGCACGCGGCGCACGGCCTCCTCGGCGGTGATGAGATCGGCCGACTCCATCAGCAGCGGGCGAATCTCGTCGTAGCGCCAGAGCGCTGGCACGCACGGCGTCTGCGGCTCGCGCGGCACCAGGGCGTGCAGCGATTCCCACAGCGGGGTGAGGTTCAGGGGGCGGATGCGGGCGTAGTAGTCGCTGCGTTCGGCGGCGTTGGCCGGGGCGCTTTTTGCGGGGCTCTTGGCGGGGCTCTGGGAAGCGGGATTCATGCGTGGTTGTCTCCGTTGCGGCATTGTTGAGCCGCCCCACTATTTCCTCAAGACCGGCAGCCAATACACGGAATTGAAAATTTCGATAATGGTGTCTTTCGCCCTAAGCCAAGAAGCCCGGAGAACACCATGTCCAAGCTCGATCTCGAATGGCTCGCCGTGTTCGACGAGGTCTACAAGACCGGCAACGTCTCCAAGGCGGCCGAGCGGCTGGGCATGGCGCAGGCCGCGGCCAGCACCGCGCTCAACAAGCTGCGTGCGCACTTCGACGATCGCCTCTTCACCCGCACCGCGCAGGGGATGCAGCCCACGCCGCACGCCGAGCGCATCTACCCGAACCTGCGCGAAGTGCTGACCCAACTGGCGCAGGCGCAGGGCAACCGCAGCAGCTTCGAGCCCGCCGGGGCGCAGCGGCGCTTTCGCATCTGCATGACCGACATCAGCGAGGTGGTGCTGCTGCCCGGCCTCCTCGACCACCTGCGGCACGTGGCGCCGGGGGTGCACATCGAGACCGAGATCATCTCCACCAACAGCGGCCGCCGCCTGCAGGACGGCGAGGTCGACCTCGCCGTGGGCTTCATGCCGCAGCTGGACGCGGGCTTCTACCAGCAGACGCTGTTCATGCAGAACTTCGTGTGCCTCGCGGCACAGAACCATCCGCGCATCGGCGCCAGGCTCACGCGCAAGCGCTTCGAGGCGGAGGCGCATGCGGTGGTGTCCACGTCGGGCACGGGGCATGCCATCGTCGACACGACCATCGCGCGGCTGGGCCTCAAGCGCGATGTGGTGGTGCGGCTGTCAAGCTTTTTGAGCGTGGCCCGGATCGTGGCGCACACCGAGCTGCTCGTCGTGGTGCCGCGCATCCTGGGCAAGGTGCTGGCCACGCAGGAGCCGGTGAAGCTGCTGGAGCTGCCCTTCGCGCTGCCGGACTATGCGGTCAAGCAGCACTGGCACGAGCGCTTCCATGCCGACCCGGGCAACGCGTGGCTGCGGCGCACGCTGGCCCAGCTCTTCAGCGGCAGCTGAGCGTGCGTGCCGGGACGACAGGCGGCGCGGCCGGAAGCGGGCGCCCGCTCGCATAATCGCGGCTCCCCACCCACAGCCACCCCTATAAGGCGCCCCATGTCCTCGATCACCCTGCGATTTCTGGCCGAACCCAACACCGTCAACTTCGGCGGCAAGGTCCACGGCGGCACGGTCATGAAGTGGATCGACGAGGCCGGCTACGCCTGCGCGACCAGCTGGGCCAAGCGCTACTGCGTCACCGCCTTCATCGGCAGCATCCGCTTTCACCGGCCGATCATGATCGGCGACCTCGTCGAGGTCGAAGCCCGCCTCGCCTACACCGGCACCACCAGCATGAACATCTCGGTGGAGGTGCGCAGCGGCGACATGAAGGGCGGCTCGATGGAAAAGACCACCGAGTGCCTGATCGTCTTCGTCTCGGTCGATTCGCACGGCCGGCCGCTCCCGGTGGAAGCCTTCGTGCCCGGCACGCCCGGCGAAATGGCACTGGCCGAGCGCGCGAAGGCGCATCTCGATGCCAGCCGCGCAGCCGGCGCCACGCCGTAGCCACCGTCATCGTCGTAGAGGCGAAGCTCTAACGGGAGCGATGCCCAGCGGCTAGAGTCAGGCGACAAGTTTTCAAAGGACTACTTCGCCATGGCGACTCAAGACGACGACAGCAACAACGGCAACGACAAATCCTCCGACCGCATCAAGGATTCCGCCCAGCAGATCTGGCTGGCCGGCCTCGGCGCCTTCGCCAAGATGCAGCAGGAAGGCAGCAAGGCATTCGAGGCGCTGGTCAAGGACGGCGCCGGCATGCAGAAGAAGACCCAGGCGGCCGCCGAAGAAACCCTCGCCCAGGCCCAGCAGCGCATGGCCGGCTTCGCCAGCGAGTTCGGCACCAAGGCCGCGGGCCAGTGGGGCAAGCTGGAGAACATCTTTGAAGAGCGCGTGGCGCGCGCCCTCGAAAAACTCGGTGTCCCTTCGGCCGCCGACATGGCCGCGCTGCAGGCGCGCGTCGAGGCCCTCGAAGCGCAGTTGAAAGGCAGCGCGAAGGCCGCCGCAACCAGCCGCAAGACCACCGCGCGCAAAGCCGCGGCACCCGCCCCCGCCGCGAAGAAGACGCTGCGCCGCACCAAGGCCGGCTGACCTCGCCTGAATTGCGGCGCTGCACAAAAAATCAGCGCCGCAAAACATGTCCCGCACCGTTCATGGTGCAGTGCACATACGCTAGAGTGTTCCCAAGACCAAGAGACACACCGGGGGCACCGACATGGCAAAGAAGGCGCCACGCCGCACAGCGCAACGCATCCTCGAAGCCGCATTGGACCTGTTCAACCGCTTCGGGGAACCGAACGTCTCGACCACGCTGATCGCGGGCGAGCTCAACATCAGCCCCGGCAACCTCTACTACCACTACCCCGCCAAGGAAGAGCTGATCAACACGCTCTACCAGGGCTACGAGGCCGAGCTCAACGAGCTGCTGCATGCGAGCGAAGGCGTGCACGACGTGGAGGACGCATGGTTCTTCATGCACACGCTGTTCGAGCTGATCTGGCGCTACCGCTTCCTCTACCGTGACCTGAACGACCTGCTGAGCAAGAACCGGCACCTGGAGACGCAGTTCCAGCTGGTGCTCAAGAACAAGACCCGCGCGATCCGCCAGCTGATTTCCGGCCTCGGCCGCGCCGGCCACCTGGACATCGACGCGCACGAGATCGATCCGCTGGCCCAGAGCATGGTCGTGGTGCTCACCTACTGGCTGAGCTACGAGTACGTGCGCAACCCGCGCGAGGCGCTCGAGCCCGCGCATGCGCAGGGCGCGCTGATGCGCGGGGGCCACCACACCCTGCACCTGCTCGCGCCCTATCTCGGACGCGAACAACGGCGGCATCTGCTGACACTGAGCAATGCCTACAACGGCGAAGATGCCACGCACCACGTGGTTCCCACTGTCGACATGGCGGCCTAGGGCCTTGTTCAACACATGCCCCACCCCGATTTCAAACCGCTCTCGCTGATGTCCGCCGGCCCGGTCGCCGCGAACGCGGAACCCTGGACGCCCCTTCCCTACGCCGACGTGCCGCGCTTCGATGCGCGCAGCGTGCTGCCGCACTGGCCGCGCCTGCACGCCGGCCACCACCTGCCGCCGCCCGACCCCGACGCGCCGCTGGCCGAAGGCTGGGCGCTGTACCACAGCGGCGAATTCGAACGCGCCGCCGCCATCGGCCTGCTGCACGGCTCCGAAGGCCTGGTGCTCGCCAACCAGGCCACCGCCATCTACGCCAACTACCTCGAGCCGCGCGAGGCCACCCGGCTCGCGATGTTCCGCCAGGTGATCGAGCGCGCCAGTGCGCAGGCCGCCGCCGAGCCCGACAACTGCCAGGCGCTCTACTGGCAGGCCTATGCGCTGGGCCGCTACAGCCAGGGCATCAGCGTGGCGCGCGCGCTGGCCCAGGGCCTCGGCACCAAGCTCAAGGGCGCGCTGGAGCATGTGATCGCGCTGCAGCCGGCGCACGCCGACGCGCACCTCGCGCTGGCCGCGTTCCATGCCGAGGTGATCGACAAGGTGGGCGCGCTGGTCGGCCGCATGACCTACGGCGTGCGCGCGGAGACGTCGGTGGAGCTGTTCGAGCGCGGGCTCGAACTGCACCCGCATTCGCCCGCCGGAATGATGGAATACGCCCGCGCCCTCCTGATGCTGCACGGCGACTCGCGCATGGCCGAGGCCACCCAGCTCTATGAAAAGGCCGCGGCGATGACGCCGGCCGATGCGCGGGAGCGGCTCGACGTGGAGTTGGCTCGGGCCGGCCTGTCGGACTGAGAAGTCCGCATCGCATCGATCACCGCCTCTGGCGCATCAGCCCGACCTGCTCCAGGAACACCCGCACCCGCGGCTGCCACACCTCGGGATAGCGCGAGAACAGCGCGTGCCCGTCCTCGCCATACGGCGGGAACTGCGTGAATTCGCCCTTGCCGCCCGCCTCCCTGAAGGCCTTGAACCACTCCTGCGGATAGGTGGGCCCGAAGTACTGGTCGTTCTCGGTGTAGATCCACAGTGTCGGCATGTGCGCCGTCTTGCCGTACTGGCCGAACAGCCGCTCCAGCGCCTCTGGCGAGCACGGGCGCTGCGGCTGGGTCTTCGGATTGCCGCCACCGCCGCCCGCGAAGTTGATGGCCGCCACCACGCCCGCCGGGTTTTGGGCGGCCGCCGCGATGGCGATGGTTCCGCCGAACGACTGGCCGACGATGACGGCGCGCGCCGGATCGACATCGGGCCTCGCGCGCATCACCTGGAGCACCCGCAGCGTCTGTGCCAGCCCCGCTTCGTAGGCCGGTGCGTAGCGCCGGGAGCCGCACTGGCCGCTGGCCTCCACGTCTTCGCCGCCGGTCACGCCGTAGCCGATGCGGGTCGGCACGGCGACGACGAAGCCCTGCGCCACGAAGAAGCGCGACGCCACCGAATAGCGCGCGCGCCCCATGGCCGCGCGCTCCGCGGCCTCTGCCGCCCGGCCGTGGTTGAGGACGACCAGCGGGGCCGGCACCGGGTTCGCGTCGTCCGAGAAGACCGTCACCCGGATGGACTGCTCGACGCGCTTGCCGTGGATGTCGCTGACCTGCACCGGCACGTCGAGCTGCTCCTCGCGCAAGGCGCCATGCGCGCTCGTCGCGGCCAGCAGCAGAAGCTGCAGCAGCGCGGCACACCAGAGTGCGGATGTCTTCTTCATGAATGTTCCCCGCGCTCCCGGTTATTAAGATTGCCGTTTCGACTCATCTTCTTCCCACCGCCATGTCCGACCTCAACGCCCAATTCGAAGCCGCCCAGGCCAACTCCAAGCTCTTGGCCGAGCGCCCCGACAACCCGACGCTGCTGAAGATCTACGGCCTCTTCAAGCAGGCCACCGAAGGCGACAACACCGCCAAGAAGCCCAGTTTCAGCGACATCGTCGCGCGTGCCAAGTGGGACGCCTGGACCGCCCAGAAGGGTGCGAGCAGCGACGAGGCCAAGCAGAAATACATCGACCTGATCGAATCCCTGCGCGCCTGAGCGCGCCCTCCGCTCAAGCCGGCAGCTTCGTGTCGGTAAAGCGCCGGATGGGCTGGACGAACGCGAGGTCCACGCCGTCGAGCACGTCGCGCCCCTCGAGGCTTTCGAAGCGGAGCCCGGTCTCCGCTTCGACGAAGGCGAGCGGACGCTGCGAGGTGCCGAAATCTTCCAGGTCGCGCGCCACGCCCGAGTCGAGGTAGGTGCCCTGGCTCATCAGGTAGGCGATGGCGCTCAGCTCGCCCGTCGCCTCGCTGATGAAGGCAACCACCTTCCAGAAATCCCGCGGAATCCGGATACCGAACCGCTCCGGGTCGTCCGCTCGGAGGATGGGCCCGGTGAATACGCTGATGCGCTTGTCGTCGCCCTGCGCGTTGCCCAGGATGTAGTCCTCCAGGTCGCCCCACAGCCCGTCGTTGAACGGCTGCCATTGGGGGCAGGCATTGGTGGCGAAGAAGGTGTCGATGTTGGCGCGCTGCGCCGTGGCCAGCGAGCCCCAGTTCGGGTCCTGCCTTCGCGTCATGTGGCCACGGGAGAACTTCTGATCCTGCCCGGGCCCGTAGGCCTCGCGCAGCATTTGATATTCCTTCTTGATGCGGCCGTCGTAGTTCCAGGTGTCGTGGCGCGGCACGTTCTTCGACTTCGAGCCGTCGATGTTGCACGCCGAGTAAAGCGGCACGCGCCGCGAGATGCATTGCACCGTGCTGAAGTGCTGGTACTTGAGCTCGAAGGAGCCGTCGTCGAGCGTTGCGATGTCGCCCCTGTCGATGGCATCGCCCATCGATGGCAATTCCACGCGGTTGTCGTCGCCGAAGAACCCGGGTTCGTAGCCCTTGCGGCCCTCGAAGAATTCCGGCGGCTTGGGGATGGTGGCAACGCGCTGGATGCCGGCCCACGAACTGCTCACGACCTGGATGTCTGTATCGGACATGAAGCTCCCTCTTCGGAAAAACACCACCACGACCGAAACCGACCGTGGGCGCCTTGCGGCTACTTCGCGAGCTTGGCGCGTGCGTTTTTCAGGTTGAAGACAGGCTTGCGGATTTCCGCGAAGCTGGGCTGGGACACGACCCATTCGGGGTTCTGCTCGATGGCGGCCAGTTGCTCGTCGTCGAGCTGGGCTTCCACCAGGGTGCCCGTCTTCGGCGTGAGCACGACACCGGGCACGCAGCGGCGCAGCCGTGCTTCCGCCGACAACTTCTTGCCGGGGCTGCCTGTGTAGGTCAAGACGACGCTGGTCACTTCTTCAGAACTCCAAAACCTTCATATTCGGCGGGCCACCCCACTCTTTGCGCTGCCTGCGACAGCATCGTGACGATGGCGTCGGCCTTGTCAGGGCCGTTTGGCATGTTAAGCAGCTTCGAATTCCCTGACAACAGACGGGCCGCCATGCCCGATGTGTAGGGCGTGGCCATCGAGGTGCCGGACATCATGGCGTACCTGTCGCCCGGAAACGTCGAGAGCACTGCGACGCCGGGGCCGATGAAATCGGTCGAGAGCCCGTAGTTGGAGAACTCGGCGACGAATTCCTTCTTGCGGCGGATCTCGCTCTCCTGAAAGCTCTCCGGGCAGTCCGCCGGAAACGTGCCGTCGCGGCCCAGCGCGCCGACCGCCATCGTGTGGCTGTAGCGGGCCGGATAGCGCAGGAGCGGCTGGCCGTCGTTGCCGGTGGCGGCGAACACCACCACGCCGGCGTCGCGGGCCCGCTGGAGCACGTCGGGCATCTCCGGCATCGGCTCCAGGCTGCCCATGCTGATGTTGACGATGTGGCAGCCGTCGGCGATCGCGCGTTCGAGCGCGCTGGCGATGTCGGTCGATTTCGCGCGCCCGCGCTCGCCGCTCTTCGGGCAGACGCGGTAGGCGAGCAGCCGGCAGGCCGGCGCGAGGCCGTGAATGCCGGTGGCCTCGGCCTTCCTGCCCGCGATGATTCCGGCGACGTGGGTGCCGTGCCCGATGCCGTTGTCCAGGAAATCCGCGGCGTTCTCGCCGGTGACGAAACAGGCGCCGCCCGCCACCGCGATGTCCGCATGCGGCCCGACGCCGCTGTCGATCACGCCGACCGTCACGCCCGCGCCCGCCTCGGGGTCGTAGGGCGCGTAGTTCGCCAGCAACTGAAAGCTGTCGGGTACCAGCGGCAGCGCCTGCACATTCAATCGCTTGGGCGCCGCGACGCGGTCGAACCCCTTGACGAAGACCGACCAGTGCGTGTGCTCCGGCTCGACCAGGATCATTTCCACCCGCGGATAGAGCACCGGGATTCCCAGGTCCGCGATGCCCCGGCTGTCGGTCACGGCGGGCACATGCGCGCCGTCCCAATTCACGAGCGCCTTGACCCGCACGCCCGCCACGGGCTTGCCCTGCGGGTCTGCCAGATGCAGCTCGAAGCGCTTGACCTTGGCCCCGGGCGCCACCTGGATCGCGCTGGAATCCATCTCGTCGCCCAGCGGCCGGATGTACTGGAGGTAGGCCCATGCGGCAGGTGCAATTCGCAGCCCGGGCGTGTTCCGGCGCATCGCCAGCAGGGCGGACGAATTGGCCTTCATCACCGACACGTCGTCGATCTGCTTGACGAGCTTCATCCGCGGAACGCCGCGCCCCTCCACCCGTTCACCGATCGCCTCTGCCGAGTTGCCCAGGTTGATCGCGCTCAACGTCGCGAGCTCCGTACCGCCGGGCGCAGCACTGCGCGAAGGCCAGACGATCACGTCGTCCGAGAACTTCGGCTCCGCCACCATGCGACGCAGGCGCAGCGCCTGCAGCAGGCGCTCGATGTTCTCGCCGTCCGACTTCGAGATCTCGCCCCTCGCCTGCTGTTGCTGCTGCGGGCGCCCGGTGTCGCGCGTGTCACGCGCCACTGGCGTTCGCTTCGGTGCTTCCTGCCGCTTGCTCGCTGCTGCCATGGACTCTCCTTGTTGACCGGTTTATCGCATGCGCAGCGTTTCAGGCCAATGAATGGCCCGTGCCGGTCAACCCACGATGCCGCGTGCGTGCAGCGCGGCGATCTGCTCGGCGCTCAGGCCGATCTCCTTCAGCACCGCATCGGTGTCCGCGCCCAGCGCTGGCGCGTTGTGCCGGTGGCTGGCCGGCGTGAGCGACAGCTTCGGCACGAAGCCGGGCACCGCGAGCGCGCTGCCGTCGGGCATTTGCACCTGCTGCAACATGCCGCGCGCGGCGTAGTGCGGATCGGCCGCGATGTCGGCGATGGTGTAGATGCGGCCGGCCGGCACATGCGCCGCATCGAGCGCGGCGAGCACTTCGTCCACGGTGCGCGCGGCGGCCCAGTCGCCGATGGCGGCATCGAGCATTTCCACCTGGGCCACGCGGCCTGCGTTGCCCACCAGCGCCGGATCGGCGGCCAAGTCCGGCCGGCCGATGCATTCCATCAAGCGGCGGAAGATGCCGTCGCCATTGCCGGCAATGATCGCGTAGCCGCCATCCGCGCAGCGGTAGGCATTGGTCGGCGCGATGCCGGGCAGCGCACTGCCGGCGGCCTCGCGCACCGCGCCGAATGCGCCGTACTCGGGCAGCAGGCTTTCCATGCAGTTGAAGACCGCCTCGTAGAGCGCCACGTCGATCACCTGCCCCCTGCCCTTCGGGTATTGCGCGCTCACCGTCGCGTGGCGGTGCTGCATCGCCATCAGCACGCCGATCACGCCGTGCAGCGACGCCAGCGTGTCGCCGATCGACACGCCCACGCGCACCGGCACGCGGCCCGGCTCGCCCGTGAGGTGGCGCAGCCCGCCCATCGCCTCGGCCACCACGCCGAAGCCGGGGCGGTCGCGGTAGGGGCCGGTCTGGCCGTAGCCGCTGATGCGCAGCATCACGAGCGCGGGATTGGCGGCCAGCAGCGCGTCGGGGCCGAGGCCCCAGCCTTCCATCGCGCCGGGGCGGAAGTTCTCGATCAGCACGTCGGCCTCGGCCGCGAGCTGCCGCACGATGGCCTGCGCCTCGGGCTCGCGCAGGTCGAGCGCCAGCGAGCGCTTGTTGCGCGACTGCACCTGCCACCAGACGGAAGTGCCGTCTTTCATGAGCCGCCAGGTGCGCAGCGGATCGCCCGCGCCGGGCGGCTCGATCTTCACCACCTCGGCACCGAAGTCGGCCAGCGTGCGTGCGGCAAAGGGGCCGGCGATCAGTTGTCCAAGTTCGACCACCTTGAGGCCGGCGAGCGGGCCCGCCGCGGTCGGCGTGGCCTGGGTAGAAGTGGCTTTCGTCATGGCGCCAGAGTGTGCCGCGTCGCGGCGAGCGCCCTCCGGGGCGGGAAAACACCTATGAATTCTTGACTTCGCATTTCCAGCGCCTTCCGCACCGCAGCAATCGCCTGCCGCCTGGCCCTCTCCCCCGAGGAGAAAGGCGTTTGCTGCACCGCAACGCCCTCGCCGAACCGCTTGTGCAAAGGTCAAAAAAGTATCAATTTCAAGCCTCATCTCTGGTTGTTGGCGTCCTGGGCGATTCGTACAGTCCGCCCCACGTTGTCTTGTGCCGATCACAAGACAAACGAAGAGACAAGAAAGAAAGCACAGGAGACCACCGATGCAACCCGATCTGGAAATCGTCGAAGTCCGCAGCGATGAATCGTTCACCGCCTGGGCGCACGGCTATCCGTACCGCACGGTGCGCTGGCACTTCCATCCCGAGTACGAGATCCAGTTGATCGTGGAGACCAAGGGCGTCTACTTCGTGGGCGACCACGTCGGCCACTTCGAGCCCGGCAACCTCGTGCTGATGGGTCCGGACCTCCCGCACAACTGGATCAGCGACGTGCCCGCGGGCCAGAGCGTCGAGCGGCGCGGCATCGTGATCCAGTTTCCGGCCGAGCTGGTGAAGAACATGAGCGCCGCCTTTCCCGAGTTCGAGCGCATCGCGCCGCTCCTGGCCGAGTCGGGCTCGGGGCTGCTGTTCTCCGCCGAAACGGCCCTCGCTGCCAAGCCGGTCATGGAATCGTTGCTGGAGGCGCGGGGCCTGCGCCGCGTGATCCTGCTGCTCTCGCTGCTCGAACTGCTGGTCGACAGCCACGACCGCCAGCGGCTCGCGAGCCCCGCGTTCAAGCCCGACCCCAAGGCCTTCATGTCGCACGCCATCAACAACGTGCTCGCGCACATCTCGGCCAACCTCGGCGACGAGTTGCGCGAGCCCATGCTGGCCGAACTGGTGGGCCAGAGCCCGAGTGCGTTCTCGCGGTCGTTCCGCAAGCACACGGGCCAGTCGTTCGTGCGCTATGTGAACCGGCTGCGCATCAGCCGTGCCTGCGAGCTGCTCACCAACAGCGAGAAACCGGTGCTCGACGTCTGCATGGACGTGGGCTTCAACAACGTGTCGAACTTCAACCGGCAGTTCCTTTTGCACAAGCGCATGCCGCCGACCAAGTTCCGCAACTTCCACCGCATGCAGGCCGCGGCCTCGCGTGCCGCCAACGCGCCGTAGCCGGCGTTCTTTTTTTCGTTCCCCGCGTCGTTACCGGCGCGGCGCTCCGGGCGCCGCGTGGGGCACGCCTTTGCCCGCGTTTTTTGTCAGCCACTCAGTCAGTCAAACACCCCAGGAGACCGCAACCATGAAGAACCTTCTCAAAGCCACCGCCCTCACCGCCGCACTGGTCTGCGCAGCATCTGCCGCCCAGGCGCAGGCGCCCAAGCAGCCGCTGCGCATCGGCATGACCTTCCAGGAACTGAACAACCCCTACTTCGTGACGATGAAGCAGGCGCTGGAAGAAGCCGCGGCCAGCATCGGCGCCACCGTGGTCACCACCGACGCGCGGCACGACGTGGCCAAGCAGATCGGCGACGTGGAAGACATGATCCAGAAGAAGGTCGACATCCTCCTGCTGAACCCGACCGACTCCACCGGCGTGCAGTCGGCGGTGCGCTCGGCCAAGAAGGCCGGCCTCGTCGTGGTGGCTGTCGATGCGAATGCGCAGGGCCCGGTCGACTCCTTCGTCGGTTCCAAGAACACCGACGCCGGGCGCCTCGCCTGCGACTACCTCGCCAAGAGCATCGGCGAAAAAGGCGACGTGGCGATCCTCGACGGCATCCCCGTCGTGCCGATCCTGGAGCGGGTGAAGGGCTGCCGCGAAGCGCTCGCCAAGTACCCCGGCATCAAGGTCGTGAGCACGCAGAACGGCAAGCAGGAGCGCGCCACCGCGCTCACCGTGACCGAGAACATCCTGCAGGCCAACAAGGACCTGAAGGGCATCTTCAGCGTGAACGACGGCGGCTCGATGGGCGCGCTCGCGGCCATCGACGCGAGCGGCAAGGACGTGAAGCTCGCCAGCGTGGACGGCGCGCCCGAAGCCATCAAGGCGATGCAGAAGCCGGGCTCCAAGTTCATCGCCACCACCGCGCAGTACCCGCGCGACCAGATCCGCCTGGCCATCGGCATCGCGCTCGCCAAGAAGTGGGGCGCCAACGTGCCGGCTGCCGTGCCAGTGGATGTGAAGCTCATCGACGCCGAAGGCGCGAAGACCTTCACCTGGTAAGCGGCGGATGGATCGGCCATGACCTCAGCAGAAGGCGAAGAAATGCTCCGACTGGAGGGCGTGTCCAAGCGCTTTCCGGGCGTGAACGCGCTCTCGGGCATCGACCTCTCGATCCGCAAGGGAGAGGTGCATGCGCTGCTCGGCGAGAACGGCGCGGGCAAGTCGACGCTGATGAAGATCCTCGGCGGCATCTACCAGGCCGACGAGGGCCGCATCTTCATCGAAGGCAGCGAGCGCAGGTTCGCGGGCTACAACGACGCGATCGCCGCGGGCATCGGCATCATCTTCCAGGAGTTCAGCCTCATCCCGTACCTGAACGCGGTGGAGAACATCTTTCTCGGCCGCTACCTCACGAACCGCTTCGGGCTGATGGACAAGGCTGCGATGAAGCGCTTGGCCGAACAGATCTTCGACGAACTGGGCGTGCAGATCGACCTCGGCGTGCCGATCTGCCGGCTCTCGGTCGCGCAGCAGCAGTTCGTGGAAATCGGCAAGGCGCTGTCGCTGAAGGCGCGCCTCCTGGTGCTCGACGAGCCGACCGCCACGCTCACGCCGAACGAAGCCGGGCACCTCTTCAAGATCATGCGGGAGCTGCGCGCCAAAGGCGTGGCGATGATCTTCATCTCGCACCACCTGGACGAGATCTTCGAGGTGTGCGACCGCGTCAGCGTGCTGCGCGACGGCGCCAACGCGGGGCGTGCGGACGTGGGCGCGACCGATGTGGATGCGCTGGTCGAGATGATGGTCGGCCGCAGGATCGAGCACAACTTTCCACCGAAGCCGCAGCCCGCACCGCGCGGACGCAAGGTGCTCGAAGTGCCGGAAATCCAGCTCGCCAAGGGCGGTCCGGTCAACAGCTTCACGCTGCACGAAGGCGAGATCCTCGGCTTCGCGGGGCTCGTGGGATCGGGCCGCACCGAACTCGCGCTCGGGATGATGGGCGCCGACCGCGTGCACCGCAAGACGGTGCTGCGCAACGGCAAGTCCGTTCGCCTGAAGGACCCGACCGAGGCGCTGGAAAACGGCATCGGCCTCCTGCCCGAAAGCCGCAAGGTCGAGGGGCTGATCACCGACTTCACGGTCCGCTTCAACATCTCGATGAACAACCTGGGCAAGCACAAGAGCGCGGGTCTGGTGAGCCAGAAGTCCGAGAAGCAGTCGGCCAACGAACTCGCCAGACGCGTCGGCGTGAAGGTCCCGAGCATCGAGACGCGCGTGGCCACGCTCTCGGGCGGCAACCAGCAGAAGGTGGTGATCGCGCGCTGGCTCGGCCACGCGAGCGAGGTGCTGATCTTCGACGAGCCCACGCGCGGCATCGACGTCGGCGCCAAGGCCGAGATCTACAGCCTGATGCGCGACCTCACGCGCCAGGGCAAAGCCATCGTGATGATCTCGAGCGAGCTGCCCGAGATCGTCGGCATGTGCGACCGCGTCGCCGTGTTCTCGGGCGGGTCTATCGTGGCCACGCTCGAGGGCAACTCCATCAACTCGGGCGACATCATGCGCCACGCAACCACAGGGGGTTCGCAATGAATGCCACCGCCAGCCATCCCACGCCGCCCACGCCTCAAGCTCTTTCCGGCGGATTTTTCACCCAGCTGCGCCGCTCGACGGCCTTCCTGCCGCTGGTCGGGCTGGTCGCAATCTCGGTCTTCATGATCGTCGCGACCGACAACTTCCTCTCGTGGGGCAACCTGCAGAACATCGCGCTGCAGTCGTCGATCAACGCGATCATCGCGGTGGGCATGACGGCCGCGATCCTCACCGGCGGCATCGATCTTTCGGTGGGCGCGGTGGTGGCGCTGTCGGGCACGCTGGCCTCGGGAATGATGGTGCAGTTCGGCCTGCCGCCGATGCTTGCCGTGCCGCTCGGGCTGGCAGTCGGCGTGGTGATCGGCCTCTTCAACGGCTACTGCGTGGCGTACCTGCGCATGCCCCCGATCATCGTGACGCTGGCCACCATGGGCATCGCGCGCGGCATTGCGCTCATCTACACAGGCGGCTATCCGATCGACGGACTGCCTGAGTCGTTCGCCTTCCTCGGCGGCGGCGTGCTCGCGGGCATCAAGGTGCCGATCCTCATCATGCTGGCGACGTACCTCGTGGCGTATGTGCTGCTGAACATGGCGCCGTTCGGGCGGTATGTGTATGCCATCGGCGGCAATGAAGAAGCGACGCGTTTGTCTGGCGTGCGCGTGTCCCGCTACAAGCTGCTGGTGTATGCGTTGAGCGGTCTTACTGCGGCCATCGCCGGCATCGTGCAGGCGGCGCGTGTCACGAGCGGGCAGCCCGGTGTCGGCGTGGGCTTCGAGCTCGATGCGATCGCGGCGGTGGTGATGGGCGGCACGTCCATCGCCGGCGGACGCGGCGCGATCGTCGGCACGCTGGTCGGTGCGCTGCTGCTCGGCGTGCTGAACAACGGTCTCAACATGATCGGCGTGTCGCCGTACCTGCAATTGATCATCAAGGGCGGGATCGTCCTTCTCGCCATCTTCATCAGCCGAGAAGCAAAACGCTGACGCCCTGCACTGCTCCTTCCCCCTCTGGGGGAAGGCTGGGATGGGGGCAGGCAGAGCGTGCCCAGCGGTGACGCCGCTTGCCCCACCCCTGCCCTCCCCCAGAGGGGGAGGGAGAAAAACCAATACCCAACACCCTCTCTGATCACAAGGAACCCATGTCTTATCAAAAGCTCCAGCCCGGCGCCTCGGGTGCCATCGGTGCACTCTCCGCAGTGCAGGCCGCCATGCAGGCCGTCGTGTGCCACGGCCCCAAGGACTACCGACTCGAAACCGTCGCGATGCCCACCATCGGCCGCAACGAACTGCTGATCTCCATCGCGGCCTGCGGCATCTGCGCCTCCGACTGCAAGTGCCACTCGGGCGCGAAGATGTTCTGGGGCGGCGATGGTCAACCCTCCTGGGTGAAGGCGCCCGTGATTCCGGGCCACGAGTTCTTCGGCTACGTCGAGGCGCTCGGCGAAGGCGCCGCCGAACACTTCGGCGTGGAGAAAGGCGACCGCGTGATCGCCGAGCAGATCGTGCCCTGCGGCAAGTGCCGCTTCTGCACATCGGGCAAGTACTGGATGTGCGAGGTGCACAACATCTTCGGCTTCCAGCGCATCGTGGCCGATGGCGGCATGGCCGACTACATGCGGCTGCCGCCGACCTCGCGCGTGCATAAGATCCCCGACGGCATCTCGCTGGAAGACGCGGCCATCATCGAGCCGCTCTCGTGCGCGATCCACACGGTGAACCGTGGCGACATCCAGTTCGACGACGTGGTGGTGATCGCAGGCGCCGGCCCGCTCGGGCTGATGATGGTGCAGGCCGCGCGGCTGAAGACGCCCAAGAAGCTCATCGTGATCGACCTCGTGCCCGAGCGCCTCGCGTTGGCCAAGGAGTTCGGCGCGGACGTGACCATCAACCCCAAGACCGAGAACGCCGACGCCATCGTCAAGGGCCTGACCGAAGGCTACGGCTGCGACGTGTACATCGAGACCACCGGCGCGCCCATCGGCGTGACGCAGGGTCTGGAGATGATTCGCAAGCTCGGCCGCTTCGTCGAGTTCAGCGTGTTCGGTTCGGAGACCAGCGCCGACTGGTCCATCATCGGCGACCGCAAGGAACTCGACGTGCGCGGCGCGCACCTGGGGCCCTACTGCTACCCGATCGCCATCGACCTGCTGGCGCGCGGGCTCGTCACCTCCAAGGGCATCGTGACGCACGACTTCCCCCTGACCGAATGGGAGCGCGCCTTCGCGCTGGCAAACTCGCTGGACTCCATCAAGGTGCTGCTCAAGCCGCAGCCCCGATCCTGAAAGCCTGAGAGAAAACACACCATGAAATACGTGATCGGCGTCGACATCGGTACGCAGAGCACCAAGTGCCTGCTGGTCGGCATCGACGGCAAGGTGCATGCGCAGGCGAGCGTCGCCTATCAGCCGGAAACACCCAAGCCGCTGTGGGCGCAACAGGACTGCGCAGTCTGGTTCGATGCCGTGTGCGAGAGCGTGCGCGCCTGCATGGCGAAGAGCGGCGTCGCGGCAGGCGACATCGCCGCGATGTGCGTGAGCAGCCTCTACGGCGGCGCGGGCATCCCGGTCGACGAAGCCATGCAGCCGCTGCACCCCTGCCTCATCTGGATGGACCGGCGCGCCACCGCCGAGGTCGATGCAGTGAACGCGAATGTCGACGTCGCGCGGCTGCAGGCGATCACCGGCAACGGCGTGGACAGCTACTACGGCTACACCAAGATCCTGTGGGTGCGCGAGCACCTGCCCGAGGTGTGGGCGAAAACGCGCTACTTCTTGCCGCCCAACAGCTACATCAACTGGCGGCTGACCGGCGAGCTCGCGGTCGACCACAGCTCGGCCGGCAACATCGGCGGTGTGTACGACGCGGTGCAGCGCCGCTGGTCGTTCGAAGCGCTCGGCATGCTGGGCATTCCGGCGCGCATGATGCCGCCGCGCCTGGTCGAATCGAGCGACGTGGTCGGCGGCCTGAGTGCCGAATGGGCCGCGAAGCTGGGCCTCGCCGAAGGCATGCCGCTGATGGCGGGCGGCGTCGATGCGGCAGTGGCCACCTTCTGCGCGGGCGTGACCGGCAGCGGCGACCACGTCGCGATGATCGGCACCAGCATGTGCTGGGGCTTCGTGAGCCCGACCGTCGATGCGCGCCACAAGCTCATCACAATGCCGCACGTCTACCGTGGCGCCGACCGCAGCTATGTGTTCGGCGGCGCGATCACCGCGGGCGCGGCCGTCACCTGGTTTCGCGAAACCTTCTGCCAGGCCGAAGTGGCCGAGGCCGCGCGCACCGGCGAAGACGCGCATGCGCTGATCGAGCGCAAGGCCGTTGACGTGCCGCCCGGCGCGGAGGGCCTGGTCTTCCTGCCGTACCTCATGGGCGAGCGCAGCCCCATCTGGGACGCGCAGGCCAAGGGCGCATTCATCGGCCTCTCGCTCGCGCACAGCCGCGCGCATCTGTACCGCGCGGTGCTCGAAGGCGTGAGCTTCGCGCTGCAGCACAACATCGAAGCGGGCCGGCAAAGCGGGCAACCGCTGGACGACCGCCTGATCGTCGTCGGCGGCGCAGCGCATTCGAACCTCTGGATGCAGATCGTCGCGGACATCACGGGCTACCCCGTGTTCACCATCGAGGAAGAGGTCGAGGCGGCCCTCGGTGCGGCGATGCTCGCGGCGCTCGGCGCGGGGCTGGTCGATGCGGCTACTGCAGAGCGCGGCTGGGTCACGCTGGTGGAACGCGCGCGGCCGGAGCCCTCGGCGCAGGCGGTCTATCGCGAACGTTTCGATATCTACAAGTCGCTCTACCCTGCGTTGCGCGATGCGATGCACCGACTGAAATGAATCTCCGTTTTTGATTCGGCACGTGTGCATTCGGGGTGCGCCCACGCCGACGGGGTACCTTGCTCCGCGAATGTCCTCCGCCCTTCGGGCTCCCCCTTGATTTCGCTGCGCAAGGCACCCCATCGGCGCGCTCGTTTTTCAGTGCTGTCGTTGATCGACCAGCACAACGACGGTGCCCGGTGTGCGCAGGGCATCGGGTGCTCCCCGCAGCGAAATCAAGGAGGAGGCCGCAGGCCGGGGGACATTCGCGGAGGGGAGTACCCGGTGGCCTGTGCACGCGCCCTGAACCACCCCCTCCAACAAGACAACAGCACCATGACAACAACCTTCGATTTCTCCGCCCGCCGCGCCCTCGTGACCGGCGCCAGCAGCGGCATCGGCCGCGCAGTAGCGTTGCAGCTCGCTCAATCGGGCGCAGCGGTAACCGCAATGGGCCGCAACATCGCGGCACTCGACGCCCTGCACACAGAAGCAGACTGCACGCCTCTCGTGGTCGACGTGGGTGATGCAGCGGCACTGGAACGCGCACTCGCGACCTTGCCAGCGTTCGACCTCGTGGTGAACTGCGCCGGCATCGCACTTCTCGAATCCGCGCTCGATCTGCAAGCCGAGAGCTTCGACGCCGTGATGGCTGTCAACGCACGCGCCGCGGCGCTGATCGCCTCGCGTTGCGGCAAGGCGATGATCGCGGCCGGCGTGCGCGGCAGCATCGTCAACGTGTCGAGCCAGGCCGCGCTGGTCGCGATCGATGCGCATCTTTGCTACTGCGCATCGAAGGCCGCAATGGATGCGATCACGCGCTCGCTGTGCCTCGAATTCGGACCGCACGGCATCCGCGTGAACAGCGTGAATCCGACGGTCACGCTCACGCCGATGGCCGCGGAGGCCTGGGCCGATCCGGCCAAGAGCGCGGCGGTCTTGAGGAACATTCCGATGGGAAGGTTTGCAGAGGTCGAGGAGGTGGTGGCACCGATCCTCTTCCTGCTCTCCGATGGCGCGTCGATGGTCAGCGGCGTGGCGCTGCCGGTCGACGGCGGCTACACGATCGTGTGAGCCAGTCCGGACTCAGGCGAAGCGCGTGCCACCGTTCGGCGAATCGAGCAGCGCGTCGAGGTTGCGCGAGATCTTCTGCTCGATCTGCTCGCTGAAACTGCTGAACAAAAAGCCCAGCGTCGCTTCGAGCTTGAAGGTGTCGGCCGTCACCTCGACCGTGCCGTCGATGCCGGGGCGACTGAACTGGGCGACATCGCAGGTCTTGCCTTCGGTGTAGGTGCACTCCAGGCCGTAGTCCTGCTCGACCTGCTGCACCCATTGGCGCGCGACTTCGCGGGCGCCGGCAATGCCCAGCGTGTGATTTCTCTCGATATGGATGTCAGGCACCGTGATCTCCGTTGTTGTTGTCTTCGCTGGAATGGGTCTGCAGGATGCCTGTGGCAGTCTGCAGGGCACTCCGGCGTTCTTCCGTGGTCGGCAGCGCGGCGATGCGCCGGACCTCAGTGTAGAAGCGTGGCCAGTCGCGGCCTTCGCGGTCGAACAGCGCCTCGAAGGCCGGCACCAGGTCGTCGTAGGCGCCCTGGGCGCCGAAGGCCGCATTGTTGGCACGCGCCACCCAGCCGTCGTAGGCGTTCTGGCGAGGACCCTGCCAGCCCTGCTTCAGTTCGGCATAGCGGGCGCGGAAGTCGGCCATCGCGGCCCTCTTCATCGCCTCGACGGCGGGCCAGTCCTTGGCCTTGGCTTCCGGTGACTCGTACACCTGCGTGAGCGCGCGGCGCGTGTTGAGTGCGAGCGCGCGGAATTCCTGGCGCTGGCCGTCGAACTGCGCGTACTCGCGGCGTGCCGCTTCACTGGCTTCGCGCTGCAGCCACATGCCGCCGCCGATGCGCTCGACCGCGGTGGCGTACGACTCGTTGAACACCGTGTCGCCCGGCACATACAGCACCTGGTGCGCGAGCTCGTGGAACACGAGGCGCGCGAGCTCGCCCTCGGGGTAGCCGATGAAGGTGGAGAGCAGCGGATCGCCGCCGGCCCAGTTCATCCAACCCAACGTCGAGTACGCGGGCACGGGGTACACGGCCACTTCAAGGTCGAGCGCGCGCTGCGCCTCGGCTTCGGCCTTGGCCGCGTCCTCGCTGTAGTAGCCGCGGTAGCCCACGCAGCCGGCCACCGGAAAGCACCAGTTCTTGAGCGTGAGCGAATACGGCGGCGCGGCCACCACGTTCCACACGGCAGCGGGGCGGTGCAGGTCGGCGTACGACTTGTAGCTCGGGTTGTCGGGCAGGCCCAGTTCGGCCGAGGCGAAGCGGCGGATGCGCTGGGTGAGTTCGAGCTTGGCCTTCAACGGCGCCGAGGTGGCCGGGTCCGCGAGCCATTCGGGCACCGGCTTGGCGGCCCGCATGATGTCGATGTGGCCGCTGGCGGACTGCCAGTAGTAGCCGAGGTCGGCGCAACCCGTGAGGAACACGGCGCTGGCCAGCGTCAATGCGGACAACCCCCTCACGCGCGCTCGACCTGCACCAGGCAATCGTAGAAGGTCGGGCCGCGGCCGATGTCGGTCAGGCGCTGGCTCGTGAGCTGGTTGACGTTGGTGCCGTCGCCGCCGAACTTGCGCCACCAGATGCCCATGCCGTGCACGACGCCTTGGCGCGCGCGGCGCGACACCTCGGCGCGGCAGCGGTGTTCGCCGCGCTGGTTGAACACGCGCACCATCGCGCCGTCCTCGATGCCGCGCGCGGCAGCGTCGGCCGCGTGGATCTCCAGCAGCGGCTCGACCTCGATGGCGCGCAGGCTCGTCACGTTGACGAAGGTGGAGTTGAGGAAATTGCGCGCGGGCGGCGAGATCATCGCGAGCGGGAATTCGGTCGAGCTGCCGGCCGGCTCCCAGTTGGGCACGTGGTCCGGAAGGCCGTCCATGCCCATGGCCTGCAAGCGCGCGCTGAAGAATTCGCAGCGGCCCGAGGGCGTGGGGAATTGGCCTTCGGCGAACGGCGCCTCGGGCAGCTTCACGGTGGTGAAGCCCTGGGTCAGCATCTGCGCGTAGTCGATCGCGTTCTCGGCGAACGCGGTGCGGCACAGCGCTTCGTCGTCGTCCGAGAAGCAGGGCTCGTCGAAGCCCATGCGGCGCGCCAGTTCACGGAACACCCAGGCGTTGCTGCGGGCCTCGCCGCGCGGCGCGACCGCGGGGCGGTTCAGCAGCACGTCGGTGTGGCCGTAGCTCGTGTGGATGTCCCAGTGCTCCAACTGCGTGGTGGCGGGCAGGAGGTAGTCGGCGTAGTCGGCGGTGTCGGTGCGGAACTGCTCCAGCACCACGGTGAAGAGATCGTCGCGCGCGAAACCCGCGACCACCTTGGCCGAATCGGGCGCCACCGCGACCGGGTTGCTGTTGTAGACCACGATGGCCTTCACCGGCCTCGCCGCGTCGAGCAGCGCATCGCCGATGGTGCTCATGTTGATGGTGCGCGGGCGGCGGTCTTCGAGCAGGTCGGGGCGCTGCAGCGCGGCGCGGTCGACCGGGAAATGGCCCGAGCTGCTCAGCAGCAACCCGCCCGCCCGGTCGCGCCAAGCGCCCACCAGCGCCGGCAGGCAGGCGACGGCACGAGCCGCGTTGCCGCCGCCGCGCACGCGCTGCATGCCGTAGTTCAGGCGAATGGCGGCGGGCTTGGTCGTGCCGTAGGCCTCGGCCAGCGTCACGATCTGCGCTTCGGGAATGCCGCAGACCTCTGCCGCGCGCGACGGCGGCCATTGCAGTGCGCGCTCGCGCAGTTGCTCCCAGCCCAGCGTGTGGTTGGCGATGTAGTCGTGGTCGAGCCAGTCGTGCACGATCAGCTCGTGCATCAGCGCCAGGGCCAGCGCGGCATCGGTGCCGGGCAGGAGCGCGATGTGCTCGTCGCACTTGTCGGCGGTTTCGGTCTTGCGCGGATCGATGCACACCAGCCGTGCGCCCGCGCGCTTGGCGGCCTGGGCGTGGCGCCAGAAATGCAGGTTGCTGGCGATGGAGTTGCTGCCCCAGATCAGGATCAGCTTCGCCTCGGCGAAGAACTCGATCCGCATGCCGACCTTGCCGCCCAGCGTGTGGACCATCGCCTCGCCGCCGGCCATCGAGCAGATCGTGCGGTCCAGCAGCGACGCGCCCAGCTTGTGGAAGAACCGCCGGTCCATCGATTCGCCCTGCACCAGGCCCATGGTGCCCGCATAAGAGTAGGGGAGAATTGTTTCCGGATCGGAACGCAATGACCGAAGATGCGCGGCGATGTCGTCCAGTGCGGTGTCCCACGAGACCGGTTCGAACTGGCCGCTGCCCTTGGGGCCGACGCGCTTCATGGGCTGCACCAGCCGCTCGGCATGGTCGTTGCGTTCGATGTAGCGCGACACCTTGGTGCACAGAACGCCGCCGGTGTGCGAGTGGGCGGCATTGCCCTGCAGCTTCACGGCCACGCCGTCCTTGACGGTGGTGACAAGCGCGCAGGTGTCGGGGCAATCGTGGGGGCAGGCGCCCAGCACGGTGATGGTCTCGGAGGTCGGGGCGGGGGAAGTCGTGGCTTCCAGGGAGTCCGTTGCGTGGGGCATCGGACAAGTCTAATTTGAGTGCGAGAAAAACGCGCAGCGGGCGCAGAGGGAGTTTTCACCATGGTGAATCGCAGGCATTTTTCCTTGGCCGTCGGCGCCGCCGCCACGCTGGGCAGCTTCCGGATCGCGCAGGCGCAGGCTGAAGCGCCCCTGGTGCTCGGCCAATCCGCGCCTTTCACCGGTCCGGCCGCGCAGTTGGGCATCCAGTTCCATCAGGGCGCGAAGGTGTTCCTGGACTCGTACAACGCCCAGTCCGGCCGCCGCAACGTGGTGATCAAGAACCTGGACGACGGCTACGAGCCCGACCGCTGCGCCGCCAACACGCAAAAGCTGATCGATGAAGACGTGTTCGCCCTCTTCGGCTACATCGGCACCCCGACCAGCCTGGCCGCGCTGCCGCTGGCGGTGAAGGACAAGGTGCCGTTCATCGCCCCGTTCACCGGCGCCATGTCGCTGCGCGAGCCCTTCCAGAAGAACGTGTTCCACCTGCGCGCCTCGTACAACGACGAGACCGCGCTGATGGTCAAGCAGCTCACCCATCTCGGGCTCAAGAAAATCGCGGTCTTCTATCAGAACGACGCCTACGGCAAGGCCGGGCTCGACGGGGTGACGCTGGCGCTGTCGCAGCTCGACCTGAAGCCGGTCGCGATGGCCACGGTGGAGCGCAATTCGGCCGACGTGGCGCAGGCCGTGAAATCCATCGTGGGCGCAAAACCCGATGCGGTGGTGCAGGTGGGCGCGTACAAGGCCTGCGCGGCGTTCATCCGCGAGGCGCGCAAGGCGAGCTATGGCGGCACCTTCATCAATCTGTCGTTCGTCGGCACGCAGGCGCTGGCGGACGAGCTCGGCAAGGAAGCCGCCGGCGTGATGGTGACGCAGGTGGTGCCCTCCCCCTACAACCCGGCCAACGCGATCACGCGCGAATTCGCCGAGGCGGTGCGCAAGGCGGGCGGCGGGGCCAGCGCGAACTTCTCGAGCATGGAGGGCTACCTCGCCGCGAAGGTGCTGACCGAGGGGCTGCGCAAGGCTTCGGGCAAGGTGACGCGAGACAGCCTCGTCGCGGGGCTGGAGAGCATCGACCGGCAGCAGTTCGGCGGGTTCGAGGTGTCGTTCTCGGCGAAGAACCACGTGGGGTCGAAGTTCGTCGAGTTGTCGATGCTGACTGGCGACGGGCGGGTTCGAACCTAGTTCTTGGCGCTCTTGTTCAAGGGGCGCATGCACCTGCCCCGAACGCCAGCCGACTCAAGCGTCACCGCAGCCCGCCCACATAGCGGGGCGGCGGCGTAGGCGGCGTCCCATCGGGCTGCCGCGCCGCCAGCCGCGCGGCGCGAGCCAGCGGCTCCATCGCCAGCTCGAGCCGCGTCGCGAGCTGGTCGAGTTCCTCGTCCTTCGTCTCCGCCGCGTGCGCACGCGTCATGCGCACGATCTCGGCGGCGTACTCGGCATTGGTGGCCATCCATTCGGTGTCGGTCACGCGCCCGTGCTTTCGCCGCAGTGCCACGTGAAGACGGGCTGCAAGCGCGATGCGTTCGCTTTCGGACATGGATGGCATGGTGTCTCCCTCGGGTGGTCAGGCTCCCAGGTGTTCACGGTGCTGAGCAAGATCGAGGCCCAGCTGTTCGCTCTCGGGATCGACGCGCAGTCCGACCAGCACGTGCACCAGGAACAGCACGATCGCCGTTCCCGCCGCGCTGTAGATCACCACGCTGCCGATGGCGATGGCCTGCGTCAGCACGTTGCCGGCCGCGCCCGAGATGCGTGCGTCGGCGAACACGCCCGTGAGCAGCGCCCCCACGATGCCGCCGATGCCGTGCACGCCGAAGACGTCGAGCGAATCGTCCGCGCCGAGCATGTGCTTCAGGCCCGTGGCGCCCCAATAGCAGGCCAGGCCCGCGATGGCGCCGATGGCCAGCGCCGAGAGCGGCGTGACGAAACCCGCCGCTGGCGTGATCGCCACCAGCCCGGCCACGAGGCCCGAGCAGAGCCCCAGCAGCGAAGGGCTGCGCCGCACGATCCACTCGCCGATCATCCAGCTCATCGCACCGGCCGCCGCCGCGATGTGCGTGACCAGCATCGCGAGACCCGCGCGCCCGTCCGCTGCCACCGCCGAGCCGGCATTGAAGCCGAACCAGCCCACCCACAGGAGGCCGGCGCCCATCATCGTCATCGCCAGGCTGTAGGGCTCGAAGGCCTCGCGGCCGTAGCCCTTGCGCGGGCCGAGCGCATAGGCGCACACCAGCCCCGCGATGCCCGCGTTGACGTGCACCACCGAGCCACCCGCGAAATCGAGCGCGCCCATCTGCGCGAGCCAGCCGCCCGGCTCCCACACCCAGTGCGCGACGGGCGCATAGACCAGCACGCTCCACAGCAGCGCGAACCACAGCACCGCCGAGAAGCGCATGCGCTCGACGAAGGCGCCCAGCACCAGCGCGGTGGTGATGATCGCGAAGGTGAGCTGGAACATCGCGTAGACCGACTCGGGCACGTTGGGCGCGACGTGGCTCACCGCGATCTGCCCGGCTTCCTTCAGGTACTCGAAGCCCGAGAACCAGAAGCGCCCGGTGCCGCCGAGCCACGGCCAGCCCGGCGTGAAGGCCAGCGAGTAGCCGAGCGTGAACCAGGTGAGCGACACCGCCGCGGCGATCGCCACGACGGCCGCCATGGTGGCCAGCACGTTCTTGCGCCGCACCATGCCGGCGTAGAAGAGCGCGATGCCGGGCAGCGTCATCAGCAGCACCAGCGCGGTCGACGTCATCATCCAGGCGGTGTCGGCCGCGTTGATGGAGGCTTGCGGGACCAGGGCCATGGCGTTGCGCTTCTTCGAGTTGTCAGGTCTGGCGCTACGTGCATGAGTCGTGCCACATCGTTAACTCCCGGAAACACTTTGGTTTGCGAATTGGCCGTCCGCAGTAAGGCAAAGCGGGTAATTCCCAATGCACTGGTGCGGTGCAGCACATAAAGTCTGCGCACTCGCGAACGGGCCCTGCTCGTACTGCCGAGGGTCCGAGGAGACAACTTCCCCTTCAAAAAGAAAAATCCTTCAAGGCATCCATACGAGATGCCAGCTCGAACTTGAAAGGCGCCGCTGGTCGGCGCCTTTTTTATGTCCGCGCGGAGGGCATTGGCGGGTCTTTTTCTCCCCGTCAAATCTCTGGATTGAGCTCGTGCATCGGAGTTTTATAGCTATCTTTTCAGTAGCAATCTGAAAGAAGCGATCTCGTCCTTGAAATTCCTCCGGCGGGGGGCGCCTCGGTGCCTGTGGAACTTGCCGATTCGAGAGGGATTGATCCGGTATCGGCGCTGTTCACGGCCTTCCTGGCGCACCACAGGCACCGCCGCCGGGCACCAACTAGAGCGCGTCGATATGGGGCACAGCCGCCGCCTCGACGTCCCAGAAATGAAAAAAGCCCCTGCGCTTTCGTGCAGGGGCTTGCTCAGGAGCGGCGGGAGCCTATTCCTCGACAAAAGCCTCTTCGCGCTTCGCCTTGATCGACGGCAGCAGCACGATGCACAGCAGCGCCGCAGCAGCCACCAGCAGCCCGGCGGACAGCGGCCGCGTGACGAACACGCTCCACGCGCCGCGCGACAGCAACAGCGCGCGCCGCAGGTTCTCTTCCATCATCGGCCCGAGGATGAAGCCCAGCAGCAGCGGGGCCGGCTCGGTCTTGAGCTTCAGGAACAGGTAGCCGATGAAACCGAAGATCGCGACCATCCACACGTCGAAGGTGTTGTTGTTGGTCGAGTACACGCCGATGGCGCAGAACAGCACGATGGCCGGGAACAGGAACTTGTAGGGCACCGTCAGCAGCTTGATCCACATGCCGATCAGCGGCAGGTTCAGCACGATCAGCATCGCGTTGCCGATCCACATCGAGGCGATCAGGCCCCAGAAGAGTTCGGGGTTGCTGGTCATCACCTGCGGGCCGGGCTGGATGTTGTGGATCGTCATCGCGCCCACCATCAGCGCCATCACGGCGTTGGGTGGAATGCCCAGCGTCAGCAGCGGGATGAAGGAGGTCTGCGCGCCGGCGTTGTTGGCCGATTCGGGCGATGCCACGCCGCGGATGTTGCCCTTGCCGAAGGGCACCTCGCCGGGGCGCATCTTGATCTTCTTCTCCAGCGCATAGGCCGCGAAGGCCGCCAGCAGCGCACCGCCGCCGGGCAGGATGCCCAGCGCCGAACCGAGGGCCGTGCCGCGCAGCACCGCGGGCGTCATGCGCTTGAAGTCGTCCTTGGTGGGCCACAGGCCCTTGACCTTGTGCGTGAACACCTCGCGCTCGTCATCGGGCTGCGAGAGGTTGCCGATGATTTCGCCGTAGCCGAACACGCCCATGGCGATCACCACGAAGCCGATGCCGTCAGTGAGCTCGGGAATGTCGAAGCTGAAGCGGGCGACGCCCGAATTGACGTCGGTGCCCACGATGCCGAGCAGGAGACCCAACACGATCATCGCCACCGCCTTGAGCAGCGAGCCCGAGGCCAGCACCACGGCGCCGATCAGGCCCAGCGTCATCAGCGAGAAGTACTCGGCCGGGCCGAACTTGAAGGCCAGTTCGGTCAGCGGCGGAGCGAAGGCAGCCAGGATCAGCGTGCCGACGCAGCCTGCGAAGAACGAGCCCAGGCCCGCAGCCGCGAGCGCGGGGCCTGCGCGGCCCTGCCTTGCCATCTGGTAGCCGTCGATGCAGGTGACCACCGAGGACGACTCGCCCGGCAAGTTCACCAGGATGGCGGTGGTCGAGCCGCCGTATTGCGCGCCGTAGTAGATGCCGGCCAGCATGATCAGCGCCGACACGGGCGGCAGCGCGTAGGTGGCGGGCAGCAGCATCGCGATGGTCGCGACGGGGCCGATGCCCGGCAGCACGCCGATCAGCGTGCCCAGGATGCAGCCCAATAGGCAATACAGCAGGTTCGTGAAGGTGAAGGCAACGCCGAAACCGATGGAAAGGTTGTGGATCAGGTCCATGGTGTGCGCTCCTCAGCCCGAAATGAAAGTGGGCCAGACCTGGATCTGGAGCTTGAGCGCCCAGATGAAGGCCACATAGCTGCCGGCCGCCAGGATGGTGGAGAGCACCAGCACGTCGCGCAGCTTGAATTGCGTGCCCGCCATGCTCGAGATGATCGTGAGCGCGTAGATGGCGATGATCATTCCCATCGCCGGCAGACCGATGCTCGGCAGGCCGCCCAGGAGGATGCCGAACGCGAGGTTGGCGCCGAGCACGAAGGCCAGCGGCTTCCAGGCCCATTTGCCGATCTTGTCGCCATCGGTGGTCTCCACCACCATCGCCTGGAACATGATGACCACCCCGAGGATGGCCAGGAGGATGCCCAGCATGAGCGGGAAATAGCCGGGGCCCATGCGGGCGCCGTTGCCGACGGTGTAGGTGGTGGCGCCTATCGCGAAAGCGCCCCCCACGGTAGTGAACATGACTCCTGAAAAGAAGTCCGCCTGACTCTTGATCTTCATTGCCTCGACCCTCTGTTTTGGAGCAGTGAGGGTCGTCGTCCGCGGCTGACCGTTGGCTGACCTTGCCTGTACGGACAAATGCTTACCGCAAGGCAAGGGTTGTCCCCGGTGCCCCTGGAAAGGGACGGTCCGGAAACGAAAAAAGCTCCCGAAGGAGCTTTTTTTCATTCAGAGAGCCGAGGCTCTCGTGAGTGTGGGTGAGGGCTTAGTAGCCGCCGCGACCACCGCCGCCGCCGCCGTAACCGCCGCCGCCACCGCCGCTACGGCCACCGCCGCCGCCGCCGTAACCGCCGCCGCCGCCACCACCGTAGCCGCCGCCGCCGCCGCCACCACCAGCGCCGCCGCCGTAGCCGCCACCACCGCCGGTGCGGGGAGGACGAGCTTCCATCGGACGGGCTTCGTTCACCGTCAGGGCACGGCCCTGGAGCGAATGGCCGTTCATGGCTTCGATGGCTGCGAGTGCTTCAGCATCCGAACCCATTTCGACAAAGCCGAAGCCCTTCGAACGGCCGGTGTCACGTTCCATCATGACCTTGGCGCTGACGATTGCGCCGAACTCGCCGAAAGCTTGTTCCAGGTCGTTGTCACGCACAGAGTAGGCGAGGTTGCCTACGTAGAGTTTCTTGCCCATGGAGGGACTCCTAATTCAAACCAACAAAACAAAAGCGATGGAGTCCCAGAATCACAACAAACAAGTGCGCTGTGGCGCGAAACTGACCGATCACCAAATTACGTGCACGGGAGACAAGGTCTCACAGACACGTGGGAGGAATTATCCACGCCACTTTGCGAAAAAACGTGGATAAATCGTGTGTTATTGAGAAACATCCCGGCGCGACGGGCGGTTTCGCAACGGTTTGAGCAGGTCTGACAGGCCGTTGTGGTCTATTTCATGCATCAAATGGAGCAGTCGGCCGATTTCTCCCGAGGGAAAACCCTCGCGTGCGAACCAGGTCAGGTAATTTCCGGGCAAATCGGCGATCAGCGTGCCCTTGTGCTTGCCAAAAGGCATTTCGAGGGTCACAAGGCGCTGCAGGTCTTCGGGTTTCATGGGGTTGGTTCTCCCTCAGCCTCCGGCGCGCTTGACGGTGTGGCCCTGTTTCACGAGCGCCGCGATCACCAGTTCGCGGTGATCGCCCTGGATCTCGATGACGCCGTCCTTCACCGTGCCGCCCGAGCCGCAGGCCGTTTTCAGCTGCTTGCCCACCGCCGCGAGCGCCGCGGCGTCCAGTGCGAGGCCCTTCACCACGGTCACACCCTTGCCTTTGCGGCCCTTGGTCTCGTGCGATACACGCACAATGCCGTCGGTGGCCGGCGCGCGCGCCTTCTCGAGTTCCTTGCAGCGGCATTGCGCCATCGGCGCACGGCAATCGGGGCACACGCGGCCGCCCGCCTCGGTGGAATACACCAGGGTGCTGGCCTGATTGCTTTTCGTCGTCGCCATTCGATCCATCTCTCTTTTATCTCTGGGTTCTTCTCTCTGTCTGCTCACATGCCATTCGACTCACTGGGCCTGGCCCCCGCGCTCGTGCAGGCTGCCGCCGAAAGCGGTTATGCCGCGCCGACCGCCATCCAGGCCGCGGCCATCCCCGCAATTTTGCAGGGCCGCGACGTGCGGGGCTCGGCGCAGACCGGCTCCGGCAAGACCGCCGCATTTTCCCTGCCGCTGCTGCAGCGCCTGGCCGCCGAGCCCGCACAGTCGCCGCGCCGCGTGCGTGCGCTGGTGCTCGTGCCCACGCGCGAACTCGCGGCCCAGGTCGGCGAAACCATGCGCAGCCTCGCGCAGCACCTGCCCGAACGCCTGAAGATCGCCATCGCCTTCGGCGGCGTCTCGATCAACCCGCAGATGATGAGCCTGCGCGGCGGCGCCGACATCGTCGTCGCCACGCCCGGCCGGCTGCTCGACCTGGTCGAGCACAACGCGCTCAAGCTGGGCGCGGTGTCGATGCTGGTGCTCGACGAGGCCGACCGCCTCTTCGATCTCGGCTTTGCCGAAGAGCTCGGCCGCATCCTCGCGCTGCTGCCGGCGCAACGGCAGAACCTGCTCTTCTCCGCCACCTTCCCGCCCGCCATCCAGTCACTGGCCGACGGCATGCTGCGCGACCCCGCGGTCATCGACGTGCAGGGCGAGCCGGGCACCGAGCCGAACATCGTGCAGCGCGTGATCGAGGTCGATGCGAACCGCCGCACGCAGCTCCTGCGCCATCTCTTGAAAGAGAACGAGTGGGAGCGTGTGCTGGTGTTCGTCGCCACGCAGCATTCGGCGCAGATCGTTGCCGAGAAGCTCTACAAGAACGGCGTCTACGCAGTGCCCTTTCACGGCGACATCGCGCAGGGCACGCGCACCGGCATCCTCGCGCAGTTCAAGGAGAGCCGGTGGGACGTGGTGATCGCTACCGACCTTGCGGCGCGCGGCATCGACATCGCGCAGCTGCCCGTGGTCATCAACTACGACCTGCCGCGCTCGCCCACCGACTACATCCACCGCATCGGCCGCACCGGCCGCGCGGGCGAAAGCGGCCTCGCGATCAGCTTCGTGAGCGCATCGACCGAAGCGCATTTCCGCCTGATCGAGAAGCGCCAGGGCCTGAGCCTGCCGCGCGAGCGCATCGAAGGCTTCGAGCCGACCGAGGTGGCCGTGCCGCCCGTCGATGCGTCGGGCACCGGCGGCATCAAGGGCAAGCGGCCGAGCAAGAAGGACAAGCTGCGTGCGGCCGCGCAGGCCGCGCAGCAGGGCGAATCCGAAAAGAACGACTGACCGGCGCCCGGTCAATCCGCCGCGTAGTCCACCTGGTACCGCGCGATCCGCAGATCGCCCAGCTCCTCGCGCACCCGCAGATGCGCGGGGTGCGTCGCATAGGCATCGAGCGATGCCTGGCTGTCGAATTCGCTGTAGAGCACCACGTCGCAGGCGTAGGCGATGCGGCTCGAATCGACGCCCACCTCGAGGTACAGCAGCCCAGGGATCTGCCCGCGCAGCGATTCGAACTTGCGCTTGAGCAACTGCGAGGCCTCTGCCTTCTCTTCGGGCGATTCGCCGCGCAGGTCCCACATCACGATGTGCTTGAACATGGCGCGGGGCTCGTTCATTCGGCGGGCGGAAATCCGACCTTCTGCGGCCAGAGATTCGTGAACGGCAGCACCGAGCTCGACGCATAGAGGCCCGCACGCGTGAAGGGCTCGTCGGCCTGCCATTTTTCTGCGTCCTCGCGATTTGCGAAGTCGATGGCCAGCAGGCTGCCGATCATGGCTTTGCCGTCGTCCGACAGCAGCGGCCCGGCGAAGGCCATGCGGTCGGCCACCTGGGCCAGGTAAGCCTTGTGATCGGGGCGGATCGCGTTGCGAAGCGCGGCGGAATCGGGCTTGTCGAGGAGATGGAAAACAAAGATCAAGGCGGCTCCGGCTTCATGCGGTGGCGGGGCGCTGCAACGCGACCCCGATGTGCGGCCGATGGTAAGCAGGCACCGCGCGAAAGGCCATGCCTCGCGCGCCTCGCCGATGAAGAACAGTTTTCCGTTTAAGGAAACGGGGGCCGGCGTTAAAGCCAGCCGAGCTGCCGCGCCGCCAGCTCCTTCATGATTTCCTCGGCACCGCCGCCGATCATCATCACCTTGACCTCGCGGTAGATGCGCTCGCTCACCGTGCCGCGCATGAAGCCCATGCCGCCGAGGATCTGCACCGCCTGGTCGGCGCAGAACTGCATGGTCTGCGTCGCGTGGTTCTTGAGCATGCAGACCTGCGCGACCCACTCGGGCGCGTTGAAGCGGCCGGCGGCTTCGTGCGCATCGCCTTCCGCCGACACCGCCTCCAGCCACGCTTCGGTGGAGGCGATGCGCATCTGCATGTCCACCAGCTTGTGGCGCACCGCCTGGTGTTCGATGAGCGCGGCACCGAAGGTCTTGCGCTCGCGCGACCAGGCCAGCGCCTCGTCGAGGCAGGCTTGCGCAAACCCGAGCGATGCCGCCGCGATGCCGATTCGCTCGCCGTTGAAGTTGCTCATGATGATGCGGAAGCCCGAGCCTTCGTCGCCGAGCAGGTAGCGGGCCGGCACGCGCACGTTGTCGAAATGCAGCGTGGCGGTGTCGGAGCACAGCCAGCCCATCTTCGCGAGGCGCGTGCGCGAAAGGCCGGGCGCATCGCCGGGCACCAGCAGCATCGAGATGCCGCCCGCGCCGCGCCCTTCGCCGGTGCGCACCGCCACGGTGATCCAGTCGGCGCGCATGCCCGAGGTGATGAAAGTCTTCTCGCCGTTCAGTACGTAGTGATCGCTGTCTCGCTTCGCCGTCGTGCGCAGCGCCGCAACATCGGAGCCGCCGCCGGGTTCGGTGATCGCAAGCGCCGCGATCTTCTCGCCGCGCAGCACGGCGGGCACGACCTCGTGGCGCACGGCGTCGCTTGCATGCAGCACCACGGGCGGCAGGCCGATGTTGTGTGAGAACAGGCTTGCGAGCACGCCACCGCTCTTGCCGTGGCGCGCGAGGGCGATCCATGCAGGGAGCTTGAGCGAATACGAGGCCGGCGTGCCGCCGAGCGCTTCGGGATAGCCGAGACCGAGCAGCCCGAGTTCCGCGGCGCGCGTGTAGAGCGCGCGCGGAAATTCGCCCGCGTCATCCCAGGCTTCGACGTTCGGCGCGATCTCGATTTTGGCAAAGCGCCGCACCGTGTCGGCGAGCGCCGCGCGGTCGGCTTGCAGTTCGGCGTCCATGCGCGTTTCAGCCGCTGTCAGCCGCGCGGTGGCCGCTTGGCGATGCCCATCGTCTTCGCGAGGATGCCGAGCATCACTTCGTCCGCACCACCGCCGATCGAGCCGAGGCGGCCGTCGCGGTACAGGCGCGACACGCGGTTCTCCAGCGTGAAACCCATGCCGCCCCAGAACTGCAGGCAGGTGTCCGACACCTGCCGCGTGAGCCGCCCCGTCTTGAGCTTGGCCATCGAGGCGAGTTCGAGCACGTCCTCGCCCTGCACATGCAGATCGCAGGCGCGGTAGGTGAGCGCGCGCAGTGCCTCCACTTCCGTCTTCAGTTCGGCCAGCTTGAACTGCACCCACTGCTGGTCGGCCAGCGTGCCGCCGAACATGTGGCGCTGCTGTGCCCATTCGATGGTCTGCGCGATGCAGTCTTCCATCGGTTCGAGCGAACTGGCGGCGGCCCAGAGGCGTTCTTCCTGGAACTGCTGCATCTGGTAGACGAAGCCCTGGCCCTCCTCGCCGATTCGGTAGCGCTGCGGCACGCGCACGTTGTCGAAGTAGATGAGGCCGGTGTCGCTCGAGTTCATGCCGATCTTGCGGATCTTCTTGGCCTTCTCGATGCCGGGGCTGTCCATCGGCACCATCACGAGCGACTTGTTGCGGTGTACCGGGCCGTCGCTGGTGTTGACGAGCATGCACATCCAGTCGGCCTGCAGGCTGTTGGTGATCCACATCTTCTGGCCGCTGATGAGGTAGTCGTCGCCGTCCTTGCGTGCGTGGCTCTTCAAACCCGCGACGTCGCTGCCTGCGCCGGGCTCGCTCACGCCGATGCAGCCAACCGTGTCGCCCGCGATGGCGGGTGCGAGGAATTCGCGGCGCAATTCGTCGCTGCCGAAGCGTGCGAGCGCGGGTGTGCACATGTCGGTCTGCACGCCGATGGCCATCGGCACGCCGCCGCAGCTCACGTGGCCGAGCGCCTCGGCCATCGCCATCGCGTACGAGTAGTCGAGGCCGGCGCCGCCGAAGGCTTCGGGCTTGTTCAGGCCCAGCATGCCGAGGTTGCCGAGCTTCTTGAATACCTCGTGCGCGGGGAAGATCTCGGCCGCTTCCCATTCGTCGACGTGCGGGTTGATCTCGTCATCGATGAAGCGGCGCAGCGTCTTCTGGATCTCGAGATGTTCGTGGGTGTACTGCATGTCGCTTGTCTCCGATCAGTCAATCAATCAGTCGTTCGTTTCTTTGGCCTGGAACACGCGCGGCGTCTCTGCGAGATGAAAGCCGTCGAACGGCCGCACCGCCGGGCGCTGCCGCGCCGCTGCATCCGGCAACGCCATCGGCCAGCCCATGCGCACCTGCGGCCGCGCGCCGTCCACGCGCAGCACGCTGCCGCTGATGAAGCTCGCCGCGGGGCTCAAGAGGAAGGCGATGGCGGCGGAGGTCTCGGCTTCGTTGCCGAAGCGGCCCGCGGGCACGGTCTTGCGCATCGCGCGCAGCATGTCACCGGCCTCGGGCGGGTAGTGGTCCATGCCGCTCGATGCGATGTAGCCCGGCGCCACCGCGTTCACGCGCACGCCGTTCGCGGCCCATTCGAGCGCGGCCGTTTCGGTGAAGCTCACCATGCCCGCGCGCGCGGCACCGCTGTGGCCCATGTTGGGCATCGAGCCCCACATGTCGGCCACGATGTTGACGATGGCGCCGCCGTTGGCCTGCATGCTCTGCACGAAGCATTCGCGCGCCACGAGGAAGCCGCCCGTGAGGTTGGTGTGGATCACCGCCTCCCAGCCCTTGGCGGAGATGGCGGCGAGCGGCGTGATGTATTGGCCGCCGGCGTTGTTGATGAGGCCGTCGATGCGGCCGTGTGCCGCGACGACCTCGGCAATCGCCGCACGCACGGCTTCTTCCTGGCGGATGTCGAAGGCCTGGGTGCTGGCCTTGCCGCCGGCGGTAGCGATTTCTTTCTGTACCTGCTGCAGCTTCTCGGCGTTGCGGCCGACAAGCACGACCTGCGCGCCGAGCGATGCGAACTCGTGCGCCGTGCAGCGGCCGATGCCCGAGCCGCCGCCGGTGACGACGATCACCTGGCCGTCAAACAGGCCGGGCGAGAACACGGAGCGGTAGCGGGAAGAGGCGTTCATTCGAATGGCTTTCAGGAAATCGGGAAGACGGTGCGCCGCGTCATGCGTCGGAAATCTCCGCCACCACATGACGCGCTGCCACCTGCGCGCCGACCGCGACATGCAGCGCGGCGACGCGGCCGGCACGCGGCGCGCAGTGCACGTGCTCCATCTTCATCGCTTCGAGCGTGACGAGGGGCTGGCCGGCAGCGACCGTGTCGCCCTCGGCGGCGAGCAGGGCGATGACGCGGCCGTTCATCGAGGCGCGCAGCAGGCCATCGCCGCCAGCAGCACCGGCGCGAGGCACCGCCACATGCGTGAGGTTCTCGAGTTCGAAGGCCTGGCCGCTGAAATGAATCCAAAGGTGCGTGGCGGACTTGCGCACCGACATGGCCTGCTCGGAAACACCGCCGCATGAGAAGCGCACGACGCCGTCACCGGGCAGCGCAAGCAGTTCGATGCGCTCGGGTCCGGTTGCATCGAGTGCGACATCGAAACGGCCTGCGCCCTGCGGCGTCACACGCGCTGCATGCACCTCGCCGTTGAGCGAGAAGCGCAGTGCGTTGGGCAGCGTGTGCGCAAGCGGTGAAGGCCAGCCGCGTTCGCCGAGCTGAAGCAGCAGTGCGGCGAGCAACGCGGCACGGCCTTCCGTTGCGGGGTCAGGCGCGAGCAGCGCATCGGCATGCTCGGCGATGAACGCCGTTGTCGCCGCGCCCCCGGCAAACACGGGGTGCGACAGCGCGCGCTGCAGAAACTCTTGGTTGGTCGCGATGCCGAGCGCCACAGTGTCCTGCAGGCCTGCGATGAGACGCCGCCTCGCTTCGTCGCGGGTGCGGCCGTGCGATACCAGCTTGGCGATCATCGAGTCGTAGAACGCCGGCACTTCGGCGCCATCGCGCAACGCATGTTCGATGCGAAGAGCCGGCGACGGCCTCCATGCAGCGAGCGTGCCGCTCTGCGGCATGAAGCCCTGCTGCGGGTCCTCGGCGCACAGGCGCACCTCGATCGCGTGGCCGTTCATCCGCACATCATCTTGCGTGAGCGGCAATGGCTCTCCGGCGGCGACGCGCAGTTGCAGTTCGACGAGGTCGAGCCCCGTCACCGCCTCGGTCACCGGATGCTCCACCTGCAGCCGCGTGTTCATTTCCATGAACCAATACTGACCGTCGGCGTCGAGCAAAAACTCGAGCGTGCCAGCGCCTTCGTACGCGATGGCTTTTGCCGCGGCAACGGCGGTCGCGCCCATGCGTTCGCGCAATTCGGCGGACACCGCAGGCGACGGCGATTCCTCGATCACCTTCTGATGCCGCCGCTGCACCGAGCAGTCGCGCTCGCCGAGGTGGATGGCATTGCCGTGGCGGTCGGCGAACACCTGGATCTCGATGTGGCGCGGCGCGACGATCGCGCGCTCCAGGATCACGGTCGCATCGCCGAAAGCGTTGAACGCTTCGGACTGCGCGCTCTGCAGCAGGTCGGCAAATGCGGCAGCTGTTGGCACGAGCCGCATGCCGCGACCGCCGCCGCCGGCGGTCGCCTTGATCATCACGGGCCAGCCGATGCGAGCGGCTTCGGCTGCGAGCGTGGATTGGCTCTGGTCTTCGCCCTGGTAGCCGGGAATGCACGGCACGCCGGCCGCCTGCATCAGTCGCTTCGCGCCGGCCTTGTCGCCCATCGCGCGGATGGCTTCGGGCGTCGGGCCGATGAAGACGAGGCCGGCATCGCGGCAGGCCTGTGCGAACCCGGCGTTCTCGGCGAGGAAGCCGTAGCCGGGATGCACGGCCTCTGCGCCGCTCGCACGCGCGGCTTCGATGATCGCGGCGATGTTGAGGTAGCTCTGCGCGGGCAGCGATTCGCCGATCCACACGGACTGGTCGGCTTGCCGCACATGTTCCGCATCGGCGTCGGCGCTCGAATACACGGCGACGGTGCGACAGCTCATGGCGCGTGCGGTGCGCATCACACGCACGGCGATTTCGCCGCGGTTCGCGATGAGGATCTTGTTGAATCCCTTCATGGCCGTGCCACCGAGAACTGCATCGCCTGCGGCACGCGCGCATCGGCATCGCGGCACACCGAGAGCACCTCGGCCAGCACCGCGCGCGTGTCGCGCGGATCGATCACGCCGTCGTCCAGCAGCATCGCGCTGGTGGTGAACACGCTCATCTGCCGGTCGAAGCGCTCGACGATCTGCTGCTGCATCGCATCGATCTTCGCAGTGTCGACCGCACCCTTGCGCGCCATGCCGGCCTCCATGACGATGGCCATGGTCTTCGCAGCCTGCTCGCCGCCCATCACCGCGGTGCGCGCATTCGGCCACGAGAAACAGAAGCGCGGCGCGAAGCCGCGACCGCACATGCCGTAGTTGCCCGCGCCGTACGAGGCGCCGCAGTACAGCGTGATCTGCGGCACCGAGGCGTTGGTCACGGCTTGGATCATCTTGGCGCCGTGCTTGATGATGCCGGCCTCCTCGTGCGCGCGGCCCACCATGTAGCCGGTGATGTTCTGCAGGTAGACGATGGGCGTGCGCGACTGGCAGCAGGCCTGGATGAAGTGCGTCGCCTTGGTCGCGCCGGCGGAATCGATCGGGCCGTTGTTGGTGACGATGCCCACCGCATGGCCTTCGAGCCGGATGTGGCCGCAGACGGTGGCGGTGCCGTAGTGCTCGCTGAATTCGAGGAACTCGGAGCCGTCGGCGATGCGCGCGATGACCTCGCGCATGTCCACCGGCCGGCGTCCGTCGCTCGGCATGATGCCCAGCAAGTCTTCGGCGTCGTAGCGCGGCGGCGTGAAGGCGCGCGGTGCTTCGTCGCGGGTCCAGTCGATGCCGCCGAGGATCGAGCGTGCGATGCGGATGGCGTCGCGGTCGTCTTCGGCAAGGTAGTCGCCCAGGCCCGAAATGTGGGTGTGCATCACGGCACCGCCGAGTTCTTCTTCGGTGGCGATTTCGCCGGTGGCGGCTTTCAGCAGCGGCGGTCCGGCGAGGAAGGCCCGGGTGCGGTCGCGCACCATCACGATGTAGTCCGACAAACCCGTCTGGTAGGCGCCGCCCGCGGTCGAGGAGCCATGCGTCACCGTCACCACGGGCAGCCCCGCCGCCGAGAGCCGCGCGAGGTTGCGAAAGATGCTGCCGCCACGCACGAAGTCCTGCACGCGGTACTGCATGAGATTGGCGCCGGCGCTTTCGACCAGCTGCACGTAGGGGAGCTTGTTCTCGAGCGCGATCTCCTGCACGCGCAGTTGCTTGTCCAGGCCCATCGGCTGCAGCGCGCCGGCGTCGATGCCCGAATCGGAGGCGCTCACCATGCAGCGCACGCCCGCGACCTGGCCGATGCCGGAGATCAACCCGCCGCCGGGCACGCTCTTCGAAAGATCGGGGTTGTCATGGCCGAGGCCTGCGAGCGAGGCCAGCGGAAGAAAGGGCGCGCCGGTGTCCAGCAGCAGCGCGATGCGTTCGCGCGGCAGTAGCTGGCCGCGCTTGGCAAAGCGCTCGGCCGAGGCGCCCGAGGCAGACGCGGCGCGGGCCTCGTGCGCACGCACCTGGTCCAGCAGCGCGAGCATGCCGGTGCGGTTGGCCTGGAAGGTGTCGCTGGCCGATGACAGCCGGGATTCGATGACGGGCATGGGGGTCTGTGCAGGTCGCTGGTTTTCGCTCTGCACAGACTGTAGGGACCGGGCCTTCCGCCCGCTTGCGCCAACTAGCTGGTGCGGGGGCGGGCGCGCCGCGGCGTCGGGGCGTCGAGGCTGTTGCCGGTGGCCACCCAGTAGATGAAGATCAGCACCGCACCGGCCGTGCCGAACACCGACAGGCCCATGTAGCTGCCGCCGATGGCGAGCGCATCGGTCGGCGCCGCGGCCGTGCAGATCATGCTGGCGGCGGTCATGCCCACGTAGTGCATCGTGCAGACCGCCACACCCATCACCGCAGCGGCACCGATCTGGTGGCTCAACTTGCGCAGGTTGAAGGCCAGCCACAAGGCGGCCGCGGCGGCGGTGATGGCGATCACCACCGACAGCGCGACGGTGCCCATGTCGAGCTCCATCGTGGCGCGCATGTTCATCGCGAACATGCCCATGTAATGCATCACGCAGACGCCGACGCCTGCCAGCAGGCTGCCGGCTGCCCAGCCGGGTTTGCTGAACTTGCGCCGGCCACCGGCCAGGTAGAGGGCGATGCCGGAGATCAGGATGGCCGCCACGAGCGACACGATCGTCAGCGGCATGTTGTACGAAATGGCCACCGGCAACCGGTAGGCCAGCATGCCGATGAAGTGCATCGACCAGATGCCGATGCCCCCGAGCGCCACCGCGGCGCAGGCCACGAGGGCGAGGTTGGGTTTGCCGTCCGCGTTGACCATGCGGCCCGCGCAGATCAGCGCCACCAGCGATCCCGCGAACGAGATGAGGAATGAAAGCGCCACCAGCCCCAATGAGTACTCGGGCGACAGCAACTGGCCTACGACGAGGGGAGTCATGCGTTTTTCCTTTCAGAGCCAAACGCCTGCAAAACCCCGGAAAAACGGAGGTGACCGGGGCACCAGAGCGGCGTCCCGGCCAGTTTGTAATATTTGTTTTTAAAAGTAAATCGAAAAATGTACTTATCGTTACCCTACCTTACGGCGCGGATTCGATATATCGCATTGTTGCGATCAGCGCTCACGTAAACGGTGCCGTCGGCACCGACCGCAACGCCGGTGACCACATAGGGCGGCGGGAGGGCGGGCCCGGGAGCGAGGCCGATCGGCAGGTTCTCGGCGATGGTCCGGCGGGTGCCGTTGGCCGGGTCGATTTCCACCAGCCGCCCCGCCGCGCTCTCGGCCACGATGAAGGTGCCCCACGGCGTCTCTGCCACGCCCTCGGGCAGCGCGAGCCCGTCGACGATGGTGCGCAGCGGCGCGCTGGCATCCAGCGGAATGCGCAGCAGCTTGCCGGCGGCCTCGGTGACGTAGAGCGCGCCGTCCTGGCCCAGGACCATCTGCACCGGGCCATTCAAGCCGCTAGCAAGCACTGACTTGTCTGCAAACTTCGGCCCGCGGGCGCGCGTGATGCTGCCGGTCGCGATTTCGGCGTAGATCACGCTGCCGTCGGGCATGGGGATCGCGTCGAACGGCGCCTTCAGGCCGTGGATGGTTGCGACGGTCCTGAGCGTCTGGCGATCGACCAGCTGGACCGTGCCGGTGAACCACGAGGTCAGCGCGAAGCGCGTGGGCGAGAGGCCGACCGCGAAGGGATAGTCGAGCTCCGGTTCGCGCTGCATGCGGAACACGTCGCGCACTTCGCCGGTGCGCACGTCCACCTGACGGAAGCCGAAGACGTCGGCCACCCAGAGGTCGTTGCCGTCGATCTTCAGCCCCGCGGGCACCGCCACCTTGCCGCTGGTGAGGGTGCGCAGCTCGCCCGTGGCGGGATTGAAGGCCTGCACCTCGTTGTTGGCCATGTTCGACACGTAGATCGTGCCGTCCGGCGCGATGACGAGGTTGTCGAGCGAGGGCCGAAGCTGCTTGGCGACGGTCTTGTTGCCGGTGGCGAGCTCGACCCGCACCAGCTCGCCGCTGCGCGCATCGACCAGCCACAGGTTGCCCTTGCCGTCGAGGTTGGCCGCGGCCGGGATCTTGAAGCCATCGGCAATCACGGTCATGTTGCCGTTCGCCGGATCGATCTTCACGACCTGGCCCTTGAACCACAGCGGCCCGTAGAGCAGGCCGTCGGGCCCGACCTCGAAGCCGTTGAAGCCGCCCATGTCCTTCTTGATGAGCCGCGGCGGCTTCTGGCCGGCGCGGTCGATTTCCCAGAGCGCATCGCCCAGGAACACCTGCGAGGCGTAGAGCTTGCCGTTCTTGCGGTCGAAGTCGAGCGAGTTGAGGCCGGGCAGGTCCTTGGCGAGCACGCGCATCGGCGCGGCGTCGCTCTCGCGGTAGCGCAGCATGCCCATGAGGTAGTTGGTCCACGCCAGCTCGCCCTGCGGGCCGACCGCGATGTCGTCGGCCTGGCCTTCGGGCGCGTCGATCAGCACCTTGGCCGCGCCGGTGGTGCGGTCGACTTCCCACAGCGTGTTGCCGAGCACCGAGCCCGCGAGCAGCCGGCCCTTGGCATCGATGGCCAGGCCGTGCACGCCCGAAAACGACGACGGCGGCACCAGCGCCTCGGGCGCGGCCCACGAGGCGGGCCGGCAGGCCGCCGTTGGCGACGGCGAGGGCGGCGTCGATGCCGGAATCGCAGGCGTGGGCGAGGGCAAAAGCGGTGCAACGGTGCTGCAGGCGCCCAGCAGGGCGAGCACGGCGACCAGCGCAGCAGCGCTGCGGAACGAGCCACGAGGCATGTCTTCTCCTTCTTGTGAATGCGCGCGCAGTCTAGAAGGAGCCCAGGGCCGTGGCGCGATCTCTTCCGCGACATGCGGACTTTCGTCCGCTGCGGATTACCCGCGGGTCATGGACCGCTCAGCCGCGCAGCAACTGCGTGACGGTGTGGATCGCAAGCCCCACGAGCCCGCCCACCAGCGTGCCGTTGATGCGGATGAACTGCAGGTCGCGCCCGATGTGGCGCTCGAGCTCCACCGTCATCTCCTCGGCGTTCCACTCGCCGACCCGCTCCTCGATGTAGCGGCGGATGTCCTCCCGATAGCGCTCGATGGCCAGCGGCGCGGCGGCCTCGATCTGCTCGTTGATCCAGTGGCGGATGGCCTCGTCGGCCTGCAGCCGCGTGCCCAGCGCGCCGGCCATCGACGCGATGCGCTGGCGGATCGTCGAGTCGCCGCGGCGCAGGTCGCGGTCCAGCCACGCGAGCAGCTCGCCCCAAAGCCCGTGCAGGTAGTCGCCGAGCGCGGGATGCGCCATCAGCTCGGCACGGATCTGCTCGCCGCGCTGCTGGAACTCGGGGTCGAGCTTCAGGCGCACCACGAAGTCGTCAACGAAGTGATCGAAGCGCTTGCGCATCGGGTGGGCGGGCTCGGCAGCCAGTTCGCCGATGGTGTGCGCGACGGCGGCCACGATCTTGCGCGTGGCGAGCTTGGCCGCGACCTGGTCGAGGCCGACGTAGCGCAGCGTCTTGATCTCGCGCGCGATGGCTTCGGTGATGTGCGCCTGCACCTCCTCGCCTTCGAGCAGCCCCGCCACCTGCTGCAGCACGTCGTCGAGCAGCGCCTGGTGGCGGCCGCCCGCGGTGAGCGCATCGAGCGCCTGGCCGGTGAGGCGCGAGAGGTCGATCTTTTCCAGGCCCGCCGCGGCAGCGCGGCCCATGAAATCGCGCACCCGGTCGTCGTCGAACGCCGTGAGCCCGTAGCGCGTGGCGGCCACGCCCCATTCGCCCAGCTTCTCGCCGCTTGCGGGCCGCGCGAGCCAATCGGCGATGCGGCCGGCGGTGTCGAACTCGCGCAGCTTGGCGAGCACCTGCGCGGTGCTCAGGAAGTTGTTGCAGATGAAGCCCGCGAGCTTCGCGCCGATGCGGTCCTTGTTGCTCGGGATGATCGCGGTGTGCGGGATCGGCAGACCCAGCGGGTGGCGGAACAGCGCCACCACGGCGAACCAGTCGGCAATCGCGCCGACCATCGCGGCCTCGGCGAACGCGGCCACGTAGCCCCAGGCCGGATGCTGCGCGTGCAGCGCGCTGGCCAACGCGTAAAGCAGCGCCGCCGCGCACAAGAGGCCGAGCGCGACGCGCTTCATGCGCCGCAGCGCGGCGCTGCTTGGGTCTTCTTCAGCCAATGGTGTGCGAAGTGGCGAGGCGCTCCATGAACAGCTCGCAGCGCGCGAGCTGTTCGAGGCTCACGAATTCGTCGGGCTGGTGCGCCTGCTCGATGCTGCCCGGGCCGCACACCACCGTGGGGATGCCCGCGTTCTTGAACAGGCCCGCTTCGGTGCCGAAGGCCACCAAGGTGGTGCGGTCCTCGCCCGCCAGGCGCTGCGCGAGCAGCGTGACCGGGTCGCTCGCCGCACCGAGGAAGCTCGGTATCTCGCAGATCGTTTCGAACTTGAAGCCCGCATCGGGCGCCACCTTCTTCATCGCGGGCTCGATGCTCGCGGCATAGGCCAGCACATCGGACTGCATGCGCTTGGCATCGGCCGTGGGCAGGTCGCGGAATTCATAGCGGAACTCGGCATCGCGCGGCACCACGTTGTCGGCAATGCCGCCATGGAACTGGCCCACGCTCGCGGTGCTGAAGGGCACATCAAAGCCTTCGTAGCGCGGCTCGCTGCGCTCGAAGTCTTCCGCCATGTCGCGCACCTTGCCGATCACGCGCGCAGCCATCTCGATGGCGTTGACCGACTTGGGCGTGAGCGACGAATGCGCCTCCTTGCCGCGCACGCAGCACTTGTAGCGGTACACGCCTTTGTGCGCGATGGCCGGCACCATGCTGGTGGGTTCGCCCACGATGCAGGCGAGCGGCTTGATGCCCGCATCGCGCATGTCGGCGATCAGTTCCTTCACACCGAAGCAGCCGATTTCTTCCTCGTAGCTGAAGGCGAAGTGCACCGCGAAGGGCGAGTCGCTTTCAAGAAAACGCTTCGCATTGGAGAGCGCGATGGCGATGAAGCTCTTCATGTCCGCCGAACCGCGGCCGTAGAGGCGCTCGTGCTGCACCACGGCCGAGAGCGGATCGACGCTCCAGTCCTGGCCGTCCCAGGGCACCGTATCGGTGTGCCCCGAAATGATCACACCCGCCGGCTTACCCTCGCCCAGCGTGGCAAAGAGGTTCGCCTTGGTGCGCTCGGCGTTGTAGGTGATGCGGCTCTTCACGCCGAGGGCGGCGAGGTGGCTCTGCGCGAGGTCGATCAGCTGCAGGTTGCTGTTCTCGCTGACGGTGTTCATTCGCACCAGCGACTGGGCCAGCGCGAGGCTTTGGGGGGAAAGCGTGTGGGGCATGCAACAGATTGTCCAAGAAGTCGATGCCCCGCGTCTGCGGTTGTCCCGGCTGTCATCGGGAGCGGGTACCCTGCGCCTCTTTTGGATGGAGAAAAAAACCATGCGCACCCTTCAGATCGCACTGACCGCCACCGCCGCCCTGTGCGTTGCGGCCTGCAGCGGCACCGGCCCCTCGGGCCCCGCCAAGCTGCTGACGCTCGACGGCAATCCGCCGCTGGTCATCGCCCACCGCGGCGCCTCGGGCTACCTGCCGGAACAGACGCTGGAGGCCTACACGAAGGCCATCGAACTGGGTGCCGACGTGATCGAGATGGACCTGGTCTCCACCAAGGACGGCGTGCTCATCGCCCGCCACGATCCCAACCTGGCCATCAGCACCGACGTGGCCAAGCACGCCCGCTTCGCCTCGCGCAAGAAGACCATCAAGGTCGACGGCGAAACCCAGACCGGCTGGTTCAGCAACGACTTCACGCTGGCCGAGATCAAGACGCTGGGCGGCATCTCGACCGACGCCGAGCGCCCGCAGGAATTCAACGGCAAGTTCAAGATCGTGACCTTCCAGGAGATCATCGATTTCGCCAAGGCCAAGTCGAAGGAAACCGGCCGCACCATCGCGATCTATCCCGAGACCAAGAACCCGACCTACTTCCGAGACCTCGGCATGCCGATGGAAGACAAGGTCGTCGCCGCCATCAACGCGGCCGGCTGGAACAGCAAGACCGCGCCGATCTACGTGCAGTCGTTCGAGCCGGGCAGCCTCAAATACATGAAGAGCAAGGGCCTGAACACCAAGCTCATCCAGTTGATCGACGGCGACGGCATCGACATGAAGACCGGCGCCATGACCTATGCGATTCCGGTCGACCGCCCCTATGAATGGACCAAGGCCGGCGACACGCGCAACTTCGACGTCATGGTCACGCCCGCGGGCCTGGCAGAGATCAAGACCTATGCCGACGGCATCGGCCCGTGGAAGCGCTACATCGTGACCATCAAGGGCAGCATCGGCCCGGACGGCAAGCCGCTGGACGTGAACAAGGACGGCAAGGTCAACGACGCCGACGCCACCTCGGTCTCGCCCACCACGCTGATCGCCGACGCCCACAAGGCGGGTCTCTTCGTGCACCCCTTCACCTTCCGCAACGAGTCGCGCCGCCTGGCTGGGGACTACAACAAGGACGGCAAGAACGAGTACGCGATTTATTACAAGCTCGGCGTGGACGGCGTTTTCACCGACTTCACCGACACCGCGCTGGCTGCGCGGGCCGACTATCTGAAGAGCATGGGGCGCTGATCGGGTTCTTGAACGCAGCCTGAGGGTTTGCCCGGCACGGTCTTTGCGGAGCAGTTTGCAAAGCCTAGACTGTGTCCTATGAAACTCATCGATTCGCTCGTCACGCAGGCGGCCGGCATCGCCGCCGTCCGACGTGACCTCCACGCCCACCCCGAACTCTGTTTCCAGGAAGTCCGCACCGCCGACGTGGTGGCAGGCAAGCTCACCGAATGGGGCATTCCCATCCATCGGGGCCTGGGCACCACCGGTGTCGTCGGCATCGTCAAGAACGGCACCAGCAACCGCGCGGTCGGTCTTCGGGCCGACATGGACGCCCTCCCCGTCACCGAGCTCAACACCTTCGCCCACGCCAGCAAGCACCACGGCAAGATGCACGCCTGCGGCCACGACGGCCACACCGCGATGCTGCTCGCAGCCGCCCAGCACCTGGCGAAGAACCGCAATTTCGACGGCACCGTCTACCTGATCTTCCAGCCGGCCGAAGAAGGCGGCGGCGGCGCCCGCGAAATGATCAAGGAAGGGCTCTTCGAGCAGTTCCCGATGGACGCCGTCTTCGGCATGCACAACTGGCCCGGCATGAAGGCCGGCCAGTTCGCCGTGAGCCCCGGCCCGGTGATGGCCTCGGGCAACAAGTTCTTCGTCAACGTGATCGGCAAGGGCGGCCACGCCGCGCTGCCGCAGACCGGCATCGACCCGGTGCCGATCGCCTGCGAGATCGTGCAGGCCTTCCAGACCGTGCTCACCCGCAAGATGAAGCCGACCGATTCGGCCGTGATCTCGGTCACCACCATCCATGCGGGCGAAGCCAACAACGTGATTCCCGACAACTGCGAGCTGTCGGGCACGGTGCGCACCTTCTCGATCGAGGTACTCGACATGATCGAGGCCAAGATGCGCCAGATCGCCGAGCACATCTGCGCGGCGCACGACGCGACCTGCGACTTCCGCTTCGAGCGCTACTACCCGCCCACCATCAACACCAAGGCCGAGGCCCACTTCGCGCGCGACGTGATGGCCGGCATCGTCGGCCCCGAGAACGTGCTCAAGCAAGAGGCCGCCATGACCTCCGAAGACTTCGCCTTCATGCTGCAGGCCAAGCCCGGCGCCTATGCCTTCATCGGCAACGGCGACGGCACGCACCGCGACGTGCACCACGGCGAAGGCCCCTGCACGCTGCACAACGCGAGCTACGACTTCAACGACGACCTGATCCCGCTGGGTGCCACCTGCTGGGTGCAGATCGCCGAGCAGTTCCTGAACAAGCCCGGCGGCAACGTCTCATGATCGGCATCGGCGAGGCCTTTTCGCCGCGCTATGCCCAGGCGCGCCAGAAGTTCCTGCAAGGCTGCGTGAGCGCCGGCCTCACCGTCGAGCCGCATGCGCATCCGCTCAAGGGCCGCGACGGCGAAGACCTGTCGATGGACGTGGCGCTGGACGGCGACGCGAACGCCGAGCGCCTGCTGCTCGTCACCAGCGCCTGCCACGGCGTCGAGGGCCATTGCGGCAGCGGCGTGCAGGTGTTCGCGCTGCACGATGCCGAGTGGCGCGACAAGGCCAAGGCACAGGGCGTGGCGGTGCTCTACGTGCACGCGGTCAACCCGCACGGCTTTTCGTACGGCCGGCGCGTGACGCACGAGAACGTCGACCTGAACCGCAACTTCATCGACTTCTCGCAGCCGGTGCCGGTCAACGAGCCCTACGCCAAGCTGCATCCGCTGCTGTTGCCCGACACCTGGCCGCCCACGCCCGAGAACCAGGCGGCGGTCGAGAAGTGGATCGAGAAGCACGGCACCACTGCTTACCAAGCGGCCGTTACCAGCGGCCAGTACCAGTTCGACGATGGCCTGTTCTTCGGCGGCAAGGCGCCCACCTGGAGCAACAAGACCATCCGCGGCGTGCTGCGCCGCCACGCGGGCAATGCCAAACGCATCGCCTGGATCGACCTGCACACGGGGCTCGGCCCCAACGGCTTGGGCGAGCGCATCTATGCGGGCAAGGACGACAAGACCGCCTACGCCCGCGCCAACGCCTGGTGGGGCACGCCCGCGGCGCCCGTCACGTCGATCTACGACGGCTCATCGACTTCGGCGCTGCTGCGCGGGCTGATGTGGGACGCCGTCTACGAAGAATGCCCGAAGGCCGAATACACCGGCATCGCGCTCGAATACGGCACGCTGCCCATCCTGGAAGTGACGGGTGCCCTCCGCGCCGACCACTGGCTGCACAAGCATCCGGATGCGCCAGCCGACCTGGCCGACGGCATCCGTGCGCGGATGGTCGAGGCGTTCTATACGGACACCGACGCCTGGCGCGGGCAGATCGTCAGCCAGGCGCGACAGGCGATGTTCCAGGCGGTGGATGGCCTGAGCGGTTGATCGTTCGGGGTGCGGCCGGCAAGGGCCGCCCCGAACAACGCTTCAGTTCGCCGCCAGCGCAGCCTTGCGGATCGACTGCAGCGTGCTGGCCGGCGTGATCGCCTCGGGGTCCAGCAGGCAATGCAGGATGGCCGGCTTGCCGCTCGCCCGCGCACGCGCGAGTGCGGGGCCGAACTCTTCCGTTGTGGTCACGCGCTCGCCGTGGCCGCCGAACACCTCGGCATAGCCGCGGAAGTCGGGGTTCTTCAATTGCGTGGCGCTGATGCGGCCGGGGTAGTGCTTTTCCTGATGCATGCGGATCGTGCCGTACATGCCGTTGTCCAGCAGCACGACGAGGATCGGCAGGCCGTACTGCACGGCAGTGGCGAACTCCTGGCCGTGCATCATGAAATCGCCGTCGCCCGCGAACACGACCACCTCGCGCTCGGGCCACAGACGCTTGGCACCGACGCCGGCCGGCAGGCCGTAGCCCATCGAGCCGCTGGTCGGCGCGAGCTGGCTAGCGAACGCGCGGAACGGCCAGAAGCGATGCACCCAGGTCGCGAAGTTGCCCGCGCCGTTGCAGAAGATGGTGTCGGCCGGCAGCACCTCGCGCAGGTGCTGCATGACCTCGCCCATCTGCAGCGGGCCGGGAATGCGGATGGGGGCCGGGTCGCTCCAGCGCAGGAAATCTTCGCGCGCGGTCTTCGTCTCGGCCTGCCAGGCGGGCGCCGACGCCGGGCGCAGCGCGGACACCGCCTCCGCGAAAGCCTGCGGCGTGGCATGGATGCCCTGCGCCGGTCGATAGAGCTTGCCGAGCTCATCGGCATCGGCGTGCACATGCACCAGCGCCTGCTTCGGCTGCGGAATCGCAAACAGCTCGTAGCCCTGCGACGGCACTTCCGACAGCCGGCCGCCGACCAGCAGCACGAGGTCCGCATCGCGGATGCGCGCCAGCATGCGCGGATTCGCGCCGAGCCCCAGATCGCCCGCGTAGCAGGGGTGCTCGGCGGACATCAGCATCTGGCGGCGGAACGAGCAGTACACCGGGAGCGCATACGCCTCGGCGAACTTCGCGAACTGCTGCGTCGCGGCTTCGGACCAGCGGCTGCCGCCCAGGATGACGACCGGCCGCTGCGCCTGCGACAGGCGCTGCTGCAGCTCGGCCAGTTGCGCCGCGCCGGGATGGGTTTCGGTCACCGCATAAGGCAGCGCATCGGCCACCACGGCGGCTTCGGTCAGCATGTCTTCGGGCAGCGCGATCACCACCGGACCGGGGCGGCCCGAGGTCGCGACATGGAAGGCGCGCGACACCAGTTCGGGCACACGCGCCGGATCGTCGATCTGCACCACCCACTTGGCCATCGTGCCGAAGACTGCGCCGTAGTCCAACTCCTGGAAGGCTTCGCGTCCCATCGCATCGCGTGCGACCTGGCCGACGAACAGCAGGAGCGGCGTCGAGTCCTGGTGCGCGATGTGCACGCCCGCTGCCGCATTGGTGGCGCCGGGGCCGCGCGTGACGAAGCAGATGCCGGGCTTGCCGGTGAGCTTGCCCTGCGCCTCGGCCATCATCGTGGCGCCGCCCTCTTGCCGGCACACCGTCACGTCGATCGATGCATCGTGCAGCGCGTCGAGCACGGCGAGAAAGCTTTCGCCGGGCACGCAGAAGAGTTGCTGCACGCCGTGGGTGATGAGCTGGTCGACCAGGATCTGGCCGCCGGTGCGGGAGGAAGTCATGCTGTGTCCAATGCAATGAAGGTCTTGGTGTTCGCTCCTTCCCCTTCCGGGGGAAGGCTGGGATGGGGGCAAGCGGCGTTGGATGCGCCGATGGCAATGGATACGCCGCGTGCCCCCACCCCGACCCTTGTATGTAGCAAAGTAGCGCTTGGCCGGCACAGGCCGATCGACCCAGGGTAGGCCTTCATGGTCATACCGAGGGGGAGCGAGGGTCGTGCCGGCCGACCTCGGTTCGTAGTGAACAGACAGCCCGAACGGTTGTGAGGTCTGAGAGACCGCATCGAACACAAGGAAGGGCGCTGTGTCATGAACGACGAAATCTTTATCGGTATCGACGTATGCAAGGCCTGGCTGGACGTGGCACAAGTGCCCGCCTTGGCTGCAGGTGAAGCCAGTGCATTTGCTTTGCGCGTGGACAACGAGGATGGTGCCCGTGCCGTTCTCGTGGAGCAACTCAAACGGCTGCGACCCACGCTGGTGGTGCTGGAAGCCACGGGTGGCTTTGAAACTGCGCTGGCAAGCCAGTTGTGCCTGGCCGGCGTTCCCGTGGCGGTGGTCAATCCGAAGCGGGTGCGCGACTTTGCCCGCGCCGCGGGCATCCTGGCCAAGACCGACAAGCTGGACGCGCAGGTGCTCGCGGTATTTGCCCAACGCATGCGCCCGCAGGTGCATGCACTGCCTGACGAGGCGCAGCAGGAACTTACCGAGCTGGTGGACCGGCGCGCGCAACTGGTGGCGATGCGAGCGCAGGAGAAGGCGCGCCTGACCACGGTCAAGCCGGTTGCGCGCAAGAGCGTGCGCGAGCACATCGCGTGGCTCGATGCACGCATCAGGCAGATCGAGCGTGACCTGGACGGGCGCTTGAAGGACTCGCCTCTGTATCGGCCCAAATACGACCTTCTGGACAGCGTGCCGGGCGTGGGACGGGTGACGATCACCACCTTGCTCAGCCGCATGCCCGAGCTGGGCACGCTGGAGAGAAAGCGCATCGCTGCGCTGGCGGGCGTCGCCCCGTTTGCCGACGACAGCGGCAAGCGCCGTGGCCAGAGGTACATCCAGGGCGGGCGCGCAGACGTGCGCTGCGTGCTGTACATGGCCGCGCTCAGCGCAGCGCGATGCAACCCCGTGATCAAGGCGATGTACGAGCGCCTGCGCGCTGCCGGCAAGCCCTTCAAGGTTGCCATCACCGCCTGCATGCGCAAGCTGCTCGTCATTCTCAACGCCATGCTCAAGTCCGAGCAGCCCTGGCGCACTGACCCGATTGCTCGGTAGGTATTGACACGGTTGCTCCCCCGGAAGGGGAGGGAGAAATGCGGGGTCATGTGAGCGCGGCGCAAGCGGCGGAAATCCGCGCGCACGCCTCTTCGAGCTGCGCCATCGACGTCGCATACGAGATGCGGAAATACGGCGCGAGCCCGAACACGCTGCCCGGCACCACCGCCACGTCGAAGTCTTGCAGCAGGTAGCGGCAGAAGTCGCTGTCGGTCTGCAGCAGCGCGCCCGCGGCGGTGCGCTTGCCGAGCACGCCGGCGCAGCTTGCGAATGTGTAGAAGGCGCCCTCGGGCACGCGGCAGTGCAGGCCCGGCGTGCGGTTGAGCGCGGCCACGACGAAATCGCGGCGCTGTTGAAACGAAGCACAGCGCTCGGCCACGATGCCCTGCGGGCCGGTGAGCGCCTCGATGGCCGCGGCCTGGCTCACCGACGACGGGCACGAGGTCGACTGGCTCTGCACCACCGCCATCGCCGCGATCAGCGCGCGCGGCCCGGCGCCGTAGCCGACACGCCAGCCGGTCATCGCATAGGCCTTCGACACGCCGTTCACCGTGAGCGTGCGATCGCGCAGCCGCGGCTCCACGGCCACCGGCGTCGCGAACGCGAGGCCGTCGTAGAGGATGTGTTCGTAGATGTCGTCCGCCAACACCCAGACACCCGGGTGGTCGAGCAGCACATCGGTGATCGGCTTGAGTTGCGCGGCGCTGTAGGCCGCGCCGCTCGGATTCGACGGCGAGTTGAGAAACAGCCAGCGCGTGCGCGGCGTGATGGCCGCCTGCAGCTGCGCCGCCGTCAGGCGAAAGCCGTTCTCCTCGCCGCACGCCACCGACACCGGCACGCCGCCGCAGATCTGCACGATGTCCGCGTACGAGGTCCAGTACGGCGCGGGCAGGATCACTTCGTCGCCCGGGTTCAGGCTCGCCATCAGCGCGTTGAAGATCACCTGCTTGGCGCCCGCGCTCACGCTGATCTCGTCGAGCGCGAAGTCCAGCGCGTTGTCGCGCTTGAACTTCAGCTGCACGGCCGCCTTCATCGCCGGGCTGCCATCGAGCACCGTGTAGCGCGTGTCGCCGCGCGCAATCGCCTGCGAGGCCGCATGCCGGATGTTCTCGGGCGTGTCGAAGTCGGGCTCACCCGCGCCCAGCACGATCACCGGCCGGCCGGCGCGCTTGAGCGCCTGCGCATGGTCGGTGATGCGCAGGATCTCCGAAACGTGGATGGCGCGCACACGTTGCGCCGGCGAGAACACGGCTGCGTCTGTCACTTCGCGTAGGCTTCCAGTGGCTTGTCGTTGGGTTCGAGCAGCAACTGCTTCAGGGCCGGACTCATCGGCAGGTTGAGGCTGGTGTTCTTCGGCGGAATCGCGGCCACGAACCACTTGGTGTAAATCTTCTCGAGCTCACCGCTCTTCATGAGCTTGCGCAGCGACTCGTCCACCGCGGTCTTGAAGGCCGGATCGTCCTTGCGGAACAGGAGCGCGATCGGCTCCGAGCCCAGCGCATCGCCCACGATGCGGTAGGCCGCCGGGTTCTTCGAGTTCGCAATGATCCCGGCAAGCAGGTTGTCGTCGAGCACGAAGGCATCGGCGCGGCCCGACTCCATGAGCAGGAAGCTCTCCAGGTGGTCCTTGCCGAGCATCGTGTTGTACGAGACGTTCTGCGCGCGCTCGCGCTTGCGCAGCAACTGCACGGCGGTGGTGCCGGTCGAGGCCGACACGTTGCGGCCCGCGAGCTGGTCGAGCGTGGTGATGCCCGAATCGACCCTGGTCGCCATGCGCACTTCGCTCACATACGTGGTGAGCGCAAAGGCCACCTGCTGCTGGCGCGCGGTGTTGTTGGTGGTGGGGCCGCAGCCGATGTCGAGCGTGCCGTTCTGCACCAGCGGAATCGTGTTCTGCGCGGTCACCGCCATGTATTCGAGCTTCGCATTCGGCGTGATGTCTTTCAGCACGCGTTCGCAGAGCTCGACGTGGTAGCCCACGTACTTCTCGCCCGCGCCCAGCATGTAGGCCATCGGCGGCGAGGCTTCGCGCACGCCGAGCACGACCTTGCCGCTCGCCTTGATCTTGTCGAGCGTGCCGCCGGTGGGCGCCTGTTGCGCAGTGGCTGTGGTGCCGAATGCGAGCGCGAGCAGCGCTGCGGCGGCGAGGGTCTTCATTTGCTTCTTCATCTTCTCTGTCTCCTGGTGGTTTTTCTTTGAAAGGGTGCGGCGCGCCCTGCCGGCACGGCATGACTTTTCGTGGGACATCGCGGAACCGGCTTTGCCGGGCCGCAGATGTCGCCCCCGGTAGGGGGTTGGAGAAGCGACACGAAGTGCGCGGAGCCTGGGGGCGAGCCTCAATCTCCGATATCGAAAGTCACGCCCTGGGCAAGAGGCAGTGCGGTCGAGTAATTGATGGTGTTGGTCGCTCGGCGCATGTACGCCTTCCAGCTGTCCGAGCCCGCTTCGCGGCCGCCGCCGGTTTCCTTCTCGCCGCCGAAGGCGCCGCCGATCTCGGCACCGCTCGGGCCGATGTTGACGTTGGCAATGCCGCAGTCCGAACCCGCGCTCGACATGAAGCGCTCGGCCTCGCGCACATTGAGCGTGAAGATCGACGACGACAGGCCCGCGCCCACAGCGTTGTGCCATTCGATGGCTTCGTCGAGCATGCTGTAGCGCACCACGTAGAGGATGGGCGCGAAGGTCTCGCGCAGCACCGGTCCGGCGTGCGACTTCAGTTCCACCAGCGCGGGGCGCACGTAGTAGGCGTCCTGCGTGCCGATGCCGTCGACACGGCTGCCGCCGTGCACCTTGGCGCCAAGCTCGCGGCTTTCGCTCAAGGCTTTCTGCATGCCGTCGAAGGCCGCGCGGTCGATCAGCGGACCGACCAGCGTGCCGGCCTCGCGCGGATCGCCCACCTGCACATTGCCGTAGACCTTCGCGAGCTTGGGTACGAGCTGGTCGTACACGCTGTCGTGCACGAAGAGGCGCCGCAGCGTCGTGCAGCGTTGGCCGGCCGTGCCCATGGCCGAGAACGCGATGCCGCGCAGCGTGAGGTCCAGGTCGGCCGAGGGCGTGACGATGGCGGCGTTGTTGCCGCCCAGCTCAAGAATGGCACGGGCAAAGCGCGCAGCGAGCTTCGGCCCGACCTGCCGGCCCATCGCGGTGGAGCCAGTGGCCGAGAGAATCGGCACGCGGTGGTCGTCCACCAGCACTTCGCCGATCTCGCGCTGGCCCAGCAGCAAACCGAGCAGGCCTTCAGGCGCATCGCCGAAACGTTCGATGGCGCGCTGCGCGATAGCATGCACGGCCAGTGCGGTGAGCGGCGTTTTCTCGGACGGCTTCCACACCACCGAATCGCCGCACACCAGCGCGAGCGCCGCATTCCACGACCACACGGCCACGGGAAAGTTGAAGGCCGAGATCACGCCGCACACGCCCAGCGGATGCCAGGTTTCCATCATCCGGTGCTCGGCGCGCTCGGTGGCCAGCGTAAGGCCGTAGAGCTGGCGCGAGAGGCCGACCGCGAAGTCGCAGATGTCGATCATTTCCTGCACCTCGCCCGCGCCTTCGGACGGGATCTTGCCGGCCTCCAGCGTGACGAGGCTACCCAGGTCGCGCTTGGCGGCGCGCAGCTCTTCGCCGAGCAAGCGCACCAGCTCGCCACGGCGCGGCGCCGGCACATTGCGCCAGGCCTTGAAGGCCTCGTGCGCGCGGCCGATGGCGCCGGTGGCTTCCACGGCCGTGGTCTGCGGCACCTGTGCGATGACCTCGCCGCTGACCGGCGAGCGCACCGTCAGCTCGCCGCCGGTATAGGCGGTGCGGGGCACGCCCAGGCGCTGCAGCAGTTGTTCGACTTCGGTGGGGACAGAGAGGATGGCTTGGGCTTCGGACATGGGCGCGCTCCGGGAAGGAGGGAGAAGAAGAAAGGCAACAGGAGGCCGGGGAAATGCGGCCAATATCTGCGAATCCCGCGCGCTTGCCTAGTGAAAAAAAGGAAGGACTTGATGCGTTTGCGGAATGAACTCGGCGTCCGCTCCCCGCGCGTCGGGCTGCGCGCCTACGCACGGCGCGGCGGTGCGCGCTGAAGATTCCGCACCTTCACTTCACCGCCCGGAGCGCCATGAAGCTCATCCACGCCCTCTACGCCGCGATCCATGCGCTGATGGCGCTCGCGTTCGCCATCGCCTCGATCGTGCTGGTCGTGATCGCGGCGCGTGCCGGCTGGGGCGCCGTGATGCAGGGCCTGGGCCTTCCGACGGCCGAGGCGATCATCGAAGCGGTGGGCGTGCTGGCGGCCGGCGTGGTCGCGCTGCAGATCTCGCAGACCGTGCTCGAGGAAGAAGTGCTGCGCGAGGCGCACATCAGCGCGCCGACCCGTGTGCGGCGCTTTCTCTCGCGCTTCATGGTCGTCATCGTCGTGGCCGTCGCGGTCGAAGGGCTGGTCGCGACCTTCAAGGCGCGCGAGGCGCCCGAGCTGATGCTGCATGCCGCCACGATGCTTGGCGCGGTCGGGCTGCTGATGGCGGGCTGGGGCCTCTTCATCCGCTTCAACCGCTATGCCGAGGAGCTGGAGCCCGAGGCGATGGAAGAAGCCAAGAGCGAAGACCGCAAGCTGAAGTGATCAGCCCGGCCCGGGCGCCTCGGGCAACGCGATCTTCTGCCCGCCCGGCGAGCCCGCGAGGCTCTGCGCCGGCCGCCTCAGCGTCGCATCGAACGGGTTGATCTTCGGCCCGATGGCCGCCGCTTCCCGCTTGAGCAGTTCCACCACCGTCGGCATGCGGTCCGCATTGAGCCGGTCGGCAATCGTGCCCACGCTCAAAGCGGCCACCGCACGGCCTTCGCGGTCGAGGATCGGCACCGCCACGCCCGCCATGCCTTCGAGCAGCCCGGTGTTGCGCCCGGCATAACCCTGCTGACGCACGCGCTCGATCTCGGTGCGCAGATAAACCTCGTCGTACACGCCGTACTCGCGCACCCGCGAAAGGTTGAAGCGGATCACTTCTTCCCGCTCCGCCTCCGGCAGGAAAGCCAGGATCGCCAGCGCCCCCTGCCCCACGCCCAGCGCGATGCGCCCGCCGATGTCGCCGGTGAACGAGCGGATCGGAAACGGCCCTTCGCTGCGGTCCAGGCAGATTGCGTCGAAGCCGCTGCGCGCCAACAAGAAGATGCTGTCCCCCAGGCTCGCGCACAGCCGCAGCAGCACTGGCCGGCAGATCGAGCGCAGGTCGCCGGGGTTGCCCGCGCTGGCCGCAAGCGCGAAGAAATCGATGCCGAGGCGATAGAGCTTGCTGCGCTCGTCCTGCTCGACCATGCCTTCAGCCATGAGCGATTGCAGCAAACGGTGCGTGGTGGCTTGTGTCAGGCCCACGGACCGTGCGATCTGGGTCACGCGGCCGCCTTCGGCCTGCACAGCGCCGAGCGCGCGGATCACCGAAAAGACGCGCGGCACGCCGCCGCTGGACGCGGGCGACGCTGCGGCCGCCTCCGAATTGCTTTCCATACCTTGCTCCCGTGGAATTCTGTGGATAGATTTTGGCGATGATATTCCATTCAATGGAATAAATCGCAGAAAGATTCTGATTAATGGAATACCCGAGGCGTTCTGGCGCAATCGTTGCAATAGAGTGAATTGAAAGTACTCAGCAGTCCATGGCCTGCACCAAGGTGTCGCACGCCATCTTTGGGTCCCCCACGAAAGGCGCTTCCATGTCATTCCTACGGCTTACCGACGTGACCAAGTTCTACGGCAGCACCCGCGCGGTGTCGGCGATGAACCTCAGCGTCGAAAAAGGCGAGTTCGTCTCGCTGCTCGGCCCCTCGGGCTGCGGCAAGACCACGACGCTGCAGATGATTGCGGGCTTCGAGGCCGTCAGCAGCGGCCGCATCGAACTCGCGGGCAAGGACATCACGAACGCCAAGGCCAACACGCGGGGTCTGGGCATCGTGTTCCAGAGCTACGCGCTCTTTCCGCACATGACGGTGGCCGACAACGTGAGCTTTGGCCTCGAGATGCGCAAGATGCCCAAGGCCGAGCGCGCCGATCGGGTGAAGCAGGCGCTGGCGCTGGTGCACCTGGAGGCGCACGCCACGCGCTACCCGCGCGAGCTCTCGGGCGGCCAGCGGCAGCGCGTGGCGCTCGCCCGCGCGCTGGTGATCGAGCCGCCGGTGCTGCTGCTCGATGAGCCGCTCTCCAACCTGGATGCCAAGCTGCGCGAGGAGATGCAGTTCGAGCTGCGCCAGATCCAGCGCAAGGTCGGCACCACCACGGTGATGGTCACGCACGACCAGAGCGAAGCCATGTCGATCAGCGATCGCGTGGTGGTGATGGAAGGCGGCTGCGCCACGCAGATCGACCATCCGCACCGCGTGTACGAGCATCCGAGCACGCGCTTCATCTCCACCTTCGTGGGCAAGGCCAACCTGCTGAACGGACGCGTGACGGCCTGCAGCACCGGCAGTTGCAATGTCGAGGTCGGTCCGCTCGCGGTGCAGGTCGACGAAGACGGTTTCAAGGCTGGCGCCGCGGTGCTCCTGAGCGTGCGGCCCGAAAAGCTCCAGCTCGTCACTGCCGGCCGCGGCCGCCTCGACGGCACGGTGCAGGAGCGCTTCTTCCTCGGCAGCCAGTGGCTCTACCGCATCGCCACGCCCGCGGGCGACCTGATGGTGCTGAGCCCCAACGACGGCCGCGATGCGCTGGACGAAGGCAACGCCGTCGGCATCGACTGGCCCGCGCACTGCACGCGGCTCTTGCCGGCCGAGGAGGCGGTCGCGGCATGAGCGGCATCCGAAACAAGGCCGCACCGTGGTGGCTCTCGGGCCCCGCCCTGCTGCTCTTCACCGCGCTGCTGCTGGTGCCGCTGTTGCTCACCGCGGTGCTGTCGTTCAACGTGTACGACCCGGCCACCGGGCCGAAGGCCGGCGAATTCACGCTGGCGCACTACGCGCATGTGTTCACCGACTCGTACTACCACAGCATCTTCTGGCGCACCTTCTGGATCTCGGCGCTGGTCACGCTGATCTGCGTGGTCATCGGCGCACCCGAGGCCTATGTGCTCAGCCGCATGCGCAACCCGTGGCGCTCGATCCTGCTCTTGGTCGTGCTCGCGCCGCTGCTGGTGTCGGTGGTGGTGCGCGCCTTCGGCTGGAGCATGCTGCTCGGGCCCGAGGGCGCGGTCAATTCGCTGCTGGGCCTCGTGGGTATCGGGCCGGTGAAGATGCTCTACACCGAGATCGCGGTGATCGTTGCGCTGGTCCACGTGATGCTGCCGTTCATGGTGATCCCGGTGTGGACCTCGCTGCAGAAGCTGGATGCGGGCGTGGAGAACGCGGCGCTCTCGCTCAAGGCCTCGCCCTTCACCACGCTGCGCCGCATCGTGCTGCCGCAAGTGATGCCCGGCATCCTTTCGGGCAGCCTGATCGTCTTCGGCCTCGCCGCGAGTTCGTTCGCGATTCCGGGGCTGCTCGGCGGGCGCCGCCTGAAGATGGTCGCGACGGTGGTGTACGACGAGTACCTGAGCGAGCTGAACTGGCCCCTCGGCGCAGCGATCGCACTCACGCTGCTCGCCGCGAACCTCATCGTGATGCTGAGCTACAACCGCCTTGTAGAAGGCCGCTACAAGAAAGCGCTCGGGTGACCCTATGAGCAAGAACGGCCCCTTCGCCCTCGCGTTCAACGCACTCGTCATCACCTTCATGCTCGCGCCGCTCCTGGTGGTGTGCATCGTCGCGTTCACGCCCGAGAACACGCTGACGATTCCGACCACCAGCTTCTCGCTGCGCTGGTTCGCCGCGGTGTTCGCGCACCCCGACTTCATGCAGTCGTTCTGGAACAGCCTGTGGCTCGCGCTGGCCTCGGCCACCATCGCCACGCTGCTGGCGGTGCCGGCGGGCATGGCGATCACGCGCTACGAGTTTCCGGGGCGCGACTTCCTCAATGCGCTGTTTCTCTCGCCGCTGATCATTCCGCACCTGGTGCTGGGCGTGGCGCTCTTGCGGCTCTTCGCGCTGGTGGGCGGCACGGGAAGCTTCGGCTGGCTGGTGATGGCGCATGCGCTCATCGTCACGCCCTACACGCTGCGCCTCGTCGTCGCCGCGCTCGTGGGCTTCGACCGCAGCGCCGAGCAGGCGGCGCTCTCGCTCGGCGCGAGCCAGGCGACGGTATTCAGGCGCATCACGCTGCCGATGATCCTGCCGGGCGTCACGGGCGGCTGGATGCTCGCCTTCATCAACAGCTTCGACGAAGTGACGATGTCGATCTTCGTGACCTCGCCGAGCACGGTGACGCTGCCGGTGCGCATGTACATGTATGCGACCGAGTCGATCGATCCGCTGATGGCGGCGGTGTCGGCGCTGATGGTGGCGGTGACGGCCATCGCGATGGTGATCCTCGACCGGCTCTACGGGCTGGACCGGGTGCTGGTGGGACGCAAGTAGATGGCATCGACTGCATCACACGCACTGCTGCATCGCGTAGCCGAGACCGGCCGCGCGGCCGTGGCCTTCACGCTCGATGGCGAGCCCGCTTCGGCACTCGCCGGCGACACAGTGCTCACGGCCGTGCTCACGCAGGCAGGCCAACTTCGCCGCAACGAATTCAGCGACATGCCGCGCGCCGGCTTCTGCATGATGGGCGCGTGCCAGGACTGCTGGATCGCGACCGCCGAAGGCGAGCGCCTGCGCGCCTGCTCCACCTTCATCGCGCCGGGCATGGCGCTGGTCACCGGGCGGAGCGGCGCATGACGACGAATGCCGGGCTTCAACCCGTGATCGTCGGCGCCGGGCCGGCCGGTGTGCGCGCGGCGGAGGCGCTGGTCGCGCATGGACTGCGGCCCCTCGTGATCGACGAGGCTTCGCGGGCCGGTGGACAGATCTACCGCCGCCCGCCCGCCAACTTCATCCAGCGCACGGCGGCCACGCTCTACGGCTTCGAGGCCTCGCGCGCGAACGCGGTGCACCTGGCCTTCGACACACTGCACGACCACATCGACTACCGCCCCGACAGCCTCGTGTGGAACGCACAGGGCGGCATGCTCGACGTGCTGCACAACCCGACGCGCACCACGACGCGCGTGCCGCATGGCGCGCTGATCGTCGCAACGGGCGCGACCGACCGCGTGCTGCCCGTGCCGGGCTGGACGCTGCCCGGCGTCTACACGCTCGGCGGCGCACAGGTGGCGCTCAAGTTCCAGGGCTGCGCCATCGGGCAGCGCGTGGTGTTCATGGGCACCGGGCCGCTGCTGTACCTCGTGGCTTATCAATATGCAAAAGCCGGCGCGAAGGTCGCGGCGGTGCTCGACACCGCGCGGCTCGCAGACCAGATCGCGGCAACGCCCGCGATGCTGCGCCAGCCGGCCGTGTTCGCGAAGGGCGTGTACTTCGTCGCATGGTTGCGTGCGCACGGCGTGCCGCTGCACAGCGGCGTGCGTCCGCTGCGCGTGATCGGCGACGACGAGGCGCGGCGCGTCACCGGCGTCGCCTGGAACGACGGCCGCGAAGAGCGCACGCTGGCCTGCGATGCCGTCGGCTTCGGCTATGCGCTGCGCTCCGAGACGCAACTGGCCGACCTGCTCGGCTGCCGCTTCGAGTTCGCGCCCATGCACCGCGCCCACCTGCCGGTGCGCGATGCGGCGGGCCGCGCCAGCGTCGAAGGCGTGTACCTCGCGGGCGATGGCGCCGGGATCATGGGCGCTGACGCGGCCGAGTGGGCGGGTGAACGCGCCGCGCTCGCGTTGCTCGCGGACCGCGGCGTGGCCATCGATGCCGCGCGCGCTGCTGCGCTCGAGGCCAAGCTCGAAGGATTGACTGGCTTTCGTCGCGGGCTGGAACGCGCCTTTCCGCTGCCACACGATTGGGCCGCGAACGCGCCCGACGACCTCGTCGTCTGCCGCTGCGAGAACGTCACCGCCGGCACGCTGCGCCAGACCATTGCCGTCAACGGCGCCGACGAAATGAACCGCCTCAAGGCGCTGTCGCGCGTCGGCATGGGCCGCTGCCAGGGCCGCATGTGCGGCGTGGCCGCGGCAGAAATCCTCGCGCATGCGACGGGCCAGCCGCTGCAGCAGGTGGGCCGGCTGCGCGGACAGGCGCCGATCAAGCCGATCCCGATCCATCTCGCCGTGCGCGCGGCCAGCGAAGGAGCCGGCGCATGAGTTCGATTCGGACCCTGCGTACCGACGTGGCCATCGTCGGCGGCGGCATCGTCGGTTCGTCGGCCGCGCTCGCGCTGCGGCAGATGGGCATCGGCGTCGCGCTGCTGGAGCGCGACCTCTGCGGCTCGCGCTCCAGTGGCGTCAACTTCGGCGGCGTGCGGCGCCAGGGGCGGCCGCTGAGCCAGTTGCCGCTCGCGCAGCGCGCCCACCAGATCTGGGGCCGCCTGCCGTCGCTGCTCGGCACCGATGGCGAATACCTGCGCTCGGGCCACTTCAAGATCGCGCGCAGCGAATCCGACATGGCCTCGCTCGAGCGCTATCGCGCGCAGAGCCTGGACTTCGACCTCGGGCTCGAACTGATCTCCGCCGCCCGCCTGCGCGAGCGCTGCCCCTGGCTCGGCCCGCGCGCGGTCGGCGGCTCGCTGTGCGTGGAAGACGGGCAGGCCAACCCACGGCTGGTGTCGCCCGCTTTCGCGCTCGCGGCGCAGCGCGCGGGCGCGCAGATTTTCGAGCGCCACAAGGTCGACGAGGTGGCGCACGACGGCGCGATGTTCATGCTGCGCTCGGGCAATGCGCTCGAAGTGCATGCGCCGGTGCTGCTCAACTGCGCGGGCGCATGGGCCGGCCCCCTCGCCGCCCAGTTCGGCGAAGCAGTGCCGCTGCGCGCGAGCCATCCGGTGATGGTGGTGACCGAGCCGCTGCCGCACTTCATGGTCTGGAGCCTGGGCGTCGAGGGCGGCGGCATCTACGGCCGGCAGGTGGCGCGCGGCAACCTCGTGCTCGGCGGCGGCCGGGGCTATGCGCTCGATGCCGACCGCGCGCGTGTCGATCGCGACGCGATCGCCACGCTCGCGACGCAGGCCATCGAACTGCTGCCCGCGCTGCGCCATGCGCACTTCATTCGCACCTGGAGCGGCACCGAGGGCAACATGCCCGACCGCCAGCCGGTGCTCGGCCCCAGCCGCACCACGCCGGGCCTCTTCCATGGCTTCGGCTTCTCGGGCGCGGGCTTCCAGATCGGCCCGGCCGCAGGCGAAGTACTGGCCGAGCTGGTGCGCGACGGCCACAGCAGCACGCCGATCGACGCGTTCGCGGTCGACCGCTCCTTTCCCGAAGAAGACGGGGAAGCAGCGGATGAAGAACAGACCCACTCCCCTCTCACTTCCGTTCCCACCCTTCCCTGAAAGGCAACCACCATGTCCCGTACCCAGAAGACTTTTTCCCTTCGCCGGACCCTGCTCGGGGCGGCGGCGGTTTCCCTGCTCGCGGCCACCGGCGCGGCGAGCGCGCAGACCAAGACGCTCTACATCGGCATGAACGGCGGCACCATGGAGAAGGCGTACACGCAGTACGTGTTCCCGGCCTTCGAGAAGCTGTACGGCGCGAAGGTGGTGGTGGTGCCGGGCACCTCGTCGGACATCCTCGCGAAGGCACAGGCCAACAAGGACCGCCCGCAGATGCACGTGATGTTCCTGGACGACGGGATCATGGTGCGCGCCATCGGCATGGGCCTGTGCCAGAAGCAGAAGCCCAACCCGTCGCTCGCCGAGATCTACCCCGCTGCGCGCTTCAAGGACGACATGGCCAGCGGCGTGAGCCTGGGCATGACGGGCCTGGCCTACAACACGAAGATGTTCAAGGAAAAGGGCTGGGCCGCGCCCACCTCGTGGATGGACCTGGCCGATCCGAAGTTCAAGGGCAAGGTGGTGTTCCAGTCGATGTCGTCTTCGTCGTTCGGGCTGCACGGCTTTTTGATGTTCAACCGCATCCAGGGCGGCAACGACAAGAACGTGGAGCCCGGCTTCAAGGCTTGGCCGAACACCGTCGGCCCGAACGTGCTGGAGTACATCCCGAGCTCGGCCAAGCTCTCGGAGATGGTGCAGACGGGCGAGGCGGCGATCTTCCCGCTCACGCCCACTGCCGTGGCCGCGCTCAAGACCAAGGGCATTCCGGTGGAGTACGCACCGCCCAAGGAAGGCGCGGTGGTGCTGATGGTGGGCCAGTGCGTGATCGCCAACAACAGCGAGCCCGAGCTGTCGCAAAAGCTCGCCGAGTTCCTGCTGAGCCCGCTCGCTCAGGCCAACGTGCTTCAGTACGGCGCGCAGATCCCGACCAACCCGAAGGCGCCGGCCGTGGGCGAAGGCGCGACGCAGGTCGCGGACATCAACAAGTGGATGAAGACCGCGATCACCATCGATTGGGAAAGCATCAACGCGAACCGGCCGGCATGGAATTCGCGCTGGAACAAGACCATCGAGAAGTAAGTGATCAGGGCGCGGTCTTTCGCATCAGCACCGGCAGGCACAGCAGATAGAGCACCGCGCCGACCAGCCACACGATGCCCGGAAAGCGCACGCGGAACGCGAAGTAAAGCGAGCTGATCAGCAAAGGGCCGACCACCGAAGCCAGGCTGGAGATGCTCGCGAGCACGCCTTGCAGCCGGCCCTGGTCGGCCTCGCCCACGCGGCGCGAGAGCATCGCCTGCAGCGCGGGCTGGCCGACGCCGCCCATGCACAGGAACGGCAGCAGCGCGAGCGCCATCCAGCCCTGCGAGGCGAAGGCGATCAGCGCGTAGGCCGTGCAGTCCGAGAGGGTGCCGACCGCGATCGCCACGCGCTCGCCCCAGCGCTCGACCAGCGGCCCCGCCAGCACGCCTTGCACCAGCGCATGGATCAGGCCGAAGCCCGCGAGCGACAGGCCGACCGTGGTGCCGTTCCAGGCGTAGCGGTCTTCGCCGTGGATCACCCAGGTCGTGCCGGCGACCTCGCCCACCAGCACGAGCACCAGGAAGACCCCGAGGATCGGCAACAGCGCAGGAACGCCTGTGGCCCAGCGCAGCGACGCGAGCGGATGCAGCACGCCGCGGTCGAAGGGCTTCGACGCGAGCGCCGGCGGGCGCGACTCGCGCAACACCAGCAGGCCCACGAGGAAGGTCAGTCCGTTGAGCACCGCGGCCGCAATGAACGGCAAGCGCACGCCGTGATCGCCGAGCACACCGCCGATGGCAGGCCCCGCGATGAAGCCCAGGCCGAAGCAGGCACCCATGCGGCCGAACCAGCGCGCGCGCTGGTTCTCGGGCGTGAGGTCGGCGATGGCCGCGGAGGCCACTGCCATGTTCGCGCCCGTTATGCCCGCGATCGCGCGGCCCACGAACAGCATCCACAGCGAGGGCGCGAAGGCCATGAAGAGCGCATCGATTGCCGCGCCCGCCACCGACACCAGCAGCACCGGCCGGCGGCCGAAGCGGTCGCTGAGCGCGCCGAGCACGGGTGCGCAGAGGAACTGCATCAGCGCATACAGCGAGAGAAAGGCGCCGAAGTGCCAGCCCAGATCGCCGGTGTGGCCGACCTCGCGCAGCAGGCTCGGCACGATCGGCATGACCAAGCTGATGCCGATGGCGTCGAGCGTGACGATCGCGAGGATCACGGCCTGCGCCGGGCGGCCGCTGGGGAAAAAGGAAGAAGACATGCGGAAATTTATCGTTGATAAGGAATTATCAGCGATAAATTCTGGGCTGTGAACCCCTACCCATCGGCCCCGACGCGGGCACAGAGAACGCATGAAACTGGACAGCGAAACGATCCTCGAGGCAGCCCTCGCACTGCTCGACGAAGTCGGCATGGACAAGCTCAGCACCCGGCTGCTGGCCGAGCGCCTCGGCGTGCAGCAGCCCGCGCTGTACTGGCACTTCAAGAACAAGCGTGCGCTGCTCGATGCGATGAACGGCCAGATCCTGCGTCGCGCGCACGAGCGCCGGCTGCCGCTGGAGGGCGAGTCATGGGAAGACTTCTTGCGCGAGAACGCACGCAGCTTCCGACGCGCGCTGCTGGCACGTCGCGACGGCGCGCGCCTGCATGCGGGCACCGAGCCCGACCCGGGCGACTTGGAAATGGTCGAGGCCCAGCTCGCAGCCGTGGTCAGCCGGGGCATGGCGGCGACGGACGCGATGGCGCTGATGATCGCGCTGGGCCGCTACACCGTGGGCTGCGTGCTGGAGGAACAGGCCGCGCCCGACGACGCGCCAGAGCGCCAGCAGACGCTCGATGCCGCCGCGGCATCGCGGCCCCTGCTGGCCGAGGCGTTCGCCAGTTACCGCAAGGCCGGTCCCGATGCGATGTTCGACATCGGCGTGGATTTGATGATCGAAGGCGCGAAGGCGCGCCTTGCGAACAGGGAAAGCGACGAGTCCAAGAAGGCCCCGAGGCGCAAGCCCGCAGCGCGCCGCTGAGGCTTGCCGCTCAGCGGTTGGCTTCGACGATCCAGCCCGCGGCCTTCTCGGCCATCATCAAGGTCGGGCTGTTCGTGTTGCCGCTCGTGATGGTGGGCATCGCGCCCGCATCCACCACGCGCAGGCCCTGGATGCCGCGCACGCGCAGCTTCGCATCGAGCACCGCCATCGGGTCGCCGTCAGCGCCCATCTTGGTGGTGCCCACCGGATGGAAGATGGTGGTCGCGATGTCGCCGGCCAGGCGTGCGAGGTCTTCGTCGGTCTGGTACTGCACGCCGGGCTTCCACTCCTCGGGCTTGTACTTGGCGAGCGCGGGCTGCGCGGCGATGCGGCGCGTCACGCGCAGCGAATCGGCGGCCACCTTGCGGTCTTCGTCCGTGCTGAGGTAATTGGGCGCGATGGCGGGCGCATCTTCGAAGCGCTTGCTCTTGATGCGCACCGAGCCCCGGCTCGTCGGGTTGAGGTTGCACACGCTCGCGGTGAAAGCCGGAAAGCTGTGCAGCGGATCGCCGAAGGCATCGAGCGAGAGCGGCTGTACGTGGTATTCGAGGTTCGGCCATTCGTAGGCGTCGGAGCTGCGCGTGAAGGCGCCGAGCTGCGAAGGCGCCATGCTCATCGGGCCGCTGCGCTTCATCAGGTATTCGAGGCCGATCTTCGCCTTGCCGAGCATCGACGACGCCAGCACGTTGAGCGTGGGCGCGCCGTCGATCTTGTAGACCGCGCGGATCTGCAGATGGTCTTGCAGGTTGGCGCCGACGCCGGGGGCATCGAGCACCACGTCGATGCCATGCTGGCGCAGCAACTCAGCCGGGCCCACGCCCGAAAGCTGCAGGATCTGCGGCGAGCCGATGGCGCCCGCAGAGAGGATCACTTCGCGCTCGGCATGCGCGGTCGCCATCTCGCTGCCGTTCCACACTTCGGCGCCGGTGCAGCGCTTCGTGCCGTCGGGCTGCGTCTCGAAGAGAAGACGCGAGACCTGCGCGCCGGTCCACAACTCGAAGTTGGGGCGGCCGTAGCAGGTGGGCCGCAGGAACGCCTTGGCGGTATTCCAGCGCCAGCCGTTCTTCTGGTTGACCTGGAAGTAGCCCACGCCTTCGTTGCTGCCGCGGTTGAAGTCGGTGGTGTGCGGCACGCCGGCCTGCACCGCGGCTTCGGCGAACGCATCGAGGATGTCCCAGCGCAGGCGCTGTTTCTCGACGCGCCACTCGCCGCCCGCACCGTGCATGTCATCGGCACCGAGGTAGAAGTCCTCGTGCTTTTTGAAGGCCGGCAGCACGTTCTGCCAGCGCCAGTCGTCGTCGCCGGTGAGGTCGGCCCACTGGTCGTAGTCGCGCGACTGGCCGCGCATGTAGATCATCCCGTTGATGCTGGAGCACCCGCCCAGCGTCTTGCCGCGCGGATAGCGCAGTGCGCGGCCGTTGAGGCCCGCGTCCGGCTCGGTGTTGTAGAGCCAGTCGGTGCGGGGGTTGCCGATGCAGTAGAGATAACCCACCGGAATGTGGATCCAGTGGTAGTCGTCCTTGCGGCCCGCCTCGATGAGCAGCACGCGCTTGCTCTTGTCGGCACTCAGGCGGTTGGCGATGAGCGAACCGGCGGTGCCGGCGCCGATGATGATGTAGTCGAAGGTGTTGTCGTTGTCTCGCATGGTTCTTCTTTTCTTGGGATCACTGCTCAGGATTTCAGCATCGAAAAAATCTGCGCCCAGTTGCCTTGCGCGCGGTCGACCAGCGCGTTCAGGCGGGCCTGCAACGCGCGCGCCACCTCGGCGATCTCGCGCCCCGGCGGCAGCGGCTCGCGGCCCCAGACGATGGCAATCTCGGCCTGGATGCCTTCTGCTTCATCGGGCGATCCGTCGCCCGCGGCTGCGAGCAGCATGCACGGCAATGCGTCGGGCATGAACTCGCGCGCGATGCGGTTCTCTTGTGCGGCAAGGCCGAGCTCCGACACGCTCGCCGCAAGCTGCGCGCTTGCCAGCGTGCGCTCGGGCTGTCCGGGCAGGTCGGTGGCGTTTTCCGACCATTCCACCGCCTCGGCCCAGAAGGCCTCGTCGCGCGGCCCAGTCTTTCCGAGCAGCCCGAACAGGCGGCCCCTGTAGAGCGCCTGCATGTGGCGGCTCGCGAAATGCGCCATCGCCGCCGCATCGTCGATTGCCGGGGACAGCACGAGCCCCTGCTTGTGGTCGAAGCCGAAGTAGTGGCGCCGGCCATCGAGCGTGAACGACTCGATGCCGCCCACATGCCCGACGCGGCCCGCGATCGGCTGCCAGCCGCTTTCTTGCATGCCTGCTTTCGGCGCGTGGCGTTCGTTGTTACTTGGCCGTCGGCATGACGAACTCGGCACCCTTGCCGATGCTCTCGGGCCAGCGCTGCATGATCGACTTCTGCTTCGTATAGAAGCGCACGCCCTCTTCGCCGTAGGCATGCATGTCGCCGAACAGGCTCTTCTTCCAGCCGCCGAAACCATGCCAGGCCATCGGCACCGGAATCGGCACGTTGATGCCGACCATGCCCACCTGGATGCGGCGGCTGAATTCGCGCGCCACATTGCCGTCGCGGGTGAAGCAGCTCACGCCGTTGCCGAACTCGTGGGCGTTGATGAGGTCCACCGCGTCCTTGAAGTTCTCCACGCGCACGCAGCTGAGCACCGGGCCGAAGATCTCTTCCTTGTAGATGCGCATCTCGGGCGTGACGTGGTCGAACAGCGTGCCGCCCATCCAGAAGCCATCGCCGCAACCTTCGCCGGCCACGCTGCCGTCGAACGAACGGCCATCTACCAGGAGCTTCGCGCCTTCCTTCTCGCCTTGCGCGATGTAGCCGGTGATGCGCTCGTGCGCCGCGCGCGTCACGATCGGACCCATCTCGGCCGCGAGGTTGGTGCCGTTGAGCACCTTGAGCGTCTTCGTGCGCTCGATGAGCTTCGGAATCACCTTGTCCGCCACGTCGCCCACCAGCATCGCCACGCTGATCGCCATGCAGCGCTCGCCGGCCGAGCCGTAGCCCGCGCCGATCAGCGCATCCACCGTCTGGTCGATGTCCGCATCGGGCATGACGACCATGTGGTTCTTCGCGCCGCCCAGGGCCTGCACGCGCTTGCCGTGGTGGGCGCCGGTTTCGTAGATGTAGTTCGCAATCGGCGTGGAGCCGACGAAGCTGATGGCCTTGACGTCCGGGTGCTCGAGCAACGCATCGACCGCGACCTTGTCGCCCTGCACGACGTTAAACACGCCATCGGGCAGGCCGGCCTGCTTGAACAGCTCGGCGATCAGCAGCGACGGGCTCGGGTCGGTCGGGCTGGGCTTGAGCACGAAGGTGTTGCCCGCGGCAATGGCCACCGGGAACATCCACATCGGCACCATCACCGGGAAGTTGAAGGGCGTGATGCCCGCGACCACGCCCAGGGGCTGGCGCAGCGTCCAGTTGTCGATGCCGGTGCTCACCTGGTCGGTGAAGTCGCCCTTGAGGAGTTGCGGGATTCCGCAGGCGAATTCGACGATGTCGATGCCGCGCGAGACCTCGCCCTGCGCGTCGGTGAACACCTTGCCGTGCTCGGCGGTGATGAGGTGGGCGAGCTCGTCCTTGTGCTCGTTGAGCAACTGCAGGAACTTGAACATCACGCGCGCCCGGCGGATCGGCGGGGTGTCGGCCCAGGCGGGGAAGGCGGCCTGGGCGGCGGCCACGGCGGCCGAGACCTGCGCGGCGTCGGCGAGGCCGACCTTGCCGGTGACGGCGCCCGTGGCGGGGTTCGTCACGTCCTGCGTGCGGCCCGAGGCGTTGGCGGCCGGCAGGCCGGCGATGTAATGATCGATATTTCTGATATTCATGGACATGTTGGGGTCTCCTTGAGGGCAATTTGGCCTGTTCCTCGAAGGAAAGGCCAATGAATTCGGCGCCACGGGCTTATAAATCGGACTTATATGACTACCGCCGCCATGGACCTCCAGATTTTGCGCGCCTTCGTTCTCGCAGCGAAAGAAGGCAACGTCTCCCGCGCCGCCGAGCGGCTGCACCTCACGCAGCCGGCGGTGAGCCTGCAGCTCAAGCGCTTTGCCGAGGAAACCGGGCTCGTGCTCTTCACGCGCACGCCGCACGGCCTGGCGCTCACGGCCGACGGCGCGGCGATGCTGCCGCAGGCCGAGCGGGTGCTGGCCGCCGTCGGCGACCTGCAGCAGGCGGCGCGCAAGCTGCAGGGCACGGTGCGCGGGGCGCTGCGCATCGGCACCATCCTCGATCCGGAGTTCACGCGCCTGGGCGTGTTCCTGCGCGAGCTGGTCGAGGCCGCGCCCCAGATCGAGACCGAGCTGCGCCACGGCATGAGCGGCAGCGTGCTCGCGCAGGTGCTGCGCGGCGACCTGGACGTGGGCTTTCACCTCGACCCCGGCGACGACGACCAGGCCGCGGCAACGCCCGCGCCCGCGCTCTCGGTCCGCACCCTCACCCGCTTCACCTACCGCGTGGTCGCGCCCGCCGGCTGGGGTCCGCAGGTGCAGGGCCGCGACTGGAAGGCGCTGGCCGCGCTGCCCTGGCTCGCCACGCCGCCCGAGTCGGCACATCACCGGCTGCTGGAGCGCGTGTTCGCGCCGCTCGGCCTTTCGCCGCGGCGGGTGGCGATGGTCGACCAGGAGGCATCGATGCTCGACCTGCTGAAATCGGGCATTGGCCTGAGCCTCGTGCGCGACTCGATCGCGATCCGCGAATGCCAGGCCCACGGCCTCGCGATGGCCGACCGGGTGCAGCTCGATTGCGCGCTGCGTTTCGTGTCGCTCGCCTCGCGGCGCGACGAGCCGGTGATCGCAAGCGCCTGGGACGCATTGGCCAAGGCCTGGAACTGAAGAAAAGCTGAAAAAACGGCGCTCTGCCCTACGCCAATGAGGGGTCTGGAGCACATGGGCGCGGGATGCACCCGGTTACGATGCGCGCGTCCCCCAAAACCGGTCATTTGTTAACTTTCTGCTCATCCTCCGACCCATGCCTTCCGCCACCCAGACTGCCGACGCCACAGCCGCCGACAGCGCGTGGCCGCGTGTAGCGCAGCAGGAGCAGGAAGGCCGTCAATGGACGGTGGCCACCGGCCGCTGGACCGCGCTGGGCATGTCGTCGCTGCCGGCCTGGCAGGCGCTCTCCAAAAGCCTGGCGGCGGCACCTCCCGCGGACGACCGCGCCTGGGACCTGCGCCCCATCGAGCAGCTCGACCACATCGGCGCCCAGCTCCTGTGGGAGCACTGGCGCCACGAATGGCCCGCCACGCTGGAGATGGAAGCGCAGCACAAGGCGGTGCTCGACCAGGTGGCGCAATACACCGTCGCCACGCCGGACGAGCCGCCCAAGACCCTGGCCGACCGCATCCGCACCTTCTCGCACAACGGGCCGCGCGCGATGGTCGTGGCGCGCGATTTCATCGGGCTGATCGGCCAGCTCGCGATCGATGTCGGCACGCTGATCCGTGCGCCGCATCGCGCACCGTGGCGCGATTTCTCGGGACATCTTTATCAGTTCGGCGCGACGGCGCTGCACATCACGGCGCTGGTCGGCCTCTTGATCGGCGTGGTGCTGGCCTACCTGATCTCCCAGCAGCTGCGCAACTACGGTGCCGAGGCCTTCGTGGTCAACATCCTCGGGCTCTCGCTGGTGCGTGAGCTCGGGCCGGTGCTGGCCGCGGTGTTGATCGCGGGGCGCTCGGGATCGGCCATCACCGCGCAGATCGGCGTGATGCGGGTGACCGAAGAGCTCGACGCGATGCGCGTCATGGGCATTCCGCACGGCTTTCGCCTCGTGATGCCGCGCGTGCTGGCGCTGGCCATCGCGATGCCGCTCATCAGCCTGTGGACTTCGATGGCGGCGCTGCTGGGCGGCATGCTCGCGGCCGACGCGGCGCTCGACATTTCGCCGGCCTACTTTCTCTCGGCACTGCCGCGCGCGGTGCCGATTGCCAACCTCTGGCTCGCGATGGCCAAGTCGGCCGTGTTCGGCATCCTGATCGCTCTGATCGGCTGCTACTTCGGCATGAAGGTCAAGCCCAACACCGAGAGCCTCGGGCGCGGCACGACCTCGTCGGTGGTGACCTCGATCACTGCGGTGATCCTGGTCGACGCGCTGTTCGCGGTGCTGTTCAAAGGCATCGGATTCCGGGGATGAATACCGCCGTGAACAACAGCAGCAGCAACGACCCCACTGTCGTCGACATCCGCAAGCTCTGGACGGTGTTCAAGAACGCCGACGGCGAGCAGGTGGTGCATCGCGATCTCAACATGCACATCGACCGGGGCGAGGTGCTCTCGCTGGTGGGCGGCTCGGGCACCGGCAAGACGGTGCTGCTGCGCCAGATCCTCGGACTGGAAAAGCCGACGCAGGGCGTGGTCGAGGTGCTGGGCCAGCAGCCGGGCGAACTCAGCGCCTCGGGCGCGGCCAACGTGGGCATGCTGTTCCAGCACGGCGCGCTGTTCTCGGCCTTCAGCGTGCTGGAGAACATCGCCTTTCCGCTGCGCGAGCTGAAGCTGCTGCCCGATGAGCTGATCCGCCACGCGGCGCTCGTGAAACTGCAGATGGTCGGGCTGGAGCCGCAGCATGCGAACAAGAGCCCGTCGGACCTGTCGGGCGGCATGATCAAGCGCGTGGCGCTGGCGCGCGCGCTCATCATGGACCCGCCGCTGCTGCTGCTCGACGAGCCCACGGCGGGCCTGGACCCCGAGGCTTCCGACAGCTTCTGCAATCTGCTGCGCGGCCTGCACCGCGAACTGGGCCTGACGGTGGTGATGGTCACGCACGACCTGGACACGCTGTTCGACCTGAGCACCCGCATCGCGGTGCTGGCCGACCAGAAAGTCATCGTCAGCGGCACGGCGCGCGAGGTCATCGCCTACCCGCATCCGTTCATCCACGAATACTTTCTAGGAGGGCGCGGCCAGCGCGCCCTGGAGGCGCTGCATGACAAGCCAGCCACAGAACAACACGCGCCGCGGCCCGAAGCCGCACCGCGCTGAAAGGTAGGTAGCCACCATGGAAAACAAGGCCCATGCCCTCGCCGCCGGCGCCTTCGTGCTCGGTCTTCTGGCCGTGCTCGTCGGGCTGGTGATCTGGTTCACGCGCGACAACACCGTGCGCAACGTCTACGAGCTGTCCACCCGCGATGCCGTCAGCGGCCTGCAGCCGCAGGCGATGGTGCGCTATCGCGGTATCGCGGTCGGCAAGGTGGCGTCGATCGACTTCGACCCCAAGGTGAAGGGCAATGTGCGCGTGCGCATCACGGTCGACCAGCGCGTGCCGCTCACCACCTCCAGCTTCGCCACGCTGAGCTACCAGGGCGTGACCGGCCTGGCCTTCATCGCGCTGGACGACAAGGGCGAATCGCAGGTCGCACTCAAGCCCAACGACGACGATCCGCCGCGCATTCCGCTCAAGCCCTCGATGCTCGCGCAGCTGCAGGACCGGGGCGAAGCCATCATCAACCAGGTCGAGGAAGTGACCAAGCGCGCCAACCAGTTGCTGAGCGACCCGAACCAGAAGCGCGCGGCCGATGCGCTGGAGAACATCGCAGCCGCCTCGGCCAGCGCCAACACGCTGCTCAAGACGCTCGACAACACCGTGAAGACCGGCCTGAACCCCGCGCTGGAAAAGCTGCCCGACACGCTGGGCACGGTGAAGAAAGCCGCCAGCGATGTCTCGCGCGTAGCCAACAACTTCAACACCACCGTGGGCCGGCTGAACGCGCCCGACGGCCCGGTCGAGCGGCTGAGCGACGGCACCAAGGCGCTCGCGCAGGCGGTCGATTCGTTCAACGCCGCCACGCTGCCGCGCGTGAACCGCGTGGCCGACGACACCTCGCATGCGGTGCGCCGGCTGGGCCGCGCGGCGGACAGCATCAACGACAACCCGCAATCGCTCCTGTTCGGCAACGGCGGCGCCGCGGCGGGCCCGGGCGAGCCGGGTTTCTCCGCGCCGGCCGCGCGTCCTTGATCGAAGGTGATGAGCATGAAGACAACCACCCATCCTCTTGCATCGGCCTTGGCGGGCCTCGGCATCGCGCTGCTGGTCGCCGGTTGCGGCGCGCTGCCCGACAAGCCGGCGCGCGCCAAGCTGTACGACTTCGGCCCCGGCGTTTCAGCCATGGCCACGGCCACGGTGCCGGCCGCCGCGGCTTCACCCGCGCTGCCGATGCTTGCGCTGGCCGAGATCGAGGCCAACACCCGGCTGGACGGCACGCAGATCCTCTACCGCCTCGGCTACGCGGACACCAACGAACTGCGCCCCTATGGCCAGTCGCGCTGGAGCCAGCCGCCCGCGCAGTTATTGCGCCAGCGGCTGCGCGACGCGCTCGCCGAGCGCCGCACCGTGCTCGGCCCCGAGGAAAGCGCCACGCTCGCGCGCAGCAAGGGCGAGGTGCCCGACACGCTGCGCATCTCGCTGGACGAGTTCAGCCACTACTTCGATTCGCCCGCCAGCAGCGCCGGCCTGGTGCGCCTGCGCGCCACGCTGATCCGCGGCGGCACCGGCGGCGACCGCGTGCTCGGCCAGAAGACCTTCACCGTGCGCCGCCCCGCGCCCAGCGCCGACGCGCCCGGCGGCGTGAAGGCCCTGACGGCGGCCAGCGATGCGGCCGTGGCCGAAGTCACGCAGTGGATGGACGCACTGCAGCGGCAACCGCGGCAGTAAGCTGCAATCCCCCTGCGCCGTGCGCAGCTTCAAACCAAAGACGAGGAGACCCGCCCCATGAACGCAACACGCATCGTCGGCATCCTGCTGATCGTGGCAGGCATCGCGGGGCTGGGCCTCGGCGGCTTCAGCTTCACCAAGGAAACGCACCAGGCCAAGCTCGGCCCGCTGGAGTTCTCGGTGAAGGAAAAACAGACCGTCAACTTTCCGGCCTGGGCCGGCGTGGCCGCCATCGTGGTGGGCGGCGCGCTGGTGCTGCTGGGCGGCAAGAAGAGCTGAGAAGGTGTGAATAAACCTACTGCGCGGTCCGATCTCGCACCTGCGGTCCTCACCGTACAGAGTACGGTTCCGGTCCTCGATGCAAGCTCGAACCGCTCGCTACGGTTTCTTCACACCTTCTGAGCGCCCCGCGTGCTGCGGGATTGATGGGTTAGGGGGAGAGGTCGCGGCGGGCTGCTGAAAGCTGCCGTCCGGCCGACGTCAGCGGCGGCGAAGCCAGCCTCCATGCAATCCGTCACGGTGCTGGCGGTGCAATGGTGGCCGGAACATTGCTCCCCGTTCTTGCGCCACGGAGGCCTTCGCACAATGCGCCCTCCTTCATTTCTGGCGCACTTCCATGAGCTCTCTTCAGATCATCCAAGACCACGACAAATGGCGCAAAGGCACGGGCGGCGCGCCCGCGGGACTGGCAGGTGAAAGCGACGGCAATGTCTACCTCGGCCTCGATCTCGGCCTGATCACCTTCACGTCCAGCACCTTCAAGAGCAGCCGCTTCGGCACCACCAGCTTCGTGGATGCCGTGTGGACCGCGTGCCGCTTCACCGGCTGCTCGTTCAGCCGGTGCGACATGCAGCGGATCAAGGTCAGTGGCTGTTCATTCGTGGGCTGCACCTTCGCGGCATCGCAACTCAGGGCCAGCAGCTTCAGCGACTGCACGTTCAGTCACTGCAACCTGATCTCGCTGAATTTCGATGCGAGCCACTGGTCCCGGGTCAAGCTGCTGGATTGCCGGGGCCAGCAAGTGAGCGCCGCCGACCTCGTCGGCGAGCAGGTGGACTTCACGGGAAGCCGGTTCGAGGACATGCAGTTCACCAACGCGCGCATCAACTGACGGAGAAGTGGTGCTGCGCTAGCCGCCCAGCCCTGCCAGCAAGCGCGGCAACAGGTCTTCCGAAGTCCCGCGCAGCACCACCGCCGCCGAATCGTCCAGGTGCGGCAGCGGCTCCAGGTTCAGCGTGATGAGCCGGCTGCCGCGCGCCATCGCCAGCTCAGGCAGTTCGGCCGCCGGATAGACGATGGTCGTGCTGCCGACCACCATGAAGAGGTCCGACTCCTGCGCCGCCACCTGGGCCTCGAGCAGCACGCCGGGATTGAGCATCTCCCCGAACATCACGACGTCGGGCCGCGCATGCGAGCCGCAGCGCAGGCACCGGTGAAAGGGCCACGGCCCGCTGCGGTTGCCGCAGTGGTCGCAACGCCAGCGGCGCAGCGACCCGTGGAGTTCGAGCACGTCGAGCCCGCCCGCCTGGGTGAGGAGCCCATCGACGTTCTGCGTGACCAGCCGCGTCGCCGGGCGCAGCCGCTGCAACTGCGCGAGCGCCCGGTGCCCCGGATTGGGCGCGGCCGATTCGACGACCGACATCCGCTGGCCCCAGAACTTCGTGAAGCCCGAGGGGTCGCGCTTGAGGTCTTCGGCATGAGAGAACTGCAGGGCGTTCTGGCTTTTCCAGAGGCCGTCGGCATCGCGGTAGGTCGGGATGCCCGAGGCGCGGGACAAACCGGCGCCCGAGAAGACGACGATGCGCCGGGCGTCGCGGAGCAGCGCGATGGCGGCTGCCAGCGGGGAAGAGATAGAGGTGGTGTCGGTGGCGTCGGGTCGCGTCATCGCTCGGGTTTCGAAGATCCGGAAGGCCCTGCGGCGGGCGCGCCGAGCCGCTGCGACACGGCGTCCGCACAGGCCTTGAGTGCGCGCGAGAGCTCGCCGTCCCACGCGGTGTCGAAGACGCCGGCCGGGCCGATCGCGGTCACGGCCAGCACGATGGCGCCGGTGTGGTCGAACACCGGCGCGGCCATGGCGCTCACGCCCTTGATCACCTCGCCGTCGGAGCGGCTGATGCCGTGTTCGCGCACTTCTTTGAGTTGGCGCTCGAAGTCGCTCCACGACGGCAGCGGCTGCACGGCCGGCATGCCGCCGGCGGGTGCAGCGGGCTCGGCGGCTGCGCCCTTGCGCGGTTTCTGGCGCTGGCGCTCCTCTTCGAGCAGTTGCCGCACCGCGTCGGCATCGAGGTAGGCCGCGAAGATGCGGCCCGAAGCCGTGTTGGTCAGCGAGAACACCGTGCCGTGCCGCATGGTCACATGCACCGGCGACGGCGATTCGGCCGTGCGGACGATGGTCGCGCCGCGCGCGCCCCACACCGCCAGCGCCACCGTGTGGCCGATCTGCAGCGCCAGCGGGCTGAGCAGCGGGGTGGCGATGTGCACCGGGTCGGCCTGCTGCAGGCTGATGAGCCCCAGTTGCAAGGCCAGCGGACCGAGCAGATAGTGGCCGCTGGCGCGGTCCTGCTCGATGAGCCCGAGCCGCCCGAAGCTCACCATGTAGGGATGGGCCTTGGCGGGCGTCATGTCGGCCTCGCGCGCCAGGTCCTTCAGCGCCATCGGCCGGCCGTGGTGCACCAGCGCACGCAGCAACTGGCCGCCGACCTCAATGCTCTGGATGCCGCGCTGGGCGGAGCGGTCGGTCTCGGGGGGGTCGCTGCTGTCGCTGGTGTGGCTGGAGTCCTTGGTCACAGGGCTGCCGATCGTTCGTTCATGAAGAAGGGATTAGACATTACCTGATCCGAGGCTTACACTGCGGAAATTCGTTATCCGCGAATTCGTTTGCCCTAAACGAATTTTCACAACGCTTTCCAACCCCACACAGACCGGAGACAACACGATGAGCCAAGCCAAGAAGTTCGCCAGCCAGGCCGACATGGAAGAAAAGAAGATCACCTTCAGCCAGATCTCCGAGCACGCCTGGGCCTACACCGCCGAGGGCGACCCGAACACCGGCATCGTGATCGGCGACGCCTCTGTGCTGGTCGCCGACACGCAAGCCACCCCCGCCATGGCCGCCGACGTGGTGCGCCGCATCCGCGAAGTGACCGACAAGCCCATCAAGTACGTGGTGCTCACCCATTACCACGCGGTGCGCGTGCTGGGCGCGGCGGGCTACGGGGCCGAGCACATCCTGGCGAGCCAGGACACGCGCGACCTGATCGTGGAGCGCGGCGAGGCCGACAAGGCCAGCGAAATCGGCCGCTTCCCGCGCCTCTTCCAGAACGTCGAGACCGTGCCCCCGGGCCTCACCTGGCCCACCATGACCTTCACCGGCAAGATGACGCTGTGGCTCGGCAAGCTCGAGGTGCAGTTGATCCAGCTGGGCCGCGGCCACACCAAGGGCGACACGGTCGTCTGGCTGCCAGGCGAGAAGACGCTGCTGTCGGGCGACCTGGTCGAGTTCGGCGCCACGCCGTACGCTGGCGATGCCTACTTCCAGGACTGGCCGCAGACGCTGGACAACATCGCCGCGCTCAAGCCCGCCGCGCTGGTGCCGGGCCGCGGCGCCGCGCTCACCACGCCGGCCGAAGTGGCCGAGGGCCTCACCGGCACGCGCAACTTCATCTCCGACGTGTATGCGAGCGTGCAGGAAGGCGTGAAGGCTGGCCGCGACCTGAACACGGTCTACAAGGACACGTACGCGAAGCTCAAGCCCAAGTACAGCCAATGGGTGATCTTTGATCACTGCATGCCGTTCGATGTGAGCCGCGCCTACGACGAGGCCTCGGGCCACGCCGATCCGCGCGTGTGGACGGCCGAGCGGGACATCGAGATGTGGAAGGCGCTGGAAGGCTGATCGGTCCTGCCTTGCTCCCTCCCCCTCTGGGGGAGGGCTGGGGTGGGGGCAGGCAGAGCGCCGGTTTCGAGCGCCGCTCGCCCCCATCCCAACCTTCCCCCAAAGGGGGAAGGAGCAAGACAAAGACAAAAGACACGGAGACAAACGTGATCGACTATCAAAGTCTGCGCTTCGACTACCGCCGCCACGCCGACCAGGACGCAGCGCCCCCCGCCCATCACCCCGTGGTGATCGTCGGCGCCGGTCCGGTCGGCCTCACGCTCGCCATCGACCTCGCGCTGCGCCAGGTGCCTGTCGTGCTGCTCGACAACGACAACACCCTCTCCAGCGGCTCGCGCGCGATCTGCTTTGCCAAGCGCTCGCTCGAAGTGTTCGATCGCCTCGGCTGCGGCGACCGCATGGTCGACAAGGGCGTCTCTTGGAGCGTGGGCAAGGTGTTCTTCCACGACGAGCAGGTCTACCGCTTCGACCTGCTGCCCGAGCCCGGCCACGAGCGGCCCGCGTTCATCAACCTGCAGCAGTACTACGTCGAGGGCTACCTCGTCGAACGTGCCGCCGCGCTGCCGCTCATCGACCTGCGCTGGAACAACAAGGTGACGGGCATCGAACAGCGCGACGACGGCGCGGTGCTCACGGTCGAGACGCCCGAAGGCAACTATCAACTGGCGGCCGGCTACGTCGCCGCCTGCGATGGCTCGCGTTCCAACCTGCGCCAGTTGCTGGGCCAGGAGGCCAAGGGCCGCACCTTCCGCGACCGCTTCCTGATCGCCGACATCACGATGGACGCGCCGCTCCCCACGGAGCGCCGCTTCTGGTTCGACCCCTCGTTCCATCCCGGCCAGAGCGTGCTGCTGCACAAGCAGGCCGACGGCATGTGGCGCGTCGACTTCCAGCTCGGCTGGGATGCCGACCCGGTGGAAGAGCGCAAGCCCGAGCACATCACGCCGCGGGTGCGTGCGCTGCTCGACAGCATCGGTTTTGCGAACGTGCAGTTCCAGATCGGCTGGGCCAGCGTCTACACCTTCGCGTGCCAGCGCATGGAGCGCTTTCGCCATGGCCACGTGCTCTTTGCGGGCGACTCGGCGCACGGCGTGTCGCCCTTCGGCGCGCGCGGTGCCAACTCGGGTGTGCAGGACGCGGACAACCTCGCGTGGAAGCTCGCCGCGGTGCTGCAGGGCGACGCGCCCGATGCGCTGCTCGACACCTATGCGAGCGAGCGCGAATTCGCAGCCGACGAGAACATCCGCCACTCCACGCGCGCGACCGACTTCATCACGCCGAAGAGCGAGGTGAGCCGTCTCTTCCGCGACGCGGTGCTGGAACTGACCAAGCGCCATGCCTTTGCGCGCACGCTGGTCAACAGCGGTCGGCTCTCGGTGCCGGCGGTGCTGCGCGATTCGCCGCTCAACACGGTCGATGCCGACGCCTTCAAGGGCGCGATGGTGCCGGGCGCCGCCGCAGCCGATGCGCCGACCGTGCGAGCCGACGGAAGCACCGGCTGGCTGCTGCGCGAATGCCATGGCCAGCAGTTCACCGCGCTGGTCTTCGGCGCGGGCGAAGCCGCCGAGCGAAGCGCGCAGGTGCTGAACGCCAGCGACGCGCCGCTGCACATCGTGCGCGTGCAAGACACGACGCCCGAAGGCGCACTCGCCATCCAGCGCTACGACGCGCAACCCGGTACCGTCTACCTGCTGCGGCCCGACCAGCATGTGTGTGCGCGCTGGCGGCAACCCACCCCAGCGAACATCCGTGCGGCCATCGACCGCGCACTGGCAAGAGCATGACAAAGGCATGAGCATGCAAGCACTGAACACCACGCCGAACCTCGAGGCGCCCGACGACTTCTACGAAGCGCTCATCGAGGCGCACCAGGGGCTTTCCACCGAGGAGAGCCACGCCTTCAACGCGCGCCTCGTGCTCGTGCTGGCCAACCACATCGGCTCGCTCGCCGTACTGCGCGAGGCCTTCGAAGCCGCGCGCGGCAGCTAGGCACGCGTTCCAACCTCATCGCGATTTTCGAAAGAGAACACCATGACCGACATTCCCGCCACCGAACGGCGCTACCTCGGCGGCTTCGGCAACGAATACGCCTCCGAAGCCGTGCCCGGCGCCCTGCCGCAGGGCCGCAACAACCCGCAGCGCGGGCCTTTCGACCTGTACACCGAGCTGCTCTCGGGCACCGCCTTCACCGCGCCACGCCATGAGAACCGCCGCACCTGGCTCTACCGCCGCCAGCCCTCGGTGGTGTCAGGCCGCTACCAGCCATACGCACAGTCGAACTGGACGACCGGCGGCGACCGCGAAATCGCGCTGCCGCCCGAGCCGATGCGCTGGCACCCGATGCCGCTCGATGGCGCGGCCGAGGCCGACTTCGTCGATGGCATGCACACGGTCGCGGCGAACGGCGACGCCGAATCGCAGGTCGGCATCGGCTCGCTGATGTACCTGGCCGGCCGCTCGATGGACAAGCGCGCCTTCGTCAACGCCGACGGCGAGATGCTGGTCGTGCCGCAGCAAGGCCGCCTCGTCATCACGACCGAACTCGGCGTGCTTGACGTGAAGCCCGGCGAAATTGCGGTGCTGCCGCGCGGCATGGTCTTCAAGGTCGCGTTGCCCGACGGTCTCTCCCGCGGCTACGTGTGCGAGAACTACGGCGCGCATTTCCGACTGCCCGAACTGGGCCCGATCGGCTCGAACGGCCTCGCGAACGCGCGCGACTTCCAGGCGCCTGTGGCAGCTTTCGAGGAAGACGGCGGCGCCTACGAGCTGGTCAAGAAATTCGCCGGCCGCTTCTGGAAAGCGCCAACGAAGCAGTCGCCCTTCAACGTCGTCGCCTGGCACGGCAACCTCGCGCCGGTGAAGTACGACACGGCGCATTTCATGGCCATCGGCTCGATCAGCTTCGACCATCCCGATCCGTCGATCTTCACCGTGCTGACTTCGCCCAGCGACACGCCCGGCACCGCGAACTGCGACTTCGTGATCTTCCCGCCGCGCTGGATGGTGATGGAGAACACCTTCCGTCCGCCGTGGTTCCACCGCAACCTCATGAGCGAGTTCATGGGCCTGGTGCTCGGCGAATACGACGCCAAGCCGGGCGGCTTCAAGCCCGGCGGTGCGAGCCTGCACAACTGCATGGTGCCGCACGGCCCGGACGAGGAAGCCTTCGACAAGGCGACGCACGCGGACCTCAAGCCCCACAAGCTGGACAACACGCTGGCCTTCATGTTCGAGAGCCGCTTTCGCTTCATTCCCACGAACTTTGCGCTGAAGAGCCCGGCGCTCGACACCGACTACGCCGACTGCTGGGCGGGGCTGAAGGACCAGTTCAAGCCATGATGAAGAACGCCTTCGCTCTCACGCGCCGCGCGGCCGCCATCGCCCTGCTCGCTGCGCCCTTGCTCACGCACGCGGCGGACTTTCCGTCGAAGCCGATTCGCTTCGTCGTGCCCTACACGCCCGGCGGCACCACCGACCTCGTGGCGCGCACCGTGGGCCAGAAGGTGTCGGAAAAGCTCGGCCAGCCGGTGCTCATCGACAACCGCGGCGGCGCGGGCGGCAACATCGGCATGGACGCGGTGGCCAAGGCCGCGCCCGACGGCTACACCATCGGCTTCGGCGCGATCTCGACCAATGCGCTGAACCCGCACATCTACAAGTCGATGGCCTTCGATCCGCGCAAGGATTTCACCGCGATCAGCCTGCTGGGCACCTCGACGATCGTGCTCGAAGTGCCGGCGGCGTCGCCGATCAAGTCGGTGCCCGACCTGATCGCCGCCGCGAAGAAGAACCCCGGCCTGCCCTACGCCACCGCAGGCGCAGGCACATCGATGAACCTGGCGGGCGTGATGTTCGCGCAGATGACCGGCACCGAGCTCGTGCACGTCGCCTACAAGGGCAGCGGCCCGGCCATCACCGACATGCTGGGCAACAACATCGGCGTGATGTTCGACAACCTGCCGGCGTCGCTGCCGCACATCCAGGCCGGCAAGCTGCGCGCGCTGGCTGTCGCCGGGCCGGCGCGGTCGCCGTCGCTGCCTGACGTGCCGACGATGGCCGAGGCAGGCCTCAAGGGCTACGCGCTCGATCCGTGGTTCGGCGTGTACGGGCCGGCGAACCTGCCGGCGCCTGTCGTGAAGGCGCTGAACGAAGCTTTTGTCGAAGCGCTCGCGATGCCCGATGTGAAGGCCAAGCTGCAGCAGGCCGGCTTCTCGCCGCGCAGCTCGACCGCGCAGGAGCTGGCGACGCTCACGCAGACCGAATACCAGCGCCTCGGCGATGTGGCCAAGAAGGCCGGCATGACCGCAGATTGAACAGATCCACAGAAAGACATCCATGACCATCGCACTGAACGCCACCCACGACCCCAAGCTGCGCAGCTGGGTCGCCTCGGCCAACGAAGCCGGCACCGACTTCCCGATCCAGAACCTGCCCTTCGGCCGCTTCCGCACCGCGGGCAGCAGCGAGGCCTTCCGCATCGGCGTCGCCATCGGCGACCAGGTGCTCGACCTGAAGGCCGCGGGCCTCGTGGACACCGATGACATGAACGCGCTGATGGGCGCGAGCGTAAAGGACCGCCAGGCCCTGCGCGCCGCGATTTCCGCGGGCCTCGCCGAAGGCAGCGACAAGCAGGCCGCATGGTCGAAGGCGCTGCTCGCGCAAGCCAAGGCCGAGATGACGGTGCCCTGCCGCATCGGCGACTACACCGACTTCTACACGGGCATCCACCACGCGACCACCATCGGCAAGCTCTTCCGCCCCGACCAGCCGCTGATGCCCAACTACAAGTGGGTGCCCATCGGTTATCACGGCCGCGCCTCGTCCATCGGCGTGAGCGGCCAGGTCTTCAAGCGCCCGCAGGGCCAGACCAAGGCGCCCGATGCGGCCGAGCCGAGCTTCGGCCCGTCCAAGCGCCTCGACTACGAACTGGAGCTGGGCTTTCTGGTCGGCCGCGGCAACGCGCTGGGCGAGCCGATCGCCATCGGCGAGGCCGAAGACCACCTGTTCGGCGTGACGCTGCTCAACGACTGGTCGGCGCGCGACCTGCAGGCCTGGGAATACCAGCCGCTCGGCCCGTTCCTCTCGAAGAACTTCGCGAGCACGCTGTCGCCGTGGATCGTGACCATGGAGGCGCTCGCGCCGTTCCGCGCGAAGTTCGAGCGGCCCGCGGGCGACCCGCAACCGCTGCCGTACCTCGATGCGCCGTCGAACCGCGAAGCCGGCGCGCTCGACATCACGCTCGAAGTGCTGCTGCAGACCGCGAAGATGCGCGCCGAAGGCATCGCGCCCGCGCGCCTCACGCGCGGCAACACCACCGAGGCCGCCTACTGGACCGCCGCGCAGCTCATCGCGCACCACACGGTGAACGGCTGCAACCTGCAGCCCGGCGACCTGCTGGGCTCGGGCACGCTCTCGGGACCGAAGCCGGACGAGGCCGGTTCGCTGATCGAGCTCACGTTGGGCGGCAAGCAGGCGATCACGCTGCCGAACGGCGAGAAGCGCACGTTCCTGGAAGACGGCGACACGCTGGTGATTCGCGGCTACTGCGAGCGCACGGGGGCTGTGCGTATCGGTCTGGGTGAAGTCAGCGGCACCGTGGCTGGCTGAGGCTCCCGTGTTGTCCCCTCTCCCTATGGGAGAGGCCTAGGGTGAGGGCGTCGGCCTCACAACATAGCGGCCTCGATGGCCGCTCACCCTCACCCCAGGGGAAGAGAGAGCAAGAGGTTCAGGGTGCGGGGGCGGCAGTCGCCGCCACCGGCCACGCCACTTCGCTCGCCACGCGCGGCTTGCCCATCGGCGCGCCGGCCTTGCCGGTCTTGATGGCCGCCATGTCGGCTTCGCTCGGGTATTGGTCCATCAGCCAGTAATCGAACACCCGGCGCGCGATGGGCGCGGCGGCGCCGGCGCCCCAGCCGGCGTTCTCTACGATCACCGCGACGGCGATCTTCGGGTTGTTGACCGGCGCGAAGGCCATGAAGAGCGCGTGATCGCGCTGGTGCTCCTCGAGCGCGCGGGCGTTGTACTTGGTGTTCTGCGCCTGCGTCACGGCCTGCGCCGTGCCGGTCTTGCCGGCCGCCTGGTAGCCCGCGCCCGCGAACACGCTGCGCGCGGTGCCGCTGGTGACCACGCTGGTCAGGCCCTCGCGGACCACCGCGACATTGGCGGCGGTGAAGCCGAGGTTTTCCGCCGGCGGCTGCGGCAGCGGCACCACCTGCCCGCTCACCGTGTTGCGGGTCGCCAGCACGAGGTGCGGCTTGTGCTTCATGCCACCGTCGGCCACGATGGCCGTCGCCTGCGCGAGCTGCAGCATGGTGAAGGCGTTGTAGCCCTGGCCGATGCCCAGTGAAATGGTCTCGCCCGCATACCACTTCTTCGCCTCGGGCCGCTTGTAGGCGTTGCGCTTCCACTCGGTGCTGGGCAGCACGCCACGCACCTCACCGCCCAGGTCGATGCCGGTGATCTGGCCGAAGCCCAGCGGCTTCATGAAATCGTGGATCAGGTCCACGCCCATCTCGTTGGCCAGCGAGTAGTAGTAGATGTTGCTCGAAAGCTGGATCGAGCGCCGCATGTCGACGCCGCCCAGGTTGCCTTCGGGGCTGCCGAAGCGGTGACCGCCGAAGTTGAAGTAGCCGGGGTCGTTCACCACCACGCTCGCGCCGCGCTTGCCGGTCTGCAGCGCCGCCAGCGCCATGAAGGGCTTGTAGGTGGAGCCCGGCGGATAGGTGCCACGCAGCGCGCGATTGAGCAAAGGCTTGTCGAGCGATTCGCTCAGCTCTTTCCAGCTCTCGGTGTCGATGCCTTCGACGAAGAGGTTGGGGTCGAACGTGGGCTTGCTCACGAAGGCCAGCACCTCGCCGGTCTTGGGGTCGATGGCCACCAGCGCGCCGCGGCGGTCGCCGAACATGTCTTCCACCAGCTTCTGCAGCTTGATGTCGAGCGACAGCATCACGGTGTTGCCCGGCGTCGCCGGATGGCTCGCCAGCCGGCGGATGGCGCGGCCGCCCGCGGAGGTTTCCATCTGCTCCACGCCGGTCTGGCCGTGCAGCGTTTTCTCGTAGCTCTGCTCGATGCCCAGCTTGCCGATGTAGTCGGTGCCCTTGTAGTTGGCCTGCTCTTCTTCTTCCCAGTCTTCCATCGCGGTCTTCTCGCGCTGGTTGATGCGGCCGATGTAGCCGAGCACGTGCGAGCCGGTCTCGCCGTTCGGGTAATTGCGGAACAGGCGCGCCTTGATCTCCACGCCCGGGAAGCGGTAGCGCTGGGCCGCGAAGCGCGCCACTTCTTCGTCGCTCAGGCGGGTGCGGATCGGGATGGAGTCGAAGCTGCGCGAGTCTTCGCGCAGGCGCTTGAAGCGGCGGCGGTCGCGCGGCGAGACCTCCAGCACCTGCGTGAGGTTGTCGATGGTCTCCTCGACATCGTTCACCTTGGAAGGCGTGATCTCCAGCGTGTAGGCCGAGTAGTTCGAGGCCAGCACGATGCCGTTGCGGTCGAGGATCAGGCCCCGGTTGGGCACCACCGGCACGATGGCCGTGCGGTTGCTCTCGGCCTGCTCGGCCAGGTCTTCATGCCGCGTGACCTGCAGGTAGATCAGCCGCGAACTCAGCAGGCCGAACGCGAAAAGCACAGCGAGGCCGATCACGATCACGCGGCGCTTGAAGCGCGCGAGGTCGGCGGCGACGTTGCGGATTTCGGTCATGGCGGTGGGAGCTTAGGCGCGCGCTGGGGCAATGGCAAATGCCGCGGGCAGGGCTTAGAGGGGGCGGTTCTCGTCCGGTTCCGGGGTGCGGCGTTGGGGGGCCAGCAACAGCGCGCTCGCCAGGGGCCACAACAGAGCCTCGACACCGGGCGAGATCAGCACCGACCACCCCGGGAACACGCCGCCGCCGATCATCCGCGTGATGACCTCGATGAGCTGCGACAGCGCAAAGAGCGGCAGCACCTGCAGCGCCTGCGACAGCACCGGATACCAGAGCAGCCGCCGGTGGATCATGATCGCGAAGAAGCCCAGCGTCGTGTAGGACAGCGCATGCTGGCCGAGCATGGAGGCCTGGTGCACGTCCATGCAGAGGCCGAACACGAAAGCCGCGCCGATGCCCACGCGCGAGGGCTGGTGGACGCCCCAGAACACGATGACCAGCGCCAGCAGGTCGGGCATCCAGGCGGCACGGCCGATGGGGATCATGTTGACCAGGAGCGCCACGATGAGGCTGGTCCACATGAAGAGCGGGCTGACGGGCAGCAGGAGCTGCTGCTGGCCGGGACGCTTGATCATCGGCCGCCTCCCCCTGCAGGTTTTTTCTCGTTCTTGCCGGCGCCGGGCTTGCCCTCGGCGCGCTTGCGCTGCGTGGTCGCGGGCGCGGCGGGTGGCGGCGCGGTCGGGGCACCGGTCGGCTCGAGCACCAGCACGTAGCGCGCGGCGGTCACGCTGGCGAGCGGCACGCAGTAGATGCGGGCAAAGGCCGAGTCGGCGCGGCGCTCGATGCGCTCGATCTTCGCGACCGGCAGACCGGATGGGTAGATGCCGTCGACGCCGCTGGTGGAGAGCAGGTCGCCCTCCTGCAGGTCGGCGTTGGCGGCCATGAAGCGCAGTTCCAGGCCGCCGCCGTGCGCCGAGGCGTCGCCGAAGGCCACACTGCGCACGCCCGTGCGGGTGTTCTGCACGGGAATCGCGAGGTCGCGGTCGATCACCAGCGTGACTTCGCTCGTGAGGGGCAGCACCTGCGTGACCTGGCCGAGCACGCCGTGCGCGTCGATCACCGGCGAGCCGGCGGCCACGCCGTGGGCGAGGCCCTGGTCGATGACGATCTTGCGGGTGTAGGGGTCGGCCGCGTCGTAGAGCACCTCGGCCGCGCGGCCCGGCGTGGTGGTGGTCTGGCGCAGCTCGAGCAGCTCGCGCAGGCGCGCGTTGTCCTGCGCCAGCGTGTCGGCCTGGCTCGCGCGCTGGGCCTGCATCATCAGCGCCTTGCGGGCATCGGCCTCGTTGCGCTGGGCGGTCTGCAGGTCTTCGAGGTAGCGCCCGCCGCCCATCATGAGCTGCACCGGCTTGAGCGCCACCCATTGCACCGGGTAGAGCACCGCGCCGAGCGTCGCGCGGATCGGCTGCACGATATGAAAGCGTGCATCGGCCACCATGAGGAACAGGGAGAGCGCGCCGAAGAAGATCAGCTTGCTGAGTGCCGACTGTCCCTGGTTGAACAGGGGTGGCGCTGTGCGATCGAGCGTGCCCAGAGGCATGAATTCAGACCCGGCGGTGGTGCGGAATCAAATAACAAAAAGCCGGCCTATGCAAGCAGAGGCCGGCCGATGATGGCTTTCGCCTTTTACTCGCTCGTGAAGATGCTGCCCAGACGGTCCATGCGCTCCAGGGCGATGCCGCAGCCGCGCACCACGCAGGTCAGCGGGTCTTCGGCCACGAGCACCGGCAGGCCCGTTTCCTCGGCCAGCAGGCGGTCGAGGTCGCGCAGCAGGGCGCCGCCGCCGGTGAGCATCATGCCGCGATCAGCGATGTCGGCGCCCAGTTCGGGCGGCGTCTGCTCCAGCGCGTTCTTCACGGCCGAGACGATGTTGTTGAGCGGATCGGTCAGGGCTTCCAGCACTTCGTTGCTGCTGATGGTGAAGCTGCGCGGCACGCCTTCGGAAAGGTTGCGGCCCTTGACTTCCATTTCCTTGACTTCGGAGCCCGGGAAGGCCGAGCCGATGGTCTTCTTGATGACTTCGGCCGTCGGCTCGCCGATCAGCATGCCGTAGTTGCGGCGGATGTAATTGATGATGGCTTCGTCGAAGCGGTCGCCGCCCACGCGGACCGAGCCCTTGTAGACCATGCCGCCCAGCGAGATCACGCCCACTTCGGTGGTGCCGCCGCCGATGTCCACCACCATCGAGCCCGAGGCTTCGCTGACGGGAAGGCCTGCGCCGATGGCCGCGGCCATGGGTTCTTCGATGAGGTAGACCGACGTGGCGCCTGCCGCTTCGGCCGCGTCCTTGATGGCGCGGCGCTCGACCTGGGTCGAGCCGCAGGGCACGCAGATGATGATGCGCGGGCTCGGCGTGAGCAGCGTGCGCGGGTGCACCATCTTGATGAACTGCTTGATCATCTGCTCGGTGATCACGAAGTCGGCGATCACGCCGTCCTTCATCGGGCGGATCGCCTCGATGTTGCCGGGCACCTTGCCCAGCATGGCCTTGGCTTCGCGGCCGACAGCCTGGATCACCTTCTTGCCGTGGGGGCCGCCTTCGTGGCGGATGGCGACGACCGAGGGCTCGTCCAGCACGATGCCCTTGTTGCGGGCGAATATCAGGGTGTTGGCGGTGCCGAGGTCGATCGCAAGGTCGGTGGAAAAGTACCGACGGAAAGCTCCAAACATGTGCGGAATCCTCTGAGCACGGCCTGCGCATCGGCAGGTCGTCGCTCTATTTTTGGGTCGTTTGACGGGGTGAATTGATCGTTTTTGGCGCAAAAGCCGGCGCGTTCGCGGGGGTTGCGGCAAAGGCGGGATAATACCCGAATCCCCTCTGATTCCCGTGTTAGCACCCCCTTAGGCGTGCGATTACCTTCGGTTTTTGACCGGTCCGACCCATGTCCCTTGACGCTTCAGATATCGCACGCATCGCCTCCCTGGCGCGGCTGCAGCTTGCCTCCGACGAAAGCGAGCGCATGCTCAGCCAGATCAACGGCTTTTTCGATTTAGTCGAACGTATGCGTTCGGTCGATACCGCCGGCATCGAGCCCCTGGCCCATCCGGTGGCCGCCATCGAAGACATCACCCTGCGCCTGCGCGACGACGTGGTGAGCGAACCCGACAACCGCGAAGCCAACCAGAAGAGCGCCCCCGCCGTCGAAGCCGGCCTTTTCCTCGTGCCCAAGGTGATCGAATAATGAGCGGCGAACAGCAACTGCACCAGATGGGCGTGGTCGCCCTGGCCAGGGCCCTGGCCGAGCGCAAGGTCTCGGCCGTCGAAGCCTCGCAGGCTTTTCTCGGCCGCATGAAGGCCCACGAATCGCTCGGCACCTTTGTCGACGTCAATGAGGAAGTCACGCTGGCCCAGGCCCGCAAGGCCGATGCGCTCCTCGCCGCTGGCAATGCTCCGGCGCTGGCCGGCGTGCCGATCGCGCACAAGGACATCTTCGTCACCACCGATTTCGCCACCACCGCCGGCTCGAGGATGCTCGCGGGCTACCGCTCGCCCTTCGACGCGACCGTGGTGCGCCGCCTGGCCGAAGCCGGCGCGGTCACGCTCGGCAAGCTGAGCTGCGACGAATTCGCGATGGGCTCGGCCAACGAAAACGTCGCCGTGCCCGCAGTGGGCCACGACAAGGCCGTGCCGGTGCAGAACCCGTGGAACCGCGACCGCATTCCGGGCGGCTCCTCGGGCGCCAGCGCGGCGGCCGTGGCGGCACGCCTTGCGCCCGCAGCCACCGGCACCGACACCGGCGGCTCGATCCGCCAGCCCGCATCGTTCTGCGGTGTGACCGGCATCAAGCCGACCTATGGCCGCGCCTCGCGCTACGGCATGGTGGCCTTCGCATCAAGTCTCGACCAGGCCGGCCCGATGGCCCGCTCGGCCGAAGACTGCGCGCTGTTGCTGTCGGCTTTCTGTGGCCCCGATCTCGACCGCGATTCGACCTCCATCGACAAGCCCGCCGAAGACTTCGGCCGCGCATTGAACGACTCGCTCGAGGGCCTTCGCATCGGCGTGCCGAAGGAGTTCTTCGGCGAAGGCGTGGCACCCGGCGTGCGCGCCGCCATCGACGCTGCGCTCGCGCAGTACGAGAAGCTCGGCGCCAAGCGCGTCGAGGTGTCGCTGCCACGCACCGAGCTGTCGATTCCCGTGTACTACATCCTGGCCGCGGCCGAAGCGTCGAGCAACCTGAGCCGCTTCGACGGAGTGAAGTTCGGCCATCGCGCGAAGCAGTACAAGGACCTGTCCGACATGTACGAGAAGACGCGCGCCGAAGGCTTCGGTGACGAAGTGAAGCGCCGCATCATGATCGGCACCTACGTGCTCTCGCACGGCTACTACGACGCGTACTACCTGCAGGCGCAGAAGGTGCGCCGCATGATCGCCGACGACTTCCAGCAGGCGTTGAAGCAATGCGACGTGATCGCCGGCCCCGCCGCGCCGACCACCGCGTGGAAGATCGGCGAGCACGGTGACGACCCCGTGGCCGACTACCTCGCCGACATCTTCACGCTGCCCGCCTCACTCGCTGGTCTGCCCGGCATGAGCGTGCCCGCGGGCTTCGACGGCGGCATGCCCGTGGGCCTGCAGCTGATCGGCAACTACTTCGGCGAAGCCAAGCTGCTGAACGCAGCGCACCGCTTCCAGCAAGCCACCGACTGGCACACGCGCACGCCGAAGGGCTTCTGAAATGAGCGAGACCGTGAACACCTTCGAAGCACAGCAACAAGGCCGCCCGACCGGCCCGCTCGTGCGCGGCTATGAAGTCATCATCGGCTTCGAGACGCACGCGCAACTCTCGACCGCGAGCAAGATCTTCAGCCGCGCCTCCACGGCCTTCGGTGCCGAGCCGAACACGCAGGCCTGCGCGGTGGACCTGGCGCTTCCCGGCACGCTGCCGGTGATGAACAAGGGCGCGGTCGAACGCGCCATCAAGCTGGGCCTTGCGCTCGGCTCGCATGTCGCGCCGCGCAGCGTGTTCGCGCGCAAGAACTACTTCTACCCCGACCTGCCCAAGGGCTACCAGATCAGCCAGTTCGAGATTCCGGTCGTGCAGGGCGGCTCGGTGTCTTTCTTCCTCGGCGAAGAGAAGAAGACCGTGCGCCTCGTGCGCGCCCACCTGGAAGAAGACGCGGGCAAGTCGCTGCACGAGGACTTCATCGGCCAGAGCGGCATCGACCTGAACCGCGCCGGCACGCCGCTGCTGGAAATCGTGACCGAGCCCGACATGCGCTCCACCGCCGAAGCCGTGGCTTATGCGAAGGAGCTGCACAAGATCGTGACGTGGATCGGCATCTGCGACGGCAACATGCAGGAAGGCAGCTTCCGCTGCGACGCCAACGTGTCGGTGCGCAAGCCCGGCGACAAGCTGGGCACGCGGCGCGAGATCAAGAACCTGAACAGCTTCAAGTTCATGCAGCAGGCGATCGACTACGAGATCCGCTGGCAGATCGAGGAGATCGAGGACGGCCGCAAGGTCGAGCAGGCCACGGTGCTGTTCAACCCCGACACCGGCGAGACGCGTGCGATGCGCGCCAAGGAAGATTCGGCCGACTACCGCTACTTCCCCGACCCCGACCTGCCGCCGCTGGTGATTGCGGCCGACTGGATCGAACGCGTGCGCGGCGAAATGCCCGAGCTGCCGCGTGCGATGGCCGAGCGCTATGTGCGCGACCATGGCCTGTCGGAATACGACGCGGCGCAGCTCACGCAGAGCCTTGCGCTCGCGCACTACTTCGACGAAGCGGTGAAGGCCGGCGCGACGCCGAAGCTCGCGAGCAACTGGATCACCGGCGAGATGGCGCGTCGCCTGAACGCAAAAGAGATCGGCATCGAAGCGGCACCGGTCAGCGCGCAGCAGCTCGGCCAGCTGGTCAAACGCATCGCCGACGGCGCGCTGCCGAACAATGCGGCGCGCCAGGTGTTCGACGCCCTCTGGACCGGCGAAGGCAGTGACGTGGACGCGATCATCGAAGCCAAGGACCTGAAGCCGATGGCCGACACCGGCGCACTCGACGCGATCCTCGATGAAGTCATCGCCAAGAACGCGAAGAACGTCGAGGAATACCGTGGCGGCAAGGAGAAGGCGCTGAACGGCCTCGTGGGTCAGGTGATGAAGGCCAGCGGCGGCAAAGCCAACCCGGCGCAGGTCACCGAGCTGCTGAAAGCCAAGCTGGGCTGAGATCGATCAACGAGTCCCGGGGCCATCGCGGCCCCGGCAGGTTCAGCGTGATGCCGCTGCTGCTGCGGCTGCGCTCGGAGCGGGTCCCCACAGCGGCTTCAACCGCGCGCGCTCTTCATCGAAGCGCGCATTCACCCGCTTCTTCTCTTCTTCCTGCTCGGCGATGAAGCGGTGCTGCACCGCCATGCTCTGCGTGTTGTCTTCGAGCTTACGGCGCATCGCGCCCGGCGCCTTGCTCGTGTCCTTCTTGTAGAACTCGAGCTCCTCGTCGATCTTCTTGCGGTCTTCGCCCAGTTCGGCAATGCGCTTCTGCGCCGCCTGGATCACCGCATCGACCTGCGACAGCGCCTCCTTGCGTTCGCGGTCGTGCGAGGCGGGGCTCGGGTAGCGCACCAGCAGCGCGCGCTCGCGGCGGCGCTCGTCGGTTGCCTTGGCGGCCTGCACCGCGGCTTCGCGGGCGCGGTCTTCACGCTCGGCCATTTCGCGCGCCGAGTATGTGGGTTCGATCTTGCGGCGCGTGAGGCCGCTCGGGCTCAGCTCGCGCTGCTCGCGGTCGTTGCAGGCAGGAATCGGACGGTCCGCCGTGAGCGTGCGGCCCTGCGCATCGGTGCAGGTGTAGATGCTGCCGGCGGGCACGTCCTTGCCCTGTGCACGCGCAACGCCGACGGAAGCAAAGGCCGCCAGGAAAAACGATGCCGCCGCCAGCAGGCGGTGGGGCTTGCCGTGATCGCGTGTGCGCATCGCTGTTGGTTCCTCAGTGGGCGCCGTAGCGCGTGCGGTAGGCCAGCACGCGCTCGCGGTGCGCGCCCAGGTCGGCGGCGGCATCGCCCGAGAGGTAGCTCAGCAGGTCGTCCAGCGTGGCGATGGCGATCACCGAAAGGCCGAGCTGGTTGCGCACGTACTGCACGGCGCTGTGGTCCACATCGACGCCGTTCTCGGTGGCTTTTTCCTGCCGGTCGAGCGCGATGGCCACGGCATGCGGCGTGGCGCCGGCGGCCTGGATCGCGGCGATCGATTCGCGCACCGCGGTGCCGGCGGACATCACGTCATCGACGATCAGCACGCGGCCCTGGAGCGGCGCGCCCACCAGGTTGCCGCCCTCGCCGTGCGCCTTGGCTTCCTTGCGGTTGTAGGCAAAGGGGTAGTTGCGGCAGCGCCGGGCCAGCTCGGCGGCCACTGTGGCGCCCAGCGGGATGCCCTTGTAGGCGGGGCCGAAGATCATGTCGAATTCGAGGCCGCTCTCGATCAGCCGGTCTGCATAGAATCCCGCGAGCCGTGCGATCTTGGCGCCGTCGTCGAAGAGCCCCGAATTGAAGAAGTAGGGGCTCATCCGGCCGGCCTTGGTCTTGAACTCGCCGAAGCGAAGCACGCCGGCATCGCGCGCGAACTGGACGAAGTCCTGCGCCACCGCGCTGCTTTTCTCACCATCTACAGCCATCGGGAATTCCTTTGTTCAAACTGACCAGTCTCAATCTCAATGGCCTGCGTTCGGCGGCCACCAAGGGCGTCGCCGATTGGGTGGCCGAACTTGCGCCGGATTGTATTTGCATGCAGGAGATCCGAGTCCAGGCGAGCGACATCGAAGGCCGCTTCGAGGAGATGGCAGGCCTCAAGGGCCACTTCCACTTCGCCGAGAAGAAAGGCTACGCCGGCACCGCGATCTACACCAAGCACGCACCGAGCCAGGTCATCGTGGGCTGGGGCGATGCCGAGTTCGACGCCGAAGGCCGCTACCTCGAACTGCGCTTCGATACGCCCAAGCGCAAGTTTTCGGTCATCAGCTGCTACTTCCCGAGCGGCAGTTCGGGCGAGGAGCGGCAACTGGCCAAGTTCCGTTTTCTCAAGGGCTTCTTCCCGCACCTGGTGGCGCTCAAGAAGGAGCGCGAGTTCGTGCTGTGCGGCGACATCAACATCGCGCACCAACAGATCGATTTGAAGAACTGGCGCAGCAACCAGAAGAACAGCGGCTTCCTGCCCGAGGAACGCGCCTGGATGACGAAGCTGCTGGACGCCGGCGCCGAAGGCGCGGGCCTGGTGGACGTCTACCGCATGCTCAAGCCCGAGACCACCGACGAGGCCTACACCTGGTGGAGCAACCGCGGCCAGGCCTATGCGAGCAACGTGGGGTGGCGGCTCGACTACCACCTGGCCACGCCGAAGACCGCGGCGCTCGCGCGCACCGAACAGATCTTCAAGACCATCAAGTTCAGCGACCACGCGCCGATCACGGTGGACTACGACTTCACGCTCTGAGCTGAGCGTTCAGCGCGAGAGCGCGGGCAGCGCCTTCTCCAGCGTCGCGACGAAGGCCTGCATCGCCTCGGTCTCGTGCGTGCCGCGCTTGGCGATGCGATAGAAGTCCAGCCCCACCTTCGGCTTGACCAGCACGTCGGTGCGCACCCGGTGGCGGCGGCAGGCCGCGAGCGCGAAGGTCGGCATCACCGCGGTGCCGAAGCCGGCCTCGACCATCGAGATCAGCGTGCCGAAGAAGTTGAAGGTGGGCCGCTGCGCATCGGCGCGGCCGATGGTGGCCATCAGGTGCTGGTCGATCACCTTCTGGATCGGGTTGCCAGATGGCAAGCCGATGAGTTCGGCGCTGCGCAGCACGGACCACGGCGCGGTGCCGATGGCCGGCGCTTCATCGTCTTCGTCTGCGGATGACGCCACGCGCATCAAGTGAAAGCGCCCGACCGGCGTGCGCTCCAGGCCCGCCGCCGCCTTGAAGAAGAAGCCGAGGCCCATGTCCGCATCGCCGGCTGTGACCATCGCTTCCACATCGCGCAGGTCGGCATCGAAGAGGCGCAGGCTCACCTGCGGATGCGCCTCGCGGAAGGTGTTGAAGACTTGCGGCAGCAGGTGCGAGGACACCAGCGGCGTCGCCGCGATGCGCAGGGTCTGCCGCGCCTCATCGCCCTCGGCGCCGAGCTGCGCGGCCACGTCGTCCAGGTCGGTGACGAGGCGCTCCACCACCGGCAGCAGCCGGCGGCCCGACGGCGTGAGCGTCACCACGCGCGTGGTGCGGTCGAAGAGCCGGCAGCCCAACTGCTTTTCCATCTCGCGGATGAGGATGCTCAGTCCGGCCTGCGTGATGTGCGCCTGCTCGGCCGCGCGCGTGAAGTTGCCTAGGCGCGCCACCTGCAGGAAGGCGCGCATCTGGCGGGTCGAGAGGTTCATAAGGATTCATGATAAATCCATAGCACATCTAAATTTCACAAATGGCTGACTTCCGTTCCCAATACGACCCGAGACAAACGGAAGACTTTCTAGAGCCATGAACGACAAGCAAGTGATCATCCTGGGCGCCGGCATCGGCGGCCTCACCCTCGCGCTGAGCCTGCACCAGGCCGGCATTGCATGCCGCGTGTACGAGGCCGTGCCCGAGCTCAAGCCGCTGGGCGTGGGCGTGAACCTGCTGCCCCACGCGGTGCGCGAGTTGACCGAGCTCGGCCTGCTGCCGCAACTGGACAAGGTGGGGGTGCGCACGAAAGAGTCGATCTTCTTCACCGAACACGGCCAGCTGATCTTCCAGGAGGCCGCGGGCGAACATGCGGGCTACGACTGGCCGCAGTTCTCGATCCATCGCGGTGACCTGCAGACGGTGCTGCTCGAAGAAACGCTCAAGCGCCTCGGCCCCGACAGCGTGGTCTGCAACCACCGCTGCACCGGCGTGACGCAGGATGCGGGCGGCGTCACCGTGCATTTCGCTGACGCACCTGCTGTACGCGGTGCCGTAGCCATCGGTTGCGACGGCATTCACTCGGCCTTGCGCAAGCAGCTCTATCCCAACGAAGGCGCGCCGCGCTATTCGGGCGTGAACATGTGGCGCGGCACCGCGCGATGGAAGCCTTTTCTCTCGGGCGCGAGCATGGTGCGCGCGGGGTGGCTCGCGGTCGGCAAGATGGTGATCTACCCGATCCGCAACGACATCGACGCCGAAGGCCACCAACTCGTGAACTGGGTCGCCGAGATCCATGCGCCGCAATCCGCCATGCGCGACTGGAGCCGCGCCGGCCGGCTCGAGGACTTTCTCCCGGCGTTCGCCGACTGGCACTTCGACTGGCTCGACGTGCCCGCGCTGATCCGCGCATCGGACACCATCCTGGAGTACCCGATGGTTGACCAGGACCCGCTGCCGCGCTGGACGCACGGCCGCCTCACGCTCCTGGGCGACGCCGCACACCCGATGGTGCCGCGCGGCTCCAACGGCGCGGGACAGGCGATCATCGATGCGCGTTTTCTTGCGGGCGCGCTCAAGGACCTGGGCGTCGGCACCGCGGCGCTGGAGGACTACGACCGCGCGCGCGTGAAGGCCACCACCAACGTGGTGTTGACCAACCGCAGCAACCCGCCCGACGCGATCCTGCGCGAAGTGTTCGAGCGCTCGGGCGGCAAGCGCTTCGGGCAGATCGAGGACGTGGTGAGCCACGCCGAGCTGCAGGCCATTTCGGACAACTACAAGCGCGTGGCCGGCTACGACCCGGTCGCGTTGAAGGCGCGCGCCTCCTACCTCTGAGCGCCTGCACTTCCCTCACAGAACAAGACGGAGACACGACACCATGCGATTCATTGCCAAGACCCTGACCACCCTGCTCGTTGCGGCAAGCGCCGCCGCGGCCCACGCCTGGCCCGACCAGCCGATCACACTCGTCGTGCCCTACACGCCGGGCACCGGCATCGACCTCGTCGCGCGCCAACTCTCCGCGCGCCTGCCCGCGCTGCTGGGCCAGCCGGTGATCGTGGAGAACCTCGCCGGCGCGAGCGGCAACATCGGCAGCGAAAAAGTCGCGCGCGCCAAGCCCGATGGCTACACGCTCCTGGTGCAGGTCAACACGCTGGTGATGAACCGCAGCCTCTACAAGTCGCTCGGCTACGACCCGGTGGCCGACTTCGCGCCGGTGTCGCTCACTTCGTGGGGCACGCTGCTGCTGGTGACCAACCCGAACGTGCAGAAGGCGACGTCGGTCGCGCAGATGGTGAGCGCGGCCAAGGCGGAGCCGGCCAAGCTGACGTACGCCACGCCGGGCGTGGGCACGCCGCATCACCTTTCGATGGCGCTCCTGATGCAGGGCACCGGCACCGACCTGCTGCACGTGCCGTACAAGGGTACGGCCGGCGCGGTAACCGACTTGCTCGGCGGGCGCATCGACTACATGTTCCTGCCGGTGCACGTGGCGCTGCAGCACATCCAGGCCGGCAAGCTCAAGGCCATTGCCACCGGCAGCAGCAAGCGGCTGCCGCAATTGCCCGACGTGCCCACGCTCGCCGAGGCCGGCGTGACCGCCGACAACGTGGACATGTGGTACGGCGTGCTCGCGCCCAAGGGCACGCCGCCCGATGTGGTGGCGCGGCTCAACAAGGAGATCGCGGCGGTGTTGAAGCAACCCGAGGTGGCGAAGTCGTTCGAGTCGCAGGGGATGGTGCCGGCGAGCTCGACGCCGGCGGAGTTCGGCGCGCTGGTGAAGAAGGATGCGGACCGGTGGGCGGGGGTGGTGAAGCGCGGGAACATCACCGCGGACTGAGTTCCTTCAACGCGGCGTTGCCTTGCCCGCATGCCGCGCCAGATGCACCTGGTGCAACGTGATCTTTCGCACCTCCGCCTGGCTGGTCTCGATGTGCGCGCGCAGCAGCATCGCGGCCTGATCGCCCCGGTTCGCGCGGATCGCTTTCAGGATCTTCGCGTGCTCGTCGTAAGTGGCTTCGATGCGCGGCTGCTGCGTGAAATCGAGCCGGCGGATGATGCGGATGCGGTCGGTCACGTCGCTGTGCACGCGCGCCATCTCGGCGTTGCCGGCGGCCGCGACCAGCGAGCAGTGAAAGGCTTCGTCCCACTGCGCGACCTGCGCCGTGTCGGTGCTGCGCTCGGCCACGGGCACGAGCCAGATGCCGGCCAGCGTGTCGAGCAGGCTGCGGTCGACGCGGTGATCGGCCTCGCAGATGCGGTGCACCGCGGTGGTCTCCAGCACCATGCGAAGGTCGTAGAGCTGCTCGAACTGGTCGAAGTCGAAGGGCAGCACGCGCCAGCCGCTGCGGAACAGCACCTCGACGAAACCTTCTTGCTGCAACCGGAACAGCGCCTGCCGCACCGGCGTGCGCGACACGCCGAGCCGGTCGCTGATCTCGTTCTCGGTGAAGCGGTCGCCGGGCACGAGGATGAACTCGGCCACGTCGCGCTTGAGCTGCGCGTAGACCTCGTCGGCGCGTGTACGAAAAACGGCCGTATCGGCGGCGGGCGCGGGCGCGGAGGGAGCTGGGCGGGGTCGGACGGTAGACACGTGGGGGATGGTAGTCGCTGCCACCGGCTTCAGGTCGCGTGGCTCAGCGCGGCGAGCAACGCCGCGCTCGGCGCGGTCCAGCCGACGATGGCGCCCTGCGCGCGGATCATGTCGAGCGTCGCCGCCTTGAAGGCCGGGAAGTAGCTCTCGGTGCAATCTTCGAGCAGCAGGCCGTCGTAGCCGCGGTCGTTGGCTTCGCGCATGCTGGTCTGCACGCAGACCTCGGTGGTGACGCCGCCGAACAGCAGGTGCGTGATGCCGAGCTGCTGCAGCAGCTCGTGCAGGCCGGTCGCGAAAAACATGCCCTTGCCGGGCTTGTCGATGACGATCTCGCCCTCGACCGGCGCGAGCGCATCGATGATCTGGTTGCCGGGTTCACCGGCCACGAGGATGCGGCCCATCGGGCCTTCGTCGCCGATGCGCAGGCTCGGGTTGCCGCGGTTGCGCTTGGCGGGCGGGCAGTCGGAGAGGTCCGGCTTGTGCGCCTCGCGCGTGTGGACCACCAGGCCGCCGGCCTTGCGCCATGCCGCCAGTGTGGCTTGCGTCGCGGGAACGATCGCTTCGAGCAGCGACACGTCGTTACCCAGCGTTTCGCCGAAGCCGCCGGGCTCGATGAAGTCCCGCTGCATGTCGATGAGGACCAGCGCCGTGTTCCGGATCTCGAATTCGTAGGCGAAGGGGTTGGCTTGTTCTATGCGCATGCTGGCTCCGGTCAGTGGTGTCCGCCGCCCATGTGCGCGCCGATGACGTGGCGCTCCGCACCCGCGGCAGAAGTCTCGAACACGATCTGCCCTTCGCTCATCACCACGATGCGGTCGGCCAGCTCGAGCAGTTCGTCGAGGTCTTCGCTGATCAGCAGCACCGCCCCGCCCTTCTCGCGCACCTGCACGATGCGCGCGTGGATCTCCGCGACGGCGGCGAAGTCGAGGCCGAACACCGGGTTCGCCGCGATCAGCACGTTGATGTCGCCGGCCAGTTCGCGCGCGAGCACCGCGCGCTGCACGTTGCCGCCCGAAAGACTGCGGATCGGCGCGCCCTCGCCCTGCGTCTTGACGCCGTACTCGGCGATCCATTCGCGTGCGCGGCTGCGCCAGTACGGAAAGTTCAGCACGCCGCCGCGCGACAACGGTGGCCTGTCGAAATCGCGCAGCGCCATGTTCTCCGCCACGCTGAGGTCGCCCACGCAGGCGTTGCGCAGCGGCTCCTCGGGAAGGCTGCGGACCTTGAGGCTGCGGTTCTCGGCGCGGCGCGCGTTGTACGGATGGCCCATCACGCTCACGCGGCCGGCCAGCCGCGGGCGCTGCCCGACCAGGGCTTCGACCAGTTCGCGTTGTCCGTTGCCGGAGACGCCCGCCACGCCGAGGATTTCTCCCGCGCGCACCGACAGGCTCAGGTCATGCAGCGCGAGCGTGCCGCGGTCGCCTTGCGCCTTGAGGCCTTCGACCTTCAACGCGATGGGCGCTGCGTCAGCCAGGGGCTTCCTCGCGACCGGCGCTGAAGCCGGCGCGGCAACCGCCGCATCTTCGCCGCCCATCATGGCCTGCGCCAATTGCGCCGGGCTCGTGTCGGCCACGCGGCAGTGATGCACCGCCTTGCCTCTGCGCAGCACCGTCACGCTGTCCGCATACGCCATGACTTCGCGAAACTTGTGCGTGATGATGAGCACGGTGCACAGCCCGCTGCGCGCGAACTCGCGCACATGGCCCAGCACCTCGTCGGCCTCCTGCGGCGTGAGCACCGAAGTGGGCTCGTCGAGGATCAGGAGGCGCGGCTTCAGGTACAGCTGCTTCAACAGTTCGAGCTTCTGCTTCTCGCCCGCCGCGAGCTCCGAGGGTCGCACATCGAGGTCGAGGCTGAAGGGCGTGGTCGCGAGAAACGCCTTCAACTCCGCGCGCTTGGTTTTCCAATCGATCAGCGCGGGCGTCTTGCCGCCGGCCAGCAACAGGTTCTCGGCCACCGTCATGCCCGGTGCCAGCGTGAAGTGCTGGTAGACCATGCCGATGCCCAGTGCACGCGCGACGATCGGGTTGGCGATGTCCTGCTCGCGCCCGTCGATCAGGATGCTGCCCTCCTCCGCGCGCTGGAAGCCGGCCACGCACTTCACCAGCGTGCTCTTGCCCGCGCCGTTCTCGCCGAGCAGCGCATGCACCGTGCCGGGCTCGACGCGCATGGTCACGCGGTCCATTGCGGTGAAGGCGCCGAAGCGCTTGGTCAGCTCGTAGGTGTCGAGCGCGAGCGCGCCGCTGCCTGCGGGCAGTGCGCCGATGGCGTGAGGCGCAGTGGTGCTCATGCGTGCATCAGCCCAGCGCGGCCAGCAGTTGCTGCGAGGTGGTGTGCGCACCAAACACGCCGCCCTGCATCGTGATCATCTTGAGCGCGGCGAGATGGTTGCCGTGGTCCGTCGCCGCCGTGCAATCCGACAGCAGCAGGCACTCGAAGCCGCGGTCGTTCGCATCGCGCATCGTGGTGTGCACGCACACGTCGGTCGTGATGCCCGCGAGGATCAGGTTCTCTATGCCGCGGGTCCGCAAGATCAGCTCCAGGTCGGTGGCATAGAAGGAGCCCTTGCCGGGCTTGTCGATCACCACTTCGCCGGGGAGCGGCGCGAGTTCGGGAATGAGTTCCCAGCCCGGCTCGCCGCGCACGAGGATGCGGCCGCACGGGCCGTCGTCGCCGATGCCCACGCCGTTGGCGCCGATCTGCCGCGAGCGCCAGCGCTTGTTGGCGGGCAGGTCCGCGAGGTCGGGCCGATGGCCTTCGCGCGTGTGGATGATGTGAAAGCCCAGCGGCCGCAGCGCCGCGAGCGTGCGCGCGATCGGCTGGATCGGCGCCTGCACCAGCGAGAGGTCATAGCCCATCACGTCGACGTAGCCGCCCTTGCCGCAGAAGTCGGTCTGCATGTCGATCACGATCAGCGCGGTGTTCTCGGGGCGCAGGTCCCCGTTGTAGGGCCAGGCGTAGGGCTCGGCGGCCACATGGCGTTCGGCGGTGGTTGCTGCTGCTGTGGTCATGTCGATGCTCATCCTTGGTAGTTGCGTTCCGGCGGCGCGAAGCCGCAGGAGGTGCCGTCGGTCACCTTCACGTCGGCGCTCCACGGCAGCCTGTAGGTGCCGGCAGCCATGTCGTGCATGTATGTGTAGGGGCAGTCCTGCGCGCCGCCCTTCACCGCGACGTAGCCGCGGTGGTAGAGCTGGTAGATGTTGTTTTCCACGCCCCAGCCGGTGCGCGCCTCGCGCACAAGGTCGGGCCGCAGTTCGGCGGTGATGATCTCGTCCACGCGGCCGCCGCCCTCGACCAGCACCGTGCCGTCGAAGTTGCAGAACATGCCCTCGCCCATCGAGTCGAAGCTGCCGTCGCTGCCGCACAGGCACACGCTCGCTGTGTAGGCGAGGTTGCAGAAGGCGTTGGCCTGGTTGGTGATCTTCCACGCATGGCGGATCGGCGCGGTATAGCCCGCTGTGCGCAGGATGATGTCGGCGCCCTTGTATGCGGCCTCGCGCGCCATCTCGGGGAACATGCCGTCGTGGCAGATGATCAGTGCGAGCTTGCTGCCGTTGGGTCCGTCGCACACCGGAATGCCGAGGTTGCCGGGCTCCCACGGTTCGACCGGCACCCACGGGTGCAGCTTGCGGTAGTAGAGCTTGATCTCGCCCTGGTCGTCGATGACGAGGCCGCTGTTGTAGGGGTTGCCGCCGGGGTTGGCTTCCATGATCGAGAAGCAGCCCCAGATGCGGTGCTCGATGCACGCGCGCTTGAAGGCCGCCACTTCGGGGCCGTCGAGCGTGCACATGATCTCGGGGTTGGTGTCCATCGAGAGGCCGTGCAGCGCGTATTCGGGAAACACCACGAGGTCCATCGTCGGCTGGTTGCGGCGCGCCTTTCCCACCATGTCGCAGATGCGCTGCGTCTGCGCGGCAAGGTCGGCCGGCGTCTTCACGTTCGGCAACTGCAGTTGCACCAGCCCGACGACGACGCCGTGCGCCGATTTGTTGAGGCCACCCAGACCGCTCATGGTGTTCAGTTCCTTGTCGATGACAGTTCGCCGGGGCTGCCGATGGCCGTGCTGCCCGGCTTGCAGGTGAGCACCAGGATCACCAGCGTGAGCACATAGGGCACGGTGTTGAAGAGGTGGTAGCCCCAGCCGATGCCGATGGACTGCAGCGCGGGCCCGATGGCGCCCGCACCGCCGAAGAGAAAGGCCGCGCCCACGCAGCGCAGCGGGCTCCAGCGCGCGAAGATCACGAGCGCCACGGCGATCAGGCCCTGGCCGCTGGAGATGCCTTCGTTCCAGCTGCCCGGATAGAACAGCGTGAGCGATGCGCCGCCGAGCCCTGCGATGAAGCCGCCCGCCGTGGTCGCCGCGATGCGCAGGCCCGAGACCGAGTAGCCGAGCGCGCGCGTGGCCTGCGCCGAGTCGCCGGCCATGCGCACCAGCAGGCCGGCGCGCGTGCGGGCGAAGCCCCACCAGAGCAGCACCGCGAGCGCGATGCCGATGGGCACCAGCGCATTGAGCTGCAGCGCCGAACGCACCACCGTGTTGTCGCTCCAGAAGCCCAGCGGTATCGCGGGGATCTGCGGCGCCTGCGGCTGGATCAGCGGTTTGCCGAGATAGAACGCGAGGCCTGTGCCGAGCAGCATCAATGCGATGCCCGTTGCCACGTCGTTCACGCGATCAAGCGAACACAGAAGGCCGTGCAACAACGCGAGCACGGCCCCGGCCATCGCGCCGATCAGCACGCCGAGCCAAGCCGAATCGGTGAGGTAGGCGCCGCCGAAGGCCGCCATCGCCGACAGCACAAGCACGCCTTCGAGCCCGAGGTTGATGCGGCCCGATTTCTCGGTGAGGCATTCGCCGAGGCTCACGAAGAGAAATGGCGCCCCAACGCGTAGCGCACCGCCGACGATGCCTGCGACCAGTGCAATCCATTGATCGGCGGTCATGCCGGGCTCCCCGAAGCGCGGAACAGGCGCGCACGCAGCGCCTTCCAGTCGATCATGCGCAGGCCCTCGCTCGCAAGGATCAGCACGAACGCGATGCCCTGCAGCACCAGCACCGACGCATCGGGCAACCCGAGCCGCCGCTGCAGCAGGCTGCCCGCCGCACCGAAGCCGCCGAACAAAATTGCCACCGGCACGATGGCCACCGGGTTGTGCCGCGCGATGAACGACACGAGGATGCCCGCGTAGCCATAGCCTGCGATCAGCGAGGCGTTGGCGTTGGTGTGCACTGCCGCCACCTCGACCGCGCCCGCGAGACCCGCGCAGGCGCCGCCCAGCGCGCAGCTGCCGAGAATGAGCCGCGTGGCCGGCAGGCCCACGAGCTGCGCGGTGCGCGGATTGCCGCCGACCACGCGCACCGAGAAGCCGGACGCGGTCGCGCGCAGCCACCAGCCGAGCCCCAGGCACGCCACGACGCCGATCGCCAGGCCCCAGTGCACATCCGATCCGCCGATGCCGCCGATCAGCAGCCCATCGTTCAGTGCATAGGTCGATGGCTTGTTAAGACTGGCCGGATCGCGCAGCGGCCCTTCGACCAGGTGCTTGAAGATGCCGATGGCGATGTAGGCCAGCAGCAGGCTGCTGATGGTTTCGTTGATGCCGCGGTACTGGCGCAACCATCCCGCGAGCACGATCCACAGCGCACCGGCGAGCGCGCCCGCGATGCAGACGATCGCCGTGCCCACGACATTGCCGGGCAGCGGCACGGCATGCGCGAGCGCCGCACAGGCCAGCCCGCCCAGCACCAGCGCGCCTTCGCCGCCGATGACGATCAACCCCGCGCGCGCCGGCAGCGCCACGCACAGCGCGGTGAGCATCAGCGGTGCAGCGCGCTGCAAGGTGTTCTGCCACGAGAACCAGTCGCCGAACGCGCCCTTGAAGAGCGTCGCCCACACCTCCACCGGGTCGACACCGGCGAAGGCGACGAGCACGCCGAACAGCAGCAGCGCCGCCGCGATGGCGAACACCGGCAGGGCGAATTCCTTGAGCGCGTGACGCATGGCGCGGAACTCAGACCTGGCCGACGACGCCTTCGACGAGGTAGTTCATCTTTTCGAGTTCCAGGTCCGTCTGCTTCAACACCTTGCCGGCCGGCACCACGACCGCGCCCTTGTTGTCCTTGATGCCGTCCTTGAAGATGTCGAAGGTGCCCGCGATCATCTTGGCCTTGATGTCGTCGGCCTGCTTCTTCGCGGCGTCCGTCACCATCGGGCCGTAGGCGGACATCTTCACGTAGCCCTCCTTCAGGCCGCCGCGCAGGAAGTTGGGATGCGGCTTGCCGGCTTGCGCGGCCTCGATGGCGGTCTTGTAGGCGGTGAGCCAGTTCCACTCGGCGCCGGTGAGGTACGCATTGGGCGCGAGCTTGGCCTGGCTCGCGTGGTAGCCGCAGACCATCTTGCCGCGCTTGGCTGCTGTCTCGACCACCACCTTGGGGCCGTCGACGTGCATGGTGAACACGTCGCAGCCCTGGTCGGCCAGGCTGTTGGTGGCCTCGGCCTCCTTCACGGCCATCGACCAGTCGCCGGTGAAGATCACGCTGCAGGTGATGTTCGGCTTGACCGAGCGCGCGCCGAGCGTAAAGGCGTTGATGTTGCGCAGCACCTGCGGAATCGGCTTGGCGGCGACGAAGGCGATCTTGTTGCTCTTGGTCATGTGCGCGGCGATCACGCCGTTCAGGAACTGGCACTCGTCGATGTAGCCGAAGAAGCTGCCCGCGTTCTTGGGGTGCTTGCCTTCGGTCCAGAGGCCGCCGCAGTGCGAGAAGCGCACGTCGGGGTACTTGGGCGCCACGGCCAGGATGTGCGGATCGAAGTAGCCGAACGAGGTCGGGAACAGGAGTTTGGCGCCGTCCTGCGAAATCATGCCGGCCATGGTCTTCTGCACGGCGGCGGTCTCGGGCACGTTTTCTTCCTCGACCACCTTGATGCCGGGCAGCTTCTTGATTTCGGCGGCGGCCATGGCGTGCGCCTGGTTGTAGCCGTAGTCGTCGCGCGCGCCGACGTAGATCACGCCGACCGTGAGCGGCTTGGCTTGCGCGCTGGCGAGGGCGCTCCAGCCCCCGAGGGTGCCGGCGGCGCCGAGCGCGGCCAGGGACTTGAGGGAATCGCGACGATTGATTGGACTTGTCATGGCGTTCTTTCGAGGAGTGGGAAGGAAGTGCAAAAAATGTGCCGTCCGTTCAGGCCGGCAGGCTCACGTGGGCGGCGGCGACGCGCCAGCCCTCGGCCGTGCGGATCCAGGTCTGGCTCTGGCGGCCGATCTCGCGGCTGCCTTCGCGGCGGAACTCGACATTCGCCGTCGCGAAATCGCGGCCGTAGGTGGTGATGACCGTGCGCAGCAGCTCGCGCGGCGGGCTCTGCACCGGCAGCGAGGCGCGGAAGATGCGGATGTCGGCGTGGCCGTAGTGGTTCTCGGAGAAGCCGTAGCGCAGCGTGTGCGGGCTGTTCCAGAAGAGCTCGTCGAGCACGGCGCGCTGGTTGGTCACGAGCGCCTCTTCGTAGCGCGCGAACACGGCGCTGACTTCGGCGTGCACGTCAGGAAGGTTGATCTCCAATGTCATCGGCGCACCTCGCGCTGGAAGATGTCGAGGCTGAGCTTCTTCGTCGCGACGAAGCTCTCGGTGCTCAGCGTCTCGACGGTGCGCGGGCGCGCATCGCCGTAGCGCAGGATCTCGGCCACCTTGGTCGGCCGCTTGGTCAGCAGCAGCACTTCGTCGGCGAGGTACACGGCTTCTTCGAGGTCGTGCGAGACCAGCAGCATCGTGGTGCCGGTCTGCATGAACACCTCCTGCAGCTTCTCGCGGATGAAGAGCGTCATCTCGAAATCGAGCGCGGAGAAGGGCTCATCGAGGAACAGCACCTCGGGGTTGGGCGCGAGGGCCCGCATGATCGATGCGGTCTGCTGCTGGCCGCCCGAGAGTTCGTACGGAAAGCGCTTGAGGTCGAACTTGACGTCGAACGAAGCGACCAGTTCTTCCATGCGGCGATCGACCTCGGCCTTGCTGCGGCCTTCGAGCTTCAGCGGATAGGCGATGTTGTCGATGGTGCGCATCCACGGGAACATCGCCTCGCGATAGTTCTGGAACACGTAGCCGATCTTGGTGTCCTTGCGCTGCTTGCCATCGAACAGGATCTCGCCCGCGTCGATGGGAACCAGCCCCGCGATCATGTTGATGAGCGTGGACTTGCCGCAGCCGTTGGGTCCGAACACCGAGACGATCTTGTGCTTGGGAATGTCGAGGTCGAAGTTCTCGTACAGCGGCCAGCCCGCGAAGTACTTGGTGAGGCCCCGAATGGTGATGTGCGTGCCGGCCGGGCCGGGCTTGAAGACCGGCTTGGGCACGTCGGCGTACACCGGGCCGTTGATGACGATGTCTTGCGTGACTTTCATCGTCCGCTCCAATGCACGATGCGGCGCTCGGCGACGAGGAAAAGAATGTTGAGGGCGTAGCCGAGCGCACCAGCGGCAAGGATTGCCGCGTACATGCTCTTGACGTTGAGCACCTGCTGCGCATCGATGATCCGGTGGCCGAGGCCGGTGTCGGAGCCGATGAACATCTCGGCCACGATGACGATCACCAGCGCCATCGACACCGCCGAGCGCAGGCCGACGAAGCTGGGCTGCAGGCTCTCCCAGATCAGCACGTCCTTGAAGACCTGCCAGCGCGAGGCGCCCATGACCTTCGCCGCCATCACGCGTTGCTTCCGCGCATTGATGACGCCGTAGGCGCTGTTGAACACCACGATGAGCAGCGCGCCGAACGCCGCGATGGCGATCTTGTTGACGTCGCTCACGCCGAAGATCAAAAGGAACAGCGGAATGAGCGCGGACGATGGCGTGGAGCGGAAGAAGTCGATCAGGAACTCGACGCTGCGGTAGGCCTTCTCGTTGCTGCCGAGCAGCACGCCCAGCGGCACGCCGACCACCGCCGCGATGAGGAAGGCCTGCAGCGTGCGCCACACCGTCATCGCGAAGTCGGTGAGCAGCGGCCCGCCCGCGAGCCCCGTGATGAGCGCGGCGATGGTGTCGGCCGGCGAGGGCAGCAGGATGGGCTTGATGAAGCCCAGGCGCACCACCAGGTCCCACACGATGAACAGCATCACGGGGCCGATGAAGGGCAGCAGCCGGTCGCGCAGCGGCGGTTTGGGCGCGGCAGCATTGAGGCTGGCCGGCGGGGTCCACGGCGCGGCCGTGGTCGTGCTTGCGTCGGCCATGGTCAGGCCTTGTAGAGAAGTGCGTCCACCGGCACCTTCTTCTCGAAGATGCCTTTCTCGGTGAACAGGTCGTAGAACTTCTGGAAGTACGCAACGTCGCCTGGCTTGAACTCGTTGTAGAGCATGTACGAGGCGAGCGGCACTTCGGCCGTGAGCTTGCCTTCGATGGCGGTGTAGCCCTTCATGTGCTGGCGTGCGTCGTCGGGTTTGGTGCGCACCAGTTCCACGCCGCGGGCGTACGCCGCGATGTACTTCTTCGCGACCTCGGGATTCTTCTTGATGAACTCGGAGGTGAGGCTCGCTGCCCCGCCATGCCACGGCGCCATCGGGTCGCCGAGGATGTACCTGGCGACGACGCCCGCCTCGATCACCCGCGTGGTGCCGTTCATGCGGCCGATGGTGCCGGTGGGCTCCAGCGTGTAGCAGGCATCGACTTGGCCTGCGGCGAGCGCCGCCACGTGCTGGCCGATGGGCAGCTCGCTCACCACCGCGCCCTTGGCGCCGGCGCGCTCCAGCATGGTCTTGCACAGCGTGACGTTCTGGATGCCGGGGCCCGAGGCGACCTTCTTGCCGGCCAGTTCGGCCACGGTCTTGACGGGGCTGTCCTTGGCGACGATGAACTCGTCGAGCACGAACTTCGCGTTGCTCGGGTTGGTGCAGAAGATCTTGAAGAGGCCCGGCTGCGCGATCTCGCCGATCGCGAGGTTGGCCGAGCCGGTGCCGTTGGCGCTGCCGTCGCAGCGGCCCGCGAGCATGCCTTCCATGATCTGTTGCGCGGCGGCGAACTTGAGCGGCTCCACGTCGAGTCCCGCTTCCTTGAAGTACCCGCGGTCCACCGCCACGAAGAACGGCAGGCCGGCGGCCACGGGCCAGTAGCCGATGCGCAGCTTGGGCGCAGCCTGTGCGCGCACGATGGCGGGCGCGGTCAGCACGGCCAGGCCCGCTGCACTGGCTTGCAGCAACTGCCGGCGCGAGGCGGAAGATTTGTCGAAGGTGCTCATCGGGACTCCTGGGTCAGTCGGTCAGTCGATCAATTGGCAAGGGCAGCGGCACGGCTCGCGACATAGGCGCGCCAGCCGCCGTGGTGGGTCACGTCCTGTGCGCCAGCCAGTGCGTGGCCTTCGCAGATGAAGCCGTGGACCCAGCTGCCGTCGGCCAGCTCGACGCTGCCAAGGCCGAGCGGTGGCGGGATCAGCGCGAGGAAGCTGCCGACCTGCGCGATGGGCACGGCCCAGATCTCCAAAGCGATGGCGGCACCGCCTTCCGCGCTTCGTTGCAGGCCGGGTTTGGGCGGTGTGGTGCCGGGGAGTGCGAAGAGGCGGTAGGCAGCCGATGTGGTCGTGGCGCGCAGCAGCGTGGCGCCGCGTTCGGTGAGCTGGCCGTTGAGCGGCATGCCCGACAGGTGCGCGCCGACCACGGCGATGGCGAGCGTCTGCGCCGCCGGTGCCATGAGGCCCGGCACGGGGCGCGGTGCGGGCAGTGGCTGGCCGGTCGCGCCCTGCGCAAGGCCGGTCGCGTGGTGGTAGCGCTGGCCGAGGTCGGCCAGTGCGAGATCGCTGCCGCTCGGGCCGATCAGCGTGATGCCGAACGGCAGGCCGTCCGGTCGCAGGCTGCTCGGCACCGAGAGCGCGGCGTAGTCGAGCAGGTTGACGAAGTTGGTGTACGCGCCGAGGTTGCGGTTGAGCACGACCGGGTCGGCGCGCATGGCTTCACGCGTGTAGTGCGTGGGCGCGGTGGGCACCAGCAGCACGTCGATGTCGCGCCACATCGGCTCGACCTGTTGCGCAATGGCGCGAAGGCGGGTCTGCGCGTCGAACACGTCGGCGGCGACATATTTCTTTCCGCTCGCGAGGATGCTGCGCACGGGCTCGATCACCTCGTCGGCGTGCGCGTCGAAGAACTCGCGCACGGCGGCGTAGCGTTCCGCGACGAGTGCGCTTTCATAGAGCAGCGCGGCGGCTTCGGCGAGCGGCGCGTAGGGAATGGTGACGGCCGTGCCGCCCAGTGCCACGAGCTTGGCCTGCGCATCGCGGAAGGCTGCTTCGGCGGCGGTGTCGCCGAAGAAGCTCAGCGTGTCGGGCACGCCGAAGTTGAAGCGTGCGGGCAGCGGCTTGCGAAGCATCGCGATGTCGCGCGAGTACGGGTCGCGCGGGTCGTGGCCGGAGGCGGCGAGCATGACCTCGACGGCGAGCGCCACGGTGCGCGCGAAGATCGAAACGCAGTCCGCGCTCTGCGCCGCAGGCACCACTCCGAAGGCGCTGAGCAGCCCGCGGGAAGGCTTGAGGCCGACGATGTTGTTGAGCCCGGCGGGCACGCGGCCGGAGCCGGCAGTGTCGGTGCCGAGGGCGAAGTCGACCTCGCCCGCAGCCACCACGTACGCCGAACCGGAGCTGGAGCCACCGGAGACGTAGCGCGCATCGAAGGCGTTGGGCACCTCGCCATATGGCGAGCGCGTGCCGTTCAGGCCGCAGGCGAACTGGTCGAGGTTGGTCTTGCCGGCCAGCGATGCACCGGCTTCGAGCAGGCGCTGCACCACAGCCGCGTGCGCAGTGGGCCGGCGGTCGAAGGCCGGGCAGGCGGCGGTGGTGGGCACGCCGGCCACGTCGATGTTGTCCTTGACCGCGAAGCGCAGCCCGGCGAGCGGCAGGGTCACGCCGGGGGTGTCGGCAGTTTCGGCACCGGCCACGGGCGTCGCGAATTTCGCGATCCAGGCGGCGGCGTTCAGCGGGTCGTATTCATGCACCATCATCAGGCATCCAAACTTGTGTACAAGTCGAGATGCAAGCAATGTGCCAGCCGGAATGACGGCTGTGCTGAAGACCGGGTTGGGGAGATTTGCTCCCTCTCCCCTCGGGGAGAGCAACCGTGTCAATACCTACCGAGCAATCGGGTCAGTGCGCCAGGGCTGCTCGGACTTGAGCATGGCGTTGAGAATGACGAGCAGCTTGCGCATGCAGGCGGTGATGGCAACCTTGAAGGGCTTGCCGGCAGCGCGCAGGCGCTCGTACATCGCCTTGATCACGGGGTTGCATCGCGCTGCGCTGAGCGCGGCCATGTACAGCACGCAGCGCACGTCTGCGCGCCCGCCCTGGATGTACCTCTGGCCACGGCGCTTGCCGCTGTCGTCGGCAAACGGGGCGACGCCCGCCAGCGCAGCGATGCGCTTTCTCTCCAGCGTGCCCAGCTCGGGCATGCGGCTGAGCAAGGTGGTGATCGTCACCCGTCCCACGCCCGGCACGCTGTCCAGAAGGTCGTATTTGGGCCGATACAGAGGCGAGTCCTTCAAGCGCCCGTCCAGGTCACGCTCGATCTGCCTGATGCGTGCATCGAGCCACGCGATGTGCTCGCGCACGCTCTTGCGCGCAACCGGCTTGACCGTGGTCAGGCGCGCCTTCTCCTGCGCTCGCATCGCCACCAGTTGCGCGCGCCGGTCCACCAGCTCGGTAAGTTCCTGCTGCGCCTCGTCAGGCAGTGCATGCACCTGCGGGCGCATGCGTTGGGCAAATACCGCGAGCACCTGCGCGTCCAGCTTGTCGGTCTTGGCCAGGATGCCCGCGGCGCGGGCAAAGTCGCGCACCCGCTTCGGATTGACCACCGCCACGGGAACGCCGGCCAGGCACAACTGGCTTGCCAGCGCAGTTTCAAAGCCACCCGTGGCTTCCAGCACCACCAGCGTGGGTCGCAGCCGTTTGAGTTGCTCCACGAGAACGGCACGGGCACCATCCTCGTTGTCCACGCGCAAAGCAAATGCACTGGCTTCACCTGCAGCCAAGGCGGGCACTTGTGCCACGTCCAGCCAGGCCTTGCATACGTCGATACCGATAAAGATTTCGTCGTTCATGACACAGCGCCCTTCCTTGTGTTCGATGCGGTCTCTCAGACCTCACAACCGTTCGGGCTGTCTGTTCACTACGAACCGAGGTCGGCCGGCACGACCCTCGCTCCCCCTCGGTATGACCATGAAGGCCTACCCTGGGTCGATCGGCCTGTGCCGGCCAAGCGCTACTTTGCTACATACAAGGGTTGGGGTGAGGGTGAGGTGCCGCCGATGAGGCGCAACTCTTATATGAAGGCCGCTGCCCTCACCCCCGCCCTCTCCCAGCGGAAGAGGGAGTCATGCAGGGAGGCCGGCCTCAGCTCCGCTTGGCGTTCCGGTAAAGGCTCTCCACCTTCGGGATGTTCGCCTCGAGCTTCGCGATCCGGTCGGTCCCGCTCGGGTGCGTCGAGAGAAAGCTCAAGCCGCCCTGGTTCTTCGAGGCGGTCGCCATCTTGTTCCACAGCGACACCGAGGCCTTCGGGTCGTAGCCCGCGCGTGCCGCGAGTTCGAGCCCCACGAGGTCGGCTTCGGTCTCGTCGCTGCGGCTGAACTTGAGCGTGATGAGCTGCGTGCCGGCGCGCGCCGCGATGTCGCCCACCTGCCCGAGGCCCAGCAGCTGCGCGCCGATCGACAGCGCCGCACCGGTGCCGGCGCTCTTGGCCATGCGGGCGCGGGCGTGTTCGCGCAGCGCGTGGGCCATCTCGTGGCCCATCACCATCGCGACCTCGTCGTCGCTCAGCTTGAGTTGCTCGAGGATGCCGGTGAAGAAGGCGATCTTGCCGCCGGGCATGCAGAAGGCGTTGATCTGCTTGCTGCCGATCAGGTTGACCTCCCACTTCCATTCGCGCGCCCGTGTGTTCCAGGGCGTGGCGAAGGGAATGAGCCGCTGCGCGATGGCACGCAGCCGCTGCAGTTGCGCATTGTTGTCGCCGGCGAGCGCGTTCTTGGCGCGAGCCTGCGCGAGCAACTGGCCGTACTGCTGGACGCCGGCCGCCTCGATCTTGTCCGCCGGCACGAGGTTGCGTGCCACCGACGCATTGCCGACGTTGACCTGCGCGAAGGCCGGACCGCCGAGCGCCGTGGTGGCCGCACCGGCCGCGGCCAGCAGGAAGGCTCTTCGCGGCTGCCAGGGCGAGGCCGGGGAAGCGGCCGAGGCGGCGGAAATGGGGCGTTCGCATCGTGTGCACATAGGGGGCGGATCATAGGAACAAATGAAGACAAACGGGCCGGCCGATTCCCGCGGCGGCTCATGGACAATCCGGGGCTCATGTCCGCTCCGCCGCTCGAAACCCCCACCACCCCCTCACCGTCCTGGCGCGACACGCTGAAGGTCTACCTCGAGCCGGCCACGCTGCGCATGCTGGCGCTGGGCTTCTCGGCCGGGCTGCCGCTGTTGCTGGTGCTGGGCACGCTGAGCTTTCGCCTGCGCGAAGCGGGCATCGACCGCACCACCATCGGCTACCTGAGCTGGGTGGGCCTGGCCTACGGCTTCAAATGGGTCTGGGCGCCGCTGGTCGACCGGATGCCGCTGCCGCCGCTGACCACGCTGCTCGGGCGGCGCCGCGGCTGGCTGCTGCTGGCGCAGGCGCTGGTGATCGTCGGGCTGGTCGGCATGGCGATGAACGATCCGCGCAACGGGCTCGCGCCGCTGGTCTGGTGCGCGCTGCTGGTGGCCTTCGGCTCGGCCACGCAGGACATCGCGCTGGACGCCTTTCGCATCGAATCGGCCGAGACGCGCAAGCAGGCCGCGCTCGCCGCCGCGTATCAAACGGGCTACCGGCTCGCGATGATCTGGGCCGGCGCCGGCGTGCTGTGGGTCGCGGCCTGGGCCGAGGTGGCGCCCGCCGTCGCCGCGACCGGCGCGGCGGCCTACCAGAACGGCGCCTGGAAAACCGCCTACCTCGTGATGGCCGCCTCGATGGGCGTAGGCGTGCTCACGGTGCTGCTGTCGCCCGAGCCGGTGCGGCTCGTGCTGCCCAAGGCGAAGAACGCGGCCGAGTGGCTGCAGAACGTGCTGATCGATCCCTTTGCCGATTTCATCCGCCGCTACAAGTGGCAGGCCGCGCTGATCCTCGCGCTGATCGCCATCTACCGCATCAGCGACGTGGTGATGGGCATCATGGCCAACCCGTTCTACGTGGACATGGGCTTCACCAAGGACGAGGTGGCCACGGTCAGCAAGATCTACGGCGTGGTCATGACGCTGGTGGGCGCCTTCGTGGGCGGCGTGCTCTCGATGCGCCTGGGCGTGATGCGCGTGCTGATGCTGGGAGCGGTGCTCAGTGCCGCGAGCAACCTGCTGTTCGCCTGGCTGGCCTCGCGCGGGCACGACCTCACGGCGCTCATCGCGGTGGTCTCGGCCGACAACCTGGCCGGCGGCATCGCCTCGGCGGCCTTCATCGCCTACCTGTCGAGCCTGACCAACATCAGCTACTCGGCCACGCAGTACGCTCTGTTCAGCTCGCTGATGCTGCTGCTGCCCAAGTTCATTGCGGGCTATTCGGGCGCCTTCGTCGATGCCTACGGCTACAGCCAGTTCTTCACCGCCACCGCGCTGCTGGGCGTGCCGGTGCTGCTCCTGGTGGCGCTGGCCTCGCGCCTCACGACGACCACAAGCGCCGCCGACCGTCAATAGGGCCGTGGCCCTAGGCTGCACTTATGGGAAACAGCCGACGCGGGCCCGGGCGCTCTGCTGGTAGGCTGCGTGACATTCATTGCCTGAAAATTACGCCTGTCGTCACACCGACGTTCTTTCGCTTGTCGCAGCTCCAAGAATCATCGTGCTCTCCCGTATTTCCCCTCTACAGATCAGCGCCTACACGGCCACCTCGGCCGTCGGCGTCGGCAAGGCGCCGCTGGCCGAAGCGCTCGAAAACTCGCGCAGCGGCCTGCGTGCCAACGACTTCGGCGATGCGCCCCTGCCCACATGGATCGGCCGCGTCGACGGGCTCGAAGAAGTCCGCCTGCCGGAGCCGCTGGCCTCGTGGGACTGCCGCAACAACCGGCTCGCCTGGCTGGGCCTGCAGGCCGATGGTTTTCTCGAAGCGGTGGCCGCCGCGCGCAAGAAGTACGGCGCCTCGCGCGTCGCGCTGATCCTGGGCACCTCGACCTCGAGCATCGGCGAGACCGAGCTGGCCTACACACAGCTCGATGGGAACGGCATGTTCCCGCCCGACCAGCGCCGCGCCGCGGTGCATACGCCCCATTCGCTCGCCATGTTCGTGCAGCAGGTGCTCGGGCTCGAAGGCCCCAGCGAGACGATCTCGACCGCCTGTTCGTCCAGCGCCAAGGTGTTCGCCTCGGCCGAGCGGTTGATCCGCCTGGGCCTGGCCGATGCGGCGGTGGTCGGCGGCGTGGACACGCTTTGCGGCAGCGTGCTGTTCGGCTTCAATTCGCTGGAGCTGGTGTCGACGGAGCCCTGCCGTCCGTTCGATGCCGGACGCAACGGCATCAGTCTGGGCGAAGCGGCGGGCTTCGCGTTGGTCGAACGCGTGCAGGGCGGGGCCGATGCGGCACCGCTGCGCCTCCTGGGCTACGGCGAGGCGAGCGACGCGCACCACATGTCGACGCCGCATCCCGAGGGCCTGGGCGCCGAGCGCGCGCTCGACGAGGCCCTGTTGCGCGCGGGACTTCCGCCCGAGGCGATCGACTACATCAACATGCACGGCACCGCGAGCCAGAAGAACGACGAGGTCGAAGGCGCCCTGGTGGCGCGCCGCTTCCCGGCCTCCACGCACGCGAGTTCGACCAAGGGCTTCATGGGCCACACGCTGGGCGCGGCGGGCATCGTCGAGGCGGTGATCAGCCTGCTGGCCATCGAACGCGGCCTGAAGCCGGGCACGGTGGGCACCCGCACGATCGACGAAGGCTTCGGACCGCAGATCCGGCTCGCACCCGAACACGGCGAGGTGCGCTACGCGCTCTCCAACTCCTTCGGTTTCGGCGGCAACAACTGCTCGCTGGTGTTCGGCAAGGCGGCCGCATGAGCACGACGACCGCGACGCCCCCCACCCTCTACATCGAAGGCCCGGCCTTCTGGACGCCCACCCTCCCCGGCTGGGACGCCGCGCGCGCGGCCTTCCGCGGCGAAGGCACGCTGACCGATCCGCCGGCCAAGCGCCCGTCGCCGCAGGTGCTGGCCCCGGCCGAGCGCCGCCGTGCGCCCGACACCGTGGCGCTGGCGCTCGAAGTGGCCGCCGCCTCCATGGCCGCCTCGGGCCGCAACGCGGCCGACGTGCCCTGTGTGTTCGCCTCGGCGCACGGCGACCTGTCGATCAACGACTACATGTGCGGCACGCTCGCGAGCGATCCGAAGATGCTCTCGCCCACCAAGTTCCACAACTCCGTGCACAACGCGGCCGTGGGGTACTGGACCATCGGCACGGGCTGCATGGCGGCGAGCAATGCCGTGTCGGCCTATGAAAACAGCTTCGCCTCCGGCCTGCTCGAAGCGGCCGTGCAATGCGCGGCCGACCAGGAGCCGGTGCTGCTGGTGGGCTACGACACGCCCACCGTCGGCGCCCTGACATCGGTGACCGACAGCCGCGGCATGCTCGCGGTGGCGATGGTGATCGCGCCCGTGCGCACCGAGCGCAGCGTGGCCGCGCTGCAGTGGTCGCTGGCCCCCCACGGTGCGGCGGGCGACGACGCGGCGGCCACCTACACGCCGCTGCGATCGGAAGCCGCAAAGTCGCTGGTGGCCATCAACCCGATGGCGCAGGCGCTCGGCCTGTTCGAATCGCTGGCGCACGTCGAAGGCGGGGACGAACCGGCGTTCGGCCTGCAGCTCTCGCCCACCCTGTCACTCAGGCTGCAGCTGCGGCCTCCTCCGAAGGACTGACACCATGACCGACACTGCGCTGGATTCGTTTGACGCAGTGATCATGGGAGGCGGTCTCGCCGGCCTCACGCTGGCGATCCAGCTGAAGCAGCGCTTCGGCGACCTGAAGGTGCTGGTGCTGGAGCGCCGCACGCACCCGGTGCCGCACGCGGCCCACAAGGTGGGCGAATCGTCGGTCGAGATCGGGGCGCACTACTTCGACACGGTGCTCGGGCTCAAGGCGCACATGGACGAAGCGCAGCTGCGCAAGTTCGGCTTTCGCTTCTTCTTCAGCGAAGGCCGCAGCGACATCGACAACGTCACCGAGATCGGCGCGAGCCGCTACCTGGCGGTGCCCAGCTACCAGATCGACCGCGGCATCTTCGAGAACTTCCTGGCCGAGGAAGCCGTGCGGCACGGCGTGCGCTTCGTCGACAGCGCGCTGGTGCGGCGCATCGAGCTGGCCGAAAACCCCGCGGCGCCCCATCGCATCGAATGGACGCGCGGCGACGAAACCCACGCCACGGAGGCGCGCTGGCTCATCGACGCCTGCGGCCGCGCCGGCATGCTCAAGCGCAAGCTCGGCCTTGCCGAGCCCAACGCGCACGACGTCAACGCGGTGTGGTTCCGCATCGGCGAGCGCATCGCGGTCGACGACTGGAGCGACAACGCCGAATGGCGCGAACGCTGCAATCCGCAGGCGCGCTGGCTCTCGACCAACCACTTCGTGGGCGCCGGCTACTGGGCCTGGCTGATTCCGCTGGCCTCCGGCTCGCACTCGGTGGGCATCGTGGCCGACCCGGCGCTGCATCCGCTGGACACCATCGACACCTTCGAGAAGGCGATGGCCTGGTTCGCCACCTACCAGCCGCGCCTGTACGAGGCGCTGGACGGCAAGCGCCACCTGCTGCAGGACTTCGCGTTCCTCAAGCACTTCTCGCACGGCTGCAAGCAGGTGTTCTCGGGCGAGCGCTGGGCGATGACGGGCGAGGCGGGGCTCTTTCTCGACCCGTTCTATTCGCCCGGCAGCGACTTCATCGCGATCGCCAACACCTACATCACCGACCTCGTCGCGCAGGACCGCGCCGGCCGGCCGCTGGAAGCCCGGGCCCAGCTCTACGACCAGATCTACCACTCGTTCTACGAGAGCACGCTGGCGCTCTACCAGGACCAGTACCCGCTCTTCGGCGACCCGGAGGTGCTGCCGGTGAAGGTGATCTGGGACTACGCGTACTACTGGGGCGTGCTCGCGCAGATCTTCTTCCAGCGGCGCCTGACCGACCTGCCGGCGCTCGGAAGCCTGAAGGACGAACTGCAGCACTGCCAGCGCCTGAATGTCGCGGTGCAGCGGCTGATGCGCGACTGGTCGGCCTCGAGCAACAAGAGCAACCCGGCCGTGATGCTCGACCAGGCCGCGATGCCGTGGTTCGCCGAGCTCAACCGCAGCCTGAAGGACACGCTCGACGACGCCGGCTTCAAGGACCGCATCCGGGCTTCGACGGTCATGCTGCGGCAACTGGCCGGCGAAATCCTCGGGCGGGCGCGCACCGCCGATCCGGACGTGGAGGCCGGCGCCCTGTTGGCGCTTCTCGAAGAAAACCGCGGGAAACCACCCGCGGCGGCGGCCCGCGACGCTATGCTTTTCGCAGCACCTCCGGTTGACACCCACGCCTGAGGTTTACCCAACTTTACGGAGCGTTCAAGCCCGCTTGCTCCCTGTGGACGACCATGAAGCGCATGAGCACCCCCCAACTCCTGATGATCGAAGACGACGCCCGCCTGGCGCAGATGGTGGGCGAGTACCTGACGCAGTCGGGCTTCGCCTTCAACCACGCCGGTGACGGCGCGAGCGGCCTGGAGCAATTGCAGCAGCACGCCCCCGACCTCGTGATCCTCGACCTGATGCTGCCCGACACCGACGGGCTCGAAGTCTGCCGCCGCATCCGCGCGCTGCCCGGCCCGATCTCCAAGGTCTCGGTGCTGATGCTCACCGCCAAGGGCGACCCGATGGACCGCATCATCGGCCTGGAAATCGGCGCCGACGACTACCTGCCCAAGCCATTCGAGCCACGCGAGCTGCTGGCGCGCATCCGCGCCGTGCTGCGCCGCCGCAGCGAGAACGCCACCGAGAGCGAAGCCTCCACCGTGATGCGCTTCGGCACGCTGGAGATCGACCGCAATGCGCGCACCGTGTCGGTGGCTGGCGCGCTGGCCGACCTCACCTCCTACCAGTTCGACCTGTTGGTCGCGATGGCCGAGCGCGCGGGCCGCGTGCTCACGCGCGACCAGATCATGGAAGCGGTGCGCGGCCGCGAGCTCGAGGCCTTCGACCGCTCGATCGACGTGCACATGGGCCGCATCCGCGCCGCGATAGAAGTCGATGCGAAGAACCCGAAGCGCATCCTCACCGTGCGCGGCGTCGGCTACGTGTTCGCCAAGCAACAAGACTGAGGCTTGATGCTGCGCAAGCTCTACTCCGGCCACCTCTACGTCCGCATCTGGCTCGCGGTGGTGGGCGGCGTGGTCATCCTCACGCTGATGGCCAACTGGATCGTGCGCGAGGCCGCCGAGGCCGAGCGCGAGCGGCTGGCGCCGGTGCCGCGCAACGTGGTCGTGCTCGATGCGCAGGACCGGACGATCGGTTCGGGCACCGCATTGCGCGTGCCGGGCCAGGGACTGGAATTCGACGTGACGCTGAGCGACGGCAAGGCCATCACGCTGCGCGTGGCGCCCCGCGAGCGGGCCACCGGCACCGGCGGCTTCGCGCCGTGGCGCACGCCCTTCGGCCTCGGCTGGATGATCGCGCTGGTGGGCGTGGCAGTGGCATTGGGCGTCTACCCCATCGTGCGGCGCATCACGCAGCGGCTGGAAACGCTGCAGCGCGGCGTGCAGCGCTGGGGCGATGGCGATCTCTCGGTGCGCGTGACCGAAGAAGGGCAGGACGAAGTGGCTGATCTTTCCAAACGATTCAACGCGTCGGCCGAACGCATCGAGCAGCTGGTGCGCTCGCACAAGTCGCTGCTGGCCAACGCGTCGCACGAGCTGCGCTCGCCGCTCACCCGCATCCGCATGGGGCTGGAGCTGATGGGCGAGCACCCAAGCCCCAAGGCGCGCGAGGAAATCTCGCGCAACATCGGCGAACTCGACCAGCTCATCGACGAGATCCTGCTCGCCAGCCGCCTGGATGCGAGCGAGGCCGACATGGGCACCATCGAGGCGGTCGACCTCACGGGTCTCGCCGCCGAGGAATGCTCGCAGGTGAATGCCGAGCTCGACCTGGCCGAGGGCACCGACAACGCGGCGCTCACGGTGCCGGGCGTCTCCCGCCTTTTGCGCCGCGCGATCCGCAACCTGCTGGAAAACGCCCGCCGCTACGGCGCCGGCAGCATCAGCGTGGAACTGGGCAGCGCCAACGGCTTTGCCACCGTGCGCGTGAACGACCGCGGCCCCGGCGTGCCGCCGGCCCTGCGCGAACGCATCTTCGAGCCCTTCTACCGCCTGCCCGGCGCCAGCGAGCGCAATGGCGGCGTGGGCCTGGGGCTGGCACTGGTGAAGTCGATTGCCGAGCGGCACGGCGGCACCGTGCGCTGCGAAGACGCGCCGGAAGGCGGGGCGAGCTTCGTGATCCGGCTGCCGGTGGCTGCGACCGCGCACTGACACACCCGAATCCCTTTCGCGGGACGCCGCGGAACCGGCTTCGCCGGGCCGCAGGCGTCGCCCCCGGCGAGGGGGAAGGAGAAGCGACACGAAGTGCGCGAAGCCTGGGGGAGTACCAAGCCTGCACCCTAAAATCCCGCCCCTATGCAGAGATCGCACATCGTTCGGCCCGCGGCCATGTTCTGGGGGCTGGTGGTGTTCATGCCGGTCGGCGTCACCTACCTGTCGGCCATCCTGTTGCTGCTCGCGATGCTGGTTGCCGGCGGATACGCCGAACGCTTCGCGCGCCTGCGCGCCAATCCGCTGTGGTGGCCGGTGGTGGCCTACCTGGCCTGGACCCTTTTGGTGCTCGCCTTCGGTCCGCACTACCCGGAGACCGGCTCCAACCTCTTTCACGGCGTGCGCATCGGCCTCACGATCCTGATGGCGATGGCGCTCACGCGCGAAGAAGCGATCTGGGCGTTGCGCGGCTTCCTGCTGATCGCGGCACTGAACATCCTGCTGATCGTTCTGCACTACGCCATCGGCTTTCCGGTCTGGTCGCCGCTGCGGGGGGTGGTCATGGAGGTGGGCAACAAGTCGATCAGCAACGCGCTGCTGTTCAGCGTGGTGGCCGCCACGGCTGCCGTGTGGGGCATTGCGCAGATCGCTGGTCACAAGCCGCTGCGCGCCATTCCGGCCTTCTTGCTGATGCTGGGGCTGGGCTTCGTGGTCGCGCTGCCGCTGACATCGCGCACCTCGGTGCTCGCGCTGCTGCTGGTGGTTCCGGTGGTGTGCATCCACCAGTGGCGCAACCATCTGAAGATGCTGGTGAGCGCGCTGGTGCTGGGAGCGGTCGTGATCGGGGCCGCGCTCTATCAGTTGCCGCAGCTGCAGCACAAGGTCGAGACCGGCGTGCAGGAAATCGAGGAGGCGCAAACCGGCGCGGTCTTCCACGGAAGCTGGGTCATCCGGTACTACATGTACCGCGACACCGGCCTCATGATCGCCGACCGGCCGCTCACCGGCTGGGGCATCGGCGGCTGGACCAGCCAGTGGCACAAGCGCGGCCCGGCCTTGTTCGCGGACTCGAACATGCCGCACAACGACTTTCTCTGGGTGGGCGCGCAGGGCGGATTGCCCGCGCTGCTGAGCCTGCTGGTCATCATGGTGGCGGCGGTATGGCAGGCGTGGCGGCGTCCCGACATCGCCGGCCGCTTCGCATTGGCCGCAACGCTGATCGCGCTGATCGCATCGAGCGTGAACTCGGCCATGCGCGATGCGCAGATCGGCCTCGCGCTGCTCTGGATCGCGATGGTGTATCTGCGGCTCGCGCAGGAAAAGAACGATCCCGCGCCGTGGCGCGACCTGTGGCCGTGGCGTCGGCCGGACCTGAACACAAACCTGACGGCATAAAGACCATGCGACGCATCCTCGCCACCCTGCTTCTGGCCTGCACCTTCGGTGCGCACGCGGCCCCCGCCGTCGTGCAGGGCCTCGTCCATGGCTCAGGCCCCGAGGCGCAACGCTTTCCCTGGGTGCGCACCGACGACGCCAAGGTCGCCGATCGCATCAACCAGTTTCTTTTCATCGACACCTTCGAGGCCATGGCGCCGGCACGCGCCGCGGAGGGCCTGCGCGGCGTCGATGCGAAAAACTGGGAGCGGTTGCCGAACCTCGGCTACGCGGTGCTGCGCAACGACGGCCGCGTGCTGTCGCTGCGCGTCGAAGGGGAAGGCTGCGGCGCGTATTGCGAAAGCTTCTCCGTCGGGCACGCGTTCGATGCGACGACCGGGCGTCATCTCTCGCCGGGCGACCTGTTCACCGCCGAGGGCCTTGCCGACATGGCGCGCAAGATCCAGGCGAACAACGCCGCCAGGCTGCGCAAGGAGATTGCCGCGCTGGGGAGCAAGGCGCGCAGCAAGGAGGAAGCGCGCGAAGACAAGATCGCGCTCTACACCGAGTGCCTGACGTCGCGCCAGGACCCGGTCTACCAGAAGATCGAGGGCATGCGCGGCATGGAGATCGATGCGACGGGCGTGCTGTTCACGCAGGGCCGCTGCAGCAACCACGCGATGCGCGCGCTGGACGACCTCGATGACTTCAGCACCCGCTTCACGCCCGCCCAGCTCGGGCCGTGGCTCACGGCGTATGGCCGCGCGCTGCTGCTGGGCGAAGGCGCGGCGCCTGCACCAGCATCGCCGTTCGACCAGGTGTTGCACGGCACCATCGATGCGCGCCTGCCGGTGACCCTGCGGCTGGAGGCGCTGCGCAGCGACGGCTCTGTCGCCGCCACGTATTTCTACGACCGCTATCGCAAAGCGATCTCGGTGTTCGGCAAATACCAGAACGGCGTGCTGCTGCTCGAGGAGTCCAGCGACACGCGCCTGCGCCTCAAGCCCGATGGCGCCGGCCTGCGCGGCGAATGGATCAGCGGCCAGAAGACGTTGCCGATGGTCCTCGCGCCCTGATTCAACCGATCTTGTTGCGCCGGGCCTCGACCGCCGCGTGCTGCTTGCCGGCAAAGCCGACGAAGAACCAGATCACCAGCGCGTGCAGCACGCCGACGAAAAGCAGCACCAGCAAGGCCGGCCCCAGCGACAGGCCTGTCACACCGGCGAACACCGCGACCGCCACCGTCACCGCGGCCTGGATCGCCATGTCGATGACGAGCATGCCCAGGACGGCGCGCTTCTTTTCCTCGGGGGTGAAGTAGCGGCCGTTCTTCTTGGCGAAGTCCATGCACACCCACGCCACGGTGCCGAGCAAGGCGGCCATGTTGCCGCCCGTGCTGGAGCTGGCGCCCGCCAGGTTCAGCGCGACGCCGACGACGATCAGCAGCACCACGTAGGCTGCGGCAAAGCGCCACAGCAGGCCGCGAAGCGTCACCTCAGGTCAGGCCAACTCAGTGGCGCGCCGACACGGCTTCACCGGCCTTCAGCCGATACACCGTGCCGCAGTATGGGCACTTGGCTTCGCCGGTGCGCGCCACGTCCAGGTAGACCTTGGGATGGCTGTTCCAGAGCTTCATGTCGGCCTTGGGGCTGGGGCAGAACACGCCGCCCTGATGGTTGAGCTCCTTGGCCAGGAGTTCGACGACTGCATTGGTAGACATGTGTTTTCTCAGACTTTCGTGAGCCAGTGGGCGTACTTGGGATTCTTGCCGTTCACGATGTCGAAGAAGGCAGACTGGATCTTCTCGGTGATCGGGCCGCGCGAGCCGCCGTCGCCACGGTTGCCGATCTCGATGCGGTCGAGTTCGCGGATCGGCGTCACTTCGGCGGCGGTGCCGGTGAAGAAGGCTTCGTCGGAGATGTAGACCTCGTCGCGCGTGATGCGCTTCTGCACGAGTTCGATACCGAGGTCCTTGCAGATGTGCAGGATCGTGTTGCGCGTGATGCCGTTCAGGGCGCCGGCCGAGAGATCAGGCGTGTACACCACGCCGCCCTTGACCACGAAGATGTTCTCGCCCGCGCCTTCCGACACGAAGCCGCTCGCATCGAGCAGCAACGCTTCGTCGTAGCCGTCATCCAGCGCTTCCATGTTCGCCAGGATCGAGTTCGTGTAGTTGCTCACAGACTTGGCCTGCGTCATCGTGATGTTGACGTGGTGGCGGGTGTAGCTCGATGTCTTCACACGGATGCCGCGGCGCATGCCTTCTTCGCCGAGGTAGGCACCCCAGGACCAGGCCGCGACCATGGCGTGGATCTTGTTGCCCTTGGGGCTCACGCCCAGCTTTTCGGAGCCGATCCAGATGAGGGGGCGCAGGTAGCAGCTTTCCAGCTTGTTCTCGCGCACGACCTGCTTCTGGGCTTCGTTCAGTTGCTCCTGCGAGAAGGGGATCTTCATGCGCAGGATCTTGGCGCTGTTGAACAGCCGCTCGGTGTGCTCGGCCAGGCGGAAGATGGAGGTGCCGCCGTCCGCCGTCTTGTAGGCGCGCACGCCCTCGAAGGCGCCGCACCCGTAGTGCAGCGTGTGGCTCAGCACGTGGATCTTGGCGTCACGCCAGTCCACGAGTTCGCCGTCCATCCAGATCTTGCCGTCACGGTCGTCCAGCGAGGGGGGGATCGAGCTCATTTCCTGATTCCTTTGGGAGCGGTGTGGGGGTGCGACAGAGGGGGAAGTCGCAAAAGCTTTCGATTTTAAGGCGGCGCCCGGAATCGGGTGCCCGACAATGGCCGGTTGTGCAAACCAGTGGAAAAAGGGTTTCCGTGTCCGTATTCAAGAACGTCATCGTCTATCGCATCGAACCTGCCTGGTCCCAAACGTTGGCCGAGGCAGAAGAGGGCTTGGGCAAGCACCGCTTCGAGCCCTGCGGCCCCTCGCAGGAAAAGTCCGCCGGCTGGGCCGAGCCCCGCGGCGAAGCCGGCGGCCCGCTGGTCGAATCCATCGACGGCCAGTGGCTCGTCGAATACATGATCGAGAGCAAGCAGGTCCCCGGTTCCGTGGTGCGCCGCAAGCTGGACGAGCGCTGCGCGCAGATCGAGGCCACCACCGGCCGCAAGCCCGGCAAGAAGGAAAAGAAGGAGCTCAAGGAAGACATCACCCTCGAGCTGCTGCCGATGGCCTTCACCCGCAGCGCGCGCGTGGCGGTGTGGATCGACAAGGCCGAGAACCGCCTCGTGATCAACAGCGGCAACGCCTCGCGCGCCGACGAAGTGGTCACCAGCCTCGTGAAGTCGCTCGACGGCTTTGCGGTGGCACTGATCAACACGCAGATCGAACCGGCCGCCGCCATGGCGAACTGGCTGCTGACGCAGGAGCCGCCGGCCGGCTTCACCATCGACCGCGAGTGCGAACTCAAGGCCTCGGACGATTCGAAGGCCGTGGTGCGCTACGCCAAGCACCCGCTCGATATCGAGGAAGTGCAGAAGCACATCACCGACGGCAAGCGGCCCACTCGCCTCGCGCTCACCTGGGACGACCGCGTGTCGTTCGAGCTGACGCACGGCATGCTGATCCGCAAGATCGTGTTCCTCGAGGGCACGGGCGACGGCGCGGCGGGCGGCAAGAAGGAAGACAACTACGACGCCGACGTGGCAATCGCGACCGGCGAACTCGGCCAGCTGGTGCCGGCACTGCTCGATGCGTTGGGCGGCGAGGCGGCGTTCGGTGCTGCACCGGCGGACGAAGCACCGAAGCCCGCCGCCAAGGCGGCATCGGCCCCCGCGACGCCGGCCGACGCCGTCGAGGAAGAAGACGCGCCCTTCTGATCGAAGATCAGGCGACCAGGTAGGTCTGGGCCAAACGGACCCAGCACGCGGCGCCCAGGGGCAGCACCTGGTCGTTGAAGTCATAGCCGGGGTTGTGCACCATGCAGCCCCCGAACTCACCCTCCCCGTTGCCGAGCAGCACGTAGCAGCCCGGCAACTCGGCGAGCATCCAGGCGAAGTCCTCGCTGCCCGCAAAGCCCTTCGGCGCCTCGGTGACCACGTGCTCCGCACCGACCAGTTCGCCGCAGACCTGCTCCATCAGCCGGCATTCGGCCGCGGTGTTGATCACCGGCGGCACGAGCTGGCGGTAGTCGATCTCGGCCTCGACGCCGTGGGCCTGTGCCGTGAGGCTCACGATCTCGCGGATGCGCTGCTCGACCACCGCGCGCGTCTCGGGCCGCGCCGCCCTCACGTTGAGGCCCAGCGCCACCGACTGCGGAATCACGTTGTGCGTGGCGCCACCACGGATGAAGCCGACCGACACGACGGCCGTGTCGCCCGGCGTCACATTGCGCGCCACCACGGTCTGCAGGGCCGTCACCACAGCGGCGGCGGCGGGCACCGGATCGCGTGAGAGATGCGGCATCGCGCCATGCCCGCCCACGCCCTTGATCGTGACGTCGGCCACGTCCGAAGACAGCGTGACCGGCCCCTCGATCACCAGGAAGCTGCCGACCGGCACGCCCGGTGCGTTGTGCAGCGCGTAGACCGCATCGCAGGGGAAGCGCTCGAACAGGCCGTCCTCGATCATTGCGCGCGCGCCGCAGAGGTTTTCTTCGTCGGGCTGGAAGATCAGGTTGAGCGTGCCGTCGAAATCGCGGCGCTTCGCGAGCGCCTTGGCAGCCGCGAGCAGGATGGCGGTGTGGCCGTCGTGGCCGCAGGCGTGCATGCGGCCGTGGGTCTTGCTCGCATAGGGCAGGCCCGTGGCCTCGACGATGGGGAGCGCATCCATGTCGGCGCGGATGCCCAGCCGCCGCGTGCCGCTGCCGACCTTGAGCTGCGCCACGATGCCGGTCTTGCCGATGCCCGTGTGCACCGCGTAGCCCCATTCGCGCAGAAGGTTGGCGACCAGCTCGCCGGTCGCGCCCACCTCGAAGCCGAGTTCGGGGTTGGCGTGGATCTGTCGGCGGATGTCGACGAAGGCCTGGGTGTCGACGTCGGCCTGCGGCAGCAATCGGGACAGGAGCCGGGTGGTCTGGAGACTGAGTTCGCGGGTCATGGATGGATGTGGTTGTCTGCTGTTCTTCGATGTGGGGAGGAAGTCTTTTCAGTCGGCCCTGCGCGCGCGCAGGCTCACGAGCGCACAGATGCTCAGCACGCCGCAGGCCATCATGTAGAAGGCCGGCGACATCGGGTTGCCGGTCGTCGCGAGCAGCCAGGTCACGATGAATTGCGAGGAGCCGCCGAACACCGTCACGCCGACGCTGTAGATCACCGAGATGCCGCTCGCGCGCACGCCGATCGGCAGCATCTCGAGCAGGATCAGGAACAGGGGCGTGGTGCCGAGGTTCACGATCGCCGTCAGCAGCACCGACAGGCACAGCACCAGCGGCACGCTCGGGTAGTGGTTGATGAGCCAGAAGGCCGGATACACCGCCAGCACGCCGAGCACCAGCGAGCCGATCACCAGCGGCTTGCGGTTCGGCAACCTGTCGGCCAGGCGCCCCGAAAGCAGCGCCACCGCGAACATCGTGATGCCGGTGGCGCAACCCGACAGCAGCGACAGCGACGGCGGCATGTGCAGCACGCGGATCATGTAGGTCGGCATGAAGAACACGACCAGGTACATGGCGGCCGTGCCCGCCGTGATGGAGAAGATGCCCTTGAGCACCGTGCCTCCGTGCTCGCGCAGCAGCCGGCCCATCGGGCTGGATTCGTGGCTGCGGGCCTGGTGCGTTTCCTCCAGGTTGGCGCGGATGTAGAAGCCGACCGGCGCAATCAGCAGGCCGAACAGGAACGGCAGTCGCCAGCCCCAGCTCTCGAGCGAGGCCTGCGGCAGCGCGGCGTACAGCGCGGCGCCGGTGAGTGCGCCCAACACCGCCGCGATGCCCTGGCTCGCGAGCTGCCAGCTCACGCGAAAGCCGCGGCCCCGGATGCCGCCCGACTCCATCAGCATCGAGGTGGCGGCGCCCACCTCGCCGCCGAGCGAGAAGCCCTGCAGGAGGCGCCCCGCCAGGATCATCAGCGAGCCGAACACGCCGGCCGAGGCGTATGTGGGCGCGAGCGCGATGCACAGCGTGCCCGCCACCATGAGGCCGATGGTGAGCGTCAGCGCGGCCTTGCGTCCCTTGCGGTCGGCGTAGCTGCCGATGACCACGCCGCCCAGCGGCCGCATCACGAAGCCGATGCCGAAGGTGGCTACGGCCAGCAGCAGCGAGCCGTAGGGGCTGTCGGACGGGAAGAACAGCTTGCCGATCAGGAGCGCGAAGAAGCTGTAGACGGTGAAGTCGTACATCTCGAGCGCATTGCCCAGCGAGCAGGCGGCGATCAGGCGGAACTGGGTCTGCTTGCCCTTGTGCTTGCCCTTCGCCTGCACGGTGTCGGCAGGGGAAGACGGCGCGGCGGCCGTCGGGGGAGCGCCCCCCATCTGGCTTGCGGGCAAAGCGGCTTCACTCATCGAATCGACTCCACGAACAGAACAGCGGCGGAGTATTCAGGCAAAGCGCGCCAGCGCAGAATCACATATTTTCATGCTGATAACCAAATGGAATCCCCCAAGGGATTCCACCGGGATCACGGAGGAAAGATGAAGCTGCAACAACTGCGCGTTCTCCTGGCGGTCGCCCAGAACGGAAGCATCCATGAGGCGGCGCGCAGCCTGCACATCACGCAGCCGGCGCTGTCCAAGACGATCGCCGAACTGGAGCGCGAACTCGGCGTGACGCTGATGCTGCGCACCACGCGCGGCGTGAACCTCACGGCCTATGGCACGGCACTGGTCAGCGCGCGAGTCTGGTCGAGCAGGAGCTGCGGCATGCGCTCGAGGACATCGAGGCGATTCGCGGGCACGACGAGGCGCAGCTCAACATCGGCTTCACGGCAGTGGCCTCGGGCGGGCCGCTGCCCAATGCGATGGCGTCGTTCAGGCAGCGCTTTCCCAACGTGGCGCTGCGCGCCTACGAGCAGCGGCCGCAGCAGCTCTTCGAAGGACTGCGCGAAGGCCGGCTCGACCTGGCGCTGGTCTCGACCTGCAACGGGCCCGGCACCAACGTCTTTCAGTGGGAGCCGCTGTTCTCGCTGTCGATGCATGTGGCGGTGCGCACCGGCCATCCGCTGCGGCGGGTGCGGAAACTCCGCACGTTGCTGGAGGCCGACTGGCTGGTGCTCGATCCCATCGACGAGCCCGGTAGCCCGCTGGTATCGACGATGCGCGTGAATGGGCTGGAGATGCCCAAGCGCATGGTGCAAAGCGCGTCGAACCTGCTGGGTCTGCAGTTGGCCACGCAGACCGACCTCGTGAGCATGTGGTCGGACAGTGTGTTCCACGACGCGGGCGCGGTGCGGATGCAGCCCGGTCTGCTGGAGCGCCTGCCGATCACCGACGAAGTGCCGGACTTCGATGTCTACCTGGTCTACCGCTCGGCAGATCTCATGACCCACATGTGCGCGGAGTTCGCCAAGGAAGTGCGCCACCACGCGAAGGTGAATCCGCTGTGGCGCCGGCCGCGCCGCAAGGCCGGTGCGGATTAGCTGGCCGGGGTTTCTTCTTCGGGCGTCTCGGGCCGCGTCATTTCCCAGCTCTGCAGCTTGCCGGCGTTGAACACCGCATCGACGTACGAGCCGCCCGTGTCGGTCCAGCGGTAGAGCTCGGGCTGCGTGTCCGCGGGGGAGCGCAGTTCGCCGAGTGCGCGTGTCATGGCGATGACGTGCATCAGGGTCGCGCCCTGCTTGAGCTTGGCGTTGAGCATCACCGCGCTGGCCACGTAGCCCACCGGCCGGTCGGCAGCCCGCTTGAGCACCTGCATCGCGCGGTTGAAGTGCAGCAGCAGGAACATCACGATGACGCCGCCGGTCAGTGCGACGCCGGCCCAGCCGTAGCTGCGCCACGCCAGGCCGAGAAGGACGATGCCGCCTACGGGCACCAGCAATTTCTGGAAATTCATGGCGCGCATTGTCGCCGCTCGATGCTTTGCGCCCTGTCGGCGCATTCGAAAGTTCACATATCGACATGGGCACAGCGGCGCTGTATCGGCCGTGGCTACCACCGGGCGCGAAAAACGGTACTCACCGCGAAATGCGAGTGGCGCGGTGGCGCGAGGCGGCACATTTCACCGCACGGGCATCAACCCGGGCCACAGAAAAGCGTATGAATATTCCGCGTTCCGCCACCATCGTTCGTCTCACTCTCGCCGCCACACTCACCGCCGCCGCACTCAGCGGTTGCTACGTGGTGCCCATCGCACAACCCGCACCCGCGGCGCCGCCTTCGCAGGCCTATGCCGTTGCACCGGGACCGATCGCGCAGAGCTTCAGTGCACGCCTGTATCCGTCGAACGCCGAAGCGGCGCGCTACGGAACCGTCGCAGGCACGGTGACCAACGACATGAACGGCCGCGGCCACTTCAACGCGCAGATTGGCGGTGAACAGTTTCAGGGAGAGGCGACCCGGGTTGCCGGCTCGCGAGGTGCCGGTGTGGCAAATGCCAGCGGCAATCGCGGCGGCAACCTGAGTTGCCAGTACACGATGAACTCGGCCACGTTGGGCAGCGGCCAATGCGTGCTCAACAGCGGGCCGGCGTTCACGATGCACATCGGGGGATAGGGAGGGTGGCCCGGCGCGTCACAGGCGCGCCGGGCATTTTTTCCCAATGAGTGAATCAATCGAGGCGGCGGACCACGTCCATCGCCTCTTCGATGCGTTCGACGGGATGGATGGTCAAGCCCTCGATCTCCTTCGAACCTTTGCGCGGTGCGTTGGCCTTGGGCACCACCGCGATGCTGAAGCCCAGCTTGGCGGCTTCACGCAGACGCTCCTGACCACGCGGTGCGGGGCGCACTTCACCGGCGAGGCCCACTTCACCGAACGCGATGAACCCCTTGGGCAGCGGCTTGCCGCGCAGGCTCGAGGTGATGGCCAGCATCACGGCCAGGTCGGCCGCGGGCTCGCTGATGCGCACGCCGCCCACCGCGTTCACGAACACGTCCTGGTCCATGCAGGCCACGCCCGCGTGGCGGTGCAGCACCGCGAGCAGCATCGCGAGACGGTCGCGGTCCAGGCCCACCGACAGGCGCCGCGGGCTCGGCCCGCCGTTGTCGACCAGCGCCTGGATTTCCACCAGCATCGGCCGCGTGCCTTCGAGCGTGACCAGCACCACGCTGCCGGGCACCGGCTCGGCGTGCTGGCTCAGGAAGATCGCGCTCGGATTCGCCACGCCCTTCAAGCCCCGCTCGGTCATCGCGAACACGCCGATCTCGTTCACGGCGCCGAAGCGGTTCTTGATGGCGCGCACGAGGCGGAAGCTCGAATGCGTGTCGCCTTCGAAATACAGCACCGTGTCGACCATGTGCTCGAGCACGCGCGGGCCGGCGAGCGCACCTTCCTTGGTGACGTGGCCCACCAGCACCACGGCCGTGCCGCTGGTCTTGGCAAAGCGCGTGAGGTGCGCGGCGCATTCGCGCACCTGCGCCACGGAACCTGGCGCTGAAGTGAGTTGGTCGGAGTACACCGTCTGGATGGAGTCGATCACCGCGATCGCGGGCCGCGTGGCGTCGAGCGTGGCAATGATCTTCTCGAGCTGGATTTCGGCGAGCACCTGCACCTGCGAGTGATCGAGTCCGAGCCGGCGCGAGCGCAGCGCGACCTGCGCGCCGCTTTCCTCGCCTGTCACATAGAGCGCGTTCTGCCCCGCGCGCTGCAGCGCATCGACCGCCTGCAGCAGCAGCGTGGATTTACCGATGCCCGGATCGCCACCGATGAGCGTCACGCCGCCCGAAACGATGCCTCCGCCCAGCACGCGGTCGAGTTCGTCGATGCCGGTGGGCGTGCGTGCGATGTCGGTCGCCTCGATCTCCGAGAGCGTCGCCAGTTCGGACACACCCGCGAGCGGCGAGAACTGCGTGCCGAAGCGGTTGTTGGCCGGCGCGTTGCTGCCGGCCACCTGTTCAATCAATGTGTTCCACGCACCGCAGCTCGGGCATTTGCCGAGCCACTTGGGGCTGGTGCCGCCGCATTCACTGCAGACGAAAGTCGTTTTGTCCTTGGCCATCGGTCGAGTTTAGGTGTCCGCACAAACCCTGATGGCCGGTGGCTTGGAAAGAAATCGCCATTCATTTAACATGTTAACTAATTTGATGATGAGGCCTTGTTCTTGAGCACCACCTTCACCCACCGCAATTTGCCGCGCCTGCTGCTGCAGGCCCGCGAAGCCGTGATGGCCCACACGCGGCCCAGCCTGCGCGAGCACGCGCTGTCCGACCAGCAATGGCGCGTGCTGCGCGTGCTCGGCGAACACGGCGCGGTCGACACCGGCCGGGTCGCGCGCGAAGCTTTCATCCTCGGGCCCAGCCTCACCGGCGTGCTCGCCCGCATGGAGCGCGACAACCTCATCACGCGTGCCCGCGACCCGGCCGACCAGCGCCGCACCGTGGTCGAAGCCACGCCGCACGGCATGAAGCTGGTCAAGCGCCTGGGCACCAGCATCGAGGCGCACTACGACTGGATGGAAAAGTCGCTCGGCAAGGCCAAGCTCACGCAGCTCTACGGCCTGCTCGACGAACTGATCGCACTGGAGCAGCCCTCATGAGCACCGCCTCGCATTTCCTTCCCACAGGCACCGTGTACGGCACGCTGCTGAACTTCCGCGCCGAGGTCGAAACACTCGCGCCGCAGATGACGCAGCCGCCCTACAAGGCACCGCCCAAAGCACCCGTGCTCTACGTGAAAACCGCCAACACCTGGAGCCCGCACGGCAGCGCCATCGCCGTGCCTTCGTCGGTTCCCGAAGTGGAGATCGGCGCGAGCGTCGGCATGGTGATCGGCGCCGAAGGCGACATCGAGGGCTTCGTGCTGATGAACGACCTGTCGATCCCGCATGCAAGCTTCTTCCGCCCGCCAGTGAAGTTCAAGTGCCTCGACGGCTTCCTCGGCATCGGCCCCGCGATGCGCGATGCGCAGGACGTGGCCGACCCCGCGAACTTCCGCGTCGAGGTGCGCATCAACGGCGAACTGAAGCAGTCGATCGACTTCTCGCAGCTCGTGCGTCCTGCGCAGCAGTTGCTCGCCGACGTCGGCGAATTCATGACGCTCGCACATGGCGACGTGCTGATGCTCGGTTGCGATGCGGGCCGACCGCTGGCGCGCGCGGGCGACCACATCGACATCTCCGCGCCAGGCTTCGAAACATTGACCCACACGCTGGTGCAGGAGACCGCCCCATGAAGCACGCACGCGTCATTCACGAAGGCCGCGAGCACACCGGCATCGCCCACGAATTCAATGGCCAGCCAGACGCTGCCGTCCGTCTCGAAGACGGCCGCGTCGTTCCGCAAGAGCAGCTCACCTGGCTCCCACCGCTCGCGCCCACCGCACGCCCGCGCACCATCCTCGCGCTCGGCCTCAACTACGCCGACCACGCGAAGGAGCTCGAGTTCAAGGCGCCCGAGGAACCGCTGGTCTTCGTCAAGGGCCAGAGCACTTTGATCGGCCACCGCCAACTCACGCACCGGCCCGCCGGCGTGCAGTTCATGCACTACGAATGCGAGCTCGCGATCGTGGTCGGCAAGACCGCGAGGAACGTGAAGCGCGACGACGCCTACGACTTCATCGGCGGCTACACGGTCGCCAACGACTACGCGATCCGCGACTACCTGGAGAACTGGTACCGCCCGAACCTGCGCGTGAAGAACCGCGACACCTGCACGCCGCTCGGCCCCTGGTTCGTCGATGCGGCCGATGTACCGGACCGGATGGCGCTTGCGTTGCGCACCACCGTCAACGGCACCGTCACGCAGCAGGGCAACACGCGCGACATGATCTTCGATGCGCCCTTTCTCATCGAGTACTTCAGCCGCTTCATGACGCTCTCGCCCGGCGACCTGATCCTCACTGGCACGCCCGACGGCGTCGTCGATTGCAAGCCGGGCGATGTGATCGTCACCGAGATCGAGCACATCGGCGCGCTGGTCAACACCATCGCCACAGCTTGAATTTTTTCCTGTCACACACACAAAACCAGCGGAGACAAACGCAATGAACGCCAGAAAGAAAACACTCGCCGTCGCCCTCGTGGCGCTGACTGCCTCGATGCTCGCGCTCGATGCACCGGCGCAGACGGTCGCCTATCCCACCAAGCCCGTGCGATGGGTGGTGGGCTACCCGGCCGGCGGCGGCACCGACTTTCTCGCGCGCACGGTCGGCGCGCAGGTGTCGCAGCAGATGGGCCAGCCGGTGCTGGTCGACAACAAGCCGGGCGCGGGCGCGATCATCGCGTCGGAGAACGTGGCACGCGCACCGGGCGACGGCTACACGGTGTTCTCGGCCGACAACGGCGTGCTGGTCTACAACCCCGCGCTCTACAAGAAGCTGCCCTACGACGCCGAGAAAGACTTCGCGCTCGTCGGCATGATGGGCCGCTCGCCGCTGGTCATCACCGCCGCGCCCAACGCCGGCGTGGCCGATGCGAAGGCGCTCATCGCGGCGCTGAAGGCATCGCCCGGCAAATTCAGCATCGCGACGCCCGGCACCGGCAGCCCGCACCACCTGGCGATGGAACTGTTCCAGCGCGAGGCCGGCGTGTCGATGCTGCACGTGCCCTACAAGGGCGGCGCGCCGGCATTGCAAGACCTCATGGGCGGCCAGGTGCCGCTGATGATGCTCGACCTGCCCAGCGGCGTGAGCGCCGTGAAGGCCGGCAAGGTGATTCCGCTGCTGGCGATGTCGGCCGAGCGCATTCCGCAACTGCCCAACGTGCCCACTGCCAAAGAACTGGGCTACGCCAACGTCGAGGCCTACACCTGGCAAGGCCTGGTGACGCCCGCCGCTACGCCCAAGGAAGTGCAGGCAAAGCTCGGCACCGAACTCCAGAAAGCCATGGGCGATGCCGGCGTGAAGCAGAAGCTCTACGACGCCGGCTGGGAAGCACGCCCCGCCGACGCCACCGAAATGACGCGCTACGCCGATGCGGAGCGCAAGAAATGGCATGCCTTGATCAAGGCGCGCGACATCAAGCTCGACTGAAGAACCGGACACCCTCCATGCAACAGATCAACCACCTCATCGGCGGCAAGTCCGTCACGGGCAAGGACTACTTCGAAACCGTCAACCCCGCAACGCAGGAGGTGCTGGCCGAGGTCGCCTCGGGCGGCGAAGCAGAGGTGAACGCGGCCGTCGCCGCGGCGAAGGAAGCTTTCCCGAAGTGGGCCGGCATGCCCGCGCCCGAGCGCGCGAAGCTCATCCGCAAGCTCGGCGACCTGATCGCCGCGCACGTGCCCGAGATCGCGCAGACCGAGACCAACGACTGCGGCCAGGTCATCGCGCAAACGGGCAAGCAACTGATTCCGCGCGCGGCCGACAACTTCTATTACTTCGCCGAAATGTGCACGCGCGTGGACGGCCACACCTACCCCACGCCCACGCACCTGAACTACACGCTGTTCCACCCGGTGGGCGTGTGCGCGCTCATCAGCCCGTGGAACGTGCCGTTCATGACGGCCACCTGGAAGGTCGCGCCCTGCCTGGCCTTCGGCAACACAGCCGTGCTGAAGATGAGCGAGCTGTCGCCGCTCACGGCCGCGCGTCTGGGCGAACTCGCGCTCGAAGCCGGCATTCCGCCCGGCGTGCTGAACCTCGTGCACGGCTACGGCAAGGAAGCCGGCGAGCCGCTGGTGGCGCACCCGGACGTGCGCGCGATTTCGTTCACCGGCTCCACCGCCACGGGCAACCGCATCGTGAAGAGCGCGGGCCTCAAGAAGTTCAGCATGGAGCTGGGCGGCAAGAGCCCCTTCGTGATCTTCGAGGATGCCGACCTCGACCGCGCGCTCGACGCGGCCGTGTTCATGAGCTTCAGCAACAACGGCGAGCGTTGCACGGCGGGCTCGCGCATCCTGGTGCAGCAGTCGATCTACGCCGACTTCGCCGCGAAGTTCGCCGAACGTGCCAAGCGCATCACGGTGGGCGACCCGCTCGACGAGAAGACCATCGTCGGCCCGATGATTTCGCAGGCCCACCTGGCCAAGGTACGCAGCTACATCGAGCTCGGTCCGAAGGAAGGCGCGACGCTGTTGTGCGGTGGCCTCGATGCGCCGTCGAACCTGCCCGACCGCGTTCAGCGCGGCAACTACGTGATGCCCACCGTCTTCGCCGATGTCGACAACCGCATGAAGATCGCGCAGGAAGAAATCTTCGGTCCGGTCGCATGCCTGATCCCGTTCAAGGACGAGGCGCACGCCATCGAGCTCGCCAACGACATCGCCTACGGCCTTAGCAGCTACGTCTGGACCGAGAACATCGGCAAGGCCCACCGCGTGGCCGCCGCGGTGGAAGCCGGCATGTGCTTCGTCAACAGCCAGAACGTGCGAGACCTGCGACAGCCCTTCGGCGGCACCAAGGCTTCGGGCACCGGCCGCGAAGGCGGCACCTGGAGTTATGAAGTGTTCTGCGAGCCGAAGAACATCGCTGTGTCGATGGGCTCGCACCACATTCCGCACTGGGGCGTGGCGTGAACACCAGCCGCCGTGCGCTGCTGCAGGGCGCCGCCGCGCTCGCGGCCCTGCCGTCGCTCGCGCCATACGCCCACGCACGCGGCGACTGGCCCAACAAGCCGGTGCGCATCGTCGTGCCCTTTCCGCCCGGCGGCACCACCGACTTCGTCGCGCGGCTCATGGCGGCCGAACTCGGCAAGACGCTCGATCAGGCGGTGATCGTCGAGAACAAGCCCGGCGCGGGCACGGTGATCGGCGTCGATTCGGTCGCCAAGTCCGCGCCCGATGGCTACAGCTTCGTCTGCGTGGCCAACAGCTTCACAGCGAACCAGACGCTGGTGCGCAAGCTCCCTTACGACACGCAGAAAGACCTGCGCCCGGTCGCGCTCATGGGCATGTCGGAGCACGTGCTCGCCACGCATCCATCGAGCGGCCTGAAGACGCTGGCCGACCTGCGCAACCAGGCGAAGGCGAAGCCCGGCACGCTGAGCTTCGCTTCCTTCGGCAACGGCACCTCGGCCCACCTGTCGGGCGAAATGCTCAAGCTGCAGATGGGCCTGGACATCGTGCACGTGCCCTACAAGGGCCAGGGCCCCGCGCTCACCGACCTGCTCGGCGGGCAGGTGACGATGATGTTCGGCAACTGGCCCGAGTTCCGCGGCCACATCCAGAGCGGCAAGCTGGTCGCGCTGGGCATGGCGACCGCGCAGCGCTCGCAGTACGCGCCCGCCATACCCACACTCGCAGAACAGGGCGTGGCCATCGAGTCCAATTCGTGGAACGGCCTGCTGGCGCCCGCCGGCACGCCCGATGCCATCGTGCTGCGCATGAACGACGAGGTGAACCGCGCGCTCGCGGGCCCTGCCGTGACCGAGGCTTTCCGCAAGGGCGGAATCGCATCGCTGTCGGGCACGCCCGAGCGCTTCGCGGCGTTCATCCAGAGCGAGATCGCGAAGTACGGCGACGTGATCCGCAAGGCCAACATCCAGATCGAGGGCTGAAAGACGATGAGCCTCTATGCGATGCAGAAATTCCTCTTCGCGCTCAACCGCGAAGCCGAGGTGCAGCGCCGGTATGCGGAAGGCGGCGAGGTGCGCGCCGCGCTGCTCGCCGACTACGACCTCGACGACGAAGAGCGCGAAGCCATCGCGACCGGCGACATCGGGAAGCTCTACGTACTCGGCTGCAACGGCCAGTTGCTGATGCACTTCGCGCCGCTGCTCGGCATCGCGTGGGCCGACTACCTGGAAGCCATGCGCGAAGGCGTGCGCAAGTACGGTCCCGTGCGCGCCGGCATCTACGCAATGACAACTGGAACGAACGAGAAAGTGGCAGGAATATGAAGACCCCCACGCTCCCCACTTCGTGTGGTTCGCTGCCCCCCGAGGGGGTGCTCGATGCCCTTCGGGCGGCCGGGCGGGCATCGAGATGAGTCTCGTATTCGCAGGCGTGTGCAGCCACGCCCCCGGCATCACGGGCCGCGCGCATCTCGCCGACGCGGCGGTGAAGGACGAGTTCCACGCGCAGTTCCACCGCTTCGGCGAGGCGATGCGCGCGACGAAGCCCGATGCGGTGATCGTCATCGCCGCCGAGCACTTCGCGAACTTCTTCATGAACAACATGCCGGCCTACGCCATCGGCATGGCCGACAGCTACGAGGGTCCGATCGAGGACCCGAAGTGGCTGGGCATCGAGAAAACGAAAGTGCCCGGCGACGCCGCGCTCTCCCAGCGCCTGATCCGCGAGGTGATGCAGACGGTGGACGTGGCCTACGCGGAAGAGTGGAAGTTCGACCACGGCATCATGGTGCCGCTGAATTTCCTCACGCCGCGGTTCGACACCAAGGTCATCCCCGTGAACATCAACTGCCAAGGCCCGCCGCTCACGCCGCTGCACCGCGCCTGGGCCTTCGGCGAAGCCTTGCGCCGCGCCTGCGACAAGGCGCCAGAGCGCATCGCGCTGGTGGGCACGGGCGGCATCTCGCACTGGCCGGCCACGCCGGATTCTGGCAAGGTGAATGCCGAGTGGGACGCCGAGTTCATGCGCCGCTGGTGCGCCAACGACCGCGAGGCGCTGCTCTCGCAAGGCGACTACAACGACGAGGCCACCTACCGCGAAGCGGGCCAGGGCGGCTTCGAGATCCGCACCTTCCTGAGCGTGGCCGCGGCCGCGCGCGGCAAGGGCGAGATCTTCCACATGAAGGCCATCCCGATCTTCGCGGTGACCTGCACGGCCGCCGTCATGTCGGTGGCCTGAACGAAAGAAGAAAGAACAGCGACATGCCGCACCTGGTGATCCTCTACACGCCCAACATCGAAGCCGAGACCGACATGTCGGCCCTGTGCCGCACGCTCGCCGACACGATGCTGAAGCAACGCGACGAGGCGGACAAGCCCGTGTTCCCCATCGGTGGCACGCGCGTGCTGGCCTACCCCGCCGCGCACTATGCGGTGGCCGACGGCAAGGCCGACTACGCCTTCGTCTACCTCAACATCCGCATGGCCGCGGGGCGCTCCGAAGCGGTGAAGAAGAAGGCCGGCGACGAACTGCTGGCCGATGTGCGCGCGCATTTCGCGGCGATCTTCGACAAGCGCCACATCGGCATCACGCTGCAGATCGACGAGAGCCCGGGGCAGGTTTACGACGGCAAGCACAGTAACCTGCATCCTCTGTTCAACAAGACCTGAGCGAAGGCCTCCATGCTCTCTTCCGACACCATTGCCAAGCTGGCCGCCGAGCTGCACGAGAGCGAGAAGTCGCGCGTGCAGGTCGAGCACTTCTCCAAGCGCTTTCCCGAGATGACCGTCGAAGACGGCTACGCCGTCTCGCGCGCATGGGTGAAGCACAAGATCGCCGAGGGCCGCACGGTGAAGGGCCACAAGATCGGCCTCACCTCGCGCGCGATGCAGCAGTCCAGCCAGATCGACGAGCCCGACTACGGCACGCTGCTGGACGACATGTTCTTCGAGCAGGGCGGCGACATTCCCTTCACGCGTTTCATCGCGCCGCGCATCGAGGTGGAGTTGGCCTTCATCCTCGGCAGGAAGCTGCAAGGCCCGGGCGTGACCATCTTCGACGTGCTCGCCGCCACCGACTACGTGGTGCCCGCCATCGAGATCATCGATGCGCGCATCGAGCAGTTCGACCGCCACACCAAGGCGCCGCGCAAGGTGTTCGACACCATCTCCGACAACGCGGCCAACGCCGGCATCGTGATGGGCGGGCGGCCGGTGAAGCCCGATGCGGTCGACCTGCGCTGGGTGAGCGCGCTCCTCTACAAGAACGGCGTGATCGAGGAAACGGGCGTGGCCGCGGGGGTGCTCAACCACCCGGCCACCGGCGTGGCGTGGCTTGCGAACAAGCTCGCGCCGTGGGACGAACACCTCGAAGCCGGTGAAGTGGTGCTGGCGGGTTCCTTCACGCGGCCGACCACGGCGCTGCCGGGCGACACCTTCCACGCCGACTACGGCCCTCTCGGCGCGATCTCGTTCCGCCTTGTCTGAAATAAAGACGCTCATGCAAACCCCCATCAACACCTTCAAGCAAGCGATGCAGGCCGGCCAGCAAAAGATCGGCCTCTGGGTCGGCTTGGCCGATGGCTACGTCGCGGAAATCCTCGCGGGCTGCGGCTACGACTGGCTGCTGGTCGACGGCGAGCACGCGCCCAACGACGTGCGCTCGGTGCTCGGTCAGTTGCAGGGCATTTCGAGCGCGTGGTCGGCGCAGCCCGAATCGGAGCGCTCGCATCCGGTGGTGCGCATTCCGACGGGGGACACCACGCTGATCAAGCAGTACCTGGACATCGGCGCGCAGACGCTGCTGGTGCCGATGGTGGATACGGCCGAGCAGGCCGCGCGCATGGTGCAGGGCATGCGCTATCCGCCCGAGGGCATCCGCGGCATGGGCAGTGCACTCGCGCGTGCCTCGCGCTGGCAGGCCTATCCGCAGTACCTGCACGAAGCCAATGCACAGACCTGCCTCCTGGTGCAGGCCGAGACGGTCGAGGCGATGAAGAACCTCGATGCCATCGCGGCGACACCGGGCGTGGACGGCGTGTTCATCGGACCGGCCGACCTGTCGGCATCGATGGGCTTCGTGGGCCAGCCCAACCACCCGGAGGTGCAGGCCGTGATCGCCGATGCCATCGCGCGCATCCGGAAAGCCGGCAAGGCGCCGGGCATTCTCTCGACCACCGAGGAGCAGGCGCGCAAGTGGCTCGCGACCGGTGCGCTGTTCGTGGCCGTGGGGGTGGACACCATCGTGCTCACCGCCGCGGCGAAGCAGTTGGCGGCGAAATACAAGAACGCCGCGGGCACCGCGAGTGCTGTCACGCCCAACGGCTACTGAAATCCTTTCACACCGGGAGCTCCAGATGAAACGCATGATCCTGGCCGCCGCTGTCGCGACGGCCACCCTCTTCCTCGCAGCCTGCGCACAACCGGGCGGCAGTCCGATCGCCCAGGCACGGCAGGAAGCCAACCGCCAGACGGTGCTCGCCTTCTACGAGAAGGGTCTGAACCAGAAGGACGCCGACGCGGCCCTGCAGTACGTCGGCAACCGCTACGTGCAGCACAACCCCACCGCAGCCGACGGCCCCGAGGGCTTTCGCAAGTTCATCGCCTTCCTGCGCGAGAAGTTTCCGAATTCGCGCAGCGAGATCAAGCGCTCCTTCGTCGATGGCGACTACGTGATCCTGCATGTGAACGCGGTGCGCGAGCCGGGCACGCGCGGCAGCGCCATCGTGGACATCTTCAAGCTGGAGAACGGAAAGATCGTCGAACACTGGGATGTGGTGCAGCCCGTGCCCGAAACCGCCGCCAACAAGAACGGAATGTTCTGACAGCGAACTCGCCGGTCGAGGAAAACGTGTCGCGGCTTTCAAAACGTGAGGTAAACGCGGGGGTCCCGCCCCATGCCTTGCTGGAAAAATACGCGCTCACGAACCACCACCACCCGGAGAGAGACCCATCATGAGCTTCACACGCCGCCAGATCCTTCAGACCACCGGCGCCTCGGCGCTGCTTGCGAGCATCGGCCAGCAGGCCTACGCGCAAGCGGGCATCGAGACCGCGACCATCGTCACCGGCTTCGCGGCCGGCGGCACCTCGGACACCATCTGCCGTCGCCTCGCGCAGAAGCTCAGCCCCGAATACGCCAAGGCGGCGGTGGTCGAGAACCGCACCGGCGCAGGCGGCCAGATCGCGGTCACCTACGTGAAGGGCCGGCCGGCCGATGGCGTCACCATCCTGCAGACGCCGACCTCGATCCTCACGATCTATCCGCACATCTACAAGAAGCTGCCGTACGACCCGATGGTGGACCTCACCCCGGTAAGCATCGGCTGCATCTTCGACTTCGGCTTTGCCGTCGGCCCGTCTGTGCCGGCCAGCGTGAAGAGCGTGCCCGAGTTCCTCGCCTGGGCCAAGGCCAACCCGGCCGGCGCCAACTTCGGCTCGCCGGCCGCGGGCTCCACGCCGCACTTCATCGGCGCGCTGCTGGGCAAGAAGGGCGACGTCGAACTCAAGCACGCCGCCTACCGCGGCACGCAGCCGGCGATGCTCGACCTCCTGGGCGGCAACATCTCGGCCGTGTCGGGCCCGATCGGCGACATCACCCAACATCTGCAGTCGGGCAAGGTGCGCATCCTGGGCGTCTCGGGTGCCAAGCGCAGCCGCTTCGCGCCCGATGTGCCGACCTTCGGCGAGCAGGGCATCAAGGACATGGCGCACAGCGAGTGGTTCGCCTTCTTCCTGCCGGCCAAGGCATCGCCCGAGCTGGTGGCGCGCCTGAACACCGCGATGAAGAACGCGCTCGCGCAAAAGGACGTGATCGACGGCCTGGGCACCTTCGGGCTGGACGCCATGTCCTCCACGCCCGCCGAGCTGACCGAGCTGCTGAAGAAAGACACCGCCAAGTGGGCGCCGATCGTGAAAGAGGTCGGCTTCACCGCGGAGGGTTAACCGTATGAAGGAACTGCAATGAACACCCCACTCGCCACCGCGACCTCGACGCCTTCGGCGCTGGTCCATCCCTCGATCCACCCCGACGAGCGCGCCGCGCGCGAAGAACTCGCGGCCTGCTATCGCGTCTTCGCGATGCTGGGCTGGGTCGAGATGATCTACAACCACATCACGGTGCGGCTGCCCGACAGCGTGACCGGTGGCGAGAAGCAGTTCCTCATCAACCCCTTCGGGCTTCACTACAGCGAGGTGACGGCCAGCAACCTCGTGAAGATCGACCTGCAGGGCAAGGTGCTCGATGGTTCGTCTTACCCGGTGAACCCCGCCGGCTTCACGGTGCACGCGGCCATTCACGACGGCCTGCCCGGCGCGCACTGCGTGATGCACACCCACACCACGGCCGGCGTGGCCGTGGCGTGCCTCGAGGGCGGCCTGCAGCAGACCAACTTCTATACCGCCCAGCTGCACGGCATGGTGGCGTACCACGACTTCGAGGGCATCACGATCCATGCCGACGAAGGCCCGCGCCTCCTCCAGAGCATCGGCAACCGCAACGCGGTGATCCTGCGCAACCACGGCCTCCTGGCCTGGGGCCAGACGCTGCCGCAGACCTTCGCGATCCTGTGGACGCTGCAGCGCGCCTGCGAGATCCAGATGGCGACCTTCTCGATGGGCGCGGCCATTCCGGTGAGCGAGGAAATCGCCGAGCGCTGCACGCGCGATGCGCTGCAGTTCAGCCCCGCGCACGGCGCCGGCCAGGACGTGTTCAATGCACTGGTGCGGCAGGTCGACCGCATCGACCCGAGCTACAGAAACTGAAAAGATCGAGACGGCCTCTCCCATGAAGATTTGTATTTACGGCGCCGGCGCCATCGGCGGCTGGATCGGTGCCGGCCTCGCGCAGGCCGGCGAACGGCTCAATGTGGTGGCACGCGGCGCGACGCTCGAGGTGCTGCAACGCGACGGCCTTTCGCTGATGCGCGGCGACGTGCGCACGCGCGTCCCCGTCAACGCAGTGGCCGATCCTGACGCCCTCGGCGTGCAGGACCTGGTGGTCATCGCCGTGAAGGCGCCCGCGCTGGCGGCCGTGGCCGAACGCATCGGGCCGCTGATCGGACCCGACACCATCGTGCTGGTCGCGATGAACGGCGTGCCGTGGTGGTTTCTCGAAGGCGGCTTCGGCGGCGAAATCACCGGCCGCCGGCTGGCCGCGGTCGACCCCGATGGCGCGATCGCGAAGGCCATTCCGGCCCGCAACGTGATCGGCTGCGTGGTGCATGCAAGCTGCTCGCTCGACGGGCCGGGCGTGGTGCGGCATCACTTCGGCAACGGGCTGATCGTCGGCGAGCCTTCGGGCGAGGCCACGCCGCGCGTGCAGGCGCTGGTCGACCTCTTGACCCGCGCGGGCATCAACACCACGCTGTCGCCGCAGATCCAGAAGGACGTGTGGTTCAAGCTCTGGGGCAACATGACGGTGAACCCGATCAGCGCGCTGACCGGTGCCACCACCGACCTCATCATGGGCGACGACTACGTGCGCGGCTTCATCTCGGCCGTGATGCTGGAGGCCAAGGAGATCGGCCGACGCATCGGCATCGAGATCACGCAGAGCCCCGAAGACCGTCACGAGGTGACGAAAAAGCTCGGCGCGTTCAAGACCTCGATGCTGCAGGACGTGGAAGCCGGGCGCTCGGTGGAACTCGATGCGCTGGTGACGGTGGTGCGCGAGCTGGGCGAGTTGACCGGGGTGGCGACGCCGTTCACCGATGCGTTGCTGGGGCTCGCGCGGTTGAGGACGCGGCAGCTTGGGTTGTACTGAGCGGCGCCGCGCTCACCCAAACTTCTCGGGCGGGGCGGGTGGCGCCGGCACATCCGGCTCTGCGGCATGCGCCGAGAAGCCAAGGGTTGCCATCGCGATGCCGCAAGCAGTGAATGCAGCGCGGGTCTTGTGCGTCGAGATCATGTGAGCTGCTTTCCTCCGGCCGGCATTGTCATTGGACGAAGGGCGCTGTTCGACGCCGCACGGCTACAAGTTCACGGAATTGGCGGCCGTGCCTCAAGCTTTTGCGGCATCGTCACCCACCACGCTGCCGCCACGATCAGCAACCCGCCGGCCCATCCCCACACCCCGACCGTTTCCCCGAATCCATACACCGCGATCAGCGCACCGAACACCGGCTCGCTCCCCATCAGCAGCGACACCCGGCTCGGACTCGAGCGCGAGGCCGCATGGTTCTGCGCGAAGAAGGCGAACACCGTGCACAGCAGCACGAGGTACGCCATGCCCCACCAGAAGGAAGCCGTTGCGGGCGGCATGTGCCAGGCGCCGCCGGAGGCGACGAGCGATATCGCCATCGCACCGAGCGCCATCACGCCCGACTGCACCGCGGTGAGCGTGAGGGCCGGCATCGTGTGGTGGCCGGCGAGTCGTCGCGTCATGCACACCATCACGGCGCGGAGGAACGCCGCGAGCACCATCAGCGCGTCGCCCCAACCCACGGCGATGTTGGCGGGCGAGGTGGCCGACAGCATCGCCGCTCCCACCGCCGACAGGCCCGCGGCCCAGAAGATGCGTTGCGCCGGGCGCTGCCCCAGCAGCCACCACTCGACGAACGGCGTGAGCGCCACGCACAGGCTGATCAGGAACGCGGCGTTGCTCGCCGTGGTCAGCGACACGCCGAAGGTCTCGCAGACGAAGATCGCCAGCAGGTTGGCGCCGAGCAGCCCGCCCACCGCGAGTCCCTGGCGCCACCGCGCATTGAACAAGGGCCGAAGCGCCGGCAACAGCACGACGAAGGTCAGCCCGAAGCGCAGCGCGATGAACTCCATCACCGGCAGTTGCTGCGTCACCTGCTTGGCGACCGCATAGCTGCCGCCCCACACGGCCGCCACCAGCAGCAGCATGACCTCGGCGGCGCCGATGCCGGACCACCACCTCCTCGCCTCCCACGTGGCTGGCGCGATGGCCTGCACTTGCTTTGAATCCATACTGTCGGCCGCCGTCCATGAACAAGAAAGAAAAAGATTGTTCAGGGCATCACACACGCCGAACAGCCATCGGCCGGAACAGGACCCTTGCGCCGTGGGAACGAATTCATTTCTCAAAGTGCTGCCCGAGATGGTGACCTTCCTGCGGGTCGCCGAACTCGGCAGCTTCTCCGCCGCGGCCGACCTGCTGGGCATGACGCCGTCGGCCGCGAGCCGGCAGGTCAAGCGGCTCGAAAAGGAAATCGGCGTGCAGCTGCTGCAGCGCACGACGCGCCAGCTGCGGCTGACCGAGCCCGGTGCCGAAGCCTTCGCGCGCTGCCGCGAACTGGTCGCGGCGGCGCAGGGCGCGATGGACATCGCGCAGCGGTTCTCGAAAAAGCCGAGCGGGCTGGTGCGCATCAGCGCGCCGAAGGCGTTCGCGCGTCGGGTGCTGCATCCGCACATCCTCGACTTCCTGCGGCGCTACCCCGAAGTGGATGTGCAGCTCATCGTGCAGGACCGCGACATCGATCCGATCCGCGAAGGCGTCGACCTCGTGGTGCGCCTGACGACCGAGCCGCCCGAGGGACTGGTGGCGCGGCAGTTGATGCCGGTCGCCCACATCCTCTGCGCCTCGCCGCGCTACCTGGAACAACACGAGGCGATTGCGCATCCCCGCGATCTGGTCGCGCACAGCTGCCTGTCGCTGGGCGAGCACGAGCGCGACAACCACTGGCGCTTCAGGCAGGGCGATGTGGAAGAAGCCGAGGTCGTGGTGCGGGGTCGCTACGTTTCGAACCACAGCGAGGTGCGCCTCGAAGCCGCACTCGCGGACCTGGGCGTGGCGTGCGTGCCGGCCTTCATGGCGCAGGAGGCGCTGGAGAGTGGCCGCGTCGTGCAGGTATTGGCCGGCTGGGAATTCCAGGGCAACTACCGCGGACACGCGTGGATTCTTTATCCGCCCAGCCGCTTCACCGTGCCCAAGTGCCGGGTGCTCATCGATTACCTGCTCGATGCGCTGGCCACCGGCCCCGAGAAAAAGCTCAGTGCGTCTTCAGCAAGACGCGGACCGCCTCGGGCAGCGAGTTGACCTGTGGCATGAAGTGGTCGAGCAACGCGCCGAGGATCACCGCGGAAATCAGCGCGCCGAGCAGCGGCTTCCAGGTCAGGCGCACGGCGGCCATGAGCCAGCCTTCGCGCGCCACGCGCACCGCGGCGCGGGCCGATACATAAGAAAACGCCACCTCGATCGCCACGGCCAGCAGCGCGTCCCAGCTGAAATACAGCAGCACGAGCGAGCCGACGCCGAACAGCACGGCCACGCAGATCAGGAAGATAGCGACCACCGGCACGACGATGATCGCGCCTTCGTCGGAAGCGCCCGCGAGTTCCAGCGCACCGCCTGCCATGTCGGCGGCATCGCCGACACCGCTCGCGCGGCTGGCACGGCCTACGCTGCCGGCAACGTCCAAAGCGAATTCACCGGCATCCACCACGTCGCCGGCGCCCATGTCCAGGTTGGCGCCAACGCCGTCCTCCACCAGCCGCCGAGCCCACCAGCGCAGCACCAGCAGGTAGCCCAGATACCCCACGCCCAGCGTGAGGAAATAACGAACCGCCAACGAATCCACATGCAGCAGGTGCATCTGCAGCGCCGACACGCCCCACATCAGGAGGAGCGTGAACGTGCCGATCAGGATGCCGTGCGTGCGCAGGCTGTGGTTGCGGTGCAGGTCGCGCTCGACCTCCGTTTCCCAAAGGCGCACCGAGCGCCAGTTGGAAAGGATCTTCATTCGTCGGTGGGAGCAGCGAACGGCACGCGCTGGGCCACGGCGCACATGAGCTCGTAGCCGACGGTGCCCGCGGCCTGCGCGACTTCGTCGATGGGGAGCACCGCGCCCGTCGAAGCGGAGCGGCCCCACAGCGTGACCTCGGCGCCGAACTTCGCATCGGGCACCGGCGTGAGGTCGACGGTGATCATGTCCATGCTCACGCGGCCCACCATGCGGGTGCGCACGCCGTTCACCAGCACCGGCGTGCCGGTGTTGCAATGGCGCGGATAGCCATCGGCGTAGCCGACCGCTGCCACGCCGATGGTGAGCGGCCCTTCGGCCGTGAAGTTGGAGCCGTAGCCGATGGTGTCGCCGGCCTTGAGCGTCTGCACCGAGAGCAGTTGGGTCGAGAGCGTCATCGTGGGCTGCAGTTGCCAGTGCGCCGCGTCGTGCAACGGAAAGTCGGGGGCGCTGCCGTACAGCACGATGCCGGGGCGCACCCAGTCGCCGCGCGTCTGGTCGGCGTGACGCAGGGTGGCTGCGCTGTTGGCAATGGAGCGCTCGCCCGGCAGGTCGCGCGTGGCGCGCTCGAAGGCTTCGAGCTGATGCGCGATGCCGCGGGGGCCGTCGGCGTCGCTGAAGTGCGTCATCAGCGAGATCTCGTCGACCTGCGTCAGTGCGTTGAGCCGCGTCCAGGCCGAGCCGAAGCGCTCGGGCGTGAAGCCCAGGCGGTTCATGCCCGAGTTCATCTTCAGGAAAACACGCTGCGGCTTGAGGGTCTTGTGCGCTGCGAGCATGTCGATCTGCTCGTCGCAATGCACGGTGTGCCAGAGGTCCAGTCGCGAGCACAGCTCCAGGTCGCGCGCATCGAACACGCCTTCCAGCAGCAGCACGGGGCCGCGCCAGCCCAGGGCGCGCACGCGCTCGGCCTCGGCCAGGTCGAGCAGCGCAAAGCCGTCGGCGCCGCGCAAGCCTTCATAGACCCGCTCGATGCCGTGGCCATAGGCATTGGCCTTGACCACGGCCCAGACACGGGCGTCGAGCGCCGAACGGCGGACCCGCTCCAGGTTGTTGCGAAGGGCGGCGGTGTGGACGGTGGCAAGAATGGGGCGCGGCATGGGGTGCTCTGGGCAGGCTGCAGGCGGACTGGGGGTAAGTTCAGACCACGTTTTAGCATTTCCGGGAATGGGGTCGAATACGGAAGGGATGCCCATTTCCACGTCGTACCCCCATGCTATAACCGCCCATTCGCTCCGGACGCGACACTTTTTCACTACCGCCAGCAGACCCCTCTGGCCAGCCAGCCCATCGATGAAGCGCGGTTTCTACACGATCATGTCGGCCCAGTTCTTTTCGTCGCTGGCCGACCAAGCGCTTTTCGTTGTTGCCGTCGATCTCATGCGAAGTTCGGGCGCCCCCGAATGGCAGCGCGCGGCACTGGTGCCGATCTTCGCGGTCTTCTACGTGGTGCTCGCGCCGCTGGTGGGCGCGTTTGCAGACGCGCTGCCCAAGGGCAAGGTGATGTTCATCAGCAACGCGATCAAGGTGATCGGCTGCCTGATGATGCTGTTCGGCTCGCACCCCCTGTTGTCGTATTCGATCGTGGGCCTGGGCGCGGCGGCCTACTCGCCGGCCAAGTACGGCATCCTCACCGAACTGCTACCCGCCTCCCAACTGGTCAAGGCCAACGGCTGGATCGAGGGCCTCACCATTGCCTCCATCCTCCTGGGCATCGTGCTGGGCGGCACGCTGGTGGGCCATGCGGTCTCCAGCCACTTGCTGGCCTTCGACTTCCCGCTGATCGACACCGGCATCGATTCCCCCGCCGAGGCCGCGATCTCGGTGCTGATCCTGGTCTACATGCTGGCCGCCTGGTTCAACACGCGCATCCCGCACACCGGCGTGGAGATGCGCCCGCTGCGCTCCAACCCCGAGCACGGCTTCGCACGCAACCTCGCCGCGCTGCTGCCCGACTTCTGGCATTGCAATGCGCGCCTGTGGCGCGACCGCCTCGGCCAGATCTCGCTGGCCACCACCACGCTCTTCTGGGGCGCGGGCGGCAACCTCAAGTACATCGTGCTGGCCTGGGCTTCGCTCGCGCTGGGCTACAACACGACGCAGGCCTCGGCGCTCACTGGCGTAGTGACCATCGGCACGGCCGTGGGCGCCATCGTGGCCTCGATGCGCATGCGGCTGGACATGGCCACCCGCGTGATCCCGATGGGCATCGCAATGGGCCTCATGGTCATCTGCATGAACTTCATCGGCAACGTGTGGCTGGCGGTGCCGTTCCTCATCATCCTGGGCGGCCTGGGCGGCTTCCTGGTTGTGCCGATGAATGCGCTCTTGCAGCACCGCGGCCACAACCTCATGGGCGCGGGCCGTTCGATTGCCGTGCAGAACTTCAACGAGCAGGCCTGCATCCTTCTGCTGGGCGGCTTCTACAGCGTGTGCACCGGGCTGGGCCTCTCGGCCTACGGTGCGATCAGCGCCTTCGGCCTCGTGGTGGCGGGGTGCATGTGGCTCATCAAGCGCTGGCACGGGAACAACCTCAAGAAGTACCCGGAAGAAGTCGAGCACCTGCTGGCCATCGCCCGCAGCGACAAACACCACTGACCTTGCGCGACTGCGTTGGTGAGACGGCCGGCGCGCCGAGCGCCGAAGCCCCTTTTCTCCCGACGCCACCATGCCCGCCCTCGCGCTGATCTTCAACGCCTTCGTCTGGGGGCTGTCGTGGTTTCCCTTCCGCCACATCGAAAGCCACGGCCTGCACCCGGTGTGGACCACTTGCCTCATCTACCTGGCCATCGCGACCGTGATGGGCGTCGTGCGCCGTCATGCCTGGAAGAGCTTCACGGCCTACCCGATGCTCGCGGTGCTGGGCCTTGCGGCGGGCTTCACCAACGTGGGTTTCAACTGGGCGGTAACGCAGGGCGACGTGATGCGCGTGGTGCTGCTGTTCTATCTGATGCCGCTGTGGAGCGTGCTGCTGGGCTGGTTGCTGCTGGGGGAGCGGCCCACGGGCGGCGCACTCGCGCGCGTGGCGCTGGCGCTCACCGGCGTGGTCGTGGTGCTCAAGGCGCCGGGCACCGACTGGCCGGTGCCATCGAGCCTGCCCGACTGGCTGGGCCTTGCGGCCGGCTTCAGCTTCGCGGTGACCAACATCGTGCTGCGCCACCTGCGGCCCGCGCCGGGCGAATCGCGTGCGCTCGCGATGTTCTGCGGCTGCACCTTCGTGGCGGGCATCGCGGCGCTGGTCGGCACCTCGCTCGGCGCCATTGCTTCGCCTCTGCAGGCCACGCCGGGCTGGCTCGGCTGGGCCGTGCTGCTGGGTGCGGGTTTCGTGATCGGCAACGTGTGTCTTCAATACGGCGCGGCGCGGCTCGCGGCCAGCGCGACCTCGGTGATCATGCTGTCGGAGGTGCTGTTCGCCAGCGTCTCGTCGGTGGCGCTCGGCGCCTCCACGATGGACCCGCGCATCCTCACGGGCGGCGCGCTGATCGTGCTGGGCGCCGTCTGGGCCGCGTTTGCACGAACGCCGGCCCGGGGCGATGATCGCGCCTCTGCGTCCACCTGAGGAACACCCCCATGACCAGCGTCTACGACTTCGAGGCCAACCAGATCGACGGCAAGCCCGTGAAGCTTTCCGCCTTCAAGGGCAAGGTGCTGCTGATCGTCAACACGGCGAGCAAATGCGGCTTCACGCCGCAGTTCGCCGGGCTGGAGGCGCTGCACGAGAAGTACGCCGACCAGGGCCTCGCGGTGCTGGGCTTTCCGTCGAACCAGTTCGGCTCGCAGGACCCGGGCACCAACGAGGAAATCGGCGCCTTCTGCACCAAGAACTACGGCGTGAGTTTTCCGATGATGGAGAAGATCGACGTCAACGGCAGCAACGCCGCGCCGCTCTACCAGTGGCTCACCAAGGAGAAGCCGGGCCTCCTGGGCCTCACCGCCATCAAGTGGAACTTCACCAAGTTCCTCATCGGGCGCGATGGCACGGTGCTCAAGCGCTATGCGCCGCTCGACACGCCCGCCTCGCTCACGCGCGACGTCGAGGCGGCGCTCGCAGCGGGCTGAACACCCGCTTCACGCCTTCTTCAGAAGCGGAAGCTGGCGGTCTTCGCGCCGCCGCCCACCGTCACCGTCTGGCTCTTGGCCTGCCCGCCGGCCGTGGTGACGTCGATGGTGTAGCGCCCGTCGGGAATGTCGATCAGGCACACCGGACCGTCGGCGCGAAAGGCCATGGCAGCGGACGAGTTGGTGTCGCCGCCCTTGATCGTGACGTCCACGCTGGCCATGTAGGCGCCGTCGGCGCGTGCGAACAGCAGCGAGAGCGGATGCTCCTTCATGGCCCCGCGCATCGCGTTCGATTCGTCGGAGCCGATGCCGCCGCAGACGTAGCGCGTAGGGCCGGCGCCCTGCCACGCAGGCATGGCGGACTGGGCATGAGCCGCCACGGCACCGGCCACGCAAGCGCAGGCCAGCAGAACGCGTCGCAGCGGAAGTTGGGTAACGTGGGACATGGCACAGGCTCCTTGCAGATTCGGTGCCGCCATGATGCGCCGCCAGCGTCCGCCGCGCGAGTCGGACCACGCCCTGCCCTGCTGTGCGATCAGGCCCTACCCTGCGCGCCCGGGCCGCGATCCAGCGCGGCGTCCAGCAGCTCGACCCAGTGCCGCACCGGCGTCTCTCCGCTGCCGCTTTGCAGGTGCGTGATGCAGCCGATGTTGGCCGAGGCGATGGTGGTGGGCTGCAGCTGCCTCAGGTGCCCCAGCTTGCGGTCGCGCAGCGGGTAGGCCAGCTCGGGCTGCAGCACCGAGTACGTTCCGGCCGAGCCACAGCACAGGTGCGATTCGTTCATCGCCACGCGCACGTCGAAACCCAGCGCACGCAAGTGCGTCTCGACACCGCCGCGCAGCTTCTGGCCGTGCTGCAGCGTGCACGGCGGGTGGTACGCGACCACGCCTTCGGGCGCGCGCACGCGGGCCTTCAACGCGGGCACGAGATCGGGCAGCAGCTCGCTCAGGTCGCGTGTCAGTTCGCTGATGCACGCCGCCTTCGCCGCATAGGCCGCGTCGTGCTGCAGGATGTGGCCGTACTCGCGCACCGTGACGCCGCAGCCCGACGCGTTCATCACGATGGCTTCGACTTCATTGCGCTCGACCTCTGGCCACCACGCATCGATGTTGGCGCGCATCTGCGCCTTGCCGCCTTCCTGGTCGTTGAGGTGAAACTTCACCGCGCCGCAGCAGCCGGCCTCCTTCGCGATCACGACCTGGATGCCCGCCGCGTCGAGCACGCGCGCGGTGGCGCTGTTGATGTTCGGCATCATCGACGGCTGCACACAGCCCGCGAGCATCAGCACCTTGCGCGCATGCGTGGCGGTGGGCCAGGCGCCCGCGTCCTGCTTCGCCGGCACCTTGGCCTTGAGCGCATCGGGCAACAAGCCGCGCACCGATTGCCCGAGCTTCATCGCCGGGCCGAAGAGCGGCGATGGCAAGCCTTCCTTCAGCAGCCAGCGCTTGGCCGATTCCATCGCGGGGCGCGGCACCTTCTCGTCGACGATCTTGCGGCCGATGTCCACGAGGTTGCCGTATTGCACGCCGCTCGGGCAGGTGCTCTCGCAGTTGCGGCAGGTCAGGCACCGGTCCAGGTGCAGTTGCGTGCTGCGCGTCGGCGTCTTGCCTTCGAGCACCTGCTTGATGAGGTAGATGCGTCCGCGCGGGCCGTCGAGCTCGTCGCCGAGCAGCTGGTAGGTCGGGCAGGTGGCGGTGCAGAAGCCGCAGTGCACGCACTTGCGCAGGATGGCTTCGGCTTCGCGGCCTTCGTCGGTGTCGCGGAATTCGGGGGCGAGTTCGGTTTGCATCGCGGGGTGTCGTCTCTTTTTATGCGTCTGCGAAAAGCCGGCCGCGATTGAAGATGCGGTGCGGATCGAACTCCTGCATCAGCGCACGGTGGATGCGGGCGATCGGAGCGCTCATCGCGTCGAAGCGGGGGATGTCCGAGGCAGGCGTTCTGAACAACGTGGCGTGTCCGCCCGCTGCGTGCGCGATCTCGCGAATGCGCGCGGCTTGATCCGGCGGCGCCTTGTACCAGCGCTGTCCGCCGTGCCACTCGATCAGCGGCGCGTTGCCATCGATGTCCAGCACCGGTGCGGTCTGCGGCACCGAAAGGCGCCAGAGTGCATCCGCTTCGTCGGAGGTGTCGAACCACGGCAACTGCTGGTCGCGCAGCGCCTGCCAGTCGGCAGCAGCCCGTGCGTTGTCCTTGCGCTCGCCACCGAGGTGCGTGCACGCCGCTTCCACGGCCGCGACGGCACCACGCAGCCGCAGGTAAAGCGCGCCGGCGCCGCCGTATTCGAACCAGCAGCTCGCATTCAGCGGCAGCGGCCGGCCGCCCCATTCATTGAGCAGCCGCAGCGCATCGGCCTGGCTGCAGGCGAATTCCAGCGTGGCCTCGGCGGGCGCGACGGGCAGCACCTTGAGACTCACCTCGGCGATCACGCCCAGCGTGCCGAGCGAGCCGGCGAGCACACGCGAGACGTCGTAGCCCGCGACGTTCTTCATCACCTGTCCGCCGAAGCTCAGTACATCGCCACGGCCGTTGACCAGCGTGGCGCCGAGCACGTAGTCGCGCACCGCGCCCACGCTGGCGCGCGCGGGACCGCTCAAGCCAGCGGCGACCATGCCGCCCACCGTGCCGTTGCTTGCGAAGTGCGGCGGCTCGAAGGGCAGGCACTGACCCTTCTCGGCCAACGCGGCTTCGAGTTCGGCTAGCGGCGTACCTGCGCGCACGGTGACAACGAGCTCGCTCGGCTCGTAGCTAGTGATGCCAGTGAGCGCTGTGGTGTCGAGGATGTCGCCTTGCAGCGCTTCGCCGTAAAAATCCTTGGTGCCACCGCCGCGAATCCAAAGGGGCGTGGCGTCGGCGGTTGCGGCGCGGATGCGCTCGACGATCTGGCTGAGGGCTTGATCCATGGTCTCTTCTTGTTGTTCTCAGAAGCGCGGCAGATCGGGATGCGGCAGCTTCCCACCACGCACCACCTGCTTGCCGTACTCGGCGCAGCGCTGCAGCGTCGGAATCACCTTGCCGGGATTCAACAGCCCGGCCGGATCGAACGCACGCTTCACGCCGAACATCTGCTCGTTCTCGGCCGCGGTGAACTGTACGCACATGCTGTTGAGCTTTTCGACGCCCACGCCGTGCTCGCCCGACACCGTGCCGCCCATCGCGACGCTGGTCTCCAGGATGTCGGCGCCGAAGAGTTCGCAGCGATGCAGCTCGTCCGGGTCGTTCGCATCGAACAGCACCAGCGGATGCAGGTTGCCGTCGCCCGCGTGAAACACGTTGCAGCAGCGCAGGTTGTACTTCTTCTCCATCTCCTGGATCGCGAGCAGGATGTCCGCGAGGCGCTTGCGCGGGATGGTCGAATCCAGGCACATGTAGTCGGGGCTGATGCGGCCCGACGCCGGAAAGGCGTTCTTGCGGCCGCTCCAGAATTTCATGCGCTCGTCTTCGCTGCTGCTCACCGCGATGGCGGTGGCGCCGCAGCCGCGCAGCACGGCGGTCATGCGGCCGATTTCTTCTTCGACCTCTTCGGGCGTGCCGTCGGATTCGCACAGCAGGATCGCCGCGGCATCGAGGTCGTAGCCTGCGCGCACGAAATCTTCGACGGCGGCGGTCATCGGCTTGTCCATCATCTCGAGCCCCGCGGGGATGATGCCGGCCGCGATCACCGCCGCGACCGCATCGCCGGCTTTGCGCACGTCATCGAAGCTGGCCATGATGCAGCGCGCGAGCTGCGGCTTGGGCACGAGCTTGACGGTGACCTCGGTGGTCACGGCCAGCATCCCTTCGCTGCCGATGACGAGTGCGAGCAGGTCGAGCCCCGGCGCATCGAGCGCGTCGCCGCCGAATTCGATGGCGTCGCCTTCGGCGGTGAAGCCGCGCACGCGCAGCACGTTGTGCAGCGTGAGGCCGTACTTCAGGCAATGCACGCCGCCCGAGTTCTCGGCCACGTTGCCGCCGATGGTGCAGGCGATCTGGCTCGACGGATCGGGCGCGTAGTAAAGGTTGAACGGCGCGGCCGCCTCGCTGATCGCGAGGTTGCGCACGCCGCATTGCACGACGGCCGTGCGGCTCACCGGATCGATCTTCAGGATGCGGTTGAACTTGGCGAGCGAGAGCGTCACGCCCAGCGCGTGGGGCATCGCGCCCCCTGAGAGCCCGGTGCCCGCACCGCGCGCCACAATCGGTACGCCAAGCTGATGGCAGGTCTTGAGCACCGCGGCGACCTGCGCCTCGGTCTCGGGCAGGGCCACAACAAGCGGCCGCTGCCGGTAGGCGGTGAGGCCGTCGCATTCATAGGGCGTGGTGTCCTCGGCGTGCCAGATCAGGGCATGCGCGGGCAGGTGCGCTTGCAGCGCACGCACTACCTGCGACTGGCGCTCTGTTTTCTGTAGCGAATCTTGCTGGACGGCAGTGAGCGGCGCATTCATGCGGCGGGCCTCTTGTCTTTTCTGGCGGATGTCTCGGGGGTACCGCACTCTACGGAAATGCGGCGGCGCCGGGTTGAAGCTTTTTTGCGCCGCGCTTGAAAGAACTTTGCCGGCCGCCCGGCCGCCCGCTCAGCGCAGGCTCTGCGCGAGCCAGTCGACGAAGGCCGCGCACTCCCAGCGCTCGAGCGTGCCGGGCTGCCAGCAGATGGTGTGCCGGTGCGGCGACGGCACCGCCTCGTCGGAGAGCGCCACGAGCCGCCCCGATTCGAACCATGCAGCGCCCATCTTCTGCCGCACCAGCGCCACGCCGAAGCCGCTGGCGGCCGCGTCGTAGACGAGCCCTAGGTCATTGAACTGGGAGCCGACATGAGGCTCGGGCTGGTCGATGCCGCAGTGCGCGAACCAGGTGCCCCAGGGTTCGAGCGGGCTGCGGATGAGCCGCGCGCTCGCGATCTCGGCCGCGGTGCGAAAGCCGTCGAACGGGCCGAACTCGTTGAGGTAGCTCGGGCTGCAGGCGGGCACCACTTCTTCCTCGAGCAGCAGGCGGTGTTCGCAATCGGCATAGGCGCCGGTGCCGTAGCGCACTTCGAGGTCGGCCTGCTCGGCTGTCACGTCGAGCAGGGGGATCGACACCTGCAGCACGAGTTCGATGTCCGGGTAGATGTTGCGGAACAGTTCGAGCCGGGGCATCAGGAACTGACGGCTGAAAGTCGGTGTGACAGCGATGCGCAGGCGCGTGGCGCGCGGTGCCGCGTTGGCCAGCGGCGTGGCCTGCAGTGCCGCGAGGCCGGTGCGCACGTTCGCGAGGTAGGCCGCGCCGTCGGCCGTCAGGCTGAAATCACTGCGGCCGAAGAGCTTGAAGCCGACGTGCGCTTCGAGTTGCCTGATGCGGTGACTGACTGCGCTGGGGGTGACGCACAGTTCGTCGGCTGCGCGGCCCGCGTGACGCAATCTCGCCACAGCTTCGAAGGTGAGCAGGCATTGGATCGGTGGGATGTGCTGGAGGGCCATGGTTCCTACGCTCTGGCCTCTTGTTCGGGGCGCGTGCACAGGCCACCGGATACTCCCCTCCGCGAATGTCCCCCGGGCTTCGCCCTCCTCCTTGATTTCGCTGCGGGGAGCACCCGATGCCCTGCGCACACAGAGCGCTGTCGTTGTTCTGGCCGATCAACGACTGCTCTGAATAACGAGCACGCCGATGGGGTGCCTTGCGCAGCGAAATCAAGGAGGAGGCGAAGCCGGGGGACATTCGCGGAGCAAGGTACCCCGTCGGCGTGATCGCGCCCTGAACGTCTCACCTTAGTCCTCGAAGAAGTTGACGGGCAACCCAGGCGTATCGACGCGCGTAGAGATCACCGTGCCAGATGCCGGAAGCCGTTCGATCTCTGCCGCAGGCCGACCCTTGCGACCGCTGGTGACGAACAGCGTCTTCAAATCGTCGCCACCAAAGCACGGCATGGTCGGGCACTGAACAGGCACGGGCACCGAGGCCACGATCTCGCCCGACGGCGCGAAGCGCAACAGTTGCGCGCCTTCGAACATCGCAACCCAGTAATGGCCTTCTGCATCGACCGTCGCGCCATCGGGACGGCCTTCGTAGCGAACGGACGCGGGCGTCCAGCCTTCGGGCTTGGCGTCGAACTGGTGGAACACGCGGGCGCGCGAGAGCGCGTTGGCCTCGGCATCCCAGTCCCATGCACAGACCACGTGCGCGGCGGTGTCGGCCCAGTAGAGAGTGCGCGCGTCGGGGGAGAACGAGAGGCCGTTGGCGGTGGTGGACTCGTTGGCCATCTGCGAAAGCGTGGGCGAAATGTCGGTGCCAGGGCGTGCATCGAAGCAGTAGAGCGCGGCGTTGGCGCGGTCTTTCGCCTCGTTGAGCGAACCGCCCCAGAAGCGCCCGAGCGGATCGCATTTGCCGTCGTTGAAACGCATGGTGCGCACGTCGTGCTCGACGCGCGCCATCGCGACCAGTTCACCGCCCCATTCGCGCGCGCGGTAGATGCCGTCGCGCAGTGCGATCACGAGGCCGCCGCTTCGGGCCGGCGCCATGCAGCCGGGTTCGGTGGAGAGGGCCCATCGCTCGACCGTGGCACTTGTCGTTCCGATCTCGCCGCGCGTTCGCAACACCGCGCGGCCTGGAATGTCGAGCCAGTAAAGGGAGCGTTCTTCAGGGTGCCAGAACGGCGATTCGCCGAGCTCGCAGAGGCTGTTGTCGAGGGAGGTCCACATGGTGGGGCGATTGTGCCCCTGGCGATGGCGGCGGCAGGCAAAAAAAAGCCCGCTGGCGCCGAAGCGCTCGCGGGCTGAACATCCAAAGGAGACCTCGCTTGAAAAACTCGTTACGAAGAATTGTTCTTGTGAAGAAAAAGGATGGTGGTCATCCGGCTGGGGAGCCCCCGATGAGGGCTCCCCAGTGGCCGATCAACGGTTGTAGGCAGTCTCGCCGTGCGAGGAGATGTCGAGGCCTTCGCGCTCTTCTTCTTCCGACACACGCAGGCCGATGGTGAGGTCGGCGATCTTGAAGGCGATGAACGCCACCACGCCCGACCACACGATGGTCAGCAGCACGCCCTTCAGCTGGATCCAGACCTGTGCGCCGATGCCGTTCGAGACGACGCTGGCCGTGACCCAGTCGCCCACGAGGCCGGGGCCGCCCAGGGCCTGGGTGTTGAACACACCGGTGAGCAGCGCGCCGACGATACCGCCGACACCGTGCACGCCGAACACGTCGAGCGAGTCGTCCGCGCCGAGCAGCTTCTTGAGACCGTTGACGCCCCAGAGGCAGGCGAAGCCGGCGATGAAGCCGATGACGATGGCGCCCATCAGGCCGACGTTGCCGGCTGCCGGGGTGATGGCCACGAGGCCTGCAACAGCGCCCGAAGCGGCACCCAGCATCGAGGCCTTGCCGCGCATCAGCGCTTCACCGATGCACCATGCGAGCACGGCGGCGGCGGTGGCCGAGAAGGTGTTCATGAAGGCGAGCACGGCGCTGGTGCCGGCTTCCAGGGCCGAACCTGCGTTGAAGCCGAACCAGCCGACCCACAGCAGCGAGGCGCCGACCATGGTGAGCGTGAGCGAGTGCGGCGTGAAGGCTTCCTTGCCGTAGCCCACGCGCTTGCCGATCAGGAAGGCACCCACGAGGCCGGCGACGGCTGCGTTGATGTGCACCACGGTGCCGCCTGCGAAGTCGAGCGCGCCCCACTGCCAGATCAGGCCGGCCTTGGCGTTGTTGGCATCCACCACGCTGGCGGAGGTGTAGGCGTCAGGGCCCATCCAGAACCAGACCATGTGAGCCAGCGGTGCATAGCTGAAGGTGAACCAGATCACCATGAACAGCAGCACGGCCGAGAACTTGGCGCGTTCGGCAAAGGCACCCACGATCAGGCAGCAGGTGATGCCGGCGAACGTGGCCTGGAAGGCGGCGAACAGCAGTTCGGGGATGTAGACACCCTTGCTGAAGGTTGCGCCGGCTGCGAACACGCCGGTGGCCGGATCGAAGATCCCCTTCATAAAGAGCCTGTCGAATCCGCCGATGAAGGCATTGCCCTCGGTGAACGCGAGGCTGTAGCCGTAGATGAGCCACAGCACGACGATCAGCGAGAACGTGACCATCACCTGCATCAGCACCGACAGCATGTTCTTGCTGCGCACGAGGCCGCCGTAGAACAGCGCGAGGCCGGGGATGGTCATCATGATCACGAGCAGCGTGGACAGCATCATCCAGCTGGTGTCGCCCTTGTTGAAGGACGGCGCGGGTGCGGCAGCAGGTGCTGCTTCGGCCGCGGCGGGTGCTGCAGCTGCTGCGGCGGCAGGCGCTGCAGCGGCGGGAGCGGCCGCGGGTGCTGCGGCAGCCGGCGCGGATGCGGCGGGCGCTTCAGCAGGCGCGGCGGGTGTCTGTGCGAAGCCGGACGTGCCGGCGGCGAGAACGCTCAGGCCGAGCGCAAGAGAGACAAGCAGTTTTTTCATAGTCGTTGTTCTTTCGGGCCAGACTCGATCAGAGGGCTTCGCGGCCCGTTTCGCCGGTGCGGATGCGTACGACCTGCTCGAGGTTGTAGACAAAGATCTTTCCGTCGCCGATCTTGCCGGTGCGGGCGGCACCTTCGACGGCTTCGATCACGCGATCGACCAGGTCGTCGGAGACGGCCGCTTCGATCTTGACCTTGGGCAGGAAGTCGACCACGTACTCCGCGCCGCGGTAGAGCTCGGTGTGGCCCTTCTGGCGGCCGAAGCCCTTCACCTCGGTGACGGTGATCCCCTGCACGCCGATCGCCGACAGTGCTTCACGCACTTCGTCGAGCTTGAACGGTTTGATGATGGCTGTGACCAGCTTCATGTGAACTTCTCCTTTGGATGGAAATGAAATGGTGCGGCAGCTTGGGCCGCACCTCGTTGTTTTTATTTAGAGCGTCTTCGTCAGCGTGAGGATGAAGCGCGCCTTGTTCGGCGAGTAGTACGTCGTGCCGAAGGTGCCGAAGTCGGGGATCTCCAGGCCAGGGTTCGCGACGACCTGGTAGTTCGCCTTCTTGTTGGCGCCCTGCACCGAGCCGGTGAGCGACAGGCCATTGCCGAAGTCGTACGAGGCGCCGACGTTGTAGTCGACATAGCTCTTGTAGCCCAGGCTGCGGATGTCGCTGGACATGTTGGTGAAGCCAACGGCTGCCTTCAGCGTGACCTTGGGCACGATTTCCTTGCTGTACGCGAGGTTCAGGTAGCCGGTGTTGCGGCCCTTCAGGCCCGAGCCGGCCTTGTTGCCTGCGTAGCCGAAGTAGTCCTTCGACACGGTGTGCGAGTACTTGGCGGTGAACGAGCCGAAGGTTTCGTCGGCGTAGGTGGCGCCCAGGTAGAGCTCGGTGGTGTTGCCGGCGGAGTTGCCCGGGTAGATGTAGGTGAGGGCACCGACGTCCATGTCGATCGGGCCGGCCTTGAACTTGTAGCCGCCGTACAGGTCGGTCTCGATGCTGTTGCCCTTGAGCCAGTTGACGCTCGAGTTCCAGTTGCCGACGTAGAAGCCGCTGTCGCCGAAGGCGTAGTCGAAACCGCCCTGGATGGCGGGCTTCAGGCCGCGGGTCTTGGCGTAGTCGTTGCGGCCGATCATGTCCTGGTCCTGCCCGCGGAACTTGTAGTTCGTGGTCAGCGAGATGTTGCCGGTCAGCGAGGGGGCCGGGGCGGGTGCCGGATCCGCCGGAGCAGCTGTCTGCGCCAGGGCGGCGCCCGATGCGGTCAATGCAGTGGCCAGAACGATCAGCGCCTGGACGGCGGAACGGTGCGTCATCGGGAAACTCCTCGCAAGTAAGTAAGTGTTGGGGGACCTGACACCCTCAAAGCAGGGAGCGTGCCAAAGTGCACGAATACCTTCATCCAGCAGGGAGCGAATGGCTGCCGATGAGCGCCAATTCGTTACAAGCGTTGTTTCGATCGGTTGCAGGCACCAGCGTGCCGCGCGGCCGCGGGGTCAACAAAAGATGGATGCACCATCTTGGGGAGAGGGATAAAAATGAGTCTGTCTTTGGTGCAAAGCCGCGCTTTGCTTGGGCTGGAAGCGGCCGATGTCACGGTCGAGGTGCATCTGGCGAACGTTTGCCCAGTTTCACGCTCGTGGGGCTGGCGGAAACCGAGGTGAAGGAATCGCGCGACCGGGTGCGCTCGGCGATCCAGAACGCGGGCCTGGAGTTTCCGAACAACAAAAAAATCGTGGTGAGCCTGGCGCCAGCCGACTTGCCGAAGGATTCCGGCCGCTTCGATCTGCCGATTGCGCTGGGCATCCTCGCGGCCAGCGGGCAGATCCAGGGCGTGCGGCTGGCCGGGCACGAGTTCGCGGGCGAGCTGTCGCTGTCGGGCGAGTTGCGGCCGGTGCGCGGCGCGCTGGCCATGGCGCTGGCCCTGCACACGCGCGGCGTCGCGACGAAGCTGGTGCTGCCGATGGACAGCGCGCAAGAGGCCGCGCTGGTGCCCGGCGGCGAGGTGTACGGCGCGAGGCACCTGCTCGATGTGGTGCGGCAGTTCCTGCCCGAGGACGACAAGGCCGCGGCACCCGAGCCCTCCGACGATGGCTGGGCGCGGATCCACGTCACACCGGGCGTCGCCGCATCGCAGTACGCGGACCTGGCCGAGGTCAAGGGCCATGTCGGAGCCAAGCGCGCGCTCGAGATCGCCGCGGCCGGCGGCCACAGCCTGTTGATGGTGGGCGAGCCGGGTTCGGGCAAGTCGATGCTCGCGCAGCGCTTTGCGGGCCTGCTGCCGGCGATGAGCATCGACGAGGCGCTGGAGAGCGCCGCCGTCGCGAGCCTGGGCGGGCGCTTCGCAACAGAGCGATGGATGTGCAGGCCGACTTCGGCGCCGCATCACACCTCTTCCGCCGTCGCATTGGTCGGTGGCGGCTCGCCCCCGCGGCCGGGCGAGATTTCAAGAGCGCATCACGGCGTGCTGTTTCTCGATGAGTTTCCCGAGTTCGCGCGCTCAGCCTTGGAAGCGCTGCGCGAGCCGCTGGAGACCGGCACGATCACGATCGTCCGTGCTGCGCGTCGCGCCGAATTTCCTGCGCGCTTCCAGCTGATCGCGGCGATGAACCCCTGCCCTTGCGGCTATCTCGGTTCGTCGCTGAAGTCTTGCCGCTGCACGCCGGACCAAGTCTCGCGCTATCAGGGCAAGCTCAGCGGGCCGCTGCTGGACCGCATCGACCTGCACATCGAAGTGCCCGCGGTGTCGGCGGAGCAGCTGCTCAATTCACCTCCGGGCGAATCGACCGAGAGCATCCGCAGCCGCGTGGTGGCGGCGCGCGAACGCGCGATGCAGCGCCAGGGCCACGCCAACCAGAACCTGCAGGGCAGCGCGATCGACAAGCATGCGGAGCTGGACGCCACGGCGCTCAAGTTCATCTACAACGCGGCCGCCAAGCTGGGGTGGTCGGCGCGCAGCACGCACCGGGCGCTGAAGGTGGCGCGCACGATTGCGGACCTGGCTTCGTCGGAGACGGTGCAGGTCGTGCATGTGGCGGAGGCGGTGCAGTACCGCAGGGGGTTGCACGGCGTGGCGTGAGGCACGCCGCGCCGATGATCCGGGCTACAACAGGCCGCGCGCGCCCAGGTTGCGCATCAGCGCACTCAGCCCGAACGTCCAACGCGGCGCCTTGTCCGAATGCACCACGCGGTTGAACAACGCACCCAGTTCCGGCGCACCGACGCGCACATGGTCCCCCACCACATGGGTAAACCCCTGCCCAGGCCCATGCCGATCCTGCGTCGGCGCGAACATCGTGCCCAGAAACAGCATGAAGCCGTCCGGGTAATCATGGTGAATGCCAACAGCCTGCGACACGATGTCCAACGGATCGCGGCTGATCTTCGTGAGCGAGCTCGAGCCTTCGAGCACGAAGCCTTCGGGTCCGGTCACCTGAAGCCCAACGGTGATGCGGCGCACATCGGCGATGCCGAAGTGCTCGTCGAACAGGCGGATGAACGGACCGATCGCGCACGAGGCGTTGTTGTCCTTCGCCTTGCCCAGCAGCAGTGCGCTGCGGCCTTCGAAGTCGCGCAGGTTGACGTCGTTGCCGAGCGCGGCGCCCAGCGTCTCGCCGCGGCTGTTGACCGCCAGCACGACCTCGGGCTCGGGGTTGTTCCAGACCGAGCCCGAGTGGATGCCCACGTCAGCGCCGGTGCCGACGGCGGCGAGCACCGGGGCCTTGGTGAATATCTCGGCATCGGGGCCGATGCCCACTTCGAGGTACTGCGACCACACGCCCTGCGCGATCAGCACCTCCTTGACCCTCGCGGCCTCGGGCGAGCCGGGCACGATGTCGGCGAGGTTGTCGCCGAGCACCTTGCCGATGGCCGCGCGCGTGGCCTCGGCTTTGGACGCATCGCCGCGAGCCTGCTCCTCGATCACGCGCTCCAGCAGGCTCGCCACGAAGGTCACGCCGCTGGCCTTGATGACCTGCAGGTCGCAGGGTGCGAGCAGCCAGGGCCTGGCGTTGTCGCGCGCGGTCTCATCGCTGTTGGCGAGCACTGCATCGATTGCGGCGATGCGCGGCGCCTTGCCGCTCTTGAGCGCATCGCGCACGGCGGCGGACGGCGAGCCCTTGGCTTCGAACAGGTCGCTCATGGTCGGCGCGAGCTTCGACAGGTCGTGCAGGCCGCCTTCGTGCACGGCCACCAGCACCGGGCCCACATCGGGTTGCCAGATGCGGCCGACCAGGGTGGCGCGGTCGGCGTCGCTGGGAAGGCTGGTCGAGGTCGTGAGGTTCAGGGCCATGGTGCGATGTGTCTCCGTTGATGGTGTTCGGTGGTGCAGCGCGCAAACGAGCGAAGAGGCCGGTGCGCGACGCCGCATCGTAGCGTCGGCGGTGCGTCCGCGGGCGCACCGGGACACTGAGCTCAGTGCCCCGCGCCGTGCGCCTTCGCGGCGCGTGCGCGCGTCACCTGCGCGGGCAGATCGGTCCACGCCGGCTCCTGCGGTGCGAAGCGCGCGCGCATGTAACCGGCCAGCTCGGCGATCTGCCGGTCGTCGAGCACTTCGCGGAAGGCCGGCATGAAGCCGATGTCGCGGTTCGCCGGCTCGCGCACGCCGTCGAGGATGGTGCGCAGCAGGTTGTCGGGCCGCGCGCTCGTGAGGCTGCTGTTGAGCGCGAGCGGCGTGTTCACGCCCAGCAGCGTGGGGCCGTTGCCGTCGTGGTGACAGGAGGCGCAGGCGCTGTCGAACATGCGCTGCGCGGGGCCGAGCAACTGGCCCTGCTTGCGTGCCGCGTTGTCGATGGCTTGTTGCGCGAGGGCTTGTGGCTCTGCTGCCGGCGCGGGGTTGAATGAGCCGAGGTAGACGGCCATCGCGCGCACGTCGGCATCGGGCACCTGGCCGAGTTCGCGCACCACCTCGGCCATCGGCCCGCCGGCGATGCCGTGGCGTTGCGTGTGGCCGTTGCGCAGGTACCGGTACAGCTCTTCGGTGTCCCATGGCACGGCGGACTTCGACAAGTGTGTGAGCGCCGGTGCTTCCCAGCCATCGACCATCGCGCCCGAGAGGAACGCGCTGCCGCCCTGCTCCGCCCCGAGCGCATTGCGCGGCGTATGGCAGGCGCCGCAATGGCCGAGGCCGTTGACGAGGTACGCGCCGCGGTTCCACTCGGCGCTTTGCGTGGCGACGGGCTGCAGCGGTGCGGGGTCGTGGAAGAGCGCGTTCCATCCGGCCATCAGCGGCCGCATGCTGAACGGGAACTTGAGTTCGGACCTCGGCGTTTCCGCGCGCACCGCGGGCATCGACATGAAGTACGCATAGAGCGCCTGCAGGTCGTCGTCGCTGGTCTTGGCGAACGCTGTGTACGGGAACGCCGGATACAGGTGGTGGCCATCGCGCGAGACGCCTTCGCGCATCGCGCGCTGGAACGCGCTGAAGGACCAGCGGCCGAGACCGGTGTCGGCATCGGGCGTGAGGTTGGTGGTGTAGAGCGTGCCGAAGGGCGTGTCCATCGCGCGACCGCCGGCATTGGGCACGCCGCCGGGCGCGGTGTGGCACACCGCGCAATCGCCGAGCGCGGCAAGCACGCGGCCGCGTTCGATGGTGGACTCGCTGTAGACCGGCGCGGTGAGCGAGACGGGCGCGATGGACGAGCGCCAGCCGAGGAGGCCAGCGATGACGCCGATGCCGCCGATGAAGAGCGCGGCGCCTGTGGCCCACACACCTTTGCGCCGAGGCCACGGTGCATCCGTCTTGCTCCTTCCCCTTCCGGGGGAAGGTTGGGATGGGGGCACGGCAGCGTCACCATTCGAGCGCTGCTCGCCTCCACCTGCCCCCGGAGGCGGCGGAAGAAACTCCCGGTTCAACGCCGCCAACACCGTCTCCGGCGTGAACGGCGGCGCCCTGAACCGCACCCCCGTCGCATCGAAGATCGCATTCGCAATCGCCGCCGTCCCCGGCACCGACGACGACTCGCCCGCACCGAGCGACGGCTCGCCCGGCCGCGGCATGTGCATCACCTCGATCACCGGCACGTCGCGGAAGTTGATGATCGGGTAGCTGCCCCATTCGCGGCTTGCCACCACACCGGTCGGCAGCACGCCCGGCAACTGCGCACCGCCCGACGGCGTGCCCTGCTGCGGCGCGAACTTCACCTCTTCCATCAGCGCACGGCTCGTGGTCTGGATCACGTTGCCATGCACCTGGTGCTCGACGCCCGCCGGGTTGACCATCAGCCCCGCGTCGTGCCCCACCACCACGCGGCGCACATGCACCTCGCCGGTCTTGCGGTTGACCTCGACGTCGGCCACCCACGCGGCCCACGCGGCGCCGAAGCCCGGCCACTTGCTGTGGATGTAGCGGGCGTACGCAAAGCCCTGGCCGAAGAGGATGTCGCCGCCCTCGCCCAGTCCACCGTCCGCGTTCTCCTGCGGGCCGGTGCGCATGCGCCAGCCGGCTTTCTGCGCAGTGGCCTGCACCAGCTCGACCGCGCGCGGATCGTTCAGGTGGCGCAAGCGGAACTGCACCGGATCGACGCCCGCCGCCGTCGCCAATTCGTCGATGTACGACTCGTGCGCGAACGAACTCGGCAGCGCCGACACGCCGCGCAACCACGAGGCGCGCACGATCGGCGCCATGTCGTTGACCTTCACGCGCAGGTTGTCGTAGCTGTAGGGCGGGCGCGAGGTGCGGTCGCCCATCTCGTAGGCCTGCGCGACCGGCTCGATGGTGCGCGTGAGCAGCAGCGCGAGCGTCGGCGCACCGTTCGATGGGTAGGAGGTCTCGAAGTCGTAGGCGGCAATGCGGCCGTCGGCCATCAGGCCGCCATCGACTTCCATGAGTTGCGCGGCGCCCTTGGGCTCCCACGCGTGTTCCTGTTCGCGCGTGAGCTGCACGCGCACCGGCGCACCGACGGCGCGCGCGAGCAGCGCCGCATCGGCCGCCACGTCGTCGGCGCCATTGCGGCCGTAGCAACCCGCGGCTTCCATGCGGACCACGTCGACCTGCACGTCGTCCACGGCCATGAGCTTCGCAAGGTCGGCGCGCAGCACGTGCGGGTTCTGCGAGCCGGCCCACACACGCAACTGCACGCCGCTGCCATCGGCCGGTTGCCAGTCGGCCAGCGCGCAAGAGGGGCCGATGGAAGCGTGCATCTGGTACGGCCAGACATAGGTGCGCTGCATCGGCTTCGCCGCCGAAGCAATCGCGCCATCGACATCGCCTTCATCGACCAGCAAGCGCTGCGTCGAGGGGTTGTCGCGCAGGGCCCGCGCGAGATCGCCGAGGTCAGGCATGCCGGGCCACGACTTCCAGGTGACGCGCAGCTCGCGCAGCGCCTGCTCGGCGTGCTCCTCGCGCTCGGCGACGATGCCGACGAAGTCGCGGACCACCACGACAGCGCGGATGCCAGAAATGTGCGCAATCGACGATTCATCGACCGACTCGAGCGTGTTGCCGATGAAGTCGCCGTGGTCCGCGCCCGCGTACGGCGGACGCACGACGCGGCCATGCAGCATGCCGGGCACGCGCATGTCGTGCACGAACACGAGGTCGCCCGCGAGCTTGGCCGGAATGTCCACGCGCGCCTGGCGCGTGCCGACGATGCGGTAGTCGGCCGGGTCCTTGGGCTTCGCGGCGGGGTCGAGGCGCAACACCGTGCGCTGATGCGCCACGAGGTCCGCGTAATTGATGTGACGGTCCGGTGTCTGCGTGACGCGCACCACGCCGTTGCGTACCTGCAGCGCTTCGACCGCCACGCCCAGCCGCTCGGCCGCTCGCGCCAGCAGCCACGCGCGCGCCTGTGCTGCGGCAAGGCGCAGCGGCTGCGCATGGATCTGGATCGATGCGCTTGCGATCGTTGCGCCCTGGTTGGGGACGCGCGCGGTGTCGCCGAGCATCATGCGCACGCAGGGCATGCCGAGGTCGAGCTCTTCGGCCACGATCTGCGACAGTGCGGTCTGGATGCCGGTGCCGAGATCGACGTGGCCGTTGAGCGCGGAGACGCTGCCGTCGTCCCACACGGCGATCAGGATCTCGTCGCCTTCGATCGGGTTGCCGGCGACCGCCATCGGCTGGCCTTTGGCAGGCACCGGTGCGGGCGGCGTCTCGCGCACGACGAGCAACACACCATCGGCGGCGAGGAACTCCGCGCGGGTCTGCGGCAGGTCGGCGCGGCGTGTCACAGGCTTGCTCCCTCTCCCCTCGGGGAGAGGGTTGGGGTGAGGGAAAGCGGCGATAGCAAAGGCTGTGCTTGTGCGAAGGCCGATGCCCTCACCCTAACCCTCTCCCAGAGGGAGAGGGAACAAGACGGGGAGCGGGGACAAGACCGGCCGCTCATGGATTCACCTTTGCGCTCATGCGCGCGGCCGCGCGCTGCACGGCATCGAGGATTTCAATGTGCGTGCCGCAGCGGCACAGGTTGCCCGACAGCTCGCTGCGGATGCGCGCTTCGCTTGCATGCGGATCTCGCGCGAGCAACGCCGCGGCCTGCATCACCATGCCGTTGAGGCAGTAGCCGCACTGCGCGGCCTGCGCTTCTTCGAAGGCGGCCTGCACCGGGTGCCAGCGACCGCGCATGCCGAGGCCTTCGAGCGTGGTGATCGCGCGACCCGCGACGCCGTGCGCGGGAATCACGCACGACCGCGCGGCCACGCCATCGACATGCACCGTGCACGCGCCGCACTGCCCCAACCCGCATCCGTACTTCGGCCCGTTGAGCCCAAGGTCGTTGCGCAGAAAGTGCAGCAGCGACGCCTCGCGGGGAACACCCGCGAGCGACTGCGCCTGCCCGTTTACCTGCAGGTGCAGCGGCTCAGCGCCGCAACTGGCCGTCACGGGTGTACATCTCCAGGTCCACGAAGGTCGAGCCGTTGTGGTTCTTCGCGCTGTAGTCGATGGGGAAATCGCCGAAGCGCGTGCTGCCGATGCTCTCCAGCCCGGCGATGAAGCTGTCGCGCGTGAGCGTCTTGCCCGCGCGGCGCAGGCCCTCGACCATCACGCGCGCGACGATGTAGCCCTCCAGCGTGGTGTAGCTGTCGATCTTCTCGCCGAACTCCGCGCGGTCGCGCTGGTAGTCGGCCACGATGGGCACGCGCTGCGCCTGCGGCGGCGGCACGATGCTGGCCGTGACCAGTCCGGCGAGCTTGCCGTCCAGCCGCTTGGCCGAGCCCGCCGCATCGGTGATGCCGACCGACAGCGTGTACAGCGGCGCACCCACGCCGCCCGCGCGGTAGTCGCGGATGAAGGTCTCGACCATGCGGCCGGCCATGATCATCACGACCGCGCCGGGCTTGGCCGCGGAGATCTCGGTGGCGACCTGTTTCGCGTCTTCCGCGGTAATGGCCAGCGGCAGCGTCTTGACCACCTGCACCTTGTACTCGGCCGCGAGCTGCTCGCAGGTGGCGAGATTGGACTTGCCGAAGGGACTGTCCTGGAACACCACCGCGATCGACGAGATGCCGATGGTCGAGAGATGGCTGATGATCTTGCGCAGCTCCAGGTCGTAGCCCGCACGCACATGGAACAGGTAGCGGTTGACCTTGGTGCGGAACGAGGTGGTGCCCACCAGCGGCGCGAACATCGGCACGCCCGCCTTCTCGGCGAGCGGCATCGCCGCCGCGAGGTTGCCGGTGGCGACGAAGCCGGTGAGCGCGAAGACCTTGTCCTCATCGATCAGCTTGGCCGTGTTCACCGCCGTCTTCGCGGGATCGTAGGCATCGTCGTACGTGACGAGTTCGATCTTGCGGCCGTTAATGCCGCCCGACTTGTTGACGCGGTCGAAGTAGAGCTTGATGCCCGCGCGATAGTCGACGCCGAAGTCCTTGGCCGGCCCGCTGAACACGGCCGACTGGCCGATGCGGATGGTGGTGTCGGTCACGCCGTTCTCTGCGCGTGCCGGCCGGAGAAGGCCCGGGCCCAGCGCCAGGGCTGCGCCGCCCGCCACCATGGCGCGCCTTGAGATCGAAAGCTTCATGCGTCGTTTACTTTGGAGTTGTTGTGGTGTTGTTGTGGCCGTGGCAGCGGCGCCTTCAGGCGGTCTGGATGTCCGCCGACTGGATGCGCTTGACGCCCTTGGCGCTCATCTGCTTCCATGCGGCGGCAAGCGAGCCGTTCAGGTCGATGCCGCGGGTGGCGTCCTCGATCACGTAGGCCTCGAAGCCGGCCTTGCGTGCGTCCATCGCGGTCCAGGCCACGCAGAAGTCGGTGGCCAGACCCGTGACGAACACGGTCTTGATGCCGCGCGCCTTGAGGTAGCCCGCAAGGCCGGTCGCCGTCTTGTGGTCGGCTTCCTCGAAGGCGGAGTAGCTGTCCATCTCTTTATGAAAGCCCTTGCGGATGATGAGCTGCGCGGTGGGCACCTTCAGCTCCTTGCCGAGCGCGGCATCTTCGGTGCCTTGCACGCAGTGGTCGGGCCACAGCACCTGCGTTCCGTAGTTGAGCTTGACCGTCTCGAAAGGCTTCTTGCCCGAGTAGGTGCTCGCAAAAGACGCGTGGCCCGCCGTGTGCCAGTCCTGCGTGACGACGATGTTCTCGAACGCGGGTGCGAGGCCGTTGATGACCGGGATCACCTCGTTGCCGCCCTTCACCGCGAGCGTGCCGCCGTCGAGAAAGCAGTTCTGCACATCGACCACGATCAGCGCGGCCTTGCTGCCGGGCTTGATCTTGCCGGCCGCGAAGGCGGAGAGGCCGAAGCTGCCGAGCCCGCTCACGAGCCCAAGGGCTGCTGCGGACTTCAAGACGATTCTGCGATGCATGGTGTGGACTCCGGTGGGTTGACGAAAACGATCAGGGAACGATCAAACGCTGAGATACGCGCGGCGCACTTCTTCGTTGGCAGAAAGTTCGGCCATCGTGGCGTGATAACGGATCTGGCCCTTCTCGAGCACATAGGCCCGGTCGGACACGAGTTCGGCGAAGTGCATGTTCTGCTCGGACAGGAGGATGCTCACGCCCTGCGCTTTGAGCTCCAGGATCATGTTGGCCATCTGTTCGACGATGACGGGGGCCACGCCTTCGGAAGGCTCATCGAGCAGCACGAGGTACGGATTGCCCATCAGCGTGCGCGCCACGGTGAGCATCTGCTGCTCGCCGCCGCTCATGCGACCGCCGGGCCGGTTGGGCATCTCGCCGAGATTGGGGAAAAGCTTGAACAAGCGCTCGGGCGTCCACAGTGGCGCCTCGGTGCCGTCGGCCCACTGGCGTGCGGGCTGTTTGCCGACTTCGAGGTTCTCCATCACCGTGAGGTCGGTGAACACACGCCGGTCTTCGGGCACGAAGCCGAGGCCGAGGCGCGCCGCGTGGTGCGGCTCGCTCTTGGAGATGTCGTGGCCGAGGAAGCGCACTGCGCCGCGGCGCTTGGCGAGCATGCCGATCAGCGCCTTCAGCGTGGTCGACTTGCCCGCGCCGTTGCGGCCCATAAGCGCGACGACTTCGCCTCGGCGCACGTCGAGGTCGACGTCATAAAGGATCTGCGCGGCGCCGTACCAGGCGCACAACGCCTTCGCTTGAAGAAGAGGTTCGTGCGTGCTCATGCGGTTGTCACTCCCAGCGCTGCGGCTTTCTCTGCGATCTTCTCGAATGTCTTGCCGCTGCCGAAGTACACCTCCTGCACCTTCGGATGGTCGCGGATCTCCAGCGGCTTGCCCTGCGCGATGAGGCGCCCGCGCGCGAGCACGATCATGCGGTCGGCGTACGCGAACACCACGTCCATGCTGTGCTCGGTGAAGAGCACGGCCATGCCGCGCTGGATCACCAGGTCTTTCGTCAACGCCATGAGCGAGTTGCGCTCCTTGGGCGCCATGCCGGCGGTGGGCTCGTCCATCAAGAGGAGCTTGGGGCTGTTGGCCATCGCGATGGCGAGTTCGACGCGCTTCACGTCGCCATAGGCGAGCACACTGCAGGGCCGGTCGGCCTGCGACTTCATGCCGACCTGGTCGAGCAGCGCGAGCGCTTCGTCGCGCTTGTGGTCGGCCGCACGGCGCCACATCGAGAACAGCTTCTGGTCGTGCGAGAGCAAGGCCATCTGCACGTTCTCGACAACGGTGAGCGAGGCAAAGGTCTCGGCGATCTGGAAGGTGCGGCCCACGCCCTTGCGCCAGATCTCGCGGGGCTTGCGGCCCACGAGCTCATGGCCGTCGAGCGTGATCGATCCCTGGTCGGCCTTCAACTGGCCGTTGACCATGTTGAAGGTGGTGGACTTGCCGGCACCGTTGGGGCCGATGAGTGCGAGCAGTTCACCCGCGGGCAGCTCGAAGCTGATGCCGTCCACGGCCTTCACGCCGCCGAAGGACTTGCCGAGGTTTTCGACTTTGAGGAGGCTCATGCCTTCACCTCCTTGAGCTTGGCGTCTGCTTCTGCGGATTCACTCTTCGGAGCGCGCCAGCGGTCGGCGAGTTGCTTGACGGAGCCTGCGATGCCCTGCGGGAACAGCAGCACCAGGATCAGGATGATGGCGCCGAGCATCGCGCGCCAGTAGTCGGTGTTGCGCGCGACGGTGTCGTGCAGCCAGGTGAAGGTGACGGCACCGACCACCGGTCCCGCCAGCGTCTGGATGCCGCCGAGCAGCACCATCACGAGGCCGTCGACCGACTTGCCGACCGACAGGCTTTCAGGCGAGATGCTGCCCTTGGAGAACGCGTAGAGCGCGCCGGCAAGGCCTGCCACGGTGCCCGCGATGACGAAGGCCATCCATTGCATGCGCTTGACGTCGATGCCGATGGCGTCGGCGCGCAGCACCGAGTCGCGACCCGCGCGCAGCGCATAGCCGAAGGGCGAGAACAGCACGCGGCGCAGCCACCACACGCCCGCGCCAACGAGCACCAGCGTGAGCCAGTAGTAGGCCTGCTTGTTCGAGAGCCACTCGGAAGGCCACACGCCGGTCAGGCCGTTGCTGCCGCCGGTGAAGCTGTCCCACTGGTAGGTGATGGCCCAGGTGATCTGCGCGAAGGCCAGCGTGAGCATCGCGAGGTACACGCCCGAGAGCCGCACCGCGAACCAGCCGTAGACCAGCGCGCCGAGCGCGGCCACGACCGGTGCGACGATCAATGCGAGTTCCATCGGCAGGTGCAGCGAGCGCACCAGCAATGCGGCGCCGTAGGCACCGAGCCCGAAGTACGCGGCGTGGCCGAAGGAGTGCATGCCCGCCGGACCCATGATGAAGTGCAGGCTGGTCGCGAAGAGCGCGGCGATCAGCAGGTCGATCATCAGCACCATCGTGTAGGGCGAATTCACCGTCAGGAACGGCAGGACCGCGAGCATCAGTGCGAGCACCGCGGCGGCGATGAGGTAGGCATTGCTCGGCCGGCGCAGCGGCTCTTCCTGCATGCCGACGTAGCGGCTCGGCGCCTGCGGCCGGCCGAACAGGCCCCACGGCCGCCAGACCAGCACGATCGCCATCACGAGGAAGTCGACCATCAGTGTGAGCTTGGAGAACGACACGTCGACGCCGAAGATCTGCACCACGCCGAGCCAGATGCACACGGCCTTGATTTCGGCGATGAGCAATGCGGCCACGTAGGCACCGGGCAGCGAGCCCATGCCGCCGACCACCACCACCACGAACGCGGCGCCGATGGTGTTCAGGTCCATCTCCAGCGTGGCGGGTTCGCGCGGCAGTTGCAGCGCACCGCCGAGACCCGCAAGCAGTGCGCCAAGCGCGAACACGGCGGTGAAGAGCCAGGCCTGGTTGACGCCGAGGGCGCTGACCATCTCGCGGTCTTGCGTGGCGGCGCGCACCAGCGTGCCGAAGCGCGTGCGGGTGAGCAGCAGCCAGACGAGGCCGAGCACGAGTGGGCCGACGACGATCAGGAACAGGTCGTAGGAAGGAAACTGGCGGCCGAGGATTTCGATCGAGCCCTTGAGGCCCGGCGCGCGCGGGCCGAGCAGTTCGTCAGGCCCCCAGAGCCACAGCACCGCGTCCTTGATGACGAGCACCAGCGCGAAGGTGGCCAGAAGTTGGAACAGCTCGGGCGCCTTGTAGATGCGGCGCAGCAGCAGCACCTCGATCAGCGCGCCGAGCACGCCGACCGCTAGCGCCGCGATCAGGAGCGCAGGCCAGAAGCCCAGGGTCGAACCCAGCTTCTCGACGAGCGTGTACGCGACATAGATGCCGACCATGAAAAACGATCCATGGGCGAAGTTGACGATGCGTGTCACGCCGAAGATCAACGAGAGACCGGCCGCCACGAGGAAAAGCGAGGACGCGCCGGCCAACCCGTTGAGCAACTGAACAACGAAGCCTGAAAAGCTCATAAGGACCCTGAGGAAACTGGAGACACCGCGCCCTGCCCCGCTCGATCAGCGGCGGCAGGCGCGTTGCAGGAGCCGCGCAATCAGTCTGCGGGGCGCATCTTTTTCACTTCGTCATCCGAAGGCTGGAACTTGGCACCGTCGAGGTACACGTAGTCGACCATCACGCCCTTGCCGCCGTCGTTCTTGGTCTTGCCGACATACGCGCCCATGGTGGACTGGTTGTCCTGCGCGCGGTAGTTGATCTTGCCGAAGGGGGTGTCGACCTGCAGGCCCTTGAAGGCCGCGACGAGCTTTTCAGTGTCGGTGCCGCCGGCCTTCTTGATGCCCGCGGCGATCGAGTGGATCGCGCTGTAGCCGACCACCGAGCCCAGGCGCGGGTAGTCCTTGAACTTGGCCTGGTAGGCATCGAGGAAGGCCTTGTGCTCGGGCGTCTTCACGCCGTTCCACGGGTAACCCGTCACGATCCAGCCGTTGGGCGCTTCGTCCTTCAGCGGGTCGAGGTACTCGGGCTCGCCGGTCAGCACGCTCACCACTTCACGGTCCTTGAAGAGGCCGCGCGTGTTGCCTTCGCGCACGAACTTGGAAAGGTCGGCGCCGAACAGCACGTTGAAGATCGCGTCGGGCTTGGCATCGGCCAGCGCCTGCACCACGCTGCCCGAATCGACCTTGCCCAGCGGCGGGGCCTGTTCGGTGACGAACTCGACATCGGGCTGCGCGGCCTTCAGCAGCGTCTTGAAGGTGGCGGCCGACGACTGGCCGTATTCGTAGTTGGGGTACACGATCGCCCAGCGCTTCTTCTTGAGCTTGGCGGCCTCGGGCACCAGCATCGCGACCTGCATGTAGGTCGAGGGACGCAGGCGGTAGGTGTACTTGTTGCCGTTGCTCCAGACGATCTTGTCGGTGAGCGGTTCGGCGGCCAGGTAGAAGAACTTCTTTTGCTTGGCGAAGTCGGTGAGCGCGAGGCCCGTGTTCGACAGGAACGCGCCGGCCAGCACGTCGATCTTCTCGCGCGAGATGAGTTCTTCGGCCACGCGCACCGCGTCGCCGGGGTTGGCGTTGTCGTCGCGGCTGATGAGCTCGATCTTCTTGCCGTTGATGCCGCCCTTGGCGTTGATCTCGTCGACCGCCAGTTCCATGCCCTTCTTGTAGGGCTCGAGGAAGGCGGGCTGCGCCTTGTAGCTGTTGATTTCGCCGATCTTGATCACGCCCTGCGCATGCGCGGGGACAAGGGCTGTGGCCAGCGTGACGACGGAAGCGGCGCAGAAGGCAAGGCGCAATGGATTCATCGGGAAGCTCCTAGGGGTTCGAACAGAAAACATGTGTGCGGTGGTGATGACGAAAAGGCGGATCGATCAGCGCAGGCCGTCTTCGCCCTTGATCTCGCTGGCCTGCAGCCCGCCGATGCGCGGCAACGGACGGCCGCTGTCGGTGACGGCCACGGCAACGACGATTTCGTTGGCGCGCGGCGCATCGGACACGCGGGCCTCGATGGCGTCGAAATGGCTGCGCACGAAGGCGGCGTCTTTATGGCCGAGCGGCACGTCGACGGCGGTGCCGAGCGTGCCCTGCTTCTTGGCCGAAGGCACGAGCGCCGCGCCTTTCTCGACCGCCACGCGCAGCGGCGCGCCGAGCTTGGGATGCAGGATGGCGGCCGCATGCTCGAGTTCGCCGCGCTCGCCGACGATGGCGGCCTTGCCGTAGCTCTGCGCCTGGCCGGGCTCGATGCCCAGCGCCTTCACGGCCTTCTGGCCGAGCAGCGCGCCGAGCTCTTCGCCGATCGCGATGAGCTCGTCGAGGTTCTCGCTGTAGCGGCCGGCGTACGGGTTCTCGATCACGGCAATGGCGACGGCGCGGCGCGTGGGCGGCGTCACGTCCTGCCCCATTTCCTTGCGGACTTCATCGACCTGGATGACGAGCTTGCGGATGTTGGCGGTCATGTTCTGTGTGTTCCTTGTCTTGTCTCTATCTCTGCATGCGCGGGGCTCAGCGCAGGCCGTCCCACTTGCTGATGTCTTTCGCGAGCAGACCGCCGACGCGGGCGTGCACGCGGTAGCCGGTGCTCATCGCGAGGATGAAGACGATCTCGTCGGCCGCGGGCGCGCCGGGCACGCGCACTTCGATGGCATCGAACTGGCCGCGCACATAGCTCGCGTTGATGTTGGTGAGCGGCACGTCGAGCGCCGCGCCGGGTGGGCCGACCTTCTTGGTCGAAGGCACGATGGAAAGCGCGTTGGCGGGCTGGCCGCTTTTTTCTTCGGCAACGCCTTGGGTGTAGGCCACGCGGCTGCCCTTCCAGCCGAGCAGTTCGCGCATCGCGTAGCCGCCGGGCACGTGCCAGAGCGCACCGTGCTCCAGCTCGCCGTCGGCGCCGACGATGGCGCCCTTGCCATAAGTGGCGATCTGCTCGAGCGGCACGTCCATCGCGGCGTGCAGCTTGTGCGCCATGTCCACGCCCACGGGATCGAGCAGCGCCATCATCGGCAGGATGTCGGGCTCGTAGCGGCCGGCGAAAGGATTGGTCAGCACCGCGCCGATGGCACCGCGCACCAACGGGGTGTCGGCACGCGGTCCGAACTCGTGGTGGATGTGCTCGACATGGGTGAAGACGCGGCGGATATCGATCATGAAAAAGAACCTTGCTTTCGTTAAGCAAATACTGAACCAAGTGATTTCGGCAGCACGGTCTGCAGCGACTTCGAGCATAAGGGCTCGACAAGTCGGAACTGCCCCTGGCAAACGAGTAGAGCGGCCCAGACGAGCCCCCCTTTTTGCAGGACCTTGGCGCAGATCGCGCCCGTATCGAGTGCGCTCTTGACCTGCGACGGTGCGAGCGGCGGCACGTCGACGGTGACCAAGGCGTCGCCCAGGTCGCTGTCATCCTTGCATTCGCTGGCGGGCTTGCGCTGGATGAGCGCGTCGTCGACATCGACGGCGTTGGCGATCACTGTCGCCGCCGCATCGGCCTGTGCTGCGGTGGCGGCCAGGACCGTCACGCTGTCGGCGATGCCCAGCGAGAAACTGCGGCCACGCCAGCCGCTGGTGGCGACGCCGCGCACGGGCTCGTCGGCATGCAGTTCGAACTGGCCGTCGGTGGTGAGGATGCTGTTGCTGTGGTTGCGCCAGTCGAAGCGCGCGATGTCGGCGAACACGCCCACGCGCGCCGAGTGACCAGGCGCGAGGTGCAGTGCGATGTCGCCGCCGTTGTTGATCCAGGCGCGCTCGATGCCGGGGCGGTCGTAGAACGCGATGAGCTCCTGCGCCACCGAGCCGGCCACGGCGGCCATCGGGGTGATGAACATCGGCGAGAACGCCGCGCAGGCATCCCACATGCGCTGGCCGACGACGCCGCGCGGGCGCAGCTTGTCGGTCACCGGCAAACGCAAGAGCGGCAGTTCACGAACCAACTCGTCGAGCACATGGCCGAAGCGCGCCCAGGCCGCGTCGTGCGCGGCCGCGACGGCGTACGGATCGCCGTGCGCCTCGGCCACGATGTCGATCGGGCCGTGGTTGAAGTGCCAGCGACTTGAGTCAAGCGCGCTGCGTTGGGCAGACATGGTTCAGCCCAGCATGGGTGCGTGGCCGAGCGGCCACGGGTTGGCCGCGTCCATCGCGAGCCATTGGCGCGCGAGCGGCGCGCCGTCTTCCTGCCACGCACCGCGCGCGAGCGCCTGTTCGAGCGAGAAGATGTGTTCCATGTGGCCGCCGAGCGCCTCGTAGTCGGCGCGCCGCATGCTGAACTCGATGGGCGCGACGATGGCCGGCGTGGGCACGGTGCCGAAGCTGTTGTCGGGCATGCGCATGACATCGGCCATCACGGTGATGCCGCCGCCGGGCCACACATAGGCGGGCGCGCCGCCGCAGGTGACGTTGACCAGCGCACGCTTGATAGCGCGCGTTAGCAGCACCGGGTTTTCGGTCACGCCCGCACGCAGGCTGCCGCCGGCACCGCCGAGGAACAGCACGGTGCACAGCGACGGCTCGCAGTTCTCGCCGATGCGGTCGACGATGCGCTTCACCTCGGCGGGCATCTCCTGCTCGACGGGCTTCAGTGCCTCGTCGAGCACGTACCACTGAGCGTGTTCGCCAGTAGTCGATGTCATGAGCAATCGCAGGCCCGGGCGCGCAACGCCCTCTTCCCAGCCCTCGATGATCGCGAGCGGATCGGCGATGTCGGTGCCGCCCCAGCCGTTGCCCGGGTTCGCCACCTGGAAGTAGCGCCCCGGCGTGGACTTGCGACCCAGCATCTGGATGCCCGAGGGCGCCATGTCGAGGCAGCGGCCGGCCTGGTGCTCGGTGAGCACGCCGGTGATGTGGTCGTCGACCACCACCACCTCGTCGGCCACGCCCGCAAACTGGCGCGCGAAGATGCCGACCGCTGCGGAGCCGCAACCCACGCGCATGCGCTGCTCTTCCACGCCGTTGACGATGGGCGCCTTGCCGGCCTGGATCACGAGCGTGGAGCCGCCGTCGATGGTGCACTCCACCGCCTTCTTGTTGCCCAGGAACTGCATCAGCTCGGCCGTCATGCGGCCTTCCTTCTTGCTGCCGCCGGTGAGGTGGTGCACGCCGCCGAGCGACAGCATCTGCGAGCCGTATTCGGCCGTGGTGACGTGGCCCACGACCTCGCCGCGGTAGCGCACGTTGGCCTGCTCGGAGCCAAGGAACCGGTCGGTGTCGATCTTCACCTTGAAGCTGCAGTAGCTGAAGATGCCCTCGGTGACGACGGTGACCATGTCCACGCCCTGGGCCTTGGAAGCCACGATGAAGGGGGCGGGTTTGTAGTCGGGGTACGTGGTGGACGAGCCCACGCCGGTAACGAAGACTTCGTCTGCGTGCAGCAGGTCGCCGTTCCAGTCGGGGGCGCCCGCTTTGATCACTTCGTTCTTGTCGGCGGCCGGGCGATCGAAGGGCACCAGCGTGGGCGCCTCGCTTGCGATTTCGCGGCGCAGCAGCACGACGGGGTCGACGCGCACCAGCACGCCTTCGCGATTCGCATAGCGGTCGCAGGCGCCGGTGCGGCCGTCGGAAATCTGGCACAGCACCGGACACGCGTTGCACTCGACCTTGGCGGTGCTCATCTTCTCGTTGCGCGGCGGCGCCTTGCCGAAGGCGCTCGCGCCGGCTTCGGCGACCACCGGCATGTCCATGCCGGGTAATCCGTCTGTCTTGGTGTGTTCGGTCATCGGGGCGATCTCGTGGGCTGTCTGTATGGGGCAATCGGTCCGGTGAGGTTTGCAACAAACGTGCCGTCTGCCCGCTTGTGCGCCGCCTGCCGTTTGTGTAGCATTCCCTACACTTTCATGTTGCAATCACTACATTGAAGATCAATGTAGCAAACAGGCCCGATGCTTGCAATGGTGTTTTCTCGCGGTATTCATCGGGGTTTTTACGACCAACGACAATGGAGGGTTCGCAGCCGGCCGGCGGTCATGCCCCAAGGGTGTGCATCCGCGGCTCAGCCAGCCCCTCCCCTGTTACCAACCAACTCTTGAGTTCCGTATGAGTGCATTCAGCGAAGAACGCGTCCTGAGCGTCCACCACTGGACCGACCGCCTGTTCACCTTCACCACCACGCGCGACCCGGCGCTGCGCTTCTCGAACGGTCATTTCACGATGATCGGCCTGAAGGTCAACAACAAGCCCCTGCTGCGCGCCTACAGCATCGTGAGCCCGAACTACGAGGAGCACCTCGAGTTCCTGAGCATCAAGGTGGAAGAAGGCCCGCTCACCTCGAAGCTGCAGCACATCCAGGTGGGCGACACCATCATCGTGGGCCGCAAGCCCACCGGCACGCTCTTGATCGACTACACGCTGCCCGCCAAGCGCCTGTATCTGTTCGGCACGGGCACCGGCCTCGCACCGTTCATGAGCATCATCCGCGACCCGGAGACCTACGAGAAGTTCGAACAGGTCATCCTGGTGCACGGCGTGCGCCAGGTCGACGAACTGGCCTACCACGACCTCGTGACCGACCACCTGCCCAAGCACGAAATCCTGGGCGAGATGATCGAGAAGCAGTTGCTCTACTACCCGACCGTCACCCGCGAAGAGTTCCGCAACCAGGGCCGCATCACCGACCTGATCGAGAGCAACAAGCTCACCGACGACCTGGGCCTGCCGCCGCTCAATGTCGAGGAAGACCGCGTCATGCTGTGCGGCAGCCCGGGCCTCCTGGTGGACCTCAAGCACATCCTGGAAAAGCGCGGCTTCAAGGAAGGCAACACCTCGACGCCCGGCGACTTCGTCGTCGAACGCGCTTTCGCGGAAAAGTAAGACAGAGACGCCGCGCGCACGATGGCCGACAGCCGCACCGCTTCGAAAACAAGCAAGGCCACCAAGCCCCAGCGCCGCACCGGCGTGCGCGAGGCGGCCGCCCAGGCCACGCGCGACAGCATCCTGAAGTCGGCGACCAAGGTGTTCGCCAAGTACGGCTATGACGGCGGCAGCGTGGAGAAGATCTCCAAGGCTGCCAAGTCGTACGATCGGATGATCTACTACTACTTCGGCAGCAAAGAGGGCCTGTTCATCGCGGTGCTCGAAGGCATCTACCAGCGCATGGACGATGCCGAGGCCGCCATCGCGCTCGATGCCAGTCGCCCCGTTGAAGCGCTCACCGAAGTCATCCGCTTCGTGCTCGGCTACTACCGCAAGAACCCCGAGTTCGTGACGCTCTTGAACACCGAGAACCTGCACAAGGGCCGGCACATTTCCAAGTCACTGCGGGCACGCGAGTATTCGTCGCGAGCAGTGGCGATCATTGCGGAGATCCTCGCGAGCGGCTCGGCGCAGGGCCTGTTCCGCAAGGACCTCGTGGCGCGCGACATCTACCTGCTGATCGCGTCCACTGGCTATTTCTATACCTCCAATCGCCACACGCTCACCGCCTTCCTCGGCGAGCCGCTGGAGTCGCCGGAGGCGATCACGCACTGGGAAAACTTCGTGATCGAGACCCTGCTGCGCACCGTGCGCGCGGACGACATCCAGGAACAAGACAACACCCCACCCCACGACGAGGACACCACGAAATGGCAGAAATCGCAGCCGGCGCAAAGTCGGGCAAGGTCGTCATAAAGAACATCGGGCTCCTGCTCTCGGGCGACATCGACAAGCCCATCCTGGATGCCGACACCATCGTGGTGAACGACGGCCTGATCGTCGCGGTCGGCAAGGAAAAGGACTGCGACCTCGAAGGCGCGAAGACCGTCATCGACGCGAAGAAGACCTGCGTCGCGCCCGGCCTCATCGACAGCCACGTGCACCCGGTGTTCGGCGACTGGACGCCGCGCCAGGGCCAGATCGGCTGGATCGACTCCACGATGAATGGCGGCGTGACCACCATGATCTCGGCGGGCGAAGTGCACCTGCCGGGGCGCCCCAAGGACATCGTCGGCCTGAAGGCATTGGCCATCACCGCGCAGCGTGCGTTCGACAACTTCCGCCCCGGCGGCGTGAAGGTTCTCGCCGGCGCGCCCGTCATCGAGAAGGGCATGGTCGAGAGCGACTTCAAGGAACTCGCCGAAGCCGGCGTGGGCCTCCTGGGCGAAGTGGGCCTGGGCTCGGTGAAAGCCGGCTACGAGGCCAAGGAGATGGTGGCCTGGGCGCGCAAGTACGGCATCCAGAGCACGATCCACACGGGCGGCCCGTCGATCCCGGGCTCCGGCCTGATCGACAAGGACGTGGTGCTCGAAGCCGACGCCGACATCATCGGCCACATCAACGGCGGCCACACCTCGCTGCCCGAGGCGCATGTGTGCGAGCTGTGCGAGAAGAGCTCGCGCGCGATCGAGATCGTGCACAACGGCAACGAGAAGGTGGCCATCGCGGCGGCCAAGGCTGCCCTCGAACTGAAGTGCCCGCACCGCGTGATCCTGGGCACCGACGGGCCCGCGGGCTCGGGCGTGCAGCCGCTGGGCATCCTGCGCATGGTGGCGATGCTTTCGTCCATCGCGAACATTCCGGCCGAGCTGGTGTTCTGCTTCGCAACCGGCAACACGGCGAAGATCCGCAAGCTCAACTGCGGCCTGATCGAAGTGGGCCGCGATGCCGACTTCGTCTTCATGGACCGCGCGCAACATTCGCCCGCGCCGGGCCTGCTCGAGAGCGTGCAGCTGGGCGACATCCCGGGCGTGGGCATGGTGATGATCGACGGCATCGTGCGCTGCGGCCGCAGCCGCAACACGCCGCCCGCGACCGAGATTCCGGTGGTGGTGTCGGGCGCGCACTGACGCCCTGCCGCTGCGCCTACGAGCGCGGCGGCCTGAACACCAGATAGCGCGCGGACAAGAAGTTCACGACCAGCCCCGCGCAGCTGCCCAGTGCCACGCCGGCAGCCGGTGCCCAGGCACCCGTCGTCCAATGCAGCACCAGCACATAGGCGCCGTAGTTGACGACGGCGCCGCCGAGCATCGTCACGAGGTAGCCGAGGTACTCGCGCAGCACGGAGTCGTTGGCGCTCCGCGCACTGAACGTATAGCGCCGGTTCAGTGCCCAGGTCGCGGTAGCAGCCGCCAGGAAAGACAGCACCCGCGCGCCATACCAGCCCAGCAGCGGCGCCGTCAGGTACAGCACCGCCACATCGACCACGAAGCCCGCCGCGCCGACCACGGCGAACGACAGGAACTCCCGCCCCAGCTTCATCGCGGCGCGTTGGAGCCGCAGTTGCGCACGCCCGGAATCGCCAGGTAGCGCAGCCGCTTGGCCTCCCTGCGGCCGAGCGTCACCGCGTGCATCACCACGCCGCACACCATCGACAGCATCGCGCCCAGCATCGCGCCGGTGGCCAGCACCGCCGTGGGGAGCCGGGGCACCAGGCCGGTGTGCATGTAGGTGACCACGAGCGGCACGACCAGCGCGACCGCACCCACCGCGAGCAGCGCCGCGATGATCGAGAAGAACTGCAGCGGCCGCTCGCTCACGAAGAGCTTGCAGATGGTCTTCAGGATGCGCCAGCCGTCGCGGTAGGTGGAGAGCTTGCTGTGCGAACCCTCGGGGCGCGTGCTGTAGGCGGTGCTTTCCTCGGCCCATGGCATGCGCAGCTCCAGCGCATGCACGGTGAGCTCGGTCTCGATCTCGAAGCCGCGCGACAGCGCCGGGAACGACTTCGCATAGCGCCGCGAGAACACGCGATAGCCCGAGAGCATGTCGGTGAGGCCGCCGCCAAAGAGCTGCACCACCGCGCCGGTGAGCATGCGGTTGCCCAGGCGATGGCCGGCGCGGTAGGTGAGCGCGTTCTGCCCGTCGTCGATGCGGTTGCCCACCACCATGTCCAGGTTGCCGTCGATCAGCCGCTGGATGAGGCGCGGCGCGGCGGCGGTCTCGTAGGTGGCGTCGCCGTCGACCATCACGTAGATGTCGGCTTCGACGTCGGCGAACATGCGCCGCACCACATTGCCTTTGCCCGGTGCCGCCACGTGCGTGACGATGGCGCCGGCCGCGCGCGCGACGGCGGCTGTGTCGTCGGTCGAGTTGTTGTCGAACACGTGGATCTCGGCGTCGGCCGGCAGCGAGGCGCGGAAGCCCTCGACCACCTGGCGGATGGCCAGCGCTTCGTTGAAGCACGGAATCACCGCGGCGATGCGCGGCGCGGCGCTTCGTCGGCTCACGGTGTCGGCGGCGTGGTCAACGTCGTTCATGGTGCGGTCGGAAGGATTCGGTAGGCCCGGCTGCCATCTTGTGCGAACAGCGGGGCGAAGTGGGTGTCGAAGCCGGCGCGGGTCGCGAGCGTCGGCGCCAGGTGGTCGGGCATGACGATGGCGGTGAAGCCCAGCTTGGCGAGCTTGTTCGCCATGTCGCCAGGCGGCAGCAGCAGGAAGTCGGCATAGCGCCACGGGCCGAGCGTATCGCCCCAGATCGGATTCGGGCCGTAGTAGATCGCCTCGTTCAGCGCGATCTGGTAGACGCGGCCGGTGGGGTTGCGGCGCAGGTAGTCCATGACGGCGTAGCCCGGCACGTGCTGGCGCAGGAACGCCTCGCGCGTCTCGGGTGTGGGCGAGATCATCGCGACCTTGCCTGCGGTCTGCCGCACCGACACGGCCGCCAGCACGGCCAGAAGCAACACCACGACCCAGTCGCCGATGCGCGCCGCGCTGCGCCGGTTGGTGAGTTCGGGCACGCCTTCCGCGGTGGCCGCCTTCATGCCGAAAACGCGGCGCACGCCCGCTGCAATCCAGCCGAACAGCACTTGCCAGCCTATGGCCGCCGTCATCGCAAGCAGCGGGAACGAGGCCGTCAGATAGCGCGGATAGCGCGAGGTCACGACCCACACGGCCAGCGAGTAGAAGCAGAACCAGCCCGCGGCGCGCACCGCGGCCGAGCGCTTCCACAACACACCGAAAGGCGCGAGGAACACCGACCAGATCAGCGCGTTGGGCATCTCGGCGTGGTCGCGCACGTCGGCGAGCTGCTGCACGTAGTCGGCCGGAATCCACTCGCTGAAGCCGAACACGCGTGCGCCGATCGGGTTGAACGGATCGCCGGTCATGACGGCGTTGCGTGCATACCAGTAGATGCACGGGATCAGGAAGCACACGAACGCCAGCGCCCAGGCCTTGGGCCGGCGCTCGTGCCACACGACGAAGAGAGCCACCAGCGGCATGAATACCAGCGCCTGGTATTTGGAGCCTGCGGCCACGCCGAGGCAGAAGGCAGCAAGGCCGAGCCAGCGCATGCCGCTGTGCACGGGTTGCGATTCGCGCCACCACCACAGCGACACGCAGGCCGTGAGCACGAAGAGCGCCACGCCCATGTCGATCAGCGCGTTCGAGTAGTCGCCGAGCCCCAGCCAGATCGCCGCGCCGATGCAGGCGGTGAGCCGATTGGCGTGGAGTATCCCGAGGCGATAGATCATCACCACCGAGAGCCCGCCCGCCAGCGCATTCAGGAAGTGCGGCAGCACGTCGTCGCCCACCTGCAGGGCGGCGGCGTAGAGCAGGTTGTAGTTGTACGGAAACCAGGGGTAGCGCAACCACTTGTGGATACCGAGCGAGCCCTGCTGCGCGACTTCGCGCGCATAGGGCAGGTGGTACATCAGCTCGTCGAACGCGGCCGGCGGTGCGAGCGGCGCGATCAATGCGGGCAGCGCGACAAGCACCAGCGCGACCATCGCGATGCGGTCGAAGTAGGTCCACGGCACGGCGACGGCGCTCGCGTTCAGGGTGCGCCGCTCGCGCAGCCACGCGGGCAACTGCAGCGCGGCGACGACGACGCCTCCGGCAATCACCGCCAGCGTGGCGCCGAGCTTGAACACACCGAAGATCGCCAACGCCTGGAACGCGCAGATGAAGAGCCCGACGCCGAGCGCGACCGCCACTGCACCCTCGAGCCAGCCATCGCGCCGCGGCGGCGGCGCCAGGCGAGCCAGCACGCCGCGCCCCCACCCCCAGCAGCTGACGACGAAAACCACGAGTGCCGCGTAGTGCGCGGCTGCAAACATCAGCTTCTGAATAACAACTCCCGGTGCCGGTCGGCCAGGCCGGCCGGCAGGTTCAAAGGTTGGGCGCGAGGAGCCGCTCGAGATCGGACTCGCTCTCCTTGCGCCGCGCGGCCTGGTCCTGCAACTGGTCGTGCCCGATCTTGCCGACGTTGAAGTACGTCGCATCGGGGTGGCTCAGGTAGAAACCACTGACGCTGGCGGCCGGCATCATAGCGAGGCTTTCCGTCAGGGTCATGCCAATGTCCGCGCAGGCCAGAAGGTCGAACATCGGGCCCTTCACGCTGTGGTCCGGGCAGGCCGGGTAGCCGGGCGCGGGGCGGATGCCGCGGTATTTCTCCGCGATCATGTCCTCGTTGCTCAGGCCCTCGTCGGGTGCATAGCCCCAGAGGTCGGTGCGCGAACGGTGGTGCAGCGATTCGGCGAAGGCCTCGGCCAGCCGGTCGGCCAGGGCCTTGAGCATGATGGCCGAGTAGTCGTCCAGGTCGTCGATGAAGTACTTCTCTTTCTTCTCGACGCCCAGGCCGGCGGTAACCGCGAACACGCCCACGTAATCTTTCAAGCCGCTGTCCTTCGGCGCGACGAAGTCGGCCAGGCACCGGCTCGGGCGCATCACGCCGTCGATCACCTGCTTCTCGGTCTGCTGGCGCATGCCGTACCAAGTGAGCGCGACTTCGCTGCGCGTCTCGTCGGTGTAGAGCTCGATGTCGTCGTCGTTCACCGTGTTGGCGGGCCAGAAGCCGACGATGCCGCTCGCGCTGAGCCAGCGGCCTTCGATCAGGCGCTTCAGCATGCGCTGGCCGTCGGCGTATACGCGCACGGCCTCGGTGCCGACCACCTCATCTTTCAGGATCGCGGGGAACGGGCCGGCCAGGTCCCAGGTCTGGAAGAACGGGCCCCAGTCGATGTACTTGGCGAGCTCGGTCAGGTCGAAGTTCTTGAACACGCGCCGGCCGATGAACTTGGGCACCGGCGGCACGTAGTTCGACCAGTCGACCGGCGTCTTGTTGGCGCGCGCCTTGGCGAGCGGCCACATCGGCACCTGCTTCTTGTTGGCGTGCTGCGTGCGCACCTTCTCGTAGTCGGCGTTGATCTCGTCGATGTACGCGGTGGCCTGGTCGGAGAGCAGCGACTGCGCCACGCTCACGCTGCGCGACGCGTCGGGCACGTAGACCACGGGGCCTTCGTAGTGCGGCGCGATCTTCACGGCCGTGTGCACGCGGCTGGTGGTGGCGCCGCCGATCATCAGAGGGATCTTCTTGATGCGGAAATGGTCGTCGCGCTGCATCTCGCCGGCCACGTACTGCATCTCTTCCAGGCTCGGCGTGATGAGGCCGGAGAGACCCACGATGTCCGCGCCCTCGACCTTGGCGCGCGCCAGAATTTCGTGGCACGGGACCATCACGCCCATGTTCACCACTTCGAAGTTGTTGCACTGGAGCACGACGGTCACGATGTTCTTGCCGATGTCGTGCACGTCGCCTTTCACCGTGGCGATGATGATCTTGCCCTTGGTGCGCACGTCGCGACCCGCGGCTTCATCGCGCAGCTTTTCTTCCTCGATGTAGGGCAAGAGGTGGGCCACGGCGGACTTCATCACGCGCGCCGACTTCACCACCTGCGGCAGGAACATCTTGCCGGCGCCGAATAGGTCGCCCACGATGTTCATGCCGTCCATGAGCGGGCCTTCGATCACATGCAGCGGACGGCCGCCCTTGGCGAGGATCTGCTGGTAGGCCTCTTCGGTGTCCTCGACGATGAAGTCGGTGATGCCGTGCACCATCGCGTGCGAGAGGCGCTGATTGACGTGCACCGGGTTCTCCGGCGTGCCGCGCCACTCGAGGCGCTTGCTCTCGTCCTTGGCGCCGCTCTTGGCGGTTTCGGCCACTTCGACCAGGCGCTCGCCGGCGTCGGGCCGGCGGTTGAGCACCACGTCTTCCACGCGCTCGCGCAGCTCGGGTTCCAGGTCGTCGTACACGCCCACCATGCCGGCGTTGACGATGCCCATGTCCATGCCCGCCTTGATCGCGTGGTACAGGAACACGGTGTGGATGGCTTCGCGCATCGGATCGTTGCCGCGGAAGCTGAAGCTCACGTTCGACACGCCGCCCGACACCTTCGCGCCCGGCAGGTTCTCCTTGATCCAGCGCACCGCGTTGATGAAGTCGACCGCGTAGTTGTCGTGCTCCTCGATGCCGGTGGCAATGGCGAAGATGTTCGGGTCGAAGATGATGTCCTCGGGCGGGAAGCCCACCTCGTCCACCAGGATGCGGTAGGCGCGCTCGCAGATCTCGACCTTGCGCTCGTAGGTGTCGGCCTGTCCCTTCTCGTCGAAGGCCATGACGACGGCGGCGGCGCCGTAGCGCTTCACGAGCTTGGCCTCGTGCTTGAACTTGTCCACGCCCTCCTTCATGGAGATCGAGTTGACAATGCCCTTGCCCTGGATGCAGCGCAGGCCCGCTTCGATCACATCCCACTTGGAGCTGTCGACCATCACCGGCACGCGCGCGATGTCGGGTTCGCTCGCAATGAGGTTCAGGAACCGGACCATCGCGACCTTGCTGTCGAGCATGGCCTCGTCCATGTTGATGTCGATCACCTGGGCGCCGTTTTCGACCTGCTGGCGCGCGACGGCCAGGGCCTCTTCGAACTGGCCGTTCAGGATCATTCGCGCGAAGGCCTTGGAACCGGTGACGTTGGTGCGTTCGCCGATGTTGACGAACAGTGTGCCCTCGCCGATGGCGACCGGCTCGAGGCCGGACAACTTCATGGGGGGAACGGAAATCTGTGGGGTCTGCGCCATGGGCTCACCTGCGAAAGGAACGGACAGGCGAGCGTCGTTTTGAAATCCCAAGCCTGACGGCCCGCCGGGCGGACCGCTGCAACGCTCCTTGGGAGGGGATGGATTTTAAGGGCGTTCGTCCGAGCCCGCGGGAAAGCCCTAGTCAGGCCCCACAGGCCCCCCCCACAGAATGCGGGCGCGCAATTCGTCGAAGAACGAACGTTCGTGTTTTTATCTGAAAACAAAGGAATGAACATATGCCAAGAAAGAGGAATTCGAGGCTGCTGCGCCTCGCCGCCCGCTCGGTGTGCGCCGCACTGCTTCTCGGTCTGGTGGGGACGACAACGCTGAGCCAGGCGGCCATCACCGACACTCCCACGCAGGTCCAGGCCCGGGTGACGTCCAGCGAAGCGAAGACCAAGAACCCGATCGTGCTCGTGCACGGCCTCTTCGGCTTCGACAACGTGCTGGGCATCGACTACTTCTATCGCATCCCCGAGAGCCTGGCCGGCGCGGGCGCGAAGGTGTACGTGGCCCAGGTCTCGGGCGCCAACAGCTCGGAGATCCGCGGGGAGCAGTTGATCCAGGAGCTGAAGAACCTGCGGGCGCTCTCGGGCAACCCGTCGCTCAAGTTCAACCTCGTCGGCCATTCGCAGGGCGCGCCCACCGCGCGCTACGTGGCGGCGGTGGAGCCCGGACTGGTCGCCTCGGTCACCTCCGTGGGCGGGGCCAATGGCGGATCGAAGGTGGCGGACATCCTCCGCAAGATTCCCGAGGGCAGCGTCTCCGAAGCGGTGGTCGCGGAAACGCTGCGGCTCGCGATGCTGCTGCTCGGCGCCATCTCGGGCAAGGACCCGAGTCAGCTGCCCGAGGTGCCGCTGAACGCGCTCAATTCGCTCACCACCGCGGGAGGCGCGGCCTTCGACAAGAAGTTTCCCCAAGGCCGCCCGGCGCCCGGCTCCTCGTGCGACGTGAAGAGCGGTCCGGCCGAGGCGAACGGCGTGCGCTACTACTCGTGGTCCGGCGTGCAGCCGCTCACCAATGCGTTCGATGCGAGCGACGTCGCCATGGGCGGGCTGAGCCTCATCGCGTTCGGGAGCGAGACCAACGACGGCCTGTTGGCCGTGTGCTCCACGCGCCTGGGCACGCACCTGGGCGACTACCGCCAGAACCACCTGGACGAAGTCAACCAGCTCTTCGGCCTGACCTACATCGGGCTGTGGACGCTGTTCGAGAAGAAGCCGGTGCAGCTCTACCAGGAGCAGGCCGCGCGACTGAAGAGCGCGGGCCTCTGACGATGCGGCGCGCCTTGTTGTGAAAAAAGCGAGACCGCTGCAGCTCGGCGCGATGGCGGGCGCCGCGGCGCTCGCCATTCTTGCCGGATGGTGGCTGGTGGACGGGCTGCCGCCGGCCGACGCCCCGGACACGGTGGTGGCGACTGCCGCCACCACCGGCCCGGGCGGCGCGGTGCCGGCAACGACACAGCCGATGGGCGATGCCCGCCCCACCCCCGACGCGATGCTGAACCCATCGCTGGTCCTGATCTTCGAGAGCGCCCTCGCCGAGGCCCAGGCCACCGGCAAGGCCGCCTTCATGGCGATGGCCCCCGGCCTCCTCGCCAAGCGCCTGCCCGCCGAACTGGTCGCGCGCGCGATGGGCCTGCTCGAGCGCTACATCGACATGCAGGAAGCCATGCAGGCCCTGCCGCCGCCCGACGCCGGCGACCCCGCGTCGCTGCGCAAGACCATCGAGGCGCGCGCCGAAGTGCGGCGCAGGTACTTCGCGCCCGAGGAAATCGAAGGCCTCTTCGGCGACGAGATCCGCCAGGACGCCCTCATGGCCGACAAGATGGCGATCGCCCGCGACGCCAACCTCACGCCCGAGGAGCGCGAGGCGGCCGCCAAGCGCAGCGAGGAAGCCCTGCTCACGCCGGAACAGCGCGAGCAGCGGCGCGCCTTCACCGCGCAGGTCGATGTGCAGCGCCAGACCGATGCCATGGAGGCGCGCGGCGCCAGCGCCCAGGAGCGCTTTGCCGAACGCAGCGCCACCTACGGTTACGAAGCTGCCCGCCAACTGGCCGCGCTGGACCAGGAAAACCAGGACTGGAACAACCGCCTCGACCAGTACGCCAACGCGCCCCCGGACCAGCAGGCGCAGTTGCGCGAGTCGCTCTTCAACGAGCGGGAGCGCTTGCGCCTGAGCGGGGCGCTGGCATTGCGCTCGGCAAAGCCTGCGCCGAACGCGGCAGGCCAAACACCCGGTCGAAGCCCCAGTTGAAGACGAAGGTGTAGACCAGGAAGAACAGCACCAGGCCCAGGTCCATCACCAGCGCCTGCCAGAGCGTCACGCCCAGGCCCCAGGCGAACAGGGGCACCAGGAACGCGATCAGCCCGCCCTCGAAGCCGATGGCGTGGGCGATGCGGCGGCGCACGCTGCGCCCGCGCACGGCCTGGCGCGATTCCCAGCGCTCGAACAGCGCGTTGAAGATCAGGTTCCAGATCACCGCGACCACCGATGCGGCCACCGCCAGCACGCCGGAATGGCCGAGCCCCGCGTCCGTCATCAGGGCCAGGCCGGCGCTCGCGCAGACGATGGCAATCCCTTCGTACAGGGAGATGTAGACGACACGACGCTGGAGCCCTTGCATGACTTTTCCTCTTGAACTTGATGCGATGGTTGGACTTTATTTGCTATTTACTGATATAAAAAGTCGCCTTATTTCAATTTAATTGATAGATCGGACGCCATGGCATTCTCCAGCGACAACGTCGAGGTGTTCCTGGCCGTGATCGACCACGGCTCGTTTTCAGCCGCCGCGCGGGCGCTGCACAAGGTGCCGTCGGCCGTGAGCATGGCCATCGCCGGCCTCGAAGCCGAGTTGAACCTGCCCCTGTTCGACCGCAAGGGCCGCGAGCCCCAGCCCACCGCCGCCGCGCGTTCGCTGGAGCCGCAGGCGCGCATGCTCGCGGCGCAGTTGAAGCAGTTGCAGGTGCAGGCGCTCGCGCTCACCCAGGGGCTGGAGAACCGCCTGACGCTCGCCATCGCGCCCGAACTGCTGGCCGCGCCCTGGAGTGGGCCGCTCGCCGAACTGGCGCAGGAATACCCGCTGCTGCAGGTCGAGGTGCTCGCCGCGCCGCAGGCCGATGCGCTCACGCTGCTGCACAGCGGCCGCGCGCAACTGGCGCTGGTGTTCGAGCGCCCGAGCCTCGATGGCCGCGAAGGCTTTCAGGAAGTGGGCAGTGACACGATGGTGGCCGTGATGGCGCCCGACCACCCGGCGCTGGTCGCGGCGGCCGGCGAGCGCCTGCGGGAAGAGCACCTCACCAACACCCGGCAGATCGTCGTCGCCGGGCGCGACCTGGCCACCAGCGACCCGCGCTTCGTCTTCGCGCGCCACGTCTGGCGCACCGACAACGCATTGGCGGCGCTGAGCCTGATCACCGCCGGTCTCGGCTGGGGCTGGCTGCCGCGCAACTTCGCGCGGCCGCACGTGGCGGCGGGTGCGCTGGTCGAGATTCCGTTCGAGAACCTCAGCAACGGGCTCGACCTGTGGGTCGATGTGGTGTGGTCGAGGGAGCGCCCGCTGGGGCTGGGGGCGCAGCGCTTCGTGGCGCTGATTGCGCGCGACCGGCAGGCGGCATTGCGCTGACCTCTCGACGCGTGGTCACTCCCCTGCTTCTCGCAACGTCGACTCCAGTTCCCGCCGCAACTCTTCGCGTTCGGGCAAATAGAGCTGGTACTTCTGGACGAAAAGCTGGCTGTTGAGGTTGTAGGTTGCGTACTCGACCAGCAGTTCGTCCTTGTGGCGGCTCAATATGATGCCGATCGGCGGGTTGTCGCCCTCGGCGTTCTCTTCATTGGCAAAGTAGCCCAGGTAGAGATTCATCTGGCCGATGTCGTGGTGCTGCACGTCGCCCAGCTTCAGGTCGATCAGAACGAAGCACCGCAGGATGCGGTGATAGAAAACCAGATCGACCTTGTAGTGGCTGTTGTTCAGCGTGATGCGGTACTGCCTGCCGACATAGGTGAACCCTTTTCCCAGTTCCAGCAAGAATTGCTGCAGGTGGTCGCACAGCAGCGCCTCGAGTTGGGTCTCCGAGACCTGCGCCGGCTCGGGAATCTTGAGAAATTCGAAAACGTAGGGCTCCCGCAGCAGGTCGACGGGTTGCTCGACCACCTGCCCCTCGCTGGCGAGCTTGAGGATGCCAGCCTTGTCGCGGCTCGCGGCCAGGCGCAGGAACAGCGCACTGTCTTTCTGCCGGACCAACTCGCGCACCGACCAGCGCTCATTGACACTTTGCTGCTCGTAGAAGCCGCGCTCCAGCGGATCATCGATCTTGAGCAGTTCCACGACGTGCGACCAGCTCAATTGGTGCGACAGCGTCGCACCTTTCGGGTACAGCAGGTAGAACTGGCGAATGCGGATCAGGTTGCTCCGGCTGAAGCCCTTGCCGTGCCGCAGCGTGAGATCGCGCGCCAGTTGCTCGATCAGCGCCTTGCCGTACTCGGCGCGCGCCTGCCCAGCCTGCTCGAATTCGACGATATGCCGGCCGACCTGCCAGTAGGTCGCCAGCAACTCCTGGTTGGCCGCGCGCAACGCCTGGACGCGCCCGCGGGTGAAGGTATCGCCGATTTGCGTGAGCAGGTGGCCGTAGTCGTCGCGTTCACTTAGCTTCATGCGAAACCCGTCTTTTCGAGGTGGCGCCCGACTTGGGCAGGGGATTGCAAGTATCCCAACGGCGAGTGCTCCAATGCCGGAAGAAATGACGATTTCTCCCAAGAACAAGAGGCAATCGATGTTGCCGGCGAGTCAGCCGGCCACGAACATCGCCGCGCGGATGCCCCCTCGAAAGCGGAGGCCAGTCGCGCGCGCCCGCTCAGGCAGCTTCGCTGTAGAAGCCGGCCGTGTTGTTCAGCAGCCGTCCCGCCACCGGCGCCACGGCCTTGCCGATCGCCGCGATGTGGTCCGGCGTCGTGCCGCAGCAGCCGCCCACGATGTTCACCAGCCCCGCGGCCGCGAACTCGTGCAACAGACGCGAGGTGACATCGGGCGTCTCGTCGAAGCCGGTGTCGCTCATCGGATTGGGCAGGCCCGCGTTCGGGTAGCAGCTGATGAAGGTGTCGCCCGCCACGCGCGCGAGTTCCTGGATATAGGGGCGCATCAGCGCCGCGCCCAGCGCGCAGTTGAGGCCAATGGCCAGCGGGCGCGCATGCCGCACGCTGTGCCAGAACGCGGTGACGGTCTGGCCGCTCAGGATGCGGCCCGAGGCGTCGGTCACGGTGCCGCTGATGATCAGCGGCAGGCGCTCGCCGCTGTTGTCGAAGTACTCGTCCACCGCGAAGAGCGCGGCCTTGGCGTTGAGCGTGTCGAAGATCGTCTCGACGAGGATCACGTCGGCGCCGCCTTCGACCAGCGCCTCGGTCTGCTCGTAGTAGGCCGCGCGCAGCGACTCGAAATCGACGTTGCGTGCGCCCGGGTCGTTCACGTCGGGGCTGATGCTGGCGGTCTTGGGCGTCGGGCCGAGGGCGCCGGCCACGAAGCGGGGCTTGTCGGGGGTGCTGAACTTGTCGCAGGCCGCGCGCGCGAGCTTGGCGGATTCGAGGTTCATCTCGCGCGCCAGGTGCGCCATCTTGTAGTCCTCCTGCGCGATGGTGGTCGCGCCGAAGGTGTTGGTCTCGATGAGGTCGGCGCCGGCCGCGAGGTAGCCCTCGTGGATGTCGGAGATCACGTCGGGCCGGGTGAGCGAGAGCAGCTCGTTGTTGCCCTTCACATCGCGCTCGAAGTCCTTGAAGCGCTCGCCGCGGTACTGCTCCTCGGTGAGCTTGAAGCGCTGGATCATCGTGCCCATCGCGCCGTCGAGGATGGCAATGCGCTTTTCGAGGATGCCGGCCAGGGCCTGGCCGCGGGTGTAGACGAGGGGCTTCATAGCCCTCGATTGTAGAAAGCGGCCCTGTCCCTGCCGTGCGTCAGTGCTTTGCGGTGTTCTCGACGAAGGCCAGCACCGCCTCGATCATCCGCCGCACATGCGGCTTCACGCCGGCCGCCACCTCGGGCAGGTAGTCGAACGGCAGTTGCTCCTGCATGTAGCTCGACTGCGTCATCTCCAACTGCACCGCGTGCACGCCGCCGGCCGGATTGCCGTACTGGCGCGTGATGTGGCCGCCCTTGAAGCGGCCGTTGAGGACGCCGGTGTAGCCCGTCGCCGATTCGGCGATGCCCAGCAGCGTGGCGGCCAGCGCCGGATCACAGCTCGTGCCGTTGCCGGTGCCCAGGTTCAGGTCGGGCAGCTTGCCGTCGAAGAAGCGCGGCAGCACCGAGCGGATCGAGTGCGCGTCCCACAGCGCGATGGTGCCGTGGGCCGCTTTCAGGCGGTCGAGCTCGGCCTGCAGCTGGCGGTGGTACGGGTGCCAGATCGCATCGCGGCGTTCGGCGACTTCCGCGTCACCGGGTAGGTCGTCCTTGGATGCGTAGACCGGCGTGTCGTCGAAGGTGTCGACCGGGCACAGGCCAGTGACGCTCTGGCCCGGGTAGAGGCTCGCGCCATCCGGTGGGCGGTTCAGGTCGATCACGTAGCGCGAGTGCGTGGCCACGAGCACCGAGGCGCCCAGTTCGTCGGCGAAGTCGTAGAGCTGTTCGAGATGCCAGTCGGTGTCGGGCACATGGCGCGCCTCGTCGGTGAGGCGCGCGGCCAGCGCGGACGGTACGTGGGTGCCGACATGCGGCATCGAGATCAGCAGCGGGCGCGTGCCCTGGCGGAAGCGGAACGCCGGTTCGGCGGTGGTGAAGGCCATGGATTCAATCCTTGAGGAGTTGGGTGCGCGCCGCCACGAAGGCGGACGCGGATTCGTTGTGCAGCGCATGGCGACCGCTCGAGACACGCTCGCGGCCGGCCACCCAGACCGCATCGATGGCGGAGGTGCGATGGCTCGCGAAGACGTGCGCCGACAGCATGTCGGGCGCCGACAGGCCTTGCAATGCAACGTGCGCCGCATCGAGCACGACGAAGTCGGCTTGCTGCCCCGCGGCGAGCCCGCCGACCGCGCGGCCCGAGGCCTGCGCGCCGCCCTGAACCGCTTCGAGCGTGAGCGCGGTGGCGACATGCGGCTGCGCCGCGCTCGCGCCGACATTGCGCTGCCGCTTGGCAAGGCGCTGGCTGTATTCGAGCATCAGCAGTTCTTCGGCAGCGTTGACGCTCGCGTGGCTGTCGGAGCCCACGCCCCATGCGCCGCCGTGGCTGCGCCATTTGGAAAAGTCGAAGATGCCGTCGCCGAGGTTCGCCTCGGTCGTCGGGCACAAGCCCGCGGCGGCACCGCTCTTGGCGGCGTACTCGTACTCGGCGTCGTTCATGTGCGTCGCATGGACGAGGCACCAGCGCGCATCGACCGGCGCGTGGTCGAGCAACCACTCGACGGGGCGCAGGCCGCTCCACTCGACGCAGTCGTCCACTTCCTTCGTCTGCTCGGCGATGTGGATGTGGATCGGCGCGGTGCGGTCGATGGCCTCGAGCCCCGCGACCGCATCGCGCAATGCCTCTGGCGGCACGGCGCGCAGCGAGTGCGGTGCCATGCCGAGGCGCGCGCCCTGCGCATCGCATGCGGGCTTGAGCGCTTCGAGCAGGCGCAGCATCGATTCGGTCGAGCGGATGAAGCGGCGCTGCCCTTCGTTGGGCGGCTGGTCGCCGAAGCCGCTGGTCTGGTAGAGCACCGGCAGCAGCGTGAAGCCAATGCCAGTCTTCTCTGCGGCGCGCAGCAGCGCGAGGCTCAGCGTCGCGTCGTCGGCGTAGGGACGGCCGTCGGCGTCGTGGTGCACGTACTGGAATTCGCAGACGCTCGTGTAGCCCGCTTCGAGCATCTCGGCGTAGAGCCAGGTCGCGATCGCTTCCATGTGCTGCGGGCCGAGGCGCGCGGCGAAGCGGTACATCAGCGTGCGCCAGCTCCAGAAGCTGTCGCGCTGCTCGGCGCGGTGTTCGGTGAGGCCCGCGAATGCACGCTGGAAGGCGTGCGAGTGCAGGTTGGGCATGCCGGGGATCACGGGGCCGGTCGCCACTTGCGCACCAGCGGGCGCTTGCATGGCGGCCTGGGCCTGCGTGAGCTGGCCTGCGTCGTTCCACGTCAGCAGGACGTTCTTCGCCCAGCCCGCGGGCAGCAGCGCATCGGCTGCGAAAAGCGTGCGCGTCGTCGTCATGCGGCGTTCTCCACCGCGATGCGGCCCTGGCGCACCGCGGTGCGCAGCGGACGTTGACCGAACCAGTACGCGAGCTCGGCCGCATCGCGCACGTTCCACAGCACGAAGTTGGCGGGCATGCCTTCGGCGATGGCGCCGTGCCTGGCCGCAAGGCCCAGCGCGCGCGCCGCATGCACCGTGACGCCGGCCAGCGCCTCGGGCACCGTCAGGCGGAACAACGTGCACGCCATGTTCACCATCAGCAGCAGGCTCAGCGTCGGCGAGGTGCCAGGGTTGTGATCAGTGGACACGGCCATCGGCACGCCGGCGGCGCGCAGCGCCTCGATGGGCGGCAGGTGCGTGTCGCGCAGCGTGTAGTAGGCGCCGGGCAGCAGCACGGCCACGGTGCCCGACCGGCGCATCGCCTCGATGCCATCGGCCGACAGGTGCTCGATGTGGTCGCACGAGAGCGCCCCGTAGCGCGCGGCGAGCGCGGCGCCGCCCATGTCCGACAACTGCTCGGCATGCAGCTTCACCGGCAGGCCCAGCGCCTTCGCGGCCTGGAAGACCTGCTCGGTTTCCGCGAGCGAGAAGGCGATGCGCTCGCAGAACACGTCCACCGCATCGACGAGGCCTTCGGCCGCGAGCGCGGGCAGCATCTCGCGGCACACGAGGTCGATGTAGTCGCCGCTGCGTCCCGCGTATTCGGGGGGCAGCGCATGCGCGCCGAGGAAAGTGGTGCGCACGGTGACGCCATACGCTTCGCCGAGGCGCCGAGCCACGCGCAGTTGCTTGCGCTCATGTTCGAGCGAGAGGCCGTAGCCCGACTTGATCTCGATGGCGCAGACGCCATCGGCCAGCAGTTGTTCGAGGCGCGGCGCGGCCTCTGCGAAGAGCGTGTCTTCGTCGGCCTCGCGCGTGGCGCGCACCGACGAAACGATGCCACCGCCCGCCTTCGCCACTTCTTCGTAGGTCGCACCCGCGAGCCGCATCGCGAATTCGTTCGCGCGCTGGCCGCCGTAGACGAGGTGCGTGTGGCAATCGACGAGGCCGGGCGTGACGAGTGCATCGCCGCCGTCGTGCACAGAAAGCTCTGCGAACTCGGCCGGCAATGCGCTGCGTGCGCCGACCCAGCGGATCGCGCCTTGCGCGACCACGATGGCGGCTTCGACGCCGGCATCGGTCGCCAGGCGCAGGCCGGTCCAGAGACCGTCGGCCGACGGATATGTGTTTGCAGGTTTCATCGTCTTTTTCTTTCTGCAGGTTACGCCGGCACGATGCGCACGGCCACCAGCCGCGCGTCTTCGCTTTCCGGCACCGCGTGCCATGCCTGCGACACATCGGCCCAGTGCAGGCCCTCGCCTTCGGCGCAGGCCTCGTCGTTCAAGCGCCATGCGCCGCGCAAAGCCAGCAGCACGCCGTGCGGTGCGGCCTCGACGGCCGTTGCGTGTTCCAGCACCTGCACATCGGCACGCCACTGGCCGTGCCGCGTCATCACGTTGAAATCGTTCGATGCACCGCCCAGCAGCGTGCAGTCGATCGCGTCGTCGCCGCTGAATGCGAACGGACGGTGCGGCACATCGAGCCGGTGCTCCACGCGTCCGTCGTGCGTGAAGAGCCGCACCCCGTCGCCTTCCAGCAGCATGATGCTGCGGTCGATGCCCGCGAACACCGAGAACGGCCCGGCCGCCGCGATGGTCGCGATGCTCACGCGCCAACCGAAGCTGTCGAGCCCCGCGCCTTGCGGCCAGCTCGCGATTTCCTGCGTGGTGCCGCCGCCGTTCTTCCACGGCATGGCGGGCAGCGTGGCGCGAGAAAAACGGATCACGCTCATCGCATCAACCCGCCTTGCCGCAGCTTCTGCTCGAAGTGCCGCAGCACCAGCGTCATCGTGCCGGTCAGCACGAAATACACGAGCGCGATCGCCAGGTACACCTCCAGCGATCGGTACGACACGCTGATGATCTTCTGCCCCTCGTGCATCACGTCGTGGATCGTCAGCAGCGACACCAGCGCCGAGTTCTTGATGAGCGCGATGAACTCGTTGCCCAGCGGCGGAATCATCCGCACCACCGCCTGCGGGAGCACGATCTGGCGCATCGCCACGCCGGGCGTCATGCCGAGCGACTGCGCGGCCATCGTCTGGCCCTTGTCGATCGACTGGATCGCGCCGCGCACGATCTCCGACACGTACGCGCCCGAGTACACGCCGAGCCCCAGCACGCCGCAGAGGAACGCGGGCAGCAGGATGCCGAAGTGCGGCAGGCCGAAGAACAGGATGAACAGTTGCACCAGTAGCGGCGTGCCGCGAATCACCGCCACGTAAGCAGTGCACACGCTGTAGATCCATCGCCGCTTCGGGTTCAGCCGTCCGATGCCGACGATGAGGCCGAGCACGCAGCCCAATGCGAGCGCGCAGGCGGTGATCTCCACCGTGACGAGCGCACCGCGCAAGAGGTCGGGCCAGCCCTGCCAGACCGGCGAGAAATCGAGATCCATGCCGCGCTTACTTGGCGTTGGCGCTGAACCACTTCTTTTCGATCTGCGCGTAGGTGCCGTCGGCTTTCAGCTTCTCGATAGCGCCGTTCACCGCCTTGGTGAGCTCGGGCGTGTCCTTGCGGATCGCCATGCCGTATTCCTCGGTGGTGATCTGCTCGGGCAGGACCTTCAGGCCCGGCCGCGTGCGCACGTACTGATAAGCGGCGGGCTTGCCGGTGACGGCGGCGTCGGCACGGCCGATGTCCACGAGGTTGAACATCTCCTGGTTCTTCTCGACTTCCATCAGCTGCACCTGCGGGTACTTCTCTTTCGTGAAGGCGACCGACTTGGTGCCCACCTGCACGCTGACCTTCTTGCCGTTGATGTCGGCCGGGGCCTTGATCGCCGTGTTGCCGTCCTTCACCATCACGACGAGGCCGCCCGCGTAGTACGGCGCGGTGAAGTCGACGACCTTCTTGCGCTCGTCGGTGATGTAGATGGCCGAGACGGCCATGTCGAAGCGCTTGGAAATCAGGCCCGGCACGAGGCCCTTGAAGTCGATGTCGATCCATTCGATCTTGCGGCCCAGCGTCTTGCCGACGGCCTCGACCAGTTCCACGTCGAAGCCGGTGCGCTTGCCGTTCTCCACGAACTCCATCGGCGGGAAGGTGGCATCGGTGGCCACGCGCAGCGGCTCGCCTTGCGCATGTGCGGCGCCGGCGAAACCGAAGAGAGCGGCGGCGGCAACGGTGAAAAGAGTGCGACGGGTGTTCATGAGGTGAGGCTTTCGTGGGTTTGAAAAAGGCAGGAGCGATTGGCTACTGAAGCGCGCGAGAGATACGGGCCGCCGTGACGACGGTCATGTGGAGCAATGCAGCTTCCATGCCCTGGACGCGCGTGATCGGCGCCATGAGCGTGATCGCACCGCGAAGGCGCCGGCCCGAGGCCAGCACCGGTGCGCTCGCGCCCCAGACACCGGCGTCGACCTCGCCCTCTGTCACGGCATGTCCGGCTTCACGGATCGCATCGAGCTCGGCGGCGCGTTCGGCGCGGCGCTGTGCGCTTTCGCCGAGGCCGTCGAGCAGGGAATCGCGCTGATCGAGCGGCATGTGCGCGAGCAGGCACTTGGCGCTCGCGCCATCGCTGGCCGGAACGCTGCGGCCCCGGTCGAACGAGCAGCGCAGCGAATGTTCGCTGTCGATCATCTCCAGGCACACCACGCGGTCGTTCACCGCGGTGACCAGCGCCACGCTCTCGTGGCTCTGCTGCACCAGCGCGCGCATATCGGCACGCGCGGCCATGACGAGGTCGGAGTTGCCGTCGAAGCCGCTCGCGAGTTGCACGCTCACCGGGCCTGGCGAATAGCGCCCATCGGACTCCATCACGAAGCCCCAGCGGCGCAGCGTGGCGATCTGGCGGTACAGCGTGCTCTTGACGAGGCCGGTGGCCTGCACCAGCTCGGCCGCCGTCATCGCGACCTTGCTCTGCGCCAGCACCGACAGCACGAACAGCGCGCGGTCGTTGTGGGCGGGAGCATCGGTCGGGGGCGTCATCGCAGGCAGTATCTTGCTGGCCGTTCTCACTTCCAAGCCCGAATTCCCACCGGGTGGGAATGGGCTGGATTTTTACTTCTACCTTTGTCTTACCGGCTTGCGTGCGCCAAGGCCCGCTCAGCGCACCATCGGCAGCTTCAGGCCCTGCTTCTTCGCGGTCGCGACGGCGATGTCGTAGCCGGCATCGGCGTGGCGCATGACGCCGGTGGCCGGGTCGTTGAAGAGCACGCGCTCGATGCGCTTGGCCGCGGCATCGGTGCCGTCGCACACGATCACCACGCCCGAGTGCTGCGAGTAGCCCATGCCGACGCCGCCGCCGTGGTGCAGGCTGACCCAGGTGGCGCCGCCCGCGGTGTTGAGCAGCGCGTTGAGCAGCGGCCAATCGCTCACCGCATCGGTGCCGTCCTTCATCGCTTCGGTCTCGCGGTTGGGGCTCGCGACCGAGCCGGTATCGAGGTGGTCGCGGCCGATCACGATCGGCGCCTTCAGTTCGCCGTTCTTCACCATCTCGTTGAAGGCCAGGCCCGCGATGTGGCGCTCGCCCAGGCCCAACCAGCAGATGCGCGCGGGCAGGCCCTGGAAGGCGATGCGCTCGCGCGCCATGTCGAGCCAACGGTGCGTGTGCGTGTTCTCGGGGAACAGCTCCTTGATCTTGGCGTCGGTCTTGTAGATGTCTTCCGGATCGCCCGAGAGTGCCACCCAGCGGAACGGACCCTTGCCCTCGCAGAACAGCGGACGGATGTAGGCGGGCACGAAGCCGGGGAAGTCGAAGGCGTTCTTCACACCTTCGTCGAAGGCGACCTGGCGGATGTTGTTGCCGTAGTCGACCGTCGGGATGCCCATGGCCTGGAAGTCGAGCATGGCCTGCACGTGCACGGCGCACGACTTGGCCGCGGCCTTCTTGAGCGCGTCGTGCTGCGACACATCCTTCATCGCGGCCTGCCATTGCTGCACGGTCCAGCCCGAAGGCAAGTAGCCGTTGATGAGGTCGTGTGCGGAGGTCTGGTCGGTCACGAGGTCGGGCTTGTGGGCACCGGCCTTTGCGCGCTTCACGAGTTCGGGGAGGATGTCGGCCGCGTTGCCGAGCAGCGCGATCGACACGGCTTCCTTCGCGTCGCAGTGCTGCTTGATGAGTTCGAACGCGTGGTCGATGTCGCGCGCCTGCTTGTCGACATAGCGCGTGCGCAGGCGAAAGTCGATGCTCGATTGCTGGCACTCGATGTTGAGCGACACCGCGCCCGCGAGCGTGGCCGCGAGCGGCTGCGCGCCCCCCATGCCGCCGAGGCCGGCAGTCAGGATCCACTTGCCCGCGAGGCTGTTGTTGTAGTGCTGGCGGCCGGCTTCGACGAAGGTCTCGAAGGTGCCCTGCACGATGCCCTGGCTGCCGATGTAGATCCAGCTGCCAGCGGTCATTTGGCCGTACATGAAGAGGCCCTTGCGGTCGAGCTCGTTGAAGTGCTCCCAGGTGCCCCACTTCGGTACGAGGTTCGAGTTGGCGAGCAGCACGCGCGGGGCATTCTCGTGCGTCTTGAACACGCCCACCGGCTTGCCCGACTGGATGAGCAGCGTCTCGTCGTCGTTCAGCTCTTTCAGTGACGCGAGGATCTGGTCGTAGCACTCCCAGTTGCGCGCGGCGCGGCCGATGCCGCCGTACACCACGAGGTCCTGCGGACGCTCGGCCACCTCGGCGTCGAGGTTGTTCTGGAGCATGCGGAACGGCGCTTCGGTGAGCCAGCTCTTGCAATTGAGTTCGCTGCCGCGCGGGGCGCGGATCACGCGCGTCGGGTCATGGCGCGGATCGGCGGCATCGGGGTTGTTCAGGGCGAATTTTTCGGGAGCGTTCATGGCGTGGTTCTCCTATCGAGTGATGTTTTACGAGTGACTGGGCAGGATGTTCAGCAGCGCGGCCGGCAGCTCGGCCTTGAGCGCCCACTGGCGCATGGCTTCGATGTCCGGAGCGAGGTAGCGGTCGCGTTCGAGAAAAGCGACGTTCTTGCGGATGCGAGTGAATTCCGCTTCGACCAGCGGCGAGCTCTTGAGCTTGCGCTTGAGCTCGATGCCTTGCGCGGCGGCCATCGCTTCGATGCCGACCACCACCGCGGTGTTGTTGACCATGTCGCCCAGGCGGCGCGCCGCGAAGGTGGCCATCGAGACGTGGTCCTCTTGATTGGCTGACGTGGGCAGGCTGTCGACGCTGGCGGGGTGCGCCAGCGACTTGTTCTCCGAGGCAAGTGCCGCAGCCGTGACCTGCGCAATCATGAAACCGGAGTTGAGCCCCCCATCGCGTACCAGGAACGGCGGCAGGCCCGAGAGGCCGGTGTCGAGCAAGAGCGCGATGCGGCGCTCGGCAATCGCGCCGACTTCGCTCACTGCGAGCGCAATGATGTCGGCCGCGAAGGCGACCGGCTCGGCGTGGAAGTTGCCGCCCGAAATCACTTCGCCCGTGTCGCAGAACACGAGCGGGTTGTCGGATGCGGCGTTGGCTTCAATGACCAGCACGCGCGATGCGTGCGCGAGGTTGTCGAGGCAGGCGCCCATCACCTGGGGGATGCAGCGCACCGAGTACGGGTCTTGCACGCGGCCGCAGTCGGCATGCGACGGGACGATCTCGCTGCCTTCGAGCAGCGTGCGCACCGCGCCTGCGACGGCGATCTGGCCGGACTGGCCGCGTGCGGCGTGGATGCGCGCGTCGAAGGGCTTGATCGAGCCCTGGATCGCTTCGAGCGACAGCGCTCCCGACATCAGCGCCGAGGCGAACACGTCTTCTGCACCGAAGAGGCCGGCGAGTGCCAGCGCCGTCGACACCTGCGTGCCGTTGAGCAGTGCGAGGCCTTCCTTCGGCCCGAGCACGAAGGGCTCGAGGCCGATGCTGCGCATCGCTTCGGCACCGCTGACCTTCTTGCCGTCGGCCAGCGTCGCCTCGCCTTCACCGATCAGCACGCAGGCCATGTGCGCGAGCGGCGCGAGGTCGCCCGATGCGCCGACCGAGCCCTTGCATGGAATGCTCGGCGTGACGCCCGCGTTGAAGAGCGCCAGCAGCGCATCGACCAGCGCGGGCCGCACACCCGAGTGCCCGCGCGCCAGGCTCACCGCCTTGGTCGCGAGGATCATCCGCACCACCGGCGCGGCCAGCGGCTCGCCCGTGCCCACGCTGTGCGAGAGCACGAGGTTGCGCTGCAGCTCGGCCAGATGGTCGTTTCCGATGCGCGTGCTCGCGAGCTTGCCGAAGCCGGTGTTGATGCCGTAGACCACCTGGTCGTTCTCGACGATGTGGCGCACCGCCGCCTCGGCCTTCTGCATGCCATCGAGCACCGACGGATCGAGCGCAAGCCGGACGCCGCCGGCCTGGATGCGTCGCAGCATCGCAAGGTCGACCTTGCCGGGCGTGAGGGTCAAAGTGGCATCGGAGGAAGCGGTGTTGTTGCTTGGCATGTGAACCTGTCTATACAAGTGGTTGCGAGAGATAACGATCGGTCTGTGCGACAAAAAAAATCAGCCGAAGCTCGGGTTGCCGTCGGCTTTGAAACGGCTGCCCAAGCTGTAGCGCGATGCCGGATGCAGGCAGCGCACCCAGGTCACGGGCGTGTTGCGCGTCCAGGTGCGGCGCGTGAGCAGGAGGCAGGGGTCGGTCACTTCCATCGCGAGGCGCTCGGCCTGTTCGGCGTTGGGCAGCACGGCATCGACGACGTGTTCGATCTGGTCGAAGGGCACGTTGCGCACCAGGTACTCGCTGGGCGGCATCGCGCTGAAGTCCTGCTCGAGGTACTCGGGCACGACCTGCGGGTTGACGTAGCGCTCTTCGAGCTGCACCGGCGTGTCGTTCTCCAGGTGCAGGCAGGCGCTGTGGAAGACCGAGTCGCCCGCGCGCAGGTCGAGCCATGCAGCCACGTCGGGCGAGGCGGCGATGCGCTCGACCGCGAGCATTTCGCAGCGGTAGTCGTGGCCGCGCTGGCGGATTTCGCTCGCGATATTGGCGATCTGCAGCAGCGTCGATTGCGGCTTGTTCTCGGCCACGAAGCTGCCGACGCCGGCCACGCGCACGATGCGGCCCTGCTCCACCAGTTCGCGCAGCGCGCGGTTCACCGTCATGCGCGCCATGCCGAACTGCGCGACCAGCTCGTGCTCCGAAGGCAGGCGGTGGCCGGGGGGCCAGGTGCCGTCCTGGATCTTGCGGGAGATGTGATCCTTGACTTGCGCGTAGAGCGCGAGGGTCGGCAGGTCGCGTTTCATCGCGTTCAGTGTTCCGCCGCGGCCATCGACTCGGCGCGGATTTCTTCGGTCAGGCGCGCCTTGATGTCCATGAACTCGGGCGACGTCTTGATCGTGTAGCTGCGCGGATGCGGAAAGTCCACCGCGATCTCGGTCTTGATGCGGCCCGGCCGCGCGCTGAACACCGCCACGCGGTTGGCCATGAAGATCGCCTCGTCGATGTCGTGCGTGACGAAGAGCACCGTCTTCTGCGCCGACTCCCAGATTCCCAGCAGCAGTTCCTGCATCAGCACGCGCGTCTGGTTGTCCAGCGCGCCGAAAGGCTCGTCGAGCAGCAGCATCTTGGGGTCGTTGGCGAGCGCGCGTGCAATCGCGGTGCGCTGCTGCATGCCGCCCGAGAGTTGCTTGGGAAAGTGGTGCTCGAAACCGCGCAGCCCCACCTTGGCGATGAAGAACTCGCTGCGCTCCTTCTGGTCGGCCTCGCTCATGCCGCGCTCGCGCAGGCCGAAGCGGATGTTCTGCGCCACGGTGAGCCACGGAAAGAGCGTGTAGCTCTGGAACACCACGCCGCGGTCGGCGCCCGGGCCTTCGATGCGCTCGCCGTCGAGCAGCACCTGGCCGGTGGTCGGGAAATCGAGCCCCGCCACGATGCGCAGCAGCGTCGACTTGCCGCAGCCCGAGGGGCCGAGGATGGTGACGAAGTCGTTCTCCTTCACCTCGAAGTCGATGGGCAGGAGCGCCTGCGTGCTCTGGCCCTTGGTGCCGGTGAAGACGCGCGAGACGCCCTGGATGGAGAGCTGATTCTTCACAGTGCGGCCCATGCGAACAGACGGCGGTTGAGCGCCTTGAAAGCGAAGTCGGACAGAAGGCCGATGACGCCGATCACGATGATCCCGAAGATGATCTGGCCGGTGTTCAGGAGCGCCTGGCTGTCGGTGATCATGTGGCCGATGCCCGAGGACGAGCCGATCAGCTCCGCCACGATCACATACGTCCACGCCCAGCCGAGCACGAGGCGCAGCGTTTCGGCGATGCCCGGCGCGGCGCCCGGAATGAGCACGCGCGCGACGATGCCGCGGCTGTTGGCGCCCAGCGTGTAGGCGGCTTCAACGAGGTCGCGCCGCGCGCCGCCCACGGTGACAGCCACCATCAGCACGATCTGGAAGAACGAGCCGATGAAGATCACCAGCAGCTTCTGCATTTCGCCCAGGCCCGCCCACAGGATGAGCAGCGGAATGAAGGCCGAGGCCGGCAGGTAGCGGCAGAACGACACGAAGGGCTCGAAGAAGGCCTCGACCGTCTTCCAGGTGCCCATCGCGATGCCCAGCGGCACCGCGAACACCGCCGCCAGCAGGAAGCCGCCGAACACGCGCCACACGGTCATGCCGATGTCGCCGATGAAGCCGTACTCGGTGAAGAGCAGCCAGCCTTCCTTGACCATGGTCGGCGGGCTCGCGAGGAAGGTCGGCGACACGAAGCCGCCGAGCGTGGCGAGCGACCACACGAGCACGAACACGACGAAGAAGCCGAGCCCCAGCAGCACGCGCGCACGGGCGCCGATGGGTTCGAGCGGCGCGAACGCGCGGCGGCGCACGGGTGGCACGACGGGCTGGGAGGACGCGGCGCCCGCCGATGCCGCGCGAGGCGGCACCTGCTGCGGCAGCGCCTTACTTGACGTAGCTTGCATCGAAGGTGACTGCGTAGTCTTCAGGGGCCTTGCGGATCACGCCGGCTTCCAGAAGGATCGCCGCGGCTTCCTTCATGAAGGTGGTGAGTTCGCCCGCGAAGAACTTCTGGTTGGCCGCCTTGTCCTGCCAGCGCAGGTACGCCGACGACTTGGCGAACTGCTCGCCGCTTTGCTTGACGGCCGAGCCCATGAGCTCGTTCGACTTGGCCGGGTCGGCCTTGATCATGTCCAGCGCGTCGAAGTACGACTTGGTGAGCGCAGCGGCGGCCTTGGGGTTGGCCTTGAGCCAGGTCGGCGCGCAGCCGACGGTGTCCATCACCATCGGGTAGTCGAGCGTGGTGGCCAGGATCTTGCCGGCGGCGGGGTTGGCGCGCACGGTCGAGAGGTAGGGCTCGTAGGTCATGGCGGCGTCGTTCTGGCCGGCCACGAAGGCTTGCGCGGCGGGCTGGGGCTCGAGCGAGACGACCTTCACGTCCTTCAGGCTCATGCCGTTCTTGCTGAGCATCCAGGCCAGGCCGAAATACGGCGCGGTGCCGGGGGCGCTCACGCCGATGGACTTGCCCTTGAGGTCGGCGAAGGTCTTCACGTCATTGCGCACTGCGATGCCGTCGGCGCCGTAAGACTTGTCCATCTGGAAGATCTGCACGATCGGCACGCCGTTGGCGTTCCAGGCGACGTGCGTTTCCACGGTGGTGGCCGCGCACTGGATGGCGCCCGAGGCCAGGGCCAGGTGGCGGTCCTTCTGCGGAATCATCTTCAGTTCGACGTCCAGCCCGTTCTTCTTGAAGATGCCGGCCTTGTCGGCCAGCGAGAGCGGCGCGAAGCCGGTCCAGCCGGACATGCCGAGCGCAATCTTGGTGTCCTGGGCGGCGGCCGTTCCGGCCATGCCCGCTGCACATGCACCTGCTGCCAGCAGCGAAGCGACTTTCAAGAAAACGCCGGGCCGCCCCAAGTTTTCTTGTCCCCCTCGGGGGGCCTGACGCGCAGCGGCAGGTTCGGGGGCGCTGATATTTACCGTCTTGACCATGGGTACTCCTGGTTCTGTTTTCTTGAGATGGCTCGGCAATGCGCCCCAACGTCTGGGCTGCGCGCGCCTCGCATTGTTGCCAAGCGCCCCAGCTTGTATATACAGAATAACCCGAGAGGGTCGTTTCGGTGCATTTCGCAAGGAAGATGCACCAGATTGCTGTCTAGACAAATAGGGCGGCGCGACGGGAGCAACCATTGCAAAGCTCGTGCCACAGTCATAACTGGGTGGCTGGGGGACAATCGACCGCCCTCCCCGCCAGTTCTCTCTTTCATCTCTCCCGACGTCCGCCTCGCAGCCCGTGTCCTCCCTCGCACCCCACCCCCTCGACGCTCCCGGCAGCAGCACCTCGCCGGCCGAAATCCTCCACGAAGTCTTCGGCTATTCGCAGTTCCGCGGAGCCCAGCAGGACATCGTCGATCACGTGGTGGGCGGCGGCGACGCGCTGGTGCTGATGCCCACGGGCGGCGGCAAATCGCTCTGCTACCAGATCCCGGCCATCGCCCGGCAGCGCGCGGGGCGCGGCGTCGCGGTGGTGGTGTCGCCGCTGATCGCGCTGATGCACGACCAGGTCGGCGCGCTGCACGAGGCGGGTGTGAATGCGGCGTTCCTCAATTCGACGCTCGACTGGGAGCAGACGCAGGACGTGGAGCGCCGCATGCTGCGCGGCGAGATCACGCTGCTCTATGCGGCGCCCGAGCGGGTCAACACGCCGCGGTTTTTGTCGCAGCTCGATTCGCTGAAGGAGCGCGGCAAGCTCTCGCTGTTCGCGATCGACGAGGCGCATTGCGTGAGCCAGTGGGGCCACGACTTCCGCCCCGAGTACCGCGCACTCACCGTGCTGCACGAGCGCTACCCTGGCGTACCGCGCATCGCGCTCACCGCCACGGCCGACGACCTCACGCGCGCCGACATCGTCGAGCGGCTGCAGCTCGAAGAAGCGCGCCAGTTCGTCTCCAGCTTCGACCGGCCGAACATCCGCTACACCATCGTCGAGAAGAAGGACGCAACCACGCAGCTCCTGCGCTTCATCGAGCGCGAGCACGAGGGCGATGCGGGCGTGGTCTATTGCCAGTCGCGCAAGCGTGTGGAGGACCTCGCGACGACGCTGCAGGGCGCCGGCATCAATGCCCTGCCGTACCACGCGGGCCTCGACGCCGCGGTGCGCCAGAAGCACCAGGACCGGTTCCTCCGCGAAGAAGGCATCGTGATGGTCGCGACCATCGCCTTCGGCATGGGCATCGACAAGCCCGACGTGCGCTTCGTCGGCCACCTGGACATGCCCAAGAACATCGAGGGCTACTACCAGGAAACCGGCCGCGCCGGCCGCGACGGCGCGCCGGCCGATGCCTGGATGACCTACGGCCTGAACGACGTGGTGAACCAGCGCCGCATGATCGACGAGAGCCCCGCCGGCGAAGAGTTCAAGCAGGTGATGCGCGGCAAGCTCGATGCGCTGCTCTCGCTGGCCGAAGCGAGCGACTGCCGGCGCGTGCGGCTCCTGGGCTATTTCGGCGAGAAGAGCACGCCCTGCGGCAACTGCGACAACTGCCTGAACCCGCCGAATGTGTGGGACGGCACCGATGCCGCGCGCAAGCTGCTGAGCACCATCTATCGCGTGCAGCAGTTGAGCGGCATCAGCTTCGGCGCGGGGCACATCATGGACATCCTGCGCGGCAAGGAGACCGAGAAGGTCAAGCAATTCGGGCACGAGCGCATCAGCACCTTCGGGCTGGGCGCGGAGTTCAGCGAAGTGCAGCTGCGCGGCGTGCTGCGCCAGTTGATCGCCACGGGCGCATTGGCGGTCGATGCGGAAGCCTTCAACACGCTCAAGCTCACCGAGGGATCGCGCGCGGTGCTCAAGGGCGAAGCCAATGTGACGCTGCGCGAATCCATTTCGTCACCGGCGGAGCGCAAGCCCCGCCGCGAGAAGGTCGCCAAGGGCGCGCCGTCGCCGGCGGCCGCCAAGCTGGACGACACCGGCAAGAAGCGCTTCGAGGCGCTCAAGGCCTGGCGCGCCGAAGTGGCCAAGGAGCACAACCTGCCGGCCTATGTGATCTTCCACGACGCCACGCTGGCGTCGATTGCCGAGCGCGCACCCGCGACGCTCGAGGACCTGCAGGGCATCAGCGGCATCGGCACCAAGAAGCTCGAGGCCTATGGCACCGAGGTGCTGCGCGTGTGCTCGGCGTTCTAGCCAGGCACACCGACTTCATCAATTCGTTGCCGGCAGCGTGATCGGCACCGGCCGCGTCAGCAGGTCGACGAAGAGCTCGAAGAAGCGGGTGTTGTCGAAGCGCTGCACCACCGTCATCTTCTGCAGCGTCGGGCCCGCGGGCTGCGAGGCATAGCCGATGGAGCGGCCGTTGTCCGCGGCGCCCGGCTTGGCCACCACGTCGACATAGCGCTCCACCGTCTTGGTCGCGTAGGTCGGATCGATCAGGTAGGCCAGCGTGAGGGTGTCCCAGATGTTCTGGGTGTAGTCGGGGTTGTTCTCGAAGCCGTTCGTGCCGCTGAAGCCGTAGCCGTTGAGTTTGCGGAACACTTCCGTCACCGCGGTCGGCTTGGCCGGGTGGGCGATGCGGTCGTAGATCGGCTTGGTAAGGAACACGGTGTCGGTCACGTCCAGCGGCACCACCACCTGCGGGATCGGCAGGCGCACCACGAACTGCGCGGCATCGGGATCGAACCACCAGTTGAACTCGGCCGCTTTGGTGGTGTTGCCTGGCACGTCGATGGCGCCCCCCATGTAGACGATCTTCTTGATCAGCGGAACGATGTCGGGGCTCTTCTTCGCCGCGAGCGCGATGTTGGTGAGCGGGCCGATGGCCAGGATGGTGATCTCGTTCGGGTTGGCCTTCACCGTGTCGATGATGAAGTCGACCGCGCTCTTGCGCTGCACCAGCGGTGCGGGTGGCAAAGCCATCGGGCGAAGGCTTCAGGTCGGCTTCGGTCTTGGGCTCGGGGCCGCCCCAGGCGCCCAGGTAACCGTCGCCGCCTGCGCCCGCCGCCATTTCGGCCTCGACGTCGGCGAAGGTGTGGTTGAGCGCGTAGTTCTCGCCCACGTACACGCCGATGCGGTCGCCCACGCCGAGCCGCTCGACCGACATCAGCGCATCGGCCACCCCCTGCTTGAGCCACTGGTTGCCCGAGACCACGCTGATGCCCATGACCTGGACCTTGCCCTGCGCCTGCAGCTGCGCGGCCATGACGCCAAGCTGGCCGTCGTCGCTCATGGTGTTGTAGTCGCTGTCGATGATGATCTTCTGCGCAGGCGGCGGCGGACCGCCGAAGCCGGGCGCGAGCCCGAAGCCGCCGTTGCCGTCACCGCCTCCGCCGCAGCCCGCCACCACGGCCGCGGCGACTAGGGCGAAAACGGCCCCGATCCATTTGTGCAACTTGCGCATCTGCTTCTCCTAGGTGTTTGGTTTTCAGTTCGAGAGGACGCTGAATACAAACGTGCGCAAAGCTTTGCGCAAACGTTTGCCAAACTCTAAATGGCGAAGCACGGGCGTGGCAAGCGCCGTTTAAACCCGGTTTCCGGGAGGCGCTGACTGGCGCCGCAGATGCCTGTCAACCCGCGTTGGGCGGGGGATCGATCAGGCGGTTCTCGCGCAATGGCGAGCGATTGAGAAGAGCGGGTTGCTCTTCAGATGGTGCGACCTCGGCCTTGTCCAAGCCGATGCCTGGCACGGCCTTGGACGACGCCACGGGCACCGGACACGCGCCGGAACTGCGCAGCGTGAGCGCCGCGGCCAGCCGCGCCTCGGCGGGATCACCGAGCTGGTGGCCGAAGTCGTCGGCCACGACGCAATTGGCGTTGGGCGCGAAGCCATCGCCGTAGTCGCCGAAGCCCGCCTGGTTCACGCCCTTGAACTGGATCGCGAAGTAGGTGGTGCCGCAGTTGTCCTGCGGATAGAAGCCGTAGGGCTTGCCGCAGGTGGTGCCGCCCACAAGGTTGACCGTGACGCCGATGCCGCGCAGGCTGTTGATCACCGACTCGCTGGCCGAGCAGGTGTCGGGGCTGGTGAGCACGGTGACGCGCGAGAGGCCCAGCGTGGGCAGCGGCTGGTTGGTGCGGTCGGCGGTACTTATGAACGGCCTGAAGTTGTCCACCAGCGTGCGGCGGAACGGATTCTTGTCGTTGAAGCTCAGCAGCTCGAAGGTCTTGCCGGCCGTCTGGCTGGGCCCGGCCACCATGTAGGCCAGCCGGCTCGCGATGTTGAGCTGGCCGCCGCCGTTGTAGCGCATGTCGAGCACCAGGTCCTGGATGCCGTCGCCCTTGAGCTTGTTGACTGCCGCGATGAGCTGCGCCTCGGAGGTGGTGATGTGGTCGTTGAACAGCAAATATCCGACGCGACTGCCCGCATCGTCGATGGTCTTGACGTTCTGCACCGGCGTGCGCGTCACCTGGGCGGCCGTGAGGTCGATGGTTCGCGTCGTGCTGCCTTCCTGCAACTTGAAGGTGTGCGTCTCGCCAGCCGCCTGCGGCGAGATGCCGCGGTTGATGACCGCCGTGTTGGTGCCGTTGAGCACATCGACGCCGTCGATCTCCAGAATCCTCGCCCCGCGCGCGATGCCTTGGGCTGCGGCGGGCGAACTGGAATGCGGCTCGACGAAGGCCACGCGCAGGTCGCGGTTCGGGCGGGAGCCGCGCACGAACGCGAACTCGATTCCGTAGCCCGGCGACACCCCGGCGTTCGACAGCTGGCGGTATGCCTCGGTGTCGTAGATGTAGTGAAAGCGGTCCTTCGCGCGGCCCGAGGGCGAGGTGGTCGCCGGCGTCTTGAGCACGTTGAAGAACGCGACGGGCGTCGCGTAGTCGGCCGCCACCAGCGTGGCCGGCACTTCGTTGTACCAAAGGTAGGTCTCGTCGATCCAGCTGCGCACCCAGCTCTTTTCGTTGTCGACCGTGCCGGCGGTGTCGGGATAAGCGGTGCCGGTTGCGGGATTGATGCCGCGGCGCGGCGCGGCGCACTGGCCGGCGACCTCCGAAGATGGAACAAGGCCACCGCCGCCGCCGTTGGTGGGCGGATTGCCGCCCGGTGGCGGCGCACCACCGACGATGGGGAAACCGCCGCCCCCACCTCCTCCTCCACCGCCACCTCCGCAACCCGCCAGGAGGCCGGCAACGGCAAGCGCTGCCACGGCAGCCCATGCGCCGGGACGCGGCAGCCGCCGCGGATCTGTGGTGCGAAAGCCCATGGAATCCTCCTCGTGCCCGCGTTGACGGGGCACCCTGCCTGTTGATCTTTGCTACTGGACGAAGCCCATGCCGCGCGATTCGCGGACCTCGGGCTTGATGCGGTGCTCGGCCTCGAGCTGGTCGAGAAACTCCGCAGCCGAAAATTCGACCGCGAGGATATCGGTCTGGCGTTTCACCGCCGCGAAATCCCCCGGGCACAGCTGTGCCAATTGCGCGAGCCGCGTTTTCACTTCGCCGGTCAGGAGCGCCGCATCGCCCGCCAGCGCTTCGGTCACGAACATGCGCTCGCGCTGCGCGGCCGTGAGCGGCTTGAACTTGATCTTGAAGGTGAAGCGCCGCAGGGCCGCCTGGTCGAGCCGGTCCAAGAGGTTGGTGGTGCAGACGAACACGCCGTTGAAGCGCTCCATGCCCTGCAGCATCTCGTTGACCTCGGTGACCTCGTAGGTGCGTTGCGCGCCGCGCCGGTCCTGCAGGAAGGAATCGGCTTCGTCCAGCAGCAGCACGGCTTTTTCGGCCTCGGCTTCCTTGAACATGGCCGCCATGTTCTGCTCGGTCTCGCCGACGTACTTGCTCATGAGGTCGCTGGCCTGCTTGATGATCAGCGGCCGGCCCACGGCCCGCGCGATGTGCTCGGCCAGCGCCGTCTTGCCTGTGCCGGGCGCGCCGTAGAAGCACAGCGTGCCGTGGCCGCGCGCCTTGAGCGCCTCGACGATGCGCGGAATCTCGAAGCGGGTCTCGACGTTGAGCATGTCGAGGTCGTAGGTGGTGACGTTGCGGCGCTCGCCGCGGCCGGTGTCCAGCGTGCCCAGCGCCAGGTCGGCGTTGCGCAGTTGCCGCTCGATGAGGCCTTCCATCGAGGCATCGTCGGTTTTCGCGAGGCCCGCGAAGCGCACGGCGGTACGGATCTGCGCGGGCGTGAGGCCTTTGCGCTCGGCGAGCTTGGCGGTGAACGCCTCGGACACGACCACGCCTTCGAGCGTCTTCTTCACGAGTTGCTCGCGCGCGCCCGGCGGCGGCGACTTGAGTTCCAGGTGGTAGGCGAAGCGGCGGCGGAACGCCGGGTCGATCTGCTCGATGCGGTTGGTGACCCACAGCGTCGGCACCGGGTTGGCTTCGAGGATCTGGTTGACCCACGCCTTGCCGCTCACGCTGCCGCTGGTGGACGATGGAATCTGCTCGGCCCGCGCCATGAACTGCGCGGCCTCGGTGCTGATCGGCGGGAACACATCCTCGACTTCATCGAACAGCAACGCGGCCTGTGCGCTGCCCTTCAAGAACACCTGCGCGATCTGCAGCGAGCGATAGCGGTCGCGGCCGCTCAATGAGTTGCCGTCGCGGTCGGCGTATTCGACCTCGAAGAGTTCGAGGCCCGCAGCCTGCGCGACCACCTTGGCGAGCTCGGTCTTTCCGGTGCCGGGCGGGCCGTAGAGCAGCACGTTGACGCCGGGCTCCTTGCGCGCAACGGCGGCGCGCAGCAGCGTGACGAGCATCTGCGCGTCTTCTTCGACGAAGGAAAAATCGTGCGGCGTGAGCGCGCTCTTGGCCGACGGCCGCGTGAACACCGCCATCAATTCGTTGTGGTCGCGGTATTCGCGCATCAGCACCGGCGGCAGCTTCTCGCTGACCTTCATGAGGTCGGCGAGGTCGGTGATGTTGTGCTCGGAGATCAGGTTCTCGACGAGGCCGATGCGCTCGAGCCGCGAACCCGCGCGCAATGCCTCGCCCACTTCGCTCGCGTTGACGCCCGCGATGTCGGCAATGGCTGCGTAGGCCTCGGGCGCGTTGTTGACCTTGAATTCGACCAGCAGAGAGCGCAGGTCGCGCTGATAACGCGCGAGCGTGCCGTAGAGCAGCAGCGCGCGTTCGGCCTTGTTGAGTTGCAGCAGGCCCGCGAGCGCATCGATGTTCTTCTCGACCAATGTCGATTGCTTGCGCAGCGCATGCGTGAGCCAGTCGCGCGTGACGGCGAGGACCGAGAGCAGGTCCTTCGGCTGGTCCTTCGCGTATTCGTCGAGATAGAAGAAGAGCGTGCCTTCTTCATACGGGCCGCGCCACACGCCGTGGCGTTCGAGCAGCGTGCGGCCATCGAAATTCTCGACTCCCTTCCACGCTTCGTTGCCCGCACAGCGGCGGCCGAGGAACTCGCGCAGTCGCTGCAATACCGGAGCGGGCCACACGAGGTGACGTCCCGTGAGCGAGAGCAAGCCGTTGATATCGCGCCGCACATTGAAGCGCGGCCCCTGCTTGGCTGCGAGCGTGAGCACGAAGTGCGAGCACATGAGCTCGAGCACCGGTGCCTCCTTGAGTCCAGGCGAAGGCAATGCCTGCCCGCGTACCGCAGCAGCCACTACATCGACACCCGCACGCTTGACCATCAGGAAACCTCCAATGAGGAAATTCGTGGAGAGACCATAACGCAGACTTTTGGCTTCGGGAAGACGCCGAAAGGGTAAAAACCCTGATCTGGCGATTCCAGCCCACAATGCGCGCCATGGTCGGAATCGAAGAAATCCGGCGCGCCGCGGTGCGCCTCCAGGGTCAGGTGCTCAATACGCCCTGTGTCGAATCACGCACGCTCTCCGAAATCGTCGGCGCGCAGGTGTTCCTGAAATTCGAGAACCTGCAGTTCACATCCTCCTTCAAGGAGCGGGGTGCATGCAACAAGCTGGTCGACCTGTCGGAGGCGGGCACGCGCGGCGTGATCGCCATGTCGGCCGGCAACCACGCGCAGGGTGTGGCCTATCACGCGCAGCGGCTGGGCCTTCGGGCGTTGATCGTGATGCCGCGCTTCACGCCCGGCGTGAAGATCGAGCGCACCCGCGGCTTCGGCGCCGAGGTGGTGCTGCACGGCGACACGCTCGATGCGGCGCGCGCGCATGCATTGGAGCTTGCCGAACGCGAAGGGCTGGCCTTCGTGCATCCCTACGACGACGAAGCCATCATCGCCGGCCAGGGCACGGTCGCACTCGAGATGCTCGATGCGGTGCCCGACCTCGACACGCTCGTCGTGGCGGTCGGCGGCGGCGGGCTGATCGCCGGCATGGCGGTCGCGGCGCGCGAGCGCAAGCCCGGCATCGAGATCGTCGGCGTGCAGACCACGCGCTTCCCTGGCATGGTCAACGCCATCAAGGGCACGCACCACGTGCAGGGCAAGAGCACCATCGCCGAAGGCATCGCGGTCGGAACGCCGGGCGTGCTGACGCAGGAAATCATCGCCAGCAAGGTCGACGACCTGGTGCTGGTGGACGAAGGCGATATCGAGCAGGGCGTGCTGATGCTGCTCGAGATCGAAAAGACCCTGGTCGAAGGTGCGGGTGCTGCGGGCCTTGCGGCGCTGATCCGGCATCCGGAGCGCTTCAAGGGCAAGCGCGTCGGGCTGGTGCTCTCGGGCGGAAACATCGATCCGCTGCTGCTCGCGGCCATCATCGAGCGCGGCATGGTCAGGGCCGGGCGGCTGGCGCGGGTGCGGGTGAGCGCGCGCGATGTGCCGGGCTCGCTGGCCGAGATCACGGCGACTGTGGCCGAAGCGGGCGCTAACGTCGACGAGGTTCATCATCAGCGCGCCTTCACCATGCTCGCGGCCCAGAACGTGGATATCGAGCTGGTCCTGCAGACCCGCGGACGGGCGCACCTGGCCAGCGTGTTGACTGCACTGAAAGACGCCGGCTTCGAGGCCGAGGAGCAGCATTGAGAGATGTGTGCCAGGGGCTCGCAACCCCCTAGACCGCTCCGCAGGGCCTCGCCGGTAAAATGCCCGCAGTTTTGTCATTTGTGTATTCGAGGTACTTCCCGATGTCCAACCCCACTCCCGTCGAGCCCGGCCACGCCGCCGCCGTCGAAAAAGACGCCGTCGAATCGGTCGTTCACCTGATGCCGATCGTGCTGCCGCTCGCTGGCGGCGTGCTGATGCTTCTGCTGGCGTCCATCGCTGTCTACTTGGCCTGACAGCCTCTTAGGCTGTCGTCCGCGGGCGGTGCGGCCCGCGGCAGCGCAATCTCCCTTCGCGAAACGTTTTCTCAAACGGACCTCCGCGCCCATGCAGGCACGGCGTCCCGTTCGGAAAGACGATTTTTCAACTTAGGAGATTTCCGATGAACGCACCCACGATGAAGGGCCTCACCATTCAGGCGCCCTCATACGTCAAGAACGCGAAACTGATTGCCTGGGTGGCCGACATGGCCGCGCTGTGCAAACCCGAGGCCATCTACTGGTGCGACGGCAGCAAGGAAGAGTACGACCGCCTCTGCCAGCAACTGGTCGACGCGGGCACCTTCAAGAAGCTCAACCCCGCCAAGCGACCCAATTCGTTCCTCGCGGTGTCCGACCCGACCGACGTCGCGCGCGTCGAAGACCGCACCTTCATCTGTTCCAACGAGAAGGAAAGCGCCGGCCCCACCAACAACTGGATGGCCCCGGCCGAGATGCGTGCGACGCTGCAGCCGCTTTTCGACGGCTGCATGAAGGGCCGCACGATGTATGTGGTGCCGTTCAGCATGGGCCCGCTGGGTTCGCCGATCGCACACATCGGCATCGAACTTTCCGATTCGCCGTACGTGGCGGTCAACATGCGCATCATGACCCGCATGGGCAAGGCTGTGTACGAGGTGCTGGGCGCCGACGGCGAGTTCGTGCCGTGCGTTCACACCGTGGGTGCGCCGCTCGAAGCCGGGCAGAAGGACGTGTCCTGGCCCTGCAACAAGACCAAGTACATCGTTCACTACCCCGAGACGCGCGAGATCTGGAGCTATGGCTCGGGCTACGGCGGCAATGCGCTGCTGGGCAAGAAGTGCTTCGCGCTGCGCATCGCCTCGAACATGGGCCGCGACGAAGGCTGGCTGGCTGAGCACATGCTGATCCTCGGCGTGACGAACCCCGAGGGCAAGAAGTACCACGTGGCCGCCGCTTTCCCGAGTGCCTGCGGCAAGACGAATTTCTCGATGCTGGTGCCGCCCGCCGGTTTCGAAGGCTGGAAGGTCACGACCATCGGCGACGACATCGCCTGGATCAAACCCGGCAAGGACGGCCGCCTGTACGCGATCAATCCCGAAGCCGGTTATTTCGGCGTGGCGCCCGGCACCAACATGCTGACCAACCCGAACTGCATGGACAGCCTGAATAGCGACGTGATCTTCACGAATGTCGCGCTGACCGACGACGGTGACGTCTGGTGGGAAGGCATGGAGCAGGACACCAAGACGCTGCCCGAGCACCTGACCGACTGGCAGGGCAAGGACTGGACGCCGCAGATCGCCAAGGAAACGGGCGCCAAGGCAGCGCACCCCAACTCGCGCTTCACCGTGGCCGCGACCAACAACCCGGCATTGGATGACGCCTGGGACGATCCGAAGGGTGTCGCGATTGACGCCTTCATCTTCGGTGGCCGCCGCTCGACGACCGTTCCGTTGGTGACCGAAGCCCGCAACTGGGTCGAGGGCGTCTACATGGCCGCAACGATGGGCTCTGAAACGACGGCAGCCGCCGGCGGCCAGCAAGGCGTGGTGCGCCGCGACCCGTTCGCGATGCTGCCGTTCGCCGGCTACAACATGGCCGACTACTTCCAGCATTGGCTCAACGTCGGCAAGAAGCTCGAGGCCTCGGGCGCGAAGCTGCCGAAGATCTACACGACCAACTGGTTCCGCAAGGGCGTCGACGGCAAGTTCGTCTGGCCTGGTTATGGCGAGAACATGCGTGTGCTGAAGTGGATGATCGATCGCATCGAGGGCAAGAAGACGGAAGGCGTCGAGCACATCACTGGTGTGAGCCCGCGGTATGAAGATCTGAACTGGACGGGGCTGGAATTCAGCGCAGAGCAATTCGCGATTGTGACCAGCATCGACAAGGCAGCCTGGCAAGCGGAACTGAAGCTGCACGCGGAGTTGTTTCAACAGCTGTCGCATCACCTGCCAAAGGAATTGCCGGAGACCAAGGCTGCTATTGAGCAGCGCCTGGCTGCCTGATCCTCAGCAGTTCTTAAATAGAAAAAGCCCGGTGGAGCAATCCACCGGGCTTTTTCTTGGCCGCTGGTTTAGCCAACATCAATTACTCACGATTTGGCGTCGGTAATTGAAGTGGTTTGTCCAAATGCAAAAAACCCCAGTCATTGCTGACTGGGGTTTTCTGGGCTGTAAGAGCCTGACGATGACCTACTTTCACACGGGAACCCGCACTATCATCGGCGCTGAGTCGTTTCACTGTCCTGTTCGGGATGGGAAGGAGTGGTACCAACTCGCTATGGTCATCAGGCATAAAGGGTTGCTTACCTGATCACATGATCAGATAAACGAATTCATAGAGTTTGGAATCAGCGCGCAATTGTCTTGCGCTTGCTTGAATATATTTTGAATGCGTCAACTTGGCATAACACCTTGATCTGATTGATCAAAGTTATAGGGTCAAGCCGCACGAGCAATTAGTATCAGTTAGCTTAACGCATTACTGCGCTTCCACACCTGACCTATCAACGTCCTGGTCTTGAACGACTCTTTAGGGGGCTCAAGGCCCCGGCAGATCTCATCTTGAAACGAGTTTCCCGCTTAGATGCTTTCAGCGGTTATCTCTTCCACACTTAGCTACTCGGCAATGCCACTGGCGTGACAACCGATACACCAGAGGTGTGTCCACTCCGGTCCTCTCGTACTAGGAGCAGGCTTCCTCAAATCTGCAGCGCCCACGGAAGATAGGGACCAAACTGTCTCACGACGTTTTAAACCCAGCTCACGTACCTCTTTAAATGGCGAACAGCCATACCCTTGGGACCGGCTACAGCCCCAGGATGAGATGAGCCGACATCGAGGTGCCAAACACCGCCGTCGATATGAACTCTTGGGCGGTATCAGCCTGTTATCCCCAGAGTACCTTTTATCCGTTGAGCGATGGCCCTTCCATACAGAACCACCGGATCACTATGTCCTGCTTTCGCATCTGCTCGACTTGTCAGTCTCGCAGTTAAGCACGCTTATGCCATTGCACTATCGTCACGATGTCCGACCGTAACTAGCGTACCTTCGAACTCCTCCGTTACGCTTTGGGAGGAGACCGCCCCAGTCAAACTGCCTACCATGCACTGTCCCCGATCCAGATAATGGACCTAGGTTAGAACCTCAAACACACCAGGGTGGTATTTCAACGTTGGCTCCACAAGATCTAGCGACCCTGCTTCAAAGCCTCCCACCTATCCTACACAGATCTGTTCAAAGTCCAATACAAAGCTACAGTAAAGGTTCATGGGGTCTTTCCGTCTTTCCGCGGGGAGATTGCATCATCACAAACATTTCAACTTCGCTGAGTCTCAGGAGGAGACAGTGTGGCCATCGTTACGCCATTCGTGCAGGTCGGAACTTACCCGACAAGGAATTTCGCTACCTTAGGACCGTTATAGTTACGGCCGCCGTTTACTGGGACTTCAATCAAGAGCTTGCACCCCATCATTTAATCTTCCAGCACCGGGCAGGCGTCACACCCTATACGTCCACTTTCGTGTTTGCAGAGTGCTGTGTTTTTAATAAACAGTCGCAGCCACCGATTTTTTGCAACCCATTCATGCTTCGTTGTTCACTACACACTAATAGGGCACACCTTCTTCCGAAGTTACGGTGTCAATTTGCCGAGTTCCTTCTCCTGAGTTCTCTCAAGCGCCTTAGAATACTCATCTCGCGCACCAGTGTCGGTTTGCGGTACGGTCGTATATAGCTGAAGCTTAGTGGCTTTTCCTGGAACCTCGTTCAGTCACTTCACGGACAAGTCCGCTCGATCGTTGGCCTCGGTATATGTGCACCGGATTTGCCCAATGCACGCCTACATCCAACTAAACCAGAATAATCCAATAACTGGATGACCTATTAAGATCCGTCCCCACATCGCACTATATAACGGTACAGGAATATTGACCTGTTTCCCATCAGCTACGCATCTCTGCCTCGCCTTAGGGGCCGACTCACTCTACGCCGATGAACGTTGCGTAGAAAACCTTGCGCTTACGGCGAGGGGGCTTTTCACCCCCTTTAACGCTACTCATGTCAGCATTCGCACTTCTGATACCTCCAGCACGCTTTACAACGCACCTTCACAGGCTTACAGAACGCTCTCCTACCACTTGCAATAAATTGCAAATCCGCAGCTTCGGTAACTGGCTTAGCCCCGTTACATCTTCCGCGCAGGACGACTCGATCAGTGAGCTATTACGCTTTCTTTAAATGATGGCTGCTTCTAAGCCAACATCCTGACTGTTTTAGCCTTCCCACTTCGTTTCCCACTTAGCCAATTTTAGGGACCTTAGCTGGCGGTCTGGGTTGTTTCCCTCTTGAGTCCGGACGTTAGCACCCGGTGCTCTGTCTCCCAAGCTGTACTCATCGGTATTCGGAGTTTGCCTTGGTTTGGTAAGTCGCCATGACCCCCTAGCCAAAACAGTGCTCTACCCCCGATGGTAATACTTGAGGCACTACCTAAATAGTTTTCGGAGAGAACCAGCTATTTCCAAGTTTGTTTAGCCTTTCACCCCTATCCACAGCTCATCCGCTAGTTTTGCAACACTAGTCGGTTCGGACCTCCAGTACCTGTTACGGCACCTTCATCCTGGCCATGGATAGATCACTTGGTTTCGGGTCTACACCCAGCGACTGATCGCCCTATTCGGACTCGATTTCTCTACGGCTTCCCTATTCGGTTAACCTTGCCACTGAATGTAAGTCGCTGACCCATTATACAAAAGGTACGCAGTCACCCCTTACGAGGCTCCTACTTTTTGTAAGCACGCGGTTTCAGGATCTATTTCACTCCCCTCCCGGGGTTCTTTTCGCCTTTCCCTCACGGTACTAGTTCACTATCGGTCAATGATGAGTATTTAGCCTTGGAGGATGGTCCCCCCATATTCAGACAGGATTTCTCGTGTCCCGCCCTACTTGTCGTTAGCTCAGTACCACACAGGTCATTTCACGTACGGGGCTATCACCCGCTATGGCCAGTCTTTCCAAACTGTTCCGTTATGTCTTGTGCTATCACTAACAGGCTCTTCCGATTTCGCTCGCCACTACTTTCGGAATCTCGGTTGATGTCTTTTCCTCGAGCTACTGAGATGTTTCAGTTCACCCGGTTCGCCTCGCATGACTATGTATTCATCATGCGATACCTTTCGGTGGGTTTCCCCATTCGGAAATCTCCGGATCAAAGCTAATTTGCCAGCTCCCCGAAGCTTATCGCAGGCTATCACGTCCTTCGTCGCCTATCATTGCCAAGGCATCCACCACGTGCTCTTATTCACTTGACCCTATAACTTTGACGTTTCTTTCGAAACTACAAAATCATTTCAAGGAATATGTCAGGTCTTTCACCTGACGCGTTATGCCGTTACATTCAAAATTCGATTTGACTCGAAATTGAAGTTTCTTTTGACGCAATCAAAAATTCTATGTTGCTGATGGCACGGTCTGCACTAAACCTTTACGAATGTGCAGTTTCCATCAGCAACGCTGATTCGACTCTATGAATTTTTAAAGAACAGCCGATTGATCAAGAGATCTCGATCAACAACAAAGAAGCCTCATGCTCGCGCACAAAGCCGCTTTGGTGTTGAATTTAAGTATCGATTTATTGGTGGAGGATGACGGGATCGAACCGACGACCCCCTGCTTGCAAAGCAGGTGCTCTCCCAGCTGAGCTAATCCCCCAAAACTCTCACACGAGAAATCAGAAGATTTGGTGGGTCTAGTTGGGCTCGAACCAACGACCCCCGCCTTATCAAGACGGTGCTCTAACCAGCTGAGCTACAGACCCAATCGAGAATCAATGAAGATTTCGACTTCTTCCAACAACCGATAAGTGTGGGCGTTTAAATTAAATTGCTTGTTTCCAGAAAGGAGGTGATCCAGCCGCACCTTCCGATACGGCTACCTTGTTACGACTTCACCCCAGTCACGAACCCTGCCGTGGTAATCGCCCTCCTTGCGGTTAAGCTAACTACTTCTGGCAGAACCCGCTCCCATGGTGTGACGGGCGGTGTGTACAAGACCCGGGAACGTATTCACCGTGACATTCTGATCCACGATTACTAGCGATTCCGACTTCACGCAGTCGAGTTGCAGACTGCGATCCGGACTACGACTGGTTTTATGGGATTAGCTCCCCCTCGCGGGTTGGCAACCCTTTGTACCAGCCATTGTATGACGTGTGTAGCCCCACCTATAAGGGCCATGAGGACTTGACGTCATCCCCACCTTCCTCCGGTTTGTCACCGGCAGTCTCATTAGAGTGCCCAACTGAATGTAGCAACTAATGACAAGGGTTGCGCTCGTTGCGGGACTTAACCCAACATCTCACGACACGAGCTGACGACAGCCATGCAGCACCTGTGTTACGGCTCTCTTTCGAGCACTAAGCCATCTCTGGCGAATTCCGTACATGTCAAAGGTGGGTAAGGTTTTTCGCGTTGCATCGAATTAAACCACATCATCCACCGCTTGTGCGGGTCCCCGTCAATTCCTTTGAGTTTCAACCTTGCGGCCGTACTCCCCAGGCGGTCAACTTCACGCGTTAGCTTCGTTACTGAGTCAGTGAAGACCCAACAACCAGTTGACATCGTTTAGGGCGTGGACTACCAGGGTATCTAATCCTGTTTGCTCCCCACGCTTTCGTGCATGAGCGTCAGTACAGGTCCAGGGGATTGCCTTCGCCATCGGTGTTCCTCCGCATATCTACGCATTTCACTGCTACACGCGGAATTCCATCCCCCTCTACCGTACTCTAGCTATGCAGTCACAGATGCAGTTCCCAGGTTGAGCCCGGGGATTTCACAACTGTCTTACATAACCGCCTGCGCACGCTTTACGCCCAGTAATTCCGATTAACGCTTGCACCCTACGTATTACCGCGGCTGCTGGCACGTAGTTAGCCGGTGCTTATTCTTACGGTACCGTCATTAGCCCTCTTTATTAGAAAAGGCCGTTTCGTTCCGTACAAAAGCAGTTTACAACCCGAAGGCCTTCATCCTGCACGCGGCATGGCTGGATCAGGCTTTCGCCCATTGTCCAAAATTCCCCACTGCTGCCTCCCGTAGGAGTCTGGGCCGTGTCTCAGTCCCAGTGTGGCTGGTCGTCCTCTCAGACCAGCTACAGATCGAAGGCTTGGTGAGCCTTTACCTCACCAACTACCTAATCTGCCATCGGCCGCTCCATTCGCGCAAGGTCTTGCGATCCCCTGCTTTCATCCGTAGATCGTATGCGGTATTAGCACAGCTTTCGCTGCGTTATCCCCCACGATTGGGCACGTTCCGATGTATTACTCACCCGTTCGCCACTCGCCGCCAGGATTGCTCCCGCGCTGCCGTTCGACTTGCATGTGTAAGGCATGCCGCCAGCGTTCAATCTGAGCCAGGATCAAACTCTATAGTTCGATCTTGATTTTTGCGCCTGACCTCGCGGTCAAGCAAAACTCATGAAAAAAGAATTAAAGTGAACTTCACTTCTATCTCATGAGCGTTTTTAAGTCTTGCGACTTGTTCCGAAGAACTTACGCAATTACCTTCAAACGCCCACGCTTATCGGCTGTAAATTTTTAACGATCACCGAAGCAACTTTTCGTTTACTTCGTCTTGCCTTGCTGCGATCAGCGAAGCCTTGTAGTCTATCACGGTTTTTACAGAACCGTCAAACTTTTTTCGCTTTCAACATCTTCTTATTTGCACCCCGCAACCTTCGCTGCGAGACGCTGAAGCTGTTTCAGCGGAGCCTTCGATTATGCACTGTTTTTTGCAATCCAGTCAACTTCGAAGAATCTTTTTCTCAGCCAACTCTCAGCAACCACCCCTTCCAGGGCAACCACCGAACAACACATCAATCAATGCGTTGTCAGCCGAGCCCACGAGTATACATCGCTTTTTCAGCTTGGCGCCAACCCGGAGATGTTTTGTTCACGCGGTGCGTGCGAACCGCCCCTACTTGCAGGCAAGGTCGCTCATGATCCCCTTAGCGCACGCGCAGCCCGCACGCTCTTCTCTTACTAACTAGTGGGGGGAGCGAGCCGCAGCTGCCCAAGGAGGATTCGACCAAACAAGAAAAAGCCGCCCGAAGGCGGCTATCTATCTCGAGCGAGCCTCAGCTCAGCTTAGTAATAGCGCGAGCTGTTCATGCGGCGCATCGCTTCATAGAGCGTCGGCATGCGCGCTTCCTGCGAGCGGGTGCTCATGCGAGCCAGCGCGTCGACCTTGGCAACTGCAGCGGCAGGCACAGTTCCTTCCGATTGCTGGCGCCACACGGCGGCTTGCAGTTCCTGCATCACGCGCGGATCGTTCTTCGCGGTTTCCATGAAACGTGCGTCGGCGCGGGCTGCTGCACGGCGCTCAGCGGCGGCTTGCCAGAGGCCAGCGATGCTGCTCTTGCGCACCGAGCTGGCGAACAGCGCAAACAAGGCGATCGCTGCGAGGCAGAAGATGGTCCATGCGGCGAGCAATGCGCCTTCGCTCCAGTTGGAGACGAGCGTGTCGGCGACCACCAGAACCGCTGCAGCGATGGCAACGATGAACAAGGCGATCAGCGGACGGGCGCCTTCGGCGCCTGCGCGGGCGGCCTGGATCTGGCCGAACAGGACTTCGGCGCGACGGACGCCGGGGTGGACAGTAGGTTGGTCAACGTGGACAAAGCTGGTCATGGTGCGATCCCTCCGGGGATTAATGGCAACGAGTGCCGATGCCGTGATATTAGGGGTTACCCTAGTGCTTTGCCACTTTATCTTTCTGATGTTTATCATTCACAGCACTGATGGATGTCAACTTCCGCACGCTTGACCTCAACCTGCTTCGCGTCTTCGACGAGGTAATGGCGGAGCGCAACCTCACCCGCGCCGCCCGCAACCTTTCTATTACGCAGCCGGCTGTGAGCAATGCGTTGCGGCGCCTTCGCGAAGTGATGGGTGACGAGCTTGTGCGCCGCGCCGGCGCCGGTGTCGAGCCCACGCCGCGGGCGCTGGCGCTCTGGCCCACAGTGCGCGACGCGCTGCGCCAGCTGCAACACACCCTGGCCCCAGGCGAGTTCGACGCGGCGACCGCCGACACCACCTTCCTGCTGGCCATGGCCGACGCCACCGCGGCGGAACTGATCCCCGGCCTGGTGCAGATCGCCGAAAAAGAAGCCCCCGCCATTTCCCTGCGCGTGCTCCCGCTGACCACGCGCGATCCGCGCCGGATGCTGGAGAACGAAGAGGTCGACATGGCGATCGGCTACTTCCCGGCGGTCATCGCCAGCTTGGCGGCGCGGGGCCAATCGGGAGTGGGAGTGCCGTTCGAGACCCAGCGGCTCTACCTGGGCCAATATGTATGCGTGATGCGCCGTGGCCATCCGCTCGCGAACGCGCCGCTCACGCTGGACGACTACTGCGCCGCGCGGCATCTATTGGTAAGTTTCTCGGGGCGCCCGTACGGCTTCATCGACCAGACGCTCGGCGCCATGGGGCGCGAGCGGCGCATCGTGGTGACGGTGAACCAGTTCTTCACGGCGGGCCGGGTGGTCGCGAACTCAGACCTCTTGACCGTGCTGCCCCGCCACTTCGTGACCGTGACCGGCATCGACGACCAATTGGTGCTGCGCGACCTGCCCTTCGACCAGCCGCCGGTGCACGTGGATGCCATCTGGCACCGGCGCGCCCAGCATGGGCATGCGCATGAATGGCTGCGGACCGCGCTGTTGCGGTCGGCCGCGGCAGCCTTCGCGGGCTCGATCCTCGGGCAGAAGGTGCCCGACTGACCGGCGTTGGTCGATCAGCGGACGACGCTGAGCCAGGCGGATGCGGCGGCGCGCAGTTCCTGCGCGTGGTGCGCACCGCGACCGGCGCGAACGTCGGCGCTTTCCATCAGCGCGGCGGCGTGGCTGGCCGGTGCGCTGTCGCTGGAGGAACGGAAGAAACGGGCCACTTGGGCGATGAGGCTGAACATGGTGTTGCGCGGCTTATGGCCGTGCTCTGAGTGGTTGATGCTCCAAGATTAAGGGTTTTCCCTAGGAAAACAACCCTGGCCTTATGCGCTTCATGCATGAGGCAATTCACCTAGACTGACCCGACGATGAAGCTTCAACTGCTCTCCGACCTGCACCTGGAGTCCCACCCCCGCTTCCACGCCGAGCCGATTCCGGGCGCCGACCTGCTGGTCCTGGCAGGCGACATCGGCTCCTACCAGGAAGGCTCCCGGCTCGCGGACACCGACTTCGGCCTGGGCCGTTTTTCGCCCCGCAACGGCTGGCCGGTGCCGGTGATCTATGTCCCGGGCAACCACGAATACGACAACGCCGACTTCGACGAGACGCACGACCGTCTGCGCGCACTCTGCGCCGAGCTCGACATCCAATGGCTGGAGCGCGAAACCCTCGTCATCGACGGCATCCGCTTCGTCGGCACCACGCTCTGGGCCGACTTCGACGCGCTGGTGGAACCCACCGACGGCTTGGCCGATGCGCTCAAGAAGCGCGGCAAGGCGATGCGCGCTGCCGATTTCTACCTGGAAAAGATGGCCACCCGGCGCCACGGCGAAATCTTCCTGTCCGGCCCGCTGCGCGAGCAGGCCCTTGTGTGCCAGGCGTGGCTGCGCGAAGCGCTGACCCAGCCTTTCGACGGCACCACGGTTGCCATCACGCACTTCGCGCCAACGCTGGCAAGCGCCGATCCGCGGTACGGACTGACGCCCGGCACCGCCGGTTTCTGCAATTCCCTGGACGAACTCCTGCCAAACGCCCAGCTCTGGCTGCACGGCCATCTGCACTGCGCTTTCGACTATGTGAAGGACAGCTGCCGCGTGGTGGCCAATCCGCTGGGCTACAAGCGCAACGGCGAGCAAGAGGGCTACAGGCCCGACCTGCTCATCGAAGTCAAATAGCGGCCATCCGACACTTCGCCGCCTGCGAAGTGTCGGCGGCAAATCCCGCGGCGCGGTTGAACGGCGAAGAACGAAAGCGCGTTCAGCGCGAGGCGAGCCCGTCGAAACAGGTGCCTAGCACCAGGTCGACGATCTCCGCATCGCTCTGCAGCCCGCTCGACTTGAGGAAACCGAGCACCGGATCGCAGGCGCGAGCGAACAGCGTGTAGAGCACGGCAATCGCGGGCAGCTTCGGGTTCAGCGTGCCATCGGCCTGCGCGGCCTGGATCCAGCCGCCGAGCGTGTCGCTGATCGCAACCAGCCGGTCGAGATAGCCGCGGTTGTTCATCAGCGCGGCGCGCAGGCTCGAGTTCTGGTGCGGCAGCGATGGCATCTCGCCGGCCAGCTGTGCTTCCATGGACCAGCGCACTACCGCGCGCAGCTTGTCGATGGGTTTCTGGTCGGCCGGCACAGAGGTAAGCACATCCTGCGTGCGCTGCATGAGGCGCACCATCGCGGCGGCTGCGAGGTCTTCCTTGCTGGGAAAGTGCTTGTAGAGACTGGCCTTGGCGATGCCGACGGAGGCCGCGACCTCGTCGACCGTCATCGATTCGAAACCCTTCTCGGCGAGCAGACGGTTCGCGGTCTGGACGATGGCCTCTTCGCGGGCCTGCAGCATCTGTTCCTTGAACGAGGGCTTGGCGGGGGCGGCAGCAGCGGTGGTCATGCGGAAATTCTAGTCTTGACCGTCGCCGGCCAGACGGGGCGAGTGCGGAAATACCGTCCGGTCTTCGATGCAGACCGGCCAGTTCCACTCAGGCGTTGCGCCCTTTGGAAACCAGCTTGATGCCCGGCATCAACTCGGCCGCAAGCTCGGGCCGCTCCAGTGCGTAATCGAGGTTCATGCGCGCGATTTCAACGTGCTCCTCGCCCAGCGCCTGCGCGCGCGAACCTTGCCCGCGCTCGATGGCCTGCACCATCGCGTGGTGCGTGCGATGCGCCTGGCGCATCCACTGCTGACCCTCTTCCATCGACGACTGCATCGGCAGCATCGCGCTGGGTGCGGCGAAGGGCTGGCCGCCGAGCATGTCCATCACCCGCTTGAGCGCGAGGTTGCCGCAGCCTTCGACGATGAGCTTGTGGAAGCGGTCGTTCATCTCGACGTAGGCGGCGTAGTCGTCGATTTCCATCGTGGGCTTGTTCACCGCCCGGTCGCCGGCGTCCAGGCAATCCTTCAGGTCGCGTAGCAACTGGCGCGATGCGCCGTCTTCGGCCAGCAGGCGCGCCGCGAAGCCTTCGATCACGCCGCGCACGCGGATCGCGTCGGCCACTTCCTGCGAAGTAAAGCGGCGCATCTGGTAGCCGCCGCTGGGCGATTGTTCGATGAGGCCTTCGTGCTCGAGGCTGGCGAGCGCAAGGCGCACCGGGGTGCGCGAGGCTTCGAGCTTTTCGGCGAGCGGGATCTCGGCCAGCCGCTCTCCGGGCACGAATCCGCCCTTGAGGATCATGTCGCGCAACTGCACGAGCACGCGGGATTGTTGAGAGTCCATCAGGAGGCGCCGGGAGCAGGAATGAGCGGATTCTAGGAGACGGGTCGATCATTGCACGCAAGATATTTACCCTGGCTCGCTTGTTGCATGCATCACGTCACAAGAAGTGTCAAAAACACACGCCACACTCAGCGTTAACCCTGATTTCGAGCACCACAAGCCCCAAATGAGGGCAAAACCGCAGATGAAAGTTTGACCCGGATCGGGGATCACCAAGACAATGCATACAGTTGCATGCAATGTCTTGCAGCCTCTTTCCGAAGACCCACGATGGAGCCCGCAAGATGATCAGCGCCGAGCAGAACGATTTCATCACCCGCGTCGGACGCGACGCCCCCACCGGCAAGCTGCTGCGCCGCTACTGGCAGCCGGTTGCCTTGGCCGACGAATTGGCCGGTCCGCGCCCGGTCAAGCCCGTGAAGCTCATGGGCCAGGACTTCGTCCTGTTCCGCGACGAGAGCGGCCAGCTCGGCATGCTCGACCGCGACTGCCCGCACCGCGGCGCCGACCTCGCCTTCGGCCGGCTGGAGAACGGCGGAATCCGCTGCGCCTTCCACGGCTGGCTGTTCGACGCCAAGGGCAATTGCCTCGAAACCCCCGCCGAGCCCGCCACCAGCAAGCTGTGCAGCCGCATCAAGCAGTCGGCCTATCCGGTGGTCGAGAAGGCCGGCGTCGTCTTCGCGTACATCGGCGAGGGCGAACCCCCGGCCTTCCCCGACTTCGACTGCTTCGTCGCCCCCGATACCCACACCTTCGCGTTCAAGGGCCTGTTCGAATGCAACTGGCTGCAGGCGCTCGAAGTGGGCATCGACCCCGCGCACGCCTCGTACCTGCACCGCTTCTTCGAGGACGAGGACACCTCCGAGAGCTACGGCAAGCAGTTCCGCGGCGCCTCGGCCGACTCCGACATGCCGATCACCAAGGTGCTGCGCGAGTACGACCGGCCCGAGATCAGCGTGGAGCCCACCGACTACGGCTTCCGCCTGAAGGCTTTGCGCAAGCTTTCGGAAGACACCACCCACGTGCGCGTGACCAATGTCGTGTTCCCGCAGGCGTTCGTGATCCCGATGAGCGCGGAGATGACCATCTCGCAATGGCATGTGCCAGTGGACGACACGCACTGCTACTGGTACGCCATCTTCACCAGCTTCACCGGCCCGGTCGACAAAGAGCAGATGCGCGACCAGCGCCTGAAGCTCTACGAGCTGCCCGACTACACCTCGCGCAAGAACAAGCGCAACAACTACGGCTACAGCATCGACGAGCAGTTGACCGAAACCTACACCGGCATGGGCGACGACATCAACGTGCACGACCAGTGGGCGGTGGAATCGCAAGGCGCCATCCAGGACCGCACGCGCGAGCACCTGGGCAGCACCGACAAGGGAATCATTGCCTACCGCCGCGTGCTGGTGAAGGCCATCGAGGCCACGCTGGCCGGCGAGACCGCGCCGATGCTGATCGATGCCGCACAGGCAAGCACGATGACCGGCCCGCCCTCCATCGACGGCATCGGCCACGTGATCGATGAAGCCGCCACCGAGACCTACTGGCAGGAAGCCGACCGCGCGCGCCGCCTGAAGTCCGACTGGGCCTCCGCACGGCTCGCCGCCTGAGCGCACACGCGATGAACACCAACACCTTCGTCGACCGCTTCGGTCTCTGGTCCGACGACCAACACGCACAGGCCCGCGAACTCGTGCGCCGCATCGACAGCGGCGAGGTCGACCTCGTGCGCTTCGCCTGGCCTGATCAGCACGGCATCCTGCGCGGCAAGACGCTGGTCGCCACCGAGGCGCGCTCGGCGCTGTGGGAGGGCGTGAACCTCACGTCGACACTGCTGGCCAAGGACACCTCGCACAAGACCGTGTTCCCGGTCTTCACCACCAACGGCGGCTTCGCCATCGAGGGCCTGCAGGGCGGCGCGGACTTCACCATCGTGGCCGACCCCGCCAGCTTCAAGGTGCTGCCGTGGGCGCCGCGCACCGGCTGGATCCTGTGCGACGCCTACATGGCCGACGGCAAGCCCTGCCCCTTCGCGACGCGGCAGATCCTGCAGCGCGCGGTGCGGCAACTCGACGACCTCGGCCTCGACTTCATCGCCGGCCTCGAGGTGGAGTTCCATGTCTTCAAGCTGGACGATGCGCGCATGGGCCTGGCCGATTCGGGCCAGCCCGGCGAGCCGCCGCGCGTGTCGCTGCTCTCGCACGGCCACCAGTACCTCACAGAGCTGCGCTACGACCGCGTCGACGGGTTGATGGAGCTGCTGCGCTCGAACCTGATCGCGCTGGGTCTCCCGCTGCGCTCGCTGGAAATCGAATTCGGCCCGAGCCAGTTCGAGCTGACCTTCGGCCCCACGGCCGGCGTGATGCCCGCCGACACCATGGTGCTGCTGCGCAGCGCGATCAAGCAGATCTGCCAGCGCAACGGGCTGCACGCCAGCTTCATGTGCCGGCCGAAGATCCCGAACGTGATGTCCAGCGGCTGGCACCTGCACCAGTCGCTGCGCCGCAAGAGCGATGGCGTCAACGCGTTCATGCCCGAGGCCGCAGGCCAGGACCTGAGCGAGATCGGCATGCACTACCTCGGCGGCCTGAAGGCGCACGCCTGTGGCGCGGCCGCGCTCGCGAGCCCCACGATCAACGGCTACCGGCGCTACCGCCCCTTCTCGCTTGCGCCCGACCGCGCGATCTGGGCCAGGGACAACCGCGGCGCGATGCTGCGCGTGCTCGGCGGCGTGGGTCAGAGCGCCTCGCGCATCGAGAACCGCGTGGGCGAGCCGACGGCCAATCCGTACCTGTACCTCGCATCGCAACTGTTCTCGGGGCTCGACGGCATCCGCCACAAGACCGACCCCGGTCCCTCGGCTGATGCACCTTACGAAACACCGGCAGAGCACCTGCCGCGCTCGCTCGGCGACGCCCTCGCCTGCCTGCGCCGCGACGAGATGCTCAACACCCAGATGGGCAAGGTCTTCATCGACTACCTCTGCCACATCAAGGAAGCGGAAATCGCTCGCTTCAACCTCGAAGTCAGCGAGTGGGAACACCGCGAGTACTTCGACATGTTCTGAACAAGTCCCCACGACATGCCCACGATCCACTACATCCTCAAGGACGGCACCAGCCGCGCGGTCGACGCCAAGATCGGCGCCAGCGTCATGGAAACCGCCATCCGCGGCAACGTGCGCGGCATCGACGCCGAGTGCGGCGGCTGCTGCTCCTGCGCCACCTGCCACGTCTACGTGGACGACGCCTTCGCCGACCTGCTGCCGCCACCCGACGACATGGAGAGCGCCCTGCTCGAAGTCGTCGCCTCCGAGCGCCAACCCACCTCGCGGCTGAGCTGCCAGCTCACCGTGACCGCGGCCTTCGACGGCCTCACCGTGCGTGTTCCCGAGACACAGGTCTGAAGCACACTCGCCCGCTCCGCATCCATTCCACCTGAAAGGCGTTTTTCCATGACGACGATGACGAAGAGAACCGTTCTCTCGACCCTCCTGCTCGCCGGCTTCGGCATGTTGGGCACCGTGGCGGCGCACGCTGCCGACGAGCCGCTGCGCATCGGCCTCATCGCCACCTACTCCGGCCCCTACGCCGACTACGGCCGCCAGTTCGATGCAGGCATCGCGCTGTACCTGAAGGAGCACGGCGGCAAGGTGGGCGGGCGCACCGTCGAGATCGTCAAGAAAGACACCGCCGGCCCCGCACCCGATGCCGCCAAGCGCATCGCGCAGGAGCTGGTCGTGCGCGACAAGGTGAGCATCCTCACCGGCCTGGATTTCAGCCCCAACGCCTACGCCGTCGGCGCTATCGCCACGCAGGCCAAGATCCCGACGATCGTGATGAACGCAGCCTCCTCGGCCATCACCAACAGCTCGCCCTATATCGCGCGGCTGTCGTTCACCGTGCAGCAGGTCACCGACCCGATGGCCCGCTTCATGCTCAAGGAAGGCATCAAGGACGCCTACACCGTGGTCGCCGACTACGCCTCGGGCGTGGATGCCGAAACCGCCTTCAAGAAGACCTTCACCGCCGGCGGCGGCAAGGTCTCGGGCGAAGTACGCACGCCGATGAACAACCCTGACTTCTCGGCCTACGTGCAGCGCATCAAGGACGCCAAGCCCCAGGCCGTGTTCTTCTTCTTCCCCTCGGGCGTGATGCCGCCGGCCTTCCTGAAGGTATGGAAGGAGCGCGGCATGGAGCAGGCCGGCATCAAGCTCTACGCCACCGGCGAAGCCACCGACGACAGCTACCTCGACGCCACCGGCGACGTGGCGCTGGGGCTCGTCACCAGCCATCACTATTCCTTCGCCCACAACTCGCCCAAGAACCAGAAGTTCGTGAAGGACTTCGCCGCCGACAACGGCACCAAGCTGCGCCCGAGCTACTTCGCCGTGACCGCCTACGACGCCATGGCCGCCATCGACCTCACGCTGCAGAAGACCAAGGGCGATGCGAGCGGCGACAAGTTCATGGACGCGCTGCGCGGCCTGCGCTTCGAGAGCCCGCGCGGCCCGATCGAGGTCGATCCGCTCACGCGCGACATCGTGCAGACCGTCTACATCCGCAAGACCGAGCGCGTGAACGGCCAGCTGGTGAACGTGGAGTTCGACAAGTTCGACCGCGTGAAGGACCCGGCCAAGGAAAGCTCGAACTAAACGGCACGTCGGCAGGCAGCAGCACCAGGAGGCCCATGGGCATCGTGATCTTCGACGGGGTGGCCTACGGCATGCTCCTGTTCCTCATCGGCGTGGGCCTGTCCATCACGATGGGGCTGATGAACTTCGTCAACCTCGCGCACGGCAGTTTCGCGATGGTGGGCGGCTATGCGGCGAGCCTGCTGATGAACCACTGGGGGCTCGGCTTCGGGCTCTCCCTCGCGGCCGCCTTCGTCGCCGCGGCGCTGGTGGGCGCGGTGCTGGAGTTCGTGTTCTACCGGCGGCTGTACCGCGCGCATCCGCTGGACCAGGTGCTGCTGTCGATCGGCGTGGTGTTCGTGTCGATCGCCGCGTTCACCTACTTCTTCGGGCCGACGATGCAGCCGTTCACGCTGCCTCCGGCGCTCGACGGGCAGGTCGCCATCGGCGGGCTCGAAGTGGGCCGCTACCGGCTCTTTTTGATCGTCTGCGGCGTGGCCGTGCTGGCTGCCCTGCTGCTGGTGCTCGGCAAGACGCGCTACGGCGCGATGGTGCGCGCGGCAGTCGACAACCAGCGCGTGGCGGGCGGCACCGGAATCCATGTGCAGCGCCTTTTCTTTCTCACCTTCTCGCTGGGCTGCGGCCTCGCGGGCCTGGGCGGCGCACTGAGCCTGGGCATGCTGGGGCTGGAGCCGTCGTTCCCGCTCAAGTACCTCGTCTACTTCCTGATGGTGGTGTGCGTGGGCGGTGCGGGCACTGTCACCGGGCCGTTCATCGCGGCACTGCTGGTGGGCATCGTCGACGTCGCCGGCAAGTACTACTGGCCTGAAGCGGGCGCTTTTCTTATCTACGTTTTCATGATCGTCATGCTGCTGGTGCGGCCGAACGGCATCGTCGCGAAGAAGGGGCTCGCATGAAAGCCCTCACGGTGTCTCCCGCGCAGTTGCGCATCGCCGAAGTCGCCTTCTGGCTCGCGCTCGCGTCCAGCTTCTTCCTTCTGCCCGACAAGCTCACGCTGATGAGCCAGATCATGATCTTCGGCCTGTTCGCCGTGTCGCTCGACATGGCGCTCGGCTACGCGGGCATCCTCACCGTCGGCCATGCGGCCTTCTTCGGCGCGGGCGCGTACGCTGCCGGCCTGCTCGCCAAGTACGGCTGGAGCGAGCCCTTCACCGGCCTTGCGTTCGCGCTGGTTGTGAGCGGCCTCCTCGGCTATGCGCTCAGCTACCTCGTGGTGCGCGGCGCCGACCTCACGCGGCTGATGATCACCATCGGCGTGTGCGTGCTGCTGTACGAGCTGGCCAACCGGCTCTCGGGTATCACCGGTGGCACCGACGGGCTGCAGGGCGTGGTCATCGCGCCGGTGCTCGGCTTCTTCGAGTTCGATCTCTACGGCAAGACCGCATTCGGCTATGCCTTCGCCGTGGTGCTCGCGATGTTCTTGCTGGTGCGACTGGTGCTGCGCTCGCCCTTCGGCCTGGCGCTGCGCGGCATCCACGACAGCCGCAAACGCATGACGGCCATCGGCTCGCCGGTCGAGGCGCGCCTGCGCATGGCCTATGCCTTCTCGGCCGCGGTGGCCGGCGTGGCGGGCGCGCTGCTCGCGCAGACCACGCAGTTCGTCGGCATCGAGTCGATCGGCTTCAACCGCTCGGCCGAGGTGCTGATCATCCTGGTGCTCGGCGGCACCGGGCGCCTGTACGGCGGAATGATCGGCGCCATCGTCTACATGCTGGTGCACGACTGGTTCGCGGACATGAATCCGCAGTACTGGATGTTCTGGCTCGGCATCTTCCTGATCGCGGCGGTGATGCTAGGGCGCGGCGGAATCATGGGCGCGCTCTCGCGCTTCGTGCGGACGGGGAAGGCGCGATGACCCCCACAGCGACGCACACCCTGCGCACCCGCGACCTCGGCATCCGCTTCGGCGCCTTCCAGGCGGTGAGCGAGGTGAACCTCTCGCTCGAGCCCGGCGCGCGGCAGGCGCTGATCGGTCCCAACGGCGCGGGCAAGACCACGCTCATCAACCTGCTCACCGGCGTGTTCAAGCCCACGAGCGGGTCGATCCACATGGGCGAGCGCGACATCACGCGCCTGTCGGGCGACAAGCGCGCCCGCATGGGCCTGGCGCGCACCTTCCAGATCAACACGCTGTTCCCCAGCCTCACGCCGCTCCTGTCGGTGGTGCTGGCGATCAGCGAGCGCGAAGGGCTGGGCGCCACCTGGTGGCGGCCGCTCAAGGGCTGCACGGCAGTGTTCGACGAAGCGCATGCGCTGCTCGGCACGCTGAAGCTCGACAGCCTTTCCGACGTGCCGGTCTCGGAGTTGGCCTACGGCAAGCAGCGGCTACTGGAGATCGCACTCGCGCTAGCCGCCAAGCCCCGCATCCTCCTGCTCGATGAGCCGGCGGCCGGTGTGCCCGAAGGCGAAAGCGGCGAGCTCTTCGAAGCCATCGCGGCGCTGCCGGACGACATCAGCGTGCTCTTCATCGAGCACGACATGAAGCTCGTGTTCCGCTTCTCGCGCCGCATCTCGGTGCTGGTGGGCGGCCGCATCCTCACCGAAGGCACGCCCGCCGAAATCGGCGCCGACCCGCGCGTGCGCGAGGTCTACCTTGGAAGCTCCCACCGCCATGCCTGAAGCGCTCGCCTTCGACCACGTCACAGCCGGCTACGGCAATGCCGTGGTGCTCGACCGTCTCGACTTCTCGCTGCAGCAGGGCGAAAGCCTCGCGATCCTCGGGCGCAATGGCGTGGGCAAGACCACGCTGCTCGAAACGCTGATGGGCAACACGCGCGTGATGCAGGGTGCGATCCGCTGGCAGGGCGCCGACATCACACGCTGGCCGTCGCACCAGCGCGTGCGCGCCGGCCTGGGCTGGGTGCCGCAGGAGCGCGAGGTGTTCCCCTCGCTCACCGTCGAGGAAAACCTCACGGTGATCGCGCGGCTGGGCGGCTGGAACCTGAAGCGCGTCTACGACTTCTTTCCGCGCCTGCGCGAGCGCCGCGGCAACTACGGCAACCAGCTCTCGGGCGGCGAGCAGCAGATGCTGGCCATCGGCCGCGCGCTGATGACCAACCCCAAGCTCCTGCTGCTCGACGAGCCGATGGAGGGCCTCGCGCCGATCATCGTGGAGGAGCTCTCCGCGGCGATCCGGCGGCTGTGCGAATCGGAAGGGCTGGCGTCGATCGTGGTCGAGCAGCACCCGGTGCTGGCGCTGGAGATGACGCACCAGGCCATCGTGCTGGAGCGCGGCACCGTGGTGCACGCCGGCCCGAGCGCGGGGCTCGCGGCCGACAAGGGGTTGCTCGAAGGGCTGCTCGGCGTGGGAATCGCTGAGGACGTGGTGAGCTGACCGCGGCCCTGGCGTCAGGCCAAGGCTTCTTGCTTCAACCGGTTCGCGCAGACCGTAAAGCGCCACGCGGCGAGGCACGCAGCCACGAAGCTCAGGGCCCACGAGATGCAGAGGTACGCATACATGATGAAGGCCAGCCCGATCTGCAACACAGGCTTCCAGAACGAAGTGCTGTCACTGACGAGGTAGAACTCCGCGAGGGCGTGGACGCCCCACCACACGGCCAGCGGCAACGCCGCCACGCACAATCCGTAGACGAGACTGGCCGTCACCGGACCCACCCGTCGTTGCGCGACGGCGCGATGGCCGACTTGATAGAGAACGACGCTCAGCACCACGGGCGCGGCCAGGCCGAAGGAAATACAGAAGTCGAGGACCATGCGCGCACTGTAAGGTCGCGCCCCCGGAAACAGAGGCCGGCGTCCACCGGAGTACCGATGCACGCTACCGCGCGCCACGGCGCGCGGTACGAACCCGGGTCAGCTCAGCATCTGCCCGCGGCTGCCGATCACGGCCACGTCCACGAAATGCCCGCCTTCGCGGTTCGTGCGACCGTAGTTGATCTTCAGTCCACCCAGGTCGAAGTTCTCGATGCTGGCCAGGCCCGCCATCACCGAGGCGCGCGTGGGCGAGCCGCCCGCACGGCGAAGGCCCTCGGCGAGCACGGCGGCGTTGATGTAGCCCTCCAGGCTGGTGAGCGAGAAATCCTTGGTGCCGTTGGCCACCATGTCGGCCTGGTAGCGGCGCACGATCTCGAACTTGGTCGAATACGGCGAGGGCACCACGATCACGAAGCCGAGGCCCCGTGCGAGGTCGCCCATCGCGGCCAACGCGCTGGCGGTGATCGAAAGACCGTAGGCCGAGCTGTTGCCGCCCGCGTCGCGCAGCGCCTTCATGAAGACCGGCGCCGTACCGGCCAGGCCGATGATGATGACCTGCGGCTTGGCCTTGGCAATGGCTTCGGCCGCGGGGCCGACCTCCATGCTGGTGGTGTTGGGCGTGGTCGCGATGACGGCCGGCTCCAGCTTCGCCTTCGCGAGCGCGGCCTTGAATGCCGCCAGCACCGACTGGCCCAGCGGATCGTTCGAATGCACGAGGCCGATGCGGCTCTGGCCCAGCACGGCCGCCGTGGTCACCAGCTTTTCGACTTCCTGGTCGTAGTTCACCCGCACCCAGAAGGTGTTGGGCGCGGTCTTCTTGCGCAGCGCGACGGTGCCGGTGATCGGGCCGACCACGGCCATGCCGGGCACGGCGTCCATCACTTCGGAGGTCTGGCGGGTGCCCAGCGGGTGCAGCAGCGCGAGCACGGAGCTGTCCTTCTCGAAGGCCAGCGCGTTGGCCTTGGCCACGTCGGGCTTGAAGGTGTCGTCGGCCATGACCAGCTCGACCTTGGTGCCGTTGAGGCCGCCCGACTTGTTCAGCGCGTTGAAGAACGCGCTCGAACCCTGGAAGAGCCCCTGCCCGTTGGCCTTCTCCACGCTGCTGTTGTCGAAGGTGGTCCCGATGCGGATCGGCTTGCCCTGCGCGAAGGCCGGCATGCCCAGGCCCGCGGCGGCGGTGGCGGCCAGTCCGGTCAGCACACGGCGACGGCTGGTGGTGGGCGGCGCAAGGAACACGCGCTGCTCGGGAACGGTCATGGTCGAGGTCTCCAGAATTCAGTGACAAAAATTCACATTTCACTCAGAAATGTAACGCACGTCACCGTGCCGGAGATGACAGCCAGCTACAGCAGTTCTTCGCCCACGATGGGCAGCAGCAGCCAGTTCTTGAAGCGCAGCCAGAGGAATTCGCCGGGCTCGTCTTCGTGGACGATGTCGCCGCCGGCATCGTCGTATTCGAGCCACTGCACGCGCCGGCCGTTGGGCGCAAGACGCAACCGGTAGCCCAGGTTGATGCGCTGGCTGTTCATGAGCTTGTTGTAGTCGGCCACGAGTTCGGGGCTGTCGATCACGAGGCCTACCTCCGTGTTGACCGCAGCCGAGCGGTGGTCGAGGTTCATCGAGCCGACGAAGAAGCGCTCGTCGTCGATCACCGCGAGCTTGGCGTGCAACCGGCTGATCGTCTTTCCGAAGTCGCCGAACTGCCCCGAGCGCGCCGTGAGCATGGGCGCGATCTCGTAGATGGTGACGCCGATCTTCAGCATGTCGGCGCGATAGCGCTCGTAGCCCGCATAGGCCAGCGGTTCGTCGGTGGCGCCCAGCGAATTGGTGATCACGGTGATGCGGCCGCCGCTCTCGATGGCCTTCTTCATCATCTCCATGCCGCGTGTGCCCGGAATGAAATACGGCGAGCCGATCTTGACCTCGCGCCGGGCCGAGTTGATGACGCTCAGCGCCCCCTCGGTCACGCTGCCCGCGTAGGCATCGTCGGCCTTGCGCGTGATCTTCTCGGGGTCGTCCACAAACAGCGTGCCCAGCGCCCAGTAGCGGTCGATCTTGCCGGTGATGAGCTGCTCGCCGACGGGCGACTTGTTCAGCACGTCGCGCGGGCGGATCGGCACGTCGGGCACGGCCGTGCGCACGATCGCGTCGAAGCGTTGCTGCGCGGCCTCGGGTGTCGTGCGCAGCGGTGCGATGCGCTCGATGGGCCAGGCGTGCGAGCTGTTCCAGTAGCGGTCGAACCCCTCGGACATCTGCCGCACGACCGCGCCGCTGGAGATCACGTCCATGTCGATGAAATTCGCAGCCGTGCTGCGCATGAAGTACTCGTTGCCGATGTTGCGTCCGCCCGAGACCGCGAAGCTGTTGTCCGCGATCAGCATCTTGTTGTGCATGCGGTGGTTGATGCGGCCGAAATCGGTGAGGGAGAACAGGAGCCGCGTGGCCAGCGAGTCGGCCCGCGACGGCAGCGGATTGAAGAGCCGCACCTCCACGTTCGGAAAGGCCGAGAACGAACTGAACACCTCGTCCTCGCCGGCGGTGTAGAGGTCGTCCACCAAAAGGCGCACCCGCACGCCGCGCGCCGCGGCCTCGCGCAGTTCCTTCAGGAACAGGAGGCCGACGTCGTCCTTCTGGATCAGGTAGTACTGCACGTCGAGCGACTTCTCGGCGTGGCGTGCGAGCGAGATGCGTGCATCGAATGCGAAAGCCGCCTCGGGCAGCAGCCGGAAACCTGAGAGCGCGGTGGAGTCGCCCGGCACGCCCTTGGCCGCGAGCTGGCCGAGTTCGGTCTGCCCCACATCGGTGAAGGCCGTGACCGGCGCCCGTGGCTCCGGCGGCGGAAGGCTGACGCAACCGGTCAGCCAGGCGGCCGCAAGTACCCCGACGAGGGCCGTGAAACCGCGAATGAGGGAGGCGCGCATGGGCCGAACTGTAGCGCGGAGCGCGCCGGCACGGAGCCTATGATCGCGCCGGCAAAAAAGGAAAAAACGCGTGCTCAACGGCTTGTGGCTGGGTTTCTTCGGAATGGCGGCGCTCGCGGCGCTGGTGCGGTGGCTCGTCGGCGGCGATCCGACCGTGTTCGCGGCGCTGGTCGAAAGCCTGTTCACGATGGCGCGGCTGGCGGTCGAGGTGATGGTGCTGCTCTTCGGCACGCTCACGCTGTGGCTCGGTTTCCTGCGCATCGCCGAGGCGGCGGGGCTGGTCGGCTGGCTCGCGCGGCTGCTCGGTCCGCTGTTCCGCCGGCTCATGCCGGGCGTGCCCGCGGGGCATCCGGCGCTCGGCCTCATCACGATGAACTTCGCGGCCAATGCGCTCGGCCTGGACAACGCCGCCACGCCCATCGGCTTGAAAGCGATGCGCGAATTGCAGCGGCTGAACCCCGACCCGGTCACCGCCACCAACGCGCAGATTCTCTTTCTTGTACTCAACGCCTCATCGCTGACGCTGCTGCCCGTCACCATCTTCATGTACCGCGCGCAACAAGGCGCGCCCGACCCGACGATGGTGTTCCTGCCGATCCTCCTGGCCACGAGCGCATCGACGCTGGTGGGGCTGCTCACGGTGGCCATCGCGCAGCGCCTTCGGCTCTGGGACCCGGTGGTGCTCGCCTATCTGATCCCCGGCGCGCTGCTGCTGGGCGGCTTCATGGCCCTCTTGGGCACGCTGTCGGCGGCGGCGATTGCCTCGCTCTCCTCGCTGATGGGCAACCTGGCGCTCTTCGGCGTGATCCTCGTGTTCCTGGCGGCCGGCGCGATCCGGCGCATCAAGGTCTACGAATGCTTCATCGAAGGCGCGAAGGAAGGCTTCGACATCGCGAAGAACCTGCTGCCGTACCTGGTCGCGATGCTGTGCGCGGTCGGCGTGCTGCGGGCCTCGGGCGCGCTCGACTTCATCCTCGGCGGCCTGCGCTGGCTGGTGACCGCGGGCGGCTGGGATTCGCGCTTCGTCGACGCGATGCCCACTGCGCTGGTCAAGCCCTTCTCGGGCAGCGCGGCGCGCGCGATGCTGATCGAGACCATGAAGAGCCAGGGCGTGGACAGCTTCCCGGCGCTCGTGGCCGCCACCATCCAGGGCAGCACCGAGACCACCTTCTACGTGCTGGCCGTGTACTTCGGCGCGGTCGGCATCCAGCGCGCGCGGCATGCGGTGACGTGCGCGCTGCTGGCCGAACTGGCGGGCGTGGTCGCGGCGATTTCGGTGTGCTACTGGTTCTTCGGCTGAGGCCGGTTTACTTCCGCGGCTCGACCACCGGGAACATCGGCTCGAAGGTATCGAGCATCGACATCAGCTCCCCGAGCTTCGCGCGGTCGCCGTCGATCTTCACCTTGCCCGTCAGCACGGCCGCGGGAAAGCTCGTTTCCTTCAGCGTGATCGCATCGAGCGTGGCGCGGCTCAGCGTCACCGTGGCGTCGGCGCCGGGCTGCTGGCCGGCGATGTGCGTGAGCGCAGAGTTCTCCAGCGTCAGCACGAACTGCTGGTTCGAATCGGTGAAGTTCCAGTTGATGACCATCGTCTTGCCCTCGGCCTTGGCCGCATCGAACCGCACGCCGAGGAAATCGAAGAAGAGCTCGTTGCTCACCGCCTTGAGCGTGTCGGCATTCGAGCTGCTGCCGCCCGGGATCTTGGGCACGCCATTGCGCAACTCCATCGCGCCCACAAGATAGGCGCTGCGCCAGGTGCCGGCCTCTGACTGGTAGCCGAGCTGCTCGAGCGCATCGGCGCCGAGCTCGCGTGCCGCGCGGTTCGTGGGGTCGGCGTAGACGACCTGGCTCATCGCGCTCGCCACCCAGCGGTACTCGCCTTTCTTGAAGTCATCCCGCGCCCGCGCGACCACCGCATCCGCGCCGCCCATGTACTGCACCGTCTTCTTCGCGTAATCGACCGGCGGCAGCGGATTCAGGTTGGCGGGGTTCGCGTCATACCAGCCCAGGTACTTCTGGTAGACCGCCTTGGCGTTGTGCCTGAGCGTGCCGTAGTAGCCGCGCGCCGACCATTCCTGCTCCAGGCTCGCGGGCATGCGCAGCGTCTCGGCGATGTCGGCCGCGGTGTAGCCCTGGTTCAGCAGGCGCAGGGACTGGTCGTTGATGAACTTGTACATGTCGCGCTGCTTCTTCAGCAGGTCGGCGATGCGCCCCTGCCCCGTCGTCGGCCAGTGGTGCTGGGCGATCAGCACATCGGTCTTGTCGCCGAAGGCCACGCGCGCCTGGTCGATGTACTTGGCCCACAGGTTGCCGTCGCGCACCTCGGCGCCGCGGATCGTATAGAGGTTGTGCATGGTGTGCGTCACGTCCTCGGCCATGTTGAGCACGCGGAACTGCGGCAGGTACATGAGCATTTCCGACGGCGCCTCGGAGCCCGGCACCAGCTGGAACACGACCTGCACGCCGTCGACGATGCGCTCCTCGGTCGTCTTGTCGACGGTGGACGTGGGCGCAATCAGCGTGATGGTGCCGCGCGCGAGCGCCTTGCCCAGGCCGGTGTCGACCTGCCCGCGCGCGCCCGGCGGCAGCAGCGAACCGAACTGGTATTGCGAGCGCCGGCTCATCGCGTTGCCCGCGAGGATGTTCTCGGCCACCGCGGTTTCCATGAAGCCCGAAGGCGCGATCACCTGCACCTTGCCCGCGGCGACATCGGCCTCGTCGACCACGCCCTTCACGCCGCCGAAGTGGTCGGCATGGCCATGCGTGTAGATCACCGTGCCGACCGGCTTCTTCGGGCGATGCTGGTAGTACAGCGCCAGCGCGGCGCGCGCCGTCTCTGCCGTCAACAGCGGGTCGATGACGATCAGCGAGGTGTCGCCTTCGACGATCGTCATGTTCGCGATGTCGAAGCCGCGCACCTGGTAGACGCGGTCGGTCACCCGGAAGAGGCCGTGGATCGCGTTGAGCTGCGCCTGACGCCACAAGCTCGGGTTGACCGTGTCGGCCGGCTCGTTCGCCTTCAGGAAGTCGTAGGGCTTCATGCTCCAGGCCGGGCGCGGGCCGGCGCCGGGCACGAGCGCATCGGGCACCGTGCCGATGAAGCCGCGCATCGCGTCCTCGAAGTCCTGCCGGTTGGCAAAGGGCAGTGTCTTCGCCATGTCGGCATTGGCTTTGAGCGTGGCGGCTTCGGGCGGCTTGGGCGCGATCTGCGCGAAGGCGTGTGCGCTGCCGAAGGCGCAGGCCAGTGCGACCAGGACCACAGGAAAAGAAAAGGAGGAGCAGGAGGAAGAAGCGGTCATCGGTGTCTCTTTGTCTTCGGTGGAGCGGGAACAGCAGCGCGCGATTTTCCGAACCGCCCGAAGCATTGGCAAATGCAAAATGTGCTGATCCTTTTTACGGAAAACGCAAAATGCAGCTGCGCCAGCTCCAGCACCTGGTTGCCCTTGCCGAGCAAGGCAGCTTCGGCCGCGCCGCGCAGGCCGTGCACCTGTCGCAGCCCGCGTTCTCGCGCAGCATCGACATGCTCGAAGACAAGCTGCAGGCCCGCCTGGTCGACCGGGCCTACGGCACCGTGCGCTTCACGCAGGCCGGTGAACTGGTGCTCGCCCGCGCCCGCGAGCTCATCGCCGATGCGCAGCAGATCCAGCGCGACGTGCTGCAGCTCGAGGGCCTGTCCATCGGCAGCCTCGCCGTGGGGCTCGGCCCCTTTGCGGCCAGCACGCTCGGGCGCATGGCTCTGTCGCTGATGGCGCAGCGGCACCCGCAATTGCTCATGCGCATGGAAGTGGCCGACACCGTCACGCTCAGCGAGCGGCTTCACCGGCGGCAGCTGGACTTGTTCATCGCCGACACGCGCGACCTGAAAAAGCAGCCCGGCCTGAAGCTCGCGCGCCTGCCCGACCTGCCGGTGTCGTTCTTCGTGCAGCCGAAGCACCCGCTGCGCCGGCTGAAGCAGGTGACGCTGGAAAAGGCGATGGCCTATCCCTTGGCCGGCCCGAACCTGCCCGCTGAAGTGGCCGCGCATTTCGAGCGCCATGTGCAGCGCGACACCCGGGGCGATGGACGCGACGAGCGCGGCGTGTTCAACGTCACCTGCGACGACGCAGGCACCCTGCGCCACCTTGCCCTCACCGCCAACGCGGTGATCCTCGCGCCGCATGCGCTGCACGCGCCGGCCCTGAACACCGACACGGACGCCCTCGTGCCCCTGCCGGTCGTCGGCTTCGCGGGCATGCAGACGCACTACAGCCTGGTCACGCTCGCGGGCCGCACGCCCTCTGCCGCCGCCACCGTCTATACCCGCCTTGTGACAGAGTTGATGGCGCCATTCAAGCGGCCCGCCGGTCGCTGAGCCAAAATGGCCCTCTTGCCGACCACCGCCCAGCCTCCCTCGTGACCACTCCCCGCCGGGCCCAGCCGCCCACCTTTTCGCCCGACGAGTTCCGGGAAGCGCTCGGCATGTTCGCCACGGGCGTCACCATCGTCACCGCGTGCGCGGCCGACGGCACGCTGGTCGGCCTCACGGCCAATTCCTTCAATTCGGTGTCGCTCACGCCGCCGCTGGTGCTGTGGAGCCTGGCCCGCGCGGCGGGCTCGATGCCCGCGCTCAGCACCGGTTCGCACTACGCGGTCAACATCCTGGCCGCGAGCCAGAAGCAGCTGGCCGAGCGCTTCGCCACCAAGAACATCGACCGCTGGGCCGACGTGGAATTCACCCGGGGCATCGGCGGCGCGCCGGTGCTGGTCGGCGCTGCGGCGAGCTTCGAGTGCTTCAACCGCAGCCGCTACGACGAAGGCGACCACGTGATCTTCGTCGGCGAAGTCGAGCGCTGCACCCACGACGCAGGCGCCTCGCCGTTGCTGTTCCACGGCGGACGTTTCTACACGGAACATCCCTTGTGATGCGCATCGCTGCGCTCGTGCCCGTCCTGCTGCTGGCCGCGCAGACCGCGGTAGCGCAGCAGCAGGCACAGGACGCAGCGGGAACGGCGCCCAAGCAGAACTGGTTCGACGACCCGTTCTTCCAGGTGTCCGCCGGCCTTGCGGCCTGCGCCGTGCCCGAAGGCCCCTTCTATACCGCCGAGGAACGGCGCATCCAGACCCACTCGCGCCTGGAGCGCGGCACCAGTTGCTGGCTCGCCGGCAAGTGCGCCGACAGCAACGCCTACCGCTACGACAAGCCCCTCGCGCCCAAGGTGCGCGCCGCGCTGTCGGCCGTGCCGGGCGTGCGCACCGGCAGCGTCTGGGTGATGGTCCAGCGCCGCTGGGTCTATCTGCAGGGCTGCGTGCCGACGCCCGAGTTGGCCAAGCGGCTCGAACGCGCAGCGCGTGCGGTGCCCGACGTGGAGACGCTGGTGCCCGACCTGATGATCGGTACGCGGGGCAAGCCGCCGTATCCGGTGGCCGGCCGATGAATGAACGAAGCGAACAACGACAACCAGACGACGAATGATCCAGCGCAAGACCCACCTCGACTCCCTCGCCATCGGCCTTCTCATCGCGTGCTGCGCGTTCTGGGGCCTGCAGCAGATCCTCATCAAGACCACCGTGACCGAAGTGCCGCCCATGTGGCAGGCCTCGATCCGCATGGTGGGCGCCACCGTGCTCCTGTGGCTTTGGTGCGCCTCGCGCGGCGTGCCGCTGTTCAACCGCGACGGCACGCTGTGGCCCGGCCTGCTGGCCGGTGCGCTCTTCGCGGGCGAGTTCGCCGGCATCTACCTCGGCCTGCAGCACACCAGCGCCTCGCGGCTCACCGTGTTCCTGTACACCGCGCCGTTCTGGGTCTCGCTGCTGCTGCCGCGCTGGGTGCCCGCCGAACGCCTGCGCGGCTTTCAATGGCTCGGGCTCTTCATCGCGTTCTCGGGCGTGGTGCTCGCATTCAGCGAAGGCTTCGGCCACATGAGTTCGTCGCAGCTCATCGGCGATGCGATGGGTCTGGCGGCCGGCATGCTCTGGGGCCTGACCACGCTGACGCTGCGCACCACGAAGCTCGCCACCGCCAGTGCGGAGAAGACGCTCTTCTACCAGGTGGCGGTGACCGCGGCGGTGTGCCCGGTGCTGTCGCTCGCGCTGGGCGAGACCTGGCGCTTTTCGTACTCCAGCTGGGCCTGGACCTCGATCGGCCTGCAGACCGTGATCGGCGCGTTCGCGAGCTACCTCACCTGGATGTGGTTGCTGCGGCACTACCCGGCGACGCAGATGTCTTCCTTCACCTTTCTCACGCCGCTGTTCGCACTGGTGTTCGGCGTGGTCCTGCTGAAGGAGCCGCTGACGCTGCAGCTGATGGTGGCGCTCGCAGGCGTCGCGCTCGGCATCGTGCTGGTGAACCGGCGCCCCGCGGTGCAACGCACGGTATGAGCGCAGCCCTGATGAACTTCCAGCACGTGCTCGACGACATCGTCGCCACCCTGCGCCCCGAACTCGGCCAAGCGGGCACCGTGGCGAGCTACATCCCGGCGCTCGCGCGGGTCGATTCGCGGCAGTTCGGCATTGCGCTGCGCACCTGCGAGGGCGAAGAAGCCTTCGCGGGCGACGGCGAGGTGCCGTTCTCGATCCAGAGCGTCTCCAAGCTCTTCACGCTGACGCTCGCGATGCAGCGCATGGGCGACGCGCTGTGGGAGCGCATCGGGCGCGAGCCCTCGGGCAATCCGTTCAATTCGCTGGTGCAGCTGGAGAACGAACAGGGCAAGCCGCGCAATCCGTTCATCAATGCAGGCGCGATCGCGGTGGCCGACCGGCTGGTGAGCCAGGCGGCGGCCAATGGCGGCAGCGCGAAGGCCGACATCCTCGCGCTGATGGGCGGCTTGTGCGGCGAGCCGATTGCGTTCGACGAAGAGGTGGCGAAGTCCGAGGCCGACACGGGCTTTCGCAACGTGGCGCTCGCGAATTTCATGAAGAGCTTCGGCAAGATCGACAACGATGTGGGCACGGTGCTCGACACCTACTTCCACCAGTGTTCGCTGCGCATGAGCTGCCGCCAGCTCGCGCGCGCCGCCGCCTTCCTTTGTCGCGACGGCGCGCATCCGATCGATGGCGAGCCCGAGATCACCGGCGAGCGGCAGACCCGGCGCATCAACGCGCTGATGCTGACCTGCGGCACCTACGACGCCGCGGGCGACGTGGCGTTCTCCATCGGGCTGCCGTGCAAGAGCGGCGTGGGTGGCGGCATCGTGGCGGTCGTGCCCGACAAGCTCACGCTCTGCGTCTGGTCGCCGGCGCTGGACGCGACGGGCAATTCGCTGCTAGGCATGAAGGCGCTGGAGCTGTTCGTGACGCGCACGGGGCTCTCGGTCTTCTGATCAGGCGGCCGCGGGCGCCAACGCCGTGCCGAGGCAGCCCATGCTTTCCAGCGACGCTTCGACCGCTTCTTCCAGCGGCGTGTGCGGCTCGTGCCCGAGGAAGGCCACCAGCTTTGCGTTGTCCATCAGCACCGGTGTCTGCCAGAGGTAGCGCATCTCGCGCATTTCGCGCAAGGTGGTGACGAAGGGCGAAGCCAGCGCCAGCAGCCACCACGGGAAGGCCGTCACGCGCGGCGTGGTGCCGGTGCGGCGCGCCACCACCTTGCGGATGGCGTTGCTCATCTGAGTGCCGTCGATGTCGCGATGGCCCGCCATGTGGAAGCGGGCAAAAGGTTCAAGCCTGTCGCGCCGCGCCAGCAACACGACCATGGTGCGGGCGACATCCGGCAGATACGACCATTGATGCGCCGTGCCCGCACTGCTTGGGTAGCTCACAGCCTTGACCGGCAGCCCCGCCTTCACCAGCCCTTGTGAGAACCAGTTGTTGCCGGCCTTCGGTCCGAAGAAATCACCGGCGCGCACGATCAGCACACGGGCGCCGTTGCGGCTGGCGGCTTCGAGGCGCCGTTCCAGTTCGACCCGGATGGCGCCCTTGCGGGTGACGGGCTTCTGCGGCGCGTCTTCGCGAACCAGTCCGGAGAACGCATCGGGGCCGAAGTTGTAGACCGTGCCGGGCAGCACGATGGTCGCACCTTCGGCCTTTGCGGCGGCGATGGTGTTGTCCAGCATCGGCAGCACCAGTTGCGCCCAGTTGCGGTAGCCGGGCGGGTTGACCGCATGCACGATGACCGAGCAACCCTTTGCGGCGTCCATGACGGCCTGCCGGTTCATCGCGTCGCCGCGCAGCCAGGTGATGCCGTCCTCCTGCTTCATGGGCTGCGCCATGCCGCGCCGGAGCGCCCGCACCGTCCATCCCGCCTGGCGGAGCTGCCGAGTGACCTCGCCGCCGATGCCGCCTGTCGCGCCCAGAACCAGAACCGTGTTGTTGTCGTGTGCCATGAATGCTCCAGAAACGTTGTCGATGGGCCAATTCTGGGTCGATGACTGTTCCATTGGAATTGCCGAACATGAGACAGCAGCTATACATTTGCGTATGACTTCGAACATCGGCTGGGAGCTGTACCGCTCGTTCCTCGGCGTCCTGCGGGAAGGCTCGCTCTCCGGCGCGGCGCGTGCGCTGGGCATCACGCAGCCGACGGTCGGCCGCCATGTCGCCGCGCTTGAGGCGGCGCTCGGCGTGGTGCTGTTCACGCGATCGCAGGTGGGGCTGATGCCCACCGAGGTGGCGCTTGCATTGCAAGGCCACGCCGAAGCAATGGAGAGCACCGCCGCTTCGCTGGAGCGCGCTGCCACGAGCCAGGGCGAAGAAGGAGGAAAGATCCGGGGCGTCGTGCGCATCTCCGCCAGCGAAGTGATCGGCGTCGAGGTGCTGCCGCCCATCGTCGCGCGGCTGCGCGAGGCGCACCCGGCGTTGAAAGTCGGCTGGTGCTGACCAACCGCGTGCAGGACCTGCTGCGGCGCGAGGCCGACATCGCCGTGCGCATGGTCCGCCCGAAGCAGGAACAGCTGGTCGCGCGCCGCGTCGGGCAGATCGAACTGGGCTTTCATGCGCAAAAGGACTACCTGGCCCGCCACGGCACGCCGCGCAAGATGGAAGACCTTGCGGTGCACGCCGTCATCGGCTACGACCAGCCTTCGGCGTTCGTGCGCAATGCGGGCAAGGCGCTGCCGGGCTACGGCCGCGACGCTTTCTCGCTGCGCACCGACAGCGACCTCGCGCAACTGGCGCTGATCCGCGCCGGTGTGGGCATCGGCATTTGCCAGGTTGGTCTCGCCCGGCGCGACGCCGCGCTGGTGCGCCTGATGCCGCGCGCTTTCTCGATGACGCTGGAGACCTGGATCACGATGCATGAAGACCTGCGCAACAGTCCGCGCTGCCGCGTGGCCTTCGATGCGCTGGTCGCCGGACTGCAGGCCTACATCGATCCGCCCGTGCAAGGGACAAGGGGGAAAATAGGCCGCGCACGAACACAAGCCTCCGAATGACCGAACCCATCGACTCCGCAAACCCCGACACCCCCGCCCTCCAGCAAGACCGCTTCTGGCAAGACAGAGGCTGGACCGCCCGCATCATCAAGAACGAGGAAGACGACGGCTGGGCCGTCGAAATGACCCGCGACGGCGACCCCGAGCCCGCGCTGGTCGGCCCCTGGACCATGGGCCGCGACAAGAAGAATCCCAAGCCCATGGACGGCCCCGCGTTCTCCACGCTGGTGAAGACCGCCGCCGAGGTGATCCGCCGCCACGAGCAGCAGCTGCACGCCACGCTCAACAAGAGCGTGACGGTGACGGCGCGCGACGGTCGGCGCATTCGCGTGGCGCTGGCCATCGTGCCCGACGAGGACAACCCCTCGGCCACGCTGAGCGCACACGATGACGAAGACGACAGCGAGCTGGCGAGCGTGAATGTCTCGCCGGCCTTCAAGCTCACCTCGGGCAGCGCCACCGCCTGGATCGAAGCCGACTTCGCTCGCCCGCGCTGAGCGATTGCCCGCCCGTCCGCCGCAGCCCGCAATCAGCGAAATGACGTATGGGCAGCCCGCGGTGAGTTGAGAACAATCGGCTCCGACGACACGAATCCATTTCAAGACGCAAGACAAAGCAGGCCCGACCCGGTTGAACACCGGCCGGGCCTTTTTGTTTTCTCAACCATCCATCAGGATTTCAGGAGCAGCGTCATGCGACATGGTGATATTTCGAGCAGCAGCGATTGCGTGGGCGTCGCGGTCGTCAACTACAAGATGCCCCGCCTTCACACCAAGGCCGAGGTGCTGGACAACGCCCGCAAGATCGGCGAGATGCTGGTCGGCATGAAGCGGGGCCTGCCCGGCATGGACCTGGTGATCTTTCCCGAGTACTCCACGCACGGGATCATGTACGACACCAAGGAGATGTACGACACCGCCGCCACCGTGCCCGGCGAGGAGACCGCGATCTTCGCGGACGCCTGCCGCCGCGCCAACGTGTGGGGCGTGTTCTCGCTGACCGGCGAGCGCCACGAGCAGCACCCGGACAAGGCGCCCTACAACACGCTGATCCTCATGAACAACGAGGGCGAGATCGTCCAGAAGTACCGAAAGATCATGCCGTGGGTGCCCATCGAGGGCTGGTACCCGGGCGACCGCACCTACGTGAGCGACGGGCCCAAGGGCATGAAGGTGAGCCTCATCGTCTGCGACGACGGCAACTACCCCGAGATCTGGCGCGACTGCACGATGCGCGGCGCCGAGCTCGTCATCCGCTGCCAGGGCTACATGTACCCGGCCAAGGAGCAGCAGATCCTGGTGTCCAAGGCGATGGCCTTCATGAACAACACCTACGTGGCGGTGGCCAACGCGGCGGGCTTCGACGGCGTGTACTCGTACTTCGGGCACTCGGCGCTCATCGGCTTCGACGGCCGCACGTTGGGCGAATGCGGCGAGGAAGAGATGGGCATCAACTACGCCGAACTCTCGATGAGCCTGATCCGCGATGCACGCAGGAACGGGCAGTCGCAGAACCATCTCTTCAAGCTCATGCACCGCGGCTACACCGGCGTCATCAACTCGGGCGACGGCGACAAGGGCGTGGCGGACTGCCCCTTCGATTTCTACAAACAGTGGATCAACGACCCCAAGGGCGCGCGCGAACAGGTGGAGTCGTTCACGCGCCGCACGATCGGCACGGCCGAGTGTCCGATCGAGGGGCTTCCGAATGAAGCTGGCAATCAGAGCTGACGGAACGTCGTCAGCACCTTCAGCACGCTTTGCGTGGCGCCATCGAGCTCGGCATGCTGCCGATGGGCGATGGCTTGCCAACGGGTGAGCCTGGGCACCAGCGGCAGGATCTGCACACGCTCATCGGGCGCCCCATTGGCGGCCTGCTCCGCGGGCAGCAGTGCGGCGCCGTAGCCCGCGGCCACCAGGTTGCGGATCGCAGCGTCGTAGTTCAGCTCGATGCGTGCGCGCGGCGCGAAACCCGCGCTGGCAAACCATTCCATCGCGAGCCTGTACATGTGGGTGGTGGCGTCGTTGAAGATCAACGGCTGCTTGGCCAACCAGGCCGGCGTGACGCGTTTGGGCGCTTTCCAGTGCCGCGGCACAAAAGCCATCATCGGCTGCTCGCGCCACGGCGTGACGACCAGGTCTCGCACCGGTGGCTGCGGCATCGCGACCAGACCGATGTCGAGCGTGCCCGCGGCCAAACGCGACATCGCCTCGTAGGAACCGAGGATGCTGACCTCGACGTCGATGCCCGAATACCCTCCTCCCAGCGCTTCGAGCACCTGCGGCAGCAGGTCGACCACCACGCCGGTGGACGCACCGAGCCGCACGCGGCCTGTTCGGCCTTCGGCCTGGCGCTTGACGGCATCGATGGCCTCGTCGGTGTCGCGCAGCAGCTTTCGCCCGCGCTCCACCAGCGCCGCGCCGGCGGGCGTGGGCGTGACGTTGCGGCTGCCGCGCACCACCAGCTGCGCACCGAGGCGCGACTCGAGTTCGCTGATGTGCAGGCTCACCGTGGGTTGCGCCAAGTGCAACGCCTTGGCGGCTGCGGAGAAAGTGCCGAGATCGGCAATGGCGATGAGCGTTCGCAGTTGATCGAGGTTGAGCTGTCGCATCAGGAATACTGATTGTGTGGTTCAGGAATCTCAACTTCCACAATAGCACGCAGCGGCTGAAGATGAGCGCTCCCCACCAAGGAGCCCACCGTGACAGCGCCGAAGCCCTCGATCTTTCATCAACGCCTGATGCATGCACTGCACGACTGGCGCCGCCGCGCCGCACAGCGCCGACGCAGCCGCGCCGATTCACGGCACCTGACCGGCATGAGCGACCATGAGCTGCGCGACCTGGGCATCGGCCGCAGCGAAGTGCGCGAGCTGATCGACCGCAACCGGTACTGAAGAAAGAAGCGAAGGAAGCGGCGTCGGCCTTCAGCCTTCGCCCCTGAATTTGAGGTTCAATCCGGGCGTGCCCCAACTCAAGACACCCGCCCCGCTCTCCATCGAACTCACCTCGCCGCAGTCGGTCAACGACAAGCGCGCGGCCTTCCAGTCGCTCTGGCTGCTGGTGCGCATGCAGCACGCGCACGATGCCGAGGGCGGCCTCGTGCGACTGGCCGATTTGCGCGGCGAAGTCTCCGATGCGAGCACGCTGCGCATGGTCGTGAGCCGCGCCTTCCGCGACTTCAAGGCCTGGAACATCGAAGTCGGCTGGGGCGAAGACACGCAGCGCGAGCCGCGCTTCCTCAATGCCGAGCGGCGCAGCCAGGGACCGTTCTGGCTGCCGGCCGCCGAGGCGAAGCGCCTGCGCGTGCTGGTGGAGGGCCGCGCGGCCACCGCCGCGGAGGTGGCCTCCTTTCTCGGTCTGCGCTCGCGCAAGCGCCGCGCGGCGGAACCCGGCTCGCCACCGCCCGATGCGGTGCATCTGCAGGACGCCGCGTTCTGGAAGCAGCTGGTCGCGTCGCAACAGGCCGCGCGGCAGGGCCGGCTCATGACGCCGGTGGCACCCATGGCGGACAGCGGCGCGACCGGGTTGCCAGTCAGCGCGCTGGAGTCGATCCGCCTGGCCGGCACGCTGGCCGCCACCGATTTCCAGCGCGCGCTGGTCACCCTCAACGAAGCGATGCTGTGGCGCCGGCTTGGCGACAACGAGCAGGCACGTCGGCGGCTGCTTGCGCTCAAGAAGCAGCGCCTGGCGCATCACGTGGCGGGCAACGACTACCTGGGCGCGATGGAGTGCATCGTCTCGGCGTGGTGCGCCTACACGGCGCGCGATCTGCCGCTCGCGCAATCGCTCTTGAGCGGCATGGCCGAAGACGCGGCGCGCGGGCTGGTGCTTCGGCATCACCCCGACGTGCGCTTCGAGTGGTGCAACCTCTGGGCACTGGTGTGCCGCTCGCGCGCGCTCGGCCTTGCGGCCGACGACAAGCCGGCCGCCGCCGCACTCGCCGAAGAGTCGCTGCAGCGCTTCGGCGAGGCGCTGGCCGCGGCCTTCGAATCGCATTCGTTCGACGCAGCGCAGCACGTGGCCGCCAACATGGGCATGGCCGCGTGGCTGTTCGATCGCGTCGGGCTCTCCGATCTTCCCGCGCTCGCGCACGATGGCCACGCCGACACCACGCGACGCGCGGTGCAGTGGATCGCCTTCAGCGAATGGCTTTGCGGCCATACCGACGGGCAAGGGCGCTCGGCATGGAACGCGATCTACCTGATGCGCATCGCGCGCGGCCATTGCCGGCCCGACGAGCAACCCACCCTCGCGCAATTCCGCATGCAGAAGCCGCTGGACCCGGCGGCGATCTCCAGGCTCGCGGGGCCGTTGGCCGATGCCTTCGATGCCACGCATTGGCCGGCACGCTGGGTCGATGTGGCGCAGGCGCGGCTGGCCGATCACCAGGCCGGGCGGCGGCGCTACCCGGGCCTGCAGCACTGCAGCCTTCTGTTCGAGCACGCCTGGTATGCCGCGCATGCGGGCGACCTCAAAGCAGCCGAGCAGTCGCTGGGCGTATTGCGCGAAGCCCTGCCTCAGCTCGTGCCGAGCGATCGCGCCTACTTCACCGAATCGTGGAACGACACGCTGCCCGCGGAGCTGGTGCTGGAGTCGAAGCCGCCGCGGCGCCCCGCAGCGCGCAAGAAGGCCGTGGGTCGCACAGCCCGTTGATCAGCGCTGCGTGAGCGCCTGCCGCACGCGCTCGCGCAGCACCGGCAGCACATCGCTCTCGAACCACGGGTGGTGCTTGAACCAGCCGGTGTTGCGCGGCGACGGATGCGGCAGCGGAATGAAGCGGGGCCCGTATTCCGCAAAGGCCTGGACGGTTTCGGTCACGCCGGCCTTGCGGGCCGCGCCCAGAAAATGGCGCTGCGCGTACTGGCCGATCAGCAGCGTGAGCTCGACCTGCTTCATCTCTGCGAGCAGTCGCGCCTGCCAGAGCTCAGCGCACTCCCTGCGCGGCGGCAGGTCGCCGCTGGTACCGCGGCCGGGGTAGCAGAAACCCATCGGCATGAGCGCGACGCGCGTGGCGTCGTAGAACACCTCGCGGTCGATGCCGAGCCAGCGGCGCAGTTGCTCGCCGCTCTTGTCGTTCCAGGGCACACCGGTGGTGTGCACCGTCATGCTCGGCGCCTGGCCGACGAGCAGCAGGCGCGCCGTGGCGCTGGTCTGCACGACGGGACGCGGCCCGAGCGGCAGGTGCGCGGCGCAGGCGCGGCAATCGCGGATTTCCGTGAGCAGCGCGTCCATGGCGCCGGCCGGTCCGCTAACTGGAAAAACGGCCGAAGAATCCATTGAGATCCGCACCCGCGGCGGCCCCCTCGAAGCCGTCGAAGCGTCCGTGTTCGGCGAGCGAGCGCGCGGCGCGATCGAAGCCGCCCCATGCCGCGCGCGCGAGCCCGCCGCCCACGCTGACACGGCGCACGCCGAGTTCGGCAATGTCCTTCATCGTGAGTTCGCTCACCCCGCCGACCAGCAGGTTGACGGGCTTCGGTGCCACGGCCGCGACCACGGCGGCGATCTGCTCGCGCGTTTTGATGCCCGGTGCATAGAGGCAATCGGCCCCGGCCTCCGCATAGGCCTTGAGCCGCGCGATGGTGTCGTCCAGGTCGGGCCGGCCCGCGAAGAAGTTCTCGGCGCGGCCCACGAGCAAGGTGTCGCCGCCCGCCGCATCGATGGCCTTGCGCGCGGCGCGCAGGCGCTCGACCGCAACGTCGATGGGAAAGAGCGGATTCGCTGCGTCGCCCGTCGAGTCCTCGATCGACAGGCCCGCCACGCCGGTTTCGACCGCGAGCCGCACGCTCTCGGCCACGCCTTGCGCGTCGGATGCGAAGCCGTTCTCGAAGTCGGCGTTCACGGGCAGGTCGGTCGCCGCCACGATGTCGCGAAGGTGCGCGAGCACGACATCCCGCGATTGCGCCCCGTCGGCAAAGCCCTGCGACCATGCGTGGCCCGAGCTGGTGGTGGCCAGCGCCTTGAAGCCCAGGCCCTGCAGGTACCGCGCGCTGCCGGTGTCCCAGGGGTTGGGGATGACGAAGCAGCCCTGTTCGTGGAGCGCGCGGAAGTCGGCGCGTTTCTGGGCGATGGTGCGGGTCATGGGGGCCTCATCTTTCTGCTTTGTCCGGAGGATGGTTTTTAACGCAACGAGGCAGACATTGCGCGCCCACGGCGTTCGGTGTTCTGATCGGCCCCCAATGCCCTACGCCATCCTGCTTTTCCTTCACCTCGTCGCTGCCGCCTTCTGGGTCGGCGGCATGGCCACGATGCACTTCGCGGTGCGCCCCGCCGCCGTCGCCACGCTGGAGCCACCGCTGCGCCTGCGCACCATGGCCGCGGCGCTGCGGCGCTTCTTTGTCGGCGTGGACGCTTCCGTGACGTTGCTGTTCGTGAGCGGGGTTTCGATGATCCTGCTCGCGGGTGGCTTCCGCAGCGTGCATTGGCGCATCGAGGCAATGATGAGCATCGCCATCGTGATGACCGGCATCTATGTCTACATCCGCGCCTCGGTGTTCAAGGCGCTGCGCCGCGCGGTCGAAGAGAGCGCGTGGCCGGTGGCGGCCGCGCGGCTCAACACGGTGCGCAAGCTGGTGAGCCTGAACCTTGCGCTCGGCGTGGTGGTGTTCGCCGTTGCGACCATCGGGCGCGCAGGCTAGAGCCCGTCAGCGCTTCCCGGCAGTGGTGCTCAGTTCACCGAGCAAGGCGCCATCGACAGGCTTCTGCAGCCACTTGGCGATGTCCTCGCCCAGCGCATAGGTCACGACGCCGACCATGCTGCAGGTGCTGCGCGGCATGCCGAAGTAGATGAACATCTGGCGCTCGGCGGTGAAGCGCGCGGGCGCCTCGCCCTTGCGCTCGAGCGTGCCGCGCAACTGCACGATCTTCGGACCGCCGTAGAGGCCGCCTGCGTTGGCCAAGAGGTCGGTGATCTCGACCTTGAGAACCGGCGCACCCTCGGCGTTGGCAGTCGGCGGCGGCGCAAGCAGGTATTCGTAGGGTTCGAGCAACTGGTCTTGCACAGCCTGCTTGAGCGACGCGGGGACGTCGCACGCGTCGTCTTCCTTTTTCAGCTGGATGCCCTTGGCGGTGGCGCCATAAGTGACAGCGGGCATGACCACGCTGTTGCGCGCGGTGGCTTCAGGCGGCGGGGGTTCGGGGGGCGCCGGCTGGCGCGTCCCGCAAGCGGCGAGCAGTGCGGCAGTGCCCACGGCAAAGGAAAGCCGCGCGGCAATGCGCGCGGCGAACGGGTGGCTGGTCATTGGTGATCTCCCTGGTGAATCGAACGCGCCTCTGGGGACGCGCGCCCGATTCTGCATGGAGACACAACGTGGCCAATTGACTTACAGCCCGAGTGCGCCGATGCCGTGCGCCACGGCCACGGCCTGCGCGCGAACGGTGGCGCGGTCCAGCGTGCTCGACAAGCGCGGCACGGTGCCAGACGATGCGGCTTCGGCGTACAGGTCGCCGGCGCGGGCGGCGGCCACGGCCTGCGTGCGCACCGTGGCGCGATCGGTCGCGCTCGCGATGGCGACGGGCACGCCGCTTGATGCGCCCTCGGCGTACTGGTCGGCGCTGTGGGCTGCAACGACCGCATCGGCGCGCACGGCGGCGCGGCTGGCGGTCGACTGGAACTGCAGCACGCCTTGGTATTCCTCGGCACTCGCGCCAGCGGCGAAAGCGGAAAGGGCAGTAGCAGCAGCGGCGGCGAGGAGGAGCTTGGTGGTCTTCATGGCGATATCTTTCAAAGGAAGTGAGTTGAGTGAGTCAGTGATCTATCGGACATTCATCGCTACGTCGGGATGCCGTGTGGCGATGAATGAATTACATCGGCAGGCTGTATCTGCGATGTGTCGAGATCCAGGCCGTTTTGCATGCGCGTGTGTGCGCCTCGCCAGCTGGACACAGTGGCGTACAAATCGACCCCGCGGGCCGCGCTGCGCTTCGGAAAAAGAGAGTGGACGAAAGGCCGGCGCTCAGCCGGCCGCGCCCTTGAGCTCGACGCTGTTGCCGTCGGGGTCGCTGAGGTAGATCGAAGGCCCGTTGCCCTCGGCGCCGAAGTTGTTCTGCACCTCGCCGTGCACCGGCACGCCGTGCTGCGCCATCAAGGCGCGAATCGCCGCTTCATCGAAGGGCTCGATGCGCAGGCACAGGTGGTCGACGTTGCGGCCTTCCTTGCCGGCCAAGGCGCCGCCTTGCTTGCCCAACGGCCCCTCGGGCGTGACGAGGTCGATGAGATTGGTGCCCGCACGCAGGTGCACGAGCCCCAGGTCGTCGCGGCGCTTCTCGACTGTGCAGCCCAGCACGTCGCAGTAGAAGGCGATCGCGCGATCGGCATCCTTCACGCGCAGCACGACATGGTCGATGCGCAGCACCGAGAACGGTGGGGTGCGCATCGAATCGGTCATGGCCGCTCGTCTTTCTTCAGACCACGCCCGCCGAGCGCAGCGCGTCGAATCGCGCGGCGTCGATGCCGAACTCGGCCAGCACTTCGCGCGTGTGCTGCCCGAGCGCCGGCGGCGCATGGCGCAGCACGGGCGGCGTGGCCGACAGGCGCAGCGGACTCGCCACGCCGGTGATGCTGGCAATGCCGTCGCCCGCATCGCGCGGCAGCGTGACTGCCAGGCCCCGCGCCTTGACCTGCGCATCGTCGAAGGCCTGCGCAATGTCGTTGATCGGGCCGCAGGGCACGGCCTTGTCTTCGAGCAGCGTGACCCAGTCGGCGGTGGTGCGGGTGCGGGTGAGTTCTTCCATCATTGGAATCAGCACGCCGCGGTGCTTCACGCGCAGCGTGTTGGTCGCAAAGCGCGCATCGGCCGCCCACTCTGGGTGGCCGGCCGCTTCGCAGAAACGCGCGAACTGGCCGTTGTTGCCGATGGCCAGCAGCATCGACCCATCGAGCGTCGGAAAGTCTTGATACGGCGCGAGGCTCGGGTGCGTGTTGCCCTGCCGCTGCGGTGCCTTGCCGGTGTTGAGAAACGCGCTCGCCTGGTTGGCGAGGATGGCCATGCCCACGTCGAGCAGCGCCATGTCGATGTGCTGGCCTTCGCCGGTGCGGTCGCGCACCTGCAGCGCCGCAAGAATGGCGGTGCTCGCGTAGACGCCGGTGAACAGGTCGGTGAGCGCCACGCCCACGCGCAGCGGGCCGCCGCCGGGCACGTCGTCGGGACGCCCGGTGATGCTCATCATCCCGGTCATGGCCTGGATCATCAGGTCGTAGCCTGCGCGCTCGGCGTACGGGCCGTCGTGGCCGAAGCCGGTCACGCTGCAGTAGATGAGGCGCGGGTTGGCCGCGCGGAGGCTCTCCTGATCGAGGCCGTATTGCTGCAGCCCCCCGGTCTTGAAGTTCTCCACCACGATGTCGGCCTGTGCCGCCATCTGCTGCAGCAGCGCCTGCCCCTCGGCCGTGGCCATGTCGACCGTGACCGAGCGCTTGTTGCGGTTGCAGGCGGTGAAGTAGCTGGCCTGGTCGGTGTCGTTGCCGTCCGCATCCTTGATGAACGGCGGACCCCAGGTGCGCGTGTCGTCGCCCACACCGGGACGCTCGATCTTGATGACATCGGCGCCCAGGTCCGCGAGGATCTGCGTGCACCACGGGCCCGCGAGCACGCGGGACAGATCGAGGACCTTGATGCCGTCGAGCGCTGCGGGCTTGGTCATTCGTTCTTGCTTAGTTCGCGAACGCGGCGATGCCGGTGATGGCACGGCCAAGAATGAGCGCGTGGATGTCGTGCGTGCCTTCGTAGGTGTTGACCACTTCCAGGTTCACCAGGTGGCGCGCCACGCCGAACTCGTCGCTGATGCCGTTGCCGCCCATCATGTCGCGCGCCAGGCGGGCGATGTCCAGGGCCTTGCCGCAGTTGTTGCGCTTCATGATCGAGGTGATCTCGACCGAGGCCGTGCCTTCGTCCTTCATGCGGCCCAGGCGCAGGCTGCCTTGCAGGCCCAGCGTGATCTCGGTCTGCATGTCGGCCAGCTTTTTCTGGATGAGCTGGTTGGCGGCGAGCGGGCGGCCGAACTGCTTGCGGTCCAGCGTGTACTGGCGGGCGCGGTGCCAGCAGTCTTCGGCGGCACCGAGCGCGCCCCACGAGATGCCGTAGCGGGCGCTGTTGAGGCAGGTGAACGGACCCTTGAGGCCCTGCACTTCGGGGAACGCGTTTTCTTCAGGGCAGAACACACCGTCCATCACGATTTCGCCGGTGATGCTGGCGCGCAGGCCCACCTTGCCGTGGATCGCGGGGGCCGAGAGGCCCTTCATGCCCTTCTCGAGCACGAAGCCGCGGATCGGGCCGACCGTGCCGCTTTCGCTGACTTCCTTGGCCCACACGACGAACACGTCGGCGATGGGCGAGTTGCTGATCCACATCTTGGCGCCGCTGAGCGAATAGCCGCCCGGCACCTTCTTGGCGCGGGTGACCATGCTGCCGGGGTCCGAGCCGTGGTCGGGTTCGGTCAGGCCGAAGCAGCCGATCCATTCGCCAGTGGCGAGCTTGGGCAGGAATTTCTGCTTCTGCGCTTCGGTGCCGAATTCGAAGATCGGCACCATCACCAGCGAGCTCTGCACACTGGCCATCGAGCGATAGCCCGAATCGACGCGCTCCACTTCGCGGGCGATCAGGCCGTAGGCCACGTAGTTGAGGCCGGGGCCGCCGTACTGCTCGGGGATCGTGGGGCCGAGGAGGCCGAGCGCGCCCATTTCGCGAAAGATGGCGGGGTCGGTTTCACCGGTGCGGAAGCCCTCGATGACGCGGGGCGCCAGGCGCTCCTGGCAGTAGGCATTGGCCGCGTCGCGAATCATGCGTTCTTCGTCGGTCAGTTGCTGGTCGAGAAGAAGGGGATCGTCCCAGTGGAATTGCGCTTTGGCGGCCATGTGCTGTCTCCGGAAAGAGGGAAAAAGAGAAAAGAGGGGGATGGGAGCGATCCTAGCCACGCGAGGGGCCGGGCGCAAACGATGAATCCTCACCCAGATATGCGTTTGTAGAATGTCTTGCAAGATGTTCTAGCGGTCTTGTCATTGGTGAGGCTCGATCTCCATACATACACCCGAGGCATACATGCGCCGCAAGATCCCACCCCTGCAAACCCTCGTGTGCTTCGACGCCGCCGCGCGCCACGAGAGCTACACGCGCGCCGCGCAGGAACTCGCGCTCACGCAGAGCGCCGTGTCGCGGCAGATCGGCACGCTGGAAGCCTTCCTCGGCGTCGCGCTCTTTCGCCGCACGCGGCACGGCGTGGCACTCACCGCGAGCGGCGCGGCCTATGCGCGGCAGATCACCAAGCGGCTCGAAGCGATGGAGCGCGACACGCTCGACGCCATGGCACACCAGGGCGAAGGCGGATCGCTGTCGCTGGCGGCCGTGCCCACCTTCGCCACGCGCTGGCTGATGCCGCGGCTGAAGGGTTTCGCCGCGCTCCAGCCCGACGTGGTGGTGCACATCGAGACGCGCACCCGTCCCTTTCTTTTTGCCGATGCGGAGTTCGACGCGGCCCTCTACGCCGGCACGCCCGCGCAGGTCGAGAACTGGGCCGGCACGCGCGCGCTGCTGCTGATGCACGAGGACGTAGTGCCGGTGTGCAGCCCGTCGCTTCTGCCGCGCGGCAAGGCCGTGACACCGGCGGTCATTTCGAAGATGCCGCTGCTGCAGCAGAGCACGCGGCCCGATGGCTGGCGCCAGTGGTTCGATGCGCAGCAGATCGACGCGCCCAACGCGCGCGGCGGCCCGCGTTACGAGCTTTTCTCCATCCTCGCCGCGGCCGCGTCGCACGGCCTGGGCGTGGCGCTGATGCCGACGATGCTGGTGGCCGACGAACTCGCGCGCGGCGAATTGGTGGTGGCGTGCGCGCGGCCGCTATCAGGCGAGCGCAACTACTACCTCGTGACACCGGAGCGGGCCGACCAGCGGCCGCTGCTCAGGTTCTTCAGCGACTGGCTGCTGGAGCAAGCACGCCAAGGTTGAGAATGCGCGCCATGACGACGCGCGACAGCCGATCCGAATACGAATGGCGCATGCACAAGGTGCTCACGCACATCGACGACCACCTGGACGAGCCGCTCGAACTCGCAGCGCTGGCCGACGTGGCGCATTTCTCGGCGTCTCACTTCCATCGCCTCTTCGCGGCCTGGGCCGGCGAGACGCTGGGCGACTACATCCGGCGCCGCCGCGTGGAGGTGGCGGCGCTGCGCCTCGCGACGCAGCCGCGCCTGTCGGTGCTTGAGGCGGCGGTGTCGGTGGGCTTCGGTTCGGGCGAGGCGTTCACCCGCGCGTTCCGTGCGCATTTCGGCAGCGCGCCCAGCGCGTGGCGTGCAGCGCACGACGGGTCGCCGCCCTGCGACGGCCCCTCACGCGATAGCAATCCCGATCAGATCGCCCTGCACGGCTTCACGAAGAATGGCTCTCCACTGCGCAACCCCGCGTACGAGGAGCCACCCGTGAATGTCCAGTTGATCACCCGCCCACCCGTCACCATTGCCTACCTGCGCTACACCGGCCCGTTCGGCGCGCCGGTGGGCGCGTTCTGGGCCGAGAAAGCCGCGCCCTGGATCTGCGCGCACGACCTGTGGTCGCATGCGCGCTACGGCATCAGCCACGACGACCCGAGCATCACCGCGCCCGAGCACTCGCGCTACGACGCCTGCGTGGAGGTGCCCGACGACTTCGTGACCGATGGCGGCTTTCAGAAGACGGTGCTGCCGGGCGGGCGCTATGCCTCGCTGAGGTTCCAGGGCTTGCCTGCGGAGATCAACGATGCATGGATGCGCCTGATGCGCGACTGGCTGCCTGCCAGCGGCTTTCAGTTCGACAGCCGGCCCGCGTTCGAGTACTACGGGCCCGGCATGGCCTTCGACGAGAAGACCGGCGCCTTCGAATGCGACATCTGCATTCCGATCGCGCCGCTCTGAACGCGTTTGCGCAGCCCCCGGGGAGGCGCCCACGTCCGCGCGCCGATTAGCCGACCAATCACTTCAGTAACGTTCAAAACGTATCTCAAACTGGACATTTCAGCTGTAAATGTCTAGTATGAGAGACATATGCGGCCTGCAGCACCTCCAACATTCCAAGCGACCAGCCGACGCCTTGAAGCTTTTGGCCAGCGCATCCACGCTCGGCGAAAGGCGCTGAAGATCAGCGCCGTCACGACGGCCGAGGCAGCGGGCATGTCGCGCATGACACTGCATCGCATCGAGCGCGGAGAGCCGTCCGTCACGATGGGGGCCTACATGAATGCCTTGGCGGCGTTGGGGCTGGACGTCGAGGTGGTTGCGCCGGACGACCGCCCGGCCAATGACGTTGCGGCTCCCGCGTCGGCAAGGGCGCCGACGCAAACCGTCCGGGTCGCCGATTTTGCGCAACTGCGTCGTCTCGCCTGGCAACTGCCTGCAAACGCGGAACTCACGCCCGAGGAGGCATGGGGCACCTACGAACGCAACTGGCGCCACGCCGATCCGTCCGCGCTAGAAGACAACGAACGCCAGTTGCTGGCAGAACTGGCCCACACGCTGGGCCGCAAGCCGCTCGATGTTTGAGCGCGCGCACCATCGTCGCGTGGCCGAGGTGCTCGCCGCACTGAACGCAAAGCTGTTCGCGGACAACCATTGCCTGTTCGGTGGAGGCACCGCCATCGCGAAGCACAGCAGCGTCTCTTGAACGGCCGCCCGCCGGTGCCCGGCGCGTCGTATCCAGAATCGCGTCCGGAAACGGCCAGCACCGCCAGCCCGACAGCCGGACACTGACCCGATGCAACCCCCTGTCACCCCTGCCCGCACGATCGACGCGCTCGACTGGCCCCGCATCGAGACCGATCTCGCCACGCGCGGCTGCGCCACCACCGGCCAGCTCTTCACCCCCAAGGAATGCGCCCAGCTCGCGGCGATGTACGACGAAGGCGGCCATTTCCGCAGCCGCGTGGTCATGCAGCGCCACGGCTTCGGCCAGGGCGAATACCAGTACTTCGCGAATCCGCTGCCGCCGCTGATCACGGCATGGCGCAGCGCGCTCTACGAACGCCTTGCGCCGCTCGCCAATGCCTGGGCAAGCGCGATGGGCCAGCCGGCCGACTACCCACCCGATCACGCCGCCTACCTCGCACGCTGCCATGCGGCAGACCAGCTGCGCCCCACCCCGCTGCTGCTGCGCTACGACGAGGGCGACTACAACTGCCTGCACCAGGACCTGTACGGCGACCTGCAGTTTCCGCTGCAGCTCACCGTGCTCCTGAGCCAGCCAGGCGAGGACTTCACCGGCGGCGAGTTCGTGCTGACCGAACAGCGGCCGCGCATGCAGTCGCGCGCCGAGGTCGTGTCGCTCGCGCAGGGCGAGGCCGTGATCTTCGCGGTCAACCAGCGCCCGGTGGCGGGCACGCGCGGCACCTACCGCGTGACGATGCGGCACGGCGTGAGCCGCCTGCGCTCGGGGCGGCGGCACACGGTGGGCCTCATCTTTCACGACGCGCGCTGACAACTCCCGGCTTCAGAACGACCGTGCGATAACGCACAGAAAAGCCGAAGTCGCGCAAAATCCTGTCGCGCCAGGCGCGCCCGCCTGAATTCCCGACACCCGACGATCGGAACGGCTGGCAACCCTGGTGCCGATCCGCGGCCGACCCGCAGCGGATGCGTTGGAGTGGTCGACAGGGAGCTGTATGAACATGAACTCGTCCGGATCGCCGGATGTGGCGGGAAAGCCGCCGTTTGAATCCGCCGGTGCGCGCACGCCGCCGCCAGCGGCCGGGCCCGAGGCCCCACCCCGACGCTCGCGCCGTTTCAGGGTCGACGTGGGCACCATCGTCAGCGCGGTCGCCCTGGCCCAGTCGCTGCTGCTGGTCTCGCTCGGCTACTGGGGCTCGCAGCGGCTGGTGTCGAACATCGGCACCTCCGCGCACCGCGCCGCGCACGACCGGACCGAGGACAAGGTACTCGCCTTCCTGACGAAGGCCGAGTCGGTGGTCGGCGCCATCGGCAGCGCGCCGAGCCTGAGCCCGGCGGGCGAGCATTCCGAGCGCACCGCCGAACTGCTCTGGACGCTGCTGCAGCAATCACCCGAGCTCGACAGCGTGTACGTGGCCAACGAAAGCGGCCAGATGCTGATGGCGCTGCGCTATCCGGTGCCGGCGATCCGGCACATCGCGCGTGGCGCGGAATTCACCACCGAGACCTGGCAGTACAAGCGGCCGCTCGGGGCGGAGCTCGATGCGCAGCAGCGCTTTGCCACGCAGCGCATCGAATCCTTTCGCAGCAGCTACGACCCGACGCGGCGCAGCTGGTTCCAGCAGGCCAACAAGATGCAGGGGCCGATATGGACGCAGCCCTACGTGTTCGCCGCGGCGCAGGAACTGGGCGTGACCTACGCGCTGCCGAGCGAGCGGCGCTACACCGAGGGCAGCCCCAAGGCGCTGGTGGTGGCGGGCGACGTGTCGCTCGGGCGGCTGTCGGAGTTCGTACGGCTCTTCAGCAGCAACGGCTATGGCCACAGCGCCCTGCTGAGCGCCGACCACAAGGTGCTGGCGCGCAGCGACTTGCCGGGCGTGCTGCACCAGCTGGATGCGCCCACGGGCGTGCTCGGCACGCTGCACGCGCAGATGCACCTGCACATGGCGACCGACGGCACCCCCGACGGCAACGGCGACTCGACCTTCCCGTTCGACTTCGAAGGCAAGCGCTACCTGGTGCAGACCTCGCTGATCCCATCCACCGGATGGGAGCTGGTGAGCTGGGTGCCCGAGGACATGGTGCTGGGCGACCTGCGCCGCGCGGTGCTCTGGGGGCTGCTGCTGGCGCTCGTGTTCCTGGCGCTGGCGCTGTTCATGTCGCTCAAGCTCTCCAAGCTGGTGACCTCGCCGGTGGAGAACCTCTCACGCATCGCGCGCCGCATCGGCCTGCTGGAGTTGGACAACCTGCCGCGCGAACCCAGTCGCGTGCTGGAGATACAGCACCTGGACCAGGCGCTGGACGACTCGGCACGCAGCCTCAAGGCCTTTAGCAAGTTCGTGCCGGTGAACGTGATCAACCAGCTCGTGGCCGAGGGACATGCACTCGCACCCAGCGGTTCTGCTCGGCGGGTGACGGTGATGTTCACCGACGTGGAGGGCTTCACCTCGATTTCGGAGTCACTGCCTATCGACGTGCTGGTGGGCATGCTGACCGAGTACTTCAACCTCGCCACCGGCGTGTTCGCGCGCTACGGCGGCGTGGTCGACAAGTTCATCGGCGACGGGATCATGGTGCTGTGGGGCGCGCCTGCCGACATGAAGGATGCGGAGTACCGCGCCTGCCTGGCTGCACTGCAGTTGCATGCGCAGATGGGCGAACTCAACAGCAAGTGGCGCGCGCGGGGCCTGCCCGAGTTCCGCACCCGCATCGGCATCCACACCGGCGTGGTGATCGCGGGGGTGCTGGGCTCGAACGACCGGCTGTCGTACACGGCATTCGGCGACGTCATCAACGTGGCGAGCCGCATCGAGGGCATCAACAAGCAACTGGGGACGCAGACGCTGATGTCCGAGGACACCTTCGCGGGACTGAAGGGCCGCCTCAGCACGCGCCGCATCGAGGAGCTGGTGGAGCTGCGCGGCCGGCAGACGCGCATGGTGCTCTACGAGCTGATGACGCCTTGAGCGCCGCTCAGCGCGGCGACGGCGTGACGCGCACCAGCACCAGGTTGGCGGTGGTGCCGCTGCCCTGCGTGAGCACCGGGTACTGCGTGTCGTTGATGAAGAGCAGCTGCTCGCCGCGCAGGATGCGCGCCGACACCGCGTAGCGCATGCGCGGATCGATGCGTGCGGCATCGACCTGCAACTCGTAGGCGAAGGGCACCTGCTTGCCGTTGGCCTTGATGCGCTGCTCGGCCAGCGTGACCGAAGGTGCGTCCATGCGCGACACATCGAGCAGCTGGACCACGACCTCGGCCGCGGGGTCGAGCGCGATGCGCTCGCGGTAGGCCACCGTGCCGCTCACGCGCAGCGATGCAGCGCCAGCGGGCTTCGATGCGGGTGTGGAGGAAGCACAGGCGCTCAACATAGAAGCGCCGGCTGCGGCGGAAAGCATCAGGAGGCTGGTACGTCTTTTCATCCGGCTCATTATGCGGAGGCACGCTCCGCGGCAAAGGCCACGTACCAATCGAGGCTTCCGGGGTTGGCCATCGCCTCGCGGTTCACCACCTTCTCGATCGGCTGGCCCAGCAGCAGCTTCTTGATCGGCAGCTCCTGCTTCTTGCCCGAGAGCGTGCGCGGAATCTCGGCGACCTGAAAGATGTCGTTGGGCACGAAGCGCGGTGAGAGCGAGGTCTTGATCGCATTGTTGAGGCGGGTACGCATCGCCTCGTCGAGCGCCACGCCCGGTCGCAGCACCACGAAGAGCGGCATGTAGCTGTCGCGGCCCAGGTATTCGAGATCGACCACCATCGAGTCGAGCACTTCGGGGAGGCCCTCGACCGCGCTGTAGATCTCGCTGGTGCCCATGCGCAGGCCCTGGCGGTTGATGGTGGCATCGCTGCGGCCGTAGATGATGCAGCCGCCGTCTTCGCCGACCTTGATCCAGTCGCCGTGGCGCCACACGCCGGGGTATGTGTCGAAGTAGCTCGACACGTAGCGCGCGTTGCCCTCGTCGCCCCAGAAGTAGAGCGGCATCGACGGAATGGCTTTGGTGCAGACCAGCTCGCCGACTTCGCCGATGACCGGTTGGCCCTGCTCGTTCCACGCTTCGACCGCATGGCCGAGTTCGCGGCACTGCATCTGGCCCGGCACCTCGGGCAGCTCGCGGTTGCCGCCGACGAAGGCGCCGCAGAAGTCGGTGCCGCCGGAGATGTTGCACCACCAGACGTCGTTGGAGCCCGCATCGAGGATCTGCTGCGAGCCCCAGCGCTGCACCTCCTCGGGCAGCGGCGAGCCGGTGCTGCCGAGCGCGCGCACACGCGACAGATCGCCGCATTCCTTCGCGACGATGCCGGCCTTCATGCAGTTGGTGAAGTAGGCCGCGCCCGCACCGAAGAAGCTGACCTTGTGGCGCGCGACGAAGCGCCACAGCACGCCCCAGTCGGGCTTCTCCTTGCTGCCCGCCGGGTTGCCGTCGTAGATGCAGATGGTCGCGCCGAAGGCCATGCCCGAGAGCTGCGAGTTCCACATCACCCAGCCGGTGGAGCTGTACCAGTGGTAGCGCTCGCCGAAGTTGTTGGCGCTATAGCTCGCGCCCACGTCGTTGTGCAGGCCGCAAGCGTGCATGGTGAGCAGGATGCCGCCCTGCCCGTGCACGATGGGCTTGGGGAGGCCGGTGGTGCCGCTTGAATAGACGATCCAGATCGGGTGGTCGAAGGGCAGCCACTCGGGCTCGAAGGCGGCGACCTCGGCGTCGTTGCGTGCGGTGGCTTGCGTCCAATCGACGTCGTGTGCAACGGGGCTCGCGGCGAAAGGCGTGTTCACGAGCAGCAGCTTCTTCACGCTCGGCAATTGAGCGCGCAGTTCCTGCAGGACGGCGCTGCGGTCGAGCGGCTTGCCGCCGTAGTGCACGCCGTCGACGGCAATCAGTACCTTGGGCTCGATCTGGCGGAAGCGGTCGGCCACGGCGGCGGTGCCCATGTCGGGCGCGCACACGCTCCAGATCGCGCCGATGCTGGAACACGCGAGAAACGCGACCATGGTCTCGGGCACGTTGGGCATGTAGGCCGCGACACGGTCGCCGCGCCGCACGCCGAGCGACTTGAGCGTGAGCGCGACCGCGGCGACCTGGCGGCGCATCTCGGGCCACGACAGCTCGCGCACTTCGCCGAGTTCGTTGTCGCTCACGATCGCGGGCATGCCGGCGGCATGCGCTGCATCGGCATGGCGCAGCACCTCGCGCGCATAGTTGACCTGCGCGCCAGGGAACCATCGCGCGCCGGGCATGCGCGCCTCGGCGAGCACCGCGGTGTGCGGCGTGGGCGACTGCAGACCCGCGTAGTCCCAGATGCTCTGCCAGAACGCATCGAGGTCGGTAACGGACCAGCGCCAGAGCGCGTCGTAGGTGTCGAACGAGAGGCCGCGCTGCTCGCGCAGCCAGTTTTGATAGAGGCGGATCTGGGGGATGTTGGGAACATTGGGAACAGGCATGACCAGAGCGTAGCGCTGCGAACGACCGTGCTCAATGGGGGTTGACCTCAGGGTTTGTACGCGTGTTCAACATTTTTGTACGGCCGTTCAATACGACCCCATGAACATCCGCACCCCGACCGCCCGACGCAGTGCCTCGCGGGCCGCGGCGATCACCGCCGAGGCCGGCAGGCCCGATCGCCGCCAGGCCATCCTGCTGGCCGCCGAGAAGCTCTTCGCGCAGCACGGCTATCACGCGGTGACGATCCGGCAGATCGCCGAGGAGGCCGGCGTGCCGCTTGCGCTGGTGGGCTACTACTTCGGCCCGAAGCACGAGCTCTTCCACGCCATCTTCGAGCACTGGAGCCACACCATCCAGGAGCGGCTCACGCGGCTCGCGGAGGTGAACAACGACCCCGACGACGCCTGCACGCTGCCGCGCATCATCGAAGCCTTCACCACGCCCGTGCTCGCATTGCGCGCGAGCGCCGAGGGCGAGTACTACGCGCTGCTGGTGGCACGCGAGCTCTATCACGCGACCGAGGAAGCCGACCGCGTGCTGCGCGGCTACTTCGACCCGCTGGCCGCCGCGTACATCGATGCGCTGCACGTCGCGCTGCCGCACGCCACGCGCGGCCAGGTCGCATGGGGCTACCAGTTCGCGCTCGGTGCGCTGCTGCACCACCTGAACGACAGCCGCATCGAACGGCTTTCGCGCGGCGAGAACAAGCGCGCCGACCCCGCCGTGGCGCCGATGCTCGTGAACTTCATCGTCGGCGGCTTGCGCGCCGCGCTGCCGAAGCCCAAGACCCCGCGCACACAACAGAAAACCCCCACCCGGAGACAGAAGACATGATGAAACGACGCACCCTGCTGTCGGCGCTTGCGGCCGCATCGGCCAGCGCGGCGCTGCCTTCGCGCGCGCAGCAGTCCCATCCGAAGATCGTGTTCGGCTACACCGCCGTGACCGATTTCGCCTCCGTCTTCGTGGCGGCCGAAGAGGGCTATTTCAAGAAGCGCGGGCTCGATGTCGAGCTGAAGTTCATTCCGCTCAACTCCACGATTCCCGCGGCGCTGCAGTCCGACTCGCTGCAGATCGGCGGCCCCACGCCCTCGGTGTTCCTGCAGGCGGTGGACGGCGGCCTGGACCTGGTGCTCGTGGCCGGCGGCGGCCTCACCTCGAAGACCATCACCGGCTTCGGCCTGGTGGCGCGCGCGGGCTCGGGCATCAAGAGTCCGCAAGACTGCGTGGGCAAGAAGATCGGCGTGCCGGGCCTCGGCGCCTTCCTGCACGTGACCTTCCGTGCATGGCTGAAGGACAGCGGCGTCGACTATCGAAAGGTCAACTTCGTCGAAGCCTCGTTCCCACAGCACGCCGACCTGCTGCGTGGCGGCTCGGTGGATGCGGTGGTGTCGGCCGATCCGTTCATGAGCCGCATCACCGAGAGCGGCGCGGGCTACGTGGCCTCCTACTACTCGACCTTCCTGCCCGAGAACAACCAGACCATCGTGCATGCGGCCAAGCGCGAGTGGGTGGCGAAGAACCCCGCGACGGCGCGCGCGTTCCGCGAGGCGCTGGTCGAGTCCGGCGGCTTCATGCAGCAGGCGAAGAACGATGCGAAGGTGCGCGCGGCCATCGGCAAATACATCAAGCTGCCGCCCGAGGTGCTGGCCAAGGTGCAGGTCTCGCCGCCCGGCCCGGTCGTCACCGACAAGCAGCTCGGCTACTGGACCGGGCTCATGAAGGAGCAGGACATGCTCAAGACCAACATCGACGTTGCGAAGTTGATCGCCAAGTGATTTCCTCACCCGCCCCGATCACCGCGCGCGCCGCGCTTTCCGTGAGCGCCGCGCGTTCGCCGACAAGTTCCACGATGCACGCCACACCGTTCCTTCGCTTCGACGGCGTCGCCATCCGCCTGGGTGGCCGCGAGATCCTGTCGCCCACTTCGTTCGACGTGGCACGCGGCGAGTTCGTCTGCATCGTCGGCCCGAGCGGCTGCGGCAAGACCACGCTGCTGCGCGCGGCCAGCGGCCTCGTTACCGCGAGTGCCGGCGAGGTGCGGCGCAACGGCGTGAAGATGACAGAGCCTTCGCGTGAAGTGGCCTTCGTGTTCCAGGACTACGGCCGCGCGCTGCTGCCGTGGCGAACGGTGGAAGGCAACGTGAGCCTCGCGCTCGAAGCGGCCGGCGTGCCCACGGCCGAGCGCACACCCCGCATTGCGGACGTGCTCGGCAAGGTCGGCCTTGCGAAGCATGCGCAGAAGTTTCCGGTGCAGCTCTCGGGCGGCATGCAGCAGCGCGCGCAGATCGCACGCTGCCTCGCGCAGAAGCCCGAACTGATGATGATGGACGAGCCCTTCGGCGCGCTCGATGCGCTCACCCGCCAGAGCCTGCAGGACGAGCTCGCGCGGCTGGTGCGCGACGACGGGCTCACGGTGCTGTTCGTCACGCACGACCTCGAAGAAGCCATCTACCTCGGCGACCGCGTGATCGCGCTGCAGGCCAACCCCGGCCCCGGACGGCCGAGCCTCGCGCGGATGATCGACGTGAAGATCCCGCGCCCACGCGACCAGCTCACGACCAAGGAGCATCCCGAATACCTGCAGTTGCGGCGTGAGCTGTTCGCTTTCATCGAGCAAGGCCATGACTGAAGGCCGCCTCTTCCGCTGGCTGCGGCCGTGGGTGTTTCCCGCGCTGCTGGTCGGCGCCTTCGAGTGGTATGCGCGGCGCGCAGCGGCACTGGGCAGCGATGCGCTCGCGCCGCCGAGTGCGGCCGCCAAGGCCTTCGTCGGCGCGGCGCTCGATGGCTCGCTCTGGCAGGCCACGGGCTTCACGCTCGGCACGGCGGCGCTCGGCCTGTTGATCGGCGCAGTGCTCGGCATTGCGCTGGGCCTGGTGCTCGGCCTCTCGCGCCGTGCCGCGCGGTTGGGCTCGGTCTCCATCGAGGTGCTGCGGCCCGTGCCTTCGGTCGCGTTGATTCCGCTCGCGATGCTGGCCTTCGGCTTCGGCGTGCGCATGGAACTGGCCATCGTCGCCTTCGCCACCTTCTGGCCGCTCCTGGTGCTGGTGCAGTCGGCGGTGCAGCAGATCGAGCCGCGCCTGCTCGAAGTGAGCCGCGTGCTAGGCCTCTCGGCGCGAGAGCGTGCCTTCAAGATCGTGCTGCCGGCCATCGTGCCGCGCCTGTTCGTCGCGCTGCGGCTGGGCGTAGCCGTGGCGCTGGTGGTCGCGGTGACGGTGGAGATCGCCGCCAACCCCAACGGCATGGGCTACGCGATGATGATCGCGCAGCAGAGCTTCGATCCCGCGCTGATGCTCGCTTGGCTCGGCTGGATCGGCGTGGTGGGATTCGCGGTCAACGCGGGCATGGTGCTGTTGCAGCGCACGGTTGCGCGGCGCATGGGAGTCGCGCCATGAACGGCAATGACCGCGCACCCTCGGGCCTGAACTGGTTCGGTTCGTTCGCCGTGCTGTGCGCGCTTATTGCGCTCTGGTGGATTGCGAGCAACGCGGGCTGGGTGAGCCGCGTGTTCCTGCCGACGCCACAAGCCACTTTCGCAAGCCTGCTCGAAGGGCTCAACCTCTCCGGTGATTCAGGCAACGGCGAACTGCTGGCCTTCACGCAAGCGACGGTCGGCCGCATGGTCGAGGGCTGGCTGCTGGCCTCGCTCTTCGGCGTGGTGCTGGGCGCGGCCATCGGCGTGTCGCCCGCGGTGCGCGCGTGGATTCAACCGACGCTCGAATTCATCCGTCCGCTGCCCGCCTCGGCATTGCTGCCGCTCGCCATTTCGATCTTCGGGCTGAACCCCGGCATGGTGCTCTTCGTGGTCGCGTTCGGCGCGATGTGGCCGGTACTGCTGGCCACGGTGCACGGCTTCGCGGCGGTGGAACCGCGCCTCGCGGAAGTGGCGCGCTGCCTGCAGATGTCGCGTGCCGCGTACATCTGGAAGATGGGATTGCCGAATGCGATGCCCGACATCCTGGCCGGCATGCGCCTGGCGCTGACCATCGCGCTCATCGTCGCGGTGGTGGGCGAAATGATCGCCTCGCAGAGCGGCCTGGGCCAAGCCATCCTGCTGGCCGCGCGCGCCTTCCGCGCGAGCGATCTGTTCGCCGGCATCGTGCTGCTCGGGCTCATCGGCTTCGTGAGCAATGCGCTGCTGGCCTTTGCCGAGAAGCGCCTGCTGCGCTGGCAGCAGCCCTGATCGATTGCTTCAGTCATTCATTCCTTCCTTCAAGCCAACACCAACATCCCCCATAAGGAGCCCCGCCATGCCACGCAAATTCGTCGACCTCTCGATCTTTCTCGAGAACGATGTGCTCTCCGATCCGCCCGCCTTCGCGCCGAAGATCCAGTACTTCACGCACGAGCAGACCTACGAGCAAATCGAGCCCTTCTTCCCCGGCCTGAAGAAAGAGGACCTGCCCGACGGCGAAGGCTGGGCCGTGGAACTGGTGCAGCTCTCCACGCACAACGGCACGCACCTGGATGCGCCCTATCACTTCCACTCGACCATGGACAAGGCGCTCGGCGAAAAGAAGCCCGCCATCGCCATCCACGACGTGCCGCTCGAATGGTGCTTCCAGCCCGGCGTGAAGCTCGACTTTCGCCACTTCGCCGATGGCTACGTGGTCACGGCCGCCGACGTGGAGGCCGAACTGAAACGCATAGGCCACACGCTGAGCCCGCTGGAGATCGTGGTGGTCAACACGCGTGCGGGCAAGCGCTACGGCAGCAACGACTACGTATCGGCCGGCGCAGGCATGGGCTACGAAGCGACGATGTACTTGCTGGAGCGCGGCGTGCGCCTCACCGGTACCGACGCGTGGAGCTGGGACGCGCCGTTCGTGCACACCGCGAAGAAATACGGCGAGACGCAGGACGCCTCATTGATCTGGGAGGGCCACAAGGCCGGCCGCGATATCGGCTACTGCCACATCGAGAAGCTGCACAACCTGGAAGTGCTGCCGCCCACGGGCTTCTTCATCAGCTGCTTTCCGCACAAGATCCGCGGCGCGTCGGCGGGCTGGACGCGTGCGGTGGCGATCTTCGACGACGCGCTGATGGCGTCGGTTTGAACGAAAGAAAACTCCTCCGATGATCGAACTCAACCACACGCACGACGTCGACGCCCGCAGTTGGGTGGACACCGCCAATGTCGCGGGCAGCGACTTCCCGATCCAGAACCTGCCGTATGCCGTGTTCCGCCGCATCGGCAGCCCCGAGCCGTTTCGCGGCGGCGTGGCCATCGGCGACCAGGTGCTCGACCTGGCGGCGCTGGCTGCCGGCTCGCATGCCGACGGGCTCGCGCTCGATGCAGCTCGCGTGGCCGCCCTGCCCGCGCTGAACGATTTCTTCGCTCTCGGCCCTGCTGCGTGGCAAGCGCTGCGCCATCTGGTCTTCTCGCTGCTGCGAAGCGATGCGCCGGCAGCGACCGTGGACGACTTGCGCAAGTGCCTCGTGCCGCAGTCCGAAGTCGAATACACCGTGCCCGCACGCATTGGTGACTACACCGACTTCTACACATCGATCGACCATGCGTTGAACATCACACGCCTGTTCAATCCCGAAGGCGACGTGACGCCGAACTTCCGCTGGATTCCGACGGCCTACCACGGGCGCGTCTCGACCATCGGCGTGAGCGGGCAGCGCTTTCACCGGCCGATGGGGCAGACCTTGGCACCGGGCGCGAAGGCGCCGACGTACCACGCGTGCGCGCGGCTCGACTACGAGCTCGAACTCGGCGTGTGGATCGGCGAAGGCAACGCAGCCGGCGAGCCGATTCCGCTCGAACGCGCGGAGGAACATATCTTCGGCATCTGTTTGCTCAACGACTGGTCCGCGCGCGACATCCAGTTCTGGGAGATGGCGCCGCTCGGGCCCTTTCTTGCGAAGAACTTCGCGACCACCATCTCGCCGTGGATCGTGACGATGGAAGCGCTCGCGCCCTATCGCCAGGCCTGGACACGGCCGAGCAGCGAGCCCCAGCCGCTCGACTATCTGGAGAGCAAATCGAACCGGGAGAGCGGCGCGATCGACATCCGCCTGGAGGTGTGGCTCGAAAGCGAGAAGGCACGCGAAGGCAAGAGCGGCCCCTCACGCCTGTCGCGCACGAGCTTCAAACACCAGTACTGGAGCGTGGCGCAGATGGTGGCGCACCACACGATGGGCGGTTGCCAGCTGAACCCGGGCGACCTGTTCGGCAGCGGCACGATCTCGGGGCCTGGCGAAGGCGAGGCCGGCGCGATCATCGAGTTGACGCGGGCGGGGCAAAGCCCTGTGGCGCTGGCGAACGGCGAGCAGCGCGGGTTCCTGGAAGACGGCGATGCGGTGCTGCTGCGCGGCTGTTGCGAGAAGCCGGGTCATGCGCGCATCGGATTCGGCGAGAGCCGCGGAACGGTGTTGCCGGCCAAGGGCTGAATGCGCGCCCCAAAAGAAAAGGCCACCGAAGAGGTGGCCTTTTGCATGAAATGTGGAGCGGGAAAAGAGTCTCGAACTCTCGACCTCAACCTTGGCAAGGTTGCGCTCTACCAACTGAGCTATTCCCGCATTTCGAGCGTCGAATTATAGGGGGCTCCGAGCCCGTTTTTCCCGAGCCCGAGAAAAAAGTGGGGTCAAGCGCCAAACACCATCGCGCGGTGCATCGACGTGCCGGCCATCACGCCGTCGGCCGAGGACAGCGTGGCGTTGTGCATCGGCATTGCCACATCGCCCGCGGCATACACACCGGGCACGGTGGTCATCTTCATCGGGTCGGTGCGGATCACCGGGCCGGCCGGGCCGTCGTCGAATGCGCATCCCAGCTGTTCCGCAATGGGGCTGGAAGGACGCGTGCGCGGGACCATGAACAGCGCGTCGACCGGCACGATGCGTCCGTCTTCGAGGCGCACACCGGTCAGGTCCCTTGCCGGCCCTTCCAGCGCGACGATGCGGCCAGGTTCGATCGTCACGCCGCGCGCCTGCAGCTTCGCGCGCGCCTCCTCGTCCACCGTGTTGTTGCCGTTCAGGAACAGCGTCGCCGGCCCCCACTCGGCGATCAGCATCGCGTGATCCGGCGGGTGCGGCGCCTCGATCAGCACACCGAGCCTGCGGCCGCTGAATTCATAACCGTGGCAATAGGGACAGTGCAGCACGCTGGTACCCCAGCGTTCGCGCACGCCGGCGATGCCGTCCGGAAAGCCGTCCTGCACACCGAAGGCCAGCAGGAGCTTGCCGGCCGAGAGCTGCCGGTCGCCGTCATCGAGCGATGCGACAAAGCCGCCCGCACCATCAGCCTGCGCACTCGCCACGCGGCCTTCGATGAAGGTGACGTTCGGATAGGCCAGGAGCTTGGCCCGCGCGTCGGCAATCATCTTCAGCGGCGGCACGCCGTCCTGTCCGAAGAAGCCGTGCGCCGCGGCGGCGAAGCGGTTGCGCGGCGCGCCCGCATCGACCACGCACACCTTCTTGCGTGCGCGCGCAAGCTGCATGGCAGCAGAAAGGCCGGCAAAGCTGCCGCCCACGACGAGAGCGTCATAGCGCATGTTCAATGTCCTTCTGGGTGAAACCGCCGCCCGCCATGCGGCGATGAAAGTCCTTGGAGAGATCGGCCAGCGTGATGCTGTTGAAGCGCTTGAGCAGCAAGGCCTCCGCCGCATCGAAGGCGTCGTCGAGCGCCGCATTCACGGCCTGCTCGACGATGCAGCCGGGGCTCTCGGTGCGGTTGCCCATTGCCAGCAGCGCGGGCGCGCCGACGGCGTTGTGGATGTCGCCGAGCGTCACGCGCGCTAGCGAGCACGACAGCACCCAGCCGCCGCCGTGGCCCTTGGCCGAGCTCACGAAGCCGGCCTGGCGCAGGCCCGCCATGATCCGCCGCACGACGACCGGGTTGGTGTGCATCGCCGCCGCAAGCGACTCGGAGGTGATGGGCCCCTCCATCTCGGCCATGTGCAGCAGCACGTGGAGAACGGCTGAAAGCTTGCTGTCTCGTTTCATGCAACATTATTGGTTGCGTGAAATCATTGGTGCCGGCGAAAGGTCTATTTGACCCTGACGAACGAAAGGTTTGCGCCCTGCGCTCGCTTGAGCGACCGCGCGCAGCAACGCGCAAGGCGCCATTCACGCCGACGGACACGTCCCACAAGCGAGAGCGAACACCCCGCACACGGCGACAGGGTGCGACGTGGTCACGGTAGCGACCGAACTGGCCCCGAGCCGGTTCTTGTCAGTCAGTGACCATTCAAACGAAAGGAACAGTCACCATGAAGCAACAACAAAACAAATCCATCTTCGTCGGCGCCTTGCTCGCAGGCCTTCTTGCCATGAGCGGCTTCGCCCAGGCACAAGGCGTGGGGGTCGGCGTGGGCGTGAACGCCGATGTGAATACATCGGGCGCGGTCAAAGCTGCACCAGCGCAAGGCAGTGCAGGCGCAAGTACCGGCGCTGCGGCGGGTGCGGGCACATCAGCCAATGGCGGTGCCGGCAACGCGGCAAGCGGGCTGGGTGGCACGGTCGGTGGCGTGGTCGGCAGCACGACTGGCGCCGTGGGCAACGCGACCAGCACGGTAGGCGGCGCCACCGGTGCCGTGGGCGGTGCGACCAGTGCGACAGGCGGCCTCACGAACACCGTGGGCGGCACACTGAACAGTGCGACCGGTGCGGTCGGCTCGGCGGGCGGCGCGGTGAAGCCATCGGGGACCGGCGTGGGGGCGAAGGCCAGCGGCAAGGCCAAGGGCTCCGGCGCGGTCGACCTCACGAAGTAAGCAGACGCGCATCACGCTGTCCGCACAAGCCCGCAGCGCTCGCGTTGCGGGCTTTTTTTCAGATCGCTTCGAGCCGAAAGAGACTCGTGACTTCCACGTCGAGCACCATCAGTTCACGCTGGTTGAACAGCCGCCAGCGCCACCGCAGGATGCCGAGCGTCGGCCGCTTCTCGGAGCGGCGCACCTCGATCACGTCGGCCACGAGCCGCAAGGCATCGCCGGGCCGCACGGGGTGGGGCCAGCGCACATGCTCGAGCCCCGGTGACGCAAAAGACTCCGAACCCTTCAGCGCCGCTTCGACCACGAGGCGCATGGCGATCGCACAGGTGTGCCAGCCGCTGGCGATCAGTCCACCGAACGCGCTGTCCGCGGCGGCTTCTGCATCGGTGTGGAACCATTGCGGGTCGTAGTCCTTCGCGAACCGGACCAGCTCGGCTTCGGTGAGCACGTACGGCCCGGCCTCGATGACCTGGCCCGCATGAAAGTCGGCGAACTTCATCCGCCGCGGCTCAGTAGGTTTCCAGGTGCAGGCGGCCTTCGCGCTTCAACGATGCACCGACCGTGTCCCAGTCGAGCCCCGCTTCCGTCGCCACATCGCGCAGCGCGAGCACCACGCCCTCTTCCATGCTCTTCAAGCCGCACACGTAGAAGTGGCTGCTGCCGTCTTTCAGCAGCGCGGCCAGGTCCGCGGCGCGCTCGCGCATCAGGTCCTGCACATAGCGCTTGGGGTTTCCGGGCGTGCGCGAGAACGCGAGGTTGATGTCGATGAAGTCCTTGGGCAGCGACTGCAGCGGGCCGAAGTACGGCAGCTCCTGCTGCGTGCGCGCGCCGAAGAACAGCATGAGCTTGCCGCCTTCGAACTTGCCGCTCTTGCGCAGGCGCCGGCGCCATTCGGTCATCGCGCGCATCGGTGCGCTGCCGGTGCCGGTGCAGATCATCACGATGTGCGACTTGGGATGGTTCGGCATCAGGAACGAGGCGCCGAAGGGCCCCACCACCTGCACCGTGTCGCCCACCTTCAGGTCGCACACGTAGTTGGAGCACACGCCGAGCACCGGGTCGCCCTGGTGGTCTTCGGTCACGCGCTTGACGGTGAGCGAGACGTTGTTGTAGCCGGGCCGCTCGCCGTTGCGCGGGCTCGCCACCGAATACTGGCGCGCATGGTGGCGCTTGCCGATGGCATCCACGCCCGGCGGCACGATGCCGATCGACTGGCCTTCGAGCACGGGGAACGGCACCACGCCGAAGTCAAGGACGATGTGGTGCGTCTCGCTCTCGAAGCCAGCTTCGGTGCAATTGAAGTTGCCCACCACGGTGGCGGTCGTCGGCGTCTTCGGCGGGAACAGGTTGGTATACGCATGCGCGGCCGACCACGGCGGCACCGTGGCGCCGTACTGTGCGGAGTTGAAGACCGCTTCGATGGGCTCGACCGGGGCTTGCGCTTGGGTCGGCGAAGGCGCGGCGCCGGCACCGCCTTCATCGCCCGCATCGGCGGAAACACCGGCGGCTTCGAGTTCTTCGGGCGTCAGTTCCGCGGGCAGTTCTTCCCAGGTGAGCTGTTCCTCGATGGTGTACGCGCGCACCAGCGGCATCGTGCGCCAGTTGTCGATGGAGCCCGTCGGGCACGGCGAGATGCAGGCCATGCAGCCATTGCACACGTCGGCCCGCACGACGTAGTTGTTGTCGTCGTGCGTGATCGCGTTGACGGGGCAGGTGGCCTCGCAGGTGTTGCAGCGGATGCAGATCTCGGGGTCGATCAGGTGCTGCTTGATGACTCCGGCTTCAACGGCCATGTCCATGTTGTTCTCCATCCCCTCGCCGTGGGGGCGAGGGATTCATATCCAGGCGCTCAGCCGAAGCGCACGTACTCGAAATCGACGGGCTGGCGATTGATGCCCATCACCGGCGGCGAAATCCAGCCTGCGAACTTGCCCGGCTCCACCACGCGGCCCATCAACGATGCCACGAAAGCGAAGTCTTCGGAACTGGGCAGCCACTCATCGCGCTTGGCGGCCCATTCGACCTCGTTCACCACGCGGCCCTCGGGCGACATCTTGATGCCGGCGAGCGCGCCGATCTGGCGGTTGAAGGCCTTGTGCGGCACGACCAGGCGGGTCGGGATGCCGGCCTTCTCGAGCACCTTGTTCCAGCGGCCCACGCCGGCCACCGAGTCCTTGATGAAGTCGTCGCGCAGCACTTCGTTGAGCGCGTTGAGCATCGGCACGTCCTTCTCGACGAGCTGGCCGTCCTTCACCTCGAGCACCTTGTAGGTCTGGCCCTTGAGGATGTGGTCGTCGGTGCGCTTGCCTTCTTCGTAGCGGCCCTTCAGGCCCGAGCTGTAGAAGATGGCGGCGTTGCTCGACTGGTCGGCGCCGAACAGGTCGATGGTCACGCTGTAGTGGAAGTTCAGGTAGCGCTGGATCGTGCCCAGGTCGATGCAGCCCGCGGCGCGGATCTTCTGCGCGTCGTCGGTCTTGAGTTCGTTCATCACCTGTGCGGTGCGCGCGATGACGCGCGACACACCGCTTTCGCCCACGAACATGTGGTGCGCCTCTTCGGTCAGCATGAACTTCGTGGTGCGCGCGAGCGGATCGAACGCGCTCTCGGCCAGCGCCGAGAGCTGGAACTTGCCGTCGCGGTCGGTGAAGTAGGTGAACATGAAGAACGCGAGCCAGTCGGGCGTGCGTTCGTTGAAGGCACCCAGGATGCGCGGGTTGTTCTCGTCGCCCGAGGTGCGCTGCAGCAATGCATCGGCTTCTTCGCGGCCATCGCGGCCGAAGTGCTTCTGCAGCAGGTAGACCATGGCCCACAGGTGGCGGCCTTCTTCCACGTTGATCTGGAAGAGATTCCGCAGGTCGTACATCGACGGCGCCGTGAGGCCCAGGTGGCGCTGTTGCTCGACCGACGCGGGCTCGGTGTCGCCCTGCGTCACGATGATGCGGCGCAGGTTGGCGCGGTGTTCGCCGGGCACGTCCTGCCAGGCCTTCTCGCCCTTGTGGTCGCCGAAGTGGACCTCGCGGTTCGCATCGCCCGGGTTCAGGAAGATGCCCCAGCGGTAGTCGCGCATCTTCACGTGGCCGAACTGCGCCCAGCCCTGCGGATCGACGCTCACCGCGGTGCGCAGGTACACGTCGTGGTTGGTCGAGCCTTCGGGGCCCACGTCGTCCCACCAGTTGATGAAGTTCGGCTGCCAGCCTTCGAGCGCGCGCTGCAGCGTGCGGTCTTCGCCGAGGTTGACGTTGTTGGGGATCTTCTCGCTGTAGTTGATCGTGCTCATCGTTGTTCCTTGGGTTGTACGGACTGCGGTATCAAACGCGGTTCATGTCGAAGCCGGCCTTTTCGCCGGTGCCGTAGACCTTGAGCGCGCCCTTTTCGCCGACGGCGTTGGGGCGGTTGAAGATCCAGTTCTGCCAGGCGGTGAGCCGGCCGAAGATGCGGGTGGCCATGTTCTCCTTGCTCGCGAAGCGCAGGTTGGCTTCCAGGCCGGTGAGCGCGTCGGGCGACATGGCGGCGCGCTCCTCGATGGCGATGCGGATCTCGTCGTCCCAGTCGATGTCGTCGGGCGCGGCGGTGACCAGGCCGAGCTTCAGGGCCTCATCGGCGTCCAGCGGCTTGCCGGCTGCTGCGCGCGCGGCGTCGAGTGGCGCGGCTTCTTCATAGAAGCGGCGCTGCAGACGGCTCTGGTCGTTCACCATCGGGAAGAATCCGAAGTTGAATTCGTCGAGCACGAGCTTCGGGGCGCGCTCGGCATCGTCGGGCAGCGCGAGCATGTAGGTGCGGTCGGCCGCGAAGGCCAGTTCGGCCAGCGTGCCGGCGAAGCACGAACCCGCTTCGACCAGCGCGAACAGGCTGCGCGACGACACATCGAGGCGCGCCAGCGTGCGGCGCAGTGCGCCGATGGTTTCGCGCACGAGCCAGTGGTCCTTGTTGGCGAGCATCACGGCGTCCGATGCGAGCACGGCGGCGGCTTCGCCTTCGGTCTTTAGCAGCCAGGTGCCCACGTCGAGTTCGTTGGTGCGCAGGTTCAGGATCGCGTCGTCGAGTTCGCGGCACATCGCGAGCGGCCACCACGCGGCGCCCGCGGCTTCGATGGCGGCGATGTCGGCCGGCTGCGCGCCGGTGGGTGCCTTCACGGTAATCGTCGCGGTGCGCTTGCTGCGGTCGATCTGGATGTCGACGTGCGAGTAGCTGATGCCGTCGGCGCTGTCGGTGCGTTCCAGGCGCGTGAGCGCCACGCCCTTGCCGCCCGCGGGGCGGTCGCTGCCGGCGGCAAGCTGCGAGGCGCGGTCTTGCACGGCGGCGGCAAACTGCGCGGGCTTGGCCACGGCATCGACCAGTCGCCACTCGACGGCGCGCTGGCCGCGCACGCCTTCGACGCTGGTGCAGAAGATGTCGGCGAGGTCATGGCGCACATGGCGCTTGTCGGTCACGCGGGTGAGGCCGCCGGTGCCGGGCAGCACGCCGAGCAGCGGTACTTCGGGCAGCGAGACGGCCGAGGAGCGGTCGTCCACCAGCAGGATCTCGTCGCAGGCCAGCGCCAGCTCGTAGCCGCCGCCGGCGCAGGCGCCGTTCACGGCCGCGAGGAACTTCAGGCCCGAGTGCTTCGACGAGTCTTCGATGCCGTTGCGGGTCTCGTTGGTGAACTTGCAGAAGTTCACCTTCCAGGCGTGGCCCGAGACGCCCAGCATGAAGATGTTGGCGCCCGAACAGAAGATGCGGTCCTTGCCGCTCGTCACGATCACGCTGCGCACTTCGGGGTGCTCGAAGCGCACGCGGTTGAGCGCGTCGTTCAGTTCGATGTCCACGCCCAGGTCGTAGCTGTTGAGCTTGAGCTTGTAGCCGGGGCGGATGCCGCCGTCTTCCGCGATGTCGAGCACGAGGCGGGCGATGGCGCCGTCGAAGCTGAGGGACCAGTGACGGTACTGGCCAGGTTCAGTGCGGTAGTCGACGCGCGGGGGCGCCTGCAGCGTGGTGGTGTCGGTCATGCGGAGTCTCCTGTGGGGCTGTGTTCGGAAACCGGGAACAGGAAAGATAATGCACTTTCTTGCGCCGATGACATGCATCATGCTGCATGCAAACAGGCAAGTCAATGCCTGTTGTGCTTTTTTTCAGTTCAGCCCGGCCTTAGACCAGGCCCATCGACTGGCGGGTCACCGCACGCAGCGCGTGGAAGCTTTGCGACAGACTCTTGCCAGTCGTGTCCACCGAAAGGTCGGCCTTCGAATAGAAGGCGGCGCGGCCGTTCAGGATGCGGCGCAGGTCTTCCATCGCTTCCTTGCTTGCGGCCATCGGGCGGGTGTCGCCCTGCGCGGCGACGCGGCCCATGTGCTCCTCGGGCGCGGCCTGCAGCCACACGGTGGTGCAGTGCGCGAGCAGTTCGTTGAAGGTGGCGGGGTCGGAAACGATGCCGCCCGGCGTCGCGATCACGACCTCGCCGTAGATCTGCACGGCCTCTTCGAGCGCACGGCGCTCGTAGCGGCGGTAGGCGTTGGTGCCGTAGAGGTCGTGGATCTCGCGCACGCTGCAGCCCGCGAGCTTCTCGATCTCGCGGCTCAGTTCCACGAAGGGCACGTCGAGGTCGTCGGCCAGCATCTGCCCGAGCGTGGACTTGCCCGCGCCGCGCAGGCCCACGAGGGCGATGCGGCGGTGCCGCGCCGGATCGACCGAAGCGGTGCCCAGCAATTCACCGAGCGCCACGCGCACGCGGCGCAGGTCGGCTTCGCTGCGGTTCTCGAGCAGCTCGCGGATCAGCAGCCACTCGGGCGAGCTGGTCGTGACGTCGCCGACCAGCTCGGCCAGCGAGCAATGCAGCGCGCCGGCCACCTGCTGCAGCACCAGGATCGATGCGTTGCCGATGCCGTATTCCAGGTTTGCCAGGTGCCGCTCCGACACGTCGGCCGCAACGGCCACCGCCTTGCGCGTGAGGCCGCGCTGCGCGCGCAGGTTGCGCACCCGGTCGCCCAATGCGGCCAGCAGCGGATTCTTGGCCTCCCCGGCCGGTGCGGCGCTGGAGTTGCCGCCCTCTGGCGCGGTAGTCAGCACCGCGTCTACATGCTCATTCATGCGAGTCCTCGTTCGTGGCCGGGATTGTGCGCGCTCAGGGTAAACACCATAGATGCACTATATTGCTTGACACTCATTGTCTCGGTGCTTATTGTTCGGCCACAAGCAAGATACTGCACACGCGGTATTCCTGCAAGGCAGTTCCACAAGTTCGAGGCCCCACGATGTCCGACAGCAGCCACCCAGCCACAGGCAAGGAAGCATTTCACCAGTTGATCGCCGGCCTGACCGCCGAAATCGCCGGCCGGCCGCTCGACGCCCAACTCGACCAATGGCTCAACGCCACCCACGGCGCAGGCAGCGCCAGCTTCGAACAACTGCGCCAGGCCTGCATCGGCGGCGTCGCCGAAGGCTGGCTCTGCGAGCGCGAAGGCGGCGGCATCAAATATGGCCGCGTCTTCAAGGCCGAAGACGCGCTGCACCGCTTCTCGGTCGACGTGGTCGACATGCAGGACATCGCCGGCCCGCACCACACGCATCCCAGCGGCGAGATCGACCTGATCATGCCGCTGGCCGACAGCGCCGCCGCCACCTTCGATGGACGGCCCGCGGGCTGGTGCGTCTACGGGCCCGGCACCGCGCACCGCCCGACCGTCGCGCAAGGCCGCGCGCTCGTCCTTTATCTCCTGCCCGAAGGGCAGATCAAGTTCACGCAATGACCGACCTCCTTTCCAACTACGTCGCCGGCCGCTGGCAAAGCGGCTCGGGCGCCGGCACGCCGCTGTTCGATCCGGTGCTGGGCACCGAACTCGCGCGTGTCGATGCGACGGGGCTCGACCTGCCCGAAGCTTTCTCGTTTGCGCGCGAACAGGGCGGCAACGCATTGCGCGCCCTCACCTACCGCCAGCGCGCCGGCCTGCTCGGCGCGATCGTCAAGGTGCTGCAGGCCAACCGCGATGCCTATTACGAGATCGCCACCGCGAACTCCGGCACGGTGAAGAACGACTCGGCCGTCGACATCGACGGCGCCATCTTCACGCTCGGCCAGTACACCAAGTGGGGCGATGCGCTCGGCGACGTGCGTGCGCTGCGCGACGGCGATGCGGTCAAGCTCGGCAAGGAGCCGGTGTTCCAGTCGCAGCACCTGCAGGTGCCGACGCATGGCGTGGCGCTGTTCATCAACGCCTTCAACTTCCCGTCGTGGGGCTTGTGGGAAAAGGCCGCGCCGGCACTGCTCTCAGGCGTGCCCGTGATCGTGAAGCCCGCGACGGCCACCGCCTGGCTCACGCAGCGCATGGTGCGCGACGTGGTCGATGCGGGCGTGCTGCCCGCGGGCGCGCTCTCGGTCATCTGCGGCAGCTCGGCCGGGCTGATGGATCAGCTCCAGCCCTTCGACGTGGTCTCGTTCACCGGCTCGGCCGAGACCGCGGCGGTGATCCGCTCGCACCCCGCCGTGGCCGCGCGCTCGGTGCGCGCGAACATCGAGGCCGACAGCCTCAACAGCGCCCTGCTGCTGCCCGGCGCCGCGCCCGGCAGCGAGGCCTTCAACCTGCTCGTGCGCGAAGTGGTGCGCGAGATGACGGTGAAATCGGGCCAGAAGTGCACCGCCATCCGCCGCATCCTCGTGCCCGCCGAGGTGTACGACGCGGCAGCCGAAGCCATTGGCGCGAAGCTCGCGGGCGTCACCGTCGGCAATCCGCGCAACGAGAGCGTGCGCATGGGTTCGCTGGTGAGCCGTGCGCAACTGAATGCGGTGCGCGATGGACTCGATGCGCTCGCCGCCCAGACCACCGTGCTGCACGACAGCCGCAGCAAGCCGCTGATCGATGCCGACCCCGCCATCGCCGCCTGCATCGGCCCGGTGCTGCTGGGCGCACGCGATGCCGATGCGGCGCAGCGCGTGCATGACGTCGAGGTGTTCGGCCCCGTCGCCACGCTGCTGCCGTACCGCGATCTCGCGCACGGCATCGCATTGGCGCACCGTGGCCAGGGCTCGCTCGTCACATCCTTGTATGGCAGCGACGACGCCGCGCTCGCACAGGCCGCAGTCGCCGTCGCACCGAGCCACGGCCGCGTCCACGTAATCACGGCCGAGGTCGCACAAGCCCACACGGGCCACGGCAACGTGATGCCCATGTCGATGCACGGCGGCCCCGGCCGCGCAGGCGGCGGCGCCGAACTGGGCGGCTTGCGCGCGCTCGATTTCTATCACCGCAAGAGCGCGGTGCAGGCGAGCCCCGGCGTGCTCGCCGCCCTCGGCCTCTAGAACAAACAGAGAGAGGCCCCAAGGAGACAACACGATGAGCCTGCCCGCACGATTCAATTTCGCCGAACACCTGTTCGCACTCAACCGCAGCCGCGCCGGGCGCGCCGCCTACATCGACGACCGCGGCACGCTGAGCTACGGCCAGCTCGAAGACCGCGCGCGCCGCCTGGCCGCCGCGCTGAAAGCCGCAGGCGTGCGCCGCGAAGAGCGCGTGCTGCTGCTGATGCTCGACACCAACGACTGGCCGGTGAGCTTCCTCGGCTGCCTGTACGCCGGCATCGTGCCCGTCGCCGTCAACACGCTGCTCACGCCCGAGGACTACGCCTACATGCTCGACCACAGCCGCGCGCAGGCCGCGCTGGTGTCGGGCGCGCTGCTGCCGACGCTGCAGGATGCGATGGGGCGCGGTGCGCACGAGCTGCAGGCGCTGATCGTCTCGCAGCCCACCGGCTCGTTGCCGGAAAACGCGCAAGAGTTCGACGCCGCACTCGCCAAGGCCGAACCGCTGGCCGCGCCAGTGAACACCGCCTCCGACGACCCCGGCTTCTGGCTCTATTCCTCCGGCTCCACCGGCAAGCCCAAGGGCACGGTCCACACGCACGCCAACCTCTGGTGGACGGCCGAGCTCTACGGCAAGCCGGTGCTCGCGCTGACCGAAGACGACGTGTGCTTCTCGGCCGCCAAGATGTACTTCGCGTACGGCCTGGGCAATGCGCTGACCTTTCCGCTCACCGTCGGCGCCACCGTCGTGCTGATGGCCGAGCGGCCCACGCCCGACGCCACCTTCCGCCGCTGGACCGAGCACAAGCCCACCGTGTTCTTCGGTGCACCCACGGGCTTCGCCGGCATGCTCGCCTCGCCCAAGCTGCCCGCACGCGACACTGTCGCGCTGCGCATGTGCTCGTCCGCCGGCGAGGCCCTGCCCGGCGAGATCGCGCAGCGCTTCAAGGCGCACTACGGCTGCGAGATCATCGACGGCATCGGCTCGACCGAGATGCTGCACATCTTCATCTCCAACCGCCCCGGTGACGTGCGCTACGGCACCACGGGCAAGCCGGTGGAGGGCTACGAGGTCGAACTGCGCGGCGAAGACGGCCGCCCCGTGCCCGACGGCGAAGTCGGCGACCTCTACATCCGCGGCCCGAGCTCGGCGCTCATGTACTGGAACAACCGCGAGAAGTCGCGCGACACCTTCCAGGGCGGCTGGACCAAGAGCGGTGACAAGTACACGCGCGATGCCGACGGCTACTTCACCTACGCGGGCCGCAGCGACGACATGCTGAAGGTGAGCGGCATCTATGTCTCGCCGTTCGAGGTCGAGGCCACGCTGATGCAGCATCCGTCTGTGCTCGAAGCCGCGGTGATCGGCAAGGAAGACGCAGAGGGCCTCACCAAGACCAAGGCCTTCGTCGTGCTGAAGGACGGCAGTGCCGCGACCGAGGATGAACTCAAGGCCTTCGTGAAGGAGCGCCTCGCGCCGTACAAGTACCCGCGTTTTCTCGAATTCGTGAGCGAACTGCCGAAGACGGCGACGGGGAAGATCCAGCGCTTCCGCCTGCGCGAGCGCGAGAAGCAGGCGTGAGCGCAGCGATGCACACGCCCGACTTCACCACCATCGCCTGGCGCGGCCGCGCCGTGCAGGTCGAGTGCGCGTGGATCGCCCCCGAGCGCACCGACGCTCCGCTCATCGTCTTTTTGCATGAAGGCCTCGGCTCCGTCGCGATGTGGAAGGATTTCCCCGCGCAAATCTGCGAGGCCGCCGACGCCCGCGGCCTCGTGTTCTCGCGTCCCGGCTACGGCCGCTCCACCCCGCGCGAAGACAACGAGATCTGGGACGTCGACTTCATGCACCGCCAGGCGCACGAGGTGCTGCCTGCCCTCTTCACCGCCTTGAAGCTCGACCACGAAAAGCCCTGGCTCTTCGGCCACAGCGACGGCGGCTCGATCTCGCTGCTGTATGCCTCGCGCTTTCCCGAGCGTGTGTCGGGCCTTGTCGTACTGGCCCCGCACATCTTCGTGGAAGACGTGACGGTCGCGAACATCGAGCTGGCCCGCACGGCCTACCTCTCGACCGACCTGCCGAAGAAGCTCGCCCGCTACCACGACAGTGCCGATTCCGCCTTCTGGGGCTGGAACCGCATCTGGCTGCATCCGCCCTTTCGCGACTGGAACATCGAGGCCGAACTCGACGCCATCCGCTACCCGGTGCTCGCCATCCAGGGCATCGACGACGAGTACGGAACGCTCGCGCAGGTCCGCGGCATTGCCGCGCGCGTCGCCGGCGATTGCGAACTGGTGGAAATCCCTGAATGCGGGCATTCCCCACATCGCGATCAGCCGGAACGTGTCACCGTCGCAACCGCCGCTTTCATCACCAAAAACAGGAGACAGACACCATGACGACCATCCGCACCGCGCGCCTCGCGCTCACCGCCATCGCCTTCGCCGCCCTCGCCTCGGCGGCCGGCGCCCAGGGCACCGGCAAGCTCAAGGTCGGCCTCATGCTGCCGTACAGCGGCACCTACACCGCGCTGGGCGTGGCCATCGAGAACGGCTTCAAGCTCTACGTTGACGAACAGGGCGGCAAGCTCTCGGGCCGCGAGATCGAGTACTTCAAGGTCGACGACGAATCGGATCCCGCCAAGGCAACCGACAACGTCAACAAGCTCATCAAGCGCGACAACGTCGACGTGATCGTGGGCACCGTGCACTCCGGCGTCGCGATGGCGATGGCCAAGGCCGCCAAGGAAAGCGGCACCGTGCTGATCGTGCCGAATGCCGGCGCCGACGCGGTGACCGGCCCGATGTGCGCGCCCAACATCTTCCGCAGCTCGTTCAGCAACTGGCAGCCGGCCTTCGCGATGGGCGAGGTCGCGGCCAAGCAGCAGGGCAAGAAGAAGGCGATGACCATCACCTGGAAGTACGCGGCCGGCGACGAGTCGGTCAACGGCTTCAAGGAAGGCTTCGAGAAGAACGGCGGCAAGGTCGACAAGCAGCTCACGCTGCCCTTCCCCAACGTGGAGTTCCAGGCGCTCCTCACCGAAATCGCGGCGGCCAAGCCCGATGCGGTGTACGCCTTCTTCGCGGGCGGCGGCGCGGTGAAGTTCGTCAAGGACTACCAGGCTGCGGGCCTCAACAAGACCATTCCGCTCTACGGCCCGGGCTTCCTGACCGACGGCACGCTCGATGCGCAAGGCGACTCGGCACAGGGCATGCTGACCACCCTGCATTACGCGGACGGCCTCAACACCGCGCGCGACAATGCCTTCCGCGTGGCGTATGCCAAGTCGTTCAAGCTGCAGCCGGACGTGTATGCGGTGCAGGGCTACGACGCGGCACAGATGCTGGGCGTGGGCCTCGCGGCGACCAAGGGCGACATCTCGAAGAAGGCCGAGTTCACGGGCGCCATCGAGAAGGCCAAGATCGACAGCCCGCGCGGCACCTTCACCATGAGCAAGTCGCACAACCCGGTGCAGGACATCTACCTGCGCAAGGTGGATGGCAAGGAGAACAAGCTCGTGAGCACCGCGATCAAGGGCCTGGCAGATCCGGCACGCGGCTGCAGGATGTAAGCCGCGCACCGCACGCATTCCACGTCATTTCCCAAACGTTCGTTCCACACCACCCCACCACTATCACCACCGTTCGGGCTGAGCCTGTCGAAGCCAGGGCACAACCCTGGCAAGCCTTCGACAAGCTCAGGCCGAACGGATCGTCGAATGGATGGTGAGGGGCCTTCGTCTTTGCTTCCAACCGGTATCACCCTGTGGATTTCGGAACCTTCCTCGTCCAGTGCCTGAACTCCGTTCAGTACGGACTGCTGCTCTTTCTCGTGGCGTCGGGCCTCACGCTGATCTTCGGGATCATGGGCGTGATCAACCTCGCGCACGGCAGCTTCTACATGATCGGCGCGTATCTCGCGTTCTCGCTCGCGCCGCTGTTCGGCGACCAGTTCCTGCTGATGCTGGTGGCGGGCGTGGTGCTCGCGGCGATCTTCGGCTACCTGCTCGAATGGGCGTTCTTCAGCTACCTCTACCAGCGTGACCACCTGCAGCAGGTGCTCATGACCTATGGGCTCATTTTGGTGTTCGAGGAGCTGCGCTCCATCCTCGTGGGGAACGACGTGCATGGCGTGAAAGTGCCCGCCTGGCTGGACGGCAGCTTTGCGCTCGGCAACGTCATGAGCTACCCGTGGTACCGGCTCTTCGCATCGGCCGCGTGCATCGTGCTCGCGGTCGGCCTGTACTGGGTGGTGAACCGCACGCGGCTGGGCATGATGATCCGCGCCGGCGCGAGCAACCGCGACATGGTGCGGGGCTTGGGCATCGACGTGAAGCGGCTCTACCGCATCGTGTTCGCGGCGGGCGTGGCGCTCGCCGCGTTGGCCGGGATGATCGCCGCGCCGATGTCCTCGGTGTACCCCAACATGGGCGCGAGCGTGCTCATCATCTGCTTCGTGCTGGTGGTGATCGGCGGCATCGGCTCGATCACCGGTGCGCTGCTGGCCTCGCTGCTGGTGGGTTTTGTCGACACCTTCGGCAAGGTGTTCTTCGCGGATTTGAGCGGCATCGGCATCTACCTCTTGATGGCCATCGTGCTGATCTGGAAGCCCGAAGGGCTGATGGGGAGGCGGCCATGATGAAGAAGGGTGCATTCCTCGTGCCCCTGGCCTGCGCGCTGCTCATCGGCATCGCCGGCCCGTTGATGGGCAACTACGCCTCGGACTTCGTCGTGAAGGTGATGATCCTGTCGATCTTCGCGCTGAGCCTCGAACTGCTGGTCGGCATGACCGGCCTCGTGAGCCTGGGCCACGCAGCGTTCTACGGCATCGGCGCGTACGTGACGGTGCTTGCATCAGGCAGCGAAGGCGGCAACTTCGCGCTGCTGCTGCCGATGGCCATGGGCGCAGCGGCGCTCTATGCGCTGTTCGTCGGCGCCTTGAGCCTGCGCACGCGCGGCGTGTACTTCATCATGGTCACGCTGGCCTTCGCGCAGATGGCCTTCTTCGTGTTCCACGACACGAAGGTCGGCGGCGGCAGCGACGGCATCTACATGTACGTGCGGCCCGCCATCGGCGCACTCGACCTGGAGAACCGCACGGTACTGTTCTACGTGGTGCTCGCGTCGTTGGTGTTCACCTACGGGCTGCTCGCTCTGATTCGCCGCTCGCGCTTCGGCGCGGCGCTCGCGGGCATCCGCGTGAACGAGCAGCGCATGCGCGCTGCGGGCTTCCCGGTGTACGGCTACAAGCTCGCGGCCTTCGTGCTGGCGGGTGCGCTGGCGGGGCTCGCTGGCTTTTTGCTCGCTTCGCGCGACGGGGTGGTCAACCCCGAGTTGATGGCCTGGCACAACTCGGGCGAGGTGCTGCTGATGGTGATCCTCGGCGGCCTCGGCCACCTGCGCGGCGCGGTGATCGGCGCGATCGCGTTCACGCTCTTGAAGGAAATCTTCTCGACGCACGCCGTGATGGGGCCGCTCGCGGACCACTGGCAGCTCACGCTGGGCATCGCGATCATCGTGTTCGTGGCGTGGTTGCCGAAGGGGTTGATCGGCCTCGTGAAGCGCATCTCGCCGAAGGAGGCCGCATGACCCGCTTCCATCTTCTGTCTTTCTCCCTCCCCTTCCGGGGGAGGGCGGGGGTGGGGGCAAGCGGCCTTCGCAAAAGCACCATGTCCGCCAGCGCCGCTTGCCCCCATCCCAACCTTCCCCCGGAAGGGGAAGGAGCAATGCCATGAACACCACTGCACTGCTTTCCGTCGAAGGCCTCACCCGCCGCTTCGGCGGCCTCACCGCGGTGAACGCCGTCACGCTCGACCTGCACGTCGGCGAAGTGCATGCGGTGATCGGCACCAACGGCGCGGGCAAGTCCACGCTCATCAACATGCTCTCGGGCGAGATCGAGGCCTCCGAAGGCCGCATCGCGCTCGACGGCATCGACATCACGCAGCGCGCGCAATCGAGGCGCGCGCGCGACGGCGTGGGCCGCAGCTACCAGCGCACCACCATCTTTCCGGAGTTCAGCGTGCACGAGAACTGCCGGCTCGCCGCGCAGGCCGCGACCGCGCGGCCTTGGTCGATCTGGCAGGCCTCGCAGCGGTGTGCGACAAGCAACGCTGCGGCCGATGCGGCGCTCGAAGCCGCGGGTCTTTCGAACGAAGCCCTGCGCATCGCGGGCACGCTGAGCCACGGTGCGCAGCGCCAGCTCGAAGTGGCAATGTGCCTCGCGACGAATCCACGCGTGCTGCTGCTCGACGAACCGCTCGCGGGCATGGGCGCCGAGGAAACCGACCGCATGCTCACGCTGCTCGCGCGGCTGAAAGCCACGCACGCGATCCTGCTGGTGGAGCACGACATGGATGCGGTCTTCCGCATCGCCGACCGCATCACGGTGATGGTGAACGGCACGGTGATTGCGACCGGCGACCCGACATCGATTCGCGAGAACCCCGAAGTGCGCACCGCCTACCTCGGAGAAGACCACTGATGCTGATCGTCCGCGACCTCAACACCTACTACGGCAACAGCCACATCCTGCGCGGCGTGCATGCCGGCATTCCGACGGCCACTTCGGTGGGCCTGCTCGGGCGCAACGGCATGGGCAAGACCACGCTCATCCGCAGCATGATGGGCTACGTGCGCCCCGCCTCGGGCGAAGTGCAGGTCGATGGCCGCACCGTCACCGGCTGGCCGCCCGAGAAAATGGCGCGCCTTGGCATCGGCTACGTGCCCGAGGGCCGCGGCATCTTCCCGAACCTCTCGGTGCGCGAGAACCTCGTGATGAGCGAGCGCGCGGGCATCGACGGCCGTCGCGCCTGGACCTTCGACCGCGTGATGGCGACCTTTCCACGGCTGGCCGAGCGGCTCTCGCACGGCGGGCAGCAGCTCTCGGGCGGCGAGCAGCAGATGCTTTCCATCGGCCGTGCGCTGATGACCAATCCGCGTTTGCTGATCCTCGACGAGGCGACCGAAGGCCTCGCACCGCTCATCGTCGCCGAGATCTGGCGCGTGATCGGCGAGATCCGCAGCACCGGCATCGCCACGCTGATCGTGGACCGCGACTACCGCAAGGTGCTCGCGCACACCGACCTCGCGGTGGTGATGGAGAAGGGGCAGATCGTGCGGCACGGGGCGTCGGCCGATCTGCTGGCCGAGCCGCAGGCGCTCGAGGAGCTGCTGGGCGTCTAGGCGCGTGGTGCAGCCATTCAGATATGGCATGCTTTTGCGATGAAGCTGAACTACACCTTTTCCGTTGCACCGCCTCCCTTCCCCAAGGAGGTTCGTATCGCTGGTGTGGTCCAGCACACCTACAACGAGTTCATGCTCGACCTTCCCGACCACTGGAAGACGATGCCGGGTCCGGATGCGAACTCCCTCAATTTCTACTCAGAGCACGTGAAGGCCGCCATCGTCCTGAGCGTGCAGTTCTACGAGGTGCCTGGAGACAAACGACAAGGGCTGGCAGAGGTTTGCATCAAAAGCCGCATCGAGGCGCACGAGCAGCAATTTCCTGGTCGCGTGGAAGTCCTGCAGCAATCGATCCGGCCGCACTCGGGAGGCGTCGGCCTTGAGATGAGCTACGTGGCAGAGGTCGCGAACGAAAACGTCTTTCTCTTCGTCGGCTACGTGACCAACCGCAAAGTCCTCAATCTGTTGATGGTCTGTGAGCCAGGCAGGGAGGCTGCCGGGCAGCTTTTCAATGCCACCATGGCGACCTTTCGGCCGAAGCTGCCTTGAGCCAATGATCGATGCGGCGTAATGATGCCGCTCCTCGTCGAGGCTCGCCCCAGGCTTGCAGGCAGATGGGAAGAAATCCAGGCTGAGTGGGCCGACGAGCTTCGCTGCCGCATAAGGCGGCGTTCGCCGACTTTGTTCGACATCTGTGCAACCTACTTGTCACAGGCAACGAACCAGCACTGCAACACGTCTTCGAGGTCGTGGAGAGGTTTCATGTCCCCCGCGCTGTTCAAGAAGAACCTGCTACCAATCAGCGCGCGGTTCTGGAAAAAGTTGCACGCCATCTGGCATGAAGGGAAAGTCTTTCTCCGACCACTAGCAGCCCACTGCCCTCAGGCCTCGGCCTTCGCCAGCGTTACGCAGCGCGCTGCGCCATCAGGAAATCGATGAACACCCGCATGCGCAGCGGCACATGGCGCCCATCCGGGTACAGCAGCGTGTACGGGCGCGAGCGGCCCGCGAACGGTTTCAGCACCTCGACGAGCGAGCCGTCGGCAAGCTCCTTCTCCACCACGAAGCGGTAGGTCTGGAACAACCCGGCGCCGCTCTTGGCGAGCGTGACGCCGCCGAGCACGTCGTCGGAGCAGCTGTAGGCGCTGTCCGCGAGCACCTCGCGGTCCTTGCCGTCTTCCTTGAAGAGCCATGAGATGCGGCGCCCGCTGCTGGGCAGCTCGAACTGGATGCACTCGTGCGCGACGAGGTCGTCCGGCGTGCGGGGCGTGCCAGTCGCCTTCAGGTACTTGCGCGTCGCGACCACCACGAGCGCCGCGTCCTCCAGGTGCCGCGCGATCAGCGTGGAGTCGGGCTGGGCGCGCACGCGCACGGCCATGTCGTATCCCTCTTCGACGAAATCGATGTTGCGGTTGCTCAGGTGCACATGCAGCCGGATGTCGGGATAACGTTCGCGGAACGCGGACAGCATCGGCAGGATGCGGTGGTGGCCGTAGGTGGTCGGCACGCTGATGCGCAGCGTGCCCGAGGGCTGCGCCTGCTGGCCCATCACTTCGCGCTCGGCCTCGGCGAGTTGCGCGAGCGCCTGGCGGCACTGCGCGAAGTAGGAGCGGCCCGCGTCGGTGAGCCGCACGCTGCGCGTGGTGCGCACGAACAGGCGAAGACCGAGTCGTTTCTCCAGTCGTGAGATCGATCGGCTCACCGCCGCCGGCGTCACGCCCGCGGCGAGCGCCGCCGAGGTGAAGCCGCCCGTCTCCGCCGCGAGGCAGAAGAGTTCGATGCTGCCAAGGAGGATGTCGCCGAACTGCCGTTGCATGGATTGATTACTCCACGTATCAAGTGAAGTGCGAGTCTAGCGATTTATCTACGGCTGCGTCATCAATACAGTTCTCCTCACCTCATCAACTCTTCTGGAGAACCGACATGCAAGACAGCACTTCACCTTCCACCGTCGTCATCACCGGCGCCTCGAGCGGCATCGGGCTGGGCCTTGCGGCGGCGTACCTCGAACGCGGCTTCAACGTGGTCGCCGGTGCCCGCACCGACGAGCGGCTCGCCGCTGCCGCCAAGCAGCTGGGCAACCCGGCGCGCTTTCTCGGCGTCGCGGGCGACATCGCCCTGCGTGCAACGGCCGAGCAGCTCATCGACCGCGCCGTGGCGCGCTTCGGCCACGTCGATGTGCTCATCAACAACGCCGGCATCTTCAACGCCAAGCCCTTCGTCGACTACACCGAGGAAGAGCTCGACCAGCTGGTCGCCACCAACCTCAAGGGTTTCGTCTACGCCTCGCAGGCCGCCGCGAAGCACATGATTCCGCGCCGCAAGGGTCACATCGTGAACATCACCGCGGGCATCGCGCTGCAGCCGAACCTGAAGGTGCCGGCCCTGGTGCCGGTGCTGGTCAAGGGCGGCATCAATGCGGCGACGCGCGCCCTCGCGCTCGAGCTCTCGCCGCACAACATCCAGGTGAATGCGGTGGCGCCCGGCATCGTCGACACGCCGATGCACCCGGCCGAGAACCACAGTTTCTTGAGCGGCCTGGCGCCCGCCGGCCGCATCGCGACCGTGCGCGAGATCGCCGATGCGGTGCTGTACCTCACCGGCGCCGGCTTCACGTCGGGCGTGGTGCTGGCGGTGGACGGCGGCGCGAGCGCCGGCACCTGGTAATCGCCTCGCTCACGCACTCATCCACTCACCCAAGGAGCACACCATGCCTTTCGTCAATCTGAAGATCACCCGCGACGGCGTCACGCGCGAGCAGAAAACCCAGGTCATCGCCGAGTTCACCGAAGTCCTCGAACGCGTGCTGAAGAAGCCGCCGGAGTGGACGCACATCGTGATCGAGGAAATCGATACCGATGACTGGGGGTTCGGGGGCGTGACGACAACCGAGTACCGCAAGCGATTGGCGGAGGGCAAGTAGCCGGCAGCGCCTTGGCGGACTCAATGAAAAAAAGCCCGTGCGCCGGGTTCGGCGCGCGGGCTTCGCGTTCAACGCGAGGCGCTTACTGGATCACGCCCAAGTGCAGGAAGCCCCGCGTTGCGGACTGGCTGCGCGCGCCGATCAGCAGGTCCAGGCTGCGCGAACGCATCGCGAAGTAGGTGTCCGAGCCGGTGATTGCCGAGCGGATACCTTGTGGGTTGCTGGGGCCAGGGGTGCCCAGCGCGAGTGGGCCGGCAACTGCTGTCATCGGCGCCGACGACAGCGTATAGCTTGGCGATGCCACGGTGGCGAGGTCGATGGTGCCCTTTGTCGACCAGCCGCTGGCGTTGAAGTCGGCATAGCCTGTCGCAGCCGGCACGCCGATGGCCAGCACCTGACCCGAGGTGGCCGGTGAGGTCCCTGCGCTCAGGTAGATCTTGTCGCCATCGATGTTGGCAATGCCGAAGCGCCCGAGCAAGGCACCGGCGGCGTCTTTCATGAGCCACAGGCCGGTGGTGCCGTCGGCTTCGATCGAACTCGTCGACACGCTGCCCGCCGGGCAGCTCTCGATGCGGTAGATGACCAGGTCGGTGCACTGCTTCATCACCGCGCCGCCGCCCGAGATCTGGATCTGCGCAATGGCAGATTCGCGGTCGGTGCTGCTGGTGATCTCGATGCGCGCGCGGTCGTAGGTACCGTCCAGCTTGGCCTGGTTGAGCACGAACGCGCGGGTCGCAACGAAGGGCGCTGCTGCATAGGTCACCGGGGACGAAAACGCCGCGGCGAACGGGAACGCGCCGACGATGCTGTCCTGCAGCGGTTTGAGCGACGAGGTGTTGGTGCCGGTGATGCGGCTGTTGGCGATCGTCCATGCGTTGGCCGGAGCCCCGCCCGCCGTCAACGTGCCGGAAGTCTTGTCGCCGGCCGCGTCCGTCATGCTGTAGGTTGCCTTGTCGAAGTCGACGCTGAAGGTCTGGCGTGAGCCATTGGCCGCAAACACCATGTAGTCGCCATTCCGGTAATCACCCGGTTGAACCACGAAGTTCAATTCCTTCGAGCGGTCGCTGGAGGCACTGGCCACGAGCTTGAAACTGCCATCCGTCGCGCCGGAATTGGCGAAGCGCGAGATCCACTGCGTGGCAGTGGTGTCGACATCGGTGCGCGTGACGCCCGTGCCTTGTGCACTCCCGAGCCATGCGGCGCTGTCGCTTGCCTTGACCACGACCTGCTGCCCGGGCAACACGGTGTACTTGCCCGCGCCGTCCGGCGTGGCTGCGCTTCCAGCGATCTCGACCGTGAGCTTCAATTCGGCGACCGTGGGAGGCGGCGTGGGCACCACGCCGATCGGCGGCAAGACCAAACCGCCTCCACCTCCACCTCCGCCTCCCCCGCCACCACCACCGCCGCAGCCGGCCAAGCCAAAAACCAACGCCGCGACGAACGCGGTTCCAACGCTTCTCCTCATGTATCCCTCTGCTTTCGTATTGATTCGATGCGCCTGCAGCGATGCCGCAGGTCGGAAACGAATGTAACGAAAACCTTGGTTTTCGCATTCATAAGAACGCACTGGAAGTCGCCTCGACGCCACGTTGTTCGGGTGCTGGGCGAAATGACCGCAAGAAATTAAGCCAAAAGCTTTCTTCGATCGAATGTCACTCACTCGATGAAGCGCTGTAGGCCTTCCAAGTCGATCACGGTGATTCCCCCGTACTCGATCCGCAAGAAGCCCGCCTCCTTCAACCGGTTCAGCGCCGCATTGCACCGCTGCCGCGACACGCCCGAGAGATTCGCGATCTCCTCTTGCGAAGTCTGCAGATACGGCTCGCTCCCCGGATGCAGCCACGGGTGGAACAACCCGGCAAGCGCGCGCGCCACTTGGCTGTCTGCATCGAGCAGCCGGTGCGCCGCGTAGTTGCCCATGAACCAGTGCAGCCGCTCGTTGATCTGCTGCAACAAGAAATGATCGAAGCCGCGCTGCGTGCGGTGCAGCCACTCGAAGGTCTCCAGCGGCAACTGGGCAACACGGCTCGGGCGCAGCGCAATGATGTCGGCCGAGCGCGGCACCGCGCGCAGCAGCGTGCCCTCGCCGAACCAGCTGCCGACCGACAGGCCGCCGAAGGTCACCGAGCGCCCGTCGCTGGAGGTGATCGACCACTTGAGCAGCCCTTCGAGCGTGCCGTACCAGTGCAGCGGCGTGTCGCCGCGCCGGCACAGGGCGGCGCCGGCGGCCACCTCGACCTCGCGCATCTCGTCGAGCACGCGCTCGCGCGCGGCCGCATCGAGCAGCGGAAACCAGGCCGAGCCTTGCAGCAGTTGCGAAATGGTCAGCGATGCCGCCGTGATGGGCGGCTCCGCCTTCTTCGTGGGCATGGAATGAAAGCTCCTGGAGGCGCGGGTGCGTAAACCCTGAGCCCAAATGTCGTCGCGATGACTGAGTGTGCCTGCGCTCCCAAAAATAATAGCGCGCCCCTCATGCAAGACACCAGGAAAACGCCATGTCGTCCAAGCGCAAAGTGATCGTGACCATCGCCCCGACCGGCGGCATGGCGCACAAGTCACAGAACCCGCACCTGCCTACGCAACCTGCCGAGATCGCCGCCGACGTGCTGCGCTGCTGGAACGCCGGCGCGAGCGTGGTGGCGATCCATGCGCGCCGGCCCGACGACGGCGCCACCTGCAACGCCGAGGTGTACCGCGACATCAACAGCCGCATCCGCGCGGGCGGCAGCGACATCGTCATCAACAACTCGACCGGCGGCGGCGTGCACGGCGACATGGTCAAGCCGCTCGCAGGCGGCCGCTGGGAGATCGCGTGGGAGGAGCGCATCAAGGGCATGGACGCCGGCGCCGAGATGTGCACGCTGGACGCGACCACGCTGAACCTGAGCTTCGAGGGCAAGCAGATCCTGATGGACACCCCCATCACCAAGGGCCGAGAACTGGCTGCCGGCATGAAGGCGCGCGGCATCAAGCCCGAGTGGGAGGTGTTCAGCCCCACGCACATCCTGCAGGACACGACCACGCTGATCGGCGAGGGGCACGACGAGGAGCCGTACTTCATCAACCTCGTGATGAACGTGCACCGCAATTTCCAGAACGCGATGCCGTATTCGCCGCGCTTCCTGCAGATGATGGTGGACACGCTCCCCAAGGGCAGCATCTTCTGCGTGAGCGGCATCGGCCCCTCGCAACTCGAAGCCAACGTGGCGGCGCTGCTGCTGGGCGGGCATGCGCGCGTCGGTCTTGAAGACAACCTCTACTTCCGCCAGGGCGAGCTGGCCACCAACGTGCAGCTCACCGAGCGCATCGTGCGGGTGATCCGCGAGCTCGACATGGAAGTAGCCACGCCGGCCGAGGCGCGGCAGATGATGGGGCTGCCGCGCACCGGCACGCCGCGGCCCGAATTCGCGATGGGCTGATCGAAGAACGAACGAACCAACGAACAAATACAACAACCGGAGACAAGACCATGAACATCACCCTCTCGCGCACTGCGCTCGCCATCGCACTCGGCACCGCCTTCGCCAGCACCGGCGCCTCGGCGCAGGTGTCGGACGACACCATCCGCATCGGCTTCATCAGCGACATGTCGGGCATCTACCGCGACTACGACGGCCCGGCCGGCGCGGAGGCCATCCGCATGGCCATTGCCGACATGGGCGGCGCCATCGACGGCAAGAAGATCGAGCTGGTCACCGCCGACCACCAGAACAAGCCCGACATCGCCGCCGCGAAAGCGCGCGAGTGGTTCGACGTGCAGAAGGTCGACATGCTGATCGCAGGCGTCAACTCAGGCGCGGCCATCGCCATGGCGGGCGTGGCGGCCGACAAGAAGAAGCCGTACTTCGTGGTCGGCTCGGGCGCCTCGAGCCTCACCAACGAATACTGCTCGCCCTACACGGTGCACTACGCCTACGACACAGTGGCGATGGCACGCGGTACCGCGACCGCGGTGGTCAAGGCGGGCGGCAAGAGCTGGTACTTCGTTACCGCCGACTACGCCTTCGGCGCCGCGCTGCAGACCGATGCGGCCAAGATCATCAACGCCAGCGGCGGCACGGTGGCCGGTTCGGTGAAGCACCCGTTGGGCGCGAGCGATTTCTCGTCCTTCATGCTGCAGGCGCAGGGCTCGAAGGCGCAGGTGCTGGCGCTCGCCAATGCGGGCGGCGACACGGTGAACGCGATCAAGTCGGCGGCCGAGTTCGGCATCAGCAAGAACATGAAGCTGGCCGGCATGATCATCACGATCAACGACGTGCATGCGCTGGGCCTGAAAACCTCGCAGGGCATGTACCTCACCGACAGCTGGTACTGGAACCAGAGCCCCGAGGCGCGCACCTGGGCGCGGCGGTTCTTCGACAAGCACAAGCGCATGCCCTCCTCCTTCCATGCCGGCGACTACTCGGCCGCGCTGCAATATCTGCAGGCGGTGAAGGCGGCCGGCAGCGACGATGCCGACAAGGTGATGGCGCAACTGCGCAAGACGAAGTTCAATGACATGTTCGTCAAGGGCGGGTGGCTGCGCGACGACGGCCTCATGGTGCACGACATGCAGCTGATGCAGGTGAAGACCCCCGACGAATCGAAAGAGCCGTGGGACTACTACAAGGTGGTCGAGCCGATCCGCGGCGAGGCCGCATGGACGACGAAGGCAGAGAGCCGCTGCGCGCGGTGGAAATCATGACCCTCTTGAGTGTGCAACGTGTCGCGGTCGTCGGCACCGGCGTGATCGGTGCGAGCTGGACCGCGTATTTCCTTGCGCAAGGGCTCGACGTGAACGCGACCGATCCATCGCCCGGCGCCGAAGACAGGTTGCGCGCCGCCGTCGCGCAGCACTGGCCGACGCTGGAGCGCTTCGGCCTTGCCGAGGGTGCCTCGATCGACCGGCTGCGCTTTCACGACAGCCTGGAAGACGCGGTATCGGTCGCCGACTTCGTGCAGGAGAACGGCCCCGAGCGCATGGACTTCAAGATCGATCTGTTCCGCCGCATGGACGCGGCAGCGCCGCCGGAAACCATCCTCGCGTCGAGTTCGTCGGGGCTTGCGATCAGCGGTGTTCAGTCGGGCTGCGCGCATCCGCAGCGCGTGGTGCTCGGTCATCCGTTCAATCCGCCGCACCTGATTCCGCTGGTCGAGGTGATCGGCGGCGAGAAGACCTCGGCCGAGGTCATCGAACGCACGATGGCGTTCTACACGGCCATCGGCAAGCGGCCGATCCATGTGAAGCGCGAGGTCAAGGGCCACATCGCGAATCGGCTGCAGGCTGCGCTGTGGCGCGAGGCCTTTCACCTCGTCAACGAAGGCGTGGCGAGCGTGGCGGACATCGACACGGCGATCGCGCACGGCCCCGGCCTGCGTTGGGCTGTGATGGGGCCGTTCATGAACCTGCATCTGTCGGGCGGTGCGGGCGGCATCGAACATGTACTCGCGCACCTGGGCGGGCCCATCGAAGATTGGTGGAAGGACCTGGGCGCGCCGTCGATGACGGCCGAGCTCAAGCAGAAGGTAGCCGCGGGCGTCGCAGAGGAACTGGGTGCGCGCCGCACAGCCGACCTCGAAGCCGCACGCGACACCCTGCTGTTAAACCTGATTCGCGCGAAGACCGACACCGGCAAACTCGACTGACATGACCGATTTTCTCCACGACGAAGGCCTGATCGCCCCGCCCCGCACGGTGCGCATCGACTTCGACGACGGCTCCTTCGCACTGCGCTCGCCGCAAACGCTGAAGCCCTATGCGCGCTGCATCGGCGAATGGATCGAACGCTGGGCGCGCGAGACGCCCGATGCGCTGGCGTTCGCGGAACGCGACGAGAGCGGCGAAGGCTGGCGCAAGCTCGACTACCGCGCGCTGCGCCACGCCGTCGGTGCGGTCGCGCAAGGCTTGCTCGACCTGAAGCTGCCCGCGGGCCAGCCCATCGTGATCCTCTCGGACAACGCGATCGACCACGCGGTACTGATGCTCGCGACGATGCACATCGGCCGCGCCGCGTGCTCGCTCTCGAGCGCGTACTCGCGCATGGCGAAGGACCCATCGCGGCTGCACGGCATGCTGAAGGCGCTCGGGCCTTCGTTGATCTACGCATCGGACGCCAAGGTGTACGGCGGCGCACTCGCGGGCTGCGGTGTCGAGGCCGTGACGGTGTTCAGCCGCGATGCCGACGCGCATCCGGGCGCGATGGCCTTCGATCAATTGCTCGCGGCGAAGGAAACGCCAGCCGTGATGGAAGCCTTCGCAGCCATCCTTCCCGACACGCACGCCAAGTACCTGCTGACCTCCGGCTCCACCGGCAAGCCCAAAGTCGTGATCAACACGCACCGCATGCTGTGCGCCAACCAGCAGATGATGGCGCAGACATGGCGCTTCCTATCGGAAGAAAAGCCGGTGCTGGTCGACTGGCTTCCATGGAGCCACACCTTCGGCGCGAACCACAACCTGCACATGGTGCTGTGCCATGGCGGCGCGCTCTACATCGACGAGGGCCGGCCTGCGCCGGGCCTGATCGAGAAGACGGTGCGCAACCTGCGCGAGGTGAAGCCGACGCTGCTGTTCAACGTGCCGCGCGGCTTCGACATGCTGCTGCCCTTTCTCGAAGCCGACGACGCACTCGCCACCGAGGTGTTCTCGCGGTTGCGCCTCGCCTTCTATGCGGCGGCCGCGCTCGCGCCTTCCACATGGCAGCGGCTCGAAGCGGTGGCGCAGCGCGTGCGGCCCACGCGGCCGCTGTGGCTCACCACCTCGTGGGGCGCGACCGAGACTTCGCCTGCCATCACCTCCGCGCACTGGAAGCTCGACGGCGCCGGCTGCATCGGCGCGCCGCTGCCGGGGCTCGAGCTCAAGTTCGTGCCCAACGGTCAGAAGCTGGAGATGCGGGTCAAGGGCGTGTCGGTGTTCCCCGGCTACCGCGATGCGCCACGTGAAACGGCGGAGGCGTTCGATGAAGAGGGCTACTACCGCATCGGCGACGCCGGCTTCCTCGCGAACGCCGCGGAGCCCGCGCACGGCGTGATCTTCAACGGCCGTGTGGCCGAGGACTTCAAGCTCTCGACCGGCACCTGGGTCTCGGTGGGCACGCTGCGCGTGAAGCTGGTGTCGATGCTCGCGCCGCATGTGCAGGACGTGGTGCTCACCGGCCACGACCTCGACGAGATCGGCATGCTGGTGTTCGCCAGTCCGCAGGCCGCATCGCTCGCGCCCGAGGCGTTGGCCGAACGCATCGCCGGCGTGCTGCGTGCGCTGCGCGATGAAGGCGCGGGCTCGTCGCAATGCCCGGCCTGCGCGCTGGTGCTCGCGGAGCCGCCGAGCCTGGACGCGGGCGAGATCACCGACAAGGGCTACATCAACCAGCGCGCGGTGCTCGCGCGGCGTGCGGCCGATGTGGCGCGCCTGCATGCGGCGGACCCGGACCCGCAGGTGGTGCGCCTGCGCGGCTGATCAGGACGGCTGCTCGAACAACGCGAGCAGCGTGTCCTTGACCCACTGGTGCAGCGCCGAGGTCTCGTGCCGCTGGTGCCAGAACAGTTCGATGATGCGCGGCGGCGCCTCCAGCGGCACCGGCACCATGCGCAGGCCCGCGAGGCGCGAGGGTTCGAACTTCTCCGACCACGGCAGCACCGCGAGCAGGTCGGAGCGGCGCACCGCCTCGTACGCCGCGCCGTAGTGGTTCACTGTCGCGACCAGGTTGCGCTGCAGACCGCGGCTGCGCAGGAACAAATCGTAGGTCGGCGTGGTCTTGCCGACCAGGCTCACATCCACATGCCGCGCCGCGAGGAATTTCTTCAGCGGAATCTTGCCCGTGCGCGCCAGCGGATGTCCCGCGCGCATGAAGCAGAGGAAATCGGGTGACCACAACGCCCGCGACTTGAGGAACGCGGGCCGCCGCACCTCCTCGTTGTAGACGCTGATCGCGAAGTCGGCCTTGTTGTCGGCCAGCACCGGGCCGAAGTCCACCAACGTGTTCGGAATGGCATGAACCTGCATCGACGGCGCGACCTTGCCCAGCCGGGCCGCCAGCCGCGGCACCACGATCGAGGATACGTAGTCGGACATCGCGATGCTCACGCTCGCGGTGCTGCGCAGCGCGTCGAAGCGCTCGTCGTCCATCGTCGCGCGGATCGCATGCAGCGACTGCGACAGCGGCTCCCAGAGATCGATCGCGCGCCGGGTCGGATTGACGCCCGCGCCGCTGCGCACGAAGAGCGGATCGTCGAAGGTGTCGCGCAGCCGGCGCAGCGCATTGCTGACGGCGGGCTGCGTCAGCGACAGCTTGCTGGCTGCGCGCGTGACATTGCCTTCGGTCATCAGGGCTTCGAACACCTTCAGCAGGTTGAGATCGGCATTGCGGTAGTTCATCGTGCGTCCCGTTCATTCACCGACTCAATAAACACAATCACGCATATAAATTTGCGGTGATATCCCCCCGATCCTACGATCTGCCGCTTCACCCCACCCCACCTGAAGCCGAGGGATTCCCATGACCATGCTGTCGGCGCGCATCGAGCGCCTACCCTTCTCTGGTTTCCATCGACGCCTGCTCCTCATGGGGGGCCTCGGCTACACCTTCGACGCGATGGACGCCGCGGTGATCGCCTTCGTGCTGCCGGTGCTGCGCACCGAATGGGGGCTGAGCAGCGTGCAGATCGGCGTGCTGGCCAGCGCGAACTTCATCGGCTTCTTCTTCGGCGCGCTCGCGGCGGGCGCCTGCGGCGACCTGATCGGGCGGCGCAAGGTGATGATGTCGGCGCTCGCGATCTATTGTGTGGCCTCGCTCTTCAGCGGCATGGTCAACGACTGGACGCTCTTCCTCGCGCTGCGCATCGTGGCCGGCTTCGGCGCCGGGGCCGAGAGCGCGATCATCGCGCCGTACCTCTCGGAATTCGTGGCGCGGCGATACCGCGGCACCTTCACCGGCGCGCTCGCGGGCTTCTTCTCGTTCGGCTTCGTCGCCGCGGCGCTCTTGGGCTACTTCATCGTGCCCGCGCACCCGCAGGGCTGGCGCATCGTCATCTTCATCACGGCGCTGCCGGTGGTGCTGTTGCTGTGGTGGCGCCGCGCGCTGCCGGAGTCGCCGCGCTGGCTCGAGAGCCAGGGCCGCGCCGCCGAGGCGGACGCGATCATGGATGCGATGGAGTCCGACCACCTGCGCCGCGGCCAGGCGCTGCCCGCGCTCAATGCCGAAGACGTCGCCGCCCCGCCGCCCAGCACCACGCGCGGCAACCTGCTGACGAACTACGCAACGCTGGTCTCCAAGAAGCTCATCCGCATCAGCACCATGACCTGGCTGATGTGGCTGTCGATCACCTTCAGCTACTACTCGTTCTTCACCTGGATTCCGAGCCTCCTGATCCAGAACGGCATGACGATCACCAAGAGCTTCGGCTATTCGCTGGTGATGTACATCGCGCAGATTCCCGGCTACTTTTCGGCCGCGTGGTTCAACGAGCGCATCGGCCGGCAGGCCACCATCGTGAGCTACATGCTGCTGGGCGGTCTCTGCGCGCTGGGGCTCGCGTTCACGCACAGCGATGCGCAGATCATGGCGGCGGGCGTGCTGCTGTCCTTCTTCATGAACGGCACGTACGCGGGCGTCTATGCCTACACGCCCGAGGTGTTTCCGACGCAGGTGCGGGCGACGGGCTCGGGCCTGGCCTCGGCCATCGGGCGCATCGGCGGCATCACGGCGCCGATCCTGGTGGGCTTCATCTACCCGACCGCCGGCTTCGCGGGTGTGTTCGGCATGACGACGGCGGTGCTGCTGCTGGGCGCGGCGGCCGTCACGTTCATGGGCATTCCCACACGCGGCCGCTCGCTCGAAGACATCGCGGCCGGCGAACTTTCCTGACGACTCCGACAACCATGCAATCGACATCTCTCGAAGACTCACTGTCGGCCGTGGCACTCGCCCACGCCGACATCGCCCAGCCCCACGCCACCTTCGATGCCATCGACAAGGCGGTGGCGGCGACCATCGGCCACCGGCTCTTCACCATCCTGGTCCATCACCGCCAGGCGCGCGAATCCGAGCGCGTGTACACCAACATGCGCGAGGCCTACCCGGTGGGCGGGCGCAAGCCCATCACCGATTCGCCGTGGATGCAGCAGGTGATGCAGCAGGGCCTGCCCTACATCGGCCGCAACGCCGAGGACCTGCGCGACGTGTTCTATGACCACGAACTCATCGTGTCGCTCGGCTGCCGCAGCGTGCTGAACATTCCGCTGCGCTGGCAGGGCGAGACGCTCGGCACGCTCAACATGCTGCACGAGGAGAACTGGTACGGCGACGGCCACGTCGAGCTCGCGCGGGTGTTCGCGCAACTGGCGGTGCCGGCCGTGATGGCGCAGCAACAGACCAAGGAATCCATCGCATGACGAACACGGTCCTTTTCAAGAACGCGAACCTGCTCGATCCGCTGCGCGGCGAACTGCTCGAAGGCCACGACATCCTGGTCGAAGGCGGCGTGGTCCGCGAGGTCTCCGACAAGCCGCTGCAGAGCAAGGCCGCGCGCGTCATCGACGTCAAGGGCAAGACGGTGATGCCCGGCCTCATCGACCTGCACGTGCACGTGATCGCGGTGGAGCTGAATCTCTCGCGCCAGGTCCACATGCCCAACGTGCTCATCACGCTGCGCAGCGTGCCCATGCTGCGCGGCATGCTGCGCCGCGGCTTCACCACGGTGCGTGATGCGGGCGGCGCGGGCTTCGCGTTCAAGCAGGCGGTGGATGCGGGCCTTGCGCAAGGGCCGCGTCTGTTCGTCTCGGGCCGCGCGTTGAGCCAGACGGGCGGACACGGCGACATGCGCGGGCGCTCCGACTTTCTCGACCCGGCGGCCACCTGCTCGACCTGCGTGCGCGTCGGGGCACTGGCGCGCGTGGTCGATGGTGTCGATGCGGTGCGCCGCGCCGTGCGCGAAGAGCTGCAGATGGGCGCGGACCAGATCAAGATCATGGCCTCCGGCGGCGTGGCCTCGCCGACCGATCCGGTGGGCGCCTTCGGCTACAGCGAGGACGAGATCCGCGCCATCGTGGAAGAAGCCTCGGGGCGCGGCACCTACGTGATGGCGCACGCCTACACCGCCGCCGCCATCGCGCGCGCCGTGCGCTGCGGCGTGCGCACCATCGAGCACGGCAACCTCGTGGACGCGCCCACGGCCGCGCTGATGGCCGAGTTGGGTGCCTATGCGGTACCGACGCTGGTCACCTACGACGCACTCGCCAATGAGGGCGAGAGCTTCGGCCTGCCGAAAGAGAGCGTCGCCAAGGTGGCAGACGTGCGCGAGGCGGGCCTGCGCTCGCTGGAGATCTACAAGAAGGCCGGCGTGAAGATGGGCTTCGGCTCCGATCTGCTGGGCGAATCGCAGCGCCTGCAAAGCGACGAGTTCCGCCTGCGCGCCGAGGTGCTGTCGCCGGCCGAGGCGATTGCGAGCGCCACCGTGGTCGGTGCCGAGGTGCTGGGCATGCCGGATCGCCTCGGTCGTCTCGTGCCGGGCGCGCTGGCCGACATCCTCGTGGTCGATGGCAATCCGCTGCGCGATGTCGAATGCCTGCTGGGACAGGGCGAGCGCATTCCGCTGGTCATGAAGGAAGGCGTGGTCCAGTTCGACGAGCTGGGCTGAAGCCCCTGGCCGCGGCCGTGGCGGTCAGGCCTGTGCGAACCACGTGCGCCACAGCTTGCGCGCCTTGTCCTGGTAGCGGCGCGTGACGGCCTGCAGCGCGATGCGCGGCGCCGGCGACATGAGTTCGGCCGGCAGCAGCGGATCGCGGATGAGATGCGCGATGACGGCGCGCCCGAGCAGCAGCGACTCGCGCACGGCCGCTTCGAGCGGTAGCCTGTCCAGCCGCTTCTCGCTGCGCTCGATGCCGGTCTGCAAGCGCCGGTAGCCAGACGTCAGCGCACGCACGTTCCACAGCTTGCGCGCGGCGGCCTGCGTGGCTTCGTCCATGTCGGCGAGGCGAAACACCAGCGCCTTCGAAGACAGGCCGAGGCCTTGCAGTTGTTCGCGCTCGGCCGCCAGCCCGCCCCGGAGGTTGTCGGGCCGGATGTGCAGGCCTGTCTGCAACGGGGCAAAGCCGCGCAGCGACAGCGCCAGGCCATGGTGGCGCCAGGCCGTCTTGTCCGAACGCGGCACGCCCGCGTCGTGCACCGCGAGCCAGTCGTTGCGCCATGCGACGGCCTGCGCGCCGCGCTGCCGCCAGCCATCGACCGCGCGAGACAGCGCCGGCCCCGCGCGGTTGAGCGCATAGCTGCCGCGCTCGCTGCGTTCGATCTTGCCGTCGCTCGCAAGCCGCGTGAGGCCCACGCGCAGCGTCGATTCGCCGATGCCCATCAGGGCGCCCGCGCGGCACAGCGACTGTGCGCTCAGCATCCCGCTGTGGGCGACGAGCAGGTCGAGGATCAGTTCCGGCGCGCTCGGAATGGCGACCGGGACATTGCATATTTTTTCCACGTTTGCACATCGGAGAAATATTTCCTACGATGAACCAGAGCTATTGAGTAAGTAATTTTGCCTCCAAGGGAACGCGAGCATGGCTATGGAATACGTGACCTATGACACGGATCGGGCGGTCTGCACCCTCACGCTAAACCGCCCCGACAAGCGCAACGCCGTCAACGGCATCGTGGCCGCCGAACTGCGCGAGGCCTTCGAACGCTTCGAGTCCGACGACGCGCTGCGCGTGGCGATCCTCACAGGCGCGGGCGGCCATTTCTGCGCCGGCGCGGACCTGGGCGCTGTCGGCAACCCGGACGAACGCAACGAGCTCGACCCCGAGGGCGGCGGCAGCGGGCCGATGGGGCCAACGCGCATGGCCTTGTCCAAGCCATTGATCGCGGCAGTGAACGGCTATGCGGTGGCGGGCGGCCTCGAACTGGCGCTGCTCGCCGACCTGCGCGTGGCCGACGACGACGCGGTCTTCGGCGTGTTCTGCCGCCGCTGGGGCGTGCCGCTGATCGACGGCGGCACGGTGCGGCTGCCGCGCATCGTGGGCATGGGGCGGGCGCTCGACATGATCCTCACCGGTCGGCCCGTCTCCGCCACCGAGGCGCTGGCGATGGGCCTAGTCAACCGCGTCACGCCACCGGGCGGCGCGCTCGCTGCCGCACGGGAACTGGCGCTGCAGATCGCCGCGTTCCCGCAGCAATGCATGCTCGCCGACCGCCGCTCCGCCTACGAACAGTGGGACTTGCCGCTTGCCGACGCGCTGCGGCGCGAAGGCGCGCAGGGCGTGCCGATCGTCTTTGCCGAAGGCGAAGCCGGCGCCGCGCGCTTTGCCGGCGGCGCGGGGCGGCACGGCGCGTTCAAGCGCTGATTCAGGCGCGCCTTCGCAGCGCGGTGCGCAACGCCTTCGCGAAACGCGGGTCGACCATCGCGCCGACGTTGAAGCGCGACCAACGCGAGACCTGCGTCGAATCGACGCTGAAGATGCGCCCTGGCGCCATCACGATCTTGCGCGGCAGCAGTTCCTTCGCGAACGCCAGCGAGTCGGCCACGCCGGGCAGCGCCGCCCAGATGTAGAGCGACTGTGGGGTGCGCGCGAAGACCTCCGCATCGACCGAATCGAACAACTGCAGCGCCTTGCGCGTGGCTTCGCCCAAGCGGGTCTGCAGGCGATTGAGATGGCGCTGGTAGTGGCCTTCGCTCAGGATCACATCGACCGTGCGCTCGCTGTACTCGGAGCTGCTCACGTGGATCAGTGCCTTCAGGTCGGCGAGGTCGCTCGCGAGGTCCGCCCCGCAGGCGATGAAGCCCACGCGCAGCGCTGCCGAGAACGACTTGGAGAAGCTGCCGATGTAGATCGTGCGCTCCAGTTGATCCAGCGCAGAGAGCCGCGGCAGTGCGGTCGGTTTGAAGTCGGCCAGCGGATCGTTCTCCACGATCAGCAGGTTGTATTTCTGCGCGAGCTGCAGCACGCGGAAGGCCTTGGCCGGCGAGATATCGGAGCCCGTGGGGTTGTGCGCGAGCGACTGGGTGAAGAAGAGGCGCGGCCGCTCGGCGATGAGTAGCTGCTCCAGCATGTCGAGGTCGGGTCCGTCCGCCAGGCGCGGCACGGCCAGCATCTGCGCACCCGCGAGCTTGAGCTTGCCAAACAGCGGGTAGTAACCCGGGTCGTCCACCAGCACCTTGCCGCCCGGCGGCACGAAGTAGCGGATGACGATGTCCATCGCCTCGTTGGCGCCGTGCGTGAGCACGATCTGCCGCGGCTCGGCGCCGATTCCGAAGTCCGCGAGCTTGCGCACGAGGTGGTCGCGCAGCGGTGCGTAGCCGAAGCGGCTGCCGTAGCGGAACAGCGCACCGAGCCCCGTGCGGACGACTTTGGGGTGGTATTTGTCCAGCCGCACGTCGGCGAGCCATTCGACGGGCGGAAAGCCGTCGCCCACGGCGACCGCATCGGGCTGCGTCTTGAGTTGCTCCCGCATGAGCCACACGATGTCCATCGCGCGGCCGAGGCTGCCCGCGTCTTCCTCGGGTGGCTTGGGTTTCGACTGCGCGAGCACAAAGTAGCCGGAGCCGCGCCGCGGCTCGACAAGGCCGCGCGACACCAGTAACTCGAACGCGGCCACCACGGTGTTCTTGGCATAGCTGTGCAGTTGCGCGAGTTCGCGGAGAGACGGCAGCTTGTCTCCGGCCTTGTAGGCGCCGCTCGCGATCTGGCGCGCGAGGGTGTCGGCGAGCGAATCGGCGATCGTTGTCATGGGCCGAGACTGTGACACAGCGGGCCGCTTAAACGGGTCACTGTCCGCACTGTCCCGCCAAACTGTGCCTTCCGCCGGCGGTACAGCCGACCTAAATTGCCTGCTCCCGAATTTATCTTCCCAAGAGACAAGCAACGATGGTCGCCGACTCCCGCATTCCCAATTTCCGTGCCCTCACGCCCGCGCAGCGCTTCGCCCACATCGCCAAGGCCGCATCGCTCACCGACGACGAGGTCGCCCTGCTCGCCCAGCCCGGCGCGCTGAGCGTGGACCGCGCCAACGGCATGGTCGAGAACGTGATCGGCACCTTCGAGCTGCCGCTGGGCGTGGCCGGCAACTTCACCGTGAACGGACGCGACTACCTAGTGCCGATGGCGGTGGAAGAACCTTCGGTGGTCGCAGCCGCATCCTTCATGGCCAAGCTGGCGCGCGAAGGCGGCGGCTTCGAGGCCTCGAGCACCGGGCCGCTGATGCGCGCGCAGGTACAGGTGATCGGCATCACCGACCCCTACGGCGCACGGCTCGCGCTGCTGCGTGCGCGCGACGAGATCCTGGCCGTGGCGAACAGCCGCGACAAGGTGCTGATCGGCCTGGGCGGCGGCTGCCGCGACATCGAGGTGCATGTGTTCGGCGACACGCCGCGCGGCGCGATGGTGGTGATGCACCTGATCGTCGACGTGCGCGACGCGATGGGTGCGAACACCGTCAACACCATGGCCGAGGCGGTGTCGCCGCTGGTCGAGAAGCTCACGGGCGGCACGGTGCGCCTGCGCATCCTGTCGAACCTGGCGGACCTGCGGCTGGCGCGTGCGCGCGTGCGGCTCGCACCTTCCGTGCTGGCCACGCGCGAACGCAGCGGCGAAGAGGTGGTCGAGGGCGTCATCGACGCCTACACCTTCGCAGCCATCGACCCCTACCGCGCGGCGACGCACAACAAGGGAATCATGAACGGCGTCGACCCGGTGATCGTCGCGACCGGCAACGACTGGCGCGCGGTGGAAGCCGGCGCGCATGCGTACGCCTGCCGCAGTGGCCGCTACACCTCGCTCACCACGTGGGAGAAGGACACGAGCGGCGCGCTGGTCGGCACCATCGAGATGCCGATGCCGGTGGGCCTCGTCGGCGGCGCGACGAAGACACACCCGCTTGCACGGCTCGCACTGAAGATCCTCGACGTGAAGTCCGCGCAGGAGTTGGGCGAAGTCGCCGTAGCCGTGGGCCTCGCGCAGAACCTCGGCGCCTTGCGCGCGCTCGCCACCGAAGGCATCCAGCGCGGCCACATGGCGCTGCATGCCCGCAACATCGCGTTGGTCGCGGGCGCCATGGGCGACGAGATCGACAGCATCGCCAAGCAGATGGCCGCCGAGCATGACGTGCGCACTGATCGCGCCGTCGCGCTGCTCGAAGCATTGCGCAAGAAGTAAGCAGAAGGCGGGAGAGCCCCGCACAACGGACCGCGGCCGATACCGCGGCGGCCACGAAATTGGCCGTCACATAACCAAGACGGAGACATCACAAATGAACGCAGACAGCGCAACGCCCACACGGTGGCGGCTGGGGGAGATATGGGGCGACACAGCCGACCTGGGGCACCTCGCCTGGTCGATCGTGATCGGCGTCGCGGTGAGCCTCACCGGCTACCTCGTGGCGAGCCGCGTGCTCGCGAGCGTGGTGAGCACGCCCGAGTTGGCGCGCGCCTACGCCATGCTCGCGGGCCTCGGCGGCTGCGTGGTGTCGGGGGTGATCTGCGCGAAGCTCTTCGCACCGAAGCGCGAAGTGGTCGAGGGCACGGACCCCGATCCGCGCTGGCGTGAAGAGGTGCTGGCCGAACTCGCTGGCGAACACGGCGACCTGGGCTCCGTGGACGACCTGCCGCCCTCGGTGGTGCGCGAAATGAAGGAGCTCGAAATCTACGACCTGTTCGCGTCGTACAAGCCCCGCGCCAAGAGCATCGAAGGAGCCACCTCGTGATCGAAGCCGCACTCCTCAATCAGATCCTCGTCGCCACCGGCATGGGCCTCGTGGGCGCCATCGTGTTCGCGGCCATCGGCCTCGTCTCGGGCACCGACGAAACCACCACGCTCGCGCCGCTCACCCTGCTGGTGGTGCTGCTGGGCGTGCCGCCCGAAGGCGTGTTCACCTTCTTCCTGGCGGCTGCGGTCGCCAAGCACATGACGCATGCGGTGCCCACCGCGCTGCTCGGCATTCCGGGCGACACCATGGCCACGCCGCTGCTGCAGGACGCCAACGTGCTGCGCAACCTGGGCGTGCCGCACATCGCGCTGCGCAAGATGGTGTCGGGCGCGATCATCGCGGCCTTCATCGCGGTGCCGCTGGCCGTGCTGTTCGCGGTGCTGCTCGCACCCTACGGCGCGGCCATCACCAAGGCGGCGCCGTGGATCTTCGTGGTCGCGGCCGTGGCCATCGCCTATTTCTCGAGCGGGCGCTGGGCATCGGTCGCCACGCTGGTGCCGTTCGTGATGGTGATCGTGGCGCTGCAGGCGCTCACCGGCAAGTACGGCGTGAAGCTCAGCATCAGCTACTTCCTGGGCATCGCCATCGGACCGTTGGTGGCCGACCTGTTCTCGGTGATCTCGCCCGCGGCGCGTGCGCGCATGAAACGCGACAAGGTCCGCACCTTCTCGCTCGCGCCCGATGTGAAAGGCTGGACCGGCTACTTCCCGAACCCGTTCAAGGTGCTCGACCGCACGCAGGTGAAGTGGACCTTCGCGACCGCCACGATCTCCAGCGCCACCTTCGTGTTCAGCCCGGTCGCGATGACCGTGGTGCTGGGCGAACTGGTCGGCTCACGCATCAAGCACGCGTACCACCGCCTCACCACCACGCTGGCCGCGCGCAACGGCGTGACCGAGGCGACCTACATCGCCGAGGCGCTGATCCCGCTGATCGCCATCGGCCTGCCGCTGAGCCCTGTCGCGGCCGGCCCCGCCGCACCGCTCTTCAACGCGCCGCCGGTGTTCACCATCGATTCGGCCACGGGCCAGACCCACAACCTGCACAACCTGCTGAACCACTGGGAGTTCCTCGGCTACGGCATGCTGGCCGTGGTGCTCGCGGCGCTGGTGGCTTACCCGTTCACGATGAACTTCGCGCGCCGCGCGGCGCTGTTCGTCTCGCGCAAGGTGAGCCACGAGGCGATCATCGCGACCTTCGTCGGGTTGATCGTGGTGATCAGCGTGTGGGAAGGCCAGCTGCTCGGCTTGCTGGTGATCCTCACGATGGGCCTGCTCGGCGGGCTGCTGTCGCGCGCCATCGGGTTCAACACCGGGGTGCAGTTCATGGGCTACTACACGGCGGTGCTGACGGTGCCGGCGGTGATCAAGGCGTTTTCTTAAGGCTGGATTGTTCGGGGCGGCGATCACGCCGACGGGGTACACGGCGAAGCGAATGTCCCCCGGGGCTCCGCCCCTCCTCCTTGATTTCGCTGCGCAAGGCACCCCATCGGCGTGCTCGTTATCGGTGCAGCGGTTGATCGGCCCGCACAACGGCAGCGCTCTGTGTGCGCAGGGCATCGGGTGCTCCCCGCAGCGAAATCAAGGAGGAGGCCGCAGGCCGGGGGACATTCGCGGAGGGGAGTACCCGGTGGCCTGTGCACACGCCCTGAACGACCACGTCGCATACTGGCACGATGCACATCCTCTGGACCTACTTGAGGCCGCATGCGCGCCTCGCACTGCTCGCCCTGCTGCTGGCGGGCATCAGCCAGGTTCTGGCGCTGGTCGACCCGATCATCTTCGGCAAGATCATCGACCGGTACGCCATCCACCGCGACGGCAAGACAGAACAGGAACTGGTCTCCGGCGTGCTGCGCCTGCTGGCGCTCGCGGTGGGCGTGGCCATCGCGTCGCGTCTCGCGAAGGCACTGCAGGAATACATCACGCGGCTGGTGGTTCAGAAATTCGGCACGCAGATCTTCAACGACGGTTTGCGGCAGGTGCTGCGTTTGAAATTCCCCGAGTTCGAAGACCTGCGCAGTGGCGAGACGCTGTCGATGCTGCAGAAGGTGCGAGCGGACAGCGAGCGCTTCATCAACGCCTTCATCAACACCGCGTTCGCGGCCATCGTGGGCATCGGGTTCCTGGTCTGGTACGCGGTAACCAAGCACTGGTTGCTGGTGCCGGTGTTCCTCATCGGCGTGCTGGTGCTGGGCGGGCTCACGGGCCTCCTGAGCCGCGAGATCAAGAGCCAACAGCGCTCGATCACGCGCGAGACCAATCGCAACTCGGGCTTCATCACCGAGTCGCTGCGCAACATCGAACTCATCAAGAGCCTGGGGCTGACCTTTCCGGAGATACGCCGGCTGCAGGCACAGACCACGCGCATCTTCGCGCTGGAGATGCAGAAGGTGAAGCGCATCCGGCTCCTGTCGTTCTTGCAGGGCACCACGCTGAGCCTCTTGAAGCTGGCGGTGCTGTTCGCGTTGCTGTGGCTGATCTTTCGCGACGTGCTGAGCACGGGCGAGCTGATCGCGATGCAGTTCATTTCGGTCGCGATCTTTGCGCCGCTGCAGGAGCTGGGCAACATCATCCTGGCGTACCGCGAGGCCGAGGCGTCGCTGTTGAACTTCGAGGCACTGATGCAGAAGCCGATCGAGCGGCGGCCGGAGTCGCCGATCAGCATCGGGCCGGTCACGCACTTGCGCTTTGCGGACGTGAGCTTCCGGCACAAAGGCGCGACGGACAACGCGCTCGACGATGTGTCGTTCGAGGCGGGCCTGGGCGACACCATCGCCTTCGTCGGTCCCTCGGGCTCGGGCAAGTCGACGCTCGTGAAGCTGCTGGTGGGCCTGTACACGCCCGCGAGCGGCGAGGTGTTCTACAACGACATCTCCACGCGCGACCTGCGCTACAACCAGGCGCGCCGGCAGATCGGCTTCGTGACGCAGGAGACGCACCTCTTCGCCGGCACGATCCGCGAGAACCTGCAGCTCGTGAAGCCCGATGCCACCGACGTAGAGATCCTCGAAGCCATGCGGCAGGCCTCGTGCGCGTACTTGGCCGAGAAGTCGCCCGAGGGGCTGGACACGCCCATCGGCGAGCGCGGCATGAAGCTCTCGGGCGGCGAGAAACAACGGCTGTCGATCGCGCGGGCGCTGGTGCGGGAGCCGCGCCTCCTGATCTTCGACGAGGCCACCTCGGCGCTCGACTCGCTGACCGAAGAGCAGATCACCGCCACCGTGCGCGAGATTTCGGCGCGCAGCACGCAGATCACCATCCTCATCGCGCACCGGCTCTCGACGATCATGCATGCGGGCACGATCCACGTGCTGGAAAAAGGGCGCATCGTGGAGAGCGGCACGCATGCGGCGCTCGTCGAAGGCAAGGGGCTGTACTACGCGATGTGGCGCCAGCAGATCGGCGAGCGGCCGGTGCCGCGTGTGCAGGAAGCCGAAACGGTTGCGGCCATCGAGCCGCCCGGCGAGGCCGAGCCCGCCTGAAGCGCTCTGCCTCAGCGCCGCTCAGCGTTGGGAGGCCGGCGGCTTGCGCGGCTTCGGCGCCGGCTTCTTCTCGGGCTCGCCGCCGCCGAACAGCTTTTCGACCTGCTGTCCCACGCGCGCGCCGATGGCCGTGCCCACGCCCGGCAGCACCGCGCTGCCGACCGCGGCACCCGCGAGCGCGCCGCCCGTGAGCGACACCTCGGGGTCGCTCACGCTGCCGCCGATCTTCAGCGGCACGCCGACCACGCCGTCCACCAGGTCCACCGCGAGGTCACCCTCCATCTTGCGATTGAAGAGCTGCAGGTTGCCGCTCGCGGTGAGCACGCCCGACCGTGCCTTGAGGTTGGTGTAGCGCATCACGATGCCGTTTTCGGTGCCCTGGGTGTCGAGCGTGCCGGTGAGCTCGTCCAGCGGCGTGGTGCCGCCGCGGCTGATGCCGGCGGTGGTCACGGCCTTGGCGATGTCGACCTTGGTGAGCGTGGCAGGCCGCACCGAGAAGGTGGTGCGGGTGTGCATGCTGCGTATGAGCGCGCCCAGCTCGTTGGCCTCGTCGGCTTCGGCCACGAGCGTCGAATGGCCGTTGACCTTGCCCGCGACCGAGGTGCGCCGCCCGAAGGCCTGCACGAGGCCTTCGATGTCGACCTGGCGCGGATCGAGCTCGGCCGACACGCGCAGCTTGCCACCGGCCGGCATCTCGAACAGCGCGACGCCGTTCCACGTGCCGCCGCCCACGTCGATGCGGGTGCGCCAGCGGTCCTGCCCGGCCTCGCGGTCGAGGCGCAGGCGCGCGGGCGGTGTCGCACCCGCGCGCTCGATGCGGGCCTGGCGCGGACGCCACTGGGGGTCGAAGGCGACTTCGCCGTCGTAGGCGAGTGCGATGTCGCGCCGGTCGATCCAGACCACGTCGCGCCAGCGCAGCTGTTCCAGCGGAATGGGCGCAAGCGTCCAGGGCGCGGGCAGCGCGATGACGTTGCCGCCTTCGTGGGGCTTCGGCCCCTTGCCGCGGAACGCGCGCACAGACTCGCGCGGCAGCACGAGGCTTTCGATTTCCAGCTCGTCCACGGCGATGACGCGGTGCAGCAACTCGGTGAGCTTGAGCTGCGCCGTCACGCGCCGCAGGGTGATCGGGCGCGGCTGGTCGGTGGCGATGTCGGAGAGCACGAGCACCGGCGTCGGCAGCAGGGCCCAGTGGGCGCCGCCGACCTTCAGGCCAACGCCGAAGCGTTTTTCGAAGCCCTCGGAGATGCGGACCGCCACCTCCTCGTCGCTCGGCAGCCGCGAACTCACGAACCACACCAGCGCACCGATGCCGAGCAGCAGGACGGCGGCAATGCCGAGGAGCCAACGGCGCAGGGGGTGCTTCATCGGGCCAAGTTAGCACGCAAAGGCGACTGCGCTTGTCAGCCGCCGTCGCTATAGTTTCTGCAACCCTGTCCCCGAAAGAAGCGAATGCGTATCTGGAAAAAAGAGATCTCCGTCGAAGAACTGACCCGCAACCACGTCGGCACGGCCGTGTCCACGCTGGGCATGGAGTTCCTGGAGGTGGGCGACGACTTCATCCGCGCCCGCGTGCCGGTCGACGAGCGCACCCGCCAGCCCTACGGCATCCTGCACGGCGGCGTGTCGGTGGTGCTGGCCGAGACGCTGGGCTCCTGCGGCGCGCATTACTCGGCCCCCGAGGGCGACCGCGCCGTGGGCCTGGACATCAACGCGAACCACATCCGCTCGGTCACCAGCGGCTGGGTCATCGGCACCGCGCGGCCGGTGCACCGGGGGCGCAGCACGCAGGTCTGGCAGATCGACCTGACGAACGAGGCGAGCGAATTGACCTGCGTGTCGCGGATCACGATGGCGGTGCTGCAGCCGCGCTGAGGCCGGCGCGGCGGGCCGGGCGGCCCCGCCACTTCTTCTCTTCTGGGTGTGTTCAGCGCGGGGTTCATCGACCACAATCACGCCCCGGAGCGCGCGGGGCGCCCGCCACAACCAACAAGAGGAGACAAGCAATGTTCAACTGGACTGAAAAGCCGGTGTCCACACTGGCCGACGGCGCGGTCATCGGGCCCGACGAGCGGCTGCCCTGGCTGCAGACCGGCGCGATGGGCATCCAGCACGTGATCGCGATGTTCGGCGCCACGGTGCTGGCGCCGATCCTCATGGGCTTCAGCCCCAACATCGCGATCCTGATGAGCGGCATCGGCACGCTGATCTTCTATTTCGTCACCGGCGGCAAGGTGCCCAGCTACCTGGGCTCGAGCTTCGCCTTCATCGGCGTGGTGATCGCAGCCAGCGGCTACGCGGGCAAGGGACCCAACGCCAACATCGCGGTGGCGCTCGGCGGCATCGTGGCCTGCGGGGTCGTCTACATCTTGATCGGGGCGCTGGTGCAGGCCATCGGCACGGGCTGGATCGAGCGCTTCATGCCGCCCGTGGTCACCGGCGCCGTGGTGGCGGTGATCGGGCTCAACCTGGCCAGCGTGCCGATCAAGAACATGGCGGCCAGCAACTTCGATTCGTGGATGCAGGCCGTGACCTTCCTGTGCGTCGGGCTGGTGGCGGTGTTCGCGCGGGGGATGCTGCAGCGCCTCCTGATCCTGGTCGGACTGATCCTGGCCACGGTCGTCTATGCGGTGCTCACGAACCTCCTGGGCATGGGCAAGCCGGTGGACCTGAGCGGCATCGCCAACGCCGCCTGGTTCGGCCTGCCGACCTTCACCACGCCGGTGTTCACGGCCAACGCGATGCTGCTGATCGCGCCCGTGGCGATCATCCTCGTGGCGGAAAACCTCGGCCACCTGAAGGCGGTGACCGCCATGACCGGCCGCAACCTCGACCCCTACATGGGCCGCGCCTTCATCGGCGACGGCATCGCCACGGTCATCAGCGGCGCCGCAGGCGGCACGGGCGTGACCACCTATGCCGAGAACATCGGCGTGATGGCGGCCACACGCATCTACTCGACGGCTGTGTTCGTGGTGGCGGCGGTGATTGCGCTGGTGCTGGGCTTCAGCCCCAAGTTCGGCGCGCTGATCCAGGCGATTCCGCTGCCGGTGATGGGCGGCGTGAGCATCGTGGTGTTCGGCCTGATCGCGATTGCCGGCGCCAAGATCTGGGTCGACAACAAGGTCGACTTCTCGCAGAACAAGAACCTGATCGTGGCCGCCATCACGCTGATCATCGGCACCGGCGACTTCACGCTGAAGTTCGGCGACTTCGCGTTGGGCGGCATCGGGACCGCGACTTTCGGGGCGATCATCCTCTACGCATTGCTCGGCAAGACGAAGAACTGAGGGGGAGGCGGCGCGGCGCGAAGTGCGCGCAATCTCAGGCGTTTGCCTCGTAACGTCATGCAAGAAGTGTTGTCCGGAGCGGATCAGGCCGGGCCCGGTCACCGCCCGGAAGCCCGCGCCCGTTAGACTCCAACGCTTTTCGCACCGACGTTTTCCCAATGGCCGATGTCTCCGCCGCGCGCACCAAGGCGGTTTTCGAATTCAAGAGCGCCACGCTGCCGCTGATTGCAGTGATCCTCAAGACGTCCGACCTGGACGTGCTGGCCGAGGCGCTCGACGCCCAGCTGGCCGATTCGCCCGACTTCTTCGAGCAGGAGCCGGTGGTGATCGACCTCTCGCAGCTCCCCGAGCACGACGAAGCGGGCGAAGCCACCGCCCAGATCGACTTCGCGGCCCTGCGCAGCCTCTTGGCGCGCCACCAGACCCAGCCGATCGCGGTGCGCGGCGGCAACGACACCCAGAATGCCGCGGCCCGCGCCGCCGGCCTCTCGCTGGCGGCCATGCCCTCGGCGCCCGCGCCCCGGCCGCCGGCCCCGCCCGCCGAGGCGCCGGCCGAAGCCCCCCAGATCATTCGCGAAGTGCCGGTGCCGGCCAATGGCACGCTCCTCATCGACAAGCCGCTGCGCTCGGGCCAGCAGGTCTACGCCCGCGGCGGCGACGTGGTGGTGACGGCCGTGGTGAGCTTCGGCGCCGAGGTCATCGCCGACGGGAACGTGCATGTGTACGCACCGTTGCGCGGCAAGGCGATCGCGGGCGCGCGCGGCAACACCGAGGCGCGGATCTTCTCGACCTGCATGGAAGCGCAGCTCGTGGCCATCGCCGGCATCTACCGCACGAATGAAGTGCCGCTGCCCGACCCGGTGCTCGGCAAGTCGGCGCAGGTGCGGCTCGACGGCAAGAAACTAGTGATCGACGCGATCCCTTGACGGACGCGGCGCTCTGAAACCAACAACAGAATCGAAACAAGAAGGAATGGCCATGGCCAAAATTGTGGTGGTGACCTCGGGCAAGGGTGGCGTCGGCAAGACGACCACCAGCGCCAGCTTCGCATCCGGCCTCGCGCTCGCGGGCAAGAAGACGGCCGTGATCGACTTCGACGTGGGCCTGCGGAACCTCGACCTCATCATGGGCTGCGAACGCCGCGTGGTGTACGACCTGATCAACGTCATTCAGGGCGAAGCCAACCTGAGCCAGGCGCTCATCAAGGACAAGCAGTGCGAGAACCTCTTCGTGCTGGCTGCCTCGCAGACGCGCGACAAGGAAGCGCTCACGCAGGAAGGCGTCGAGAAGATCCTGAACGACCTCGCGGCGATGGACTTCGAGTACATCGTCTGCGACTCGCCCGCCGGCATCGAGACCGGCGCGATGATGGCGATGCACTTCGCCGACGAGGCGCTGGTGGTGACCAACCCCGAGGTCTCATCGGTGCGCGACTCGGACCGCATCCTGGGCATGCTCAGCAGCAAGACCAAGCGCGCCAAGGAAGGCGGCGATCCGATCAAGGAGCACCTGCTGATCACCCGCTACAACCCGAACCGGGTGGCGGGCGGCCAGATGCTCTCGCTGGAAGACATCCAGGACATCCTGCGCATCAAGCTCATCGGCGTGATCCCCGAGTCGGAAAGCGTGCTGCATGCCTCCAACCAGGGCGTGCCGGCGATCCACGACAAGGACACCGACGTGGCGCAGGCCTACAGCGACGTGGTGGCGCGCTTTCTCGGTGAAGAGAAGCCGATGCGCTTCGTCGACGCCGAGAAGCCGGGCTTCTTCAAGCGGATCTTCGGAGGCAAGTAGGCATGTCGTTTCTCTCGTTCCTGCTTGGCGAGAAGAAGAAGACTGCAAGCGTCGCGAAAGAGCGCCTGCAGATCATCCTCGCGCACGAGCGCTCCAGCCTCAGCGGCAAGAAGCGCCCCGACTACCTGCCCGAACTCCAGCGCGAGCTGGTGGCGGTGATTTCCAAGTACGTGTCGATCAATCCCGACGACATCAAGGTGCACCTGGAAACCCAGGACAACCTCGAAGTGCTCGACATCAAGATCGAGCTGCCCGATCCGGCCCCTGCCCGGTAGGAAAGAAGCGAAAGCGCACCGACGGGTCCTGCAGGACCCGCGCGGCCAGCGCCCGCTCCCACGCGAGGTAGTCGGCCCAGACCGCATCGCGGCGCGGGCCGAAGACGCGCATGACCGAGCCCCAGTCGTCGTCGAAAGGGGTGAGGCGCTGGGCGGGCACGAAAGCGGTCGACAGCGGCCGTCCTGACGCCTTCCACGCCTGTGTTCCGCCCCGGAGCCAGGTGAACACCGCCCCCGATCCCGGCCAGCGCTGCTGCGCATCACGCGCGACGCGGCGTGCAGCCGCGCCGTCGGGCGAGGTGAAGACCAGCGTGCGGCCGGCCACGGCGTGCGAGGCCAGCGGGCCCAGCGAGGCCGGCAGCATGTACAGCGCGCCGGGCAGGTGGCCGCGTTCGTAGTCGAGGCTCGCGCCCACGTCGATCACCGTTACCGCGCCGTTCCTGCGCAGTTGCGCGAGGGCTTCGGCATCCAGCGGTGAGGGTGCATCCGACACGGTGACAGCTTGCGCTGGGGGCGCTTGCTCCGGCGACAGCGCACCGTCGTAGACGTACACCTCGGCCTGATTCAACTGCGTGAGCCAGAAGCTCGTGACCGCCGCGCGCAGGCGGTGCGCCGGATCGTCGATCAGCACGATGCGGGCGCCGCGCGTACCGACGAGGTTCTCGAAGTGCATGAACAACTGGCCGCCGGGGACTTGTTGCACCGCCGTGTCCGCGAAGGCCGCGTCGGCCGTGGGGCGCACGTCGAAGATGTAGAGGCTGCGCTTGTCGTCGGCGCACCAGCTGGCGAGCTGTGCGGCGTCGGCCACGGGAAGGGCGAAGCGCTCGACCAGCTCGTCGGCAATGTGTCGCAGCACCTCGGGCGATTCGGGTGGCAGCTCGTCGTCGGGCGCTCCGTTCTGCACCGTGGGCGCGCCTTGCAGGCCCCAGGCCATGACGCCGTCCTCGAGGAATACCGCATCGGGCGCGCGGCCGAGCAGCCGCAGCGTGGTGGCGCCGAGGATGCCGCGCGTGCGGCTGAAGCAGTTGATCGCCCAGACGTGCGCCGCATCGTCCGCCTCGAAGCGGCGCAGCGCGAGCTCGGTGCCGGCGTGGTTTCGCGCGCCGGGCAGCGAGAGGAATTCGAATTCCGCGCGCGGCCGCGCATCGACCAGCGTGGTGGGAAGGCCTTCGCGCCGGCGTGCGCGCAGGGCATCGACGGACAGCGAGGGCGTGCCGTAGTGCAGCCGCGCGAGATCGCCGAAGGCCTTGACCAGCGTACCGTAGCCGTCGATGGCGGGCAGGCCCTCGGTCACCCAGCGCTGCAGGCCGCCATCGAGCGTGCGCACGTCGGTGTAGCCCAGGCGCGCGAGAACCGCGGCCGCAACCTGCGCCGGACCGTCGGGCGCGTTGTAGTCGTCGTAAAGCACCACGGGCGTGGAACGGCGCGGCACGAAGGCGCCGACCTGCAGTTCGAGCCCGCTGAGCGGCGCGTTGCGCGCGAGGTTGGGATGGCGCTGCACGAACCAGCGGGTTTCGCGCACGTCCAGCAAGGCCAGCTCGCCGGCGGGTTCGGCCAGCAGCAGCGCCTGCAGCAGCACGGGTGCGAGGGTCGTGGAAGCGCTGCTGTTCATTTCGGCCAAAGCCGCCAAGCGTAGGCATTTCACGGCCGGACGGAAACGAAATTTCGCGGCCTTGCTTATTCGAAAAGCGCGCATGCGAACGGCGTCTTCATACCTAGGATCGCAGTCCTTTGAGCCGTCAAGCCATGACATCGACCGCCCCTTCGTCCACCGCACCGACGCGCGCCTCGTCCGGCACGCGCAGGCGGCATTGGTGGTGGCACTTCGAGGTGCCGACGCTCGCCCTCGCCGCGGCGCTGTACGGGGCCTGGGCGGCTTTGCTGTGGTGGCATGCGGCGCTGCCGGGATGGGCGCTGTTCCTGCTGGGCGGTTTTCTCGCGCAGCTGCATTCCTCGCTGCAGCACGAGAGCATCCATGCAATGCGCCATCTGCCGAGGTGGCTGCGCCATGCGGTGGTGTGGCCGCCGCTCACTTTGTGGCTGCCGTATCCGTTCTACAACCGCGGGCACAGCGCACACCACGTCAATTTCCACCTCACGCATCCGGAGCGCGACGATGAGAGCGCCTACCACTCGGCGCCCGCGTGGGCGGGCTATGGGCCGGTGCGGCGGTGGATCTACATCGCGAACCAGACGATCGCGTTCCGCGTCGTGCTCGGACCGTTCCTGCGGCTATGGAAGCTTGCGCGCTTCGAGGCGGGGCGGGTGCGCGGGGGCGACTTCTCGCGGCTGCCCACCTGGGGCTGGCATGCGCTGAGCGTGGCGCCGGTGCTGTACTTCGTCATCGGTATCTGCGGCATGGGCTTCGGCGAGTACCTGCTGTACTTCGTCTACCCCGGGATGATGCTGGGCTCGCTACGCACCTTCACCGAGCACCGCTGGGCCGACACGCCGCACGAGCGCGTGGCCATCGTCGAGTCGAACGTGGTCTTCGGGCTGCTCTATCTGTTCAACAACCTGCACCACGTGCATCACCGGGCGCCGACGATGCCCTGGTACGAGATTCCGGTGTACTTCCGGCGCCACCGCGCAGAGGTGCTGGCCGCGAACGGCCATTTCTATTACCGGGGCTACGGGGAGATCGTCAGGCGCCACCTGTTCAGGCCGGTGTTCACGCCGGTGCATCCGGCGTGGTAGCGGGCAGCGCCAGCAGGCGCTGTGTCCACTCGCTGGCCTTGTCCTCGTCGAAGAGCGGACTGTCGGGGTCCCCGTAGAACGTCTCTGCCAGAACCTCCATGCAGGCGCGCTGGCTCTCCAGGTTCTCCTCGCAGTCGTCGAGCGCGGCACCGGCGAGCAGCCAGCGCTCCGCGGCCGCAGCGTCTTCAGGTGCGCCCTGGCCCCGAAAGCGCATCCACCCCAGTTCGTAGCAGGCCCAGCCCTGCTCGCGCTGGGTGCTGTCCTCCGCCACCTTCTGCCGCGCGTAGAGGGCTTCGGCATGCAGGACGTTCACTTCCGCTTCGCCATGACCCTGTTCGGCCAGCGCCTCTGCGTGCAGGCAGAGCGTGCGGCCGAGCTGCATCGTGGCGCTGATGTCGCCGGCTTCGTGGCCACGGCGGAAGTAGCCGATCGCGCGCGCCAGGTCGGGCTCCCCGGGTTCGCCGAGCTTGTACGCCAGGCCGAGGTTGTAGAGCGCCATCGTGTTGTTCTTCTCTGCCGCCAGTTCGTAGTGCCGCACGCCGCCTTCCAGGTCGCGCTCGCCACCCTCGCCTTCGCACAGCATGTAGCCGAGCTGGGCCTGCGTGGCGGCGTCGTCCGCGCCGCCATGGGCGATGGCGTGCAGCAGCCACGCGCGCCCCAGTTGGGCATCGGCGCCGAGGCCCGCCGTATCCCAGCGCAGCATCTTCGAGAGCTCGCACATCGCCACGGGCAAGCCGTCGGATGACGCGGTCGCGGGGGCGTCGCCCGGCTCGCGCACGCCAGCGGCGCGCGCCATCCAGCGCAGGGCTTCGCGCGGGTCGGCCTCGATGCCCTCGCCGTCGCGCAGATGGCAGGCCAGCTCGTAGGCGGCCCGCAGGTCGCCGGCGGCATGGCGCGCGGCCATGTGCTCGGCGTGCGGCTGCTCGCGGCCGTCGGCATGCAGCCAGACATAGAGGCCGGAGTCGTTGCGCACGGCCTTCACCGGCTCGCCCGCGCCCCAGCGCTTGCACAAGTCCGAGCGCACCGCCGCGACAAGCCAGCTGTCGGCGACCGACACCGCTGCGGCGATCCACGGATAGGCCTGTGGATGCAGCACGGTGCCGTCGCCGCGCAGGACGCCCACAGCGAGCTGCCCTTTCTCGATCTTTTCGGTCTTCGCGCCGCGCGGCAGCGGATCGGCGACCAGCCAGCCGATGTCCTGCGTGCCCCAGGCCAGCGGCTGGAGCGTGCGGTGCCGGCAAGGCACCAGCTCGCGGCCGGCAGCCACGTCGTAGATGCCGCGCAGCCACGGCGCGTTCTTCGCCGTGCGTCCGCCCTTGGACGCCACGCGCACCAGGTCGCGCCGGGCCATGGCGTGCGCGCGCTCCTGGCCGGTCAGCGGCTCCAGGGTCTCGAACCGGCCGTAGTCGAAGGGCACGAGCACGCGGCCGCGCCCATCGACCAGACCGCACAGGCCATCGGCGCGTTCCACGGCGAAGCGCTTCGGCCGGGCCTCGGCGCCGCGCTCGTTCGCCGGATCGTTGTCTTCGCTCGTCAGGAACTCGATGAGGTATTCCTCGAGCAGGTCGACCTGCTCGTACACCGGTTCGATCACGACGCGGCCTTGCGCATCGAGCAGCCCGCTATTGCCGTTGCGCGTGGCTTCGAATGCCTCCCAGTCGTGGCGCCACTGGAGTTGCTCGAAATCCGGCGGCACGGCCCAGTCGCCGTCCGCGCGCACCAGCCCCCAGCTGCCCTCGTCGCCGCGCGCGGGCGCCAGGCCGAAGGGCGTGAAGTCTTCGGCCTCTTCGAACCGGGGTGCGATGGCCCATTGGCCCTGCAGGTCGATGTACCCGATGCGCTCGCCCACGCGGGCGCGCACCCGGCCTTCGACAAAGCTCCAGACCTCGTCGACCGAGGGCTCGAGCAGCCAGCTGCCATCGGTGCGCAGCAAGCCGATGTGGTCGCCGACCAGGGCCGTGGCGATGTCGTCCTCGAAGGCCCAGACTTCGTCGAGCTGCGGTTCGAGCAGCACGCGCGGCGCCTCGGCGTCGGCGAGCAGCAGGCCGGAGCGCTCGCCCTGCGAGATCCAGAGCAGGCGCGGATCGCTCCCGCCGGCGTAGCGGATGTCGTCCCACGCGGGCTCGACCACGGTGGTGCGGTGGCTGGCGCCGCCGTCGCCGTCTTCGTCGTGCACCAGGCGCATCACGCCCCAGCGGCCGTCGACCTCGAAGCGCCAGAGTTCGCCGCCCAGGTGGTTGTCGTAGTCGGGGCGCTCATACCCTTCTTCGTCGTCTTCTTCTTCCGGCTCGAAGTCGGCAAAGCGCTCGTCGCGCGGCGCCTCGTAGCCATCGAAGTACGGATGCGACAGCCCGCCGAAACCGAACTGCCAGGCCCAGGCCTTCCAGTCCGCGAAGCGCTGGATGCCGAGGGCCGCGTCCACGCCCGGGTGGTTGCCGCTCTCGATGCAGCGGCGCACCTCGGTCCATCGCTCGTTGCACTCGCGGCGGTTGCGTTCGATGAAGCCCTCGCCTCCGGTTTCACCGCCCAGCCAGGACAGCTCGTCGAGGTTGGCGGAGAAGCGCGGCGCGCTGTCGGCCGGCACCTCGTCGATCAGCTCGGCCAGGTGCAGCGCCAGCGCCTCGAACTGCAGCGCGATCTGCGGCAGCGTGTGCAGCATCGGATGCTGCTCGACAAAAGCGTGCAGTTGCCGGATGCGCGCGAGCGCGGCGTGCGCGTCGCTGGCAAGGTTATCGGTGCCGGCATCGCCGAAGACGCGCTGGTCGTCGATGGCGTCGCCGGCTGCGCCATCGGCCAGCAGGAGCTGCCAGAGCACGGGGAAGTTGTTGTTGGCTTCGGCGATTTCGTTGGCCGAAGTTTCTTCGTGGTCGGCGCCGTCGTCGGCGCCGGAAAGACGGTGTTCGAGATAGAGCCAGGAACGATTGCCCATGTGTGGTCGCGTGTGTCCTCCACAGCGAAGGCCATGGGTGGCGCCCAGTTTAGAGGCGCCTTTTCACGCTCACATGACCGCCGAAGGCTGCACCAGGAATTGCGTGACCTGTGCAAGCACGGCCTCTTCCTTGAGGATGCGACGGTGGCCCCAGCCCTGCGTGACGAAGAGCTGCGCGCGGGGAATCGCATCGCGGTAAGCCTCGCCGTCGGCGAAACGGTTCACGCGGTCGTCGCGGTCATGAACGATCAGCGTCGGCTGCGCAATGCGCGGGCCGGCGAGCGCGGGCTCGAACTGCGGCATCAGCACGCCTTCGCGCGCCTCGAACATCCGCTGCATCGCGGCGCGCGTCTGCTCGCTGAGGCCGAAGGCATGCGCGAAGTAGCGCGTGTATTCGCGCGGCGACGCGGGCGGTGCGAGCAGCACGATGCGCTCGGCCGGCAGCCCGCGCCCCGCGGCATAGGCCAGCGCATTGGCGCCCAGCGAATGCGCAACCACGGCGCGCAACGCGCGGCCGTCCGCCGCGAGCCGGGCGGTGACGTAGTCGATGGCGCGCGCGAACTGCGCACCGTTGGTCGCCGTGCCTTCGCTGCGGCCGTGCGCGGGCAATTCGAGCAGCACCGGCCGAAGCCCTGCCGCCGCCAGCGCCTGCGCGAGCGGCAGCATCTGGCCCGCATGCCCGCCCCAGCCATGCACCAGCAGCACGACCGGCTCCGATTCCGCGCCCGAATCCTGCGCCGCCAGGTGGTAGATGCCGACGCTCGCGTCCTCGAAGGACCAAGCCTCATGCCGCCAGTCGATGCCGGGGTGCTGCCCGCGGTAGAGCCACTTGGGCGGCAGCGGCGTGCCGAACACGCGGTAGGCCGCGCGCACGCCCAGTGCCGGCCAGAGGCGTTGCGATGCGCCGAGGCCGAAGCGCATCGCGCGCATCAGGCGGCTGGCGCCGTAGTAGCTCGAAGGGGCCGGTGTGCTTGTCATTTAAGAGATCCTTTCAATACCAGACCCAGTCCTGGTTGCTGCGGGGCAGGCTGCGCAGCGTGTCGCGGGCGGTTTCGACGCCAAGGGCGACGGCATAGATGGCAAGGCAAAGGGCAATGATCAGCATGGCTGCTTCTCCTATTTATCGCACGGCTGTGCGAAATTCTGACAACAAAGATGAGGGAAATCCGCCTGCTTCACGCTCAGGCGAGATAGCTGGAAAGGAGCCGCTGCCAGGTCTGCGTGGCCCGGTCGGCGGTGTGCGGGTCGCGCAGGAAGCGCGCGTCGTGGAGCTGGTTCATCATGATCCCGTTGATCTCGCTGACCAGCTGTGCGGGTTCGGTGTCGGCCTTGAGCTCGCCCGCCTCGATGGCGAGCGTCACGGTGCGGCGCAGGGCCGCGCGCCAGCGTGTGATCTCTCCGAGGAGCACGTCGCGCAGTTCGCCTTCGCGGTCGTCGAATTCGAAGGCGCCGGCGACATATAGGCAGCCGGTCTGGGCTTCGACATCGCGGGTGCGGGCGATCCAGCGGGCCACGATGTCGTTCAGCCGCGCGAGGCCCTTGGGCTTCTGCATGGCCGGCACGAACACATCGGCCAGGAAGCCGCGGCCGTACTCCTCGATGACGGCCTTCTGCAGCGCCTCGCGCGAACCCACGCGGGAAAATACGCCGCTTTTGGAAAGCCCCAGACGGCTCGCGATGACCTGCAGCGAGATCGCTTCCAGGCCCTCGGCCAGGGCAAGGTCCAACGCGGCGCCGACGATGGCGGCACGGGTGAGTTCGCTTTTCTGGGTCTTGGCGTCCATCCGGCGAACTTTAGCACAGTCGTGCGAAATTACAAGTACGGTGCAGAAGACGGGTCGTAAAGATGTTTTGCTCATGTGGAACCAACAAACGCATCGTTCCCTGCATAAGCGCTTCTGCCGAGAATCGCCGGTCGGTCCCCACCCCGGGGACCAGATGACACCTCGGCGCCAGATGAACTTTCAACAACTGCGCTCGGTACGCGAGGCCGTTCGTTGCGGCTTCAACCTGACCGAAGTCGCTCACACCCTTCACACCTCGCAGCCCGGCGTGAGCCGGCAGATCCGAGAACTCGAGGAAGAACTCGGCATCGAGCTCTTTGTGCGCGCCGGCAAGCGGCTCACCGGCCTCACCGAACCGGGCGGCCATGTGCTGCCGATCATCGAGCGCATGCTGCTGGAGAGCAGCAACCTGCGGCACGCGGGGCAGGAGTTCGTCGCGCAGCAAAGCGGGCTGCTCTCCATCGCGGCCACGCATTCGCAGGCGCGCTATGCGATGCCGGTGGCGGTGCAGGAATTTCGCGCGCAGTTCCCGAACGTGAAACTGCACCTGCACCAGGGCTCGCCCAAGCAGATCGCGCAGATGCTGATCGACGGCGAGGCCGATGTGGGCATCGCCACCGAGGCGCTGGGCGACTACCCGCAACTGGTCGCCCTGCCCTGCTACCGCTGGACCCATTCGGTGATCGTGCCGCCGGGCCATCCGCTGCTCGATGCCCCGCTGTCGCTGGAGGCGCTCACGCGCTATCCGCTCATCACCTACGACACGGGTTTCACCGGCCGCTCGCGCATCGACGAGGCTTTCGAGGCGCGCGGGCTGCAGCCCAACATCGTGCTCGCCGCGATGGACGCCGACGTGATCAAGACCTACGTGACGCTGGGCCTGGGCGTGGGCATCGTGGCCGGCGTGGCGTACGAAGCGGAGCGCGACACGCAGCTGCGCGCGATCGATGCGGGGCGCCTGTTCGGCATCAACCTCACCAAGCTCGCGGTGCGCCGCGGCAACTACCTGCGCAAGTACGTCTACGCCTTCATCGAATCGTTCGCGCCGACCCTGACGCGCGCCATTGTCGAGAAGGCTTTGGGCGACGAAGCCAAGGCTTCCCACTACGAGATCTAGCCCGCGCCGCAAGCCCGTGCGGGGTGCTGTTGCGCGGCGGGTACTGCGAAAACGGCGGGGTTCAAAAGAAAGCGTGCGGCTTCACACAAGGGGCGTACATTCGGGTTAATTCCTTGGCTTCCCGGAACGGATCAGCAATGGCATCGACCCCGCAGCAGCAGCAACAGCAAATCAGGGCCGCCCAGAAGGCGGCCGATGCAGCGGAGCGACGAGAACGGTTGAAACGGGCGCTGCCCGCCACGGTGGAGCTCCTGCAGAGCCGCCAGGCCGACCGCATCGACGACAACGACATCGACGCGTATGTGAGCCTCAACTGGCTCGAATGGCACGGTGGCGGCTTGCGCCTCACCATCACCGGGCGCAACGTGTGCGCCCAGTCCGCATCCACCGCGCTGGCCTGACAAGCGTCCCCAAAAAAGAAAAACCGCCACAGTGACCTGTGGCGGTTTCGCATGCGGCTCGCGCCGCGCGGCTTGCTTACTGGCCCGCGATGATCTGAGCGATCAGCCCGGTGGCAATGGCGGCGAGCACGTAGTCGCCACCCACCCCGACCCATTGGTAACCGCGGGGCGGCGGCTGCAGGCGGTACGCACGGTAGTCGTTCACCACGTAGTTGCGGCCACGGTACTCGGCCGGTACGCGGCCACCGCGGCGCCATTCGGCATGCGGCTGCGGGAACCCGCGGCGGTCGAACTGGCGACCATCGCGGAAGTCTTGGTTGCCGCGGTAATCACGGTGCGGACCACGGCGATCGAAATTGCGATCGCCCCGACGGTCGTCGTGCCTCTGCTCGGCACGTCCGTTGCGATCGTCGCCGGGCCGGCCGTCGAAGCGGCGGTCTTGCGCAAAGGCGCTTCCCGCTGCCATGCACATCGCGAGCGCCGCAGCAGCGACGGCCATGCTCTTCGAATTGATGTTCATCTGGAACTCCTTCATGCGTTGATGACGAGTTCATTGTGTTCCGCCGTTGTGTCTGGCCGGCTCACTTCAGGTCGCCGTCAGGTGAAATCAGGTAAGCGCTGGTATCGGGGCGGCGCGTTGTCCTTCACTGCGGCGTGTAGCGGTTGACCACGACGCCGCATTCGTAGCCAGCCGATCCGAGCAGGCGCAGCTTGTGCCCCTTGCGCTGGTCGTGAAACACCGAGCGACCGGCGCCCACGGCCGTCGGATTCACGAAGAACTGGAACTCGTCGACCAGTCCTTCGGTCACGAGCGACGACGCGAAGCCGACACCACCGATGACGAGGATGTTCTTGCCCTCCTCGCGCTTGAGCGCATTCACCTCTTCGACCAGACCGCCGCGCGCGATGACGGTCCGCTCCCAGCGCGATGCTTTCAGCTTGTCGGTGAGCACGACCTTTTGCGCATCGACCACCTTCTGCGCGAAGGCGAACTGCGGGTTGGCCGGATAGTTCTTCGCCGCACGGCCCCAGTGATCGAGATAGCCCTCTTCCACGATCTTGCGACTCAACAGAATCGTGTCGACGCTTTCGAAGACAGCGTTGAAGTACGCCTTCAACTTGTCGTCCCAGGCCCAGCGATCGCCCCAACCCCAGACCTGCCAGTCGAGGTTGCCGTTGGCCGGCGAGACGTAGCCATCGACGGACATCTGCATCTGCAATATGAGCTTTCGCATGGTGGCTCTCCTTAAGGGTCGGCTGGAATAACTGCTCTTGAAATGCAAGCAGTCCGCAGTATTCTCAAACCGATGCGAAAATGCAAGCAGTTTTTTAACCGCACCGGAAGTCCCGATGGCCACCGCACAGAAATCGCTCTGCCCGATCAACCTCGCGCTCGAAGTCTTCGGCGACCGCTGGAGCCTCCTGATCGTTCGCGACATGATGTTTGCCGACAAGCGGCATTTCAGGGAGTTCCTGCAGTCCGAGGAAGGCATCTCCTCGAACATCCTGACCGAGCGCCTCGGCAAGCTCGTCGAGTACGGCGTGCTCAGCAAGACCGACGACCCGACCCACAAGCAGAAGGCCATCTACAGCCTCACGCCGATGGGCATCGACCTGCTGCCGGTGGTGACGCAGATCGGCATCTGGGGGCGCAAGTACACGCCGGCCACCAAGGAGAGCGGCGCGCCCGCGGCGGCGTTGGAGAAAGGCGGGCCGGCGCTGCAGAAGAAGATGCAAGCGGCGCTCCGCAAGGCGCACCTGGGCTAGCCTCCAGCGAGGCCTGAGCCTCTCAGCCTCCGACCATACTGTTGACCCGCTGGCTGCGCGCGCCGTGCTTCACGTGCAGGTCCACCGGCGGGAGGTCGAGCTCGATCAACGCACCGTGGGTGCCCGCCAGGTCGAGCACGCCGGTCGACTTCGGCGCCTCGGTATGCAGCACCACCGCGTACGGGCCTTCGCCGCGCGCCGCAAGCCGCTGCGCGAGCGGATCGCCGCCCTCCTTCTCGACACCAGCGTTCTCGCGCGGCGACGACAGCACCAGCACGCTGCTGCCCAGCGCGATGACCGCCACGCGCACGTTGCTGCCGGGCACGGCCACCGGCTCGCCGATGTGCGTGGCTGCATCGTCGGGCACGGTGCCGAGCAGCGCGCGGTAGCGTGCGAGCGTGGCGTCGAGATCGCGTACCGCGACCGCAAGGCTTGCCACGCCGAGCACGCCGTTGGCATGCACGCGCACCTCGCCTTCGGGCACGCGCAGATGGCGCGGCGTGAGATCGCCGCACAGGAAAGGCAGATCGGCCGAAGGCGCACGCGCCGTCTGCCAGCGCAGGCGCTCGCCGTCGGGGCGCACGCGGCCGCCATCGAGCGGGCCGTCGAGCGCGAGGCCACGCACCTTCGCATCGGCCACGGTGACCGCAGTGCTGCGCGGCAGCAGCGCGAAATCGACGATGCCTTCGCCATGCCACTGCAACAGCTGCCACCAGCGTTCGGTCGGCGACGGCTCGCGCCATGCGATCAGCTCGAAGTAGCTGCCGTCCCCGAACACCACCAGCGCGTTGTGCGTGGCGCGGCCTGGATGCGCGCCACCGCGCACCACGTGGAAGCCGAGCGCGCCGTAGTCGGCGATGGTGCGTTCGAGGTCGTGCACGGCGATCACGATGTGGTCGAGTTTCAATGACATGACTTTGGTTCTCCCTGTGTGCGTTCGTTCGTTCAGGAGGCGGTGCGGGCAGCGCCCTCGCCGCCGAGATAGGCATCGCGAATGCGCGCATCGGCCAACAGCTCACGCGCCCGCCCCGAGAGCACGATGCGCCCGGTCTGCAGCACATACCCGTGGTGCGCGATCTGCAATGCAAGGCTCGCGTTCTGCTCGACCATGAAGACCGAGACGCCCTGCCCGTTGATGCGCGAGATGAGTTCGAGCACCTTGTCGACGTACAGCGGCGACAGGCCCATCGTCGGCTCGTCCATGCAAATGAGTTGCGGCCGGCCCATGAGCGCGCGTGCCATCGCCACCATCTGCTGCTCGCCGCCCGAGAGCGTGCCGGCCTGGAACTCGATGCGCTCGGCCACGCGCGGGAACAGTTCGAGCATGCGTTCGAGGTCTTCGGCCACCGCCTTGCGGTCGCTGCGCGCATAGGCGCCCATCAGCAGGTTCTCACGCACGGTCATCGCGGGGAACAGGCGGCGCGCCTCGGGCACCGAGCCAATGCCCTTGCGGATGATCTGCGGCGTACCGAGACCGAGCATCGATTCGCCGTTGAAATTCACTTCGCCCGAGCGCGGCTTGAGCAGGCCGAGCACGATCTTCATCGTGGTCGACTTGCCGCTCGCATTGCCGCCGAGCAGGCTCACGATCTGGCCCTTGCGCACTTCGATGTCGAGGTCGAAATGCGCCTGAACGGGACCATAGAAGCTGTTGACCTTGCGCAGTTGGAGCAGTGGTTGCTTCGCGTCGATGGATGCTGGCGCGGTGGCGCGTTCGGGCACCCCCTCGTCGCGGTTCTCGCCCCATAGCGACGAAGGAGGAAGACCCGTGCGGGCGACGGTGGCGATCATGCGAGAGCCGCCTCCGTGTTTGTCTGACCGACGTGGCGATGGCCAAGGTAGGCCTCGATCACCGCGGGGTCGTTCCGCACATCGTTGGGCAAACCCTCGGCGATCTTGCGTCCGTCATCGAGCACGGCCACGCGGTCGGACAGCTGCATCACTAGGTCCAGCTTGTGCTCGATCAGCAAGATCGTCTGGCCGCGCGACTTGAGGCCGCGAATGATCTCCAGCATCTCCGCGGTCTCGCTCTCGTTCATGCCGGCCGTGGGTTCGTCCAGCAGCAGCAGGCGCGGCTTGAGCGCGAGCGCGCGTGCAATCTCGACGCGGCGGCGGTTCGCGTACGAAAGGCTGTACGCCGGATGATCGATGCGCGGAGCGAGCCGTTCGCCGAAGAGCGCAATGATTTCGAGCGCGTCGTTCCGCAGCGCTTCTTCTTCGCGCCGCACGGCGGAAGGCTGCAGCAGCGCGAGCGCCAGCTCGGCCAGGGCACCCAGGCCCGGCACGCCGCCGACGCGCGGTTTTACGGCGCGCAACCGCGTGTGCGCGCCGACCAGCACGTTGTCGAGCACCGAAAGATTCGCGAACACGCGGCCATGCTGGAAGGTGCGCGCGAGGCCGCGTTGCGCGAGTTGCTGTGCAGGCAATCCGGTGATGTCTTGTCCGTCGAAAAGCACCTGCCCCGCATCGGGCCGATCGAGGCCGGTCACGAGATTGAAGAGCGTGGTCTTCCCTGCCCCGTTCGGCCCGATCACGCTGAGCAGCTCGCCCTCGCCCACCTGCAGATCGACGGCGTTCACCGCAGTCAACCCGCCGAAGCGGCGCGTGAGGCCGCGGATCTCAAGCAGCGACGGCATCGCCCGCTTCCTGCGGTGCATTCGCCGCTTCCGCCTTCGAGTTGATGAGCTTCACCTCGGCGCGAATCGTCTGCGGATTGCGCAGCAGGTTGAGGATCGGGCAGTTGCGCTCCACCGCTTCGAACAGCGCATCGATCTCTTCGCGGCTCGCGGGCGAATCGATGTGCACCGTGTAGCCGATCTCGTGCGGCCAGATCGGCGTCTGCTCGTGGCCGGGCTTGCCGCCGCGCGGATCGATGAGACCGGTCACTTCCACCTCGAGGCTTTCGAGCGGCACCTGGCGCTCTGCTGCCTGGATCAAAAAGATGTGCGTGACGCAGGTGCCGAGCACACCAAGCTGCAGTTCGGGCGAACTGGGCCCGAGGTTGTAGCCCGCGAAATCGGGCGGGCTGTCGCTGATGACCTGGTGCTCGCGGATGCGCAGGCGCCGCACACCGCTGCGGCCCTCGGCTTTCACGCTGGCCTTGAGTTGCACGGGTTGCGCAGTGCCTGCTTCGACAGCGGCATTGCGCGCCAGCACGGCGGCGCGTTTCTCGGCGAGGTAGTCGTTGAGGTGGCTCATGGTGTTTGGTTCTTTCAGACAGTGCCCAGCAGACCTTGCGGGCGGAAGCGGATCAAGAGAAGCAGCGCGATGCCGTAGATCAACATGCGGTACTCGGCCGTCACGCGGAACAGCTCCGGCAGGCTGACGAGCGCGACCGCGCCGAGCAATGCACCGCTGATGTTCCCGAGCCCGCCGAGGATCACCATCGTGAGCGCGAGGATCGATATCTGCGAGCCGAAGGTCTCGTGATTGATGTACGAGTACATGTGCGCGGTGAAGGCGCCGCTCACGCCGGCCGCGAAGCCGCCGAAGCCGAAGGCGAGCGCCTTGTAGCGGTCGGGGCTCACGCCGTAGGCACGCGCAGCCACTTCGTCTTCGCGCACGGCGCGGAAGGTGCGGCCCAGGTGCGAGCGCAAGAGGCGCCACTGCAGCAAGGCCAGCAGCACCATCGCGCCGAACGAGGCCCAGTAGACGGCTTCGTTCGACGATGCGTCGCGGCCGAACAGCGAGAGCGGCGGAATGCCCGAGACGCCGATGGGCCCGCGCGTGAGGCTTTCCCAGTTGAGGATGGTGAGCGCCACGATTTCGCCGATGCCCAGCGTGGCGATCGACACGTAGTGGCCGCGCAGTCGGAAGGCTGGAAAGATCAGCGCGGTGCCGATCAGCGAGGTGAGGATGCCCGCGAGCACGATGCCCGTGCCGACCGGCAGGTGCAGGTCGAGCACCAGCAGCGACGACGCATAGGCGCCGATGGCCAGCAGCCCTGCATGGCCGAGCGAGATCTGCCCGATGGTGCCGGCGACCAGCGTGAGGCTCAACGCGAGCGCGCCGTAGAGCCACGCATTGGTGAGCGTCTGCAGCAGGTACGGCGATGGATCGAAGAACGGCAAGGCGACCGCCGCGGCGAAGAGCGCGAGCAGCAACCTGCGCGGCACATGCCACGGCTTGCTCGGCGCGATGAAGGTGCCGGTCAACGGCTCAGGTGGCAACGCGCGCTTGCGTCCGAAGAGGCCGTTCGGCTTCCACACCAGGATCACCAGCAGCAGCGCGAAGGCGAAGAGGTTGCGATACGGCGTGCCGAGGATCGCCACGCCGTAGCTCTCGATCAACCCCAGCAACAGGCTGCCGACGATGGCGCCCGGCACGTTGCCCACGCCACCGACGACGGTGGCCACCACGCCCTTGAGCGTCGCCTGAAAGCTCATCGCCGGGCTGATGTTGTTGTAGTACATGCCCACCAAGAGGCCCGAGAGCCCGCCCAGCGCGGCAGCGATGGCGAATACCGTCTGGTTCACGCGATCGACGTCCACGCCCATCTGCTGCGCCGCATCGCGGTCCTGCGCGGTGGCGCGCACGGCCCAGCCGAGCTTCGTGAAACGCAGGAAGACGAACAGCACGGCCGCGCTCGCGAAGCCGATGCCCGCGATCAAAAGGTCGAGCGCGCCGATGGTGCCGGTGCCGATCTTGAGGCGCCAGTCGGGCAACTGCGTCGGCAGCGAGCGCGGGTCGGGGCTGAAGACCAGCTGCACGAGGATGTCGAGCACGAAGCTGATGCCGATGGTGGCCAGCAGCGGCGCGATGCGCGCGGCGCCCTGCAATGGCCTGAGCCCCACGCGCTCGATCAGCATGCCGAGCGCGCCCGAGCCCAGCACCACGAGCGCGATGGTCACGGGCAGCGGCGTGTGCAGGTAGGTGATGCTCGCCCAGCCGATGTATGCGCCGACCGTGTAGACCGAACCGTGCGCGAAGTTGATCAGGTGCGAGACACCGAAGATCAGCGCAAGCCCGACCGCCAGCAACGCATAGATGTTGCCGATGATCAGCCCGTTGACCGTGTAGTCGAAGAACGAGGTGAAGCTCATTTACTTGGCCAACGCCACCGCCCCTGTCTTCTCGTCGATCTGCGCCCACTTGCCGTCCTTCACCACCAGGTTCACGCTCTTGACGCCAACCACGCGGCGCGTCTGCGCGTCGAAGCTGGCCTTGCCGAAGATCACACTGGGCACGTCCTTGATCTTGTAGAACGCATCGCGCACCGCCTTGCGGTCGGCCTTCGGGCCAGCCTGGCGCAGCGCGGCGGCCGCGTACACCACGGCGTCGTAAGCGTAGGCGTTGAAGGCGTCCGGCTCCTTGCTGTACTTGGCGCGGAAGCTCTTCACGAACTCCTGCACCTCGGCGCGTGGCTCCTCGGGGAAGAAAGCGGTGTTGGTGTGGATGCCGTTCACGGCCGCGCCACCGAGCTCGATGAACTTCGGCGAATACACCGAGCCCACCGCCGCGATCGGCTGCTTCAAGCCCACGCTGCGCACCTGGCCCGCGATGAGCGCGCCGTCGGGGTAGTAGGAGATGAGCACCAGCCCGTCGGGGTTGGCGTCGCGCACGCGCACCAGCGTCGAGCGGAAGTCCTTCTCGTCGGGCTGGTAGCCCTCGGCGATGGCGAGTTGCGCACCGCGCTCCTGCGCGGCCTTCACCAGCACGTCCTTGCTGGTGCGGCCCCAGTCGGTGTTGAGGTAGAGCACCGCGATGCGCTTGAAGCCCAGGTTCTTCACCGCGAGATCGGCAAGCAGCGGCTGCGCATCGGCCTGGCTGATCGACGGGCTCCAGATGTAGTCGCCGCCCTTGGTGAAGTCGGGGTGCGAGTTGGTGAAGCCCAGTTGCACGAGGCCTGCGCGCTGGTAGATCGGCGAGGCGGCCATCGATGCCGGGCTGGAGAAATCGCCCAGCTCTATGAGCACGCGCTTGTCGTTCACCAGCTTCTGGGCAATGGCCACCGACTGGCGCGGATCGCTCTGGCTGTCTTCGAAGTTGTAGGCCAGCGGCCGGCCGTGGATGCCGCCCTGTGCGTTGATGTGGTCGAGCGCGAGGTCGAAGCCGGCCTTCCATTGCGCGCCGTACTGCGCGTTCTGCCCGGTGAGCGGGCCGCTCACACCGAACCACACCGGCTCGCCGGTGGCGGGTGCGGCAAGGGCTGCGAAGGGCGTGGCCAGCAACACGGCGGAGAGTGCGACCACATGGCGCAGAAAGCGATGGCGATGGAGCAGCGGCATGGCGTCGGACCTCGGTGATGAATGAACGTGCAGGGCAACGATTTTTCGCCGCGCCTCCCAGTCGGGGAACGAAAAAAAACGGAGAGGCTTATGCACTTTCCGAGCAAGCAAAGGGTCAATGCAGGCGGGTGCACCAGCCGCGTTTAAGCTGCGCGCTCCATGAATCGACGACACCTCCTCCACCTGATGTGCGGCGTGCCGGCCGCGGCCGCGCTGGCCGCCTGCGGCAAACGCAAGCCCTCCACCGCCGCGCTCAAATCCGATGCCCGCGTGCTGGCCATCGGCGACAGCCTGACCTTCGGCTACGGCGCATCGCCCGACGCGTCCTGGCCCGTGAAGCTGGGCGAGATCACCGGCTGGCAGATCGAGAACGCGGGCGTCAACGGCGACACCTCGGCCGGCGCATTGCAGCGCCTGCCGTCGCTGCTGGCCGCGGGCAGCTACGACGCGATCTTGATCGGCATCGGCGGCAACGACATGCTGCGCGGCGTGTCGGCCTCGGCCACGCGCGACAACATCGCGGCGCTCGTGAAAGAGGCGCGCGAGCACACGCCGCATGTCGCGCTGCTGGCGACGCCTGCGCCCGACGCGATGCGTGCGTTCGTCGGCTCGCTCAGCGATGCGCCGTTCTACGAAGAGGTCGCGAAGTCGGGGCAGGCGCTGCTCGTCGCCAATGTGTATTCGAGCGTGCTGTCGGATGCGTCGCTGCGCTCGGACCGCATCCACGCCAATGCACAGGGCTACGCGAAGGTTGCGCAGCTGCTCGCAGATCAGTTCAAGGCTGCGGGCTGGCGCTGAAGAGGCTCAGACGGCCGCCTGCAGCAGGTGGGCACGCTCTGGTTGAACAGCGAATCACCGACTGCCCTGAAAGCGCTCGCGCTGATGGTGGGCTCTGTTTCGCGAAATCAAGGAGGAGCCGAAGGCGGGGGACATTCGCGAAACAGAGCCCACCGTCGGCGTGAGCGCCGCCCCGAACAGAGGCCTCTTCGATCAGGGCGCGTTGCCCTGTGGCCCCACCGGCGGCGGTGCCGCACGGCCGCTGGAGCCCGGCGCGAGCTTGCGGCCGAAGGCCTCGCCCACGTTGCGCACCGGCCGGCTCGCGCGGGCCGAGACGTTGTTGACACCGCGCCGCGTGGCGCTGTCGGCGCGGTCGATGCCGCGGCCTGCTGCGTTGGTACCGCGCTGCACGCCGCTCACCACCTTGCTGTCGCGCGGCGGGGCCTTGAGCGTGTGGGCGCGCTGGGCTTTGGGCGGGTTGTCTGCGCTCTGCGCGCGGACGGCTGCGGTTGGCAGCAGGAAGAACGCTGCCGCAAGGGCCAAGCTGTAGGTAGACATCTTCATGACGGGCTTCCTTCTTCGTCGTTGGCATCGGCTGCGGCGGCGCGCGCCATGCGCTCGCTCTTCCAGTACACATCGTCGCCGCCGTCCATTCGGTTGAGCACGCGCGCGAGCACAAAGAGCAAATCGCTGAGCCGGTTGAGGTACTGGCGCAATGCGTCGTTGAGTTCCGCGGTGGCACCGAGCGCCACCACTGCGCGCTCGGCCCGCCGCGCGACGGTGCGGCACACGTGCGCGAGCGAGGCGGCGCGTGTGCCGGCCGGCAGGATGAATTCGGCCAGGCGCGGCAACGCGGCGTTGTGATCGGCCAGCGCGTTGTCCAGTTGAAGCAGCGCTTCGGGCTTGAGCAACGTGAAACCCGGCATCGAGAGTTCGCCGCCGAGGTTGAAGAGCTGGTGCTGCACATCGACCAGCAGCTCGCGCACGGCCTCGGGCATGGGTTCGCAGAGCAGCACGCCGATCTGCGAATTGAGCTCGTCCACGTCGCCCATCGCATGCACGCGCAGATGGTCCTTGGGCACGCGGGTGTTGTCGCCGAGGCCGGTGGTGCCGTCGTCGCCGGTGCGGGTGGCGATCTGGGAAAGTCGGTTGCCCATGGGCGCGCTCCTGGTTATGCGGGGACGGTCGATGCGTCGATCTTGCCGGCCAGCCATTGCAGGCCTGCCAGATGCTGCTGGTCGTGGCTGCAGAGATAGTGGATGAGGCTTCGCATGGTGAGCGGGCCGTAGCCTTCGAAGACGGCCGTGCGGGCGAGTTGCGCATCGGTCAGGCTCGAGACGATCTCCATCGTCTGCGCGCGTGCGAGACGGAAATCGGCCAGCACCTGCTTCGCATCGGCGGCGCCGTAGTTGCGCTCGATGGCGAGCGGTTCGCTGTCGATCGAGGCGAGCGTCGGGCGATCTTCCGAGAGCGTGCGGCGAAAGCGCACGTGATAGCCCTCGATCTCGATGTCCCGCACATGGCAGAGCTGCTCGATGGCGGTGAAGGCCTCGCTGGGCACGCCCTCCCACGAAGGCGGCGCCCAATGCCTGAAAGCTTCGGGAATGGCGGCGTAGTGGGCCTCCAGTTGCGAGGGGAAGGCCGCGAGGGCGCTGAGGGTCGTGGGGTTCATCATTTTTTCCGAAGCGCATTATGGTGCTCGCTCCGTAAAATGGCCTTTCCCCCCTGCCCTCATTGCCCCTCAGGAGAAGTCCGATGAACGCCCCGACCCAAACCTCGCACCTGATGCCGGCGCTTCATCTGCGCGACGTGCCCGCCAGCCTGATCGAGGGCCTCAAGGCGCGCTTCGGCGCCAACTGTTCCACGGCGATGGCGGTGCGCACGCAGCACGGACGCGACGAGTCCTCGTTCGATGCGCCGCCGCCCTCGGCCGTGGTGTTCGCCGAGAGCACGCAGGATGTGGCCGATGCCGTGAAGCTCGCGAGCGAACACAGCGTGCCGGTCATTCCCTTCGGCGTCGGCTCTTCGCTCGAAGGTCACCTCTTGGCGGTGCAGGGCGGCATCAGCATCGATGTGTCGCGCATGAACAAGGTGTTGTCGATCAACGCCGACGACCTCACGGTCACGGTGCAGCCGGGCGTGACGAGGAAGCAGCTCAACGAAGAGATCAAGAGCACGGGCCTGTTCTTCCCCATCGATCCGGGCGCCGACGCCTCCATCGGCGGCATGACCGCCACGCGCGCGAGCGGCACGAACGCGGTGCGCTACGGCACGATGCGCGAGAACGTGCTCGCGCTCGAAGTGGTGACGGCCGCGGGTGAAGTCATCCGCACCGGCACGCGCGCGAAGAAGTCGTCGGCGGGCTACGACCTCACGCGCCTGATGGTGGGCAGCGAAGGCACGCTGGGCGTGGTCACCGAAGTCACGCTGCGCATCTATCCGCTGCCTGAAGCCGTGTCGGCCGCCATCTGCTCGTTCCCGAGCATCGAGGCCGCGGTGCGCACCACCATCGAGACGATCCAGCTCGGCGTGCCGATTGCGCGCGTCGAGTTGATCGACGTGAACACGGTGCGCATGGTGAACGCCTACGCCAAGCTGAACCTGCGCGAAGAGCCGATGCTGCTGATGGAATTCCACGGCTCGCCGGCCGGCGTGAAAGAGCAGGCCGAGACGGTGCAGGAACTCGCGAGCGGCCATGGCGGCAATGCCTTCGAATGGGCCAGCACGCCGGAAGAACGCACGCGCCTGTGGACCGCGCGACACAACAGCTACTTCGCAGCGGTGCAATCGCGCCCGGGCTGCCGCGTGATCTCGACCGACACCTGCGTGCCGATCTCGCGCCTGGCCGATTGCCTGCTCGACTCGGTGGCCGAGGCCGATGCGAGCGGCATCCCCTACTTCCTCGTCGGCCACGTGGGCGACGGCAACTTCCACTTCGGCTATCTGCTGGACCCGAACGTCCCTGAAGAGCGCGTGAAGGCCGAAGCGCTGAACCATGCCCTCGTGAGCCGCGCGCTGGCGCTCGAAGGCACCTGCACCGGCGAGCATGGCGTGGGGCTGCACAAGATGGACTTCCTGGTGACTGAAGCGGGTGTCGGCGCGATCGACATGATGCGCACGATCAAGCGTGCGCTCGACCCGAAGAACATCATGAATCCGGGCAAGATCTTCAGCCTCTGATCGATCTCGGTCACACATAAAAAAGCCCGGCGGCTCGCGAGAGCGCCGGGCTTTTTCGTGGCCCCGAAGGACCGACGATTCTTACTTGCGACGACGTGCCGGTGCCTGCTCCGGCGGCACGTAGGTCTGCGAAGGTGCTGCACCGCCATCGACGCCGAGACGCCCACCGCCGCCAAGACCCTGGCCGCGCACGGTCTGCGCCTTGTAGTTGCGAAGCGAACGAACCATCTGGTTGAAGGCGTCCATGAACGCTGCGGCAATCACCTTGCCCTGTGCCGTGTTGGTGTAGCCGCCGAGACCGCCGGCGCCGCTGCGCCCGGCCAGTCCACCGAAGGCGCCGAAGTCGGTCTTGGAGGCGCTGCCTTCGGAGGCTGCAACCTGCACGCCCGAGCGGTTGTCGATGAGGGTCAGGAGCGCGCTGGCTTCCTTGGTCTGCATGCTGCCGCCGATGGCTGCGAGCGCACGGCCACGGCCGCCACCCACCAAGCCGCCGAGCGCGCCGCCGATGCCGCCGGCATCGCTGTTGCTGAACACGATCTCGGGGGACAGACCATAGTCGGAAGCGACCATCTGGCCGCGGCCGAAATTGCTGCCGCCGCGCATTTCACCCGACTGCTGCAGTGCGCGCTCGCGCGTCATGGCGTTCATGCCGGCCGCGCCGCGCTCGACCACGATGAAGCAGTTCGACTGCTGCACCAGCAAACGCAACAGATTTGCAGTAGGCGGCAGGCGGTATTCGCCGGTGAGGATGGTGTACCAGCCCGCGCTCTGGTTCTCGATCAGCGACACCGTGCCGAGCGGCGATTCGCAGCGCTCGAGCTGGCTGCTCTCGCCGGCGGTGGCCGAACCGGCGGCGCTGCCCGTGGCCATGGTCTTGGCCGACTGGCTGCCCATCTGCATGTCGGTGGTGGCGCAACCGGTGAGGAGAAGCGCGCCGACGGCAATAGCCGCGAGCGGGAATTGGGTGAACTTCATGATCGGGCTCCCTCTTGTTTCAGAGATATTGTCAGAGACATTAGTTAACAAATTCAGCCGAGGATACGCGCAAAGGATTGCAGTTATCAATCGAACGAACGACCCATCCCGATTTCAAAACTAGGCCGTTCGGCGGATGCGTTCGATCAATCCGTTCAGCGCTTCGATGGAGCCGAAATGGATCGCGAGCTCGCCGCTTTCGCCGCGCTTCGTGCGCTTCTTGATGCGCACCTCGACCTCGGCGGTGAGCAGGTCGGCCAGCTCTTCTTCCACGCGCTGCAGGTCGCGCGACTTCTCGCCGCTGTTGCCGCGGCGGGACGGCGTCAAGGTGAACTCGGCGGCGAGCTTCTTCACCAGCGCCTCGGTCTCGCGCACCGACATCTTCTTGGCGGCAATCTGGTTGGCGGCGGTGATCTGCGTGCCGCGGTCCAGAGAGAGCAGCGCACGGGCGTGGCCCATGTCGATGTCGCCGGCCATCAGCATCTGCTGCGCGGGCTCGGCCAGGTTCAAGAGGCGCAGCAGGTTGCTGGCCGCGCTGCGCGAGCGGCCTACGGCCTGCGCCGCCATTTCGTGAGTGAGCCCAAACTCGGCGACAAGGCGTTGCAGGCCTTGAGCCTCTTCAAGCGGGTTGAGGTCTTCGCGCTGGATGTTCTCGATCAGCGACATCGCCGCCGCGGCCTCGTTGGGCACGTCGCGCACCAGCACCGGCACGCTCTCCAGGCCCGCGAGCTTGGCGGCACGGAAGCGCCGTTCGCCCGCGATGATTTCGTACTCCGCGTTCTTGGCGGCCGCCGATTCGGCATCGAGCCGGCGCACCAGGATCGGCTGCATGATGCCCTGCACCTTGATGCTCTCGGCCAACTCGTAGAGCGCGCCCTCGTCCATGCGCGTGCGCGGCTGATAGACGCCGGCCACCATCTGGTCGAGCATCAGCGTGGTCGGGTTCGGCGGCGCGGCGCCCTCTTCCGTTCCCGAGTTGCCGTGGTCGGCGGCGGGTGCGGCCGTCGGGCCGAGCAGCGCTTCGAGGCCGCGGCCGAGGCCCTTGGGTTTCTTGGTCGCCATCAGTTCTTGTCTTTCGAAATGTCGTTCAGGAGTTGCCGGCCCTCGGGCCAGTCGCCCAAGCCGGATTCGGCGTTCAGGTGACCGCCCTTGCCGGCGTCGACGAAGCGTGCGCCCCAGTCCTTGGCCAGTTGCCGCGAGCGCGAGGCTTCGCAGTAAGGGTCGTCGTTCGCGGCGATCAGTAGCGAAGGGAAAGGCAGCGGCTGGCGCACGATCGGCGCCCAGCCCGGAATCAGTTGCCGAAGATCCTCGCGCTCCACATCGCCAGGTGCCACCAGCAATGCGCCGGCTACCTTGTGCGTGTTGCGCGAATGCGCGGCCCAGGCGGCCACGAGGATGCAGCCGAGGCTGTGCGCGGCAAAGGCCACCGGACCGGGGGCCGACAGCACTTCTTCCTCGAGCCGTGCGGACCAATCGCCACGCAGTGGGCGCATCCATTCATGCTGCTCGACGCGGCGATCGCCATGGATCGACTCCCAAATGGTCTGCCAATGGCCGGGGCCGCTGTTCTGCCAACCCGGCAGCAGCAGGATGCGGGAAACTGTCATTTGCTACGAACTTGATAGCGCCGTGCCGATTCGGGGCAAGCGTCAGAGGCTTTTTTCAGGAGTGGCATCGGATGCGGGCGCGGGCGCCAGCACGTCTTCAGGAATGGCGAGATCAGGCGCGATGCGGTCGACCGGCGCGATCGGCGGCGCGACTGCGCCAGAGGCGAAAGCACTCGCCGGCGGCAGCTTCTCGACCAGTTCCTGCGCAAAGGCAATGAAAGCCTGGCTGCCCCGGGCCGCCGGATCGAACACCACGCCCGGCAGGCCGTAACTCGGCGCCTCGGCCAGCCGCACATTGCGCGGGATCACCGTATCGAACACCTTGTCGCCGAAGTGGGACTTGAGCTGTTCGCTCACCTGCTGCTGCAGCGTGATGCGCGGATCGAACATCACGCGCAGCAGGCCGATGATCTGCAGGTTCTTGTTGAGGTTGGCGTGCACCTGCTTGATGGTGTTGACCAGATCGGTCAGCCCTTCGAGTGCGAAGTACTCGCACTGCATCGGCACGATCACGCCATGGGCGGCGCACAGGCCGTTGAGCGTGAGCAGGCTCAGGCTCGGCGGGCAATCGATCAGCACGAAGTCGTACTCGGCACCGACGGCCGCCAGCGCGGTGCGGAGGCGTTTTTCGCGGCGGTCGAGCGCCACCATTTCCACTTCAGCGCCGGCCAGTTCGCGGTTGGCGCCCAGCACGTCGTAGCCGCAACCGCCTTCCACCAGCTTGTCGGCCTTGACGCGCGCCTCGGCCACGGAAGCCGACTCGAGCAGCACGTCGTACACCGTCAGCTCCAGCTCGCGCTTGTCGATGCCCGAACCCATGGTCGCATTGCCCTGGGGATCGAGGTCGATCATCAGCACCCGCTGCCCCACCTTGGCCAGTCCGGCGGCGAGGTTGACGGTGGTGGTGGTCTTGCCGACGCCGCCCTTTTGGTTGGCAATACAGAAAATCTTGGCCATGTCAGTTCAGAGGATCGGTCAGCGCGAGATCGCGAGCTTGACGCCAAAGGCAATCAGGAAAACGCCGGCCAGCTTTTCGAGCGTGCCGGAGATTCGGCGATTGGCACGGATGCGCTCGGCAAGGAAGTGCGTGAGCAGCGTCGAGGTCAGGCCGTAGAGGAAGGTCAGCGCTGCGATCGTCACTGCCATCGCGCCGAAAGTGATCAGGCCTTGATGCCGTGCCGGGTCGACGAACAGCGGGAAGAACGCCATGTAGAAGACGATGGCCTTTGGGTTCAGCAAGGTGATCATGAAAGCCTGGCGGAAAAAGTGACCCGGCTTGATGTTGAGGATCGGCGCCGAGCCCGGCTTGGCGAGCAGCATCTTGAAGCCGAGCCACGCCAGGTAGGCGGCGCCCAGCCATTGCACCGCCTTGAATGCGGTCGGGTAAGCGGCCAGAACCGCCGACACGCCCGCCACCGCAGCCCACAAAAGGCACTGGTCGCCGACGATCACACCCGTCGTCGCTGCCAATCCACCGCGAATTCCGCCTTTGCTGGTCGAGGTGATCAGCGCCAGATTGCCCGGACCGGGAATCAGGAGGAACAGGATGATGGCGGCGACAAATGCGCCGTAGTCAGCGATGCCAAACATGGAATTTGCCTCGAAGAAGAGAGCCAAGGGGAGGCGTCGAGTCTAAGCGAGGCCGGCGCGCGGAGGGCCGTTCGGGCGCCGGCTTTTGCCAGCGGTGCCGCATCTTTTACGGAATCAGACGGATGCTTTTCGCGCCCAGACGATACAGCGCTCGGCGTCGAGGCCCGGAACCGTCAGTTGTTCCACGTGAAACACAGCCACTTCCGGAGGCAGAACAGCGAGTTCGTCGCCGGGCATCTTGCCCTTCATGGCAAGCCAGACACCGTCCCCTGGCAGCAGATGCTTCGAGCCATTGAAGAAATCCGGTAGCGAAGCGAAGGCCCGCGAGCTGATGACGTTGTAGCTGCCTTCCAGCAATTCGACCCGGGCATGCAGTCCGCGGAGATTGGGCAGCTCCAGTTCGACAGCTACTTGCTGGACGAAGGCCGCCTTCTTGGCCACGGCATCCAGGCAGCTCACGTCAATGTCCGGCCGCATGATCGCGATGATCACGCCCGGCAATCCGGCGCCCGAACCCACGTCAAGCAACCTGCCCTGCTCCGGATATTGGCGCCGCAGCGGCGCGATGACCGCTAGGCTGTCGAGCAGGTGATGCGTCATCACCCCAGCCGGATCGCGCACCGCGGTCAGGTTGTAGACCTTGTTCCACTTGAGCATCAGCGTGCCGTACGCCAGCAACTGCTCGGCCTGCCGATCGGACAAAGTGACGCCAAGCGCTGCTGCGCCAGCGCGCAGCGTGTCGATGGGCGCGCTCATTCGGCGGACTGCGGCTCGGCGGCTGCTTCCGTGGCGGAGTCACGGGCGAAGGCTTTGTGCCCACCCTTGCGCAAATGGATCATCAAAAGCGAAATGGCTGCGGGCGTCACACCGGAGATGCGCGAAGCCAACCCCAGCGTTTCCGGACGGTGCTTGTCCAGCTTCTGGCGCACTTCGAAGCTCAAGGCCTTGACCTGCCCATAGTCAAAATCGACAGGCAGACGCAGGTTTTCGAAGTGAGCGGCGCGCTCCACTTCGTCGTGCTGGCGCTCGATGTAGCCGGAGTACTTGGCCGAGATCTCGATCTGCTCGATCTCGGTTTCGCTCAGGGCCGAGCTGGGGCTGTACTTCCCGCCATCCAGCGACATCAGTGTTTCGTAGTTCACGTCGGGCCGGCGCAGAAGGTCGGCCAGGTTGTATTCGTGCTCGATGGCCTTGCCCAGAACACGCTCGGACTCGGCGGCTGGCAGGTTGCGCGGATTCACCCAGATCGACTTGAGTCGCTCTGTTTCACGTGAAACAGCATCGCGCTTTCGGCTGAAAGCATTCCAGCGTGCGTCGTCCACCAGCCCCAGCTTGCGCCCTGCTTCGGTCAAGCGCATGTCGGCGTTGTCCTCGCGCAGTTGCAGCCGGAACTCGGCGCGGCTGGTGAACATGCGGTACGGCTCGGTCACACCCTTGGTAATCAGGTCATCGACCAGCACGCCCAGATAGGCTTCGTCGCGTCGCGGCAGCCAGGCATCTTCGCCACGGCATTGCAGCGCGGCATTGATACCGGCAAACAAGCCTTGGGCAGCCGCTTCTTCGTAGCCGGTCGTGCCATTGATCTGCCCGGCGAAGAACAGGCCCTTGACCGAGCGGGTCTCGAAGCTGCTCTTGAGTTCGCGTGGATCGAAGTAGTCGTACTCGATCGCATAGCCCGGCCGCAGGATGTGGGCGTTCTCCAGCCCTGGCATCGAGCGCACCAGTTGGTACTGGATGTCGAACGGCAAGCTGGTCGAGATCCCGTTCGGGTAGTACTCGTTGGTGGTCAGGCCTTCGGGCTCGAGGAAGATTTGATGGCTTTCCTTGTCGGCAAAGCGGTTGATCTTGTCTTCGACGCTCGGGCAGTAACGCGGACCAACGCCGTCGATCTTGCCGGTGAACATCGGGCTGCGGTCGAAGCCGGAGCGAATGATGTCGTGGGTGCGCGCGTTGGTGTGAGTGATCCAGCAGGCCATCTGGCACGGATGCATGTCGGCGCGGCCCATGAAGCTGAACACAGGCATCGGCCCTGCCCCACCGGGCATGCCGTCGCCGGGTTGTTCGGTGCACTTCGAAAAGTCGATGCTGCGACCGTCGAGCCGCGGTGGCGTGCCGGTCTTGAGGCGGCCCTGCGGCAGCTTCAGTTCCTTCAGGCGCGCCGACAGGCTGATCGCCGGCGGGTCGCCGGCACGTCCGGCCTGGTAGTTGTCGAGACCGACGTGAATGCGACCATCGAGGAACGTGCCCGCTGTCAGCACCACGGTGCGCGCGCGGAAAGCGATGCCCACCTGCGTGACGGCGCCGACCACGCGATCGCCCTCCACCATCAGATCGTCGACCGCTTGCTGGAACAGGCTCAGATTCGGCTGGTTCTCCAGGCGATGGCGAATCGCGGCCTTGTACAGCACGCGGTCGGCCTGGGCGCGGGTCGCGCGCACGGCCGGCCCCTTGCTCGAATTGAGAATACGGAACTGGATGCCCGCCTCGTCGGTGGCAATCGCCATCGCACCGCCGAGCGCATCGACCTCTTTCACGAGGTGCCCCTTGCCGATGCCGCCGATCGACGGGTTGCAGCTCATCTGCCCCAGCGTCTCGATGTTGTGGGAGAGCAGCAGCGTCTTGGCGCCCATGCGCGCGGCGGCAAGCGCGGCTTCGGTGCCGGCATGGCCACCGCCGACGACGATCACATCGAATTCTTCGGGGTACAGCATTTGAAAAGGGGGCGCACTACTGGGACGCGTGCGCTGCGCAAAAGGGGCGCCAATTTTAATCGGCGGCACGGTCTTGCGCCCGTTGTGTGGGCAAGCTAGAGGGCGATACCAAACTGCCCGCTTCGGCCCGTGGTTGTTTGATAGTTTGCTATGTATTTAATAGCAAACTATCGTTGTCAGGCGGCGGTTTCAGCCAGTTGGGTCACCGGCACCGGCTTTTCGATGCCGACCAGCGCGCCGCTAGGCGCCGGCGCGGCCGGCGGTGGAACGCTTTCGTCCTGCAGCTCGCGCACCACGAGCTTCTTGTCCGTCATCCGCACCGCGCCGAAGATCGTGCAGAAGGCAACGTCCTTCGCGTCGCGCCCCGTGCCTACGCGCACCAGCCGGTCGACCGGCGCCATGCGGGTCGGATCGAACAGCACCCACTGCCCACCGAGCCAGGCTTCGAACACCGCATGGAAATCCTGCGGCGGCTCGTCGAACCACACATAGCCCACCACCAGCCGCGCCGGAATGTTGAGGGCACGGCAGAAAGTGATGCCCAGGTGCGCGAAGTCGCGGCACACGCCCGCGCGTTCCACGAACACCTCACGCGCGGTCGTGGTCGAGTCGGTGCTGCCAGGTTCGTAGGCGATGCTTTCGTAGATCCAATCGACGATCGCCTGCACGCGGCCGATGCCCGGCGGCAGTTCGCCGAAGAGCTGCTGCGCGCAGCGCGACATCAGATCCGACTCGCAGTAGCGCGTCGGCATCATGTAATGCAGCACCTCGTCGGGCACTTCATTGACCGGCACCTCGCAGAGGTCCGGTGGCACGTGCACGTGCGAGCGCTGCACCGTCGCCCTGTAGCCGATCTTCAGCGGCCCGGGCTTCGCATCGAAGCGGATGAAGCGATTGCCGCTGCCCTCGTCGCAGAACACCTGCATCTCGGTCGGCGGCTCGATGGTCAGCGTCTCCTCGACCACCGCCTGTGCGCCGGAGCGCGCGGCCTCGATGTTGAGCAGCATGTGCGCGGGCGCCGTCACCTCATAGTCGAGTTGCGCGTCGATGTGGGAGATGTGCATGGGGTTCTTTTTTCAGGCCCGTCGTCGCCGCGAGCGGTGTTCAGGCAATTGCCAGTGTGTTTGCGTCACGAGCAGCACCCGCACCACGCGGTGCGCGGGGCTCTGCAGCAGCATGTCGAGCGACCGCGCCTGCGGCCACTTCGTCCTCGGACGCTGCATCAGTCCAGCGCCTTTTTCACCGCGCCCACACCAAGCGCTGCGAGCACCACGAAGAGCACCGCCAGCACGAGGAACAGGCCGAACAGCAGCTTGGCAATACCGGCCGCGCCCGCAGCCACGCCACCGAAACCGAGCAGGCCGGCGACAAGCGAAATGACCGCAAAAATAATCGCGTACTTCAACATCCGAAACTCCTTGCAGCGGGCCTCGCCCACCGTGCGGGGAGCTTAGAAAGCGCGCTTCGCCGCCTTGATAGTCACGGGCCCCAAGCCACCGTAGGACAAAAACGCGATGCCGCCAAACCCGCTAGCATCCCCGGCGGTTTCCCATAAAGATCAACCTCGCCATCCCATCCATTTCCCTGGAGTCATTTCGAATGAAGCTGTATTACTCGCCCGGTGCCTGTTCCCTTTCGCCCCATATCGCGCTGCACGAAGCGGGCCTTGCCTTCGAACCGGTGATGGCCAGCACCAAGAGCCACAAGCTGCAGGACGGCACCGACTACTACGGCATCAACCCGCTGGGCTACGTGCCGATGCTCGAACTGGACGACGGCACGCGCCTGCGCGAAGGCCCGGCCATCGTGCAATACATCGCCGACCTCGCCCCCACCAAGAACCTCGCGCCGGCCAACGGCACGCTGCAGCGCTATCGCCTGCAGGAGTGGCTCACCTTCATCGGCACCGAGATGCACAAGGGCTACAGCCCGCTGTTCAACCCGAACATGCCCGAGGAAGCCAAGACCATCTTCAAGGACAAGCTCAAGTCGCGCTACGAATGGCTCGACGGGCAGCTCGCCGACAAGCAGTACCTGATGGGCGAGCACTTCAGCGTGGCCGACGGCTACCTGTTCACCGTGACCAACTGGACCAAGCCGACCGGCGTCGACATCTCGGCATTCGCCAACGTGCAGGCCTGGCATGCGCGCGTGGCGGCCCGTCCGGCGGTGCAGGAAGCGATGAAGGCCGAAGGCCTGCTGAAGTAAACCGAAGCTCACAGAAGCAGTGGAGCGGCCGGGCCTCCTACGGGAAAACCCGGCCCGCTTCAGCCACAAGCCGCACGATGCGGCTTTTTTTTCGCGTCACGCTAGGGGCAGCAACTCCAGACACCGAAGGAACCCAGCGCCATGGCCGAAACCCCTCCCACCGTCGAACTGCGCGAAGAGATGCGCGGGCCCGTGATGTGGCTCACCATCGACCGCGAGGCGCGGCGCAATGCGATCAACGCCGCCGTGCTCGCGCGCCTGTCCGAAGCACTGGCACGCGCTAATGCGGACGCTGCCGTGCGCGCGGTCGTCATCACCGGCACCGGCACGCGCGCCTTCTGCGCGGGCGCCGACCTGCAAAGCGGTACCTCCTTCAAGTTCGACTACGCCGAGCCCTACCAGGGCTTCGCCAACCTCTTCCGCCAGGCGCGGCAATCGACCGTGCCACTCATCGCGCGCGTCAACGGCGCATGCATGGCCGGCGGCATGGGGATCATGGCGATGTGCGACATGGCCGTGGCCAGCCACAGCGCCGTGTTCGGCCTGCCCGAGGTGAAGGTCGGCCTCTTTCCCGCGCAGGTGCTCAGCGTGCTCGACGGCCTGTTGCCGCGCCGCGTGCTGGCCGAGATGTGCATCACCGGCGAGCCCATCACCGCTGCGCAAGCGCTGGAACATGGACTGATCAACCGCACGAGCGACGACGTCGATGAAAGCGTTGACTGGCTGCTCGGCCGCATGCTCGACAAGTCGCCCGCCGCCATCCGCCGCGGCCTCTACACGATGAAGAAGATCGAGGCGATGGCCTTCGAGGAATCGATGGCGTTCACCGAAAGCCAGATCGGTCTCTTCGCGCTCACCGAAGATGCAGCCGAAGGACAGCTCGCCTTCCGCGAGAAGCGCAAGCCGCATTGGAGCGGGCGATGAACGACAGCAGCAACGACAACGAACGCATCGTCCGCATCGGCGGCGCCTCGGGCTTCTGGGGCGACAGCAGCGTGGGCGCGCCGCAGCTCGTGGCCAGCGGACAGATCGACTACCTCGTGTTCGACTACCTCGCCGAACTCACGATGTCGATCCTCGCGGGCGCGCGGCTCAAGAAGCCGGAACTCGGCTATGCGACCGACTTCGTTTCGGTCGCGATGAAGTCGGTGCTCAAGGATGTCGTGAAACAAGGCATCCGCGTCGTGAGCAACGCGGGCGGCGTGAATCCCCAAGGCTGCGCCGACGCATTGGCGGCGCTCGCGAAAGAGCAAGGCATCGAACTGAAGATCGCGGTGGTGAGCGGCGACGACGTCTCCGCGCTGCTGCCGCAACTTCGCCAAGCCCAGCCGCCGGTGCGCGAACTGCAGAGCGGCGCGGCGCTGCCCGAACGCGTGCTCACCGCGAATGCGTACCTCGGCGCACGGCCGATCCAGGCAGCGCTCGACGCGGGCGCGCAGGTCGTCATCACCGGCCGCTGCGTGGATTCGGCCGTCACGCTCGGCGTGCTGATGCACGAATTCAAATGGCAGCCCGGCGACCACGACCTGCTCGCCGTCGGCAGCCTTGCGGGCCACATCATCGAATGCGGCTGCCAGGCGACCGGCGGCCTGCACACCGACTGGGACACGGTGCCCGACTGGCCGCATATCGGCTATCCGATCGTCGAATGCAGCGCGGACGGCAGCTTCGTTGTCACCAAGCCCGCGGGCACCGGCGGCAAGCTCGTGCCCGCGGTGGTGGGCGAGCAGATGCTCTATGAAATCGGCGACCCCGCGGCGTACCTGCTGCCCGACGTGACGGCCGACTTCACGCAGGTGCGCATCGAGCAGGCCGGCGAACACCGTGTGCGCGTGCACGGCGCGCGCGGCCGTGCACCGACCGCAAGCTACAAGGTGAGCGCCACGTATGTCGACGGCTTCAAGACCGCGGCGCAGCTCACCATCGTGGGCTTCGATGCGGCCGCGAAGGCTAGGCGCACGGGCGAGGCGATCTTCGCGCGCACCGGCGAGCTCTTCACGCAGTTGGGCTTCGGTCCTTACAGCGCCACGCACATCGAGATGCTCGGTGCCGAGTCCTGCTACGGCCTGCATGCGAATGCACAGGTGCTGCAGACGCGCGAGGTGGTGCTGCGGCTCGCAGTGACGCATCCGCGCAAAGAAGCGCTCGAGCTGTTCGCGCGCGAGGTGGCGCCGGCCGGCACCTCGTGGTCTCCAGGCACCACTGGCGCGGGCGGCGGGCGGGCGTCGGTGTCGCCGTCGATCCGGCAGTACGCCTTCCTGCTCGACAAGTCGCAGGTGGAGGCCAGCCTGAACCTCGACGGGCAGCGCATCGATGTGCCACGCACCCTCGCGCCCGCAGCGGCCGACATGCCCGCGCCCCGGCCCGCAAACGCCACGCAACACGAACCGGCACCCGAGCCCGCGGACACCGTCGAAGTGCCCCTCATCCGCCTCGCCTGGGCTCGCAGCGGCGACAAGGGCGACACCTCGAACATCGGCGTCATCGCGCGCCACCCCGCCCTGCTGCCGCTCTTGCGCGAACAGCTCACCGAAGCGCGCGTGGCCGAATGGCTCGCGCACCTCGTCAAGGGCCGCGTCACCCGCTACGAGGTGCCCGGCATCGATGCCTTCAACTTCGTCTGCGAAGCGGCGCTGGGCGGCGGCGGCATGGCGTCGCTGCGCAACGACCCGCTGGGCAAGGGCATGGGGCAGATCCTGCTCGCGGTGCCGGTGCGCGTGAGCGCCGCGCTGCTGGCGCTGCTCCCATAGCACCAATCGGGACAACCGTGCGACAGCAGGGTTGAGGCCGGGCGCTTAGCCTTGCGCCTCTCTGTTTCAACCCTTCTTTCACGATGACCACCCTTTTCGACCCCGTACAGGCCGGCGACCTGAAGCTCGCCAACCGCATCGTGATGGCGCCGCTGACGCGCAACCGTTCGCCCAATGCCGTGCCGCCCGATCTGGCCGTCACCTACTACGCACAGCGCGCCACCGCCGGTCTGCTGATCACCGAAGCGACGGCCATCAGCCACCAGGGCCAGGGCTATTCCGACGTGCCCGGCCTCTACGGCACCGAACAGCTCGATTCGTGGAAGCGCGTGACCGAAGCGGTGCATGCCAAGGGCGGAAAGATCGTCGTGCAGCTCTGGCACGTGGGCCGCGTCTCGCACACCGAACTGCAACCCGATGGCGGTAAGCCTGTCGCCCCCTCGGCCATCACCGCCAAGACCAAGACGGTGCTCATCAAGGACGGCGTGCCGACCTTCGTCGAGACCTCCGAGCCGCGCGCACTCGATGCCGGTGAACTGCCGGGCATCGTCCACGCCTATGCCGTCGCGGCGCGCAGCGCGGTCGAAACCGCCGGCTTCGACGGTGTCGAGGTGCACGGCGCCAACGGCTACCTGCTCGACCAGTTCCTGAAGAACGGCAGCAACAAGCGCACCGACGACTACGGCGGCTCCATCCAGAACCGCGCGCGCCTCTTGCTCGAAGTGACGCGTGCCGTGGTCGACGCGGTGGGCGGCGGCAAGACCGGCATCCGCCTGTCGCCCGTCACGCCCGCCAACGACGTGCACGACAGCGACCCGCAGCCGCTCTTCACCTATGTAGTGAAGCAACTCGCGCAACTGAACCTCGCCTACATCCACATCATCGAAGGCGCCACCGGCGGCCCGCGCGAGATCGAGGACCGTCCCTTCGACTACGAAGCCCTCAAGGCCGCGTACCGCGAAGCCGGCGGCAAGGGCGCATGGATGGTCAACAACGGCTACGACAAGCCGCTGGCCGACGAAGCCGTGAAGGAAGGCGACGACCTCGTGGCCTTCGGCAAGCCCTTCATCTCGAACCCCGACCTCGTGCGGCGCCTGCGCGAAAACGCACCGCTGAACGAGCTCGACAAGGCCACCATGTACGGCGGCGGCGCGAAGGGCTACACGGACTATCCGGCACTCGGCTGACACCCTCGGCCATGGCAAGATGCGGCGGACTTTTCACGTCCCCGCGTCCAGCCACAGGAGAGAAATGCCATGGCCCGCATCGCGCAACGACTGGCCGCACTCGGCCTCGTTCTTCCCCCGACCGTGACGCCGCCACCTGGCGTCGTGCTGCCTTTCCAATTCGTGCGGCTCATCGGCCGGCGCGCATTGATCTCGGGGCATGGTCCGCTCAATTCCGACGGCAGCATCGCCTCGCCGCTCGGCAAGCTCGGGCGCGAGGTGAGCGTCGAGCAAGGCTATGCGGCCGCTCGCCTCACGGCCCTTGCGGTGCTCGGCAGCCTGCAACGCGCCCTCGGCGACCTCGATCGCATCACCGCGTGGACGCGCGTGTTCGGCATGGTCGCCTCGGCGCCCGGCTTCGACAAGCAACCGGCGGTGATCAACGGCTTCTCGGACCTCATCCTCGAGCTCTTCGGGCCCGATGTCGGCGCGCATGCGCGCAGCGCCGTGGGCATGGCGGAGCTGCCGTTCAACATTCCGGTCGAAATCGAGGGCGAGGTGGAGTTCGACGCGTGAGCGGCGTCGCACCTTGGGTGCTGAGACGAGCCGAAGCGAGCGATGCGGCATCCATCACCACCTGCGCGGTCGAGGCCTTCCGCCACTACATTCCACGTCTCGGCCTCATGCCGACTCCGATGACCAAGGACTACGGCGCCGCCATCGCGAACGCACAGGTCTGGGTGGCCACCCAGCAGGACGAAGTCGTTGCCGCGCTGGTGCTCGACATCATCGACGAGGGCTTCCTCGTCGACGTGATCGCAGTGCGGCCCGCGCACCAGGGCACCGGCGTCGGCCGCGCCCTGCTCGAGCTTGCGGAACGCGAGGCGCTGCGCCAGGGCCACGATTCGATCTACCTCTTCACCAACGAGAAGATGACCGAGAACCGCGCGCTCTACGAACGCATCGGCTATGTCGAATACAAGCGCCTCGCCTTTGCGGAGCGCACTCGCGTCTTCCTGCGCAAGCCCCTGAAGAAGTGACCGCCATGCAGCTCGCCCGCATTCACCACGTCGCCATCATCTGCGCCGACTACGCACGCTCGAAGCACTTCTACACCGAGGTGCTCGGCCTGCGCATCGTCGCGGAGAACTACCGCGCCGCGCGCGCTTCGTACAAGCTCGATCTCGCGCTGCTCGACGGGTCGCAGATCGAGCTGTTCTCGTTTCCCGAAGCACCCGCACGCCCCACACGGCCCGAAGCGCAGGGGCTGCGCCATCTGTCCTTCGAAGTGCACGATGTGCAGGCCGCGGCCGATGAACTCGCGGCGCAAGGCATCGCGGTGGAGCCACTGCGCGTCGACGAATACACCGGCCGACGCTTCACTTTCTTCGCCGATCCCGACGGCCTTCCGCTCGAGCTCTATGAAGCCGAGCCGACCGAAAACCTCGACACGCTGCTGCTGAAACTCGAAGGCGCCCTGCATCTGCGCGAGGTGCGAGCGAGTGCTGCGCAGCTCGAAGAACTGCTCGACGACGACTTCCGCGAGCTTGGCGTGTCGGGCACGGAATGGACACGGCCCGCGATCATCGATGCACTGCGCGACGAAGCCTTCTCGGAGCGAACGATGTCGGAATTCCGCGTGCAGCGCATGGCGCCTGATATCGCGCTGGTCACCTACCGCGCGCACCGTGCCGCGATACCGGAGCGTGCTGCAGCCAATTCGCTTCGCAGCTCACTGTGGCGACTGCGGCGCGGCAGATGGCGCATGGTGTTTCACCAGGGCACGCCGCTGTAGCTGGTTTTTCTCCCTCCCCTTCCGGGGGAGCAACCGTGTCAATACCTACCGAGCAATCGGGTCAGTGCGCCAGGGCTGCTCGGACTTGAGCATGGCGTTGAGAATGACGAGCAGCTTGCGCATGCAGGCGGTGATGGCAACCTTGAAGGGCTTGCCGGCGGCGCGCAGGCGCTCGTACATCGCCTTGATCACGGGGTTGCATCGCGCTGCGCTGAGCGCGGCCATGTACAGCACGCAGCGCACGTCTGCGCGCCCGCCCTGGATGTACCTCTGGCCACGGCGCTTGCCGCTGTCGTCGGCAAACGGGGCGACGCCCGCCAGCGCAGCGATGCGCTTTCTCTCCAGCGTGCCCAGCTCGGGCATGCGGCTGAGCAAGGTGGTGATCGTCACCCGTCCCACGCCCGGCACGCTGTCCAGAAGGTCGTATTTGGGCCGATACAGAGGCGAGTCCTTCAAGCGCCCGTCCAGGTCACGCTCGATCTGCCTGATGCGTGCATCGAGCCACGCGATGTGCTCGCGCACGCTCTTGCGCGCAACCGGCTTGACCGTGGTCAGGCGCGCCTTCTCCTGCGCTCGCATCGCCACCAGTTGCGCGCGCCGGTCCACCAGCTCGGTAAGTTCCTGCTGCGCCTCGTCAGGCAGTGCATGCACCTGCGGGCGCATGCGTTGGGCAAATACCGCGAGCACCTGCGCGTCCAGCTTGTCGGTCTTGGCCAGGATGCCCGCGGCGCGGGCAAAGTCGCGCACCCGCTTCGGATTGACCACCGCCACGGGAACGCCGGCCAGGCACAACTGGCTTGCCAGCGCAGTTTCAAAGCCACCCGTGGCTTCCAGCACCACCAGCGTGGGTCGCAGCCGTTTGAGTTGCTCCACGAGAACGGCACGGGCACCATCCTCGTTGTCCACGCGCAAAGCAAATGCACTGGCTTCACCTGCAGCCAAGGCGGGCACTTGTGCCACGTCCAGCCAGGCCTTGCATACGTCGATACCGATAAAGATTTCGTCGTTCATGACACAGCGCCCTTCCTTGTGTTCGATGCGGTCTCTCAGACCTCACAACCGTTCGGGCTGCCTGTTCACTACGAACCGAGGTCGGCCGGCACGACCCTCGCTCCCCCTCGGTATGACCATGAAGGCCTACCCTGGGTCGATCGGCCTGTGCCGGCCAAGCGCTACTTTGCTACATACAAGGGTCGGGGTGGGGGACGACGGCCTCCGCGAGAAACTCGGCGCCCAATCGAAGGCCTGCCCCCATCCCAGCCTTCCCCCGGGAGGGGAAGGAGCAAGACAGCGCTAGGCCACTTCGCCGAACGCGACGCTCACGCGCAAGCCCACGGGTTCGGCCGCTTCGAGCCGCAGCTCGGCGCCCAGCAGTTCCGCATAGCGCGACACGATCGACAGCCCCAGCCCCGAGCCCTGCCCCAGCTTCTCACCGGCGGGGCCCTGCGCCCAGCGCTGCATCAGGTCACGCTGTGCTTCGAGCGGAATCCCGGGCCCATCGTCGATCACGCTCAGCGTGCGCCCAGCCAGCTCCACCGTGATCGTGCGGCCGCCATAGCGCAGCGCGTTGTCGATCAGGTTGTCGAGGATGCCTTCGACCAGCGCTTCGTTCGCCATCACGATCACGCCGTCATCGAGGCCGCGCGCACCGAGGTCCACGCCCCGCGCATCCGCACGCGCGAGATGCCGCAGCACCGTTTGCTCGGCCAGCACATCGAGACGCACCGGCGCGCGAGCGAGGCTGGTGCGCGCTTCTTCCGCCAAGGCAAGCGCGAGCAGCTGGTCGATCAGGTGGCTCGCGCGCGCCTGGCGTTCCGACACGCGCTCGAGCTGCTCGCGCCAGACGGTGGTGTCGTGCTGCGCGAGACCGTACTCGGCCAGCGCACGGATGCCCGCGAGCGGCGTGCGCAACTCATGCGCCACGTTGCCCACGAACTCACGCTGCGCCTGCACGCTGTGGCCCAGCCGCTCGAACAGCGAATTGACCGCGTTGCCCAGGCGCTGCAGTTCGCGCGAGGTCTGCGCCACCGCCACCGGAGACAGATCGCGCACGTCGCGCCGGTCGAGCGCGCGCTGCAGGTCGCCGAGCGGCCGCAGGTCGCTGCGAATGCCGTACCAGAGCCACACGGCCAGCAACACCAAGAGCAGGATCTGCGGCGCCAATGCAAAGCCGAGCAGTTGCCGCACGAGCGCGGTGCGGCTCAGCGTGGTCTGCGCGATCACCACGCGGTAGGGCATGGCGATGCCGGGCTCGGCGTCGTGATCGAGCGTCACCGCGCGCATCGCCTTGCCCTGGTAGGTCACGTCGGAGAAACGGTAGCGCGCGCCGTTCACGGGCAGCGGCGCCTGCAGGTCCGATTCGCCCGAGATCAGCGTGCCATCGAGCCGCTGCACCGAGAAGTAGATCTTGTCCACCTGGTCGAACAGCACCGTGGCCACTTCGCGCGGCGTGAGCAGCAACTCGATGCCGCGTTCCCCCGCCTGCACGTTGGCCGACAGCGCATACGCATCGTCGAGCATGCCGCGATCGAAGGCCCGTTCGGAAAAGTAGTTGGCGATGACCAGCGCGATCACCGCGCCGACCATCCACGTGAGTGCCAGCGGCACCAGCACATTGCGCAGGACCCGCCGCGTGAGCGACGGTGCGATCGGGGCAGCAGTGCTGTCCGTCACACCTCGGCTTCGAGCAGGTAGCCGATGCCGCGCAGGGTGCGGATGCTCGCACCGGTGCCGAGCAGCTTCTTGCGCAAACGCGAGATGAAGGCTTCGAGTGCGTTGTCGCCCAGCGATTCATCGAAGCTGGAGAGCTTGTCGGATAGCGCACGCTTGCTGACCGTGCGGCCGGGCGGGCTCATCAGCTCCCACAGCACCTCGAACTCGCGCGCGGGCAGGTCGAGCGGACCGCCCGAGGTGGAGAAGCGGCGCGCCTTGCGGTCGAGCTTGAGCTGGCCGAGCAGCACGATGTCTTCGGTGCCTTTCGCGCGGCGCACCAGCGCACGCAGGCGTGCTTCGACTTCGGCGAGATCGAAGGGCTTGCCCAGGTAGTCGTCGGCACCTGCATCGAGCCCGGCGATGCGCTCTTCGGTGCGGCCGCGCGCGGTGAGCACCAGCACCGGCGTGCGGTCGCCGCGCGCACGTGCCTGTCGCAATGCGGTGAGGCCGCTTGCAAGACCGCTCGTGGGGCTTGCGGTGGCCGGCAGGTTGAGGTCGAGCAGCACTGCATCGAAGGGTTGCACGCGCCAGAGGTGGTCGGCGTCTTCGACGTTGGTCGACACATCGACCCGGTGGCCCGCGTCCGCCAGGCTGCGCAGCATCACATCGCGCAGTACGGCGTCATCTTCGACAAGCAGGATTCGCATGGTGGTGGGGGTGTGGAAGTGTGAAGAGTTGCTGAATGGATGGGTCAGGGGCCGGTCAGTAGCTCCACACGATAGTCGTTGCATGAGCATACGACAGCAGCATGAAACACGGGCCATTTTCATGGCCGGCGCCACACGATGAGCGCACGTGACGCCTCCGATGAGCTGAGCCTGGTTCCCCCCGAGGTGCAACGCACCGCGGTGGTCCTCCTGCATGGTTTATGCAGCACGCCTGACGAGCTGCTGACCGTGCAATCGGCATTGCGCGCCCGGGGGTATGCGGTCCATCCGCTGTCGATCGACGGCTACTCCTTCGATGCCAATGCGCCGATGCAGCACGCCGCGCCGTACGAACGCTGGCTCGACGCCATCCAGGCCCAAGTGAAGGCGCTGCGCGAGCAGCACGACTGCGTGATGCTGGTCGGCATCTCCGCCGGCTCCTCGCTCGCGCTGGGCGCGGCCATCCGCTGCGGTCGCGATGTCGATGCGCTGGTGCTCATGTCGACCACGCTGCGCTTCGACGGTTGGGCGATTCCGCGCACGCAGTTCCTGCTGCCGCTCGCGTTCTACACGCCGCTCGGGCGCCTCTGGCAATACCGCGAACGGCCGCCCTATGGCGTGAAGAACGAACGCGTGCGCGCCTGGATCGAGCGCGAACTGCGCCACCGCAAGATCTCGCGCGCGGGCTGCTCGGTGCTCGGCGTCGATCACCTGCGCGAACACGACCGGTTGATTCGCCATGTGCGTCGCAACCTGAACGCCGTGCAGTGCGACAACGTGCTCGCGCTGCATGCCCAGCAGGACGAGGTGGCCAGCGTGGCCAACCTGGGCATCCTCGCGCGCGGCCTGCGCTGCCGCGCATTCCGCACCGTGGTCGTGGCCAACAGCTACCACATGATCACGATCGACAACGACCGCCAGCAGGTCGTGCGCGAAACCGTGTCGTTCGCCGATGCGGTCGCACACGGCACGATGCCCGCGCATCCCCTGTACGCATGAGTTCGCACGAACGAACACACCTGAAAGGAACACAGCCCATGTCCTCCTCGCCCACCTTCAACAGCATCGCGACGATCCTGGAGACCGACTTCAAGGTCGATCGCAGCGCCATCTCGCCCGCCACCGTGCTGACCGACCTCGGCCTCGATTCGCTCGCGCTGATGGAGTTCGTCTTCGCGGTGGAAGACGCGTTCCATCTGCGCATTCCCGAGGACCGGCTCGACCCGCGCGAAGCCGGCATCACGCTGCAGCGCCTGTGCGAGGTGATCGATACCGAGAGCAGCGGCGTGGTTGCACCTGCGGCTGAGGTGGCCCACGCATGAGCAGCGGTGCCGCGCACGCCGTGCTGGCTGCGTCTGCAGCGCGTGCGGCATCCGCACCTGTGCGCGTGAGCGGCATGGGCTTCGTCACGCCCATCGGCCGCACCGTGGAGGCCTTCGACGATGCGCTGTTCGCAGGCCGCTCGGCCGTGCGTGCGCAGACGCTCGAGATCAAGGGCATGGACCCGATGTCGCTCGCCGTGGCTGCCTGCGATTTCGATTCCAACGGCGTGCGCAGCACCTCGCGCTTGCCGCTCGACCGTGGCACGGCGATGGCGCTCGCTGCCGCACAGGACGCGGCCACGCAGGCGGGACTCGGTGCCGACAGCGTCGACCCCGAACGCCTGGGCATCTTCTGGGGCAGCGGACTTGCGGGCGCTGGCGCCTTCGACACCACGACCAGCGCGCTCTACGGCGAGCAGAAGCGCATGCGCCCGACGACCGTGCTTACCGTGATGCCGAACGCGGCCGTCGCGGAACTCGCACTGCACTTCGGCGCACGCGGCTCGGCCATCGCCTATGCATGTGCCTGCGCCTCCTCGGCTGTCGCCATCGGCGAGGCGATGCGCGCGATTCGCGGCGGCTGGATCGACGTTGCCATCGTCGGAGGCCACGACGCGATGCTCACGCCCGGCGTGATGGCCAGCTGGCACGCGATGCGCGTGATGGCGCCGCCGCCGGCCGATGCACCGTCGTCCGCTTGCCGGCCTTTCTCTGGTGATCGCGCGGGCTTTGCCATCGGTGAAGGCGCTGCCGCGCTGGTGATCGAATCCGAGGCGCATGCACGGGCGCGCGGTGCGGAAGCCGCCCCCTTCGTGCTCACGGGCTACGCCACCAACTGCGACGGCACCCACATCACGAACCCCGACAGCGCGGGCCAGGTGCGCGCCATGCGCGCCGCGTTGCGTGATGCCGGCATCGAGGCCTCGGACATCGGCCACATCAACGCGCACGGCACCGCCACGTCGGCCGGCGATGCGGCCGAGGCTGCATCGATCCGCGAGGTGTTCGGCAATGCCACGCCGGTGAGCGCCACCAAGGCGATTCATGGTCACGTGCTCGGCGGCGGTGGCGCCATCGAGCTCATTGCCGCGCTGCGCGCACTGGCGCGCGAATCGCTCCCACCCATTGCGAACCTGCAGACGCCCGATGCCGCTTTCGATCTCGACTTCGTGCGCGGCGAAGCGCGCGAAGCCAAGGGCATCCGCTATGCGCTCTCCAACTCCTTCGCTTTCGGCGGCACCAACGCGGTGATCGTGGCGGGTCTCTCTTCAGATGCATCGGACGCGCCGGATCGCTGAAGATTCGCTGAAGGCTTGCTGAAAAACACAACGCGGTGCATCGGCTGGTCGTTCTCGTCGTGCCCGTGTTCGCGCTGCTCATGGCGTGCGAATTCGCATGGGGTTGGTTCAAGCGCCGCAACACCTACCGCTTCAGCGACACGCTCGGCAGCCTGAGCCAGGGCCTGTTGAGCCAGGCGCTCGCGGTGTGCACGCAGCTCTTCCAGATCGGCCTCTACGCGATGGTCTACCCGGTCGTCGCGATCTGGACACGGCCCACCTTCTGGGACGGCGCCATCGGCTGGATCGCGGCGGTGCTGCTGTTCGACTTCTGCGACTACTGGCTGCACCGCGCGGGGCACGAGTCGGCGGTGTTCTGGGCCGCGCACTCGGTTCACCACCAGAGCCAGCAGTTCAACTTCTCGACCGCGCTGCGGCAGGAGAGCATGGTCGCCTTTCTCGGCTGGGCCTTTTACCTGCCGATGGCGGTCGTCGGCGTGCCGCCCGAGCAGTTCGGCATCGCGGGGCTCATCGTACTGGTCTACCAGTTCTGGATCCACACCGAGCACATCGGCAAGCTTGGCTGGTTCGACCGCGTGTTCTCTTCTCCTTCGAACCATCGCGTGCACCACGCGGTGAACGACGGGTACGTGGACCGCAACTACGGCGGCATGTTCGTGGTGTGGGACCGCATGTTCGGCACCTTCGCCGAAGAGAACGAACGCGCTGTCTATGGCACGCGCAAGGCGCTCGCGAGCTTCGATCCGGTGCGGGCGATCCTCGCGCCGTATGCGCCGCTCGTGCGCGACAGTTGGCACACGCGCAGGTGGCGCGACAAGCTCGCGGTGTGGTTCAAGCCGCCGGGCTGGCGGCCGGCCGATGTGGCGGCACGTTTCCTGGAAGCGCCGTTCTCGCTCGATGAAGCGATGCACATCCATGATCCGGTGCTGACGCGTGCGCAGGTCGTCTCGGCGACGATCCACTTCATCGGATGGATCGGCGTGACGCTTGCTTTCCTGTGGGGCGCGGACGACCTCGTGTTCCGCACGGGCCTCGAACTCCTTGCATTGGCCATCGCGGGTTTCTGGACCATCGGTGCTGTGCTGGATTCGCGCATCCGCCTGCGATGGGCCTGGTGCGCGCAATGCGCACTGCTGGCGTTCTCGGTGGCGCTCCTGGCCTGAGGCGCAGTCGCTCGCTAAGCTCGGCGCTTCCATCGCTCCGGGACTTTCACCAATGCGCAGGCTCGCCACCCTCGAAGACCTCCATGCGGTCTTCACGCTCTACATGCACGAGAAGGTAGTGCCCTACCTCGGCTACGACCCAATGCCGCTCGAAGAATTTCGGCCCATCTATCAGGAGATGCTCGAGAGCCGGCGCTTCTTCGTCTATGAACTCGACGGGCGCATCGCTGGCTTCTACCGCGCGACGCGCTATCCCGGTCGGGTACAGCATGTGGCCAGCCTGGGCACGCTGGCCGTCGATCCCACGTTGCACGGCAAAGGCGTGGCACTCGCGATGGTGAGCCAGGCCATCGACGAGCTGAAAGCGGCCGGCGTCAAGCGCATCGAGCTCTGCGTCGAAAGCGACAACGCCCCGGGCCTGCGCTTCTACGAGAAGCTGGGCTTCCAGCGCGAAGGCACGCTGCGCAAGTTCTACAAACGAGCCGGCGACGCGGAGGCCATCGACGACCACATGATGGCGCTGCTGTTCGACTGAAGAAAACGGCCCATACCAAGGCGTTCGAAAAGATAAAACCGCTCACGCTGAGCTTGTCGAAGCGCCGCGCAAGGCTTCGACAAGCTCAGCCCGAACGGTTCTTGTGAATTGATCGCCAATTCGTATCAGGGCTTCCAGCGGCGCAACAGCAACGCATTCGCCATCACGCTCACGCTCGACAGCGCCATCGCGGCACCTGCGACTACCGGGCTCAGCAAGCCGAAGGCCGCGAGCGGGATGCCGGCCACGTTGTAGGCAAAGGCCCAGAACAGGTTCTGCCGGATCTTCGCGACCGTCCGCGCGGAGAGTTCGAACGCCTGCGCCACCAGCGCGAGGTCGCCGCGCATCAGCGTGATGCCGGCCGCTTCCATCGCCACGTCGGTGCCGCCGCCCGAGGGCGCCATCGCGATGCCTACATCGGCTGCGGCGAGCGCGGGCGCGTCGTTGGCGCCATCGCCGACCATCGCCACGACATGGCCGTCGCGACGCAACGCGCTGACCTGCGCGGCCTTGTCGGCCGGCAACACATCGGCACGCACATCCTCGATCGCAATGCCGAGCCGCGCCGCCATGGCTTGCGCCGCGCGCAGGTTGTCGCCCGAGATCATCACCACGCGCAAGCCTCGCGCACGCAGCGTGCGAATGGCTTCAGCGGCCTGCGGCTTGGGTTCGTCGGCGAAGGCCAGCAAGGCCTGCACATGCGCGGCGCCTGCTTCGTCGAAACGCAACAGCGCCGACACCGTGGCGCCTTGCGCCTGCAGGCTCTCGACCTCGGCTTCCGCGGGCATCGCATCGAGCTCCCGGCACCAACGCAGGCTCGCGATGGCCCAGGTGGCGCCGTTCACTTCACCGCGAACACCGCGGCCCGGCATGGCCTGCATCGCGCCCAGCGGTGGCGCCTGCACGCCGCGTTGCGCAGCGGCCGCGAGCACGGCGCGTGCGAACGGGTGTTCGCTGCCGCCTTGAAGACTGGCGGCGGTGGCAAGCAACTGGTCTTCCGTGGCTTCGATGCCTGCCACCGGCAGCAAAGCAGTGAGCACGGGCCGGCCCAACGTCAGCGTGCCGGTCTTGTCGAAAGCCACAGTGTCGACGCGGTGCGCAATCTCGAGCGAGCGTGCATCCTTGATCAGGATGCCGTGCCGGGCGGCCACGCCGGTGCCGGCCATCACCGCGACCGGCGTTGCGAGGCCCAGCGCACAAGGGCAGGCGATCACCAGCACGGCAACGGCGTAGATCAACGCGGTTTCGATGCCGGCGCCTGCGATCAGCCAACCCGCCAGCGTGAGCAACGCGATCACCAGTACCACGGGCACGAAGACGGCCGCCACCTTGTCCACCAGCCGCTGGATCGGCGCCTTGGCGGCCTGTGCGTCCTCGACCAGACGGATGATCCGCGCCAACACGGTCTCGGCACCGATCGCGCTCACCTCGATCACCATCCGGCCATCGCCGTTGACAGCGCCGCCCGTCAACGCATCGCCGGGTCCCTTGGCCACCGGCAGCGGTTCGCCGGTGAGCATCGATTCATCGACTTCGGACTGCCCTTCGATCACGCGCGCATCGGCCGGCACGCGCTCGCCGGGACGCACGGCGAGGCGGTCGCCCACCATCACCTCGGCAAGCGGCACATCGCTTTCACCGCGCGCGCCGACCAGGTGCGCGACCTCGGGCCGCAGTTGCTGCAGCGCCCGAATCGCGGAGGTCGCCTGGCGCTTGGCACGCGCCTCGAGCCACTTGCCGAGCAGCACCAGCGTGATCACCACGGCGGCAGCTTCGAAGTACAGGTGCGGCATTTCGCCGTGACCCGCGTGTTCACCCGTCGCCGAGCGCCACCACAGCCACAGGGACAGGCCGAACGCTGCGCTGGTGCCGAGTGCCACCAGCAGGTCCATGTTGCCGGTGCGGGCCTTCGCTGCGTGCCAGCCCGCGCGATAGAACCGCGCACCGAGCCAGAACTGAACCGGTGCCGCCAGCAGCAATTGCAGCCAGGGCGGCAGCATCCAGTCTTGCCCGAAGGGGTCGCCGAGCATGGGTGCCAGCAGCGGAATCGACAGTGCGAGGCCGATGGCCACCGGACCGAAGCCGTGCCACGGTGACAGTGCGGCCGCTTCGTCGGCCGCGCTGCTTGCGGCACGCGGTTCGTAGCCCGCAGCCCGCACGGCGCGGCGCAAGCGTGCGTCCATGTCTTCGGCATCGGTGGTCACCACGCGGGCCGACTCGGTGGCGAGGTTCACGCTCACGTCCTGCACGCCGGGCACGTTCTTTAAGGCGCGCTCCACGCGCATCACGCACGAAGCGCAGGTCATACCGCCGACCGAAATGTCCAGCGTGGTGGCGTTGGCAGTGGCGGCCGAAGGATGTTGCTGCAAGGTTTCCATGTGCCGGAGACTAAAGCCTCACACCATGGCAAGGTCAAGGCCGGATTAGAAGTGCCCCTTCGCTGGACGTTGACATCGTGAGAGGGTTCAAACTGGCGGCTCATTTCAATCATTCATTCATCCACCAAAGAAGGAGCCAGAACGATGAGCCAGAAATTCCAGGTGTCGGGCATGAGCTGCGGCCATTGCGTGAACGCGGTGCAGAACGCGGTGCAGACGGTCGATCCCGAAGCGCAGGTCACGGTCGATCTCGAAACCGGCCATGTCGACGTACTGAGCGAACAGCCGCGCAAGGACATCGTGGCCGCGATCGAGAACGCGGGCTACGCCGTTCAATGACGGTCCAGGTCGCCATCGGCGAAGCCGCACGCCTCTCTGGCGTGTCGGCGCGCATGGTCCGGCACTACGAGGGGCTGGGCCTTTTGCCGGCGGTGGCGCGCACCGACAGCGGTTACCGGCAATACAGCGAGGCCGACGTGCACACGCTGCGCTTCATCAAGCGCTCGCGCGACCTCGGTTTTTCAATGGAAGAAATCGCCGAGCTGGTGGGCCTCTGGCACAACCGCCGGCGCGCGAGTTCGAGCGTCAAGCGGGTTGCGGAAAAGCACCTGGGCGAACTGGAGCAGCGCATCGCGGACATGCAGTCGATGCGCAACACGCTCGCGCACCTCGTGCATTGCTGTCACGGCGATGCGCGCCCGGACTGCCCGATCCTCGACGACCTGGGCAAAGCCTAGATCAGGCGCCTCGCACCAGCGACAGCACCTTGCCCGCATCCAGCGTGCGGGCCTTCTCTTGAATGGCCGGCAGATATTGCGTCTGCAGGCTCTGCCCTTCCTTCACCACGCCCGAAAACGCATCCTTGAGCATCTGCGTCGAGAGGGTGCGCCCGCCGCCGTAATAGCGCTTGGCCACATGGCCGAGGGCGTAGGTCGACGCGAAGCTCATGCCCGAACTCACGGCCTGGTTGCCCAGCCCGCGCAGCAGACCGCCGCCCATCTTTCCGAGCAGACCGCCGAGCAGCTTGCGCCCGGCTTGCTCCAGGTACTGCGAGGTCAGGCCCACACCCACGGTGGCGAGGAAATCCTTGATGTGGCCGCTGTCGAGCTGGTAGCCATGCGCCTGGCCGATGCGGTAGACCAGCTTCATCTGCAGCGGAATGATTGCCATGGTCGAGAGCGTCTCGGGCAAGAGCTCGAGCGCGCCGTTGAGGATGGAGGCGTTGAGGATCGACTTGTCGAGCTCGGCGCTGTCCGGCACGTTGGGCGCGGCAACCGAAGTCACGGCAGTTCCCGCTGCAGCCGCGACAGGCACCGCGGCAATTTCTTCCGCCTGCTCTGAAAACCGCGCCGCCGAGGCATCGAGGCCGAGCGAGGTGCGCACATCCACGAGGAACATGCGCTCCGCTTCCGATTGCGCGCCGTCGGCGTCGCACACGCACACCGCCATTTCATAGGCGAGCTGCTTCGATTCGCTGCTGGTCAGCTCACCCGCCACCGAGGCCAGCGACACACGCTTCATCAGCACGTCCTGGTAGAGCGTCGGCAGGTTCAACCCGTCGGCTTGCGACAGGCCCTCCGCAATGCGCTTGATCTCGGCGCGCTCGCGCTCGTGTTTCTCGCCGTCGACAAAGGCAGCCAGCAGGCTCAGGGTCACGATGGCCTTGGTTTCTGAAGGTGTCATGTTCGAAATTTTTTGCAATGTGAAGGACGGCGTTGGGTTGCCCACCGGCGCGAAGGTTCCTCGCGCGTTGTCCCCGCAAAACTTGGGCAACTCTGTGGATAACGTCGGCACTTCTGTGTAGGGGCGTGGCAAGTGGTTGATCTCAAAGGGAAATCTACATATTGCCCAAATAAGAGGCACTGGATTTTTCCGACCGAAAACCGCCTTTCGCAGATTTTCCAGGGCCTGTCAAAGGACAACTCTGGGGAGAGTTCTGGCACAAGCCATGGGTTATCCACAGGGCCGACGGGTTACCCGATGTTGTCCCTTTTGCGGGTACATCCCGGAAGCACGGCTGCGCACAGTGACAGAGCAATGACAAGTCGTTGTCGCATAAGGAAAAAAGTGCCCTGTCCACAGAAGAGTGCTTCCCTTATCTACTACTACTAATTTGAATAAGAAGAATAAGAAATAGAAGACAGAAAGAGCGCCGCGCCAAAAAAAGGCCGCGAAAGGCCGCGCCGGTCTCCGGCGCCTCGGACGGGAAAGCGGGCCCGCCGTCCTTCTTTGCCCTCGCTAACATTCGCGGATGAGCTTCAAACCCCGGATCCTGATCGCCGAAGACGAATCGGGCATCGCCGACACGCTGCAATACGTCCTGAAGAGCGACGGCTTCACGCCGGTCTGGTGCGCCACCGCCGAAGAGGCCATCGCGCAGTTCGCAGAGGAGCCGCCCGCGCTGGCCATCCTGGACATCGGCCTGCCCGATCTCAACGGTTTCGAGCTCTTCAAGCGCCTGAGAGCGCTGAACCAGTCGCAGGGCGGGCCGGAGGTCCCGATGCTGTTTCTCACGGCGCGCAGCGACGAAATCGACCGCGTGGTGGGCCTGGAACTGGGCGCCGACGACTACATCGCCAAGCCGTTTTCGCCGCGCGAACTGGTCGCGCGGGTCCGAACGATCCTGCGGCGCAGCACGCGCAACAGCCCTGGAGGCCCCGGAACGGCCGCAGGACCCGGAAACGGGGTACCCCCTCAAATTTCGCCGCCAGCGCCGCCAACGGCCCCACAGACCCCGCCAATGCCCTTCGCGCTCGACAACGAGCGCATGCAGATCCGCTATTACGGCCGGCTTCTGGAGCTCTCGCGCTACGAATACGGCTTGCTGCGGCTGCTGGTGCAGCGGCCGGGCCGCGTTTTCACCCGCGACGAATTGCTGGAACACGTCTGGGACGATGCGAGCGACAGCTTCGACCGCACGGTCGATGCGCACATCAAGACCCTGCGCGCCAAGCTCAAGGCGGTGGCACCCGATGTGGAGCCGATCCGCACGCTGCGCGGCACTGGCTACGCCTTGAACGAAGAATTGCCGGCCAAGGCTTCGTGACTCGGCGCACGCGGATCTTCATCGGCATCCTGCTGATCTACACGGCGGGCATCGCCTTTTTGCTTTACCGCGTGGTGTCGGACATCGATCCGCGCTACCGCGAATCGGCAGAAGAATCGCTGGTCGAGACCTCGCAGCTCATGGCCAGCCTCGTCGAGCAGGACGTGATCGCGGGCGCCATCAACACCGGGCGACTGGAGCCCCTGTTCCGCACCGTCTACGCGCGCGAGTTCTCCGCGCAGATCTACAACCTGCACAAGAGCCAGGTGGAACTGCGCGTGTACGTCACCGACCGCAGCGGCCGCGTGATGTTCGATTCGCTCGGCAGGCACCTGGGCGCCGACTACTCGCAATGGAGCGACGTGAGCCGCACGCTCGCCGGCCTTTATGGCGCGCGCACCTCGCGCGATGTCGACGGCGATCCGCGCACTTCGGTGATGTACGTGGGCGCGCCGATCCGCTGGAACAACGAGATCGTCGGCATGGTCAGCGTCGGCAAGCCGGTGCAGAGCTTCGGCCAGTTCGTGGAAGACGCGCGCGCCCGCACGCTGTGGGTGGGCGTGGGTTCGGGCCTGGCGCTGTTGCTGCTGGCGGTGATCGTCTCGGTCTGGCTGGTGCGGCCCTTCGGGCTGATTTCTGACTACTGGACCTGGGTGCGCGCGCAGCGCACCTTGAGCTTTTCGCGCATGGCGCGGCGCGCGGTCGATGCGGTGCGCACCGGCTTCAGCGAAATGCGCGATGCACTGACGGGCCGCAACTACGTCGCCGACTACGTGCAGACCTTCACGCACGAAGTGAAGAGTCCGCTCTCGGCGATTCGCGGCGCGGCCGAGCTGCTGCAGGAGCCGTCGATGCCGCATGCGGAGCGCGAGCGGTTCCTGAAGAACATCGAACGCGAGACGCAGCGCATCCAGGAAATCGTCGACCGCATGATGGAGCTCACAGCGCTCGAAACGCGGCGCGCGCTGGAGCGCACCGAGCCCGTACCGCTGGCTTCGCTGATCGACGACATCGCCATCAGCGCGCAGCCCGCGGCGGCCAAGCGGAACATTCGCCTGCTGGTGAACATCCGCACCGAAGCCAGCACCGAGGGCGACCCGTTCTTGTTGCGCCGCGCAATCAGCAACCTGCTGGACAACGCGATCGATTTTTCACCGCCCGACAGCGAAGTGCTGCTGACATTGGAGACCACGGCGAAGCTCGCGCGGGTGAGCGTGCGCGACCACGGCCCTGGCATTCCGGACTACGCGCAGGAAAAAGTCTTTCAGAAGTTCTATTCGCTCGCGCGGCCGCACAACCAGAAGAAAAGCACGGGGCTGGGGCTCGCGTTCGTCAAGGAAATCGCAGCGCTGCACCGTGGGCGCATCGAACTGGGCAATGCGACGCGCGGCGGCGCGGTGGCCACGCTCACGCTGCCGTTGTTGTCACATCACTGACCCGTCAGGGTGCCGTAGGCGCGGCGCGTCTCGGGACTCACCGCATCGAGCAGCTGCTCGTACGACGTCTGGTGCCGCGCCAGCATGCGCGCCGACGCCACCGTCTTCGATTTGCAGAACCAGTGGCAGGTGTGCTGCATCAGGAACAACTCGGCAGACATGGTGAAGGCCTTGGACTTGGCCGGGCGGTTCGATGCGTTCTTCATCACGCCGGCGATGCCGCGTGCGTGGATGTTCAGTGCTTCGCGCAGGTCGAAGGTCGCTGCCGGGAACAGCTTGTGCGCGTACGGAATGGCGATGGGCAGCTTGCTCACGCGCGTGTCCGCTTCGGGAAGGCGCGCGAACCCGGCGGCGAAGCTGTCGAACTGCGACGAGAGCTTTTCCTCGGTGGTGTCGAGCAGGCTCCAGATCTGCTGGCGGCGCTCGGGGTCGTCTTCGCCGAGGCAGCGGAGGTAGCCCTGGGTCAGGCTCTCCATGAGCTTCTCGATCTGGTACTGGCCGAGGTGGCTGCCCAGCAGCGCGATGCGCTGGCGCTGGTCTCTGGACTTGAGGATGTAGGCGCCGACAAGAAGCAGCGCCACCAGCGTGAGGATTTCCATGAATGAATGCGTTCGGCCAAAGAAAAAAAGGGACGGCACCGAGTGTAGAGACCCGGTGCCGTCCCCTTCGGTCAGCGTTTACCTGAAGAAATCGAGGATGCGGTTGCGTTCTTCAGGCGGCGGCGGTGCCCCGATCGGCGCGCCGGTGAGTTCTTCCACCGGCGGTGGCGCCTGCTCGGCGTTCTCCAGGCCCAGGCTCGCCACGTTGTGCCCCGGCGTGAAGTCGTCGAAGTACCACTCGCCGTCGATGCTCACCACGCCCGGCGGTGCAGTCGGCTGCGTGACCGGCACGCCCTGCAGCGCCGATTGCATGTAGCCGATCCAGATCGGCAGGCTCAGGCTGCCGCCGGTTTCGCCGCGCACGCCGAGCTGGCGCGGCGTGTCGTAGCCGATCCAGGCGATGCCCACGCGCGTGGGCTGGAAGCCCGCAAACCAGGTGTCGAAGGAATCGTTGGTGGTGCCGGTCTTGCCGTAGAGGTCGTCGCGCTTCAGGGCCTGGTGCGCCTTGAACGCGGTGCCGCCCTTCACCACGCTTTGCAGCAGCGAATCCATGACGAAGGCATTGCGCGCGGGGATGGCGCGCCGTGCTTCGTCGAGCACCGGTGCCTCGGTTTCCATGATGACCTTGTCCTTCATGTCGGTGATGCGGGTGACCAGGTATGGATTGACGCGGTAGCCGCCGTTGGCGAACACCGAGTAGCCCACCGCCATCTGCATCGGCGTGACCGACCCGGCGCCCAGGCCCATCGGCAGGTTGGCGGGCTGCTTGTCCTTGTCGAAGCCGAACTTGGTGACCCAGTCCTGCGCATAGGGCGCGCCGATCGACTGCAGCACGCGCAGCGTCACCAGGTTCTTGGATTTCATCAACGCGGTGCGCAACGGCATCGGGCCTTCGTACGTGCCTTCGAAATTCTTCGGCTCCCACGGCTGGCCGCCGTTGGCGGCAGCATCGAAATACAGCGGCGCATCGTTCACCACGGTGGCGGGGGTGAAGCCCTTTTCGAGCGCGGCCGAATAGATGAAGGGCTTGAAGCTCGAACCCGGCTGGCGCCAGGCCTGCGTGACGTGGTTGAACTTGTTCTTGCCGAAATCGAAACCACCCACCAGCGCCTTGATCGCGCCGCTGCGCGGGTCCATCGCGATGAAGGCGCCTTCCACTTCGGGCAACTGCGTGATCTCCCAGGTGCCCTTCGGTGTCTTCGCCACGCGGATCACCGCGCCGCGGCGGATCTTGATGTTGGGCGGTGCCTTGGCTGCGAGGCCCGACTGCGCGGGCTTCAAGCCCTCGCCGGTGATCTGGATCGCTTCGCCGTTGGCGCGCACCGCGCTGATTTCCTTCGCGTTGGCATCGAGCACGACAGCCGCGATCACGTCGCCGTTGTCGGGATGCTCGGCGAGTGCGTCGTCCACGGCCTCATCGACTTCCTTCTGCTCGGTCGGCAGGTCGACGAACTTCTCGGGCCCGCGATAAACCTGGCGCCGCTCGTAATCCATGATGCCCTTGCGCAGCGACTTGTAGGCCGCTGCCTGGTCGGCCGCGACCAGCGAGGTGTAGACCTTCATGCCGCTGGTGTAGATGCTGTCGCCGTACTGCGCGTACATCATTTGCCGCACGGTTTCGGCGACGTATTCGGCATGCAGGCGGTTCGGGTCGGCCGCGTCGCGCAGATGCAGTTCTTCCTTCTTGGCTTCGGCTGCCTGTTCGGCGGTGATGAAGCCGGTCTCCTGCATGCGGTCGATCACGTAGAGCTGGCGCGCGCGCGCACGGCGCGGGTTGGCCACCGGGTTGTTCGCACCCGGCGCCTTCGGCAAACCGGCGAGCATCGCGGCTTCGGCGATCGTCACGTTCTGCAGGGGCTTGCCGAAATACGCTTCCGACGCAGCGGCAAAACCGTAGGCGCGATTGCCGAGATAAATCTGGTTCAAGTAGATCTCGAGGATCTGGTCCTTCGTGAGCTGCTGCTCGAGCCGGAAGGCCAGCATGATCTCGTAGGTCTTGCGGCTGAGCGTGCGCTCCGAGCTCAGGTAGACGTTGCGCGCCACCTGCATCGTGATGGTCGAGGCGCCCTGCTTGCGTCCACCCTTCAGGCTGGCCACCGCGGCGCGCATGAAGCCCTTGTAGTCGACGCCGCCGTGGTCGTAGAAGCGCGCGTCTTCCACGGCGAGCACGGCATCTTTCATGATCTTGGGAATGCTCGCGAAGGGCGTGAGGTTGCGGCGCTCTTCGCCGAACTCGCCGATCAGCGTGCCTTCGGTCGAGTACACGCGCAGCGGCAGCTTGGGCCGGTAGTCGGCGAGCTCGGAAATGTCGGGCAGCTTCGGATAGACGGCGACCACCACGACGATGGATGCGACCAGCGCCACCAGTGCGCCGGAGCCCGCCACGATGGCGCTCCATTTGCCGATGCGTTTCCAGCGGGCGTTGCGTTCGTCCGGCGTGGCGCCGTCGTCGGATCGGGAGGAGCTTGAACGTTTGAACATAGAGAAAGTGGCTAGCGAATGGGTTGGAGCCGGCGGGCGCCGCTGCGTTCCAGCATCGGCAGGTCGAGTGCGCCGCGCTGCGCGGCTTGCTGCGCGCAATGCATGGCGTCGAAATACTTGTCGTGGTCGAAGGCGATCAACACCAGGTCCACACCGGCATCGAGGGCGCGGACCGTGGCATCGCACAGCCCGCGGTTGTAGGCCGCGCCCATCGTCAGATCGTCGGTGACGAGCAGGCCCTGAAAGCCCCACTCGCCGCGAATCAGCTGCTGCACGATTTTGCGCGAGAAAGAGGCCGGATAGACCGCATCGAGTTCCGGAACGACCACATGGGCGAGCATGATCGCGGCGTTCGAGTTTTTCGACACGTCTTGAAACGGCTTCCAGTCATGTGTTGCAAGTCGAGCGACGGGCGTACGCAGCGTTGCGGCGACGTGATGCGTGTCTTCGGTCACGCCGCCGAGTCCGGGAAAGTGCTTGAGCGTGCCGCGCACGCCAGCCGACTCGAGGCCTTGCTCGTAAGCGAGCGCCACCTGCGTGGTGAGTGCGGGGTCGGCCGAGATGGCGCGCTCGTCGATGCGGGTGTGCAGATCCCATCGGCCGGGCGCGCGGCCGGTACGCAGATCGACCACGGGACTGAAGTTGAGCGTGATGCCGAGCGCGGCGAGCGAGCGGCCTTGTTGCGCGCCGTAGGCGCGGGCGCGCTGTGCAAGTTCGGCTTCGGGCACGTCGGCGTCGATGAGCGTGGAGAGGCCGGGCTGCCGTTCGATCAACGGCAAGAGGCGGGACACGGCGCCGCCCTCCTGATCTGTCGCGACGATCAGCGCTGGCAGGCCGGCTTCGCGGCGCAAGGCCTGCAGATCATCGATCTCCTTGCGCAGTTCGATGGCCGTGCGTCCTTTCACGTTGCGGCCGGTGATGAACACGCCGCCGATCAAGCCCTTGCGTGCGAGTTCGTGCAGGTCCTTCGCATCGTCGTAGCCGACCACGAAGTGCGCGCCGAGCATCCGCGCCACGGGGCCGGATGAGGCGGGCACTGCGGCACGGTGATGCAGGCTCGCCGCTTCGTTGCCGAGGGCCGTGAGCAGCGCCGCGAACACCAGGCCGAGCGACACGGGCCGTAGCGCGCGACGCCCGAAGCGCCATGCAATCACCGCGCTTACGCCCAGCGCACTCAGCAACATCGGCAACTCCCATGCACGCACGAAGCGCAGATGCGGGTCCTTCAGGTGCCAGGCCCAGAACCACAGCGCTGCCAGGGCCAGCCAGCCCAGGGCGCCGAGCGCGGATCGCAGGAATTTCATGCGCCTTGTGCAGCGGGTGCTGTGGGTTCCGCGCGGCGCGACAGTGCATACCAGTCGACCTTGCGAGTCACCAGCATCAGCGTGGCCAGCATGCCGAAGATCAGCAGCGCACCGAGCAGCAGCGCATTGCTTTCGGAGGCGAGCAGCCCATAGAGCGCGCCATACAACAGCGCGATGAAGGCACCGAACGACAGGCCGCGTTTCCAGCCACCGAGCACGGCGCTGAAGTACACGGCAAGCAGTGCAACGCTGGCGCTGGCTGCAGCCGCATAGGCGATCCAGAACGCGAACTTCTCGGACAGCGCGAGCAGCAAAAGAAAGAACAGCGCGATCGAAAGGCCGACCAGGCCGTACTGGATCGGGTGCAGGCGCAGCTTGCGGAAGAGCTCGAACATGAAGGCCGCCATCAGCACCAGGCCGATGAAGAGCACGCCGTACTTGCCGGCGCGCGTGCTCATCGAATAGACGTTGATCGGCTGCGCGAGCGACACGTCGAAGGTCTGCAGCGGACCGAGGTTGCGCTGCGGGCGCGCGCTGCTTGCCGTTGCCACTGCGGCTGCATCGTTGCCATCGACGCGGCCGGAGAGTCCGGCGCGCACCTGTTCGCGCGCCGAGGTCACCAGCGACGAGATGCGCCATTGCGCATCGAAGCCCTGCGGCGTCACGTTGCGCTGCGCCGCGAGAAAGCGGCCACCGAAGCTGGGGTGCGCCCAGGGCGAGGTGAGGTGTGCGGTGGTGTCGTCGGCGATGGGCGCGATCGCGAGGGTGTCCTGGCCGACGAGGCCGAGCTTCATCTCGAAGGCGAGTGGCGTGTTGGCCTGCCATGCAGCGAGTGCGGCACCGGTGACCGGCGCGTGGATGCCATCGGCGAACCAGGCGTTGTCGGCAAGGCCCGGCACGCGCTGCTTGAAACGCAGTGCCTCGCCGCCCATCACCAGCGCCGGCGAACCGTCGAGGCCGCGCAGGTCGCTCACGTTGAAGGCAATGAAAGCCGCCTTGAACTCGATTTTCGAATCGTTTTCGCTGTGAGGCAGGACCTTGGGGTCGAAGGCCGTGAAGCCGCCGGTCAGCGTGGCGTTGAGTGTGTAGAACGGAATCTTGAAGATGCCGCGATACCGCTCCTGCGGCGTCATCGAGCCTTCGATGTGCAGCTTGTCGGGAAACACCGCGTGGACCATTTCCTTGCTGCGCTGCTCCTGGCCGATCACCTTGCCTTGCGCATCGCGCAGCGGCTCCATCCAGCGCTCGACATACGGAACCAGCAACAGCGGGCCGATCATGGTCTGGCTGCTGGCATAGGTGGCGGCGAGTTCCTGGGCGGCTTCGCGCTGGCTCTCGCCGCGTGCGTTGTTGATCGAGTCGATCTCCGCGAGCGGAATGCAAAGCAGCAACGTCAGGAAGAACAGGCCGGCCACCTTGGCCAGCACGGATGTCTGAAGTGCCTTCAGAAACTGAAGCATGGTTTTTCTCCTCGTCTGTAGCGAAGCGGCGATGCTCCCTGCGCGACCCGAAGCTTGTGTGAAGCACCGGTGCCGGGTCACTTCACACAGGCTTCACACAGCGCGGCGTTCGTGGCCGGCGACTTCAAAGAGCCTTCCAACTGCCTTCTCGTGCGGCAGAGAAAGTTGCGTCCGTGCAAGTTCGCACGGACAAGGACCCCCCGCCATGGATGCCACCACCACCCCACGTCCCGGCCGCTGGCTCTGGCTCGCCACCGTGAGCCTGGCGACCGCGGGCTTCATCGCCATGGGCGTGCGCCCGGTGCATGCGCAAGAAGCGCCCGCCGGGCCAAGACTCAAGACAGAAAGCCCGTACTTCTTCGTCAAGAGCGACGACCCTTCGGTCGATCGCCTGCCGCTCAAGGGCACCGAGGTCGCCGTGAAGATCTCGGGCGTCATCGCCGATGTCACGGTCACGCAGACCTACCGCAACGAAGGCCAGCGCGCGATCGAGGCCAAGTACGTGTTCCCCGGTTCGACCAAGGCTGCCGTGAGCGGCCTCAACGTCCGGTTGGCCGATCGCCTGATCACCGCGCAGATCCGCGAGAAGCAACAGGCGCAGATCGAATACGACACCGCCAAGAAAGAAGGCAAGACCGCCGCACTGCTCGAGCAGCACCTGCCCAACGTGTTCCAGATGAACGTCGCCAATATCCTGCCGGGCGACGATGTGAAGGTGGAGCTGCGCTACACCGAGCTCCTGGTGCCGCAATCGGGCAACTACGAGTTCGTGTTCCCGACCGTGGTCGGCCCCCGCTACAACAGCCCGCAATCGGACAACGCGCAAGCCAAGTGGGCTTCACAACCCACGCTGCACGCAGGCGTCGCGCCGAGCACCAGCTTCAAGCTGAAGGCCACCATCGACACGCCGATGGGCCTGAAGGAAGTGCGCTCGACCACCCACGCCATCGACGTGAAGAAGAGCGACGAGGACCAGCACGCCGACATCACGCTCACGGCCGATGGGCGCCCTGCCGACAACCGCGACTTCGTGCTCGACTACCGCCTCGCTGGTGAAAAAATCGAATCGGGCCTGATGCTCTACAAGGGCCAGGGTGAGAACGCCGAGAACTTCTTCCTCGCGATGATCGAGCCGCCCAAGGCCGTGGCCGCCAGCGCGATCTCTCCGCGCGACTACATCTTCGTGGTCGACATCTCGGGCTCGATGCACGGCTTTCCGCTGGACACGGCCAAGACGGTGCTCGAACGCCTGATCGGCGGCCTGCGCCCGAGCGACACCTTCAACGTGCTGCTGTTCTCGGGCAGCAACAAGATGCTCTCGCCGAAGTCGGTGCCGGCCACGCGCGCCAACATCGAGCAGGCGCTCGCGACGATCAAGAACTACAGCGGCAGCGGCAGCACCGAGCTGATTCCGGCTTTGAAGCGCGTCTATGCCGAACCGAAGGAAGAGAACGTGTCGCGCACCGTGGTCGTGGTGACCGACGGCTACGTGACGGTCGAGCGCGAAGCCTTCGACCTGGTGCGCAGCAACCTCTCCAAAGCCAACGTGTTCGCCTTCGGCATCGGCTCTTCGGTGAATCGCAGCCTGATGGAAGGCATCGCACGTGCCGGCATGGGCGAGCCGTTCATCATCACCGACCCGGTGCAGGCGCCCGAGCAGGCCGCGCGCTTTCGCCGCATGGTGGAGTCGCCGGTGCTCACCAGCGTGAAGGCCACTTTCGGCGGTCTCGACGTGTACGACGTGGAACCGCAAGCCCTGCCCGACGTGCTCGGCGAACGCCCGGTAATCGTGTTCGGCAAGTGGCGTGGCGAGGCCAAAGGCCGCGTGATCATCGAAGGCCGGAGCGCCAGCGGCCCGTACCGCCAGGAAGTGCGCATCGACGACCGCACGCGCCTGGACACCGCCGCGCTGCGCACGCTGTGGGCACGCCATCGCATCCAGAGCCTGAGCGACCAGGAATCGCTCGAAGGCAGCGCGGCCTTCAAGGAGCGCATCACCGAACTGGGCCTGAAGTACAGCCTGCTCACGCAGTACACGAGCTTCATCGCGGTCGACAAGGTGGTGCGCAACCCGGCGCCGCAGAACAGCGTGGATGTGAACCAGCCGCTGCCGATGCCGCAAGGCGTGAGCGACCTGGCACTGGGTGCCGAGGTGCCCAGCACGCCCGAGCCCGAAACGCTCGGCGCCCTCGCCGTCGTGCTCTCGATGCTCGCCATGCTGCGCCGCCGTGCGCGCCGCAACGACGCGCGCCGGTTCACCTCCTGAAGCCGCGGGAAGAACAACATGTCTCTGGCAACGCTCGCCCACCGTCATCCGCGCATCGTGGATTGGGGCATTCACATCGACCGCACGCCGGCCGCCGGCTGGCTCGGGCTGCAGTTCGCCGCGCTCGCGCCCACCTGGGCGTGGATGGTCCAGCGTATGCGCGACGGCTCCGACGATCCGCTGGGCCTCGTGGCATTGGTCGCACTGGCTGCATTGGCCTGGCAATGCCGGCGTGAATTGCGCGCTTCCCCGCGGCTGGGCTGGCTGGCGCTCGCGGGGGCAGGCACCGTGCTCGCCACGGTACTGCGCTCGGGGCTCGGCGTCATGCCGGCGCTGCCGCCGCTGGCAGCGGGACTGGTGGCGGTGCTGGCACTGGCCTGCGGCCTGCTGGCTTTTCTGCCGAGGCGCGTGGCTGCATTGCCGGTGACGGGTCTCGCGGTGCTCGCGCTGCCGCTGTTGTCATCGCTGCAGTTCTATGCGGGCTATCCGCTGCGCGTGTTGACGGCGGAGGCCAGCCGCTGGCTGCTCGCGCCGGGCTTCGACGTGGCGCGCGAGGGCACGAGCCTGATGGTGGACGGCCGCCTGGTGATCGTCGATGCGCCCTGCTCCGGCGTGCAGATGGTGTGGCTGGGCTACTTCACCGCCTGTGCCGTCGCGCTGTGGGCGCGCCGCAGCGACAAGGCGTTCCTGCGGCGCCTGCCGATGGTCGGCGTGCTGGTGCTGGCCGGCAACATCGTGCGCAACAGCGTGCTGATCGCCTTCGAAGGCACGGGCCACGCGCTGGCGCCGTGGGCGCACAACGCGCTGGGCCTCGTTGTGCTGGCGGCCGTGTGCGGCTGCATCGGCCGCCTGATGGTGCCTGCGCGCGCCATGCCGGAACCCGCCGACCACCCCGTTCCGGGCCTGATCACCACGCAAGGAGGCCGCCATGTCGACACCGTTCTTTGAGCGCTGGTTCGCCAACCATTTCATCAACCGCATCGGCCACAAGACAGCCTTTGCGTTAGCGATGCTGCTGTGCATGCTTTGGTCGACTGCTGCGGCGCTGCGGGCACCGGCTGCCCCTGAAGCGATGGCCGCATCGCACGAGTGGCCGAGCCAGTGGGACGGCGTTCCATTGCGCCCACTCGCATTGAGCGAGGTCGAGCAGCGCTTCGCCGACCGCTTCCCCGGCGCCATCGGCCGCATGACCGACGGCACCCAGACGCTCGTGATGCGCGAGGTGAAACAGCCCACGCGCATGCTCCATCCGGCCGCGGACTGCTACCGCGCGCTGGGCTACCGCATCGAACAGGCACGCCTCGAACGCGATGCGGAGGCACGTTTGTGGCGCTGTTTTGTTGCGCAACGGCACGGCGCGCAAAAGATCCGCGTTTGCGAGCGCATCGTCGATGCCCAAGGCACGGCTTTCACCGACACTTCAGCCTGGTATTGGTCGGCGGCCAGTGGACAGTCGACCGGTCCGTGGCAAGCCGTCACGGTGGCGAGACCGATGTGAGAACGTGTTTGTGAAGAAGACCCTGCGATTTGTGCTTTTCGGGCTGCTGGCCCTTGTGTTGACAGCGCTTGTAGCTATCTTTTTGATAGTCAAGATCGCGCTGGCACCGGCGGCGGGCGAATGGAGCACGCCGGTGAAGGCGGGTCCGCTCAACTTCGAGATCGGTGTCCCGACGGCGATGCGCCTGGCCACTTCGCCCTGGTTCGCGCCGCGACTGGACGGCCATTCGCTCGACACCCGTTTCGGCACCGTGCGCTTCAGCTGGAAAGAGGCGGCCGGCCTGCAGGAGCTGCGCTGCGAGCCCTGCAGCGTCGAGGTGCCGGCGCTCGGCACGCAGCCGATCAAGGTCGAGCGCCTGGTCGCCACCGTGCGGCGCGACGGCAACACGCTGACCGGCACGTTCGAAGCCACGCCCGGGACCACCGAGACGGAGATGCTCCAGGGCACATGGGAAGGCCGCCTCGCCCCCAAGAACCTGCACTTGAGCGCCAAGGTCCAGGATGCGCCCATCGCGCGCTGGTACGCGGTGCTGGTGCCCGCGCTGCCCGAGCTGCAGCGCGCGCGCATCGGCGGCACGCTCGCCGTGAGCGCCCAGATGGTGCTGCCCGAAGCCACGTTCGCGGTGCAGCCCGTCATCAGCCAGTTCACCGTCGAGGGGCTCGGCACCGAGGCGATGCTCGGGGCGCGCACCAGTTGCGGCCCGTCCGCCAAGCTGGCCAACGACAGCTGGCTGGCGCGCGCCGTCATCGCGGCCGAAGACCAGCGCTTTTTCACGCACGCGGGCTACGACATCACCGAGATCCTCGCGTCGATCGACAACAACCAGAAGGAAGGCCAGACCAAGCGCGGCGGCAGCACGCTCACGCAGCAGCTCGCCAAGCTGCTGGTGACCGGCAGCGACCGCACGGCCGAGCGCAAGCTGCGCGAAATGCTCTATGCGGTCGAGATGGAACAGACGCTGGGCAAGGCCCGCATCCTGCAGCTGTATCTCGACAACGCGCCCTGGGGCGGCAACCTCTGCGGCGCCGAGGCGGCGGCGCGGCGCTACTTCAAGCGCAGCGCGCGCACGCTGGAGCCCGCACAGGCCGTCTGGCTCGCCGCGATGCTGCACAAGCCGCAGGCCGTGCTCGAGCAATGGCGGCGCGACGGACGCATCGATCCCGACCGCACCAAGTGGGTCGCCGACAGCGTGCGCGGCATCAGCCGCAATCAGCGGGAGGCGCTGCTCAAGAGCGTGGCGGCGGCCAAGTACGTCGCCCCGGAGGCCAACACACAATGAGCTCAATGCCGAGCGTTGCCGACATCGAAGCCATCGAGCGCGCCACCGTCGCGGCGGTGTCGCCCGAAGCGTCCGAAGAGCTGGACGGTTGGCTGCTGCCCTTCGACGGCGGCACCGTCAAGCGCGCGCGATCGGCGGTTCCCCTGCACCGCAGCGCGGTGGACGCCGGCACGCTCGATCGCATCGAGGACCGCTACGACAGCCGCCAGGTCGTGCCGGCGCTGCGGCTGGCTGACGCCGACTGCTTCGACAGCTTGCGGGCCGAGCTGGAGCGGCGGCACTACGTCGAAGACCACCCCACCTGCGTGCAGATCGGAACGGTGCGGGAGATGCGGCAGGTCGCGGCTGCGGGAACCGGTGCGGGTGCTGGCGCATTGGCCGATGTCGATCGCGCACCCGACGACGCCTGGGCGGCGCTGTTCCTCGGCGAGGGATTCGATCCAGTAGATGGCGCGCATCGCGTGCGCGCGCTGGCCCGCGCCAAGGGCTCGCTCTATGCCAGCGTGCGCGAGAACGGCCGCACGGTGGCCGCGGGCGCGATGGCTTTCGGACACGGCTGGGCCAGCGTGCACGGCATGCGGACCGACAAGGCGCACCGTGGCCGGGGCCTCGCGGGGCGCGTGCTGGCGGGGCTCGCTCAAGCGGCACTGACGAAGGGTTTCGAGCGCGTATTCCTGCAGGTCGATGCGCAGAATCATCCGGCGCTCTCGCTTTACCGGCGCGCCGGCTTTCAAACGCATTGGCAATACCGCTACTGGCAACGCCAGCAGTGGCCTAGGTAAGTTTCGTCCCGAGGCCGCGCGCACTTCGTGCTGCGTCGCCTTTCCCCTGCCGGGGCAATACCTGTGGCCCGGCAGAGTCGGTTCCGAGGTGTTTCACGAAAAAACGGCCCGGCTCTTCCCTGGCTGTTTTGCCGGGTTCGAAGCCGAGCGCGGATGCCGCAAGATATCGGGCGATCTCCCTTCGAACCCAGGAGCCCCCGATGAACGATGCCACCCTGCCTCGCAACGCCCCGCCGCCCAACATGGCGCCGATCGACTTCGAAACGGAACTCGGGCCGCTGCCGCTGCAGGGCGTCTTGCCCGAAGGCCTTCGGGGCACGCTGGTGCGCAATGGCCCGAATCCGGTGGTGCCCGACCCCAAGGCGCACTGGTTCGCGGGCGACGGCATGCTGCATTCGTTCACCCTGGCTGATGGGCAGGTGCACTACCGCAACCGCTGGCTGCGCACCGATCTCTGGCGCGCCGCCACCGAAGGGCGGGACCTGACCAGCAGCTTCCAGAAGGCGAGGGTCAGCGACGGACCTCCGCCCACGCACGACGGCACCGGCAACACCAACGTGATCGCCCACGCCGGCCGGCTGCTGGCGCTCGAGGAGGCGCATCTGCCGATCGGCTTCGAGCTACCCACGCTCGCCACCCTCGGCGCCACCGATTTCGACGGCGCGCTGAGCGGCGCCTTCACCGCCCACCCGAAGACCGATCCGCGCACCGGCGAGTTGCTGTTCTTCGGCTACGGCACGCCGGCGAAGCTGTCCAACAGCATGAGCTTCGGCGTGATCTCGCGCGAGGGCCGCGTGACGCGCTTCGAACATTTCGAGGCGCCCTACGCCAGCATGGTCCACGACTTCATGGCGACCGACCGCCACGTGATGTTCCCCGTCATGCCGCTCACCGCCAGCATGGAGCGCGCCCAGAGCGGCCGCCCGCCCTATGCCTGGGAACCCGACTACGGCACCCGCGTCGGCCTGATGCCGCGCGACGGCGGCACGGCCGACATCGTCTGGTGGCGCGGCCCGAGCTGCTATGCGTTCCACGTCATGAACGCCTGGGAGGCCGACGGCAGCCTGTTCGCCGACGTGATGCAGTTCGCGACGCCGCCCCTCTTTCCCAAGCCCGACGGCTCGCCCGCCAGCGAGATCACGCCGCAGAGCTGGCTGGTGCGCTGGCAGTTCGACCTGTCGAACCCGTCGCGCGAATTCACGCAGACGCGGATTGCGGACGTCCCGGGCGAATTCCCGCGCATCGACGACCGCTTCGCCGGCCTGCCCTACCGCCACGGCTGGTACACGTGCCATGCGGAAACGACGTCTGGCGGGCCGCCGCGCCTCTATGCAGGCCTGGCCCACATCGACCACGCCAAACCCGGGACCGAGCGCGACATGTACATGTTCCCCGCGCCCGAAGTGGTGTCCGAAGGCGTCTTCGTCCCCCGCTCGCCCGATGCGGAAGAAGGCGACGGCTGGCTGCTCGCGACCGTGTGGCGCGGCGCGACGAACACCAGCGATCTCGTGATCTTCGATGCCCGCGCGCTCGCGAAGGGCCCGGTCTGCACGGTGTCGCTGCCGCACCGCGTGCCGGTCGGCTTTCATGGCAACTGGTTTGGAGAAGAGCACGCGTGAGCGGGCGGCGGGCCTTGCGCCCTTGATCGTTCCCGCGGAGCCTGCGCTCATCCCCACCGGTGGTGCGGTCAGCGGGTTGGTGACACCATGGGCCGCATGACCAAGAACGCCAACCACCCCACCGAACCCGTCGCCACGCCCCGCGGCCTCGACCACATCGTGGCCGGTGTCTCCACCAGCGACGGGGACGGCGTCAAGCTCACCCGCGTGCTGCAGCAGCCGCTGCAGAAACGGCTCGATCCGTACCTGATGCTCGATGCCTTCGGCAGCGACAACCAGGGCGACTACATCGGCGGCTTTCCGAACCATCCGCACCGGGGCTTCGAAACCGTCACCTACATGATCGCGGGCCGCATGCGCCACCGCGACAGTGCGGGCCACGAAGGCCTGCTCGAGAACGGCGGCGTGCAATGGATGACCGCCGGCCGCGGCCTCGTGCACAGCGAGCTGCCCGAGCAGGAAGAAGGCCTCATGGAAGGCTTCCAGCTCTGGCTCAACCTGCCGGCCAAGGACAAGATGCGCGAGCCCTGGTATCGCGACATCCAGAGCGAGGAGATTCCCGAATACACCACCGCCGAAGGCGTGCACGTGCGGGTGATCGCCGGCACCAGCCACGGCATCGAAGGCGCGGTGCTGCGCGCGCACACCGAGCCGCTCTACCTGGACATCACGCTGCCGCCCGGCGCCGAGTTCGCGCAGCCGCTGCCGGCGGACCACAACGTGCTGGTCTACGTGTTCCGCGAATCGCTCTGGATCGCCGGGAGCGAAGTGCCGACGCGCCGCATGGCGATCCTCGCCAACGACGCCAGCAGCGACGGCGTGTTGCTGCGCGCGGGCGCCACCAACCACAGCCCGGCGCGCGCGCTGCTCATCGCGGGCCGGCCGCTGCACGAACCCATCGCGCAGTACGGGCCGTTCGTGATGAACACGCAGGAGGAAGTGAAACAGGCCGTGCACGACTTCCAGAACGGCCAGCTCGGCTGAGTTGAGCGGAGCTGATCTGTAGTCGCGCGCCTACCGGAAGTCGGCATCGCGCGTGGTTCTGTGCCGGCGCGCGGCCGCATAGATTCCGGCCATGCCCCCCACGATCCGCAAAGGACAGGCGCCCGAGACGCTGCAGCGCGCCCAGTTCCACGACCGCTTCATGCAGCCGTTCCAGGACCCGGCGTTCAAGGCCGAGTCCGATTCGCTCCAGCGCATCGAACTGATTGCGTGGGAGGCGTACCAAGAAGGCCGCAAGGCGCCGGTCACGCGCAAGGCCGGGCCCGGCTATGCGGACCCCGACTACGACCTGTCGGTGGACTGGCTCGAAGCCAAGGCGCGCATCGATGCAGCGCAGGCTGTCTGGGGCCAGCCGCAGACGCGCTCGCGCGTGCTGCTGGTGAACGGCTCGCCGCGCAACGACGGCACCTGTCCCGGCGAAATCTCCAAGACATGGCGCCTGACCGAACTGGCGCGCGAGGTGCTCGAAGGCAGCGGCGTCGAAGCCGACGTGCTCGACCTGAGCCATCTCACCTCGGAGTACGGCCGGCACATCCATCCCTGCAAGGGCTGCGTCTCGACCGCCATGCCACTGTGCCACTGGCCCTGCAGTTGCTATCCCAACCATTCGCTGCGCCAGACCGGCGACTGGATGAACGAGATCTACGAACGCTGGGTTGCTGCGCACGGCGTGATCCTGCTCACGCCCACGCACTGGTACCAGGCCACCAGTCCCCTCAAGCTGATGATCGATCGCCTGGTCTGTGCGGACGGCGGCAACCCCGACCCCACGAGCACGCACGGCAAGAAACCCGAAGAAGCCAAGGCGCTCGAGCTCGAGGGTTGGGGCTATCCCAAGCACCTGGAGGGCCGCGTCTATGGCGTCGTGGTGCACGGCGACGTGGCCGGCGTCGAGAGCGTGCGCCGCAACCTCACCGACTGGCTCGACTGGATGGGGCTCGTCGACGCGGGCGCGCAAGCGCGGCTGGACCGCTACATCGGGTACTACGAACCGTATGCCACCAGCCACGATGCGCTGGACGAAGACACCGACGTGCAGGAAGAAGTGCGCAATGTCGCGCGTGCCGTTGCCCGCGCGGTCGGCGAACTGCGCGCCGGAAAGCTGCAGTCGCCGGACCGGGGCCTGAAGCAGCCGCGGCCCAAATAAGCGGCGTCGCACAGCGCAGCGATGCGCGTGCGATTCATCATTCTTTACGCAAGCTCACGCCGGGCTAACGGAGGCGATACAGAGGTCTTCCACACTTCGCTTCACCTGCTGCCCCTCGGTGGCGGGCTTCTTCGAAAGGAAGCACTTTTCATGATTTCTCTTCGCCAACGCATCGTCTGGGCCAGCCTCCTGGGCTCCGCAGCCCTCGCCTCTTCGGGTGCCTTCGCTCAAGCGCCGGCCGCAACCACCACGCCCGCGGCGCCCGCCGCTGCCGTGGCCCAGGCCGACACCACCGCCGCCCCCAAGGCGCAGCACAAGCGCATGGACCCGGCCCAGCGCATGGAGCGCATGAAGGAGCACCGTGCCAAGCGCCTCGCCGCGCTGAAGGACAAGCTCAAGCTGACCGCCGCCCAGGAAAGCGCGTGGACCACCTACACCACGGCCAACCAGCCGCCGGCCGGTGCCCGCCCGCAGCGCATGGACCGCGCCGAGTTCGCCAAGCTGACCACGCCCGAGCGCCTGGAACGCATGCAGACCCGTCAGGCCGAGCGCAGCGCGATGTTCGCCAAGCGCGCCGAAGCCACGAAGACCTTCTACGCCGCGCTGTCGGCTGACCAGAAGAAGACCTTCGATGCCGAAACGGTGCATGCCGGCGGTCACGGCCACCGGGGCCATGACGGTCACCGCGGCCACGACGGCAAGCGCGACGCAGCGCCCGTCAAGAGCTGAGCAGTCGGCCGCCGGTGACGGCGGCCTCTGAGAAAAAGCCCGCAGCGCCTTGTGCGCTGCGGGCTTTTTCCGTTCAGTTGGGCCGCCTGCTTACTTCGGCGTGCCGGTCTTTTCCGTTGGATTGGTCGGCACTTCCGGGCGCTCGCCCCTCTCGCCGAATTGCGGCTTGACCTTGCGGGCCTGCTGGCTCACTTCGGCACGCGACTGCTCCCCGGTCGGCCGCGGCATTGCGTTGGGCTGGTGGTTGACCGTGGTCGTCGCTTCGCCCTTGGGCACCATGCTGTTGGCGTTGTTGCGGTTCTGCACGCGTGCCTCCGCCTTCACGGCCTCGCGGGAGGCGGGCATCGAGTTGTCGGGGCGCTGCGGTGGATTGGCCACGCCCGCCGGCGTCATCGTGCTGGCCTGGCCGCCCACCGACGGATCGGGCTGTGCGGGAATCGACGTCGCCTGGGCCATCGCGCCGCCGGCCGCGGCCATCAGCGCGGCAAGCACCGCGCCTCGAAAAATAGTGGTCTGCTGCTTCATGGTGAGTTCCTTTTGCTTGTCTCTTGAGAGTGATGGATGGAGAACCTTGGGCTGCCTTTTTCACAGCCCTGAAATCACCGTAGGAGGCGCTTTGCGCCGGGCGTGTCGGGGTCGGGCAGGCCCGGCTGTAGGAGCCCGCCGCCCGCGCGCGAAAGGCACGGAAGAAGGTGGCGCGTTCCTACAGGCAGGCCCGGCGCGGCAACGTACAACGCCAGAACCGATGTCTTCCTCCCCGATTCCAACCGTGGCCGCCGCGCCTGCGCCGACCTCGCTGAAGGTCATGACGGTGAACACCCACAAGGGCTTCACCGCGCTCAACCGCAAGTTCATCCTTCCCGAATTGCGCGACGCGGTGCGCACGGTGGGCGCCGACGTGGTCTTCCTGCAGGAAGTGCTGGGCACGCACTCGCGCCATTCGCGCAAGGTGAGCAATTGGCCGGACGCGCCGCACTACGAATTCCTGGCCGACACCATGTGGCCGCAGTTCGCCTATGGCCGCAACGCCGTGTACCCGAAGGGCCACCACGGCAACGCGGTGCTGTCGAAGTTTCCGATCGTGCATTTCCGCAACCACGATGTGTCGGTGAGCGGGCCCGAGAAGCGCGGCCTCCTGCACTGCGTGCTGCGCCTGCCGGGCCGCACGGTCGATGTGCATGTGATCTGCGCGCACCTGGGGCTGGCCGAAGCGCATCGCCAGCAGCAGCTCGAACTGCTCTGCCACATCGTGCGCGACGAAGTGCCGGCCGATGCGCCGCTGATCGTTGCGGGCGACTTCAACGATTGGCGCGGCCGCGCGCACGAGGTGCTGGAAAAAGGCGCTGACTTGCGCGAGGTGTTCGTGCATGCGAATGGTCGCGCCGCCAAGACCTTTCCCTCGCGTTTTCCCCTGCTGCCGCTGGACCGCATCTATGTGCGCAACGCCGGCGTGCACGCCCCGGTGGTGCTGCCGCGCCGGCCGTGGTCGCACCTGTCGGACCACGCGCCGCTGGTGGCGGACATCGATCTTTGAGACGGGTCGCACCATGAGCCACGGCAACCATTGGGTCGGCGGGAACCGCATCGAGCTGCTCGAGAACGGTGAGGAATTCTTTCCGCGCGTGTTCGATGCGATCCGCGCGGCAGAGCGCGAAGTGATCGTCGAGACTTTCATCCTGTTCGAGGACAAGGTCGGCCTCGGGCTGCACGCGGCGCTGCGCGAAGCGGCGCAGCGTGGTGCCAAGGTCGACCTGATGATCGACGGCTTCGGCTCGCCCGACCTCTCACGCGAGTTCATCGAGGGCCTGACCTCGGTCGGCGTGAAGGTGCGGGTGTTCGACCCCGGCCATCGTTTCATGGGACAGCGGCTCAACGTGTTCCGCCGCATGCACCGCAAGATCGTGGTGGTCGACGGCGAACGCGCCTTCGTCGGCGGCATCAACTATTCCGCGGACCACCTGCTCGACTTCGGTCCGAAGGCCAAGCAGGACTGGGCGGTGGAACTCGCGGGCCCGATCGTCGCGGAGATCCACCAGTTCGTGCTGCGCGCCATCGCCGTCGGCGGCAAGGGCGCGGGGTGGTTTCGCCGCCGGCTCAAGCAGGCGCCGCCGGTGCGCCAGACTACGGCCGGCGAAGCCGACGCGATGTTCGTCACACGCGACAACCGCCGCCACACCAACGACATCGAGCGCCACTACCGCGCGGCGATCCGCGCGGCGCGCGAGCGCATCGTGATCGCCAACGCGTATTTCTTTCCGGGCTACCGGCTCATCAAGGAACTGCGGCGCGCCGCGCGCCGCGGCGTCGATGTGCGGCTCATCCTGCAGGGCGAGCCCGACATGCCGATCGTGAAGACGGCCGCGAGCATGCTGTACCACCACCTGCTGCACGCGGGCGTGCGCATCTACGAGTACTGCGACCGGCCGCTGCACGGCAAGATCGCGCTGATGGACGACCGCTGGAGCACGGTCGGCTCGAGCAACCTCGATCCGCTGAGCCTGTCGCTCAATCTCGAAGCCAACGTGGTGGTGCGCGACAAGGCCTTCAACGAGGTGCTGTGGAAGCGCATGGACCAGCTCATGCAGGAGAGCTGCAAGCGCATCGAAACGACAGACCTCGCGAGCGAATGGAGCGGATGGCGGCTGGTGCGCAGCTTCTTCATCTTTCACTTCCTGCGCTGGTATCCCGCATGGCTGGACCGCCTGCCGCGCCACGCGCCGCGTCTGACGCCGGCCGAGGCGACCGATCTGGCCGAGCGGCAGAAGAACGAGAAGAACAGCAACAACACCGGCGGCGCGACGCCTACGGAAGCGGCATGAGTCCGTGAGCAAAAGCATGAGCACGACGATGGCCCTCGCTCGCCAGTCCTGGTGGCCCTGGGCCCGCCGCGTGGTGGTGTGGGGCTTCTTCGGGCTCGTCGCGTGGCTGCTTGTGACCCAGGCGCGGGCCATCGACTGGAGCGAGGTGTTCCAGGCGATCCGCGCGCTGCCCGCCGCCACGCTGCTCGCAGCCGGCGCATTGGCCGCAAGCAGCTTCGTGCTCTACAGCACCTACGACCTGCTCGGCCGGCACCTCACGCGGCACAAGCTCGGCGCCGGCACGGTGATGGGCGTGACCTTCATCAGCTATGCCTTCAACCTGAACTTCGGCTCGCTGGTCGGCGGCGTGGCGTTTCGCTACCGGCTCTATTCGCGCCTGGGCCTGGGCAGCGCGACCATCACCCGCGTGCTGGGCTTCAGCATGCTGACCAACTGGCTGGGCTACCTGGTGGTGGCCGGCGCGGCTTTCTTTTTCTGGCCGATGGCGCTGCCGCCCGAATGGAAGATCGGCAGCGGCGGGCTGCGGGTGCTCGGCGCCGTGCTGCTGGCGTTGTCGGTGGGCTACCTCGCGCTGTGCGCTTTCTCGGCGGGGCGCGTGTGGCGCGTGCGCGGCCACACGTTCAAGACGCCGGGGCTCGCGATGGCGCTGCTGCAGCTCGCGATGTCGTGCCTGAACTGGTCGCTGATGGGCGGGGTGATCTGGCTGCTGCTGCAGGGCCAGGTCGGCTATCCGCATGTGCTCGCGGTGCTGCTGGTGGCGGCGGTGGCCGGTGTCGTCACGCACGTGCCGGCGGGACTCGGCGTGCTGGAAGCGGTGTTCGTCGCGCTGCTGTCCTACCAGGTGGCCGAGACGACGCTGCTGGGTGCGCTGCTGGCCTATCGCGGCCTGTATTACCTGCTGCCGCTGGCGGTTGCGTTGGGCGCCTACCTCGTCACCGAGATGCGCATGCGCCGCAGCCGCCGTCGTCGCTTGCCTGGTCGCGCCCCCGGCGCCTAGAAGTGATAGGTGTAGCGCAGGCGCAGGAAGGTCTCGCCCGGGTTGGGCTTCTTGATGCCGCCATTCGAAACGTGCTGCACCCGCAGCGAGACTTCATGCGCTCCGTTGTCGCCGAAGCTGCGCCCGATGCCGAGCACCTCGGTGAACTGGAAGGCCGTGCTGAAGCTGCGGTCGGGCGTGCGGTAGACATGGTCCATCAAGGTCGCGCCGACGCCGCCTTCGGCGAACCAGGGCGACGCGCCGTCGCCGAAGCGGTAGCGCAAGGTGTAGATCGCGCCGATCTGGACGAAATTGCGCGGGCCGTCGTCCAAGGGACGCGCATGCCAGTTGCTTATGTAGAAGTCGAGGTACGAGGAGAACGGACTTCCCGGTCGCCTCTCGTTGAACGACCACGGCACCGTCATGCCGACGCTGACCGAGTTGGTGTCGCCCTTCTCGCCGTGCCGCGCATGGCCGCCGTCGATGTAGAAGCCGCGGGTGTCGTCGCCAAAAGCATGGGCCGCCGTGCCCAGCAAGCCGAAAAGGCCTGCGAACACGGCGGCCCGAAGGGGCGCGCAAGGATGTGATTTCATGTGATGGGTGTCCAGTGCGGATAACGGAAGAAAACGCATGTTTACTTTCCAGCGCAGGGCCCCGGTGCCGTCGCACGTAATTTCCACATCCGAAGGTAGGACTTGTTCAACAAGAATGCAGTTTGAAATTGCTGCGCCGCAGCAATTCGAAACGGTCGAGGCCTATAGTGGGTTCTCCTCCCCCACGCATTGGCCCCTCACATGTCATCTCTCAGTTCCACCGCCCGTCTGGCCAATCCGCTCATGCAGTGGCTCGATTTGGCTCAGAAGACCAATGAGATGCTGCTGTCCTCAGGCTCGGTGATCCGCATGCGGACCGAGCGAATCGCCAAAGCCGGCCTCACGCCCAGCGCGGCCGATCTCGCGGAATTCCAGCTCATGGGGCACGAGAAGCTCGCCGCGGCGAGCGAATCGGGCATGGCGATGGTCAAGCAGTGGCACAGCAGCCATTTCTCGCTGGCCAACAAGGCGCTGCAGCAATGGCTCCAGGGCACGACCGCCTTCTTCTCGATGGCCGGCAGCGTCACCCCCGCACAGGCGGCCGCACGCAGCGATGCGTTCGTGCAGACGGCGGCCCGCACGGCGAGCGCGGCCAGCCAGTTCACCGGCGTTGCCGTCCGCATCGCGCGCGAAGGGCTCAAGCCGATCCACGCGGCCGCAACGTCCAACGCGCGCCGGCTGGCCGAACTGCAATCCTGAAAAAGGAAAAGGCCCGGCTCAGGGCCGAGCCGGCACCAAGGTCAGCAGCGTGATTTCCGAAGGCGCGCCAAAGCGCTTCGGCGGCCCCCAGTAGCCGGTGCCCCGGCTCACATAGATCCACATGTCGTGCAGCCGGTGCAGGCCGGCCGTGAAGGGCTGCTGCATCGGCACGAACAGGTTCCACGGAAAGAACTGCCCGCCGTGCGTGTGGCCCGACAGCTGAAGCTGGTAGCCCGCCGCAGCCGCCACCGTCGCGCTGCGCGGCTGGTGCGCCAGCAGCACGCGCGTGTGCACCAGCGGCGGCGCATCGAACAGCGCCAGGTGCGGATCGCTCGCATGCGACGCGTCGAAATGCCCGGCGGTGAAGTCGGTCACGCCGGCCAGCACCAGCGCGCTTTCGAAGAGTTCTTCATCGGTCTGCGCGCCGCGCACATTGCGCGTCTGCAGCACCACGTGCTCGTTGAGCAGCACTTTCAGGCCGAGCCGCCGCAGCTCGTCGATCCACGCATGCGCGCCCGCGTAGTACTCGTGATTGCCGGTGACGACGAAGGTGCCGTGGCGCGCGCGCAGTCCCGCGAGCGGCGCGATGTGCTCGCGCAATTCGGGCACGGTGCCGTCCACGAGGTCGCCGGTGATCGCGATCGCGTCGGCGCCCAGCCGGTTCACCGCGTCGACGATGCGCTGGATGTAGGCGCTCCTGATCGTCGGCCCGACGTGGATGTCGCTCAGTTGCGCGATCGTGAAGCCCTCGAGCGCCGCCGGCAGCCCGCGGATCGGCACCTCCACGCGTTTCACGCTCGCCGTGCGCCGCGCGTTGAGGAAGCCGACGAGCGACGTGCCCGTGGCCATCGCCAGCACCGCCAGCGCGCTCCACGGCAAGAGCGCATTCCAGCGCACCTGCACCAAGCCCAGCGCGCCCGCCAGCCAGGCGAGCAGCAGGCCGGCATCGCGCAGCAGCGTCAGCACGAACATCGACGAGAACCAGCCCATGCTGATCAGCCCGACCCACTTGAGCACCTCGCCCATCGAGGCATTGGACGCAATGCGGCGCGAGACGAAAGGCAGCGGGATCGTGAGCGCCGACACCGCGAGCAGCAGCAACGCCAGCGGCCACGCGGGCGTGAGCGTGGCCAGCGCAGGCACGAGGCGCAGCGCGATGTAGACGTGCAACAGCGCGGTCAGGGCGCTCAGGGGGCGGATCGGCATCGGGGCAATGGGTTCGGGCATTGCCCGGGATACACCACCTGCAAGGCGCATGCCGCGCATTCAAGACGCCCCAAGGCGCCGCATTCGCTATTTTTTCTATAGCGCGCGACGCCCGGATAGCGGGCGCTGTGGGTTGACGAGCATCAGATTTCCGCGACGCCGGCAAGCTGCACCGGCAACCGCTGCCGCCGCGTCACTGCACCGTGCGCGTGCCGGCCGAGGCCATGTCGGTGCCTGCCGGCCATTCGAAGATGGCCTTGGCGGACGCGCCGGTCGGCACAGTGAGCGATTGCTTGAGCGTCTGGCTGCCGATGCGCGCCTCGACCTCGTAGGTGCCCGGCTCCAGCCGCGCCACCATGAACGGGCCGCCCGACACCACGTTGTCCAGCAGCTTGGTGCCGCTGCTGTCGCGCACCGTGACGTGCACGCCGGCCGCGAAATCGGCGCTGCCCTTGTGGTCCTTGACCGCGAATTCGAAGGTCGCGGGCCAGCGCGGCGACACCGTTTCCATCAATTGCGCCTCGTCGCTGCCGATGCCGCCGCTCATGTATTCGACGCCGTGCGTCATGTAGATCGGCGGATTCACCGCCGCGTGCGCCGACGACAGCGCCCCCAGCAGGACAGCGCCGCACAGCATGGCGGCCGCCAGCGGCCGCATGCGCGAAGAAGAAGAGGAAGAAAAACGGGAGGTCATGGTCTTGAATCCTTTCCAGGTCGTGATGGCGAAGCCACGCCGCCAATGTGCGGCGCACGACTTAGAAAAGGCTGACTGACCTGTCGATGGCCACCACAGGCCGGGCATGCGGCCGTCGTGCGGCCGATGCTGGGGCTCAGCGAGCGGCGGAGGTCTGCGCCAGTGCCTGCGGCATCGGTGGCGTGACCGAGGCCATGTCGAAGTTCGACGGCCAGAGGAAGGAGGCGCGGCCCGGCACGCCGGCAATCACGATCAGCGTCTGCGTCAGCGTGAGCCCGCCCAGCGTGACGTTCACGTCGTAGGCGCCCGGGTCGAGGCGCGCAAGCATGTAGGGCGCCTGCGTTTGCACATCCATCACCGTCTGGCCGGTGTATTTCTGGCGGATCTCGACCGAGGCCTTGGCCGGGAAGCCCGCGAACTGCGCGCCCTTGCCGTCGCTCACGCCCAGCTCGATCGTCGCGGCCCAGCGCGGCGCCACCATTTCCATGAACTCGGCCTCGCCCTTGGCTGCGCCGCCGCACATGTACTCGACGCCTTGCGCCACCTGGATGGGCGGGTTCGAGAAAGCGTGCGCCGGCAAGACGGCGCCGAGGAATGCTGCTGTACCGCCCAGTACCAAAGCGGCCAGTGGCCGCCGGAGACGCATAGGGTTCATTGCTTGTTGTCCTCGATCTTGCATGACGTGAAATCCGTCGAGGATTTTGCTTAGCAAGAGTCGGGCTAGATATAGCGTTTACGAGGAACGATCCTCGAATCGAAGTTGAACGCTATTGTTTTAATAGCTGATGACGGCTGTGTGACGGGCATCGCGGCCGTTTCCGGACTCCGACCTCACGGAAACCCTGAGACGCAACGCTTTTGAGGCCGGCCCGCACGGGTGCATGGTTCGCGCCTACAGCGGTGCACGGCAGCGCCGGCTAACAACGAGGCATGACTACAGAAGGAGCTTTCGAATGACCATCCAGTCGACGATCAACGAATTCAAGCGTGTCGATGCCCAACGGGCCGACTTTCCGGGCGAGCACCTGGCCGTGCTCGGGGCGGGTGTGTTGCTGCTGCTGATTTCGGGGCGCAGCCGGTCTTTCATTGCGCGCCTGGTGGCCGGTGCGGCCGGCGGGGCGCTGATCGGGCGGGCTGCGAGCGGGACGGGCGGGATCGCGCGTGTGGCGGCTGCGGTTCAGGGCCGTGGGCAACCTGGTCGCGTGAAAAGCTAGCAGGTCCGACGCCCGCCTGTTGCGCCTTCGCGGAGATACTGCGTCTCCGATGAACGGCACCGACGACCACGACCCCCTGCGCGAACGCCGAGAGGCGATGACGGCATGGGAGCGTGGTTTGAGGCCGAAGCGGGATCGCCACTGGGCGTTGTGGCTGGCGCTCGCCGCGTTGCTCGTGTTCCTGCTATTTCGGGGCGCGGAATGGTTGCTGGCGCAGCGCGCTTCTTCCCAGCCTGCGCAACAGCGCCCGACAGCGCAACCAGCGCCGATCGGCCGTGCTGCGCCCGTGCCGCCGTCGCCATCTCCCGCCCCCGTCCCCGCCCCACCCGACACTTTCGAGGTGACCAAGTGCCTCACGTCTTCGGGCAAGGCCGCTTACTCGGATGGACCCTGCCCACCGGGCTCACGCGCCACGACGGTTCGCCTCCGACGCGACGTGAACATTGCGGATGGGATGAGCGTCGCGGAACGAGAGGCTTCGAACCGGAACAACACCGCCATCGCCGAGCAGCAACAGCAATACGAGCGGCAGGTGGCTCGCAATGTCGACAGCGCGATGGCTGAATGCAGCCAGCTGGATGAATACGTCAAACGGCTCGATGCCGCCGCACGGCAGCCGCAGGACATGTATTCACAGGATCGGCTGCGCAGCGAAAGACATGCAGCGCGCGACAAGCGGTTCCGGTTGGGTTGCCAATAGCGTGGTGGCTTGCCGAATTGCAGCACCGGTGGATTCGAATTTCTCGGATCAATAAAAATCGAGAAATAAAAGAAGCACATGGCCGGTAATCGAAACCGGGCGCCTGATCAATTGGGGAGACTCTGCTTGTGCGGAAATGAATTTCCAAGCAATTGAAAAACTTTCAATCCTTTTTAGCTTGAGGTCGAGGGTGATCACACTATAAAAACTGTGAAAAAAATCAGGCAGGCTCGCCACAGTTGAGCTTTTTGTATTTAGCGCTGAAATTAAAAATTGCAGAAAACCTAGCCTGAATGGTCGAAGAAGACGCTCAGAAAAGCCAGGAACGCCAAACCATACACTGGCTTCATTGCTGAAATAATTACGTGAATTCTGCTGTTGGTCATCCGCGGAACGCCAATAAGAATTGAGCCGGCATTCGAAATCTACCTGTAATTTATGAAGGCAACAACTCAAACTCGATCTAGCTTTACGGATCATTGGCAATTGGCGAACGTGCCGTCATGCAATTCCGAGGCCGGGGGCTGAAATTCTCGGGGAAAATTTCCCCAATAAGTGACGATTTGCCGATCGTCTCAAGCGAAGCGTTGCCGCAATAAAAATTGCCGCAATCCCCGGCAGGGGATTGCGGCAATTGCGCTGGAAATGCGTGCGACGCTCGCTCAAACGTCGATATTCGCCGCCCGCAATGCGTTCTGCTCGATGAACTCGCGCCGCGGCTCCACCTCATCGCCCATCAGCATCGTGAACACACGATCCGCTTCGATCGCGTCGTCGATCTGCACGCGCAGGAGGCGGCGCACGGTCGGGTCCATGGTGGTTTCCCACAGCTGCTCGGGGTTCATTTCGCCCAGGCCCTTGTAGCGCTGGCGCGAGGTGGCGCGTTCGGCTTCGCTGATGAGCCACTTCATGGCCTGGCGGAAGTCGTCGACCTTTTCTTCCTTGGCGCGTTCGCCCTCGCCGCGCTTGACCAGCGCGCCTTCGGTGCTCAGGAGGCCACGGAAGGTGTTGGCTGCTTCGGCCAACGCTGCGTAATCGGCGCCGTGCACGAAGTCCTGGGTGATCACGCTGCTCTTGATGTTGCCGTGGTGGCGGCGGCTGATGCGCAGGAGCGGCTTGTCGGTGCGGGCGTCGAACTCGTTGCTCACCTCGGCCGGAATGCCGGTCGTGTTGAGTTCGCGCAGCTTGGCCTGCAGCGCGACGGCCGAGGCTTCGGCGGCGGGCGTGGTGTCCAGGTCGAGCGCCACGCCGTCGGCGATGGCGCGCAGCGCTTCGGCGTCCATGAAGTTGCGCAGGCGCGCAATCACGGACTCGGCCACCTGGTGCTTGCGCGCCAGCTCGGCCAGGGTGTCGCCGGTGAGCGTGGTCGAGCTCGCGCCGCCGGTCTCGATGCGCGCGTCCTTCAGCGCCACCTTGAGCAGGAAGGCGTCGAGCGCGGGGCCGTCCTTCAGGTACTGCTCTTCCTTGCCGACCTTCACCTTGTAGAGCGGCGGCTGCGCGATGTAGATGTGGCCGCGCTCGACCAGCTCCGGCATCTGCCGGTAGAAGAAGGTGAGCAGCAGCGTGCGGATGTGGGCGCCGTCGACGTCGGCGTCGGTCATGATGATGATGCGGTGGTAGCGCAGCTTGGCGACGTTGAAGTCGTCGGCCCCGCCACCCGCAGTCGTCGCGCCGGCGCGGCCGATGCCGGTGCCCAGCGCGGTGATCATCGTGAGAATTTCATTGCTGGTGAGCAGCTTCTCGTAGCGCGCTTTTTCGACGTTCAGGATCTTGCCGCGCAGCGGCAGGATGGCCTGGAACTTCCGGTCGCGGCCCTGCTTGGCGGAGCCGCCGGCGGAGTCGCCCTCCACCAGGTAGACCTCGCACAGGGCAGGATCTTTCTCCTGGCAGTCGGCCAGCTTGCCGGGCAGGCCCATGCCGTCGAGCACGCCCTTGCGGCGCGTCATTTCGCGGGCCTTGCGGGCGGCTTCGCGGGCGCGGGCGGCTTCGACGATCTTGCCGCAGATGATCTTGGCGTCGTTCGGGCGCTCCTGCAGGTAGTCGGTGAGCAGGCGGCCGACGATGTCTTCCACCGGCGCACGCACTTCGCTGGACACCAGCTTGTCCTTGGTCTGGCTCGAGAACTTGGGCTCGGGCACCTTCACGCTCAGCACGCAGCACAGGCCTTCGCGCATGTCGTCGCCGGTGACCTCGACCTTCGCTTTTTTCGCGAACTCGTTCTCTTCGATGTACTTGTTGATGACGCGGGTCATCGCGGCGCGCAGGCCGGTCAGGTGGGTGCCGCCGTCACGCTGGGGGATGTTGTTGGTGAAACAGAGGACCTGCTCGTTGTAGCCGCTGTTCCATTGCATCGCCACTTCCACGCCGATGTGCGTGCCGGGGATGCCGCCGTAGGTGTCGGCCGGCTTCTCGCCCGCTGCATAGAACGAGTTCGGATGCAGGACGGTCTTGCCCTTGTTGATGAATTCCACAAAACCGCGCACGCCGCCGGCGCCCGAGAAGTCGTCTTCCTTGCCGGTGCGCTCATCGAGCAGGCGGATGCGCACGCCGTTGTTCAGGAAGCTCAGCTCGCGCAGGCGCTTGGAGAGGATCTCGTAGTGGAAATCGTTGTTTTCCTTGAAGATTTCCGTGTCCGGCAGGAAGTGCACTTCGGTGCCGCGCTTGTCGGTGTCGCCGATGATCTTCATGGGCGAGACCTCGAAGCCGTTCACCGTTTCGAGCAGGCGGTTCTGCACGAAGCCGCGGCTGAATTCGAGTTCGTGGATCTTGCCTTCGCGGCGCACGATCAGGCGCAGCTTGATGCTCAGTGCGTTCACGCAGGACACGCCCACGCCGTGCAGGCCGCCCGAGACCTTGTAGCTGTTCTGGTTGAACTTGCCGCCCGCGTGCAGTTCGGTGAGCGCGATTTCGGCGGCCGAGCGCTTGGGCTCGTGCTTGTCGTCCATCTTCACGCCGGTCGGGATGCCGCGGCCGTTGTCGGTGACCGAGATGGAGTTGTCGCTGTGGATGGTCACGACGATGTCGTCGCAATGGCCGGCCAGCGCTTCGTCGATGGAGTTGTCCACGACTTCGAACACGAGGTGGTGCAGGCCCGTGCCGTCGGAGGTATCGCCGATGTACATGCCGGGGCGCTTGCGCACGGCTTCAAGCCCTTCCAGGATCGTGATCGAGCCTTCGCCGTAGCTGGTGTCGGCCAGGATGACTTCGGGCGCGACGACCTGCACTTCAGGCGTGTAGACCGGCTCGGTGTGCGGGACTTCGGGCTTGTTTTCTTCTGCACTCATTCGATATTCCTCTATCTCTCTCACGTCATCGACGTGATTTTTCGGGCTCTCAAGAACTCAATTCGCCGCCTCTTGAAAGCGCAAACCCGCGGAGGGCCGCGGGTTGTCTGCGCAAGGCGCTGTGTGGTTCGTCTGCTAGATACGCATCGGCATCACGACGTACTTGAAAGATGCGTTCTCGGGGATGGTTAACAAGGCCGAGCTGTTGGAGTCGGCCAGGTCCAGCTTGACCATGTCCTGGTCCATGTTGGACAGCGCGTCGATCAGGTAGGTGACGTTGAAGCCGATCTCGATGGCGTCGCCGCCGTAGTCGATGTCGAGCTCGTCCTGGGCTTCTTCCTGCTCGGCGTTGTTCGATGCGATGCGCAGCGTGCCGGGCTCGATGTTCAGGCGCACGCCCTTGAACTTCTCGCTGGTCAGGATGGCGGTGCGCTGCAGGCTGGCCAGGAGCGGCGCGCGGCCGAGCGTGACGGTGTTCTTGTGGTTCTTCGGGATCACGCGGTTGTAGTCGGGGAACTTGCCCTCGACCAGCTTGGTGACGAACTCCATGCCGCCGAAGCTGAACTTGGCCTGGTTGTTCGCGAACTGCATCTCGATGGCGCCTTCGGCGTCGGACAGGAGGCGCTGCATTTCGAGCACGGTCTTGCGCGGAAGGATCACTTCTTGCCGCGGCACTTCGACGTCGAGCATGGCCGAGGAGAACGCCAGGCGGTGGCCGTCGGTGGCCACGAGGCTCAGTTGCTTGCCTTCGGCAACGAACAAGATGCCGTTCAGGTAGTAGCGGATGTCATGCACGGCCATCGCGAACGAGACCTGCGAGAGCAGGTCCTTCAGCGTCTTTTGCGGCACGCTGAACACGGGACCGAAATTGGCGGCTTCCTGCACCAGCGGAAAGTCTTCGGCGGGCAGCGACTGCAGCGTGAAACGGCTCTTGCCGCCCTTGAGCACCAGCTTGCTCGCGCTCGACTCGAGGCTCACGGTCTGGTCGGCGGGCATGGTGCGCAGGATGTCGATGAGCTTGCGCGCGCCGATGGTGGTGGTGAAGTTGCCTTCGTCGCCGCCGAGCTCGGCCGTGGTGCGGATCTGGATCTCGAGGTCGCTGGTGGTCAGCTGGAGCTGGCCGCCGGTCTTGCGGATCAGCACGTTCGCCAGGATCGGCAGCGTGTGGCGCCGCTCGACGATGCCCGACACCGACTGCAGCGCTGCAAGAACCTTGTCTTGGGTTGCCTTCAAAACGATCATGTCTTCTTCCTCTTCTCTATCTCTTTGAATCAGCTTGTAAGACGCCATTCTCCGCTGTCGCGAGGGGCATTTCTGATGACATCCGGCTTCAGCCCTTGAGCGTCTGTTCGAGGACGTGCAGCTGCTGGTTGAGCTCGGTGAGCTGCTGGCGCTCGCCCGAGATCTTTCGCACCGCGTGCAGCACCGTCGTGTGGTCGCGCCCGCCGAACAGCTCGCCGATTTCCGGCAGGCTTTTTTGCGTGAGCTCCTTGGCCAGGTACATCGCGATCTGCCGCGGCCGCGCAATGCTGGCCGGGCGTTTCTTGCTGTACATGTCGGCGACCTTGATCTTGTAGTAGTCGGCCACCGTCTTCTGGATATTTTCGACCGAGATCTGCCGGTTCTGGATCGACAGCAGGTCGCGCAGCGCCTCGCGCGCCAGGGCGATCGAGATCTCCTTCTGGTTGAAGCGCGAGTAAGCCAGGATCTTGCGCAGCGCCCCTTCGAGCTCGCGCACGTTGGAGCGCACGTTCTTGGCAACGAAGAAAGCCACCTCTTCCGGCATCTCGGCCGATTCGGCGCGCGCCTTGTTGATAAGAATGGCCACGCGCATCTCGAGCTCGGGCGGCTCGATGGCCACCGTGAGGCCGGAATCGAAGCGCGAAACCAGCCGCTCGTGGATGTCAGCCAGGCCCTTGGGGTAGGTGTCGCTGGTCATCACGATGTGCGACTTCTTGGCGAGCAGGGCCTCGAACGCGTTGAAGAATTCTTCCTGCGTGCGGTCCTTGTTGGCGAAGAACTGCACATCGTCGATCAGCAGCAGGTCGAGCGAGTGATACCGCTCCTTGAACTCATCGAAAGTCTTGCGCTGATAGGCTTTGACCACATCCGACACGAATTGCTCGGCGTGGATGTAGAGAACTTTGGAATCGGGGCGATCGGCCAAGAGCCGGTTACCCACAGCGTGCATCAGGTGGGTCTTGCCCAGGCCGACGCCGCCGTAGATGAAAAGTGGGTTGTACAGATGGCCCGGCATGCCGGCCACGTGCATCGCGGCGGCGCGCGCCATGCGGTTGGCCGTGCCTTCGACGAGGGTGTCGAAAGTGAGGCCCGAATTGAGACGATTCTTGAAGCCGGCAGCGGCCGGCTCTTCGCCCGGACCGGCCACGTCGCGCGGCACATCGGTCTCGGTCATCACGGCGATGGGCGCAGAGCGCACGGGCGCTTCGCGAGGAGCGAGCGCTAACTCGACGGCCACCGGCTGGCCGTACATCTTCTCGGCCATGGCGGCGATCTTGCCGGCGTACTGGGCGCGGATCCAGTCGAGCTTGAAGCGGTTTGCCACGAACACCGTCATGCGCGACAGGTCGTCCGCAACCTGTGCGGTCAGGGGCTTGATCCAGGTGTTGAACTGCTGCTCGGACAGCTCCTGCGCGAGCTGGTCGACGCAGGCCTGCCAGAGGCTTTCGCCGATGCCGTCAGTCGACATGGGCGCTTTGAAAAGTGGTGGAACCCTCGGGCATTTCTTGGTATAGGTATTGTGGATATTCTCTGCTGGAAGGCGCCGGGCATTCTAACTTGTCAAAACCTTATCCACACGCTGTGGACGGCTGCGAAAGGCCCGCAAATCCAGTCGAAGATTGTTCCCGGGCCGAATGTTTGCGATAATTGCGGGTTTCCCTGAAAACCTCATTGCGTCTTTCGGGGGCCATCCGAAACACGCTCCCCAGCGCCCGCTGCTTTTCGCATGCGGAAATCAGGGAATCAGGAACCATCATGAAACGCACATACCAAGCATCCAAAGTCCGCCGCGCCCGTACCCACGGCTTTCTGGTCCGCATGAAGACCCGCGGCGGCCGTGCCGTCATCAACGCACGCCGCGCCAAGGGCCGCAAGCGCCTGGCCGTCTGACGGCAACTCACCTGCCGTTGCCAGCAGCCGACCCGCCAGCGCCAGCTCCCTCAGCTAGCGCACACGGCGTGTCAGGCTCGGTTTCCATGCAGCGGCTCAAGACCCGCGCGCAATTCCAGGCCGTCCTCGCAGGTGCCACCGTGGCGCGCACTGCTCATTTCGCATTGCATCGCTGTGCGCTCGATCTCGCATCGAGCGCGGCTCCGCTGTTCGCGTCTGACGATGTCTGGCTGGGCGCCATGGTGCCCAAGCGCTGGGCGCGCCGTGCCGTCACGCGCAATGCCATCAAGCGCCAGATCTACACCGTGAGCGCCGCACCCGACGTCGCCCTGCCCCGTGCTGCGCACGTGGTGCGGCTGCGGGCGGGTTTCGACCGCAAGGAATTCGTGAGCGCGTCCTCGGACAAGCTCAAGGGCGCCGTGCGCGCCGAACTCCAGCAGTTGCTGGCGCGCGCCGCGCGTTCGCCCGCACCGGCACCTGCACCTTCTTCCCCCTCCTCCTCATGAAACGCCTGCTGATCGGCCTCGTGAAGGGCTACCGCCTGCTGCTGAGCCCCTGGCTCGGCCAGTCGTGCCGCTTCACGCCGACCTGCTCGGTGTATTCGATCGAGGCGCTGGAAGTGCACGGCGCGCTCAAGGGCAGCTACCTCACTCTGCACCGCATCGCGCGCTGCCAGCCCTGGTGCCAGGGCGGCCACGATCCGGTTCCACCGAAATCACCGTGTCGCACTGACAAGTCAGGCTCGCTGTTTTCGTCTCTTCTCTCCTCCGACAAGAAGTCTTCGTCATGAACGATATCCGCCGCACGATCCTGTGGGTGATTTTTGGGTTCTCGCTGGTGTTGCTGTGGGACCAATGGCAGGTCTTCAACGGCAACAAGCCGACCTTCCTGCCGTCGAGCAAGCCCGCTGCTGTTGCCACCGCTCCGGCTGGCACCACGCCCGCGGCCAGCAATGGCGTGCCGACGGCATCCGGTACCAGCGGCAACGCGGGCGCTGTGCCCACGCAGGCTGCGGCCGCCGCGCCCCGCGAGCAGGTCGTCGTGACCACCGACCTGTTCAAGGCCACGATCGACAGCGAAGGCGGCACGGTCAACCACCTCGAACTGCAGAAGTACGACGAAGCCGACCGCACCAAGCGCGTCGTGCTGTTCGAAAACGGCTCGCCCGCCACCCGCTACGTGGCGCAGACCGGCCTGCTGAATACGATCGATACCGGTGACCGCTTCCCCAACCACCTGACGCCGATGACGCCGAAGGCCGGCCCGCGCGAAATGGCCGACGGCCAGAACACGCTGGAAGTGAGCTTCGAAAGCGCCCCAGTCGGCGGCCTCAAGTACACCAAGACCTACGTGTTCCACCGCGGCGACTACGCCATCGGCGTGCGCCACGAAGTCGCCAACGTGAGCGACCAGCCGCGCGACGCGCAGCTCTACATGCAGCTCCTGCGCCACGGCACGGTGGCCGCCGGCACGATGTTCGGCACCAACACCTTCACCGGTCCCGCCGCGTACACCAACGAGAAGAAGTTCCACAAGCTCGACTTCAAGGACATCGCCAAGGGCAAGATCGAACCGCCGCCGCCCGCCAACGACGGCTGGATCGCGATGGTGCAGCACTACTTCGCGTCGGCCTGGCTGCTCAAGGGCGACCCCGCCAGCGAGCAACTGCGCCGCGAATTCCGCGTGAAGGACCTGGGCGACAACCTCTTCACCGTCGCCATGGTGGCCACGCTGCCGAAGATCGCTCCGGGCGCGACGCAGACCGTGAACAGCGTGCTGTTCGCCGGTCCCGAAGAAGAACGGAAGCTCGAAGCCATCGCCCCCGGCCTGGACCTGGTGAAGGACTACGGCATCTTCGCGATCATCTCCAAGCCGCTGTATTGGCTGCTCACGCAACTGCACGGCATCCTGGGCAACTGGGGCTGGGCGATCGTGGCACTGGTGGTGCTGCTGAAGGCGGCTTTCTACTGGCTCAACGCCAAGGCCTACGCCAGCATGGCCAAGATGAAGGCCATCAACCCCAAGATCATGGAAATGCGCGAGCGGCTCAAAGACAAGCCGCAAGAAATGCAGCAAGAGATGATGCGGATCTACAAGACCGAGAAGGTCAATCCGATGGGCGGCTGCTTCCCGATCGTGATCCAGATCCCGGTGTTCATCGCGCTCTACTGGGTGCTGCTGTCGTCGGTCGAAATGCGCCACGCACCGTGGATCGGCTGGATCACCGACCTCTCGGCACCGGACCCCTGGTACATCCTGCCGGTCGTGATGACGGCCACGTCGCTGTTCCAGACCTGGCTCAACCCGACGCCGCCCGATCCGATGCAAGCCAAGCTGATGTGGATCATGCCGCTCGCGTTCAGCGTGATGTTCATCTTCTTCCCGGCCGGCCTGGTGCTGTACTGGATCACGAACAACGTGCTGTCGATCGCGCAGCAGTGGTTCATCAACAAGCGGCTGGGCGTGCTGGGCAAGTAAGCCGCACCACCACCGTGACCGCAAAGGGCCGCATCCGCGGCCCTTTTCCTTTTTGCTGAAAGAATCGCGCTCTTGCCATGACCTTCGCCCGCACCACCGATCCCATCGTCGCCATCGCCACCGCCTCGGGGCGCGGGGCGGTGGGCATCGTGCGGGTGTCCGGCGCGCGGCTGGCGCCGCTGATCGAGGCGATCTGCGGGCGAGCGCTCAAGCCGCGCGAGGCGACGTACCTGCCGTTCCGGGATGCCGACGACGAGCCGGTCGATCACGGGCTGGCGATCCACTTTCCTTCGCCGAACTCCTTCACCGGCGAAGACGTGCTGGAGCTGCAGGCCCACGGCGGCACGGTCGTGCTGCAACTGCTGCTGGCGCGTTGCCTCGAAGCGGCGGCGGAAGCCGATCCGGTCACCGGGCGCCCGCGCCTCCCGGGCCTGCGCGTGGCGGAGCCGGGTGAATTCAGTCAGCGTGCTTTTCTCAACGGCAAGATCGATCTGGCGCAAGCCGAAGCGATCGCCGACCTGATCGACGCCAGCACCGAGGCGGCCGCACGCAGCGCGGGGCGTTCGCTGTCGGGCGCGTTCTCGCGCGAGATCCACACGCTGCGCGATGCGCTGATCCACCTGCGGATGCTGGTCGAGGCAACGCTCGACTTTCCAGAGGAAGAAATCGACTTCCTGCAGAAGGCCGATGCCACAGGGCAACTCGCCAGGCTGCAGACGCAACTCGCCGCCGTTCAGCAGCGCGCCAAACAGGGCGCCCTGCTGCGCGAAGGCATCAAGGTCGTCATTGCGGGCCAGCCGAATGCGGGCAAGAGTTCGCTGCTCAATGCACTGGCCGGCGCCGAGCTGGCCATCGTGAGCGCGGTGGCGGGCACTACGCGCGACGTGGTCTCGCAGACGATCCAGATCCACGGCGTGCCGCTGCACGTGGCCGACACCGCGGGCCTGCGCGAAAGCAGCGACGAGGTCGAGCGGATCGGCGTGGCGCGCGCCTGGGGCCAGATCGAAAGCGCCGATGCCGTGCTGTTCCTGCACGACCTGACGCGCGCCGCCCAGCCGGACTACGCCGCCGCCGATGCCGAGATCCTGCGCGGGCTCCAGGGCAAGCTGCCCGCGAGCGTGCCGGTGCTCGATGTCTGGAACAAGCAGGACGCCGCGCCGACTGCCGCCCCGGCCGAAGGCATCGCGCTGTCCGCGAAGACCGGTCTCGGTATCGAGGCTTTGCGCGAACAATTGCTGGCGATGGCCGGCTGGCAGTCGGTGCCCGAAGGCGTCTACCTCGCACGGGCGCGCCATGTGCAGGCATTGGGCAAGGTCGAGACGCACCTGGCTCTGGCCGCGAGCCACCTGGCGGCCCAGGCCCAGTTGCTCGACCTGCTGGCCGAGGAGCTGCGCCTGGCGCAGAACGCGCTCAACGAGATCACCGGGGAGTTCGGCGCCGACGATCTGCTGGGTGTCATCTTTTCGCGTTTCTGTATCGGGAAATAGCGACACATGGCAACGCGTCGCCCGGTGAAACGTAAACACTTGTAGCCGAAAGTCGCGGCCTTCGCGGATACTTCAACCCACATGCGGGGGCCGAAGAAAAAATGTCCATCCAGAACCTGAGCCGCGCCATCGCGGAAAACACGAGCACCGACGCTTTTGCGTTGACGTTCACCGTCCAGCAATGGGACACGGTGGCCGGTTACCTGCAGCCCATCGACACCGGCGTGGGCGACGTGCTCATCGAGCAGAACACGCCCGACCGCTCCGTGTTCTTCGTCGAGAGCGGCGCCATCAGCGTGCACCGCGTCAGCAGCAAGGAACAGATGCGCCTGGCCGTGCTCTCGCCGGGTTCGGTGGTGGGTGAAGGTGCTTTCTTCTCGCGCCAACCGCACGCGGCCAACGTGGTCGTGACCGGCGCGGGACGCGTCTGGCGCCTCACGGCGATCCGCTTTGCGGAAATGTCGAACCGTCAGCCGAACATGGCGCTGGAGATCGCGATGGCGCTCGGCGCCGTGATCGCCAAGCGCATGGCGCACCGCACCAAGCGTGTGGCGGTGACCTGAGAGGCTGAGGCGTCTTCGGTGCCCGGCAAAGCCCGAGCCCAGATCCGCAGGCCGCATCCGCAGCAAGTTCTTGTTTTCGATCCCGAGAGTAGTCAGTAAGTAAGCCATGGCCTCGATCTGTCCGGTCTGCAGCACGGAAAACCGCGAGAGCGCGAATTTCTGCAAGAGCTGTGGCACGACGCTGTCCGCAACGGCCAGCCGTATTCCTCCTCCCCCCAGTCCGGACAGCCAGGCCGACCGCGAATGGGCCACCACCGCGCCCGCCCAGTTGCGGGCTCCGACGATTCCAGCGCCGCTGTTCGATCTGCCCGAGCCTGCGCCGTCCTCGCGCAGCTTTTTCGGCAGGGCACCCGCTGCTGCGCCGGGGGATGAGCGCACTGTGATCCTCGCGCCCGGCCAGCCGGCCGCGTCGGCATCGTCCTCCCGCAGCGAGCGGTCCGAGCGGAAGCGCTCGCGGGTCAAGGTGCCCCGGCCGCCCGAGCCCCCCGAACCGCCGCTGCGCCGACGCGGCCTCGCGCTGTGGCTGGGTCTGCTGGCGCTCGCGGTGGTGATGGTCGTTGCGGGCTGGTATGGCTACGGCAGCCGCAAGACGGCCGAGCCGGTCGAAATTCCGCCGCCGCCCGTTGCTGCGCCCGCACCGGCGCCGGTCGTCGCCGCACCGCCAGCCGCCGAACCTCCGCCTGCCGAGCCTGCTGTGATACCGGAGACGCCGGCCGCAGAGGCGCCCGCAGCAGAAGCGACGCTCGCTGTGCCCAAGCCGGCTGCCAAGCCACGCAAGCAGGCGACCGTTGTGCCCCAGGCCGCAGCCCCGGAAGCGCCAGCGCCTGCTGCGCCAGCGGCACCGCCGCCACCGGCCCCCGCCGCGCCTTCCGAGCCGCAGGCTCTGTGCGGCGACCGCAACTTCATCGCCAAGGCCCAGTGCATGGCGACGCAGTGCCTCAAGCCCGAGTTCAAGGCCCACGCGCAGTGCGAAGCGGTGCGGCGCCAGCAGCGCATCGAAGAAGAAAAGCGCAACCCCACTCTGGTCAATTAGCTCGGGCACTGAGTTCGCTCCCGGGCTGATCGGCATTCCGTGCCGCTTCGCCTACTCCCTACCGGGGGTAATACCTGAGGCTTGGCGAAGCCGGTTCCTCGGTGTTCCTGAAGAGAGACGTCAGCCTTTTTGGAGGCGCTCGATCGCGATGGCCAGGGCCGTGGGTTTGCCTGACAGCACCAGCGTGTCGCCATCCGTCAGCACGGTCTCGCCGGTGGGCACGCGGGCCTGGCCGTCCTGGCGGCGCAGGGTGGCGACGCGCACGCCCAGCGTGTCCAGCGCCAGCTGCTCCAGGGTGTGGCCGATGGCGCGGGCGCCGGGGGTCAGGGTGAAGCTGTTGAGCCGCTCGTGGTCGATCTCGTCGGCGTTGTCGTCGTCGGCGCCGTGGAAATAGCCGCGCAGCAGGTTGTAGCGCGCGTCGCGTTGGTCCTGCACCACGCGGATCACGCGCCGCATCGGCACGCCGACCAGCGCCAGCGCATGGCTCGCGAGCATCAGCGAGCCTTCGATGGCCTCTGGCACCACCTCGGTCGCGCCTGCCGCCTGCAGCTTCTCAAGATCGTGATCGTCCTGCGTGCGCACGATCACCGGCACATGGGCTGCGTGGGCGCGCGTATTGGCCAGCACCTTCATCGCGCCGGGCACGTCGAGGTACGTGACGACCACCGCGCTGGCGCGGGCGAGGCCCGCGGCCATCAGCGCCTGCAGCCGCGCCGCGTCGCCGAACACCACCGAGTCGCCGGCGGCGGCGGCCTGGCGCACGCGGTCGGGGTCGAGGTCCAGCGCCATGTACGGAATGCCCTCGCGCTCCAGGATGCGCGCGAGGTTCTGGCCGCAGCGCCCGTAGCCGCAGATGATCACGTGCCGGGCGGTGTTGATGGTCTTGCGCGCGATGCTCGTCATCTGCAGCGACTGCTGGAGCCAGTCGCTGGCCACCAGCTTTCGTACGATGGCGTTGCTGTACATGATGATGAACGGGGTCGCAAGCATCGACAGCACCATCGAGGCCAGCACCGGGTTCGCTAGCCAGGGCGGCAGCAGGCTCTTGTCCTGCGCGAGCGTCAGCAGCACGAAGCCGAACTCGCCGGCCTGCGCAAGATAAAGACCGGTGCGCAGCGACACGCCCGAAGTCGCGCCCAGCACTCGCGCCAGCAGCGTCACCAGCGCCAGCTTGAAGAACAGCGGCACCAGCAGCAGCACGCCCACCAGCAGCCAGCGGTCGACCACGATGTGCCAGTCGAGCGACATGCCCACGGTGATGAAGAAGAGTCCCAGCAGCACGTCGTGGAACGGGCGGATGTCGGTTTCGACCTGGTGCTTGTATTCGGTTTCCGACACCAGCATGCCGGCGATGAAGGCACCCAGCGCGAGGCTGAGGCCGGCCAGCTCGGTCAGCCAGGCCAGGCCCAACGTGATCAGCAGCACGTTCAGGATGAAGAGCTCTTCGCTGCGTCGCCGCGCGACGAGCGTGAGCCACCAGCGCATCACGCGCGGGCCGCCGTAGAGCAGGAGGCCGATCAGGAAGGTAGCCTTCAACAATGCGAAGCCGAGCGCCTTGGCCAGCGCCTCGGGCGGTGCGCCGAGCGCGGGAATCAGCACCAGCAGCGGCACCACGGCCAAGTCCTGGAACAGCAGCACGCCCATCACGCGCCTGCCGTGCTCGCTCTCGAGCTCGAGCCGCTCGGCCATCAGCTTGACCACGATGGCGGTGCTGCTCATGGTGAGCGCGCCCGACAGCGCCAGCGCCGTCTGCCAGCCCAGGCGCCAGGCCGGCGGCAGCTGCGTGGCGATGACGAGGGCGCCGGCCGTGGCGATGGCCATGGTGAGCAGCACTTGCAGCAGGCCCAGCCCGAACACATGTTTGCGCATCGCCCGCAGCTTGGGCAGGCTGAACTCAAGCCCGATCACGAACATGAGGAACACCACGCCGAATTCGCCCAGGTGCCGGATGCCCTCGGTCTCTGTGCTTCCCGTCAATGCCAACGCGTGCGGTCCGATCAGCACGCCCGCCGAGAGATAGCCCAGCATCGGCGGCAGCTTGAGCGACCGGCAGACCACCACGCCGATCACCGCGGCCAGCAGGTACAACAGCGTGAGATCGAAGGAAGACATGGGCGCCGATGCTAGAGCAATGTCCGTGCCCCGGGCTTCCCCGGGACAACCCGCCAGTCGACTCTGGCCCGCCCGTAAAATCGGCCGATGAGTTCCCGCCCAGCCCCGGCCCCCGTGGTCGACCCCGAAGCCATCCTCGCTCGGGCACGCCTGACCTTCGACATCGAAGCCGAAGCCGTCCTCGGTCTGAAGACCCGCGTCGGTCCCAGCTTCGTCGACGCCGTGCGCAAGATCCTCGACGTGCGCGGCCGCGTGGTCGTGATGGGCATGGGCAAGAGCGGCCATGTCGGCCGCAAGATCGCCGCCACCCTCGCCTCCACCGGCACGCCCGCGATGTTCGTGCACCCGGCCGAGGCCAGCCACGGCGACCTCGGAATGATCAAGTCGGTCGACCTGGTGCTGGCGATTTCCAACAGCGGCGAGGTCGAGGAACTGACCGTGATCCTGCCCGTGGTCAAGCGCCAGGGCGTGCCGCTGATCGCGATCACCGGCCGCGCCGATTCGACGCTCGGGCGCCATGCTGACATCACGCTCGACGCGGGCGTCTCCAAGGAAGCCTGCCCCCTCAACCTCGCCCCCACCGCGAGCACCACCGCCCAGATGGCGATGGGCGATGCGCTGGCCGTGGCGCTGCTCGATGCGCGCGGTTTCGGGTCGGAGGATTTCGCGCGTTCGCATCCCGGTGGCGCGTTGGGCCGCAAGCTCCTGACCCACGTGAGCGACGTGATGCGCTCGGACGCCGACGTGCCGCGCGTCGCGCCCACCGCCACCTTGAGCGAGCTGATGCGAGAGATGAGCTCCAAGGGGCTCGGCGCCACCGCCGTGGTCGATGCCGAAGGCCGCGCGATAGGCATCTTCACCGACGGCGATCTGCGCCGGAAGGTCGAGACCGGCGCCGACCTGCGCGCGCTCACGGCCGCCGACGTCATGCACCGCGGCCCCCGCACGCTGCGCGCCGACGCGCTGGCTGTCGAGGCGGCCGACCTGATGGAAAACCACCGCATCACCAGCGTGCTGGTGGTCGACGCGGCGGGCCTCTTGATCGGCGCGCTGAGCATCAACGACCTGATGCGCGCGAAAGTCATCTGATGCCGCTCGCGTTCCAGGCCGAAACATTGCTTGCCGCTCAGGATGTCCGCATCGTCTTCTTCGACATCGACGGCGTGCTGACCGACGGCGGCGTCTACTTCACCGAACACGGCGAAACGCTCAAGCGATTCAGCATCCTGGACGGCTACGGCCTCAAGCTGCTGAAGCTGGCGGGCATCGTGCCGGCCGTGATCACCGGGCGCGATTCCAAGCCGCTGCGCGTGCGGCTCGAGGCGCTCGGCATCGAGCACGTGCGCTACGGCACCGAAGACAAATTGCCCGCGGCCGAAGCCATGCTCGAGCAACTCGGCTTTACTTGGGCGCAGGCCGCGGCCATCGGCGACGACTGGCCCGACCTGCCGGTGCTCACGCGCGTGGGCTTTGCCGCGGCGCCGGCCAACGCGCACGTCGAGGTGCGCGGCATTGCGCGCTACGTCACCCAGGCGCGCGGCGGTGAAGGTGCGGCGCGCGAATTCTGCGACCTGCTGCTCACGGCCTGCGGCCAGTACCGGCACCTGCTCGACGCCGCGCGAGGCCCGAACCCATGAACAACCTGAAAAGCGCATGGGGCCGGGTGCGCGACGTGCTCGACCGCGCAACGATCTATCTGCCGATCATCCTGACGGCGGCCGTGGCGCTCGGCACCTACTGGCTGGTGCGCAACGCGCCCAAGCTGCTGGAGCCCACCGCCAAGGCGGCGCCCACGCACGAGCCCGACTACTTCATGCGCGACTTCGTGATCAAGAACTTCCTGCCCAACGGAGACCTCCGCAGCGAACTGCACGGCAAGGAAGGCCGGCACTACCCGGACACCGACACGGTCGAGGTCGACGAGGTGAACATGCGTTCGGTCTCGCCGCAGGGCTACACCACGCGCTCGACGGCCAATCGAGGGATCTCGAATTCGGACGGCAGCGAGATCCAGTTGTTCGGCAACGCAGTCGTCATTCGCGATCCTTCGGTGGGTGCGAACGGCAAGCCGACGCCGCGCCTGGAGTTCCGCGGCGAATTCCTGCATGCCTTCCTCGACACTGAGCGAGTGACGTCGAACAAGCCGGTCACGCTGATCCGCGGCACCGACCAGTTCACCGCCGACAACCTCGACTACGACAACCTGAGCGGCGTCGCCAACCTGACCGGCCGGGTGCGCGGGCTGCTGGTGCCGTCGGCCGCCGCCCCGGGCGGCAAGCCGCGCTGAAGAACAAAAGAAAAAACTTCACGCATGAACACTCCGTCGTCCCCGCTGGTCTTCATCACCGGCGCATCGAGCGGCATCGGCCAGGCGCTGGCGGCGAGTTTCTACGACGCGGGCTATCGCCTCGCGCTGGTTGCACGGCGTACCGGAGAGATCGAAGCCTGGGCAGCGGGGCGCCAGCTGGACGCGAGCCGTTTTCAGATCTACAGCGCCGACGTGGCGCAGACAGACAGCATCGTGGCCGCCGGCACCGCCTGCATCGAACGCCAGGGCCTGCCCGACGTGGTGATCGCCAATGCCGGCATCAGCGTCGGCATCGACACGACGGAGCGCGAAGACATCGAGGTGATGACGCGGACCTTCGCGACCAACAACGTCGGCTTGATGGCCACCTTCCATCCGTTCGTGGCGGCGATGCGGCAGCGCGGCAGCGGGCGGCTGGTCGGCATCGCGAGCGTCGCGGCCATCCGCGGACTGCCGGGGCACGGGGCTTACTGCGCGAGCAAGGCCGGTGTCGTCGCCTACTGCGAAAGCCTGCGCGGCGAGCTGCATAAGAGCGGCGTCAAGGTCGTCACGCTCTGCCCGGGCTATATCGACACGCCGCTCACGCAGGGCAACCGCTACGGCATGCCTTTTCTCATGAAGGCAGAGGACTTTGCCGACCAGGCGCTGCGCGCCATCGAGGCCGGCACGAGCTATCGCGTGATTCCGTGGCAGATGGGCGTGATCGCCAAGATCATGCGCATGCTGCCGAACGCCCTGCTCGATCGCGCCGTGCAAGGCCGCGAGCGCAAGAAGCGCAGCGGCGAAAGCTGAAGCCAGGCTCGGCGATTCCTCAATGAAAAAGGCTCCCGAAGGAGCCTTTGTCTTTATGTGCGCAGGGTTCAGTAGCCGCTGTTGCCACCGCCGCCGTAGCCGCCACCACCGCCGGAGCGACCACCGCCGCCACCGCCACGAGGGCCTGCGCCGTAGGGGCTGCGGAAACCGCCATCACCACCACCGCCGCCGCCACCGCTGCGGCCACCACCGCCGCCGTAGCCGCCACCACCGGAACGGCCACCACCGCCACCGCTGCGATCGCCGCCGCCACCACCACCGTAGCCGCCACCACCACCGCCGCCGCCGTAGCCTCCGCCACCACCGCCGCCATAACCACCACCGCCGCCGCCGTAGCCGCCACCACCGCTGCGCGGGGGACGTGCTTCCATCGGACGTGCTTCGTTGACGACGACGCTGCGGCCGCCCAGGGGTTGGCCGTTCATGCCGTTGATGGCAGCTTGCGCTTCGGCGTCACTGCCCATCTCGACGAAGCCGAAGCCCTTCGAGCGACCGGTGTCGCGTTCCATCATGACTTTGGCGCTGGTCACTGCGCCGAACTGCCCGAATGCCTGTTCGAGATCACCGTCGCGCACCGAGTAAGGCAGGTTGCCGACGTACAGTTTGTTGCCCATCGAGGGACTCCTATAAACACATCAAGAAAAGCGATGGAGTCCCGAAAGCATCACTCAAACGAGAGCCGTCGAGTCGCGCGAAACTGACCGATCACCGAACTACCCCCCGACCAAAATGAAGAGGGAGGCTCGTGCATTATGGGTGAAATATTCAAAAAGCAAGCGAGAAATTGCTTCTTGGAGTAGCACTTGTCAAAAGCTTGGAAAGCTAGCGCACGCTTACCGAGCGGAATGAGGCGATTGGCGCTACAGGTAGAATCCGCCCCGTCATTGGGGAGTAGCCGCCTTCCGTTTTCGAGAAGGGCCCGCGTCAACAGACTTGTCCTGCCCCACACAGGACATGGCGCGTGCAGTGAACACACCTGGCGAGACCTTTGACCGTGCAACTTCGGGAATATGGCCGAAGGTGTTGCACGGTCAATTGCGTCCTTCGGCCCAAGGAACCCACGTTCATCATGGAAGCTTTTCTCGTAGCAACGGGCGTTGTCGCGCTCGCGGAAATGGGCGACAAGACTCAACTCCTGGCCCTTCTTCTCGCGGCCCGTTTCAGGAAACCCTGGCCGATCGTCCTCGGCATCTTTGCCGCCACCATCGTCAACCATGCCCTGGCGGGCGCCGTCGGCAACTACATCACGCGCTGGCTCGGCCCCGAGGTGCTGCGCTGGATTCTTGGCGGCTCGTTCATCGCGATGGCCGTCTGGATGCTGATTCCCGACAAGCTCGACGACGACGATGCCCCCGGCGCCTCGCATTTCGGCGTCTTCGGAACCACGCTGATTGCCTTCTTCCTCGCCGAGATGGGCGACAAGACCCAGATCGCCACCGTCATGCTTGCCGCCCGCTTCACGCAGGATTACTTCTGGGTCGTCACCGGCACCACGCTCGGGATGATGCTGGCCAATGCGCCGGTGGTGTGGCTGGGCGAAAAGATCGTGCGACGCGTACCGATCAAGCTGGTGCACGGTATTTCGGCGGCGATCTTCCTGGTGCTGGGCATCGTGATGATCGTCGGCTGGTAATTCGATGGGGCGATATACTGCCCCCCGCGCCGATTTGCTACAGCTTGCGGGCGCTTTATAAATTCAGCTAAAGACGGCACCGGAACCCGGCTCGTTTTTGGCGAGGCCGGGTTTTTCATTCATGTCGTCACCTCCTTTGGTCGTCAGTCCGCAGTCGATGCAGTTCGCAGGTCCGCTGGCGCTGCGCAGCGGCGCATCGATCAGCGACTACACGCTCGCCTACGAAACCTACGGCACCCTCAATGCCGACCGCAGCAACGCGGTGCTTGTGTGCCACGCGCTCAACGCCTCGCACCACGTCGCGGGCGTCTACGAAGGCCAGGCCCGCTCCGAAGGTTGGTGGGACAACATGGTCGGCCCCGGAAAGCCGGTCGACACCGACCGCTTCTTCGTGATCGGCGTCAACAACCTCGGCTCCTGCTTCGGCTCGACCGGCCCGATGCACGTCAACCCCGCCACCGGCCGCGTCTATGGCGCCGACTTCCCGGTGGTCACCGTCGAAGACTGGGTCGATGCGCAAGCCGTGCTGCTCGATGCTTTGGGCATCAAGACGCTCGCCGCCGTGATGGGCGGCAGCCTCGGCGGCATGCAGGCGCTGTCGTGGACGCTGCAGTACCCCGACCGCGTGCGCCACGCCGTGGTGGTAGCCAGTGCGCCCAACCTCACGGCCGAGAACATTGCCTTCAATGAAGTCGCGCGTCGCGCCATCGTGACCGACCCCGACTTCCACGGCGGCCACTTCTACGAACATGGCGTGATCCCCAAGCGGGGCCTGCGCATCGCGCGGATGATCGGCCACATCACGTACCTGAGCGACGACGTGATGAACGAGAAGTTCGGGCGCATCCTGCGCAGCGCCGTCGAAGGCGAGGCGGCGGGGCTCGACTACCGCTATTCCACGCAGGACGTCGAGTTCCAGATCGAGAGCTACCTGCGCTACCAGGGCGACAAGTTCAGCGAGTACTTCGATGCCAACACCTACCTGCTGATCACCCGCGCGCTCGACTACTTCGACCCCGCGCGCAGCCACGGCGGCCAACTCAGCACCGCGCTCGCGAAGGCCACGGCCAAGTTCCTGCTCGTGAGCTTCAAGACCGACTGGCGCTTCTCGCCCGCTCGCAGCCGCGAGCTCGTGAAGGCGCTGCTCGACAACCGCCGCAACGTGAGCTACGCCGAGATCGACGCGCCGCATGGCCACGACGCCTTCCTGCTCGACGACGTGCGCTACATCGGCGTGGTGCGCTCGTACTTCGAACGCGTCGCCAAGGAACTCCAATGAGCGACCTCGACAACCAGAAATTGATCGCCGCCCTCGTGCCCGAAGGTTCGCGCGTGCTCGACCTCGGCTGCGGCGACGGCGCCCTGCTCGACCTCTTGCAGCGCGAGCGCGGCTGTACCGGCTACGGCGTGGAGATCGCCGACGGCAACGTGCTGCAGTGCATCCGCCGCGGCGTCGACGTGATCCAGCTGAACCTCGACGAAGGTCTCGCGATGTTCGACGACGCCTCCTTCGACGTCGTGCTGCAGATCGACACCTTGCAGCACCTGCGCAATGCCGAGGTGATGCTGCGCGAAACCGCGCGCGTCGGCCGCATCGGCATCGTGGCCTTCCCCAATTTCGCGCACTGGCCCAACCGCCTGAGCGTGGCGCGCGGCCGCATGCCGGTGACGCGCCGCCTGCCCTACCAGTGGTACGACACGCCCAACATCCGCGTGGGCACCTTCAAGGACTTCGAGGTGCTGGCCGGCAAGAACAACCTGCGCGTGCTCGATGCCTTCGGCCTGCAAGATGGGCGCGACGTGCGCTGGCTGCCCAACGCGCGCGCCAGCACCGCGGTTTTCAAGTTCGAGCGGGGCGGCTGAACACCGCGCCGGAGCGCACCGGATGAGCTTCACGCTGGCGCAACCGGTTCACAGCGAACTGGTCATCAAGAAGAGCCGGTTCATCGGCTGCGTGCAGCCGGTGGCGGACCGCGCGGCCGCATTGACCGTTGTTGCCTCGCTGCGCGCCGAGCACCCCGCGGCCGCGCATGTGTGCTGGGCGTTGATGGCCGGCGGGCAATCGGCCGCCAACGACGACGGCGAACCCGGCGGCACGGCCGGGCGGCCCATGCTGGAAGTGCTGCGCCATCAACAGATCGAGGGCTCGCTTGCGACCGTGGTGCGCTATTTCGGCGGCGTGAAGCTCGGCGCAGGCGGTCTCGTGCGCGCGTACACCGACGCCATCGCGCAGGCCCTGCTCGGCGCCGCGCTCGTGCCGCTGGTACGCCAGCGCAGCCTGCGTTGTGCCGTGCCCTATGCGCTCGAAGGACTGGTGCGGCGCGAGTTGGCGGCTGTCGGCGCGGTGCTCGAAGCCGTGCAGCATGCCGACGATGTGCTCTTCGCCTTCACGCTTCCCGAACCCGAGGCGAATGCCTTCATCGCCCGCCTCGACGATGCTGCGCAAGGGCGCGTCGTCTGGCAGCCGGCGTAAGCCGCCGCGGCGGTACGGCGGGCGGCGGCGTCATCGCGAGGATGCCGCGTCCGGTCAGCGGCACGGCTTCATCGTCGGGTCCGCGGCGCGCCATTTCGGCGGTCACGATGCCGGTGGGCACGGCCAGCACGCCCCAGCCCAGCAGCATCATCACCGAGGCGATCGCGCGGCCCAGGTCGGTCTTGGGCACGAGGTCGCCGAAGCCCACGGTGGCCATCGTCGAGATGGCCCAGTAGATCGCCACCGGAATGCTCGTGAACCCGTGCACCGGGCCTTCGACCACGTACATCAGCGTGCCCATCACCAGCACCACGAGCATCACGAAGCCGACGAACACGGTGATCTTCCGGCGGCTCGCCGCGACGGCCGACACCAGCGCGCGGTACTCCGCCGAATAGCGCGACAGCTTGAAGATCCGGAACACGCGCAGGAGCCGCAGGATGCGCACGTCGATCAGATAGGCGAACTCCGGCGCGAGCGCCACGAGAAAGGTCGGCAGCAGCGCGAGGAGATCGATCACGCCATAGAAGCTGGTGGCATAGCGCAGGGGCTGCTTCACGCAGGCCAGCCGCCCGATGTACTCAAGCGTGAAGAGGCCGGTGAAGACCCATTCGAGCACGCCGAACACATGGCCTGCGCGCAGATGGATCGCCTGCACGCTGTCGAGGATCACCACCGCCACGCTGGTCACGATCACGGCGATCAGGATCAGGTCGAACAAACGGCCCAGCCGCGATTCGGATTCGAAGATCACCGAGAACAGCGCGCGCTGCCAGCCTCCGTCGGGCTTGCCGAAGCGGGCGTCGCCGGCCAGGTCAGCGATCGAAGGGGCGGGGGATGCGGCGGTGCTTTGCAAGGGGGTCGTCATCTTCCGTTGTTTCGGGTCTACTGGAGCGCCATTGTCGAGGCGGGTGGTTTTATCCGGTTACGCCTCTTGCGCAATGAAGTGCGGTAAGCCGTAAGTGCGTTCTTACGATAGTCCCTTTCTTGAGGAGCTCCCCATTGGCTACACAGTCCCCCTTCTTCGGCAAGCGCGATCGTGACACCGACTCGTTGACATCCCGCCCCGCACCGCTCGTCGGTTCGGGCACCAATCTGTCGGGCACGCCCGTCAATCCCTCCTCGTTGACCGCGCAGCAAGGCGGCCTCGCCGCCGCAGCGGCAGCCCCCGTCGCCAAGGAAGGCGGCAGCAAACTCACCGTCGGCCCGAACATCAAGCTCAAGGGCGTCGAGATCACCGATTGCGACACGCTTGTGGTCGAAGGCCTGGTCGAAGCGACCATGGACTCGCGCCTGATGCAGATCGCCGAACAGGGCGAGTTCAAGGGCTCGGCCGAAATAGACATCGCCGAAATCCGCGGCGTCTTCGACGGCAACCTCACGGTACGCGAGAAGCTCGTCATTCACTCGACCGGCAAGGTCACCGGCAAGATCCGCTACGGCAAGATCGTGATCGAGGAAGGCGGCCAGCTGTCCGGCGAGATCAGCTTCGGCGCCAAGCCTGCCCTGCAAGCGGCAGCCTAAGCCCCCACGGGGGGCTCCCACCCCAAGCGCTCCAGCAAAGCACCGGCCGCGGCCGGTGCTCTTTCTTTGGCGCCATTGATGAAGTAGACGAACACGTCCCGCTTCTTCGGCGATTCGGTCCAGCCTTGCGCACGCTCGGCCCAGGTATCGAGCGCCTTCGGTCCATACCCCGTCTTGAGCTTCGCGTCGGCCATCATGAGCCGCGCATAGGCGACGTCGCCCTCGGGCTCCTCGAACGACGGAAACTTGTCCGCGTCGGTGAACACGGTCGAGACCTTGTGCTTCTTGGCGAGCGCCTTGTAGGCGGGTGTGATGAAGCTCTCGTGCCGCACGTCCATCACGTGGCGCAGCACGCGGCTGCCTTCCTTCTTCGGCAGCAATTCGAGAAATGCCTCGAAGTCTTCCGCATCGAACTGCTTGGTCGGCATGAACTGCCAGACGATCGGCCCGAGCTTGTCGCCGAGTTCGGCAACGCCGCTGTCGATGAAGCGCTGGATCGATTCGCCCGCGGTTGCCAGCACCTTGCGGTTGGTGGTGAAGCGGGAGGCCTTCATCGAAAACATGAAGTCTTCCGGCGTGTCGTCATGCCACTTGCGGAAGGTCTCGGGCTTGAAGGTGCTGTAGTAGGTGCCGTTGATCTCGATGGCGCTCACGTGGCGGCTCGCGTAGTTCAACTCCTTGGCCTGCGCGAGGCCCTTGGGATAGAAGTTGTCGCGCCAGGGTTCGTAGGTCCAGCCGCCGATGCCGACCTTGATGTTCGTCTTGCTCCGAGTCGATGTTGCCTTGCTCACATTGCGCTCCGGGTTGAGATCGCCCGCACTCTACGCGCGGTCGCCGCGAGGCGCAAAATGCGATTTTTCGTCCCCGCGGAGAACCCACCGATGAACGCCCCCCTGTACCGCGAAATGCCTGCCGGCACGCTCGACGCGACGCGCGCCCTCTCCGATGTCACCGCCCAGTGGGATGGCGACATCGTCAAGCAGCTCACCGACTACATCGCCATTCCGGCCAAGTCGCCCGGCTTCGACAAGGACTGGTCGGCCAATGGCTACCTGGAGACCGTGCTGCGCAACGCGGCCGCCTGGGTCGAGGCCCAGAAGGTCGAAGGCCTGAAGCTGGAGATCGTTCGCCTCGAAGGCCGCACCCCGGTGCTGTTCTTCGAAGTGCCGGCCACCGGTACCGACATGGGCGAAACCGTGCTGATGTACGGCCACCTGGACAAGCAACCCGAATTCACCGGCTGGCGCAACGACCTCGGCCCCTGGACGCCCAAGTACGAGAACGGCCTGCTCTACGGTCGCGGCGGCGCCGACGACGGCTACGCGGTGTACGCGAGCGTCGCTGCGCTGCAGGCGCTCAAGGCCCAGGGCGTGGCGCATCCGCGCATCGTCGGCCTGATCGAGACCTGCGAGGAAAGCGGCTCCTACGACCTGCTGCCGTACGTCGACGCGCTGCGTCCGCGTCTGGGCAATGTCGAGCTGGTGATCTGCCTGGATTCCGGCGCCGGCAACTACGACCAGCTGTGGCTCACCACCTCGCTGCGCGGCATGGCCAGCGGCACGCTCAAGGTCGAGGTGCTGACCGAAGGCATCCACTCGGGCGACGCATCCGGCCTCGTGCCCTCGAGCTTCCGCATCATGCGGCAGGTGCTCGACCGCCTCGAGGACAGCGCCACCGGCCGCCTGCTGCCCGCGAGCTTCCATTGCGAAGTGCCGGCCGACCGACTCGCGCAGGCCAAGGCCACCGCCGCGATCCTCGGCGAAGAGGTCTACAAGCGCTTTCCGTGGGCGCACTACGACTGCGGCGGCTCGACGATGTTCGCGCTGCCCACCACCACCGACCCGGTGGAGGCGCTGCTCAACCGCACCTGGAAGCCCACGCTGTCGGTCACAGGCGCCGAAGGCTTTCCGGCGCTGAAGGACGCGGGCAACGTGCTGCGTCCGTACACCGCCTTCAAGCTCTCGCTGCGCCTGCCGCCGCTGGTCGATGCGGCCGAGACGGTGCAGAAGCTCAAGGCGCTGCTCGAAGACAACGCGCCCTACCAGGCGCGCGTCACCTTCGAGAGCAACGGCGGCGCCACCGGCTGGAACGCGCCGACGATCACGCCGTGGTTCGAGGACGCGCTCAACAAGGCCTCGCAGGCGCACTTCGGCGCGTCCTGCGGCTACATCGGCCAGGGCGGCACGATCCCGTTGATGAACATGCTGAGCGCCGGCTTCCCGAAGGCGCAGATGATGGTCTGCGGCGTGCTCGGCCCGAAGAGCAATGCCCACGGGCCCAACGAGTTCCTGCATGTGCCCTACGCCAAGAAGCTGACGGCCGCCGTGGCCGAGGTGATCGCCGCCCTGCCGGTCGCGCACCGCGCCGCCGCTGCGGAGCCGGTGAGCGCTTGAGCGCTGCGCCGGGCCGCCCCCAGCGAGCTCGCTCCCGCTTGGCGGGAAGGCGCGCAGCGCCAAGGGTGCACCAATGACCGACGCGCTGCCGTTGCCACGGCGCGTGCCGCTGTCCACGCCGGACGGCGAGACGCTAGCGCTGCGCCGGTTGCCCGTTGCCGGAACGCCGCGCGCAGTGGTGGTCGTGGTGCACGGATTGGGTGAGCATGCGGGGCGCTATCACGGGCTCGCGAAGCGGCTCCACGAATGGGGCTTCGCGGTCTGGGCGCATGACCATTTCGGCCATGGCGAATCCTCCGGCGCGCGCGGCGGATTGCCGAGCGAGCTGCGGTTGGTCGACGACCTCGCGCTGGTGATCGACGATGCGCGCCGCGAAAACCCCGGCGTGCCGATCGTGTTGCTGGGGCACAGCCTTGGCGGATTGGTCGCGGCGAGCCTGGTGGCACGCGGCGTGCGGCCTGTCGATGGCTTGGTGCTCTCGTCGCCGGGGCTCGATCCGGGCCTGAGCGGATTCCAGAAAGCGCTGCTTGCGGTGCTGCCGCGCATCGCGCCGAACCTGCGCGTGGGCAACGGGCTTGACGACAACTTTCTTTCGCACGACCGCGCTGTCGTGCAGGCTTACCGCGACGATCCGCTCACGCACGATCGCATCGGCAGCCGGCTCGCGCGTTTCCTCGCCTACGAAGGCGCCACGGTGCAGCAGGCGGCGGCGCGATGGCCCGTCTCCACGTTGCTGATCTATGCGGGCGACGACCGGCTCGTGAGGCCCGAGGCGAGCCGTGCATTTGCAGCGGCCGCCGCGCTCAGCGGCAAGGTCGAAGCGCAGTGCTTCGAGACCCTGTACCACGAGATATTCAACGAGCTGGACGCCGAGCCCGTGTTCGCCGCGCTGCAGCGCTGGCTCGACAAGCGGTTCCCGGCGAACGGGTCGAACGCGTCAGACCGCGGCTGAGCGCCGCCGCCTCTGCGCCAGCCACAGCAGCGCCGCGCCCGTGAGCACCACCGGCACCAGCGAGCCGTAGTTCAACAGCTGCCAGCCTTGCGTCGTGACCAGCACGCCCGAGGCGAACGAGGTCAGCGCCAGCGTCGCGAACACGCAGAAGTTGAGCGCGCCCTGGGCCCGGTCGCGCTCCTCGGCCGTGTAGGCGGTGAGCGAAAGCGTTGTGCTCCCGGTGAACAAAAAATTCCAGCCCACGCCCAGCAGGCACAGCGCCACGAGGAAGTGGTGCAGTTCGACCCCCGACAGGGCGACGGCGATGCAGCCCAAGTTGAGCGCGAGCCCCACGCCCATCACGGGCAGCGCGCCGAAGCGGCGGATCAGGTGGCCGGTGAAGAAGCCCGGCGCGAACATGCCGATCACGTGCCATTCGAGCACCAGCGCGGCGTCGGAAAACGGCAGGCTGCAGATCTGCATCGCGATCGGCGTGGCGGCCATCAGCAGGTTCATCACGCCGAAGCCGAGCGCGCCCGCGGCCGCGGCCACGATGAACACCGGCTGCCGCATGATTTCGGAGAGTGGCCGTCCGCCCAGAGCCTGCTGGCGGGTCAGCGGGGCGGGGAAGTCGATGAAGCGCATCACCGCCATCGAGAGCAGCGCCACCGCCGCGAGCGCAATGTAGGCGCCGGCGAAAGGCACGGCGAAGAGCTCGCGCGTGGCGGAGGCCAGGTTGGGGCCCGCCACCGCGCCGATCAGCCCACCGGCCATCACCAGCGACACCGCCTTCTCGCGCCATTCCGGCGCCGCAAGCTCGGCGGCTGCAAAGCGGTAGAGATTGGCGTTGGCGTTGTAGTAGCCGGCTACCACCGTTGCGAAGCACAGCAGCCAGAAGTTCTTCGTCATCGCCGCGTATGCGCACAACAGCGCCGAGCACAGCGCCACGGCCAGCCCGATCTGGAACGAACCGCGACGGCCGAAGCGCTGCTGCGTGCGCGCCACCAGCCCGGTGGTGAGCGCACCGCCGACCACATAGCCCATCACCGGCAGCGTCGCCATCCAGCCGCGCGGCGCGATGCCCAGACCCACCAACCCGTTGATGGCGATGAAGGTGACGTTGTTGGTCAGGAAGAGGCCCTGACAGATGGCCAGGAGCCAGAGGTTGCGGTTCATGGCGAGGGTTCTACGGGATTCATTGCCTTGGCGCCAGCCAAAAAAAAGCGCCCTCGCGGGCGCCGGAAATCTTGATGAGGCAGGCCTCGTCAGGACTGCTTGCCTTGCAGCAAGCCGCTGAGCGAACCCAGCAGATCGTCGTGGTTGCCCAGACCTTGGTCCGGCACCTTGCCATGGGGCGTGAGCTGGTCGATGAGCGCCGGCAGCATGGTGGCGAGCATGGGCAGCAGCGTTTGCGCGTTGATGCCGAGCTTGGCTGCAATGTTCGCGATGGTGTCGCCACCGAGTGCGTTTTGCAGCTGGTCGCCCGAGACCGGCTGGTTGTCCCCCTTGCCGATCCACGAGCCGATGACATCGCCCATGCCGGCCTGCTCGAACTTGGAAACCAGACCGCCCAGGCCGCCTTGACCGCCGTTGTTGGCGAGCAGGCCACCCAGTGCGCCGGCCAGGCCGCCGAGATCTCCCAATCCCCCGATGCCTCCGCCTTGTGGTTGCTGCTGTTGGCCAGCGCCTCCGAGCACTTGACCGAGTACTGAATCGAGCAATCCCATGGCGTTTCCTTGGTGTGTGACAGAACCGACGCATTTTCCGTGCGACGGACCGCAAGCCGTAAGTGGAGTCCCACTTTTGGAACTTGCAACGTGACAAATTACTTGATGCGTGCCGGGCGTTTGGGCAGCAATGCGGGGGTCACCCCTTGCACGCCGACGAGTCCGAGCACAGTCACCAGCGAATTCTGCGCGCCTTTCCATGCATCTGTCACGTCGATCGACTCGCTCAACGCATGGGAGCCGGAGGACTTGCCGCCGCCCCCGATGATGATGGCCGGGATGCCCAACGAGATCGGCACGTTGGCATCGGTGCTGCCGCCGCGCAGCAGCGTCTTCTGGCCGAAGGCGGTGTTCGAGCGCGTGGCTGCCTCCACGATCACCGAGTCGGTCGGGGTGCGGCCGCCGGGCCGGTCGCCGATCAGTTTGTGGCTCGCGCTTAGCGTCGTCACGTTCCAGCGCTTGTTCTCCTCTACCACCGCTTCGTCGATGGCCGCGAGGATTTTTTTCTCGGTCTCCAGCAGCGAGGCCATGTCGTCCGAGCGGATGTCGATGGCCATGCGCGCATCGGGCGCGATGGTGTTGACCGAGGTGCCGCCGCCCACCGTGCCGACGGTGAAGGTGGTCTTGGGGAAGCTCGGTGTGCGCACGTCGGCGATCTTGGCGATCGCGCGGCCCATGCCGTGGATCGCGCTGGGCACCTGCCCGAATGCGCCGAAGCTGTGGCCGCCCGGGCCCTTGAAGGTGACCTCGTAGCGATGGCTCGCGGTGCCGAGCACCAGCACGTGACCGTCCGGCGAGGGCTCCAGCCCGACCATGCCATCGATGTCGAGGTGGTCGCGAAAGATCGCCTTGATGCCGCGCAGGTTGCCCAGTTCTTCCTCGCCGACGTTGCCGACGATGAGCAGGTCGCCCGCCGTCTGCACCTTGTTGTCGTTGAGCGCCTTGAGCCACGACAGCAGCACCGTGAGCCCGCGCGTGTCGTCCCCGATGCCAGGCGCATGGAGCCGGCCGTCGCGCTCCTTCACCTTCACATCGGTGCCGGCGGGAAAGACCGTGTCCAGGTGCGCGGAGATCAACAGCTTTGGGCCGTTGCCCACGCCCTTGCGCAGGCCGACCACGTTGCCTTCGGCATCGATCTTCGCGTCGGTGAGGCCCAGGGCCTTCATGCGTGCGAGGAAAGCCTCGGCGCGCTTCTGTTCCTTGAATGGAGGCGCTTCGATCTCGGTCAGCATCTTCAGGTCCTCGACCGCTCGCTCGTGGTCGGCCTTGACCGCGTCCAGCAGCTTCTGGATCGTGGGCGATGCCATCAGCTGGGTGTAGGTCCGGTCGACTTCAGGGCTGACCTGCGCCGGCGTGGGCGCGACGGCGTTGCTCTGGGCGTGGACGCCATGCGCGGCGCACAGCGCGGCCAGAACAAGAGAGGCGAGAGGCGCGGGACGGAGCGAACGGGACATGGGCGGAAGGTCCTTCTTTGTCGTGATGAATGGGTAATGAGGTACCCATTCTTCCGCAGCCTTTCCGCGCGCGCGTCGCGGAAAACACCCACCTTCTCAGGCGCCGCCGAGAGACACCAGAGCCGCGAGCGCGGCGGTTTCGGCACGCAGCACGCGCAGCCCGAGCGTGACCGGCGCGAAGCCGCGCGCGATGGCTTCCTGCTCCTCGGCGGCGCTGAGACCGCCTTCGGGGCCGCTCAGCACGCGCACATCGCGGTTGTCGGGGGCGTGTGCCGCAGCGGCTGTGGCAATGCCTTGCGTGCCCTCGGCCAAGCTCAGCACGAAGCGGGCTGCGGCGCTATCGTCCCGCTGCGCGTCGATCCATCCCGAATTGCCCGAGAACGACCGCACCGGATGAATCACCGGCACGCGATTGCGGCCGCATTGCTCGCACGCCGCGATGGCAATCGCCTCCCAGTGCGCCCGCTTCTTCTCGGCGCGCTCGCCCGAAAGACGCAGCACGCCATGCGCCGTGGCCAATGGCTGGATGCTCGCGACGCCCAGTTCCGTGGCTTTCTCGACCAGCCAGTCCATGCGCTCGTTGGCCGGCATGCCGACGGCCAGGTGCACCGCGCGCGTCGCCTCGCGCTCGACCGGGTGGTGGGCACCGACCGTCACCGAGACGTCGCTGCGGCCCATGCGCTCGATCGTGGCCTCGTATTCGCCGCCCGCGCCATCGAACAGGGTCAGCGCATCGCCGGGCTGCATCCGCAGCACCTGCACGTGGCGCGCAGCACCGGGCGGCAGCGCGAAAGCGGTGCCGGCGCTCAGTGGCACGGAACAGTGGAAACGGGGCATGCTATGAAATAAGAAGCAAGAGATGCAGCCGTGGTGCGGGCATCCCAAGCGGTTTTTGTAGATTTCGCTTCAGACCCGGCCGTAGGCAAAGCCCGTGAGCGGGGAGGTGCCCTCGACCTCGTCGATCACCCGCACGAGCGGCGTGAGCTCCATGTAGCGGCTGGCGGTGGCGCGGATGTAGGCGATGAAACGCGGCGTGTCGGCCAGGTAGCGGGGCTTGCCGTCGCGCAGCGTGAGGCGCGCGAAGATGCCGGCGACCTTCAGGTGGCGCTGCAGGCCCATCCATTCGACGGCGCGGTAGAAGGCGCCGAAATCCTCGTCGACCGGCAGCCCGGCCTTGCGTGCCGCCTGCCAGTAGCGCACGGTGATGTCGAGCACGAACTCCTCGTCCCAGCTGAGGAACGCGTCGCGCATCAGGCTGGCGATGTCGTAGGTGATGGGGCCGTAGACAGCGTCCTGGAAGTCGAGCACGCCCAATGTGGAGCCGTGGCCGACCATCAAGTTGCGCGGCATGAAGTCGCGGTGCACGTAGACGCTGGGCGAGGCGAGGTTGCTCTCCACGATCAGCTTGAAGCTGCGGTCGAGCCGCTCCTTCAGCTTGCCCCCGATGGCGACGCCGCGGTGGCGGCCGATGTACCACTCGGGAAAGAGCGCCAGTTCACGCTCGAGCAGCGCCCGGTCGTAGGGCGGCAGCACGCCGGGTTGGGAGGCCAGCTGCCAGCGGATCAGCGCGTCGATGGCCTGGTCGTAGAGCGGACGGCTGGCGTCGGGCTGGGCCGGGTCGATCACGTCCAGCATGGTCTGGCGGCCCAGGTCGTCCAGCAGCAGGAAGCCGTTCGGGCGGTCCCATTCGAGCACCTGCGGCGCGGTGACGCCGGCCTCGGCCATGAGCTTGGCCACCTGCACGAAAGGATCGCTGTTCTCCTTGTCCGGCGGGGCGTCCATCACGATGCGCGTCGGGGTGCCGGGGATGCTCGTGTCGACGCGGAAGTAGCGGCGAAAGCTCGCATCGGCCGAGGCGAGGCGCACGGTGTCGGGCAGGAGCTGCTGGGCTGCGGCGATGCCGGTCAGCCAGGCCCGGAACACTTCGGCCCGTTGCGGATCTGTCCAGAGAATGGTCTCGGCGGGGCTTGGGGCCAATGCGGCCGGGGGCGGGGGTGCTGTCATGGATAATCGATTCTACAAATCCGCCTGGCGCGGCAACCCCCTCCGGTCGGCCACCGATCGAGCAAAGGTTGCTGCCGGCCCCTGCAACCCGCCGGCCTGCCGCGCCGTCTCCCCGACGATCTTTCGTTCCGAACCGATGCCTACGACCCAAAGCCCTCACGCTTGGCACCTTGTGCGCTCGCTGCTCTCCTCGGGGGAGCCGCAGGCTTTCCTCGGAACGGCCTGGCGGGAGGCTTGATGAGCCGACGTGTTGCCCTGCGACGCGCCGGCCCGCCGCTCAAGCTGGCCATGCTGTCGCTGGCGCTGCTCCAGGCGCACGGCGCCTTCGCGCAGTCCGCGGCCGGCCTCGACGGCCCGCTCACGCTCAAGCGCACCCCGCTGCTCACCGAAATCGTGCCGCCCACCGAGCGCGGCCAGTTGCCCAGCCTCATCACCGGCGACCGGATGTCCGGCCGCCCCGACCTGGAGACCGTGGTCGAAGGCAATGCGACGCTGCGGCGCGGGCCGGTCGCCATCACCGCCGACCGGCTCGAGTACTACCAGCCCGACGACAAGATGAAGGCCACGGGCAACGTGCGGGTCAACCAGGCCGGCAACGTCTATGAAGGACCCGAGCTGGAGCTCAAGCTCGAGACCTTCGAAGGCTTCTTCAACAACGTGCGCTACCGGTTCCTCGCGAACGGCGGCCACGGCGATGCGGAGCGCATCGATTTCGTCGACGCCAACATCTCGGTCGCGCGGCGCGCCACCTACACCACCTGCCGCCGCGAAGACTTTCCAGGCTGGATGCCGGCGTGGCTCCTGACCGCGGCCACGATCACCACCGACACCGAAGAGAACGAGGGCGTGGCCACCAATGCGCGCCTGAGCTTCATGGGTATCAGCACGCCGCCAATTCCGAGCGTGAGCTTCCCGCTGTCGAACGCGCGTAAGAGCGGCCTGCTGCCGCCCACGCTTATTACCGACAATACTGACGGCATCGGGATCGCGCAGCCGTACTACTGGAACATCGCGCCCAACCGCGACGCCACGATCACGCCGACGATCATGAGCAAGCGGGGCCTCGACCTGGGTACCGAATTCCGGTACATGGAGAAGGAATACAGCGGCAGCATCCGCCTGGACCTGATGGGTGCCGACCGCCTGGTGGGCCAGCGCTACAACGAGCTGCGCGCCTCGCAGCTGCAGCAGCTGGCCAATGGAGAAATCCAGGCGAAAGACCTGACCGCGCCGCCCGGCAGCACCAAGCGCTGGGGCATCTGGGCGAACCACCACCAGGACTTCGACGCGAAGGCGCTCGGCCTGGATTCGCTGTCGGCCAACATCAACATCAACCGCGTCAGCGACAACGATTACTGGCGCGATTTCACCCGCACGCCGACGCTGGCGCAGCGCCAGTTGCCGAACGAGGCCGCGCTCAACTGGAGCAAGGACGACTGGAGCGGCGCGATCCGCACGCTGCGCTACCAGACGCTGCAGTACAACCTGTCGCCGATCGTGCCGTCGTACGACCGCATGCCGCAGATCACGGCCAACTACAACAAGTACGACTGGCACGGCTTCGACGTTGCGCTGAACCTCGACTACACGCGCTTTCGGGTCAACACGATCCTGAGCGGCCAGCCGGGCTTCGACGCGGTACAGCAGTCGCAGCCCGATGGCGACCGCGCCATGGCGAACCTCGCGATCAGCCGGCCGTTCATCACGCCGAGTTCGTTCGTCATTCCCAAGGTGCAGCTGAACACGGCGTCGTACAACTACTACCTGCCGCAGACGGACATTCCGAAGCTCACGCTCAACGGCGTGCAGTACGTCAACGGCGTGCCCTACAACGCGAATTCGCTGTACTTCTTCGGCACGTCGTCCAACCGCACCGTGCCGACCTTCAGCCTGGACAGCGGCCTGATCTTCGAGCGTGACGCGAGCTACTTCGGCCGCGCCTTCCGCCAGACCCTGGAGCCGCGCGCCTACTACGTCTACACGCCGTACCGCAACCAGAGCATGCTGCCGAACTACGACTCGGCCGCCAACGACTTCAGCTTTGCGACGATCTACACCGAGAACGCGTTCTCGGGCGGTGACCGCATCTCCGACACCAACGCGCTCACGCTCGGCGTGAGTTCGCGTCTGATCGACCCCGCCACCGGCGTCGAGGCGGCGCGCATCGGCATTGCGCAGCGGCTGCGCTTTGCCGACCAGAAGGTCGTGTTGCCCGGCGGCTTGCCGGTGACCGACCGGGCGAGCGACTTCCTCGTCGGCGGCCAGATCAACTGGACGCCGAAGTGGAGCACCGACGCGCTCGTGCAGTACAACCCCGACACGCGCAAGTCGACCCGCGCGGCGCTCAGCGCGCGCTACAACCCCGAGCCGTACCACAACCTCAGCGTGGCGTTCCGCTACCAGGCACCGAGCGCGGCTTACCAGGCCGCGTTGCTGGCCAACCCGAACACCACGGCAACCAACGACGGCAACAAGTCGATCGACGTGGGCTGGCAATGGCCGCTGAACGACCTGTGGGGCGACAAGGGCAAGAACCTCGGGCCCGGCAAGGGCCAGGGCGGTGGCCGCTGGTATGCGGTGGGCCGTCTCAACTACGACCTGCAGGACAAGAAACTCACGGACGGCGTGCTCGGCTTCGAGTACGACGGCTGCTGCTGGATCGGACGCGTGGTGCTGCAGCGCATCACCACCGGCCAGGTGACGGCAAACACCCGCATCATGTTCCAGCTCGAATTCGTCGGCTTCTCCAGCATCGGCTCCAGCCCGATGCAGGCCTTGCGGCAGAACATCCAGCGCTACGAACCCCTGCGCCAACCTGGCGAGGCGCCGAGCCGCTTCACTAATTACGACTGAGACGACTGATTGAGCACCGCCATGAAACACATCCGTTCCATCATCACCCTGGGCTGCCTCGCGGCAATGGCTGCAACGTCGGGTGCGCAGGGCTTCCGCTCTGGCAGCGGCATCACGGACATCATGCGCGCCGGTCCGCGCCTCGGCCCCCCGCCGGTGCAGCGCGCTCCCGCCTCGCCGTCGGCGGCGCCCGTGCAGCGGGCGGCTGAATTCATCGTCGCGCTGGTCAACTCCGAGCCGATCACCAACACCGACGTGCAGTCGCGGGTGACGCGCCTCATCAAGGAGAACCCCGACGCCGAACGCGTGCCGCGCGGCGAGCTCACGCGCCTCGTGCTCGAGCGCCTGATCGTCGAGCGCGCGCAGCTTCAGCTTGCCAAGGAAAACGGCATCAAGGTCGACGACGTGGCGATCGACCAGGCCGAGCAGACCGTGGCGCGCCAGAACGAGATCAGCCTGGTCGAGCTGCGCCGCCGCGTGGCCGCCGAAGGCATTGCGCAGGCGGACTTCCGCAAGGACCTGCGCGACCAGTTGCTGCTCACGCGCCTGCGCGACCGCGAAGTCGAGTCGAAGGTCAAGATCAGCGACAGCGAGGCCGACGAGTACCTGCGCGACCAGCGCAACTCGAACACCAAGAACGCAGCCCTGCAGAACCTCAACCTCGCGCAAGTGCTCGTCGCCCTGCCCGAGAACGCCACCGACGCCCAGGTGGCCGCGGCGCAGAAGAAGGCCCAGGGTCTCGCCGAGCGCGCCCGCGCTGGCGAAGACTTCGAGAAGCTGGTGCGCGAGAACTCCGATTCGCCTGATCGCGCCAACGGCGGCGCCATTGGCATGCGCAGCGCCGACCGCTACCCGCCGCTGTTCGTCGACGCTGTGCAATCGACGGCGGTGAACGGCATTGCCGGACCGGTCCGCTCCAGCGCCGGTTTCCATGTGCTCAAGGTCCTGGCGAAGGCGCAGATCGGCTCGCTCGACGCGACCGTGACGCAGACCCAGGTGCGCCACATCCTGCTGCTCAACGACCCCAAGCGCACCACGGCGCAGGCGGTGGCGCAGCTCGCTGAATTCAAGCGCCGCGTGCAGGCCGGCACGGCCGATTTCGCCGGCCTTGCGCGCGACAACTCGCAGGACGCGAGCGCCAAGGAAGGCGGCGACCTCGGCTGGTCGCGCCCCGGCCAGTTCGTGCCCGAGTTCGAGGAAGCCATGGACCGGCTGTCGCCAGGCCAGATCAGTGATCCGGTCGTGTCGCGCTTCGGCGTGCACCTGATCCAGGTGGTCGGCCGCCGCGACTCCAAGCTGACCCAGTCGGAGCAGCGCGAAGCCGCGCGCAACGTGCTGCGCGAACAGCGCATCGAGGAAGCCTTCACCACCTGGGTGCAGGAAGTGCGCGCACGCGCCTACGTCGAATACCGCGACCCGCCGCAGTCCTGATCCATGGCACACATCGCCAGGAAGCGGTTCGGGCAGCACTTTCTGTCCGACGGCGGGATCATCGATGCGATCGTGCATGAGATCGCACCGCAGCCCGGCGATGCGATGGTCGAGATCGGCCCGGGGCTCGCGGCGCTGACGCAGCCGCTGGTCGAGCGGCTCGGGCGCCTGACGGTCATCGAGCTCGACCGCGACCTGGCCAAGCGGCTGCGCGAGCATCCGCAACTGGAGGTCATCGAGTCCGATGTGCTGAGGGTGGACTTCGCCGAACTCGCGGCCAAAGCCGCACCGAAGCCGCTGCGCGTGGTGGGCAACCTGCCCTACAACATCTCCACGCCGATCCTGTTCCACCTGCTGGGCTTTGCCCACCTGATCACCGACCAGCACTTCATGCTGCAAAAGGAAGTGATCGACCGCATGGTGGCCAGGCCCGCCACCTCGGACTACAGCCGCCTGAGCGTGATGCTGCAGTGGCGCTACGACATGCAGAACGTGCTGTTCGTGCCGCCCGGGAGCTTCGATCCGCCGCCCCGCGTGGACAGCGCCGTGGTGCGGATGGTGCCGCTGGCGCAGCCGCCGGTGGTCGATGCCGCGCGGCTTGGCGAGATCGTGCAGGTGGCCTTCAGCCAGCGCCGCAAGATCCTGCGCCACACGCTGGGCAAATGGCTGGAGACACACGGCTTCGAAGGGGAGTTCGATCCCCAGCGCCGCGCCGAGGAGGTGCCGGTGGCCGAATACGTCGCATTGGCCCAAGCCGTTCCCCCATGAAAAAAGCCCGTCGACGACGGGCTTTTTCGTTGGAGCTGAAGGCTGCGGTTAAGCGGCGGCCAGCCAGTACCCCGCGTTGAAGGGGCTGCTCATGCGCAGCGCCAGGGGCGACACGTCGACCAGTTTGTCGGTCGGCATTTTTTCGCCGGCCGGCTCGGTGCTGGCGGCGCCCGCTGCTGCTGCGGCGTTGGGATTCACTTCGATGCCATCGAGGGTTTCAGCGTTCGGCTGAGCCTCGTTCGCCCGTTCTGCTTGGCTGGTAGATGCAGAACGGGCTACAGAAAAGAATAGAAGCACCGGAAGGGCACCTTGCGGTCGCCCCAGTAATCCGAAGCGTCCCGGAAGATGTCGAGCAGCTGCTCGCGCGCTTCCTTGTCGAACTTGGCGTTAGCCGGGATCTGTTCGAGCACGATGACAAAACCGGGCTGCGGGCCCGATTTATGCAACGGGTCGGTCATGCAGTCGTACAGCGCGTCGAAGTTCTTGCCGAAGTGCGCCGGGAAGGTGAACTGCTGGGCGATCAGGTCGAGCACGTCCTGCTTGGTCTGGGCGTTGCCCAGGTTCGCGTACAGGAAGTGCTGGCCGGCCGCGTTGGCGGCGTCCTGCAGGTCGTTCACGCGGAACGCGCGGATCGATTGCACGATGTTCGGGCGTACGGCACGAAGGGATAAGGTCATCTCCGCTGGTCTTTCCATAGTCATCATCATTTCTTCGGGGCGCTTCGGGGCGCCGCTCAGGTCGTTTTCATCGCTCATGGCGCAATCCGTCTGAAACTTGCATAGTGGTCTGCCGTGTACCAGCAGGCCTCGGGCGTCGTGCGCTGCTCGCCACCGCAGACGATTCGCTGGGCACCCCGGTTGCGAGAACCCGGTGTCGTCACCGTGTACTCGCGGTAGTGGCCGCGCCGTGCCGGCGGCAGGAGACGCTCGCGGTTGCCAAATACAGTGCCGTCCTTTTCGTACCGGAAGGGGCCACCGTTCAAGATGGCCTGATAGGTTCGCTGGCCCTGGACCGGGAGATCGGTCAGTGCAATCGATTCCTCAGCGGACGTTTTTCCTGCGCCGAACCATCCGCGGGCCTCGGCCCCGGTCGTCAACGCCAACAGCATGAGGCTGGTGAGCGCAAACTTTGAGGTAGAGGACGTGATCGAGGCGTAAGCCGCCATGGGACACCACAGGAGAAAAGAGCGGGGGGTTTCGAATTGCGCTCAACCTTGGGGTTAACCCGCAAATTCAAGCCCGCGAGTGTGCACCACGCTGGCCGAAATAGCAAGCGACTGCCCAAAGTTTGAGCAGTCGCAAGGGGCGAAAGTGGCGCCTTAAGTTGGCGACCACTCTCGCCAAATAGCCTATCTCTCTGCGTTTGCGTCAGCCACTGTCAAGGCTGTCATGTTCACGATGCGGCGAACGGTCGCGCTGGCCGTGAGAATGTGCACAGGTTTGGCCGCGCCGAGCAGCACCGGCCCGATCGCGATGTTGCCGCCAGCCGCTGTCTTGAGCAGGTTGTACGAAATATTGGCTGCGTCGATGTTCGGAAAAACCAACAGATTGGCGTCGCCCGCCAGCGCGCTGTGCGGCATGACGACCGCGCGCTGCTTGCTGTCCAGAGCCACGTCGCCGTGCATTTCGCCGTCCACTTCGAGCCAGGGCGCCTGGACGCGCAGCAGGTCGAGCGTCTTGCGCATCTTGATGGCGCTTGGCTCGTTGCTGGTGCCGAAGTTCGAATGCGACAGCAACGCTGCCTTCGGTTTCAGGCCGAAGCGCATCATTTCCTCGGCCGCCATCGTCGTGATCTCGGCCAGTTCCTCGGGCGAGGGGTCGTAGTTGACGTGCGTGTCGACCAGGAACACCTGGCGATCGGGCAGCAGCAAGCCGTTCATGCAGGCATACACCGGCACATCTTGCGGGGTGCTTTCGCAGCCGCCGGGCCGCTTGCCGATCACCTGGTCGATGTAGTGCAGGTGGATCAGCGTGGTGCCCCAGGTGCCGCAGATCATGCCGTCGACCTCGTCCTTGTGCAGCAGCATCGCGCCGATCAGCGTGAGGCGGCGGCGCATCTCGATCTTGGCGGTCTGCACCGTCTGGCCCTTGCGCTCGGTCATGCGGTGGTAGGTCTGCCAGAAGTCGCGGTAGCGGTGGTCCTGCTCGACGTTGACGATGTCGTAGTCGAGCTCTTCCTTCAGGCGGAGGCCAAATTTCTCGATGCGCTGGGCGATGATGGCCGGACGGCCGATCAGCGTCGGGCGGGCGATGCCTTCGTCGACCACGATCTGCGCGGCGCGCAGCACGCGTTCTTCCTCGCCTTCGCAGTACGCCACGCGTTTCTTCGAGGCGCGGCGGGCCGCTTCGAAGATCGGCTTCATCGTCGTGCCCGAGGCATAGACGAAGTTCTGCAGCTTGTCGCGGTAGGCGTCCATGTCCTTGATCGGACGCAGCGCCACGCCGCTTTCCTCGGCCGCCTTGGCCACCGCCGGCGCGATCTTCATCATCAGACGCGGATCGAAGGGCTTCGGGATCAGGTATTCGGGGCCGAAGGACAGCTTTTCACCGACGTAGGCGGCAGCGACACGCTCGCTCTGCTCGGCCTGTGCCAGGTCGGCGATGGCGTGCACCGCGGCGATTTCCATCTCGTCGGTGATCGTGGTCGCGCCCGAGTCGAGTGCACCGCGGAAGATGTACGGGAAGCACAGGACGTTGTTGACCTGGTTCGGGTAGTCGGTTCGGCCCGTGGCCATGATCACGTCGTCGCGCACCGCGCGGGCGTCTTCGGGGTTGATCTCGGGGTTGGGGTTGGCCAGCGCGAAGATCACCGGGCGCGGCGCCATCTTGGCGACCATCTCGGGCTTGAGCACGCCGCCGGCCGAGAGGCCGAGGAAAACGTCGGCACCGGCGATCACTTCCGCCAGCTTGCGCATGTCGGTCTTCTGCATGTACTGGCGCTTGTCGTCGTCCATCAGCTCTTCACGGCCTTCGTAGACCACGCCGGCCAAGTCGGTGACGAACACGTTCTCGCGCTTGAGGCCCACCTTGAGCAGCAGGTTCAGGCAGGCCAGCGCCGCGGCGCCCGCGCCCGAGGTGACCAGCTTGACCTCGGCGATGTTCTTGCCCGCCACCTTCAGGCCGTTGAGCATGGCGGCCGCCACCGTGATGGCCGTGCCGTGCTGGTCGTCGTGGAACACCGGGATCTTCATGCGCTTGCGCAGTTCGCGCTCGACGTAGAAGCAGTCCGGGGCCTTGATGTCTTCCAGGTTGATGGCGCCGAAGGTCGGCTCCAGCGCGGCGATGATCTCGACCAGCTTGACCGGGTCCTTCTCGTCGATCTCGATGTCGAACACATCGACGCCCGCGAATTTCTTGAAGAGAACGCCCTTGCCTTCCATCACCGGCTTGGAGGCCAGCGGGCCGATGTCGCCGAGGCCCAGCACCGCGGTGCCGTTGCTGATGACGCCCACGAGGTTGCCGCGCGAGGTGTACTTGAATGCGTTGGCCGGGTCCTTGACGATTTCCTCGCAGGGAGCGGCCACGCCGGGCGAGTAGGCCAGCGACAGGTCGCGCTGGTTGACCATCTGCTTGGTCGCCGCGATGGCGATCTTGCCGGGAACGGGAAACTCGTGGTACTCGAGGGCGGCACGGCGCAGTTCTGCGCGCTTGTCTTCGGGCGTGGGAGTCGATGAGGTCGAGGGGGTCGAATCTGACATGTGCCGTAGCTCCTGGTGGCGCTTCTTCTGGGGGCGCCGATTGTAGACCTCGGTCGTGCGGGCCATACGCCGCATGGCCAGGGCGCGGCATGACCAAAAGCACGGGGCTTTGTCAAGACGATGTGGCAATATGCTCGGTCCGGACAAAACACCTGAAGACGAGGAGCAACCATGGCCCTGATGGATTTCATCAAGAAACAGTTCATCGACATCATCCAGTGGACCGAGACCGGCGATGGCACGCTGGCCTGGCGCTTCCCGATGGCGGAGATGGAAATCCAGAACGGCGCCTCGCTCACCGTTCGCGAATCGCAGGTGGCCGTGTTCGTCAACGAAGGCAAGGTGGCCGACGTGTTCGGCCCCGGCATGTACAAGCTCACGACGCAGACGCTGCCCGTGCTCACGTACCTGAAGAACTGGGACAAGCTCTTCGAGTCCCCCTTCAAGAGCGACGTCTATTTCTTCAGCACCCGCCAGCAGGTCGACCAGAAGTGGGGCACGCCCCAGCCGATCACGATTCGCGACAAGGACTTCGGCGCCGTGCGCCTGCGGGCCTTCGGCAACTACAGCTTCCGCATCGGCGATGCCAAGCTGTTCCACACCGAAATTTCGGGCACGCGCGACATCTACAGCGTGGCCGACCTCGACGGCCAGCTGCGCGGCCTGGTGCTGCAGAACATCAGCAATGCCATCGCTTCGAGCGGCGTTCCGTTCCTCGACCTTGCGGCCAACCAGATCCAGTTTGCGCAGGCGCTCGCGGCGCAGCTCGTGCCCGAGTTCGAGAAGATCGGCATCAAGCTCGAGAACATCACGGTGCAGAACGTCTCGCTGCCCGAAGAGCTGCAGAAGATCCTCGACCAGAAGATCGGCATGGGCATGGTCGGCAACGACATGGGCAAGTTCATGCAGTACCAGACGGCACAGGCGATTCCGAAATTCGCCGAAGGTGCGGCGGGCGGTGGCGGCATCGCGGGCGACGCGATGGGCCTGGGTGCCGGCGTGGCGCTCGGCCAGGTGCTGGCACAGAACCTCGCGCAGGGCCTGAGCCCGAACGCGGCTGCCCAGGCCGCGGCAACGCAGCAGCAGCCCGCCGTGGCCGTGGTGAGCCCCGTCGACGTGATGACCACGCTCGAGAAGCTCGGCGAGCTCAAGACCAAGGGCATCCTCACGCAGGAAGAGTTCGACGCCAAGAAGGCCGAACTGCTCAAGAAGCTGGTCTAACCCCCAGGCTTCGCGCACTCCGTGTCGCTTCTCCTCCCCCCTTGCAGGGGGCAATGCCTGTGGTCCGGCAGAGCCGGCTCCGCGGCATTTCCCATAGCTGCATCTGCCGCTGTTGCCGTGGTTTGCCATGGCTGAGGAAACCGGCAACCAACGCTACTACCGCGCGCCCTGCCCCGGCTGCGGCGCACCGGTCGAATTCCGTTCGGCGCAATCGACGCACGCAGTCTGTCCCTATTGCCAGAGCACCGTCGTGCGCCAGGGCGAGACGCTCGCGCGCACCGGCAAGATGGCGGAGCTGTTCGACGACTTCAGCCCGCTGCAGCTCTTTGCCACCGGCCGCATCCAGGACAAGCCCTTCACGCTGATCGGCCGGCTGCAATACACCTACCCCGGCGGCCGCTGGACCGAATGGATCGCCGCGCTCGACGACGAACGCACCGCGATCCTCAGCGAGGACAACGGCGCCTACGTCTTCGCGCTGCCCTTCGATCTGCAGCGCACCGCGCCGCCACCGGTCGACCTGCGCGTGGGCGCCACCAGCGCCTTCGCGGGCCAGAGCTACACCGTCACCTCGAACGAGCAGGTCGCGCTGACTTCCGCACAAGGCGAGCTGCCGCACCTGCCCGATCTCGGCCGGCCGTTCGCGATGGTCGAGCTGCGCAACGACAAGGGGCTGGTGCTCAGCATCGACTACGGCACCGCCAAGCCCAGCGCGTACCTCGGCCGCTCAGTGCAGCTCGAAGACCTGCAGCTCTCCGGCCTGCGCGACGAATCGGCCAAGGACGAAAAGGGCCGCAGCTTCAACTGCCCCAACTGCGGCTCGCCGGTCACCGTCAACCTAGCCGACAGCAAGAGCATCACCTGCCGCTCGTGCAACAGCATCATCGACCTGTCGCAGGGCATCGGCGGCGAGCTCAAGCATGCGGCGCAGGACGAACCGGTGCGCCCGCTCATCGCGCTCGGCACCATGGGCCAGCTGCAGGGTGCGCAGTGGCAGGTCGTGGGCTTCCAGCACCGCATGGGCGTGGAGCCCGGCGACGACGAGTACTTCGGCTGGGACGAATACCTGCTCTACAACAAGAAGCGCGGCTTCAGCTTCCTGGTGGATGCCGAGGATGGCTGGAGCATGGTCAAGCCGACCACCGGCGCGCCGGTGATGGCCGAGAACGGCAGCACCGCCACCTACCTCAGCAAGAGCTACCAGCAGCAGTACGCCTACAACGCCGAGACCACCTACGTGGCGGGCGAGTTTTACTGGCAGGTCGAGCGCGGACAAAAAACCTTCAACCGCGACTTCGCCAGCGGCCCCGCGCTGCTGTCGATGGAGCGCTCGGCCAACGAGCTCACCTGGTCGTCCGGCATCAAGCTGGACAGCGGCGTGGTCGCGACCGCGTTCAAGCTCGATGCGAAGAAGGACATGTTCAAGCGCGGCGACGCGCTGCCGGTGAGCGCCGCCTCGGGCATGGGCTGCGGCACGATCATCCTGATCATCGTGGTGATCATCATCCTCTTGATCATCCTGAGCACCTGCAGCGGCCGCGGTGGCTCCTCGAGCGGCTACCGCAGCTCGGGCGGCTCGTACGGCGGCTCTTCGAGCGGCGGCGGCCACAAATGACGAAGTTTCGCGTGATGTCTCTTATTACTACGACTGGAGGTCCCCATGGGATTTGAATGGCTGAAACCGGGCGTGGTCCTCGGATCGCTCGTGTACGCGCTCATCGGCGTGATCATCTTCTGGCTGTGCTTTCTCATCATCGACAAGATCACGCCCTATGACTTGTGGGGCGAGATCGTCGAGAAGCAGAACGTGGCGCTGGGCCTCGTGGTCGCAGCGATGAGCCTCGGCATCTGCATCATCGTCGCCGCAGCAATCCATTGAACGAGGAGGCGGCCCTGTCCGCGCGCCCAGCCGATGCGCGCGGGCCGCAGCCCGTCGAGATCGCCCTGCTCGCCAGCGTGTTCGTGGTCGCGGCCTGCGGGCTGGTCTACGAACTGAGCGCGGCGGCGCTGAGCTCCTACCTGCTCGGCGATTCTGTGCTGCAGTTCAGCACCATCATCGGCACCTACCTGTTCGCGATGGGCGTGGGCTCATGGCTCTCGCGCTATTTCGACCGCCAGCTGCCGGCGCACTTCCTTCGCATCGAACTCCTGGTGGCGCTGATCGGCGGCGCGCTGCCGGCGATCCTGTTCCTGGCCAATGCCTACGTGCCGGGCGCTTTCCGCCTGCTGCTTTACGGCCTTGTGATGGTCGTCGGCACGCTCGTCGGGCTCGAGATCCCGTTGGTCATGCGCATCCTGAAGCGCAACATCGTGCTCAAGGACCTGGTGTCGCAGGTGCTGACCTTCGATTACCTCGGCGCACTCGCGGTGTCGGTGGCGTTTCCGCTGATCCTCGTGCCGCAGCTCGGCATGATCCGCACCGGCTTGCTGTTCGGCTTCATGAACGCGGCGGTCGCGGTGTGGGCGCTGTGGCTCTTTCGCCATGAGCTGCGGCGCATCGGCGCGCACGCGATGGCGTGTTTCCTGGCGCTGGCCGCGCTGCTCGCCGCCTTCGTCTGGGCCGACCACATCACCACGCTGGCCGAAGACAAGTTCTATCAAGACCGCATCGTCTTCAGCGCCACCTCGCCCTACCAGCGCATCGTGGTCACGCGCGGACAGCTCGGCCACCGCCTGTTTCTGAACGGCAACCTGCAGTTCGCCGAGCGCGACGAATACCGCTATCACGAGGCGCTCGTGCATCCGGTGATGGCTGCGCAGGGCGCGCCGAAAAAGGTCGCGGTGCTCGGCGGCGGCGACGGCATGGCGGTGCGCGAAATACTCAAGTACCCCTCGGTCGAATCGGTCACTCTCGTGGAGCTCGATCCGAACATGACGAAGCTCTTCACCGAGCACGAAACGCTGGCCGCGCTCAACGGTCATTCGCTGTCGTCGCCCAAGGTGAAGATCGTCAATACCGATGCCTTCCAGTGGCTGCAGCAACCCGGCGACATGTTCGACGTGATCGTGGTCGACTTTCCCGATCCGACCAACTTCGCGATCGGCAAGCTCTACACCAACAGTTTTTATTCGCTGCTCGAAAAGCGACTGTCGGCCAGCGGCTACGCGGTGGTCCAGACCACTTCGCCGCTGGTGGCGCGCAAGAGCTACTGGACCGTGGCGACCACCATCGAATCGGTCGGCCTGCGCGCGACGCCCTATCACGCGCATGTGCCCAGCTTCGGCGAATGGGGCTACATCATCGCGAGCCGCCGGCCGTATCGGATGCCCGATGCACTGCCTGCGGGGCTGCGCTTCCTCTCGCCTTCGACGCTGCCGCTGATGTTCGACTTTCCGCTCGACATGGCGCGCGTGCCGACAGAAGTGAATCGCCTGTCGAACCAGACCTTGGTCACCACTTACGAACAAGAGTGGGGCAAGGTCATGGCGCACTAGCCTTCGTCATGCAACGGCGCAACTTTCTCGGCGTGGCAGGTGCGGCGGGCGCCCTGGCGCTGGCCGGATGCGAGGTGCCGCCGCCCATCGAAGGCGGCTTCACCGGCATCGACGTCACACGCGGCCATGCGATGCGCGATGGCGCACTCAAGAGCCAGGCGCCCTCGACCGTGAAGCGGACGCGGGTGGTGATCGCCGGTGGCGGTGTCGCCGGTCTTGCCGCCGCGCGTGCCTTGCGGCTCGCGGGCATCGAAGACTTCACTGTGCTCGAACTCGAAGACACCGCCGGCGGCAACGCGCGCGGCGGCATGGTCAACGGCATCGCCTGTCCGTTGGGCGCGCACTACCTGCCGGTGCCCGGTGACGATGCGCGCGAGGTGCAGGACCTGCTGGAGGAACTGGGTCTTCGCCAGCGCGTGGCAGGCCGCTGGGAATACGACGAGCGCACTCTTTGCCACAGCCCGCAGGAGCGCTTGTTCTTCCAGGGCGAATGGCAGGACGGCCTGCTGCCCGTGCACGGCGCGAGCGTCGACACGTTGGCGCAGTACCGCAAGTTCGCGCAGCGCATCGACGCGCTGCAGCACGCGGCGCACTTCGCCATTCCGACGCTCAAGGTGGCGGTCACGCCTGAACTGCTGGCGCTCGACGCCATCGCCTTTTCGCGCTGGCTCGACAGCGAAGGTTTCAGCGACGCGCAGTTGCGCTGGTACCTCGAATACTGCTGCCGCGACGACTACGGCGCGGGCATCGAACAGGTGTCGGCCTGGGCCGGCATCCATTACTTCGCGAGCCGGCACGGCTTCCATGCGCCCGGCGATCCGAGCGGCAGCGCCAACGATGCGAACCCCGAGCGCGACGGCGTGCTCACCTGGCCCGAAGGCAATGGCTGGCTCACCAAGCAGCTGGCCGCGCCGCTCGGCGAGCGCCTGCGCACCGGGCAGGTCGTCACGCGCATCGCTGAGTTGCGCGGCGGCGTCGAGGTCGATGCGTGGGATGCCGCATCGAAATCGCTGGTGCGCTGGCAGGCCGAGCGCTGCATCGTCGCGCTGCCGGTGTTCATTGCTGCGCGCGTGGTCGAGAACGCGCCCGAGGTGCTGAAGCACGCCGCCGCGCATGTGCGCTACGCACCGTGGCTGGTGGCGAACGTGCACCTGCGCGGCCCGTTGGCCGACCGCATGGGCGCTGCGCCGAGCTGGGACAACGTGATCTACGGCACGCGCGGACTCGGCTATGTCGATGCGCGTCACCAGACGCTCGACCCCACGCCGCGCGGCACCGTGCTGAGCTGGTACCGCCCGCTGGGTCCGAGCAGCTACGACACCGCCGACGGCCGCAAGCTGCTGCTGGAACGCCCCTGGACCGGCTGGCGCGACGACCTGCTCGCCGAGCTGTCGGTGCCGCACCCAGACTTGCCCGCGCTCGCCACGCGCATCGAGATCACGCGCTACGGCCATGCCATGTCGATCCCGCGGCCCGGGTTGATGGCGCAGATCGGCTCGCAGCGCACGGCGCCGGACGATGCGCACCGCGGCAGCGTCATTGCGGGGCGCCTGTCGTTCGCGCATGCGGACTGGTCGGGCTACTCGATCTTTGAAGAAGCATTCACGCGCGGGCACGTCGCGGGGGCGAGCCTCGCATGAAGACGCTGGTGCTCGGTGGCTACGGCAATTTCGGCGCGCGCATCTGCCGTGCGCTGGCTGCGGATGCGGGCATCGAGCTGCTGGTCGGCGGACGCGACCTGGAGCGGGCGACGGCGTTTGCGCAATTGCTGGGCGGCGGGGGGCGCGGCGTTCGTGTCGATGCACAGTCGCCCGATCTCGCGCAGGGGTTGGGGTACCTGGGTGTCGATCTCGTCATCCACACCGCAGGCCCGTTCCAGAACCAGGACTATCGCGTGCCGCAGGCCGTGGCGGCGGCTGGCGCGCACTACATCGACCTGGCCGATGGCCGCCGTTTCGTCTGCGACTTTCCCGCCGCGATGGATGCTGTCTTCCGCGGTGCGGGCCGAACGGCCGTTGCAGGCGCCAGCACGGTGCCTGCGCTCTCGTCGGCGGTGGTCGACCATCTCGCGGCGGGCTGGCAAGGCATCCGCAGCATCGACATCTGCATCGCGCCCGCGCAAGGCGCACCGCGCGGCGAGGCCACGCTCGCGGGCGTGCTCGCCTACTGCGGCGAGCCGATCCGTGTCTGGCAGCACGGCCGATGGACCGAGCAGCCCGGCTGGGCGAACCCGGTGAAGGTGCAGTTCGCGCGCATGCGGCCGCGCCGGGGCGCGCTGTGCGACATCCCCGATCTCGAACTCTTTCCGGCGCGCTATGCCGGCGTGCAGTCGGTCATGTTCCGCGCGGCGCTCGAAGTCGGCATCGCGCAGCAGGCCTTTGCTTTCATGGCGTTCATGCACCGCGTGGGCTTGCTGCGCGCGCCGCAGAAGCTTGCGCCGTTGTTGCATTCGACGGGAGGCGTGTTCGATGCGCTCGGCACCGCGCTGGGCGGCATGGTGGTGCGGGTCGAGGGCATCGATGCGCAAGGTGTCGCAGCGCGCCGCGCCTGGCATATCGCGGCCGACGATAACCATGGCCCCGAGATTCCGTGCATGGCAGCGATCCTGTTGGCCCGCCGGCTCGCACGCGGCGACGCACTTCCTGTCGGCGCACACGCCTGCGCCGGTCTGCTCACGCTGCCGGAATTCGAGCCCGAATTTGCACGTTGGGGCATGGTGACCGATGTGATCGACGAGACGTCACCCGCCCTATGACCCGCCCGGCCGACGACGACCGCCTGCTGCGCCTGAGCCTCGTCACGGTCTGGCTGTTCACCGCCTTCGCCAGCATCGTCGAGCTGAACGGGCAGAGCCGCGAGGTGCTGGCCGAGGCCGGCATCGCATCGCCGCCGTGGCTGGTGCAGTTGCTGATCGTTGGCGGCGCGGCTGCGGACCTCGCCATCGGCCTAGCGCTCTGGCTGCGGCCCGGCCGCGCCAGCTATCTCGCGGCCCTCGGCCTGATGCTGCTCATGACGGCCGTCGCGACCTTTCTGCAGCCCAGCCTGTGGCTGCACCCGCTCGGCCCGCTGCTCAAGAACCTGCCCATCGCTGCATTGCTCTGGCACCTGTACCGGCGCACCACGCCATGAACACCTACCTCGTCCTCAAGTGGCTGCACATCGTCTCCAGCGTGCTGATGGTCGGCACGGGGCTGGGGTCGGCGTTCTACATGTTCTTTGCCAACCGCAGCGGCAGCGTGCCGGCGCAGGCGGTGGTGAGCCGGCTGGTGGTGCGCGCGGACTGGTGGTTCACCACGCCCACGGTCATCCTGCAGCCGGCCACCGGTTTCGCGCTGGCGCACATGGCGGGCTGGCCGCTTTCGACGCCATGGCTTTCGGTGTCGCTCGGGCTCTTCGTGTTGGCCGGCATCTGTTGGCTGCCGGTGGTGTGGCTGCAGATCCGCATGGCGGCGATGGCCGGGCAGGCGCATCGCGATGCCGCGCCGCTGCCGCCGCTGTATGCGCGTTATCAACGTTATTGGGAGTGGCTCGGCTATCCGGCCTTCGTCGCCATGGCCATCGTGTTCTGGCTGATGGTGAACAAGCCCGCTCTTTCTTTCTGATCGGAACCGGGCCGGTGCGCGGGCCCTGTGCAGTTTTCACGCAGACTTCACACACAGCGCCGTGGTTTCACACGCCGGCAAGAGACTGCCAGGCGCCAACAAAAACATCGGGGGAGCTTCCATGCTTCAAGTTGCCAATCGAAAACTCGCGTCGCTCAGCGACGTGCTCTTCACCGGCCTCAGCCGTGCGCTCGGTTTTCTGCGTCCTCTGGCACGCGGAATCGTCGGTTCCTGGCGACCCCCGGGGTGGCTGCGCATCGTGGGGGCGTTTCTTCTTTTCGGGCTGCAGTGGTTGCAGCAGCGACTAGCTTGGGTATTGGTGCTGGCGCTTCTGGTGCTCGCCGGTTGGTTCGCCAGCCCGCATGTGATGAAGTGGTGGCACGGCCTTACGCCCGACCGCGTCGAGCCGGTCGTTTCCACCGCGCAGATCGTGCCGCCGCCGCGCACGCAGATCGAAAACGACAAGGGGCCGAATCCGGTCGTCATCAACTTCTCCGCCTCGGTCGCGCCGATCGCGCGCATCGGCCAGGAGGCGGCCGGCGTCAGCATCGAACCCGCCATTGCCGGGCGCTGGACGTGGAGCAGCCAGAAGAAGCTCGAATTCCTGCCCACGCAGGATTGGCCGGTCGGCCAGCCCTACAAAGTGCAGCTTGGGAAAGACGCCCTCGCGCCGCACATCGAGATCGAACAGCGCAAGTACGAGTTCACCTCGCCCGAATTCAACGCGCGCATCGCGGGCGCGGAGTTCTATCAAGACCCGGTGCAGGCCAACGTGCGGCGTGCGCTCTTCCAGGTGCGCTTCTCGCACCCCGTCAACACGGGCGAATTCGAAAAGCGCCTGGTGCTGACCTATGACCAGGCCTGCGGCACCTCCATCTTCAGCGTGGGCAAGTGCGCGAGCGAGAAGTTCACCGTCAGCTACGACAAGCTGCGCCTCACTGCCACGCTGCAGTCCGAGCCGCTGCCCATTCCCGAGAAGACGCGCCCCGTCGTGCTGAGCCTCACTGCCGGCGCCGTTGCACAGAAGGGCGGCCCGGCCCAGCGCAACGACATCTCGCGCGCGGTCGACATCCCCGGCCTCTTCAGCCTCGACATCTCCAGCATCGACCCGACCATCGTCACGGGCGAGAACGGCGAGCCGGAGCATGTGATGCACGTCACCGCCTCGATGCCGGTGCACGAGCGCGAAATGGCGCGCGTGGTGCAGGCCTGGCTCTTGCCCGTCACGGAAGAAGCCAAGGGCGACCCGGACGAGAAGTTCGATTGGTCCGCCGATCCGGCGAAGGTCACCGACGCCGTGCTGCGCCGCGCGAAGAAGCTCACCTTGCAGCCCATCGCCAGCGAGCGTGAAGTGACCGAGATGGTCAGCTTCCGCCTTCCGCAAGCCGAGGGCGGCCGCTACCTCTTGGTGCGCGTGGCCAAGGGCTTGAAGACACCGGGCGGCTACCAGCTTGGCGCCGCGCGGCAGGACATCCGATTGCTCAAGACCTTCGCGCCCGAGCTCACCATCATGAGCCAGGGCTCGCTGCTCGCGCTCTCGGGCGAACGCAAGCTGCCGATCCTGGTGCGCGACCTGCCCGGCATCCGCCTCGAAATTGGCCGACTGCTGCCGCAGCAGCTGCAGCACCTGGTCACGCAGACCAACGGCGACTTCGCGCATCCGCAGTTCTACGGCGGCCTGCAGTCGGACAACCTCGTGGACCGCTTCCAGAAGGAGATTCCGCTCAGCATCCCCGCCGGCAAGGCGCACTACGAAACCGTCGACTTCGCCGAGTACCTGCGCAGCGATGTGGCGGACCGCCGCGGCGTGTTCCTGCTCAAGGTGCAGGGCTACGACCCCAAGGCCAAGAAGAAGCCGGAAGCGGCCGAGGGTGAAGCCGCGCAGGCGCAGCCCGAAGAAGAGCAACAAGAAGAACAACAGTCGGAAGGCGATCCCGAGAGCGGCAACCCCGAAGACCAGAAGGACCAGCGCCTGGTGCTGGTCACGGATCTGGGCATCGTCGCGAAGAAGTCGCTCGACGGCACGCGCGACGTGTTCGTGCAGAGCATCGCCAACGGCCAGCCCGTGGCCGGTGCGCTGGTCGAGGTGTGGGGCCGCAACGGCATGATCGTCGCGTCGCAATCCACCGATGCCACGGGCGCCGCCAAGCTGCCGAACCTCGCCGGCTACCAGCGCGAGAAAGCGCCCGTGGTGCTTGTGGTGCGCAAGGACGGCGACCTGAGCTTCCTGCCCTTCAACCGCACCGACCGCACGCTCGACATCTCGCGCTTCGACGTCGGCGGCCTGCGCGCGGCCGGCGTGCCGAACCAGATGACCGCCTATGTGTTCAGTGACCGCGGCATCTACCGCCCGGGCGACACCATGCACATCGCGATGATGGTCAAGGCCGGCAACTGGGCCACGTCGCTGCGCGACCTGCCGCTGGAGGCCGAGATCATCGATGCACGCGGCCTCAGCGTGCGCCGCGAGAAGCTCAAGCTCGGCCCCGGCGGCGCGGCGGAAATCGCCCACACCACGCAGGACACCTCGCCCACCGGCAACTACACCGTCAATCTCTACCTGCCGCGCGAGTCATCGCCCGGCAACCCCGAGGTGGAGGGCCTCCTGATCGGCAGCACCACGGTGAAAGTGCAGGAGTTCTTGCCCGACCGCACCAAGGTCGTCGCCAAGCTCAGCAGCGAAGTCGCCGAAGGCTGGGTCAAGCCCAAGGACCTGAAGGCGCTCATCGACGTGCAGAACCTCTTCGGCACGCCCGCGCCCGACCGCAAGGTCGAAGGCACGCTCACGCTGAGCCCGGCCTTCCCGGTGTTCCGCGCGTTCGCCGACTACGCCTTTTTCGATCCGCAGCGCGCCACCGAGAAACAGGTCGATGACCTGGGCAGCGTGCAGACCAGTGCCGAGGGCAAGGCCGAGTTCGACCTGCGTCTCTCGCGCTTCGATGCCGCCACCTACCAGGTGCACGTGCTCGCCAAGGCCTTCGAGCCCGAGGGCGGGCGCAGCGTCTCGGCAGAGGCACAGACGCTGGTGAGCGACATGCCCTACCTCGTGGGCGTGAAGGTCGATGGCGACACCAGCTATGTGAGCAAGGGCGCCGCGCGCAACGCGACCGTGATCGCAATCGACGCGCAGGCCAAGAAGACGGCCGTGGACGACCTGAAGATCGAGCGCGTGGAGCGCAAGGTGCTGTCGGTGCTCGTGAAGCAGGACAACGGCCTCTACCGCTACGAATCGCGCAAGAAGGAAATCGTGATCGACGAGAAGCCGCTGGCCATCGTCGCAGCCGGCAACACCATCGCGCTGAACACCGCCACGCCCGGCAACTTCGCCTACGTGGTGCGCAATGCGGGCGGGCTGGAGCTCAACCGCGTCGAGTACAGCGTGGCGGGCAACGCGAACGTCTCGCGCTCGCTGGACCGCAACGCCGAACTGCAGCTCACGCTCGACCGCAAGGACTACGAGCCGGGCCAGGAGATCGAGGTGAGCATCCGCGCGCCGTACGTCGGTGCCGGCCTCATCACCATCGAGCGCGACAAGGTCTATGCCCACGCGTGGTTCAAGACCGACAAGACCGCCTCGGTGCAGAAGATCACGCTGCCCAAGGACTTCGAGGGCACCGGCTACATCAACGTGCACTTCGTGCGCGACCCGGCCTCGGACGAGGTCTACATGAGCCCGCTGTCGTACGGCGTCATCCCCTTCGCCACCAGCCTCGCGAAGCGCACCGCCAACCTGCAGCTCACCAGCAGCGAACTGGTGAAGCCGGGCCAGACAGTGAAGATGAAGCTCACCAGCGACAAGCCCACGCGCGCCGTGCTGTTCGCGGTGGACGAAGGAATCCTGCAGGTGGCGCGCTACAAGACGCCCGATCCGCTCAAGCACTTCTTCCAGAAGCGCGCGCTCGAAGTGGGCACCTTGCAGACGCTCGACCTGATCCTGCCGGAGTTCAAGAAGCTCATGCAGGGCGCAGCGCCCGGCGGCGACGGCGAAGGCGAGCTCGGCAAGCACCTGAACCCGTTCAAGCGCAAGCGCGACAAGCCGGTGGCCTACTGGTCGGGCCTGGTCGATGTGAACGGCAGCCGCGAGTTCAGCTACACCGTGCCCGAGAGCTTCAACGGCAGCCTGCGCGTGATGGCCGTCGCGGTGAACGACGAGACCACCGCCGCCAAGAGCACCCGCACCGTGGTGCGCGGCGACATGGTGATCCTGCCGAACGCGCCGCTCGCAATGGCGCCCGGCGACACGGTCGAAGTGGGCGTGGGCCTCGCGAACAACATCGTGGGTTCGGGCAAGGAGGTGCCCATCGCGCTCACACTCACCGCCTCGGGCGGGCTCGAAGTGGTGGGCGATGCGACACAGACGCTCAAGGTCAATGAGCGCGGCGAAGCGAGCACCAAGTTCAACGTGCGCGCCAAGCCGGGCGAGCAGGCGGTGCTGGGTTCGTCGGCGCTGGTGTTCACCTCCACGCACAAGACCTTCAGCGCGCGCCTCTCGACCGAAGTGAGCGTGCGGCCCGCGTCCCCGTTCGTCACGCTGGTGCAGGCAGGCAGCTTCCAGCGTGCGGGCGAACTGAGCAGCAAGGCCGACCTGTACCCGAACTTCCGCAAGAGCGATGTGGCGGTGTCGGCGGCGCCGTGGGCGTTCGCGACCGGTCTCATGCAGTACCTGGAGGTCTACCCGCACGGCTGCACCGAGCAGATCACGAGCCAGACCTTCCCGGCCGTGCTGCTGTCGGGCCGCCCTGAGCTGGTGAAGGAAATGGCGCGCGGCCGCACCCCGGAACAGGGTCCGATGCCCGAGGCGCGCAAGACCTTCGATCGCTACCTCGTGCAACTGCGCGCGCGGCAGACGGCCGACGGCGGCTTCTCGCTGTGGCCCGGCGCGGGCACCGATCCGTTTGCCACGCTCTATGCGGTGCATTTGCTCATCGAAGCCAAGGACCACAAGCTGCCCGTGCCGCAAGACCTGCTGCAGAAGGCGAACACCTACCTGCAGGGTTGGCTCGGCAGCGGCGACACCTCGCTGGACGGCTGGCGCCAGCGCACGCAGGCGGCCTACCTGCTCACGCGCCAGGGCATCATCGCGCCGGCCGCATTGGCCAACCTGCGCGAAGCCTGGCGCAACAAGCAGACGCAAGGCTGGAGCGACGACCTGGGCGCCGTGTACCTCGCCGCGAGCTACCAGCTCGTGAAGCAGGAGCAGGTGGCGAACGAGTTGCTCAACCCGGTGTGGTCGGACCTGCTCGCGCGCACCGAGAAGAAGCAGCGCCGAAACGTCTGGGGTGCCTACTACGACCCGCTGGTGCACGACAGCATGACGCTGCACCTGGTGGGCCGTCACTTCCCTTCGCGCCTGAAGACGCTGAAGCCGGAAGTGTGGGAAGGCATGGGTGCGATGGTGCGCGACGGTTGGTACAACAGCCTGTCGTCGGCCTCGATGCTGCTCGCGGTCGATGCGTACTTCGAAGCGGTGGCGCAGAACGCCGAGGGCAAGCTGACGGCGCAGAGCGTGAATGCGCAGGGTCAGGCGGCGGCGCTCGCTCTGGGCTCGGTGAACCCGATCACGCGTGCCGCGGTGCCGGCTGGTACGGCGAAGCTCAAGCTGTCGAACGACAGCGACTTCAACCTGTACTACAGCTGGGCCGAACAGGGCTTCGAGCGCAACGTGCCCACCACGCCGGTGAACCAGGGCCTCGAGATCTTCCATGAAGTGCTCGATGCCAAGGGCAATCCGATCACCAAGGCCAGGCTCGGCGAAGAGGTCACGGTGCGGGTGCGCGTGCGCAGCCTGGAGCGCGCGCAACTCAACGACGTGGCGCTGGTCGACCTGCTGCCTGGTGGCCTGGAGCCGGTACTGCAGGCCGTGGGCGACGACGAGGAGGCCAACGCCGATGCGCCGATCTGGAAGAAGCGCCTGGGCGGCGGTGGCTCGTGGAAGGTGCAGTACGCCGACATCCGCGAAGACCGCGTCGTGTTCTACGGCGCTGTCGACAAGAACCTGCTCGAAGTGACCTACAAGGCGCGCGCGACCAACGTCGGCGACTTCGTGGTGCCGGCCGCGTACGGCGAAGCGATGTACGACCGGCGCGTGTATTCGCGCTCGGCGGGTGCGCGCTTCCAGGTCGTCGCGAACTGACGCAAGGTAGCGAGGCCGCCATGCGCTTCAGCGTGACGTTGGGAAGGCTCCGCAAGCCCGCGCTGTGGGCGCTGGCGGTGGCCTTCCTGCTCGCACTGCTGCGCCTGTGGCCGCATGCGCCCCTGAGCGAAACCGTCGGCAGCTCGCGCGCCGTGTACGCGCAAGGCGGCGAGTTGCTGCGCCTCACGCTCGCAGGCGACGAGCAATACCGCCTCTGGGTGCCGCTCGACCGCATCTCTCCGAGGCTGGTCGATGCCGTCCTGCTCTACGAAGACCGCCGCTTCTACGCGCACCCCGGCGTCAATCCCGCCGCGCTGGTTCGCAGCGCATGGCGCATCGCGAGCGGCGAGCGCAGGCAGGGCGGCTCGACGCTCACGATGCAACTCGCGCGGCGCGTCTACGGCATCGACAGCCGCACGGCGCTGGGCAAGATCGCGCAGATCGGCGCGGCGCTCTGGCTGGAGGCACGCTTCGGCAAGCGCGAGATTCTCGAGGCGTACCTCAACACCGCGCCGTACGGCGGCAACATCGAAGGCGTGCAGGCCGCGAGCCTCATCTACTTCCGCAAGGACGCCGCCAAGCTCAGCCTGCCCGAAGCACTGACGCTCGCGGTGATTCCGCAGAACCCCGTCAAGCGCATCGCCGAACGCGGCCGCAATGCCGAACTGCAGTCGGCGCGCGAGCGGCTGTGGGCGCTGTGGGCCGAGCGTGATCCGACCGCGAAGCAGCATGCGCCCGACGCGCAGCTCGCGCTCTCGGCGCAGTCGCGCGGCAGCCTCCCCTTTCTCGCGCCGCACGTCACCGACATGCTGCTCGCGCAGGAGCGCGGCGTGCAGGAGGTGCGCACCACCATCGACCTGCGCATGCAGGCCACGCTCGAACGCGTGATGGGCCAGTACCTGCGCACGCATGCCGACGTGGGCATGACCAACGCGAGCGCGCTGCTGCTCGATGCCTCGACCATGCAGGTGCGCGCGCTGATCGGTTCGGCCGACTGGCACAACGACGCGATCGCGGGGCAGGTCAACGGCACGCAGGCCAAGCGCTCGCCGGGGTCCACGCTCAAGCCCTTCATCTATGCGCTCGCGCTCGACCAGGGGCTGCTGCATCCGAAGACGATGCTGAAGGATGCGCCGACTTCCTTCGGGCCGTACACGCCAGAGAACTTCGACCACCGCTTCGCCGGTCCGCTGCCCGCGCAGGAGGCGCTGATCCGCAGCCGCAACATCCCGGCGGTTTCCGTGGCCGCGAAGCTCTCCAAGCCCGGGCTCTACGACTTCATGCGGCTTGCGGGCGTGCAGAAGCTGCAGAGCGAATCGCACTACGGCCTCGCGCTGGTGCTGGGCGGCGGCGAGGTCACGCCCGAGGAGCTCGCGGGTCTCTACGCGACGCTGGCGAACGGCGGTATCTCGCAGCCGTTGCGCTACACGCAGCCCGCGCCCGACGAGCGGCCCACACAGCCGCTGCGCCTCTTGAGCGAGGAGGCGTCGTTCATCACGCTCGACATGCTGCGCCACACGCCGCGCCCCGATACCACGCTGCCCGCGCGCCCCGCCATCGCATGGAAGACGGGCACCTCGTGGGGTTTTCGCGATGCGTGGACCGCGGGCGTGTTCGGTCGCCATGTGCTCGTGGTGTGGGTCGGCAATTTCGACGGCACGAGCAACCCTGCACTAGTGGGCGTCGATGCGGCTGCGCCGTTGTTTCTGCGCATGGTCGACGCGTTGCGCGCCGAGCGGCTGGACCCCGGCGAGATCGCGACGCGGCAGCCGGCCGATCTGCGGCAGGTCGAGGTGTGCACCGCGACGGGCGGACTGCCTGACGCGCTGTGCCCGGTGCGCACCACGACATGGTTCATCGCGGGCAAGTCGCCGATCCAGGTCAGCAACCTGCACCGCGCCGTGTGGGTCGACGAGACGACCGGCAAGGTGGTGTGCGGGCCGCAACCGAATGCGCGGCAGCAGGTGGTCGAGCAATGGGGCAGCGACATGCGGCGGCTGTTCCGCCAGGCCGGCCTGCCGCGCGCGAGCCTGCCGACCGATGGCTGCGAGAAGGGCGAGACCTCGGAAACCGCACCGCTCATCACCTCGCCCCTGCGCGGCGTGCGGCACACGCTGCGCGTGAAGAAGCCGGAGCCGATCGTGCTGCGGGCCGAAGCGGCGGCGGGTACGCAGACGATCTACTGGTTTGCCGACGACGCGCTGATCGGCAAGGCGTCGCCTGGCGAAGGCATCACGTGGATGCCGGACATGGCCGACTCGGGCCGGCGTTATGTGCTGCGCGCAGTCGATGACCAGGGCCGCGCCGAATCGCGCGAAGTGACGGTCGACATCGCACCTTGAGCCCGGTGGATGTCACGGCGCCGTCACGCGCGCTCGGCATGGTCTCGCGTTTCGACTGAAACCTTTCTTCTGCCCATGACGCGTCTCGTCTCCCACTCTTTCATCGCCCTTGCCACCGCGTTCGCCTGCGGCAGCGCGGCCGCACAGACCGCCTTCCCCGCCACGCTCGCCGGCCACGCCGTGCTGCCCGCGCAGAGCTTCGTCGCTGCACCGAAAGATGCACCCGCCGACCTGCAGGTCAGCGGCAAGTTCACCTCGGGCAAGCGCGTCGAGGCGCTGGGCACGGTCGAAGGCCTTTCGGGTGGCCGCGGCACGGGCGTCTCGGTGCCTTTCAAGGGCCAGCCGCTGCAGGGCCACTCGGGCATCAAGAAGATGGACGACGGCTCGTTCTGGATCCTCACCGACAACGGCGCTGGCGCGAAAGCCAACTCGCCCGACTTCATGCTCTACCTGAACCACTACAAGGTGGACTTCAAGAGCGGCAAGTTCAATCGACTGAACACCATCTTCCTGCACGACCCCGACAAGAAGGTGCCGTTCCGCATCGTCCACGAAGGCACGAAGCAGCGCTACCTGACGGGTTCGGATTTCGACCCCGAGAGCTTCCAGTTCGCCGGCGGCGCGCTGTGGATCGGCGAGGAGTTCGGCCCGTTCCTCATCAAGGCCGACCTGAAGGGCAAGGTGCTCGCGGTGTTCGACACCCAGGTCGACGGCAAGGCTGTGCGCTCGCCCGATCACCCCGCAGTCACCACGCCGGGCGCACCGGGCGGCGCGGTCGACTTCCAGATCAAGCGCTCCAAGGGCTTCGAAGGCATGGCGTCTTCCAAGGACGGCAGCAAGCTCTACGGGCTGCTCGAAGGCCCGGTGTGGAACGCCGAGGCCAAGGACTACGAACGCGTCGAAGGCAAGGAAGCGCTGCGCGTGCTGGAGTTCGACGTGGCTTCGGAAAAATGGACGGGCCGCCACTGGAAGTACGTGCTCGAAGCCAATGGCAACGCCATCGGCGACTTCAACATGATCGACGGCACCACCGGTTTGATCATCGAGCGCGACAACGGCGAAGGCACCAGCGACAAGGCCTGCCCCGAAGGCCAGAAGCGCACCGACTGCTTTCACGACATCGCGAAGTTCAAGCGCGTCTACAAGGTCGAGCTGAGCGACGCGAACGCAGGCAGCGCGGTGCGCAAGATCGGCTACATCGACTTGCTGAACATCGCCGACCCCGACAAGCTCGCGCGCAAGCCGCTGGACGACGGCGTGCTCAAGTTCCCGTTCTTCACGATCGAGAACGTCGACGTGGTCGATGCCACGCACATCGTGGTCGGCAACGACAACAACCTGCCGTTCTCCAGCAGCCGCGAGCCGAACAAGGCGGACGACAACGAGTTGGTGCTGCTTGAAGCGGGCGCGCTGCTGCAGGCGAAATAACGCCAACCGGCCGGGCTGCGATATCCCCGGTTCAGGGCCGGGCGTTGAGGGGGAAACCGGTCCAGATGCGTATGATTCTCATCTGGACCGGTTTCTTCTCCCCCTCTTTCCATGAATTCCCGAACGACTTCGCCCGCCGTCCGGCGCACGTTGTGAGCGCCAGCTTTCGCTATCGCATCGGCGTGGCCTCGCGCGCGGTCGCCGCTATCGTCGGCGGCTACGGCGTGGCAGCCCTTTCTGCCGCCGCCCTGGCCCTGTGCCTGCCCGCCGCCTTCGGCATGGCACGCAGTGAAGCCGTGATGACCGGCACGCTCGCTTCCTTCATCGTTTTTGCACTCGCCGTGATGTGGGTCTTTGCCGCGCGCACCGCCTGGCGTGCGTGGTCGGGCCTTGCCATCGCGGCTTTGCTGCCGGGCCTGCTGGTGCTGCTGGTGCTCACCCGGGCCGGCGGAGGTGGCGCATGAAGGAGGGCTTTCGCCAGTCGATGGCCTGGCTGCACACTTGGTCGGGCCTGCTGGTCGGCTGGGTGCTCTTCATGGTGTTCGCGGCCGGCACCGCGTCGTACTTCAAGGACGAGATCACCTTCTGGATGAAGCCGGAGCTGCACGCCGTGTCGCCCAACGCCGCGCCGCAGGCGAAGGCCGCGGAAACGGCGGTCGCTTTCCTGCAGCAACGCGGCGCCAATGCGCCCCGTTGGTTCATCACGCTGCCGACCGAGCGCGAGCCGTCGACCAGCGTGCTGTACCTGAAGCCGCCCCCGCCGGCCGGCGCCGCGCCCGTCGAGCGGCGCCGCCGCTTCGACCAGGCGCTGCTCGACCCCGCCACGGGCCAGGCGGTCACCGCACCGCGCGAGACGCGCGGCGGCGAGTTCTTCTACCGCCTGCATTTCGACCTGCACTACATGCCCGCGATCTGGGCGCGCTGGATCGTCGGCTTTTGCGCGATGTTCATGCTGGTCGCGATCTTCAGCGGCATCGTCACGCACCGGCGCATCTTCAAGGACTTCTTCACCTTCCGCCCGAAGAAGGGCCAGCGCTCGTGGCTCGATGCGCACAACGTGACGGCGGTGCTCGCACTGCCCTATCACGCCATGATCACCTACACCGGGCTGGTCACGCTGATGTTCATGTACATGCCCTGGGCGCCGCAGGCCGCCTACAAGGACCACGGCGGCACCGAGGCCTTCTTCGCCGAGGCCTTCCCCGGCGGCGGCCGCACCCAGTTCAAGGCCTCCGGCACCAAGGCACCGCTGGCGCCCATCGCACCGATGGTGGCAGCGGCGTCCTCCCACTGGAACGGCGCACCCGTCGGCCGCATCACCGTGCACTTTCCCAACGACGCGAATGCGGTGGTGTCCATCGCCCGCGCCGGCACCCAGCGGCTTTCGTCCGACCAGCCCTCGATGCAGTTCAACGGCGTCACCGGCGCGCAGATCGGCACTTTCGGTGACGTGCCCAAGGCCGCGGCCGAGACGCGCGGCGTGCTCTACGGCCTGCACATCGGCCGCTTTGCCGATCCGCTGCTGCGCGGCCTGTTCTTCCTCTCGGGGCTCGCGGGTTGCCTGATGGTGGCGACCGGCCTGCTGCTCTGGGCCGTGAAGGAGCGCCAGAAATTCGCGAAGACGCTGAAGCAGGGCGGCCGCATCGGCTGGGGCCTGCGCCTGGTCGACGGCCTGAACCTCGGCGCGATTGCCGGCCTGCCGATGGCGATGGCGGCCTTCTTCTGGGCCAACCGCTTGCTGCCGCTCGACGTGGCCGACCGCGGCGAGGCGGAGATCGGCTGGTTCTTCATCGTCTGGGGCGCGGCCGCCGTGCTGGGCCTGCTGCGCCCGACGCTGCGCATGTGGCAGGCGCAGCTCGCGCTCGGCGCGCTGCTGTTCGTGCTGCTGCCGGTGCTCAATGCGTTCACCGGCCCCGCGCCGCTGACGGTGAGCCTGCGCTCGGGGCCGAGTGCGGTGGCGGGTTTCGATCTGGTTGCGATCGCATTGGGAATGGGGCTCGCTGGCGCGGCCTGGCTCGTCGAGCGCAAGCGCCGCAAGGCGGTTTCCAGGCAGGCGGCCAGCACGCAGCCGCCGCCGCCGGGGCTCGCCGCATCGGGCCAGGGTTCCTGAGATGGGCGCCCTGCTTCTCGCCCTGGTGTTCGCCGCCTCGCTCGCCGGCTTCTGCGCGCTGAGCCTCGCGATGGACCGGCACAGCGAAGACGTCTTCGGCCGCGGCAGCACGCCGGGCCCATGGCGCCGCTGGCTGCAGCTCGGAGGCACGGCGCTGCTGTGCGTGTCGCTGGGCGCGAGCCTGCAGGCGGCGGGCAGCGCGATCGGCTGGGTGCTCTGGCTGGGTGTGCTCACAGCGGCCGCGTTGGCGACCGTGGGGTTGCTGGGATGCGCGCCGCGGCGCTTTCACTGGATCGCGATTGCAGCAGCAGTCGCTGCGCTGCTCGGGCTGCTGGTCTGCCTGCTGATTGCCGCGTCAGGGGCGTAGCAAGCAGCTCGGTGCGCGATCATCCCCGCATCAACGCCTCGATCTCATCCGCCTTCACCGGCACACCACGCGAAATGAGTTCGCAGCCCGTCGCCGTGACGATCGCGTCGTCCTCGATGCGAATGCCGATGTTGTGGAACTGCTCAGGCACGCCGTCGGCCGGCCGCACGTAGATGCCCGGCTCCAGCGTCAGCACCATGCCTGGCTGCAGGATGCGGCTCGGGCGGTTCTTGATGACTTCGTTCGAGAGCGGGTCCTTGCGCTCGCTCACTTCGCCGACTTGCGTGGGCTCCACGTAGCTGCCGCAGTCGTGCACGTCCATGCCGAGCCAGTGGCCGGTGCGGTGCATGTAGAACTGGAAGTAGGCGCGCGAGTCGATCACGTCGTCGACGCTGCCGACCTTGTTCTTGTCGAGCAGGCCGAAGTCGAGCATGCCCTGCGCGAGCACGCGCACCGCGGCGTCGTGCGGGTCGGTGAAGCGGTTGCCGGCCTTGGTGGCGGCGGCCGATGCGTCCTGGCTCGCGAGCACCAGGTCATACAGCGCGCGCTGTGGGCCGGTGAACTTGCCGTCGGCCGGGAAGGTGCGGGTGATGTCGCTCGCGTAGCCGTCGAGTTCGCAGCCCGCGTCGATGAGCACCAGCTCGCCTGAGCGCAGCGGCGCCGCGTCGGCGCGATAGTGCAGCACGCAGGCGTTGGCACCGGCCGCGACGATGGAGTAGTACGCCGGGTACTGCGAGCCGCCGAAGCGGAATTCGTGCAGCAGCTCGGCATCGAGGTGGTACTCGCGCACGTCCTTGCCCTCGCGCAGCATGCGGGACGACAGCTGCATCGCACGCACATGGGCGCGGGCGCTGATCTGCGCGGCGCGCCGCATGATGTCCTGCTCGTGCGCGTCCTTCACGAGGCGCATCTCGTCGAGCGGGCCGCACAGGTCGCGCTGCTCCTCGGGGCACAGTGCGCCGTAGCGCACGCGCGCGCGCACCGATTGCAGCCAGCCGTCGATGCGGGTTTCCAGCCCCTTGTGGATCGCAAACGGAAACCACACGGTCGAGCGGTTCTCCAGCAGCTTGGGCAGCTTCGCGTCGAGGTCGGCGGCCGAGAAGGCCTCGTCGACGCCGAGTGCCGCAGGGGCCGCCTCGGGGCCGAGGCGGTAGCCGTCCCAGATCTCGCGCTCCAGGTCCTTGGGCGCGCAGAACAGCGTGGCGCGGCCGTCGCCGGCCAGCACCAGCCAGGCGTTCGGCTCGGTGAAGCCGGTCAGGTAATAGAAGTAGCTGTCGTGCCGGTACAGGAAGTCGGTGTCGCGGTTGCGCGGGCGCTCGGGGGCGGTCGGGATGATGGCGATGCCGTCCTTGCCCAGGTGCGAGGCGAGGCGCGCGCGGCGCTCGGCGTAGATCGTGGTGGTGTCTGCGGAGGTCATCTTGGCGTGGTGTTCAGTTGGGCAAGCCGTTCGGGGGTTCCCACATCGGTCCAGGGGCCGGTGTAGAGCTCGGCGCTCACGAGTTCATTGTCCATGGCGGCCCGCAGGATCGGCGCCAATGGGGCTTTGACGCCGGCCGGGTTGCCGGGCGGGATGGCGCAGTACGGCGGCGCGAACAGCGCAGCGCGGTAGAGGCCGATGGTCGAGAAGGTGTATTTCTCGGGGGCCGTGTTGAGCGCCAGGCCTTCGGCGGAGAGGCCGAAATCGCCCTTGAGGTTGTGCGCCGGATTCGGCACCAGCCACAGGTGCGCCAGCTTGCCGCTGTCCAGGAAGCGGTCGACCGAAGCTTGCGTGAAGCGGAAATCGGGTGCGAAAACGTCGCCTGCCGCGATCCAGAACACCTCGCCCAAGAGCGGCAGCGCGCGGACGATGCCGCCGGCCGTCTCCAGCGCGCCGCCGAAGTCGCGGCCCTCGTCGGAGTATGAAATCGATAGCGCACCCTGCCCGTCCAGCAAGGGATTCGCGCCGAAGCGGGATGAAATCTGCGCGCCCAGCCAGTCGGTGTTGACCACCAGCTCGGTGAACCCGCCCGCGGCCAGCGCTTCCATCGGCCACTGCATCAACGGCTTGCCGAGCACTTCGAGCAGGGGCTTGGGCGTGGCGTCGGTCAGCGGCCGCATGCGCTCGCCGCGGCCGGCGGCCAGGATCATCGCCCGCACGGAAGTCGAAGCCATGTTCACGGATCGGTCTTTTCGTGAAACACCGAGGAACCGGCTTTGCCGGGCCTCAGGTGTTGCCCCCGGTAGGGGGTAGGAGAAGCGACACGAAGTGCGCGGAGCCTGGGGGCGAGCTTCATTTACGCTGCGATGCGGCCGCGCTGCAGCTCGTTGCGTTCGCTGTGGGTCGGCTGGAACAGCGACACCAGGCACTCCATCAGCGCATGCGCTTTTGCCGAATGGTCCCCGCCGAAGTTGCAGACGTACACGTCGAGCGTCACGCCGCGCTGCTCGGGCCAGGTGTGGATGCACAGGTGCGATTCGGCCAGCAGCACCGTGGCCGTCACCCCGCCCGGCCCCTCGGGCGTGGCGGGAAAGGAATGGACGATCTTGCCCACCGCCTGCAGCCCTGCGGCTGTCACCGCCTTGATGCATACCGCGCCCAGCGCGGGCCCGTCGGTGAGCCATTGAAGACCGCATCGGCAGTCGTGGAGATCGGCGGTGAGGTGCAGCCCGTGCATGGGTGGCAACTCTAGCAGCCGGCCGGTGCACAAGAGAACATCAGTCGGGTGTTCGGCCCGTATCGAGGCGGGTTGGGGCTCGCCCGGTAAAATCGCGGGTTCTCCCGACCCCAACCCTTTCCTTTTCCCTCCGAAAGTCCACCGCACATGGCAAACCACGCCCTGATGGCCAACGCAATCCGCGCTCTGGCTATGGATGCCGTCCAACAAGCAAATTCCGGCCATCCCGGTGCACCGATGGGCATGGCCGACATGGCCGTCGCACTCTGGGGCGATCACCTTCGCTACAACCCGGCCAACCCGCACTGGTTCGACCGCGACCGCTTCGTGCTCTCCAACGGCCACGCCTCGATGCTGCTGTATTCGGTGCTGCACCTCACGGGCTACGACCTCCCGATCGGCGAGATCAAGAACTTCCGCAAGCTCCACAGCAAGACCGCCGGCCACCCCGAAGTCGACGTGACCCCCGGCGTGGAAACCACCACCGGCCCGCTGGGCCAGGGCATCACCAACGCCGTGGGCTTCGCGCTGGCTGAAAAGCTGCTCGCCGCCGAGTTCAACCGCAAGAGCCATGACATCGTCGACCACCACACCTACGCCTTCCTCGGCGATGGTTGCATGATGGAAGGCATCAGCCACGAAGCCTGCGCCCTGGCCGGCGCCTGGCACCTGAACAAGCTGATCGCGCTGTACGACGACAACGGCATCAGCATCGACGGCCAGGTGAAGCCCTGGTTCATCGACAACACCGAAGAGCGCTTCAAGGCCTACGGCTGGAACGTCATCGGCCCGATCGACGGCAACGACGCCAAGGACGTGTCCAAGGCCATCGCCAAGGCGAAGAAGGAAGAATCCAAGCCCACGCTGATCATCTGCAAGACGACCATCGGCAAGGGCAGCCCGAACCGCGCGGGCACCGCCAAGGCGCACGGCGAGGCGCTCGGCGCCGAGGAAATCACCCTCACCCGCGAAGCCATCGGCTGGCCGTACCCGGCCTTCGAAATCCCGGCCGAGGTGTACGCCGACTGGGACCACAAGGACGCCGGTGCCAAGACCGAAGCCGCCTGGAACGAGAAGTTCGCCGCCTACGCCGTGGCCTTCCCCGACCTGGCCGGCGAGTTCACCCGCCGCATGAAGGGCGAACTGCCCAAGAACTTCCACCAGGTCGCCTTCGACACCGTGGTCGCCGCCCACACCAAGGGCGAGACCGTCGCCAGCCGCAAGGCCAGCCAGCTCGCGCTGGAAGCCTTCACGGCCGCGCTGCCCGAAATGCTCGGCGGCAGCGCCGACCTGACCGGCTCGAACCTCACCAACACCAAGAGCACCGCGGCCCTGCGCTTCGATGCGAAGACCGGTGCCGTTGTCATGAACGTGCCGGCTGTCGAAGCCAAGCAAGGCGCCGAAGACGAAGCCAAGCCCGAAGCCCCCGCCGAAGTGCCGCACGGCACCATCGGCCGCCACATCAACTACGGCGTGCGCGAGTTCGGCATGGCGGCCATCATGAACGGCGTGGCGCTGCATGGCGGCTACATCCCCTACGGCGGCACCTTCCTCACCTTCAGTGACTACAGCCGCAACGCCATCCGCATGGCCGCGCTCATGAAGCGCCGCGTGATCCACGTGTTCACGCACGACTCCATCGGCCTCGGCGAAGACGGCCCGACCCACCAGTCGATCGAGCACGCCGCGTCGCTGCGCCTGATTCCGAACCTGGACGTCTGGCGTCCGGGCGACACGGCCGAAACGGCTGTGGCCTGGGCCGTGGCCCTGCAGAACCAGTCGCGCCCGACCGCGCTGCTCTTGAGCCGCCAGAACATCGCTTACGCACCGAAGAGCGAACTGGGCGACATCAGCCGCGGCGCCTACGTGCTGTCCGAGCCCGAGACCGTGGGCCTCAAGAGCAAGAAGACGGCCGCCGTCATCATCGCCACCGGTTCCGAAGTGCCGCTCGCGCTGGCTGCCCAGAAGCTCCTGGCCGCCAAGAAGATCGCCGTGCGCGTGGTGTCGATGCCCTCGACGACCACCTTCGACCGCCAGGACCTCGCCTACAAGAAGGCCGTGCTGCCGAAGAAGATTCCGCGCATCGCCGTCGAGATGGGCTGCACCGGCGGCTGGTGGAAGTACGGCTGCGCGGCCGTCGTCGGCATCGACACGTACGGCGAATCGGCACCGGCGCCGGAGCTGTTCAAGCATTTCGGATTCACGGCGGAGAACGTTGCCGCCACCGTGGAAGCGGCGCTGCGGGACTGATCGTTCCCAGGCGTTTCTTCTTCTCGTCCGATCACCAATTTTTCAACCTTAGGAGCAAGTCAGATGGCTATCAAACTCGGTATCAACGGCTTCGGCCGCATCGGTCGCAACGTGCTGCGCGCAGCGGTGCAGAACTTCAAGAACGACATCGAGATCGTTGCCATCAACGACTTGCTCGAGCCCGACTACCTGGCCTACATGCTCCAGTACGACTCGGTGCATGGCCGCTTCAAGGGTGAAGTCTCGGTCGAAGGCAACACGCTGATCGTCGCCGGCAAGAAGATCCGCCTCACGCAAGAGCGCGACCCGTCGCAGCTCAAGTGGAACGAGGTCGGCGCCGACATCGTGCTCGAATCGACCGGCCTCTTCCTCACGAAGGAAACGGCGCAGAAGCACATCGATGCGGGCGCGAAGAAGGTGATTCTTTCGGCTCCATCCAAGGACGACACCCCCATGTTCGTCTACGGCGTGAACGACAAGAAGTACGCCGGCGAAGCCATCATCAGCAACGCCAGCTGCACCACCAACTGCCTGGCCCCGCTGGCCAAGGTGCTGCACGACAAGTGGGGCATCAAGCGCGGCCTGATGACCACCGTGCACGCCGCCACCGCCACGCAGAAGACCGTGGACGGCCCGAGCAACAAGGACTGGCGCGGCGGCCGCGGCATCCTGGAAAACATCATTCCGTCGTCGACGGGCGCGGCCAAGGCCGTGGGCGTGGTGATCCCCGAGCTCAACAAGAAGCTCACCGGCATGAGCTTCCGCGTGCCGACCTCCGACGTGTCGGTGGTCGACCTCGTGGTCGAGCTGGAGAAGGAAGCCTCGTACAAGGAAATCTGCGCCGAGATGAAGGCACAGAGCGAAGGCGCGCTCAAGGGCGTGCTGGGCTACACCGAAGACAAGGTGGTGGCCACCGATTTCCGCGGCGACCCGCGCACCTCGATCTTCGACGCCGAAGCCGGCATTGCCCTGGACAGCACCTTCGTGAAGCTCGTGAGCTGGTACGACAACGAATGGGGTTACTCGAACAAGTGCCTGGAGATGGTGAAGGTCGTGTCGAAGTAAGACTTCGCGGCTTCAATGAAAAACGCGCCGGAAGGCGCGTTTTTTTTATGGGCGCGCCAGCTCGGCGACACCCGCTCACTGCAGCTTCTCGTTCCTGCGAATCTCGCTGCTGAGCTGCGACGTCATCTGCCTGGCCGCGCGCCGGGCAGCCAGCCCGTAGTCGCCATTGAACTCCCCGAACTCCGCCGCGCCGTTGCCGACAGCGCGCACGCGCGTGACTTCGGCGCCTGCCGCGTTCGTCACCACGCACGACACCTCGGCCGTGAACGCGGTGGGTGGCCAGGTGATCCATGACGACGAGCTCGAATCCGTCTTGATCTGCGGCGTGAACACCAGCGACACGCCCGCTGCTTCGTTCGCTTTCGCATCGCTGGCGGTGCGCAGCACGATCACGTTGCGGTAGACGCCGCGCAGCGCATCGCGAATCGACTTCTCCAGGTCGCGGTACGGGTAGTAGCTCACGCGGTCGCCGCTGCCGCCGGCGGTCGTGACCTGCAGGTCGCGCTGCGCGTCGGTCATCACGTAGGCCACCTTCTTCGGGATGAGGTGGGCTGTCGATCGCGGCGGTGCGGTCTCCGTGATCATCGTGATCGGATGGGAGCAGCCGGCCACCAGGGCGACCAGCGCCGAAGCCGCGGCGAGGCGAAGGACGCAGGCGCAGGATGAAGAAAACGACATGGTGCTTCTCCGGTCTACTGTGCAGACGCGGCAATGGCCGCAACGAATTGCGGATCGGCATACACCTGCCGCAGCAGTGCACGCACCAGCCGCGGGTAGGCGGCCTGCCCGGCGGGCACGGCCACGATGTTCGCGTAGCTCGAGTCGAAGGCGATCTCGCCGCGGTAGGTCTTGCGCAGCTTCTGCGCCGCATCGCGCGTGACGGTGACCTCCACGTCCATGCGGCCGGTGCCGTTGATCACGCCGAGATCGAGTTCGTTGACGACGATGCGCGCTGAGATGCGGGTCGGCGCCTTCGGGTCGTAGGCTGCAATCTCGCTCAGATCGCGCATCAGCGCGTCTTCGAGGTACTGCGCGAAGGTGCCGCTGGGCGAGACCAGCTTGGCGCGGCGCAGGCTCAGGGTGTTGATCTTGTCGTTGGGGTCGGTCGGCTGCACCTTGGCGACCGCCACCTTGCCGGGGTTGTTCGCCTCGAGGCGATCGAGCGCCTCGTAGTCGGCGGCGTAAGGCGGTGCGCCGAGCTGTGCGCAACCGGCCGCGAGCAGCACTGCGGCCAGCGCACCGAGCCTTGCGGCGAAAGCGTGCAGTTGGAAACCATGCGGTCTGAAGAAGATCGCCATGTCTTGAGTCCCCTCGTCCGAGTTGTCTGCTCCCCGGCGCGAAGGTAGCACGCCCCGCGCCGCGCGCGAAGGCTGCTAAGGGAAGAACCTCAGACCGGTTCGAGCACGTGGATCAGCTTGCTCTCGACCAGCTCCCTGGTCTTCTCGCCATGCGCTTTCATGTGCGGCGCGACGGCGTGGGCCTGCAGGTGCGCGAGCGTTTCCCACTTCTCGATCACCACGAAGGTGTCGGGGCCGAAGCTCGCTTTCGAGGTGGGAACGCCTTGCGCATCGATCGTTGCGCCGTACTCGATGCAGCCCTCTTCGGCCAGCACGGCCGCGCGGTTTTCGGCAAAGGCTTCGAGCAGCTTGGCGCGTTGGCCGGGCTTGGCGGTGAGGACAGCGACTACGTGAATCATTGGAATGAACTCCAGGGTGATGTGAAGGGTGACGTTGATTGGATGGCGAGCGTCGAATCTAAAAGATCCGGCGCCGCGGTGCTGGTCTCGCACGAGACCCGATGCCCCACCCTATCATCGCGCGCATGTTCTTTCCGCTCCCCCGCACGGCCACCGCGCCCTTCTGTCCGTCCGAGGTCAAGGGCAGTGTGGCGGTTCCGCAAGACCTGCCTTTCGGCAAGAAACTGCTGCGCTACGCGGGGCCGGGCCTGCTTGTCTCTGTGGGCTACATGGACCCGGGCAACTGGGCGACCGACATCGAGGCGGGCTCGCGTTTCGGCTACGGCCTGCTCTTCGTGGTGCTGCTAGCGAGCCTCGCGGCGATGTTGCTGCAGACGCTGTGCGTGCGCCTCGGGCTGGTCGCGCAGAAGGACCTGGCGCGCGCCTGCCGCGAACATTATTCGCCGCGCGTGAACCGCTTCCTGTGGCTCGGCGCCGAGCTGGCCATCGTCGCTTGCGATCTCGCCGAGGTGCTGGGCAGCGCGCTTGCGCTGCACCTGCTGTTCGGTGTGTCGATTCCGGTGGGCATTGCGATCACGGCCTTCGACACGCTGCTCGTGCTCGGCCTGCAGGGCGCGGGCTTCCGGCGCGTGGAAGCCATCGTGCTCGGGCTGGTCGGCACCATCGCGGGCTGCTTCATCGTCGAGCTTGCGATGTCGCAGCCCAACTGGTTCGGCGTGGCGATGGGCTTTGCGCCCAGCTTCGAGCGGCTGCAGCAGCCCGGTGCGCTGTACCTCGCCATCGGCGTGGTCGGCGCCACCGTGATGCCACACAACCTGTACCTGCATTCGTCCATCGTGCAGACGCGGCTCATCGCCGACACCGATGCGGCGCGCCGCGAGGCGGTGCGCTTCTGCACTCTCGATGCTGTGGTGTCGCTGTCGCTCGCGCTGCTCGTCAACGCGGCCATCATGGTGCTCGCGGCCAGCGCCTTTCACGCGACCGGCCACCAGGAGGTGACCGAGATCGACGATGCCTACCGGCTCATCGAACCCATCGTCGGCAGCGCATTCGCGGCCACGCTGTTCGGCATCGCGCTGCTGGCTTCGGGCCAGAGTTCGACCTTCACCGGCACCATCGCGGGCCAGATCATCATGGAAGGGTTTCTGGATCTGAAGATCCCCTGCTGGCAGCGCCGCCTGCTCACGCGCGCGCTCGCGTTGGGGCCGGCGTTCCTCGGCGTCTGGTGGTTCGGCGACGGCGGCGTCGGCAAGATGCTGGTGCTGAGCCAGGTGGTGCTGAGCTTCCAGTTGCCCTTTGCGATGTGGCCGTTGATTCGCTTCACGAGCAGCCGCGACATGATGGGCGGCTTTGCCAACGGCACTGTGGTGAAGCTCCTGGCCTGGGGCCTGTTCGGCGTGATCAGCGCGGCGAATGTGTGGCTGATCGGCTCCGTGATCCTTGGCAAAGGATGAAGGTCAGCGGCGCTTGCCCGCGTCCTTCCAAAGATGCACCAGCGCCGCGGGCGCCTCGGTCTCGGGCACGTCGAAACTGACCGAGTTCGCGGTGGCCGTGTTCTCCATCACCACTTCCACGCGGTAGACGCGCTGGTCGCCGCCCGGCGACGTGGCGCTGCTTTCCTCGGCATGCGGCACGGCGCTTTGCAGCGCGTCGTCGATCTGCTGGCGCAACTCCTCGGTGCAGTCGCCCAGTTGAAAGCTGCGCGGACGCGCAAGGCCCGGCATGTAGGCAATGCCGCCCTCGCGCGTCACGCGCACGATGGTGGCTTCATTGAGCGGCGGCAGCTGGATCATGATGCGGTGACTCCCACGGTGTTCCATGCGGCGATGACCGCCTTGTGCGCCGCGCCGCCGGCACTGAAGCGCTTGGCGGCGGCGCTCACGGTCAGTTCGGCGAAGGCGGCGAAATCCGCATCCTGCTTAAACCGGCGGTCGCACACGGTGTCGTACCAGATGCGCCCGGCCGTCTCCCACGCCGGACCGTCGATGGCGGTTGCGGCCAGGTAGAAGGCGCGGTTCGGAATGCCGGAATTGATGTGCACGCCGCCATTGTCCTGCCGCGTGAGGACGATGTCTTTCATGTGCGCGGGCTGCGGGTCCTTGCCGAGCACCGGGTCGTCGTAGGCGGTGCCGGGCTCGGCCATCGAGCGCAGCGCGCGCGCCTTCACCGTTTCCATGAAAAGCCCCGCGCCCACCAGCCAGTCGGCCTGCTGTGCCGTCTGCTTGAGCACATGCTGCTTGACGAGCGCGCCGAACACGTCGCAGATCGATTCGTTGAGCGCGCCCGACTGGCCTTGATAGGTCAGGCCCGACTCGTGATCGATCACGCCGTGCGTGAGTTCGTGGCCGATGATGTCCACGGCGATGGTGAAGCGGTTGAACACCTCGCCGTCGCCATCGCCGAACACCATCTGCGTGCCATTCCAGAAGGCGTTGTCGTAGTCGTTGCCGTAGTGCACGCTGCCCAGCAATGGCATGCCCGCGCCGTCGATGGAGTTGCGCTCGTAGATGTCGTGGTACAGGCACCATGTGGCACCGAGGGCGTCGTAGGCCTCGTCGACCGCGAGGTCCTTGCTCGCGGCCTGGCCCTCGGAGCGGACCAGCTTGCCGGGCAATTGCGTGGTGTTGCCCGCGTCATGGATCTTGCGTTCCGGCGAGCCGCGCTTCGCGTATGGCGGCGAGGGCGCCGACGAGATCTGGGGCGCGAGAAATTCGCGCAGTCCGCGATGCTCGCGGTCGATCATCAGCGTGTTGGCCGCGCGCGCACTGACGGGCGCATCGGCATGCGCCGCGAGCCGGTCCAGCAGGTACGGCGGTACGAAGCTGGGTGGCAGGATCGGTGGCGGGCGAAGCGGCATGAGCGGTTCTCCGGTGAGCTGTCAGCGATGAAAAATACGGTAGCAGAAAGCCGTTGATCCGTGTCGCTGCAGTCCCTCTGCAGGTGTCACCGGATGCTGCCGTTTTCGAGCGCGGTTGCGATGAAGTCAACGAAAGCTCTCACGCGCGCCGACAGCTGATGACGTTGGGGGTACACCGCGTAGATGTCGGCATCGGGCGTGCGGTAGTTGGCCAGCACCTGCACCAGCCGGCCGCTGCGCAGGTAGCGCGCAATGTCCCATTCGGCGCGCATCAGGATGCCGTGTCCGTCGAGCGCCCAGTTGACCGCGATCTCGCCGTCGTTGGTGCTGAGCGCACCGCGCGTCTTGATGGCCTCGGTGTGCTGCGCCGCACCGCGGCCCGAACTCAGGCGCCACACGCCGTAAGCCTCGTCGCCCTGCCGGATGCCGATGCAGCGATGGCGTGTGAGATCGTTGGGCACCTTGGGATGGCCGGCCCGCGCAAGGTACGCGGGCGACGCGCACAAGAGGCGCCGGTTCGACGCGATGCGCCGAGCGATCACGCGCGATTCGGGCGGCGCGCCGAAGCGGATGCAGACGTCGAAGGCATCGTCCGTGAGCGGCGGCGGGTTCACCGAAAGCTGCAACTGCACCTCGACTTCCGGATGCTTGCGCGCGAACTTCGAGATCAGTGCCGCGACGTGGCTGCGTCCGAAGCCCAGCGTCGCGTTCACGCGCAGCAGGCCGCGCGGCTCGGCCTTCGCTTCGCCCAGCAGCTGCGCCATGTCGTCGATCGCGCCGAGGATGCCGCGCGCATGTTCCACATAGAGCTCGCCCTCGGGCGTGAGGCTCATGCGCCGCGTGGTGCGGTTCAGCAGCGTGACGCCGATGCGCGCCTCCATCTGCGCAAGCCGTTTGCTCACGGCCGGCGTGCTGATGCCGAGCTCGCGTGCCGCGGCGCTCAGGCTGCCGCAGGCCGCGAGCGTGGAGAAGAAGCCGAGTTCGGCAGGCTGGATCGGAGAAACCATGGGCGATCCGATTGTTGAACTGAGGTTAAGGATGGATTCACTTCGGGCGTGAATCGTTCGGCGCTTCGAATCCTACAGTGGCGGCTTCCAGAAGCATTCCATATCGAAGGACGACGATGAGCAGCTACAGCATTGCCACCATTCCCGGCGACGGCATCGGCAAGGAAGTGATCCCGGCCGGACGCGAAGTGATGGAGGCGCTGGCTGCGGCTTCCGGCGGCGCGTTGCATTTCGCCTTCGAAGACTTCGGCTGGGGCGGCGACTGGTACCGCGCGCACGGCGAGATGATGCCGGCCGACGGCCTCGAGGCGCTGCGCAACAAGGACGCCATCCTCTTCGGCTCCGCGGGCGATCCGCACATCCCCGACCACATCACGCTGTGGGGCCTGCGCCTGAAGATCTGCCAGGGCTTCGACCAGTACGCCAACGTGCGGCCCACGCGCATCCTGCCGGGCATCGACGGTCCGCTCAAGCGCTGCGCACCGGGGCAGCTCGACTGGGTGATCGTGCGCGAGAACTCCGAGGGCGAGTACGCCGGCGTCGGCGGCCGCGTGCACCAGGGCCACCCGATCGAGGCCGCGACCGACGTGAGCATGATGACCCGCGCGGGCGTCGAACGCATCATGCGGTTCGCCTTCAAGCTCGCACGCTCGCGGCCGCGCAAGCTGCTCACCGTGGTCACCAAGAGCAACGCGCAGCGCCATGCGATGGTGATGTGGGACGAGATCGCGTTGCAGATCTCCAAGGAATTCCCGGACGTGAGCTGGGACAAGGAATTGGTCGACGCCTGCACCGCGCGCATGGTCAACCGGCCCGCGTCGCTCGACACCATCGTCGCGACCAACCTGCATGCCGACATCCTCAGCGACCTCGCCGCTGCGCTGGCCGGCAGCCTGGGCATCGCGCCCACCGGCAACATCGATCCGGAGCGCCGCTACCCGTCGATGTTCGAGCCCATCCACGGCTCGGCCTTCGACATCATGGGCAAGGGCCTGGCCAATCCGGTCGGCACTTTCTGGTCGGTCGTGATGCTGCTCGAGCATCTCGGCGAAGCGGAGGCGGCGCGCCGCGTGATGGAGGCGGTCGAGCACGTGACCGCCAACGCATCGCTGCACACGCGCGACCTCGGCGGCACTGCGACTACCGAGCAGGTGACGCGCGCCGTGTGCGAGCACATCGCCGGTGTGCGGCAGCGCCTCGCAGCCTGATTCCTTCTTCTTCACCGCCGTCACAGCGCGCCTCGATGCGCGCGGACCTCACGACCACAACGAGCCGGAGACAAGACATGGCAGCTTTTACTTTCACCCAGAAGAGTCCGCGCCGTCGCACGATGCTGCAGGCCGGCGCGATGGCGCTGGGCCTCGGCGTCGCCGGGCTGGCCTTCGCGCAACCGGCTGCATGGCCCACGCGGCCGATCAGCCTCGTCGTGCCGTTCCCGGCCGGCGGCACCACCGACGTGCTGGCGCGCGCGCTGGCCGACAAGCTCTCGCAGTCGCTCGGCCAGCCCGTGGTGGTCGAGAGCAAGCCCGGCGCTGGCGCCACGCTCGGCGCCGACTACGTCGCGAAGGCCAAGCCCGACGGCTACACGCTGCTGATGGGTGCCGTGCACCACACCATCGCCACCAGCGTCTACAAGAAGCTGCCCTACGACTTCCAGAAAGACCTGGCACCGATCACCGTCGTGGCGATGGTTCCGAACGTGCTGGTCATCAACCCCGCCAACACGCCCGCGAAGAACGTGGCCGAGCTGGTCGCTCTCGCCAAGGCCGCGCCCGACAAGCTGGCCTACGGCTCCAACGGCAACGGCACCGCGCAGCACCTGATCGGCACGCAGTTCCAGGCCAGCACCGGCACCACGCTGCTCCACGTGCCCTACAAGGGCAGCGGCCCGCTCACCACCGACCTGCTCGGCGGGCAGGTGGCGATGTCCTTCGACACCATCACGCCGGTGCTGCAGCACATCAAGGGCGGCAAGCTGCGCGCGCTGGCCGTGACGACGGCGCGCCGCTCGTCGGTGCTGCCCGATGTGCCCACGCTCGAAGAGGCGGGCTTGAAGGGCTTCGACATCGGCACGTGGTTCGGCGTGCTCGCGCCGGCTGCGACGCCCAAGGACATCGTGGCGCGCCTGAACGCCGAGATGGTCAAGATCATCAAGTCGCCCGACTTTGCGCAACGCATGCAGGCCATCGGCGCGGAGCCATTGGGCGGCTCGCCGGACGACATGGCGCGTCAGATCCGCGAGGAAACCGCGAGATTCGCGAAGTTGGTGAAAGAAGGTGGCGTGGCCATCGAATAGGGTGCCGGCGCGCCGTTACGCGCGCGCACACACTGGTGGTTCGGACACCCCGCCGAGGCCATAGGATCGGGGCTTCCGTACTCACCCGCCATCCTGCACATGTTCATCGTCACCCTCACCTACACCCGTCCCCTCGCAGAAGTCGATGCGCTGATGGACCCGCACATGGTGTGGCTCAAGAAGCACTACGAGAGCGGCCTGTTCGTGGCCTCGGGTCGGCAGGTGCCGCGCACGGGTGGCGTGATCCTCACGCGCTCGGGCGACCGCGAGGCGCTGGAAGCGGTGCTGGCGCGCGACCCGTTCGTGCAGGGCGGCGTGGCGCACGTGGACATCACGGAATTCGTCCCCAGCATGACCGCCCCCAGCATCGAGGCCCTCAAGACGTTCTGATTTCAGGGCTCGCCCCCAGTCTGCGCGCACTTCGTGTCGCTTCGCCAACCCCCTACCGGGGGCAACACCTGCGGCCCGGCGAAGCCGGTTCCGCGGTGTTCCGCGAAAAGACCCACTGGTTCTTCTATTTCGCTGCCGGGACTTCTTCGCGCCCACCCGGATGCCGCGCAAAGCGCGCGGCCTGGGCGTCATGCACCGGCGCCGAGTCGTCCCACGGCCAGCCGCCGAACTGCGTGCGGCGGTAGTCGGCCATGGTCTGGCTGATCTCGGCCTGTGTGTTCATCACGAAGGGACCGTACTGGGCCACCGGCTCGGCGATCGGGCGGCCTTGCAGCACAAGGAATTCGCTCTCGTCGTCGCCGTTGACCAGCTCGACGGCCGCATCCGCGCGCAGCTCGATCGCCACCGGCCCTTCGATGCGCTCCCCGCCGATCTGCGCGGCCGCGCCCTTGAAGAAATAGAGCATCCGCCGCGTGCCTTCGCCCGTGGCGGCCGGCAGCGTCCATTGCGCGCCGGGCGTCATCTTGATCGTCCAGATCGCCACGTCGGCATCGAGCTCTGCAGCCCATGAGGCGGGCGGCGGCGCGAGCGGCTGGATCGGGTCCTGACCGTTGGCCGCGTCGCCGAGCCGGCCCGCGATGACGGCCACCTCGGTGCGGCCGCCCTTCGCGTCGTCCGAGGCGAAGCGCGGAATCGCATCCGACCAGAACATCGTGAAGTGCGGCTCGGCCATCTTGTTCTTGGCCGGCAGGTTGAGCCAGATCTGGAACAGCTCCAGCGGATTCGGCGCGCCCGCATCGAGCAGCGGGAACATCTCGGAATGCACGATGCCCTTGCCTGCCGTGAGCCACTGCACGTCCCCGCCGCCGAAGCGCGCGGTGGCGCCCAGCGAGTCGGAGTGGTCGACCAGGCCCTTGCGGACGATGGTCACCGTCTCGAAGCCGCGGTGCGGGTGCGAGGGAAAGCCCGGCACCGTGTCGCCGTGGTACATGCTCCAGCCGTCCTTGCGGCTGAAGTCCTGGCCGATCTGGCGGCCGGCCAGCGAGGCTTCGGGACCCATGCGGCCGTTGGCCTTGGGGTAGGCGTCGTCGTGATAGACGCAGAACAGGAACGGGTCGATCGTCTGCCAGGGGAAGCCGAGCGGCTGGACCTGGACGATGGGGCCCTTGTTGTTGTTGTCGGACATGTCGAAATTCCTTTTCATGGGGAGCTCGGCCGATGATGCCGTGCCAGTGCCAGGAATATCGGGCCGCCGCCGCCTTCCGGTAGGGGCCTTGCCTGCAACAGTGAAGAGCGCGTATGGAACGATGGGCATCGCTCTTTCCTGTTCTTCTTTCTTCTTCAGCGCATCAGGCGTTCTGGTGCGTCACGACGGCGTTGGGGTCCATGTACATCAGTTCCCAGAGGTGGCCGTCGATGTCCTGGAAGCCGTGGCCGTACATGAAGCCGTAGTCCTGCGGTTCGCGCGGCGTGGTGCCGCCGGCGGCCACCGCCTTGGCGACCAGCGCGTCGACCTCGGCGCGGCTCTCGCACGAGAGGCACACCAGCACCTCGGTGCTCGTGCTCGTGTCGGTGATGCTCTTGGTCGTGAAGGTCTTGAAGAAGTCTTCGACCAGCAGCATCGCGAAGATGCTGTCCTTCTCGATCACCATGCACGCGGCATTCGCATCGGTGAACTGCGCGTTGAAGGTGTAGCCCAGCGCGGCGAAGAACGCCTTGGTCTTCTCGAGGTTCTTGACGGGGAGGTTCACGAAGATCTGCTTGTTGGCCATGGTGTTTCCTGTGTCGATGAAGGGTTGGATCTGGAGGTTTGCCGGCGTCTTGTGTACGCCGTCCACAAAAGATATCAAAGAAAATGGACGGCGTCCACATAATTTTTCAGATCTTTGTTTTTGCCCGGTCCGGCCCTCAGGGGATTGCGTCTGGGCCCGAAGGAGGCGGGCATCATGGCCGCCATGGAAATCGAGTTCAAGTTTCAGATCCCGTCCGACCGGCTGAAGGCCGTCGAGACCGCGCTGCGGCGCGGCACCGTCGTGCGCACCCGCCTGCAGGCACGCTATTTCGACACCGCCGACCAGGCGCTCGCCGCCGAGGGCATCGTGCTGCGGCTGCGCAAGGAAGGCCGGCGCTGGGTGCAGACCGTCAAGGCGACGGGCGACAACGCGCTGCACCGGCTGGAGCACAACGTCGACCTCGGCACCGCCGCCACAAGCGGTGCGTTGCCGGCCATCGACCCGCAGCGCCACCAGGGCACGCCCGTGGGCGACCGCCTCGCCAAGGTGCTGGCCGCGAGCGGTGCTGCGCCGCTGGTCGAGCGGCAGTCCACCGACATCGTGCGGCTCACGCGCGACGTGCGCGTCACCGGTCCCGGCGGCGCGGTCGTGGAAATGGCGCTCGATGTCGGCAAGGTCGTGGCTTATGCGGGCACGCCCGAGCAGTGCGAATCGCCCGTGTGCGAGCTGGAGCTCGAACTCAAGCGCGGCGACGTGCAGGGGCTCGTGTCGCTCGCGCGCCGGTGGTCACAGCAGCACGGGCTGTGGTTCAGCACCGTGTCCAAGGCCGAGCGCGGCGCGCGGCTGCTGGCGAAGGTCGAGGTCGTGCCCGCGGTGAAGGCCGAGACGCCGCGCTTTCCCGAAGGCAAGGACAAGCTCGACGGCCGCGCGATCCAGCAGGCCATCGTCGCGTCGTGCCTCGCGCAGATGCTGCCCAACGCCAGCGAGATCGCCGCGGGCAGCACCGATGAAGAGCAGATCCACCAGCTGCGCATCGGCATCCGGCGCCTGCGCACCGCGCTGCGCGAACTGGCGGAGCTCGATGCGGGCAGCGGTCTTTTCGATGCGGCCGCATGGGAGCCGCCGCTGGTCGACGCCTTCCGCGCGCTCGGCGACCTGCGCGACCGCGAACAGGTGGTGAAGCTGGCGCAGCCGCAACTGCGCGAAGCGGGCGCGCCGGAGTTCGATCCGCTGGCGGGTGGCAGCGACGCGGTGGCTGATGTGCGGTCGTCCGGCGATGTCGTGCGTGCGCCGGCGTTTCAGTCGGTGCTGGTTCCGCTGATCGGGTTCACCGCGGCAGCGCCGTCGCTAGAAATTGCGCCGAAGGCCGAAGACGCCGAAACCCCTCCGACGCCGACCCCATTGAGCATCAACGACGCCCGCCGCCTCCTGCGCAAGCGCCTCCAGCACCTGCACAAACAGGCGGTGCGCGACGGCAAGCGCTTTGAATCGCTCGACACCGAAAGCCAGCACCGCTTGCGCAAGCGACTCAAGCGCCTGCGCTACCTCGCCGAGTTCGTCGCGCCGCTGTTCGATGCGGAGGGAAAGTCGACGTCGTCATCAGCCGCCGAGCGCTACCTGAAGCACCTGCGCCCCGCGCAGGACGCGCTGGGCGAATTCAACGACGAAGCCGTCGCGCTCGCGCTCTACCGCGAAGCCACGGCGCGCGATGGGCGCGCGTGGTTCGCGGTGGGGTGGTTCAGTGCGAGGCATGCGGTCCATGCGAAGGCATGCCGCAAGGCGCTGGGCGGGATCGAAGAGGCGCCGCGGTTCTGGAAGAAGGCGGCGCGCCCTCGCTGACTTTCGATCTCAGTGATGGTGCCCGTGCGCACCATGCACATGCCGGTGCTCGATTTCCACCGGCAGCGCCGCACGCACGTCCGTCACCTGCAGGCTGAACTTCAGCGCCTTGCCGGCCCACGGATGGTTGCCGTCGAGCAGCACGACCGGACCCTTGATCTTGGTCACGGTAAAGACGTGCTCGGTGCCGTCGTCGAGCCGGCCCTGAAGCTGCCCGCCCACTTTCACGCCCGGTGGAAATTCGGTCTTGGGGATGGTGCGAACCAGCGCCTCGTCGCGCTGGCCGAAGGCGTCTTCAGGGGAGAGGTTCAGAACGGTCTGGAAACCCTTTTCCTTGCCGTCGAGGGCTTCCTCGATCTTGGGCAGGGTGTTCTCGTAGCCGCCATGCAGGTAGGCCATCGGCTCGGGGCTGGCTTCGATGAGCTTGCCCTGGGCGTCGGAGACTTTGTACTTGATGGTGACGACGGTGTCTTTTTCGATTTTCATCGGGGCATTTTCTGTGGAAATCGATTCGCCGTTGAAGCTAGGTCTTCCACGACTTGAACGCTGCCGGAAGCGTCTCTTCGGTACTGAGCCTCTCCATCACCATCCCGATAAACGCCGAAACCGCCAACGGCAAATGCTTCCGACTTGGATACAGCACGCTCAACCCCTGCCCCGTCCGCTGGTACTGCGGCAGCACCGGCACCAGCCGCCCCGCTTCCACATCCAGCCGCCCCATCGACGGCGGCAGCAGCGCGACCCCCAGACCGGCCACTGCCGCCCTTCTCAGCGCCTGCGCCGTATTCCCGCTGAAGCGCCCGCTGACCTGCACTTCTTCCTCCACCCCGTCCGGCCCGGTCATCCGCCAGGTCGCCCGCCCGCTCGGATGCGCCGCCGTCACGCAGTCGTGATCCGTCAGATCCCGCAACGTCGCAGGCACCCCGCGCGCGGCGATGTACGCGGGGCTCGCCACCAAGCCGTCCGTGCGCGGCCCCAACAACTTGCGGCCGACATAGCCTGAATCCGGCAGCTCGCCGCCGCGGAACGCCACGTCGATCTGATCGGCGATCAGGTCGGCCTTCGCGTCGCTCAGCACGAAATCGACGCGCACCAGCGGATTCGCCGCCAGGAACTCCGCCACCCACTCCATCGGGAAGAAGTCGAAGAAATCCGCCGTCGCCGCCACGCGCACGAGCCCGCTCGGTTCCTGGCTGCCGGTGATCAGCGCCTGCCCGGCCTCGACCAGCCCGTCCACCGACCCCGCGCAGCGTTCGTGAAAAGCCTGCCCGGCGCTCGTGAGCGTCAGCTTGCGGGTCGAGCGCTGCATCAGCCGCGTGCCCAACTGCGCCTCGAGCTCCTGGATGCGCCGGCTCACCGTGTTGGGCGGCAGGCCGAGCCGGCGGCCGGCTTCGGCAAAGCTGCCGTGGCGCACCACCTGCACAAACATGGCGATGTGGTTGAGGTCGAGCATGGGGCTGATTCCTTCGATTGATGGACGAGTGCAATCCGACTCTACCGTCTAGTCGATCAATGGGGGCGACCCTACCCTTCAGGTCATGGCCTTGCAGCCGCCTTCCCACCCATTCAGGAGTACCCCATGACCCCACAGCAAAAACCCCTCATCGGCATCGTCCTCGGCTCGACCCGCGAAGGCCGTTTCGGCGAGAAGCCCGCGCAGTGGATCCACGACCTCGCCAAGCAGCGCACCGACCTCGCCTTCGAACTGGTCGACCTGCGCGACCACCCGCTGCCCTTCTTCAACGAAGCCGGCGCGCCCGCCTGGGGCCCGGTGAAGAACGAGGCCGCGCAGCGCTGGCAGGCCAAGCTCGCCACCTTCGACGGCCTGATCGTCGTCACGCCCGAATACAACCACGGCCCGAGCGCGGTGCTGAAGAACGCGATCGACTGGGCCTACAAGGAATTCATCCGCAAGCCGATCGGCTTCGTCGGCTACGGCGGCGTGGGCGCGGCGCGCGCGGTGGAGCAGCTGCGGCTGGTCGCGGTCGAGATGCAGATGGCGCCGGTGCGCAATGCCGTGCACATCGGCATGGTCGAGTTCCTCGGCATCTGGCAGCAGGGCAAGAGCTTCGACGACTTCCCGCATCTCGCGCAAGCCGCCACCGGCATGCTGGACGATCTCGCGTGGTGGACCCGTGCGCTGAAGACAGCGAGGGAGGCCGCATGACCGCCGCTGTTGTTGCCACCGAAGCCCGCGCCATCGTCTACCGCACGCGCGGCGCGCAGCACGGGCCGATCACGCGGCTCATGAGCCCGGGCGATCTGGGCGAATTCCTGAAACCCTTCGTGTTCCTGGACCTGTTCGGCTTCGACGTCGGCGGCGGCCACAAGGGCTTCGGCATGCACCCGCACTCGGGCATCGCGACGCTGACCTGGCTGATCGAAGGCGACACGCTCTACGAAGACACGACCGGCGAACAGGGCGTGCTGCACGGCGGCGGCGTCGAGTGGATGCGCGCGGGCAACGGCGTGTGGCACACCGGCGCGCCCGCGCCGGGCGTGAAGCGCGTGCGCGGCTTCCAGCTCTGGGTGGCGCTGCCGGCGTCGGAAGAAAACGCGCCGGCGCAAAGCATCTACCTCGCGCCTTCGCAGGTGCCGCAGGAGGGCCCGGCGCGCGTGCTGCTCGGTCGCTACGGTGCGGCGCAGAGCGCCATTCCCGCACCGGCGCCGATGAACTATCTGGCGGTGGAATTGAAGGACGGCGAACGCTGGCGCTACACGCCGCCGGCTGGCCACACGATCGGCTGGGTCGCGGTGAACGCGGGGCGGCTCGATGCGGGTGGGCCCGTCGACACCGGCGAGCTCGCGGTGTTCGAGGAGTCCGGCGAGGCCATCGATTTCACGGCGCGCGGCGACACCTCGTTCGTGCTCGGCTCGGCGGTGAAGCATCCGCACGAACTCGTGATGGGCCACTACTCGGTGCACACGAGCCGCGCGACGCTGGACCTGGGCGAGGCGGAAATCCGGCGCATCGGCGCGACGCTGCGAAAGGAAGGCCGGCTGGGCTGATCCGCGCACCGCAGACCCAGAGCAAACCAGCGTGCGCCCGGCGGGCGGCTGCGACAGAATCGTTCGCTTCGAACGACTCCCGCAGCCCCCACCCGCCATGAACATCGTCGACGCTTTCGCCAGCAACGCCGCCCGCTTCGTAGACATCCGACGCGACATCCACGCGCATCCCGAACTGGGCTTCGAGGAACACCGCACTTCCGAGAAGGTCGCGAACCTGCTCACGGAATGGGGCATCGAGGTGCACCGCGGCATCGCGGGCACGGGCCTCGTCGGCGTGCTGCGCAAGGGCACGGGCTCGCGCACCATCGGCCTGCGCGCCGACATGGACGCGCTGCCGCTGCACGAAGCCAACGACTTCGCCCACAAATCGACCAACCCCGGCCGCATGCACGCCTGCGGCCACGACGGCCACACGACGATGCTGCTGGCTGCCGCCTGGCATCTGTCGCAGCAAGGGCCTGACGATTTCGACGGCACCGTGCATTTCATCTTCCAGCCCGCCGAGGAGATGGGCAAGGCCGGCGCCAAGAAGATGATCGACGAGGGCCTCTTCGAGCGCTTCCCGTGCGATGCGGTCTTCGGGCTGCACAACTTTCCGGTCGGCGACGTGGGCCGCTTCGCGCTCAACGAAGGCGCGCTGATGGCGTCGAGCAACACCTACAAGATCACCGTGCGCGGGCGCGGCACGCACGCCTCGATGCCGCACACGGGCATCGACCCGGTGGCCGCGGTGGTCACGCTTGCGCAGCAGCTGCAGACCATCGTGGCGCGCACCATTCCGAGCACCGAGCGCGCACTGCTCGCGGTCACGCAACTGCAGGGCTCGGATGCGCCGAATGTGATTCCCGATGTGGCGACGGTCGGCGGCACGATCCGCACCTTCTCCATCGAGGCCATCGACAAGATCGAGGCGCAACTGCGCGAAGTGGCGGCCGGCGTGTCGGCGGCGCATGGCTGCACGGCCGAGGTGTACTTCAACCGCTCGTCGCCGCCGACGGTGAACCATCCGGCCGAAGCGCGCTTTGCCGCCGGCGTGATGCGCGAGGTGGTGGGCGACGACATGGTCACCGACGATTTCCCCGCCGTGATGGGCGCCGAGGACTTCGCGCACATGCTGCTCGCGCGGCCCGGCTGCTACGCGTTTCTCGGCAATGGCGACGGCGACCACCGGCTCGACGGCCACGGGCCCGGCCCTTGCATCATTCACAACACCTCGTTCGATTTCAACGACGAGATCATCCCGATCGGTGCCAGCTACTTCGTGAAGCTGGTGCAGCGCTGGCTGCCGTCGGGCACCTGAGTTTTTCTTTCCTGTTGACGATGATGAAAGCGGCCACAACGATGACCTCCACCCTGTTCACCCGACGTTCGCTGGCTGCGGTTGCAGCCGCCGTGGCGTTCTGCAGCTTCGGCTTCGGCGCCCACGCACAGCAGCGCGTGATCCACATCATCGTGCCCTTCGGCACCGGCGCCGTGCAGGACACGGTGGCGCGCGCGTTCAACAACGAGCTGGGTGCGGCGCTCAACGCGAGCGCCATCGTCGAGAACCGCGCGGGCGCGGGCGGCACCGTGGGCGCGGCCGTCGCGGCCAAGGCGCCGGCCGATGGCAGCACGCTGGTGCTCGCGGCCGCGAGCCACAACATCGCGGCCTTTCTGTACAGCAAGCTGTCCTATGACCCGTTGAAGGATTTCGTCGGCGTGGCGAATGTGGGCAACGCGGGCTATGTGCTGGCGGTGGCGAGCGGGATGAACGTGTCGAATACGGCCGACTTCATCAAGGAGGTGAAGGCCAACCCGGGCAAGTACAACTACGCCTCGGCGGGCAATGGCAGCGCGACGCATCTGGCGATGGCGTCGTTCCTCGCTAAGGCGGGGCTGCAGATGACGCACATCCCGACCAAGTCGACCGGCGAAGCCGTCAACGAAGTGCTCGCGGGGCGGGTGCAGGCGGTCATCTCCTCGAGCATCGGCGTGATGGGCTTTCAGGACGACGCGCGCATGAAGCTGCTGGCCTCCACCGGCCAGTCGCGCAGCCCCTTCCTGCCGAAGCTGCCGACCGTGGCCGAGAGCGGCCTGTCGGGCTACGCCTTCGATTCGTGGATCGGGCTGCTGGCACCGGCCGGCACGCCGAAGGCCGAGGTCGAGCGGATCAACGCAGCGGCCAACAAGGTGCTGGCCGATCCGGCGATCCAGGAGCGCTTCAAGCGCCTGGGCGTGGAGCCGCGCAGCCAGAGCGCGGAAGAGTTCCAGAAGCTGCTGCGGTCTGACTGGGATGCGATGGGCGCGGTGGTGAAGGCGTCGGGCGCGAAGATCGACTAGGTGTGAATTACAAGCCTAAGCTTGTTTTTAGCTCGTACAAGCCAAAGCTTGTAATCAGCAACAATAAGCCCAAGCTTGTATGTTGACAAAATAAGCCAGGGCCGATATCTTGCTTGCAAGATGGACTATCCCCTTCGCTTCGTCGACCAACTGCGGCCCCACCTGAAGGCGCTGCGAAAAAAACGTGGCCTGACGCAGGCGCAAGCAGGCGCGCTCGTCGGCGTCAGCCAGGCCCGGATCGCGGAGATCGAGGCGAATCCCGGTGCCGTCGGTCTCGAGCACCTGGCGAAGCTTCTGTCGGCGCTGGGGGCGTCCTTCTACCTGCGGGACGATGCGCCGCCTTCGAGCGGCCCCGTGTACGCCATGGAAGAGGGCCCGGAATACACGTCGTCCCAGGACACGGACGTGAAGGTCCCCGAGGGGTGGACGACCCGAAAGATGAACGGCGGGTCCGTGCTGGTGACGCTGTCCGCGCAAGAGCCTGACGCCGCGGCAGCTCAATCGTCCGACGAGGACGGGGCAGCCCAGGTCGGATCGACCGCACCGGGTGCATTGCTCCGGCAGCTTCAAGCCCTGAACCCGGGCAAGGACGTCAAGCCGACATCGCGCCGCAGCTTCGTCATCCGGCCGAAGGCGGACTCCTGGTGATGCAGGCGCTGAATGCGTGGATGAACGGAGAGCTGGTCGGCACCTGGTCTGTCGATCGCGATTCCCACGCGTTCAGGTATCACCCCGGATGGCTGGATTCGCCGCGACGGCGTTCGTTGTCGCTGTCGATCCCGATCAACAGCACGCTCGAAGTCCGGGGCGACGTTGTCCGGAACTACTTCGACAACCTGCTGCCCGACAACATCGCGATCCGGGTGCGCCTGGGCCACCGTTTCAGGCTCAAGGGCATCAACACCTTCGACCTGCTCGAAGCCATCGGGCGTGACTGCGTCGGCGCCGTGCAATTGCTGCCTGAAGGCGCGGAACCCGACGGCTGGAACGCGATGAACTGCGAGCCCATCGGCGACAAGGAAATCGCCGAGCTGCTGCGGGCCGTTCCGTCCGACGCCACCCCCGAAAGCGTGCGCGACGAACACCTGTTTCGCATCTCGCTTGCCGGCGCACAGGAAAAGACCGCCCTGACCCGCTGGAACGGCGCGTGGTGCCGCCCGCACGGCGCCACGCCGACCACGCACATCATCAAATTGCCGCTCGGACTCATCGGCGGCTCCAGGCGCGTGGACGCATCCGACTCGGTGCAGAACGAATGGGTTTGCGCGCAGATCGTCGAGGCGCTCGGCCTACTTGTGGCGCCAACATCCATGGCGACCTTCGAGGGCCAGACGGTCCTGGTGGTGGAGCGTTTCGATCGCGAATGGATGGACGGCGGCACATGGATCGCACGCCTGCCGCAAGAAGATTTCTGCCAGGCCATGGGGCTGCCGTCGACGCGGAAGTACGAGCACGACGAAGGCCCCGGCATGGCCAATTGCCTGCAGCTGCTGCAGGGAAGCCGGAGCGCTGACGACCGCACCCGGTTCCTGCTGACCCAGCTGGCGTTCTTTCTTCTCGCCGCGACGGACGGCCACGCCAAGAACTTCTCTGTCCGCCTGTACCAGGGCGACGTCTACGACATGACGCCGCTCTACGACATCATTTCGATGTGGCCCTACTTCGGCAACGGACCCCACCAGTTCCAGCAGCGCAAGGCGGGCCTGGCCATGGCGGTTCGCTCCAAAAGCAAGCACTACCTTTTTCACACCATCCAGGCGCGCCATTGGCACCAGCTGGCGATGAAGAACGGCGGCATCGACGTGTGGAACGCCATGCTGGACATGGTGGCGTCGCTGGAGGAAGCGCTGGGCGAAGTCGAGGCATTGCTGCCGCCCGATTTCCCCGCATCGACCTGGGAAGCCATTTCGCGGGGAATGCGAAGCGAGGCTGCGCGCTTCCTTGCGGGCGCTGTCGGCACGCCGCGCGTCGGATAAATCAGGCCGGAAAGGGCGCGGGTGCCGCGACGTTGGCCGACGGCTGGGCGCAGAAAAATATCTTGACGATATGTTCTTAATATATTTAAAGTGCGCCTGATTTCCACCGCACACCCAAGGAGCGACCCGTGAGCAATCCCCGCTGGCAAGGCATCTTTCCCGCCATCACCACCAAGTTCCACGCCGACGAAAGCATCGATGCCGAGGGCACCGCGCGCCACATCGACTTCCAGATCCGCAACGGCATCCACGGCCTCGTCACCTGCGGCTCGCTCGGCGAAGCCAGCACGCTGACGCTCGAAGAAAAGCTGCAGGTCGCCAAGATCGCGCTCGAAGCCGCCGACGGCCGCATCCCGGTGCTGGCCAACGTGTCGGAAACGAGCACCCGCGAAGCGCTGCGCTACGTGGACGGTGCCAACAAGCTCGGCGTGGCCGGCTTCATGGTGATGCCCTCGGTGATCTACGTGGCCGACGCGCGCGAGGCGATGCTCAACGTGCGCACCATCGCGAACGCGGCGCAGAAACCCATCATGGTCTACAACAACCCGGTGGCCTACCGCGTGGACTTGAAGCCCGAGCACATGGTCGAGCTGGCCGATTGCGAATGGATCGCCGCCATCAAGGAGAGCACCGACAACATCCGCCGCATCACGGACCTGCGCAACACGGTGGGCGACCGCTACCAACTCTTCCTCGGCGTGGACGATCTCGCCTATGAAGGCCTGGCGCTCGGCTGCGACGGCCTGCTCGCGGGCGTGGGCTGCGCGTTCCCGCGCGAGACGGTGGCGCTGTACGACCTGATGAAGGCCGGCAAGTTCGCCGAAGCGCTCAAGCTCTACCAGTGGATGACGCCGATGCTGCACCTGGATGTATCGACCAAGCTGGTGCAGAACCTGAAGCTCATCGACGTGCTGGTCGGCGTAGGCACGGAGCACATGCGGCGTCCGCGTCTGCCGCTCATCGGCGAGGAACGCGCCTTCATCGAGAACATCGTGAAGAAGGCGCTCGCGACGCGGCCGGCGCAGTACCAGTCGGTTGTGTAATAACCGCCCTTTTCATTGTCCCAACCTAGGAAGAAGCATGAAGACAAAAGCAAGCATGGTTCCATTCATCGGCGGCATCGGCCTGGTGGCACTCGCCGTCGCAGGCCAGGCCAGCGCGCAGGAGCAGGTCGTGAAGATCGGCCACAGCGGTCCCCTCTCGGGTCCCAACGCGTTCGCGGGCAAGGACAATGAAAACGGCGTGCGCCTGGCCATCGAGGAGCTCAACGCCAAGAAGCTCAGCGTCGGCGGCAAGACGCTGAAGTTCGAGCTGGTCTCCGAAGACGACCAGTGCGACGCCAAGACCGGCGTGAGCGTGGCGCAGAAGTTCGTGGACGACGGCGTCAAGTTCGTCATGGGCCCGTACTGCTCGGGCGTGGCGATTCCGGCCTCGCGCATCTACAGCGACGGCGGCACCATGGTCTCGACAGTGGGCACCAACCCGAAGGTGACGCAAGGCGGCTACAAGAACCTCTATCGCATCATCGCGAGCGACAACCAGATCGGCTCCAGCATGGCCGTGTACGCGGCCAAGGAGCTGAAGGTCAAGAAGGTCGGCGTCATCGACGACCGCACCGCCTTCGGCCAGGGTCTCGCCGAAGAGTTCACCAAGGAAGCGCAGAAGCAGGGCCTCACCGTGGTCGGCAAGGAATTCACCACCGACAAGGCCGTGGACTTCACCGCCATCCTGACCAACATGAAGGCCAAGGCGCCCGAGGCGATCTTCTTCGGCGGCTATGCACCGCAGGCCGCACCGATGGCGCGCCAGATGAAGCAGCTCGCCGTGCCCGGCAAGCTCCTGGGCGGCGACACCGTCTGCAGCCCCGCCACCGGCAAGCTCGGCGGCGATGCGGTCAACGACCTCGTGTACTGCGCGCAGGGCGGCTCGATCCTCGAGAAGGCGCAGAGCGGCCCGGCCTTCAAGGAGAAGTTCAAGAAGCGCTTCAACGCCGATGCCGATGCGTACGCCGCCTCGTACTACGACCAGGTGCTGTTCATCGGCGAATCGATGAAGAAGGCCAACTCGATCGACCCCGACAAGGTGGGCGCGCAGCTCTACAAGGACACCTACAAGGGCGTGGCCGCGACCTATTCGTACGACGACAAGGGCAACATGAAGCAGGCGCCGATCACGGTGTTCACCTTCAAGAACGCAGCCCCCGTCCCTATCGCCAGCTACTGAAAGAAAGACGCCACGACATGCAACGCATCCAGATCGTCGACTCGCACACGGGCGGCGAGCCCACGCGCCTTGTGATCGGCGGGTTTCCCGACCTGGGTGGCGGCAGCATGGCCGAGCGCCGCGCGTTGCTGGCCGACCAGCACGACAAGTGGCGCGCAGCCACCGTGCTGGAGCCGCGCGGCAGCGACGTGGTGGTCGGCGCGCTCTTGTGCGAGCCGGTGTCGCCCGACGCCGCTGCGGGCGTGATCTTCTTCAACAACGCCGGGTATCTGGGCATGTGCGGCCACGGCACCATCGGGCTGGTCGCGAGCCTGGCGCACATGGGGCGCATCGGCGTGGGCGAGCACCGCATCGAGACGCCGGTCGGCACGGTCACGACCACGCTGCATGCCGACGGCTCGGTGAGCGTGCGCAACGTGCCGGCGTACCGGCATCTGCATCAGGTGGCGGTCGAGCTGCCGGGCCACGGCACCGTGCGCGGCGATGTGGCGTATGGCGGCAACTGGTTCTTCCTGGTGAACGAACATGGCCAGCGCGTGGCGAGCGACAACCTCGCCGCGCTGACCGACTACACAGCCGCCCTGCGCAAGGCGCTTGCAGCGCAGGGCATTACCGGCGCGGAAGGCGCGGAGATCGATCACATCGAACTCTTCGCGAACGATGACGACGGCGCGGACAGCCGCAACTTCGTGCTCTGCCCCGGCAACGCCTACGACCGATCGCCCTGCGGCACCGGCACCAGCGCCAAGATCGCCTGCCTCGCGGCCGACGGCAAGCTCGCGCCGGGCGAGACGTGGACGCAGGCCAGCGTGATCGGCAGCCGCTTCGAGGCGAGCTACATGATGGACGGCGACAAGGTCATCCCTACCCTGCGTGGCCGCGCGCACATCAGCGCCGAGGCCACGCTGCTGGTCGACGACGAAGACCCGTTCGGATGGGGCATCCGGCTCTGAAGCCGCTGGCATGAACGCGGACGTGATCGTCATCGGTGCCGGCATCGTCGGCGCCGCCTGCGCGCACGCGCTGGCGCAGGCCGGCCGCAACGTGCTGGTGCTCGATGCGCGCATCGGCGGTGCCACCGGCGCCGGCATGGGTCACCTCGTGGTGATGGACGACAACCCGGCCGAGCTCGCGTTGAGCCGCGATTCGACGGCGCGATGGTGCGCCCTCGCGCCGCACATGCCCGAAGACTGCGCGTACAGCGCTTGCGGCACGCTCTGGATCGCCGCGAACGAAGAAGAAATGGCCGAGGCCGAACGCAAGCAGCAACGATTGCGCGCGGATGGCGTCGAAAGCCGGCTACTCGACGCAACCGCATTGGCACGCGCCGAACCTGCGCTGCGCAAAGGCCTCGCGGGCGCGCTCGAAGTGCCGGGCGACGGCATCCTCTACGCGCCGAATGCCGCGCGCTGGCTGCTCGCGCAAGGCGGCAATGCAATCCGCATCGAACACGCGAAGGTCGATGCCATCGAAGACGACGGCACGCTGCGTCTCGCCGACGGCACCCGCCGCAGCGCGCCGCAGATCGTGCTGGCCAACGGCATCGAGGCGACGACGCTCTGCCCCGAACTCCCGATCCGCCCGAAGAAGGGCCACCTGCTGATCACCGACCGCTATCCGGGCACGGTGCATCACCAGCTCGTCGAGCTCGGCTACGTGACCAGCGCGCACCACAGCGACGGCGACTCGGTCGCGTTCAACGTGCAGCCGCGGCCCACGGGGCAGTTGCTGGTCGGCTCCTCGCGCCAGTTCGACACGACCGACCCGGCCGTGGAAGCGCCGATGCTCGCGCGCATGCTGCAGCGCACGCTCGACTACCTGCCGGGGCTCGGCAACCTCAACGCGGTGCGTTCGTGGACCGGCATGCGCGCCGCGTCGCCCGATGGCCTGCCGCTGCTGGGCAAGCATCCGTGGCGCGAGAAGCTCTGGCTCGCCGTCGGCCACGAGGGCCTGGGCGTGACCACCGCGCCGGGCAGCGCGCACCTGCTCGGGGCGCTGATGACAGGTGCCGCACCTGAATTCGATGCGGCGCCTTATGCGCCGCGTGGTCTGCTGGAGATGGCATGAGCGCCCACACCTTGCTGCACATCGATGGCAATCTGGTGCGCGTGAAGGCGGGCAGTTCGGTCGCCGCCGCGTTGCGCATCGCGGGCGGCATGGGCGTGGCGCGAACCTCCGTCACGGGCCAGCCGCGCGCGCCGTTCTGCGGCATGGGCGTGTGCCAGGAATGCCGCGTGCTGATCGACGGCCGCCGCCGGCTCGCCTGCCAGACAGTCTGCGGCGAAGGCATGCGCGTGGAGACCTCGGAATGACCGCGCTCGAACACTGCGATGTGCTGATCGTCGGCGCGGGCCCTGCAGGCATGGCGGCGGCTGTCGCTGCCGCGCCGAGCGGCGCATCGATCGTCGTGATCGACGACAACCCCATACCCGGCGGACAGATCTGGCGCGACGGCCCCGGCGCCTCGTTGCCCCCGGCAGCGCGCAAGTGGCGCGATGCGCTCGAGCGCCACGCCAACATCCGCGTCAGCAGCGGCACGCGCGTGATCGCCGCGCCTGCGCGCAACGAACTGCTGCTTGAAGACGCCGAACGCGGCTGGCGCGTGCAGTGGAAGCAGCTGATCCTCTGCACCGGCGCGCGCGAACTGCTGCTGCCCTTCCCCGGCTGGACGTTGCCCGGCGTGACGGGTGCTGGCGGATTGCAGGCGCTCATCAAGGCAGGCCTGCCGGTCGAAGGCGAGCGCATCGTGATCGCGGGCAGCGGGCCGTTGCTGCTCGCCGCTGCGGCCACTGCGCGCGCTGCCGGCGCGAAGGTGGTGCGCATCGCGGAGCAGGCCACGTTCTCGGCGGTCGCGGGCTTCGCCGCGAACCTCTGGCGCTGGCCGGGCAAGGCCGCGCAGTCGGTGACGCTGGCCGATCCGCAGTACCGCACTTCGTCGCGCATCGTGTCCGCACAAGGCAACGCGCAGGTCGAATCGGCTTGGCTTCTCCAAGGCGGGCGCGAAGTGGAAATCGCCTGCGACCGCGTGGCCTGCGGCTTCGGCCTCACGCCGAACACGCAACTCGGCCGCCTGCTCGGCTGCGCCCTCACGACCGAAGGTGTCGGCGCGCAGGCGCTGGCCGTCGACACGCGGCAGCTCACCAGCCTGCCCGATGTCTACGCCGCCGGCGAATGCACCGGCTTCGGCGGCAGCGAGCGCGCGCTCGCGCAGGGCACCATCGCCGGCTACGCGGCCGTCGGCAACGAACGCGCCGCAAAGCAGCACGAAGCCGAACGCGCCCGCTGGGACGTTTTCGCCGCGCAACTGCACCGCAGCTTCGCGCTGGCCCCCGAGATCAAACAGATGCCGCAGCCCGACACCCTCGTGTGCCGCTGCGAAGACGTGCCCTTCTCCGCGCTCGCGGACTGCACCGGCTGGACCGATGCCAAGCTGCACCGCCGCTGCGGCATGGGCGCCTGCCAGGGCCGCGTGTGCGGCGATGCGGCGCAGTTCCTCTTCGGCTGGGCGCCGCCCGCGCCGCGCCCCCCGCTGTCGCCGGTGCGCATCGCAACGCTGGCCGGATTGGCCAGCGAGGACGACGCCCGACAATGAGGCCGCATCCGAAGACAACCATGGCCCCCCCGAAGACCACCCCCCGCCCCCCGCCCAAGCGCCGCGCCGCCGACGTGGCCTACGACGCCATCGAGACGCTGCTGTCCACCATGCAGCTGCGGCCCGGCAGCCAGATCGTCGAGGCCGACCTTGCCTCGCGCACCGGCCTCGGCCGCACGCCGGTGCGCGAGGCGCTGATGCGCATGGTGTCGATCGGGCTCATCGTTCAGCAGCCGCGCCGCGGGCTCCTGGTATCGGCCATCGACCTGGCCGACCACCTCGATGTGATCCAGACCCGGCGCGTGCTCGAACGTGTGATCGCGGGCTGCTCGGCGCGCCGCGCGACCGCGCTGCAGCGCAAGGACATCGTGCGCTGCGCCGAGGAAATGGTCGAGGCCGCGGGCCGCGGCGACCTGACCGACTACATGCGCGCCGACCACGCGCTCGACCTCGTCAACCATCAGGCGAGCCACAACGATTCGGCCGTGAAGGCGGTGATCCCGCCCATCGTGCAATGCCGCCGCTTCTGGTACGCCTACCAGCACGAAGGCGAGATCGTCGAAGGCGCGAACGCGCACCTCGAACTCGCGCAGGGCATCGCGACCGGTGACGAGGCCGCGGCGGTTGCGGGCGCCGAGCGCCTCATGGATTACCTGGAGCTTTTCGCTCGCAAGATCATCGACAAATAGGTCGAAGGACTGCATTTCCACACCGGGGAACTACGCGTGATTTGTCGAGGCCCCCAGCGCATACTGGCCTGATGGCCGTCGCACCCCGCGCCCAACCCGAAGATTTCTTCACGCCCGAAGAGTGGCAGTCGCTCACTTGCCGTTCGTCATGGAAAGGCCTGTGGCTGGTGGCGCATTGCTGGGGCGTGATCGGCGCCGCGATGCTTGCGGGCATCGTGTGGCCGTGGACCATTCCGCTTATGGTGCCGGTCGTCGGCGCGCGGCAACTGGGGCTCTTCATCCTCATGCACGACGCGGCGCATGCGGGCCTGCACCGCAGCCGCAAGGTCAACGACTGGGTCGGCCACTGGCTGTGTTCGTACACCCTGCGCGACTACCGGCCCTATCACCTGCAGCACCACCGCTTCGTGCAGCAGACCGAAGACCCGGACCTCGTGCTGTCGGCGCCCTTCCCGATCACGCGCGAATCGATGTGGCGCAAGGTCGTGCGCGACCTGAGCGGGCAGACCTTCTACAAGCAGCGCTTCGGCCACATCGCGGAGGGCATCCGCAATCGCGCGCCCGGCGAATCGGCGCTGCAGGTGTTCGGCCGCGAGATCGCGAAGGACCGGCGCTTTCTCATCGGCAACGGTCTCGGCCTGCTGGCCTTCGCATTGGCTGGCTACTGGTGGGCCTGGGTGCTGACGTGGCTGCTGCCGATGGCGACCTGGCTGCCGCTGGTGAGCCGCGTGCGCAACATCGCCGAGCATGCGCTGGTGGCGCAGAACGAGGCCGATCCGTTGCGCCAGGCGCGCACCACGCATGCCAACCTGGTCGAGCGCATCTTCATCGCGCCCTACTGGGTCAACTACCACTGCGAACATCACATGTTCACCAACCTCCCCTGCTGGGCGCTGCCGAAGGCGCACCGCCTGCTGCTGCGCCGGGGCATCACCGATCGGATGGAAGTGCAGCCGGGGTACCTGCACCTGCTGAGGCAGGCGACAGCGGTGCAGGCTGTCGCTTGATCGGCTAGCGCGCCGCGGGTTTCGCGAGCACCGTCGGCCGCGCGCCGCGCTGTGCATGCTGGCTCATCCAGATGCTCGCGATCACGATGCCGATGCCCGCGATCTGCGGCACCGAGAGGCGCTGACCCAGCAGCGCCCAGCCCAGGATCACCGCCGTCACCGGGCTCAGGAAGGCCAGCGGCGCGACCGCCGAAGGCTCCAGCCGCGCCACGCCGCGGAACCACACGATGTAGGTGAGCGCGGCGCCCACGAGGCCAAGCCATGCGAAGCCGATCCAGTTTTGCGCGGTGAGCGCGGGCAGCGGCGGCTCCAGCAGCAGTGCGAACGGCAGCAGCAGGAGCCCGCCCGCGGTGAGCTGCCATGCGGTGAAGACCAGCGCCGAAACCGGCGGCTGCCAGCGGCGGGCGAGCACCGTGCCGAAGGCCATCGACACCGCGCCTGCCACCGCCGCGGCAATGCCGAGCGCATCGAGCGCTGCATTCGGCGTGAGCACCAGCAGCGCGACGCCGCCGATGCCGACCACCGCCGCCGCGATCGACAGCGCGCGTATCGGCGAGCCGAGGAGCACGCTTGCAAGGAACACAACGAAGAGCGGTTGCACCGAAGTGATCGTCGCCGCAACGCCGCCCGGCAGCCGGTAGGCCGCGACGAACAGCATCGCCCAGAGGATCGCGAAGTTCAGCGCGCCGAGCACGAAGATGCGGCCCCACCACGCGCGCTCGGGCAGTTGACGGACGATCAGCAGCAGCAGCAATCCCGCGGGCAGCGCACGCAGCAGCGCGACCGTCAGCGGGTAGTTCGGTGGCAGGAGTTCCGTGGTGACGATGTAGGTGCTGCCCCAGATGGCGGGCGCGGCGGCAGTAAGGAGAACGTCGGTGGTTCGGCTGGTCATGACCTGGTCCTCCTGGGGAGTCGAGCTGGTGTCCAGGCCCGAGGCGCCTTGCCGGCGCATCGGCCGCCAGATGGCGTCCGCGGCTCAGTCAACTGCGGCCGCCGGCTCGGGGCCGGGCCAGCCCAGCAGCTCGGCCAGCCGCTGCACGATCCACTCGGCCTCGGCGGGCGACACGCCCGATTCCGGCGTCGCGAGCCCGGCGTGAATGCGCCGCAGGATCTCGCTCTCGACCGGCACCTCGGTGTGATGCTGGATCTGCGCATGGCCCACGAGGTGGTTGGCGAGGTCCTCGCAGATCTCGTAGCGCTCGCGCACCACGCCGATCGGCTCGCTCAAACGCTGGCGCGCATCGCTGTAGACCGCGAAGAACGAGGGCGGGATGAAGATCTGGTTGTCGTCGGACATCGCGGCGTTGTTTATAGCTGGCCCAACGACAAAACGCGCCCGAGGGCGCGTTCGTCGTGGCTCCCGGGGAGCCGCAGGTGCTGGATCAGCCGCCCTTCTTGGCGCGCTTGCCGGGGTTCTTCTTGCTGCGCGTTGCGGTGCCACGTTCCAGGCTGACCTTCTGGCCGCCACCGGTCTTGGGCAGCGTGTAGCCGGGCAGCGGCGTCGGCTTCGGGGTGGCAACGCGTTCGGCTTCGGTACGGAATGTCTTGGGCATGAAAAGCTCGGGTAAAAGTAATGTTCGAACCCGCAATTAGGCCACATCGAGGATTTCATATGCCAATAACCGAAACGGCGGGTGCCGTCGAGCGTCCGCGCTTCGTTTCGGGCTCGCTGCTGCGCCATGTTTGCGTGATGGCCGGCACCGGTGCCATCGGGCTGATCGCGGTGTTCGCGGTCGACCTGATCAACCTCTTCTACATCTCGCTGCTCGGGGAGAAAGAGACGGCGGCGGCGGTCGGTTTCGCAGGCGTGGTGGGGTTCTTTCATGCGTCGCTGTGCATCGGCCTCACCATCGGCATCGCGGCCGTGGTGTCGCGCACCGTGGGCGCCGGCCGCGCGATGGATGCGCGGCGCATCGCCACCTCGAGCCTCGTGTTGATGACGGCCGCGTCGGTGGTGGTGGGCAGCGGCACGGCCTTCTTCCTGCACCCTGCCCTTCACGTGCTCGGTGCCGAGGGCGAGACGGCGCGGCTCGCGCAGCGCTACCTCGCAGTGACGGTGCACACGCTGCCGCTGTTGGGCCTGGGCATGGCGTGCTCGGCGCTCTTGCGCTCCATCGGCGATGCGCGTCGCTCGATGACGGTCACGCTCGCCGCGGCCTTTGTGACCGCAGTGCTCGATCCGATCTTGATCTTCGGTTTCGGCCTGGGGCTCGACGGCGCGGCGATCAGCGCGGTGGTGTCGCGCATGGTGCTCGCAGCCATCGGGCTGCATGGCGTGATGGTGAAGCACCGGATGCTAGGGCGCTTCGAAGCGCCGCGGCTGGCCGGCGACGCGCGTGCCCTCGCGAGCGTTGCGGGGCCGGCGGTGCTGACGAACCTCGCGACGCCCGTCGGCGCTGCGTTCGTTACGCATGCGATCGCGCAGTTCGGTCCGTCTGCTGTGGCGGGCGCGGCCACCATCGACCGCTTGAGCCCGGTGGCGTTCGGGCTCGTCTACGCACTGAGCGGCGCGGTCGGGCCGATCCTCGCGCAGAACCTCGGCGCCGGCCAGTACCGCCGCGTGCAGGAAGGATTGCGCGACAGCTTGCTCTTCATGGTGGCCTCGGTCGCCGTCGCCTGGCTCGTGCTGGCGTTGGGACAGGGCGTGCTGATCCGCGCGTTCTCGGCCGAAGGACAGGCCGCCGAGCTGATCGCGCTGTTCTGCACCTGGCTCGCGGCCAGCTTCTTCTTTTCAGGCGGGCTGTTCGTGGCGAACGCGTCGTTCAACAACCTCGGGCATCCGCTGCTGTCGACTTTTTTCAACTGGGGGCGCGCCACGCTGGGCACGATTCCGTTTGCCTGGTGGGGCTCGCACCACGGCGCGGCCGGCGTGCTCGTCGGGCAGGCCGTGGGCTCGTCGATCTTCGGATTGCTGGCGGTGGTGGTGGCGTTCCGGCTGGCGGCCAAATTGGCGCGGCAGGAGCCGTCGATGAAGGCGCCTGCACCGGTGCTCGACGCACCGGTGGCGCCGACCTCGGCGCATGGCGATGCGGCGGCGCTCGCGACGCCGCAGCCGGCGGCGGTTACTGGTCCTGCAGCGTCAGCAGGCGCACCTTGACCGACTTGCCCTTGACCCGGCCGCTGCCGAGCTTGTGCGCCGCTTCCGCAGCGATCGCGCGGTCCACAGCCACATACGTCGAGAACTCGTTGACGTTGATCTTGCCGACCTGGTCCTTCGTGTAGCCGCAGTCGCCCGTGAGCGCGCCCAGCACGTCGCCGGCGCGGATCTTTTCCTTGCGCCCGCCGACGATCTGCAGCGTGGCCATCGGCGGCTGCAGCGGCGCGCCCTTGCCGGGCGTGAGCTCGGCCAGTTCGTGCCATTCGGACTCGCGGCCCTGCAACTGCTCGATCTTTCCGACGCTGCCCATCTCGTTCATGCTGGCCAGGTTCAGCGCCAGGCCTTCGGCATCGCCCGATTGGCCCACGCGGCCGGTGCGGCCGACGCGATGAATGTGGATTTCCGAATCAGGCGTTACGTCGACGTTGATCACCGCTTCGAGGTGCGAGATGTCCAGCCCGCGCGCCGCCACGTCGGTGGCCACGAGCACCGAGCAGCTGCGGTTGGCGAACTGCACCAGCACCTGGTCGCGCTCGCGCTGTTCGAGCTCGCCGAAGAGCGCCAGCGCGCTGAAGCCCTGCGCCTGAAGCACTTCGACGAGGTCGCGGCACTGCTGCTTGGTGTTGCAGAAGGCCAGCGTGCTGACGGGACGGAAATGGTCGAGCAAGAGGCTCACGGTGTGCAGCCGCTCGCTGTCCTTCACCTGGTACCAGCGCTGGCGGATCTTGCTGCCTTCATGCTGCGCCTGCACCGTGATCTGCTGCGGGCTCTTCATGAACTGCTGCGCGAGCTTGGCGATGCCTTCGGGGTAGGTGGCCGAGAACAGCAGCGTCTGGCGTTCCTTCGGGCACTGGCGCGCGACCTTCACGATGTCGTCGAAGAAGCCCATGTCCAGCATGCGGTCGGCTTCGTCGAGCACCAGCGTGTTGAGCGCCGAGAGGTCGAGGTTGCCGCGCTCCAGGTGGTCCATGATCCGGCCCGGCGTGCCCACGACGATGTGCGCGCCGTGCTCCAGGCTCGCGATCTGCCCGCGCAGCGCGACGCCGCCGCAGAGCGTGACCACCTTGATGTTTTCCTCGGCACGCGCCAGGCGCCGGATCTCGGTCGTGACCTGGTCGGCCAGCTCGCGCGTCGGGCACAGCACCATCGCCTGGATGGCGAAGCGGCGTGCATTGAGATTGGCGAGCAGCGCGAGGGCAAAGGCGGCGGTCTTGCCGCTGCCGGTCTTGGCCTGGGCAATCAGGTCCTTGCCGAGCAGCGCCGGCGGCAGGGCGGCGGCCTGGATGGCCGTCATCTGCGTGTAGCCGAGCTGGGTAAGGTTGGCCAGCATCTGGGGCGAGAGCGCCAGGGTGGCAAAGCCGTTGTCGGTCGAAACCTGGGCTTGGGAGCCGTCGGCTGTGGGATTGGTCGTAGTCATCGTTTCAGCAGCCGGGACCCGGGAAAAACAAAGGCCTTGCCGGCACCCTTCGCGGGGTGCCGCAAGGCCTCATGTCCGTCGCGGATCAGCGGCGGGGAGAGTTGTTGCCGCCGGAGGTCGGCGGCGGGCCGCGACGTTCCAGGTGACGGAAGGTGATGCGACCCTTGGTCAGGTCGTAGGGCGAGAGCTCGAGCGACACCTTGTCACCCGCCAGGATGCGGATGTGGTGCTTGCGCATCTTGCCGCCGCTGTAGGCGATCAGCTGATGGCCGTTGTCCAGCGTGACGCGGTAGCGCGAGTCGGGCAGGACTTCGGTCACTGCGCCGTTCATTTCGATCAGTTCTTCCTTGGGCATGCTTGGTTACCTCTGAATCTCGTTCGATGTGTGTTGGATATGAAGATGGGCGTGATTGTTTCAGCCTGCGCACGGCAAGGCGAGCGGCGCGTTGCGCTCGCGCACCCAGCCCAGGCCTTGGTCGATGGCATAGCCGACGGCGGCGGCGTGGCTCGCAAAACGCGGCGTGAAACGCATCACGCGGTCGTGCATGCCGCTGCCGTGGCCGGAGCGGATCGAGACGGAGGCGGCGAAATTGCCGTCGTCCTGGTGTCGAATGAGCGGAGAAACAAGGTACTTGCCCACCGCGATACTGTGTTGAATGATGTCCATGAAGCCTTGGCACAGCGCGCGAATGTTGAACGCGAAGTGCCTGAAAAATAATTGAAAACGGGCGTGGGCCGGCCGGAATGGCGCGGCGGACGCGCTATTCGCTTCAACAAGAACGAAGGCAGTGGTGGCAATCATGGGCGCCCGGTCTGGCGCTCCAACACACTGTGAAGCCGGCTGAAAGTGTGGGGGCCTGAAAAATCCAAGGGATAGTTGCAGGTCAGCCGGCAATTTGACGAAGTGCTTCGTCGTGGTATCGAAACGAACCCGCCATTATAGCTTGACGGGCATGACAGTTGCTCACCTTCAAAGCAAGCGGAGCCTCAATGGCCCCGAGAAGGACGGTCGCTCTTGCGAAGTTTGCTATTGAAAATATAGCGAAACTCGCTGCAATCAGGCGGCCAGCGGCGATGTCGGCGAGGAAAGCGCAGTCCGCGACTTGTGGGCAGCGCGCAACATCAAGCCCAATCCCGCGAGTTGGCAAACCGCGCCGGCCCAGCCCACGGCACTTACGCCGACCCACTCGATCACCACGCCGCCCAGCCCCGATCCGGCCGCGATCCCGAGGTAGACCGCCGAGGCGTTGAGCGACAGCGTCATCGGCGCGCGCTCCGGTGCGAGACGGATCAGCCGCACCGCCTGCGCCGGGCCGAAGCCCCAGCCCGCAAAGCCCCAGAGCGCCGACAGCCCGACGATCAGCGGCAGCGCCAGTTCGCGCGGCAGCATCTGCGCGGAGAACGACAGGCCGCCCAGGATCACCACCAGCATCAGCGCGAAGCCCTGCGCCATGCGATCGGCGCCGAAGCGGTCGGTCGCCCAGCCGCCGGCCGCGGTGCCAATGGCTGCCGCGATGCCGATCGCGAAGAACACCGCGCTCACGCCCTCGACGCCGAAATCCAGCGTGCCGGACAGGAACGGCGCGATGTACGTATAGAAGCTGAAGCCGCCCGTCGCCCACAGCATGGTGGTCAGCAGTGCCGGCAGCACGCCGGGTTCGCGTGCCACCGAGAACGACGGCGTGCGCGCGGCAGCGGCCGGTGCCGACGCCAGCCCGCGCGGCAAACCGGCGGGCAGGCCCCAGGTGGCCAGTGCCGCCACCGCGGCGATCAGCAGGTAGGCCGTGCGCCAGCCGCCCCAACCGGCGATCCACGCGCCCAGCGGCACGCCGAGCGCGACCGCCACCGTGCCGCCGCCCGACACGATGGCGAGCGCCCGGCCGCGCAGCGCGGGCGACACCATCGATGCCGCCACCGCGCTCGCGGTCGGCAAGAACACGCCGGCCACCAACCCCAGCGCGACCCGCGCCAGCGCCAGTTGCGCGAAGCCGTGCGCCATCGACGCCGCCAGCGTGAGGCCCGAAAACGCCCCAAGGCTGGCAATCAGCAACGGGCGCCGGCCAAAGCGCGCGAACAGCGCGGCCATCAGCGGCGAGCCGATCGCGTAGCTCAGCGCGAACAGCAGCACCAACTGCCCGGCGCGCGTGGCGCTCACCTGCAGGTCGGCCGCCAGCACCGGCAGCAGTCCCGCGACCATGAAGCTTTCGGTGCCGATGGCAAAGGCGCCGAGCGCGAGCCACGCCAGGCCCACAGGCAGGCGTTCAGGCAGGCGTTCGGCAGGTTGCGCTTGTGGGCTGGCGACGGGTTCGGTGTTCATGGCGAGACTCCGGTGAGCGTTCTGAGGCCTTCAGAATAGGCTTGCGATTGGCTCTTCAAAAGAACCACAATCTGCGAACTTCATGGAGCCACTTTTTGAACTCGCCATCCGTCTGCCGGGCGCAGGCTCGCGCGACCTGCTGCGCGAGGTGCACCGGCAGCTGCGCGACGCCATCCTCGACGGCCGGCTGCAGCCCGGTGCGCGCCTGCCCGCCACGCGCGCGCTTGCCGGGCGGCTGGGCGTGTCGCGCAACACCATGCTCGCGGCGTACGACTTGCTGCTGAGCGAGGGCTACCTGCTTGCGCGCCCCGGCGCCGGCACCTATGTGGCCGACACGCTGCCCCAGTCGCGCCGCGGTCGCATTTCCAAGAGCGCATCCGTGCGACGCGACCCGCGCCTGGTGCCGCTGAACGTGCCGGGCGCCGACCTCGCGCCCACGCTGCAGCCCCAACGCGCGCGCGACGATTTCCGCGTCGGCTTGCCCGACACCAGCGCCTTCCCGTTCGACATCTGGCGCCGCCTGTCCGATCGCGCGCTGCGCCGCATCGCGCGCGAGCCCGCCGACTACGCCGAGCCGCAGGGTCAGGCCGCGCTGCGCGAGGCCATCGCCAAGCACGTGTCGTTCACCCGCGCGGTCGGCTGCACGGCCGACGACATCGTCGTCACCGCCGGCGCGCAGCAGGCATTCGGATTGCTCGCGCGCATCCTCGTCGTGCCGGGCCGCACCGTGGTCGCTGTCGAGCAGCTTTTCTATCCCTCGCTGCGCGAGGCCATGACGGCCGCAGGCGCGAAGGTGGTCACCGTGCCGACCGACGTCAAGGGCCTGTGCGTCGATCGGCTGCCACCCGAGGCGCGCGTGATCTGCGTGACGCCCTCGCACCAGTTCCCGACCGGCGTCGCGATGTCGCCGCAGCGCCGCGCGGCGCTGCTGGCCTTTGCCCGGGCGCGCAACGCGGTCGTCATCGAGGACGACTACGACAGCGAATTCCGCTTCGCCGGCCGCCCGCTCGACGCGCTGCAGACGCTCGACCGCGCCGAGTCAGTCTGCTACGTCGGCACTTTCTCCAAGAGCCTGTTCCCCGCGCTGCGCCTGGGCTTCGTGGTCGCGCCGCCGTGGGCACGCGCGGCGCTGGTGCGGGCGCGCGAGCTGGCCGACTGGCATGGGCCGGTGCTCGGCCAAGAGGCGCTGGCCGCCTTCATTGCCGAAGGGCACCTCGCGCGCCACATCCGCAAGATGCGCAAGGTCTACGGCGCGCGGCGCACCGCGCTGCTTGAGGCGTTGGCGAAGCACACAGCGGGACGGCTCGAGGTGATCCCGTCCGATGCGGGCCTGCACCTGTCGGCCTGGCTGCGCACCGACACCCGCGACCACGCCGTGGTCGAACGCGCCGCCGCGGCAGGCATCACGCTGCCGCCGCTCTCGCGCTTTGCACTCGACCCGCAGGCGCCCGATGTACCCAACGGCCTCGCCTTCGGCTACGGCCTCATCGACGAATCGCAGATCGACGGCGCGATCCGCCGCCTCGCCCCGCTGCTCTGAGCGGCCCCCTTCGCGCGCACGCATTGGCGCTGCGCTCCTACACGGCGCCTTGCGGGTGCGCTGGATCGTGGGCGCAAGTCCCACGCAGAAGAAAGACCGCCGATGAACACCGCCACGCTTTCCACTACCGCGCCCGTGCGCTTCGAACCGTCCGTGGAGACGGTGGCCGACGACGAACTCCAGACCCAATCCGAACTCGTCGCCACGCTGCTCGGTATGTCCAGGACCATGGCGGATCACACCGGCCACGCGGCGCGCAGCGTGCATGCCAAGAGCCACGGCCTGCTGCGCGGCGAACTGCGCGTGCAGGGCGGCCTGCCCGAGCCGCTGGCGCAGGGCCTTTTCGCTGCGCCAGGCAGCCATCAAGTCGTCATGCGCCTCTCCACGCCGCCCGCCGAAATGCTGGACGACCGCGTCTCGCTGCCGCGCGGCATGGCGCTCAAGGTGATGGATGTCGAAGGCGAGCGCGTGGAAGGCTCGGAGGCCCACACCACGCAGGATTTCCTGTTCGTCGACGGACCCGTGTTTCCCGCGCCCGACGCCAAGGGTTTCCTCAAGAGCCTGAAGCTGCTCGCCGGCACCACCGACAAGGCACCCAACGCCAAGCGCGTGCTCTCGAGCGTGCTGCAGGGCGTGGAGAAGGCCTTCGAGGCGGCCGGCGGCCAGAGCGGAACGCTCATCGCGATGGGCGGCCACCCGGAGGTGCATCCGCTGGGCGCCACCTTCTTCACGCAGGTGCCGATCCGCTACGGCAACTACATCGCCAAGCTGCAGTTGGCGCCGGTCTCGCCCAATCTCGTCGCGCTCGAGGGCCAACCCATCGACCTCGACGGCAAGCCGGACGGCACGCGCGAAGCGGTCGCGGATTTCGTGCGACAGCAGTCCGCCGAATGGGAACTGCGCGTGCAGCTGTGCGTGGATTTGGAGCGCATGCCCGTCGAAGACGCCTCGATCGAATGGCCGCAGGACCTGAGCCCCTTCGTACCCGTGGCGCGCATCACCGTCGGCCCGCAGGCCGGCTGGAGCGATGACCTCGCGCGCGAGATCGACGACGGCATGGCCTTCAACCCCTGGCACGCGCTGGCCGCGCACCGGCCGCTGGGCCAAGTGATGCGTGCGCGCAAGGCCGCGTACGCCGCCTCGTCGAACTACCGCAGCGAACGCAACGGATGCCCCCTGCACCGCTGAGCTAGAGATTCAGCCCAGTCCGAGCATCTTCCGGTTCGACGCCACGTCCACACCGCCCGCAGCGAAGTCGTCGAAGGCCCGGTCGGCCACGCGGATGATGTGGTCGGCGATGAAGGCCGCACCTTCGCGCGCACCGTCTTCCGGATGCTTGATGCAGCACTCCCATTCGAGCACCGCCCAACCCGGAAAGTCGTACTGCGCCATCTTCGAGAAGATCGCCTTGAAGTTCACCTGCCCATCGCCCAGCGAGCGGAAGCGACCGGCCCGGTTGATCCAGCTCTGAAAGCCGCCGTACACGCCTTGCTTGCCGGTCGGGTTGAACTCGGCGTCCTTCACGTGAAAGATCTTGATGCGCTCGTGGTAGTGGTCGATGTACGCCAGGTAGTCGAGCTGCTGCAGCATGAAGTGGCTCGGGTCGTACAGCAGGCAGGCGCGCGGGTGGTTGCCCACGCGCTCCAAAAACATCTCGTAGCTCACGCCGTCGTGCAGGTCTTCGCCGGGGTGGATTTCGTAGCCCACGTCCACGCCCGCGGCGTCGAAGGCGTCGAGGATCGGGCGCCAGCGGCGCGCGAGCTCGTCGAAGGCTTCCTCGATGAGCCCTGGCGGGCGCGGCGGCCACGAATAAAGATACGGCCACGCCAGCGCGCCCGAGAAAGTCGCGTGCGCCGTGAGTCCGAGGTTGGCCGACGCCTTCGCTGCCAAGTGCAGCTGCTGCACGGCCCACTGCTGGCGCCTGACCGGATCGCCGCGCACCTCGGGCGCCGCGAAGCCGTCGAAGCCCGCGTCGTAGGCCGGGTGCACCGCGACCAGCTGGCCCTGGAGGTGGGTCGAAAGCTCGGTGATCTCCAGCCCGTGTTTTGCGAGCGTGCCCTTTACTTCATCGCAGTAGGTCTTGCTCTCGGCGGCCTTCTGGAGGTCGAACAGGCGCGCGTCCCAGCTCGGAATTTGCACGCCCTTGTAGCCGAGGCCCGCGGCCCAGCCGGCGATGCCGTCGAGCGTGTTGAAAGGGGCGGTGTCTCCCGCGAACTGGGCCAGGAATATGGCGGGGCCCTTGATGGTTTTCATGGCTTGTCTTCCTTATGCGTCGTGGCGGCGTTGAAAGCATACTTGGCGTGTCGTCCGACCCCGTGCGAGAGGCCAACGAGCCACAATGGACTTTCCTTTCCGCACCTCCCGATCAGTTCGCGCTGACAGTCCCGCGATGACGCAACCCGTTTCCGCCCGGCTCAAGATCGGCCTGTCCGCCTGCTTCTCGCACGCCGACCCGGCCCGCTCGCTCTTCACCAACAAGACGCTGCAGTACGTCGAGCAATCGATCGCGCACTGGCTCATGTCGGCCGGCGCGATGGTCGTGATGGTCCCCTGCCCCACCGGCGAAACCGCACGCGGCGACACCAAGCTCTCGCACTACGCCGAATGGCTCGACGGCGTGGTGATGCACGGCGGCGCCGACGTCTGGCCCGGCAGCTACGGCGAGGTGCCGCTCAAGGACGCGTGGATCGGCGACCAGATCCGCGATCTCTACGACCTGGCATTGGTCGAAGCCTTCGAGCAGGCCGGCAAGCCCATCTTCGGCGTGTGCCGCGGGCTGCAGCTCATCAACGTGGCCTTCGGCGGCACGCTCTACCAAGACATCGAGGCGCAGCACGAAGGGGGCCTGCGCCACCGCGATCCGGTGACCTACGACCAGAACTTCCACCAGATCGAGATCGTGCAGGGCACGCGTCTTTCGAAGCTCTATCCGCAGGTGGAAACGGCGCGCGTCAACAGCATCCACCACCAGGGCATCAAGGGGCTCGCGCCGGGTTTCGAGATCGAGGCCTGGAGTCTGCCCGACCGGGTGCCCGAGGCGATCCGCCGCCGGCCGGACAAGGGCCGCAGCTACATCGCCGCGACCCAGTGGCACCCCGAGTTCCACAAGTACGGCAGCACCGAGACGGTCGACGACACGCCGATCCTGCATGACTTCCTGTGGGCCTGCGCGACCGCCAAGGTCGCGCCGAAGACGCCGCCGCGTTCGGGCTCCGGCAAGATCCGCGACCGCGCGGCGCGGGTGCTGCGGCAGGCGTTGCTGCGGCGCTGAAGAAGAAGGATCAGCGGCGGTCGGAGCGGTTCGAACTGCCGCTGACGCTGGCGTCGATGGTGCCGAACACCGTGACGCCGCTGCTGGACGAGGTACTCGAGGCGCCGCTGGTCGGCCCCGCAGAACCGGTGCCGGCGCAGCCCGCCACCAAGGCGCCCATCGCGAGGGCGAACACAGCTGCAATGAATGACTTCACGGAAAACTCCAGGAATGGGTGGGACTGCGGACCACTATAGGCGCGCGTCCCGACCGGCCTTGTAACAACCCACCCGCCACCGGGCGCTTGTCCACCCCGTTATTCGGGCTTGGCGCCCGATGCCTTGACGGGCCGCGCCCCAGAGGCCGATCTCGGTGGCCTGCCCTGGCGGGAAAGGCACGACCAGCTTGATGGGCCTGTCAGGCCACGCGGCGGCCTGGGCGAAGGCCGCGCCGCCGCATGTGTCGTCAGGCCGCGTCGGGCGCCGAGAGGTGCTTGCCCACGATGCCCGCGAGTTCGAACATCGTCACCTGGTCCTTGCCGAACACGGGCTTCAACTTCGCGTCGGCGTTGATCGCGCGCTTGTTGGTCGCGTCCTGCAGGCCGTTGGCCTTGATGTAGTCCCACAGCTTCTTGATGACCTCGGTGCGCGCCACCGGTTCGGCGCCGATCACAGCGGCCAGCGAGTCGCTGGGCTTCAGACCCGCGCCGGGCTTGCGCGGCGCGGGGGCCTTCTTCGCGGCCGGTGCCTTCTTGGCCGCGGGCGTCTTCTTCGCCGCCACCTTCTTCGCAGCCGCGGTCTTGGCGGCCGGCTTGCCGAAGGTCTTGCGCGGCGGGAATTTGCTGCCGCCTTCGCGCGGCGCGAATTCGAAGGTCACCTTGCCTTCTTCGGCGTTCCAGGTGAGGAAGGCCTTGAAGGCGCGGCGGGTGCGCATGCTCACGAACTTGTCGAGCAGGTCGGTCTTGCCGGTGGCGAGCAGCTTTTCCATCTGCGCGCGCTCCACCGGCTGCTGCAGGATGATCTTGCCGGTCTTGAAGGTGCAGCTGGGTGTCGGCTGCGCGTTGGTCGGCACCGACTTCTCGCAGACGTAGTTGCTGCCGTGCTCGAACACCGGCGCGCCGCACACCGGGCACGGGCCCACGGTGTCCTGCTCGCTGAAGTCGACGATCTCGCCGGTGTCGCCGTTCTTGTCGTCGCCGAAGTCGAACTCCAGCTTCCAGTTCTTCGATTCTTCCTCGTCGTACTTGAGGATGATCTCGGCGGTGAAAGGCCAGCCCGCCTTGGAGCGGAAGCCCTCCAGCGGGCCGATGTGCTTGTTGGCCAGCAGCGCCTCGGCCTCGGCCACCTCGAAGGTGCGGCCGGCCGGCGACTTGCCGAACGAGAAGCCGCAGGCGTCCTCGCCCGTGCCGCTCTTGCCCACGCAGCCGTAGCGGCGGTAGTTTTCGCGCACGATGCCGCCGCAGTTGGGGCACGGCGTCGCGAGCGTGGCGTAGTCGCCCGGCACGGTGTCGCGGTCGTACTCCTTGGCCTTCTTGACGATGTGCTCCGTCATCTGGGCGATCTCGCGCATGAAGGCGTCGCGGCTCAGGGCGCCCTTCTCCATCTGCGCGAGCTTGTATTCCCACTCGCCGGTGAGCTCGGCCTTGGAGAGTTCTTCCACGCCCAGGCCGCGCAGCAGCGTCATGAGCTGGAAGGCCTTCGCGGTCGGAATGAGTTCGCGGCCTTCGCGCAGCATGTACTTCTCGGCGATCAGGCCTTCGATGGTGGCCGCACGCGTGGCTGGCGTGCCCAAGCCCTTCTCCTGCATGGCCTCGCGCAGCTCGTCGTCGTCGATGGTCTTGCCGGCGCCTTCCATGGCGCCCAGCAGCGTGGCTTCCGAATAGCGTGCGGGCGGGCGCGTCTTCAGGCCCTTGAGGTCGGCCGACTCGTTCTGCACGATCTCGCCCGGCTTCACCGGCACGAGGCGCTTGCCGTCCTTGTCGTCTTCCTTCTCGTCGTCCTGCGCTTCCTTGCCGTAGATGGCGAGCCAACCCGGCTTGACCAGCACCTTGCCGTCGGTGCGGAACGGGTACTTCTTGCCGCCCTGCTCCACCGTGCTGATGCGCGTGGTCACCTGGTGCTCGGCGCTCGGGAAGAACACCGAGAGAAAGCGCCGCACCACGAAGTCATACAGCTTCTGCTCGGCCTCGCTCAGGCCGCTCGGGGCCTGCAGCGTCGGGATGATGGCGAAGTGATCCGACACCTTGGCGTTGTCGAAGATGCGCTTGTTGGGCTTGACGTAGTTGCCGTCGACCGCCTGCTTGGCGAACGGCGCCAGGTGCTTCATGCCGCTGTTGGCGAGCATCTCCATGGTGTCCTTGACCACCGGCAGATAGTCTTCCGGCAGCGCGCGCGAATCGGTACGCGGATACGTCAGCGCCTTGTGGCGTTCGTACAGGCTCTGGGCCAGCGCGAGCGTGGTCTTGGCGCTGAAGCCGAAGCGGCCGTTGGCCTCGCGCTGCAGCGAAGTCAGGTCGAACAGCGCGGGCGAGGCCTGCGTGGTGGGCTTGCTCTCTTCGGTGACCGTGGCGGGCTTGCCGCGCGAGGCGTCGGCGATGGCGCGGGCTTCCTGCTCGGTCCACACGCGGTCGGCGCGCTGCTCGGCATCGGGTTCACCGTTGGCCAGCAGCGGCGCGTTCGCTTTCTTCCAGTCGGGGTTGAACCACTTGCCCGGGTACTGGCCGGCCTCGGCCGCGAAGCTGCCGTGGATTTCCCAGTAGTCGCGCGAGACGAACTTGCGGATCTGTTCTTCGCGCTCCACGACGACCGACAGCGTCGGCGTCTGCACGCGGCCCACGGTCGTGAGAAAGAAGCCGCCGTCGCGCGAATTGAATGCGGTCATCGCGCGCGTGCCGTTGATGCCCACCAGCCAGTCGGCCTCGGAGCGCGAGCGCGCCGCGTCGGCCAGGCCCTGCATCTGCTTTTCGGTGCGCAGCGCATCGAAGCCGTCGCGAATCGCCTGCGGCGTCATCGACTGCAGCCACAGGCGCTTGACCGGCTTGCCCAGCGGACTCTTGCCGCCGGCGTACTGCTCGATGAGGCGGAAGATCAGTTCGCCCTCACGGCCCGCGTCGCAGGCGTTGATGAGCTGCGTCACGTCCTTGCGCTTGGCCTGCTTGACCACGGCGTTCAGCCGCGTCTTGGTCTTGTCGACCGGCTTCAGGTCGAAGTGCGGCGGGATCACGGGCAGGTTGGCAAAGCTCCACTTGCCGCGCTTGACGTCGAACTCCTCGGGCGCCTGGATCTCGACCAGGTGACCGACAGCGCTGGTCACGACATAGCTGTCGTTCTCGAAATGCTCGTCATGTTTGTCGAATTTGCCGGCCACCGGCGTGAGGGCGCGGACGATGTCCTGTGCCACCGATGGCTTTTCTGCGATTACCAACGTCTTTGTCATCTAAGGGCTCTCTATACTCTGCGGCTTCCCGCGTGTGTGCACGCGCACACGCGCATGTGTGTGCATATTCAAACTAACAGACTTCGGCGATGCCTTCCAAATCCCCACAACTCGCCGGCCGCCGCATCCAGATGCGGCGCTCGGATGTCCATGGCAACGGCGTGTTCGCGGTGGACGACCTGGCCGAAGGCGAGACGCTGATCGAATACAAGGGCGAGGTCATCAACTGGAAAGAGGCGCTGCGCCGCCATCCGCACGACCCGGCCCAGCCGAATCACACCTTCTACTTCCACATCGACGACGGTCGCGTGATCGACGGCAACGTCAAGGGCAACGACGCCCGCTGGATCAACCACTCGTGCGAGCCGAACTGCGAGGCCGACGAAGTCGATGGGCGCGTTTATATCAAGGCACTGCGCAACATCGCTGCAGGAGAAGAGCTCAATTACGACTACGGCCTGATCATCGACGAGCCGTACACGCCGAAGCTCTTGTCCGAATTTCCTTGCTGGTGCGGCTCCGAACAGTGCCGCGGCACGCTGCTGACACCCAAGGATGAGGACGAAGAAAAGAAAAAGAAGAAGAAAGCCAAGAAGAAGGCCGAAAAGAAAAAGGCCGAGAAGAAAGAAGAGAAGAAAAAAGAGGCCAGGAAGGCCGAGAAGAAAGCCGACAAAAAGGCTGAGAAGCAAACCGAAAAGAAGAAGTCCAAGAAGGACTGACATGAGCAGCAGCACGGGCGCCTGGCAGGAAGACAGGATCGTCGCGTCGGTCGCGCCGCTGTTGCCAGGCTTCGCGGTCGAGGCCGTGGCCGAGATCGATTCCACCAGCACCGAGCTCATGCGCCGTGCGCGCGCCGGTCGCGTCGAGCCGGTGCTGCTGGTGGCGGAGCGCCAGACCGCAGGCCGTGGGCGCCTCGGTCGCGTGTGGCAGAGCGCACCGCAGAGCCAGGCACAGACCTCGCTCCTGTTCTCGCTGGGCCTGCCGCTTGCGCCGGCCGACTGGTCGGGCCTGTCGCTCGCTGTCGGTGTCAGCGTGGCCGAAAGCCTCGATCCGACGGGCGCACACAAGGTCGGCCTCAAGTGGCCCAACGACATCTGGGTGAACGACAGCAAGCTGGTCGGCATCCTCATCGAAACCGCATTGCCGCATGCTGCCGGCCCCGGTGCGCAGCGGTTCGTGGTGATCGGCATCGGCATCAACATCGGCGCGCGCGAAGCCGACGGCATGCGCACGCCGCCCGCATGGCTGCACCAATGGCGCCCCGACGCGGCCGCGCCCGAGGTGCTGCGCGAACTGGCCGAGCCGCTGGTGCGCAACGTGCTCGCCTTCGAGGCGCAGGGCTTCGCGCAGTTCGCCGAACGTTTTGCCGCGCGCGATGTGCTGCGCGGCCGCGAGGTGGTGCTGAGCGACGGCACCGAAGGCGTCTGCGAAGGCGTGGCCTGGAGCGGCGAGCTGCAGGTGCGCACGGCCGCGGGCCTGCAGATCATCACGAGCGACGAAGTGAGCGTGCGCCCTCGCGGCATGGCGTTCTGAAAATCATCCCCATGAAACTGCGCCTGGCGTTGATCGTCCTGCTGCTGGCCAACGCCGGCTACTTCCTGTGGGCACGCGGTGATCTGGTGGGCTTCGGCCTGGCGCCGGCGAGCCTCAACGAGCGCGAGCCGCAGCGGGTGTCTCGGCAGATCAAGCCCGAGTGGGTGCAGGTGCGCAAGGAAGCGAAGGCGGGCGCGCCCGCGCCGTAGTTGGAGATACGGGGATCAGGCGGCGGCGCGCGCGAACATGCGGCGCGCCTTGGTCAGCGCGGCCTGCAGCTTTTCTTCGGATGGTTGCTCGTGCGAACTTGAACTCAGGCCGAACTTCTTGCCCGCAATTTCCTGCACCGCGACCAGGATGCCGCGAAGCGCCACCGGATCGGTCTCGGCCTCGAGGGCGGTGCGCAAACATTCGAGCGCCTTGGGCGCCGCGCTGCGGCGGTTGAGCACGATCTGCATCAGCGCACTGGCGGCCCATTGGCGGTTCGCAGCGATGGGGTCGCTGGCGAGCAGGGGTGCCACCTTCGCGACGTCGGCCGTGCCGCCGAGCCAGCCGATCACCCACAGGCCCTTGCAGCGCAGGTCTTCGTTGGGCGATGCGAGCGCGGCGCGCGCCAGTGCCGCTGTTTCCTTCAGTCGCCGGCCCTTGCGGTACTTGAAGGTGCCGAGCATCTGAAGCACCGTCGCCTGCATCGTCGGGTCGTGCTCCTTTGCAAAACACGCGAGCAGATGGTCTTCGGCTGCGTCGCCGCGTTCGCTGAACTTGCGGCAAAGCCAGTCGAACAACTCGCTGTCCATGCCGGTGTCGCGCAGCAGTTCGTAGTGGAAGGCCAGCGCCTCGGCCGACTGAAGCGCCAGCAGGTCGGCGCCGAAGTCGAACATGTCCGACACGTCGGTGTCGATGCGGATCGCCTTGAAACGCCGGCGCAGCGCGTCGATGGCTTTGCTCTCCTTGGCGGACGCGCTCACTGCAGATGCTCCCCTTCGAAACGCACTGTGAAGCGCGCACCTGGCGGATGCTTGCCGGGATGCGCGTCTTCCAGCTTCACCTGTGCGCGGTGCTGGTTCGCGATCTCCCGCACGATCGGCAGGCCCAGCCCCGAGCCGTCGGCCTCGTTGCCGAGCACGCGGTAGAAGGGCTCGAACACCAGCTCGCGGTCGCACTCGGCGATGCCGGGTCCGTTGTCCTCCACCTGCAGCAGCAGCACATGGCCGAACGGATCGGCCAGCACGCGGGCGGTGATCACGCCGGGGTGCTCGGGCGTGGAGGGCGTGTAGTTGAGCGCGTTGTCCACGAGGTTGCGCACCAGCTCTTTCAAGAGCGTCGGGTTGCCGTCGAACATCACGCCGGGCGCACCGGCCTCCGCGCCGTCGTAGCCGATGTCGATGCGCTTTTCGATGGCACGCGGCACGGCCTCGCGCACCACTTCGATGGTGAGCCGCGCGAGGTCGCAGGGCTGGCGGTGCGTGTTGGCGCTGTTGCCCTCGGCGCGCGCGAGCGACAGCAGCTGATTCACCGTGTGCGTGGCGCGCACGCTGGCGCGGCCGATCTGCTTGAGCGACTGCTTCAGTTCATCGGCATTGGCGCCTTCGCGCTGCGCGAGGTCGGCCTGCATGCGAAGGCCCGCGAGCGGCGTCTTGAGCTGGTGCGCGGCGTCGGCGAGAAAGCGTTTTTGCGTGTCGATGGAGTCGTTGAGCTTGTTCAGCAGTTCGTTGACAGACGACACCAGCGGCACGACTTCGAGCGGCACCGACGATTCGTCGAGCGGACTCAGGTCGCCGGGCCGACGTTCGCGGATGCGCGCCTCCACCACCGACAGCGGCTTGATCCCGCGCACCAGCGCGAGCCAGATCAGGAGCACCGCGAGCGGCAGGATCGCGAACTGCGGCAGCAGCACGCCCTTGATGATCTCGAGGGCGAGCACCGACTGCTTCTCGCGCGTTTCGGCCAGTTGCAGCAGCGTGGGCGGCACGTCGTCTACGCCGCTGGGAATCCACAGCGAGGCCACGCGCACCTCATTGCCGTGCAGGGCACTGTTGTGCAGGAAGACCTGACCGGGCGGCAGCGGTTCGTCGAGACCCGGCATCGGAAGGTCGCGTTCGCCGCCGAGCAGCGTGTCGTGGCCGTCGAGCAGTTGGTAATACACGTGGCCGGTGTCGTCGGCCCGCAGGATCTCGCGCGCCGATTGGGACAGCACGAACTGCGTGTGCCCTTCCTTCACCGTTACCAATTCGGCCAGGGCCTTCACGTTGTGTTCGAGCGCGCGGTCGAAGGGCGCGTTGGCGATGCCCTGCGCCACCAGCCAGGTGACGCCGATGCTCACCGGCACCAGCAGCAGGAGCGGCGTGAGCATCCAGTCGAGGATTTCGCCAAAGAGCGAACGCTGGGCGCGCTGAAAGAGCTTCATCGGGCCGAGCCCTCCGGCATGCCGCGCACGCGGGGCGGCTGCGCCATCGTCACTGGATCTTTTCGAGGCAATAACCCAGTCCGCGAACCGTCGCGATGCGCACCGGGCCCTTCTCGATCTTCTTGCGCAGGCGGTGGATGTAGACCTCGATCGCGTTGAGGCTCACCTCTTCGCCCCATTCGCACAGACGGTCGACCAGCTGGTCCTTGCTCACCAGCCGCCCGGCGCGCTGCAGCAGCACTTCGAGCAGGCCGAGTTCGCGGGCCGAGAGTTCGATCATCTTGCCGTCGATGGTCGCCACGCGGCCGGCTTGGTCGTAGACCAGCGGGCCATGGCGGATCGCGTTGCTGGTGGCGCCCATGCCGCGGCGGGTGAGGGCGCGCACGCGCGCTTCGAGTTCCTGCAGGCTGAAGGGCTTGGCCATGTAGTCGTCGGCGCCGTGGTCCAGGCCCTTGACGCGCTCTTCCACGCTGTCTGCGGCGGTGAGCACCAGCACGGGCAGTTGCGAGCCGCGGGCGCGCAGGCGCTTGAGGATCTCGATGCCGTGCAGGCTGGGCAGGCCCAGGTCGAGGATCAGCAGGTCGAACTCGCTGTGGGTCATGAGCGCGGTGTCGGCCTGCGAGCCGTTGGCCACGTGGTCGACCGCCGCACCCGAGGTGCGCAGGCTCCGCAGCAGGGCATCGGCGAGCACCTGGTCGTCTTCGGCAATCAGTATTCGCATGAGCCACCTCCGGCCGGTTCGGGCGCCATGCCGGCGCCATTCACTTTGTCTCTCGGCCGAGTCTAGCCCGCCGTATAGGCTTCGAGACCGATGGTTACCACGGTGGCGATCTCGTCGCCGACGCTGCTGCGGAACTCGCGCTCGGCCTGAGTCACCGCGCTGCGGAAGGCGTCGAGCCAGGCGAGGCCGTCGGCCGTGAAGAGCACGCGCCGCGCCCGCGCATCGAGCGGATCGGGGCCGCGCGTGACCAGGCCCCAGGCTTCGCACTGGTCCACGAGCGCACCCATCGCCTGCTTGGTCATGCCTGCACGGTCGGCCAGTTCTGTGAGACGCGAACCTTCGCGCGCGAGATGCCGGGTGATGTGGATGTGCGCGGCGCTCACCTGGGCGCGCGCGGCGAGGTTCGAGAGGGCGAGTGGCACGTCGACGTCGTGCGCCATCAGTTCCAGCACGCGCTCGTCGAAACGGCGCATCGCATGGCCCAGCAGGCGGCCCAGGTGGGTCTGTCGCCAGGCGTCCGGATCGGTCGGGAAAGCAGCTTCGGCCATGGCGCCAGATGGTAAAGCAAACTGACCAAAAAATGGGTTTACGTAAACCCATGAGCCACTACACTACTGTTCAAACATCCAGCCTGTGGTTAAAAGCAGATGGATGGAAACCAGACACAAACCGTTGATTTTCAAGGAGATTTCCACATGGACGCAGTCGTCAAGGGCGCAAGCATCTCGGTCGCCAACAGTGAAAAGGCCAAGGCTCTTCAAGCCGCGCTGGCCCAGATCGAAAAGCAGTTCGGCAAGGGCACGATCATGCGGTTGGGCGAAGGCGAGGCGCTGGAAGACATCCAGGTGGTCTCCACCGGCTCGCTGGGCCTGGACATCGCCCTGGGCGTCGGCGGCTTGCCGCGCGGCCGGGTGATCGAGATCTACGGTCCGGAATCCTCGGGCAAGACCACGCTCACGCTGCAGGTCATCGCCGCCATGCAGAAGCAGGCCGGCACCTGCGCTTTCGTCGATGCCGAGCACGCGCTCGACGTGCAGTACGCCCAGAAGCTCGGCGTGAACCTGTCCGACCTGCTGATCAGTCAGCCCGACACCGGTGAACAGGCGCTCGAAATCGTCGACTCGCTGGTGCGCTCGGGCGCTGTGGACCTGATCGTCATCGACTCGGTCGCCGCGCTCACGCCCAAGGCCGAAATCGAAGGCGAAATGGGCGACTCGCTGCCCGGTCTGCAGGCTCGCCTCATGAGCCAGGCGCTGCGCAAGCTCACCGCCACGATCAAGAAGACCAACTGCATGGTCATCTTCATCAACCAGATCCGCATGAAGATCGGCGTGATGTTCGGCTCGCCCGAAACCACCACCGGCGGCAATGCGCTGAAGTTCTACGCCTCGGTGCGCCTGGACATCCGTCGCATCGGCACCATCAAGAAGGGCGACGAGGCCATCGGCAACGAAACCAAGGTGAAGGTGGTGAAGAACAAGGTCTCGCCTCCGTTCAAGACGGCCGAGTTCGACATCCTGTTCGGCGAAGGCATCAGCCGCGAAGGCGAAGTCATCGACATGGGCGTCACCGCCAAGATCGTCGACAAGTCCGGCGCCTGGTACGCCTACAACGGCGAGAAGATCGGCCAGGGCCGTGACAACGCCCGCGAGTTCCTGCGCGAGAACCCCGAGCTGTCGCGCGAGATCGAGAACAAGGTGCGCGAGTCGCTGGGCATCCCGCTGCTGGCTGCCGATGCAGGCTCGGAGCCGGAGAAGGCCGAGAAGCCTGCCAAGGCGCCCAAGGCCGACAAGGCGGCAGCGGAGTAAGAGTTCGATAGCGGCCCTTCGCGAGTTTCACGGGCCGCGCGAGCGAACCCCGGATGGCTTTCGGCGCCCCCTCTCTCAAAGGCCGCGCGCTGCGGCTCCTGAGCCAGCGCGAGCATTCGCGCGCGGAGCTGGAGCGCAAGCTCGCCAGGCACGAAGAAGAACCCGGCACGCTGGCGAAGGCGCTCGACGAGCTGGTGGCCAAGGATTTCATCAGCGAGCCGCGCGTGGTGGCCTCGGTGCTGAACCAGCGGGCCGCCCGATCGGGCGCGTTGCGCGTCAGGCAGGAACTGCAGGCCAAGGGCATCGCGCCCGAGGCCATCGCCGAAGCGGTGGCCGGCCTGCAGGACACCGAGGTCGAACGTGCCACGGCCCTGTGGCGCCGCCGCTTCGACGCCCCGCCAGCCGACGCGAAAGAGTGGGCGAAGCAGATGCGATTCCTGATGGCGCGCGGTTTCTCGGGCGCCGTCGTGTCCAAGGTGCTCAGGAGCGATTTCGATGATGAATCAGCAGACGAATGAAGATCGCGGCGTGCAGTCGCGCGTCATCGCGCAGCGCGTGGCTTGCGAATGGCGCCGCGCCTACCGGGTCGCCGCCGACCCGATGCGATTGCCCGACTGGGCCAGCGGGCTCGCCAAGAGCGCGCTGCTGCCGCAGGGCGATCACTGGATCGTGCGCACGCCCGAGAGCGGCGACGCTCGCATGCGTTTTGCACCCGCCAACGACTTCGGCGTGCTCGACCACTGGGTCGCGCCCGAAGGCGTGCCCGAGGTCTACCTGCCGTTTCGCGTGATCGGCGTGGCGCCGGATGCCTGCGAGCTGCAGTTCACCCTGCTGCGCCAGCCGCACATGGACGACGCGGCCTTCGAGCGCGATGCCGCGTGGATCGCGCGCGACCTGCAGGCGCTGAAGCGGCTGCTCGAAGCGGACTGAGCCGGCGGCTTCAGCTGGCCTCGGGCGTGTCGTCGAACGCCGGGGCCTCGCCCTTGTGCGCCGCGATGTCGCGCACGTTCTTCTGCACCGCCACCGCGCCGAAGAGGCTCAGCAGGAAGGCCATGGCGTAGAAGCCTTTCTCGCTGGCCGCCAGCGTGGCGTTGAAGAGGCCGACCGAAAGCAGGGCGACCGACAGCAGCAGCGAGATCCAGCACAGGCCGTAGTAGATGCCGGTCACGGTCATGCCCTCGATGCGGTCGCGCACGGTCTTTTGGAGCGACACGGCGGAGAAGAGGCCGTACATGAGGATGGTGAAGTAGTAGCCCTTCTCGTTGAGCTGCATCGAGGCGTTCCACAGCCCGATCAGGTAGACGATGGCGCCGATGATCAGCGCGGCCCAGGAGGCGGCGACAAATGCGCCGGTCGGTTTCTGAAATTTGACTGTTGCCATGGCGATCCCTCTCCTCGTTGTGATGTGGGCGCGATTATGGTGTTGGATGTCGATGGCATGATCTGCGGCGACCGGCCTCGTGCGAGGCGGCGTGAAAAAAAACCGGAGGAGCTTCCCGTGTCATCTGAACCCGTCAATCAACCCTCTCTCGTCCGCACCGGCGCCAAGGCCGGACTCTCTTTCGCCGGCTCCGTCATCAAGGGCGGACTGCTCGGCGTGGTGCTCGGTGGCGGTGTCTTCTTTTTCTACCTGAGCCAGCTGAACGGGCCGGGCAATACAGCGGCGCGGGCCGGCGGTGCCGGGGCCATCGTGGCGCTCGTCACTTCGCCGCCGGTGCTGGTCGCGGTGCTGCTGCTTCTGTTCGTGGTCGTCTACACGATGCTGGGCGTGCACCAGGGCCGCGCCAAGGCGATGCAGCACCTGGTCGCAGCGCGTGGCGAGGCGGTGTCGCAGCGGCTGGCCGGCGCTGTCGCGGGCCGCATCGAGGCGATGCCGCGTACGCATGGCGCGCTGCAGCGGACGGCCGATTGGCTGTCGGTCGATGCATTGACCAAGCAACTCGCGCCGGTGCTGGGCGAGGGCAAGGCGGTGCGATCGGTGGTGGCCTTCGTGCTGAACCGCCTGCCATTGAGCGACATGCTGGCCGAGTGGCAGCAAGGCCGCGCCGCGCAAGGGGAGCCGGTGGCGGGGGAGGGCGCGGCGCAAGACCCGGCGCTTCGCGCGCTGCTCACGCGCCGCATCAACGAGACGCTGCAGGAGATGTCGACGCCTTCACGCAAGCCGCTCTATATAGCGCTGGCCGCGCACGCCGTCCTGCTGGGCGTGGGCCTCTGGCTCGTCAGGTAACCAAGGAAGAAAAAGTGCGTGGCGCTCAGAGCGCCAGCATCAGCTTCAGGTTTTGTACCGCGGCGCCGCTGGCGCCCTTGCCGAGGTTGTCCAGGCGCGCGATCACCACGGCATGGCGGTGGTCTTCGTTCGGAAACACGCGGATCTCGAGCTGGTTGGTGTCGTTTAGCGCAAGCGCATCGAGCTTGCCGCTCTCGGTGGGCGGCAGCACCTTCACGAACTGCTCGGGCGTGTTGCTGCGCGCGTAGTGCGCGGTGAGCGCGTCCTGCAGGTCGCCGGACTTCGGCTTGCCGGGCAGCAGGTCGAGGTGCAGCGGCAGCTGAACCAGCATGCCCTGCTTGAAATTGCCCACCGAGGGAATGAAGACCGGCCGGCGCGTGAGGCCGGTGTACGCCATGATTTCGGGAATGTGCTTGTGCTTCAGGCCCAGCGCGTAGGTCTCGAACAGCGGCGCCTTGCCGCTCTCGTACTCCTCGATCATGGCCCGGCCGCCGCCCGAATAGCCGCTCACCGAGGGCAGCGACACCGGAAAGTCGACCGGAAGGATGCCCGCATCGACCAGCGGACGCAGCATGGCGATGGCGCCGGTCGCGTAGCAGCCGGGGTTGCCGACGCGGTCGGCCTTCGCCACGGCCTGCCAGTGGCCTTCGACCAGTTCGGGAAAGCCGAAGACCCAGCCGGGCGCCACGCGGTGCGCAGTGGAGGCGTCGATGATCTTGGGTTTCTTGGCCGGCAGCTGGTCGATCAGCGCGACCGATTCGCGGGCTGCGTCGTCGTGCAGGCACAGCACCACGAGATCGACGCCGGCCATGAGTTCGCGCTTGGCGTTCACGTCCTTGCGCAGCTCGGGCGCGATGCTCACGAGCTCGATCTGCGGCATCGTCTGCAGCCGCTCGCGAATCTGAAGGCCGGTGGTGCCGGCTTCGCCGTCGATGAAAACCTTGGCCATATCGGAGTGTGCGTAGAGGGGCTAGAAGAAAGTACGTATTGACCGCAACCGCACGTCGAGTATTGGTGCGGCGCACCATGATACAGTCCGCGGTTGTTCGCCGCCCCCAGCCGTCAGGCTGCCGTCGCCCGCGAGCAACAGAGCCAAAGAAGCCTCAGACCCCAGATCTCCCGTTCTCAACTTCCTCCTTCCGAGAGACATCCCTCATGAAGATTCACGAGTACCAAGGCAAGGAAATCCTTGCCAAGTTCGGCGTGCCGGTGCCGCGCGGCATTCCGGCATACACGGTTCAGGAGGCTGTCGAAGCCGCCCAGAAGCTTGGAGGCCCGGTCTGGGTCGTCAAGGCCCAGATTCACGCGGGTGGCCGCGGCAAGGGCGGCGGCGTCAAGGTCGCCAAGTCGATCGAAGACGTCAAGAAGCTGGCCGGCGAAATCCTCGGCATGCAGCTCAAGACCCACCAGACCGGCCCCGAAGGCCAGAAGGTGCGCCGCCTCTACATCGAAGATGGCGCCGACATCAACAAGGAATACTACGTTTCGGCCGTGACCGACCGTGCGACCCAGAAGGTGGCCTTCATCGCTTCGAGCGAAGGCGGCATGGACATCGAGGAAGTGGCTCACTCCTCGCCCGAGAAGATCATCACCGTGTTCGCGGACCCCGAAAAGGGCCTGACCGACGAACAGGCCAAGCAGATCGCCGACGGCATCGGCATGCCGGCCGACTCGACCGCGCAGACGGTCGACATCCTCAAGAAGCTCTACGCCTGTTACATGGAGACGGACGCCTCGCTGGTCGAGATCAACCCGCTCAACCGTGACAGCAAGGGCAACGTCATGGCGCTGGACGCCAAGTTCAACTTCGACAGCAACGCGCTGTTCCGCCACCCCGAAATCGTGGCCCTGCGCGACCTCGACGAAGAAGACGCGGCTGAAGTCGAAGCCTCCAAGTTCGACCTCGCCTACATCTCGCTGGACGGCAACATCGGCTGCCTGGTGAACGGTGCCGGCCTGGCCATGGCCACCATGGACACCATCAAGCTGTTCGGCGGCGAGCCGGCCAACTTCCTGGACGTGGGCGGCGGCGCCACCCCCGAGAAGGTCACCGAAGCCTTCAAGATCATGCTGAAGAACAAGAACGTGGAAGCCATCCTCGTGAACATCTTCGGCGGCATCATGAAGTGCGACACCATCGCCACCGGCGTGATCGCGGCCTGCAAGGCCGTGAACCTGCAAGTGCCGCTGGTCGTTCGCATGAAGGGCACCAACGAAGTCGAAGGCAAGAAGCTGCTGGCCGATTCGGGCCTGCCGATCATCAGCGCCGACACCATGGCGGACGCCGCCCAGAAGGTCGTCGCAGCAGTCAAGAAGGCCTAAGGAAAAAGTCATGTCGATCTATATCAACAAAGACACCAAAGTCATCACGCAAGGCATCACCGGCAAGACCGGCCAGTTCCACACCGAGAAGTGCCAGGAATACGCGAACGGCAAGAACGCCTTCGTGGCGGGCGTGAACCCGAAGAAGGCCGGCGAGTCGATCTTCAACATCCCGATCTTCGGTTCGGTGAAGGAAGCCGCTTCGCAAACCGGCGCCACCGTGTCGGTGATCTACGTGCCGCCGGCAGGCGCCGCGGCCGCCATCTGGGAAGCTGTCGAAGCCGACCTGGACCTGGCGATCTGCATCACCGAAGGCATCCCGGTTCGCGACATGCTCGAAGTGCGCAACAAGATGAAGGCCAAGGAAGCGGCCGGCGGCAAGAAGACCTTGCTGCTGGGCCCGAACTGCCCCGGCCTCATCACGCCCGACGAAATCAAGATCGGCATCATGCCCGGCCACATCCACCGCAAGGGCCGCATCGGCGTGGTCTCGCGCTCGGGCACGCTCACGTATGAAGCCGTGGCGCAACTGACGGAAATCGGCCTCGGCCAATCGTCGGCAGTGGGCATCGGCGGCGACCCGATCAACGGTCTGAAGCACATCGACGTGATGAAGGCCTTCAACGACGATCCGGACACCGACGCCGTCATCATGATCGGCGAAATCGGCGGCCCCGACGAAGCCGACGCAGCCCGCTGGTGCAAGGAACACATGAAGAAGCCGGTCGTCGGCTTCATCGCCGGTGTTACCGCTCCTCCCGGCAAGCGCATGGGCCACGCCGGCGCGCTGATCTCGGGCGGTGCCGACACGGCCGATGCCAAGCTCGCCATCATGGAAGAGTGCGGCTTCACCGTGACGCGCAACTTCTCGGAACTGGCCAAGCTGCTCAAGGCCAAGCTGTAAGAGACGGGTGCAGGACACCGGCCACAGAGCCGGGTCATGCGAGGACCACAGAAATAAAAAAGCGCCCGCACTCGATTGCGGGCGCTTTTTTCAAATAAAACACAGTGGGATCAGAGACATGGAACTCCTTCAAAGCACAGATTTCTGGATCGGTCTGGTCAAGATCATCTGGATCAACATCATTCTTTCGGGCGACAACGCCGTGGTGATCGCCATGGCGGCGCGCTCGCTGCCGCCTGCGCAGCAGAAAAAGGCCGTGCTGTTCGGCTCGGGCGCGGCCGTGGTGCTGCGGATCGTGCTGACGGTGGTGGCGGCCAAGCTGCTGGCGCTGCCTTACCTGCAGATCGTCGGCGGCCTGCTGCTGCTGTGGATCGGCCTGCAACTGCTGAGCGAAGAAGACGACGGCGAGGGCGAATCCAAGGAATACGGCAGCATGATGGTCGCGGTGCGCACCATCCTCCTGGCCGACCTGGTGATGAGCCTGGACAACGTGATCGCCGTCGCGGCGGCCGCGCAGGGCAGCATGGTGCTGCTGGTCCTGGGTCTGGCGATCAGCATTCCCTTGGTCATTTTCGGCAGCACGCTCATGATCAAGCTCATGGAACGCTTCCCGATCATCGTCATGCTGGGTGCCGCGCTGATCGGCTGGGTCGGCGGCGAAACCATCGTGAGCGACGTCGCGCTGCGCGACGTGCTGGTGGCCAACCCCTGGTTGCACTACGCGGCGGCTGCCGCCGGTGCGGTGTTCGTCGTGGCCGCGGGCCGCTTGCTGCAACGGCGTGCCCACGCCGCTGCACACTGAGCCTTTAGCCGGCCGACGCACGCAGACCATGGCGAGCCTCGGCGCATCCCTTTTCTCGAACCGGCCAGCGCTGTGCTGGGAATACGCCGCGCTGACCGACACCGGCCGCGTGCGCGCCCACAACGAGGACGCCGTTCACGTCGACCCCGCGCTCGGGCTGGCCGTGCTGGCTGACGGCATGGGCGGCTACAAGGGCGGCGAGGTCGCGAGCGCCATGGCCGTCTCGCTGGTGCATGCCAGCTTCGGCCGTTGGTTCGCCCAAGGCGGGCCGCAGGCGCCGGCGCGCGTGGTGCGCCGGGCGCTGCAGGCCGCCACGGACGAGGCGAATGCATCGATCCTCCATGCCGGCACGACCCAGGCGGAACTGCAGGGCATGGGAACGACCCTGGTGCTGGCGGCCTTCCAGACGCAGCGCGTGCTGGTCGGCCACATCGGCGATTCGCGCTGCTATCGCCTGCGCAACAACAAGCTCGAACTGCTCACGCGCGACCACTCGCTGCGCCAGCAGCAACTCGACGCCGGCGCCATCACCCCCGAGGAAGCGCTGAGTTCGCCCACCCGGAACCTCGTGACCCGGGCGGTCGGCGTGGAGGCCCAAGTCTTGCTGGAAATGCATGAACACAGCGCAAGACCCGGCGATCTCTATATGCTTTGCTCCGACGGTCTCAGCGAGATGGTGACCGATGCGCAGCTTTTCACGCTTTTAGAACACGATGCCGGCCTTCAGAAAAAAGCGCAACTTTTGGTTGCAATTGCAAACGACAATGGCGGCCGGGACAACATTTCGGTTGTTCTGGCAAGGGCGGACGTTGGCGACACGTCCCGCATGGCCGGCTAGCAGGCCGCAGCGGCAACCCGCCGCCGCGCTTGCGATCGATACAGTTCTGCATTTGAGGGGTAGCCGGCAATGCCGAAGATGATCATTTCGGTCGATGGCGTTGTCATCGGGCAAGTGGCGCTCGCCAAGGACCGCACGACGCTGGGACGGCGCGCCTACAACGACATCGTGATCGACAACCTGGCGGTCAGCGGCGAGCATGCCGTGCTGCACATGAGCGATGGCGAAGTCCAAATTGAAGATCTCAACAGCACCAACGGCACGTACGTCAATGCGCTGGCCGTCCAGAAGCAGACGCTCGAGGACAACGACGTCATCGAGGTCGGCGGCTGCCGCATCCACTTTCGCGCCCGCAGCAACCTGGCCGTCGGCGCTTCTTCCTCGACGCGCACGGCACCGGGCGAGTTCTCCACTTCCATCCCGCTGTCTTCGGCACCCACGGAATCCGGCGCGCTCATCGAGCTCGGCGTTCCGATGCTTCGCGTGCTCTCGGGCGGCAGTGACAACCATGATGTGCCACTGCAGAAAGTGGTCACCACCATCGGCAAGCCCGGCGTGGCCGTCGCGGTCGTCACGCGCCGCCGGCAGGGTTACGTGGCCGCCAGCGTCATGGGCGATGTCACGCTCAACGGCGCGGTGCTCGGCACCGATGCCGTCGCCTTGCAGGAGCGCGACGTGCTCGAACTCGGTGGCGCCACGCGCATGCAGTTCGTGCGGGTCTGAGCGTCTTCTTCCTCTCATTCCACGGTGCGGCGCAGGCCGGCTGATCGAGGCGCCATGAACGCGCTGCAGCGGCATTGGCCGCGCATTGCCATCACGCTGCTGCCGGTGCTGCTGGCGCTGGCGCATGCCACCGGCCTCTGGCAGCTGTCGACGCTCGAACGCCTCGACCACCTGATCTACGACATGCGCCTGCGCGCCACCATGCCGCGGACGCTGGACACGCGCGTCGTGATCGTCGATGTCGACGACGCGAGCCTCGCGCGCCAGGGGCAGTGGCCCTGGGCGCGCGACACGATGGCCCGCCTGACGACCGAGCTCCTGGTTCGCCAGCAGGTGGCCGTGCTCGGATTCGACGTCATGTTTCTCGAGCCCGACCGGAGTTCGGGCCTCCAGAGGCTGCGCCAGATCGCGAGCGGGCCGCTGCGCAACATGACCGGTCTTGCCGCCGAGATCGAACGGCTCGCGCCCGCGCTCGACCACGACATCACGTTCGCCGCGGCGCTGCACAACCGGCGCGTCGCACTCGGCTACTACTTCACCCGGACGCCGGTGCCGAGCGCCAAAGGGCAATTGCCGTCCGCGCCGCTGCTGCCACCCGACACCTTTCCGAAAGGCGCCTCCTACGCCACGGCCTGGAGCGGTTTCGGCGCCGGCCTGCCGATGCTGGCGGAAGCCGCGCCCGTCGCGGGCTTCCTGAACACGCTGATCGGCGAGACCGGCGACGGCGTCATTCGCAGCGTGCCGCTCATCGCGCGCTACGAAGGCGAGCACGCGAACCCCGGCTACTACGAGTCGCTGGCCCTGGCCGTCTACCGGCTCGCGAACGGATCGCCGCCGGTGCGGCCGCTCCTCGCGCCGGGCGGCGCCATGCAGCGGCTCGACTCGCTGGCGCTCGGACGCCTGCGCATTCCCGTCGACCAGAACGCCAGCATGCAGGTGCCGTTTCGCGGACCCGGCGGCGCGGACGGCGGCTCGTTCCGCTACGTGGCGGCCGCCGATGTGGTCGAAGGCCGGCTCGCGCCCGGCGAGTTGAAGGACAAGATCGTGCTCATGGGCGCAACGGCGCCCGGCCTGCAGGACCTGCGCGCCACGCCCGTCGGTGCGGCGTTTCCGGGTGTCGAGGTGCACGCCAACATCGTCTCGGGCCTGCTCGATCAGCGCTTGCTCGCCGTGCCGGATTACGCGCCCGGCTACGAGGTGCTGACGGTGCTGGTCGCGGGGCTCGTGCTGGCGTTCGGGCTGTCGCTGCTGTCGGCGCCGCGGGCGGTGCTGCTGGGCGCGGGAACGGCTGCGGTGCTGATCGGCCTGAACACCTGGCTCTACGTCGGCCACAGCCTCGTGCTGCCGCTCGCGTCGGCGCTCGTCATGACCGCGCTGGCCTTCGCGCTCAACATGAGCTGGGGCTACTTCGTCGAGTCACGTGCGCGGCGTGGGCTGGTGCGGCTCTTCGGCACCTACGTGCCGCCGCAATTGGTCGACGAAATGCTCGTGCGTCCGGGCAGCTACAGCATGCGCGCCGAGAGCAAGGAAATGACCGTCCTGTTCTGCGACATGCGCGACTTCACACGTCTCTCGGAACAGATGGCGCCGGCCGAACTGCAGGCCTTTTTGAACACCGTTTTCAGCCGCCTCACCAACGTCATCAGCGCCCACCGCGGCACCGTCGACAAGTACATGGGCGATTGCGTCATGGCCTTCTGGGGCGCGCCGATCGACACGCCCGACCACGCGGCGCTGGCCGTGCGCGCGGCCCTCGACATGGCCGATGCCGTGCGCGACATCAACCGCATCCACCGCGCGGGCGGCCGTCCCGAGATCAGCGTGGGCATCGGCATCAACAGCGGCGTGATGAGCGTCGGCGACATGGGCTCGGCCGCGCGGCGCAGCTATACCGTGGTCGGCGATGCGGTCAATCTCGCATCGCGGCTCGAAGGCCTGAGCGGGCACTACGGCGTCGAGATTGTGGCCAGCGGCACGACCCGCGACCTCGCGCCCGACTGCTGCACCTGGCAGGAGCTGGACAGCGTGCTCGTCAAGGGCAGGGCGCAGGCCGTGGCCGTCTTCACGCCGCTCACCACCGGAGCCGCCATAGCGGCCCAACGAACGGGGCAGTTGCAGCGCTGGAGCCAGGTGCTCGCGGCCTACCGCCGCCAAGACTGGGCCACCGGCCGGAACCTGCTCGCGCCCCTGCTCGCGGCCGACGCGAAAAAAGTCCTTTACCAGCTCTACGCCCAGCGTTTAGCCTCGATGGCGTTGCGGCCGCAAGACCCGGGCTGGGACGGCGCAACCCGGTTCGAAACCAAATGACGACAGACACCTGCGCACGCGCGCAGCCCAACACCTTCAAGGGGTCTCTCACAATGCAGGTTCGTGTGCTGGGTTGCTCAGGCGCCATCGCCAAAGACTGCCGCACGACCTCGTTCCTGGTCGACACGGACCTGCTCGTCGATGCCGGCACCGGCGTCGGCGACCTCACCCTCGACGAGATGGCGCGCATCGACGATGTCGTGCTCACCCACAGCCACCTCGACCACATCGCCGCGCTCCCGTTGATGCTCGACGCCGTCGGCAGCCGCCGCACCCAGCCGCTGCGCGTGCATGCGCTGCGCGCCACCATCGAGGCGCTGCGGGCGCATGTGTTCAACAACGTCATCTGGCCCGATTTCGAGAGCATCCCGAGCCCCGAGGCGCCGTTCGTGAGCTTTCACGACATCACGGTCGGCCAGGTGCTGCAACTGGGCACCAGCGCGCCCAAGCTCATCGAGGTGCTGCCGGCCGTCCACACCGTGCCGGCCTGCGGCTTTGCCGTGCGCCGCGCCACCGGCGGCGCGCATTGGGTTTTCAGCGGAGACACCGAGCGCAACGCGCCCTTCTGGGACCGCGTCAACGCGCTCGACGTGGCGATGCTGGTCATCGAGACGGCTTTCAGTAGCCGCGAGCAGGCGCTGGCGGAACGCAGCCTGCACCTGTCGCCCGAGGTGCTGGCCGATGAGCTGTCGCACATCGATCCGGGGAAACGCTATCCGATCTACATCACGCACACCAAGCCGGCGGAGACTGAAGAAATCATGAGCCAGATCGAGACGCTGGCCGGGCGGCAGGTGGCGGGGCTGGCGCAGCGGGATATTCGGTGGCTGAAGGCGGATGGGATCCTGACGTTCTGATCCTTGCTGGCTGCGTGGCATGACAAATTTGTCACTGCTTGTAGCATCTTGAAGCAAGTTGTGTCACATGGTGTAACGCCAATGTGAACAAAATTGACGATTTTGGTTGGTGTGGGCGGGAAAACCGGGTGGCACGGATGCTGCGGAAGGTACTGCGCTCCGGGCTGGTTCCCGGGCTCTACAACCAACCTGGAGTTTTTCTCATGAACGTTCGCAAGATTGCCCGCCGCGCACAGGCCGGCTTTACCCTTATCGAATTGATGATCGTTGTGGCGATCATTGGTATCTTGGCTGCTATTGCGATTCCGCAATACAGCGATTACACCTCGCGCAGCAGAGCGGCTGGCGCTGCTGCAGAAATCAATTCAACCAAACAGGCGGTTGCCCAGTGCTACAGCGACCTTGGCACGCTCAGCGGCTGCAGCGCCGGCTCTAACGGCGTGCCCACGATGTCGATCTCCAAGAACCTGACCGCAATCACTTCGGTCACCGACGGCGTGATTACCGTCACAACGGGCGCGACGAGTACCGCGAGCCCGCCGGTTGGTCTGACCATCGTTGATACGCCTACGATCGCCGCCGGCGCTGCCAACATGCTTTGGACCAATAGCGGCACTTCCTGCAATACAACTCGTGGCTTCAAGCCCGGTCAAGGCGACTGCCCGTAAATTAGAGTTAACTAATAACAGCCGCCTTCGGGCGGCTTTTTTATTTCAGAAAAATTGGCTTCAGTGTGATATGTTTCTTATTGAAAATAATGCGCTGTGCTGGGGGGCGGGCCGCAGTTTGCCGATTTCGAAACCTCGTCGATGTGAACTAAGTTGCTCGAATTAAAGATGGAAGAACTTGCGATCCGAGGACTGGCGCAATCTTCCAACTCATTCCGCGTAAGCAAATCGGTGTGAACTGCTCGGCCTTATCGTCGGCCTATAGCGACTAAGGCTCACTGAACAAGTATTTGACACAGGTTTGTGTCGGTTGCTTGGTGAAGCCAAGATCGCCGTATTAGGGGCTATCCAGCCCAGACCGAAGAAGCGCGACAAACGAATCTTTAGCTTCGTCACCGTGCATTTGCAGAGCTGACGCGCGCGTAATTGTTCAATGGCCGCGCGAGTAAACGCCAAATTGACCTTCTCAAGAAAATTAAGCCACTCACCGGTACGCAATGTTAGGGTGCTGATCTGGCCCAGCTTCGCGCAGCGAACCGTGAGTCGGTTAGCACTGGTCTGGCCTCAGGGCTCCGTTACTTAGGAAACCCTCAAGCCGCGGCTTTGAGCGGCACCGTATGCCAATTTCGGCAATTTTTGACCAGTTCGAAAACAATAGCTTGACCAGCGATTTGCTCAGCAAAAGCCGATCCGGTATCGTTTGTAGGAACTGTTCCTTGCGTGCCGCTCGGGCGATTTCGATGCGTGGGCAGTTAACCACGTTAGTGTTGGCGGTTTAGAGGCCTTTGGATGGGTATTTCTGCAGCACAGCATCTTTTGCTGTAGCTCGCAGGGAGCTCGCGTTACGGCTATTCTTCAAGCGCAAAGCGCAAAGCGCAAAGCGCAAAGCGCAAAGCGCAAAGCGCAAAGCGCAAAGCGCAAAGCGCCAGGAATGAAATTCGATCGGTCGCCGGCTGTCCATAGCTAAAGCCGGCCTCCTATCAGTTCGTAATGACTTCCCGCCACATGATCCGGGTAGGTGTCGTCGACGAGGGCACCGCCACACTGAACACCTTGTTCTTTCCGTCGGACGTACGCACAAGGATCTTCACCGACCCATCCGGCAACCCCACAGGCTGAACACGGCTCGCAAGCACGTCACCGATGAAGCGGCTGCTCAGATTTGGAATGGAACCACCGTTCTTGTAGTTCAGGAAATAGAGGTTCGAGCTACCTCCTGGCGTGCACTCGTCGGCCGAGGGCCTGTTGGTAGTGAAGGCCAGGACTCCCTGGAACAGCACCGGGCTTGTGTAGGAGCGCTCGCCGGCCAGAGGCGTGTTCTGAAAGTCCAGTACCCACCCCTTCTTCACTGTGATATCCAGGGGGTTGCTGGTGACGTTGATGTTGTCGCCTGCCCGCGTGGCCGTCTGCCGTACCAACTGAGTCCGCAGCGGTGTGATCGTCGGATTTGCGGACTTGTCATCGAGCAACCCGTAGAACGACTGTGCCTGGCTCGCGTTGGCATTGGCGTCGGTGCCGGGGACGTCCGTCGACCCGAGGTACCTGCCCGTGCCCACGAACACCATGCGCTTGGTATTGACCACGCCAAGCTCTGGCGATCCCGTGACAGGCTGTGCCGTACCGCTGGTGTCAACCAGCGTGGCAAGCCGCTTGACGTTCCAGTCCGTCGTCGAATCGGTCGACAGGTCGAAGCGCCAGACGTTGCCGAGCAGGTCACCGCCGTACACATAGTCCGCGGTGTCGTCCGTACCCGGGCTGACGAGAAACGCACTGATCTTGGCAAGGCCGCTTGGAGTGGCTGCAGAACCGACGCCCGTGCTGATATCGCTGATCAGGGCACCCGTGGCGGTATTCAGCACATAGAGGTGCCCCATGCCGTCGCCGCTGGTGTCGGAGCCGTTGTTGTAGCCCGAGGTCACCAGCGTGACCCAGCCGGCTGCCTTCGTCTTCACGTTGAGCGGTGTGCCGTAGGAGTACCCGATGTTGTTTCGCACCGCCGCTGGCGTGTTCGCGTTCGGGAACTCCCACATGACCTTGCTGGCCACGGCCGCGTCCGATGCGGCTGTCGGGTCGGTCACGTTCAACGCGTAGTAACCCCTGCCGCCTTTGCCCAGGCTGCCGACCAGAACCGTTGCCCAACTGGGTGCGGGCGGGGTGGGCTGATTGGCTTGCGTGTTGCTGAGGTCCACGTCGGTGGCAATCGAAGTGCCATCAACATAGAAACGATGCCGGAAATCCGGCGACTGTTGAGTCAATCCCACGAGCGAACTGGTCGACGTGGCAGTGGCGGAAAGATCCATGTCCAGCAGGTTGCCTGGCAGATAGGCCCACAGTTCGTTGCCTGTTGCTGCATCGAAAGCGTGGAGCATGCCGTCATTGGCAGCTTGGTAGACAACCTTGGTTCGATTGGCCGCACCGGCCTTGAAGGTTGCATAGCCTCTGTCGGTATAGCTGGAGCGAGGTGCTGATACGTACGCAGGCTCCGCGTTCACGATATCGCCGAGCACGTGGGTGCGTGTTCGATAGGGCTTGGTGCTGGCCTTGTCGGTGCCTTCTTTCGTGCGATCCCCGCGCAGATAGGAAATCACGTCGGCGTTATCGGTGGTGCCAGGCGGGTTGATGGGCGAATTCAGGCGCGCCACTTTGGTGGCACCGAGCCCCGCGGCCGTGAACGGTACGCCGGCGCTGCCATCGAAGCTCGCGATGTTGCGCGTACCGAATGCCTTGGCGTCGAGTCGCGCCTGGGCCGACCACAAAGCGGTGGATCCCAGCAACCCAGTGTTCACATCGATTGCAAACGCTTCGAGGTCGCCGTACCAGGTTCCCGAATTGAACGTAGAGGCAAAGGCAGTGTTGTCACCGGGACTGACGTTCGGATTGCTCACCGCGACCGACGCAGCTGCACCCGTGCGGTTGACGATGTTGCTGAGAATGGACGCGAGCGCTGTCTGTAGCTTGGCCGGATCGTTGGCGTTGAAATAGCTGCCATGGCCGTTGAGGGCCGCATGCCAGAGGTCGTCGATGGCGGTGGCTGAGTCGGCGACCGGCTTCGGCCATGAGGCTGAACCGGTCGGAGGTGATGACAGAGTGCCGCTTGCACCAAGACCGATGGTGAAGGTCACCATGTGCTGCCACGTGGCCGGGTCCGAAGAATTGGGCGCTACCTTGCGGTTGGCGGGAGTCGTGGGTGCCAGATCGGTGATCCAGTACTTCATTGCAACGTCGGAAAGTGTTTTGCCAGTGCTGGTACTGTCATAGAACGGCGCGGGAAAGTTTCTCCCAGCCACCAACGGAACTCCTGCGACCGGATCGTTGACCGCTGCGCCCTTGTCATCTACGTACACATTTGACGGCAGGGTCGGGACCGTAGTGTCGCTGTTATCCACATTTGGCAGCGTCCCATTCCAATATCCGTCTGTGGAAAGAATTGTGTAGTTGGGTGTGCACGCGAGCGGAACCGTTGTGGAGCGTGCGGTCGCAGCGCCTCCAGGCATTTGCCCGCTTTGAAAATACTGACCGGCGCGATCGAGCGCAGCGGGAAGCGGGGTGCCTCCACCCGGGCTGATGGAGTAAAGCTGTGAGTACCAAGCGCTTTTTTGTGCAGAACCGAAATCCGCCAAAGCAATGAAGTTTGCCGCGCTCGTATTGTTCTGGCTGTTGTTGTTGTTGATTGTCGAGAAACCGACTCGCGACTTTGTATCGAGAACGGAAAAGGCAATTCCCAAAGAACTCTTGGCCGTCAGTATGCGAGTTCGGTAATAGGAGAACCAGTTCGCGAAGTTCTGGATTTCCTGTGCGTACGTACAAGTCGCAGCCGTTCCGCAATCAGTTCGGCTGGCTGCCTTGGGGTACGTCGAACTGGAGCCAATTATCTCAACACGCTTGTAAGTCGTGCTGGAGTCCGAATTTTGTCCGCTGTTTCCTGTTTCTGCGCCAGTGCCCTGCCAAACGTAATAAAAGGCATAGCGTGCGAATTCGCTTGTTCTCGAACTGCTTGAAGTTGCTCTGCAGCTGCCTGTGGCGGTAGTGTCCGTGCTGCTAAAACTGCTGGGGTTGTACCGAGGCAAGGAAGGCGCGGTACCGGTCGTCCAGCATGACAGGGTCAAATTGACAGTATCGTTGCCGCCCGAATAGGGATCGATTGGTGTCGCGGTTGTCGAGGCATTGCCCTTCGAAGACGTGTAATTGGAAGCCGTCGCATTCGCATCATATTGAACCGCGGGCAAATAGGTAATTGCCGGGTTGTAATAGATCTTGTTGTAGGTTGGGGAGTAGTAGGCCCGCATGTCCTTGTCGCCTCCCGTATATTCATCCAATGCATCCGAGCCGGTGATGGATCCCCACACCATACTGCCGGAATTGTCAAGCGTAAATAAGATATTGGGCTTAACCCGGTTTTGGACAATCAGCGGAACGTCGGTCAAATCGGTCGAGGCGGCAAAAGACGCGAGCGGCTGAAATACCAAGGAGAAAATAGTCGCGATGGCAAAGAATTTGCCGAGCGATTTTCTTGAATTTGCGTGCATGGTGGTGCTCATTGTTGTCGCGGCAAAAATTCAACCGAATGGCAATTCGATGGTTGTCTGGACAATACTTACGGTTTTGCGAGGGCCCAATACGCGCACAGTCACCCGGTAATGGATGGTCGGGCGAGTGGGTGGCGGTGGAGTCAGGCTGCCAAAAACGTTGGTGGTCTGGGCATGACTGTTGAGGTCGTCGCCCGCGGATCCACCCGAAGAAAACGGTTGTCCCGCCACGCATTTGGTGGTCAGCAGCGTCAGTGGGTCGGTTGCCGCAGGCGCGGTATCGCAAAGCCTGTCGATGACGTATTGCACCCGGTAGGTCGATTCGTCGCTGCAGCTGATGGTGGTCGCTCCGCCAATGTTGTCGTAGCAGCTCACCGAGCTCCAATTGATCGTGCTTGGAACACCGTTGGTATCCACGGGTTGCTTGAGGCGGAAGTACTGTCCGGACACGTTGGCATCAGCTGTCGCAAGCGCCGGCAGCGCATTGAAGGCGCGCTCCGCGCCGGTATCGGCCGCCGCCGTGGTCGCATTCTTGAACGCCACGTTGCCCGATATCACGCCCGCTGTATCCGTGGAGCGCAAGAGCGCGGCAGCCGCCAGCGAAAGAACCAGCAATGCGATCAGTGCGATAAACACGATCACGCCGCGTTGAGACTTGGCTGCGCGACTGCGGTGGATCAGGCGAGCAGACCGTGGCCATAGGGGAATGAAGGACAGGTCGATCATGAATAGTTGGCCCAAAGAACGTTGCGAACCGGCACGACGGTTTCGAAACTGCGGTAGCGATAGCAACGCCAGTCGGCGTCGTTGCTCAGATCCAGAGCGGGGCCGCCGGACCAGCTGGCAGGCGCGGCAGTGGTGGTGTCACACGCGGTATTCCCCGACTTGATTCGTTCTTTCAGCGGGCTTCGCACCACGACGGCGATTCGCACGGCCTTGATACGCTTGAAATCGTCCATTGAAGGCGTGGCCCAGGTTCCCGTAGCGCTGACCCAGTTGTTGACCACCTGACTGCCCGCAGCACTGATGCCGTATTGCGCCTTGAGGCCCACTACGTTGTTGGCGAGCTCCGCTTCCGTCATGGAACTGAAGAAATCACGCGAAATCAGCGATCCTCCCACCACAGAGTAGGTTCGCTGGGTTAGCGCTCCCACGTCGAAGATTCGTGGATTCGATGTGTAGGTGGCGGGCCAGCCATTGGCTGTCATGAAGGCGGCAGGTGGGTTGTAGACAGGTGCGGTCGCCGTACCTGTTCCCGAATCGTGAGAAAGGATCACGCTGGTGGTGCTGGCCGGGTTCGTCACGCTGGCCGTGATGCGCGTCAGCGCGCAGTTGTTCGCATCGTCGGTCAACCAGACGAAGCCGCCAACGGACGACATTCCTACATTGCTGGTTGGTTGGAGATTCGCTGCCGGGGTCCCAGGCGGATTGGCTGTGACGTTCTGCAGCAGGACATTGCGCACGTTGCTGCGTATGGACGTGCCCCAGAGCATCGTGATGCTGTCGGAAGCTCCCGCCGCGGTGCCGCCATCGGTGATCCGTACAGGTGTGTTCGGAAAGTTGGGCACCGCACCGCTCGCGGCCCCCGTGCTGTAGTACGTGAGGTAGGTAGCGCAAGGCATGACGGTCGCCGTCGGCAGGCCCCACCCGGCTGCACGAACGTCCCGCTCGATGGTCGACAGGCTGAAGATGCCGTTTTGCTGCGTGTCGGCGCCCGACGTGGTCGAGCGCTTGATGCCTTCGTAGGTGGAAATGACCTGGTAGATGATGATCGTGACCACGAAGCCCACGGCCATGCCCACGAGAATTTCGACGAGGCTGAACCCTCGCTGGTGTCGACGCGCGGCTTGTTGAAGCAATGACATGGAGTTCAGCCCTGAATCTGTGTCGTGAGAGTGAAGTTGTGCGGCTCTGCGGCGGTGGCCGCTTGAGGGCTTTTCCAGCAGATCGTCACGGTCACCGTGTTGTTCAGCCCCACGGTGATCTGCTGCTTCAGATTGGCCGCCCCCGGCAGCGCGCCCGGGTTGCTCAGGTCGGTCAACTCCCCGAGCCAGGTGGTCACAGCAGGATTGGCCGCAGAGTTCGTTCCAGCGGTGCAAGGGGTGATGCCGGCATTCAGCGCATAGGTGGGGACATTGAACCGATCGCCCCACATTTGCCCAACGATCCGGGTGGCGAGAAAGCTTGCCTTGGCGCGATAGTCGGCTTCGTTCACCGTGCGTATCGCCGTTGCCTGCAAGCCAACAATGCCGAGGATTGCAAGGGAAAAAATGGCGATGGCAACGAGCGCCTCGATCAGCATGATGCCGCGCTGTCGGCGAAATCTCGCCCGAGAGGCCCTGGAGGAGTGCGCTTGCTTCATGAGCAGCCTTGGGGGTTGGTGGAGAGAGAGAGGCCCGGGTCGCAGAGCCTGACATCGCCTCCAGGCGCCAAGACGACCGTTAGCCTGCGGGCGCCCGTAGCGCCCGAAACGTCGATCTGTCGCACGGCAGATGCGTTGCTCAGGCGTCCCACGGCGGTGAAGACGATGTCCGCGGGCATGCCGGCACCGGGCGCTGCCTGGGTGCTGCTCACGCTGTTTGCGACACCCAGGCGGGCATTGGACGACGTCGAGCTTTCGCGGCGGGTCTGCACGACGTCGTCGAACGTCGTGGACGTTGCGGTGGCAAATCCCGCGATTTGCCAATCGGTTCCTCCCGTGACTGCTACGCCTCCCGAGGTATTCAGCAGCCGAAACTGGACATTGCTGTTGCGCCGGATAGCCTCCGCGCGAGCGAGTTGCAAGCCATTGATGACGGAATCTGCGGCAGTGCGGATCTGGGCGTTCTGGATGAAGCTCGTATAGCTCGGGTAGGCGAGCATGAACAAAACTCCAAGGAGTGCGACACCCACCATCAGCTCGATGAGGGTGAAGCCTTTCTCCCGACAGTAAGCGGAGGACTTCATGGCTTGCGCAAGACCCAAGTGCTGGATTGAGCACTGAAACCCCAAGCGCAACCTGTGCAGGTGCTTCCTTGGGTGCCCTGCTCATTGATCGTGTAGGCAAAGCCTGCGACCTTGGAGCCCGTTCGACCGGTTGCTGTCGTCGTATAGGTCTGGGAAGTCCCGCCAAGCGCACAGCTATAGGAGAAATTCACAGTGGTTGCCGGCACACTGATCCCGCAGTCCGTGCCATTCGCATAGTTGCGATGATCCTGGTAGTACTGCTCCATCTGAGTTCGATGATTCGACAGGCTTCCGACGGCATCCTGAATATTTCCGCGCCGGACATAGTCGACGTAGTTTGGGATTCCAACAGCAGCCAGAATCGCCACGATCACGACGGTGACCATGACTTCGATGAGCGTGAAGCCCCCCGAGGCATAGCGTGTGGGTGTGGTGGGGCGCGTGGCCGATTGCTGTTTCATCAAAAAGTACCCTTTAGACCCGTGGGTCTGCGTGTGCAGGTAGCGCACGAAACAATTGCAGACAGTTGTCAAAGAATGTCTTTTTGCGTTTCTCTTTGCAAATCCGCTCATCTCCCGCTCACGACCACTCGTCGGTCCAAGATGGCCTGCGCACGCAATGAGTGAAGTTCGACGCACGCGATTTCCAGCGGCGCTCCCTTTGCGGAACGCGACCAAAGCCTTCTGTGCGGCATTGATCGCTTTTCCATTTCTTTGTCCCTTCGTTGCTGGGCCGTCGATCAACGCTTGGCAGTTGCTGGCTTCGTGGTTCTGCCTCTCACTGCTGCTTTTCGCGGGCCAGGCGGGGATTCCCGCGCGCAGCGTTCTAGGTTGGCTAGGCCTGGGATGGCTGGGTGTGGTGCTGGCCGGTTTTTACGGGGGCCTTTCGGTCGCAGCATGGTTGCCCGCATGCATTGCCATAGCGGGCATTGCCACCGCAGCTTGTGTGGGTGCTGGCATGGTCACGGGCAGAGCGCCCTTTGCCTCGACCTTGGCAGCAGGTGTTCTTGTTGCTGGCCTCTTCAGCGCGGTCCTGGGCCTCTGCCAGTACTACGGGCTGGCTGACCCATTGATTCCTTGGACCACCTCGCCTCCACTGGGGCGGGCCTACGGCAACCTCCGCCAGCGCAACCAATTCGCCACGCTGATCAGCATGGCGATCATTGCGGCCCTGTGGCTTCACGCCGCGCGTGCCCCAGCCTCGTCCCGCACGCGGCGTGCACTGGTGGCGGCCGTCGTGTTGCTGCTGATCGCTGCCGCCGCATCGACCTCGCGGACAGGCCTGTTGCAACTCCTGTCGATCGTCGCCGTGGCGAGCCTCATCGCCCATCGCGAGCGCCGCGACGCACCATCTGGCGCTCCAGCTCCAAGCTTCAGCCTCCCACCGCCGCTTGCACTGTTGGCGATGATCCCCTTCTACTTCGCCGTCGCCTGGGCATTGCCGCACTTCTTAGGCAGCGGCGTCGAAGGCATGCTTCAACGCCTGCAGACCAGGACCGCCGATGTTCACGGCCGGCTCGTCCTTTGGCGCAACGTGCTCACATTGATCGGCGAGCGTCCCTGGACCGGCTGGGGCTGGGGCGAGCTGAGCTTTGCGCACTTCACCACTTCCTATCCCGGCGCGCGCTTCACCGAGATCCTGGACAACGCCCACAACCTGCCGCTGCACCTCGCCGTCGAGCTGGGCGTCCCCGCGGCCGTCCTGATCTGCGGAGGATTCATCTGGATGGTGATCGCTGCAAAGCCCTGGCGAGAGCGAGACCCCACCCGCTTGATGGCGTGGGGCATGCTGGGCGCGATCGTCCTGCACAGCCTGCTCGAGTACCCGCTCTGGTACGGACCGTTCCAGTTGGTGTTCGGGTTGTGCCTCGGAATCCTGTGGCCCGCGGTGGGCGTGGGCAGTCGCTCTGTCCCGACGGGCACGAAGCCAAGATGGCGCAAAACCCGTGCGTTGCCTTCGTTGATGGCCGCGGCCCTGCTGGCCGTCGTCGCCTACGCCAGCTGGGACTACATCCGCATCAGCCAGATCTACCTTCCGCGCGACGAGCGCCTGCCTGCCTACGCGGACGACACGCTTTCCAAACTCGAGGGCTCATGGCTTTTTGCGCGTCAGGTGGACTTCGCAGAACTCACGCTGACCGACGTGACGCCAGCCAATGCGGCGAGGATGCATGCACTGGCCGAGCGGACATTGCATTTTTCGCCCGAGCCGCGCGTCATCGTTAAACTGATCGAAAGCGCCGAATTGCTGGGGCTGGACGACGAGGCCCGGGCGCAAGCCGAGCGCTTCAGGATTGCATTCCCAGCCGCGTTCGCTCGATGGCTGGACGAAAAGCAGGGCGATGCGCCTGCGCCGTAGGCTTCTTCCTTTTTTCGCCGAAGCGCCAGCCGGGCGCTCAGTCGGCAGCCGCCACCCAACTCCCCGACTTCCCCCCATGCTTCTCCAACACATGCACATCCGTGATCCGCATCCCCCGGTCCACCGCCTTGCACATGTCGTAGATCGTCAATAGCGCCACCTGCACCGCAGTCAGCGCCTCCATCTCCACGCCGGTAGGCCCGACGGTCTCGACGGTCGCCGTGCAAGCCACTTGCGGCGCACTGCCCGCATCCGCCAGTGCAAACGCCACGGCGACCCGTGTCAGCGCCAGCGGATGGCACAGCGGAATCAGATCGCTCGTCTTCTTCGCCGCCTGGATCCCGGCGATCCGCGCGATGCCCAGCACATCGCCTTTCTTCGCCGTGCCGGATTCGATCAGCGCGAGCGTCGCCGCCTGCATCTCGATGCGTCCCGTGGCCACGGCCACGCGGTGGGTGGCGGGCTTGGCGGCCACGTCGACCATGTGGGCCTGGCCCTGGGCGTCGAAGTGGGTAAGAGTGTTCATGGATTGGATACCTTCGTGCTTCGCACCGCGTCGAGCTTGCTGCGAGCCATCCGGCGCGATGCTCATGGGTGAACGTTCGTTTCGAAGGTGCATCATAAGAGCCCGAGCCATGGACGAGGAATGCCGCGCTTGACTCCCTCCGCAAAGCCAAAGACCACCGCAACGCCCACCCTGCGCGCGCTATGCGCTTCCGTTTTGATAGCGGCGCAGGCGTTGCTGCCGATACCCGCCGGCGCGCAGATGCAGTCGATCCTCCCCGGCCTCGGCGACGGCGGCGAGATGACCGCCAGCGCCGAGCGCAGCCTCGGCGACCAGATCGCCCGCGAGCTGTACCGCGACACCGACTACATCGACGATCCGGTGATCGCCGCCTACGTGCAAGAGATCTGGCAGCGCCTCTTGACCGCCGCCCGCGCGCGCGGCGAGCTCACGCCCGAGCTGGACGAGCGCTTCGCCTGGATCGTCGTGCTGGGCCGCGACCGCAACATCAACGCCTTTGCGCTGCCGGGCGGCTATCTCGGCCTGAACCTCGGGCTGGTGGCCGCGGTGGGCAGCCGCGACGAGCTGGCGACGGTGCTCGGCCACGAGCTCTCGCACGTCACGCAGCGCCACATCTCCCGGATGATGAGCAAGCAGGGCAAGCAGATGCCGCTGATGATCGCGGGCCTCATCCTCGGGATGATCGCCGCGAGCAAGAGCCGCAACGGCGACGCCGGCCAGGCCGTGATCATGGGCAGCCAGGCGCTCTTCATGCAGAACCAGCTGAGCTTCTCGCGCGACATGGAGCGCGAGGCCGACCGCATCGGCTTCGGCGTGATGACGCAGGCGGGCTTTGCGCCGCAGGGCGCGGCCGCCATGTTCGAGAAGCTGCAGTACGCCTCGCGCCTGAACGACAACGGCTCCTATCCGTACCTGCGCAGCCATCCGCTCACGACCGAGCGCATCTCGGACATGCAGGGCCGCTTCCAGTTCCGCATGGACACGGCCCCCGCGTTGCCGCTCGCGATGGACCACGCGATGATCGCTTCGCGCGCCCGCGTGCTGACGCGGCCGGGCGTCGACGTGCTGCGGCTCTGGATCCAGTCGGCCGCGAGCGGCGAGTTCGCCAAGAGCACGCCGGCCCAGCAGGCCGGCACGCTCTATGCGGCGGCGCTGGGCGCCAAGGAGCTGCGCGACTACAAGGCCGCGCGCACGCTGGCCGAACGGCTAGTCGCGCGCACGGCGGAAGACCCGGCCGCGGCGAAGCAGGCGCGCTGGCTCAGTGCCGAAATCGAGCTGGCCGCCGGCGCCCCGGCCAAGGCGGCCGGGCTGCTCGATGCCAAGTCGAAGGAACGGCCCGAGATGATCCTTGCGGCCGAAGCCGCGACCGCCACGCGCCAGCCTGAGCCGATGATTCCCGTGCTGCGCGACTGGGTGGCCGCCAATCCGCGCGATGCCACCGTGTGGCGCGTGCTGGGCAACCTGTACGGCGCGCAGAACGACACGCTGCGCGCGGTGCGCGCCGATGCCGAAGCCAACGTGGCGATCCTCGACTACCCCGCGGCGCGGGACCGCTTCAAGGCGGCGCAGGAACTGGTGCGCAAGTCGGGCGCTTCGGGCGCGCCGATCGATCACTACGAGGCGTCGATCATCGACACCCGCGCACGCGCCGTCGATGTGCTGGTCAAGCAGCAGGCGGAAGAGCCGCCGCTGAGATAGCAGCAGTCGTGCTCAACGCTTGGAGAGAAGGCCGCCGAGCGCGGTCTCGATGAGAAGGCCGAGCAGTGAGTAGATCAGCGAGCCGATCAGCGCGGCCACGAAGCCGTTGACGTGAAAGCCGCCCAGGAGCCCCGACGCTGCCCAGAACAGCAGCGCGTTGATCACGAACAGGAATAGCCCGAGGGTGACGACGGTGACCGGCAGCGTCAGCACCACCAGCACCGGCCGCACGATCATGTTGAGCAGTCCGATCACCGCGGCTGCGATGAGTGCGGAGCCGAAGCTCGCGACCTGGACACCTGGGTAGAGATAAGCCACCGCCAGCAGCGCGACGGCGCTGAGCAGCCATTTGATGATGATGCGCATGCGGCGCAGGATACCCCAGAGCCCTCAAAACAACGAGCCCCGGTGCGTTGCCGCACCGGGGCTCGTCAGGGAGTGTCTGTCTTGCTTATTCAGCCAGCTCGTTCGCCAGCACCAGCAATGCACCCATGCCCATCACTGCGCCGGGAAAGGCCCAGCCCGATTGATGCGCGGGCGTCTGGTCGGGCGTGACCGGCTCCAGGTCGACGCCGATCTTCGGGCGGCGCGCATCGACCACGTGGGATGCACCGTGCTCGCGCTTGAGTTGCACCGTGAGTTCCGCCAGCGGCCCCTTGGCCAGCACCGGCGTTACCTGTCCGCCGTTGCGCTCGAGCAGGGGCAGCAGCTGCGCCTGCACCTTGCTGAACCACTTGGCGCGCCAGTTCTCGCGTGCGCTGTGGCTCACCCACTTGCTGATGCGATGCGTCATGCGCGGCGCGCAGGCCACGAGCACCCAATGGCGCGCCACGACGCTGTTGGCATCCGGCGCGAGTTCGGCGAACTGCTCGCTGGCATACACGGCGTCGTCGACATAAAGAATGATCTTTTCCATGAGTGCTCCTTCAGATAGTTGGAGTGGCAGAGACTGGTTTGGACAGGAAAGTTTCTCAGCGAAGTTTCTGGCGATCAATGGGGTATGCCAGTGCTCAGCCGGTCGTCACAGCCGTTTCCGGCTTGTTGCGGGCCTGGCGCATGGCCACCCACTTGCCGATCGCGAGCACCAGCAGCGCGCCACCGATGCCGGCTGCGTACTTGATCGTGTCGGTCTGCGGCACCTTCGGCACCCAGGTCCAGTTGGTGGGGTTCGCCAGGGCCGGGTCGGACACGGCCATCGTGCCGGCGATCCAGCCGAGCAGCATGCCGCCCAGCGTGATGATCAGCGGGAAGCGGTCCATCAGCTTGATGACCAGCTGGCTGCCCCAGACGATGATCGGAATGCTCACCAAGAGGCCGAAGATCACGAGCGGCATCTGGTGGCCTTCGCCCGCACCCTGTGCGGCGCCGGCGATGGCGATCACGTTGTCCACGCTCATCACGAGGTCGGCCACGATCACGGTCTTGACGGCGCCCCACAGCTTGTCGCTGCCGGTGATGTTGCCGTGCGCGTCGTCATGTTCGGGAGCGAGCAGCTTCACGCCGATCCACAGCAGCAGGAGGGCACCCACCAGCTTCAGGAACGGAATGGCCAGCAGCGTGAGCGCGAAGAAGATCAGGATCACGCGCAGCACGATGGCGCCGGCGGTGCCCCACAGGATGCCCTGGGTGCGTTGGGCCGGCGGCAACTTGCGGCACGCCAGCGCGATGACGACGGCGTTGTCGCCGCCCAGCAGGATGTCGATCATGATGATCTGACCGACGGCGACCCAGAATTCCGGGGTCATGAACTGTTCCATAGCTTCCTCTTGTCTTCGCGCCGTTCCTGCCGTTCCTTGATTGGATCGCGACGGGCAGGCGCATATCGATGCGTTTCGATTCATCCCGCACGGGGCTGGTCGAAAGCTAGGAAACGAAGGCGCCGGGTGTGGACTCCGGGGACTTGCGAACGCTTCGACCAAACCTGCGCAGGTTCAAATCGAAGGTCTTGCTCAACAGCGCCTGCGCCAGTGCGCATGCGTTGTCCGAAAGGCCGGAAGTGTTGTGCTTCGTATTGACGACCTGTCGATGTCCGCCGTTGTCCACGGCGGTCGGGAGCTACTCCCCTTCGTGGGCGGGATTAGAGCATCGAAGCTCGCGGCGTGGCAACCGAAAGTTTTCAGGCATCCGAAGAGAACCGCTCGGGAGGGCCGATGAACAGGGGCTTGCGTGCTATTTGATTTGTAGCGACCATGTCCCTTCGAGGCTGCGGGACATTGGCGGACTATGATCGCCGCTCGCTGCTTTTTCACTCCCCCATGGCCGCCATTCACATCACTGACATCGAGGCCGCCATCAACCACTGGCGCGCGAAAAGTCCCTCGCCCGACGGCATCACGCTGGCGCCCGAATTGCGCGCGCTGGCCGAGGTCTACGCGCTCATGGTGTTCCACCACGAGGACGAGGTCGACGAGGTCGGCTTTCCGCCCAAGGCCTGGGCCGCCTGGCTCGACTGGTACCACAGCACCCCCGACACGCCCTGCATCGCGATCTGCTCCACCAGCCAGGGCGACGACGAATGCAAAGGCTGCGGCCGCAGCTTCGACGAAGTGCAGCACTGGCCCGCGATGACGCCAGTCGAGAAGCGCGTGACCTGGCGCCGCATCACGATGGAAGACTCGGCCTGGCGCTTCAACAAGTACGCCGAGCGGGCGCGCGAAGCAGAACCGCCCAAGTGGCCTGATGGGCCCGACGACCCCGCCGAACCCCTCGGTCCCGACGACACGCCTTAAGAGGCCATCGCCGTGCGTCGTCTTGCCCAAGCGCCCAATCTCGCCATCGCGACCCTGTGGGTGCACGCCCTGCGTGAAGACGGTGTCGAAGCCACGGTGCAGCGCGAGTTCCTCGGCGCCGTCATGGGCCAGCTGCCGCCCGACCAGTGCCTGCCGGAAATCTGGATCGACGACGAGAGCCAGTTCGATCGCGCCAAGGAATTGCTGCATGCGGTGCAGCACCGGCCGCAGCACGACTGGCAGTGCGTGTGCGGCGAGCGGATCGAGGGTGGTTTCGAGCAGTGCTGGCAGTGCGGTGAGATGATGCCGGCCGCCTAGCGCTGCGGAGGCTGAAGCGCTACTTCCAGCGCAGCAGTTCGACGTCGATGCTGTTCGTGCCGTCGCCCAATGTGAGCGTGTTTTCCTGGATCGTCGCCTGCAGCTGCATGCTGCGCTGCGCAAGTGCGGCCAGCGCCTGCGAGGCGTCGGTCGGCACACGGTAGACCTTCAGGTTCTGCGGACGCGTGAGCTTGTTCTCGATGCCGCGCCACCAGATCTCGGCCGCGTGGTTGAAGCAGTAGACGATCACCTCGTCCGCCTTGCCGCAGGCCTTGATGATGGGTTTGTCCTCGGGCTGGCCGACCTCGACCCAGATCTTGACCTCGCCCGTGAAGTCGCGCAGCCACACATCGGGCTCCTCGACGTTCGAGAGGCCCGCGCCGAAGGCCAGCGTGCCGTCGCCCTGGCAGATGTCCTGCAGCTGGTGGGCGTTGAGCGCGAGCGCGACGAGCCGGATCATCATCCGTTCGTCGGTCTCGCTCGGGTGGCGCGCCAGGGTCAGCGCATGGTCGGCGTAGTAGCCGTGGTCGATGTCGGCCACCGCGAGGGTGGCCTTGAAGATGGTGGATTTGAGCGCCATGGGTGCGCGAGTGTATGCCCGCGCTCCCCTGGCTTCAGAACGCCACCGACGCCTGCAGGTACAGCGTGCGCGGCTGGCCGACGTACTTGCCGCCGTTGTTGTCCACCGAGCGGTTGTAGTAGCGGCGGTCGAACAGGTTCTTGATGCCGACGGCCAGCTTCAGGTTGCTCATCGACGGACCGAAGTCGTAGGCCGCGCGCAGGTTCACGGTGCTGTAGCCCGGGATGTTGCCGAAGCGGCCGGTCGAATCTTCCAGCGTGATGTACGGCTTGCCGTCTTCCGGCGAGCCCGGCGAGCGCTGCTTGGACTGCGCGTAGATGTCGGCGTTGAAGGTCCACGGCCCGCGCTCGTAGCGCGTGCCGAGCGTCAGGATCTGGCGCGAGTAGAACGGCAGGTCGCGGCCCGCGAAGTTGCCGGCCTTGGAGGTGGCCTGCGTGTACGTGTACGTGCCCGACACCGACAGGCCCTTGAGCGATGCGCTCAGGTCGCCGAGGTCGTAGCGCAGCGCCGATTCCAGGCCGCGGTGGCGCGTGGCGCCCAGGTCGGTCCACTGGCCGACGTCGCCGGTGATGGAGCGCGCCAGCAGCAGCTCCTTGTCGAAGTTGATGTTGAACAGCGTCAACTCGCCGCTCCAGGCCTCGCCCTTGTACTTCGTGCCGATTTCGTAGGTCTTGGCCTTCTCGGGATGCAGGCTGGTGGTGGACTGCGCGAGCTGGGCGTACTGCTGCGGGCCGAACGACACGCCGGCATTCGCGAACAGCGACCAGCGCTCGCTCGCGCGGTAGAGCACCGAGAGCGTCGGCAGCACCTCGTTGGAATCGATCTTCGGATAGATCGCGTTCGTGATGCGGTTGTTCGCCACGGTGAACACGTCGTTGTGCGAGCTGAAGGATTCGTAGCGCACGCCGGGCGTGACCGTCCAGTTGCCGAAGTCGATGCGGTCGTCGATGTAGAACGCGTGCGCGACGGTGCCGCCCTTGCTGGTCTGGAAGGGGGACTGGGTGCGGTTGTAGGCGTTTTCCAGAGGCGAGGGCGTGTAGTAGACCGTGCGCGTTGCCACCTCGGAGGCTTGTTCGCGCAGGTACCGGAAGCCGACGCTGACTTCCTGCACCACGCTGCCCGAATCGAAGAGGCGCGAATACCGGGGCTCGATGGCGAAGGTCTTGTAGTTGCGCGGCGAGCTGGTCAGGCGGCGCTTGCCGGCGTTGGTGCCGGTGCCTTCCTGCTCCAGGTAGCTGCTGCGGAACGAGTCGGTGTAGTAGCCCAGCATCTCGAACTTGTTCACGCCGTCGTTGTGCGTGTACTTGATCGAGCCGTCGGTGCGGCTGCCGGTGAATTCGTCGAAGGGGCGGTCGGACTGGAACGGGTTCGCCGCGAACTGCGCGGTGGTCAGCCCGCCCGGCATGCGGCCCTTGCCTTCGAAGTGGTGCAGCGAAATGGCGATGTCGTCGGTGTTCGAGATGCGGTAGGCGCCCTTGAGCATCAGGTCGTCGATGCTGGTGTGGTCGTTGCTCTGGCGAAAGCCGTCGCCGTGGGTGCCCGAATACAAGAGCGCGAGGCCCAGGCCCTTGTCGTTGGTGCCGCCGACGAACAGCGTGGGCGTGGTCTTGGTGCCGCCGCCGTGGCCGGCGCCTTCGATGCCCACACCGACCTCACCCGAGAACTGCTTGGGGATCGCGCGCGTCACGAAGTTGATGATGCCGCCCACGTTCTGCGGGCCATAGCGCACCGAGCCCCCGCCGCGCACCACGTCGACCGTCTCGATGCTGCCGAGCGACAGCGGCGCCAGCGACAGTTGCGGCTGGCCGTAGGGCGCATAGGCCAGCGGCACGCCGTCCAGCAGGATGGTCGAGCGGGGCGACAGCCGGGCGGTCAGGCCGCGCACGCCCACGTTCAGCGAGATGTCGCTGCCGCCGGTGCCGTTGCTCTCCTGCACCTGCACGCCCGGAATCTGGCGCAGCACGTCGCGCACGCTGGAAGCGCCGCTTTCCTGGATCTGCTTGCGCTCGACGATGCTGCGCGCACCGGCGTGCTCGAGCACCTTGGTCTCGTTGGGGCTGGCGAGCCAGTCGCCGGTGACGGTGATGGTGTCCAGCGACTTCGACGGGTCGGTGGCGGGTTCTGCGTCGGCTGCAAAGCTTTGCAGGCTCAGGGGCAACAGGGCCATCGCGATGGCGGTGCGTTTGTGCGGGAACAAGGGGGAAATCCTCCGGGGTGAAAACTAAAAACCTGTGGCGGGCCGTGGGGCTTCTTCTTCAGGACGTCGTTCGACTGGAAAGCGCGCTGTCGTTGTTGCGGCGGGCCGCGGCGGCCATGGCGCGTCGACGCCACCAGAGCCAGATGCCGCTGAAACCCAGGCCGCCGAGTGCAAGACCGAGCAGCGCGGTCACGACCTGGTGGGCCACGCCGCCCAGCTCGCCGGTGTGCAGCGGAAAGATCACCGCCACCGCGCCGTTGCCGGCATCGAGGTCCTGCCATTTGCGTGCGGCCAGCACTTCGCCGCTGACCGGGTGGAGCCACACCGAACTGATGCCGTTCGGATGCGGATCGTCCGCGAGGCGGAAGCGCACGCGCACCGGCCGGTCCGCCTTGCCGGGCACCAGCACGTAGCCGATCGGCTGGTCCGGAAACACCTGCTGCGCGCGGGCCACGATCTTGTCGAGTGGCATGCGCGGGCCGCTCGCGCTGCCTTTCGCAATTGCCGGCGCCTTGACTGGCTTCTGCCCCATGGCAGCGGAGATGAAATCGCCCAGCGGCCGCCAGGCCATGTAGGCGCCCGTGGCAACCGACACCGCGATCAGGAGGCCGAGCACCGCGCCACCGGTGCGGTGCAGGTCGAACAGCCCGCGCAAGAGGCCGCGGTTCAGTACGATGCGCAGCGACGGCGGCCAGCGCACCGGCCACCACAGCACCAGGCCCGTCACCAGCAGGAACAGGTAGGACAGGGCCACGAAAGCCAGGATGCCCTTGCCGGTGCCCTCGAGCAGCAGGCTGTTGTGGATCTTGTAGGCGAGGTTGTAGAAACCTTCCTCGGTGCCGCGCCGGCCTTGCTCGGCGCCGCTGGCGGGGTCGAGGTAGAGCGTGCCGCTCCACTTGCCGCGCACCAGCACCCAGAGCGTTTCGTCGGCGTGGTGCGGCGGGCGCAGCGTGAAATTGGTGTCGGGGCCGAACTCGGCCAGGATGCGCTGGCGCAGCGGTTCGAGCGGCACCGCGGCGGCGGCCGCGATGGCATCACCCGCGCTGCGCGAGACGAAAAGATCGGAATGGACTTGGCGGTCGATCGGCTGGGCCACCACCAGCACCGCGCCGAGCAGCGCAGTGAGGGCCAGGATCGGGCCGAGCGTGAGCCCGGTCCAGCGGTGGATTTTCAGCCAGAGACGTCGCAGCGGAGCGCGCAGCATGAATCACGGGGACCTCGAGAGTCCCGTCATGGTTGTCGGCTGGCGCGTCCCTGAAAGGGTGCGTTGGCTGGAAAGTCGGGGTTTGTGTGCGAGTCCGGCCAACCGCTCGCGACGGTTGGTGGATCGATGCACGGGGGCTCAGATTCTAGTGGCGAGCTCTGCGGCCTTGCCGACGTAGCTGGCAGGTGTCATGGCCAGAAGGCGGGCTTTTTCCTCATCCGGAATGGCCAATGAGCGGATCAAGCCATGCAGCGCCTCGGCCGTGACGGTCTTGCCGCGCGTCACTTCCTTCAACTGCTCGTAGGCGCCCTGCACGCCGTAGCGGCGCATCACGGTCTGGATCGGCTCGGCCAGCACTTCCCACGAGGCATTCAGGTCTTCGGCCAGCGCCTCTTCGTTGAGTTCGAGCTTGCCGAGGCCGGTGGCCAGGCTCGCATAGGCCAGCGTGGCGTAGCCGAAAGCCACGCCGATGTTGCGCAGCACCGTGCTGTCGGTCAGGTCGCGCTGCCAGCGGCTGATGGGCAGCTTCTCGCTCAGGTGGCGCAGCACCGCGTTGGCCAGGCCCAGGTTGCCTTCAGCGTTCTCGAAGTCGATCGGGTTGACCTTGTGCGGCATCGTCGAGGAGCCGATCTCGCCCTTCTTCAGGCGCTGCTTGAAGTAGCCCAGGCTCACATAGCCCCAGACGTCGCGCGAGAAGTCGATCAGGATCGTGTTGGCGCGCGCCACCGCGTCGAAGAGCTCCGCCATGTAGTCGTGCGGCTCGATCTGGATGCTGTACGGCTGGAAGCTCAGGCCGAGACCCAGCGGCGCGGGCGTCTCGATGACCTTGCGGCTGAAAGCCTCCCAGTCGAAATCGGGCCAGGCTGCCAGGTGGGCGTTGTAGTTGCCGACGGCACCGTTCATCTTGCCCAGCAGCTGTACCGAGGCGATCTGCGCGCGGGCCTTCGACAGGCGCACCGCCACGTTGGCGATTTCCTTGCCGACGGTGGTCGGGCTGGCGGTCTGGCCGTGGGTGCGCGAGAGCATCGACACGCCGGCGAACTGGTGCGCCATTTCGCGCAGCTTGGCGATCAGGCCGTCGATGGCCGGAAGCACCACCTTTTCGCGCGCGGCCTGGATCTGCAGGGCGTGGCTGGTGTTGTTGATGTCTTCGCTGGTGCAGGCGAAGTGCACGAACTCGGCGGCGGCGAGCAGCTCGGGCCGGGCTTCGAACTTCGACTTGATCCAGTATTCGACGGCCTTCACGTCGTGGTTGGTGGTTTTCTCGATCTCCTTGATGGCCAGCGCGTCGGCCTCGGAGAAGTGGGACACCAGGCCCAGCAGGTACTTGCGGGCGCCGCCGGTGAGGGGCTTGAATTCGGCGAACCCGCAGTCGGACAGCGCAATGAACCACGCCACCTCGACCTGCACGCGACGGTGCATGTAGCCCTGTTCGCTCATCAGCGGGCGCAAGGCCGCGAGTTTGGCCGCATAGCGGCCGTCAAGGGGGGAGAGGGCGGAGACGGTGGAAAAGCTCATGCCCGAATTTTAGGCGGCCGGCGGTCCGTGGGGCCGTACCGACACATCGGGCCGGATTCGGGGCTCCGCCGGTCCCGTTCACCTAAAATGATTATTAGCAAGTGTCATCCAGCCAAGAACAAAGGGAGAGAGCCTTCATGAAACTGATCGGATCCGCCGCCAGCCCCTATGTGCGCAAGGTGCGCGTGGTGCTGGCCGAAAAGCGGCTCGATTACCAGTTCGTGCTCGAGGACGTCTGGTCCGCCGACACCACCATCTCCAACTCCAATCCGCTGGGCAAGGTGCCCTGCCTGATCATGGAAGGCGGGGAGGCGATGTTCGATTCGCGCGTGATCGTGGAATATCTCGACACGCTGTCTCCGGTAGGCAAGCTCATCCCGCAGCAGGGCCGCGAACGCGCCGAGGTCAAGACCTGGGAAGCGCTGGCCGATGGCGTCATGGACGCCGGCGTGCTCTGGCGCCTGGAAGCCACCTGGTCCGGCCGCAACGACCACGAGCGCAGCACGACCTGGATCGAGCGCCAGCGCACCAAGGTCGTGGAAGGCGTGGCCGCCATGTCCAAGGGCCTGGGCGACAAGCCTTTCTGCAGCGGCATCCACCTGAGCCTGTCGGACATCGCGGTGGGCTGCGCGCTGGGCTGGCTGAGCCTGCGCTTTCCCGACATCGACTGGCGCGGCGAGCACGCCAACCTGGCCAAGCTGTACGACAAGCTCATGCTCCGCCCGAGCTTCATCGACACGCAGCCCTGAGACGGCACGACCCACGACAAAGGCGCCCATCCGGCGCCTTTTTCTTTTTCAGAGCCCGGTGAACCTGGCAACGGCCGGAAAGTAGAGCCGGTACGGCAGCAGCCGCATCAGCTTCATCCAGAAGGTGAAGCGACGCGGAAAGTGGATCTCGAATGCGCCCCGGCGCCAGCCGTCGAGCATGGCCTCGGCCGCCTGCGCGGGCGTGATGAGCGCCGGCATCGTGAAGTCGTTTTTCGCGGTGAGCGCTGTGGCCACGAAGCCCGGCTGGATCACGCTCACGCCGATGCCGCGTGCGTGCAGGTCGATGTAGAGCACTTCGGCCAGATTGGTCAACGCTGCCTTGGTCGGGCCGTAGGCCAGGCTCTTTGGCAATCCGCGAAAGCCGGCGACGCTGGCGGTGAGCGAGATGTGCCCCGCGCCGCGCGCCACGAACCCGGGCAGCACGGCCGCCAGCACGTTCAATGCGCCGACGTAGTTGACCTCCTGGTGCGCGAGCATTTCGTCGAGCGCAAAGGCGTCCGCGCGCAGCACGCCATAGGTGGCGGCGTTGAAGAGCACGAGGTCGACGGTGCCGGCCATCGCCTGCAGTTGCGCATAGGCGGCGGCGACGGCGGCGGCGTCGCGCACGTCGAGCGGCAGAACGATCACCCGCGGCGGCATCGCGGCATCGTTGTGCAGCGCCGCGAGTTCCTCGAGCGCTTCGCCGTTGCGGGCCGACACCGCGACCCGCGCGCCGCCTTCGAGCAGCGCCAGCGCCGTCGCGCGGCCGATGCCCGAGGAGGCGCCGACGATCCAAGCCGTCTTGCCCTGCCAGTCGTCGAGCGGCGGATTGAAGGGCTTCACGGCGCAGCCTTCGCAGGAAGCGCAAGGGCGGAAGCGGGCGATCGAATCACCAGCGCCCACAGCGCCGCACCGGCCGCCACCTTCAACACGCAGGGCAGCAGGCAGTACGCAAGCGACAGCGCCTGCAGCGCCGACGCATCGCGCGCGCCGGGCACGTAGCCGGCCAGTCCGAGCAACGGCAGCGCGAGGCCTGCAGCGAGCGCGAGGTTGAGCTTGGTCGCGAAATTCCACCAGCCGAAGTACGCGCCGGCATGCGGTTGATCACCTGCGTCGGCAATGATCCCGGCCAGCAATGCGCTCGGCAGCACGAGGTCCGAGCCGATCGCGAAACCCGACAGCGCGCAGACGACGAGAAAAGGCACCGCATCGCCCGCGCCCATCGCACCGGCCCATGCGAACACCGCCACCGACATGCACATGCCGCCGAGCCAACTGCGCGCGAGCCCCCAGCGGCGGACAATGCGCAGCCACGCCGGGATCGACGCCGCGGCCACCACGAAATAAAGACCGAGGAACGCGGGCTCCATCGCGGCCGGCGCGCGCAGCCGGTCCTGCACGAAAAACAGCACCAGCGTGGCCGGCACCGCGCTCGCGATGCCGTTGAGCACGAACACCGCGAGCAGGCGGCGAAACGGCGCACGGCGCAGCGGGAGCCGCAGGTCGACCGATACATGCGGCGCGGCGTTGCGTGCCGGCCGTGGCGCCCGCGTCCAGAAGAACCATCCGGCCACCAGCAGCACGCCGAACAGAGCGACGGTCGCGGGCAATCCCGCCAGCGTCGGCGTGACCGAAGCCAGCACCACGCCGACCAGCCCCATGCCTTCGCGCCAGCCCACGATGCGGCTGCGCTGCGAGGCATCGCCGCCCAGCATCGCGCCCCAAGACTGGTGGGCGATGCTCAGCATGCTGTAGCCCGCGTAGGTCAGCGCAAGCAGCGCGGCGGCCACCACGAGCAGCGCGCCATGGCGCGCAGGGTCGACCAGCAGTTGCGGAAAAAAGAGCAGCCCGAAGCCCAGCAGCAAGACGCCCGCGGCGACAGCGCCGAAGCCCAGCACCGCCTGCGCCGAGCGCGCGTGCAGCCGGTCGCTGAGCCGACCGAGCAGCGGATCGATCAGCGCATCGAGCAACCGAGCGCCCAGCAGCACCGCGCCCAGCGTGGCGAGCGGCACGCCGAAGGTGCGTGCGTAGTGGTTCGGCAGCAGCACATAGAGCGGCAGCGCGACGAAGGCGAGTGGCAGGCCGAGCAGCCCATAGCGCACGCCGGCCAGAGGTCCGAAGGAGGACACGAAGGGCTAGCGCTTTTGCAGCGTGTACTGGACGACGTCGATGTTGGCCTGCGAGAACGCCGCCTCGCAGTAGGCGAGATAGAACTCCCAGATGCGCATGAAGCGCTCGTCGAAGCCCAGCTGCAGGATCTGCCCGCGCTGCGCGAGGAAGTGCTCGCGCCAGCGGCGCAGCGTCTCGGCGTAGTCGGCGCCGAAGGCGAACTCGTCCACCACAGCCAGCCCCGCGGCCTCGGCCTCGCGCCGGAACTCGCGCGGGCAGGGCAGGCAGCCGCCGGGGAAGATGTACTGCTGGATGAAGTCGGTCGAGTCGATGTAGCGGTCGAAGAGCTGGTCGTCGATCACGATGCTCTGCACGCAGGCGCGGCCGCCGGGCTTCAAGAGCCGGCTCACGCTTTGGAAGTAGGTCGGCCAGTACTCGCGGCCCACGGCTTCGACCATCTCGATGGAACAGATGGCGTCGAAGGGGGCGTCGTCGATGTCGCGGTAGTCCTGCAGGCGCAGGTCGGCGGAGAGGCCCGCGGTGCGTTGGCGGGCAAAGGCGAGCTGTTCGGTAGAGAGCGTCACGCCAGTGACGGAGGCGCCGAAATCGAAGGCCGCCATCTCGGCCAGCGCGCCCCAGCCGCAGCCGATCTCCAGCACGCGGTCGCCGGGCTTCACGCCGGCCAGCTCGAGCGCACGCCGCACCTTGGCGCGCTGGGCTTCGGGCATCGGCTTGTCGAAGTTGCCTTCGAACCAGGCCGACGAATAGTTCATCGTCTCGTCGAGCCAGAGCTTGTAGAAGGCATTGCCCAGGTCGTAGTGCGCGTGGATGTTGCGCGAGCTGCCGGCCTTGCTGTTGCGGTGCATCAGGTGCCGCACGCGGTACACGAGGCGGCCGAACCAGCTGCCGTAGACCACGTCCTCGATCGCGCGGCGGTTGGCGATGAACACCTTGATCAGCTCGACCAGATTCGGCGTGGTCCAGTCGCCCGCGATGTAGCTCTCGGCAAAGCCGATGTCGCCCGATTTGAGCGCGGCCTTGCAGACCTCCCAGTTGCGCAGCGTGAGCGAGGCCGTGAGATCGCTGCTGCCGGGCGCGGCGCCGAAGTGCCGCACCGAATCGTCGGGCAGCCGCACCGTGAGCGAGCCGTGCGCCAGGCGCTGCAGCAGGCCGAGCACGGTGCGCGCGGCGCCGGGCGCATCCTGGGGCAGCGAAAAGCGCGAAACCTGGGGGGCGGTGGTGGTGGGAGTCATGGGTTCGCCTGCTGCTGGTGCGGGTGGTCGCTGGACACGAAATGGCGGGGCGGCGCCGGCTTGGCGACGAAAGGAACGCGCTTGAGCCAGAGCCTGGCGGCCTGCCAGTGGATGCGCGCAATGAGGCCGAAGGTCATCGCGGGATAGCGCCAGAGCGCACGGCGCACGGTGGCGGCGGTCAGCGGGGCGAGTTCGCCGCTGACGCTGGTTTGCAGCAAGGGACCGTCGATGTCGTCGTGGTCGATGCGCACCACCGTGTGGGCGAATTCGGCATCGACGAAGAAGCGGAAGCGGTAGCCGCCGCTGACCTCGCAGAACGGCGACACATGGAATGCCTTGGTGGCCTTGAGCTCCTGGCCGTAGACCGGGCGGTCGAGCAGGTAGCAGTGGCGCTCGCCGAAGGTGTTGTTCACCTCGACCACGATGGCGCGCAGCGCGCCTTCGGCCGTGTGGCAGTACCAGAAGCTCACCGGCTTGAAGGTGTAGCCGAACACGCGCGGGTAGCAGTGCAGCCAGGCTTCGCCGGTCGCGTCGTGGATCTGGTGGGCGGCCAGCAGGTCGTCGAGCCAGGCCAGCGCGCCGCCTTGCGCGGGCATGCGACCGTCGCCGTGGTCGATGTCGTGGAAGGACAGCGCCGCCCGCCTGTTGAGCGCGAGCGCGTCGCTGCCGTGCGCGCGGAGAGTGCGCATCGGCAGCATCAGGAAATAGGTCGGATAGACGAAGGCGTTGCGCGCAGGACGCAGACGCGCATGGCGCACCTCGCCGAAGCCCATCAACGGAAGCGGGCGCTCCTGGGTCACGCTGCGGACCTCGCCCGCAGGCCGGCGGCCGCGGCCAGGCCGGCCTTGAGGCCGTCTTCGTGGAAGCCGTAGCCCATCCACGCGCCGGCGAACCAGGTGTTGCGCTGGCCTTGCAGGGCGGACACCTCGGCTTGCGCGCGGATCGCGGCAAGGTCGAGCACCGGGTGGTCGTAGTCGTATTCGGCCATGACCTGACTACGCTGGATTTCGCGGACCGGATTCAACGAAACGATCACCGGTTGCTCCCACGGCAGCGGCTGCAGCTTGTTCAGCAGGTAGTGCAGGCAGACCCGGCCCGATTCGCGCTCGCTGGCCGCCGCGCGCTCGTAGTTCCAGGCGGCCCAGGCGGATCGGCGCTGCGGCAGCACCGAGGCGTCGGTGTGGAGCACGGCGTGGTTGGGCTGGTAGCGGATCGCGCCGAGCACGGCGGCTTCGGCGGGGCTCGCGTCGCCGAGCATGGCGAGCGACTGGTCGGAATGGGTGGCGAGGATCGCGTGGTCGAAGCGCTCGGTGCCGGCGTCGGTGGCGACGAGCACGCCGCCGTCGTCGGTGCGGGTGATGCGGCGCACGGGGGTGCGCAGGCGCTTGTCTTCCAGGCCCGAGACGATCTTCTCGACGTAGTGGCGCGAGCCGCCGCGCACCGTGCGCCACTGCGGCCGGTTGGCGGTCTGGATCAGGCCGTGGTTGTGGCAGAACCGGATCATGGTCGCGACCGGGAACGCCAGCATCTGCGCGGTCGAGCAACTCCAGATGCAGCCCATCATCGGCAGGAAGTACCAGTCGCGGAAGGCGGCGCCGAAGCGGTGGGCGTCCAGGAAATCGCCGAGCGGCTGGGCCAGTTCGCCCTCCGTGCCGGCTTGGGCGATGCGCGTGGTCAGCCGGTTGAAGCGCAAAAGGTCGGCCAGCATGCCGAGGAAGCGCGGGTCGGCGAGGTTGCGCCGCTGGGCGAAGACGGTGGCGAGGTTGTTGCCGCTCCACTCGAGGCGGCCGCCGTTGTCGCGGGTGGCCTGGACCGAGAACGACATCTCCGAAAGCGCGGTCTCGACGCCGAGTTCGGCGAACAGGCGGATCAGGTTCGGGTAGGTGCGGTCGTTGTAGACCAGGAAGCCCGTGTCGACGCCGTGAGGGACGTGGGTCGGGTCGGCCGAAGAGCGTGGCAGCTCGATCGTTGCCGTGTGGGCGTGGCCACCGAAGTAGTCACTGGCTTCGAACAGGGTGATGCGGGCCGAATCGCGAAGGGCGTGTGCTGCGGCCAATCCCGAGATGCCGGCGCCGATGACGGCGACTCGAAGGGGCTGCGTCATCGCGGGCCCTTGTTCCGGCGGGAATATAAAAATGCTGCGAGGCGCCCCGACGCGAAGGAGGGAGGGAGGGAGGAGGAGAAGAATCGCCTCGGGATTTCGACCAGACGGCAAGCGCCTGGAAGACCTCGCAACATGAAAACTGGTGGGCGTTGACCACCCACGCAAATTATGAGCGCGGCTCCCGGGGCCGGGTTCCCGGTGCAGTGGTAAACGTTTGTGACGTTCAGTTCACGATTGGTTGGACGCATCGGTAAATAATATTACCGATTCGTTTTTTTGTGAACTGGTCAGTCTTAATTTGTCCCGAGCTGCTTCTCGATGACGTTCACGAAGCCGTTTTCATCCGGCGCCGTCATGCTCGACCAAGCCTGGACGACCTTGCCGTCGCGACCGATCAGGTACTTGTAGAAATTCCATTTCGGCGTGGTGCCCGAGGCTTGGGCGAGCTGCTTGAACAGCGGATTGGCGTCCGTTCCGCGCACCGACGACTTGGCGAACATCGGAAACTTCACGCCGAAGGTGCTTTCGCAGAAGTCGGCGATTTCCTTGTTGGAGCCCGATTCCTGGGAGAAATCGTTTGACGGGAAGCCCAGAACCACCAGCCCGCGGTTGCGGTATTTCAGGTCCAGTGCTTCCAGGCCCTTGTATTGCGGGGTAAAGCCGCAGAAGCTCGCCGTATTGACCACCAGGACCACCTTTCCGGAGTACTGGCACAAAGTCTGGGGCTTTTCGTCCTGCAGTCGCGGGAAGGTGTGTTGAAGGATGGCGGGGCAACCTGCAGCCTCTGCCGGAGCAGGCGCGGCGGGCGGTGTCTGGGCACTCGCCGGAAGCGCCGTAAACAGCGCCGCCACGAGGGAAACCGCCGGTGTGCAGCGCCAGAGCGTCGACAATAAGAAAAGGGTTCGCATGGCGGGCTCCTGGTTCAAAAGTGGGGGGTGTGCATCCGTGCCGCTACGGCGCACGTATTCGCATCATCGCGCGTCTGTCATGGGCGCGCCAAACGGGCCGACTAAAATCGGCGGCCATAGAAAGACTTTGATGCTCTATCCGGAACTCTTCAGACAACTCGAATCCGTCCGCTGGGACATGGACAAGGACATTCCCTGGCAGTCGTTCGACGCTTCCTTGCTGACGGAAGAGCAGGCCCAGACCATCAAGATGAACGCCATCACCGAGTGGGCGGCGCTGCCGGCCACCGAGATGTTCCTGCGCGACAACCGCCACGATAGCGATTTTTCCGCCTTCATGTCGATCTGGTTCTTCGAGGAGCAGAAGCACTCCCTGGTGCTGATGGAGTACCTCAAGCGCTTCAGCCCCAAGCACGCGCCCACCGAAGCCGAGCTGCACGAAGTGCGCTTCGATTTCGACCCGGCCCCCCCGCTCGAAACCCTCATGCTGCATTTCTGCGGCGAGATCCGCCTGAACCACTGGTACCGCCGTGCCGCCCAGTGGCACACCGAGCCGGTCATCAAGCACATCTACACCACGCTGAGCCAGGACGAAGCCCGCCATGGCGGCGCGTACCTGCGCTACATGAAGCGCGCGCTCGAGAAGTTCGGCGACGAGGCCCGTGCCGCGTTCACCAAGGTCGGCGTCCTGATGGCCAGTGCCCGCCGCACCGCCCAGGCCCTGCATCCGACCAACCTGCACGTGAACAAGGCGCTGTTCCCGAACGACACCATCCAGAGCCGCATGCCCGACCCGGACTGGCTCGAGCACTGGCTCGACAAGCAGATCAAGTTCGATGCCGTCTGGGAAACCAAGGTCGGCGAGCGCATCCTGCACAACCTGAGCCTCCTGATGAACCGCAGCTTCAAGACCGTGCAGGAACTGAACCGGTACCGCAAGGAAGTCGCCGCCACCCTGGGGCCCAAGCCCGAGTACCAAGGCGCATAACCAGAAACTTCGCCCCGCAATCCGGGGCGATTTTTTTGGGCGCCCGGTGTCACAACCCGCGGGCGCCGAACGTCTAATCGGGCATGGACGACCCGACCCTTACCTTCGACAGCCACCGTCGCCGCCTGCAGGGCATTGCCTACCGCATGCTCGGTTCCGTGGCCGAGGCCGAGGAGGTGGTGCAGGACGCCTGGCTGCGCTGGCATGAAGCCGACAAGGCCAGTTTCGACAGCGCCGAAGCCTGGCTCGTGACGGTCGTCACGCGGCTGTCGATCGACCGGCTGCGCGCCGCCAAGGTCCAGCGCGAGCACTACATCGGCGCCTGGATGCCCGAACCCACGCTGACCGAATCACCCGACACGCCCGAAGAATCGCTCGAGCGCGCCGACAACATCTCCGTCGCCTTCCTCGCCGTGCTCGAGCGGCTGGCCCCCGAGGCGCGCGCCGCCTTCCTGATGCGCGAGGTGTTCGAGGCCGACTACGACGAAGTGGCGCTCACGCTCGGCAAGAGCGAAGCCGCCTGCCGCCAGCTGGTGCACCGCGCCAAGGCCCAGGTGCAGGACGCCCGCCCGCGCTACCAGGTCTCGCGCGAAACCCACCAACGCCTGCTGCGCGCCTTCGCCGATGCTGCCGCGCGCGGCAGCATGCAGGACCTGAAGGCGCTGATGACCGAACAGGTCGAGCTCATCGGCGACGGCGGCGGCAAGGTGCAGTCGTTCAGCAAGGTGCTCACCGGCAACCAGCGCCTCGCGCAGCTCTACTACTCGCTCTGGCGCCGCATGGGCCCGGTGGTGCGCATGGAAATGGTGGAGATCAACGGCGAGCCCGGCCTCCTGCGCTTCGTTGACGGTGAGCTCGAATCGGCGCAGACCTTCGAGATCGAGGGCGACCGCATCGCGCGCATCCGCGTGCAGCGCAATCCCGACAAGCTCGCCCGCATCGCGGAGCGCTTCGCCTCGAAATAAATAGTTCGCGCGGCGTGTCACAGGGCCGAAAGCTGGCCCGTCTTCAGTGGGTAGGAAGCAGATTTTTCTTCAACCCATCCACTGGAGCCTTCGCATGAACACGACCCCTCGCCTGAACTGGTTCAAGACCATCCCCAAGACCTTCGAAGCGATCCTGGCCGTCAGCGCCAGCATCGATGCGAGCACCGTCGGCAAGACGACGCTCGACTTCGTCTTCGCCCGCGTCTCGCAGATCAACGGCTGCGCCTACTGCCTCGACATGCACGTGCGCGATCTGCGCAAGCAGGGCGAAGGATGGCAGCGCATCAACAGCCTGGCCACCTGGCGCGAAGTGAGCTTCTTCAACGAGCGCGAACGCGCGGCGCTGGCCTGGGCCGAATCGCTCACACGGCTGGCCGACCACCACGACGAGCGCGAAGCCGAGTTCGAAGCGCTGAAGGCGCAGTTCAGTGATGTCGAGATCGCCGAGCTCACCGTGGCGGTTGCGCAGATCAACACCTGGAACCGCATCAACGTCGGCATGCGCGTGCCGGTGCCTCTGAAGGCGCTGGACTGAGCTTCTTCAGCGGCGCTCGACCACCATCGGCGCGATCCGCAGGCTTTCGCGCAACTGCGTGACGGCTTCGCCGGCCGCGTTGCGCGAGGCAAACGGCCCGGCCTGCAGACGGTGCGTGCCGGCCTCGCTGAACACGCGCAGTTGCGGCGCGAGCGAAGGCAATCCACGTGCGGCCTGGCTCAGCAGGGTTTCCGCACCGTCGCGTTCGCGGAAGGCACCGAGCTGCACCCAGAAACCCGTCGCCGAGGCTGCAGACGGCGCGGCTGCTGAAGCTGCCGACGGCGTCCTTGCAGGTACGTCGAGCGGTGCCATCGGCGCAAGGTCGGTGACCACGATCGGCTGCCGCGGCGGTGATGGCACATCTGCTTCGACGGCCTGCGGCGCTGCTTGCGCCACGGGCTGCTGTTGTTCCACAGGTGCCATCGCCGTCACCGGTGTTTGCGGTGTGACAGGCATCGTGGAAGCCGCCGGCGCATTCATCATCGCCACCGGCGCCACCCAGGCCGAGGGCACAGGCACCGACGCAGCCGCGGCGCGCGGTGCCGGCGAAGCTGCCGCATACGCAGTCCCCGAATCCCGCCGCCATGCGCCCGTGCGGATGTCCTCGTTCGTGATCCGCTCGATCTCCACCGGCGCCACGCCGCGCAAGAGATCGAGCTTGAGCGCGGCCGTGTAGCTCAGGTCGATGACGCGTCCGTCGACGAAGGGCCCGCGGTCATTCACCCGAACGATCACCTCGCGCCCGTTGGCCGGGTTTCGCACCCGCACATAGCTGGGCAACGGCAGCGTCTTGTGCGCGGCCGTCATCGCGTACATGTCGTAGGGCTCGCCGCTGGAGGTCGATGCGGCGTGGAATTTGCGGCCGTACCAGGAAGCCAGCCCCGACTCCCGGAACGGCCGGTCGTCGGTGATCGGCTGGTAGCCCCGGCCCAGCACCGTGTAGGGCTTGCTGGTGCCGCCGCTGTTGCGGATGGGTTCGATGCGGGGCTCGGCGTCGGGCACGCGGTCCAGGTCCGAGGGGATGTTCGTGCCCGGGCCGTCACGGCCGCTGGCTACGCCGCCACCGCTGCGCGGACCGCTCGCGCAACCGGCGAGGAAGACGGCGCCGGCAACCGCGCACGCAGCCAGCGCGGTGGTCGTGCGGTAGCGGGCTCCGTCAGCCAAATACCGCCTTCCAGAGCGCCAGCATGGCGTCGCGTTCCGCGGCCAATGCGGGCGGGGTGACCTGTGTCGGCTCTTCGTTCAGGCGCGCGCGATGCTGCACGCGGCGCAGCTCGCGATACGCCCGTGCCGCGCTGCGCCCGATGCCTTCGGGCAGCAGCCCCGCCAGTTCGGCGCGCAGCAGCAGCGCGATGTTGCCCACGTTCGGAATCAGCTCGGGGTGTTCGCCCGACGACGACAGCACCAGGAACTGCACCGCGAACTCGGCATCGACCATGCCGCCCGGGCTGTGCTTCACGTCGAAGCGGCCGGCCTTCACCGGCCGTGCGCCGCGCAGCTTGTCGCGCATCGCGATGATCTCGGCCTTGAGCGCTTCGCGGTCGCGCGGCGACACCAGCACGGCCTCGCGCACCTGGTCGAAACGCACGCCCAGTTCGGCACCGTGGTCCGCGCTGCCGAGCACGAAGCGCGCGCGCGTCATGGCCTGGTGCTCCCAGGTCCATGCGGTGTTGCTGCCGCGTCGGAGCTGGTACTTCTCGTAGGCCTCGAAACTGGTGGTGAGCAGACCCGAGTTGCCGTTGGGCCGCAGCGCCGTGTCGATCTCGAACAGGTCGCCCTCGCGCGTCTTCACCGTGAGCCAGTTGATCAGCTTGCGCACATAGGCCGCATAGACCTCGCCGGCGCGCTCGTCGTCATCGTCGTAGACGAACACGATGTCCAGGTCGCTGCCGTAGCCCAGCTCCTTGCCGCCCAGCTTGCCGTAGCCAATGATGGCGAACTGCGCCACCTCGCGATGGCGGTTGCGCACATGGGGCCAGCACCAGCGGGCGGTCACGCGCAGCGTGGTGTCGGCCAGCGCGCTCAGGTCGTCGGCCACCTGCTCGACGGTGATGCGGCCATCGACGTCGCGCGCCAGGGCGCGGAACACCTCGGCGTGATGGGCATGGCGCAGCAGGTTCAAGAGGCGCTCTTCGTCGGCCTCGCCGGTGCGGGTGAGCGACGCGTGGCGTGCCTCGAGCTCGCGCTCGAATTCGTCGGCCACGAAACGGCCGGACAGCATCTCGTCGCTCGCGAGCTCGTCGATCACGCCGGGGTGCTGCATCAGGTAGCGCGCGGGCCATTTCGCGGCGCCCAAGAGGCGCAGCAGGCGTTCTTGCACGGCGGGGCGTTCGACCAGCAGCGCTAGGTAGCTCTCGCGGCGCATCAGCGGTTCGATCCAGTCGGCCCAGCGCATCGCGGCATCGACGTGGCGCGGCGTCTGGCCGGGGCCATCGCCATCGGGTTCCTTCAGCCACTGGCCGGTGCGCTGCACCAGCTGGCGCAGCCGGCCGCGGGTTTCTTCGCGCAGCGCGAGCACGCGCGGCGTTTCGCACCAGTCGCGGATGCGCTCGGCGAAAACGGGGGGCAGGTCATCGAGCAGGTCGGCCAGATCGGTAGGGGCCGAGGCCTTCTTGCCGTTGCACTTGCCGCTGCATGGCTTCTCGCCGCCGAGCAGCTTGTCGAACTCCTGCGCTACGAACTCGCGGTGGGTGTCGAGCTGCGCGAGGAAAGGGCAGCAGTCGGCGTAACCCATCGACTGCGCGATCCAGCGCAGGTCGTCGTCGGCCACCGGCAGCACGTGGGTCTGCTGGTCGTCCAGGTACTGGATGCGGTGCTCCACGCGGCGCAGGAACTCGTAGGCGAGGGCCAGCGCATCGGCGGTTTCCTGCGGCATGAGGTTGGCGCGTGCGAGGCGTTGCAGCGCGTCGAGCGTGGGCCGCGTGCGCAGCTCGGGGAACTGCCCGCCGCGCACCACCTGCAGGAGCTGCACGGTGAATTCGATCTCGCGGATGCCGCCGCGCGAGAGCTTGACGTCGTTCGCACGCTCGGGCCGGCCGGCGCTGCGCCGTGCCGACTGCTCGCGGATCTGCCGGTGCAGCGTGCGCAGCGAATCGAACACGCTGTAGTCGAGATAGCGCCGGAACACGAAGGGCAGCACCGCACCGCGCAGACCCTGTGCATTGCCACTCAGCACGACATCGCGCGGCGCCACCACGCGGCTCTTCAGCCACGCGAAGCGCTCCCACTCGCGGCCCTGCACCTGGAAATATTCTTCGAGCGCATCGAGCGAAACCACGCTCGGCCCCGAGTTGCCGTTGGGCCGGAGCGCCAGGTCGACGCGGAACACGAAGCCGTGCTCGGTGGTGTCGCCCACCAGCGCATAAATGCGCTTCACGGCGCGCGAGAAGTACTCCTGGTTCGCGAGGCGCCCGCGCCCGTCGGCGTCGCCTTTCGTCTCGCCGTCGAGGTCGTAGAGATAGATGAGATCGATGTCGCTCGACACGTTGAGCTCGCGCGCGCCGAGCTTGCCCATGCCGATCACCCAGAGCTGCGCGCGCTGGCCCTCGGGGCCGAGCGGCGCGCCATGCACCGCGTCGAGTTCGCGGCAGGCATCGGCGCAGGCGATATCGAGCGCGAATTCGGCGAGTTCGGTGACCGCGGTGGTCACCACGGCAAGAGGCGCTTGCTGGTCGCAATCGAGCGTAACGAGCCGCTCCATCACGAGCTGCCTGACAATGCGCAAGGCATCGCCCACCGCATCACCGCGCTGGCGCAATGCCTCGAAGGCCACGGTCATCGATTCGCGCCGCGGCTCGCCCGGGGGAAGCAACGCAAGCTCGGCCGCATACCTGCGACGCAGGCGCTGGACAAAACGGGAGTAGGAAGAGAACGCGACCTGTGCGGTCTGCGTCGAAGTGGCTGGCAACTGGTTCACACTGCTATCGGTTTCCGTGGAACCCCTCTGAATGCTGGCGGTCATAATTCCCGACACAGCGCGATCCTCAATGAACGACACGGCGTCTACCCCTTCACGTCTGCTCAAAATCACCGCTGTGACGGCGCGCTGGCTGTTGGGTTTGCTGATCGCTGCATGGCTTCTGCTGGCGCTGTCAGTCGTTGTCCTACACGCGTGGATTGTGCCGCGAATCGGTGATTTCCGCGGCGCTCTGGAGGCACAGGCTAGCAAGGCCATCGGCGTGCCGGTTCGCATCGGGTCTATCACCGCCCGTCCCGAGGGGCTTTTCCCGGCCTTCGAACTGCGCGACGTGGTGCTGCAGGATGCCGACCAGCGCGAGGCACTTCGCCTCGTGCGCGTGGTGGCCAGCGTGTCGCCTCGATCGATCTGGCGCTTCAGTTTCGAGCAGCTCTACATCGAGGGGCCGCAGCTCGACGTGCGCCGCGATGCTCAGGGAAAACTCCATGTGGCTGGATTGCACATGGACACCGATACGACCGGAGAGACCCGCGCCGCCGACTGGTTTTTCGCGCAGCGCGAGCTGGTCATCGAAGGCGGCACCGTGCGCTGGACCGACGAGCAGCGCCAGGCCGAGCCGCTTCTCTTGACCGACGTGCGCTTCGTGGCGCGCAATGGAGGCCGCCGCCACGGCCTCAGGCTCGACGCCACGCCGCCCGCCGGCTGGGGCCAGCGCTTCACGCTGCGCGGGCAGTTCCGCCAGCCGCTCTTGTCGGTGCGCACCGGCCGCTGGCAGACCTGGGACGGCCAGATCTACGCCGACCTGCCCTACATCGACGTCACCCGCCTCGGCCAATACGTTTCGCTCGATGCGCGCATCCGCGAAGGCAACGGCGCGGTGCGCCTCTGGGCCGACGTGAAAGACGGCCAGCTCGTGGGCGGCGCGGCCGACCTGGGGCTCGACCGCGTCGATGCCTCGCTGGGCAAGGGCCTGCAGCCGCTGGTGCTGCGCTCGGTCACCGGTCGCCTCGCGGGGCACCTGAAAGACGACACCCTCGAGTTCTCGACCACCGCGCTGCAGTTCGACACCTCCGACGGCATGCGCTGGCCCGGCGGCAACCTCTGGCTGCAGCACACGCCGGCCAAGGGCCGAACGCCCGAGAAGGGCGCGTTGCGCGCCGACCGGCTCGACCTGGCCGCGCTCGCGCTCATCGCCGACCGGCTGCCGCTGGGCGATGCCACGCACCGCGTGCTCGACAGCTACGCGCCGCGCGGGCTGGTCGAGCACATCGACCTGAGCTGGCAGGGTTCGCTGGGCGCGCCCGACAAGTACCAGGCGCGCGGCCGCGTGAGCGGCCTGCGCGTGGCCTCGCAGCCGGCTCCACCTGCGACGCCTGCCACGGCAGCGGCCACGGCCACGCCTCCTCGCGCCCATCCCGGCACGCCCGGCCTGAGCGGCACCACCGTCGACTTCGACGCCACGCAGGCCGGCGGCACGGCCACGCTGGCCATCGCGCAAGGCACGCTCGAATTCCCGGGCGTGTTCGAAGAGCCCGTGATCCCGATCGATCGGCTCTCCACGCAGCTCCAGTGGAAGCTGGACAACGGCAACGCGCAGCTGCAGGTCTCCAAGCTGCGCTTCGCCAACACCGACGCCGAGGGCGATGCCGAGGCCAGCTGGCGCACCAGCGATCCGGCGGTCTCGAGCGGCAAGGGTCGCTTCCCCGGTGTGCTCGACCTGCAGGGCAAGCTCACCCGGGCCGACGGCACGCGCGTGTTCCGCTACCTGCCGCTCGAAATTCCCCAGCACACCCGCGACTACGTGCGCGACGCCGTCACCAAGGGCACGGCGAGCACCGTCGATTTCCGCGTGCGCGGCGATCTGCACGACATGCCGTTCAAGGACCCGAAGCTGGGCGACTTCCGCATCGCGGCCAAGGTGGCGGATGTCGACTACGCCTATGTGCCGCCCTCGCTCGCCGCCACATCGCCCCGCAGCGCAGCGCCCGCCCCGGTGTGGCCGGCGCTGACCGCCCTCTCGGGCGAACTGGTGTTCGAGCGCGACAGCATGCTGGTGCGCAATGCGCGCGGCCGCCTGGTCGGCGCCACCGGTGTCGAGGTGACCAAGGGCGAGGCGCAGATTCCCGAGCTGTCGCACCACGCGCAGGTGCTGCGCGTCGATGTGCAGGCCAAGGGCCCGCTCGGCGAGGTGCTGCGTGTGGGCGCGCCGCTGGCCGGCGAGACGGGCGAGATCATGCGCACCGCGCGCGCCACCGGCTCGGCCGACTACAAGCTGCACCTGGAGCTGCCGCTCGCGGCGATGGACAACGCCAAGGTGCAGGCCAGCGTCGCACTGGCCGACAACGAACTGCAGGTCGTGCCCGAGGCGCCCTCGCTCACGCACAGCAAAGGCACGCTGAACTTCACCGAGACCGGCTTCTCTCTGGCCGGCGTGCAGGCGAAGCTGCTCGGCGGCGACATCCGCCTCGAAGGCAAGGGCCGCTTCACCGGCCCCAACCGCGAGGTCGCGCTGAAGGCGCAGGGCACCGCCACCGCCGAGGGCCTGCGCGGCGCGCGCGAGGTCGACTGGCTCGCGCGCCTCGCCGAGAAGGCCACCGGCAGCACGCCGTACGCGGCCACGTTCTCGGTGCGCGACGGTGCCTCCGAGCTCTCGCTCACGAGCAGCCTGCAGGGCCTCGCGCTGCAACTGCCGGCGCCGCTCATGAAGACGGCCGAGGAGCAGATGCCGCTGCGCATCGAGAAGAAGGTGCTGGCACGCGAGACCCGCGACAGCCGCCAGGGCGGCGCCACCGTCGCCACGCAGGACCAGCTCTCGCTGGAACTGGGCCGCGTCGGCGCGGTGCAGTTCGTGCGCGACATCTCGGGTGCCGAGGCGCGCGTGCTGCGCGGCAGCATCGGCGTCGGCCTTTCGGCGGGCGAGACCGCGAGCCTGCCCGACAAGGGCGTGTTCGCGAACGTCAATGTGGACAAGCTCGACATCGCCGCATGGGACGCCCTCCTGGGCGCCGCCGCGAGCAGCAGCACCCCGAGCGAAGCCCCCGGCGCCGGCGAGGACGCCGCGCAGGCCTACATGCCCACGCGCATCGCGGTGCGCGCGCAGCAGCTGGGCGTTGCCGGGCGCACGCTGCACAACGTGGTGCTGGGCGGCACGCGCGAAGGGGCGCTCTGGCGCGCCAACATCGACGCCACCGAACTGAGCGGCTACGCGGAGTACCGGCACACGCAGGCCGGCCGGCTCTATGCGCGGCTCGCGCGCCTGAAGATCGCGCCGTCCGAGGCGACCCAGGTCGAGGCCCTGCTCGACGAGCAGCCCGGCACGCTGCCCGCGCTGGACATCGTGATCGACGACTTCGAACTGCTCGGCAAGCGCCTGGGCCGCGCCGAGATCGACGCGGTCAACCGGGGCGGCGCGGGCCGCGAGTGGTTGCTGAACAAGCTGACCTTCACCATGCCCGAGGCGAGCTTCGCGGCCAAGGGCACCTGGGCCGCCATTCCCGGCGCCGCCGCCGGCCAGCGCCGCACGGCCATGACCTTCCGCCTCGACATCGCCGATGCAGGCGACCTGCTCGCGCGCTTCGGCATGCCCGGCGTGCTGCGGCGCGGCAAGGGGCGGCTGGAAGGCGACGTCAACTGGCGCGGCTCGCCGTTCTCGCTCGACTATCCGAGCCTGGGCGGCAACCTGCAGGTCGATGTGGAATCGGGCCAGTTCCTCAAGGCCGACCCGGGGCTGGCCAAGCTGCTCGGCGTGCTGAGCCTGCAGGCGCTGCCGCGCCGCCTCACGCTGGACTTCCGCGACGTGTTCAGCGAGGGCTTCGCCTTCGACTTCATCCGCGGCGACGCCAAGATCAACAAGGGCATCGCGAGCACCAACAACCTGCAGATGAAGGGCGTCAACGCCGCCGCGCTCATGGACGGCTCGGCCGACATCGTGCGCGAGACGCAGAACCTGCGCGTGGTGGTGGTGCCCGAGATCAACGCCGGCACTGCCGCGCTGGTGGCCACGGCCATCAACCCGGCCATCGGCCTCGGCACCTTCCTCGCGCAATGGGTGCTGAGCAAGCCGCTCGCCGCCGCCGCCACGCAGGAGTTCCACATCGAAGGCACCTGGGCCGACCCCAAAATAGCCAAGGTACCGCGCTCGCTGCAAATGCCGAGCCTCCCGGGATTGCCGGGATCACCGGGCCGGACCGGTTCCGCAGCCGCGGAAGAAGGCAAGAAAACGGAGACCACGCAATGAAAGTCGCAGCCATCCAGATGGTGTCGGCCATCGCCCGCGAAGCCAACCTCGCGCGCGCCCACGACCTGCTTGCCGAGGCCGCCGCGGCGGGTGCCGAGCTCGCGGTGCTGCCCGAGTATTTCTGCATGATGGGCGCGCGCGACACCGACAAGCTGGGCCTGCGGGAGACAGCCGGCGCGGGCACGGTGCAGGGGTTCCTGGCCGATGCCGCACGCGAGTTCGGCCTGTGGATCGTGGGCGGCACGCTGCCCATCGAGAGCACCGATGCCGAGCACGTCTTCAACAGCTCGCTGGCCTTTGCGCCCGACGGCCAGTGCGTGGCGCGCTACGACAAGATCCATCTCTTCTTCTTCGACAACGGCACCGAGCGCTACGACGAGCGCCGCGTCATCGCGCCGGGCGCCCAACCGGTCGTGTTCGACCTGCCTTCGCGCGACGGCCACAACTGGCGCATCGGCATGAGCGTCTGCTACGACCTGCGCTTTCCCGAGCTGTACCGCGCGCTCGCCAAGCAGGGCGCCGACCTGCTGCTGGTGCCCAGCGCCTTCACCCGCACCACCGGCGCGGCCCACTGGGAAGTGCTGCTGCGCGCCCGCGCCATCGAGAACCTCGCGTGGGTGGTGGCACCCGCGCAAGGCGGCACGCACGAGAACGGCCGCCAGACCTGGGGCCAGTCGCTTGTCATCGATCCCTGGGGCACGGTGGTGGCGCAGCAGGCGAGCGATGAAGGCGTGGTGCTGTTCGACATCGACGCGAAGCAGATCGAGCGCACGCGCGCGCAGCTGCCCGTGCTGTCGCACTGCGTGCTTTAGCCGCGATGTCCTCCGATGCGCTGCTGACCGTCGCACCGCCGCGGTGGGCGCGATCCGCCTATGTGCGGATGCGCTCGCTGTGGCAGCGCTGGTTCTTGTGGCTGCTGCTTGCGGTGCTGGTGTCGGTGCTGCTGGTCACGGTGGTGTGGCTCGCGGGGCGGCACGAGGTCGAGCAGGTGCAGGCCCAGCTCGACCGCGACACCGCCGACGCCGTCGCCGATCTGCGCAGCGGCTTCCAGCGCAATGCGCAGAGCCTGCGCGCCACGCAGACGCCGGGCACGGACCGCGCGAAATGGAACGATGCCGCGGCCGCCCTGCTGCGCGAGCACCGCGAGTGGCTGCGCCTCGAATGGCGCGACGCCGCGCTGCGGCCGGTCGAGGCCATCAACACGCCCTACCGCATGCGCCTTCTGGACGAAGCGAGCCGCGGCCCCGAGCAGTCCGACGTGATGCTGGCCTGCGCGGCCGCCCGCAAGCTCGGCGCGGGCGCGTACTCGCCGAGCCACTACGTGCCGATTGCCGGCGGCGGCGGTGTCGAGGTGATGGAGTTCTGCGTGCCGATCGACGGCGGCGGCTTTCTCGTCGCGAGCTATTCGCTGCGCGACGCGCTCATCGAGCTGGTCGGCCCCACGCTCACGCGCGGGCAGGAAGTGGCGTTCACCGAGACCGACGGCACGCGGCTGGTGGCGCTGGGCAGTTCGCGCCGCGTCGGCACGCGCGTCTTCACCTCGCAGCAGCTGATCGACCTGCCCGGCGCCGCGCTGATGCTGCGCGTGGACGGCTGGCGCGCCGCGCCCGACCTGTTCCCGAACATGCTCACGGCGCTGGTCACCGCGATCTCGATCGCGCTGGTGTCGGTGCTGGTGCTGCTCGCGCGCGACACGCGGATGCGCCTGCGCGCCGAGCGCGACCTGGCCGATGCGCTCGCATTCCGCAAGGCGATGGAAGACTCCGTCATCACCGGCCTGCGCGCACGCGACCTGCAGGGGCGCATCACCTACGTGAATCCGGCCTTCTGCGAGATGGTCGGCTTCACCCCCGAGGAGCTCATGGCCGACAGCGCCGATGCACCCGAAGCGCCCTATTGGCCCACCGAACTGGCGCACGAATACCAGCAGCGCCAGGCGCGGCGGCTGGCCGGCGGCATGCCGCCGCGCGAGGGGTTCGAATCGGTCTTCATGCGCAAGGACGGCACGCGCTTTCCGGTGCTGATCTTCGAGGCGCCGCTGATCAACGCGCACCGCGTGCAGACCGGCTGGATGAGCGCGTTCATCGACGTGAGCGAGCAGCGCCGCATCGAGGAGCTTTCGCGTGCAAGCCAGGAGCGCCTGCAGGCCAGCGCGCGGCTCGCCACGGTCGGCGAGATGGCATCGCTGCTGAGCCATGAACTCACGCAGCCGCTGGCCGCGATCGCGAGTTATGCCAGCGGCTCGCTCAACCTGCTCGGGCCGAACGCCAAGGGCGACCAGGGCGAAGTCGCGATGGCGGTCAAGCGCATCGCCGAGCAGGCCGACCGCGCGGGCCAGGTGATCCGCAGCGTGCATGACTTCGTGCGCCGGCGCGACCGCACGCGCGAGGCCGTCGCGCCGCAGGCACTCATCGATGCGGTGCTGCCGCTGGTGCGGCTGCAGGCGCGCAAGCTCGGCGTGATCATCGAGGTGGTGCTCGAAGACCGGCTGCCCGCGGCCATGTGCGACCGCACGCTGGTCGAGCAGGTGCTGCTCAACCTCGCGCGCAATGCGATGCAGGCGATGGACAGCCCCGACAACGTCGGCAGCCGCGTGCTGCGGCTGCGCGTGGCGCGCGCCGTGGCGGTGGGCGGAAGCACCGCCCCCGACGACGCCCGCCGCTGGCTCGAGTTCTCGGTGGCCGACCTGGGTTGCGGCATCAGTGACGACGTGGCCGAGCGGCTCTTCACGCCCTTCTTCACCACCCGCGCCGACGGCATGGGCCTCGGGCTGAGCCTGTGCCGCACGGTGGTGGAGCAACACGGCGGCGCGCTCATGCACGAGCCCAACCGGCCGCGCGGCACGATTTTCCGATTCACCTTGCCGAGCACATGACGCGCTCCCGGCCTTCGCTCTTCCTGGAATTGTTGATATGCAACCGCTGATCGATGGACTCATCTATATCGTCGACGACGACGCCAGCGTGCGCGAGGCGCTCGCCTGGCTGCTGCGCTCGCGGCGCCTGGCGAGCGAGCATTTCGGCAGCGCCGAGGCCTTCGAGCAGTTGCTGGCCGAGGGCCCGCTGCCCGATCAGCCGCGCTGCCTGCTGCTCGATGTGCGCATGCCCGGCACCAGCGGGCTCGTGCTGTTCGACCGCTTGGCCGAACGCGGCCTGTTGGACGCGATGCCGGTGATCTTTCTCACCGGCCATGCGGACGTGCCGACGGCCGTCGATGCCGTCAAGCGCGGAGCCTTCGATTTCTGCGAGAAGCCGTTCTCGGACAACGCGCTGGTCGACCGCATCGAGCAGGCGCTCGGTGCGTCGCTGCGGGCGCTCGAGGTGCAGCGCGCGCGCCGCAGCCTCGCCGGGCGCATCGCCGAACTGACGGACCGCGAGCGCGACGTGATGCGGCTCGTGGTCGAGGGACTGCCGAACAAGCTGATCGCCGATCAGTTGGCCATCAGCGTGCGCACGGTGGAGGTCCACCGGGCGCGCGTGTTCGAGAAGATGGAGGTGAAGTCGGCCGTCGAATTGGCGAACCGACTTCGGGATCTTTAAGAGATCAGGCCTTTTCCGCGACGAAGATCTCGACGCGGCGGTTCTGGGCACGGCCAGCGGCGGTGCCGTTGTCGGCCAGCGGTTCGCGCGAGCCGCGGCCGTCGGTCGTGATCGCGGTGGTCGATACGCCGCGGCCCACCAGGTGGTTGCGCACGCTGTCGGCGCGGCTCACCGAGAGGCGCTCGTTGCCTTCTTCGCTGCCCGTCGCATCGGTGTGGCCGACCACGCGCACGCTGGCGGCGGTGGCGGTCTTCAGGCCTTCGGCGACCTTGTCGAGCACCTGCGCGAGGTTGCGCTTGACGTTGGCGCGGCCGGTGTCGAACGACAGCTCATTCGGAATGACCACGTGCAGCTGGTTGTCGGCGGTCTGCTCGATCACCACGCCCGTGCCCTTGGTGGAGGCTTCCAGGTCGGACTTCAGTGCGGCCAGGCGCGCTGTCCAGCTGTTGGCGGGCGCTGCCGGCTGTGCGGCCGGCGCGGGTGCCGGCGGCGGTGCGGACTGCGAAGCGCAACCTGCAATGAACATCAACGCAGCCGCTGCTGCTGCACCCGAGACAAGAAGCTTCCTCATGAGTTTTCCCTCTTATGGACCAATAAAAACGATGGCGGGAACCGGCCGTTCGATGCGGCCGGTTTCCCGGTGGGTGGCTGCTTAGCCGCGCGGGCCGCGCTCACCCACGTAGATTTCGACGCGGCGATTCTGCGCGCGGCCGGCGTCGGAGTTGTTGTCGGCCACCGGTTCGTGCGAGCCGCGGCCCTCGATGCGGAAGGCCGCCGCGTTCACGCCGCGTGCGACCAGGTAGTCGCGCGTGCTGGTGGCACGGTCGACCGACAGCGGGTTGTTGATGGCGTCCGAACCGGTGCTGTCGGTGTGGCCGATGATGCGCACCTCGGCATTCGGGTTGTTGCGCAGGCCGCTGGCGAACTGGTCGAGCACCGGTGCGAAGTTGGGCTTGATGTTGGCGCGGCCCACGTCGAACGACACGTCGCTCGGAATGGCCAGCTTCAGCTCGTTGTTCTGGGTCTGGGTCACGGCGACGCCGGTGCCCTGCGTGGCGGCTTCCATCTGGCGCTTCTGGTTTTCCATGCGCTGCGACCACAGGTAGCCGCCGAGCGCTCCGGCTGCCGCGCCGACCACCGCGCCCGTGCCGATGGCACCGCGGTTGCCGCCGGTGGCCGAGCCGATGGCGGCGCCGCCCAGTGCGCCGATGCCGGCACCGATGCCGGTGTTGCGTTGGGTGTCTGTCATGCCGCCGGCGCAGCCGGACAGGACGATGGCGGTGGCACAGGTGGCGAGTACGAACTTTTTCATGGCGATCCCTTTCGATGTTGAATCAAGCGGGGCACAGCTTAGCGCTGGGGAGGGTACGCGATGGTACGGGTTCAAGGCCCTACGGAAAATAAGAAAACCTTCGCCATTGCGCGTGCATGCTGCGATGATTGCTACTAAAGTAATAGCGACCAGGCGCTTCTCCGACACGGGTGCGCGGCGGCGGGCTACACGAGCAATTCACGGTTTCGGCGGCGGGCGTCCATCGTCGGGCGCGCGGTCGGCTTCAGCCTCCGTGTCGTCATGCAATTCACCCTTGCTGCGGCCGGAAAACATGGTCCACCAGATGATCAAGATGAACACGAGTCCCGCGGCGAGGGCTTCAAGCAGAATCAAACCCATGAGAAATGGACTCCAGTGGCTGGTCGGGCTTGCGATCGTAGCAACGCTCGCCGCCTGCTCCGTCGGCCCCCGCGTGCCCGACGCCCCCACCCGGCCTTCCGCCACCCCGCCGCGCGAGCTCGGTCCGCTGACCGGATCGCTCGCGCACCCCAAGAGCCGCTGGGTGCCCGTCGGCTGGGCGGAGCTGCCGGGCTTCAGCGAAGACCCGCTGCACGAAGCCTGGATCGCGCTGCTCGCCAACTGCGTGCGCCCCAACGCCGCCTTCGCGCCGCTGTGCCGCGATGTGCGCCAGCTCGCCATCGCGACCCCCGAGGAGCAGCGCCAGTGGATGACCGACCGGCTGCAGCCCTACCGCGTCGAATCGCTCGCGGGCCAGAGCGAAGGCAAGCTCACCAGCTACTACGAGCCGGTGTACGAAGCCTCGCGCGTGCCGAGCGCCGCCTTCAACGTGCCGCTCTACCAGGCGCCCGATGGCCTCGTGCCCAAGCGCCCCTGGTACACGCGCCAGGAAATCGAGACCCTGCCTGAAGCCCAGGCCGCGCTGCGTGGCCGCGAGATCGCGTGGATGGCCGACCCCATCGATGCGCTGATGCTGCACATCCAGGGTTCGGGGCGCCTGCGCATCACCGAGACCAACGGCTACCAGCACACTGTGCGCGTGGCCTTCGCGGCCACCAACGAGCAGCCCTACCGCAGCGTGCAGCAGTGGCTCATGAGCCAGGGCGTGAGCAAGGTCGGCAAGTGGCCCGACGACACCAAGGCCTGGGCCGTGCAGAACCCGCAGCGCGTGCCGCAGCTCCTGTGGAGCAATCCGCGCTACGTGTTCTTCCGCGAGGAAACCATGAGCGAGGTCGATGCCGCGTTCGGCCCGCGCGGCGCGCAGGGCGTGCCGCTCACCGCGGGCCGCTCGATCGCGGTCGACCGCGAGAGCATTCCCTACGGCACGCCGGTGTGGCTCGCCTCGAGCGGGCCGGCGGCGCAACTGCAGAAGCTGGTGGTGGCGCAGGACACCGGCAGCGCGATCCTCGGCGCGGTGCGCGCCGACTACTTTGCCGGCACCGGCCCCGATGCGGGCCGGCTCGCCGCGAGCGTGAACCAGCCGCTGCGCCTCTGGGCGCTCTGGCCAAGGCAGCTCCCCGCGCCCTGACCGAAGAACGGGATCGGCCGATCCTTTCCCGATCCCTTTCCAGAAACACCGAGGAACCGGCTTTGCCGGGCCTCTGGTGTTGCCCCCGGTAGGGGGAAGGAGAAGCGACACGAAGTGCGCGCAGCCTGGGGGCGAGCCACGTCCCGCCTGGGGCGAGCCACGCCTTTCAGAACAACCTGACGGGAACCTGATCAATTCACGGGAGTGTCATACGAAGTGCCTAGCTTCGCGGGTTGTCTTCTTCTTCAACCCACGAAAGAAATTGCGCATGACCGCAAACACCCGTTCCGACGAATCCGGAATCGATCTCGACGACATCGGCACCAACCCCACCGCCAACCCCTCGTTCACCGACCTGATCGCCTCGCGCCTGAGCCGACGCCATCTGTTCGGCCTGGGTGTCGGCACTGCAGGCACGGCGCTGCTGCAAGCTTGCGGCGGTGGTGGCGGTGGTGGCGGTGGCGGCACTTCGTTCCCCATCCTGCCCCCGGCACCCGCGCCCGCACCGCCGGCACCGACGCCCGCACCGCCCGCGCAGCAGGCACCGCTCAAACTCAATTTCAATGCCGTGGCCAAGAGCCTGGACGACGTGGTGACCGTTCCCGCCGGCTACACCGCCAGCGTGCTCTATCGCCTGGGCGACCCGATCGCCGCCGGTGTGCCCGCCTACGCCAACGACGGCACCGACGCACCGTCCACCTACGACCGCCGCGCCGGCGACCACCACGACGGCATGACCTTCTTCGGCATCAATGCGTCGAACAAGTGGGACCCGGCCGGCGCATCGCGCGGCCTGCTCGTGATGAACCACGAAGCCATCACGCCGCTGTTCCTGCACCCCGCCGGCCAGACGGTGGTGGGCGGCGTGCGCACCGTCGCCGACGAAGTGCTGCGCGAGTTCTACCTGCACGGCGTGAGCGTGATCGAGGTCAACAAGGTCGGCAATACCTGGACCTACAAGCAGGACTCGAGCTTCAACCGCCGCGTTCACACGCTGACCGAAATGGCCTTCTCGGGCCCGGCCGCCAAGACCGACTACCTGAAGACGAAGTACTCGACCGACGGCAGCAAGACCCGCGGCACGCTCAACAACTGCGCCAACGGCACCACGCCTTGGGGCACCTACTTGACTTGCGAAGAGAACTGGGCCGGCTACTTCCGGCGCATTGCTGCCAACGACGACAAGAACCGCAGCACCAAGGAGAAGGCATCGTTCAGCCGCTACGGCGTGGCCAGCACTGGCCGCGAACTCTGGGCCACCGTCACGCCCGACACCCCCGACGATCTCTACGGCCGCTGGAACACCGAAGTCATCGGCGCCACGGCTACCGATGACTACCGCAACGGCCACAACACCTACGGCTGGGTGGTCGAGATCGATCCCTTCACCCCGTCGAGCATGCCCAAGAAGCGCACCGCCCTCGGCCGCTTCGGCCACGAAGGCGCCTGCCTCGGGCCGGTCGTGGTCGGCAAGCCGCTGGTCTGGTACATGGGCGACGACTCGCGCAACGAGTACATCTACAAGTTCGTCTCCACCAAGAACTGGGACGCGGCCGACATCGGCGGCGGCATCGCTTCGGGTGACAAGTACATGGACGATGGCCGCCTGTACGTGGCCCGCTTCAACGAAGACGGCACCGGCGTCTGGCTCGAACTCAAGCTCGGCGTGAACAACATCACCTCGAGCTACGACAAGTACGCCTTCGCCGATGCGGCCGACGTGGTGACCAACGCCCGCCTGGCCGCCGATGCTGCCGGTGCGACCAAGATGGACCGCCCCGAGTGGACCGCCGTCAACCCGAAGACCGGCGACGTCTACGTGACGCTGACCAACACCAACGCTGCCTCGCGCCCGATCACCAAGACCAGCGCCTCCAATCCGCGCTACTACGACGACAAGACCACCGGCGGCAAGTCGCAGCTGGGCAACCCGAACGGCCACATCGTGCGCTTCGCGGACGACAACGCCGACCCGACCGCGCGGGGCTTCAAGTGGGACGTGTACCTCTTCGCCGCGCGCTCGACGGCCTCGGCCGACGTCAACCTCTCGCAGCTCACGGCCGACAACGACATGTCCAGCCCAGATGGCATGTGGTTCAGCCACGCCGCGCCCGGCCTCCTGTGGCTCCAGACCGACGACGGCGCCTACACCGACGTCACCAACTGCATGCTGCTGGCCGCACTGCCCGGCAAGGTGGGCGACGGCGGCGCCAAGGTGATCACCAACGTCGATGCCGGCACCCCGCGCACGCAGAACACCTTCGTGGGCAAGGCGCCCGGCACCGAAGGCCTCCGCCGCTTCCTGGTCGGCCCGAAGGACTGCGAACTCACCGGCATCGCCGAATCGGGCGACGGTCGCGCGCTGTTCGTGAACATCCAGCACCCGGGCGAAGGCACGAGCGACATCAAGGCGCCGATCAGCCACTGGCCGGACGGCGGCACGTCCCGTCCGCGCTCGGCGACGGTGGTGATCACGAGGAACGACGGCGGCCTGATCGGTCTCTGAGACCTCGCGCATCGTGAGCGGACGCACCGGGACCCGGCCCCTCGCCGGTTCCACGGTGCGTCGGTTCCGCGGATGGTTGGACGAAGCCTTTCGAGCGTCGCGCTCGCAGGCCTTGGTGTGTCATCGCTCTGTCATGCGCGATGCACGGTTTCGTCACGGGCGCCTCTTAAGGTCCACGCTCTGACGGGAGGCTGACTTTCGGCCTCACCGCAACCACCCCACGATCTGCGGAAAACCAATGACTGATTCCAACAAGGCGCCCGTCGCCTCCCGCCGCCACGCCCTCAAACTCCTGGGCGCGGCCCCGATGCTCCCGCTGGGCGGCCTCGCCTTCCTCACCGCCTGCGGTGGTGGTGGCGGCGGCGGCCAGGCATTCCCTCCCATCGTGCTGCCGCCGGCGCCCGCGCCCGCGCCAGGAACGACACCGGCTCCCGCCGCTAACTTCGTCTCTGCCGAATTCACCGGCATGGCCGCGCCGACGCTCGCCGCTGCGGCCAAGATGGCCACCACCACCGTCGAGTCCACGCTCAAGGTCTCGTTCGACAACGGCAGCTCCACCGAATACAAGCTGGCCTACCAGCCTTTCTTCCTGACCGGCGACATGGTGTCCGACGGCAAGGGCAGCCAGATCCTCGCGGGCGGCTATGTCGACATCAACAACAAGCCGATCATCGACGCCTCGGTCGCCGGCAAGGAGCGCCAGTTCTTCTCCGACAGCCCCGATGGCACGTCGCTGCTTGCACTGCCGAATGCCAATGTGGCCGGCGTCAAGGGCAAGCCGGTGTTCGCGGTGGTGCAGTTCGAATACAACACCCGCGACCAGAGCGGCGCCGACACCTACGGCGTGCTGCCGTCCCCGATCGCCGTGCTCACGCTCGACCAGGACCAGGCCACCGGCAAGCTGAGCCTGGTGAAGTACCACAACGTGGACATGTCCAGCGCGCATGGCTTGTGGATCACCTGCGGCGCGAGCCTGTCGCCCTGGAACACCCACCTGTCGAGCGAGGAGTACGAGCCTGATGCATTCGCCGCGGCCGGTTCCTCGGGCGACAAGCAGTTCAAGGCCTACAGCAAGAACGTGTTCGGCGACGAGACAAAGGCCAACCCGTACCACTACGGTCACCTGCCCGAAGTCACGGTGAACCCCGACGGTACCGGCAGCGTCAAGAAGCACTACTGCATGGGCCGGATCTCGCACGAGCTGATCCAGGTCATGCCCGACCAGCGCACCGCCATCATGGGCGACGACTACACCAACGGCGGCTTCTTCATGTTCGTCGCCGACAAGGAAAAGGACCTGTCGGCCGGCACGCTCTACGTCGCGAAGTACGACGCGGGCTACTCGATCAACCCGGCCGCGGCGGCCACCAGGATCACCTGGATCAACCTGGGCCATGCGACCAGCGCCGAGATCGAGAACCTTGCGAACACGCTCAAGGCGGCCGACATCATGGACGTGAAGACGGCGGATCCGACCGACGTGAGCTACACCAAGCTGTTCGCCAACGGCGTGGCCAACTGGGTCAAGCTCCAGCCCGGCATGGAGAAGGCGGCCGCCTTCCTGGAGACCCACCGCTATGCCAACCTCAAGGGCGCCAGCATGGCCTTCACGAAGATGGAGGGCACGACGGTCAACATCAAGGACAAGGTCGCCTACTCCGCGCTGCAGAACATCCAGGACTCGATGGTCAGCGGCGGAAAGGGCTGGTCGGCTGCGACCAACATCGCGCTGCCCAAGAAGCTCAGCGCCGGCGGCGTGATGGCGCACAACCTCGGCGGCGGCCAGAAGGATGCCGACGGCACCGCCATCAACAGCGAATGGGTGCCGATGCAGACCCGCGCGCTGATCGTGGGCGAAGACCTTCCCACCCCCGATGCGCTCGGCAACACCTCCAACCCCAACACGATCGGCAACCCCGACAACCTCAAGTTCTCGGAAAAGATGCGCACGCTGTTCATCGGCGAGGACAGCAGCAGCCACGTCAACAACTTCCTGTGGGCCTACAACGTCGATACGAAGAAGCTTTCGCGCCTCATGTCGATTCCCGCAGGCGGTGAATCGACTGGCCTGCACGCGGTCGACGAGATCAACGGCTGGACTTACATCATGAGCAACTTCCAGCATCCGGGTGACTGGAACAAGGACCTTCACGTCAACGTGCAGTCCACGCTCGATTCGCTGGTGCGCGCGAACTACAGGGATCGCTTCAGCGCCGCTGTGGGCTACCTCACGGCCGATCCGATCCAGCCCAAGCTCGCCAAGTAAGTTCCCGGCGTTTCTTCAGATTCAGGACGGCGCTGCCGGCAACGGCAGCGCCGTCTTGTATCTGACCTGCTTCAACGCAAAGCTCGAGCGGATCTTCTCGATCCCCGGAATCGGCGTGAGCTGCTCCATGATGAACCGCTCCAGCGCCGCCATGTCGGCCACCGCGATGCGGATCAGGTAGTCGCTGTCGCCGGTCATGAGATAGCACTCCATCACCTCGTCGTGCTCGGCGATGCGCTGCTCGAAGTCGGCGAGCGACTGTTTGCTCTGCGTCGTGAGGCTGATCGAGATGAACACATTGAGCCCGAGGCCCAGCGCCTTCGCGCTTGCGAGCGCCACGTAGCGGTCGATCACGCCATTGGCTTCGAGCATCTTCACGCGCGCGAGGCAGGGCGATGGCGAGAGGTGAACGCGGCGCGCAAGCTCCACGTTCGACAGCGCGCCGTCGCGTTGCAGCTCGTCGAGAATGCGCAGGTCGATGGCGTCCAGTTGCATGAAATGCTTCGAAATGAAGAAGTGGCGGCATTTTATGCCGCTATGAGCGCGTGGTATTGCCTGCGCCGGTAGCTAATTTTCCGCGCACCGGCTTAAAGTGCCGTCATGAACGCCCCGATTTCAGCCGACCAGATGCGCGCCCTGTTGCTCGACAGCCCAATGTCGAACGACCCCGATCCCGCGGAGACCGCCGAATGGCGCGATGCCTTCCTGGCGCTCGCGCAAACGCACGGCCCGCAGCGCGCGCGCCAGATGCTGGTCGAGCTGGCCCGTCTCGCGCGGCAGCAGCGCATCGGCTGGCAGCCTGAACTGGCAACGCCATACGTCAACACCATCGCCGCCGAAGACCAGCCGCCGTTTCCGGGCGACCTCGCGGTGGAAGAGCGCCTGGCTTCGCTGATGCGCTGGAACGCGCTCGCGATGGTGGCCAAGGCCAACCAGGCGTACGGCGAACTCGGCGGGCACATCGCGAGCTACGCGAGCGCGGCCGACCTGTTCGAGACCGGCTTCAACCACTTCTTCCATGCGCGCAGCGAGCAGCATCGCGGCGACCTCGTGTTCTTCCAGCCGCACAGTGCGCCCGGTGTCTATGCGCGAGCCTTCCTCGAAGGGCGCCTCAGCGAAGAAGACCTCAAGCACTACCGCCAAGAACTCACCGCGCCGGCCTTCACCGAAGGCAGCGGCGCACGCGGCCTCAGCAGCTATCCGCATCCGTACCTGATGCCGGACTTCTGGCAGTTCCCCACCGGCTCGATGGGCATCGGTCCGATCAGCTCGATCTATCACGCGCGCTTCATGCGCTACCTCACGCACCGCAACCTGCTCAATTGCGAAGGCCGCAAGGTCTGGGGCGTGTTCGGCGACGGCGAGATGGACGAGCCCGAATCGATGAGCGCCTTGACGCTCGCCGCGCGCGAGAAGCTCGACAACCTCGTGTGGGTCGTCAACTGCAACCTGCAGCGCCTCGATGGCCCGGTGCGCGGCAACGGCCGCATCATCGACGAGCTCGAGAAGCTCTTCGCCGGGGCGGGATGGAACGTCGTCAAGCTCGTGTGGGGCAGCGACTGGGACGGTCTCTTCGCGCAGGACGTGAGCGGCGCGCTCGCGCGCGTGTTCGCCAACACCGTCGACGGCCAGATGCAGACCTTCGCCGCGAAGGACGGCCGCTTCAACCGCGACAACTTCTTCGGCCAGAACCCCGAGCTCGCGCGGCTTGCCGAAGGCATGACCGACGAGCAGATCGATCGCCTCAAGCGCGGCGGCCACGACCTTGTAAAGATCCACGCCGCCTACGCCGCGGCCGCCAAGCACAAGGGCCAACCCACCGTGATCCTCGCCCACACCAAGAAGGGCTACGGCATGGGCAGCGCCGCGCAGGGCAAGATGACCACGCACTCGCACAAGAAGATGGGCGATGTGGACCTCATCGAATTCCGCGACCGCTTCAACCTGCCGCTCACCGATGCGCAGGCCACCGCGATGGACTTCTACCGCCCGGCCGAAGACAGCGCCGAGATGCGCTATCTGCGCCAGCACCGCGAATCGCTCGGCGGCGCCATGCCGCGCCGAGAGACTGCCTGCGACGTGGTGCCCAAGCCAGACATCGCAAGCTACGCGCAGTTCGCCACGGCGGCGGCCGGCAAGGAAATGAGCACCACCATGGCGTTCGTGCGCATGCTGGGCAACCTCATGAAGGACAAGGCCCTGGGCCCGCGCATCGTGCCCATCGTGGCCGACGAGGCGCGCACCTTCGGCATGGCGAACCTCTTCAAGCAGGTGGGCATCTATTCGAGCGTGGGCCAGCGCTATGCGCCGGAAGACATCGGCTCGGTGCTGAGCTATCGCGAAGCGACCGACGGGCAGATCCTCGAAGAAGGCATCAGCGAAGCCGGCGCCATCGCGAGCTGGACGGCCGCGGCCACCAGCTACAGCGTGCATGGCCTGGCGATGCTGCCCTTCTACATCTACTACTCGATGTTCGGCTTCCAGCGCGTGGGCGATGCGATCTGGGCCGCGGCCGACCAGCGCGCGCGCGGCTTCCTGCTCGGCGCCACGTCGGGCCGCACCACGCTCGGCGGCGAAGGCCTGCAGCACCAGGACGGCAGCAGCCACCTCGTGGCCGCGACCATCCCGAACTGCAAGGCCTACGACCCGGCCTATGCGGGCGAGATGGCAGTGATCGTCGATGCGGGCATCCGCGAAATGATGGTCGAGCAGAAGGACGTTTTCTATTACGTCACGCTCATGAACGAGAACTACGCGCAGCCCGATGTGCCCGCGGGTGCGGAGGCGGACATCCTGCGTGGGTGCTATCGCTTCGGCACCTATGCGCCGGCCAAGGGCAAGGCGAAGCAGAAGGTCACGCTGATGGGCTCGGGCGCGATCCTTACTGAAGTCGTGAAGGCTGCGCAATTGCTGGCCGATGAAGGCATCGAGGCCGAGGTGTTCAGCGTCACGAGCTGGAGCGAACTCGCGCGCGATGGCCTGGCGTGCGAGCAGCGCGCAATTGCAGGCGAAGAAGAAGACGGCGTGCCCTTCATTGCGCAGCAACTGGGCGCAGGCAAGGCCCCGATCGTCGCCGCCACCGACTACGTGCGCAGCGTGCCCGAGAGCGTGCGCGCCTTCCTGCCCGAAGGCCGCCGCTACGTCACGCTCGGCACCGACGGGTTCGGCCGCAGCGACACGCGCGCCGCGCTGCGCGCGTTCTTCGGCGTGGATGCGGCGAGCATCGCGCGGGCTGCGCGGTACGCGCTGGGCTGAGCTCTAACGGGGGTGTAGTGCGGGCAGCCCTGCGTTAGAGTCGCGCGGTTCATATGACCGCCCGCTTCCAATCCCTCGCCCCCGCCGTCCGCCTGGCCGACCAAGTGGCCGATGCGCTTGCGGCCGAGGTGCGCAGCGGACGCTTGTCCGAAGGCGACCGGCTGCCGACCGAGGCGGTGCTCGCCGAGCAGTTCGGCGTGAGCCGCACCGTGGTGCGCGAAGCGGTCTCGCGGCTCAAGTCGCTGGGGCTCGTGGATTCGCGCCAGGGCAGCGGCGTGTATGTGCGTGCCGCGGGCGTCGAGCCCTTGCGTTTCGAGATGCCGCACGTCGCTTCGCGCGAAGCGGTGATCCAGATGGTCGAACTGCGCCGCGCGCTTGAAGCCGAAGTGGCCGCGCTGGCCGCCGAGCGCCGCACGCCCGAAGACGTTCAACATATCCGCGATGCCATCGACGCGCTGCATGCCGCGGTGGCGGCCGGCGGCAACGGCGCCGACGAAGACGTGCGCTTTCACCGCGCCATCGCCGAGGCGGCGCGCAACCCGTTCCTGATCGGCACGCTGCAGTACCTGCGACAGTTTTTGCACGGCGCCACGCGCGTCACCCGCGCCAACGAGGCGCGCCGTGCGGACTTCGCGCGCGAGGTTGCGCAAGAGCATGCGCAGATCGTCGAAGCCATCGAGGCTGGCGATGCGCTGCGCGCCCGCGAGGCCGCCAAGTCCCACATGGACAACGCGATCCGCCGCATCGAGCAGGCCGATCCGGCCTTCTGGCAGCAGGAGGGCGCGCAGCTCGCGCGGCCGCTGGTCGAGGGCTGGCCGGCAGGCAAGTAAGAAGGAAACGAGGTGCGGCTCGAGGGTTTACCCGGGTCGGTCAACTTGTCTTGAATTTGTATGATGACCTGACAAATCAAGAGGTGACCGCGCTGCATGGCGGCGGGGCAACCTCGTTCGAACGGAGCAACAACCATGACAGACACCTCCAACATTCCCTCGATCATCGGCCTCGTCGGGCTCGGCGCCATGGGCAGCGGCATGGCGCAATCGCTGCGCCGTGCGGGCCATGCGCCGCATGTGTTCGACGTGCGCCCCGGCGTTGCCGAAGCGTTCGCGCGAGATGGCGGCACGGCGTGCGACACGCTGGCCGCGCTCGGTGCGCAGTGCGACATCGTGGTCAGCGTCGTCGTCAACGCGGCGCAGACCGAGTCCGTGCTGTTCGGCGACGGCACCACGCCCGGTTGCGCGGCGTCGATGAAGCCTGGCAGCCTCTTCGTGATGTGTTCGACTGTCGATCCGAACTGGTCGGTCGCGCTCGAAGCGCGCCTCGCGGCACAGGGCATCCTGTACCTCGACGCGCCGATCTCCGGAGGCGCCGCCAAGGCCGCGAGCGGCCAGATGACGATGATGACCGCCGGCACGCCTGCCGCCTACGCCAAGGCGGGCGGCATGCTCGACGCGATGGCCGCCAAGGTCTACCGCCTCGGCGATTCGGCGGGAGCGGGCAGCAAGGTGAAGGTCATCAACCAGTTGCTGGCCGGCGTGCACATCGCCGCGGCGGCCGAGGCGATGGCGCTGGGCCTGCGCGAAGGGGTGGACCCCGACGCGCTCTACGACGTCATCACGCACAGCGCGGGCAACAGCTGGATGTTCGAGAACCGCATGGCCCACGTGCTCGCGGGCGACTACACGCCGCTTTCTGCCGTCGATATCTTCGTGAAGGACCTGGGCCTCGTGCTCGACGTGGCGCGAGCGAGCAAGTTTCCGCTGCCGCTCTCGTCCACCGCGCACCAGATGTTCATGCAGGCATCGACCGCCGGCTTCGCACGCGAAGACGACAGTGCGGTCATCAAGATCTTTCCCGGCATCGAACTGCCGGGAGCCAAAGGAAAAGCGCCATGAGCAAGTTGCTGCTCGGCTGCATCGCCGACGATTTCACCGGCGCGACCGATCTCGCCAACAACCTCGTGCGTGCGGGCATGCGCGTGGTGCAGGCCATCGGCGTTCCGGCCACGCCGCTCGATGCGGAGGTCGATGCCGTCGTGGTCGCGCTCAAGTCGCGCACCATCGCGCCGGCCGAGGCCATCGCGCAATCGCTCGACGCGCTGCGCTGGCTGCAGGCGCAGGGCGCGCGGCAGATCTACTTCAAGTACTGCTCCACCTTCGACAGCACACCGCAAGGCAACATCGGCCCGGTCACCGAAGCGCTGATGGACGCGCTGAACTGCGACTTCACCATCGCCACGCCCGCCTTCCCCGACAACAAGCGCACCGTCTTCAAGGGCTACCTGTTCGCGGGCGACGTGCTGCTCAACGAGAGCGGCATGCGGAACCATCCGCTCACGCCGATGACCGATGCGAACCTCGTGCGCGTGCTGCAAGCGCAGTGCACGCGCAAGGTGGGGCTGATCGATCACACGGTGGTGGCGCGCGGCGATGCGGCCATCACCGAGCGCATCGCGCAACTCAAGGGCGAAGGAGTTTCGATCGCGATAGTCGATGCGGTGTCCAACGACGACCTGCTGCGCCTCGGCCCGGCGCTCGCGAAGATGCCGCTGGTCACTGCCGGGTCGGGTGTGGCCATCGGATTGCCGGCCAACTTCGGGCTCTCGCCTTCCTCGCAAGCCAGCGCGTTGCCGCCCGCGGGCGGGCTGCGCGCGGTGGTGTCGGGCAGTTGCTCGCTCGCCACCAACCGGCAGGTGCTCGACTTCATCCAGCGCGGCGGCGCGGCGCTGGCGGTCGATCCGCTGCGCATCGCGGCGGGGGTCGATGTCGCGGCCGAAGCGCTGGCATGGGCCGCGCCGCTCGTCGCCAGGCAACCGGTGCTGGTCTACTCCACCGCCGAGGCCGGCGCCGTGAAGTCGGTGCAGGGCAAGCTCGGTGTCGAGGAAGCGGGCGCGATGGTCGAGCGCACCATCGCCGCCATCGCGCGCGGCCTGGTCGACAAGGGCGTGCGCCAACTGGTCGTTGCAGGTGGCGAAACCTCGGGCGCGTGCGTGCAGGCACTGGGCATCGCGCAGATGCAGATCGGCCCGCAGATCGACCCCGGCGTGCCGTGGTGCCATGCGCGCGCCGAAGCAGCGGAGGGCGCGGGCGTGCACATCGCGCTCAAGTCCGGCAACTTCGGCGGCGACGATTTCTTCACCAAGGCCTTTACAGTGCTGGCATGACCGAGAACCAAGCACGCGAAGAAATCTGCCGTGTCGGCCGCAGCCTGTTCGAGCGCGGCTATGTGCATGCGACGGCGGGCAACATCAGCGTGCGGCTCAATGACGATGGCTTCCTCATCACGCCGACCGATGCGTGCCTCGGGTTTCTCGATCCGGCGCGGCTCGCGCGGCTCGATGCGGATGGCAAGCAGACGGGCGGCGACCGCGCCAGCAAGACCATCGCGCTGCACACGCGCATCTACGCGGCCGCGCGCAAGTTCGATGCGCAGACCGCCTGCGTCATCCACACGCACAGCACGCATTGCGTCGCGCTCACGCTGAATGCCCAGGGCGACGAACTGCTGCCCGCGCTCACGCCGTATTTCGTGATGAAGGTCGGCCATGTGCCGCTCATTCCGTACCACCGCCCCGGCGCGCCGGAAGCGGCAGAGAAGGTGGCTCAAGCCATCGAGCGCTTCGGCGCCGCGGGCACGCCCCTTCGCGCCGTGATGCTCGAACGCCTCGGCCCCAACGTGTGGCACGAGACGCCGGCCGCCGCCATGGCCGTGCTCGAGGAACTCGAAGAAACCGCCAGGCTCCAGATGCTCACGAATGCCGCAAGGCCGTCGCCGCTGGATGCCTCACAGATCGATGAACTGCGCACCACCTTCGGTGCGCGCTGGTAGCAGAAACAAGCCATGCCCCAATTCGCAGCCAACCTCTCGATGCTCTATCCGGAGCTCGACTTCCTCGACCGCTTCGATGCCGCCGCCAAAGACGGCTTCAAGGCCGTCGAGTACCTCTTCCCCTATGCGTTCGCGAAGGAAGACATCGTCGCGCGCCTGAAGCACAACGGCCTGCAGCAGGTGCTCTTCAACGGCCCGCCCGGCAACTGGGAGGGCGGCGAGCGCGGCCTCGCGTGCCTGCCCGGCCGGGATGCCGAATTCCGCGAAGGCATCGCGAAAGCCATCGACTACGCCGTGGCCCTTGACTGCCCGCGCATCCACGTCATGGCCGGCCTCGTGCCGCAAGACCTGCAGCGCGATGCCGTGCGGCCCGTGTACCTCGACAACCTGCGCTTTGCGGCACAAGAGGCCGCGAAGGCCGGGCGCGACGTGCTGATCGAGCCGATCAACACGCGCGACATCCCAGGCTTCTTCCTGAATCGGCAAGACGATGCGCACGACATCGTCGAGACCGTCGGTGCATCGAATCTCAAGGTGCAGATGGACCTGTACCACTGCCAGATCGTCGAAGGCGACGTGGCGATGAAGATCCGCAAGTACCTGCCGACCGGCCGCGTCGGCCACCTGCAGATCGCCGGTGTGCCCGAGCGGCATGAGCCCGACATCGGCGAGCAGAACTATGGCTATCTCTTCGACGTGATCGATGAAGTGTCGAAGCAAAGCGGCTGGCAGGGCTGGGTCGGCTGCGAGTACCGTCCCAGGCGCGGCTCGGAGCCCGGCGGCACGTCGGCCGGCCTGGGCTGGCTGCGCGCACTGCAACAACGCGCATGAAGCTCGAAGCGCTGCGCATCCCGGCGCCACTGCGCGGCTTCGCGGCGGGCGGTGCGCAGGTCTTCGACGTCACGCTCGATGGCGACAAGGTCGCGGCCATCGTGCCCAGTGCCTCGCAGACGCAAGCGCGCGGCACGCTGCTGAGCGGGCTGGTCGAAGCCCATGCGCACATCGACAAGAACTACACCGTGCAGGAAGTGGGCGCGGCACAGGGCAACCTGTTCGCGGCCATCGAGCGCATGGAAAAGCACCGCGCCGGCTGGACCGGCGAAACGCTGCGCCTGCGCATGGAGCGCGCGCTGCATGACGCGTGGCAATCGGGCACCCGCGCGCTGCGCACACACATCGACTGGGTGCAGCCCGAGCCGCCGGCCGCGCTGGCCGTGTTCGAAGCGCTGCGCGAGGAATGGCGCGACCGCGTCGAACTGCAGTTCGTCTCGCTCACGCCGCTCGACGTGTTCGCGGACCTCGCGGCAGGCGAGCGCATTGCCGCTGAAGTCAAGCGCGCGGGCGGCGTGCTCGGCGCCTTCGTCTACCGCAACGAAGGCATCGTCCACAAGTTGGGCCGCGTGTTCGATCTCGCGCAGCAGCATGGCCTCGGCCTCGACTTCCATGTCGACGAAGGGCTCGATGCCGAGGCCACGGGCCTGCGCAGCATCGCCCAACTGGTGCGTGCGCGCGACTTCAAGCAGGGCGTCGTCTGCGGCCATTGCTGTTCGCTCTCGGTGCAGGACGACGCCGTCGCCAACGAAACGCTCGCGCTGTGCGCAGGGGCCGGCATCCACATCGTCGCGCTGCCCACCACCAACCTCTATCTGCAAGGCGCCTGGGACCGCACCCCCGTGCCGCGCGGCATCACGCGCATCCACGAAGCAGCGGCACGGGGCTTGCGTGCGAGCTTGGCAACGGACAACGTGCAGGACGCCTTCTATCCCTACGGCAGCTACGATCTTCTGGAGACCTTCGGCCTCGGCGTGCAGATGGCGCACCTCGCGCCCGCGGGCGACTGGCTCGATGCGATCACCGTCAGCCCCGCGAAGGCGCTCGGCCTCGCGTGGGACGGCCGCATCGCGCCGGGCTGCCCCGCGGACCTGGTGCTGCTCGCGGCGACTGACGAGCATGAGCTCATCGGGCCGCGCGGACGCGAACGCACTGTGATCCGTGCCGGTCGAATTCTGGAGAAATCACTATGAGCATGGGCAAGCCAATGGCCAACTACGCCGCCGCGAAACGCGTCGGCGATTTCGTCTTCATGAGCGGCGTGGTCGCGGTCGATCCGGCCAAGCGCCGCGCCGTCGCGGGTTACGACGACATCCCCGAAGAAGCCCGCACCGCCCTGCAGGGCGTGGGCTACGCCACCGGCCAGATGTCGGTCGATGTGTTCGAAGCCGCCATCGTCGCGCAGAGCTGGTTCGTGCTGGAGCGCATCCGCCAGATCGCCGCCGAGCATGGCGGCACGATGGACGATGTGGTCAAGCTGGTGCAGTACTTCCGCCACCTGCCGCACTACGCGTTCTACAACCGCGTGCGCGGCCTCTTCTATCCGGGCGAGCCGCCGGTGAGCACGGTGGTCGAGGTGTCGCGTTTCCTGCCGGGGGACGAGGTGCTGGTCGAAGTCGAAGCCACGATGTACCTGCCGAAATAAGCTCGCCCCCAGGCTTCGCGCACTTCGTGTCGCTTCTCCTTCCCCCTACCGGGGCAACACCTGCGGTCCGGCAAAGCCGGTCCCGCGGTGTTTCGCGAAGAAGCCGTAGCGGGACTTACTTGACGCCTGCGCCCTTGAGCAGGAAATCCGTCACCTGCTCGATCAGGTAGCGCCGGTCCTTGTCGTCGCCGTCCTGCGCGACGTTGCGGAAGTAGGCGGCCTGTGTCGCATGGTCCGCATAGAACTGCGTGACCGCCCAGATGTGGAACAGCACCAGCATCGGGTCGGCCTCTTCCATCAGCCCCTGGTTCATCCAGTTCTGGATCACGGCGGCCGCTTGGTCGGTGCGCGCCTTGCTCGTGTCCATCATGGTGTTGAGCACCGGCGCGCCGCGCATCATCTCGGCGGTGAAGATGCGCGAGCGCAGTGGATGCTGGAACGAGAACACCATCTTGCGATGGATCAGATCGCTCAGCACCTTGCGCGGCCCGAAGGCCTCGTCGCTGAAGCCGAACACTACGATCCAGTCGTTCAGGATGTCCTGCAGCACCAGCCGGTAGAGCGCTTCCTTGCTGTCGATGTAATAGTGCAGCTGCGCCTTCGAGAGCCCGGCCTTGTCGGCGATGGCCTGCGTGGTTGCACCGGCCAGGCCCTCGCTCGCGAACACCTCGATGGCGGCCTGGTAGATCACGCCCAGCACCTGCGTGTACTTGCGCGACCGGCCGCGCGTGGCCGGCGCTTCGCTGTCGCTCTCGATGCCTTTCTCTTCCACGCTCACAGCTGCAGCACCAGTTCGAGGCCCTTGGCGCGCGAGCAGCACAGCGCCACCTTGCTGCGCCGTTCGGTGCCGGTGAGGCAGAAGTCGCGGTGCTCGGCGGCCTCTCCGTCGCCCTCGACCACGCAGGTGCCGCACAAGCCTTGCTGGCAGGACACGGGAATGTCGATGCCGACTTCGTGCAGCGCATCGACGGCCGTCTGGTCCGCCGCGACCGGCACCGTGATGCCGCGCTGCGCGAGCTTCAGCGTGAAGGGCAGGCCGGTGGTCGTGTTGGCATCGGTCGGCGCGGCGAAGTACTCGGTGTGCAGCGCGTCTTCGGGCCAGTGCGCAGCCGCGTCACGCACCGCCTTCATGAAGCCGCCGGGGCCGCAGACGTAGAGGTGCGTGTCGGGTGCGCGATCGGCCAGCAATGCCTGCAGGTCGATGCGTTGCGATGCATCGCCCTGGTCGAGGTGCAGACGCAGATGCGGCGCGAGCGCGGGGTCGCGCAGCGCATCGGCAAACGCCAGGTGCTCTTCGCTGCGCGCGAACACGCACAGCGTGAACGACGCGCCGCGCGCCGCGAGCGCCTGCGCCATCGCGAGCAGCGGCGTCATGCCGATGCCACCTGCCATCAACAAGTGATGCGCGGCCTCTTCGCGCAGCGGGAAGGTGTTGCGCGGCGTGCTGATCGCGATCAGGTCGCCCTCGCGCACGCGCTCGTGCATCGAGGCCGATCCGCCGCGGCTCGCAAGCTCGCGCTTCACCCCGATCACATAAGACGGCGCATTCGACGGCGCACCCGACCATCGTGCGAGCGAGTACTGCCGCGAGAACCCACCCGGCATGTGCACATCGATGTGCGCTCCCGCCTCGTACCCCGGCAGCGCGCGCCCCCATGGATGCGCCAGCTCGAAGGCCAGGATCTCCGGCGTCTCGCGCGAGATGCGTTCGACGCGGACGGTCAGCGTGCGTTCGAGGCTCATGGTCTGGGTTCTCCCTGCTTTCTTCAGATGTTCTGCAGCTTGCGCGAAACGCGCTCGATGAAATGCGTGCGGTCGCGCTCGGTGACGGCGTTCATGTCGTGCAGCTGCAGCCACGTCACCTTGCAGCGCCAGGCGAACAGCGCGCGCAGACCTCGCGTGAACAACCGCCTGCAGGGGTCACCGATCACCTTCAGGAACCAGCGCGGCGAACCGCCCGTGGTCACCACCGTGAGCCGCCGGATGTGGCGCATGCCCGACTTCGTGAGCTGGCCCTTGCGCTCGGCCGGCAGGAAGGCCACGCCCGGCAGCCAGACCCGCTCCAGCCAGCCCTTGAGCATGGACGGCGGCCCATAGAACCAGATGGGGAACACGAACACCAGGTGTTCGGCCCACAGCAGCGCTTCGACATGTGGCTTCACACGTTCGCGGATGAGGTCGGGGTTGTCGATGTAGGCGATGCGCTCTTCGCGGGTGAGCGTCGGATCGAAGCCCTCGGCGTAGAGGTCGATGGCGCGGACGGTATGCCGCTGTTCGAGCGCTTCGAGGGCGGTGCGGTAGAGCGCGTGGTTGAAGCTGTCAGGGTTCGGATGGCAGTGGACGACTAGCGTTTTCATGTGGAGGGCCGCATCGCCTGTCGGCGAGACGGGGTCAGAGCCCAAGGGATCAAAGGCCGCGCGGTGCCTTATGGCAACCCAGGCGCCGGCATCTGACCCCGGCGCAAGCCCCGCGCGACCCACGGGAAAAATCGAAAGTGTTCTTACTTGCCGGTGAGCTTCTTGCGGACGTCGACACCGACGCCCTTGTTCACGAACTGCGTGGTCACGACCTTCGACAGATCGACCTCGCCCGTCTTGTAGAGGCCGGCCTTGACCATCTTGTCGTAGAAGTCCTTCACGCGGGCTTCGTCCATCGCGCCGATGCCCTTGGTGAGCGAATCGCCGCTGTCCACGATGCCCATCTTCTTGATCAGCTCGATGGAGCCCTGCAACGCAGCCACGGGCGAATCGGGGTTGATCTTGGCGATCATCTCGTTGGCGGCCTTGTTGTCGCCGTAGAGGTAGTTGTTCCAGCCGATGATCGAGGCCTCGACGAACTTGCGCACCGTCTCGGGCTTGGTCTTGATGAGGTCCGCGCGCGTCTCGATGGTGGTCGAGTAGGTCGAGAAGCCGTTGTCCGCCAGCAGTTGCACCACCGGATCGAACCCGGCCTGCGCCTTGATCGACAGCGGCTCCGAAATCGCATAGCCCTGCTGGATCGACTTCTTGTCCGCGAGGAACGGGCCGACGTTGAAGGTGTAGGGCTTGAGCTGCGAATCCTTGAAGCCGTGCTCCGACTTCATCCACTGCCAGAAGCTGAACTGGCCGTCCTTGCCGATGAAGGCGACGGGCGCTTTGGTCATGTCCTTGAAGGTGTCGAAGCCCTGGCCCGGGTGCGCGAACATGGCCTGCGGGTCCTTCTGGAAGAAGGCCGCGACCACCACCGTGGGCACGCCGTTCTTCACGTTGTCGAAGGACTGCAGCAGGTTGCCGGTCATGAGGAAGTCGACCTTGCCGGCCGGCAGCATTGGCCGGTTGTTGACCATCGGTCCGCCCTGTTGGATGTCGACATCGAGGCCGTACTTCTTGTACGTGCCATCCACCAGCGCCTGGTAGAAGCCGCCGTGGCCGGCCTGCGCCTTCCAGTTGGTGGCGAACACCACTTTTTCCTGCGCCTGCACGGCGAAGGCGGCGCCAGCGAGAGCCAAGCCGAAGGCAAGCGGTCGGAGATTGAAAGCGGGGATGCGCATGGGGACGGACTCCTGTGGAGGTTTTGAAAAGTACGGGATGCGGAGACTAAATCTTTTCAGCGTTCGACGGCCATCTCGGGCGTCCAGCCGCGCGTTTTTCCGGGGTTCATCAAACCCATCGGGTCGCTGCGCTTCTTGAATTCGATCTGCTGCGTGTCGATGGTCTTCATGCCGCCGTCTTCGATGGTGACCACATGCGGGTTGAAGATCTGGCAGCCGCCTTGCGACTCGATCTCGCGGATCACTTCGTACTGGTGCGCCTCGCCCTTCCAGCGCACGAGCAGGATGCCGAAGGTGCCGCACTCGCCGCCCGCGCGCGCGAAGTCCTGGTGCTGCAGCACGTCGTCGCCGAAGATTTGCAGATGGCGCTCGACCACCGATGGATCGAAGGGCTGGGCATACGCGACCTGCAGATAGGTCCAGCCGCGGTCGGCCTTCAGCGCCTGCAGCGTCGTGTGGTTGAACGCGCACTCGTAGGCAGGCGGCAGGCCGTCGGCGAGCAGTTCGGCCTCGGTGCCGGCGACGGAGATCATGCCGCCGTGCGCATCGGCGAGCGCGCGGAACTCGGCCATCGACTCGGGCGAGACCATGGTGAAGACTGCATGCCGGTCGATCGGGAAGCGGTCGCGCATTGCCGTGTAGTACGGCGAGAAGCGGGCCTCCACCGTCGAGAGCAGGAAGATGTCGAGCGTCGGCGCCTGCGCTGCGATGCCGAAGTCGAGCGCGCCGCGGTACGTCTCGAACAGCACCGTGCAGTGCACCCATTCGACGGCTGGGCTCAGCGCCACTTCGACATCGAGGATCACGCCGTTGGTGCCGTAGGCGTGATGCACCTGCTGGATCTCGTCGCCCACGAGTTCGATGACGCGCGGCTCGCGCTCCACTGTCAGCACGCGCGCGCGCAGCAGGTTGCCGGGGTCGCGCAGGATGCCGTGGCGAAACGACCCGATGCCGCCGAAGCCGCCCGCGATGAAGCCGCCGATGCTGGCCACGTGCCAGGTCGAGGGCCACATGCGCAGCGCCTGCCCGGTCTCGCGCGCGGCGAGGTCGATGTCGTGCATGCGCGCGCCGGCCTCCACGCGCATGCGGCCGTCCTGGATGTCGAGCACGCGGCACATCTGCGTCACGTCGAGCACGATGCCGCCTTCGAGCGGGACGCACTGGCCGTAGTTGCCGGTGCCGCCCGCGCGCACGGTGAGGGGCAGTTTCCACTTCGCGGCGACCGCTGCAGCTTGCCGCACATCGTCCTCGGTGCTGACCTTCACCACGAGGTCGGCCACGCAGCCCGCGAGCTGTGCGGTGAGGATGGGGCTGTACCAGTAGAAGTCTTTCGACAGCTGCTTGCGCTGGCTCGGTGCGGTGACGAGGTTGAGGCCGCGCAGGTCTTCGCGGACAGCGTCCCAATCGATGACCGTGTGCATCGGCCTAGCGTTCACGGCGCATCTCGCTTTCATGCCAATGGCCGAGCACCATCCGCGACAGCGCGGCGAACACGATGAAGATCACGATGCCCAGCAACGACACCAGCAGCAGCGCCGCGAACATCATCGGGATCTCGGTGCGAAAGCTCGATTCGAGAATGCGCGAGGCGAGACCCGTTTCCTTGCCCGCGGTGCCCGCCGTGAACTCCGCCACCACGGCGCCGATCAGGCTCAGCCCGCCCGCGATCTTCAAGCCCGCCATGAAGTACGGCAGTGCGCTCGGCGCAAGCAGGTAGCGGAAGGTCTGCCAGGGCGAGGCCTTGTAGAGCTGGAACAGGTCGCGCAGGTTGCTGTCGGCGCTCTTCAAGCCGATGACCGTGTTCGACAGGATCGGGAAGAACGCCACGATCCACGCGCACAGCAACAGCGCCGCAGTGGTGCTCGACACATAGATCAGGATCAGCGGCGCGATCGCGATGATCGGTGTCACCTGCAGGATCACCGCGATGGGGAAGAGGCCGATCTCGACCCACTTGAAGAGCGCGAACGCAATCGCCAGCAGCACGCCGCCGACGATGGCCGCCAGCAGTGCGAGCAGCGTGAGCTTCACCGTGAACCACAGCGCGCTGGAGAGCGTGTCCCAGTTGTCGAACAGCGTCTTCAGGATGAGCGAGGGCGCGGGCAGGATGTAGTGCGGGATGTTGTTGGCGCGCACCGTCCATTCCCAGATGAGCAACAGCAGCACGACGATGGCCGCTGGCACGGTGATGCGCAGCAGCGATTCGCGGCGGCGCAACTTGTCTTCGTGCGCGCGCAGCGAGGCCTCGGAGGGCGCCGTGTCCACGTCCGCGAGGGCGACGGGTTCAGTGATCGATGTCGACGCCATGCAGGGCTCCGTGCAGGGATTGCGACACCGCCGTGCAGTGCGCGTTGTAGCGGCTCGAGGTGCGGAACTCTTCGCCGCGCGGATAGGGCTCCTCGATGCGGATCTCGTCGATCACGCGGCCCGGGCGCGCGGCCATCACCACGATGCGGTTCGACAGATACACCGACTCGTACACGCTGTGCGTGACGAACACCACCGAGAAACGGTGCTCGCGCCAGATGGCCAGCAGGTCGTTGTTGAGCTTGATGCGCGTCATTTCATCGAGCGCGGCGAAGGGCTCGTCCATCAGCAGCAGGCGCGGGTGCGTGACCAGCGCGCGCGCGATCGACACGCGCATCTTCATGCCGCCCGAGAGTTCGCGCGGGTACACGTCGGCAAAGCGCGAGAGGCCGACCATCTCCAGCACCTGCTGCACAACCGGCGCCGCCGCATCGCGGCTCTGGCCGGCCAGCTTGAGCGGCAGCCACACGTTGTCGAACACCTTGGCCCAGGGCATGAGCGTGGGCTCCTGGAACACGAAGCCCAGGTCGCGGTCGCTCTGCGTCTTTCCGGTGTTGGCGCCGGACCATTGCATCTCGCCCGAGCTGAGCCGGGTGAGGCCGGCAATCAGACGCAACGCCGTGCTCTTGCCGCAGCCCGAGGGGCCGAGAAAACTGATGAAGTCGTGCTCGCCGATGTCGAGCGTCATGCCCTGCAGCGCGAGCGTGCCGTTGGCAAAACGCTTGCTGACATGGCGCAGGCTGACCAGCGGCGGGGTGGTGGATGGCGTGGTGCTTTCCATGGTGGGCGAGCCTAGCGCCAGGCAGGTTCGTTGGCGAGGCGAGAGAGCGGGAAGCGGTCCACCTCGTGCAGCAGTTCGACGAAGCGGCGGCCCACATGGTCGAGCACTGCGGCGCCCTTCTCGGCCGTGGCGCGCGTGGCATCGCCGGCCGCGCCCGAGGGGTTGATGTCGTGCATCTGCCAGCCGAGCTTGCCGCTGGGGGTGATCGACAGGAACTTGTTTTCTTCGGCCAGTTGCTCGGTCATCGAGCTGAAGTTCTGGAACTGGTCCTTGCGCACATAGTCGGGCGTGAGGTGCAGCATCACCGAGCTTTCGAGGTCGCCCGCGTGGATGCCGTGCTTGCCCTCGTGCGCGGTGAACAGGCCCTCGGGCAGGCCCAGCGTGTACCAGTTGGCGGCCACGACCATCATGTCGTGTTCCTCGCGCAGGTCGCGCGCCACGATGTCCATCACGCTCATCTGTCCGCCGTGGCTGTTGTAGAGCACGAGCTTGCGCACGCCGGCCTTGGCGACGCAGGCGCCGATGTCCTTCCAGAGCGAGATCAGCGTGTTCGCCGACACGGTGAGCGTGCCCGGGTAGCGCGAGTGCTCGTTGCTCTTGCCGTAGGGCACGGTGGGCAGAAACAGCACCGGCAGGTCGTCGGGCAGGTGCGGGAGCGTGGCGCGCACCATGCCGTCGATGGTGGCGGTGTCGGTCGACATCGGCAGGTGCGGGCCGTGCTGCTCGGTGGCGCCCACCGGCAGCACGGCGATGAGCCGTTCGCGGTCGAGGCGGGAGAACTCTTCGCTGGTCAGGTCGGACCAGAAGCGGCTGCGCAGTGTGGGCGGATTCATCGGGGTGTACCTCGTGACGCGACGGCGCGATGATGACCTAAATTATCCGATCGGTCAAAAAAAGTGGCTCAGCATTTACCCACCCTGATCGAGCAGGTGATCTGCCCGAGCACCAAATCAGACGATCTGGATGAATTCAGGCACTCTCATCGCCGCACGATGTAGCGCGTGACGACCGGCGAGGTTTCGCCGATGTGGAACGCCAGCCGGCGCTCCCGCAGCACCATGTCGCTGGCCGTCGCGCGGTTGAAGCGGCGCAGGTGGTCGGTCCACGACTCGTCGACGATCTGTTCCACGTAGCGGCTGGGCTGCGCGATGTCGTGCAGCAGCTCCCAGCCGATCGCGCCCTGGCTCAGGCGCGCGCGGCGCGTCTGCTGCATGACGATGTGGAAGGCGGCGGCACGCGCCGGCTCGATGAGGTACTCGACCGTGATCACCACGCGCCCTTCTTCCTGCGGCGCCTCGGCCGGCGGGCCCGCGGCCCAGCCGGCTTCGGCGGGGCTGGTGTCGTCTTCACCGGTGACGTCGGTCACGAAGCGCAGGGCGATGAGCATCAGCAGCGTGCCGCTCACCGAGGCCACCGCCAGGCTCAGGTTCAGCGCCGTCATGGTCGCCACCTGGCCCCAGATGGCCGCACCGATCGCGCTCGCGCCCATGATCGCCATCTGGTACATCGACATGCCGCGCGCCCGCACCCAGTCGGGCAGCGCGAGCTGCGCCGACACCGAGAGCGAATTGGCCACCGTGATCCACGCCATGCCGCCGAAGAACATCGCCGGCACCGCGACCCATGCGTTGGGCGCGAAGGCCATCACCGCCGTGGCGCCCGACTGCAGCAGCGTGCCACGCAGCACCAGCTGGTCGCGCCCCAAGGCCTGGCGCAGCCGCGGCAGGAACAGCACCGCGATGATCGCGCCCGAGCCCATTGCGGCCAGCAGCAGCGTGAAGGTGCCCGCATCGCCGCCCTTCAGGTTGCGAGCCAGCAGCGGCAGCAGTGCGAGCAGCGCCGTCGAGTGAAAAAAGAAGATCGAGATGCGCGTCAACACCGCGCGCATGCGCTGCGACTGCCGCACGAACTGCACGCCCACGCGCATCGCGCTGATGAGCTTTTCGCGCCCCAGCGGATTGGGCGTGTGCTCGCGCCGCCAGCGCAGCACCACGAAGCCCGAGGCCACCGACAGCACCGCGTTGAGCGCGAACACCCAGATGGTCCCCGCGCTCGCGATCAGCATGCCGGCCGTGAGCGGGCCGATGATGCGCGAGGCGTTCATCGCGATGCCGTTCAGGCCGAGCGCCGCCGGCAGCTGCGGGCGCGGGACGAGCTCCGGCACGATGGCCGAGAACACCGGCCAGCGCAGCGCGAGGCCGATGCCGTTGGCGAAGGTGAGCGCGAGCAGCAGCGGCGCGGTCATCAAATCGAGCGCCAGTGCCGCGCACAGCACGATGGCCGTGCCGGCCAGCCAGAACTGCGTGGCCACAAGCCAGCGCCGGCGATCCAGGATGTCGGCGAGCGCACCGCTCGGAAGGCCCAGCAGGAAGACGGGCAGCGTGGAGGCCGACTGCACCAGCGCGACCCAGATCGGCGAGGTGGTCAGCGAGGTCATCATCCACGCCGCGGCCACATCGTTCATCCACATACAGATGTTGGCAATGAGCCAGGTGCTCCACAGCATGCGGAACACGGGGAGCTTCAGGGGCTCGAGGGCCGCGAACTTCGAGGGTTGCGGCCGCGTGGGCGGCAGGGGTGTCTCTTCGGTCGTTATGGGTGGCATGTGGCGCTATTGTGGCGCGCGCTTTTTGGCGTCAGCCCCGGTCGCTGCGTGCGAGGCGGTGTTCGAGTCGGCGCAGCATCGTGGTCAGCACCAGCGTCATCACCCAGTAGATGACCGAGATCGCGAGGTACGGCTCCCAGTAGCGCGCATACGCGCCGGCCACGGTGCGCGCCGCATAGGCCAGCTCGGCCAGGCCGATGGCGGAGACCAGCGACGTGTCTTTCAACAGCGCGATCGCGTTGTTGCCCAGCGGCGGCAGCATGCGGCGGAAAGCCTGCGGCAGCACCACGTAGCGCATCACCTGCGCCGGCGAGAAACCGATCGAGCGCCCCGCATCGAACTGCCCGCGCGAGATCGACTGGATGCCCGCGCGGAACACCTCCGAGATGTACGCCGCCGAGTTGAGCGTGAGCGCCACCACGCCCGAGATGAGCGCGCCGTGCTCCTGCTTCAGCGTGCGCGCGAGTTCGCCGTCGATGAGGATGCCGCTTGTCGGATGGATGAACACCGGCATCACCGCGAAGTGGATCAAGAGGATCTGCACGAACAGCGGCGTGCCGCGAAAGAAGCTCACGTACACCGTCGCCGGCCAGCGCAAAAAGAAGCGCGCGACCCAGGTCCACGGCGCGTGGCGCGGCTGCGCGAGGCGAGCGAGCGCGAGGCACAGGCCCCAGCTCGAACCCAGCAGCACGCACACCACCGTCATGCGCAGCGTCATCCATGCGCCTTGCCAGAACAGGTCCTTGTATTCGACCAGGATGTCCCAGCGGAACCATCCAAACAAAAGGATCGGTTGTTCCATATTCATCGCCTCCACATCGTCGTCTCAGAAAAAACAAACGGCCGCTTCGAAGGCGGCCGTGATCGGGTCACAGGTGCCGTGCGGCTCAGCGCACGTTCGGGTCCTTGTTGAACCACTTCTTGTAGATGGTGACGTAGCTGCCGTCGGCGCGAATGGCCGCCAGGCCCGCGCTGAGCTTGTCGAGCAGCGCCTTGTCGCCCTTCTTCACGACGATGCCGAAGCCTTCTTCGGGGAAGGACTTGTCGTCCAGCGTCTTGAGGTCGGCATGCTGCGCCACGCGGTAGGCGATGACGCCGTTGTCGCCCATGGCCGCATCGACGCCACCGCCGGCCAGCTCCGAAATGATGAGCGGCGTGCTCTCGAAGCGGCGGATGTTGGGGCTGGTCTTGCCGAACTCGCGCGAGGCGATGTCGTCGGCGGTGGAGGCGCTCACCACGGCGATCTTCTTGCCGGCCAGGTCCTTCAGCGAGGCGACCGTGCTGTTCTTCGGCAGCGCGATCAACTGGCGGGCCGCGAAGTAGGGCGGCGTGAAGTCGTAGCTCTGCTTGCGCTTGTCGTTGATGGTCACGCCCGAGATCACCAGGTCGACGTCGCCGTTGTTCAGCGCGCCGAAGATGCCGGTGAACGGCGTGTTGACGACCTTGATCTTCAGGCCCTGCTGCTTGGCGATGGCGTTGATGATGTCGATGTCGAAGCCGACGATCTGCTTGTCCTTGTTCTCGAAGGCGAAGGGGGCGTAGGTGGCGCTGGAGGCGACGGTGAGTTCGCGGTTCTGCGCGTGGGCACCGAAGGCGAGCGTGACGGCTGCGAGGCCGACAAGGCCGGAAGCCAGGGCGCGGCGGATGGGGTTCATTCGAGGGTCCTCTTCGATCCGCGGAAGGCGGCAGGTGGTGGGCGAGGATTTTAGGCTGGCGCTATCGGATGCCCCTTTGGTTCGCTTGTCTGGCTGTGCAGGCCAACTAAGGTTCTCCGGGAGAGGCCGGGGACATACCTCGGCGGCGGCAGCTTGCTGACTAGCATCCGTGGCATCCCCATTCAGGAGCCTTGCATGATCCAGCGGCGTGCCCTTTCTCGTCTTCTTTGCGGCGTTGGCCTTGCATGGAGCGCCACAGGCGCGCTGGCCGCCGACCCGGCGCCGCGCTTCGACCCGCAGCGCCTGTTGCAGATCGTGAAGACCATCTCCGGCGACGACTTCGAGGGTCGCGCCCCCGCCACGCCGGCGGAGGCGAAGACGGTCGACTACCTCGTGGCCCAGTTCAAGGCCGCGGGCCTCGTGCCCGGCGGCGACCTCGAAGGCGGCAAGCGCGGCTGGACGCAGTCGGTGCCGCTCGTGAAGACCGAGTTCCGCGGCGCCCCGAAGCTCACGCTGCAGGTCGGCACGCAGCGCGATGCGCTGGTGCAGGGCGAACAGATCGCGGTGCGCGCCGCGATGGACGGCTCCACTTCGGTCTCGATCCAGCAGGCGCCGCTGGTCTTCGTGGGCTACGGCGTGAGCGCGCCCGAGCGGCGCTGGGACGACTACAAGGGCGTCGACCTCAAGGGCAAGATCGCCGTCGTGCTGGTGAACGACCCCGACTTCGAAGCTGGAGAGGGCGTCAGCGGTGATTTCGGCGGCAAGGCCATGACCTACTACGGTCGCTGGACCTACAAGTTCGAGGAGGCCGCGCGCCGCGGCGCCCTGGGCGTGCTGATCGTGCACGAGACCGCGCCCGCCGCCTACGGCTGGGCCACGGTGAAGAACTCCAACACCGCGACCATGCTCGACATCGAACGCGACCAGCCCGCCGCCGTGCATCCGAAGCTGGAGGCCTGGATCCAGCGCGATGTGGCGGTCGAACTGCTGCGCCGCGCGGGCCTGGACTTCGAGGCGCAGAAGAAGCTCGCGCAGACGCGCGAGTTCCAGCCGCAGGTGCTGAAGGATGCGAGCCTCACGGCCGAGTACGCGATCGACCGGCAGGTGATCGTTTCCAAGAACGTGGTCGGCCGCGTCGAGGGCCGCCAGCGCCCTGGCGAAACCGTGATCTACAGCGCCCACTGGGACCACCTGGGCGTCGGCGCCCCCGATGCCAAGGGCGACAGGATCTACAACGGCGCGGTCGACAACGGCACCGGCCTCGCCGCGCTCATCGAGATGGGCCGCGCCTTCGCCAGCGCGCCGAAGAAGCCCGAGCGCTCCGTCGTCTTCCTGGCCGTGACGGCCGAGGAGCGCGGCCTGCTGGGCTCCGAGTTCTACGGCGCCAAGCCGCTCTACCCGTTGGCGAAGACCGTGGCCGTCATCAACATGGACGCGCTCAGCCCTGAAGGCCCGGCGCGCAACTTCAGTACCTCGGGCAGCGCCGAGTCGCAGCTGCAGGACCTGCTGGTCGAACAGGCCAAGGGCCTCGGCCTCGCCTACGCGCCGGACCCGCACCCCGAGGCCGGCTACTTCTTCCGCTCCGACCATTTCTCCTTTGCCAAGCGCGGCGTGCCGGCGCTCTCGTTCGCCTCGGGCAACGACTGGGTCGAGGGCGGCCTCGCGGCCGGCGAAGCGTCCGCCAAGGCCTACACCGCCGAGCGCTACCACCAGCCGGCCGACGAATGGAAGGCCGACTGGTCCTTCACCGGCATGGCGCACGACCTGCCGCTGCTCTATCGCGTGGGCGAGACACTGGCGAACAGCAAGCGCTGGCCGGAATGGGGGCAGGGATCGGAGTTCCGCGCGACGCGCGATGCGAGCCGCGCCGAGCGGCGTTGATGGGGCGCGCTTGCCCTCTTCTCTTCAGCGGCCGAAGAGGAAGTAGAGCGCGATCAGCGCGATCAGCGCGATCACGACGGCGCCGATCAACTTGTTCTTCCAACCGCCCGGGGCGGACTCTGAAGCCGAGGACGATGTCCAGGTGAACGTCCGCGTCTGCGAGGTGGAAGACGGCGGCACCGCGAACGGCACGGACGGCAAGGAAGACGTCGACGAAGACGACGAGGTGGTGAAGTCCATCGAATCGACGGAGAACGTCGTCGTGGTCTTCGTCGCTCGCATCTCCGTTCGCGCGCCGGCCACGCGGGCCATGGCGTCCGCAACGATCTCGTCATGCGCCGTACGGCCGGCCAGCGGCTTCAGGTCATCCGCGCTCAGCGCGCCCGCCCGGAGCACCGTCCAGGCGAGCGTGGCGGCCAGCGAATCGGGCGCGGCCCAGGCTTCCTCGTGGGTGGGCAGCATCGAGAGGCTGTGCGAGTGCTGCGCCGCGTCGATCAATTGCAGTGCCAGCAACTGGTCGAGCGCGGTGGCGCTGACGCCGTCGTGCACGCGGCGGTCCAGCAGGCGGATGTGCAACTGCGCCCACGGCGGCAGAGGGAACTCGCCGCTGATGAGGTCGGTGGCCTCGGAAACGATGGCCTGGGCTTCGTTCTCCTGGCCTGTGCCGGCCGCGCGGGTGGGCAGGTCGGGGAGTTGCGCCTGCGGAACGATCTCGCGGGCGACGACCCAGGCGAGGGCTTCGGCTGGCGTGCGAAACAGGGCGTTAGGCAACTCGGGATCGTTGGTGGCGGCTGCGTATTCGGCGTCGGTGAGCAGGCGGACTTGCTGCAGATGGTCCAGTGCGCGGCGGCTGGGGTCGAGATTCATGCGGCTCCCTCTTCTTGTGTCGGTGATGGGGCGGATGCTCGCATACCGCAGAAAGACATCAACCGAACATGTCCTCGCATCGAACGCCTTTTCGGATCAGGTCGTCGATTTCTTTTGCGGAAATTTCCTTTCTTGTTTCAACATTCCAGATGCCCATGTAGAACTTTTCCAGGTTGCATGAAGTGCCAAGCGGTGCAATGTATTTTCCATTTTTCGATATAAAGCGAAACTCTTTTGGAATGCTTGTCGGATCGAAAAAGGAAAATCCTCCAATGCGATCAATTTTTCGCATTACCGCTTTTTCGGAATCATGCTTTCTGATGCTAAAGGGAAAAATAATCTCTCTGGAAGTATCCAGTCGCTTGGCGGCAATGGAGGTTCGAACGCCCAGTGTGTTGCCCCCAACGCGATACATGTCCTGCAAATAGGTCAAGTAAATTCGATTTTCCTCATTGATGTCCAGGATATTCTTGCCGGCCGACTCTCGCATGATCTTGATTTTTATGTTCTTGCTGCATTGATCATAGGCTTCTGACAGATTGCTGAATCCTAGAAAAAGAGTGACCTTCAATTTCTCGTCAAAATGCCTGAAGAGCAAAAAATGACGATCACCCGAATAGTCAAAATTCTCAAAATCTAATTCGGTGGAGCAAGTGCGATATTGCGTTCCTTTTTTGAGGGATAGTGTTCGATTTCCTTTTTTTATTGCGACTATGTCTTGCGAAAAGCAAATCGAAGATGCCACGAGCAACAGGACGGTTGGAATTATTTTCTTCAGCATCGCAAGCCTCATTGATCGAGAAGAATTTTCTTGGCGGCTCTGGTATTCACCAAGCGTTGATCCCACCCGTTTTCTCCTCCATTGATGGCACGGGTAACGGCCTTGGATATTCCCATTTCTTGTGCTTGGTCACCAGGACTGACGGCCAGATAATCCATATCACCATCCATCGTTCGAATCACGGCGGAGCGCTGGAAAGTCATATACCAGCCTCCAGCGTCCATGCAGTTATAAGGCAGCGTTCCGACGACTTGAGGGTTGTCGACGACGCCCGGGATTTTGCGCATGCCGGAAGGATTCTTGGCGGTGTATTGCGGATCGCTCCACCAATGCGCGTCAAAGCTGGCGGCGGCCAGCCATCCTCGATAAACCCAGTACTGAACATAATTGTCCCTGCCGGTCAATTGCTTGAATCCTCTGCCACGGAATTTTTGAGCATCTGGATCTCCCAGGTTGCCCATTCGCCAGTTGTAGGAGCTTGCGATCAGAACCCCTGTGCTGCTGAATTTTTTCGAGTTATACCAATCGACGCGCTCATTCGGATTCAATCCCCACCAATGCCCAAATCGACTTTCGTCAACGGTGGATTGTGAGTTGATTGCGCCTACAACCCCGTGCACCTCTCCATTGACGGCACTGCCGGACATGGCGGTTTCCTGCATGACCCTCAGAAAATCTGATTCTGTTGCACCCTGGCCGAGAATGTGCGGCAATCTTTTTCTTGTATTCAGCAGATATTTCTCCGTCATTCGGTTAAATGGTGTTTGGTATTTTTCGATGGCAAGGAGTATTGAAGGTTTGTCTTTGGGGCGGGTGTGGTTTCCATAGATTTGCTCCATCTCACTGCGGCTCAACCACCCGCATTGCCTCATATGCCCCACGAATTCCCTGGGATGAAATCGCCAGTCGGCTTTCAGGAACGCGTCCGGCAGATTCGTAAACGTCACCGCCTTCGCGTGCTTCACAAACCGCTCCCATTTCTGCGCCCCCGTCGCGTCGTCGTCCGTTGACTTGAAGTCCTCCGTCTCCAGCCAGCCGTACCGTTTCTCGACATCCTTCTGGTCCCACTCGCTCGGAAACTTGCAGATCGTCCGGCGCAGCTTGTTGCGCACCTCGGGTTCTCCCAATCGCCGCGCCAACTGCGCCCGTTCCATGCGCCCCTCATTGGTCCTGTCCGGATCGCGGATCAGCGTTTTCATGCGCAGTGAATCGCAACGCTGGTCGGTCGGGGTCGGGTCGTCGTCGAAACAGTTCCAGCCCGTGATCGCCAGGAAATCGGCGTCGCTGAACTTGAAGGTGCCGGGCGCATTGAGATCGACCCAGAGCCCGCCGTCCGGCGTGACGACCTTGCGCCAGTGGGCGGCGTTGGCGGGCAATGCGTCGGGTCCCAGGTTGCGGCCGAAGCGCAGCAGTTCGTACCAGCCGCTGGGGCTGCTCAAGGCTTGGGTGGCGGCATCGAGCGCGCCGTGCCGGTCGTTGGCAACGGCGGACAGGTCGTACTCGAAGCTCTGCGAGGCGCCGGGGCGCATGGTGGCGACGGTGATGTAGTCGTAGCGGCTGTCGTTGCGGGGCTGGCCGATCGGCGCGCCCAGCCTGTCGTAGCTGGCGAGGATCGCGCTGCCGTGCTCATAGGTGATCTGCACCCACTGCGCGGTGCGCAAGGTGTCGGGCAGGAAGAAGTCGGTGGCGGCGCTCGCCGCGCCGCCTGCGTGGACGGCCGACCGCAGGTGGCTGGTCGGCTGGCTCGCGCGCGTTGGCGTGCCTGCGGGGAGATAGATATAGAGGCTTCCGAAAACGGCGTCGGTGCGGCCGTTGGCCGCCGGTGGCTGGGGCGCCAGCGGATCGGCCCAGTTCCGCTTGCGGGTGGTCAGCTTCTCGAGGTTCGCCTCGTCGCAGCAGATCTCGAAATGGATCTGCCCGTCGTGGCCGTAGATCTGTCCCGGTGTGCCCAGCGCTTCCTTGCGAAAGACGACGTCCCCGGCCTTCAGCGGCTGGCGCGTCCTGGGGTGATTGGCGAGGCTCCCCAGGTGCATGCACGCGCTGTAGTAGACGAACTCGGTCGCCACCGTGCCCGCCGCCCCGATCTCGCCCTTGTGCGCGATGACGACGAAGCCGTCGCTGGTCCACGCGGGACTGGGCGTGCCTCCGTTGAACGGGTTGTAGTTGAGCGCGTGGTTGACGTCGTTGTTGGGCGCGGTCGGCGGATGCACGAAGACGACGGTCCCGTCGGCAACGGCGCGCACCGGCAGGTACGCGCCCGCGGCCTGCGGTGCCTGGATATGGATACCGTTGTGCCAGCCCAGCCGGAGGCTGAGGGGAAAGGAGCCTTCGGCGGCATTGGTGTTGGAGAGCCGGGAGGTGGGCTGCGCCATGGCGGCGTCGAGCCAGGCGGTTTCGGATTGCGACGTGCGGGCAGGCAGAAAGGGTGGGCTGAGGATCATGCGAACCATGAAGAAGGTGGAAGGCCGGGCTCGTCCCGGCCGGGGCTCCACAGTCTTGTCGGCTCACCGATTTCGCAATGCCAACAATGGTCACCCCTGCATGCGGGGCGCGCACAAAACCCGCGCGAAGCGGGCAAAAGTCATTGGCTGGATCGAGCGGGCCCGTGCTGCGCCGCTACTTCGCCAGATGCCCCAGCGGCAGCGCACTGCTCGCTTTCACCTCACCGAGCGAAAAACTCGTGTGCAGGTCCTTCACGTTCGGCAGGTTCATCAAGTGCTGCCGCGCGAAGGCCGAAAAACCGTTCAGGTCCTGCGCCACCACCTGCAGCTCGAAGGTGCCGGTGCCGCTGATGTAGTGGCAGGCCACCACCTCGGGCATCTTGCGGATCGCGTCTTCCAGCTTGCGGGTGGCCTCGTTGGTGACGCGCTCGGTGTCCACGCGCACGAAAGCGAGCACGCCCAGCCCTATCTTGTGGCGGTCGATCTCGGCGCGGTAGCCCTTGATGAAACCCGCCTCCTCCAGCGCCCGCACCCGCCGCCAGCAGGGTGCCGCCGAGAGCCCGACGCGCTGCGCAAGCTCGGCATTCGTGAGGCGTCCGTCAGCCTGCAGTTCTTGCAGGATTGCGAGGTCGAACTTGTCAATGCTTTCCATGGATGCCGATGTTAAGCAAGATTCTTTCTGGAAGCGCGTTTTTCGGGGCAAAGAACGCAAACACCTGTCGCGGACCCCGGCATACACTTTGCGTGATCATGGGCTCGCGCCCTACCGGGCACAGACCCACAGCCAATCCAGCCAGGCCCACAAGGCCCTGCCAATACGGAGACAGACAAACATGAACGCCCCGCTGCCCGAGCACATTCGCCGCGCGCTAGAAACCGTCACGCTCGACGACAAATACTCCCTCGACTACGGCCGCGCTTTCATGAGCGGCGTCCAGGCCCTCGTGAAGCTGCCCATGCTTCAACAGTTGCGCGACAAGCAGGCCGGCAAGAACACCGCCGGCTTCATCAGCGGCTACCGCGGCTCCCCGCTCGGCGGCTACGACCAGGCGCTGTGGAAGGCCAGCAAGTTCCTCAAGGAACAGAACATCGTCTTCCAGCCGGGCGTGAACGAAGAGCTCGCGGCCACCGCGCTCTGGGGCACCCAGCAGCTGGGCTTCTCGCCCGCGGGCACCAACAAGTTCGACGGCGTCTTCGGCATCTGGTACGGCAAGGGCCCGGGCGTGGACCGCTGCTCCGACGTCTTCAAGCACGCCAACATGGCGGGCACCACCGAATTCGGCGGCGTGATCGCGGTGGCGGGCGACGACCACATCTCCAAGAGCTCCACCGCCGCGCACCAGAGCGACCACATCTTCAAGGCCTGCGGCACGCCGGTGTTCTTTCCGACGAGCGTGCAGGAAATCCTGGACCTGGGCATCCACGCCTTCGCCATGAGCCGCTTTTCGGGCGTGTGGTCGGGCATGAAGACGATCCAGGAGATCGTCGAGTCGAGCGCCACGGCCATGATCGACCCCGAGCGTGTCGAGATCGTCATTCCCACCGATTTCGAAATGCCGCCCGGCGGTCTGCACATCCGCTGGCCCGACCATGCGCTGGAGCAGGAAGCTCGGCTCATGCACTACAAGTGGTATGCAGCGCTCGCCTACATCCGCGCCAACCGGCTGAACCACAACGTCATTCAAGGTCCGAACGATCGGTTCGGCATCATGGCCAGCGGCAAGGCTTTCAACGACACGCGCCAGGCGCTGCTCGACCTGGGGCTCGATGACGCCGCCTGCCGCCAGCTCGGCATCCGCCTGCACAAGGTGGGCGTGGTGTGGCCGCTGGAAGCGCAGCTCACGCGCGAATTCGCCACCGGCCTGCAAGAAATCCTGGTCGTCGAAGAGAAGCGTCAGGTCATCGAATACCAGCTCAAGGAAGAGCTCTACAACTGGCGCCCCGACGTGCGTCCCAACGTGGTCGGCAAGTTCGACGAAGGCGAAGTGCACGCGGCCGAGGGTTACTCGGGCGGCGAATGGTCGATGCCCAACCCGACCGCGCACACGCTCCTGCGCGCCAATGCCGACCTGAACCCCGCGCTGATCGCCAAGGCGATCGCGCTGCGCCTGAAGAAGACGGGCCTCCTGGCCGCGGCCGGCGCCGACATGACGGCGCGCATCGACGCGCAACTCGCCATCCTCGAAGCCAAGGAGCGTTCGATGGTGGTGCAGCAGGCCTCCACCAGCGTGGCCGACGCCACGCGCCAGCCGTGGTTCTGCTCGGGCTGCCCGCACAACACCAGCACCGTGGTGCCCGAAGGCTCGCGCGCGATGGGCGGCATCGGCTGCCACTTCATGGCGACCTGGATGGACCGCTCCACCATCGGCTTCACGCAGATGGGCGGCGAGGGCGTGCCATGGGTGGGCCAGCAGCCCTTCACGACCGACCAGCACATCTTCGCGAACCTGGGCGACGGCACCTACTTCCACAGCGGCCTGCTCGCGATTCGCCAGAGCATCGCGGCCGGCGTGAACATCACCTACAAGATCCTCTACAACGACGCGGTCGCGATGACCGGCGGCCAGCAGGTCGGCGAGCGGCCCGAAGGCCACTCGGTGCTGCAGATTGCCGAGAGCCTGCATGCCGAGGGTGCCAAGAAGGTCGTGATCGTCACCGACGAGCCCGAGAAGTACGAGGGCGTCTCGATTCCGGGCGACCACGTGCAGGTGAAGCACCGCGACCTGCTCGATGAAATTCAGCGCGAGTTCCGCGCGATGGCCGGCACCACGGCCATCATCTACGACCAGACCTGCGCGACCGAGAAGCGCCGCCGCCGCAAGCGGGGCACGGCCGTCGATCCGGCCAAGCGCGTGGTCATCAACGAACTGGTCTGCGAAGGTTGCGGCGACTGCAGCGTGCAGAGCAACTGCCTTTCGGTGGAGCCGCTGGAAACCGAATTCGGCCGCAAGCGCACCATCAACCAGAGCAGCTGCAACAAGGACATGAGCTGCCTGAAGGGCTTCTGCCCGAGCTTCGTCACCGTCGAGGGCGGCCAGCTCAAGAAGAAGAGCAAGAGCAAGGGCGCGACGCCGGCCGAATTCGGCCTCTTGCCCGAGCCCGTGATTCCGTCGCTCGCGGGCGGCAAGGTCTGGGGCGTGGTGGTGGCGGGTGTCGGCGGCACCGGCGTCATCACCATCGGCCAGTTGCTCGGCATGGCAGCGCACATCGAGGCCAAGGGCATCGTCACGCAGGATGCTGCGGGCCTTGCGCAAAAGGGCGGCGCCACCTGGAGCCATGTGCTCATCGGCGACACGCAGGAGGACATCCGCACCACGCGCGTCGGCACCGCGGCGGCCGACCTGATCCTGGCCTGCGATCCGCTGGTCACGGTCAACGGCGAAACCATGGCGCGCATGCGCGAAGGGCGCACGCACGTGGCGCTCAACAGCCACAGTTCGCCGACGGCCGCCTTCGTGCGCAATGCCAACTGGCAGAACCCCGAAGACGCCTGTGCCGCCGAAATCGCGCGCGCCGTGGGCTTCGACGGCATCGGCACCTTCGACGCCGACGCGGCCGCGACCACGCTGATGGGCGACAGCATCTACGTCAACCCGATGATCCTGGGCTACGCCTGGCAAAAGGGCTGGTTGCCGCTGGCGCACGAGTCGCTGATGCGCGCCATCGAGCTCAACGCCGTGGCCATCGAGAACAACAAGACCGCCTTCGAATGGGGCCGCCAGGCAGCCGTTCGCCCCGAGGAACTGCAAAAGCGCGTGCGCCCGGGCCAGGTCATCGAGTTCAAGAAGCGCGAGACCGTCGAGAGCCTGGTGGCCCGCCGCGCCGAGTTCCTGACTGGCTACCAGAACGCCGCCTACGCCGAGGAATACAGGCAGTTCGTCGCCAAGGTGCAGCAGTCGGAATCGCCGCTGGGCAAGACGGCCCTCACCGAGACGGTGGCGCGCTACCTGTTCAAGCTGATGGCGTACAAGGACGAGTACGAAGTCGCGCGCCTGCACACCGATCGCACGTTCCTCGACCGCGTCGAAGGCATGTTCGAAGGCGACTACAAGCTCAACTATCACCTCGCGCCGCCGATCATTGCCAAGAAGAACGCCAAGGGCCAATTGCAGAAGCAGAAGTTCGGTCCCTGGATGCTCACGGGCTTCCGCTTCCTCGCGAAGTTGAAGGGCCTGCGCGGCACGGCGCTCGACATCTTCGGCCGCACCGAAGAACGCAAGACCGAGCGCGCCCTGATCGCCGAGTACCGCGCGAGCATCGAAGAGGTGATCGGCGCGCTGCGTGCCGACAACCACGCGGTGGCGTTGGAAATCGCGAGCCTGCCGGAGCAGATCCGCGGCTACGGCCATGTGAAGGAGCGCAACCTCGTGGCGGCCCGTGCGCGCTGGAGCGAACTGATGGCCAAGTGGCGCAACCCGCAGGGGCAGCGCGCGGCGGCCTGATCTTTCAGTCGTTCCCGTCTTCAAAGAGCGCCCGCCGGGCGCTTTTTGCTATTCAAAACGTAGCAAAGAACGGCCGGGCCGGATACCCGGAAAGCCCTCCCCACCGCGCCGGATAAGCCGCTGGAAGGGCGCCGTGCCCCGAATACAATGCCCGGTGCTGTGCGGTGGCCAAGCCCCGCCGAGCTTTGATTTGCGGCCGGTTTTTCCCGCAACCGCTCAGAGATGGAATGGCAGGCCCGGCCCGCACTCCTCTCGCTTTCTTCTCTTCCCTCTGCTGGAGACTCTCTTGTTCATTTCCTCTGCTTTCGCCCAGACCGCGCCCGCAGCCGCCGGCGGCGGCGACATGTTGTCCTCCCTCGGCAGCATGCTGCCGCTGGTGCTGATGTTCGTGGTGCTGTATTTCGTCATGATCCGCCCGCAAATGAAGCGCCAGAAGGAAGCCCGCGCCATGATCGAGGCCCTGGCCAAGGGTGACGAAGTCGCAACGGCCGGCGGCGTGCTCGGCAAGATCACCTCGCTGGGCGACCAGTACCTCGGCCTGGAAATCGCCAACGGCATCGAAATCAAGATCCAGCGCAGCGCCGTGGTTCAGGTCCTGCCCAAGGGCGCCGTCAAATAAAAGCGTGAGCTGATCCTTGCGCTTTGCGGCGCAGGGCCCCAATTCACGCCGTGTCCCGTTTCTTGAAAAGCGCTTTCTCATGAACCGTTACCCGGTCTGGAAGTACACGATCATCGTGATCGTGCTGCTCGTGGGGCTCATCTACGCCCTGCCCAATTTCTTCGGCGAGTCGCCTGCGGTGCAGGTGTCGGCGGCCAAGTCCACCGTCAAGATCGATGCCTCGACCCAAGCCAGGGTCGAAGAGGTGCTCAAGACGGCCGGTCTCACCCCCGACCTGCTGACGCTGGAGCCGACCGCCGTGCGGGCGCGCTTCGTCACCACGGACGACCAGATCAAGGCGCGCGATGCGCTGCAGCAGGCGCTGGTGCCGAACGCGGACGAAGCCTCCTATGTGGTGGCGCTGAACCTCGTGTCGCGCTCGCCCCATTGGCTGACGGCGCTGCACGCCTTCCCGATGTACCTGGGCCTCGATCTGCGCGGCGGGGTCGACTTCCTGCTGCAGGTGGACATGCGCGGCGTGCTGGACAAGAAGGCCGAGTCCTTCGCCGGCGACATCCGCGCGGGCCTGCGCGACAAGAAGGTGCGCGGCAGCGCGGTGAACCGCAACGGCCAGACCGTGGAGATCACCCTGCGCGACGCCGCCAGCCTGGAGATCGCCCGGCGCATGCTGCAGGACCAGATGCCCGACCTCAGCACCGTCGAGAGCCAGCAGGGCACCGAATCGCGCATCGTGGCCAGCATCAAGCCCGAAGCCGCGCGCCGCTTCCAGGACGCGGCGCTCAAGCAGAACGTAACGACGCTGCACAACCGGATCAACGAACTCGGCGTGGCCGAACCGGTGATCCAGCAGCAGGGCCTCGACCGCATCGTCGTGCAGCTGCCCGGCATGCAGGACCCGGCCCAGGCCAAGACCATCATCGGCCGCACCGCCACGCTCGAGATGCGCCTGGTGGACGAAAGCACCGAAGGCCGCGCGGCCGAACAAGGCACGGGCCCGGTGCCGTTCGGTTCCGAGAAATTCCTCGACCGCTCCGGCCGCGCCGTGATCGTGAAGAAGCAGGTGCTGGTCACCGGCGAGAACCTCACCGACGCGCAGCCCGGCTTCGAGCAGCAGACCAACCAGCCCAAGGTCGACCTGACGATGGACTCGAAGGGCGGCAACATCATGCGGCAGGTCAGCATCGAGAACTACAAGAAGCGCATGGCCATGCTGATCTTCGAGAAGGGCAAGGGCGAAGTGCTCACCGCTCCCTCGATCAACGGCGAGCTGGGCAACCGCTTCCAGGTCTCCGGCGCGATGACCGTGAGTGAGGCGAACGACCTCGCGCTGCTGCTGCGTGCCGGCTCGCTGGCCGCGCCGATGGAAATCATCCAGGAACGCACCATCGGCCCGACGCAAGGCGCCGAGAACATCAAGAAGGGCTTCGACAGCGTGATGTACGGCTTCGCCGCGATCATGGTGTTCATGTGCATCTACTACGCGCTGTTCGGCGTGTTCTCGTCGATCGCGCTGGCGGTCAACCTGATGCTGCTGGTGGCGATCCTCTCGATCCTGCAGGCCACGCTCACGCTGCCCGGCATTGCCGCCATGGCGCTCGCCATCGGTGTGGCCATCGACTCCAACGTGCTGATCAACGAGCGCGTGCGGGAAGAGTTGCGCAACGGGGCCTCGCCGCAGGCGGCGATCCATGCGGGCTACGAGCGCGCCTGGGGCACCATTCTTGACTCCAACGTGACCACGCTGATCGCAGGCATCGCGCTCCTGGCCTTCGGCTCGGGCCCGGTGCGCGGCTTCGCGGTGGTGCACTGCATCGGCATCGTCACCTCGATGTTCTCGGCCGTGTTCTTCTCGCGCGGTCTGGTGAACTTCTGGTACGGACAGAAGAAGAAGCTCAAGAGCGTGTCGATCGGCACGGTATGGCGTCCAAAGACCGATGGCACCGATGCCGCGGTCGTGGCCGAAACCAAATAAGAGACCGCCATGGAATTCTTCCGGATCCACAAGACCATCCCGTTCATGCGCCACGCGCTGGTGCTGAACATCGTTTCCTTCGTCACCTTCGCGCTGGCCGTGTTCTTCCTGTTCCACCGCGGGCTGCACCTGTCGGTGGAGTTCACCGGCGGCACGGTGATGGAAGTGGCCTACAAGCAATCGGCCGACGTCGGCAAGGTGCGCGAAGTCGTCGCCAAGCTGGGCTATCAAGAGGTGCAGGTGCAGAGCTTCGGCACCTCGGTGCAGATCCGCCTGCCGGTCGCCAAGGGCATGACCTCGACCCAGCAGAGCGACCAGGTGATGGGCGCCCTGAAGGCCATCGAGCCGACGGTGGAACTGCGCAGCAACGAATTCGTCGGCCCGCAGGTGGGCGACGAGCTCACCAGCAACGGCCTGAAGGCGCTCGCCATGGTGGTCGTGGGCATCATGATCTACCTGGCGTTTCGCTTCGAATGGAAGTTTGCGCTGGCTACCGTTCTGGCCAACCTGCACGACGTGGTGATCATCCTGGGCTTCTTCGCCTTCTTCCAGTGGGAGTTCTCGCTGGCGGTGCTGGCGGCGGTGCTGGCGGTGCTGGGCTACTCGGTGAACGAATCGGTCGTGATCTTCGACCGGGTGCGAGAGAACTTCCGCCGCTACCGCAAGATGACGACGGCTGAAGTCATCGACAGCGCGATCACCTCGACCATCAGCCGCACGATCATCACCCACGGCTCCACGCAGCTGGTGGTGCTGTCGATGTTCTTCTTCGGCGGCCCGACGCTGCATTACTTTGCCCTGGCACTGACCATCGGCATCTGCTTTGGCATCTACTCCTCTTGCTTCGTGGCAGCGGCCATCGCGATGTGGCTGGGCGTGAAGCGCGAAGACCTGATCAAGGGCGGCGGCCCGCCGACCAAGCGCGAAGGCGAGACGGAAGAAGACCCGAACGCCGGCGCCGTGGTCTGACGGATACTTCAGGGTTCAACAAAGCGGGCGGCAAGGCCGCACCGCTGTTCCCGTGCAACGCCGGGCAGTGTCCACACTTGTGCGGTGGCGCTTCCCGATGCAAGCTCGCGGTTGTTGTTGCCGATGAACAGTTCCCCCTGGCCTTCCCGATCCTTCAATGAGCATTGCGCGGTCCGCCTCTTCCCTGCAGCTCGCACGCGAGACGCGTGAGCGTTTCGTATTGGCCACGGAAGGGGCCATCGTCCCGCTGGCCCGCGCGATCCGCGACCGGCTGACGCAGCTGGCCTCCGAGGTGAGCAACGCCCGCGCCATGCAGGAGCACCGCGACGACTTCGTGGCGTTCCAGGGCCAGGCCACCCAATGGGTGACGCTCTCGCAGGCGAGCTGGCGCAAGGCGCTCGGCGCCGCTGCGCCCACCGGCGGATTGACGACCTTTCCCACGGCGCTGCGGCTCGAGCTGATCGGCGACGAGGTGGTCGAGACCAACATCCTCGCCTCGCGCCTCGCGCAGGTGATTCACGACAAGGCGAGCTTCGAGCTCAGCGATTTGCGCCTGCGCATCCAGCACCTCGAAGGCACGAACGAACTCGATTCGAAGGACGTGCTCAAGCCCGAGACGCTGGCCAGGCTGCTGGTGGAGCAGTGGCTGGCCGCCGGCCTGAGCCGCGAGCTCTGGGCCCGGGTGCAGGACACGGTGCAGCAGCAACTGATCGATGTGATCGTCAAGGCCTACGAGAGCGCCAATGCCTACCTGATCGCCAACGGCGTGATGCAGGAGATCGATCTCAAGAGCTTCGTGCGGCGCACCGGCAATGCCGCAGGTGCTGGCAACAGTGCGGGCTTCAACACCTCCTTTGCGGGCGGGGTGGCTTCGGCGACCGCGCCGATGGACGGCGGTGGCGGCGGCGGCTCGCAGCAGCGCCCCGGCTACGGCACGCAGGCGCCACAACACCCGCACCAGTCGCAACCGCAAGCTTCCGTACCGATGCCCGCTGGCACGTCGACGATCGGCGGCTCGCCGCTGATGATGGCGCGGCAGCGAGCCCAGACCGCGCTGCTGAGCCTCAAGCGATTCGTCACGGGGCGCATCGGCAGCGATACCACCACCACCGTCCCCGCCCAGAATTCGATCACCGGCACCGCGTCGGCGGGCCGCACGACCGGTCCCGGCGGCGGCGCGCCTGGCATTGGTGGGAACACCGCGCCGCGACAGTTCTCCAGGACCTTTGCCGGCGCCATCGCCGAAGCCGAGGTAGCCTACCGCATGGCCGCCACGCAGTACATGGACGCATCGGGCGAGCAGGCCACGGTGATCCAGCAAACGGCAGTCGACTTGCGCCGGCGCAGCACCGAACTCAAGAAGCGTGCGCCCACCACGGCCGACAAGGCCACCGTGGAAATCGTCGCGCTCATGTTCCAGGCCATCCTGGCCGAGGAGCGGATTCCGTTCTCGGCGCGCGTGTGGTTCGCGCGGCTGCAGATGCCGGTGTTGCGCGTGGCCATCGCCGAGCCCGAGTTCTTCGGCACGCTGCAGCACCCCGCGCGCATGCTGATCGACCGCATGGGCTCCTGCGTGATGGGCTTCGATGCAGCCGCCATCACCGGCAGCGCGCTCGAAGGCGAAATCCGCCGCGTGGTGCAGGTGATCGAGCAATACCCGGAAACCGGCCAGCGCGTGTTCAAGCTGGTGTTCGACGAGTTCGTCGCTTTCCTCAATCGCTATCTCACGCAGAGCGACACCACGCAGCGCGTGATGAGCGTCGCGCAGCAGGTCGAGCAGAAGGAAACGATGGCGATCCAGTACACCATCGAGTTACGCAAGATGCTCAACGACATGCCGGTGCGCGACGAGATCCGCGAGTTCCTGTTCAAGGTGTGGGCCGAGGTGCTGGCGATTGCCGCGCTGCGCTACGGCGCGCAGGGTGAGCAGACGGTGATGTTGAAGCGCGTGGCCTCCGAGCTGGTCTGGGCCGCAAGCGCCAAACCCAACCGCACCGACCGCGCCCGCGTCATTCAAGACCTGCCGCAGTTGCTGCAGCGCCTGCGCCAAGGGATGGCGCTCCTGGGCATCGTCGACGAGCCGCAGGAAGCGCACATCAAGACCATCGGCGCCACGCTGTCCGATGCCTTCCTGTCGAAGACCGAGGCGATCCCGCAGGCCAAGATCGAAGCCATGGCCGAGCGCTTGGCGCACCTGGAAGATTTTGTGAGCGACATCGGCGGCACCGCCGACCTGCCGCTCGATGCGCACAGCATCGAACTGCTGCTGGGCGTGGACGCCGCCTCGATCGAGGTGGTGCCCGATGCGGCCGGCGTGCAGGTGCCCGAGGACATGCTGGCCTGGGCGCACGAACTGCAGGTGGGCAACTGGTTCATGCTGGACCACAACGACCGCGTGAGCCAGGTGCAGTTCGTCTGGCGCAGCGATCGGAAGCAGTTGCACCTGTTCGCTACGGCGGACGGCCGCAGCTTCCTGATTCAGGCGGGTCGGTTGGCGACGTACCTGCAGGCCGGTCTCCTGGTGCCGGCCGAGGAAGAGACGCTCACGGTGCGCGCCACGCGCGAGGCGTTGGCGAAGCTCGATGCGAATCCGGAGCGGCTGCTGAACTGAACTGGCAGGCCGCCGCGGCCGGCTTGGTCAGTGCGCTACGCGGCCTTCGCGGCTCTCGCAGAGCTCATCGAGCACCAATGCATCGGGCTCGATGCCGGTGCTCCAGTGCACCATCAGCACGATGATCTTGAGCTCGTCGAGCGCCACCGGATCGCCCGGTGCCGCCATCGCGCGTTCGATCACGATCTCGCGCAATCCACACGACAGCACGTTCGACGATTCGAGGAAGCGGATGAAGCCGAGGCACTCGGCACCCAGGTGTTCCTGCTCGGCCTGGGAGTAGACGCGCATGGCGTCGTCCGATTGGGGCAGGGAGGATTCGGGCGCGCCGCGGAAGGTGACCGTGGCGGTGGTGTCGTCGTCGGCATCGAGCTCCAGCTGCATCCCCTGCGTTGCGAGGCTCAGGCCGTCGAGCCAGTGCAGGGCATCGCGAATCTCGTCTGCCTCGAAGCCGTGGGCACTGAGCTTGCGGCCCAGTTGTTCGGGTTCGGGGCAGGCATCGCCGCGCCAATAGTTTTCGTAGACAAAAACAAGCACTTCGAACATGAGCCCAATATAGCCCACGAATGTGCAGGGCAGGCTAGTGTGTTGCCCCGCATTTCGTCCGCGCAGCTATTTGCGTGGCAACACGTCAAGCGGATGCGGTCCGTTGAAAGAGCCCGCCGGGCAGGCGCGAGATGTGCCCGTCCAGTTCGAGCTCGAGCATCCTGGCCTGCAGTGCCGCGGCGCTCCACCCGGTGCGTGCGCTGAGCGCATCGAGGCTCACGGGCTCGAAGCCGAGAGCGTCGAGCAGCGGGTCTTCGGAAACCGCTGCCTCGTTGCCTGCGTGGCCGTTCGAAGACTGGGCGTTGGCCGCATTGCCGGTGCGCAGCGGCGGCAGCTCTTCGAGGATGTCGGCCACCGACTCGACCAGCTTCGCGCCCTGGCGGATCAGCGCATGGCAGCCGCGCGATTGCGGCGAGTGGATCGAGCCTGGAATGGCGAACACTTCCTTGCCCTGCTCCGAGGTGAGCCGCGCGGTGATGAGCGATCCCGACGCCAAGGCCGCTTCGACCACCAGCGTGCCACGCGCCAACCCTGCGATGAGCCGGTTGCGCTTCGGAAAATTCTGCGTGAGGGGTGGTGTGCCGAGCGGCAGCTCGCTCACGATCAGCCCCTGCAAGGTGATGCGGTGCGCGAGGTCGCGATGCCGCGCGGGGTACACGCGGTCCAGGCCGGTGCCGACCACGGCGACCGTGGCGAGTCGCGGTGCATCGCCGGCTGCATCGAGGGCGCCCTGGTGCGCTGCGCCATCGACGCCCAGCGCGAGCCCGGACACCACCGGCAGGCCCGCATCGCCCAGCGCCCGCGCAAAGCTGCGCGCGTTGGTGGCGCCTTGCGGCGTCGGATTGCGGCTGCCGACGACGGCGATGCTGTTCTGCAACTGCGTCAGGTCGAAGTCGGAGGCGCCGAGCACGTACAGCATCAGCGGCGGATCGGCCATCTCAAGCAGCGAGGCCGGGTAGCCGGCATCGCCCAGCGTGACGAGGCGGCGGGCGACGCCGTTGCCCTCGGCCGCTTGCAGCCATTGCCAAGTCTGGTCGACCGATGCCTGGAGGGCGTGGGGCGCCTGCTGCAGCGCCTCCGCCTGCGCATGGCTGACGACCTGTCGCAGTGCCGCATGGGTCTGCGAAAAGACGGCCTCGGGCAGACCGAAGGCCGCGAGCAGCTTGCGCGCGGCGCCATCGCCGATGCCCGGCGTCAGTGAAAGCCGCAGCCAGCCTGCGAGTTCTGCGCGTTCCAAACGGGTGCGGGCGAGGACGTGGGGGGCGGAAAACCTGTCAGGGGTTGACGAGGAAGTCGCCCGCCTTCGGGGTGTCGTTGATCTCGAGCACCAGGGCGTAGGACACCTTCTCGAAGGTGCGGAACACCATCAAGAGGCCGATGCGTTCGTTCGGCAGCTTGATGGTTTCCTTGCGCGCGCCGGTGCGGTCGAGGATGGTTTCGCCGTTCTTCAGGATGGCCAGCACGTGGCCGCTGTCGATGCCGTCGCGCGTGCCCTTGTTGATGGCCACCACCTGGTTCTGCGCCGCGAACTGCACCGCGTTGCCGTAGACCGAGATGATCCGGCCATCGACCTGCGTCGAAGGCGCACGCGGTGCGTAGCTCAAGAGCTGGCGCGGCGGTTCGGGCAGCAGGCGGTCGCCGGCGCGCATTTCCTCGCGCGAGGCCACGATGTCGATGCTGGCGGGGACGACGGTGATGATGTCCTTGTCCTCGACCGTCTCGATGGTGGTCGATTCGCCGCGCTGCAGTTGGGCCTTGCCCAGGTACTGCGCCTCGTAGCCGAGGATTTCGCCCGTGCCCGGATCCTTGAGCGGCGTGGCGTTGCGGAAGATCCGGAAGTTCTGGATCGGCCCCGGCACTTCGACCAGCGGGGACTCGGGGTTGCCGCGGGCGTAGGCCCGGTCACCGCGCGACAGCAGCACGCGGCTGTCGTTGCCGGCAACGATGCGCGGCGCGCTTTCGAGCGTGTTGGCGTCCACCACGATCGGTTCGCTCAGGAACGGCTCGATCAGGCTCGGGTTGAGCGTGGGCAGGGCCATGCCGGCCAGCGAGTCGAAACGGGTGCGCGGTGACAGCTTGATGGTGCCGCCATCGCCGCTCACGCCGCCGCGGCGGGTGGTCAGGCGAGCCCGGCCGCCGCTCTTGTCCAGATAGAGAACCTGGCCGGGGTAGATGCGGTGGGGGTTGGCGATCTCGTTGATGTTCATGCCCCACAGCTCCGGCCAGCGCCAGGGGCGCAGCAGGTAGAGGCGGGAGATGGCCCAGAGCGTGTCGCCGGGCTTGACCGTGTACTCGTCGGGCGCCTTCGGCGACAGCTCGCTCAGCGGAACCCCTGCCTGGGCGGTCTGCTGGGCGGTGGCGCGTTGCTGCGGCGTGACGGGGTAGTTCTGAGCCCAGGCCGTGGTGGCGCCGCAACTGCCGATTACCGCCAGGGCGGTCAGCGTGGCGAAGAGATTGGGGCGCTGGCGTTCGGTGGATCTGAGCTTTTTCATGTCTGGATGGGTGAGCGCACGACGTATCGCGGCGCATACGAATCTCACAATTTGCTACGAATTCTGCGCCCGAAGCCCTTGAGAGGGCAACGTTTTCGGGTCCGGAGGCGGCCTCGCGTCGCGGAATTGGCGAAAATAGCCACAACTTCCCCCCGATTTCATGGCCAAACGAATCATTCTGAGTTACCCGGACAAGCGCCTGCACACGGTCGCCAAGCCGGTACAGGGCGTCGACGCGCGCATCAAGGCCCTGGTCGCCGACATGCTGGAGACCATGTACGACGCCGAAGGCATCGGCCTGGCAGCGACCCAGGTCGACGTGCACGAGCGGCTCGTCGTCATCGACGTTTCCGAAGAGCGCAACAAGCCGATCGTGCTGATCAACCCCGAAATCACCTGGGCCAGCGACGAAAAAGTGCTCAACGAAGAGGGCTGCCTCTCGGTGCCGGGCATCTATGACGGCGTGATGCGCTCCACCTCGGTCAAGGTCCAGGCGCTCGACGAAAACGGCGAAATGCGCACCATCGAGGCCGACGGGCTCTTGGCCGTGTGCATCCAGCACGAGCTCGACCACCTGCTGGGCAAGGTGTTCGTCGAATACCTCTCGCCCCTGAAGCGCAACCGCATCAAGAGCAAGCTGCTCAAGCAGCAGCGCGAAGAAACGCGCGAACGGGCCTGAAGCTCATGACCTTGCGCAGCCTCGGCTCCCTCGCGGCATTGGCGGTTCTCGCGGCGATTGCCGGCTGCGCCAACGAGCCCACTCGCATCCAGCCCGGCACCACCGCCGCCGAAACCCTGCAGCGGCTGGGCGCGCCGACCGGCCGCTATCCGCTCAACAACGGCGGCGAGCGCCTCCAGTATTCGCGCATGCCGGCCGGCTTCGAGGTCACCGACATCGACGTGGACGCTTCGGGCAAGGTCGTCTCGGTGACTCAGGTCCTCAACGAGGCGCGCTTCGGATACGACATCAAGGTCGATCAGTGGCGCCAGAACGACGTCATGGCCTTCTACGGCCGGCCCTACCAGATCGACCGCGTGAGCTCCTTCGACGGTACGGTCTGGACCTGGCGCTACAAGGCCGTGAACGAGCGCCGCATGCTCTATATCTATATAGACCCCACCGGCGTGGTCCGTCGCTATCACACGGGGGATGACCTCGAATTCGAACGGATCCGGGATTGAGTCGGCTCAAGATCGCTTTTGCGGGCACGCCCGAGTTCGCGCGCGTCGCCCTGGAGGCCATCGCCGCCGCCGGCCATGACGTCGTGCTGGTGCTGAGCCAGCCCGACCGGCCCGCGGGCCGCGGCATGAAGCTGCAGGCTTCTCCCGTCAAGCAATGCGCGGTCGCCAATGGCTGGCCGGTGGCGCAGCCGCGGAGCCTGCGCCTCGACGGCAAGTACCCGGACGAAGCCGCCATCGGTCGCGATGCCGTGATGCGGGCCCAACCCGACGTGATGGTGGTCGCCGCCTACGGACTCATCCTGCCGCAGTGGGTGCTCGACCTGCCGGCACACGGGTGCCTCAACATCCACGCGAGCCTTTTGCCGCGCTGGCGGGGCGCCGCGCCGATCCACCGCGCCATCGAGGCCGGCGACGCGGAAACCGGCATCACCATCATGCAGATGGACGCGGGCCTGGACACAGGCGACATGCTGCTGCGCGAAGCCGTGGCCATCGGCAGCGACAACACCGCCCGCCTGCACGACCGGCTGGCCGAACTGGGCGGCCGGATGATCGTCGAGGCCCTGGAGAACATCGGCAGCCTCACCCGCACGCCGCAGCCGGCCGAAGGCGTCACCTACGCCAACAAGGTCGAAAAACACGAAGCGCTGATCGACTGGACCCAGCCCGCCGACGCCATCGTGCGGCGCATCCGCGCCTTCGATCCGTTCCCGGGCGCCAACAGCCCGCTCGACGGCGAGACCGTCAAGCTCTGGACCGCGCACGCGGTGCCCGCCAGCGTGCCCGCCGCGCCCGGAACGATCCTGGCCGTCTCGGACGCCGGCGTCGAGGTGGCTGCCGGCGATGCAGGCGTGATGCTCACCGAGCTCCAGCGTCCGGGCGGCAAGCGCCTGTCCGTGGCCGATTTCCTGCGCGGCTTCGACCTGAAGGCCGGGCAGGCATTCGGCTGATGTTTCTTTCGGCCGCCATCCGCCAGCGCCCCGAATTCCGCAAGGGCATGCGCGACATGTCCTCGGCGGCGCTGGGCATCGGCGCCTGGGGCCTGATGACCGGTGTGGCCATGGTCAAGTCGAACATGAGCGTGGTCGAGGCGGTGGCGATGACGCTGTTCGTCTATGCCGGCAGCTCCCAGCTCGCAGCCATTCCGCTCCTGTTCGCGGGCGCGCCGGCCTGGGTGATCCTGGCGACGGGCTTCTGCGTGAACCTGCGCTTCGTGGTCTTCAGCCTGCACCTGCGGCCCTACCTCATGCACATGCCGCGCTTGCGCCGCATGACGCACGGCTACCTGACGGCGGACCTGAGCTACGCGCTCTTTACCAAGCAATACCCGGCGCCGCCCGTGACTCTCGCCGAGCAGCAGTCGCAGGAGGCCTACCTCACCGGCAACTACTTCGTGACCTGGTGCTCGTGGATGGGCATGAGCCTCCTCGGCATCGCGCTTGCCAACCTGATTCCGCAGACCTGGGGCCTCGGTTTCGCCGGCGTGCTGAGCCTGGTGGCGATCGTCTGCTCGATGGCGACGACGCCGCTGCGCATCCTGGCCGCGCTGATCGCGGGCGCCACCGCCGTCGCAGCCTATGCGCTGCCGCTCAAGCTCAACATCGTCGTGGCCATCGGTGCGGCGGTGCTGCTGTGCTTCTGGCTCGAGAAGCAGTTCGGGCTCGACCCCGACGCGGAGGACGACAAGTGAGGGGCACCGATCTCTGGACGCTGGGCGTGATCGTCGGGCTGGCCCTGGTCACGGTGCTCACGCGCTGCTTCTTCTTCATCCTCGACCGCCCGTGGGGCCTGCCGGACTGGGCGCACCGCGCGCTGCACTACGCGCCAGCCGCGGCGCTCGCTGGCGTGATCGCGCCCGAGATCGTCATGACGCAAGGCCACCTCATCACCACGCTGCACGACGCGCGCCTGTACGCGGCCGTTGTCGGCGGCGCTTACTATTTCTGGCGCCGCGGCGTGCTCGGCACGATGCTGGCCGGCATGGCCGTCTACCTGCCCTTGCATCTCGGCCTTGGCTGGTAAGCGAAGAGAAGGGGATGGAAGGCCCCCGGGTCAGTCCAGCTTCACGCCAGCCGCCGCGATGATCTTTCCCCAGCGGTCGCTTTCCGCGCGCGAGAGCTTGTAGAAGTCTTGCGGCGTTCCCGGCAATGCCTCGAAGCCGAAGTCCGCGAACAGCTTCACCACCTTCGGCGCCTTCATGGCCTTTTGCAGCTCGGCGTTCAGCCGCGCCACCGCCTCGGGCGCCATGCCGGCCGGGCCGATCAGGCCGTGGAAAGCGTAGGCGTTCACGTCGCTGAAGCCAGCCTCCACGAAGGTCGGCACCTCGGGCAGGGCACTGGCGCGCTGCGGCAGCGCGATGGCCAGCACCCGCACCTTGCCCGAGCGGATGATCGGCAGCCCCGAGGCCAGGTCCAGCATCATCACCGGCACCTGCCCGCCCATCACGTCGGTCATGGCCGGCGCAGCGCCCTTGTACGGCACGTGCGTGATCGTCAGGCCCGCCTTCTGCTTGAAGAGCTCCATCGCCATGTGGTGCGGCGAGCCGTTGCCGGGCGAGGCGTAGCTCACCTTGTCGGGGTTGGCCTTCACGTAGCGCACGAACTCCGCCACGTTCTTCGCGGGAAAGTCGGGGTGCACCACCAGTGCCACCGGAAAGCGGCCGATGGTGCCGATGTAGGTGAAGTCGCTCGCGGGCTTGTACGGGAGCTTGACGAACATGTGCTCGTTGAACAGCAGCGCCGCGTTCTCGGCCTGCATCACCGTGTAGCCGTCGGGCTTGGCCTGCATCATCACGGACACGCCGATGTTGGTCGAGGCGCCGGGCCGATTGTCGATGATCAGCGGCTGCCCGAGCGACGGCTGCATCGCCTCGGCCAGCGTGCGCGCCAGGTTGTCGGTGCCACCGCCGGCCGAGTAGGGCACGATCCACCTGACCGGCTGGCTCGGGTAGGCCGCCGGCTGCGCCGACGCGAAGGTGGTTGCCAGCGCGAGGGTCGCGGCCAGCAGGGGAAAAAATCGCTTCATCGTTTCTCGTCTCCGTTTGCTTGTCTTGGAATCGGTTCAGGTCACTCGCCGCGCAGCACCTGCCACAGCTCGCGGTCGCGCTCGGCGGTCCACACCACCGGGTGCTCGATGCCGCGCAGCTCGTCGTAGGCGCGCGACACGTCGAAGGGCAGCACGTGCTGGAACACCGGCCAGCCGCCGAAGCGCGGCGCCATGGCGGCCTCGGCGCGCGCGAAGCAGCCCTTGAGCGTGTCGCCCGCGGCAATGCCCGCCTTCACGCTGTCGAGCAGCGTCGAGAGAAATGCCTGGGTCAGGCCGATGGCCTCGGCGCACGCGGCCTCGCCTTGCAGCACCGCGCCGCGTCCCGGCACCAGCACGCGCGGCCCCAGCGCCGCCACCGCATCGAGCGTGCCGGCCCAGTCGCCGATGTAGGCGTCGCCCGCGTACACGCCGCAGTGGTTCTCCACCACGTCGCCCGAGAACAGCACGCCGCAGTCGGGGAGCCACGCCACCGTGTCGCCGCTCGAATGACCACGGCCCAGCGCCATCAGGCGCAGTTCGCGCCCCGTGCCCGGCCGCGGGCCGAGCCACAGGCTCATCTCGCCGGCGAAGCTCATCGTCGGAAAGGTCAGGCCCGGGATTTCCTCCACGCCCGCGAACAGGCGCGGAAAGCGGCCCACTTCCGAGTCGAAGTCGGCCTGCCCGCGCGTGCGGATCCAGTCGAGCGTGCCGTTGCTCGCGACGATCTGCGCCACCTCGTCGAACGCACTCGCGCCCATCACGCGCACCGCGTGGTAGTGCGTGAGCACGATGGTCTTGACGGGCTTGTCCGTCACGGTGCGGATGGCCGCGAGAAAGTCGCGCGCCATGCGCGGCGTGGGGCGCGTGTCGATCAGCACCACGTGGTCGTCGCCGACCACGAAGCCGCAGTTGGGGTCGAAGTCGCTGATGTAACCGTAGGCGCCCGGCGCGAGCTCGCGCAGGTGCGGCTTCTGTTCGCGGGTGTCGGAGGCGGAAGCGAAAGAGACGGACGTGGTCATGGGGCTTGGGTGGTCGTGGGGTCTTCGGCGGTCGCTGCCGCGTGGATGCAGGCGAGCAGCACGGCCTGGTCGGCGCACTGGTTGGCCAGCAGCAGCACGAGGCGGGCGTTGAGGTCGGCGCTTTGCGCTTCGCTGCGGCCTTCGTGCGCGGCGAGCAGGGCGGCGTAGAAGCCGTCGGGGTCGGGGATACGGGGTGCTGTGTTCATGGGGCAGCGTCCAAGGCGAGGGCCGTGCGCAGGGCGGCGGCGATGGTCGTCGGCGTGGCGTTCGCCAGCACGGCGGCGCGGTAGGCGTCGGGGCGCACCAGCGCGAAGCTGCCTCGGTCGTCGATGCCGATGCCGATGCCGAGGTGCGCGGCCAGCGTGTCGTCGGGTTGCAGCGTGAGCAGCCCATGGTTGTCGCTCTCGCCACCCACGGCCACCAAGCGCAGCGGCAACGAGGCCGTGGCCTCGCGCGCCGCGTCGGCCTGCTCGCGCGTCGGTGCGAACCACAGCCCGATGCATTGCGTGCCGTCGGCCAGCAACCGCATCAGGGTGGTCTCGCGTCCGTCGGCCCAGCGCAGCGGCAGGTTCTGCACCGTGCACCCGCCTTCGGGCAGCAGCGGCGCGACCGGGTAGGCGTTCGCGACCGACATGCGTCCGGTGTTCACCAGCGCCCGCGCGAACGGATGCCGCGCCGCCAGCGCCACCACCGCGCGGCGCAGCGTGTGTTCGGCGGGCGAGCGTGGCGCGAGAAAGCGCGCCGAGCGGCTCGTCACCTGCAGGTTCTCCCTGGCCGCGGGTTGCCGCTCGGCGTCGTAGCTGTCGAGCAGCGCGTCGCCGGCCCGCCCCTGCGCGACCAGCGCCAGCTTCCAGCCGAGGTTGGCCGCGTCCTGGATGCCGCTGTTGCCGCCGCGCGCGCCGAAGGGGCTCACCACGTGCGCGGCGTCGCCGATGAAGAACACGCGGCCGTGGCGAAAGCTGTCGAGCAGGTGGTCGCGGTAGCCGTAGGGCCCGATCCACACGAACTCGAACTCCACATCGGGCCCGAGCTGTTCGCGCAGCCGCGCGCCGGCCACTTCAGGCTGGCTGATGTAGGCCGTGTCGCAGTCTTCGGGCATCTGGTAGTCGATGCGCCACACACCGTCGGCCATCAGGTGCTGCCACACGCCGCGGCCTTCGTTGAAAGGCGCGTCGACCCAGGTCCAGCGCTCGGTGGGCAGCGGCTTCTTGAAGCGCACGTCGCTGATGCACCAGCGGTCGGTGCTGCGCGAGGCGTGCGCCTCGATGCCGAGCTGCGTGCGGATCGCGCTGTTGGCGCCCGTGGCGTCGATGAGCCGGTCGGCCTCGATCGTGTAGCTGCCGGCGGGTGTCTCGATGTCGAGCCGCACGCCGTCGGCCAGTTGCTGCACGCGCGTCACGCGGCTCTTCCAGCGCAGGTCCGTCACGCCGAGTTCGAGGATGCGCTCGACCAGGAACCACTCCACGTAGAACTGCTGCAGGTTGATGAACGGCGGCTGCCTGGAGACGCTGTTCGCCTGCAGGTTGAAGTTGTAGACCTCCTCGTCGCCCGAGAAGGTGCGCCCGAACGACCAGGTGATGCCCTTGGCCGCGACACGTTCGTAGATGCCCAGGCGCTCGAAGATCTCCAGGCTCTTCTGCGCGTAGCAGATGCCGCGCGACGAGGCGCCGCGCACGCCGACGGTGTCGTCCTCGTCGAGCAGCACGGCGCTCACGCCGCGCTGCGCGAGGTCGCATGCCAGCGTGAGCCCCGAAGGCCCGGCGCCGACGATGACGATCGGGTGGCGCACGACCTTGGGGCTGTCCAGCTCCGGTGGCGGTGTGAAAGGCCAGGCCGGCAGCTCGTAGGCCGGCGCAAATGCAAAGGTTTCCATGTCTCTTCTAAAGGGCGTGCGCGAATTCGGCGATGGCGTCGGCCGCCTTCGGGATCAGCTCGGGTTGCCCCGCGAGGTAGTGGTTGCCGCCGACGATGTCGACGTTGCGGATGCGCGCGCCACCCGCGGCCATCCACGCATCGCGCGTGCTCGGGAAAGTCGACTGGTCGCCCGTGTAGGTCAGCAGCAGCTTGGGCACGGTGGTGCGCGCGAGGTTGCTTGGCCCGTCAGCCTGCGAGCGCGACGACCATTGCGAGAGGAAGGCGGTGAGCGAGGTGGTTCGGCCCATCGCATTCGCCGAGTAGTTCACCTGGCGCGCATCGCCCCATACGCTGCCGGGCAGGCGGTCGTTCGCATCGAGCGACAGATCGACGCAACGCGGATCGGCGTGCGTGCGGTAGACGATGAAGGTCTGGTCGCGCGGTGCGCCCGGCGTACTGCGCAGCAGCGCGAGGCGCTCGATGCACCACTGCTCGATGCGGTCCAGCCGCGCCTTCTGCGCTGCGCTGAAGCGCGCGAGAAATTCAGCGTCGTAGGGCACGCGATTGCGCGGGTCGTACATGTCGAGGTCGGGGTTCACCGAGAGCGGGTCGTGCTCGTCGATGACCGAGGGATCGATCCAGTCGCGCATTAATCGCGTGCGGCCGAGGTGCGCGGCGCACAGCGCGATGCCGTCCACCGGCGGCAGGTCGCTCGGGTGCAGGTGCGTCGGGTCGCCGTCGGGCAAGTGCGTGGCTGTGAGGTTCTCGGCCTGTGCCTGGTAGAAGGCCGCGAGCGCCGCGCCACCGGAGTTGCCGACCAGGAACACCTTCTCGTAGCCGGCTTCGCGCAGGTACTGCACGCCGGCACCCAGGTCTTGAATGGCGCGCTCCATCAGCAGCACCGTGTCGTTGCCGACGAAGCGCGAGTTCAGCCCCATGCAGCAGATCCCGCGCTCGGCCAGCGGACCGATGAGGTAGTGGCCCATGAAGTTGCTGGTCGGGTGCATCACGATGGCCGCGACCTTCTTGGGGCCCTGCGGGGCGCGGAAGGCGCCGTAGATGCGCGGGCGCAGCAACTGCAGGCCCGACTGGCTTTCCATCGCCGCGCCGGGCTTCACGTCGATGACGGCGAGTTGCAGATCAGACATGCGTCGCGCCTTTCGCTGCGCGCAGTTCCGCCTTGCGCACGGTCCATGCGTCGAGGTCCGCGCGAGCGCGCCGCGCATGCGCATCCATCTCGGCCTGCGGCACGGTCGGCGTCGTCAGCTCGAGGCGGATGCCGTTCGGGTCGAAGAAGTAGATCGATTCGATGATGTGGTGGTCGGTCACGCCCAGCACCTCGACACCCGCGCTTTCGAGCCGCACCTTGGCGGCGAGCAGGTCGTCCACCGAGTCGACGCGCAGTGCGATGTGGTTCACCCACGCGGGCGTGTTGGGCGAGGGCAGCGCGGCGGTGTCGTCGCCCAGGTCGAAGAAGGCGATGTACGAGCCGTCGCGCATCTGGAAAAAGATGTGCACGTAGGGGCAGTACTCGCCGGTGCTGGGCACGTGGTCGCTCTGGATGACGTGCGCGAGCGGCAGGCCCAGCAGGTCTTCGTAGAAGTGGCGGGTCTCCTCGCTGTCGCGGCAGCGCCAGGCGAAGTGGTGCAGCCCGCGCACAGGTGGCGCGGTGTGGATGGTCGTCGGCATGCGTGTCTCCAGTGAACCGCGATTGGGCGACGCCGCGTCTTATGATGCAATCGAAATTAATTCATCAATTGATGAAATAACCATATGAATCTGACCTTGCGCCAACTGCGCGCCTTTGCCGCCGTCGCCGAAGCCGGCAGCTTCACCGCCGCGGCGCAGCAGCTGCATCTCACGCAGTCGGCGCTCAGCGTGCTGGTGCGGGAACTCGAACGCGAGATGGGCGTGCAGCTGCTCGACCGCCACACGCGGCGCGTGCAGCTCTCGGAGGCGGGGCGCGAGTTCTTGCCTTCGGTGCACCGGCTGCTGGGCGATCTGACGAGTGCCGTGGCCGGCGTGACCGATCTGCGTGACAAGAAGAAAGGGCTGTTGCGTCTTGCGGCGCCGCAACTCATGGCCTGCACGCTGATGCCGCGCGTGATCGCGGCCTACCGCGAGGCGTATCCCGATGTCGACGTGCGCCTGGCCGACACGCTGCCCGAGCACCTGCTGGCCGGCGTGATGGCCGGCGATGTCGAACTGGCGGTGGGGCAGGACGTGGCGGTCGATGGCGCCATCGACCGCCGTACGCTGTTTCGCGACCGCCACTGGCTGATCTGCCCGCCGGACCACGCCTTTGCCAAACGCCGCAAGGTGCGCTGGCACGAGCTCGGTCCCTACACCTTCATCGCGCCCACGCGCGACTTCCGCCAGCGCGTGCTGCCCGAGCTGGCCCCGGCCGAGCGCGATTACATGCTGCGTCCCGGCACCCAGGAGGTCTCGTACATGACCACGGCGCTCGGCATGGTCGCCTCAGGGCTCGGGCTCACCGTGTGCCCGACCTATTCCGCGCCGCTGGTGCGCGCCCACGGGCTGCAGATGGTCCGACTCGAATCGCCCGACTTCCACCGAGAGGTGTGCGTCTACAGCGCGGCGCGGCGCACGCTCTCTCCGGCCGCGGCAAGCTTTGTCGAGCTGCTGGAGCGCTTTGCGAAGGCGCAGCCGAAGGGTTGAAAAGCATCGGAACGCTGCAAGAGGCGCATAGAGCGGCCCTGGGGCGATACCTACAATGCAAGACGACCTGTTTTCCACTATCTCCAGAGACCCATGAACGTCATTCGATTCACCGACCTCTGCGCTGAGGGCAAGGCCGCCGGCCAGCGCGTCTTCATCCGTGCCGATCTCAACGTGCCGCAGGACGACCAAGGCAACATCACCGAAGACACGCGCATCCGCGCCTCGGTGCCGTGCATCCAGCTGGCGCTCGACGCCGGCGCGGCCGTGATGGTCACCTCGCACCTGGGCCGCCCGACCGAGGGTGAATTCAAGCCCGAAGACTCGCTCGCTCCCGTGGCCAAGCGCCTGGGCGAACTGCTCGGCCGCGATGTGCCGTTGGTCGCCAACTGGGTCGACGGCGTCGACGTCAAGCCCGGGCAGGTCGTGCTGCTGGAGAACTGCCGCGTCAACAAGGGCGAGAAGAAGAACGACGAGGCGCTGGCTCGCAAGCTCGCCGCGCTCACCGACATCTATGTGAACGATGCCTTCGGCACCGCGCATCGCGCCGAGGCCACCACCTACGGCATTGCGCAGTTCGCCAAGATCGCCGCGGCCGGCCCGCTGCTCGCAGCCGAGATCGACGCCATCACCAAGGCGCTGGCCCAGCCCAAGCGGCCGCTGGTGGCGATCGTGGCGGGCTCGAAGGTCAGCACCAAACTCACCATCCTGAAGAGCCTGTCGGCCAATGTGGACCAGCTGATCGTCGGCGGCGGCATCGCCAACACCTTCATGCTGGCCGCGGGCCTTTCGATCGGCAAGTCGCTGGCCGAGCCCGACCTCATCGACCAGGCCAAGGCAGTGATCGAAGCCATGCGCGCGCGCGGCGCCGACGTGCCGATCCCGGTGGACGTTGTCACGGCGAAGACCTTCGCGGCCGATGCGCCCGCCACCGTCAAGGACGCGAGCGATGTTGCCGACGACGACCTGATCCTGGACATCGGTCCGAAGACGGCCGCGATTCTTTCTGCGCAGCTGCGCGAAGCCGGCACCATCGTCTGGAACGGTCCGGTTGGCGTGTTCGAGTTCGATGCGTTCGCGGGCGGCACCAAGGCCATCGCGCAGGCGATCGCCGAGAGCAGCGCGTTTTCGATCGCCGGCGGCGGCGACACGCTGGCGGCCATTGCCAAGTACGGCATCGAAAAGCAGGTCGGCTACATCTCGACCGGCGGCGGCGCCTTCCTCGAAGTGCTGGAGGGCAAGACCCTGCCGGCCTTCGAAATCCTGAGCAAGCGCGCGGCCGGCTGACCTCGGCGGCGGGGAATCTCGCGAGGGTGACTTCCGTCAGACACACAAAGTGTATACAGTAGCGAATACAAAACGGAGACCAACTTCATGAGCACGGATCGCATCCCCCGCCACGCCACCAAGATCGTTGCCACGCTCGGCCCGGCGTCCAGCACCCCCGAACTGCTGGAAAAGATGATCCAGGCCAAGGTCAGCGTGGTGCGCCTCAACTTCAGCCACGGCACCGCGCAGGACCACATCGACCGCGCCACCATGGTTCGCGAAGCTGCCCGGAAGGCAGGCCGCGAAGTAGCCATCATGGCCGACCTGCAGGGTCCCAAGATCCGCGTCGGCCGGTTCGCGCAGGGCAAGGTGATGCTCGAGGCGGGTGCCAAGTTCGTGCTCGACGCCTCGCGCACCGAGCTGGGCGACATCGACGCCGTGGGCCTCGACTACAAGGACCTGCCGCGCGATGTGAAGCCGGGCGACAAGCTGCTGCTGAACGACGGCCTCATCGTGCTGACGGTCGAAGGCGTCAAGGGCGAAGCGGTGCACACCATCGTCAAGCTGGGCGGCGAGCTCTCGAACAACAAGGGCATCAACAAGCAGGGCGGCGGCCTCACCGCCCCTGCGCTGACCGCCAAGGACATGGAAGACATCAAGACTGCGATGAGCTTCCAGGCCGACTACGTGGCCGTGAGCTTTCCGAAGAACGCCACCGACATGGAAATGGCCCGCCAGCTGTGCAACGTGGCGGCCGCCGAGTACGGTCACAAGCCCGGCATGATCGCCAAGATCGAGCGCGCCGAAGCCATTCCGAAGCTCGAAGAGATCCTGCGCGCCAGCGACGGCATCATGGTCGCCCGCGGCGACCTGGCCGTTGAAGTCGGCAATGCCGCCGTGCCCGCGCTGCAGAAAAAGATGATCCGCATGGCGCGCGACATGGACAAGGTGGTGATCACCGCGACCCAGATGATGGAATCGATGATCACCAACCCCGTGCCCACCCGCGCCGAAGTGAGCGACGTGGCGAACGCCGTGCTCGACGGCACCGACGCCGTGATGCTCTCCGCCGAAACCGCCTCGGGCCGCTACCCGCTGGAAACCGTGCAGGAGATGAGCCGCATCTGCGAAGCCGCCGAGGCCGCCGAAGACAAGACGCTCGACGCCGATTTCAGCGGCAAGGCCTACAGCCGCATCGACCAGTCGATTGCCATGGGCGCCCTCTTCACTGCGCATCACCTGGGCGCAAAGGCCATCGTGGCGCTGACCGAGTCGGGCTCCACCATCCTGTGGATGAGCCGCCACCGCGCGCACATCCCGATGTACGCGTTGACCTCGCGCCTCGCCACGCAGCGCAAGCTCGCGCTGTACCGCAACGTGCGCCCGCTCCTGATGGATTCGGAAAGCGACCGCGACACCGCGCTGCAGCAGGCCGAGAACCATCTGAAGAAGCGCGGCATCGTGCAGAGCGGCGACGTGTACGCGATCACCTGCGGCGAGCCGATGGGCGCCCCGGGCGGCACCAACATGCTGAAGATTTGCCGCGCGAGCTGAGCACGCGCTCAGCAAGGCAAAAGGCCGGCGAATGCCGGCCTTTTTCGTTGCGTGATTCAGCCCGTCGGCCCGTTCAGCCGTTGCGGAACAGGAAGCTGTAGGCGTTCAGTGCCGGCACGCCGCCCAGATGGGCGTACAGCACCCTCGATCCAGCCGGAAACTCCCCGAGCCGCACCTTCTCGATCATCCCGTGCATCGACTTGCCCTCGTACACGGGGTCGGTCAGCATGCCTTCGAAGCGCGCGCAGAGGCGAATCGCCTCCAGCGTGCCTTCGTTCGGCAGGCCGTATTCCGGGCCGCCGAAGCGGCGGTCGAGCACCACGTCCTTCTCGGTGATATCGCGGCCCAACTCGACCAGTTCGGCGGTGTTCTTCGCGATACGCAGGATCTGCTCGAAGGTCTGCTGCGGCTTGGCCGAGGCGTCGATGCCGATCACGCGGTCGGCGCGGCCGTCGGCTGCGAAGCCGACCACCATGCCGGCCTGCGTGCTGCCGGTCACGGCGCAGACCACGACATAGTCGAACTTGAAGCCCAGCTCGGCTTCCTGCTGGCGCACTTCTTCGGCGAAGGCCACGAAGCCCAGGCCGCCCCTCGGATGCTCGGAGCAACCCGCCGGAATCGGAAAAGGCTTGCCGCCGGCCTGGCGCACGCTTTCCATCGCGTCTTCCCAGCTCTTGCGGATGCCGATGTCGAAGCCCGCGGCGTCGAGGCGCACGTCGGCGCCCATGATGCGGGACATCTCGATGTTGCCGACCCGGTCGTACACCGCGTCGGAGTAGTTGACCCAGTTCTCCTGCACCAGCACGCACTTGAGGCCCAGGTGCGCAGCCACGGCGGCGACCTGACGAGTCTGGTTCGACTGGATGCCGCCGATGGACACCAGCGTGTCGTAGCCGCCTTCGAGCGCCTCGGGGATCAGGTATTCGAGCTTGCGGGTCTTGTTGCCGCCGAAGGCAAGGCCGCTGTTGCAGTCCTCGCGCTTGGCGTAGAGCTCGACCTTGCCGCCCAGGTGGGCGCTCAGGCGCTTGAGCGGATGGATCGGCGTGGGGCCGAAGGTCAGGGCATGGCGGGGAAATTTCTTCAGGTTCATCGACGCGGCTCCGAGGGGTTGAAGCCATTGATCGTAGGAAGAAGCGCTCGCAACGTGCTTGCGAATTTCTGAATGATTTCGGGAAAAAAGAAGGCAATATTCGACAATAGAAGTTTTTCAGTTCAAGGATGGCTGCATGAGCACAATAAAGTTGCGTCCCCCGTTGGAACTCGATCGCACCGATCGCGCCATCCTGCGCGCGTTGCAGCGCGATGCCTCGGTATCGAACGTGGCCCTGGCCGCCAAGGTCAATCTGAGTGCCCCCGCATGCCTGCGCCGCGTCGAGCGCCTGAAGGAGGCCGGGTTCATCAAGGGCATCGTCGCGCTGCTCGATCCGGACGCGCTGGAGGTCGGCATGCTGGTGATGATCGGCGTGGTGCTCGACCGCTCCACGCCCGATTCCTTCGCCGATTTCGAGAAGGCCGCGCAGAAGGTCTCGGGCTGCCTCGAATGCCACGTGGTCTCGGGCGAGTTCGACTACTTCATGCTCGTGCGCACCCGCGACAACGACAGCTTCAACCGCCTGCACGCGGAGCAATTGCTGTACTTGCCGGGCGTGCGGCAGATCCGCACCTTCATGGTCCTGAAGCAGGTGCTGTCGACGACGCAGCTTCCGATCTGACGAAACCGCGGCGCGCCCGCGTGCGTACTGGTGCGATGAGCTTTCCCACCTTCGCGTCCCTGCGCCGGCGCCGCAGCGCCATCACCACCGCCTTTACCGTGACCGCAGCCGCCGTGCTGTCGGCCTGCTCGCCAATCAAGGTGCTCAACGGGCTGGTGCCGGAAGACACCTACCAGTTCCAGGGCGGCATCGCCTATGGCGCAGCCCCCCGGCAGCAACTCGACGTGTACCAGCCGCTGCCCGTCACGCCGCCGGCACGGGGCGCGCGGCCGCTGGTGGTGTTCTTCTTCGGCGGCACCTGGACCAGCGGCGACCGCGCGAGCTACAAGTTCGTCGGCGAGGCGCTGGCCGCCCGGGGCGCAGTGGTTGTGATCCCCGACTACGGGCTCTCTCCCGCCTTCACCTACCCCGTCTTCGTACGCGACAGCGCGCTGGCCGTGAAATGGGCGCTCGACAACGCCGCGCAGCTCGGCGCCGACCCGAAGCAGGTCTACGTGATGGGCCACAGCTCGGGCGGCTACAACGCCGCGATGGTGGCGCTGGACGATCGCTGGCTCGGCGAACTCGGCGCCAGCCCCCGGCAGCTCGCGGGCTGGATCGGCCTGGCCGGCCCCTACGACTTCCTGCCCATCGGCGATCCGCAGGCGCGGGCCGCCTTCAACTGGCCGAACACGCCGCGCGACTCCCAGCCGCTCGCGCACGCCAGCGCGGCATCGCCTCGCGCGCTGCTCATGGCGGCATCGAAGGACAACCTCGTCTACCCCGACCGCAACACCGGCCAGATGGCCGCGGCCCTCCGCGCCGCCGGGGTTCCGGTGCAGGTGCGGCTGTTCGACAACCTGAGCCACGTCACGCTGATCGGCGCCTTCGGCAAGCCGGTGCAGTGGCTGGGCGGTCCGGTGCTACCGCCGGTCATGGACTTCCTCGGGTTGGCGTCAGTCCTGTCCCACAAGGGGGCTCGGTAGAATTACGGCAGTTTTTCTCGTCTTTCAGCCTTCTTTTTCCCCTAATTCCCGCGAGGTATTTCCCATGGCACTCGTCTCGATGCGCGAACTGCTGGACCACGCCGCAGCCAATGGCTACGGCATCCCGGCCTTCAACGTCAACAATCTCGAACAGGTCCAGGCCGTGATGGAGGCCGCCAAGGAAACCGGCGCCCCCGTCATCCTGCAAGCCAGTGCAGGCGCCCGCAAATACGCCGGCGAAGCCTTCATCAAGCACCTGATCCAGGCCGCGATCGAGCAGTACCCGAACATCCCGCTGGTCATGCACCAGGACCACGGCCAGAACCCCGACGTCTGCAAGGGCGCCATCGACCTGGGCTTCAGCTCGGTGATGATGGATGGCTCGCTCGAAGCCGACGGCAAGACCATCGCCAGCTACGACTACAACGTGGACGTCACCAAGAAGGTGTCGGACATGGCCCACCGCCTGGGCGTGACCGTCGAAGGCGAGCTCGGCTGCCTCGGCTCGCTCGAAACCATGAAGGGCGACAAGGAAGACGGCCACGGCACCGACGACACCATGACGCGCGAGCAACTGCTCACCGACCCCGAGCAGGCCGCCGACTTCGTCAAGCGCACCCAGATCGACGCGCTGGCCATCGCCATCGGCACCAGCCACGGCGCCTACAAGTTCACCCGCGAGCCCACCGGCGACATCCTGGCGATCGACCGCATCAAGGAAATCCACCGCCGCATTCCCAACACCCACCTGGTGATGCACGGCTCGTCGAGCGTGCCGCAGGAACTGCTGGCGATCATTCGCCAGTACGGCGGCAACATGAAGGAAACCTACGGCGTGCCCGTCAAGGAAATCCAGGAAGCTATCAAGCACGGCGTGCGCAAGATCAACATCGACACCGACATCCGCCTGGCCATGACCGGTGCGGTGCGCAAGTTCCTGGCCGAAAACCCCGAGAAGTTCGACGCCCGCGAATGGCTCAAGCCCGCGCGCGAAGCCGCCAAGCTGATCTGCAAGCAGCGCTACATCGAGTTCGGCTGCGAAGGCCAGGGCGCCAAGATCAAGGGCGACACGCTGCAGGTGGTCGCCGCCAGGTACGCCAAGGGCGAACTGGCCCAGGAAGTCGTCTAAAAACTTCCCCGCGATTCGAAGGCCACCGTTCGCGGTGGCTTTTTTCTGCGCGCACAATCCGCTTTCCCGTCACCCGTTTCCCCACAGCATCTCCCCCTCTTTGCGCCCATGACCACCGTCCACACCTCCTCCATCCAGAGCCTGCCCCTGCTTGCGCGCGGCAAGGTGCGCGACAACTACGCCGTCGGCGAGGACCGCATCCTGATGGTTGCGAGCGACCGGCTGAGCGCCTTCGACGTGATCATGGGCGAGCCGATTCCCGGCAAGGGCGAGATCCTCACGCAGATGGCGCTGTGGTGGTTCGAGCGGCTCGGCCAGCTCTGCCCCAACCACCTGACCGGCGATGCGCCCGAGAGCGTGGTCACCGCCGAAGAGGTGCCCCAGGTCACCAAGCGTTCGATGCTGGTCAAGCGCCTGAAGCCGATCCCGGTCGAGGCCGTGGTGCGCGGCTACCTGGCGGGCAGCGGCTGGAAGGAATACCAGGAATCGCGTTCGGTCTGCGGCGTGCCGCTGCCCGAGGGCCTGACCAACGCGAGCAAGCTGCCGCGCCCGATCTTCACGCCCGCCGCCAAGGCCGCGGCCGGCGAGCACGACGAGAACATCAGCTACGACCGCGTGGTCGAGATCGTCGGCCCCAAGCTGGCCCAGCAGATCCGCGAGACCAGCATCGCGATCTACGAAACCGCCGCGCAGATCGCCCTGACCAAGGGAATGATCATTGCCGACACCAAGTTCGAATTCGGCCTGGACGAAGCCGGCACGCTGGTGCTGATGGACGAAGTGCTCACGCCCGACAGCTCGCGCTATTGGCCCGTCGAAGGCTACGAAGCCGCGCTGGCCGCCGGCACCAATCCGCCGAGCTACGACAAGCAGTTCGTGCGCGACTGGCTCGAGGCCACGAAGATCAACGGCAAGCCCTGGGACAAGACGCCGCCGGCGCCGCGCCTGCCGGCTGAGGTAATCGAGAAGACTGCGGCCAAGTATCGTGAGGCGCTGGAGCGTCTCACCGGCTGATTTGTAGAGCCCCCCCGGCTTTTCACTTCGCTTCGCTGCGTGTAATTCGCCACCCCCCCGAGAGGGAGGCGCGGCTCGCCTTGGGGCGGCCCGGCGGCGGCCGCCGTCAGCGGCTCCCTGAACTCAACGTCGCGACGGTCCGCCCGCCGGCGTCGAGCAGCGCGAGACGCCCCGGCGCAAGGCTGTAGCTCGTCGTGCTCTGCAGGGCCGAGAGGAACTGCGCCTCGTTGGCCCCGCGCACCGGGTCGGCGCAGGCCATGCGCGTGGAAGCCAACTGCCCGATCTTCAGCGTGATGCCGCTGCGGGTGAACGTACCCGACACGCGGTTGCATCCGCCCGATCCGCTCACGCGCCCGCTGCTGCGGTCGAACTGGATCTGCGCATCGCCGCCCGGCGCGATGGGCTCGTCGCCCAGCTGCGCGAGGCGCCACACCGGGCCTTCGATGGGTTCGTCCAGGCTGATGCCGCTCCCGCAGCCGGTCAAGGTGGTCAGCAGCGCGGCCGTGGCAAGCACGGGGAGCGCGATGTGGCGGGCGAAGGAACGCATGGCCAGTCTTTCCTTTTGAGAATCTGCAACAAGATGAAATCGGGCGCCATCGTATGCGACGTGGCTCAGCTCGCCAATGACGCCAGCGCCACGCCGCCCGCCAGCCGGGCCTCCACGCAGCGCCGCACGCTGGCTGGCGTGCCGTCCTGGGCGAGCAGTGCGGGCCATTCGGCCTGCGCCTGGCGCACCGTGTCGCGGGCAATCGCCATGAGCCGCGCCGGACGCAGCAGGCCCGCCGAGCGCAGCAGGGCGTCGAGCGCCGGCCAGTCGAAGGCGCGCAGCTTGGCGTCGATCGCGCGGTTCACGCCGTAGTCGCCGGCGGGCACATCCTCGAAGAAGGCGGCCACGCACACCGGGTCGTAGAGCGGCGCGAGCACCGGCGCCACGCCGTCGGGGTAGCGCAGCGCCCAGTTCTTCAGGTGGGCGTCGCTGTTGCCCAGCAGGATGAACGCGACGATTCGGCGCACGCACTCGCGCACGTCCGCCACCGGGTTGGGCGAGAGGCGGTCGAGCACGCGCAGCATCGCGGGCCAGTCGACCGCGAGGCCCCGGCCGTATTTCTGCCGGGGCTCGTACTGCAGCACCTGCGCGAACTCTTCCATGTGGATGCGCCCACCTTCCGGCGTGCGGTCGAAGCGGCGCACCGCGAGGATCTGCTCGAAGCGCACCTGCTCGGGGAGGTCGGCGTCGGCGCGGCCGATCACGCTGGCTTCGGCGCAATCGAGGCCGAGCGCGCCGCAGAGGCGATAGCCGGTGAACTCGTTGTCGACCAGGTCCGGATGCCGCGTGCTCGGCAGCTTGAGGATGAAGGAGCCCGCGGCCCCATGGCGCCGCACCACGTAGCGGCGCCCATCCTGCACCGCTGAAAATTTGGTCACCACGCCTGGGATGGCGGCGGCGTCTTCCACCGGCATCTCGACGAAGCCGGGCTCCAGCACGTCCAGCCCGAGCGCGGTGTGCCAGTGGCGCACGGTGTCGGGAATGCCTTCGGCCGTGGGCACAGGCTCGACCTCGAGCGCGCCCATCAGATCGTGGCCGGCGGCGGCGAGCAGTTCGAACTCGTCGTCGGCCGCGCAGCCGCGCTGCTGCGCGAGGCGCTCGCGGTTGTGGCCTTCGGGCAGCAGGTTCTGGAAGTAGCTCGGCCAGTGGCCGTCGCTGCGCGAGACGCGGGTGTCGCGCGCCGAGGCCAGGATCGCGCGGGTCGCGGCTTCGTCGGCGCCGCGGTAGGCGAGCGAAAGCGTCGGGCGGCCGGGGTCGGCGATGTACGCCTCGTCGAACGACACGCGAAGGATGTCGCCGTATTGCGAAAGATAGCCGATGGCGCGCCGCCTGCCGTCTGGCGCATGCAGATGCATCCGCAGGTAGCGGATGCCGGTGTTGAACGCGGCGCGGGTGCTCACCGGCTCTCGTCAGCCAGGCTCTGCGCAATGGACGGCGGTGCGCCCACGCCCGCCGGCTGGCCGAGCAGGCGGCCGCCCGAGCGCACGAAGTCCTCGAGCTGCGGGCGCAGGGTGGCGGGTACGGGCATCAGCTCGAGCCCCAGCACGCGCGCCATTTCGAGCAGCGTCGACAGCCGCGGATCGATCTGGCCGCTTTCGATGCGCTGCACCGTCATGCGCGAAAGGCCGGCCTGGGTGGCCAGTGCTTCCTGGCTCAGGCCGCCGGCCTTGCGGGCTTTTTCGAGTTCTTCGGTGAGTTGGAGCATTGGCGTACGCTTTTTCTTCAAATTGAGTAGCAATACTATCTATTTAGGGATAAGCAAGCAATAAAAAAGCGACCCTTGGGTCGCTTTTTCAATTCAATGCGCATCAAGCTGCGCATTTTAAGTTTTCAGCTCAGTACCACGCTGCTGAGCCGACGGCGGTAGGTGGCCACGACCGGATCGTCCGGCGGAATCTGCCCGTCGGCCACCTTCACCTTCGGCGGCTCGATCACATCGAGGATCGCGATGTAGGTCTTGCGGGCGAGGTCTTCGCTCCAGGTCTTGTCGCGCATCAGGATGTCGAGCAGTTCGTCCATCGCGTCGGTCCAGCGCTGTTCGGCCATCAGGAGGCGGGCGCGGCCGAAGCGGGCGTCGAAGTCGCGCTTGTTGGCGGCGATCTTCGCGTCGAACTCGGCGATCGCGGGTGCGGCTCCGGTGACGGGCGCCGCGAAGTCGATGGCGTCCATCCAGCGCTGCAGCGAGTCGAAGCGGCGCACGAGCGCGGTCTTGGCGATCACCGGTGCAAAAGCGACCTTGGCATCGTCGACGCGGCCTTCCTGCAGCAGGAGCTTGATGTAGTCGAAGCGGGCGTCGTCGTTGGCGGGATCGGTGGCCACCGCGTGCTGCAGCTTCTCGAGCGCGCCCTCCGTGTCGCCCTCGGCCAGCGCTTCCTGCGCGGCGGCTTCTTCCGACGCGGCTTCGGCCTCGTCGGCACCGGGCACGTGCTTGTCGAGGAACTCGCGTATCTTCTCGGCCGGAATGGCGCCGACGAAGCCGTCGACCGGCTGGCCGTCCTTGAACATCACGCAGAACGGGATGCTGCGCACGCCGAACATCTCGGACAGTTGCGACGAAATCTGCGGCACCTTGTCGGCATCGAGCTTGGCCAGCGTGAAGCGGCCGGCGTACTCGACCTCAAGCTTTTCGAGGACCGGTCCGAGCTGCTTGCAGGGGCCGCACCATTCGGCCCAGATGTCCAGCAGCACCGGCGTGGCGACGGAGCCTTCGATCAGCTCGGCCTGGAAATTTTCGAGAGTGATGTCGATCATCGGAACCAACTGGGGGTGAAACGTAAAATTGAAACCATGAACGAAACCATTCAGGTCGGTGTAGTGATGGGCTCGAGCTCCGATTGGGAGACGATGCGCAACGCGGTCGAGATTCTCCAGCAATTCGGAATCGGGCACGAAGCAAAGGTGGTCTCGGCCCACCGGATGCCCGATGCGCTGTTCGCGTACGCCGAAAGCGCCGCCGGGCGCGGGCTCACCGCGATCATCGCGGGCGCGGGCGGCGCGGCCCATCTACCGGGCATGCTGGCCTCGAAAACCACGGTGCCGGTGCTCGGCGTGCCGGTGGCCAGCCGCCACCTGCGGGGCGTCGATTCCCTCTACAGCATCGTGCAGATGCCCAAGGGCGTGCCGGTGGCCACTTTCGCGATCGGCAATGCCGGCGCGGCCAACGCGGCGCTGTTCGCTGTGGCGATGCTGGCGGTGAACAACCCGGCGCTCCGCGCGAAGCTCGACGCCTTCCGCACGGCCCAGACCGCCGCCGCCGAAGCCATGACGCTGCCGCCGGCCCCTGCCGGCGAAGCGCCCGCCGTTTCTCCTTTCTCGCCGCAAGGCGGAGGTGCCCTGTGACCCAGAACGGCGACCTGCCCATCCTCCCGGGCGCCACGCTCGGCGTGCTCGGGGGCGGCCAGCTGGGCCGCATGTTCGCGCACGCGGCCCAGCGCATGGGCTACTTCACGGCGGTGCTCGACCCCGATGCCGACAGCCCCGCCGGCCGGGTGAGCCACCACCACATCCACAGCGACTACGCCGATGTCGACGGCCTCGCCCGCCTCGCCGGCCTCGCCGACGCGGTGACGACCGAGTTCGAGAACGTGCCAGCGCCCTCGCTGGAACATCTGGCGGTCGCCCGACCGGTATCACCCGCCGCCTCGGCCATCGCCATCGCGCAGGACCGCATCGCCGAGAAGGCCCACTTCACCCGCTGCGGCGTGCCCTGCGCACCGTACGCGGTCATCGAGACGGCCGCGCAGCTCGCCGCCATCGAAGACCACCTCTTGCCCGGCATCCTGAAAACCGCGCGCCTCGGCTACGACGGCAAGGGCCAGCAGCGCGTGAAGACCCGCGCCGAGCTGGTCGAGGCCTGGCAGGCCTCGGGCTGCGTGCCCTGCGTGCTCGAGAAGCTGCTGCCGCTCGAATTCGAATGCTCGGTGATCCTCGCGCGCGGCCGCGACGGGCAGATCGTGCATTTCCCGGCCCAGCGCAACCTGCACCGCGACGGCATCCTGGCCGTCACCGAGGTGCATGCGCTGAACATGCCCAAGACGGTGGCGCAGGGCGCGGTCAATTCCGCGAAAAGCATCGCCAACGGCCTGGGCTACGTGGGCGTGCTGTGCGTCGAGTTCTTCGCACTGGCCGACGGTTCGCTGGTGGTCAACGAAATGGCCCCGCGTCCGCACAACAGCGGCCACTACACGATGGAAGCCTGCGACGTGTCGCAGTTCGAACTGCAGGTGCGCACCCTCGCCGGCCTGCCGCTCGCGCCGCCGCGTCAGCACAGCCCCGCGATCATGCTGAACCTGCTGGGCGACCTGTGGTTCACCTCGGGTGAAGAGAAACCCGTCTCGCCGCGCTGGAGCGACGTGCTCGCGCTGCCCGGCGTGCACCTGCACCTCTACGGAAAGATCGAGCCGCGGCACGGCCGCAAGATGGGCCACCTGACCCTCACCGGCGCCACGCTGGAGAGCGTGCGCGCCAACGCCTCGCAGGCTGCCCAACTGCTGGGACTGCCGCCGGTGGAAGTGACCGGCCTCGCATGATCCTCGACGGCCAATCCCCTGAAGCCATCGCCGAGGCGGTGCGCATGTTGCGCGCGGGCGGGTTGGTCGCCTTCCCGACCGAGACCGTCTACGGCCTGGGTGCCGACGCGAGCAGCGACATGGCCGTGGCCGGGATCTTCAAGGCCAAGGGGCGGCCCGCCGACCATCCGTTGATCGTTCACGTTGCGGCCGGCATGAAGGGCACCGAGGCGCTCTCGCGCTTCGCCCAGCCGCTGCCGCTCTTCGCGCAGAAGCTGGTGCAGGCCTTCTGGCCCGGTCCGCTCACGCTGATCGTCACGCGCCAGCCCGGCGTGGGCGCCGCTGCGGCGGGCGGGCAGGACACCATCGGCCTCCGTTGCCCCTCGCACCCCGTGGCCCAGGCGCTGCTCGAAGCTTGCGCCGAGCAGGGCGTGCCGGGCGTCGCCGGACCGAGCGCCAACCGCTTCGGCCGCGTGAGCCCGACCACGGCCCAGCATGTGTACGAGGAGTTCGGCGAGGCGGTGCCGGTGGTCGACGGCGGCGCCTGCGAGGTCGGTATCGAATCGACCATCGTCGACTGCAGCCGCGGCGCGCCCGTGCTGCTGCGCCCGGGCCTCATCACGCGGGCCCAGATCGAAGCGGCCTGCGGCGAAAAGCTCAGCGACCGCGACGTGCTCGAAACCCCGGACCCACGCGCCTCGGGCACGCTCGAGGCGCACTACGCGCCGAATGCCAAGGTGCGGTTGATGGATGCGAAGGCGCTGCAGACCGGGCTCGATGTGCTCGGCGCCAATGCCGCGCACATCGCCGTCTGGTCGCGCACCAGCCTGCGCTGCCGTTCGCAGCGCGTGCTGCAGCGGCGCATGCCCGACGACGCGGCGGCCAGCGCGCATCAGCTCTTCGCGGTGCTGCGCGAGTTCGACGCGCAGGGCGTCAAGCTGATCTGGGTCGAGACGCCGCCCGACACACCCGAATGGGAAGGTGTGCGCGACCGGCTCCAGCGAGCCTCGGCCGCCTGACCCAGAACACCGAGGAACCGGCTTGGCCGGGCCTCCGGTGTTGCCCCGGCAGGGGAAGGCGCGCGCGACACGAAGTGCGCGCAGCCTTGGGGGCAGGCGAGCCTTAGCCCCCCGCGGCCAGCACGCCCTGGAAGAACCCACGCGCTGCCGCCAGGCAGAACGGCGGCGCCAGCGTGCCGTGTGTACGCGGCCGTGACCGCGCGTGCCTTGTCGGCGTTGCTGCCCGGCGTGTTCTGCGCGAGCGTGCCCTTGGCCTGCGCGAAGCCGGCACGGGCGGCCGAGTAGGCGTCGGTCGCGCCCGAATCCTCCAGGTCCACCACCGCCAACGCCGAAGCCGGCATGCCCTTCGCGCGGAAGTAGCCCGCGGTGGCGCGGGTGCTGACGAAGTTCACCGTCGGGTCGTTGGCGCCGCCGCACATCAGCACCGGCCGGGTCGGCACCCAGTTGCGCAGGTCGTTGGCCAGCGCCGCCTTGCGAAAGCCCGTCGAGGGGCTGCAATTGAGCGGCGACGTCGAGCTCAGCGATGCCGCCGTCGCGGGCAGCGCGTTGCCGGGGCAGGGGTTGGACTGGACATCGCCGGCCGCCTGCGTGAGGTAGCTCTGGCGCACCAGGTTGTTGGCGCCGTAGAAGATCGACAGGTCGGGGCTCACCGGCCCCGGCGTCGCGTTGGCCGGAAACAGCGCGAGCTGCGGCAGCTTGCCGCCGGAGAACAGCGTGTCGGGCGTCGCGCTCGGCAGCAGGGTGTCGATGCCGGTGGCGTATTGCGCTTCGTACACGTCGCCGGTGGCGTTGTAGACGTTGCCGAACTGCTGCTGCCAACTGGTCGAGAGCAGCGGCACGAAGAGCGTCGCGCCCAGCGCCGGCCAGCCCTGGAAGGTGTAGTCGGTCAGGAGGCTGATGGCCGAGGGCGCCGACAGCGGCGCCGAGGCCGTCACCGTCCTGCCCGTGGCCTGCATCTCGCGGTGCGCGGCCATCGCGACGTAGCCGCCCTGCGAGTAGCCGGTGATGAAGAGCGAGCCCGCGTCGTTCGCATCGATGCCCGAGAAGGTCTTGCGCGCGGCGGTGAGCGCATCGACCATGTCCTTGCCCTGTTGGTCGCCGTTCAGGTACGGGTGGTAGGCCAGGGTCGACTTGTCGTAGCCCGCGTAGTTGGGCGCCACCACGATGTAGCCCTGGGCTGCGAGCATGGCGGCGACCACCACGCCCTCCCCGGCGGCGGCCTGGTTGATGTCGGTCCACTTGGCGAGGTTGTAGTCGCGCGCGGCGTTCGTGCCGTGGGCGTAGAGCACCACCGGCCGCGCGCCATTGCAGGCCACGTCGGTGCCCGAGGGCACCATGATCGCGGCCGTGGCGGTGGTGGCTTCGCCCTTGCCGCCGACGGTGCGGTATTCGAGGTAGCGCGTGTCGATGCCGCACTTGGGCGTACCCGCGACCTGCAGCAGCGCGCGGCCCTTGTCGTCGGCGCCCAGCAGCGTCTTGAACTGGTCGACCGACAGCCGCGTGACCTGCGCGGGCGGATTGGTGACGACCGAGCCGCGCCCGGTGTCGGTGACGGGCGGCGGGAAGCCGACGCCGATGCCGCCTCCATCTCCGCCGCCCCCGCAGGCTGCTAGCAGCAGCGTGACGCCGGCAAGGGCCACCGTCCTGTGCAGCGGGGTGGTGGGTCGTTGTGGTTGCGGCTTGTTCAAGGCGTGTCTCCTGCTGTGGCGCTGTATCGCTGAGTGTTGAACCGAACGAGCGTCCGATTCTGGGCAGCGCCATGGCCGCGCGCAAGCGGCCTACACCTACAGAAGTTTTCAGTACAAGGCTGGCCGAAGCCGCGGCGAGGCAGCCGTTTGTCGTCGGTCAGTTGTCCTGCGCAGCCCAGTCGACCAGCGCGTCGAACGCGGTGCGCGTGGCGCCCGCGTTCTCGCCGTTCGCGATGGCCACCAGCACATAGCGCCGGCCACTCGCGCCGTGCACGTAGCCGGCCACGCCCGAGGCATCGCGCAGCGTGCCGGTCTTCAGGTGCGCGGCACCGCCCGAGCGCAGCGCCCGCTTCTTCAGCGTGCCATCGACGCCCGAGGCGGGCAGCGAGGACATCAGCTCCGGCATCACCGGCGAGCGCCACGCCACCTGCAGCATCTTGCCCAGCGCCGCGGCGCTGATGCGCTCGTCGCGCGACAGGCCCGAGCCGTTCTCGAACACCGGCTGCGCCTCGCCGGTGCCGATGCGGTCGCGCCACCACTGGCCCAGCGCGCTGCGCGAGGCCTCGAAGGTGCCGCGGCTCTTCTGCGTGAGGCCGATGGTCAGAAACACCTGCTGCGCCATCACGTTGTTGCTGTACTTGTTGATGTCTCGGATCACCTCGGCGAGTGGCGGCGAGCCGAACTCGAAGGCCGGCTTCAAGCTCGCAGGCACGCGGCCTTCGCGCATCTGGCCGCCGACGCGCCCGCCCATCTCGGCCCACATGCCGCCGATCGCGCGGAGGCTGTAGGTGCGCGGATCGCCGTACGCCACGGCCCAGCTCTTCTCGCCGCAGGCGGCCGGGAAGCCGCCGTTGAAGCGGATGCGGTTGACGTCGCTGAAGTCGGTCTTGAGCGCGGTGCGCCAGTCGCCGCATTCGCCGGGCACGAGCGGCACCGTGGCCGGCATCGCCACGCTCGCGAGCGGCGGCTCGTAGCTCACGCGTGCGATCTGCCCGGCGCGGTCGGGCGCGAAGGTCATGTTGACCGACTTGAAGTTGATCAACAGCGCATCGGGCGACGCGTTGTAGGGCCGCAGCGGCTCGCCGTCGAAGGCGCTCGGATCGTTCTCGGCCGTGTTCTCGAAGGCGCTGCGGTCGATCACGATGTCGCCGCTCACCGTGGTGATGCCCAGGCCCTGCACGTGGCGCAGCATCAGCCACACGCGTTCGAGCACCAGCTTCGGATCGCCCTGGCCCTTGATGTAGAGGTTGCCGTCGAGCACGCCGTTGTTCACCGTGCCCTCGACGTACACCGGCGTGTTCCAGCTGTAGGCGGGGCCGAGCAGGTCGAGCGCCGCGTAGGTGGTGACCAGCTTCATCATCGACGCCGGGTTCACCGGCACCTGCGAGCGCCAGGCCAGGCGCGGCGGGCGGGTGCCGTCGGCATCGACCACCAGCATCGTCACCGTTTCGCGCGACACCTTGGCGCGCGCCAGGGCGGCTTCGACGCCGGTGGGGAGGGCCTGCTGGGCGAAGGCACTGGCCGAAACCAGCGTGGCAAGGAAGACGAAGAGGGACGGGATCAGGCGGGTGGCGAAAGGCATCGGGCGATTATCCCGATCACGTTTGCAGCTACGCCGCGGCAAAGACGTGCAGCTTCGCGTGATACAGCAGCATCACCGTCTTGGCGTCGGCGATGCGGCCGTCCGCCACCATCGCGAGCGCCTCGTCGATGCCCAGTTCGAGCACCTCGATGTCCTCGCCTTCCTCGGCCAGCCCGCCACCGCTGCCGATGCGCATCGCGGGCTCGTAGGGCGCAATGAAGAAGTGCAGCTTCTCGGTCACCGAACCCGGGCTCATGAAGCTCTCGAAGATCTTCTGCACGGTCCCGAGGCGGTAGCCGAGTTCTTCCTCGACCTCGGCGCGGATGCGCTCTTCGGGCGCCGCGTTGTCGAGCAGGCCCGCGGCAGCCTCGATCAGCAGGTCGTCGTGCCCGTTGACGAAGGCCGGATAGCGGAACTGCCGCGTCAGGAGCACCGTGCGCTGCGCGAGGTTGTAGGGCAGCAACGTCGCGCCGTTGCCGCGGTCGTAGGTCTCGCGGTCCATGCGCTGCCATTGGCCGTCGTTGCGCAGCCACTCGAAGCGGGTGGTCCTGAGCGTGTACCAGTTGTCGGAAAGGAGGGTGACTTCGTGCACCCGGACGCGGTCATGAATGGTCATGGGCGGCGAGCATATGCGCAGATTCGTGCAATAACAAGAAATTTCGTGCAGAAATCGTGCAGCCCGGCTACCATCGGCCGATGCTCACCCGCCAGCGCAAGCAACACATCCTCTCGGTCCTGCAGCGCGACGGCAATGTCGTCGCCAAGTCGCTCAGCGAAGAACTCGCGCTCTCCGAAGACACGATTCGGCGCGACCTGCGCGAGCTGGCGGCCGAAGGGCTGTTGCAGCGCGTGCACGGCGGCGCGCTGCCCATTGCGCCGGCCGACACCGATTTCGCCAGCCGCCAGCAGCTCGCGCCCGACGAGAAGGTGGCCATCGGCCGCGCCGCCGCGCGCCTTGTGAAGCCGGGGCAGGTGGTCTTCATCGACGGCGGCACCACCGCCGTGCAGCTCGCGCGCCATCTGCCGAAGAACCTGCAGGCCACGGTGGTGACGCACAGCCCCTCGGTGGCGATCGAGCTGGTGTCGCACACGCAGCTGGAGGTGGTGCTGATCGGCGGGCGGCTCTTCAAGCACTCGCTGGTGGCGGTGGGTGCCGCGGCCATGGGCGCCATCGCGCGGGTTCACGCCGACACGTACTTCATGGGCGTCGTGGGCGTGCACGCCGAGGCCGGGCTGACCACCGGCAACATCGAGGAGGCCGAGATCAAGCGCGCGCTGATGGCGGCGTCCGCCGAGACGGTGGTGCTGGCTTCGTCCGAAAAGCTCGGCGTGGCGTCGGCCTGGGTGATCAACCCCGTCACCGCGGCGACGAGCTTGCTGGTATCGCCGGACGCGCCCGCCAAGGCGTTGGCGCCGCTGCGCAAGGCCGGGCTCGCCATCCTGCGCAGCGACGATCCGGGTGCCGGCTGATACATCCCCGTGCGGACATCGCCTCGGAGCGCCCTCGATAATCGGGGGATGCCCACTGCGTCCCGCCTCCTCGCCTTCGACACCAGCACCGAGCACCTGTCGGTGGCCGTGCAGAACGGCGAGCAGCTGCTCGCACACAGCGGCGCAGGCGGCGCGCAGGCCTCGACCACGCTGCTGCCGCTGATCCAGCAATTGCTGGCCGACGCCGGGCTGGCGCTGGCCGATCTCGATGCCATCGTCTTCGGCCGCGGACCGGGTTCTTTCACGGGCCTGCGCACAGCCTGCTCGGTGGCGCAGGGCCTGGCCTTCGGCGCCAACGTGCCGCTGCTGCCGGTCGACACGCTGCTGGCCGTGGCCGAGGAGGCGCGCCACGCCTTCGGCGCCCGGCAGGTGGTCGCCGTGCTCGACGCGCGCATGGACCAGCTCTACGCCGCGCGCTACGACTTCGATGCGGCCGGCCCGCTCGGCGGGGACGACGAGCCGCTGCTGCTGGCGCCCGAGGCGCTCGAAGTGCCCGCGGGCTGGTCGCTCGCCGGCAATGCCTTAGCCGCCTACGGCCCGCGCCTGGCGCCGGCCACTGCCCGCCACGAAGTGCTGCCGACCGCCACCGCGATGCTGCGGCTGGCGCCCGCGCTGCTCGCGGCCGGGCGGATCGTGCCATCCGCACAGGCCTGGCCGCTCTATGTTCGCGATAAAGTGGCGCAAACCACCGAGGAGCGCGCCGCCATCAAGGCGGCGGCTGCTGCCGCTGTGACGCCACCCACCACCGCATGAGCGCTGTCCTCCAGCCCGTCGAAGCCCGCCTCGATCCGCTCACCATCGAGCGGATCGAGGCCGTCTGCGCGGTCGAGCAGATGGCCTACACGCACCCCTGGACGCGCGCGAACTTCACCGATTCGATGGCCGTGGGCTATCACTGCCAGTGCCTGCTGGCACCCGGCCTCGCAGAGGGCGTGACCTCGCCGGTCACCAGCCTGGGCGAAACGCTGATCGGCTATTTCGTCGCCATGAAGGGCGTCGATGAGGTGCATCTGCTCAACATCACCGTGGCGCCGGCCTTCCAGCGCCAGGGCTGGGCGCCGCTGATGCTGGAGGCGCTCACCGGCTGGTCGCGCGCCGAGGGCGCGCAGTGGCTCTGGCTGGAGGTGCGCGAGAGCAACCGGCGCGCGCTGGAGATCTACGCGCGCCAGGGTTTTCGCAGCGTCGGCGTGCGCAAGGGCTACTACCCGGCGTTCGAAGGCAAGCGCGAAGACGCGGTCGTGATGAGTTTGCGTTTGAACGAAACAGGCTCCGCCTGGGGAGCCCTGAAGTAATGACCGCCGTGCAGACACTGAAGCTCGATGCGCGCCAGCGCGCGATGCTCGACGAGATGGGGGTGAAGGTCTGGTGGCCCGTCCCTCAGGCGGCCGAAGTGGTCGAGGCTGCGCCGGTCGCCGAAGAAGCGGTCGCGGCGGCACCGGAACCCGTCGCCGAGCGGTACGTGGCGGAAGCGCCGGTTGCCGCGCCAGCGCCTGCGCCTGTCGCAAGGCCCGTGGCGGCATCCGCGCCGGTTGCACGCCCTGCGGTGACGCCAACGCAAGGCGCCGCCGTGCTCGTCGAAGCGCCCTGCCGCCTTTATGCCGACGCGGCCGAAGCCCCGGCTTCCCCGCAAGGCGGCTGGCTCGTCGTGGCCGACATGCCCCCCGAGGCCGACGGCCGCCACGGCGAGCCTTTCTCGGGCGATGCCGGCCGGCTGCTCGACAACATGCTGCGCGCCCTGAAGCTGCACGACGGCAAGACGCCGGTGCATCTCATGCGCACGCACCGCGGCGTGGCCGCCGCCCAGCCCGGCAGCCCGCGCCAGATGGACGAAGCCTTCGCGAAGCACGCCGCTGCGCTGGCGCCGAGCGTCGTGCTGGCGATGGGCCCGCTAGCCGCGCAAAGCCTGATGCAGAGCGGCGATCCGCTGGGCAAGCTGCGCGGCCGCGCGGTGCCGCTGGCGTCGATCAATGGCGTGCCGGTGGTGGCGACCTACCACCCGGCGTACCTGCTGCGGAATCCCGCCGACAAGGCGCGCGCCTGGGCCGACCTGTGCCTTGCCGCGGAACAGCAAACGCCCTCGAAGCAGGGCTGACGAAATGGGGTCCTTAAAATCGGCCCCCATGACTTTTCTCGACAAGCTGGCCGCCGCACAGCAAAAAAACGGTTCGTTGCTCTGCGTGGGGCTCGATCCCGAGCCAGCCAGGTTTCCCGGGGGATACAAGGACGACGCCGGCAGCATCTATGACTTCTGCGCGCGCATCGTCGACGCGACGGCCGACCTGGTCATCGCCTTCAAGCCGCAGATCGCCTACTTCGCCGCGCACCGCGCCGAAGCCCAGCTCGAAAAACTCATGGAGCACATGCGCCGCAACGCGCCCCACGTGCCGGTGATCCTCGACGCCAAGCGCGGCGACATCGGATCGACCGCCGAGCAATACGCCATCGAGGCTTTCGAACGCTACGGCGCCGACGCGGTGACGCTCTCGCCCTTCATGGGCTTCGACTCGGTGGCGCCGTACCTCAAGCACGAAGGCAAGGGCGCGTTCCTCTTGTGCCGCACCAGCAACCCGGGCGGCGCCGACCTGCAGGGCCAGCGGCTGGCGGACATCGAAGGCCAGCCCTTCCTCTACGAGCACGTCGCCAAGCTGGCGCAAGGGCCGTGGAACCTCAACGGCCAGCTCGGCCTCGTGGTGGGCGCGACCTACCCGGCGGAAATCGAGCGTGTGCGCGCGCTGGCACCGACGGTGCCGCTGCTGATTCCGGGCGTCGGTGCCCAGGGCGGCGATGCGGTCGCCACGGTGCGTGCCGGCTGGCGGGCCGATGCGCCGATCATCGTGAACTCGTCGCGAGCGATCATCTACGCCTCGTCGGGCGAAGACTTCGCGGACGCCGCCAAGAACGCCGCGCGCGCCACCCGCGACGCGCTCGAAGCCGCCAAGCCCTGAGGCGGCCGATCAGCCGTTCACGCTGAGCCTGCCGAAGCGCCGCGCAAGGCTTCGACAAGCTCAGCCCGAACGGTGCGGGGGCGTGCCTCCGCGTCCGGACATCGTTTTCAGGCTCGGCGGAGGCGGGTGAAGAGCTCGAACTCCCAATTGCGCATCCCCAGCAGCAGCGTGTAGCCCTCGCGGTCCTTGGCCGACAGCTTCTGGTCGGTCTGGTGCTGCTGCGCGAAGTCTTGCGCCACGCGCTGCAGGCGCTCCAGGAAGGCCGGCGCCAGCGAGCGGCTGATCGAGCCGTGCACCAGCAGCAGGCCCTCGGCCGGGCCGTCGAAGCCGCCGCGGTAGTAGTCGAGCACCACGTTCTCGCGGAAGAACTCCATCACCGGTCCGTGCGGCCGCCAGCGGAAGGTTTTCGCGAGCTTCAGGCGATACCGGTTGAGCGGGCGCAGCTCGATGATGCCGATGCGGTCGAGTTGCGCGAGGCAGCCGATGCACTCGGCCTCGCTGATCCGGTAGGCCGTCACGATCTGCTCCAGCGTCCACTGGCTCAGCACGCTGATGGCCACCAGCAGCAGTTTCTTGTCCTTGACCACTGCCTTTTCCTGCTCCTGCGTCAGTTCCTTGAGCAGCGGCTGGGCGTCGGCCACGCGGCGGGCGAGTTCGGCGAAATCGATCTTCAGGGCCCGGCAGATGGCATCGACGCGCGACAGCGGCATGTCGCTCTTGGCCAGCATCCGCTTGACGCTGGATTCGGCCATGTCGAGCGACCGGGCCAGGTCGGCGTAGGTCATGCGGGCGTTCTTGAGTTCGTTCTTGAGGGCGAGTACGAGGTCGACGGTGGTGCTCATGAGGGGTGCGGGGCGCTGGATGGGTATTAGAAAAGGATACCGTTGGGTGTGAAATAGTGCCTCGTATCGATTCTCGATGCCGCCAGAGAGGCTGGCAACTAAATTCCGCGGCTCGTTACCCACCCACCGAGGTCCGCCATGCTCCTGCCCACTTTCAGCCGCCGCGAACGCGCCCTGCTCTTCACCTTCGCGCTGCTCACGCTGCTCGCCTTCTTCGGCCCCGCGCTGCCGGCTGCCGACGTGGCGTTCGCCTCGGTCTTCGCGGACAACCGGGCCTGGCACGGGCTGCCGAACGCGATGGACGTGCTGAGCAACCTGCCCTTCGTGGTCATCGGCTTCCTCGGGCTGTATCGCCTCAACCGGATCGACCGCTCGCACCAGGAGGCGCTGGCCGAATTTCCACTCGCGCCGCCCGCCAGCGATCCGCCGGACAACACCCTGGACTGCGCCTGGCTCTTCTTCGCCGGCCTCGTCGCCACCGCCGCCGGCTCGGCCTTCTATCACCTGATGCCCGACGCCCCCAGGCTCGCGGCGGACCGCGCAGGCATGGCGGTGGCCTTTGCCGGACTGATCGGCATCGCGGTGTGCGAACGGGTGAGCCAGCGCGCCGGCTGGCCCGCTGCCTGGTTCATCCTGACGGCCGGCCTGCTGGCGGCCGAGGTGTCGCAGGAAACCGGCAACGTCATGCCCTGGGCGCTGGTGCAGTTCGGCGGCATGGCGCTGGTGCTCACCCTGGCGCTGGCCGCGCCGATGCGCGGCGCGGTGGGGCTCAAGCTGGGCTGGGTGATCTTCTTCTACGCACTGGCCAAGGCCTTCGAGCTGGGCGACCGGCAGATCTACGAGGCGACGCAGCACCTGGTCTCCGGCCACACGCTCAAGCACCTGACGGCGGCGCTGGCGGGCCTGCCGGTTCTGCTGGCGCTCAGGTCGCTCGAGAAGGGCTGGCAAGCGGACCTGCTGCGGCACAATCCCGACGCAGCCGCAATGACGGCCTGAGGAGAATTCTTCGAATGACAACCCCCGCCGCTGCCGCCACCTCCGTGGCGCCTCACGAAGCGAACGCCCACGCCAACCAGTTCGCCTTGCTCAAGCAGCGGCGCTTCGCACCTTTCTTCTGGACCCAGTTCGCGGGCGCGGCGAACGACAACCTCTTCAAGTTCGCCTTCACCGTCATGGTGACCTACCAGCTGCAGCTCAGTTGGATGCCGCCGGCCATGGCTGGCCTGGCGATCGGCGCGCTGTTCATCCTGCCCTTCCTGCTGTTCTCGGCCACGGCCGGGCAGCTCACCGACAAGTTCGACAAGACGAAGATGATCCGCTTCGTCAAGAACCTGGAGATCGCGATCATGCTGATCGCGGCCTGGGGCTTCGTCACCGCCAATGCGGTGGTGCTGCTGGGCTGCGTGTTCCTCATGGGGCTGCACTCCACGCTGTTCGGGCCAGTCAAGTTCGCCTACCTGCCGCAGGTGCTCGATTCGCGCGAGCTCACCGGCGGCAACGGCATGGTCGAGATGGGCACCTTCGTCGCCATCCTGCTGGGCCAGGTGGCGGGCGGCCTCTTGGTGGCGGTGCCTCAGATCGGCCACACCAGCGTGGCCGTGGCCTGCGTGCTGCTCGCGCTGCTCGGCCGCGGCGTGGCGCAGGCCATTCCGCAGGCGCCGGCCACCGACCCGGGGCTGGTCATCAACTGGAACCCCTTCAGCGAGACCTGGCGCAACCTGAAGCTCGCGCACGGCAACGTGGTGGTGTTCCGCTCGCTCTTGGGCATTTCGTGGATGTGGTTCTTCGGCGCGGTGTTCCTGAGCCAGTTCCCCAGCTTCGCCAAGGAGGTGCTGCATGGCGACGAGCAGGTGGCGTCGCTGCTGCTGGTGGTGTTCTCCATCGGCATCGGCGTCGGCTCGCTGCTGTGCGAGACGCTGAGCCGCCGGCAGGTGGAAATCGGCCTCGTGCCGCTGGGCGCCATCGGCATGAGCGTGTTCGCGATCGACCTGTACTTCGCCTCGCGCGCGCTGCCGAAGGTGGCCGAAATGGGCCTCGGCGCCTTCGTGCACCAGCCCGGGCACTGGCGCGTGATGGCCGACCTGGGGCTGCTGTCGCTGTTCGCGGGGCTCTACAGCGTGCCGATGTACGCGCTCATTCAGCTGCGCAGCCAACCGACGCACCGGGCGCGGATCATCGCGGCGAACAACATCCTCAATGCGCTTTTCATGATCGGCAGTTCGGTCATCGCGGGCGCGCTGCTGGGCGCGGGCTTCACGATTCCGCAGATCTTTTTGTTCACCGGCATCGCCAACGCGGTGGTGGCGTTCTACATCTTCATGCTGGTGCCCGAGTACCTGCTGCGTTTCGTGGCCTGGGTGCTGTCGCGCTTCGTCTACCGCTTCGAGATCAAGGGCGACGAGCACATCCCCACCGAAGGCGCCGCCGTGCTGGTGTGCAACCACGTGAGCTTCATCGACGCGGTGCTGCTGATGGCGGCGAGCCCGCGGCCCATTCGCTTCATCATGGACCACCGCATCTTCAAGGTGCCGGTGCTCGGCTGGCTGTTCAAGCTGGCCAAGGCGATCCCAATCGCGCCGCAGAAGGAAGACCCGGCCGCCTACGAAGCGGCCTTCGCCAAGGCGCTGGCCGTGCTGCGCGAAGGCGATCTGCTCGCGATCTTCCCCGAGGGCGCGATCACCCGCGACGGCACGCTGCAGCCCTTCAAGGGCGGCGTGATGAAGATCGTCGAGAGCGCGCGCGCCGAAGGCATCGAGCCGCCGGTGATCCCGATGGCGCTGACCAACCTCTGGGGCTCGTACTTCAGCCGAATCGAACTGCGCGGCGGCCAGCAGGTCGCGATGGCCAAGCCCTTTCGCCGCGGCTTCTACAGCCGCGTGGGCCTGAACGTCGGCCAAGTCGTGCCGCCGTCCGAGGTGCAGCCCGAGGCGCTGCAGCAGCGCGTGAGCGGCTTGCTGGCGGCCTGAAAAGTATCCCCTTGAGATACCAGTGGCGGCTCAAACCGCAACTGGTCGAAGCATTCGAGTCCCGCGGTGCGGTGGCGAACCATCATTCGCCCACCTTCACAACGCCGCGAGGCACTCATGCAACCCTTCTCATCCACCACCGTTTCGATCCAGCGTGACACGCGAGCCTGGCAGTTCCAGGTCTGGGCGTCGTTCGCAGTCGCCGTCTTCCTCTGCGCCACCGGCTTGAGCTGGCTGCCGGGCGAGACGCTGGACCGGGCGTTCATGGTGATGGGCTACGTGTTCTGCCTGAGCACCGCTTTCATGCTGGCGAAGTTCATCCGCGACAACCAGCAGGCCGAAAGCACCACCAGCCGCGACGTGCCGATGTGGCGCCTCGTCGTCTGGGGCAGCTTCTTCACCGCGATGGGCCTGACAGGCTGGGGCTTGGTCCGCATGGAGATCAACGACGCCTACAAGGCCTTCCTGGGCGTGAGCTGGCTGTTCCTCATCAGCTCGGTCTTCACACTGGCCAAGACGCTGCGCGACCGCCATGAAGCCGATCTGATCGACGCGCGACTGCAAGGCCGCCGCGCCGCTCGCCAGGAAGCTGCTGCTTCAGCTTCGGCCGAATGCGCCGCTGTATTCCACCCACCGTCAACCAACGAAAGAACGTCATGAAAAAGTCGATTGCCACGCTTGCTCTCGCTGTCTGCACCGCGTTCGCGGGTGTCGCGGCTCCTCTTCACGCACAGGCCCAGAGCGATGCTTCGGTCGCTCTCTCGCTGATGCCCGTCGCCTCGGTGATCGGCGCGGCCTCCGTCGTTGGCGCATCGGCCACGGCGGTAGTCGCGGTGCCCGCGGCGCTGTCTGTGGGCGGCTCGACGCTCGCGGTGGTCGCCGTCGAAGCGTCGGCCGACGGCACCGTCTATGTGCTCGAACGCGCGTCGGACGGCGCACGCGCCAGCGTCAAGGTGATGGGGCGCGCCGCCAACGGTGCGGCCGCATCGGTCGGCACGGCGGTCCTGGTCAGCGTGATCGGCAGCGGCGTCGTGCTGTCGGCCGCGGGAGAGGTGCTGGCCTTCGTGCCGAACGCCATCGGCCGCGCGCTGTTGCACAACGAGAGGCTGTCATGAAGCGCGCACTTGCGGTGTGCCTGCTTGCGTTCGCGGCGCTGCAGGCGCAGGCCGGCCGCTCCTGCGAGCAGGTCAAGCCGAGCCCGGCGCTCATCGTCAAGGGCATGCAACTGGCCGAGCGCACCTCGCAGCAGCTCGATGCGAGCGGCGCCCGTGTCGTGCTGCTGGCGCGTGCGGGGCAGGACCTGAGCAAGTACGGCCTGCGCTACTCGCACCTGGGCATCGCCTACAAGACCGACGAGGGCCCGTGGCGCGTGGTGCACAAGCTCAACCAGTGCGGCACCGCGGTGGCGGCGGTCTACCGGCAGGGGCTGGGCGAGTTCTTCCTCGACGACCTGTGGCGCTACGAAGCCGCCTGGGTGATTCCCACGCCCCAGGTGCAGACGCAGCTCCTGGCCGCGCTCAACGAGTCGCCTTCGCGCATCGTTCGGCTCAACGTGGCGCCCTACAGCATCGTGAGCTACGCGTGGGGGCAGAAGTACCAGCAGTCGAACCAGTGGGCTGTCGAGACGCTGGCCGCCGCCATGGAGCCCGCCACCATCAACAGCCGCGCGCAGGCGCAAGCGTGGATGCAATTCAAGGGCTATGAGCCGACCACGCTGAAGCTCGGCCCGCTGACGCGCCTCGGCGGCCGCGTGGGCTCGGCCAACATCGCCTTCGACGACCATCCGAACGAGAAGCGGTTTTCGGACCGCATCGAGACAGTGACTGTCGACTCGGTCTTTGCGTGGATGCCGCGCGCGGGGCTGGGTGGGGCGCCGGTGGCGTTCAAGCTGCAATAAGAAGAAATCTTCAGAAAGAAAACGAAATGAGCAAGTCATTGCGCCTGTCCGAAAAATGGTTCCGCCGCGGCCTCTGGCTCGTGGCGCTGGTGTTCGCGAGCTTCCTGATCGGCCTGGGCAGCACGGTCGTCGGCGACCTGCCGCAGGTCGAGCGCGTGCGCGGCATCGACGACTTCATCGACCTGCGCGCGGCCGAGCCGCTGCGCGACACCATCAAGGCCTCGGAAGCCGCGGAGTTGCAGGCGTCACGCGATCTCGACCAGATCCGCCTGCAGCTCAATGCCGCGCAGCAGGCCAGCGCCAATGCGCGCGAGACCTTCGGCAACTGGATCGCCACCCGCCGCGCCACCGCGCAGCCCGACCAGGACACCGAGCTCATCGCGCGCACCAAGGCGCTCGATGCGTTCAAGCAGAAGGAAGACGCCGTCCAGCGCCAGGTCAACGCGCAGCAAAAAATCATGCTCGATGCGCGCCAGGCCGAGCAGCGCGCCCGCACGACGCTCGCGGAACTGGAGCGCGATGCGCAGGTGAAGCTCGATGCCGAGTACCGGCGCATCGAGCTGCGGGTGTTCGCCTACCGCCTCGCGCTCACGCTGCCGCTGCTGGCCGTGGCCGGCTGGCTGTTCGCGAAAAAGCGCAAGAGCACCTACTGGCCGTTCGTCTGGGGCTTCATCTTCTTCGCGCTGTTCGCGTTCTTCGTGGAGTTGGTGCCCTACCTGCCGAGCTACGGCGGCTATGTGCGCTACGTGGTCGGCATCTTGCTCACCGTGCTCGTGGGGCGCCACGCCATCGTGGCGCTCAACGCCTACCTCGCGCGGCAGAAGCTCGCCGAGCAGCAGCCCGACCAGGTGCGCCGCGAGGAGCTGAGCTACGACGTCGCGCTCGCGCGGCTCGGCAAGGGCGTATGCCCAGGCTGCGAGCGGCCGGTCGACCTGAAGAACGGCGAGATCGATTTCTGCCCGCACTGCGGCATCGGTCTGTTCGACCACTGCGGTCAGTGCGAATCGCGCAAGAGCGCGTTCTCGAAGTTCTGCCACGCCTGCGGCACCTCGGCGCATGCGGGGGCCGGTGGCGGCACAGCGCCGGCCTGAGGGGGCGCAGAGGCACGGCATCTTTCCACCGCGAGCGGGTATTCCGCACGCTGCGTGGTCATCTTTTTTGGCGAAGCTGTCGCGGCAAAGTGTTAGAACCTTGGCCTGCGCTGCATTTCGCACGCAGCCGGCGTTCACTTTCATGCGTCGCCCGGCCTCCACCACACACGACGAGGACCTCCTTCCATGAGCTTTTTCGGCAAGATTTTTTCCAAGATTTTTCCGTCGGCCAACGCCGCTGAAGTCGTCGCCGCACCGCCGGCGCCTGCACCGGGCGCACCGGCCGTTGCGGCACCACCGCCCTCGATCCCGCTGGGCGACGTGCCGGCGATCCTGGACGCAATGCCTGGTGCCGCCGGCCTGAACTGGCGCACTTCGATCGTCGACCTGCTCAAGTTGCTGGGCCTGGACAGCAGCCTCGCCGCGCGCAAGGAGCTGGCCAGCGAAATTCTCTACAGCGACGGCGAGCCGGGTTCGGCCGAATGGAACATCGGCCTGCACAAGCAGGTGATGACCCGCATTGCAGCCAATGGCGGCACGCTGCCAGCTGAACTGCGCGACTGATCGCCCTTCGGCTCGCGCAACCAAAAAAGCCCGGCACTGCCGGGCTTTTTTACTTTGAAGGGAGCGGCGAAAGGCTTCAGATCCAGCCGGCGTCCACCACGTAGTCCTGCGCGGTGCACATCCGCGAATCGTCGGCTGCGAGGAACAGCGCCATCGCCGCGATGTCCTCGGCCATCACGCGGCCCGGCAGGCACTGGGCCGCATCGATTTCCGCGGCGGATTCGGGCTTCACCCACAGCTTGATCTGCCGCTCGGTCATCACCCAGCCCGGCATGATCGTATTGACCCGGATGTTCTGCTTGCCGAGGTCGCGCGCCAGCGAGCGCGTGAGGCCGCGCACACCCGCCTTGCAGGCCTGATAGACCGGGTAGCCACGCCCTTTCATCATCCAGCTGATCGAGCCGAAGTTGATGATCGAGCCGCCGCCCAGTGCGCGCATGTCCTCGGCCACGGCCTGTGCGGCAAAGAACTGATGCTTGATGTTCACGGCCACGAGGCGGTCGAAGTCCTCGCTGGTCACGTCGGCCATCTCGTGGCGCCGGTCGTTGGCCGCGTTGTTCAGCAGCACGGCGATGGGCCCGAAGCGCGCCCGCACACCGGCGATGGTCGCGGCCAGCGCGGCTGTGTCGGTCACGTCGCAGACGCTGAACAGCGCGGGCGTCTCGCCCTGCAGTTCGGCGGCGAGCGCCGTGCCTGCGGCCGCGTCGAGGTCGCAGAAGCCGACCTTGGCGCCCTGCGCATGGAAGGCCCGCACCAGCGATTCGCCGATGCCGCTGGCGCCGCCCGAGATGAAGACGGTGCGCCCGGCGAGCGACGGATAGCGGGCGGTGTAGGGAGAGGTTGAGGTGGCTGTGGTCATGGGAATGAAGACGACGGCGATGAAGATGGAAACAGGCCATGAGCGTACCGGATGCCGCCGCCATGGGGGAAACGCGGGCTTCCGCCCGGCGTATGGCTTCCGGCCTGTGGGCAGGAGGGCGTGGCGTGGATAGGCTTGCCGACATGAATTCCTTCCACCGTCGCGCTCTCGTCAGCTTTGCGCTTCTGCCGGCCTTCATCGTGGCGCGGCAGGTGCGCGCCCAGGCGGGGGCGGCACCGGTGCTGTTGTTCAAGGTGATCTCGCCGCGCGACGATGTGGTCGTTGGCATCGAGGCGGCCCAGCTCGGCGCCGGCACGACGCCGCCCGTGCAGCGCCTGGCCGCGATGCTGGCCGACAAGGGCCAGCTCACGCTGTGGCAGTACGCCTCGCAGCACGGCGAGGGCGGCGCGCTGGTGCAGGCGCCGCTGCGGCAGATCGTCGTCTTCAAGAACGACCTGTTGCGCATCGAGCCCTACACCACGCCGCTCGCGATCAAGCCGCCGGGCGCCGCGAAGTAGGGCGCGGACCAGCCCGCCGGCTAGACGCCGCGCGCTCGCTCGGCCTTGAACCGTGCGCGGAATTCCGTGAACGTGCCCGCATCGAGCGCCGCGCGAATCTCGGTCATCAGGTTCAGGTAGTAGTGCAGGTTGTGGATGGTGCACAGCATCGGCCCGAGCATTTCGCCGCAGCGGTCCAGGTGGTGCAGGTAGGCGCGGCTGAAGCCTTCGCGCCCGCCGTCGTTCCACGACACGCCTGACGTGCCCGCGCAGGCATGGCAGGTGCAGCTCGGGTCCACCGGCTGCGGGTCGCTCTTGTGGCGCGCGTTGCGCATCTTCAGGTCGCCGAAGCGGGTGAACATGGTGCCGTTGCGCGCATTGCGCGTGGGCATCACGCAGTCGAACATGTCCACGCCGTCGGCCACGCCCTGCACCAGGTCTTCGGGCGTGCCCACGCCCATCAGGTAGCGCGGCTTGTTCGCGGGCAGCCGGTGCGGCGTGTGGCCCATGATGTGCAGCATTTCTTCCTTCGGCTCGCCCACGCTCACGCCACCGATGGCGTAGCCGGGGAAGTCCATGTCGACCAGCGCGGCGAGCGACTCCTCGCGCAGGTTCTCGAACATGCCGCCCTGCACGATGCCGAAGAGCGCGTTCGGGTTCTCGAGCCGCGCGAATTCGCTCTGGCAGCGCTTGGCCCAGCGCAGGCTCAGCTCCATCGAGATGCGTGCCTCGGCCTCGGTCGTGATGTGGCCCTTGGTGTCGTAGGGCGTGCACTCGTCGAACTGCATCACGATGTCGCTGTTCAGGATGGTCTGGATCTGCATCGAGACCTCGGGCGTGAGGAACAGCTTGTCGCCGTTGACGGGCGACGCGAACTTCACGCCCTCCTCGCTGATCTTGCGCATCGCGCCCAGCGACCACACCTGGAAGCCGCCCGAGTCGGTGAGGATGGGCTTGTTCCACTTCTCGAACTGGTGCAGCCCGCCGAAGCTCGCCATCACGTCGAGACCGGGGCGCATCCAGAGGTGGAAGGTATTGCCCAGAATGATCTGCGCTCCCATCTCTTCCAGGCTGCGCGGCATCACGCCCTTGACCGTGCCGTAGGTGCCCACGGGCATGAAGATCGGCGTCTGCACCTTGCCGTGGTTGAGCGTGAGCGTGGCGCGGCGCGCGTGGCTGTCGGGGTCGGTCTTGAGGAGTTCGAAGTTCAGCATGTCGTTCAGTCCTGGGTCCGTGCAAGCAGCATGGCGTCGCCGTAGCTGAAGAAGCGGTATTGATGGGTGATGGCGTGGGCGTACAGCGCCATCACCCGCTCGTAGCCCGCGAAGGCCGAGACCAGCATCATCAGCGTGCTCTTGGGCAAATGGAAGTTGGTCACCAGCACATCGACGTGCGTGAAGGCGAAGCCCGGTGTGATGAAGATGCGCGTGTCGCCCGTGGCCTCGCCGCTCTTGGCCCACGATTCGAGCGTGCGCACGGTGGTCGTGCCGACCGCGATCACACGGCCGCCGCGCGCTTTGCATTCGGCAATCGCGCGCCGCGTGGCCTCGGGCACCTCGTAGCGCTCGGCATGCATCGTGTGCTCGGCGATGTTCTCGGTCTTTACCGGCTGGAAGGTGCCGGCCCCCACATGCAGCGTGACGTTGGCGCGCCGCACGCCGCGCGCTTCGAGTGCGGCCAGCAGGCCTTCGTCGAAGTGCAGTGCAGCGGTCGGCGCGGCCACGGCGCCGGGCACGCGTGCGAACACGGTCTGGTAGCGGCTCTCGTCGTCGGCCGAATCGGTGTGCGTGATGTAGGGCGGCAGCGGCACGTGGCCGCATCGCTCCATCAGCATGTAGGGGTTCTCGCCCGTGTCGCTCTCGAAGGCAAAGCGGAACAGCGCGCCGTCCTCCTCGGGCCATCGGCCCAGCAGCGTGGCGCGAAAGCCGCCGACCATTTCCAGTGTCGTTCCCACAGGCGGCTTCTTGCTGACCTTCATGTGCGCGACCACCTCCTGGCCCTGCAGCACGCGCTCGACCAGCAGTTCGAGCTTGCCCCCGGTCGGCTTCTCGCCGAAGAGGCGCGCCTTGACCACGCGCGTGTCGTTGAAGACCAGCAGGTCGCCCGCGCGCAGCAGCGAGGGCAAGTCCTTGAAGATGCGGTCGACCGGGGCGTCGCCTGTGCCGTCGAGGAGACGGGAAGACGTGCGTCCGGAGGCCGGGTGTTGCGCCACCAGCTCGGGTGGCAGGTCGAAATCGAAATCGGAGAGCGTGAAGGCGCGCATGGTGCTTGAGGGCCGGACGGGCCCGTGCCAAGGAGGCATGGGAAAGGGAGGAAATCGCGGGAAGGCGGCGATTGTCCCATGCTCGGATTCCGGAGCCCGGCACGGGGTTGCCGAGGCAGAATCGACGGATGGTCGATTCATCCGTCGCGCGCGTTCTGCTGGCGCCCCCTCCCTCCGAAGGCGAGCTCTTCAAGAAGATCCTCGGAAGCGCCTGGCAGGGCCTGCACCCGGACATCCGCCGGCGCTTCGACAAGAACCCCTCGCCGGGCAAGGCGCTGCATTACCTGGGTGCGTTGAGCGAGTTGCGCTGCTCGCGCTTCGGCAAGCTGCTGGGGCACCTCACGCAGCCGCTGATCCAGGGCGCACTGATCCCCTACAGCGACAGCCACTTCCCGGTCGAGATCCAGGTCTACGCCAAGCCCGACGATCCGGCCATCTACAAGCAGCGCATCTATCGCCTGCACGGCCGCGAGCCGATCCAGTTCACCAGCTTCATGCGCGAGAGCGAACGCGGCGAAGTGCTGGAGTACGTGGGCATGGGGTTGGGCATGAAGCTGGTGCTGAGCGTGGAGAACGGCAGCCTGCACTTCCAGAGCGACGGCTATTTCTGGGACGTGTTCGGCTGGCGCATTCCGCTGCCCGGCGTCTTCACGCCCGGCAAGACCTTTCTCTGGCACCACAACGAAACGCCCGAGCGCTTCAACATCCGCATCGAGATCCGCCACTGGCTCATGGGCACGACCTTCACGCAGGTCGGCGTATTCGAGGAAGTGGCCGACCCGGGGGCCGCCGCCGCATGATCGACACGCACCTGCTGGCGCTGCAGCTCATGGCCGCGCAGGGGCTAATGGGCGCGTTCGACACGCTCTATCACCACGAAGGCACCGAGGCCCTCGCGCAGCGCAACACGGCGCGGCGCGAGCTGGCGATCCATGCGGTGCGCTCGTCGATCTACTGCGCGATGTTCATCGGGCTGTCGTCGTGGGCCTGGCATGGCGTGTGGGCATGGGTGCTGCTGGCGGTGTTCGGCGTCGAGATCGTGCTCACGCTGTGGGACTTCGTGGTGGAAGACGGCAGCCGTCTCCTGCCTCCGACCGAGCGCGTCACGCACACCGTGCTGGCCATCAACGCCGGCGCATTCATCGCGCTGCTGGCGATGAATGCGGTGGCCTGGGCCGCACAGCCGACGGCGCTGGTGTGGCAACCGCAGGGCTGGCTTGGCGCTTTTCTCGCGCTGTGCGGCGTGGGTGTCGGCATCTCTGGGCTGCGCGACGGGCTCGCGGCACGCGCGTTGTTCCGCCGGACGGCGCAGGAGGAGACGCGAGCCATCGAGGCGCCGGTGCGTTTCGGTACGAAACCGCAGCGCGTGCTGGTCACCGGCGGCACCGGCTTCATCGGCCAGACGCTGGTGCGCCATCTCGTGGCCGACGGTCATGCCGTGACGGTCTGGACCCGCGATGCGCGCTCGGCCGCATGGAACTTCGGCGGGGCGGTGCGCTGCGTGCAACGGCTCGACCAGATTCCCGAGACCGACCCGTGCGACGTGGTGATCAATCTCGCGGGCGCACGCATCCTCGGCCGGCGCTGGAGCGAACGGCGCCAGCGGCAACTGCTGCAAAGCCGCGAGGGCCTCACCCGCACGCTGGTCGCCTGGATCGCCACGCGACCGCGCAAGCCCTGGCTGCTGCTGTCGGGCTCGGCCATCGGCTACTACGGCGTGCAGCCGCAAGGCGATGCCGCCGAGCTGACCGAAGACGCGCCGCCACAGGACATCTTCATGTCGACGCTGTGCCAACGATGGGAGAACGCGGCGCGGGCCGCGACCGCACATGGTGTGCACGTCGCCTGCATGCGCTTCGGATTCGTGCTGGGCCACCAGGGCTCGTTGCCGCAACTGCTGCTGCCCGTCGCGCTGGGCATGGGCGGACGGCTGGGGAGCGGGCGGCAATGGCTGTCGTGGGTGCACGTGCACGACGTCATCCGTGCCATGGCCCACGTGTGGAGCGCTGCCGAGCAGGCGGGAGCCGACGGACCTGCGACCGCGCAGGCCTTCAACTTCACCGCACCCGGCGCGCTCAGCCAGGAAGACTTCACGCGCGTCGCCGCCCGCGTGATGCACCGCCCCTTCTGGATGCCGACGCCCGGTGCACCAGTCAAGCTGCTGCTCGGCGAACAGGCCGACCTGCTGCTCGAAGGCCAGCGCGTGGTGCCGGCCCGCCTGCTTCAGACCGGGTTTCGGTTCGCATTTCCCGACGCCCGCAGCGCCTTGACGGACCTCTGCCGGCCGCGATAGAAGCCTTGCCCGTGCCAGCCAAGAAAGCCCCCTCCACGCCCGCGGACGCAGCCACCGCGCCGTCGCCACCGCAGCCGCCCGGCACCGGCCTGAGCCTCGTGCAACGCGCCCTGCGCAAGCTCGGCCTCGTGCGCGACATCGATTTCGCCCTCTACCTCCCGATGCGCTACGAGGACGAGACCCGCATCGTCAGGCTCGCCGACACGCGCGACGGCGACATGGCGCAGGTCGAGGGCGTGGTCACCGAGTGCGAGGTGGTGTATCGCCCGCGTCGTCAGCTGATCGCCACCATCGACGACGGCAGCGACACCTGCCAGCTGCGCTTTTTCAACTTCTATCCTTCGCAGCAAAAGCAGCTCGCGGTCGGCGCGCGGGTCCGCGTGCGGGGCGAGATGCGTGGCGGCTTCGTGGGGCGGCAGATCATGCATCCCACGGTCAAGGCCGCGGGCACCTCGCTGCCGGAGGCGCTCACGCCGGTGTACTCGACCGTCGCGGGCCTGGCGCAGCCGGTGCTGCGGCGCGAGGTGCGCTCGGGCCTCGCGCGTGCGGTGCTCGACGAGACGATCCCCGTGCAGATCGGCCTTCGCGGCGCGTGGGACCTGCGCAGTTCGCTGACCTTCCTGCACTACCCCACGCCCGACGTGGCGATGGCGACGCTCGAAGACCACAGCCACCCGGCCTGGCAGCGCATCAAGGCCGAGGAGCTGCTCGCGCAGCAGCTCTCGCAGTTGCAGGCCCGCATGGAACGCGCGGCCCAGCGCGCCCCGGTGCTGCCTTCACCGCCGGAACCCGTGGCGACGTCGCTGCATGCGCAACTGCTCGCCGTGCTGCCCTTCGGCCTGACCGGCGCGCAGCAACGCGTGGGCGAGGAGATCACGCGCGACCTCGGCCGCGAGATCCCGATGCACCGACTGTTGCAGGGCGACGTGGGCTCGGGCAAGACTGTGGTGGCGGCGCTTGCAGCGGCGCGCGCCATCGACGCGGGCTTCCAGTGCGCGCTGATGGCGCCGACCGAAATCCTCGCGGCGCAGCATTTCGGCAAGCTCGTGGGCTGGCTGGATCCCTTGCTGGCCGAGCGCGGCCTGCGCGTGGCCTGGCTCACCGGCAGCCAGAAGAAGAAAGAGCGCGATGCGATGTCTGCCGCGGTCGAGAGCGGCGAGGCCGCGCTGGTCATCGGCACGCACGCGGTCATCTCGGAGAAGGTGCGCTTCAAGAATCTCGCGCTCGCGATCATCGACGAGCAGCACCGCTTCGGCGTGGCGCAGCGGCTCGCATTGCGCGGCAAGGCCGTGGGCCATCTCGAACCGCACCTGCTGATGATGAGCGCCACCCCGATTCCGCGCACGCTCGCGATGAGTTACTACGCCGACCTGGACGTTTCCACACTCGACGAGCTGCCGCCGGGCCGCACGCCCATCGTCACCAAGCTGGTGGCCGACCACCGGCGCGACGAGGTGATCGACCGCATCCAGGCGCAGATCGCGCAGGGCCGGCAGGTCTATTGGGTGTGTCCGCTGATCGAGGAGAGCGAAGCGGTCGACCTGCGCAATGCCACCGAAACGCGCGACGAACTCGCCGGGACGCTGGGCGAGGCCGTCCATGTCGGCCTGCTGCATTCGCGCATGCCCACGGCCGAGAAGCAGGCGGTGATGGCGGCGTTCACCGCCAACGAGATTCAGGTGCTGGTGAGCACCACGGTGATCGAGGTGGGCGTCGATGTGCCGAACGCCTCGCTGATGGTGATCGAGCATGCCGAGCGCTTCGGGCTTTCGCAGTTGCACCAGTTGCGCGGGCGCGTGGGGCGCGGCGCGGCGGCTTCGGCTTGCGTGCTGCTCTACGCGCCGGGTGACAGTGGCCGCGTGGGCGAGGCGGCGCGCGCGCGGCTCAAAGCGATGGCCGAGACGGGCGACGGCTTCGAGATCGCGCGGCGCGACCTGGAGATCCGCGGGCCCGGCGAATTCCTCGGCGCTCGCCAATCGGGGGCGCCGCTGCTGCGCTTCGCCGACCTCACCACCGACACGTTGCTGCTCGACTGGGCGCGCGAGCTCGCGCCGGTGATGCTGCAGAAGCACGCCGACCTGGCGCAGCGCCATATCGACCGGTGGCTCGGCACCAAGGCCGAATACTTGAAGGCTTGAGCGGCTCTATGCCGCGGGACGGCGCGTGAGCGCGAGGATCAACCCAAAGCCAACCATCATGCTGCCGCTCACCTTGTTGAACCAACGCATCGCGCGGCTGCCGTTCGCCAGCCGGCGCATGCGCGCGCCCAGCATCGCGTAGAGCGCGATCGCGACCAGCTCGAACACCAGGAAGGTCGCCCCCAGCAGCACATAGCTGGAGGCGTACGCACCGGGCACAACGAACTGCGGAAAGAACGCGGTGAACACCAAGATGGCCTTCGGATTGCCGGCCGCCACGGTGAACTCCTGCCGTGCCAGCGCGCGCATCGAAGGCGGCGCGGCGGTGCCCTGCGATTGCACATCGGCCGTGGGCGCCGGTGCGCGCAAGAGACGAATGCCGATCCACACGAGGTACGCCGCGCCGATGTACTTGATGACATCGAAAGCCAGCTCCGAGGCCACCAGCACCGCGCCCATGCCCAGGCCCGCGACCGCGATCATGAGCGCGAAGGCCACGAGGCGCCCGCTCGCCGCGATCACCGCGGGCGAGACGCCGTGCCGCGCACCGTTGGTGACCGACAGCAGGTTGTTGGGGCCGAAGGCCATGTTGATGGCAAAGCAGGCCGGAAGAAACAACAGGTAGGTGGACAAACTCATGGTTGCATCCTGCTACGCAGATAACTGCGATGACGAAGGTTCGCCATTATCCGCAGCCCCGCGGATGTGTACGACGAAAGCCTGCAGATGCAACAACGCTGCATTAGCGCCACGGTGTTTACGCGGGGTTCTTGTCGCGCGACTTGTTTTCTAGACTGCGCCGCGATGCTTTTCCGCATGGCTTTGGCGGGCTGTGCGAGGCCGCATTTTTCTTCAGACTTTTTCGCTACTGGTCCGCGTCTTGCAAACGTTTTGCACGCGTTTCGAAGAGCGATTCGCACGCTGAATATTCCAACAACACACTGCACGGAGGACAGTCGCCATGACTTCCAAGAGGATGAACAGACTCGCACTCGCCATGGCCCTCGCCGGCTTGGCCACGCACCAGGCATGGGCCATCCAGACCTATGCCGGAGACCCGGGAATGATCGGTGCGCCGGCCAGCTGGCGCACAGCCGAATTCATGCGCGACTGGGGCCTTATCGCGATGGGCACCGAGTACGCGTACGCGGCGGGCGTGAGCGGCGCGGGCATCAGGATCGGCGAGGTCGATTCGGGATACGACGCCTCGCATCCCGAGTTCCCGTTCTCGCGCTATCACGGCGTGCTGGTGGGCGCAATTCCCGGCGCCTACGACGGTGCGTACAACGACCGCCACGGCACGCACGTCGGCGGCACCATCGCCGCGAGCCGTGATGGCGGCGCCGCCGTGCAGAACATGCATGGCGTGGCCTTCAACGCAGACCTCTTCGTCGCCAACACGGCCAAGACCGACGGCGCCAACTTCGGGCGGCCGCTGCCCGGCGACTCGGCGGTCATCACCGTCGACAACCAGCACATCGCCGATGTCTACCGCGCGGCCAACGCGCAGGGCGTGCGCATCATCAGCACGAGCTGGGGCAGTCCGCCGGCAGGCGAGCAGTACAACACCCTCGCGCAACTGCACACCGCCAACGGCTACTACATGGCCAACAACACCTGGATCCAGGGCGCGTTCGATGCCGCGAAGACCGGCACGCTGATGGTGTTCAGCGCCGGCAACGGCGGCTGGCTCAACCCGAGCCCGAGGGCGGCGGCGCCGTACTTCAATCCCGAGCTTGAAAAGAACTGGCTCGGGGTTTCCGCGCTGAGCGCCATCGGGCAGAGCTTCAACGCCGACGGTTCCATCAACGTGCCGGGCACGCAGCGCTACAACAAATGCGGTGTGGCGAAGTGGTCTTGCGTCACGGCGCCGGGCCACCTGATCAACGGCACCGTGCTGGCCGGCGGCTACGCCTCCTTGTCGGGCACGTCGATGGCCGCGCCGCACGCCTCGGGGGCGCTCGCGCTCATCATGGAGCGCTTCAGCTACATGACCAACGAGCAGGTGCTCACCGTGCTGAAGACCACCGCGACCCAGAACGCGACCATCGTCGATGCGGCCGGCACCGGCACGATGGCCAACCCCGAGGCGGGCCAGCAGGTGAAGGTGCCCGACGTGGTCAACGGCTGGGGCACGCCCAGCCTGCGGCGCGCGATGAACGGGCCGGGGCAGTTCATCGGGCCGTTCGCGGTCAACACGCAGGGGCAGAACGACACCTGGTCGAACGACATCTCCGATGTCGCGATCCGGGCGCGCCGCGCGGAAGACGCCGCCGAGGCCGCCGCCTGGGAAACGACCAGGCAGACGCGTGGCTGGACCGCGGGCCTGCCCGGCGGCGCGAGCGATGCGGACCGCAGCGAATACGCCACCGGCGTGGCGCGCGAAGCGGCGCGCAGCACGCGGGTCTACGAAGGCAGCCTCGAGAAGCTCGGCGCCGGCACGCTGACCCTGAGCGGCCAGAACAGCTACACGGGCAGCACCGCGGTGAACGGCGGCACGCTCAAGGCCGGTGCTGTCAACGCCTTCAGCGGCGCATCGGCGCACAGCGTGGGCGCGGGCGGCACGCTCGACCTCGCGGGCTTCAGCCAGAAGCTGCCCTCGCTCACGAACAGCGGCGTGGTCTCGCTGGTCGGTGCGGCGCCTGGAACGACGCTCACCATCACGAGCGCCTATGTGGGCAACAACGGCACGCTGCGGATGGGCATCGTCCCGGGACTCGGCAGCCCTGCGAGCGACCGGCTCGTCCTCGACGGTGCGGGTGCGAGCGCCAGCGGCCGAACCTCGGTGCAGATCGCCAACGTCGGCAGCCTTGGCGCCATGACCGTCGGCAACGGCGTCGAACTCATCAGCGCGATCAACGGCGCGACGACGACGGCGCAGACCACCAAGGACGCCTTCGCGGTCGCGGGCGGCCATGTGGATGCGGGCGCCTACGAGTACCGGCTGTATGCGGCCGACGTGAACGGCGCGGGCGAAAACTGGTATCTGCGTTCGGCAGCGCCGTCTCTGGGGTCGCAAATTCCCACCTACCGCACCGAGGTCCCGATGCTCGCCGCGCTGCCCGAGCAACTGCGCCAGGGCAACCTCGCCATGCTGGGCAACTCGCGCGCGCGCATGGGCGACGGCGCCCGGGTCGGCCGCAACGATGCGGGCGACGAGAGCGGCGCGCCGCTGCGCAGCGCATGGGGCCGCGTCATCAGCACGAACCTGAAGATCAGCCAGCAAGGCACCGTGAGCCCGAGGAGCGAGGGGCAGCTCACAGGGCTGCAGGCCGGCACCGACCTGTGGGCCGACCGCAACTGGCGCGCCGGCGTGTACGTCGGCCGGCTCGAAGGCGATGCCCGCACCCGCGGCTTCGCGCGCGGCGTGTTCGACCTCGCCGTCGGCAGCAACGACCTGCGCAGCGACTACCTCGGCCTGTATGGCGGCTTCACGAGCGATGCGGGCTTCTACGCCGATGCGGTGCTGCAGGGCGGCCGCCACCGCTACACGGCCGGGCCTCTCGACAGTTCGCCCTCGGCTTCCGGCAAGGGCAAGAGCACGCTGCTGTCGCTGGAGGTGGGCCAGAGCTTCGCGCTCAACAGCGACTGGAAGATCGAGCCGCAGCTGCAACTGGTGCACCAGCGTTTGAACCTCGATGACGTGTCACTCTCCGGCGCCCGCGTTTCGCAGGACACCGACAGCGGCTGGACGGTTCGCGCCGGCGTGCGGCTCAAGGGACAGATCGCCACCGGGGCCGGCGTGCTGCAGCCGTATGCGCGGCTGAACGTGTATCGCACTTCCAGCGGCACGGACGTGGCGCGCTTCATAGGCTCCGCGGGCTGGACCGACATCGGCACGCGCACCGGCGGCACCAGCACCGAGCTTGCGGGCGGCGCCACCTTGGCCGTCGGCGAGCGGACCAGCCTGTACGCGGAAGTGGGCAAGCTCTTCGCCTCGGGCGGCGACGCGCGCGTGAAGAGCGGCATCAACGCCAGCGTGGGCATGCGCGTGAAGTGGTGAGCGGGGCAGGCGCGCGGGGCTGCGCTCCGTCAGTCAGTCGCCCAGCGCCGCCAGCCCGGAAACCAGGCGTTCGATCAGGATGGACGCCGCCACCGGCAGCGGGCGTCGGCGCTTGATGCAGATTGCGACGTTGTCGGTGTGCATGCCTGGGTCCGTGAGAGGAACGAACACCAGCACGCCGCGTTCGATCTCGTCCATGATGCCCACGCGCGTGCGAAGGGCCGTTCCCATGCCCATCTTCACCAGGCTGTTGATGGTCTCGAACGAGTTCGACTCCACGCGCATCGTCAGGTGCCTGGACGACTCGTTGATGAACTTGCGGTCCAGCATCTGGCGGATTGCGTAGCCCGCGTCGGGAACGATCAGGGGTTCGCCCACCAGATCGGCCAGCCGCACCGTCTTTTTCTTCGCGAGCCGGTGCGTGGGCAACATCACCGCCCCCACGGACACCGACACCTGCTTGCGTCGCTGGACCTGCGGATGAGGCGTCGGGTCGAAGGCCAGGCCGATGTCGTAGTCGCCCTTGGCCGTGCCTTCGGTGATGGTCGGCATGTCCGTCACCTTGACGCTGAAGCTCACGCCCGGGTACTGCTCGCTGAAAGGCGCAACGATCCGCGGCAGGAAGTCTTTGCCGAGGCCCTCCTCGCAAGCGATGTTGATGTGGCCGCGACGGATGCCGCGCAGGTCCTCGATTTCCGAGAGCATGCGTTCGAGCCCGTGGTGCGTCTGCTGCACGTACCGGTAGAAGGTCTCGCCGGCCGCAGTGAGGCTTACGCCTTCGGCGCTGCGTTCGAAGAGTTGGCACTTCATCTGCTCCTCGAGTTTGAGAATCTGGCGATGCACCGCCGAAGGTGTGATGTCCAGGGATTCGGCGGCCTTGCGCATCGATTTCTTTTGTGCGGACTCACGAAAGTAGACGAGCGCGTTCCAGTGAAGGTGCATGCGGGAGCAGTCGGGAAAGTGGGTTAGGAAGCGTGCGGCGCGATGCGCAGTGCACGGATTCTGGGGCTTCGCGGTGTGCGGCGAATCGTTGGCGTAGTGCCGCTTTAACGGCAACGCCCCGTGGACTTTTGGTTTCTTCCCGGCGCCGTCTTGCGCTGTGAAGATCGGCGGCAGTTCCCGAACTCACCTCGACGAAAGATCGGCGATGTCGCGCATTGGCGGCACCAAAGATGGCTCCTCGATCCAACCCGGTTCACCCTTCATGCCCAACACGCATCCATCCGTTCACGAGTCCGCGTCGTCTCTTCAGATGAGGCCGCATGAGTGCGCCAACACGGCGGCGCTTGCCCAGACAGCGCGCGCCGAGATGACACTGCTGGCTTATCCGGATCGCTCCTGGGTAGAGTCCCCGCCCTTGTCGAAAGCAGGCGGCGCCACGCCGGCCTTGTTGAATGTCCTCATCGTCGGCGGTGGCCAATCGGCATTGGCGATCAGTGCCCGGCTGCACCGTGATGGCGTGAACAACGTCCTGATGCTGGATGCGGCCGAGGAGGGTGCCGAAGGCGTGTGGGACAACTTTGCGCGCATGCCCGAATTGCGGACGCCCAAGGTGCTCAACGGCATGGACCTCGGGCTGGCCAGTCTCAGCGTGCAGCGCTGGTACCAGGCGCGCCATGGCGTCGACGCCTGGGAGCGCATCGATCGCATTCCGCGCACCGCGTGGGCCGACTACCTGCGTTGGTACCGCCACACATTGGCGCTCCCCATGCACAACCGGGTACAGGTGCACGACGTGCGTCCGGCAGGCGTATGGATCGCCGTCGACACGCAGACGCCGACCGGTCCGCGGACCTACCTGGCGCGCTCGGTCGTGTTGGCCACGGGCTTCGACGGTGCGGGTGCCTGGCGCGTTCCCGCCGTCGTCTCCGATGCGTTGCCATCGACGCGCTACAACCACTCGGCCGATCGCATCGACTTCGCACGCCTGCAGGGGCGGCGCGTCGGAATCCTCGGGCACGGCGCGTCGGCGTTCGACAACGCAGCGGCGGCGCTGCGCGCTGGCGCCGCATCGGTCGATCTGTGCTTTCGCCGCGAACGGCTGCCGCGTGCGAACCCGCATCGGCATATCGAGACGGCCGGGTTCATGCAGCACTTTCATGCGCTCCCCGACGCGACACGCTGGCAGGTGGCGCAATACTTCCGCGCCGCCGACCAACCGCCACCGCGCGGCAGCTTCGATGCGGCCCTGAAGCTGCCGGGTTTTCGCATGCGATCAGCCTGTCCGTGGACAACCGTGCGAATGACGCAGGAGCAAGAGATCGAGGTGGAGACGCCGCATGGCACGCTGCAGTTCGATCACCTGATCTGCGCGACCGGCCAGACGCTGGATCTGGCAGCCCGCCCGGAGCTGCAGACCCTGGCGCCGCTTGTCTCGCGCTGGCGCGATCGTCATGCGCCCGCTGCAGCAGCGAATGCGGGAGAGGCTCCCTATCTCGGCGCCCACTTCGAGTTTCAGGCGCTGGCCCCGAGCACCGATTCGTGGGTGTCGCGTGTGTTCGCCTTCAACAGCGCCTCGCACATCAGCCATGGGCCGCACTGCACCTCGATCAGCGGCCACAAGCACACGTTGCCGCGCGTGGTTCGCGGTGTGACCCAGCAGCTTTTTCTGGACCAGACCGCCCAACTCATGCCGGGCCTTCGGGCCTACGACGAGCCCGAGCTCGTGCTGCCGAACGGCATCGAAAACGACTGCTGGTTGCCGTCTCCCGACGCGTCAGTGAGCCAATCATTGAACCCTCTGAAGAGCCTTGCATCGCCATGAACACGCCACATCAACACCCCAACGCCATCGCCGACCAGCGCACCGTGGAACTGCGTGTGCAACCGCTGAGTGCCGAAGCGTTTGCCGCTTTCGGAACCGTCATCTCCAAGTCCGACGACGGCGTACCTTTCGGCCCACAGGATGCACAGCTGGATCTTTCAAGAGGCACGCCGCGCTTCTACAACATGCGCCTGCCAGGCCGTGGCCTCCGCTTCAATCGAATCACGCGCCATCGCTTGGTGACGCAGGCGCTGGCCTCCGTCGGCGGCTTCGACTGGGTGATGGCCGTGGCACCACCCATTGCCCTGGAAGAGCCCGATGCAGAACCGCGATTGGAGGACATCCGTGCGTTCCTGATTCGGGGCGACGTGGCGGTGATGCTGCACGTCGGCACATGGCATGCCGGGCCGCTGTTCGATGCGGAGGAGATGTCCTTCTTCAATCTTGAACTTGCCGACACCAACATCGTCGACCATCACACCTGCAATCTGACGGATCGGTACGGCGTGACTGTTCAACTGGTGCTTCAGTCGCTGTGAGGCTTCGTGCAGGCGGATCATCGCGAACGCTTTCATCGAGCGCGTTGGCGACCTGACAGTCGATGCCGGCGTGCCAAGCCCGCTGGCCTGCCTTGATCCTGCAAACGAAGAACATCGCTCGCGGATGCTGCCGCACTCGACGCGTTCAAGCCGCTCTTGCGCCGCCTTCCCCACCTGTCAGCGACCAAGCGACGCATATTTCTCTCACGTATTCACTCGCTCATACATGCACTCGCGTGCGCTCGGTTGATCCGGAAATTGTTCACATTGTCAGAACGGCGATGGATATGAAAGTCGTTTTATAGACATTTTAAGAACCTCTCCAACTGTTTGCGAATTTAGATTCGCCCCCTTCGATCGCTGCACGGGTTCCGTGGTTTTCATCAGCGAGTCGAGTGGTTGAGGCAGATCTCGGACTCGCACCCGTTGCGAGAAACACCCCAGAACAGACATGAGCACGCATCGAACGATGCGCAGCCGGTTGTTGTTTGCGGAAGTCCGGCACTGCGCAGCAAGACGGTTGATCCGTATGCGCTCTCGGCACTCTTCTTGTCGTTCTTTTGCGATCGATGCAGGCGCGGCGCATGCCGTTTCTTCTTCGGATCGAATTTCAATGAACAAGACTTTTCAAACTATCTGGAACGAAGCACTAGGTGCTTGGGTCGCTGCCTCCGAGATCAGCCGCAGCCGTGGCAAAGGTTCCAGCAGAAGCGCTCTTCGAGGGAGCGTTCTGGCATCGAGCTCGAATGCCTTTGTTGGCGTGGCATTGACGTCGGTTGCCTTGGGCTTGCTGGGCTTCAGCAATCCATCGCGGGCGCAGGTCTATATCAATGATGCGCGAGATAACAATTGTTTGGTGCTGACGGATGTAGGAGGCAATGGAGCGTGGGGGCCCAATACGCCCTCGCCCAACTGCAATTCCAACCCGGCAACGCAAACGGCGGCGAGTATGTTTTTCAGCCCAACGGGCGGCGGCGGCCCTGGCAGCAGTTCCTCCCTGTCGCTCGGTGGGCAGCTTTTTGTCAACTCCGGTAATCTGAGTCTGGGCGGCGGTACCGCTTCCAACGGCATGCGCATCGGCGGCGCATCGACGCTGAGCGGAGCTTCTGGCTCCCGAGCGCTGGCGATAGGCGCAGGCACTACGGCAACGCAGGCCGCCGGTAACGACGCGATCGCGGTCGGCACCGGGGCTTCGGCGGGGGGGGTGAATAGCACTGCGGTCGGCACCGGGGCTTCTGCGGGGGGGTTGAATGGCATTGCGGTCGGCACCGGCGCCACCGCCGTCTTCGCAAGTGATATGGCTTTAGGCCTTAACGCATTCGCGAGTGGAAGTGAAGACGGAAAAAGACCATCGACGTCGTTTGGAAGTGGCGCGAGAGCCATCGCCGCCGGCTCTACGGCTTTCGGGCCGTCGGCCAATGCAGCAGGGATAACGTCTGCTGCCATTGGCCACACGGCTTTCGCTGGTGGGGCGAACGCGATAGCGTTCGGTACGGCGGCCAGCGCCAACCAGGCTCTCGGTACGGCACTCGGTAGTTTTTCGCAGGCAATCGGAGTCCGCGCCACCGCCATCGCCGCGGAGGCCAAGGCGTTCGGCGATTCTTCAGTGGCGGTCGGTGACCGTGCCACCGCCGTCTATGCCGACAGCGTGGCGATCGGTTCGGGCAGCACGACCGGTGCCGCGGCACCCACGGGGACAGCGTTCCTGACCGGCCAGGCCGCACCTGCGTCGGAAGTTTCGGTTGGATCGGCCTCGGCTTTGCGCCGCATCACGAATGTGGCTGACGGCGCCGCGTCGCAGGACATCGCGACTATCAATCAGCTGCGTACAGGCCTGAGCACGGCTGCCAGCAGCGTGAGCAGTTTGTCGACCTCGACGTCAAGTGGGTTGAGCACCACCGCCAGCAGCGTGAGCAGTCTGTCGACTTCAACATCGTCCGGCTTGAGTACTGCCACCAGCAGCGTCAGCAGCCTGTCGACCTCGACATCGTCCGGCCTGAGCACCGCTGCTAGCAGCATGAGCAGTTTGTCGACTTCCACGTCGAGTGGGTTGAGCACCGCCACGAGCAGCATTGGCAGTCTTTCGACCTCGACGTCGTCTGGTTTGAGTACCGCTACGAGCAGCATTGGCAGCCTGTCGACTTCCACGTCGTCTGGCCTGAGCACAGCGACCAGTGGTATCACCAGCCTGTCCACCGGCCTGAGCACGACGGACAGCACGGTCAACAGCCTGTCGACCTCGACGTCGTCGGGTCTGAGCACGGCCACCAGCAGCATCGGTAGCCTGTCTACGTCTACCTCGAGCGGCATCAGCAGCTTGTCGACTTCCACGTCGTCTGGTCTGAGCACAGCGACCAGCGGTATCTCGAGTCTGTCCACCGGCCTGAGCACGACGGACAGCACGGTCAACAGCCTGTCGACCTCAACATCGTCTGGTCTGAGCACGGCGACGAGCAGCATCTCGAGCCTGTCCACGGGCCTGAGCACGACGGACAGCACGATCAACAGCCTGTCGACCTCAACATCGTCTGGTCTGAGCACGGCGACGAGCAGCATCGGTAGCTTGTCGACTTCCACGTCGTCTGGTCTGAGCACAGCGACCAGCGGTATCTCGAGTCTGTCCACCGGCCTGAGCACGACGGACAGCACGGTCAACAGCCTGTCGACCTCAACATCGTCTGGTCTGAGCACGGCAACCAGCAGCATCGGTAGCCTGTCTACGTCTACCTCGAGCGGCATCAGCAGCTTGTCGACTTCGACATCGTCTGGTCTGAGCACAGCGACCAGTGGTATCACCAGCCTGTCCACCGGCCTGAGCACGACCGACAGCACGATCAACAGCCTGTCGACCTCAACATCGTCTGGTCTGAGCACGGCAACCAGCAGCATCTCGAGCCTGTCCACGGGCCTGAGCACGACGGACAGCACGATCAACAGCCTGTCGACCTCAACATCGTCTGGTCTGAGCACGGCGACGAGCAGCATCTCGAGCCTGTCCACGGGCCTGAGCACGACGGACAGCACGATCAACAGCCTGTCGACCTCAACATCGTCTGGTCTGAGCACGGCGACGAGCAGCATCGGTAGCTTGTCGACTTCCACGTCGTCTGGTCTGAGCACAGCGACCAGCGGTATCTCGAGTCTGTCCACCGGCCTGAGCACGACGGACAGCACGGTCAACAGCCTGTCGACCTCGACGTCGTCGGGTCTGAGCACAGCGACCAGTGGTATCACCAGCCTGTCCACCGGCCTGAGCACGACCGACAGCACGGTCAACAGCCTGTCGACCTCGACGTCGTCGGGTCTGAGCACCGCCACCAGCGGCATCTCGAGCCTGTCCACGGGCCTGAGCACGACGGACAGCACGGTCAACAGCCTGTCGACCTCAACATCGTCTGGTCTGAGCACGGCGACGAGCAGCATCGGTAGCTTGTCGACTTCCACGTCGTCTGGTCTGAGCACAGCGACCAGTGGTATTTCGAGCCTGTCCACGGGCCTGAGCACGACGGACAGCACGATCAACAGCCTGTCGACTTCGACATCGTCTGGTCTGAGCACGGCGACGAGCAGCATCGGTAGCTTGTCGACTTCCACGTCGTCTGGTCTGAGCACAGCGACCAGTGGTATCACCAGCCTGTCCACCGGCCTGAGCACGACGGACAGCACGGTCAACAGCCTGTCGACCTCGACATCGTCTGGTCTGAGCACGGCGACGAGCAGCATCGGTAGCTTGTCGACTTCCACGTCGTCTGGTCTGAGCACAGCGACCAGTGGTATCACCAGCCTGTCCACCGGCCTGAGCACGACGGACAGCACGATCAACAGCCTGTCGACTTCGACATCGTCTGGTCTGAGCACGGCGACGAGCAGCATCGGTAGCTTGTCGACTTCCACGTCGTCTGGTCTGAGCACAGCGACCAGTGGTATTTCGAGCCTGTCTACGGGCCTGAGCACGACGGACAGCACGGTCAACAGCCTGTCGACGTCGACATCGTCGGGTCTGAGCACCGCCACCAGCGGCATCTCGAGCCTGTCCACCGGCCTGAGCACGACGGACAGCACGGTCAACAGCCTGTCGACGTCGACATCGTCGGGTCTGAGCACCGCCACCAGCGGCATCTCGAGCCTGTCCACCGGCCTGAGCACGACGGACAGCACGGTCAACAGCCTGTCGACCTCAACATCGTCTGGTCTGAGCACGGCAACCAGCAGCATCGGTAGCCTGTCTACGTCTACCTCGAGCGGCATCAGCAGCTTGTCGACTTCCACGTCGTCTGGTCTGAGCACGGCGACCAGTGGTATTTCGAGCCTGTCCACGGGCCTGAGCACGACGGACAGCACGGTCAACAGCCTGTCGACGTCGACATCGTCGGGTCTGAGCACCGCCACCAGCGGCATCTCGAGCCTGTCCACGGGCCTGAGCACGACGGACAGCACGGTCAACAGCCTGTCGACCTCAACATCGTCTGGTCTGAGCACGGCAACCAGCAGCATCGGTAGCCTGTCTACGTCTACCTCGAGCGGCATCAGCAGCTTGTCGACTTCGACATCGTCTGGTCTGAGCACAGCGACCAGTGGTATCACCAGCCTGTCCACCGGCCTGAGCACGACGGACAGCACGATCAACAGCCTGTCGACCTCAACATCGTCTGGTCTGAGCACGGCGACGAGCAGCATCGGTAGCTTGTCGACTTCCACGTCGTCTGGTCTGAGCACAGCGACCAGCGGTATCTCGAGTCTGTCCACCGGCCTGAGCACGACGGACAGCACGGTCAACAGCCTGTCGACCTCGACGTCGTCGGGTCTGAGCACCGCCACCAGCGGCATCTCGAGCCTGTCCACCGGCCTGAGCACGACGGACAGCACGATCAACAGCCTGTCGACCTCAACATCGTCTGGTCTGAGCACGGCGACGAGCAGCATCGGTAGCTTGTCGACTTCCACGTCGTCTGGTCTGAGCACAGCGACCAGCGGTATCTCGAGTCTGTCCACCGGCCTGAGCACGACGGACAGCACGGTCAACAGCCTGTCGACCTCGACGTCGTCGGGTCTGAGCACCGCCACCAGCGGCATCTCGAGCCTGTCCACCGGCCTGAGCACGACGGACAGCACGGTCAACAGCCTGTCGACCTCGACGTCGTCGGGTCTGAGCACCGCCACCAGCGGCATCTCGAGCCTGTCCACCGGCCTGAGCACGGCGAGCAGCAACATTGGTAGCTTGTCCACTGGACTGAGTACCGCCGCAGGTGGCATCTCCAGTCTGTCCACGGGTTTGAGTTCGACCAACAGCAACTTGATAACCTTGGACAGACGGTCAACAACATTGTCGAAAACGGAACGCCGTACTTCCATGCCAAGTCGACAGCCGCCGATTCCGTAGCGAGCGGCCAGGAATCGGTAGCGATCGGACCGCGGTCTGTGGCTAGCGGAGCCAATTCTTTCGCCGCCGGCAACGGCGCGAAAGCTACGGCTGATGGCGCGATCGCCGTCGGATTCGGCGCTCAGGCCACCGGCAACAACGCGATCGCGATCGGGACGGGCGCTCTAGCCTCCGGCTCGCAGGCGTTCGGTGCCAACTCTCGGGCGGGCAATGGCGGAGCGGCATTCGGCGACAGCGCCGATGCTGGCGGCACAGAACTGAGCCAGGCACAAGGAGTGTCGAAGGGCACGGCCATCGGCTTCGGCGCTGTGGTCCAGCAAAGTGGCGGCGTGGCGCTCGGCTCGGGCTCCGTGGCTTCTCGACCTGCTGGCGTGCTTGGCTATGTACCGGGTAATGCGCCGGAAAACCAGCAGGCAGCCATCGCGCGTACCACCGGCACGCAAGCTGCGGTGTCTGTGGGCGATGCTTCCGGCGGCCAGTTCCGCCAGATCACTGGCGTCGCCGCAGGCTCGGCCGACAGTGACGCGGCCAACATCGCACAGCTCAAGGCTGCGTCGAGCGCATCGCAAGCCAGCAGCGCGCAGTACGAGACCAATCCGGACGGGTCGATCAACTACAACCAGATTACGCTGGGTGGCGGCCAGGCACCGGGCGGCACGCGCATCTCGAACGTGGCACCGGGCATCCTGCCGAACGACGCGGTCAACGTCGAGCAATTGAACCAGGTGCGAAGCCAGGTCGGCGCTGTTGCGCGGATCGCGTACTCAGGGATTGCCATGGCGACGGCAATGAGCAGCCTGCCGCAGGCGATGACGCCGGGCAAGAGTCTGGTCTCCCTCGGTACAGGCACCTACTCGGGCTATGCCGCGGTTGCCTTCGGCTATTCGGCTCGCTCCGAAGACGGGAAGTGGATCTACAAGGTCAATGGCGCCTATGCGGGCCAGCGATTCAACCTTGGGGTGGGGGTCGGGTATGAGTGGTAACTCGCCTCGCGATCGACTGAAGTCAGCGGCGCTTCAACGATATTCCCTCTACGGAAAAACGAATTTCGATGTTTAGTTTTTCATCCGATCCGAGCTTCTTGGTGCGCATTCCCCAACAGAGATGGATGCGCCTTTTCCCCTGGTTGCGCCTTTATTTTCTGTACTCAGAGCAAGACGACGAGGCTCTCCTCAAGGGCCAAAGTCGATGCTGCGCGCGCGGAGCATATCGAGCAGCGGCCTGAGAAGGCGCGATGCGTCGGATCCAAAGTCTGTGCGCAGCCATTGCCGGAAGCATCTTCGGAAAACAAGGAAATTTCGATGCCGCGAGAGAAGCGCATCTATGCCCAATCCACCCGTCTACCTGCCAATGGTCGACAAACCGCCGCACCTTCAGTGCCGTCGAAGCAACGCTATGCAACGCGGCGCATTCGAGCGTCCATGCAACACGGAAGGCATCAGGGTCCTGGCGACAGGCCCTATGAGAGTGGGCTGCCAAGTGCCGGAGCCCAGCTCCATCTCGTCGTGCGCGTTGAGGTGAAATCGCTCTCTAGGCGAATTGCAAGAAGCATGAATGGAAAGCAGGAACATCAGATCTATTTCTGAAGTCTCGAGTTGCTGATCGAACGTATCGCGGCTAAGACGCCGATGCCTGTGCTCCGGCTGCAGGCATCGGCACCGTGGCTCACTGCGCACAGGCGTCCCCATTCAAATTCCCGCTGTCCAGCCTAGGATGGACAGAAGAAGAGGCCCTAGCTGTCGAGGGATCGAATGGCGATACGCCCCAGCGACTCACGATCCAACACTGTCAGGCCGTTGTATCCGAGTTCGATGGCGCCAGTGGTCGCCAATGCCTTGAGTTCCTTGTTCACCGCTTGCCGGTTCGCTTGCAAAAGCAATGCGAGACTCACCTGCGATACCTTCAGCCGCGTGGCGCTCTCGCTTTTTTCAGCCCGTACGCCGTGGAGTTCCGCAAGCCGATGGATGGTGGACGCCAGGCGCTGACGCAGCGAGCCCGCGACCTGCCGGTAGACCGTCTGGGTGTACGACGCATGCTGGCGTTCGGACATCAGCAAGGCTTCTTTCCAGAGCATGGGTTCGCTGTCGAGCGTCTCAAGGATCAGGGTCATCGGCATGTGGATCGACATGACGTCGCTGTCGGCGATGTAGTCGTAGCTTCCGTGAAGCGTGGGCAATGACGCTTGTTGGGTTGGTTTGATATACGAGAAGTCTCCGGGCCCGAAGAGCAACAGCGCAAAGCGCTCGCCCTCGGGCGATACACGGCCGACCGATGCGTGACCCGAGATGAAAAAGACGTACTCAGCGATGCCGCTCAGGGAGGTCCAGACAACAGCGCCTCGCGGATGCCGTTCAAGCCGCGAAGAGTCCAGAAGTCGCTTCATTGCCGAGGAAGACCAGGGCAGAAACGCGCGCTTGCCGCGCAGCGTTCTTTCCATGAGCACGCGCTCTTCGGCAGAGCGTCCGCCAATTCCCGTGCGGAGGGCGACCTGGGTTGCAGGCTGCACCGGGGGTGGGCGAGCGATGCGCTGCAATGCAATGGGGTCGAGAACCAGGATGCCGTTGTATTTCAGCTGGATCGCGCCGGAGATGCTGAGGCTCGCCAGTTCCTTGCTCACGGATTGACGGCTGACCCGCAGCATGGCCGCCAGGTCGTGTTGCGTCAGGCGCAGATGAATCGAGCCGTTCTCTTTGTTGGGAGTGCCGTGGGATGCAGCCAGCTTTTCGATCGTTTCGGCGAGTCGCCGTGACAGCCGCCCGGCCATCTGGCTGCTTGTCAGGTCACCCTGTTTCAGGTCTTGCGATATGACCATATGGCCCATGTCTCTCCACCGCTCCGCGTCGCTGTCGAGCAGCTCGAAAAGCAGATGTCCCTGGATGTGAATGGCAACGACATCGTCGTTCGCGAAGTATTCGAAGAGGTCATCTTCGAGCGCGACCATGTGGGCAAGGCCAAGCAGCAGTCCCGTCCCCAGAAGCGTCCAGGCTGCCCCGGCGTCAAGGCCTTTGGCGGCAGGCTCGGCGTATAGAACGCTGCCACTCACAAGTACCAGGACGTCCGGATCGCGGTCCTTGTCGGACAGCGAATCCCCCCGCGCGTGCCATTGCAATCTGGAGGCTGCCAAGAGGCGGCTCATGCCCAGCGACGACCACGCGGCAAAGGCCGGCAAGTCGCGCAAGGTGCGTTCCATCAGTTCCTTGTCGCTCAGGCGTGGTTCAGTCTTGACCATTGGCTTCCTCTGAGATTGCATAGGACAAGCTGCATCGTGTTCCTGTTCTGAAGGAGGGTCAAAAAAGAATTCGGCTCGCAGCACCTCTAAAAAGTCTGCAACTCATCATGCATTCGGGGCGAATCGAATTTTTCAAGGATTCGTCATATTGGCCGCGTTCTGAAGCGAATTTATTGCGTCACGGTCCATGCGTGGATGCCGCAAAGGTGCTCGGCATGCAGCATGCAGCGAGTCATCGAGGGCGCATTGCGTTGGAGGAGCGCATGGTGGACCGAACTCCAGCGCGACGGATGCGGTGCCCGAGACAGTGGGCGGAGGTTCCGCGCGTATCGATGCAGGCCGAAACGCCGTCGCACCGTCAAGACGATGAAGGGCCGACCGGCTGCGACGACGATGACGGCGACACCTGCACATGCTCGGATGCAGCGACGGCCTTGCCGACCATGTGCTCGGCCAGCGTGTCGTAGAGCGGGCGGCTGATCATGCGGGAGATCAAGCTCGCCAACATGGCCGCGGCCATCAGGCTCAGCACCATCGCGTGGCCGTCGACCATCTCCATCACGATGATGAAGGCGGTGAGCGGCGCCTGCGTCACTGCGGCCAGGAAGCCGGCCATGCCCAGCGCGATCAGCGCCGGGCCCAGGTCGCTGCTGGCCAGGTGCGCCACGGCATCGCCGATGCCCGCGCCGATGGACAGCGACGGCGCGAAGATGCCGCCCGGCACGCCGCACCAGGCGGTGAGCCAGGTGGCGACGAACTTGAGCACGGTGTACAGCGGCGTGAGCTCGTCGTGGCCCTGCAGCATCTGCTTGACGGCTTCCGAGCCGGCGCCGAAGGTGACGCCGCCCGTGACCAGTCCGATCACCGCCACCGCCAGCCCGCCGAGCGCCGCGAAGCGCACGGGAAACCGGGCGCGCCATCGATTGAGCCGCTCGGGCGCGCGGGTGAGCGAGGCGATCAGCAGCCGGGCGAAGAGGCCGCCTGCGGCGCCCGCCAGCAGCGTGACCAGCAGGCCGGGGCCCAGCGCGTCCCAACCCAGGCGCGGCACGCGGATCACGCCGAAGTAGCTGGTATTGCCGAAGGCCGAGACCGCCACCAGGCCCGCGAGCACGATGGCCGTGATGATGAGGCCGGAGGAGCGCGCTTCGAGCCGGCCTGACAGTTCCTCGATGGCGAACACCACACCCGCCAGCGGTGCATTGAAGGCGGCCGCGATGCCTGCCGCACCGCCCGCCACCAGCAGCGCGCGGCCGTCGATGGTGGTGTTGGGCGAGAGCCAGCGGCGCGCATGCTGCATCACGCCGGCCGCCACTTGCACCGAGGGGCCTTCGCGGCCAATCGACAGCCCGGCCGCAAAGCCGGCCACACCGAGGCCGATCTTGGCGACCGTGAGTCGCAGCGAGGCGAACATGAAGCGCCGTTCGTCGGGCAACGCGGGGTGCAGCGCCGCCTTGATCTGTGGAATGCCCGAGCCGCTCGCGCCCGGAAAGAAGCGCAGCGTGAACCAGACGATGCCCGCCGTGATGATCGGCGTCGTCACCAGCACCGCCCAGGGCCACGCGCGGTAGAAACGCTGGAAGCCGCCGAAGACCCAGTCGCTGGCCAGCGTGAACCCCACCACGAACAGCCCGGCTGCGATGGCGTAGCCCAGCACGATGGCTCGGTCGAGCCAGATGCGCCCGCTCGACAGTTCGGCGCGCAAATGCTCAAGAAAGTCCGGTTCGCGATTCATATATGTGCGCGATCAGTTTACGCATGGCCCTCGGGGTAGGAGCGGTGGCTTGGCTGACAGGCCCGGTCCGGGGCACTTCAGTGCGTCAACTTCATAATCCGGGCCTCCCTGAAAACCAAACAAATCGGAACGCCCGTGAGTGCTGCAGATTTTCTCTTGTCCCCCGCCGTGCAACAGCTCATGCGGGTCATCTATGCAGACCCCGACAGCCCGTTCTCGGCGAGCGAGCTGGCCCAACGCACGAAGCAGGCGCCGGACGTGGTCGAGCAGACATTGCAGCATCTCGTCACGAGCGGGATCCTTGCAAGGCAAAAGGTGCCGGCGGGTGAGCCCGAAGCCGTCAAGGTGGACCGGTCGTTCATCTTCTACCGCGAACTGCGCAGCATCGCACTGAAGTCGTTCGCCGCGGCCGAGCCGATCCGCGCCATGCTGCGCGGCAAGTTCAAGGACTCGGTCGTGCGCGCCTTCATCCTGGGAGAGGACGAGGACAACGTCATCGAGGTCCTGATCGTGCACGGCGCAGTGGTACCCGACCAGGCTGCGATGACGGCCGCTTGCCAGAAGCTGTCCAAGACCCTTCATAGGCATTTGCAGGTGCACGTGATTTCGACGGCCAGGTTCAACGGCCTCACAAGTCGCGACGCACTGGCCGCAAAACTGGCCGCCGCTTCGACGTTCGAGATCATTGCGCCGAAAGACACCAAGGCGCAGTTGCCCGTCGAGCGGCTCGGCCTGCTGCAAAGCGCGAAAAAAAAGCTGGCCGCGCTGTCTCGCTCCTAGCATCGAGGCGGCTCGCATGCGGGGGCGGGCCGTACCCCCTGACAACGCCGGGTCACGAAGGCTTGCGCATAATTGACGCAAGCTATGACTCTCACAGAACTCAAATACATCGTCGCAGTAGCCCGCGAACGGCACTTCGGCAAGGCGGCCGAGGCCTGCTACGTCTCCCAACCGACCCTCTCGGTGGCCATCAAGAAGCTCGAGGACGAACTCGAGGTCAAGCTCTTCGAGCGCAGCGCCGGCGAAGTGACCGTCACGCCGCTCGGCGAGCAGATCGTGCAGCAGGCGCAAAGCGTGCTCGACCAGGCCGCCAGCATCAAGGAGATCGCCAAGCGCGGCAAGGACCCGCTGGCCGGCCCGCTGAACCTGGGAGTGATCTACACCATCGGCCCGTATCTGCTGCCCGACCTGGTGCGCCAGGTGATCGCGCGCACGCCGCAGATGCCGCTGGTGCTGCAGGAGAACTTCACCGCCAAGCTCTTGGAAATGCTGCGCGCCGGCGAGATCGACTGCGCCGTGATGGCCGAGCCCTTTCCCGACACCGGCCTTGCGATGGCGCCGCTGTACGACGAGCCCTTCATGGCCGCGCTGCCGGTCAATCACAAGTTCGCCGGACGCGAATCGATCACCTCCGAAGAGCTGCAGAGCGAGACCATGCTGCTGCTGGGCACCGGCCATTGCTTTCGCGACCACGTGCTCGAGGTGTGCCCCGAGTTCGCGCGCTTCTCCAGCAATGCCGAAGGCATCCGCAAGAGCTTCGAGGGCTCGTCGCTCGAAACCATCAAGCACATGGTGGCCTCGGGCATGGGCGTGACGCTGGTGCCACGCCTGTCGGTGCCGGCCGAGGCGCTCAAGCCGAAGGGCAAGGGCAAGAAGGAGTCCGACCAGATGGTGCGCTACCTGCCGGTGCGCGATGCGAACGACCGTGATCCGCCCACGCGCCGCGTGGTACTCGCATGGCGGCGCACCTTCACGCGCTACGAGGCCATTGCCGCGTTGCGCAATGCGATCTATGCGTGCGAACTGCCGGGCGTGAAGCGTTTGTCATAGCGATTGGCGGCCTTGGCCTACGCGGCCGCTGTTTTGAATCGTTGATCGCTGGGATAGAGTGACGCTGTTGCGAAGCCGCCCGCCGGCTTCGAGAATTGCAGCGTTCCTGTCAACCTGAAGAAAGACCTTTCGCCATGGCCAAAGCTCCGAAGAAAACCAAGCCCGCATCGACCCCCACCCCTTCTTCCTCCTCCTCGGGCAAGGTGCCCAAGAAGGGCGGTGCGATCGTCGCGCAGGAGTCCGGCAGCCGCAACGCGCCGATCATCAACATCGGCATCGAGCGCCAGGACCGCGCGGCCATCGCCGAAGGCCTGAGCCGCGTGCTGGCCGACACCTACACGCTGTACCTCACGACGCACAACTTCCACTGGAACGTGACGGGTCCGCACTTCAACTCGCTGCACGCGATGTTCATGGGCCAGTACACCGAACTCTGGACCGCGACCGACGTGCTCGCCGAACGCATCCGCGCCCTCGGCCACTACGCGCCGGGCTCGTACGCCGAGTTCAGCAAGATCGCCACTGTGCCCGACGTGCCGCAGACCCCGCCCAAGGCGATGGAGATGGTGCGCATCCTGGTGAAGGGCCACGAGACCGTCTCGCGCATCGCGCGCGAATTCATTCCCGTGGCGGAAGAGGCCGGTGACGACCCGACCGCCGACATGCTGACCGCGCGCTGCACGGTGCACGATCAAACCGCCTGGATGCTGCGCTCGCTGTTGGAAGACTGAGTCGGCAGGCATCCCGGAATCCGGGAGGCGAAAGCTGGAGCGGCACAATGGCCGCTCTTTTTTCGTCCGTCTCTTTCTGCATGCTCACACGCCGTCTCGCGCTCTACCTTGACCTGATCCGCTGGAACCGCCCTGCCGGCTGGCTGTTGTTGCTCTGGCCCACGCTGGGCGCGCTCTGGTTCGCGGCCGACGGCTGGCCGGGTTGGCAGCTGGTCGTGGTGTTCACGCTCGGCACCTTCCTCATGCGCAGTGCGGGCTGCTGCGTCAACGACGTGGCCGACCGCGACTTCGACCGCCATGTGAAGCGCACGGCCCAGCGGCCCGTGACCAGCGGCGCGATTTCGGTCAAGGAAGCGCTCGCGCTAGGCGCCGTGCTGGCGTTGATGGCCTTCGGGCTCGTGCTCACCACGAACCGGGTGACGGTGCTGTGGTCGTTCGCGGCGCTGGCTATCACGTTGATCTATCCCTTCGCCAAGCGCTTCGTGTCGATCCCGCAGGCGGTGCTGGGCATTGCCTTCAGCTTCGGCATCCCGATGGCCTTCGCGGCAGTGCAATCCACCGTGCCCGTGTTCGCCGCGTGGCTCCTTGCCGGCAACCTGTTCTGGGTGCTGGCCTACGACACCGAGTACGCCATGGTCGACCGCGACGACGACCTGAAGATCGGCATGAAGACCTCGGCCATCACCTTCGGCCGCTTCGACGTGACGGCGGTGATGCTGAGCTACGCGCTCTTCCTGGCGATCTGGGCGTGGGCTGGTGCCAGCCGGTCGCTGGGCGCGTTGTTCTTCGCGGGCATCGCCATTGCCGCGGGTCAAGCGCTCTGGCACTGGCGGCTGATTCGCGACCGGACCCGCGACGGCTGCTTCAAAGCCTTCCGGCTGAACCACTGGCTGGGTTTCACGGTGTTCGCCGGCGTTGTCGCCGGCTACGCCATTCGTTGAAGGAGCCGCGCATGCTCGATCGCCTGACGCAGAAAATCGGCCAGGAGGGCCTGTCCGAATGGCACGTCATCACGCAGGAGATGGTCGACCGGTACGCGGTGCTGTCGGGCGATGGCGAAGGCGAGTGGATCCATCTCGATCCGGAGCGCGCGGCCCGCGAGACGGAGTACGGCGGCACGATCGTTCCCGGCTTCTTCCAGGTCGCGCACCTGATCCGGCTGACCGGCGAGGCGATGCGCACGCTGCTGCCCTTCGATTCGAACCACGCGCTGAACTACGGCTTCGATCGCCTGCGGTTCGTCAGACCGATGCCGGTGGGCGCGCGCTTCCGGGCGCGGGTGCGCATCCTCGGCGCGACGCCCAAGGGCGAAGACGGTTTCCTGCTGAAGGAAGAGGTGCTGCTCGAACTCGAGGACGGCACCGTCACGCTGGCGGCCGAGTGGCTGTTCTTCCTCGGGCCGCGCGCGCTCGCGGCCTGATCGAGGCTCAACCGCGCCCGAATTCCTCGCCCAGCTCGGCGGCCCGCTTCTGTGCGGCCCGGATGGCGGTCTTGAACTGCGCCTTGACGTCCGCGCCTTCCAGCGAAGTGATCGCCGCGTAGGTCGTGCCGCCCTTGGAGGTCACGCGTTCGCGCAGCACCGAAGGCGGCTCGGTCGCGCTGTGCGCCAGCGCCGAGGCGCCGGTGAAGGTGCCGATGGCCAGGCGCTGGGCCTGGTCGGGCGTGAGGCCCATCTCGACGCCGGCCTCGGTCATCGCCTCGATGAAATAGAACACGTAGGCCGGACCCGAGCCGGACATGGCGGTGACCGCATCGAGCGCCGGTTCGGCATCGACCCAGAGTAGCTCGCCCGTGGGCGTCAGCAGCTGGCTGACGAGGGCGCGATCGGCGCCGGTGACATCCGACCGCGCGAACAGGCCGGTCATGCCCTGGCCAACCAGCGCGGGCGTGTTGGGCATGGCGCGCACCACGCGTTCGGTGCCCAGCCACCGGGCGATGCTGTCCGACGGAATGCCCGCGGCCACGCTCAGGTGCAGCGCGTCTTCTGCGAAAGCGCGCACCGGCTTGGCGGCTTCGGAGAAGGTCTGCGGCTTGACGGCCCACACCACCACCGCGCAGCGTGAAAGCGCCTCGCTGGCCTCGGCCTGCGCGGTGATACCGAAGGACTGGGCGAGCTTCGTGCGTGCCGCCTCGAAGGGCTCGACCACCTCGAACGCATTGGCTGGGGTGCCTTGCTGGATCAGCCCGCCGATGATGGCGCTGGCCATGTTGCCGCCGCCGATGAAGGCGATGGGCGGCAGCGGCGCGGGGGCGGTGCGGGGCAGGAAGGTCACGGCGATGGTCATGGTCGGTCGATGTATTCGAAGGCGGCGAACTGGGTCACTTGCAGCGGATTGAAATTGTCGTCGCTCACGACCACCAGCAGGCGGTTGCCGTTGGGCAGCGGCGGGCCCCAGCACATGCCCTCGGTGTTGTCGAGGCGGGACAGGCCGAGCGCGGCGAAGTCGGCCACCAGGGTCTTGGCGACGGGCTGGTGGTTGCCTGGCGCGAGCGCGTCCACCTGGAGCACGTCGCTGGCGGCGCGGGTGTCGATCTCGTAGAGGCGCAGCGAGTTGCCGGTGCCGGTGGCATAGGCGCGTTCGAGCACCAGCATGCGGTGCGCATCGAGCATCAGCACCTCGCTCACGCCGTTGTCGGCATAGGTGCCGGGGACGAGGGGGCGCAGGGGGATGGCGTCGGGGACGTAGGCGATCTGGCGCGTCGCCTGGCCGGTCTCCAGGTCGACTCGGGTGAAGCGGCAGGGGCCGCCAGGTGCGCGGATGGTGGGGATGGGGCCGTCCTGGATCAGGGCGTTTTCCATCGACAGCCAGGCAAAACGGCCGTCGGGCGTGAGGCCGATGCCCTCGAAAGTCAGGTTGTCGCGCGGGCCACGGCGCTGGGCCGTATCGGGCGTGAACATGGCGGGCAGGGCGAATTCGCGCAAAAAGCGGCCGTCGCGCGTCGATTCATACAGTGCGGGGCCGAAACCGCGGGAGATGTCGCCTTCGCTGGTCCAGAGCAAAGTGCCGGCGAAGGGGCGCAGGCGAATGGCTTCGGGGTCGGGGACCGGGAGCCCGCTCACTGCGTGGCGACGGTCGGGCCAGGGGCCACCACCGGGGCGTTGCAGCCGAACAACACCGGTTGGCTCGGGCTGGGCGGTCTGCGGCAGAGGCCAGCGAGCCGTGTAATAGCGAACAGGGGCCAGGTCTGACCGGTCATCGCTGATAAGCAGGTACTCACCTCGTGAGGCGTCATAGTCGATGCCCGAGAGGCCGCCCGCTGTGGTGTCTTCTATATGCAGCCTGTGCGCCCAGCGGGCCTCGGCGATTCGCCGGAGGCGCCCCGTGTCCGGAATCGGCGTCGCGCTCCCGCATCCGGTGAGACCCAGCGCCAGCGCGGCACCCGCGCCTCCCAAGAGGCTGCGGCGGGTGGGGAACGGGGGCGAAAAAGGGGTTTTGGCAGTGGCGCGCACGCCTCGAAGTCTAGTGCCAGCACGTGATGGTGTAATGAGTCGGTTGACATCGGCAGAAGTGCCTGCAATAATCGCGGGCTTCGCTTCCAAAAGGCGAAGCTTTCAGCCCAAAGCGGAAGTGCCTCGAGTGGTTCGAGGTGCCAACGACGGGCCCAAGACTGACCGCGGTGTCTCCCTCCTGGAGGCTCATCGGTACAAGTTGGGAATATCAAGAAATGATCCAAACTGAATCCCGGCTCGAAGTGGCCGACAACACGGGCGCGAAATCCGTCCTGTGTATCAAGGTGCTCGGTGGCTCCAAGCGGCGTTATGCCAGCGTGGGCGACGTCATCAAGGTCAGCATCAAGGAAGCCGCTCCACGTGGTCGCGTCAAGAAGGGCGAGATCTACAGTGCAGTGGTGGTCCGTACCGCCAAGGGCATCCGTCGCGCCGACGGCTCGCTCGTGAAATTCGACAGCAACGCAGCCGTGTTGCTCAACGCCAAGCTGGAGCCTATCGGCACCCGCATCTTCGGACCGGTGACGCGCGAGTTGCGCACCGAAAAGTTCATGAAGATCGTGTCGCTGGCACCTGAAGTTCTGTAAGGACAACAACGCCATGAACAAGATTCGCAAAGGCGACCAGGTCATCGTGTTGGCCGGTCGTGACAAGGGCAAGCGCGGCACCGTCTCGCTTCGCAAGGACGACTCGCACGTCGTCATCGAAGGCCTGAACCTCGTGAAGAAGCACACCAAGCCGAACCCGCTCAAGGGTACGACCGGTGGCATCGTCGAGAAGTCCATGCCCATTCACCAATCCAACGTGGCGATCTTCAATGCCGCGACCGGCAAGGCCGATCGCGTGGGCATCAAGGTCACCCAGGGTGCTGACGGCAAGCGCGTGGCTGTTCGCGTCTTCAAGTCCAGCGGCGACGAAATCAAGTTCGCCTAAGAGGTACTCACATGGCACGTCTCCAACAACACTATCGCGAAAAGATCGCGAAAGACCTGACGGAAAAGTTCGGCTACAAGTCGCCGATGCAGGTCCCCCGCCTCACCAAGATCACCCTGAACATGGGTGTGGGTGAAGCAGTCGCCGACAAGAAGGTTCTCGACAACGCTGTCGCCGACCTGACCAAGATCGCCGGCCAGAAGCCCGTGGTCACCAAGTCGAAGAAGGCTATCGCCGGTTTCAAGATCCGCGAAAACCAGCCGATCGGCTGCATGGTCACGCTGCGTGGCGTGCAGATGTATGAGTTCCTGGACCGTTTCGTGACCATCGCGCTGCCGCGTGTTCGCGACTTCCGCGGCATCTCCGGCCGTGCGTTCGATGGCCGTGGCAACTACAACATCGGCGTCAAGGAACAGATCATTTTCCCTGAAATCGAGTACGACAAGGTCGATGCCCTGCGCGGTCTCAATATCAGCATCACGACGACGGCCAAGACCGACGAAGAAGCCAAGGCGCTTCTCGCTGGCTTCCGTTTCCCGTTCAAGAACTGAGGCGAACATGGCTAAACAATCTTTGATCCAACGCGAACTCAAGCGTGACAAGCTGGTTGCCAAGTTCGCTGCGAAGCACGCAGAACTGAAGGCGGCTTCCAACGACCTGAAGAAGAGCGACGAAGAGCGCGCAGCTGCCCGCCTGGGCCTGCAAAAGCTTCCGCGCAACGCGAACCCGACCCGTCAGCGCAACCGTTGCGCCATCACCGGTCGTCCGCGTGGCACCTTCCGTCAATTCGGTCTGGCCCGCGCCAAGATCCGTGAACTGGCTTTCAATGGCGACATCCCCGGTGTCACCAAGGCCAGCTGGTAAGCCAGGCAGGAGCAAACAACATGAGCATGAGTGATCCCATTGCCGACCTGCTGACGCGTATCCGTAACGCGCAGATGGTGGCGAAGCCCACCGTGTCGGTCCCGTCTTCCAAGGTGAAGATCGCGATCGCACAAGTCCTGAAGGACGAGGGTTACATCGACGGCTTCCAGGTCAAGACCGAAGCCGGCAAGAGCGAACTTGAAATCGTCCTGAAGTACTACGCTGGCCGTCCGGTCATCGAGCGCATCGAGCGCGTGAGCCGTCCTGGCCTGCGTGTCTACAAGGCCAGTGCTTCCATTCCGCAAGTCCAGAACGGCCTCGGCGTTGCGATCGTCACGACCCCCCAGGGCGTGATGACCGACCGCAAGGCTCGCGCCACCGGTGTCGGCGGCGAAGTTCTGTGCTACGTCGCCTAACCGAGACATCGAGGAGTCACTGAAATGTCCCGAGTAGGAAAAATGCCGATCACCATCCCCGCAGGCGTGGATGTGTCGATCAAGGAAGACCAGATCAGCGTCAAGGGCACGGGCGGCACGCTCAACCTTGCACGCAACCCCCTGGTCAAGGTCGTCAGCAATGACGGCAAGCTGAACTTCGAACCGGCCAACGAATCGCGTGAAGCGAATGCGATGAGCGGCACGATCCGTCAGCTGGTGAACAACATGGTGGTTGGCGTGACCAAGGGCTTCGAGAAGAAGCTCAACCTGGTCGGCGTCGGCTACAAGGCCGCGGCGTCCAACAACAAGTTGAACCTGCAGGTCGGTTATTCGCACCCGGTCAACATCGACATGCCGCAAGGCATCACGGTGGCCACCGCGACCCCGACCGAAATCGTGATCAAGGGTGCTGACCGTCAGCGCGTTGGTCAAATCGCCGCTGAGATCCGCGCTGTTCGTCCGCCTGAGCCTTACAAGGGCAAGGGCATCCGTTATTCGGACGAGAAGATCGTGATCAAAGAGACCAAGAAGAAGTAAGGGGCAGCAAAATGATGTTGACCAAAAAAGCACAGCGTCTTCGCCGCTCGCGCCAGACCCGCATCCGCATCGCGACGCAGGGCGTGGCCCGTCTGACGGTGAACCGCACCAACCTGCACATCTATGCCACCGTCATCTCCGACGACGGCACCAAGGTGATTGCAACCGCATCGACGGCAGAAGCCGAAATGCGTACCTCGCTCGGCGGTTCGGGCAAGGGCGGCAACGCCGCTGCAGCCACCGCCGTCGGCAAGCGCATCGCTGAAAAGGCGAAGGCTGCCGGCGTCGAGAAGGTCGCCTTCGACCGCGCAGGTTTTGCGTACCACGGCCGCGTCAAGGCGCTGGCCGAGGCGGCTCGCGAAGCCGGTCTGCAGTTCTAACCGGACACGAGATTCAAAATGGCAAAGATTCAAGCAAGAACGCAGAACGAAGGCCCTGAAGACGGTTTGCGCGAGAAGATGATCGCGATCAACCGCGTCACTAAGGTGGTGAAGGGTGGTCGTATCCTCGGTTTCGCAGCACTCACCGTGGTGGGCGACGGCGAAGGCCGCGTCGGCATGGGCAAGGGCAAGTCGAAGGAAGTGCCTGCTGCAGTGCAGAAGGCAATGGAAGAAGCCCGTCGCAACCTGGCCAAGATCTCGATCAAGAACGGCACGCTGCATCACCGCGTGACGGGTCACCATGGCGCCGCTTCGGTTGTCATGATCCCCGCCCCGAAGGGTACCGGCATCATCGCCGGCGGCCCGATGCGCGCCGTGTTCGAAGTCATGGGCATCACCGACATCGTGGCCAAGAGCCATGGTTCGTCGAACCCCTACAACATGGTTCGCGCCACGCTCGACGGGTTGAAGAACTCGACGACCGCGTCCGCAGTGGCTGCCAAGCGTGGCCTGACCGTCGAAGAAATCTTCGCTTAAGCGCAAGCCTGAAAGAAGCATTCAAATGACGACGCAACAACAAACCCTCAAGGTGCAATTGGTCAAGAGCCCGATTGGCACCAAGGAATCGCATCGCGCGACCGTGCGTGGCCTCGGCCTGCGCAAGCTCAACAGCGTGAGCGAGCTGCAAGACACCCCGGCGGTGCGCGGCATGATCAACAAGATCAGTTATCTGGTCAAAGTTCTGTAAGAGAGACTGATATGGAACTCAATGGCATCAAGCCGGCAGCCGGCGCCAAGCACGCCAAGCGCCGCGTTGGCCGCGGTATCGGCTCGGGCATCGGCAAGACCGCAGGTCGCGGTCACAAGGGCCAGAAGTCGCGCGCTGGTGGCTTCCACAAGGTTGGTTTCGAAGGCGGCCAAATGCCGCTGCAACGTCGCCTGCCCAAGCGTGGTTTCAAGTCGCACCTGCTGAAGTTCAACGCCGAAGTCACGCTGACTGCCCTCGAGCAGCTCGGTCTGGCCGAAGTGGATGTCCTGGCGCTGAAGCAAGCCGGCCTCGTGGGCCAGCTCGCCAAGGTCGTCAAGATCATCAAGACCGGTGAACTCACCAAGGCCGTCAAGCTGACGGGCGTGGGTGCAACGGCTGGCGCCAAGGCTGCGATCGAAGCAGCCGGCGGCAGCATCGCCTGATCACCCTCGGACTGAAAGAAGTTCTTCGTGGCAACTAACGCGGCAACGATCGCAAAAACAGGCAAGTTCGGCGACCTCCGTCGTCGGCTCGTCTTTTTGCTGCTCGCGCTCGTGGTCTACCGGATTGGCGCGCACATTCCTGTGCCGGGTATCAACCCGGACCAGCTGGCAGCGTTGTTCCAGGGCCAGCAGGGCGGCATTCTGAGCCTGTTCAACATGTTCTCGGGCGGGGCGCTGTCGCGCTTCACTGTGTTCGCGTTGGGGATCATGCCGTACATCTCGGCGTCGATCATCATGCAGCTGATGACCTACGTTCTTCCGACCTTCGAGCAATTGAAGAAGGAAGGCGAGGCCGGCCGCCGCAAGATCACGCAGTACACGCGCTATGGCGCGCTCGGTCTGGCTCTGTTCCAGTCGTTCAGCATCGCAGTGGCACTCGAGTCGTCGGCTGGTCTGGTGATCGCCCCCGGTTTTGGCTTCCGCCTGACCGCCATGGTGAGCCTGACGGCAGGTTCGATGTTCCTGATGTGGCTCGGCGAGCAGATCACCGAACGCGGCTTGGGCAACGGCATCTCGATCCTGATCTTTGCGGGTATCGCGGCAGGTTTGCCGAGCGCCGTGGCGGGTCTGGGTTCGCTGGTGACCACCGGTGCGATGAACCCGATCGTTGCGCTCTTCATCATCGCGGTGGTGGTCCTGGTGACCTACTTCGTGGTGTTCGTCGAACGCGGCCAGCGCAAGATCCTCGTGAACTATGCGCGGCGCCAGGTTGGCAACAAGGTCTATGGTGGCCAGTCGTCGCACCTGCCCTTGAAGCTGAACATGGCCGGTGTGATTCCGCCGATCTTCGCTTCGTCGATCATCCTGCTGCCCGCAACGGTGGTTGGCTGGTTCAGTACCGGTGAAGGTGGCTTCCGCTGGATCAAGGACATTGCCAACGCACTGCGTCCGGGCGAGCCGATCTACGTGCTGCTGTACGCTGCCGCGATCGTTTTCTTCTGCTTCTTCTACACGGCACTCGTGTTCAACAGCAAGGAAACGGCCGACAACCTGAAGAAGAGTGGTGCATTCATTCCTGGCATTCGCCCGGGTGACCAGACCGCTCGCTATATCGACAAGATTCTGGTTCGCCTGACGTTGGCCGGCGCGGTGTACATCACCTTCGTCTGCCTGCTGCCCGAGTTCCTGATCCTGAAGTACAACGTACCGTTCTACTTCGGTGGTACCTCCCTGCTGATCATCGTGGTCGTCACGATGGACTTCATGGCCCAGGTACAAAACTACATGATGTCCCAGCAGTACGAATCGCTGCTGAAGAAGGCGAACTTCAAGACATCGTAGGGCCGTGAGTTTCAGTATTGAGAATATTGGGTGTGGGCGGTGTACCGCCACGTTAAACAGTTTTAGGAGAATGAAATGAGAGTTTCGGCTTCGGTCAAAACCATCTGCCGTAATTGCAAGGTCATCCGCCGTAAAGGTGTGGTGCGTGTGATTTGCACCGACCCGCGCCACAAGCAGCGCCAGGGTTGATTGAAGAGTATTAGAGGACGCACATGGCACGTATTGCTGGCATCAACATTCCGCCGCACAAGCACGCTGAAATCGGCCTGACCGCCATTTTCGGTATCGGTCGCACCCGCGCCCGTCAAATCTGCGAAGCGAGCGGCATCGAATATTCGAAGAAGATCAAGGATCTGACCGACGCCGATCTCGAGAAGATCCGCGATCAGATCGCTCTGTTCACGATCGAAGGCGATCTGCGTCGCGAGACGACGATGAACATCAAGCGTTTGATGGACATCGGCTGCTATCGCGGCTTCCGTCACCGTCGCGGCCTGCCGATGCGCGGCCAGCGCACGCGCACCAATGCCCGCACCCGCAAGGGTCCGCGCAAGGCTGCGCAGTCCCTGAAGAAATAAGGATAGACCAGCATGGCTAAAGCACCTGCAAACAACGCCGCACAGCGCGTTCGCAAGAAGGTTCGCAAGAACGTTGCGGACGGTATCGCCCACGTGCATGCCTCGTTCAACAACACCATCATCACGATCACCGATCGTCAGGGCAACGCCCTGTCGTGGGCTTCGTCGGGTGGCCAGGGCTTCAAGGGCTCGCGCAAGTCGACCCCGTTCGCTGCGCAGGTCGCTTCCGAAGTGGCCGGCCGTGCTGCTGTCGAACAAGGCATCAAGAACCTCGACGTCGAGATCAAGGGCCCCGGCCCCGGTCGCGAATCGTCGGTGCGCGCACTGGCTGCGCTCGGCATCCGGATCAATTCCATTGCCGACGTGACGCCCGTTCCGCACAACGGCTGCCGTCCCCAGAAGCGTCGCCGCATCTGATCGTCAGTCCGCAAGGCGCAGCCAGCTTTCGAGCGGCTGCGCATTTGTTTTTTAACTAAGCCCACCGCCATCAGCGTCTCGCCGATGGCTCCCGCAGGCAACTGCGGCAGATACACAAAGGAATACTCGTGGCACGCTACCTCGGCCCCAAGGCCAAACTTTCCCGCCGTGAAGGCACCGACCTGTTCCTGAAGAGCGCCCGTCGCTCCATTCAAGACAAGGCCAAGTTCGATTCCAAGCCCGGCCAGCACGGTCGCACTTCGGGTCAGCGCACGTCGGACTACGGTCTGCAACTGCGTGAAAAGCAGAAGGTCAAGCGTATGTACGGCGTGCTGGAAAAGCAATTCCGCCGCTACTTCGAAGAAGCCGACCGCCGCCGTGGCAACACCGGTGCCAATCTGCTGTTCATCCTCGAATCGCGCCTGGACAACGTCGTCTACCGCATGGGCTTCGGCTCGACCCGCGCTGAAGCACGCCAACTCGTGTCGCACAAGGCGATCACGGTGAACGGCCAGTCGGTCAACATCCCGTCGTACCTGGTCAAGACCGGCGACGTGATCGCCGTGCGCGACAAGTCGAAGAAGCAGACCCGCATTGCCGAAGCGCTCCAACTGGCCCAGCAAGTCGGTATCCCGGCTTGGGTCGAAGTGAACGCCGACAAGGCCGAAGGTACCTTCAAGAAGGTGCCCGATCGCGACGAATTCGCAGCCGACATCAACGAATCGCTGATCGTCGAACTCTATTCGCGTTGATTTTTTGTTCCCGCACACCTGGCGTGTGTGGGAAACAAGTTTTTTGTTGTTCACGTTCCTGCCCCGTGCTTTGCTGCGGGTCAGGTGCTTCACCAGCCTTACCGGTGTAACGAGCCGGGGGTATTGAGAGGAAGTCTGCATGCAAACCACCCTGCTGAAACCCAAGACCATCCAGGTCGAGCAACTTGCCGCCAACAAGGCCAAGGTGACGCTCGAGCCTTTCGAGCGCGGCTACGGCCACACGCTCGGCAACGCGCTGCGTCGCGTTCTGCTTTCGTCCATGGTCGGCTACTCGGCCACCGAAGTCACGATCGCTGGCGTTCTGCATGAGTACTCGTCGATCGACGGCGTGCAGGAAGATGTCGTCAACATTCTTCTGAATCTCAAGGGCGTGGTGTTCAAGCTCCACAACCGCGACGAAGTCACGCTGAGCCTGCGCAAGGACGGCGAAGGTCCGGTCCTGGCATCGGACATCCAAACCCCGCATGACGTCGAGATCATCAACCCTGACCACGTGATCGCGCACCTGTCGCAAGGCGGCAAGCTCGACATGCAGATCAAGGTCGAAAAGGGTCGCGGCTACGTTCCCGGCACGATGCGCCGCTACGCCGACGAGCCGACCAAGTCGATTGGCCGCATCGTCCTCGACGCGTCGTTCTCGCCCGTCAAGCGCGTGAGCTACACGGTCGAAAGCGCCCGTGTCGAACAACGTACCGACCTGGACAAGTTGCTCGTCGAAATCGAGACCAACGGTGCCATCACCGCTGAAGATGCGGTTCGCGCCTCGGCTAAAATCCTGGTCGAGCAGCTCGCAGTGTTCGCGCAACTCGAAGGCGGCGAACTGGCTGCATTCGATGCACCGGCACCGCGCAGCGCACAGCAATTCGATCCGATCCTGCTGCGCCCTGTCGACGAACTTGAGCTCACCGTGCGTTCGGCCAATTGCCTGAAGGCCGAGAACATCTACTACATCGGTGACCTGATCCAGCGCACCGAGAACGAGCTGCTCAAGACCCCGAACCTGGGTCGCAAGTCGCTCAACGAAATCAAGGAAGTCCTCGCTTCGCGCGGCCTGACCTTGGGTATGAAGCTTGAAAGCTGGCCGCCGGCCGGTCTCGACAAGCGTTGATTTTTGTTTTGAATTGAGCCCATGAGGGCTCGTGCCCGGGCAGTACCTGATACGGCTGTCTGTTTAATAAAGTAAAGGAAAAGCACCATGCGTCACGGACACGGACTTCGCAAACTCAACCGCACCAGCTCGCACCGCCTTGCGATGCTGCAGAACATGATGAATTCGCTCATCGAGCACGAAGTCATCAAGACCACGGTCCCCAAGGCCAAGGAACTGCGCCGCGTCATCGAACCGATGATCACGCTCGCCAAGAAGCCCACGCTCGCCAACAAGCGCCTGGCCTTCGACCGCCTGCGTGACCGCGACAGCGTCGTCAAGCTCTTCGCCGATCTGGGCCCGCGTTTCGCGGCACGTCCGGGCGGCTACACGCGCATTCTGAAAATGGGGTTCCGCGTGGGCGACAACGCACCGATGGCTCTGGTCGAACTGGTCGACCGTCCTGAAATTAAAGAAGCAGATGCCGAGCAAGGCGCTGCTGAATAAGGTATAATTCCATCTTGCCGCGCGATGGAGCAGCCTGGTAGCTCGTTGGGCTCATAACCCAAAGGTCGCAAGTTCAAATCTTGCTCGCGCAACCAATTTAAAGGCCCTTTGAATTTCAAAGGGCCTTTTTTCTTGGGTCGGTGAATTGAATGGATCAAGCCCTCGCAATGAGGGCTTTTTTATTTCTCGGATTTCCGCGATTTCTCATCCGTGCCAGGCCGAGCATCGAATCACGCTGCAGAAATTACCGCGATGAAAGTGCGGCTCCTTGTCCGCGATCACGTCGGCCTTCACGTTGCCGAACGTGGTATCCGGCTTATGTTTGATGCCGTCGTAGAAGGCTTGGATGATGTCTTCCTTGAAGTGTTCGGTCCGCGGGTGCGCATGCACGACCTGTGTGCGCTCGGCCTCGCTGTACTCCGGGTAGGTCAGTCCGAGGACGTCCATTTCGACACCGGCCGTCACCAGCGCCACGACCGGGTGCATGTGCTGCGGAATACCTGGCGTCGTATGTAGCGCGATCGCCGTCCAGACCAAGTCGACATCCTGATGCGAGATCCCGTGCCCGCGCAGGAAATCCCGCGCCACATTCGCCCCATCGACTTCGAAGCGCTCGTTCGCGCTGCTGTGCGCCTGCACTAGCCCCATGTCATGGAACATCGCGCCCGCATAAAGCAGTTCCGGATCAAAGGTGAGACCGCGGCGCTTGCCGGCCAGCGCGCCGAAGTAATAGACCCGGCTGGAGTGATGAAACAGCAGCGAGGGCGCAGTGTCCCGGACCACCTCGGTGATCTCGCGTGCAAGCTTGCTGTCGGGGATGCGGACCCCTTCGATCGTCGTCGTCAAAGCCATGTGGATTTCTCCTGTGAGTGTCGGAACAACTTTAGGAGTCGGCTACATTGTCTTCAATGGACGTGAGGCGGCAATTTCTGCCATTGCAGCGTCGAAAGAGACACAGAAAACAACCATGCGCACCACGAAGACCATCGCGATCCTCGCCATGCCCGGCGTCCAGTTGCTGGATGTCTCCGGCCCGCTCGATGTGTTCGCCGAGGCGAACGTTCAGGCGCGCGCCGAGGCCTACCGGCTGCGCGTCATCGCGAGCCAGCCGGGTGCGATCCGCAGTTCATCGGGTGTGCGACTCATGCCTGACGCCGTCATCGGCGAAGACATGGGGGACGAGCCGATCCACACGCTCCTGGTGGCCGGCACGCCGCATGCCGCGACAGCGGCGACCAATCTCGACGTCACTGCATGGCTGCGCAAGCTCACGCCCAAGGCGCGCCGTTTCGGCTCTGTCTGCAGCGGTGCTTTCGTGCTGGCGCAGGCGGGATTGCTCAACGGCAGGCGGGTCACTACGCACTGGGCGGTGGCCGACCAGCTCGCTCAGTCCTTCCCCGCGGTGCAAGTCGATGCCGATGCCATCCATGTGCGCGACGGCCGCCTGCGCACTGCTGCCGGCGTGACCGCGGGCCTCGACCTCTCGCTCGCTCTCGTTGAAGAGGACCTGGGCCGTGAGATCGCCATGAAAGTCGCTGCCCAGCTCGTGATGTTCTTCAAGCGCCCGGGCGGCCAGATGCAGTTCAGCCGCAAGGGCGAAGCCGCGCCAACCGGCCGATCGGCCTTGCAGGAAGTGCAGCGCTGGATCGCGGCGAACCCCGCGGAAGATCACAGCGTCGCCCACCTTGCCGGACGCATGAGCCTGAGCCCCCGCCATTTCGCACGGCTGTTCACGCAAGAGGTCGGCGCCACGCCCGCAGCCTGGGTGGAGGGCATTCGCGTCTCCGCCGCGCGTCGGCTGCTCGAGGCCGGAGACGCCGCACCGAAGCAGGTGGCGGCCCAATGCGGATTTGCCGATGCCGACACCTTGCGGCGCGCGTTCCAGCGCCAGGTCGGCATCACGCCGGCGGAGTACCGCAAGCGCTACGCGCACGCCGTCGGCTGACGGCATGGCGAAAGAAACGATCAGTCCGGAATGACCGCAGTGACCTCGATCTCGACCTTCGCCCGGTGCTCGACCAGCGCCGCCACCTGCACGCAGGTCATCGCCGGAAAGTTGCGCCCCATCGCATCGCGATAGACCGGACCCAGCTCGGCCAGCCGGCGGCTGTATTCGTCGCGGTCCGTCACGTACCAAGTCATGCGCACCATGTGCTCCGGACCCGCGCCGCCCGCGCGCAGCACCTCGGCGATGTTGCGCAGCGCCAGGCCGCACTGATCGATGAAGTCGTCCGACTCGAATTGCTGCTGCGCATTCCAGCCAATCTGGCCACCGACGAACAGCATGGTGCCGCGCGCGGCGACACCGTTCGCATAGCCCTTGGGAGGCAACCAGCCCTCGGGCTGCAGGAGTTTATTGATCATGGTGTGCTGTTGAGTTGTCTCAGTTTGAATCGCTGGAGCTTGCCGGTCTCGGTGCGCGGAAGCACCGTCACGAACTCGATTTCCCGCGGGTATTTGAAAGGCGCGATGGTGGCCTTCACATGGTCCTGCAGCGCCTTCACGAGGGCCGCATCGCCTTCGTTGCCGGGCTTGAGCACGCAGAAGGCTTTCACGATCATCCCGCGGTCGGCATCGGGCTTGCCGATCACGCCGCACTCGGCCACCGCGGGGTGCTTGAGCAGCGCGTCCTCGACCTCCGGACCGCCGACGTTGTAGCCGGCCGTGATGATCATGTCGTCGGCGCGCGCCTGGTAGAAGAAGTAGCCGTCGTCGTCCTGCACGAACGAATCGCCGGGGTAGTTCCAGCCGTTCTTCACGTAGTCGGACTGGCGCGGATCGTCCAGGTACCGGCAGCCGACCGGCCCCTGCAGCGCGAGTTTGCCCACCGTGCCGTGCGGCACTTCGTTGCCCTTGTCGTCGACCACCTTCGCGGTGAAGCCGGGCACTGCCTTGCCGACTGCGCCCTTGCGCACGTCGTCGCCCGCTGCGGAGATGTAGATGTGGAACACCTCGGTGCCGCCGATGCCGTCCAGCATCTCAATGCCAGTGGCTTCCTTCCACAGCTGGCGCGTCGCGTCGGGCAGCGCCTCGCCCGCGCTCACGCTGATGCGCAGGCTCGGCATGCCGTGCTGCTTCACGAACGGCGCCATCTGGCGGTAGAACGTGGGCGCCGTGTAGCAAATGGTCGCGCCGATCTCGTTGATGAGCTTCACCAGGCCCTCGGGCGTGAATGGCGCATCGGCGAAGTACACCGAGGCGCCGGCCCACATCGGGAACACCAGCAGGCCGCCGAGTCCGAAGGTGAAAGCCAGCGGCGGCGAACCTACCACGATGTCGTCGCTGCGTGCCTTGAGCACGTGGCGCGGCCAGGTCTCGCACATCGCGAGCACGTCACGGTGCGTCGTGACGGGCGCCTTGGGCTTGCCCGTGGTGCCCGACGTGAATGCGAGCAATGCGATGTCGTCGGCTGCCGTGGGGCATGCAACGAACACGCCGCTCTTGCCGGCGGCGCGCGCGGAGAGCGAGTCCGCAGCGTCGGGCTTGTTGAATGCGATCACCGTCGCGAGCACTGGATGCTCTTTCTGCGCAATCGCCAATTCGTCGAGCAGTCGGCCATCGCACAGCGCTGCAACGGGACGCGCCTTCTCGATGATCTCGCCGAGTTCCTTCGCGCGCAGCAGCGGCATCGTCGCCACCGCGATCAAGCCGGCCTTCACCACCGCGAGCCACGCGAGCGCCATCGCCACCGAGTTGCCGCCGCGCAGCAACACGCGGTTGCCGGGCACGAGCCCGAGGTCTTCGGTCAGCACCTGCGCGATGCGATTGACTTCGACCGCGGCCTGGTTGTACGTGAGCGTGCCGGCCGGCGAGCGCAGCATCGGCTTGTCGCCGAAGCCCTTCGCATCCGCCTTGTCCAGCAACTCCTCCACGAGGTTCAGCTGGTCGGGCAACTGCAGCTCGGGCAGGTCATAGCGAAACACCGGCAACTGCTCGGCAGGCGGCAGGCGGTCGTGAACGAAGCGGTCGACTTGGGCAGACACGGTATTTATCCCCGCAGAACGGATTTGCCAATGATCAGTTGTTGGACTTCCGTCGCGCCTTCGTAGATGCGCAGCGAGCGGATGTCGCGGTAGAGGCTTTCAATCTTCGTGCCAACCTTCACGCCGAGGCCGCCGTGCATCTGCAATGCCATGTCGATCACGCGGCTCGCGTTTTCGGTGGCGCACATCTTGGCCATCGCTGCCGCAGCCGACACATCGCCGACTGCCGCTGCGCCGCGTTGCTCGGCGTCGTCGCGCATCCATGCGGCGCGATAGGTGAGCAGTGCGGCGCTGTCGATCAGCGCGGCCATCTCGCCGAGCTTGGCCTGGGTGAGCTGGAAGTCGGCGAGCGTCTGGCCGAACATGCGGCGGCCCTTCGCATGCGCGATGGCTTCGGCGAGTGCGCGGCGGCCCATGCCGAGCGCCGCAGCCGCAACCGATGCGCGAAAGATGTCGAGCGTGCGCATCGCGAGCTTGAAGCCGCCGTTGAGTTCGCCGAGTTGCGCGGTGCGCGGCACGACGCAGTTCTCGAAGCGCAGCGTGGCGAGCGGGTGCGGCGCCATCACGTCGATGTGCTCGGAGGTGTCGAGGCCGGGCGTGGTCGCATCGACGATGAAGACGGTAATGCCGCGCGTGCCGCCGGTCGGATCGGTCTTTGCGAACACGCAATAGAAGTCGGCGATGCCGCCGTTGCTGATCCAGGTTTTCGTGCCGTTCAGCAGCCAGCCGTCGGCCGTGGGTTCTGCGCGCATGGCCATCGCGGCCACGTCCGAGCCCGCATCGGGTTCGCTCAGCGCGAATGCCGCAATCTTGTCGCCTTTGCCAACGGCGGTGAGGTACTGCGATTGCTGCTCCGGTGTTCCAGCGAGCGTGATCGCACCGCTGCCCAGCCCCTGCATCGCAAAGGCGAAGTCGGCCAGCGGCGAGTGGTAGCCGAGCGTCTCGCGCAGCAGCACCAGCGCACGTGAATCGAGGCGCTCCAGCGCACCACCCGCGCTGCCGGGCACGGCATAGCGCAGCCAGCCGCCGTCGCCGAGGCGGCGCACCCATTCGCGGCAGGCCGCGCGGTCGTCGTGCTCGTCGATCTCTTGCGCTGCGCACCAGGGCAGCAGGTCTCGTGCGAGTGCTCGATGGGCTTCATCGAAGAAGGGCAGCGCGAGATGCGCTGTCGAAGGCGGTGCGGGGATCTTCCTCATCATGGCGTCAGTCCCCACCGAACACGGGCTTGCGCTTGGCTGCGAAGGCTTCGTAGGCACGCTTGAAGTCTTCGGTCTGCATGCAGATCGCCTGCGCCTGCGCTTCGGCCTCGATCGCCTGGTCGATGGTCATCGACCATTCCTGCGCGAGCATCGTCTTGGTCATGCCGTGCGCGAAGCTCGGGCCTTCGGCCAGCTCGCGCGCCATCTTGGTGGCGGCTTCGAGCAGTGCATCGCTTTCGTGCAGCGCATTGAAGAAGCCCCAGGCGTGGCCTTCCTGGGCCGTCATTGCGCGGCCGGTGAAGAGCAGTTCCGATGCGCGGCCCTGGCCGATCACGCGCGGCAGCAGTGCGCACGCACCCATGTCCGCGCCGGCAAGGCCCACGCGGGTGAAGAGGAACGCGGTGCGCGTGGCGGGCGAGCCATAGCGCAGGTCGCAGGCCAGCGCGATCATCGCGCCGGCGCCGGCGCACACGCCGTCGATGGCGCCCACGATCGGTTGTGGGCAGGCACGGATCGCCTTCACCAGGTCGCCCGTCATGCGCGTGAACTCCAGCAGCTCGGGCATGCGCATGCCGGTGAGCGGGCCGATGATCTCGTGCACGTCGCCACCCGAGCAGAAGTTGCCGCCCGCGCCAGTCACGACGATGGCCTTCACGTCGGTCGCGTAGTTCAACGCGCGGAACAGGTCGCGCAGCTCGGCGTACGAGTCGAAGGTCAGAGGGTTCTTGCGCTCGGGGCGGTTCAGCGTGACGGTGCCGACGCCGGCCTCGTAGCTCCATGCGAAGTGCTCGGCGTTGTAGGCTGCCTTCGCTTCGAATTGCGCGCGCATGGGATTGCCTGCGCCGATGTAGTGCTTCATTCGGTCTCCGCCATCGATTGGTTGTGTGAGTGCTGCTTGACCTTGCCAAGCAGCTTGTGCAGTTGCGTGATCTCTTTGCCGCTGAGGCCCGCGAAGGCCCCGACGATCCAGTCTTCGTGCTGTTGCGCCATGTCGTTGAAGAGCTTGCGTCCGCGCGCGGTGAGGCGCACGCGCCAGGCGCGCCGGTCGCCTTCGACATTGATGCGCTCGACCAGCCCCTCGGTCACGAGCTGGTCGGTGATGCCGGTGACGTTGCCGCCGGTCACCATCATCCGGCGCGAGAGTTCGTTCATCTTGAGGCCCTCGGGCGAGCGCTCGAGTTGCGACATCAGGTCGAAGCGCGGCAGCGTGGTCGCGAACTGGGAGCGCAGTTCGTTGCGCACCTGCTTCTCGATGAGCTGGGTGCAGGTGAGCAACCGCAGCCAGAGCCGCAAGGCTTCCGGGTGTTCGCTGTGCGCGCGCGCTTCGAGGTCCATGTCAATGCGTCTCCTCGGTGTTCTGCGCTGCCACCGCAGCGTTCGCGGCCGCGGCCATCTGCTGTTGCTTCGCGATCTCGCGGTACATCTGGTCGCGGCCGCTCAGGTACTGCTTGGGCCAATCGACATCACGGCTCTGCAGCTTGGCGGCTTCGTGCAGCGTCCAGGCCGGGTCCGCCAGATGCGGACGAGCGATGGCGCACAAGTCGGCGCGACCGGCGGCAATGATGCTGTTGGCCTGATCCGCATCGGTGATCGCGCCCACCGCGATGGTCGCGATGCCGACCTCGTTGCGGATGCGGTCGGAGAACGGCGTCTGGTACATGCGGCCATAGACCGGCTTGGCGGCGCGCGTGGTCTGGCCCGACGAGACGTCGATGAAATCGGCGCCGGCTTCCTTGAAGAGACGCGCGACGATGACCGCATCTGCATCGGTGTTGCCGCCGGGTGCCCAGTCGTGCGCGGAGATGCGCACGCTCATCGGCTTGTCTTCCGGCCACACGGCGCGCATCGCGCGAAACACTTCGAGCGGGTAGCGGCAGCGCGCTTCGATGTCGCCGTTGTACTCGTCGGTGCGCTGGTTGGTGAGCGGGCTGATGAAGGCCGACAGCAGGTAGCCGTGCGCGCAGTGCAGCTCGAGCCAGTCGAAGCCGCATTCGACGGCGCGGCGAGTCGAATCGACGAACTGGTCGCGCAGCGTGTCCATTTCGGCGCGCGTGATGGCGGCGGGCAACTGGTTCTGTTCGCCATAGGGCAGCGCACTGGCGCCGAGCACCGGCCAGTTACCGTCTTCGAGCGGCTCGTCGGTGCCTTCCCAGCCGACGCGCGTCGAGCCCTTGGGGCCGCTGTGGCCGAGCTGCATCGCGATCTTCGCGCTCGACTGGCTGTGCACGAAATCGACGATGCGCTTGAAGGCGGCTTGTTGCGTGTCGTTGTAGAGACCGGTGCAGGCCGGCGTGATGCGGCCCTCGGGCGTCGGGCTCGTCATTTCGACGAACACCATCGCGGCGCCGCCGAGCGCGCGCGCGCCCAGGTGCACCAGCAGGAAATCTTGCGGCACGCCATCGACCGCGCTGTAGGTGGCCATCGGCGAAACCAGGATGCGGTTCTTCAGCGTGAGCCCGCGCACCTTGTACGGCATGAGCATCGGCGCCATCGCCTTGCCGCCCGCGAGCCATTGTTCGTAGCCGCCTAGCCATTGCGTGTCGCGCACGCGCAGGTTCTCGTGGCTGATGCGCTGCGAGCGGGTGAGCAGCGAGTAGGCGAACTGCTCGATTTGCATGCCGGTGTAGCGCGGCACGTTCTCGAACCATTCGGTCGAGTTGCGCGCCGCGTTCTGGATCTTCAGCACCTCGACGCTGCGGCGTGCCTCATAGCCTTCGAGCACATGGTCGACGGTGCCGCCCTGCTCGAATTCGTTCGCGAGGTCGATCGCATCTTCGAGCGCGAGCTTGGTGCCCGAGCCGATCGAGAAGTGCGCCGTGTGCGCCGCGTCGCCCATCAGCACCACGGGGACCGAGCGGCCTTCGACGTCGATGCGGTGCGTCCAGCGCTCGCAGACCACGCGCGGAAAGCGGATCCAGTTGGCCGAGCCGCGCAGGTGCGTGGCGTTGCTGATGAGCGAGTGGCCGCCCAGGTACTTGGCGAAGAGCTTCTCGCAGAAGGCGACGGCCTCGGGCTGCTCCATCTGGTCGAGGCCGTGGGCCTTCCACACCGCTTCGGGCGTCTCGACGATGAAGGTCGAGGTCTTGTCGTCGAACTGGTAGGCATGCGCCTGGAACCAGCCGTGCTCGGTTTCCTCGAACGCGAAGGTGAAGGCGTCGAAGGTCTGGTGCGTGCCCAGCCACACGAAGCGGCAGTTGCGCAGGTCGACATCGGGCTTGAACACATCGGCGTAGCGCTGGCGAATGCGGCTGTTGAGGCCGTCGCTTGCGATCACGAGGTCGGCCTTGTACTGCGCGGCGATCGCCTGGTCGTCGGCGGCATCGGTTTCGAACACGAGATCCACGCCCAGCGCGAGGCAGCGCTCCTGCAGGATGTTCAGCAGGCGCTTGCGCCCGATGCCGCAGAAGCCGTGGCCGCCCGAGCGCACCTGGCGGCCCTTGAAGAAGACCTGGATGTCGTCCCAGTGGTGGAACTCGTTGCCGATCAGTGCCGCGGTTTCGGCATCGGCCGCCTTGAGGTTGCCCAGCGTCTGGTCGCTCAGCACCACGCCCCAGCCGAAGGTGTCGAAGGGCCGGTTGCGCTCCACCACCGTGATCTGCAGCGCGGGGTTGCGCGCCTTCATCAACAGCGCGAAATACAAGCCCGCCGGACCGCCGCCGATGCACAGGATGCGCTGGAGGTCCGAGGCGGGAGCGGATTGAAGCGGGCTTAGGCTGTTCATGATTGAATAGTTTAGGCATAAACGATTTGCTGTCAATCCGGGTTTGGTAACGCCCCGCGATGGCTCCGCGATGGCCCCGCGGCGGGACCGCGCGGCAGGGATGCAAACACTTGCAAAAATCAATACCATCGGCCCATGCAACACTTGATACCCAAGATCGAGTCGCAGCTGGCTTCGCTGCCTGTCCCCATCGCGCTGGAGCTGCCGGATGGCCGGCGCGTAGCCCAGGCGGGGGCCCGCGTCACGCTGGCCTTCAAGGAGTGGACGGTGCTGGCCAAGCTGGCCGCCCGGCAGGTGGGGGCCATCGGAGAGGCCTATGTCGAGGGCAAGGTGCAGATCGAAGGCGCCATGCGCGACCTGATCGATGCCACCGTCGGCATGCTCCCCGGCAACCCGGCCGAAACCGACACCGGCTGGTGGAGCCGCCTGCAGCACCGGGCCAAGTCGCATGGCTCGCATTCGCTGCGCAAGGACGCGGCGCAGATCGAGTTCCACTACGACGTCTCCGACGACTTCTACGCGCTCTGGCTCGATGCGCGCCGCGTCTATTCATGCGCCTACTTCCGCACGCCCGAACTCACGTTGGCCGAGGCGCAGGAAGCCAAGCTCGACCACATCTGCAAGAAGCTCATGCTGCAGCCGGGCGAGCGCTACCTGGACATCGGCTCGGGCTGGGGCGCGCTCCTCCTGTGGGCGGCCGAGCACTACGGCGTCGATGCGACCGGCATCACCCTGTCGAAGAACCAGCTTGCCTATGTGCAGCGCCTCATCGAAGAGAAGGGCCTGCAGGGCCGCGTGCGCGTCGAGCTGCGCGACTACCGCGAGCTCTCGGCCGATCAGCCTTTCGACAAGATCTCCTCGGTCGGCATGTTCGAGCATGTGGGTGCGGCCAACATGCCGACCTACTTCCGCAAGATCCATTCGCTGCTGAAGCCCGGCGGCCTGGTCATGAACCACGGCATCACGTCGGGCGAGCTCAATTACCGGCAGCTCGGCGCGGGCATGGGCGACTTCATCGAGAAGTACATCTTCCCCGGCGGCGAACTGCTGCACGTGACGCACGTGCTGCGCGAGACGGCGGCCGCGGGCCTGGAGATGGTCGACACCGAGAGCCTGCGCCCGCACTATGCGCGCACGCTCTGGGCCTGGTCCGACGCGCTCGAGGCGCAGCTCGATGCGGCGCGCGAGGTGCTGCAGCGCAGCGGCGGCCGCCAGGCCGAGAACGCCGAGCGCGTGCTGCGCGCCTACCGCCTGTACCTCGCGGGCTCGGCCATGAGTTTCGAGCAGGGATGGATCTCCTTGCACCAGATGTTGTCGACAAAGCCTGACGGCGATGTAGGGCGCGCAGGCGTCTTGCGCGGCGCGCAATCGGTGTACCCTTTTGCCCGTGACTACATCTACAACAAGTGAGTGAACACAACCATGCTCTATCGTTTCAAGTCCCGGGCCGCTCCTGATTTCGTGATGCTCGAAGTCCATGCGCGCCAACTGCTCGACATCGTCGGCAAGTCCCCGGCGCCGCAAGGCATCATCACGGTCGAGCAGATTCCTGCGGCCATCGCCGCGCTCGAGGCCGCACTGGCGCGCGAGGGCAGCAACAGCCACAACAACGACGACTACGCCGTCGAAGGCCACACCAGCGAGGCCGAGAAGCAGCATGTCGGACTGCACCAGCGTGCAGCCCCCCTGCTTCACATGCTCAAGGACTCGCAGGCCGACAACAAGGATGTGACCTGGAGCACCTGAAGCACCTGAAGCAGGTCGTCGTCAGTCGACCTTTGCGCCGGAGTCCTTGACGACTTTCGCCCACTTCACGTGCTCGCTCGCAATGAGCTTCGTGAAGTCGGCCGGCGAATTGCCGCTGGGGATCGCACCCTGCGCGAGCATCTTTTCCTTGATGGCGGGCGTGCCGAGCGACTTGGCCACTTCCTGCTGAATCCGGTTCACGATCTCGGGCGAGGTGCCGGCCGGCGCCAGCAGGCCGAACCATGAACTCGCCTCGAAACCCTTGAGCGTCGGGCCGCCCGCTTCCTCCACCGTCGGAAGATCCGGCAGCGCCGGCGAACGCTGCGCGCTGGTCACGGCCAGCGCCGTGAGCTTGCCCCCCTTGATCTGCGCCATCGACGAGGGCAGGTTGTCGAACATCACGTCGGCATTGCCGCCCACCATGTCCAGCAGCGCCGGGCCCGAGCCCTTGTACGGGATGTGGGCCATGAAGGTGCCCGTCATGCTCTTGAAGAGCTCGCCCGCCAGGTGGATCGAGGTGCCGCTGCCGCTCGACGCCATGTTCAGCTTGCCCGGGTTCGCCTTGGCGTACTTGATGAAGTCCTGCACGTTGTGGATGTTCAGTGCCTTGGCCTTGTCGGCGTTCATTTCCATCACGTTCGGCACGGCCGCCACCAGCGTGATCGGCGCGAAGTCCTTGATCGGATCGAAGGGCAGCTTGGGGTACAGCGCCCGGTTGATGCCGTGCGTGCCCACCGTGCCCATCAGCAGCGTGTAGCCGTCGTTCGGCGCGCGCGCCACGATTTCGGCGCCTACATTGCCGCCCGCGCCCGCGCGGTTGTCCACGATGAACTGCTGGCCGAAGGCCTTGGAGAGCTCGGGCGCGACCGCGCGCGCCAGGATGTCGGTGGTGCCGCCGGCCGCGAAGGGCACGACGATGCGCACCGGCTTGGTCGGCCAGGTGCCCTGGGCCCATGCGGCGGGCGCCATCAAGGCAATGGCAGCAGCCGCGGCCGATGCCGTCAGCGCGGTCCGGCGATTCGTTTTGAAAGATAAGTTCATGCGCGTCTTTTTACAGGCGAACCGGCCCCGCCGCCGCGAGTGAAAACCCCGGGAATCGACGCGTTCAGGCCACCCGCATCCGCTCGGCGAAGCGCTCGCGGCGAAAGCGCTCCAGCACGAAGTCGACGAACACGCGCGTCTTGGGCGGCAGCAGCTTCTTGCTCGGGTAGTAGAGCCACACCACGCCCGCGTCGAAATGCCATTCGGGCAGCAGCCGCACCAGCTCGCCGCTGCGAAGGCCCCGCTCGACGAAAGGCATCGGCAGCATCGCCACGCCCAGTCCCAGCAGCGCGGCGTGGGCGATGGCCTCGGGGTCGTTGAAGATCGCGCGCGGCCGTGGCAATTCCACCGTGGCCTGCTGGCCGCCCGCGTGCTGCAGCGTCCAGCTGCGCAGCCGGCCGGTGGGCGAGGAGCGCCGCAGCAGCGCGTCGAAGCCCGCCAGGTCGGCGGGCTGCGCGGGTGGCGCGCGTCCGGCCATGTAGGCCGGCGAAGCCACGGCGACCACGTGGATGCGCGACAGCTCGCGCGCCACCACGCCGGGCGACAGATCGATGCCGCCGCCGATGGCCGCATCGAAGCCCTCGCCGACCAGATCGACCTGCTGGTTGTCGAAGTACCAGTCGGGAAGGATCGACGGATAGCGCGCGAGAAAGTCGCCCATCATCGGCAGCACATGCTCGCGCCCGAAGGCTTGGCCCATGCTCACTTTCAGCGTGCCGGCGGGCTGGCCGTCGTCCTTGGCGAGCCCGGCGACCGCCTCCTGCAGCGTGGCGAGCGGCCCGCCGATCTGCGCCAGGAAGCGTTCGCCGCCTTCCGTCAGCGTGAGCCGTCGCGTGCTGCGCTGGAAGAGGCGCACGCCCAGCCGCGCTTCGAGCCGCGCAACGTTCTTGCTGACCGCCGCCGGCGTGAGCCCGAGGCGCCGCGCGGCGGCCGAGAAGCTGCCGCTCTCGGCGCTTTGCACGAAGGATTCGAGGTGATTGAGCGGTTCCATGCGCCCATTTTCGACCTCATCTTCAACTTTGGGTTGAATTTGATTGCGCCGATTGATGGCTACCGGAGAAGGAGTGGAATCCCGACACTGAAGTCATTCCTCCACTCAATGAACGGAAAAATCATGGCTTCCACCACTTCTTCTTCTTCCTCCTCTTCTTCTGTCCTGGCCGGCAAGGTCGCCTTCGTCACCGGTGGTTCGCGCGGCATCGGCGCGGCCATCGTGCGCCGCCTCGTGCGCGACGGCGCTGCCGTGGCCTTCAGCTACGCGAGCTCGGCCGCACCGGCCGACGAACTGGTGCGCAGCATCCAGTCCGAAGGCGGCCGCGCGCTCGCGCTGAAGATCGACAGCGCCGATGCCGCGGCCCTCACAGCCGGCATCGACGAAGCGGCCCGCACGCTCGGCAAGATCGACATCCTGGTGAACAACGCCGGCGTGTTCCTCGGCGGCGCCCTGGACGACTTCTCGCTCGAAGACTTCGACAAGACGCTCGACGTCAACGTGCGCGCCGTGTTCGTCGCAGCGAAGGCAGCCTCGCGCCACATGGGCGAGGGCGGCCGCATCATCAACATCGGCAGTACCAACGCCGAGCGCATGCCCTGGCCCGGCGGCGCGGCCTATGCGATGAGCAAGTCGGCGTTGAAGGGCCTGGTGCAAGGGCTTTCACGCGACCTCGGCCCGCGCGGCATCACCGTGAACAACGTGCAGCCCGGTCCGGTCAACACCGACATGAACCCGGTCGACGGCCCCAACGCCGCCGCGATGCACGGCCTGATGGCGCTGCCCCGCCACGGCCACCCCGATGAAATCGCGAGCATGGTGGCGTACCTCGCCAGCCCCGAAGCGGCCTTCGTGACCGGTGCGAGCCTGAACGTCGACGGCGGCTTCGCAGCCTGAGGCCGGACCCGCAGGCTCAGTCCAGCAGCTTCTTCGCGGCGGCCGCGATGGCCTCCACGCCGATGCGCGACTGCGCCTCCAGCACCGGCGCATAGCCGACCGGAATGCGCGGCGCCCCGAGCCGCGCGATGCGGCAGCCCGTGGCCTCCGCGGCGCTGGCCGCGATCTCCGCGCCGAAGCCCGCGGCCTGCACCGCCTCGTGCACCACCAGCAATCGCCCGGTGCGCGCACATGACGAAAGCACCGTCTCGCGATCCCACGGCCACAGCGTGCGCAGGTCGATCAGGTCCACCGCGATGCCTTCGGCCGCAAGCGCATCGCACGCGGCGGCACAGGCCTGCATCTGCCGGCTCCAGCTCACGAGCGTGAGCGCATTGCCCTCGCGCACGCGCGCCGCCTTGCCGAGCGGCACGGCGATGTCTTCGTCCACTTCGCCGCGCAGGCCCCACAGCGTCTTGTGCTCGATGTAGACGACCGGGTCGCCACACTGGAGCGCCGCACGCAGCAGGCCGTAGTTGTCCTGCGGCGTGGATGGGCTCACCACCACCACGCCAGGCAGGTGCGCGAACCAGGCCTCGAGCGATTGCGAATGCTGCGCCGCCGATGCGTCCCAGATGCCGCCCGGCATGCGCGCCACCAGCGGAACCCGGCCTTGGCCGCCGAACATGAATCGGTTCTTGGCGGCCTGGTTCACCAGCTCGTCCATGCCGCAGAGCGCGAAATCGACCACGCGCATCTCGACCACGGGCCGCAGCCCCGCGAGCGCCATGCCCACGCCGGCACCCATGATTGCGGCCTCGCTGATCGGCGTGTCGATCACGCGCTCGGCGCCGAAGGTTTGCTGCAGTCCCTTGTACTGGCCGAAGATGCCGCCGCGGCCCACATCCTCGCCGAGCACGACCACGCGCGCGTCGGCTTCCATCTCGCGCTGCACGGCGAGCACCGCGGCTTCGGAGTAACTCAGTTCCTTCTTCTTCAATGCCATTGGCCTGCTCCGATGGTCTGCACGTCGGTGAATGCGGCGCTGGCATCGGGCCAGGGTGCTGCATCGGCGATGGCCAGTGCGGTATCGACTTCGTCGCGCGCCGCGTTCTCGATGGCGTCGAGCATGGCCGCGCTCACGCCGGTCGAGAGCAGGTGGCCGCGCGTGCGCGCGATCGGATCGGTCTCGAGCGCCGCAGCCAGTTCGGCCGGATCGCGGTACGCCGCGAGATCGACCGACACGTGGCCCTTCACGCGATACGTCAGCGCATGCAGCAGGCGCGGGCCGGCGCCGCCGCGCACTTCATTCACGAGCCGCGCGGCGGCTTCGTGCACCGCGAACACGTCGTTGCCATCGACCTGCGTGGCCGCGATGTCCATCGACATGGCGCGCGCCGAGGCGCCGTCGCCCGCCGTCATCGGTCCGCTCGCCGTGGTCGCGCTCCAGCGGTTGTCTTCGCAGACGAAGAGCACCGGCAGCTCGTACACGCGCGCCCAGTTCAGCGCTTCGAGAAAGGGGCCGCGGTTGATGGCGCCATCGCCGAAGAAACAGACCGTGATGTCGTCGCTTTTCTTCAGCAGCTTCTGCGCATGCGCCGCCCCGACCGCGATCGGCAGCCCCGCCGCCACCACGCCGTTGGCGCCCAGCATGCCGACCGAGAAATCCGCGATGTGCATCGAGCCGCCCTTGCCGCCGTTGAAGCCCGTGGCCTTGCCGAAGAGCTCGCACATCATCCGCGTGAGGTCCGCACCCTTGGCCAGCGTGTGGCCGTGGCCGCGGTGCGTGGAGGTGAGGTAGTCGCTGGTGCGCAGGTGCGCGCACACGCCCGCGGGCACGGCCTCCTGTCCAGTCGACAGGTGCAGCGGGCCGCGCACTTTCGCGGCGCCGCCGGCCTGCTGGCCGTAGGCGCTCACGCCGCCCTGGCTTGCTGTTTCGGCGGCATTCTCGAACGCGCGGATGCGCACCATCGTGCGGTACAGCGCCTCGCCGGCGCCGGGGGAAATGCTCGGGTCCATCGGTGTCTCGTCTCCAGTCTTTTTGTGCCCGCGATCATGCCCGAGGACAGGCGGCGAGGCATTCGCGGGGGTGACCTTCGGCACTGGCCGCGCCGGTGCGGCGCCCCTATCGTCGGGCGTTAACCTCCAGCCCATGATTCGTCTGCGAACCCTTCTTCTTTGCCTCGCCGGTGCCGCCGTGGTGGCGGCCGCCGGCTACCGCGTCGTGACCTACACCAATCTCAACCCCGGCCAGGAGGTGGGCGCGGTGGTCGACGAGTTCAACGGCGTGAAGGTCTACTACAACGGCGGCGTCAACAACTCCGAGGGCCGCACTCTCTCGCGCGATGGCTACAACCTGGGCATCAAGTACCAATGCGTGGAGTTCGTGAAGCGCTACTACTTCGAGCGCTTCAATCACCGCATGCCCGATGCCTTCGGCAACGCCAAGGACTTCTTCGATGCCAACACGGCGCAGGGCGCGCTGAACCCGAAGCGGGCGCTCGTGCAGTACCGCAACGCCGGGTCCGAGAAGCCGCAGGTCGACGACCTCATCGTGTTCCCGCCCACGCTTTTCAATCCGTACGGCCACGTCGCGATCGTTGCCGCGGTCAGCGAGCGCGAGGTCGAGATCGTCCAGCAGAACCCCGGCCCGTTCTCGGGCAGCCGGGCCCGCTTTGCCCTGGAGGCCGTCGACGGCCGCTGGACGGTGGCGGGCAGCGCACTGGGCTGGCTCCGGGTGGCCGCAGCCCTTTCACCGACGCCCGTTCCGCTCTGATTCGTTGCGTCGCGGCGCTCGGGGAATTCCCCGATGCCAATCTTCCGGCTGCGATGGGATAGTTAGTTCGCCTTTCAAACTAACTAATTTCTTACACGGCAGGAGAGACACCGATGCAACTCAAACAAACTTTGGCCGCCATGGCCTTCGGCCTTACCGCCGTGAGCGCACTGGCCCAGACCGTGGTCGGCGTGAGCTGGTCCAACTTCCAGGAAGAGCGCTGGAAGACCGACGAGGCGGCCATCAAGGCGCAGCTCGAAAAGCTCGGCGCCAAGTACATCAGCGCCGACGCGGGCGGCTCGCCCGAGAAGCAGCTGGGCGACATCGAGGGCCTGATGTCCAAGGGCGCCAAGGCGCTCATCGTGCTGGCGATGGACAAGGACGCGATCCTGCCCGCCATTACCAAGGCCACGCGCCAGAAGGTGCCCGTGGTCGCGTACGACCGCCTCATCGAAGCGCCCGGCGTCTTCTACATCACCTTCGACAACGTCGAGGTCGGCCGCATGGAAGCGCGCGAGGTGCTCAAGGTCAAGCCCAAGGGCAACTACGTGATCATCAAGGGCTCGCCGAGCGACCCGAACGCCGACTTCCTGCGCGCGGGCCAGCAGGAGGTGCTGGAGCCCTCCGTGAAGAAGGGCGACATCAAGATCGTCGGCGACGAATACACCGAAGGCTGGAAGCCCGAGGTCGCGCAGAAGAACATGGAGCAGATCCTCACCAAGAACGCCAACAAGGTCGATGCGGTGGTGGCTGCCAACGACGGCACCGCCGGCGGCGCGGTCGCGGCGCTCACGGCCAAGGGCCTGCGCGGCGTGCCGGTGTCGGGCCAGGACGCGGACTTCGCGGCGCTCAACCGCATCGCGCTGGGCACGCAGACGGCCACCATCTTCAAGGACTCGCGCGAGCTCGGCCGCGAAGCCGCCTCCGCGGCCATCGCGCTGTCGCAGGGCAAGCCGGTCGAGAAGGCCGCGCAGTGGAACTCGGGCCCGAAGAAGGTCGCGCTGTCGTCCCGCCTGCTCACGCCGGTGCCCGTCACGCGCGACAACCTCGATGTCGTCGTGAAGGCCGGCTGGATCAAGAAGGACGAGCTCTGCAAGGGCGTTCCCGCCGCCAGCGCACCCGCGGCCTGCAAGTAAGTAAGCAAGCCAAGCCAGCCAGTCGTCAGTCAATCCGCGCGATGCATGCGTCAGGCCGGGCCCGCAAGGCCCGGCCGGGCCGCGGTCGCGCATCCGCTTTGAGGGGGTACCCAAAAAATGAGCAATGAAACTCCGGGATGGTGGCGCCGCACGGGCATCGACCTGCGCCTGATCCTGATGTGCGTGCTGCTGGTCGTCATGGCGGTGGCCTTCAGCGTCATGTCGGGCGGCGTGTTTCTCTCGCCCGAGAATCTCTACAACGTCGCGCAGCAGACCGCCGTGGTGGGCATCGTCTCCACCGTGATGGTGCTGATCATCGTGGCGCGCCACATCGACCTGTCGGTCGGTTCGGTGATGGGTTTCGTGGGCGTGCTCATCGCGTACCTGCAATACACCTCGGGCTGGTCGTGGCCCACGGCCTGCCTCGCGGGCCTGGCCGTGGCGCTGCTGGTGTCGATCTATCAAGGCTGGCTCACCGCGGTGCTCGGCGTGCCCTCGTTCGTGGTCACGCTCGGCGGTCTCATGTCGTTCCGCGGCGCGGCTTTTCTCGTGGCCGACGGCAAGACGCAGCCGGTGAACGATGAATTCTTCCAGCGCCTGGGCGGCGGCTACGACGGCGGCATCGGCACCACCGCGAGCTGGGTGATCGCGGCGCTGGTCGCGCTCGTGCTCTTCGGCCGCATGGTGCAGAAGCGCCGCGCGCGCCAGCGCTACGACATGCCCACCGAGCCGCTGTGGCTCGACGTACTCATCACGGCCGTGCCGGTCGCGGTGGTCTTCGGCTTCGCGGCGGTCATGAACAACTACCAGATCTCCTCGAAGTCGGAGCCGCAGGGCATTCCGATTCCGGTGCTGATCTGGGCGGTGGTGGCCATCGTGCTGTCGTTCATCGTGCACCGCACGCGCTTCGGGCGTTACGTGTTCGCGATGGGCGGCAATCCCGATGCGGCTGCGCTGGTCGGCATTCCGGTCAAACGCGTCACGCTGATGCTGTTCGCGCTGCTGGCGGTGCTGGTCACCATCGCGGCCATCGTGTCGATCGCGCGGCTCAACGCCGGCACCAATTCATTGGGCACCGGCATGGAGCTCTACGTGATCGCGGCAGCCGTCATCGGCGGCACGGCGCTCGCGGGCGGCAGCGGCTCGATCTTCGGTTCTGTGCTGGGCGCGCTCATCATGCAGTCGCTCGACAGCGGCATGCTGCTGCTCGATGTGCCCATCGGCAAGCGCATGGTCATCATCGGCCAGGTGCTGATCGTGGCGGTCGTGTTCGACGTGCTCTACCGCCGCAAGTTCGGGGAGAACTGAAATGGCCGACATCGACACCTCCAAACCCCTCGTCGAACTGCGCGAGATCCGCAAGGCCTTCGGCGGCGTGAAGGCCGTGGACGGCGTGAGCGTGAACCTCTACCCCGGCGAAGTGGTCGCGCTGCTCGGCCACAACGGCGCGGGCAAATCGACGCTCATGAAGATGCTCGCGGGCGCCTACCCCATCGACTCGGGCGACACGCTGATCGCGGGCGAGAAGGTCAACATCCGCACGCCCGCCGAAGCGCAGGCGCAAGGCATCGAGACCATCTACCAGACGCTCGCGCTCGCCGACAACCTCGATTCCGTTTCCAACCTCTTTCTCGGCCGCGAGAAGATGACGCGCTGGAACACGCTGGACGACCACTTCATGGAAGTGCAGGCGCGCAAGGTGTTCCATCGCCTGAACAAGAACTTCACCAACATCCGCGTGCCGGTGCGCCGCCTCTCGGGCGGCCAGCGGCAGGTGGTGGCGATCTCGCGGGCGCTGTATTTCAATGCGCGCATCCTCATCATGGACGAGCCCTGCGCCGCGCTCGGCCCCGAGGAAACCGCGATGGTCGGCGGCCTCGTGAAGCAGCTCAAGGCCGATGGCGTGGGCATCTTCCTCATCACGCACGACATGCCCGACGTGTTCTCGCTGAGCGATCGCCTCGCGGTGATGAAGAACGGCAAGCTCGTGGGCACCTACCGCACCCAGGATGTCACCGAAGACGAAGTGCTCGGCATGATCATCGCGGGCAAGCGGCCCGAAGGCAGGGAGCAGGCCCACCACGCCGCGACCGCCGCCGCGGCAACCGCCTGACGACGCACGTCGCGACATGAAGACCATCGGCGACCAGCAGTTGCTCAAGCGCATGAACCGCAGCGTGCTGCTGCGGCTGCTGCGCGCGCAGCCGGGGTTGTCGCGTGCACGCCTGGCCATCGAGAGCGGCCTCACGAAATCCACCGTGAGCCTCTTGGTGCGCGAGCTGCTCGACGAAGGTTGGCTCAAGGAGTCCGATGCGGCCGTGAACGACGGGCTCGGCCGGCCCTCGACGCCGCTGCAGATCAATGTCGGCGTGCGCGCATTGATGGGCGTGGAGATCGCGGTGGAAACCGTGCGGCTCGTGTGCGTTTCGCTGCAGGGCGAGGTGCTGTACTCCAACACCCACGCGCTGACAGACGGCTCGCCCGCTGGCGTGTGCGCGCAGGTCGCGCGCATGGCCTCGGCCGCGCACAAGCAGCTCGACGCGCTGGGTCTTAGCCTCTCGAGCATCGGCGTGTGCGTGCCGGGCGCGGTGGACGATTGCACCGGCGTCGTCCGCTTCGCGCCCAACCTCGGCTGGCGCAACGTGAGCTTGCTGCCTGCACTCGAAAAATCGCTCGCCGCCGCGGGCCTGCCCGGCGTCACGGTGCAACTGCAGAACGATGCCGACGCGGCCGTGCTCGGCGAATACGAATTCGCTGCGGGCGAGGGCGAAGACCCGCTCATCTTCGTGAGCTGCGACGTCGGCGTGGGCGCGGGCGTGGTGTTGAACGACCGCCTCTTCACCGGTGCGCAGGGCATGGCCGGCGAGATTGGCCACACGATCCTCGAACTCGACGGGCCGCTGTGCTCGTGCGGCCGGCGTGGCTGCGCCGAAGCCTTCTTCGGTTCGCGCACGCTGGAGCGCGAAGGCGTGGACATGCAGCGCGCCGCGGCCTTCTTCGGCGTGCTGCTGCAGAACCTGTGGGTGACCTTCAATCCGCGCGCCATCGTGTTGGGCGGCAAGTCGTGCGCGGCGCATCGCGGCTTCGTGCAGGCCGCGTTCGAGGCCGTGAAGCGCCATGCCGATGGCGCGGGCATGCCGGCTCCCGGGCTGCGCATTGCGCGCTATGAAGAGCTCGCGCCCGCGGTCGGCGCCGCGGCGCTGGCGTTGCACGAATACTTAAGGCCGCTGCAACCCGATGCGAGAACGCGTCGCGCGCGCGCCGAGCGCGTTCTAGCCACTGCCTGAGCCTTCGGCCTACGCGCGCCGCGCGATCGATGCCCTACCGTTTGAGGATTCCGCCTCCAGGAGTCCCAGCATGACGCGTTCCTCCGCCCAGTTCACCCAGCCCGCCGAGTCCTCGTCGCCCTCCGCATTGCTTGTCGTTGTCGCCGTGGTCCTCGGTCTCGCGGGCCTTGCGCTCGTGGTCGCGGGCGCATGGCTCATCGCGCTCGGCGGCTCGTGGTACTACCTCGTGGCGGGGCTCGGGCTCATCGCGTCGGCCTTGCTGCTCAGGCGTGGTGGCGGCATCGGGTTGCTGTTCTATGCGGCGGTGGTGTTGCTCACGCTGGTGTGGGCGTTGTGGGAAGTGGGCTTCGACTGGTGGCCGCTGGCCGCGCGCGGCGATGTGTTCTTCGTGATCGGCCTGTTCCTGCTTTCGCCCTGGGTGGCGCGTGCGCTCGCGCGGCGCGATGCAACCGGCATCGGCCGCACGCGCGCCGTGCTCGGCGTGGTGCTCGCGGCATTCCTGCTGGCGGCGGTGTTCTCGTGGACGCGCGAGCCCGGCCGCATAGAAGGCATCGCGCCGTTGCCCGATGCATCGGGCAACGCAGCAGCCGCTGCCGCGCTCGCCAGCCCGCCTCCGCCGAAGGACGACTGGACCGCCTACGGCGGCACCGGCTTCGGCCAGCGTTATTCGGCGCTCGACCAGATCACACCGGCCAACGTCGGGCAGCTCGAAGAGGCCTGGCACTTCCGCACCGGCGACGTGCGCGGCCAGCCCGGCGATCCGGAAGAGACGACCTTCGAAGTCACGCCGCTCAAGATCGGCGAGCGGCTCTTTCTCTGCACGCCGCACCAGGCGGTGATCGCGCTCAACGCCACCACGGGCGAGCAGATCTGGCGCTACACGCCCGACATCCAGAAATCGCTCGCGCTGCAGCACCTGACCTGCCGCGGCCTCTCGTATTACGCCGGCAGCACGGCACAGGGCGCCACACCGACGCCGTCGCCTTCGCCTTCAGCACCGGCAGGCGAGTGCGACGCCAAGCTCTTCATGCCTACCGCCGACGGCCGCGTGATCGCGCTCAGCCCCGAAAGCGGCAAGCCCTGCATGGCCTTCGGCGGCGGCAGCGGCCAGATCGATCTCTGGAAGAACATGCCCAACGTCAAGGTGGGCTCCTACTACTCGACCTCGCCCGTCGTCGTGACGCGCTCGCTCATCGTGGTGGGGGGCACGGTGCTCGACAACGTCTCGACCAAGGAAACCTCGGGCGTGATTCGCGCCTTCGACGTCAACACCGGCGCGCTCGTGTGGAACTGGGATTCGGGCAACCCCGACGAGACAGCGCCCATCGCGGCCGACCGCACCTACACCGTCAACTCGCCCAACAGCTGGTCCATCTCCAGCGTGGACGAGGCGCTGGGGCTGGTCTACGTGCCCACGGGCAACCAGCCGCCGGACCAGTGGGGCGGCAAGCGCACCGAGGGCGCGGAGCGTTATTCGTCGTCGGTGGTGGCGCTCGATCTCACGACCGGCCGCGTGCGCTGGAGCTTCCAGACGGTGCACCACGATCTCTGGGACTACGACGTGCCTTCGCAGCCCAGCCTCATCGATCTGCGCGTGGGCAGCGAGACCATTCCCGCGCTCGTGCAGCCGACCAAGCAGGGCGAGCTCTTCGTGCTCGACCGGCGCAACGGCCGGCCCATCGTGCCGGTGAACGAGCGGCCCGCGCCGCAGGGCGCCGCCACCGGCGACCGCACCGCGCCGACGCAACCGGTGTCGGGGCTCTCGTTCGATCCGCCCGCGCTGAAGCCGTCCGACATGTGGGGCGGCACGATCTTCGACCAGCTCGCCTGCCGCATCGCGTTTCACCGGCTGCGCTACGAGGGCCGCTTCACGCCGCCGTCGACACAGGGTTCGCTGATCTACCCGGGCAACTTCGGCGTCTTCAACTGGGGGAGCATCGCGGTCGATCCGCAGCGGCAGATCGCTTTCACCACGCCGGCGTCGCTCGCCTTCGTGTCGCAGCTGGTGCCGCGCGCGGACGACACCACGCTGTACGTGCAGGGCAAGAGCCGGCCGAACGACAGCCTGCCCGCGCTCAACGAGAACTTCGGCGCGCCGTTCGCGATCAAGCTCAGCGCGTTCACTTCGGTGCTGGGGCTGCCGTGCCAGGCGCCGCCATGGGGGCATGTGGCGGGCGCGGACCTGCGCAGCGGCAAGGTCATCTGGATGCACAAGAACGGCACGGTGCGCGACAGCTCGCCTCTGCCGCTGCCGTTCGCGATGGGGGTGCCGAATCTCGGCGGGCCGGTGATGACCGCGGGGGGCGTGGCGTTCCTGTCGGGCACGCTCGACCAGTACGTGCGGGGGTACGACGTCGGCAATGGGAAGGAGCTGTGGCGCAGCCGGTTGCCGGCAGGCGGGCAGGCGACGCCGATGACCTATCGCGGCAGCGACGGGCGGCAATTCGTGCTGGTGGCCGCCGGCGGACACGGCTCGCTCGGCACGCGCACCGGGGACCATGTGATCGCCTACGCGTTGCCCAAGCGCTGAGACACGCACCGACCGGCCGCCCACTGCACGGCCTCGGCCGAGTTCTTCGCGCGCGTGCCCCGGGGCCGGTGGACGCGAGCATGCGGGCGCATGGTCTTTTTCATGAAGTCGCTACAGACCTCGTTCTCGATGCGGTGCAGGCGCGCGGCGTTCCGAAAACTGGTCTCGCCCTAGGAGCCGGGCAGCACGACGCGCACGCGCACGTTGTTTGATCGCCTCAGCCGCAAGGTGGGAGTGGCCCCGATGGGTACTTGCTCGCATGGCGCGCCCGCGAAGGGTTTGCTCCGCCCAACGAAGGCGGCGTCGCCGAGATCGCCGAACGCGTCGGCTTCAGCTTCGCGAGCATGTTCAGCGTCGCCTCCACCCGTCACGTCGGATGGCCGCCGAGCCAGTACGCAGTACGCGCGCGAGCAGGGCTATCGAGTCCAATGGCATTGATTATTTCAAGAGTCCTTTGTTTGCTGACCGGCCCGTAGATATTGAAGTCAGTTTTCATCGCATCAAACAGCTTGGTGCGGCCACTCTTATTATTGATATAGAGATCATCGAGATCGCCACCGCTCATGGAGAGCACGTAGTGCATTCCATGAATGTGACCGAGAAAATTGCATTGAATTTGAGCGCTATTTACCCTTGGCTCGAGGTGCGCACGATGATTAATGAAATTTGATTTGCATTAAAATAACTGATCATTTTGAAAAATCCAACCCATGTGCTCCTATTTCATTAATCAATAGAATTTGACGTTTATCAAGCAATTCAGGGGTATTTTTTGTCAATGCAAAAATAACTCCTTCCAAATAACCTCGCCTGTCCGCCACGCGGTTAAGAGGGAGGTCATGTGGAATAGCATTTCTCCATAATTCTTCATCGCAAGAATTATGAAAAATTAAGTTCAGACCATCAAGAATGTTTCTCTTTGAAGTCGGGCCGAATTTTTTAAAATTGTGCGCCATCTCTTCAAAGAGAATTCTCTGATTCTCAGGTAAATTAATGTCAAATTCCTCTAATTCCTCATCGATTTTCCCAAATAAAAAATCGTAGAGGCCGCGTATATAATTGAGGTTAACTGAATTCATAATCGAGGGCATGCGGTATAAACGCCGCCAGATTTATTTCTTCGAACCGTGACCCGCGAAGTGGTGACACGACACCCTCCACCACTTCGGTATCCTTCTCCAATAGTCCTTCTCAAATCGGAACGTTGCCGCTTCGATTTTATTGAATGGCTCGCTTATTTTTTGATTTTGATGCGAAATGCTTCTTTCAGAGAAACCTCATCATCTAAATCTCCATCCTCATAACATCGAACAACCCCGCCGCTCAGTGATGAGTGGATCAATCTATATAAATTCACCGACTTTAAATTGATTTCCATCCATATTGACTGATTGCCCTCCTGAATTAACCTGGCGTCATACTCAGCTGGAGTCTGCAACTCTTGGTCTTTTAAATAGACCTCTCTTGCTTGCGCCTTGACGCATGCCTCACTCAGCATTAATGAGTTCATAAAATGCTGCGCCGAGATAGTGCTATCGAGCAGCAATCTATATTCATAGCTCATGATCCGTGCGACCTTCCTCGAAAAAATGGCAGATCCATAGGGTTACGAATACCAATGTGGGTTTCGACCGGGTCTACTGATACACGCCCGTGATCATTAAGTTGCCATCCTGCAGGATCTTCCTTATGAATATGTGCGTTATTTCCTGATTTATAAGGGCATAGGCATTTATTTCCGTATTTATGAACTCTGACCTCTGATCCATCCGTGTGCTTCCAAGTTTCATTCGCGCCATTGCCTTTTGTTTTATTAAACCCCGCATTACTCAGGATCGATCCGACACGTGGCACGCTTCGCCCTTTCATTCGAGGTAAATCGGATGCTGCAGAAAGTCCGGTCGGATCAATCCATTTCACCGGATTGGAGGCATATTGGAATACATTAATTCCACCTCGCAATCTAATTGGATCCTTCGATACAAACCGCCCCATCACCGGGTCGTAATACCTGAACCGGTTGTAGTGCAGCCCCGTCTCTACGTCCAGATACTGCCCCTGGAATCGGATCGGATTCTTCAGCCCGGCTTTCCTGGCGGCCTCGCTGATCGTGAGCCTTGCCTCACCCCAAGCCTTGTAATTCGCCTCCCATGCGATGTTGCCGGCCTCATCGGTCAGCTCCAATGGTGTGCCCAGGTGGTCGCACTGGTAGAAGTGAATGTTCTCCAGTGGCGCTGGCGGCTCCCCGTCGCTGCCGATGCCCGCCTCGTACATCCCGTTGTACAGCGGGTCCTGATCCAGGTCGTAGTTGCCTTGCGCATCGACATAGCTTTGCGTCGCCGCCTTTGGCCGCTGCAGCATCGCCCGACGCATGTCTGCATTGGATTTGGCCTGCAGCAACGGCACGAAGCTGCCGGGCTCGAACACGTAGTGCACCGTCCGCTGTCGAGCCTGGTCGCTTTCCCAAGCCATCTGGTCACCATCCCAACCGAAGAGCACCGTGCCCAGGCCGCGTTCGTGGATCTGGCGCTGGTACTCGGCCGCGTGATAGTGGCTGCCGTCCATCGAACTGGTGATGACGATGGGTTCGCTGCGCTTGGCAATGCGTCGGCCGAGCGGGTCGTACAGGAATGAGGTGCGCGTGTCCTGGGTGCGCGCGTCGGTCAATCGCCCGAGCGCATCCCACGTAAAGCGCGTGCGCTGGCCGTTGTGCAGCCGCTTGACCATGTTGCCGCGGCTGTCGTATTCGAAGTGCGTGCCAGCGTAGTCCTTCACCAGGTTGTTCAGGATCGCTGGGATGCTGTGAATCGCCCCAGCCTCTCTGGCCGCCGGCGCCATCGGGTCCAGAATATTGCTGGCCGGATCGAACGCAAAGGTCTCGGTGCCCAGTTGGCTCTGGGCCTGCAGCAGACGGCCCACAGGGTCGTAGCGGTAGCTCAGGCTGCCTCGGCGGCTGTCGCCGATGTCGGTGAGCTGGCCGGCTCGGTCGTAGCTGTACTTGCGCTGGATGCCGAGTGCGCTGGCGTTGGGGGCAGAAGGAGAAGGACTGCCTCGACTCTCGCCCAGCCTCTCCACCCGGCGGAGCACCTGAGCCTTCAGCCGCCCTGCTGGGTCGTACTGCTGCTCCTGCCCCACCTCGTTGGCCTGTATCCGCTTGACCTCACGGTGCAAGTCGTCGCGCTCGATCTGCACGGCCTCCATGTCATCGAGCATCAGGCCGTGCACGTGACCTGAGCCTTAGGTCAGCCAGGTGGTGGTGTGGCCGTCAGGGCGCGTGGTCTGGATGCGGTTGCCCAACTCGTCGTAGCGGTGCTGCCAGACTGCCGTCATCGGCTGGCTGCTCGGCCTACCTTCTTCGTCGATCAGGTAATGATGGTGCTCGGTCTTGACGTTGCCCGCAGCATCAGGGAACCACTGCAAGTGAATATGCGGGTTGCGGGCATCGATGAGCTGCCCGTTGCCGTCGTAGGCATAGCTATCGGTCTGGATGCTCTTCGCATCCAGCGTACGCCCGGTTGGCCGGCCCTGGCTGTCCGTGGGCTCGATATACAGCCCCGCGGTGCGCTTCGTCAGGCGCCCCTTGGGATCGAAGTCGAGCTGGGTGACCGCATCGCCTTCGGTGACTTGGCGCAGCACACCCGTGGCAGGGGAGTAGCCGTACACGGTCCTGCTGCCGTCGAACTGCACTTCGGAAAGCAGCTTGCCCAGCGGGTCGTAGCTGAAGCTGTGGGTGCGGCCGTTCTCGTTGCGCAGCGCTGCCAGGCGGCCCAGGCGGTCCCACTGGTAGTCGATGGTGTTGCGGTTGGCGTCGGTGCGCCGAGCGATCTGGCCCGCCACGGTGTATTGATAGCGGGTTTCACGTTGCAGTGCATCGCGGTGCGAGAGCAAGCGGCCTTCGGCATCGTGCGCCAACTGCTCCTCGGTGCCGTCGGGATCGATGATGCGAGTCAGTTGGCCGCGCTCGTAGCGGTACCGAGTGATCTCGCCGGCCGCATTGCTCTGCTTGATCAGACGGCCGCGCTCGTCATAGGCCCAACTGCTGGTCTTGCCCGAGCAGTCGGTGTACGCAACGAGTTGGCCGGCATCGTCATAAGCCAACTGCTTCTTGCCGCCCTTGGCGTCGGTGATCTCCACCGGCAGGCCGTGCTCGTTGTAGGCGTACTCGGTCTTGTGGCCCAGCGGGTCGATTTCCTCAATGAGATTGACGCCCTCGTAGGTGCGCTTCCACGCATGCCCTTCGGCATCGCGAATGCCGGTGAGGTTGTCCATGTCGTCGTGGGCGATGTGCACCGTGCTGTGGTCGGCACGGGTGTGGCTCACGAGGTTGCTGTGCGCGTCGTAGGTGTAGCGGTCCTGGCTGCCATCAGGATGCAGATGCTTGGTGATGTTCTTGTTCGCATCCCGGAAGAACCACTCTTCATGCGCATAGAGCAGTCCGTCCGCACCGCGCACCTCCGGATGAATGATGCGGTAGGTGTAGCCCAGGAAGTCGAAGTAGTAGCGTGTCTGCGCGCCAAGGGCATCGATGACGGTGGCCAGGCGAATGTGCTTGTTCCAGACGATGGTGGTGTCGAAGCTGCCGTCGTCGGCGTGTTCGCGATACGCCTTGGCCTCGGCGCTGTTGTCGGCGCTCAGGCCGATGTCGAAACCGTCTTCGTGCTTCCAATGGAGATGGGTGCCACGGCCGGTGCGGTCTGTATAGCCAGAGATCAGGTGGGTGCTGGCTTTCTCCCCCGCAGCCTGATATTCGTAGTGCCAGCTTTGCTGGTTCTCATCCTGGGCGGCGATGAGATCACTGCTGCCATCGGCCAGCGTCTGATAGGTATAGGCGGCCAGTTGGCGCACGGCCTGTCCATCCTGCACGAGCCACAGGCTTTGGATGCGGCCATGCTCATCGATGGCGGTGCTGACATGGACCTGGCCGCTGACGATATCGGAGAGCTGCCCGCCTTCGTGGCGATAGGCCAACTCGGTCGTGTGACCAGCGCGGGTGCGCTGGCTTGCTGGCCGGTAATGCACGACCTTGTTCTTGGTGCGCGCCTTGCCCTCGCGCATGAACTGGGGGGCGAGCTCGAAGGTCTCGATGTAGTCGCGGGCATGGCTCAGGATGAGCAGGCCGGCATGACCTCGCCCGAGGGTGAGGTCTTCGATGGCATTGTGGTGAGTCTGGCCGACCTTGCCATCCTCGGGTTCGGCCAGCTTGGGGAAGCGGTGCTCGCGGCCATCGGCCGCGAAGTAGCTCAGGCTGCCATCTAAGGCCTGATCGATGCGGGTGGTGTAGGGACTGGTCCACCGAGCACCGAGATAGGCGCTGCTGTCGGTATGTGCGGAGTGATGCTGCGGGTGGTCGTAGGCTGCCAGGCGCGAGTAGTACGTGCGACTCCAGACGATGGGCATGTGGCCCGGCAAGGTGAAGTCGGTATGGACGAAGGTCTCGCTGCCAGTTGCAAAGCTGATGGAGCGAGGCGTTGCGGCACCCGTTTCGCAATTCTTGCAAGCATTGGCATCACGCACCCTCTTTGTGCGTTCTGAGCTCCCCGTGTCCAGCTCCCCTTCCGGCTTCTTCTGCTCGTGCTTTGCGGTGGTCTTGTCATTGACCGTGGTGCCTCCCGCTTTACCTTTGCCCTTGGTGCGAAAGCGCAACACGGCATCCTTGAGCCTCACGAGAAGCCAGGCGATGGACATGCCGGCTCCCGCATTGCCCAACGCCTTGATCTGCGCCTTCGCCGTTTTAGCCAGACTGTCCAACGAGTTGGCGTAGGTGTTCATCAGCTTTGAAGCCTTGCCGCCGCCCTCGGTGTTGCGCATGACCAGGCCGACTCCGGCATTGCCCGCAACCTTGGCGCCTTGCACGACTTTCCCGCCGACATAACCGGCGCCGTCTGCGATTCCGTCCCCGACATCGTCTGCAATCCCCTTGATGGCTCCCCAGACGCCGCTCTCGTAGGTTGTCTCCGGGTCGCGCTTCAAGGGGAGTGCTGGCGCTGGTGCACTGGTATCGAACGGCGTGCCCGATGCGAGCTTGCGCAAGGCATTGCTCAATCCGGAGATCAGGTCGTGCGCCATGGTGGCGGCTTCGTCCAGAATGCTCTCGAGCTTCTGGATGGCCTCGTTCACGAACTTGTCGATCTCACCAGCCAGGGTGGCATTGAGATGGTCAACAAGCAGCACGACGAGGGCATCGTCGAGTCCGTGGCCGACTGTGCGCAACTTGCTTCGCACAAGATGCAGTGCAGGCCTCAGGCTGGTCCGCGCCGCAGCCATGGTCGGGGGGAACGGAATGATGCCGATCAGGTTGATGCCAAGGCTGACCCAGTTGAGCCCCTTTTCGATGCTGCTGGAGGTTTTGTTCTGGACAAGAACGATGATGTCGCACACGGCATCGATGGCCGCCAGGATGTTGCCGAGTATTGGAACGGCACTGGCGACAGTCATGACTCTGTCCACCGTGACGTGGTCGCCGCTGATGCTCTTGAGCCAGTCGTTGACAACTTTCTTGGCGCCCGGAAGCTCTGCAGGGTCGATCTGGTCCAGCGGCTTGACGAACATCTCCTGTTCGTCCTCTTTCTTCGTCATCTCCGCCTGCGACATGTCGGCCATGCTGGAACTCCCTGAGCCGCTTGGCTCTTATCGATTTTTTTGAATGCACTGGATGCGCGCAATGCGCGCGCATGTGGCGTGGGCTTCAGACCGTGGTGTGAGGCAGTACCACGCCCGGTGGCAATCGCGCCACGGCCTTGCCGGCCATGTCTCCAACCACGCTGTTTGCAACCGATGTGACAGCGGTCTTGGCGATGCTGGCGAAATTGCCGCTCGTCACGGCGCGGGCGACACCGGCCGTGGCAGAAACGCTGACCGCGCCACTTGCCGACTTGGCGAGCTGACCGCCAGCCAATGCGGCTGTTGCGCCGATGGCTGCACTGGCTGTGCTGGCTGCGCCACTGGCCTGCTTCATGAGGCCAGCGAGCATGTCGTTTGCAGGAGCGGTTGTCGCGTCCGCAGGGCCATCCGTTTTCTTGGACGGCCATGTAGGGATTCCAAAGTAGCTGGAGTGATCCCACGGATTGCGCGGATCCTTGCCCAATTCAATGCGAGCACCACCCGGTGCCAGTCCCGAGACAGCCGCGAAACCCTTGTCATCGAGCTTGCCAGTCTTGACCTGCCCGGCCGAGTCGGTGACCTTGTAGTCGGCACCCTTCAAGCCATGGCTGTTGGCATAGCGGTGCGTGAGCTCGAGCTGTCCCTTGCCCGGCCTTAGCCCCTCCGGCAGGCTGGGCCGGCTGACACTGCTCGGTCCAACCATGCTGTGCACGCTTGCATGCTGAACATGCGGGCCGGTGGTGCCGCTCTCGATGCTGCCGCCCTTGTAGTGCGCGTAGCTGCCGCCACCACTGATCAGCAACTCCGTCTTGGCCTCGATCCTGATCTTGTCGGCCCGAATGGTGATCTCGTCCTTGGCCAGGAGGTTGATGCAGGTCTTCAGCGCCTGGATGTCAATGTCGGCCTGGGCGGCAACGATCTTGATGCCCTTCTGCGCCGCGAAGAGCTTGATGGCCTGCAGCGCCACGCCCAGCAGGCTGTCGCCGCTGGTGATGCTGGTGTGCTTGCCGCTGGTGAGGGCCGTGTGCTCGACGCTGGCGATGTGCGTGCTGAACTGGCTGGTGGTCTCGATGCCGGCGGGGCTGGCCAGCACCAGGTGCGGCTGGGCCAGCTCGGGGAAGCGCCCGGCTTCGACATCGGCTGCGCCTTGGCCCTTGACCGCATCGTTCTGCTCCTTCAAGGACTTGGCAACTTCAGCCTGGTCGTTGCCCTCCTGGACCTTGTTCTTCTGCGCCTCCTGCGCCCCCGCGTCATGCAGATCTCGGGCTTCGATCAGCCGCTGGCGGGTCTCGCCGCTGTCGAGCAAATGCGCGCGGGCGTTGGGGCGCGCCTCGGTCGTAATGAGCAGGCCCTGCGTGGCACGGATGGCGCCGTGAGCATCGGTGCGCAATTCAAAACCTTCGCCCCGTGCGTCCTGGCGACCTGCATTGCCGTCGATGCGCGTGACGTGGCCGAGGCTCAGCGAACTGCTCTGGTGGTCGCTCTTGAGTTGCGCCTGAATCTTCTGGTCGGTGTCATCCAGGATCAGGTGGTTGGAGCGACTGCCCGAACCGTTGCCGCCTTCCTTGACAAGCTCCCTGCTTCTGAAGCCCGACAAGGCGACTTGACCTGGTAGCTCCCAGGGCGGCAGATTCATCTGGTTGTGCACCCGGCCGGTACAGATGGGCAGGTCCGGGTCGCCGCCGATGAAGTCGACGATCACCTCCTGGCCGATGCGCGGCACATGCACGCCACCGAGTTGGTTGCCGGCCCACGGCGAGCTCACGCGCAGCCAGCAGGTGGAATGCTGGTTCTTCTGGCCCAGGCGATCCCAAGGGAACTGGACCTTGATGCGAGCCAGCTCGTCGGTCCACAGGTTCTCGCCCTCGGGTCCGACGACCAGTGCGACCTGCGGGCCTTGCGTGTGCGGCTTGTGCCGCGACAGTTCGGGGCGCAGCGGTTCAGTGATGGGGTGGGCCGTGAAGTCGACCTCGACGCGCCACTGCTGTTTGCGATGCGGTGCGGCTCCTGTGTCCTGGCTGTCCTGTGCGACGTTCTCGATGAGGAACTGGCTGTCGAGAACGAGGTACTGAATGTTGGCCGCTCCGCGAGGGTGCTTCTGCAACTGAAAAGTGAAGCCGGGGGCCATGCCGCGCAGATTCCCGCTGGCCTTGGCGCGTGCACCGTGAGTACGCAATGCCTGCATGCGCAGCAGCGCAATGCGATCACCCTCTGCAAGAGGCTCGTTGGTACCTGCTCCAGCGCGAGGCTGCGCGTAGTGACTGCCGGCCTGGCCGTCGTGCCATTGGTAGACCTCCTGATCGGCCTGCCCGGTAGGGCGCGGATCGGCGCGCTTGACGCTCAGGTCGGCCTTGGGACGGGTGTAGTCGTAGTCGCGGCTGACGTAGCGCCCGCTGGTGAGCTGGTGGTGTGGAACGAGACTGCTGATGTATTCGGCATCGAGCTTCCAGCCGGGCGCGTGGTACTCGACCTGTCGGTACGCAACGCTGTCCATGGGGACGTGCGCACCCGTGTTGTCGGTGAGCACGAGGCGGTGCTTGCCTTCGCCGTGCGCAAAGTAGAAATTCAGACCCCACTCCTGGCACAAGCGCTCGAAGAACGCGAAATCGCTCTCGTTGAATTGCGTCTGGAAGTCCCGGACGGGGTAGATATCGCTCAAGTGCTTGTCGACGGGGAACACATAGTCCGCCAGCAATTCATCCAGGATCTGGACGACCGTCTTGTTCTGGTAGATCTTGCAGTCGCTGGTCAGCGTGCCCAAGTGCAGCCAGGGGCGCAGAGTGAGCTTGTACTGAACGTGCCGGCCTTCCTCGCCCCAGAGTTGCGCATCGGTGATGAGCGCGTTGATCTGCCGCTCGCCCGCGCCATCGAGTTCAATCAGACAACTGATCTCCTGGCCGACGAAGCTGTCGAGATCGATATCCGCCGCAGCACCAAAGCTGAAATTGAGCGCATCGGGGGTCTTGAGCAGCAATTCATACTCGAACAGACTGTTGATGCCCTCGCGGCCCGAGAGCCGCACGGGCTCCAGCGAATCGGGAATAGCGGAACTAGCAACGGCAAGGGTTCGAGACATCGGCTGGACCTCGGGTGAACGACGGTCCGGCAGTCTCTGGCAGCTGGAACTGCACCGTTGCAAACAATGGTCAACCGGGGCTCACGCCGGGAATTGGCACAGCGAGACGTGAAAAATTTGTGGCGCTGGGCTCGACCATGCCCGGCTCGACACACTACTGCGCGCCCGGTGATACAGCGAAAGGCGGTCTCCACGGCCACCACCGCCCATCCGCCTGGCCGAATGACCTCACGATCATTCAGACCATCTTGTTCCCGGCTTCTCTGCAACGAGCAGACGATGCCCCGAACTTCATTCGGCCTGTGGCTGCTCGCTCTCTCGCCAGCCGCGCATGCGTCGATAGAGCGTGCCGCGCGACACGTTCAACTGGCGCGCCGCCTGCGACACATTGCCGCCGTGCGCCGCGAGCGTCTCCTCGATCAGTTTGCGGCTGTGTTCGCGCAAGGTCTCGGCATGCGGTGTCTGTTCGTCGTCGGTTGCGGTTGTGCAGTCTTCTTCGGCGGCGACCGCATCGACCGTGTGTGCGATGGGCGTCGACGCATGCAGGGCGGGCATCGCCACCGCATGCTTGAAGTCCACGCCGTCCGCGCCCTTCAGATGCGCCTGCACCCACACGCCCAGGCCGCTCGCAAGCCGCAGCGGCTGCGCGGATTCGCGGCGCCCCAGCCGCAGCAGGCTCGCGAGGTCGTGGCCCAGCAGGCATTCCACATCGCGCTCGTCCGCCGCCTCGGGCAAGCGCCCGAGCAAGCGCGCGCCCGCGTTGTTGAGCCACGCGATCGTGCCGTCCGGCGCGACGCCGGCGAGCGCCTCCATCGGCGTGCCGAGCAGCGTCGGGCTCGCCTGGAAACGCAGGATGAGGTGGTCGCGCGACTGCGCCTGCAGCAAGCGGTTCTCGATCGTCGTCGCATAGAGCGACACCATCGATGCCGCATCGAAACCGAAGCGCCGCGCCTCCACCGTGAGGTCGAGCACGCCGGCGAGGCGACCCGTCACGTCGCGGATCGGCGCGGCGGCGCACTGCATCTCGCGCAGCACGTCGAAGTAGTGCTCCGCGCCATCGACCGTGCAGGCCTGTCCGGTGCTCGCGACGATGCCGGGCGCGGTGGTGCCCACGATGCGCTCGGAGATGTTCACGCCCACGCGCGCGGTCTTGCGCAGCACCGGCTGGTGCGCAGCGGCGGGTTGGTGCGTGACGTGCACCACCACGCCGTCGCGATCGGTGAGGATCACGCGGCAGTCGGTGCCGGCGAGCGCGTGCTCCATCTGCCCGAGCTCCTGCCGGGCCACGTCGAGCAGCTCGCGGTTGCGCGCGAGCGTGGCGTGCAGGCGGCTGGGCGTGACGGCATCGAAGGGCACGATGCGCTGGCGGTCGGCATGGGTGCGGGTGCAGCGCATCCATGACTGCAGCACCGCCTCGCCGATGAGGCCCGAGGGCCGCACGCCTTCCTCGAAGAACTGCCGCCGCGCGAGCGCCACGCGCTCCGCGGGCGTGCTGGTGAAGAGCTGGCGCGGCGCATCCGCGGTGCCCAGCCTGTCGAACATGTCGTGAGCCATGGTGCTCGATGCCTCCCTGGATTCGGGGACCACAGCGAATGTGTTCCGCAATGGAACAAGGCTCGATTGGGGAAATCCCGAAGATGAAGGCCGGCGTCGCGCAAACGATCCTTGCAGCACAAGGAGACTCACGATGAAGAAAACCACCACCGGGCTGCATCTGCTGGCCGGCGCATTGTTGTGCCTGGGCGCATCGATGGCGACGGCCCAGAGTCCGCAGGACCGTGCCGCCACCGCGGTGAAGAAGGTCGACGGCAACTTCGTGCGCGCCAACGCGGCGCAGAAAACACCCGACTGGCCCAGCGTCGGCCTCGACTACGCCGAGTCGCGCTTCAGCAAGCTCGACCAGGTGAACGCGGGCAACGTGAAGCAGCTCGGGCTGGTCTGGTCGTACGACCTCGAATCGACGCGCGGGGTGGAAGCCACGCCGCTGGTGGTCGACGGCATCATGTACGTCACCGCCTCGTGGAGCGTGGTGCATGCGATCGACACGCGCACCGGCCAGAAGCTCTGGACCTTCGATCCGCAGGTCGATAAATCCAAAGGCTTCAGGGGCTGCTGCGACGTGGTGAACCGCGGCGTGGCGCTGCACGAAGGCCGCGTCTACGTCGCCGCCTACGACGGCCGGCTCATTGCGCTCGACGCGGCCACGGGCCAGAAGGTGTGGGAGAAGAACACCATCGATGGACAGAAGGGCAGCTACACCATCACCGGCGCGCCCCGCGTCTTCAAGGGCAAGGTCATCATCGGCAACGGCGGCGCCGAGTACGGCGTGCGCGGCTACGTCACCGCCTACGACGCGAAGACCGGCGACCAGAAGTGGCGCTGGTTCGTGGTGCCGGGCGATCCGGCGAAACCCTTCGAGGACGAATCCATGGCGCGCGCCGCCAAGACCTGGGACCCGAGCGGCAAGTACTGGGAGGCCGGCGGCGGCGGCACCGCGTGGGACAGCTTCGCCTTCGACCCCGAACTCAACCTGATGTACGTGGGCACCGGCAACGGATCGCCCTGGGCGCACAAGGCGCGCAGCCCCAAGGGCGGCGACAACCTGTACCTCGGCTCGGTGGTCGCGCTCGACCCCGACACCGGCAAGTACGTGTGGCACTACCAGGAGACGCCCGGCGACAACTGGGACTACACCTCCACGCAGTCGATGATCCTGGCCAACGTCAAGCTCGGCGGCAAGTCGCGCAAGGTGCTGCTGCATGCGCCGAAGAACGGCTTCTTCTTCGTCATCGACCGCACGAATGGCAAGTTCATCTCTGCGAAGAACTTCGTCGAGGTGAACTGGGCCACCGGCTACGACAAGAACGGCCGGCCCATCGAGATCGCCGCCGCGCGGCAGAACGAGAAGCCCGGCGACAGCATCCCCGGCCCCTTCGGCGCGCACAACTGGCACCCGATGTCGTTCAACCCGCAGACGGGGCTGGCCTACCTGCCAGCGCAGCACGTGCCGCTCAACCTCATGGACGACAAGGACTGGAAGTTCGACCAGAACGCCCCGGGCCGTCCGCATGCGGCGCTGGGCTGGAACACCGGCATGTTCGCCAACGCCGAGCCGCCCAAGAGCAAGCCCTTCGGCCGCCTCGTCGCCTGGGACCCGGTCGCGCAGAAGGAAGCATGGGGCGTCGACTACGCCTCGCCCTGGAACGGCGGCACGCTCACCACCGCAGGCAACCTCGTGTTCCAGGGCACGGCCGACGGGCGGCTTCTCGCCTACAACGCGAAGACTGGCGAGAAGCTGTGGGAAACGCCCACCGGCACCGGCGTGGTTGCGGCACCGTCGACGTACATGGTGGACGGCAAGCAGTACGTGTCGGTGGCCGTGGGCTGGGGCGGCGTGTACGGCCTTGCGCAGCGCGCCACCGAGAAGCAGGGGCCGGGCACGGTCTACACCTTCGCGGTCGGCGGCACCGCCAAGATGCCGGACTTCGTGCAGTACCGCATGAGCAAGCTGGTGCAGGGCGTGAAGTACGACCCGGCCAAGGTGCAGGCCGGCACCATGCTCTACGTGAGCAACTGCGTCTTCTGCCACGGCGTGCCGGGCGTGGACCGCGGCGGCAACATCCCCAACCTCGGCTACATGGATTCGGCCTACATCGAGAACCTGGACAAGTTCATCCTCAAGGGCCCGGCCATGGCGCGCGGCATGCCCGACTTCACCGGCAAGCTCTCGGGGGAGGACATCGAGAGCATCAAGGCGTTCATTCAGGGGACGGCGGACGCGGTCCGCCCGAAGTGAAGAAAGGCGGCGGGGTCAGCCCGCCAGCCGCAACTCGTGGATGAGCCCTGCCACGTTGCACACCTGCAGCTTGTCGTAGATCGACTGGATGTGGTTGCGCACCGTGGCCGGCGAGCGGCTCAGGATGCCGGCGATGTCCTTGTGCGTATCGCCGCGCGCCAGCAGTTCGGCGATCGTGCGCTCGCGCGGCGTGAGGCTGTCGGCGCGGCAGCGCATGCGGCTTTTCAGGAACAGCAGGCGCTGCTCTACCCGGTGCGTGACCACGATCGCATGCCCGCTGTAGGGCGCTTCGCCACGCAGAAAGTGCTTGAGCAGCGCATCGGGCAGCGTGCGCCCGCGCCATGAGGGCCACTCCGTCTTCAGCGTCGTCTCGAAGAAGTTGTCGGCGTGATAGAGCACGCCGCGCAGGTCGCCGATGGCCGAGCCGGACGCCGCCTGCGTGCCGGACTCCAGCCGGTCCAGGTGAACGATGCGGTTGAATGCCAGCGCCTGCATCAGGTGCGGCGAGAGGCTCGCCAGGAGGTTCACCTCCTCCGGCTTGCAGTGCGCGTCCGGATCGGCGCGGAACAGCGAGAACCAGTGCATGAAGTTGGACCGCGGATCGCTGTCCATCGTGATGAAGATGTTGTTCTGGTCGTAGCGCTGCACGTAGTCCAGGAACGGCGCGTACTCGGGCCCGCTCCACCAGCTCTTCGAGTGGAAGCCCCGCGTGCCGTGCCCCTTGCCGAAGAAGCTGGCCGCCGCGGAGTCGAGGTGCTTGAAGTCGTCGTACTCCATCATCATCTCGGGCGTCTTGCGGTACAGGTGCAGCGTGTGCACGTCGATTCCCTCGGCCGCAGTGGTGGCCGTGCCCCACATCGAGGCGTCGAAGGGCAGCACCGGCTTGACCAGTTCGAGCGCGGCATCCTGGAAAGCGTCGATCGGCAATTCGTGCGAGAGCCGGTAGAGCTGCACCAGCAGCATGCTGAAGTCATGCAGTTCCGGACGATTCATGGGCCGAGTCTTCCCGCAGTGGCGGGGTACCGCATCCCATGTTTCCGTGATTTGCAAACGCGTACTTTTCTATTCTCTTTCTGGACGGAATGAAGGTTGCTGCGTTTCAAGAATGATGCATTTGCATCATTTTTTCTTCGAAAAGTGAAAGCTATTGTTTGCGGAACGCCGGGAGGCCCGGAGTTTTCAACCCTTTCGAAGAGCCCAAACATGCCCTATCTCACCCGCAAGATTCCCCATGCGCTGTCCGTCGTCACCCTGGCGCTTCTCGCCGCATGCGGAGGGGGTGGAGGAGGCGGGAGCAGCGGCGGCCTGGGCTTCCTCCCACCGGCATCGGGTGGCAACGGCGGCGGCAATCCGCCCCCGGCGGCCAGCACCACGCTCAGCGGCACGGTCGCCACCGGTGCGGCCTTCGCCGGTGCGGCGCTCACGGTCTTCGACCAGACCGGCGCCAAGGTCTGCGAAGTGACCACCACGCCCGAGGGCACCTACACCTGCTCGCTGCCCGCGGGTACCAAGGCGCCGCTGGTGATCCAGGCCGTGCGCGACGACCTCACGCTCTACAGCACCACGGCAAGCACCGCCACCGGCACCACCAACGTGACGCCGCTGACCACGATCATCGTGGCGCAGCTCGCACCCAACGGCGACCCGTCGAAGCTGGCCGCAGCGATCCAGGCCGATGCCGGTGCCGTGACGGCCGGCTCGATCGGCGACCAGGTCGCCAAGCTCGTCGCTGCCCTGCAGCCGCTGCTCACCGCGCTGAACCTCAGCATCGACCCGATGAGCGGCGAGTTCCAGGCCAACGGCTCGGGGCAGGACCGTGTGCTCGATTCGATCAACGTGTCGGTACGCCCCGACGGCACGGCCTCCAACATCGAGATCACCGTCAAGGCGCTGCCGGCGGGCGAAGAGAGCGCGCCGGTGTCCATCGTCTTTCGCAGCGGCGACGCCACCATCGCCCCGCTGCCGGCAGTGGACGCGGCGGCGCTGGTGCAGCCGCCCACGCCGGCCATGGTGCAGGCGCTGCTGGCGCGCATCAACGCCTGCTATGCGCTGCCGCTCGAACAGCGCGTCGACAGCCCCATCAACCAGGACGGCAACGCGTTCGGCACAGCGGCCAACGTGGTCGCGCCCGAATGCCGCACGCTGTTCGTGGGCGACAACCCGGAGAACTTCGTGGCGGCGGGTATTTCCATCGGCCGCGCGGCCGGCGGCGCGCGGCGCCCGTTCGACAGCCTGTTCCGCTTCGGCCCCACCAACCTGAAGCACGACCGCGGCAACTTCGAGTATTTCTATCCCAACGGCGACATCGCGCTCACCTACCGCTGGACCGACGTGGTGGGCAACACCGACAACGACGTGTTCAATGCGAAGGTGGTGGACGGCACGCTCAAGCTCACCGGCAACAGCAACGCCTACCGCGCATTCGTGCGGCCGCAGCTGGAGAAGAAGGACTTCCTGAAGCATCCGAACCTGGTGTATCACTCGGCCGGCTACGCCCTGTCGGTGGACAACGTGCTCAGCCAGGGCAGCCCGATCTTCTCGAAGGTGGTAGCCACCACCGCATCGCTGCCGGGCAAGGAACTGGTGCTGGTGCCCAGGGACGGGCTCACCACGCTGGTGCTCACCTCCGACGGCACGGCGAACGGCACGCCACTGAACTCGTCGGTCTGGCGCATGGCGGCGCGCTACGCGGACCCGGCGCAGCCGGGCAACCCGAGCCAGTTCGAGACCGGCAACCTCTTCGCCGCGCCGCAGTACACCGACGAGCAGCTGGGCAAGATCGCCGATCAGACCGTGTGGAAGCTCGAGTTCTTCCATGCGGCCGGCGGCGAGAACACGGTTCAATACGTGCGCACCTTCTCACGCGCTCCCACCGTTGCCGAAGCCGTGCAGACACCTTTGGTGGAGCTTGCGCCGGCGCTGCGTGCCGAGTTGCTGCAGGAGACCGAGGGCGTTGCCCGGGGTATCGTGTTTCCGGCACCGATCCCGTCGGACCCCGATGCGAACAACATCGACTTCAGCGCCGACGGCAACCTGGATGGCTGGGTGGTGCCGGGCGGCGCGCTCGCGCCCACCACGTTCCTCGTTTCCGGCCGCGGTCCCAACAACAACCGCTTTACCGATTCGATCACCGTACGCACCACCGCCCGCAAGGCGATCATCTACTGCCAGCCGGTGAATACGCAGAGCGACAACCACTGCACCCAGGTGGCCCCCAACGTCTACCAGTACGCCCAAGGCGCCTCGGTCAGCACCTTCGTCTTTACCGCCCGCACCGCGCGTCAGGTCGACGTGCGCAAGAATTTCGAAGTCTGGACCGTCACGCTGCCTTGAGTTTCCTTTGCTGTCACCGCCATGAAAAAGCCGCCGGTCCCGAGGGCCGGCGGCTTTTTCCTTGAAAAGATCGAAAAGAAGATCAGTCGGCGTACACGCCAGCCGCCTTGATGATCGGCCCCCACTTGGCGATTTCAGCCGAGACGAACTTCTTGTGCTCAGCCGGCTGCGTGCGCTTGTCGGTGGTGATCACCGCGCCCAGCGCTTCTTCGCGCTTGATGAAGCCCGGGTCCTTCATGGCGGCCGTGATGGCTTCGTTCAACTTCTTGAGCACCGGTGCCGGCGTGCCCTTGGGGGCGTACACGCCGTGCCAGATCGACACCTCGAAGTCCTTCAGGCCCGATTCGGACAGCGTGGGCAGGTCCTTCAGCGCCGGCGTCGTCAGGCGCTTGGCGGTGGTCACGGCGTAAGCCTTGACCTTCTTGGCCTCGATCTGCGAGGTGGTGTTGGTGGTCTGGTCGCACAGGAGGTCGATCTGGCCGCCCAGCAGGTCGGCGATGGCGGGGGCCGTGCCCTTGTAGGGAACCGGCGTCATCTCGACCTTGATCGCGCTCTGGAACAAGAGGCCGCACAGGTGCGAGGCGGCGCCCAGGCCGGCGTTGCCCAGGTTGATCTTGCCCTTGTTGGCATCGATCCAGGCCGTCAGTTCCTTGTAGTTGTTGGCGGGCAGGCCGGGCTTGCCGATCAGCGTCATCGGCACTTCGTTGACCATGCCCAGATATTCGAAATCGGTCTCGACGTTGAACGGGAGCTTGCGATAGAGCGCCGGCATCGTGGACATGCCGATGTGGTTCAGGAGCAGTGTGTAGCCGTCGGGGTTGGCGCGCGCCACCTTGGCGGTGCCGATGGAGCTGCCGGCACCGGCGGTGTTGTCCACCACGATGGTGGTGCCGAGCGTCTTCTGCATGGCTTCTGCCAGGTCGCGTGCAACGCGGTCGGTCGGGCCGCCGGCTGCGAAAGGCACCACCAGCGTGACGGTCTTGCCTGCGGGGAAATCCTGGGCGTGAGCGCCGACGGCGGCGGCGGCGATCGCGGTAAGGGCAAGCAATTTCTTCATGAAGTCTCCGGGGCGGTTGAGTTTGAAAATCGGCCGCGATCTTATAGGCTGACCACCGCCTGACCTATACCGAATAGCCCTTAGGTCCGTGACGAAATCCGCCCCTTTGCGTTCGGCGTGGGCGCCCCCTCTTCGGGGCTGCCGGCGCTCGGCTCCCGGGGCATCGCGCGCATCGACGGGCGGCCGGCTTCATCGCCTGTGTGTTCGCACAGTCGGTCGTCATCGCCTGGATGGCGCGGCGCGCCAGCGACGCAAATACGGGCGTGCGTAAAGCGTCGTAAGAGAAGGTTGCCGCCCGTCGAACTGTCCGACAGGCGGACCCGGCGCATGCCGATGCGTGGGACCTGCGAGCGCCCTAGGGTGAAGTTTCGTCGACCCCGAAATTCAGAAATTCATCCACCCACCCACTCACTCACTCACAAGGAGCACATCCATGCCCACCATCACCACCTCGTCCCTCGACGGAATGAAAGTTGCCATCCTCGTTGCGGACGGCTTCGAGCAGGTCGAGATGACCGAGCCGCGCCAGGCGCTCGACCGTGCCGGCGCGCACACGCAGATCGTGTCCCCCATGGACGGCAGCGTGCGCGGCTGGAACCACCACGATCCGGCCGACACCTTCGAGGTCGATGTGCCACTCAAGGGCGCGAAGGCCGAGGACTTCGATGCGCTGCTGCTGCCCGGCGGCGTCGTCAACCCGGACACCTTGCGCATCGATGAGCAGGCCGTGGCCTTCGTGCGCGCCTTCGTCGAGGCGGACAAGCCGATTGCCGCGATTTGCCACGGCCCGTGGACCCTGATCGACGCGGGCGGCGTCAAGGGCCGCAAGATGACCTCGTGGCCCTCCCTGCGCGCCGACCTGCAGAACGCGGGCGCGCAGTGGAGCGACAAGGAGGTCGTGGTCGACAACAACCTCGTGACCAGCCGCAAGCCCGACGACCTGCCGGCCTTCAATCGAGAGATGACGAAGATGTTCGAGCTGGCGTACGAGGCGGCCCTGCACTAGAGCCAATGCTCAGGTTCAGCGCGCGATGTCGGGTCCCGTGTAGCGGGCGCGCGGCCGGATCAGCTGTCCCGTGGCCTGCTGCTCGAGCACATGCGCCGTCCAGCCGACCGTGCGCGCCAGCGCGAACAGCATCAGCGGCGCATCGGCTGGCAGCTTGTGCACTGTCGCCATGGCGGCCAGTGCGAAGTCGATGTTCGCCGCTTCGCCCAGCAGCTTCTCGCCGGTGGCGCGCAGTTCGGCGAAAGCCGGCGGCAGTTCGATGACCTCAAGCAACGCGGCGCAGCGCGCATCGCCCGCCGGATAGAGCGGATGCCCGAAGGCCGCGAGCGGCCGGTCATGTGCCAGCCATTCGCGCACGGCGGCTTCGCTGCCGAGCGTCGAGACGCTGCGCATCAGGGCCTGCACGGCGGCCGCCGCCCCACCGTGCAAAGGGCCGGTCAGCGTAGACAAGCCCGTGAGCAGGCAAGCCGCGAGCGAGGCGCCCGTGGAGGCCGTCACGCGCGCGGCGAAAGTCGATGCGTTGAGTTCATGGTCGGCCATCAGCACCAGCGCGCGGCGCAGCACATCGGCTGCGCGCGGCCGGTGCCAGGCGGCAGCGAGCCGTGTGTGCAGGTGTGTCGCTTTAGGGGAGATCGACGGACCGAGCAGCGCATCGGCGAGCGTGCCGATCACATCCGCGGCCTCGGCCTGCAGCACGCTGCGTGAACGGCCGCGCGAAGGCGGGTCGGTGGCGGCGCGCGCGGCGAGTGCGAGCAAGCCGGCCTGCAACGGCGTCGCGGCTTTGTCGATGTGCGCCGGTCCGGAACTCGCGGCCGCGAAGCGCGGTGGCGCGCTTTCCCACAACAGTCCCGCGATGTCTTCGAGCGTGGCGTGTTGCGCCAGCTCGCAGGCGTCCTGCCCGCGATACCAGAGCCGTCCGTCGGCCACCGTCGACACCGCAGAGGGAAGCACCGGCTCACCCCACTGGATGGCCTCGCTCGCCACCGTTTCGCTGCTGCGCCGGCCGCGCGTGCGCGCCGCGATGCGCTGCACGTCGTCGCGGTGATAGAGGCTGCGGCGCGGGTCCGTCGCATCGGGCTTGGCGCGGACGCGCCCGCGGCTCACGCTCGCATAAAGCGTCTGTGGACGCACCTGCATCAGTTCGAGCGCTTCGGCGGCCGGAAGCCAGAGAGGAGCCTTGGTCATGTTGATGGAATAGATCAAGATTGACGTCAATATTAGCCTCGCCAGAATCAACGTCATCGTGACAAATCAGGAGTACGAAGCGATGAATGACGAAGATGGACTTGGCGGGCTCGAAGGTGTCGTGGCCGCGCACACGGTGCTGTCCGAAGTGGACGGCGCCGCCGGCCGGCTGGTGATCCGCGGCCACCAGCTCGACGAGATCGCGCAGCGCTGGCGCTATGAAGACGTGGTGGCGCTGTTGTTCCAGGGCTTCTTCGACACGGTGCCGAATGCCGCCGCACTGCGCGGCGCCCTCGGCCGCGCGCGCCGCGAAGCCTTCGAGCGCCTGCAGCCCAACGACGATGCGGTGCTGCGCAAGATGCCGCCGATCGAGGCGGTGCGCGCGCTGCTCGCGCGGCTGCCCGATGGCGACGACCTCGCCACCGCGTTGCGGCTGGTCGCGGCGCCCGCCGTCTACACCGCGGCCGTGATGCGCTGGCGCCTCGGCGTGCAGGCCCTCGCGCCCGACGAGTCGCTGCCCTATGCGGCCGACATGCTGCGCATGCTGCACGGCCGCACACCCACGGCCGCGCAGGCCGCCGCGCTCGACACCTACCTCGTCACCGTGTGCGACCACGGCCTCAACGCCTCGACCTTCGCGGCGCGCGTGGTCGCATCGACAGGGGCGGGCCTGGCATCGGCGGTGCTCGCCGGCATCAGCGCGCTCAAGGGTCCGCTGCACGGCGGCGCGCCCGGCCCGGTGCTCGATGCGCTCGATGCCATCGGCACCGCGGCCAACGCGCGCCACTGGCTCGAAGGCGCGGTGGCCAGCGGCCAGCGCCTGATGGGCTTCGGCCATCGCATCTACCGCGTGCGCGATCCGCGCGCCGACGCGCTCAAGGGCGCGCTGCGCCGGTTGAGCGTGGAGGGCAGCGTCAACGCCGCGCGCTTCGAACTGGCCGAAGCCGCCGAGCAGGCCGCGCTGGCGATCCTGCGCGAAAAGAAGCCAGACCGCGCCTTGGAGACCAACGTCGAGTTCTATACCGCGCTGCTGCTAGAAGCCCTGGGCTTCGGCCGCGAGAGCTTCACCTGCGTGTTCGCCGCGGGCCGCTTGAGCGGATGGGTGGCGCATGCGCGCGAGCAGGTGAAGAAGGGGCGGCTGATCCGACCGCAATCGGTGTACGTGGGCCCCATGCCGCAAGACGCCGATACCGAACTCGCGCACTGACTCGCGCACCGAGCCGACTGCTTTTCGGGCGCATCTGTCGCAATCCGATACCCTCGCCGTTTTCGCGCACCGGGGCCTCCGCCGGCCGCACCGCGTGTCATGTAAGGCGAAGGTATCCCCAATGACGACATCCTCGATCGAGCGCGTGCAGCGCCTGCCCAAAGACCTCGCGCTCATCGCTCTGGCCATCCAGGCCGGTGTCGCTGTGGCCGGCATCGGCGCGCAACTGATCTGGTCGCCTTATGCCGAAGACATGCGTCGGGTCTATGCCACGGCGCAAACCCTGGTACCGATGCTGTCGTCGGCCTTCGTGAACTGGGCGTTCGCCGCCCTTCTGACCTGGTGCTTCGCACGCCATGCGCTCGATCGCCATGGGCCCGCCGGACTGGCGCGTCCAGCAGGTGCCCGCGGCATCTTCGGCGTCGTCTTCTTGCTACTGGTGCTGGCGCAGGGTTATGTGCTGGCGCCGCTGGTCCATCAGGCGGCACTGTCCTATATCCAGAACACCGCGGGGTCGATGGCCGCTGCGGGCTTTGTCTTCGCGCTGAGTTCGGTGTTGCAGTTGGTGCTGGTGGCGCTGATCGCGGGGTTCGCCTGCTGGCTGGCGCTGCGGCGCCAAACTGGCGGCAGCGCCGGCGGTGTGGATGCTTCGGCGCACGAGGTTTCTTCCTCGTCGTCTCCGCGCGCCGCCATCGCATGGGTCGTCGGCGTGTTCTTCGTGTGCCTGCAGATGTTGATGAGCAGCCTGTTCCAGGGCTGGATCGGCATGCAGCAGGCTCCAGGCGCCGGCCCGCTCGTGCTGGGTTGGGTCGTCGCGCCGCTGGTGGTCCTCGCACTGACGTTCTGGGGCGCCTGGATGGGCGCGCGCGAGGCCGTACAGCCGCGACCGCTGCGCGCCATCGCCGCATCGGCGCTGGCTTTCGTGCTGCTGCAACTGGTCTGCATCGCCATTGCCATCGCGTGGATGCTGTGGGTCCTGCGCCCCGGCCACGTGGACAACATCGTCGGCCCCGCGGTGGGGCTGGCGGTCATCTACGTGGTTCTGATGGTGATGCTGACGCGGTCGACCGTGGGTTGGCTCTACAGCCGCTACTTGTAGCTGCGCGCGTCCTCGATCACCTTGCCGTCGTTCGGCAGCGTGCCCGGTGCCACCAACTCGATGGTCCCGCGCAGCTTGGTCACCTCGCGCACCGCATCGGCAATGCGCGCATCGAGCCCGTCCGGCGTGCCGGCGCATTCGAGCCTGAAGGTCATCTGGTCGTCGCCCATCTCCCCCGACACCACGAGGCGCGCGCGCTGGATCTCGGGGAAACGCCGCACGATCTCCGCCACCTGCGACGGGTGCACGAACATGCCACGCACCTTGGTCGTCTGGTCGGCGCGACCCATCCAGCCCTTGATGCGCTTGTTGGTGCGGCCGGTGGGGCAGGCGCCCGCGAGCACGGCCGAGAGGTCGCCGGTGCCGAAGCGCACCAGCGGGTAGTCTGGGTTGAAACTGGTGACGACGATCTCGCCCACCTCGCCATCGGGCACCGGGTCGCCGGTGCCGGGGCGCACGATCTCGACCAGCACGCCCTCGTCGATCACCAGGCCTTCGCGCGCGCTGGTCTCGTACGCGACGAGGCCGAGGTCGGCGGTGGCGTAGCACTGCGTTCCCTTCACGCCATGCGCGGCGATCCAGTCGTGCAGGCTGGGCGGAAAGGCTTCGCCGGAGACGAGTGCCTTGATGAAGGGCAGCTTCTGGCCTTTCTCCTCGGCCTTCTCCAGCAATATCTTCAGGAAGCTCGGTGTGCCCGCATAGCCTGCGGGCTTCAGGTCGGCAATGGCTTCGAGCTGCTGTTCGGTCTGGCCGGTGCCGCCCGCGAACACGGTGCAGCCCAGGGCGTGCGCACCGGTTTCCATGATGGAGCCGGCCGGCGTCATGTGGTAGCTGAAGCTGTTGTGGATGAGGTCGCCGCTGCGAAAGCCGGCCGCATGCAGCGCGCGCGCCGTGCGCCAGTAGTCGCGCGCTTCGCCCTCGGGTTCGTAGATGGTGCCGGGGCTCGCGAACACACGCGGCATGCGAGGCCCGCGCACGATCGATGCGAAGCCGCCGAAAGGATCGTCGGCGCGACGTTGCTTCTGCAGCTCAAGCAATTCCGATTTGCGCGTGACCGGCAGTTGCTCGAGCGCCTGGCGCGTCGTGATGTCCACGGGCTTCACGCCGTCGAGGATCTTCTTGAAGGCGGACGTGGCTGTCTGTGCCTGCGCGATCTGTTTGGGCAATGCGGCGAGCATGTCGCGCTCGCGTTCGGCGGGGTCACGGATCTCTAGCTTGTCGTAGTGGTCGGTCATGTCCGTACCCTTCATCTTTTCAGTTCAGTGTCTTTGCTGACGGGTGTTCTTCAGGGCGTGTGCACAACAGGCCACCGGGTACCTGGACGCGCTGCTGATGCGTGGCCTATCAACGACTGCACCGAATAACGAGCGCGCCGATGGAGTGCCTTGCGCAGCGAAATCAAGGAGGAGGCGAAGCCGGGGGACATTCGCGGAGCAAGGTACCCCGTCGGCGTGATCGCGCCCTGGACGACGACGGCACACAGGCGATTCAAGCCAGCCACCTCTTGCGCCGCTTGTAGCTCTTCACATCCCTGAAGCTCTTGCGATCGGCACCGCCGACGCCAAGGTAGAACTCCTTCACGTCCTCGTTCTCGCGCAGGCTCTTGGCCTCGCCGTCCATCACGATGCGGCCGTTTTCCAGGATGTAGCCGTAGTCGGCGTAGCGCAGCGCCATGTTGGTGTTCTGCTCGGCCAAAAGGAAGGTCACGTGTTCCTTGGTGTTGAGGTCTTTCACGATCTCGAACACCTCTTCCACGATCTGCGGTGCGAGGCCCATCGAGGGTTCGTCCAGCAGCACCATCGTCGGGTTGGCCATCAGCGCGCGGCCAATGGCGCACATCTGCTGCTCGCCGCCCGAGGTGTAGGCCGCCTGCGAGGTGCGCCGTGTCTTCAGGCGCGGGAAATACGCATATACCTTCTCCAGCGTCTGCTGCACCGCGGCTTTGCCGTCGGTGCGCGTGTAGGCGCCGGTCATCAGGTTCTCTTCGATCGTGAGGTGGGCGAAGCAGTGGCGGCCTTCCATCACCTGGATGAGCCCGCGCTTGACCAGCTCGGCCGGCGACAGCGCCTCGATGCGGTCGCCGCGCAGCTCGATGGTGCCCTTGGTCACCGCGCCGCGCTCGCCCGCAAGCAGGTTGCTCACCGCGCGCAGCGTGGTCGTCTTGCCCGCGCCGTTGCCGCCGAGCAGCGCCACGATGCCGCCTTCGGGCACGGTGAGCGAGACGCCCTTGAGCACGAGGATCACGTGGTTGTAGATAACCTCGATGCCGTTGACGTTGAGAAGGATTTTGGGTTCGCTCATGGTGTGGTCCGAAGCATTCGCAAGGACAGCAGGGGCTGCCGTCCTTGCGAATGGCGGCTCTTGCGAGCCGCCACCGCACTTTCTTTGGGTGTCAGTGCATCAGGACTGGCAATCGGCCGCTTCGCGGCGCGTCAGCTTCTTCTCGCCGGCGTACTTGTCGGCGGCAGCCTTCACCATCGGCTTGATGATCTGTTCGTCGGCTTCATACCAGTCGGACATGCCGCCCCACTTGGCGCCGTCCCACGTGTGCACGCGTGCCCAGGTCGAGCCCATGTGGTCCTGGCACGAGGTGCTCACCGGACGCATCACGCCCGAGAAGCCGAGTGCGTCGAGCTTCTTCTGGTCGAGCGCGAGGTTTTCCATGCCCCAACGCACCTGCTCGCCGGTCATGACCTTGCCCTTGCCGAAGCGTTCCTGCGCGCGCTTGACGGCCTCGATGGTCAGCATCTGGATGATCACGCCGCGCGTGTAGAGCACCGAGCCCACTTCTTCCTTCGGACCCGTGCCCTGGCCCTTGTCGTGCACCTGCTTCAGGATCTCCTGGATCACCTTGGGCTGCGTGCCCGAGGTGTTGAGCGCGAGCGCGTTGTAGCCCTTGGCGTTGGCGCCCACGTCCTTCACGTCGGGTTCGGCGCCGGCCCACCACACGCCGTACATCTTCTCGCGCGGGTAGCCCGTGGCCACGGCTTCCTTCAGGGCGGTGGAGTTCATCACGCCCCAGCCCCACAGCAGCACGAAGTCGGGCCGCGACTGGCGCACCTGCAGCCAGGCCGACTTCTGTTCCACGCCGGGCGCGGTCACCGGAATCAGCGAGAGCTCGAAGCCGTTCTGCTTGGCGCGTTCCTGCAGGAGCGGAATCGGCTCCTTGCCGAACGGCGAGTCGTGATAGACGAGGGCGATCTTCTTGCCCTTGAGCTTGTCCATGCCGCCTTCTTTTTTGCCGATGTGCTGGATCAGGATGTCGGCCGCGGTCCAGTAGCTGCCCATCAGCGGGAAGTTCCACTTGAACACGCCGCCGTCCTGCGAGGCCGAGAGGCCGTAGCCCAGCGTGATGAGCGGGATCTTGTCGTTGGGCACCTTGTCGGTCAGCGCGAAGGTGATGCCGGTGGCTTGCGGATCGAACAGCGCGACGCCCGGGCGGCCCTTCAGGCGTTCGTAGCATTCCACGCCCTTGTCGGTGGCGTAGCCGGTCTCGCACTCTTCATAGGCGATCTTCACGCCGTTCATGCCGCCGGTGGCGTTGACGTACTTGATGTAGTCCTGCTTGCCGTTGGCCCAGGGCGTGCCGTTGGGCGCATAGGGGCCGGTGCGATACACCAGGAGCGGGAAGAACTGCTCCTTGGCCTGCGCCTGTGCGAGCGATGGCGCGAGCATGGCGCCGAGGGTGCTGGCCACCAGGGCGGCGGTCAGAGCGAGCGATTTCAGTTTCATGCCTGTCTCCTTTTGTGGGCACCTCGGTGCCGGTTTTTACGAACGAACGAACGGAACTCTCGAAATGCGTTGTCAGTGCGGGAAGGGCCAGAGCCGCAACTTCTCCTTGGCCGTGGACCACAGCCGCGCGAGGCCGTGCGGCTCGACGATCAGAAAGAACACGATCAACGCGCCGAAGATCATGGTCTCCAGGTGCGAGGCCAGCGCGGTCGAAATCGAGAAGCCCAGCCACGCGGGCAACTGGTTCAGAAAGAGCGGCAAGAGCACGATGAACGCAGCGCCGAAGAAGCTGCCCATGATCGAGCCGAGCCCGCCGATGATCACCATGAACAGCAGCTGGAACGAGCGGTCGATGCTGAACGCCGCCGGCTCCCACGCACCCAGGTGAATGAAGCCCCACAGCGCGCCGGCCACGCCGACGATGAAGCTGCTCACCGCAAAGGCCGTGAGCTTGGCGTACACCGGGCGAATGCCGATCACCGCGGCAGCCACGTCCATGTCGCGCATCGCCATCCACTCGCGGCCGATGGCGCTGCGCACCAGGTTCTTTGCCAGCAGCGCGAACACCACCACGAAGATGAGGCAGAACAAATACTTCTGCACCGGCGATTCGATCGGCATGCCGAACACGTTGAGCCCCGCCACGCTCACCGAACCCGACGACGAGTTGTTGGTGAACCACTGGATGCGCAGGAACGCCCAGTCGGTGAAGAACTGCGCGGCCAGCGTGGCCACCGCGAGGTACAGGCCCTTGATGCGCAGGCTCGGAATGCCGAAGAGCACGCCGATCACCGTGGCGCACAGGCCCCCCAGCAGCAGCGAGGCGATGAGCGGCATGCCGTCGATGCGCACCTGGAAGTTGTAGGCCGCATACGCGCCCACCGCCATGAAGGCGCCGGTGCCCAGCGAGATCTGTCCGCAGTAGCCGACCAGGATGTTGAGGCCGAGCGCTGCGAGCGACAGGATCAAAAAGGGCGTGAGGATGGCGCGCATCCAGTAGTCGGACACGCCCAGCGGCACGACGATGAACGCCACGAGCAGCAGCACCAGCATCGCGATGCGGTCCTGAGCGATGGGCAGGATCTGTTGATCGGCCCTGTAGCTCGACTTGAACTGGCCGTTTTCTCTATAGAACATGGCTCAGACCCGATCAATGATTTTTTCGCCGAACAAGCCCTGGGGCCGAACCAGCAGGAAGACGAGCGCCAACACGTAGGCGAACCAGATCTCGATGCCGCCACCGAGCATGGGGCCGAGATAGATTTCAGACAGCTTTTCGCCCACGCCGATCAAGAGGCCGCCGATGATCGCGCCCGGAATCGAGGTGAGTCCGCCGAGGATCACCACCGGCAGCGCCTTCAGCGCCACCAGCGAGAGAGAAAACTGCACGCCGAGCTTGGAGCCCCAGATGATCCCGGCCACCAGTGCCGAGAAGCCGGCCACCGACCACACGATCACCCAGATGCGCTTGAGCGGAATGCCGATGGACTGCGCGGCCTGGTGGTCGTCGGCCACTGCGCGCAGCGCCCGGCCGGTGGCGGTTTTCTGGAAGAAGATGGCCAGCACCACCACGAGCGCGGCCGAGACCGCTGCGGCCACCAGGTCTTCCTGGCTCAGCAGCAGGCCACCGGGGAAGGTGCCTTCGAGCACCATCAGCGGTTCCTTGGGCATGCCCACGTCGATCTTGTAGATGTCGTTGCCGAAGATCGTCTGGCCCACGCCATCGAGGAAGTAGGCGATGCCCAGCGTGGCCATCAGTAGCGTGATGCCTTCCTGGTTCACCAGCTTGCTGAGCGCGAGCCGTTCGATGAGCCAGGCCACCACCACCATCACCGCCATCGCTGCGATGAAGGCCAGGATGTTCGCGAGGATGAGGCTCTGGAAGCCGAACCACAGCGGGAACCACTCGGAGAACCGCGCCATGGCGAGTGCCGCGAACAGCACCATCGCGCCCTGCGCGAAGTTGAAGACGCCCGAGGCCTTGTAGATCAGCACGAAGCCGATGGCGATCAGCGAATAGAGCATGCCGACCATGAGGCCGCCAAACAATGTCTCTAGGAAAAAGCCCATGTCAATGCTCCACGCCGAGGTACGCCCGGATCACGTCTTCGTTGTTCCGAACTTCATCCGGCGTGCCGTCGCCGATCTTCTTGCCGTAGTCCAGCACCACCACGCGGTCGGAGATGTCCATCACCACGCCCATGTCGTGCTCGATGAGGACGATGGTCGCGCCGAATTCGTCGTTCACATCGAGGATGAAGCGGCTCATGTCCTGCTTCTCCTCGACGTTCATGCCGGCCATGGGTTCGTCCAACAACAGCACCTGCGGCTCCATCGCGAGCGCGCGGCCGAGGTCCACGCGCTTTTGCAGGCCGTAGGGCAGGCGGCCCACCGGCGTCTTGCGGTGCGCCTGGATCTCCAGGAAATCGATGATGTGCTCGACGAACTCGCGGTGACGCAGTTCCTCGCGCTCGGCCGGACCCCAGCGCAGCGCCTGTGCGAGCAGGCCGCTCTTCATCTTGAGGTTGCGCCCCGTCATGATGTTGTCGAGCACGCTCATGCCCTTGAAGAGCGCCAGGTTCTGGAAGGTGCGCGCCACGCCCATCTCGGCCACCTGGCGCGAGTTCATGTGCTTGAAGGTCTGGCCGCGGAAAGTGATGGAGCCCTGCTGCGGCCAGTACACGCCGTTGATGCAGTTCAGCATCGAGCTCTTGCCCGCACCGTTCGGTCCGATGATGGCCCGCACCTCGTGCTCGCGCACGTTGAAGCTGATGTCCGTGAGCGCTTTCACGCCGCCGAAGCTCAGGCTGATGTTCTGGACGTCGAGGATGACGTCGCCGATCTTTCGGTTGCTCATGCAGCGGCCTTCACGATGGGGAAGGTCTTGGCGTCGTTGATCTTCAGCGTGGCGCTGACAACCCCCGTGCGTCCGTCCTCGAACTTGACCTGGGTCTCGATGAACTGCGCGGTCTTGCCGCCGTAGAGCGCATCGACCAGCACGGCGTATTTCTCGGCGATGAAGCCGCGGCGCACCTTGCGCGTGCGGGTCAGTTCGTCGTCGTCGGGGTCGAGTTCCTTGTGCAGCACAAGGAAGCGCGCGATCTGCGTCTCGCCCATGCCGTCTTCGCTCGCGAGGTCGGCGTTGACCTTGCCGATGCACTCGGCAATCAGCGCGAGCACCTCGGGCTTGCCGGCCAGGTCGACGTAGCCGCCATAGGCAAGGCCCCGGCGCTCGGCCCAGTTGCCCACCGCTTCGAAGTCGATGTTGATGGCCGCGCAGACCTCGTTGCGGCCGTTGCCGAAGCACACCGCTTCCTTGATCTGCGGGAAGAACTTGAGCTTGTTCTCGATGTAGTTGGGCGCAAAGATCGCGCCGCTCACGAGCCTGCCCACGTCCTTCGCCCGGTCGATGATGCGCAGGTGCCCTTCGCTGTCGAGCACGCCCGCGTCGCCGGTGTGGAAGTAGCCGTTGGCATCGAGCACCTCCGCGGTGGCGTCGGGGCGCTTGTAGTACTCCTTCAGCACCGAGACGCCGCGCACCAGCACTTCGCCGTCTTCTGCGATCTTCAGTTCGATGCCCGGTGCGGCGGTGCCTACGGTCTGCAGCTTGACCTTGCCGTCCTGCTGCAGGCATACATAGGCGCAGGTCTCGGTCTGGCCGTAGAACTGCTTCAGGTTCACGCCGATGGAGCGGTAGAAGCGGAACAGGTCGGGGCCGATGGCTGCGCCGGCCGTGTACGCCACGCGGATGCGGCTCATGCCCAGCACGTTGCGCAGCGGCCCGTAGATCAGCAGGTTGCCGAGGCCGTACATCAGCCGGTCGCCCGTGCTCACGGTGGCACCGTTGAGGATGTCGGCACCCACGCGTTGCGCGAGCGCCATGAACTTCGCATAGAGCCAGCGCTTGGGAGCCGCCGCGTCTTCCATGCGGATCGACACCGCGGTGAGCAGGCCTTCGAAGGTGCGCGGCGGGCCGAAGTAGTAGCTCGGGCCGATCTCGCGCATGTCGTTCATCACCGTCTCGGCCGACTCGGGGCAGTTGAGCGTGAAGCCGCCCACCAGCCACTGCGCCACCGAAAACAGATGGTCGCCGACCCACGCCATCGGCAGGTAGCTCATGATGTTGTCGCCGGGGCCGAGCCTGTCGGTCTCCACGCCGCCGCGGCCCGCCGCGATGAAGCTCGCATGCGTCTGGCACACGCCCTTGGGGCGGCCGGTGGTGCCCGAGGTGTAGAGGATCACGCCGACGTCAGTGGCTTCGCCGCTTGCCACCGCGCGGTCGTAATAGCCTACGTTGGCCTTGTCGAACTCGCGGCCGAGTGCGCGCAATTGCTCGTAGCTCATGAGCCCGGGCTGGTCGTAGTGGCGCAGGCCCTTGGGGTCGTCGTAGATGATGTGGCGGATGCCGTGCTGCTGGTCCTTCTGCAGCTCGCGGCACTCGAGCAGCTTGTCGACCTGCTCCTGGTCTTCGACGATCACGAAGTCGATGGCTGCGTCCTGCAGCATGAAGACCATTTCGCTCGCCACCGCGTCCTGGTAGAGCGGCACCGGCACGCCGCGCAGGCTCTGCGCGGCGACCACCGCCATGTACAGGTGCGGCCGGTTGGCGCCCACGATGGCGAGGTTGTCGAAGGGCTTGAAGCCGAGGCTCGCGAGGCCGCAGGCCATCTCGCGCACCTCCTCTGCCACGGCGTTCCAGTTCCAGGTCTGCCAGATGCCGAGGTCTTTCTCGCGCACGGCGGGCGACTCGGGTTGGGCCTGGGCATGCGCGAGCAGCAGCCGGGGGAAGGTGGGGTCGTTTGTTTGCACAGTGGGCGGATCGTAGGCTTCACTTTGACGCCCGGTTGTCGTTCCGACGACAATCCTAGGGACACTACTCCCCGGAGTTTCCCGATGCCTCACGGCAACCTCAACCAGAGCCCGCTCGGCTCGCTCGGCAACTCGATCAAGGACCGCGTGCGTCCCGCCAATGCCGCGGAGCTCGACGGCATCCCCTGGCTGCCGACGCTCACGCCCGCCGAACGCCGCCGCGCCGAGGCCGCGCTGGTGGTGGGCGAGGCCGAGCCCGGCGACCTCGTGTGCCGCGTCGGCCGCTCACCCACCTACTGGTTCGGCGTGGTCGAAGGCCTCTTGAAGATGAGCAACGACAACGCCGACGGCGGCTCGGTCACCTACACGGGCGTTCCGCCCGGCGGCTGGTTCGGCGAAGGCACGGTGATGAAGCGCGAGCCCTACCGCTACAACATCCAGGCGCTGCGCCGCAGCGTGGTGGCGGGCCTGCCGATCGAGAGCTTCCATTGGCTGCTCGATCACTCGATCGGCTTCAACCGCTTCGTGATGAACCAGCTCAACGAACGGCTCGGCCAGTTCATTGCCGCACTGGAGATCGACCGGCTCAACAACCCCGACGCGCGCGTGGCGCGCAACCTGGTGTCGCTGTTCAACCCGGTGCTGTACCCCGGCGTGGGCGAAGTCTTGCGCATCACGCAGCAGGAGCTCGCGTACCTGGTGGGCCTGTCGCGCCAGCGCGTGAACGAGGCGCTCAACGGCCTCTCGGCGCAGGGCCTGATCCGCGTGGAATACGGCGGCCTGCGCGTGCTCGATCTGCCGGGCCTGCGCGCGACCGCGATGTCGAACAAGAAGAACGCCTCGGCGGAAACGGAAACCTCATGACCCTCAAAGACCAGCTCCAGGTCGTGCCCGCGAACGCGGAAGCGGCCTTCATTCCACCGCCCGAAACGACGAAGGCGAAAGCCGCAGAAACCGGCCCGACGCTAGAAGAAGCCATCGCGCGCAACGAGACGCTGACCGAGAAGATCGATGCGCTCGATGCCATCCTGGCCAAGCCGCTCAGCGAGATCCTCGGCGACCGCGAGAAGGCCGAGGAAGCCGCGCTCGCCTGGGATCGTTTCGGCGCGATGTGGATGCTCTCGCAGCGTGCGATGCGCCGCGTGGCGCTCGACCTCGCGGCGCAGCTCGGCGTGAGCGAAGAAGAAGTCGTCGCGCGTGCAATGACGAACGCCAACGCGGTGCTCAACGGCGCGGATGAAGTCGACCTCGGCGGCACCATCGCGCCCGCGCAGTTGCAGCACATCGCGCGGCACCGCGCCTTCCTGCGCAAACAGTTCCGTACCGGCTGAGCCGCAAGGCCTCTCGATACCCCTTAACCTCCCGGCCTCCTCCCCGCCTTCGTTCAAGAAAGACTTTCCCGATGACTGCTTCCCACCTCACCCTGATCACCGGCGCCTCGCGCGGCCTGGGCCGTGCCATGGCCGAACAGTTGCTGCAGGCCGGCCACACGGTGCTCGGCATTTCGCGCAAGCAAGATGCGCAACTGGCCGACGTGGCCAAGGCCGCCGGCCCCGAACTCGTTCAATGGGAGCAGGACCTGTCCGATCCGGTGGCTGCATCGGCCCGCGTGTCTGCATGGCTCAAGACCTTGGATGCGCAGCGCTTCGACAGCGTGACCCTCATCAACAACGCCGGCACGGTCGGCAACCCGGCGCCGCTCGCGAGCGCCGTGCCGGCCGAGCTGGCACAGGCGCTGCGCATCGGCCTCGAAGCGCCGATGCTGCTGACTGCCGCGTTCCTCGGTGCCACGCGCGAATGGCGCGGCGCGCGCAAGGTGCTGAACATCTCGTCTGGCCTCGGCCGCAACGCGATGGGCAGCCAGGCGCCTTACTGCGCCGCCAAGGCCGGCATGGACCGTTTCTCGCAGGCCGTGGCGCTCGAGGAAGCGGGCACACCGAACGGCGCACGCATCGTCTCGCTCGCGCCGGGCATCATCGATACCGACATGCAGGTGCAACTGCGCGGCGCATCGGCCGAGAACTTTCCGGACCGCACGCGCTTCGTGAGCATGAAGGAAGAAGGCCGGCTCGACAGCCCCGCGAGCGCCGCCGCCAAGGTGCTGAAGTACCTGGCGCGCGAAGACTTCGGCGCGAACCCCGTGGCCGACGTGCGCGACCCGGCCTGAGCGCCCGGAAGAAAGAAGAAAGCGAACACGCCATGGCCACCGCAAAGTCGATCGACACCCTCGAGTACAAGCTCTTTCCCTCGCCGAGGAACGTGCACCGCATCGTCTTCGAACACCAGGTATTCGTGCCGTACCCGTACGCGCTGATCGTGATGGACGAGTTCTACTTCAAGGGGCGCTACAGCCTGTTCTCGGCGTGCAGGATGAGCGACGGGAAGATGGGGCAGGTGGCGACGTTCGAATTGGCTTCGGACGTGGACATCTTCAACACGAAGTTCGTGCCGGACTGACCCTCGGTATCTCTTTCTTTCTCCCTCCCCTTTCGGGGGAGGGCAGGGGTGGGGGCTCGCGGCGCATCAAGCACTAGCGGCGTATCAAACGCCGTCTAGCCCCCATCCCAACCTTCCCCCAGAGGGGGAAGGAGCAAGACCGCATCACTGCATCGCGAACCGATCCCGCTGCGCCTCTGCGCACTCCCCCATCACGTTCAACGCCCGCGACACCGCGGGCGTGCCGATCACGAACGGATTCGCCCCGTTCGCCGGCTGCTGCCGCAGCGCCGCCAGGCGGATCTGCGAACTGTCCATGGCCGAGTGGTTCGACAGCAGCACATCGACGTTCTGCGCCTTCACCACGGTGTCCATGCGCCGCGTGGCGCCGATGTAGCTCTCCAGCCGCGGCAGGTTCTTGCCGAAGTTGAAGGCGGTGCCGCCCCAGAGCATTGCGCGGTGCTTCCGGCCGTTCGCGCTCACGTCGAACACAGGCGAGATCGTGCCCATGGTGTGGCCCGGCGTGATGTAGAGCGTGAGGGTGGTGTCGCCCAGCGTGAGGCGGTCGCCGTCTTTCACCGACAGGTCGCCCGCGCCGCGCTTGGGCGGCGCGCCCCAGATCGGCGTGGCGAACTCGAGCTTGGTCTCGGTCATCGTCCAGTCGGCTTCGCTCATCACCACGCGGGCTCGGTACTTCTGCGCAAGGTAGGGCGCGCCGCCGTAGTGGTCGCCGTGGCCGTGCGTGACGACCACGTACTTGATCTGGGCCGGATCGAGGCCGAGCCGGCGCATGCCGCCTTCGATGAGCGCGGCGGCTTCCATCTGGTTGTTGAGCGCATCGATGAGGATGATGCCGTCCGAGGTCTTGATCGCCCAGGCGCTCACCCAGTCGGCGCCCACGAAGTAGAGGTTATCGAAGGCCTTGCCCGGCGGCGGCGCGGGCTTGTCGATGAGCGCCTTCAGGCCCTTGTCCAGCTCGGCCTGCGGAGGCTGCGCGGCGGGCGCGGGCTTGCACAGCGACAGGAACGGCGTGAGGTCGGTGCCGGCCGTGCGCGTGGCCGCGGCGACGTGCGCGGCCACGGTGGCTTCCGAAGGAGGTTGTTGTTGCTGCGCCGGTGTCTGCGCGCAGCCCTGGAGGAACGCGGCAACCGCTGCCAGGGCGGTTGTCTTCAGCAGCAGCGTGCGTGAGTTCTCGCGAAGAAATGCCATCGGTGTCTCCATGCCGTCGTCGCGGCCCGTTGTGGAGACACCATTCTGCGACTGCGAGGCTTATTCGATGGTCGCGCCCGAGGCTTGCACGATGCCCTTCCACTTCTCGTAGTCGGTCTTCAGCAGCGTGCCGAAGTGGTCGGGCGTCATGCTTTCCGGTTCCGCGCCCTGGGCGATGATCGCGGCCTTCATTTCGGGCGTGGCCAGGAGCTTGTTGATCTCGGTGTTGAGCGTGGCGACGATGTCCTTGGGCGTGCCGGCGGGCACGAAGACGCCATACCAGGTGCTCACGTCGAAGCCCTTGTAGCCGAGCTCGGCGACGGTGGGCGTCTCGGGCAGCGAGGTGCTGCGCTTGGCCGAGGTGACGGCCAGCGGACGCAGCTTGCCGGCCTTGATCTGAGCCAGTGCCGAGGGCACCGACGACACCATCAGGTCGACGTTGCCCGCCAGCACGTCCATCATGGCCGCGTTGGAGCCCTTGTAGGGCACGTGGCGCATCTTGATCTTGGCGGCGCTGTTGAAGATCTCGCCGGCCAGGTGGATGGTGGTGCCGTTGCCGGGCGAGCCGTAGGTGACGGTGTCGGGCGCGGCGCGCGCAGCCTTCACCACATCGTCGAGCGTCTTGAACTTCGAGTTGGCCTGCGTGACGATCACCACCGGCGTGTAGGCCACGTGGGCCACGGCCGTGAGGTCCTTCACCGGGTTGTAGCTCAGGTTCTTGTAGAGCCAGGGCGCCACGACCATGTTGTCCTTCTGGCCCATCACGATGTCGTAGCCCGTGGGCGCGGCGCGCGCGGCCTCGGCGATGCCGATGGTGCCGCCGGCGCCGCCGCGGTTGTCGGGCACCACGGTCCAGTGGTTGGCCTCGGTGAGCTTCTGCGCGACCAGGCGCGCCAGGATGTCGGTGCCGCCGCCTGGCGGGAACGGCACGATCATGCGGATGGGCTTGGCGGGGTAGCTTTGCGCATGCACGGCGACGGCGGCAAAGGCCAGGGGAAGCGCCAGCGCAAGGGCCAGCGTGCGGGTGAGTTTGCGGATCATGGGTTTGTCTCTTGGTCTGGACGGATCGGGGTTGCAGCTGTGGCGACGATGGAGGTCTTTTGGCCTCACTGCACCGAGGGTGCAGTGTGCCGCAAGCGCCGCGATGGTGTTTTCGTGGTTTGCGATGGGCCCCGTATCAGACGGCGGCGACTTGACAGGGCGGTTTCGGCGCCGAACATGACATGTCGATCCATACCAAGGAGAGACAACCATGCTCGGAAACATCGATGCAGCGCCCAACCTCGCGGTGAAAGACCTCGCGGTGGCCCGCCGCTTTTATGAAGACACGCTGGGCCTTTCGCAAGTCGACGCGGAGGGCGACGAAGTCGTCGTCTACCGCAGCGGCAACACGCGCGTCAACGTGTATCGCTCGGCGTTCGCCGGCACCAACCAGGCGACGGCCGTGACCTGGCAGGTCGGCGAGGACATCGAGCGCCTCGCCGCGGCGCTCAAGGCCAAGGGCGTGCGCTTCGAGCACTACGACATGCCCGATACGAAGCTCGAAGGCGACCTCCATGTCATGGGCGGCATGAAGGTCGCGTGGTTCAAGGACCCGGACGGGAACATCCTGAACCTGATCAACGGCTGATCGATCAGCCGAAATCTCAACCGAAGTTCTTGGCCGCGAAGTCCCAGTTCACCAGCTTGGTCAGGAAGGTCTCGACGAACTTCGGGCGCAGGTTGCGGTAATCGATGTAGTAGGCGTGTTCCCAGACGTCCACGGTCAAGAGCGCCGTGTCTGCAGTCGTCAGCGGCGTGCCGGCGGCGCCGGTGTTCACGATGTCCACCGAACCGTCGGCCTTCTTCACGAGCCAGGTCCAGCCCGAACCGAAGTTGCCGACAGCCGACTTCACGAACGCTTCCTTGAAGGCGTCGTAGCTGCCCCACTTGGCATCGATGGCCTTGGCTAGGGCGCCGGTCGGTGCACCGCCGCCTTGTGGCTTCATGCAGTTCCAGAAGAAGGTGTGGTTCCAGATTTGCGCAGCGTTGTTGTAGATGCCGCCGCTGGCCTTCTTGATGATTTCTTCCAGCGTGAGGGCTTCGAACTCGGTGCCCTTCTGCAGGTTGTTGAGGTTCACCACGTAGGCGTTGTGATGCTTGCCGTAGTGGTATTCGAGCGTCTCTTGCGAGTACTCGGGTGCCAGCGCGTCCAGGGCGTAGGGCAGGGGTGGGAGCTTGTGTTCCATCGTGGTTCCTTTTCGGTCGGTTGTGGGTAAATCGTTGTTCGGTGTTCAGTCAGGCGCGCGGCTTCGGGCTCACCTGGTAGGCGCAGCGCCGCGCACCGGCGAGCACATGCTCGACGCGGCTGACGGTCACTTCGGGCCCCAGCACTTCGTCGAAGAGTTGCAGTTCGCTGCGGCAAAAACCGGTGCAGGCCTGCGCCGCGGTGCAGATGGGGCAGTGGTTCTCGATGAAGAGAAAGCCATCGCCCTCGGGCCGGAACTCGGCCATGTAGCCCTCGCGGCTGCGAATCTCGGCCAGCCGCTCCAGCCGCGTCTTGAGGCTGCGCGCGCCGCGCATCGCCTCGGTGTAGGTGGCACGCATCGCGTTCTCGCGCGCGCCGATCAACTGGTCCATGCCCTTCTCGCCGAACACGCTGATCACGGCGCTGATCATCTGCACCGTCATCTCGGCGTGCGTGTCGGGAAAGCGCTTGTGGCCTTCGCCGGTGAGTCGCCAGATCTGCGTCGGCCGCCCGCGTCCGCTAGGACGGCTTTCCGCGTCGACCAGGCCTTCGGTCTCCAGCTTGGCCATCTGCTGGCGCACCGCTTCCACCGTGACGCCCAGCACCTTGGCGATGTCGGGAATGCCGAGTGCGCCACGGGTCTTGAGCGTGGAGAGGATGCGGTCTGCCGGCTGGTGCGGCATCCAGGTGGGCTTGGCGTCGATGGGGGCGGACATGGACGTTTCGTGGGTTCTTGTGGGGCTCTTGCTAGGCCGATTGTCAGGCGGCCGGCCCTCCCTTCGAATCCGAGGGTGCTTGCCACCCGCCGCCCAGCGCCTTGTAGAGCGCGACGAGGCTGGTGTACGAGGCGGTTTCGGCCTCGGCCACCGCGTCCTGCGCACGCAGCAATGTACGTTGCGCATCGAGCACGCTCAGGTAGGGCGCGGCCCCTTCGCGGTAGCGGACTTCGGCCAGTTCGGCCGCGCGGCCGCTGCGGGCCGCGGCCTGCACCAGCGACTGCAGGCGCTGCTGGTTCTGGCCGTAGCCGGCGAGGGCGCTTTCCACGTCCTCGATGGCGCGCAGCACGGTCTGCTCGTAGAGCGCGCGGTCGCCCTCGGCTCGCGCCTCGGCGCCGCGCACGCGGGCCTTGACCGAGCCCAGCCGGAACGCCGGCCAACTCACGCCCGGCGTCACGCTGAAGGCGCGGCTGGACGAACTGCCGAGGTCCGAACCGCGCAGCGCGATGAAGCCGAGGAAGCCGCCGATGTCGAAGCGCGGATACAGCTCGGCCGTGGTCGCGCCCACATCGGCCGTGCTGGCCGCGAGGCCGCGCTCGGCGCGCAGCACGTCGGGCCGGCGCCGCAGCAGGTCGCCCAGGTCGCCGATGGGCAGTCGCTTGTCGAGCACGCGCAGGGGGCGCGGTTGCAGCATCGGCTCCAGCTCGGCGGGGCGCAGGCCCGCCAGCACCGCCACGCGGTACGCGGCCTGCCGGCGCGTGGTCTCGAAGGCGGGCAGCTGGCTTTCGGTGGTCGCGAGATTGGCCTGTGCGCTTGCGAGGTCGACTTCGAGCCCGCGGCCGGTCTGCACCTGCGCCTCGGTCACGCGCAGGCTGCTGCGCAGGCTTTCGAGCGTGCGGCGCGTCACCGCCAGGCGCTGCTCGGCACCGCGCATTTCGTAGTAGTTGCGCGCCAGTTCGGCCACGGCCACGATGCGCACCTGTTCGAGGTCGGCCGCGCTGGCTTCGGTGCGTGCGGTGGCTGCTTCGTCGAGGCGCTTGAGGCGCCCGAACAGGTCGATCTCCCAAGAGGCATCGAAGCCCGCGCGGCTGCTCTGGGCGAGTGCGCGTGCGTCGGGCTGCGCGCCGCTGTTGCCCTGCGCGATGCCGCGCGTCTTGCTCGCGTCCACCGTCACGACGGGCAGGCGGTCCAGCTCGGCCTCGGTCTGCGACGCGCGGGCTTCCAGCAGCCGCGCCTCGGCGATACGGATGTCGTGGTTGGCGGCGAGCGCGCGTTCGATCAGCGCATCGAGCTGCGGATCGTCGAGCTGGCGCCACCAGTCGCGCTGCACGGCATCGTTGGCGAACAGCGAGCGCTCGGGCGCCGAGATGGCGACCGGCGCGTCGGACGGCGCGGTGTAGGTCGGCCCGACGGCGCAGCCCGCCAGCACCAACGCGCCGAGCAAGAAAGGTGCGGTGTTGAAAAGTCTGTTCATGGTCATGCTCCTTCGACCAACGCGTCGAGTTCGGTGGTGCGCTGTGAGCGCCCCACCGTGCGGTGGTCGCGCGCCAGCAGCGTGTACATCGTGGGCAGTACGAAGAGCGTGAAGAGCGTGCCCACCAGCATGCCCACCACGATCACCAGACCGATGCTGAAGCGGCTGTTGGCGCCCGCGCCGCTCGCGAACAAGAGCGGCACCAGCCCCACCACCATCGCGGCGGTCGTCATCAAGATCGGGCGGAGCCGGATGCGCGCGGCCTGCTCGATGGCCGGGCGGCGCTCCAGGTTGTCGCGCGCCTGGATCTCGTTGGCGAACTCCACCATCAGGATGCCGTGCTTGCTGATGAGCCCGATGAGCGTCACCAGCCCGATCTGCGTGTAGATGTTGATGGTCGCGAAGCCCAGCGCCAGCGGCACGAGTGCACCGCAGATCGACATCGGCACGCTGATCAGAATGATCAGCGGATCGCGCAGGCTTTCGTACTGCGCGGCCAGCACGAGGTAGATCACGACGATCGCGAACACGAAGGCCACCACCAGCGCCGAGCCTTCCTGCGTGAACTGGCGCGCATCCGATTGCCAGTCGTAGCTGAAGCCCGCGGGCAGCTTCTTCGCCTCGTCGCTCAGGAATGCCACCGCATCGCCCATCGTCACGCCCGGCATCGGAATGGCCTGGAAGGTCGCGGCGTTGAGCTGGTTGAACTGCGTGAGCTTGTTGGGACCGACGCTGGTGGAAAGCGTCACCAGGTTCGCGAGCGGCACGGGCTGCCCGCTCGCGCTCTTCACGAAGTAGCGTGACAGGGCCTCGGCCGACAGCCGCTGGTCGCGCGGCGACTGCGGGATCACATCGTACGAACGCCCGTCCATGCCGAAACGGTTGACGTAGTTCTCGCCCACCAGCACCGCGAGCGTGTCGCCGATGGCCTTCATCGTCACGCCCATGCTGTTGGCCTTGGAGCGGTCCACGCGCACCTCGGTCACCGGGTTGTTGAACTCCAGGTCGCTGTCGACCACGGCGAACTTGCCGCTCTCGCGCGCTGCCGTCTTGAGCGTTTCCATCGCCTCGAACACCGCGCGGTGGTCTCCGGCGCTGCGGATCACCATCTGCACCGGCAGCCCGCCGGTGGAGCCCGGCAGCGAGGGCAGCTGGAACGCGAAGATGTTGCTGCCCTCCACATCGCCCATGCTCGCCTGCACCTCGCCCTGGATCTGGTCGGCGTTGCGCTTGCGGTCCTTCCAGTCCGACAGCTGCACGCCGCCGATGCTGTTCGATACACCGTCGGAGCCGTTGATGAGCCAGCGGCCTGTGTTCTCGGGGAGCGCCGCGAACACGTCGTCCCACTTCTGGCCGAACTTCTCGACGTAGTCGATGTTGGCGTGCTGCGGCGACTTGATGACGGTGAGCACCATCGCCTGGTCTTCGCCCGGGGCGAGCTCGCGCTGCGACGCGTTGTAGAGAAAGGGCAGGCTCACCAGCACCACGGCCGCGAAGAGGCCCGTCACCCAGCGGTGGTGCAGCGACACGTCGAGCAGCCGGCCGTAGGCGGTAGCGAGCTTGTGGAAGAACGACTCCGCATAGCGCGCCATGCGGCTGCCGGTGGCGTTCTGCGGCAGCAGGAACGAGCTCATCACCGGCGACAGCGTGAGCGCGATCACGCCCGAGACCACCACCGCGCCCGCAAGCGTGAAGGCGAACTCCTTGAAGAGCGAGCCGGTGAGCCCGCCCATGAGGCCGATGGGTGCGTACACGGCGGCCAGCGTGAGCGTCATCGCGATCACCGGGTCGGCCACTTCGCGCGCGCCGATCAGCGCGGCCTGCACGCGCGACTTGCCTTCTTCGATGTGGCGGTGCACGTTCTCCACCACCACGATCGCGTCGTCCACCACTAGGCCGATGGCCAGCACCATCGCCAGCAATGTGAGCAGGTTGATGCTGAATCCGAACAGCAGCATCAGCGCCGCCGCACCCAGCATCGACAAGGGAATCGTCACCACCGGAATCAGCACCGCGCGCAGCGACCCGAGGCACAGGAAGATCACGAGCACCACGATGGCGATGGCTTCGAGCAGCGTCTTCTGCACCTCGTCGATCGAGGCCTCGATGAAGCGCGCGAGTTCGAAGGGCAGCTGCACCTCCACGCCCGGCGGCATGTTCTGCTTGATGCCGGGCAGGAGGTCGCGGATGCGCTTCACGATCACCAGCGGGTTGCCGTTGGGCGCCGCCTGCAGGCCGAGGTAGATGGCCTTGTCGCCGTCCATCGTCGCGCTGCTGTCGGCGCTGGCCGCACCGAGCTCCACGGTGGCCACGTCGCCCAGCCGCACCAGGGCGTCGCCCTCGCGCTTGATGACCATGTCGCGGAACTCGGCCACGTTCACCAGGTCTGTGTTCACGCGGATGTTCGACACCACGTACAGCCCCTTCACCTGGCCAGGTGCGGCTTGCACGTTGTTCTGCCGCAGGGCGTCGGCCAGCTCGCCGGCCGAGATACCGCGCGCGGCCATGCGGTTGGCGTCGAGCCACACGCGCATCGCCAGCGTCTGCCCGCCCGACACCTCGACACCCGAGACACCGGGGATCGATGCGAACTGCGGCTGCACCACGCGCGAGAGGTAGTCGGTGAGCGCGGGCACCGGCATCGTCTTGCTCGAGAAGCCGACGTACGCCACCGCGGTGGCTTCGCCCGACGACTTGAGGATGACCGGATCGAAGGCCTCGGCCGGCAACCGGTACTTGACCTGGCTCACCTGCGCCATCGCCTGCGTGAGCGCCTGGTTGGCATCGGCGTTGAGCTTCATGCGCACGCTGATCACGCTGCGCCCGAGCGTGGAAGACGAGGAGAGGTAGTCCACGTTTTCGATGGTCGCCACTGCCTGCGCGATCGGTTGCGTGACGAAGCCCTGCATCAGCTCCGGCGAGGCGCCCGGGTACTGCGTGGTGATGGTGAGCGTGGTGCTCTCGGTGAGCGGGTACTGGCGCACCGGCAGGTCGCCGAGCGCGCGGGCGCCCAGCAGCAGGATCAGCGTGCTCACCACCAGCGCCAGCACGGGGCGGCGCACGAAGAGGTCGGTGAACTTCATGACTTGCGTTCCGTGAAAGCGAGCGTGTCCTTCCCGGCCGGCGCGACGGCGGCGCCGGTGTACAGGCGCAGCTGGCCCGAGGTGACGACCTTCTCGCCAGCCTTCAAACCTTGTTCGATGACGACGAGGCCGTCCTGCCGGTCGCCCGCTTTCACGAACACCTGGTGGGCTGTGAAGCCGTCGCCTTTTTCGGCGGGCCGCACGACGAAGACCGAATCGCCGTGCGTGCTGTAGGTGATGGCGGTCTCGGGCACGGTGATCGCATCGGTGCGCGAAGGCAGCGCGACCTTGCCGTTGACGTACATGCCGGGAGTGAGCGCGCCGTCGGCGTTGTCCACCGTGGCCTGCAGCCGCACGGTGCGCGTGTCGCTGCCGATCTGCGGCTCGATGGCGCTCAGCTTGCCTTGGAACACACGGCCCGGGTACGCATCGACCGCGAGCGACACCGCCTGGTTGCGCTTGAGCGCCGGCAGCGCCGTCTCGGGCAGCGTGAGGTTGGCGAACAGCGTGCGTCCGTCGGTGAGCGACACCAGCGTATCGCCGGCCCGCACGAACTGGCCGAGATTGACCTTGCGGATGCCCAGCACGCCATCGAACGGCGCCTTGATGCGCTTCTGCTCGACCAGTGCCTGCACGCGGCGCAGCTCGCCGCTGGCCTGGTCGAAGCCGGCTTGGGCCTGCTCCAACTGCTCCTGCGTGGCGGCCTGCTGCGGCAGCAGGCGGCGCGTGCGGTCGAGCAAAGCCTTGGCGTTGGCGCGCTGGGCGGTCAGGCGCTCCAGGTCGCCCTGCTCGGGCGCGTCGTTGAGTTGAACGAGCAATTGGCCGGCGCGCACTTCGGCGCCCGGCGTGAAGAGGATCTTGGCGACGCGCCCCTCCACTTCGGCCGGCACCTCGACCTGCCGGTTGGCCTCCAGCGTGCCGATGCCGCTGAGGAAGCGCGCCATCTCCGTCGGTCGCGCGGCGGCCACCGCCACCTTGGCCGGCGGCATGCCGCCGCCCTCCGCATGCGCTGGTCTCAGCCTGGCGAGCCCGTAGCCGGCCGCTCCCATCACCAGTACCGCCAGGCCGGCACCAAGCCAGGCCCTTGATCGTGTGTCCATGATCTCGATCCGTTATTTATCAAAGTTGATGCTTTGATTATTGAATGCCGTCGAAGGCGCTGTCGAGCAAGACAACGCAAAGACCCCGATAGGGCCGGGCTATCCGCAGGTTCTTGCGGTCCGGCGCCTGTTCTGAAGACGTGCGGGCATGCGGCTTTGTGACAGCCGGGGCTTGGAAAAAAGAGGCGCGGCGGGCTCGGAAGCGGCGCGTTTTTACGCTTTCTTTATGCGGCCCCACCGACTCTGTTCCCCGTTTTTACGGACGCCTGCCGAGACTGAAGCCCTTGTGTTTCGCTCCAGGAGCAATCGAAATGGACATCGTCTGGATGGGCGCCTTGCTGGCGCTGTGGGTCGTGGTGGCGGCCATGGTCGTCGGGCTGAACAGGCTCGAGGGATCGAATCCGCCGAAAAGCAGCGGCAACGGAGAAGCATCGTGATCAGCCTCGAAGTCCTCTACGGATTCGGCGCGCTCATCGCGGTGGTCCTGTTCGCCTATCTCGTCTTCGCGCTGATCTGCGCCGAGGAATTCTGAAATGACCGCGTCCGCCTGGGGCCTCCTGGCCCTCTTCCTCGCCGCACTCGCCGTGCTGGCCTGGCCCGTCGGCAAGTTCCTCGCCGCGCTCTGCAATGAGCGCGTGCCGCGCTGGATGCAGCGCGTCGAGGCGCCGCTCTACAAGCTCGCGGGCACCGCCCCTGAGCGCTCGATGAACTGGCGCACCTATGCGCTGGCGCTCCTGGCCTTCAACCTCCTGGGCGCCGTCGTTGTCTACGCCCTGCAGCGCCTGCAGGGCGTGCTGCCGCTGAACCCGGCCGGCATGGGCGCGGTGTCGGCCGACTCGGCCTTCAACACCGCGGTGAGCTTCGTCAGCAACACCAACTGGCAGGGCTACGCGGGCGAATCGACCATGAGCTATCTCACGCAGATGCTCGGTCTCACGGTGCAGAACTTCTTCTCCGCCGCCACCGGCATCGCGGTGGCCTTCGCGCTGGTGCGCGGCTTTGCGCGCCGGGGCGACGGCGCGGGGAGCAAGGGCCTGGTCGGCAACTTCTGGGCCGACATCACCCGCGTCACGCTGTGGGTGCTGGTGCCGCTGTCGTTCGTGCTCGCGGTCTTCTTCGTGGGCCAGGGCGTGATCCAGAACTTCGATGCCTACAAGGATGTGGCCACCGTCGAGACCACCGCCTTCCAGCAGCCGAAGAACGGCGTCGATGGCCAGCCGCTGAAGGACGAGAAGGGCGCCCCCGTGATGGAAGACGCCACCACCAAGACGCAGACCCTTGCCATGGGCCCGGTCGCGTCGCAGGAAGCCATCAAGATGATCGGCACCAACGGCGGCGGCTTCTTCAACGCCAACTCGGCGCACCCCTACGAGAACCCGACCGCGCTCAGCAACCTGCTGCAGATGATCGCGATCTTCCTGATCCCGGCGGCCCTGTGCTTCACCTTCGGCCACGTCGTCGGCGACATGCGCCAGGGCTGGGCCGTGCTCGCGGCGATGACGGTCATGTTCGTGGTCGCGGTGATGGTGATCACGCCGGCCGAGCAGGGCGGCAATCCATTGTTCGCATCGCTCGGCGTGGACCAAATGTCCAGCGCATTGCAGAGCGGCGGCAACATGGAAGGCAAGGAAGTGCGCTTCGGCATCGATGCCTCGGCCCTCTTCGCCGCGATCACCACCGCGGCTTCGTGCGGTGCCGTGAATGCGATGCACGACTCGCTCACCCCGCTCGGCGGCATGGTGCCCATGGTGCTCATGCAGCTTGGCGAGGTGGTGTTCGGCGGCGTCGGCAGCGGCCTCTACGGCATGCTGATCTTTGCGATGCTCGCGGTGTTCATCGCGGGCCTGATGATCGGCCGCACGCCCGAGTACCTGGGCAAGAAGATCGAGGTGCGCGAGATGAAGCTCATCTCCATCGCCATTCTGGTCACGCCGATCCTGGTGTTGGCCGGCACCGCGGTGGCGGTGATCGCGGGCGCCGGCAAGGCCGGCATCGCGAACCCCGGCGCGCACGGCTTCTCGGAAATCCTCTACGCGCTGACCTCGGCTGCCAACAACAACGGCAGTGCCTTTGCGGGCCTCTCGGCCAACACGCCCTTCTACAACGGACTGCTCGCGCTGGCCATGTGGCTCGGCCGCTTCGCGATGATCGTGCCGGTGCTGGCCATTGCCGGCTCGCTGGCCGCCAAGAAGCGCCTGCCCGTCACCAGCGGCACGCTGCCCACGCACGGCCCGCTGTTCGTCTCCTTGCTGATCGGCACCGTCCTGTTGGTCGGCTTGCTCAACTACGTGCCGGCATTGGCTCTCGGGCCGATCGTCGAACACCTCGTGCTCTGGAAATAAGAAGGAGCGCACCATGACTGCCAATACCAAAACCTCTCTCTCGCTGCTCGATGCGGCGCTGGTCAAGCCCGCCCTCTGGGGCGCCTTCGCCAAGCTGAACCCGCGCACCCAGTGGCGCAACCCGGTGATGTTCATCGTCTACATCGGGAGCATCCTCACCAGCCTGCTCTGGGTGCATGCGCTCAGCTTCCCGGGCGACACCGGCATGAAGCCCGGCTTCGTGCTCGCCATCACCGTGTGGCTGTGGTTCACCGTGCTGTTCGCGAACTTCGCGGAAGCCCTGGCCGAAGGCCGCAGCAAGGCGCAGGCTGCGTCGCTGCGCGGCCTGCGCAAGGACACCTGGGCCAAGAAACTGGCCGAGCCGCACCACGGTGCGCAATGGCTGCCTGAACAGGCACCCAACCTGCGCAAGGGCGACGTCGTGCTGGTGGAAACCGGCGACGTGATTCCGCTCGACGGCGAAGTGATCGAAGGCGTGGCCTCGGTCGACGAAAGCGCCATCACCGGCGAATCGGCACCCGTGGTGCGCGAATCGGGTGGCGACTTCTCGGCAGTGACCGGCGGCACCCGCGTGCTGTCCGACTGGCTGGTGGTGCGCGTCTCGGTGAACCCGGGCGAGTCGTTCCTGGACCGCATGATCGGCATGGTCGAAGCGGCCAAGCGCCAGAAGACGCCCAACGAGATCGCGCTCACCATCCTGCTGGTGGCGCTCACGCTCGTGTTCCTGATGGTCACCGTCACGCTGCTGCCGTTCTCGGTGTTCAGCGTGGAGGCCGCGGGCGCGGGCACGGTGGTGTCGCTCACCGCATTGGTGGCGCTGCTCGTGTGCCTGATCCCGACCACCATCGGCGGCCTGCTCTCGGCCGTCGGCGTGGCCGGCATGAGCCGCATGATGCAGGCCAACGTGATCGCCACCTCGGGCCGCGCGGTCGAAGCGGCCGGCGACGTCGACGTGCTGCTGCTCGACAAGACCGGCACCATCACGCACGGCAACCGCCAGGCCAGCGCCTTCCTGCCCGCACCCGGCGTGCCGAAGGGCCGCCTTGCGCGCGCCGCGATGCTCGCCTCGATGGCCGACGAAACGCCCGAAGGCCGAAGCATCGTCGAACTTGCACGCCGCGATGGCCTGGAGGCCTCCACCGTCGAAGTTTTGCGCTACGTGCCTTTCACCGCGCAGACCCGCATGAGCGGCGTCGACCTGCCGGCCGCGCCCAACAGCCTGGACACTGACGCTGTGCTGCTGCGCAAGGGTGCGGTCGATGCGATCCGTCGGCATGTCGAATCGATGGGCGGCAGCGTGCCGGCCGAGATGCTGCGCGCCGCCGAGGAAACCGCGCGCCGCGGCAGCACGCCGCTGGCCGTGGCCGAGGGCGACCGCGTGCTCGGCGTGGTCGAGCTCAAGGACATCGTCAAGACCGGCATCAAGGAGCGCTTCGCCGAACTGCGCCGCATGGGCATCAAGACGGTGATGATCACCGGCGACAACAAGCTCACCGCCGCGGCCATCGCGGCCGAGGCCGGCGTGGACGACTTCCTCGCCGAAGCCACGCCCGAGGACAAGCTCGCGCTCATCCGCAAGTACCAGTCCGAAGGCCGCCTGGTCGCGATGACCGGCGACGGCACCAACGACGCGCCCGCGCTCGCGCAGGCCGACGTGGCGGTGGCCATGGGCAGCGGCACGCAGGCCGCGAAGGAGGCCGGCAACATGGTCGACCTCGACTCCAACCCGACCAAGCTGCTCGAAGTGGTGGAGACCGGCAAGGCGCTGCTCATGACGCGCGGCTCGCTCACCACCTTCTCGATCGCGAACGACGTGGCGAAGTACTTCGCGATCATTCCGGCGATCTTCGTCTCGACCTATCCGCAGCTGGGCGCGCTCAACGTGATGCGCCTCGCAAGCCCGTCGTCGGCCATTCTTTCGGCGGTGATCTTCAACGCGCTCGTCATCGTGTTCCTGATTCCGCTCGCGCTCAAGGGTGTGCGCTACCGGCCGGTGGGCGCAGCCGCGCTGCTGCGCCGCAACCTGGCCATCTATGGCCTGGGCGGCCTCGTCGTCCCCTTCATCGGCATCAAGTTGATCGACTGGCTGCTCGTCGCAGTCCGCCTGGTCTGAGGAGCATTTCTCATGAACAACAACAGCAGCATTCTTCGCCCCGCCATCGTGCTCTTCGCATTGTTGAGCGCACTCACCGGGCTCATCTATCCGATGGCCGTCACCGGTGCCGCGAAAGCGGTGTTTCCGAAGGAGGCGGCCGGCAGCCTGATCGTGCTCGATGGCACGACGGTCGGCTCGAAACTCATCGGGCAGAACTTCAGCGACCCGAAGCATTTCTGGGGCCGTCCGTCGGCCACCGCGCCGCAGCCCTACAACGCGAGCGCCTCGGGCGGCGCGAACCAGGGGCCGCTCAACCCGGCGCTGACCGATGCGACCAAGGCGCGTGTCGAAGCGCTGCGCGCCGCGGACCCGGGCAACACCGCGCCGGTGCCGGTCGACCTCGTCACGGCTTCGGCCAGCGGGCTCGACCCGGACATCAGCCCCGCCGCCGCGCACTACCAGGCGGCCCGCGTTGCGCGCGTGCGCGGGGTGCCGGTCGAGCAGATCAACGCGCTGATCGAGAAGAACACCCAGGGCGCGCTTTGGGGGCTGCTCGGTGAATCGCGCGTCAACGTTCTCGCATTGAATCTCGCGCTCGATGCATCGGTGCGCTGAGGAGAAAAACATGGCCTATGCCGCTTATCGTGAACACCCAGGCGTGCTGCGATCGCACGCTCCCATGACCGGTACGAGCCCGTTCTATGTGCTCGATGTCACCGTCTGCTGCGCCGACGCACTGCGCGTGCGCCGCAGCATCGCCGGTTGCCCCGATGCGGGCGTGGTCCGCTGCGAGCCGCTGTTGCACGCCCTCTGCTCGCAGGAAAGCGATGCACCTTGCGTGCGCCTGATGATCCGCCTGCCTATCGCCAGCTACGCCGAGGTGCTGCACCGCCTGATCGAGTGCGTGCCCTCCGGCGAAATCGGCCGGCTCGTGAGCTGGCGCGAGCACCTGGCACGCTGCGGGCTGCGCGATGGTCACTGACCTCCTTCACGCGCTGCTGGCGCTCGCGGCGCTGTTCGTGCCGCTCGGCTTTGCGTGGTGGGCGCTCTCGCGCACCGCGCGGCGGCACGCGGCCAGGCGCCGCAAGGGCGGCCCGATGCGATAACCTGCGCAGCCACCGCCATGCATGACGCCCGCCCCGACCCCGATGCCTTGATTGCGCAGTTGCGCAACGACGAGGCGCGTGCACTGCGCGGCAAGCTGCGCATCTACTTCGGCGCCAGCGCCGGCGTCGGCAAGACCTGGGCAATGCTGAGCGCCGCCCAGCGCGAGCGCGCAGCGGGCCGCGACGTGCTCATAGGCGTAGTCGAAACACATGGCCGTAGCGAAACGGCCGCGCTGCTCGTGGGGCTCGATACGCTGCCGCTGCGCGAGCTGGCCTACCGTGGCCGCACGCTCGCCGAGTTCGACCTCGACGCCGCGCTCGCACGCAAGCCCGCCGTGCTGCTGGTCGACGAACTGGCCCACACCAACGCCCCCGGATCGCGCCACGCCAAGCGCTGGCAGGACGTGCAGGAGCTGCTGGCCGCAGGCATCGAGGTGTGGTCGGCGCTCAACGTGCAGCACCTCGAAAGCCTCAACGGCACGGTCGGCGCGATCACCGGCGTACGCGTGCACGAGACAGTGCCCGACACCGTGCTCGACGAGGCCGACGAAGTGGTGCTGGTCGATGTCACGCCCGACGAACTCACCGCGCGGCTCGCAGCCGGCAAGGTGTACCTGCCGCAGCAGGCCGAGCGCGCCGCTCAGAATTTCTTTCGCAAGGGCAACCTGATCGCACTGCGCGAGATCGCGCTGCGCCGCACCGCCGAGCATGTGGAAGACGATGTGCGCGGCTGGCGGGTCGAGCAGTCCGGGGCGGTCGGCAACGGGCAGGGCGGCGCTTCGCTGCAGGCCTGGAACACCTCGGGCGCGATCCTCGCCTGCGTCGGTCCGCACGAAGGCGCGGCACAGACGGTGCGCACCGCGGCGCGGCTCGCGGGCCAGCTCAACGTGCGATGGCATGCGGCGTACGTCGAAACGCCGCGGCTGCAGCGCCTCGCTGCCGCAGAGCGCGACCGCATCCTCGCAGTGCTCAAGCTCGCCGAGGAACTGGGCGCTGCCACCGCGGTGCTCACGGGTTCCGATGTGGCCGAGCAACTGTCCGAGCAGGCCCGCCGGCTCAACTGCGCGACGCTGGTGATGGGGCGGTCCGAGCCGGTCGGCGGATGGCGTCGTTGGTGGCCCGCCACGCGGGTCTCGTTGCCGCGCGCGCTGGCGCAACGCGCGCCCGCGCTCGATATCCTGGAAGTCGGTCGTGCCGACAGCGCGCGCCGCCTCGCGCGCACGCCGCTCAACACGCCGCGCGCCGACGACGACGATCACGAGAAGGCGCCGATCCACTGGCCCGGCTACGCGTGGGCGACGGCCACCAGCGTGGCACTCACCCTGCTCTGCACGCCGCTCGCCAACGTGCTCGAACTCTCGAACATCGTGATGCTGTTCCTGCTCGGCGTGGTCGGTGTCGCGATGCGCTTCGGGCGCGGGCCTTCGGCGCTCGCGGCCTTGCTCAACGTGGCCGCGTTCGATTACTTCTTCGTGCCGCCGCGCCTGTCGTTCGCGGTGAGCGACGTGCAGTACGTGCTGACCTTCGCGATCATGCTCGGCGTCGGCCTGCTGGTGGGGCAGCTCACCGCGGGGCTGCGCTTTGCGGCCGGCGTATCGACCAGCCGCGAGCGGCGTGCCCGCTCGCTGTTCGAACTCACGCGCGAACTCTCGGCGGCGCTGGAGAGCACGCAGGTCGTCACGCTCGGCGCCGCCGCGGTGCAGGGCCACTTCGGCGGCCATGCACTGGTGCTGGTGACCGATGCGGCCGATCAGCTGGTGCTGCCGACGGAGCCGCCCGAGGGCTTCGATGCGCAGGTGGCCGACTGGGCCTTCCGTCACAGTCAACCTGCGGGCCTTGCGACCGCCACGCTGGCTGCGCAGCCTTGGCACTACGTGCCATTGAAGGCGCCGATGCGTGTGCGCGGGGTGCTGGCGCTGTCGCCCGCGCAGCCGCGCTGGCTGCTGATTCCGGAGCAGGCGCAGCAGCTCGACACGCTGGCCCGGCAGATCGCGATCGCGCTGGAGCGCGTGCACTACGTCGAGGTGGCGCAGCAGGCCGTGGTCGAGATGGAGTCGGAGCGCCTGCGCAATGCCCTGCTCGGCGCGATCTCGCACGACGTGCGCACGCCGCTCACCGCGCTGACCGCGCTGGCCGAATCGCTGCAGACACTGCCGCCCGAAGAACACGGCAACGCGGCACGCGCCATCGTCGCGCAGGCGCACGAGCTGCATGCGCTGGTCAACAACCTGCTGGACATGGCGCGGCTCGAAAGCGGCATCGCGGGCGGCGCGGTGAACCTGCGGCGCGACTGGCAATCGGTCGAGGAGGTCGTGGGCTCGTCGATCCGCGCGGCGCGCACGTCGCTGGGCGATGCCGTCGTGCAGACCGCGCTCGCTGCGGACCTGCCGCTGGTCGAGTTCGATGCGGTTCTGATCGAGCGCGTACTCGTCAACCTGCTGGAGAACGCCACCAAGTACGGCGCGCCACCCATCGTGGTGGGCGCACGCGCCGAACCCGGCACGCTGGTGCTCACGGTGCGCGACCACGGCCCCGGCCTGCCCGCCGCGCTGCTGGGCCACGAACAGAAGCTGTTTGACAAGTTCACCCGCGGCGAGGCCGAGTCGGCTACGCCGGGCGTCGGCCTGGGGCTCGCGATCTGCCGCGCGGTGGTGAGCGCGCACGGCGGCGAAATCACGGCGGCCAACGCACGCGACGGCGGTGCAGAATTCACCGTCACCCTGCCACGTCGCGAGCCCCCCGAACCGGCCGAAGCCCAACTCTGAACCCATGCCATCCCCCACCGCCATCGTGATCGAGGACGAGCCGCAGATCCGCCGCTTCGTGCGCGGCGCGCTCGAGGCCGAAGGCTGGCTGGTGCACGAGGCCGGCACGCTGCGCGACGGCCTCGCCGCAGCCGGCACGCGGCAGCCGGACCTGCTGGTGCTCGACCTGGGGCTGCCCGATGGCGATGGCGTCTCGTTGATCCGCGATGTGCGCGGCTGGTCGGCGGTGCCGATCATCGTGCTGTCGGCCCGCTCCGACGAGGCCGACAAGATCGCCGCGCTCGATGCCGGCGCCGACGACTACCTCACCAAGCCCTTCGGTACCGGAGAGCTGTTGGCCCGCGTGCGCGCCAACCTGCGCCGCCCGCGCGCCGCTGGTGGCGGCAACGATGAACCCGCTGAAGCCGTCTTCCGATTCGGCGAGATCGAACTGGACCGCGCCGCACGCATCGTGCGCCGCGCCGGCGCCGAGGTGCACCTGACACCGACCGAATACCGCCTGCTCTCCGTGCTGGTCGCGAATGCGGGCCGCGTGCTCACGCAGCGCCAGTTGCTGCGCGAGGTGTGGGGGCCGTCGCACACGGACCAGAGCCACTACCTGCGGATCTACATGGGGCATCTGCGACAGAAGCTGGAGGCCGATCCGGCGCAGCCTCGGCATCTGTTGACCGAAACGGCGGTGGGGTACCGGCTGGTGGTTTAGTTGCCGGGGGGCTGCCGAGAGGTCCAATGGCATCACCGCCTTCGACGCTGCATGCTCTGGCTTCAGAGGCATCCCCAGAGATATACCGATTTCTTCTTGGCGATCGCCTCGTTCGCGAGCCTTCGGAGATCTTCCACAACGGGATGCAGTTCAGCTGGATCGCATTCGAGCTCCTCCGTCTTTGCCCATTTTTCCAGCACGGGGCCGAGTGACCCGGAATCCAGGCGCGTCAACAGGATCGTCAGCTCATCTGGAAATCGGTTGAGCCATGCATCGCTGTCCTCGCCGATCTCGATGTACTCGAGGGCGTGCTTGTCGACTTCCCATTCCTTGCCTTCCATGATGGCCCAGAGCGTGGTGATCTCTATGTCCGTAAAGCGCTTGTGCTGGGCGGGGTTCAGCAGTTCCTCGATCTCGTCGCCTTCGTCGGGCTCTTCGATCCGGTTGGCGTAGCGCAACGCCTCCGTGGGGTTGGCGGCGAAGAAATCCGAAAGTATTCCCATCTTTTGTTCCTCAAAAGTTGAATGGAGGGTTGCCGAAGTGCATGGTCTGCGAAGACGCAGATCCTGATGTCGATTACACCCTCCCGCTGCACCGTCAGTTTTACGGATCGGTGACGGCCACGGAGGTCGGCCGAGTCCCCGCACCAGTCGTGTGGCGAGGCTTCTGCAAGGACAAGCACTGTGGCTCCCGGCCAACATGACCATGGTGCACGGCTTGTCTTCGGTGCCGCGCACAAAGACAATCCGCCCCACCATGAAATTCATCCAAGCCATCGAGGCGAGCATCACCGCCACCTGACACACCGCCTTCGATCGCATTCGGGAGGCGTTGCGCCTTCCGGTCTCCAACCCCGGCTGGCTTCGTCCCTCCGGGGTTTTGTTTTTTCAGAGGTCACTTCACACCATGCGTACCTACGACAAGCTGATCGCCACGATTCCCCTGCGCCGGAGCGTGGACACCGTGCGCCCGGGCTCCGGCCGCCACATCAGCAGATTGCACATCTCTCGTCGCTAGCCTTCAGGCGAATCTCGCCTGGGCCGGCGCAACGCCAACCAGGCATCCGAAGTGCATTGGGCGCTTCGACAAGAAAGATTCGTCATGAACCCGAAACTCAGAAACATCCGCAACATCGGCATCATTGCCCACGTCGACGCAGGCAAGACCACCACCACAGAACGCATCCTGTTTTATGCCGGCGAGAGCCACCGCATCGGCGACGTGAGCCGTGGCACAGCCCGCATGGATTTCGAGCCGCAGGAGCAGACGCGCGGCATCACCATCAGCAGCGCGGCCATCACGGTCCACTGGAGCGCAACGCAGATCAACCTGATCGATACGCCCGGCCACATCGACTTCAACATCGAAGTGAACCGTTCCCTGCGCGTGCTCGACGGGGCGGTCGTCGTGTTCGACGGCGTCGCCGGTGTGGAGCCGCAGACCGAAACCAACTGGCGCCTCGCGGACAAGTACCGCGTGCCGCGCATCGCCTTTGTCAACAAGCTCGACCGGCTCGGCGCGGACTTCCTGCGCGTGGTCGCGATGATGGAGGAGCGCCTTGGCGTGACGGCGGTTGCCGTGCAGTTGCCCATCGGCGCGGAAGGCGAATTCCGCGGCGTGATCGACCTGATCGGCATGCGTGCGCTTGTCTGGGACAAGGACGATGCCAGTCAGCCGTACCGCGTGGCGGACGTGCCGGCCGATGAGCTGGCGTCGGCGCTGCACCATCGCGCACGGCTCGTGGAGCTTGCGGTCGAACAGGACGAAGAATCGATGAACGCGTACCTGAATGGCGAAGAAACGACGCCCGAAGCGCTGCGCGCGTGCATCCGTAAGGGTGTGCTGGCCGGTGCCTTCGTGCCCGTGCTTGCAGGCTCGGCGTTCCGCAATCGCGGCGTGGAGCCTTTGCTCGATGCCGTGGTGGACTGGCTGCCCAAGCCCGGCGAGGTGGAGATGGCATGCGACCCGGCGGCGCCGTTCGCGGCCCTCGCGTTCAAGGTCGTGTCCGATGACCACGGCGCGATGGTGTTCGTGCGGGTCTACAGCGGCCGGCTGAGGCGCGGCGATACGATGCTCAATGCGAGCACCGGGCGCAGCGAACGGGCGGCGCGGTTGTACGAAGTGCATGCGGACGATCGCATCGAACGCGACGAGCTTGTGGCCGGTGACATCGCGGCCATCGTCGGGTTGAAGGACACGCTGACCGGTCACACGTTGTGCGACCGGAGCCATCCGGTGCATCTGGAGGAGATCAGCGTGCCCGAGCCCGTGATCCATGTCGCGATCGAGCCTAAGGCGCAGGCCGATCAGCAGGGGTTGTCGAAGGCGCTGCAGGCGATGTTGCGCGAGGACCCGAGTCTTCAGCTTCGGCAGGATGCCGAGTCGGGGCAGACGATCCTCTCGGGCATGGGCGAGCTGCAGCTCGACGTGTCCATCGAGAAGCTGCGCGCGAAGTACGGCGTCGAAGTGTCGGTGGGGCGACCCCAGGTCGCCTACCGTGAAACGATCACACAGGAAGTGGAGGTGAACCATGTTCACAAGAAGCAGCACGGCGGTCCTGGTCAGTTCGCGGAGCTGAAGCTTCGTCTCGCGCCCCGGATGCGCGGTGAAGGCGTTGCTTTCGAGAGCAGGGTGGTAGGCGGCGTCATTCCGCGCGAGTTCATTCCCGCGGTGGAGGCCGGCATTCGCCGTGCGGCGCAATCGGGCGTGATGGCCGGCTACCCATGCGTGGACTTCATGGCCACGCTGGTGGACGGTAGCCACCATGAGCGCGACTCGTCCGCCATGGCTTTCGAACTGGCTGCGGCTGCGGCATTCCGTGAAGCGGCAGCCAAGGCGAAGCCGCAAGTGCTCGAGCCGGTGATGGCTGTGGAAGTCATCACGCCGGCTGATCACCTGGGCGATTGCATTGGTGACTTGAACCGGCGCCGTGGCATCGTCCGCGGCCAGACGATGCGCGGCAATGCCGCTGTCATCGAGGCGCATGTGCCACTGAAGGAGATGTTCGGCTACATCGGCAGCCTGCGCGCGTTGTCTTCGGGCCGCGCGCAGTACTCGATGCAGTTCGATCACTACGAAGTGGCGCCTGCGGATGAGATGGCCCGGCTCACTCAGAGCTGACAGGCCTTGAAGGGGCGGTCCTGATGGACCGCCCCTTTTTTATGACATCAGGCGGCGATGCCCTTGTTCGGATTGAGCAAGAACTTCTCCCCCGTCGCCTGCTTCCCATACACCCCGATCGCATCGAGCTGCAGTGCTTCGAGCAACGAAATCTCACGCGTGTAGTGGCTCGCGAACGTCGTCTTCAATTCGGCGACAACCCGCGCCTTCAGCCGCTGCGTGCCCTCGGCGCCGAGCTTCTGCAGGAACGGAAACAGCAGCCACCCGCCCATGCTCCACGCCATGCCGAAGTTGCGCACGAACTCGGTCGGGCTGCGGTCCAGGCCGCCGTAGATGTAGACCTGCTTGTGCGTGGTCGAGCCGTAGCGGCTGTATTCCTTGGCGGTGCGGTTCAGCGCCGCTTCCATGCAGCCGAGGATCTGCCCGGCGAGCTTGCCGCCGCCTGTCGCATCGAAGGCGAGCGTGGCGCCGGTGTCGACCAGCGCCTGCGTCAGGTCTTCGAGAAAGGTCGGCGAGGTCGCGTTGCACACGTACTTCGCGCCGATGCCGCGCAAGAGCGCCTCCTGCTCGGGCTTGCGCACGATGTTGACGAGGTCGATGCCGTCCTTCTGGCAGATCTTGTTGAGCATCTGCCCGAGGTTCGATGCGGCGGCCGTATGCACCAGGGCCTTGTGGCCTTCGAGCCGCATCGTCTCGACCATGCTCAACGATGTGAGCGGGTTGACGAAGCATGAAGCGCCTTCGGCCGGTGTCGTGCCCGCTGGCAGTTCGAGGCACTGCGCGGCGGGGAAGGCGCGGTACTGCGAGTACATCGCGCCGCCAATGGCCGCGACGGTCTTGCCGAGCAGCGCCTGCGCAGCGGGCGACGAACCGGCCTTGACCACGACGCCAGCGCCTTCGTTGCCGACCGGCATCGATTGGTCCAGGCGCCCCGCCATCGAAGGCCGTGCGCGTTCGGGAACGATGGCGGTGACGACGGGACGATCCGCAGTGCCCGACACCTTCGCGGTGCTCATGTCGGCCGCGCCGAACAAAAGGCCCAGGTCCGACGGATTCAGCGGAGAGGCCTCGACGCGCACGATCACTTCATCGGGCTTGGGTTCGGGGATCGGTTCGTCGTGCAGCGAGAGTTCGAGTTCGCCGTTAGAGCGGACGAGGGAACGGAGTTGGAATGCCATGGAAGAAGCCCCTGTGAAAGGTCGTTCGGAGATGGCCATCGGCCACGGGGCGGCCAGTATAGGAGCGGGTATCGAAAACTGCAGGCGCCTTCAGGACACCACCGGAATCACCGGGGCATGGGCCAGCGCATGGCCCATCTTGAGCGGATCGAGCCGCTCGATGTAGCGCGGAATGTTGCGCCACAGCGTGTGATAACCGTAGCCGCCGCGCAGCATCTCGTGGCGCGCGCTCTCCTTGTCCCAGCCCTGCACCGCCATGCGGTAGACCGCCGCCACCACGCCCGTGCGATCGGCGCCGTGCATGCAATGGATGAGCACCGGTCCCTGCTTCTCGGCTTCGCGGATCGCGACCAGCGCGCGCAGCACCTTCGCATCGTCGATGGACCAGGTGTTGATCGGCACGCGCACGAGCCTGATGCCGCTGCCGGCGAACACCTTCCTGTCGTCGTTAAACGATCGCAGGCTCACGATGGTGCGGATGCCCAGGGACTGCAATGCCGCCACGTTCGCGCGCCGCGGCTGCGCGCTGCGGTACAGCGTGGGCGTGATGCGGTGCAGGTTCTCGACCTGCAGTTCGTCCAGCGGATCGGCCCAGTGGCCGGGGCGCAGGTCGTCGAGCTTCGTTGCCATCATCGCGCGCGCCGGCGCCAGTGGCGCACCGTGAGGATCAGCGCCGCCACCGCGAGCCCGCCCCAGTAGTCGACCGGCGCACCCCAGAGCCAGTGCTTGTGCCAGAACGCATCGACCGGGTTGAAGCGCGCCCAGCCGAAGGCCGGATTGATGATGAACCACAGGAAGTCTTCGCAGACCCAGAACACGATCAGCCCCACGCCGGCGAGCCCCACATCGCGCCAGGTCCATCGGCCGTTGAAAGCCAGCGGCGCAAAGAACACCAGCGCCATGAAGGTGAAGACCCAGGCGTGATAGCCGGTCATCGCGCGGCCGCCCCAGAAGAGGTCGAGCCAGATGCTGTTCTCGATGCGCCAGGTGGGCAGCGACGTGGCCCAGCCCGCGCCGCCTTCGATCTGGATCTCGGCATTGGCAAAGAAGAAGGCCATCACGACCACCCACAAGAGGTAGCCCAGCGTGCGGCCCACGCCGGTCTTTTCGATCTCGCCGCTCACGCTACGGCACCCAGCACGTGCTGCAGCACGGCCCGTGCGGCCTGCGGCTTGCCGAGTGCGCGGCTGCGCGCGGCCATGTTCGCGAGCTTGGCCGGGTCGGCCATCAGGCGCGCGACCTTGTAGTCCAGGCCGATGGCGTCGTAGGCGAGCCAGGCGGCGCCTTCTTCCATCAGGAAGCCGGCGTTATGTTCTTCCTGTCCGGGAATCGGCGAGATCAGCAGCATCGGCTTGCCGAGCGCGAGGCACTCGGACACGGTGAGGCCGCCGGGTTTGGTCACGACAAGGTCGGCCGCAGCCATCATCTTGTGCATTTCGTTGGTGAAGCCCACGGCCACCACGCGGCCCGGATGGCGCGCCGCCAGCGCTTGCAGCTTGCCGTGCGCCTCGACGTTGCGGCCCGCGACCGCAATGACCTGGAAATTGCCTTCACCGCCCAGGCCGAGCACGCGCTCGACCATGCTCGCGAGGTCGCCCACACCGGCGCCGCCGGATGCCATCAGCAACACGGGCCGCGACGGATCGAGCCCGAGTTCCGCTGCGCAGGTGTTGCGCGCGAGCGCCGGCACGTCGGGCTCGGAGAACGCCGGCATCACGGGAATGCCCGTCACGTGGATGCGGTCCGCGGGAATGCCGCGTGCGCGCAGGCGAAAGGCGACCTCTTCCGTCGCGGCCAGATAACCGGCCATGCCCGGCACGAGCCACATGTTGTGCAGGTCGTAGTCGGTGATCTGCAGCCACACCGGGTAGTCGATGCGTCCGCGGTTGCGTTCGCGCATCAGCAACTCGGCCGGCAGGAAGTGCGTGCAGATCACCGCATCGGGCTTCTCGCGCCGGATCTCGCGCACCAGCGAGCCGGTGCTCAACCGCTCGATGCCCCGGCGCAGACGCTGCGAGGGCGCGTGATGCGGCGTCGTGTCGGTGCGCTGGTGCAGGTACGACCACAGCTCGGGCGCGCGGTTCACGAGCTGGATGTACCAGTCGGTGTAGACCTTGCGAAAGCCCCCGGCCACATGGGCCATGGCGTCGGTGTGGACCGCCGTGCAGGGCGGGGCGAGGGACTGGGCGGTGGCGGCAAGCGCCTGTGCTGCACGCACGTGGCCGTTGCCGGCGCTCACGCTGAGGATCAGGAGTTTGGTCATGTATTCGACGGTCTGCGCGGATTATGGACAAGCCGTGTGGCACTGCTTTCGGGCCTGCTGTTCGGGACAGCGATCACGCCGACGGGGTACCTTGCTCCGCGAATGTCCCCCGGCCTTCGGCCTCCTCCTTGATTTCGCTGCGCAAGGCACCCCATCGGCGCGCTCGTTTTCAGAGCAGTCGTTGATCAGCGAAACACCAGCAGCGTGCCCAAGTGCGCAGGGCATCGGGTGCTCCCCGCAGCGAAATGAATGCGAAGGGACTTCTCGCTTCATGGTCACGGCATCGAGTGCCAAGATTGATTTGCGAAGTCAATCTGAAACCTTTTGAAGGAGAAGCCCCATGAACGAGATTACCCGAGTTGGTGTCGATCTGGCAAAGAGCGTCATCCAGGTCTACGCGGTGAACGGCGCTGGGCTGCGCGTGACCGGGCGCGCATTGAGACGCGACAAGTTCCTGGCCTGGTGCGTGCAACTTCCCGCGGGTTGCCTGGTCGCCATGGAGGCCAGCTCCAGCGCCCATCACTGGGGACGCAAGCTGCTCGCCCTGGGGCTGGATGCGCGCATCATCGCCGCGCAACATGTCCTGCCCTATCGGCTGCAGGGCAGGAGCGGCAAGAACGACGCCAACGATGCCGCCGCGATCTGCGAGGCCGCTTCGCGCCCGCAGATGCACTTCGTGCCCATCAAGAGCGTGGAGCAGCAGAGCATGCTGTGCATTCACCGCCTGCGCGAGGGCTTCAAGGCAGAGCGCACTGCCTGCATCAACCGCATCCGGGGCCTGCTGGCGGAGTTCGGGGTGGTGTTCGCTCAAAGCCCCGAGGCGTTGCGCCAGGCGCTGCCCGACGCGATGGAGGATGCTACCAACGAGATGAGCGGCATGGTCCGGCAGGCGCTGCAGATGGCCTACGAGCACTGGCAGGAACTGGACGCGCACATGCACCAGTGCGACGAACGAATCGCCGCGCATGGCAAGGCCAGTGAGCAGGTGCGCCAGGCCGAGCAGTTGTTGGGCGTGGGTCCGGTCACCGCATCCGCCGTGGTGGCCACGGTGGGCGACTTCAAGCAATTCAAGAACGCTGCGCAGTTCGGCGCCTGGCTGGGCCTGACGCCCCGACAGAACTCCAGCGGCGGCAAGAACAACCTGGGGCGCATCACCAAACGAGGCGACTCGTACCTGCGCACGCTGCTGATCCAGGGGGCCAAGTCGATAGTGCTGACGGCGCACAAGCGCGACGATCCGATCTCGCGCTGGGCGCAGGCCTTGCGCGAGCGCTCCGGCTGGCAGAAGGCGGTGGTGGCACTGGCCAACAAGAACGCGCGCATCCTGTGGGCCGTGTTCGCACGGGGCCGGGCCTTCGATGCGCATCACGTGAGCACCAAGCCTGCGGGCGCCATCGCGGTGGTCATTGCAGCGTAGTGCGATCCACTTGAACAAGCTCGGTTGTTTATTTGTTTGCCAGACGTGAGTTCCAAGATGCAATGAACAGGTCAGACCGGCAGCGGGCAAGCTCGACTCCTCCTTGGTGATGCCGATTGAGGTGGGCATCACGAGAAATGAATGGAGCCCCGCTGAGCGGTTCGTATCTGGGTCCGCACGGCCACGAGCCGGTGCAACAAGACCGTCGGTAGATGTGCTGTCTGTTCCTCGTTCCCTTGCGCCTTGATCCTCATCGCCTTGCAGGCAATACAGCTTGGCAAGAAAACATCCTTGACTGGGTGAGAAGTCCCGGTACAAGGAGGAGGGGCGAAGCCCCGGGGGACATTCGGAGGGGAGTACCCGGTGGCCTGTGCACACGCCCTGAAGGAGCAACGCAAAACTCAGAGCGGTGCCCGCGAAGTGACGAATTGATTGACCCCCACAGCCGCCCGCTCACGGATCGCATCGAACGTGGTGCTCGCAACGATGCGCCCGTTCTCGAACACGGTCTGCAGCAGATCGACCTGCCCATCCGCAAGCGCTTCTTCGCGCAAGGTCTGCACTTCGCCGCGTGCATTCCGAACCAGCGCAAGCCGCCCCTTCTTCGACGCCTTGCTCACATCGCCCACCGGCGACTTGTAGACATCGCGCCACTCGCCGTTCACCTGCATCGCCGAGCACTTCATTGCCCACTGCATGGTGTCGCGGTTGACCTGTTGCAGCAACCCGCCACCCATGCCGAAGGAGATGTTCTCCGTCGAGAAACCGTTGTGGAAGAAGTTCGACAGACACAGCCGCAGCGAGTCGAGGTTCACGCCGTCGCCCTGGATGATCCGCACGTTGTTCAGCACGCGGAAGCCCTTGGCATTCGTCGTGGTGCCGAAGCGATCGGCCAGGATCTGCGCCACCTTGAGCGTGGTCTCGGCCGGGTCGCCCGAGTCGGGACGCACCACCAGCGTCGCGCCCGAGGCCACCACCTTCGCCTTGAGCTCGCCGCCCCAGATGCGCGCGCAGGCATTGAAGATGTCGTAGCTGTCGCTCACCACCGCGAAGGTCGCACCGGGCTTGCCGAACTGGTCGAGCATGTTGCTGTATGCGTCCGACTCATGGTCGCGGCCCCAGCCCGTGATGGTGCTGTGCTCGGCTGCCGGAATCGAGAAGCCCGCCACGTCGCAGTCGTAGTAGCGACGCGCCGCGACCAGTGCGGCCAACGTGTCGGTGCCCATGAAGTTGACCAGGTGCGCCATGCCGCCGAGCGCCGCCGATTCGAGGCTCGACACGCCGCGCGCGCCGAAGTCGTGCAGCCTGAAGGCGATCTGGCCTTGAGGGTCGTCACAGGTTGCCTCTAGGTATCGAAGCAGCGTCGTGCGCGCAGCCGCAGAGAGCGTGGCCACCGTGGTCGGATACCAGATCGCGCGCAGCAATTCGGTTTCGAGAAAGCTCGTGACCCAGAAGAATTCGGGGTCCGTGTTCTCGATGGTCGCGAGCACGTTGTGCACCGGCAGCACGCTGCCCTCGGGCACCGCGCGAATGCGCACGGGCATGAACCCGCCATGCTTCTCGATCAGCCGCAGCCAGCCTTCGCGGTTGAAGGGCTCGCCATGCACGGCCATGAGCGCCGCGGCTTCATCGACATCGGCGAGCGTCACCGGTGTCTGCAGGTATTCGCGCAGATAAGCCTGCAGGCCGAAGAAGAGCGAGTGGCTGAAGATGCCGCCGCGCGATTCGATGTAGCTGTGGACCGTCTGCGTGCCGGGCGGATATTGCATCCAGTGCGACACCTTGTAGGAGTCGGTGCGCAGCAGGAGGTTGTTGCCCAGGGGCGAAGAGGTGAGGTTGCGGTTCATGTGAAAGCTCCTTTCACTTGGGCCCCGTCAACCGGAGCCCGTTCTTGCTGACAAAGCCTGGTCGTTCAGTTCTTGCCCAGGCCACCCAAAAAATGGTTCGCGATGAAGTAATGGTCTTCGTAGATGCGGTCCTGCATGCCGAGAAATTCGGCAATCGGCACCCAGCGCACCTCGGCCGCGTCGTCGTCGGCGCGCACGTCTGAAAGACCCGTCCACTGGTTGTGCGCCAGCTCGAAGAAGAAGCCGTGCGTGATCGTGCGGCCGCGCTGCGAGCGGTCGGGCGCATCGAACACATGGCTCGCCTTCATGCTCCCGTTGAGCACAGGCACGGGCACCTTCAGGCGCGTTTCTTCCTTCAGCTCGCGAATGACCGCTTCCTGCAGCCGCTCGTGCTGGCCGACGAAGCCGCCGGGCAGCGCCCAGGTGCCCTTGCCGGGATGGAACTTGCGCTGCACCAGCAGGATGTGGCCGGCCTCGACCACGATCGCATCGACCGTGGTGTAGATCGGCGGAAAGTCGCTGCCCGCATAGCGGTACTTGTCGCGGTAGTCGACGAGGAAGGCGCGCTCTTCGCAAAGCTCGGCGTAGTCGGCGGTGTGCGTGAACTGGTCGAGAAAGGCGGCGGTGCCGTCGGGCAGGTCGGCGCGTGCGAGCTGGCCGCGGTTCTCGGGGTCGAAGTAGAGGCTGCGCACGTCGGTGGCGTTCAGGCTCTCCACGCTGTGCTGGCCGACGAACTCCCAGTGCGGAAAGAGCTTGAGGTAGTAGCTCGAGGCGTCCTTCAGGTGGCCCACCAGCGCGACCTTGGCCTCGGCGGGTGCGTGGCCGTCCTGCTGGATCAGCCGGTCGACGGCCGACTGGATCGACGCGATCCAGATCTGGTCGTTGTAGGGCGAGTCGCCCACGCCGACGACGCTTACGCGCATCTGCTCGGTGCCGCGCAAACAGGCACGCACCATGCGTTCGCGTTCGTCGAAGGTGAAGGGGTTCTTGACGCTGCGGGGCTTGCGGTCGGAGCCGACCACCACGATGACCCGATCGGCGGCGCGAAGGCCTTCTTCGATGAGTCGCTGGTGGCCGAAATGAACGGGCTGGAAACGCCCGATGACGATGGCGTACTGAAACTTGCGTGTGCTCACTTGGGAATCCCCCAAAATTGGCGCAATCAACTTGCGCTTGGGTTCAGGATAGCATCGGTGCCGCCCACTGATCAAGCCCCCGATGACCGAGCCCTCCACCTCCCCCAACGCCCCCGTGCGCCTGAACAAGCGCATGGCCGAACTCAAGATGTGCTCGCGCCGCGAGGCCGACGAGTGGATCGCCAATGGCTGGGTGAAGGTGAACGGCAAGCCGGCCGAGATGGGCGTGAAGGTCACGCCGTCCGACCGCATCGAGATCGACAAGGCCGCCAAGGGCCAGCAGGCGAACCAGGTCACCATCCTCATCAACAAGCCCATCGGCTATGTGAGCGGGCAGGCCGAGGACGGGCACGAGCCGGCGGTCACGCTGTTCACGCCGCAGAACCGCTGGGCCGACGACAACGCGCGCTTCTTCTTCAGCCCCCAGCAGTTGCGCGGCCTCGCGCCCTGCGGACGTCTCGACATCGACTCCATCGGCCTCCTCGTGATGACGCAGGACGGCCGCATCGCGCGCCAGCTCATCGGCGAAGACTCGGTGATGGAAAAGGAGTACCTGGTGCGCGTGGCCTATTACGGCCCGGGCCAGTCCGCGCCCACGGGGCAGCTCATCCGCATGGATGACGACGATCCGGTCACGCAGAACGTGCAGGCGGTCTTTCCGCCGGCAATGCTCGCGAGGCTGCGGCATGGCCTCAGCCTCGACGGCCAGCAGCTCAAGCCGGCACGGGTCGAGTGGCAGAACCCCGAGCAATTGCGCTTCGTCCTCACCGAAGGCAAGAAGCGCCAGATCCGCCGCATGTGCGAGCTGGTGGGCCTGAAGGTGGTGGGCCTCAAGCGCGTGCGCATCGGCAAGGTGATGCTCGGCAACCTGCCGGTGGGCCAGTGGCGCTACCTCGGGCCGCACGAGAAGTTCTGAGCATTCGCACACCATGCCCGTGGTGCTGAGCCAGCGCGCACTGAACCGGGCCACGCTGGCGCGGCAGATGCTGCTGGAGCGGCGCAAGGCGACGGTCGTGCAGGCCATCGAGAAGCTGGCGGGGCTGCAGGCGCAGGCGCCGAACCCGCCGTACATCGGCCTCTGGAGCCGGCTCGAAGGCTTTCGCCGTGAGCAACTGACTGATGCGTTGAAGAAGCGCCGCATCGTGCGCATGTCGACGTTGCGCGCGACGCTGCACCTGATGGCCGCATCGGATGCGCTGGCATGGCGGCCGCTGCTTGAGCCGGTGCATCAGCGGGGCCTGTCGGGCGAGCATTCGCGGGCGCTCGAAGGCATCGACCGTGCCGCCGTGGTGAAGGCCGGCAAAGCGTTGCTCGATGGCGGTCCGCTCACCGGCACCGAACTCGGGCAAGGGCTCGCGGCGCGCTGGAAAGACCGGGCCCCCGCCTCGCTCGCCGCGCTCATCCGCAACAACGTGCCGCTGGTGCATCTGCCGCCCGCGGGCAGCTGGAACTCGCACCAGAACGCACGGCTGCAGCCCATCGTCCAGTGGCTCGGCGAATCCGCCGCCGATGCCGCTCCCGCCACACAGGACGACCTGCTGCTGCGCTACCTGGCCGCCTTCGGCCCCGCCACGCTCGCCGATGCCGGCGCGTGGTCGGGCCTTACGGGCTGGAAGGCGGTGGCCGAGCGCCTGCGCCCGCAACTGCGCGTGTTCACCGGTGAAGAGGGCCAGGAGCTGTTCGATCTGCCGCGCGCGCCGCGCCCCGATCCCGACACGCCCGCGCCGCCGCGCCTCGTGGCCGAATGGGACAACCTGCTGCTCTCGCACGCCGACCGCAGCCGTGTGCTGAGCGAGGCCCACCGTGCCCGCGTGTTCACCGTCAACGGCATCGTGCGCGGCACGGTGCTGCTCGACGGCTTCGTGGCGGGCACCTGGAAGATCGAGCGGGCGAAGAACACGGCCACTGCGGTGCTGGAGCCTTTCACGCGCTGGTCGAAGGCCGACCGGCTCGGCGTGCAGGAAGAAGCGATGCGCCTGCTGGCCTTTGCCGCGGACGGCGAGCGCGAAGGCGAAGGCGAGCAGCACGACGTTCGCGTGCTGTGACCCTTGCACCCGCACGGCGCCTAAGCGCCGCCTAAGACTTCGCCCCTACGCTGCGCCGCGGCGCAAGGCACTACCGATCATCCCGGTCGCGTGCTACCTTGCGGCCCAAGGAGTCGCTGCAATGCGCGTGCTTTTGGTGGAAGACGATGAAATGATCGGGCGCAGCCTGAAACAGGCGCTCGAGGGCGCGGGCTGGTCCGCCGACTGGGTGCGCGACGGCGAACTCGCGCAGAGCGCGTTGGGCGACGGCGGCTACACCTGCGTGCTGCTCGACCTGGGCCTGCCCAAGCAGGACGGCACCGACGTGCTGCGGCGCGCTCGCGAACGCGGCGACGCAACGCCGGTGCTGGTGCTCACGGCCCGCGATGGCCTAGACGACCGCATCAACAGCCTGGACCTCGGGGCCGACGACTACCTGCTCAAGCCCTTCGAGTTCCGCGAGCTGCTCGCGCGCATGCGGGCCATCGTGCGCCGCCGCGATGGCGCCGCGCATTCGCTGGTGGGCAGCGGCGTCCTTCAGCTGGACCTGACGACGCGCGAGGTGCTGGTGAATGGCGCACGCGAGGCGCTGACAGCGCGCGAGTTCGCGCTCCTGCATGCGCTGCTGGAGCGGCCGGGTGCGATCCTTTCCCGCGAGCAACTCGAAAACCGCATCTACGGCTGGGGCGAAGAGGTAACGAGCAACGCGATCGACGTGCTGATCCACGGCATGCGCCGCAAGCTCGGCGCCGAGTCGATTCGCAACGTGCGCGGACTGGGTTGGCGCGTGGCGGCATGAACACCACGGCGGCCCCGGCCCCGTCCGCCGAACCGATCGTGCGCAAGGCCTTGCGGCGTCCGAGGTCGGTGCGCACTCAGTTGCTGCTCTGGCTCATCACGCTGCATCTAGCAGCGGCGGTGCTCACGGGCTGGTTCACCTTCATCGCCTACGGCCACCTGGTCCACAACGCGCTGGACGACCAGATGCGGCTGGTGGCCGAGTCCTATGGGGGCGGCGATTCGCAGAAGACGCCGCGGCCGCTCGATGCCGACGACATCTTCGAGCACGGCGCCATCGTCGTTCAGATCTGGAACACCGACGGCACGTTGCGCGCAACGTCGTGGCCGTTGCTGCCGGTGGCGCTGCAGCCCCGATCCGGTTTCAGCGATGTGGATGCGGGCACGCGATCGCGCGCGAACTGGCGCGCCTACACCGTCGAGCCCGGCACCCGCGCCGACCAGCCGCGCGTGCAGGTGTTGCAGAACGAGGACTACCGGAAGCGCCGCGTGTTGAAGCGCGCGCTGCTCGAAGGCCTGCCGATCGCGGTGTTGCTGCCGTTGACGCTGCTGATCCTCTGGCTCATCGTGTCGGCGGCCTCGCGCTCGCTGCGCGCGGTGGCGCGCGACGTGGCTTCGCAGGACGAGCGCAGCCCCACCGAGCTGTCGCTCGCGCGCGTGCCGGACGAAATCGCGCCGCTGGTGACCGCCTTCAACAACCTGTTGTCGCGCGTGCGCAGCGCCTTCGCCACGCAGCGTCGCTTCGTGCAGGACGCGGCGCACGAGCTGCGCACGCCCATGGCCGCCATCGGCCTGCAGATCGAGAACCTGCGCGCGCACGTGCCCGCCGGCGAAGCCACGGAGCGCTTCAACCAGCTGGAGGCGGGTGTCACGCGCGCGCAGCACCTCATCGAGCAGTTGCTGAGCCTCTCGCGGCAGGACGCGCCGCAGCGCGCCATGGCGCGCGAGGCCATCGACATCGAGGTGCTGCTGCGCGAGAGCGTGAGCCAACTGATGGTGCTGGCCGATGCGCGGCGCGTGGACGTGGGCTTCGAAGGCAGCATCACGCCGGTGGTGTCCGCGCCAGCGCCCGAGTTGCGCAGCGTGTTCGACAACCTGATCGACAACGCGCTGCGCTATGCGCCCGAAGGTGGCGTGGTCGATGTGCGGCTGCACGAGGCCGAGGGCCATGCGGTGGTCGATGTGCTGGACAACGGGCCGGGCATTCCGGAGAGCGCCATGGGGCGCGTGTTCGATCGCTTCTTTCGCGTGCCGGGCGCTGCCGCCGGCGGCAGTGGGCTCGGATTGGCGATTGCGCGAACCGCCGCCGAGCGCAACGGCATGCGCATCGAATTGCGCAACCGCGACGACGGCCCGGGGCTCATGGCGCGCGTGCATCTGCCGCCATTGCCCGGCTAAGCCGCAGCTAACTCTTCGCTCACGCTCATCTCACTCGGGCTGCCTAGAGTGCGTTCAGGTCCTGCCACGCGCAGTTCGCGCGATGGCACGAGACCGGAGACAACCTGCCCTCAGGAGCACACACCATGCGCACTTCCTTCAAGCTTCTCGCCATTGGTTCCTTCGCTGCGCTCGCAGCGCTGGGCGCCGTCCATGCATCGGCCGAAACGACCGATGGCTCCGACTTTCATCCGCTGCAGATGAACTCGGCCGAAAACCCCGAAGTTCAGGCGGGCGCGATGGCTGCTGCGCGTCCGAGCGGCACCGAGGCTGTCGGCCAGTCGACCAGCGCGCCCGCGATGCTGTCGACGGTCTCGGACACCGAAGTGCAGGCCGGCGCCTTTGCCGCTTCGCACCCGGCCGGCACCGAATCGATCGGCCAGTCGACCTCGCTGCCGCTGGTGAAGTCGGCCAACGGCAGCTGATTGCGGTCGACGACGCTCAGTCGTCGTTGCCGTTGCTGAGAACGGTGCGGTAGATCACTGCGCCGATGATCGCGCCCACGATGGGCGCGACCCAGAAGAGCCACAGTTCCGACACCGCATAGGACGGCCCGAAGAGGGCCGGGCCCGTGCTGCGCGCCGGGTTCACCGAGGTGTTGGTCACCGGGATCGAGATCAGGTGGATCAATGTGAGGCAGAGGCCAATGGCCATGCCCGCGAAGCCGCCCGCTGCGCGCTTGGCCGTCGAGCCGAGGATCACGATCAGGAACACGGCCGTCATCACCACTTCGCACAGCGCTGCGGCATACAGGCCGTACTTGCCGGGCGAGTGTTCGCCATAGCCGTTGGTCGCGAAGCCGCCGATGTCGGCACCCGGTTTGCCCGTGGCGATGAGATAGAGAATGCCGGCCGCCGCAATCGCGCCGAGCACCTGCGACACGATGTAGCCCGCGAGTTGCGATGCCTTGAAGCGGCCCGCGGCTGCAAGGCCGATCGACACCGCCGGATTGAAGTGGCCACCCGAAATCGGCCCCAGCGCATAGGCCCCTGTCACCACCGTGAGACCGAAGGCCAGCGAGACCCCGAGCAGGCCGATGCCCACACCCGGAAAGGCCGCCGCCAGGACCGCGCTTCCGCAGCCTCCGAGCGTGAGCCAGAAAGTACCAATGAATTCGGCCGACCACTTTTTGTAGGTACTGTGTTCCATAACGCTCCATCCTGAAGTTGAGAAAGCGCGCCGGTCCAGGGCCGAGCGCGGGCGCATTCTGAGTCGAGAAATCAGGGGCGTCGAGCACCTTGTTGCGGTGAACGGAATCTCTTCACGGATCGCGCAAGTTTTGTACGTTGCCGCAACTGCGTTGCATGTGAACGGAAGGCCTCAATACTTCAAAGCGTGATGACGATCTTCCCGAATGCGCCGCGTTCCAGGCGGTCGAGCGCGGCGGGCAGCGCATCGAATTCGTACTGCGCAGCGATCACGGGCTTGAGCGCGTTGATGTCGATGGCGCGCACCAGATCTTCGAGCGCGCGACGATGCCCGACGCCGATGCCTTGCACCGTCGCGCAGCCAAGCACCATTGCATAGAACGATGCGCTCAAGGTCTCGCCGCCGAGCATGCCGATGATCGACACGCGCCCGCCCTGTTTTGCGGCCTGCAGTGATCGATCGAGGTTCGGGCCGCTCGACAGTTCGAGCACGTGGTCCGCGCCGCGGTCGTTCGTGAGCCTGCGCACTTCCGCGGGCCAATCGCTGTCGCGCATCAGCACGTGCGAGGCGCCGAGCGCGAGCGTTTGTTCGCGCTTGTCCTCGCTCCCCGTCACCACGATGGCTCGCGCGCCATGCAGCCGCGCGATTTGCAAGCCGAACAGCGCGACGCCGCCGGTGCCGTGGATCAGCACGGTTTCGCCCGCGCGCAACGCGCCGGTTTCGGCGAGCGCGAACCATGCGGTGAGTCCTGCGCAAGGCAGCGTGCTGGCTTCGGCCAGGTTCAGCGTGGCGGGCGCGGCCACCGCCCACGCCGCGTCGATCAGCACATGCGATGCGAGCATGCCCGGCCCAGGCCCGCCGGCGAGCACGGCGTCGCTGTGCCAGTGGCTGTCGATCCACCCGCCCCAGAAGGTGCTGACGACGCGATCGCCTACGGCGAAGCGCGTCACGCCAGAGCCCGCGGCCACCACCGTGCCCGCCATGTCGGAGCCGGGCGTGAAGGGCAGGTCGAGCTTCATGCCCATGCCGTCGCGAATCATCAGGAGGTCGCGGTAGTTGAGCGACACGGCGCCGACCCGCACGAGGATCTGGCCCGCGTCTGGTACGAGCAGCGGCGCCTCGGCCTGTTCGAGATGGGCGCGGCCGAATTGGGGAAGCTGCCAGCGGCGCAGCGTCTGAGGTTCTTGCATCGAAAAAGCTCCACGAAAAACAGCGAAGCCTTGATGCTATTGATGATGAAAACTATCCGGTGGCGGATAATTTTCTTCAACACGACGCCTGAAAGTATCCAATGAGCCAGCGCCTGCAGGGCATCGAAGAGTTCGTCGCGGCAGTGGAAGCGGGCAGCTTCGCCCTCGCGGCGCAGCGGCTGCATGTCACCCGTTCTGCGGTTGCCAAGAGCATCGCGCGGCTCGAGGCGCGGCTGAACACGCGGCTGTTCCTTCGCACCACGCGCAGCCAGAGCCTCACCGAGGAAGGCCATGGCTACTACGAGCGCTGCCGCCGCGCGCTGGCCGAACTCGACGCGGCCGAAGCCGTGACCGACACGGCGCGCAGCACGGCAGCGGGCCTCGTGCGCATCAGCATGCCGGCCATGCTCGGCCGGCTCAAGGTCGGCCCGCTGCTGCTGGCCCTCGCGCGTCGGCATCCGGCGCTGTCGCTCGAACTCGCGTTCAGCGACCGGCGTGTGGACCTGGTCGAAGAGGGGCTCGATCTCGCGATCCGCAGCGGCGAGCTGGCCGACACCTCGGAACTCGTCGCACGGCCGGTCGGCGTGCAGTGGATGGTGCTGTGCGCCGCGCCCGCGTACTTGGCCGAGCGCGGGCATCCGCGCGGCATCGAGGCACTCACCGCGTCGCAGACACCGCACGAAGCCGTGCTCTATGCGCGCGACGGACAGGTCTCGACCTGGCACTTCCACGGTGCCGACGGCCGGCTTGTCGACGTGACGCTTCCTTCGCGCCTGCGCTGCGACAGCGCCGAGGTGCTGCTCGAAGCAGCCATCGGCGGCATGGGCCTGGCGCGCCTTCCCGCGTGGCTCGCGGCGGATGCGCTGGCTGCCGGCACGCTGGTGCGCGTGTTCGAGGAGCCCAAGCCCTTCGGCTTCGAGCTGAACGTGATCCGCTCGCGCAGCCGCTACCTGCCGTTCAAGACGCGCGTGGTGATCGACTGGCTGGCCGAGCACCTGCCGCCGCTGCTGGTCGCGCCGTGACCTGCAAGGCGGGCGCTATCCTGCGCCTTCGAACCCCCACCGATCCGAGGAGAAGCACATGCGCATCCCAGCCAACCGGAACATCCCGGCCGCCATGGCCTTCGCCGGCTTCGCGGCTTTCTTCCTGCCGTCGCAGAACGCGGCCGCGCAGGGCACCGTCAACGCGCTGTGCAGCACCGACGCCGGCTGGTGCGAAGCCGCCGCGGCAGCCTTCACGCGCGAGACCGGCATCAAGGTGCAGCAGGCGCACAAGGGCACCGGCGAGATCGGCGCGCAGCTGCGCGCCGAAGCCGCGAACCCCAAGACCGACATCTGGTGGGGCGGCACCGGCGACCCGTTCCTGCAGGCGGCCGAGCAGGGCCTGCTCGAGCCCTATCGGCCCGCCTACATCAACGACCTGCACGACTGGGCAGTGCGGCAGTACGCGCTGTCGCAGAACATGGTGGGTGGCTTCTACACGAGCGCGATCGGCTTCGGCTTCAACACCGATGTGCTCAAGAAAAAGAAGCTGCATGAACCCAAGTGCTGGGCCGATCTGGTCAAGCCCGAATACAAGGGCGAGATCGAGATCTCGCACCCTGCATCGAGCGGCACCGCCTACACCATCATCGCGGGCCTCGTGCAGCAGATGGGCGAGGACGCGGCCTTCGACTATCTGAAGAAGCTGCACAGGAACGTGACCAGCTACACCCGCAGCGGCCAGGCGCAGGCGCCCAACGTTGCCAAGGGCGAAGTGGCCATCGGCGTGAGCTTCATCTTCGGCTTCGAGCGCTGGCGGTATGACAAATTTCCTGTGAAGACCGCCGCGCCGTGCGAAGGCACGGGCTACGAGATCGGCGGCATCGCGCTCGTGAAAGGCGCGCGCAACAAGGAGAACGCCAAGCGCTACTACGACTGGCTCATGAGCCCGAAGGGCCAGGCCATCGGCGGCACGGTGGGCAGCCTGCAGTCGCCGGCCAACAAGACCTTCAAGCCCGATGCGCGCATTCCGTCGATGGCCGATGTGAAGCTCATCAAGTACGACTTCCAGAAGTACGGGCAGGCGGCCGAGCGCAAGCGGTTGATCGATCGGTGGACGCGGGAGGTCGAATCGCAGCCGCGATAAGGCTCAGCGGGGCTCGGCCTCGCTCGGCCCACACCTTGCCGGCACCGCCGCAGGGCGTGCTGGCAGGTCAGGGCGTGCTGGCCGTGAACGTCACCGTGCCGTTGTAGGTGCCGGCAACGCGGCTGGCCGAGTTCAGGTACGAGAAGGTCCAGTTCGCGTTGCGCTGCGTCACCAGGTTGTTGAAGCTGGTGCCGACAACGTTCACACCGCTGCCCGTGCCACTGTTGGGGATCGCCGGCGCGGGCAGGTTGGCGTCGCTGGAGGCGATCGTGATTTCCGACAGGGGAATGGTGTTCGCGCCATTGGCGAGCGGTGCGGTCGCGGTGGCGCGCAGGATGACCTGTCCGGCGTTGCTGCGCACCTCCACGGGCAGCATGTTGCCGTTGGGCGTGACCGCGAAGCTGGGTGCCGCGCCGCTCCAGTTCACCGCCATGTTGTTGCCGGCGGCGGGCGTGGTGGGAACGCCGGGAATCGATGGCGTGAGCGTGAAGGTCACGGTGCTGGTCGTGCCGCCGGGTGTGGGGAAGGCACCGTCGCCGATGCGAAAGAAGATGAACTTCTGGATGCCGATCGTGAAGTCCAGGCTCGCCTGCGTGCTGCGCGGAACGTTGGTGCTGGTGGCCGAGGTGCTGGAGTCGGCCCGCGCGGCGGGCATCGTCGCGGCGATGCTCGCCGCGCAGGCGATCGCCGCCATGCCGCGAACTGTGGTGCGAGTGCGTCGGGCACGCCGCATGTCCGCGACAAGCCTCACTTGAGCTCCGCGTCCACCTTGAAGCTGCCCTTGTCCCAGTCCAGCGCGCCGCTGGTCTTCACCGGATAGACGGGCTCCGGCGCGGGCTGGCCGCTTTCGGACTTGGGCACCAGCGCGAGCGTGCGGGTCTGGCCCGGCAGGATCGGCGTGCCCTCGGGCACCAGCTCGAAGGCGCGGCCCTTGCTGTCGGTCGCGTCCAGGCTGCCTTCGAGGCGGCCGTGCGCGTCGCCGGTGTTGGTCACGGTCACGAGGGTGCGGCGCTTGCCGCCGGCCACGCTGCTCGCGATCTGCTTCATCTCGAGCTTGGGCTCTGCGCCGTCGAGCATGAGGTACACCGCGACCGCGATGCGCCCGGTCACCGGCAGGCTCAGGCTCGCGCCGCCGCCCTGGATGATGGTCTGCTGCGCGGGCTCGGTGCCCTCGATGGCGATCATGAAGCGGCACTCGCCGCGCGGCGAACCCGCCGGCGGATCGATCTGGAAACGGAACGATTTCTTGCCGCGCGCCGGCACCGTCACGCTGCGCCGCTCGAGCGCAACCCAGGGCCGGCAACTGCCGGGCTGCAGGTCGTCGTGGTAGGTGATGTTGCCGTCGGCCGAGTAGCTCCAGTCGATGGTGCGCACCGACACCTCGGTAGGGGCCGACGCGAGGTTGTGGATGTCCAGCGACTGGCCCAGGCGCACGCCGCTCTTGCCCGACACCTCGAAGCGCGAGGGTGAGACGGCGATCTCGAACGGCGCGGCCGTCGCGGCCCCGGCGCAGGCCAGCAGCAAAAAGAAGGAGGAAGCGCGCAGCCATTGCGGCAGCGTGCGGGTGTGAAGAAGAAACTTGTTCATGGCAGGGTCTCGATTTCGAAGATCGATTCGAAGCTCAGGGATGCGCCCGATGGCAGGCGGAGTTCGCGCGGATCGATGCGCAGTGTCAGGTCGAAGGTCTCGTTCATCCACGGCGTGGCGACGGTGCCGCTCCAGACCGGCACGCGTTCGCCCGGGCGGGCGGTGCCGCTCGCGAAGGCGCCGTTGCCGCGCCACTGCACCTGCAGGCCCGAAGGCGAGCGCAGGCCCGGGATGCCCGCGGGAATCACATAGAAGATGCGCGCGCGCCGGCCGATGTAAGGCGCGGTGGCGAGCCGGTATTCGATGCGCCCGAACGGCAGGTTGAAGCTGGTGCCGTCGATGGGCTGCGCGTTGCGGAAGTCGGTGTTGACCTGGGCGCGCGGCGAGGTGGAGTCGTCCAGCCGGGCGACCAGCGCGCTGGCCGGAAGCGCCAGGCACAGCAGGAGGCCGGCACATGCGGTGGTTTTCAGAAGGGCGTGCATGCGCGCGTCACTCCATGGACGCCGTGAAGCGCACGGTGCCCTTGTAGTTGCCGGCCGGGTAGACGACGTCGTTGTCGTAACTGAATTGCAGTCGGGTCGCGCTCATCGCGTTCGACTGGTAGGTGTAGCCCAGGCAGAAGATGATGAGCGGGAACGAGCAGAAGGTCGCGTTGGCATTGAAGCTCGCGATCTGCTGGTTGTTGGTGTCGTTGAAGCGGCCGTTCTGGATGTCGCCCGTGGCGGCGGCGCCGTTGTTGCTGGCGACCCAGCTGATCTGGCTGAAGGGAATGATGGTGCTGCCGCAGCCGCCCGACTGGCAGGGCAGGCCCGCCAGCGAATCGACCTTGAGCGTCACCGGCCGTGCGGTGCCCGACGAGTTCGCGGGCCGGATCGGCGTGACCGAGACGTCGATGGTCTGCGAGCCTGTCACCGCCGTGGGCGTCAGGGCCACGTTGTTGCCGGTCACGCTGAACGCCACGGTATCGATGCCGGTCAGGGAGCCGACGCGCAGCGAAATGGCGTAGACGCCGCCGTTGTCCGACACCGTCGTGATGACCGCGCCGGCGGGCATGGCGGCACCCGCCGCCAGCACCGCGGCCCCGAGCAGGCCACGCCACCGGCGCCGTGCCTTGCGGCCGGATCCGTCGACGTGCGCTGCCCGGAAATGCATCAGATGCCCTGTGCGGTGTAGGTGATGGTGGTGGTGTACGTGTTCGCGAGCCAGCTGGCCGGCGTGCCGCCCAGAGCGTACGTCCAGGTGCCCGTGGCCACCGTGTTGGAGGCGAACGGCGTCGAGGCGCAGGCGCCGAGGTTGGCGCCGGGGTGCGGCAGCGTGCCGGTCGTCGCCACCGTGAAGTTGGCGTTCGTCGGGCCGCCGGTGGCGTTCCATGCGGCCACTGCGCAGTTGATGGTGCCGGCGCCGGCGTTGGTCCAGGCGTACACGGTGAGCGCGCCGGCGGCGGTGGTGGTGGTCACGGTCGGCGCCGCGCCGCTCCAGTCCACGTTGGTGTTGGCGGCCGTGGCCAGGGGGGTGGTCGGCGCCACGCCGGGGATGCTCAGGGCCGACGTCCAGCTCACCGTGTCTTGCGTGGTGTTGGTTGCGCCCACGCGCAGCAGGATGAGCTTGGGCACGACCACGCTCAGCTTGACATTGGCCTGCGCCGTGATGGTGCCGGTGCCCGAGCCGTACTGGCTTTCGGCCATGGCGGCGCCGCCGGTGAAGAGGGAGAGGGCTGCCACGGAAATGGCGAGCATGCGATGGGCGATGGAACTGCGGATCATGAAATTGCCTTGGTTGAGAAAGATGAAAGGAGACACACGAAAAAAGACCGGGAAAAACACGTCGCTCATTCGCCCACCTTGACCACGGGGATCTCGGCGGTGGCCTGGCCACGCAAGGGAACATTGACCCTCACGCCGCTGTCGCCGGCCGCACCCCAGGGGAGCGGCACGCTGTCGAGGGTGAGCGTCAGTTGATGGCGACCGGTCGTCACCAACGGGAATTCGAAACGGCCGTCGCGGTCGGTCGTGGTGCGGTAGCGGCCGTCCAGCTGCACCTCGACGCTGGCGACGCCGCCTTCGCCGGATTGCTGCGCGCCGTCGCGGTTGGCGTCGAAGAACACGCGCCCGGCGACGCTGCCGCCGCCCGCGCCTGTCCCGTTGCCGCGCACGCCGGCGGTCTGGAAGGCGGCGCCCGCGCTGCCCTCCCAACGCAGGTAGATATAGGCGGTCTTGTCGTTGCTGCGGTAGAGCTGCGGGCCGGAGATCGACGTCGGCACCACGGCGGCGCGCGCCTGGTTGAAGCTGGCCGCGAAGCCGAGGCGCCAGCCCTTGGCGAGTTCCTTTTCGGCGGTGAGCGAGCCCGAGAGGCCGCGGCTCGTATAGAGGCCGCCGCTTTGCGAGGTGTAGCGCAGGTTGCCGGCGATGTTGAAGCTGCTGTCGAGCCAATAGCGGAACTGCACGCCCGCCGTGGGGTAGTCGCGCGCCACGCCGCCGCTCTTGTCATGCGCGTAGCCCAGGGTGGTGGTGAGCTCGGGGCGCATGTTCTCGTAGCGGCCACCGATCCAGTCCTGCTCCCACTGCAGCTCCTGGCCGGTGGCGGCCTGGTCGCCTAGCACGATCAGCTCGTTGCGCCGCACCGTGAGGCTCAGACGGCTGCGCGGGAGGTCGAAGAAACGCGTCTGATAGAAGGCGTTGCCGTAGAGGCTGCGCGAGTCGGCGCTGCTGCTGGCCGAGCCGCGCTCGGCCTTTTCGTAGCGCGTCTGGTAGACGCTCACGCTGCCGCCGGCCGACGTGTTGCGGTCGAACAGGTACTGGAAATTGCCGTTCGCACCGGTACGGCTGTAGCCCGAGAGATTGAAGTTGGCATCGGGCTGCGCGCGCTCGTAGTCGAGGCCGCCGCCCCAGCTCATGCGGCTCGTGTTGCGGTCCACGCGCCAGTAGGCGCCGCGCGTGCCGGTGGCCACGGCGTAGTCGCCGAAGTACAGGTTCGGCTTTGCGGTGTAGGCCCCAAATTCGTGGCGATAGAGGCCGGTGCGCGCGCTCGCCTCAACGAAGAGCCCCTGCGAATCGCCGGTGGCGACGCCAGGCGTCTGCGAACTGATGCGGCTGCCCAGCAACGTGGCGCGGACCTTGAAGTCGCCGCTCTGCGCCACCTCGCGGCCGTAGCCCAGCGACGTGGCCCAGCTCGTGACGCTCTTCGACCCGAAGCCCTGGGCGGTGAGCGGGTCGATGTAATACGCGGGGATGTCGCGCGCCTGGTCCACCTGTGCGGCGGCGAACCACTTGTCGCCCAGGCGCTGGGTGAGGCCGAGCCAGCCGAGCGTGCCCTGGCTCTTCTCGAAGCCGGGATAGGGGCCGCCGGTCAGGGCGCCTCGTTCGCCGAAGCCGGCGCGCAGGTCGGTGCCGTTGTTGAAGATGCGCGTCGATGCGCCGCGCACCGTGGTGCTGCCGAGCGACAGGCGGTAGTTGCGGCCCAGACCCTCGGTCAGTTCGCTGTAGATGTCGCCTACCGCGCTGTCGGCGAAGGTGTTGGGGGTGATCGGAAAGCCGAGGTTGCGCAGCGTGATGCGGCCGCTGCTCGCATCCCGCGCGTAGCCGAGCGATCCCACGCTGCTGCCGCTCGCCAGGCTGTTTCCGCTCAGATGCCGCCCATCGGCCTGCAGCACGAACTCCCCGTAATTGAGCGTCTCCTGTCGATATTCGAGGCGCTGGCCGAACTCGGTCGCGCGCTGCCGGCCGTAGCCCGAAGCCTTCGAATCGCCGAAGCCGACGCGGCTCTCGACCAGCCAGGCGCGAAAGCCCTGCGGCTGTTCGGCCTCCCCGGTGGCGTCGTCGGCGGATGCGGCGCCGGCTTCCGGCGCGCTCATGAAGTTGTCCTGGTAAGCCTTGGGAGCGGCCTCGATGAGCGCCTTCAGGCGTACCTGCTCGGCCTGGGCGCGGTCCATCGACTGGATGCGGGCATCAGCCACGATGGACGGCACGGCTGCCGCCTTGGTGGGGCTGGTCTCGGCCCGGGCAAGGCCGAGGCCGAGGCAGGCCAGCATGGCCGCGCAGCCGGCAGCCAGCCGCGCGGCGACGAGGCGCCACGGCATTCCGGCCGGGCCGGCGGCAATCGACGGTGCCACGCTCGTCATCGAAAAACATCTCCGTTCCTTTGGGCAGTGCGGCCCCGGTTGCAATCACAGGGAGCGGAGAGTAATTCACAAATGTTAATTTCGGTAACTTATATGATGCAAAAGTTCACATTTTGGAGGTCGGTGCCAAATTGTTCCGAGCCAACCGTGGAAGCTGCGCGCGTTCACCCGCTCAATCGTTGTTTTTCGAACACTGCGCCCTCAGTTGAAGAAGTTGGCGCTGCGTCGTCTTTCGGTCGCCGCGCCGACTTAGAATTTTTTCGATTTCGACATTTCTCTCTCTCATGGCTGACTCCTCCAACACCAAACTCCCCTTCCAGGCCGAAGTCGCGCAGCTGCTGCACCTCGTCACGCACGCGCTCTATTCCAACAAGGAAATCTTCCTGCGCGAGCTGATCTCGAACGCGTCCGACGCGTGCGACAAGCTGCGTTTCGAGGCGCTCGACCACCCCGAGCTGTACGAAGACCAGCCCGAGCTGGACGTGCGCCTCACCTTCGACAAGGCCGCCCGCACCCTCACCATCACCGACAAGGGCATCGGCCTGTCGCGCCAGGAAGCCATCGACAACCTCGGCACGATCGCCAAGAGCGGCACCAAGGACTTCATGAGCAAGCTGAGCGGCGACCAGAAGGCCGACGCGCAGCTCATCGGCCAGTTCGGCGTGGGCTTCTATTCGGGCTTCATCGTGGCCGACAAGATCAGCGTCGAATCGCGCCGCGCCGGCCTTCCGGCCGACGAGGGCGTGCGCTGGGTCAGCGGCGGCGCCGGCGACTTCGAGGTGGCCGACATCACCCGCGCCGAGCGCGGCACCAGCATCACGCTGCACCTGCGCGACGACGCCGACGAATACCTCAACGCCTGGAAGTTGAAGCAGATCGTCGGCAAGTATTCCGACCACATCTCGCTCCCGATCCTCATGGAAAAGGAAGAGTGGAAGGAAGGCGAGAACGACCAGCCCGGCGACATGGTGAAGACCGGCGAGTGGGAAACGGTCAACAAGGCCAACGCCCTCTGGAGCCGTCCCAAGAAGGACATCACGCCCGAGCAGTACGAAGAGTTCTACAAGAGCATCAGCCATGACTACGAGGCGCCGCTCGCCTGGAGCCACAACCGCGTGGAAGGCAGCACCGAGTACACGCAGCTCCTCTACATCCCCGCCAAGGCGCCGTTCGATCTGTGGAACCGCGACAAGAGCGCGGGCGTGAAGCTCTACGTCAAGCGCGTCTTCATCATGGACGACGCCGAGGCGCTGCTGCCGAACTACCTGCGCTTTGTGAAGGGCGTGATCGACTCGGCCGACCTCCCGCTGAACGTGAGCCGCGAGCTGCTGCAGGAAAGCCGCGACGTGAAGGCCATCCGCGAAGGCAGCACCAAGCGCGTGCTCTCCATGCTGGAAGACCTGGCGAAGAAGCAGAAGACCTCGCCCGAGAGCGGCGAAGGCAAGATCGACGTGGGCTCGGGCGAATCGGTGCCGGCTCCCGAGCCGACCGAAGCGGTGACGGACGTGGTCGATAAGAATGCGCCCACCGCAGCCGAAACTGCTGCCGCTGCGGCGGATGAGTCGGGCAAGTACGCCAAGTTCTACGCTGAGTTCGGCGCGGTGCTCAAAGAGGGCCTGGGCGAAGACATGGGCAACCGCGACCGCATCGCCAAGCTGCTGCGCTTCGCCTCCAGCACCAGCGACGCCGTGACCGTGAGCCTGGCCGACTACAAGGCGCGCATGAAGGACGGGCAGGACGCCATCTACTACATCACGGCCGACACCCTGGCCGGCGCCAAGAACAGCCCGCAGCTCGAGGTCTTCAAGAAGAAGGGCATCGAGGTGTTGCTCATGACCGACCGCGTGGACGAGTGGGCGCTCAACTACCTCACCGAGTTCGACGGCACGCCGCTGCAGAGCGTGGCCAAGGGCGCGGTCGACCTGGGCAAGCTGCAGGACGAGGCCGAGAAGAAGGCGGCAGAAGAGGCCGCCGAATCCTTCAAGCCGCTGCTCGAGCGCCTGAAGGAAGCCCTCAAGGACAAGGCCGACGACGTGCGCGTGACCACCCGCCTGGTCGACTCGCCCGCCTGCCTCGTGGTGCAGGACGGCGGCATGAGCACGCAGCTCGCGCGCATGTTGAAGCAAGCCGGCCAGCCCGCGCCCGATCTGAAGCCGGTGCTCGAAGTCAACGCCGAGCACGCGCTGGTGAAGAAGCTGGAGAGCTCCGAGCACTTCGAGGACCTCGCCAACATCCTGTTCGACCAGGCGCTGCTCGCCGAAGGGGGTCTCCCGGCTGATCCCGCCGCCTACGTGAGGCGCATCAACGCGCTGCTGGTGTGACGATCCGGCCGCGCACCACTTTTCGTGCAGCAGCCGTCGTTCCGGCGGCGCTGCTGGCGATGCTCCTGGTGAGCGGCTGTTCGCACTATCACATCGGCATTCCGCTGGTGCCCGGGCTCTCGCTCGGGCTCGGTGCCACCAAGGACGGCAATTTCTCCGTGGGCTTGAACACCGGCTGGGGCCCGCTCGGTGCGGGCGTCTCTGTCAACAACACCGGCGTGGTCGCCGGCACCGCGGGCGTGGGTGTCGGTGTCGGCATCGGGCCGATCGGCACCGGCGTCGGCGTGGGCAAGAGCGTGGTGCTGCACGACCCGAATGCGGGCAAGCCGGGGTACGCGCCCGCGGGCGGCGCCGCACCGGTCACCACGGCGGCGGTCGGGGCCACGGTGCCGATTTCCGGGACATCCGGTGTCACCGGTGCCGCGCCCGTGGCGCTGGTTTCGCCGGCTGCGCCGCTCACTGTCAGCAAGGGCGGGGTGACCCGGCCGGTTGCCAACCCCGCACTTCAGCAGCAAGCGCCCGCGGTGCGCGTTTCCTACAGCACACCGGCCCCTGCCGCTGCCGCCGCTCCGGCGGGCAGCCTCGGCACGCCGGGCAATCCCATCGCGCCCTGATGGCCGCGTCTTTCCATTCATCCGCGCCGCGGACCGGCGCGAGGGTGCCTCGATGACTCTCAGTACAGAAGCCGTTTTGGCGCTCGCACCCGACGATGCGTCGGCCAAGGCCGCCAAGGGCCTGCTCGCCCCGGCCAAGTGGCCCACGCTAGGGTATTCCGACGAAGCCGTCTGGGGCGAATGCCAGGGCAGCGGCAGCAAGCCGTACCAGACGCAGGTCGATCTCTCCGGCCCCGTTTTCCGCTGCTCCTGCCCCAGCCGCAAGTTCCCCTGCAAGCACGGCCTCGCGTTGATGCTGCTGCGCGCGCAAAGCGGCGCCAGCTTCACCGCCGCCGCGCCGCCGCCGTGGGTGGCCGAGTGGATCGCCTCGCGCCGCGACAAGGCCGAGAAGAAAGAAGCGCGCGCCGCCGAACCTGCGGCCGCGCCCGATCCCGCCGCGGCCGCCAAGCGCGACGCGCAGCGCTGGAAGCGCATCGAGGCCGGCGTGCAGGAGCTCGCGCGCTGGCTCGACGACCAGACCCAGCGCGGCCTCGCCGCGCTCGGCAGCGAGCAGCAACAGGCCTGGGGCGCGATGGCCGCGCGCATGGTCGATGCGCAGGCGCCGGGGCTCGGCCAGCGCATCACGCAGGCGGCCGAACTCATCGGCGTGGGCGATGGCTGGCCGGCGCGCCTGCTCGACCGGCTGGGGCGTCTTCAACTGATCGTCGATGCGGTGCCGCGCCGCGAGTCGCTCTCGCCCGCCACGCTGGCGGACCTCCGCATCGCGCTCGGCTGGCCGCAGGACCGCGAGGGCCTGCTCGCGGATGGCGAACGCATCAGCGACCACTGGCTCGTGCTGGGCCAATGCATCGACGAGCGCGATGCAAAGCTGGTCGAGCGCCATGTGTGGCTGCAGGGCCGCGCGAGCGGGCGACGTGCGCTGCTGCTCGACTACTCGCATGGCGGCCGTGGTTTCGAAACCGGCTGGGTCAGCGGCAGCGAGCGCGCCGCGGTGCTGTGCTTCTATCCGGGCCACGCGTCGCAGCGCGCGCTGGTGGCCGAGCTTCTGGCGGACGCGCCTGCATCGACGGCACCCGCAGCCGATACACCCGATGAGTGGCAACGCATGGCACAACAGATCGCTGCCAACCCCTGGCAGCCGTTGCTGCCGATGGTGTGGGCCGAAGCCGTGCCCGCGCGTTACGGCGACCAATGGTGGCTGCGCCTCGACGCCGCGCCGCAGGCCTTGCCGATGCAACTGGCGACGCAGGAGGCGTGGCAGTTGCTCGCGCATTCGGGCGGCGCGCCGTTGCGCGTTTTCGGCGAATGGGACGGCGAGCAGTTCGCGCCGCTCACCGCCTGGGCTTCGGGTGCAGCGGCCGGGAGTGCGCCGGTCTGGACCTTGGCTGGAGTGCGCGCATGAGCCGCCGGGCCGCTCCCAAGGCGAATACCGCAGCGCGCAGCGCGGAGGTCATCGAATGAGTCACTGGAACACCCTGCTGCAGAGCGCACTGGTCGGCACCGCCCGCCAGCCCGTGCCGGCGGCCGATGCAATGGCGGGCGAATTCGGCGGTTTGCTGCAGGCGATCCAGTCCGGCGACGCGCAAGGTCAGTTGCTGCGCGTCGCAGGCGCCGTCGCCATCGGGCGCCGTGCGGGCTTCGTGGCGCCGGGCCTCTCGCCCTCCGATGCGCCGATTGCCGCCGCGGATGAACGCCCCGTGCTGAACGATCCCGCGCTGCAGGCTGCCATCGCCGATGCGCTGGCAAGCGGTCCGCTGCGCCTGCAGCACGAAGGTCTTGCCGCGGTCACCGCCGCGGGCCTGCGCCTCCCCCACAACCTTCTGCCCACCGCGCTCGACGCCGGCCGCCGCGCGATCGACCTGCGGCCTTCCGTGATCCCCGCGCTCGGCGAGCGCGGCCTCTGGCTCGCCGCGCGCAACGACGACTGGCGCTATGCCGTCGGCGCCAGCGAGCAGGCCGATGCGCAGACGCGATGGGACGAAGGCAGCCTCGAGCAACGCCGCGCGGTGCTCGTCGAACAACGCCGCAGCGACCCGGCCGCCGCGCGCGATCGTCTCGCCGCGGAGCTGCCGCAGCTTCCCGCCAAGGAGCGCGCCGCGCTGCTTGGCGCGCTGGCCGAGAACATCAGTCCCGACGACGAAGCCTTGATCGACGCCCAGCTCAAGGACCGCGCCCGCGACGTGCGCCAGGCCGCTGTCGAACTGCTGCAGCGCTTGCCCGCCAGCGCCCACGTTCAGCGCATCGAAGCCTTCCTCGCACCGCTGCTCTCGCAAGTGGGCGACGCATGGCAGTTGAACGCCCCCGAGGCCGCCGACCCGCGCTGGAAAGACGACGCCATCGACCCCGTGCGCCCCACCCACGACAGCCTCGGCGAGCGCGCCTGGTGGCTCTACCAACTCGTGCGGCAGACGCCGCTCTCGTGGTGGACCACGCACACCGGCATGACGCCTGCCGCGCTGCTCGGCTGGGCCGAGAAGAGCGACTGGAAGGACGCCCTGTTCCGCGGCTGGAACGAAGCCATCCTCGCCACGGCCGATGTCGACTGGGGCGATGCGATGCTCGACCACCACCACACCCGATACAGCCAGCGCGCCTGGGTCGGCCAGTTGCTGGCGCTGCTGCCCCGCGAACGGCGCGAGCGCCACTGGGTGATCGAACTGGGCCTCGCGGACAGCGGCGTGCAGAACGTGATCGCCTTCGCCGACCAGGCCTGCGCACCCGGCGAAACGCCATCGGCCGAACTCTCGCTCCAGCTTGCGGCCGCGCTGCGCACCCGCGTGGAGCGCGGCGACCTCGTCAACGACTACGTGCTGCGCCAGGTGCTCGGCAACGCGGCCGCGCTGCTGCACGCCGATGCGCTGCACCTGCTGGCCGACCTGCCGCGCGCGGCCGAGGAAAGCCCCGGCCTCGCGAGCGCCCTGAGCGACACCGCGCGCATCGTGCGTGCGCGCCAGCTCTTTGCGACCCTTCGTCTTTCGTCCACTTCTTCTTCCTCATCCCAAGGCCGTCCATGAGCAATGTCCTGCGCCAGCATGCCGAACATCAATTCGCCGAAGAACTCGATGCGCTCCAGAAGGTCGACGACCGCCAGCGCCCAGCCAACTGGAAACTCTCGCCCTGGGCCGTGCTCACCTACCTGATGGGCGGCAAGCTCGCCAACGGCTTCGAGGTCAGCCCCAAGTACATCGGCAATTCGCGCCTGATGGAGATCGCCGTTTCCACGCTCGCCACCGACCGCGCGCTGCTGCTGTACGGCGTGCCGGGCACGGCCAAGTCGTGGGTGTCGGAGCACCTGGCCGCGGCCGTGAGCGGTGACTCGACGATGCTGATCCAGGGCACCGCCGGCACCAGCGAAGAGCAACTGCGCTATGGCTGGAACTATGCCGAGCTGCTGGCCCACGGCCCTTCAGAAAAGGCGCTGGTGCCGAGCCCGCTGGTGCACGCCATGCGCCTCGGCAAGATCGCGCGCGTCGAAGAACTCACCCGCATCCCGGCCGACGTGCAGGACACGCTGATCACCGTGCTGTCGGAAAAGACGCTGCCCATCCCCGAACTCGGCAGCGAGGTGCAGGCCGTGCGCGGCTTCTCGGTGATCGCCACCGCGAACAACCGCGACAAGGGCGTGAACGAACTCTCGAGCGCGCTGAAGCGACGCTTCAACACGGTGGTGCTGCCGGTGCCGGCGAGCGAGGCCGAGGAAGTGCAGATCGTGGTCAAGCGCGTGTCCGAGCTGGGCCGTGCGCTCGCGCTGCCGGCCGAGCCGCCCGCGCTGCAGGAAGTGCGCCGCGTGGTGCAGATCTTCCGCGAGCTGCGCAACGGCCAGACCGAAGACGGCAAGACGCGCATCAAGTCGCCGACCTCCACGCTCTCGACGGCCGAGGCCATCTCCGTCATCAACAGCGGCATGGCGCTGGCCGGCCATTTCGGCGATGGCGTGCTGCGCTCGGCCGACGTGGCTTCGGGCCTCATCGGCGCGGTCATCAAGGACCCGGTGCAGGACCACGTGGTGTGGAAGGAATACCTGGAGACCGTGGTGAAGGAGCGCGCCGACTGGAAGGACCTGTACCGCGCCTGCCGCGAGCAACTCTGAGCCCATGGCTTCACCGCTGCATTACTTCGGCATCCGCCACCACGGCCCCGGCTGCGCGCGCAGCCTGCTGCGCGCCTTCGAGTCGCTGCAGCCCGACTGCATCCTGGTCGAGGGCCCGCCCGAGGCCGAGGGCCTGCTCTCCTTCATGGCGCATGCGGACCTGCGCCCGCCAGTCGCGATGCTGGTGCATGCGAACGACGACACGCGCCTGGCCGCCTTCTATCCCTTCGCCGAGTTCTCGCCCGAGTGGCAGGCGCTGCAGTGGGGCGTGAAGCACGCGCTGCCCACGCGCTTCATCGATCTGCCGCAGGCGCATCGCATGGCCATCGAGCAGGCGGCGCGCGCGGCCGACGAGGCCAAGGCTGTGGAGGCTGAAGCGCCCGCCGAGACACCGCTCGACGACGACGAGACCGACAAGCTGCCGGTCGCCGAAACCGTCGAAGAACCCGTGGAAGAGCAGGCTGCCAACGCACTGCCCGACGATCCCTTCGACTGGCTCGCCCATGCCGCCGGCTATGCCGATGGCGAGAGCTGGTGGAACCACATGGTCGAGGAGCGCGGCGACGGCGAAGACCTGTTCGGCGCCATCGCCGAAGCCATGACCGCCGTGCGCGCCGAGACGCCCGAAGACCGCCGCGGCCAGCGCGCGATGGAGCGCGAGCAGCTGCGCGAAGCCTTCATGCGCCAGTCGATCCGCGAAGCCGTCAAGGCCGGTCACCAGCGCATCGCCGTGGTCTGCGGCGCCTGGCACGTGCCGGCGCTGCAGGGCACGGTCACCGCCAAGGCCGATGCGGCGCTGCTCAAGGGCCTGCCCAAGCTCAAGGTGCTCGCGACCTGGGTGCCGTGGACCTATCGCCATCTCACGAGCGCAAGCGGCTATGGCGCGGGCATCGATTCGCCCGGCTGGTACGAGCACCTGTGGCAGCAAGGCGAGCAAGTGGCCGGCCGCACAACCGGTTGGCTTGCGCGCGTGGCAAGGCTGCTGCGCGAACACGATCTCGATTGCTCCTCCGCTCACCTGATCGAGGCCACGCGGCTCGCCGAAACGCTCGCCGCGCTCCGCGAGCGCCCCGCGCCCGGCCTGCCCGAGCTCGACGAGGCGGTGCGCAGCGTGATCTGCATGGGCGAGCAGGCGCCGCTCACGCTGATCCACCAACGGCTCACCGTCGGCGACCGCATGGGCCAGGTGCCCGCCGAAGTGCCGACCGTGCCGCTGCAGCGCGACATCGAGCAGGCGCAAAAGAGCCTGCGCCTGAAGCCCGAGGCGACCGCGAAAACGCTCGACCTCGACCTGCGCCAGCCCAACGACCTCGCGCGCAGCCACCTGCTACACCGGCTGCGGCTGCTCGACTTGCCATGGGGCGAAATCACCGCCGGCCAGCGCGCGAGCCGGGGCACCTTCCACGAGGTGTGGCAACTGCAATGGCAGCCCGAGTTCGCGCTGCGCATCATCGAAGCCAGCCGCTTCGGCGCGACCGTGGCGCATGCCGCGAGCGCACGCGTGATGGAAGGGCTGGCCGCGGAAACTTCGCTCACGGCGCTGGCCGAACAGGTCGACATCGTGCTGCTGGCCGACCTGCCGGTTGCCGTGCAGGCCGTGACCCGCGCGCTCGAAGATCGCGCCGCGCTCACCGGCGACGCGGTGCAGCTCATCGGCGCGGTGCCGCCGCTGGCCAACGTGTTCCGCTACGGCAGCGTGCGCCAGACCGACAGCGCGCTGCTCTCCCACGTGCTCGACAGCCTGATCGTGCGCGGCGCCATCGGCTTGCCGATTGCCTGCGGCGCGCTCGATGCCGAAGCCGCCGAGGCGCTGCGCACCCGGCTCATCGCCACGCACGATGCGGTGCGCTTGCGCGACGGCGAAGAAACCACCGCCGCCTGGCGCGCCGCGCTGCGCTCCATCGCTTTCGGCGAAACCGGCGCGCCGCTGCTGCGCGGCGTGAGTTGCCGGCTGCTGCTGGACGATGCGCAGATCGACAGCGACGGCGCCTCGCAGCAGCTCGCGCGCAACCTTTCGGCCGGCGCACCGCCGACCGAGGCCGCGGCGTGGCTCGAAGGTTTTCTCAACCGCAACGCGATGGTGCTGCTGCACGACGAGGCCGTCTGGTCGCTGGTCGACCGTTGGCTTGCGGGGCTCGGCGAAGAACACTTCGTGCAGGTGCTGCCGCTGGTGCGGCGCAGCTTCGCGGACTTCTCGGGTTCGGACCGGCGCGCCCTCGGCGAGCGTGCGAAACGCGGTGCGGTCGGCGGCACGTTGCTGACGGCCGTGGCCGCCACCGACTGGGACGAAACACGCGCGGTGCTCGCGCTGCCGCTGCTGCGGGAACTGCTGGGAGTGAAAGCATGAACGTTCGCTCTTGCTCCCTCTCCCCCTGGGGAGAGGGTTGGGGTGAGGGCATGGGCCTTCGCACCTGCACCGCCTTCGCTGTCGTCGCTGGCCCTCACCCCCGCCCTCTCCCCAAGGGGAGAGGGAGCAACACGAGCACAGAGGCGACTCAATGAGCGCGAATCTTCAAGACCCCGCCGAAGACAAGACACTGCCGCCCACCGACCGCCTACAGCGCTGGCGCCTCGTGCTCGGCAGCGAAGCCAATGCCAGCTGCGGCGCCGTCGAGGGCCGCGTGCGCGAGATCGACCAGGCGCTCGCCGCGCTCTACGAAGCCGATGGCCGGCGCGGCCTCGGACAGGGCGGGCAGCGCGGCGGCCGCGGCGATTCGGCGCCCAGCGTGGCGCGCTGGCTCGGCGACATCCGCAAGTACTTTCCGAGCCAGGTGGTGCAGGTGATGCAGCGCGATGCGATGGAGCGCCTGAACCTGCGCCAGATGCTGCTGCAGCCCGAGATGCTGGAGAACGCGCAGCCCGACGTGCACCTGGTCGCGAACCTCGTGGCGCTCGCGAGCGTGATCCCGGCCGGCACCAAGGACACCGCGCGTGCCGTGGTGCGCAAGGTGGTCGACGAGCTCATGAAGAAGCTCGAGGAGCCGATGCGCAGCGCGGTGAGCGGCGCGCTCAACCGCAGCCAGCGCAACCGCCGCCCGCGCCATTCGGAGATCGACTGGAACCGCACCATCCGCGCCAACCTGCGCCACTGGCAGCCCGAATACCGCACCGTGGTGCCGCAGACGCTGGTCGGCTACGGCCGCAAGGCCCGCCAGCCGCAGCGCGAGGTGATTTTGTGCATCGACCAGAGCGGCTCGATGGCCGCCTCGGTCGTCTACTCGAGCATCTTCGGCGCGGTCATGGCGAGCCTGCCCGCGGTGGCGACCAAGCTCGTGGTGTTCGACACCGCCGTGGTCGACATGACCGAGCAGCTGCAGGACCCGGTGGACCTGCTGTTCGGCGTGCAGCTGGGCGGCGGCACCGACATCAACGGGGCGGTCGGCTACTGCCAGAGCCTGGTGCGCGAGCCGCGCAACACCATCCTCATCCTGATCTCCGACCTGTACGAAGGCGGCGTGGAAGACAACCTGCTGCGCCGCGCCAACGAGCTGGTCGAGGCTGGCGTGCAGTTCATCGCGCTGCTGGCGCTCAGCGACGAAGGCGCGCCCGCCTACGACCGCGATCTGGCTTCCAAGCTGGCCGCGCTCGGCGTGCCGTCGTTCGCATGCACGCCGGACGCGTTTCCGGGGCTCATGGCTGCCGCCATCAAGCGCGAAGACGTCGCAACCTGGGCCGCGGGCCAAGGCCTGAAGACCAGCCGCGCTGCTTGAAGCGATGCCTGGCCTGTCCCGACGCAAGCTTGCGGCACTGGCCCTCGCGGCCGTGTCGGGCACGTTGGCCCGGGTGGCGCACGCGCAGCGCGAATTCCCGTCCCGGCCGATCCGCTGGATCGTGCCGTACCCGCCCGGCGCCATCGCCGACATCGTCGCGCGCACCGTCGGCACCCAGCTGGCCATCGACACCGGCCAGCCGGTGCAGATCGAGAACCGCGCCGGCGGCAACACCGCGCTCGGCGCCATCGAGGCGGCCCGCGCGCCGGCCGATGGCTACACCGTGCTCTCGACCGACAACGGCACGCTGGTGTTCAACCCGGCGCTCTACCGCAACCTGAGCTACGACCCGGCGCGCGACTTCGCGCCGGTCACGCTGCTGGGGCGGTTGCCGATGGTGCTGCTGGTCGGTCCGTCCAGCGGCGTGAAGGATGCGCGCGCTTTCATCGCGGATGCGCGGGCCTTTCCCGGCAAGGTCAGCTTCGCCTCCGCCGGCACCGGCACCGTGCAGCACCTGGCGATGGAACTGCTCCAGCGCCAAGCCGGGCTGCGCATGGTGCACGTGCCTTACCGCGGCGCCGCGCCCGCGCTGGCCGACCTCGCGGGCGGGCAGTTGCCCGCGATGATGAGCGACCTGGCGGCGGCCAACCGTTTCATCCAGGGCGGCAAGGCGCGCGCCCTCGCGGTCGCCAACGCCACCCGCCTGCCGCAACTGCCCGCGGTGCCCACCTTCGCGGAGCTGGGCCTGCCGCGGGTCGAGGCCGCCGCGCTCATGGGCCTGGCGGTGCCCGCGGGCACGCCGCCCGAGCTGGTGGCGCGGCTGCAGCAAGCGATGGCCAGCGCGATCCACAACCCGGTTGTGCTGCGCAAGCTCGCCGAGTTCGGCGTGGAGCCGGTGGGCAGCACGCCGGCCCGGTTCGAAGCGCTGATCGGCGATGAAACGGCGCGCTGGCATCCGCTGATCAAGGATCTCGGCTTGTTGCTCGACTGATCAAACCGGCGGCGTTGCCGCCGCCAGGCTGTGGAGCAGCGCCGTCCAGTGTTCCAGCCGTGCGATGGCCGCCTGACGTCCTTTTTGCGCGGCCTGGTGGGCATCGCCGTTGTCGGCCAACGCGAGCAACTCGCCGGCGGCCGTCGTCACCGCGCGCGCGAAATCCCCGGTGCGGCCTTGCCACACCACGATGCGATGGTGCAGGCCCAGCTGCGCGGCGCGCTGCGCATTGATGGCTTGCTCGGGCTGGTCGGTCAACAGAAGCAGGATCGGCTTGCGATACACCGCCGCGATCGACAGCGCCGCCATGCCGGGCGCCGAGACGATGAAGGCGCTGCGCGCGGCCATCTCGATCCAGTGCTCGTCTTGCGCATGCCAGCCTGCGCGCTGCGCATAGCCTTCGCCGACGAGGTGCGCCGGCACGCGCGCATCGGCCAAGCCGCGCTCCAGGCCGTCGGCCAGCGCGGACTCCTGGAAATGCGGATTCAGGTAGACCGCGGCCTGCGGCGCGAGGTCGTCGTGCGCTTCCGTGTCGGCGCCCATCACCGCCACCGGCGTGGCGAGCCGGTGACCGCCGCGGCCGTCGTCCTGCGGCGCGCCGTAGGCGAAGTCGTGCGCGATGCGCGCGCGGCTTCGGTCGATCTGCCAGGCGACGATGCGGCCGAAGATGCCCGCCATCCATGCCGGCATGCGCCCGCTGAAATTGGTCTCCAGCGCATGCCGCAGGCTCGCGCCGTACACGTGCACGACCTTGCGCCGCCAGCCGGGCATCCAGCCCATGAAGAGCAGCGCGGGGTGGAAGGAGTCGTTCACCACCAGGTCCGCATCGCGGAACCACGCGCGCAGCCGCAGGATGTCGCGCAGCATGCGACCCGGGCGGAACACGTAGTGCGCCACGTTGCGGTCGGTCTCGCGGCGCAGCATGTTCTGCTCGCGGTCGAACTGCACCGCGTAGTGGCGCGAGAGCACCGGCGCCTCGATGCCGAAGCCGGCAAGAAAACGCGCGCCTTCGTCGGAGGTGGTGAGCACCTGCACGCTGGCGCCAGTGGCGCGCAGCGAATGCGCGACGAGCTGCGCGCGCATCAGGTGGCCGCGCGCGTCCGCGGTCGCGAGGTAGACGATGCGCGGCGGCATCGACGGACTCAGGCGGCGACCGGCCGCGCACGGCCCGGGCGCAGGCGCAAGGCCAGACCCGCGACGTACATGCCCAGCGCGCCGGTGATGCCGAAGCCGCGCTCGGTGTCGCGCACCTCGTGCATCAACTGCGCGAGCCTGGCTTCTTCGTGCGGCGCCACGCAGCGCTGCAGCGTGTGGCTGCACAGGCGGATGTGGCGGTCTTCATCGGCGAGCACGCGCGTGAGCAGCGGATGCAGCGCGTGCTGCGGGCCGATCAGCGCGCAATGGCGCTGCAGGATGCGCGAGGCCATCTGCTCGGCGGCAAGGCCGATCGCATAGGCCGGCACGAGACCGCCGTGCGCGAAGTGCGGCGCATGGCGCTGGATGAGGCGCTGCCAGCGCGCGAGCTTGCGCTGGCTCAGCCAGTCGGGCTGCGGCGCTTCTTCGGGCGATGCAGCCGCCTGCGCGGTGCCGCCGCGCTCGACGATGGCATCGGCGAAGAGGCGCGCATGCAACTGCTCGTCGGCCAAGTGCTGGTCGAGCTGGCGCGTGAGCCATTCGGGGGCGCTCGTGCGCAGCTCGCGCTGCAGCGCCTGCTCGGACGATTCCTCGCCGACGAGGTACAGGCGCAACAGCATCACCTCACCGGCGCGGCTCGCATGCATCTGGCGCAAGGCGGCGCGCTTGATGTGATGCACCAGCCGCGCCTGCAGCGCCGGCCAGCCGCGCAACTGCGGCGGCGCGAGGCAGTCGAATGGGGTGGTCGGCGATGTGGCGTCAGCGTCCATTGGCCTTGGCCACCGGGGGGTGCTGCGGTTGCTGTTGCTGCCAACCGAGCACGAGGCCGATGAAGCTGTCCTGAAGGAACGCGCGCGCCGAGGCATCGGCGCCGGCGAACTCGCGCTGCTGGCCGTCGTAGCGCACATAGCCCTTGCCGCCCGCGGCGCCGAGCACCAGCTTCTCGTTCTTCTTGAAGCCGCGCTGCATCAACGGCTGCAGCAGCGATTGCGATTCGAGGCCATAGAGGAACAGGTCGCGCTGCACCACCTGGCGCGGGATCTGCCCGCTCAGCGCCTGCAGTTCGAGCGACCAGTTGCCTTGCCGCATCGCTTCGGAGAGTTCGCTGCCCTTGGCCGAAGACGCGCGGAAACGCGCACGCGCCACCGACTTGGAGGCGCGGCTCAGCCCGAGGCCGACGGTGACGTCCGCATCGGTGGCACCGCCCGTGCGGTTGTCCTGCACCTGCACGATCTCGTTGGCGAGCCGCGCGGCGATGGAAGGCTTGGAAAGCGTCTCGCTGATCTGCGCCGGCGTGAACACGACGCGCTCGGCGCTGCCCTCGATCACCACGACCTGGTACGGATCGATCTTGATGTCGCCGAACTCGCCGCCGATGGGCGAGTGCGCATGGCTGCTCACCGACCACTCGTTGCCCGAGCGGCTCAGGAGCGCGTGGAAAGTCAATGGCACGCGCTGGCCATTGCTGCGCGACTGGCCCGAGCCCTGCAGCAGCACATCGCCCACGATGGTCTTCTCGCCGTAGACGCGCGGGTTGGCGAAGCGGATGGTGTGCGCGGCGCTGTCGAGCGCGGCGCGCGTGTCGGCATCGTCCAGCGCGAGGCGGTTGCACTCGTTGGCGGGGCCCGCGAGCGCGGAGAAGGGGCAGCCGCTGTCGGACTTGAAGTTGAAGATGCCGCGGCCGGTGAAGTCGGCGGCACCGGCTGTGACGCATGCGCTTGCCAGCACGAGAAGGCTGAGGATGTTTTTCTTGTTCATGTCGGGCGATGGTAGGAAAGCGCTTGGGCATCCGCGTTGGTGCGGCCCGTCGTGTGCAAGCCGATGCCGCGTGCGAAAGCGCCCAGCATGTCGATGGCCGAGAAGCCCACGATCAACGCCACGCCCGCGAGCCAGCGCAGGCCGCGCAGCGGAGGGAGGTCTTGGTGATTGAGCGCGCGCACGCTGAAGCCCAGCCGGGTGAACAGCACGCACAGCGGCCCGATCGGACCGCTCTTCGCCAGCCATTGCCAGCGCGCCGACACGTAGCTGCGCAAGAGGTGCGGGGTGAGCGAGTAGGTGTCCTGACCGCGCATCCAGCGCAGCTTGAGCGCCTCGGCGCGCGTGTCGGGCAGGCGGTGCTCGGTGTGCGCCGCGGCCGCGTAGTGGATGGGCACGTTGGCGGCCTTCAGGCGCATGCCCAGCACCTGGCAGTGTGCGCGGTACACGCCATCGAGCGCCTGGTAGCTGTGCTGCTCGAACACGTCGCGGCGGAAGGCCACGTTGTTCGCGTAGAAGTTGCTCGTGGCGCCCGCGTGGTCTGCATTCGGGAAATACATGAAGTCGATGGTCGTGAGCGCGGTGCCCACGATATTGGCCGCGTAGCTCGTGCGGCCTGCCACCACCGCGGGCGCATCGGCGCCGCGCGTGAAGGGGATGAGCATCTGCAGCAGCCAGTCGTCGGCGGGCAGGCAGTCGGCATCGGCGAACACCACGTGGTCGCAGCGCGCCGCATCGGTGGCCGCGAAGCCGACGTTCTTGGCGTCGTAGTAGCCGGTGGCGGCGTCGATGCGCACGAAGTCGATGGGCCGGCCCGCCAGCGCAGTGACGGCTTCGCACGATGCGGCGCTCAGCCCGTCGTGCGTGATGACCACCTGGGCCAGGGCCGAGAGCGGCACCTGCTGCTTCGCCAGCAGGGCGACGAGGCGCTGCAGGCTGGTGCTCGCGGCGGCTTCGGCATCCGCTCCGCCGCGCAGGTTGTTGGTCTCCAGGACCAGTGCGCAACGCGCGGCAACTTGATCGGGCATCATCGAATTTTCCTGTCCGGACATTGTTTTGAAGGCTTGCATCCTGCTTTTATCTCACAACCGCCGCTGCTGCCAGTGCCTTAAGCAAGGGGTACGGGGAGGGGCTTGCGCATGAAGCTCGCCATCTTCGGCGCCGGTTATGTGGGCCTCAGCTTCGCCGCCTGCATGGCCGAAGCCGGGCACGACGTGCTGTGTGCAGACGCCGATGCGAGCCGCATCGAAGGCTTGCAGCAGGGGCAGATGCCGCTGCACGAGCCGGGCTTGGAGGCGTTGGTGGCAGAAGGGCTTGCCGCAGGACGATTGCGTTTCACGGCCGACGAGTGCGCGACGAGCCTGCATGGCGACGTGCTCTTCATCGTGGTCAACACGCCGGCCGATGCCGAGGGCGAGGTCGACCTGCAGCACGTGATGGCCGTGGCGCGCAGCATCGGGCAGCACCGCGATCGCGACGCGGTGGTCGTCTGCAAGTCCACCGCGCCGGTCGGCACTGCGGAGCAGGTCGAGGCCGTGCTGCGCGACGAGCTTTCGCAACGCGGTGCGGTGCATCGCATCGCGGTGGCGGTGAACCCCGAGTTCCTGCGCGAAGGCTCGGCCGTGCGCGACTGCCGGCAGCCCGACCGCGTCGTGATCGGCGCTGCCGATCCCGCGGCCATCGACCTGTTGACGCAGCTCTATGCGCCCTTCGTCACAGACCCCGCGAAGCAACTGCTGGTGATGGACCGGCGCTCGGCCGAACTCACCAAGTACGCCGCCAACGCGATGCTCGCCACCCGCATCAGCTTCATGAACGAGATGGCGCGCGTGGCCGGGCATGCGGGCGCCGACATCGAGATGGTGCGGCGCGGCATCGGTTCGGACCGGCGCATCGGCCCCGACTTCCTGCAGGCGGGCGCGGGCTACGGCGGCTCGTGCCTGGCGAAGGATGTGCGGGCGCTTCGGCATGCGGCCGATCGCGACGGGCAGGTGCTGCGCATCCTCTCGGCGGTGGAAGCCGCGAACCATGAGCAGAAGGGCCGGCTGTTCGACCTGATGACGCACTACTTCGAAGGCGACATCGCGCACAAGACCATCGCGCTCTGGGGCCTGGCCTTCAAACCCGACACCGACGACATGCGCGATGCGCCGAGCCTCGTGCTGCTGGAGCGGTTGTGGGCAGCGGGCGCACGCGTGCAGGTGCACGACCCGGCGGCGATGCCGAATGCGCGCGGAATCGTCGGCGAGCGCGGCGATGTGCGCTGGTGCGACACGCCCGAAGACGCGTTGGAAGGCGCCGACGTTTTGGCGCTGGTGACCGAATGGCCGGTGTTCCGTCGCCCCGATTTCCCGCGCATCGCGAGCACGCTGAAGACGCCCGCGATCTTCGACGGCCGCAACATCTACGACGCCGCCGAAGTCGAAGCCGCCGGCATCGCCTACTACGGCATCGGCCGCGGGCGTTCAGTGCTGCGCTGAATCGTCCGTTGGCAGGAACGCATCGCCCGGCGTCAGCGGCGCATGGCGATAGCTCGCCGGCGTGCGGCTCAGCTTTACCGGCGCACCGATGCCGCGGTAGCCGCCGGGCATCTCCACCACCATCTCGCGGTGCAGCGTGTGCGGATGCTGCAGCGCATCGGCCACGGGGAGCACCGGCGCTGCGGGCACGCCAGCGGCCATCAATTGATCGACCAGCGCGCGGCCGTCGAAAGCCGCCATCGCCGCTTCGAGCCGCTGCTTGAGCCCGTCGCGGTGCACCGAGCGCGCACCGGCCGAGCGATAGAGCGGATCGTCCGCGAGTTCGGGCAGGCCGATGCAGCGGCACAGGCTTGCGAACTGGCGGTCGTTGCCCACCGCGACGAACACCGGATCGGTGCCCGTGGCCAACGCGTCGTAGGGATAGATGTTGGGATGCGCGTTGCCCGTGCGGCGCGGCGCCGTGCCGTCCATGAACCAGTTGGCCGCATGCGGATGCAGCAGCGAAAGGCCGCTGTCGTACAGCGCCGCTTCCACGAATTGCCCACGGCCACTGCGGTTGCGCTCCTGCAGCGCGAGCAGCACGCCGATCACCGCGTTCAGGCCCGTCACCATGTCGACCACCGGCAGGCCCACGCGCAGCGGCCCGCCATCGGCTTCGCCATTGATGCTCATGATGCCGGTCATCGCCTGCACCGCCGCGTCGTAGCCGGGCAGCGCGCCCAGCGGACCATCGGCGCCGAAGCCCGAAACGCGGCACCACACGAGGCGCGGAAACCGCTGCGACAGCGTCTCGTAGCCGATGCCCCAGCGCTCCATCGTCCCGGTCTTGAAGTTCTCGATCAGCACGTCGGCCTTGGCCACCAGCGCGAGCAGCGCCTCGCGGCCTTCCTCGGTCGAGAAGTCCAGGTGTTGCACGCGCTTGTTGCGGTTGAGCCCGTGGTAGTACGAGGCCACGCCTTCCTTGAACGGCGGGCCCCAGGTGCGCGTGTCGTCGCCCTGCGGCGGCTCGACCTTGAGCACATCAGCCCCGTGGTCGCCGAGGATCTGGCCGCAATACGGGCCGCCGAGGATGCGCGAGATGTCGAGGACGCGGATGCCCGCGAGGGCTCCTTGGGGTGCGGTCATGTTCGTTTGTTCCGTGCGTTCGCGATCGATCAATCCAACTGCGCGCCGGACTTCTTCACGACGTCCTTCCACTTGGCCGATTCGCTCACGATGAACCGGCCGAGCTTCTGCGGCGAGGTATCGGCCGAGGCTTCGAGCCCTTGCGCCGCGAACATCTGCTTGACCTTCGGCGAGTTCAGCACTTCGGCGAACGCATGGTTGAGCTTGGCCACGCGGTCCGCGGGCGTGCCGGCCGGCGCGACGATGCCGAAGAAAACGCTCACGTCGTAGCCCTTGTAGCCCTGCTCCGAGATCGTCGGCACCTCGGGCAGCGCCTGCGAGCGCGCGACCGTCGCCACGCCCAGCGCGCGCAGCTTGCCGGCCTTGACGTAAGGCAGCGCGGTGAGGATGTCGGTGAAGGTCATGCTGACCTGGTTGCCCAGGAGGTCGTTGAGCGCCGGGCCGGTGCCCTTGTAGGGAATGTGCTGCAGGTCGGTGCCAGCCACCGAGTTGAAGAGCACGCCCGCAAGATGCGACGAGGCACCGTTGCCCGACGAGGCATAGCTCAGCTTGCCCGGGTTGGCCTTGGCATACGCGACGAGTTCGGGCACGGTCTTCACCGGCAGCGCCGGGTTCACCACGAGGATGTTCGGCAGGTAGCCGACCTGGATCACCGGCGCATAGCTCTTGACCGGGTCGTAGTTGATCTTGCGATAGAGGCTCGCGTTGATGGCCAGCGGGCCCGAGGTGCCGAACAGCAGCGTGTGGCCGTCGGCTTCTGCGCGCGCCACGTACTCGGCGCCGATGTTGCCGCCCGCACCTGCGCGGTTCTCCACGATCATGGGTTGGCCGAGGCGGTCTTTCATCTCGGCGGCGAGCGTGCGGGCCATGGCGTCGGTCGGGCCGCCCGGTGGGAAGGGCACGACCAGCGTCAGCGGCTTGGAGGGGAAAGGGCCTTGGGCCTGGGCGGCGGGTGCTGCGCTCAGCAGTGCGGTGCAGGCGGTGGCCGCGGCGAAGAGGCGGGTGAGGTGGGTGAGGTGTGGCAAGGTATGTCTCCGTTCTTTTGAATCAAGCTGTGATTTCTGCGGTGCGCGTCGCGGTGCTGTTCCAGTCCGCGGGCATTGCATCGGGGGCGAGCGGATCGCGCGGCAGTACGCGATGCAGCAGCACCAGTTGCGCCCAGCGCAGGCGCGGGGATGAACCGCTGTGAGATGCCTCCCACGCCATCGCGATGCTGCTTGTGCAGTGGTAGAGCGCCGATGCGGCCTGGCGCGCGAGCACGTCGCCGCCTTCGCGCGCTGCAGTCTCGGCCAGCGCCGCGGCGCGTGCCAGCGCATCGCGCAGGGCCTTCGCAAACGCAGGCGCCAGCGCGGCATCTCCGAGCAGCTTCTCGCAATGCGCGCGCAGCACCGGCAGCGAGCCCTCGCGCTTCACCGCACGAATCACGTCCAGCGCCACGATGTTGCTCGTGCCTTCCCAGATCGAGCCCAGGTGCGCATCGCGCACGAGGCGCGGATCGCTCCACTCCTCGATGTAGCCGCAGCCGCCGCGCACTTCCATCGCATCGCCCGTCACCTTGCGCGCATCGCGGCAGGCGCGGAACTTGATGAGCGGCGTGAGGATGCGCAGCAGCGCGTACGCATCGGGCTCGCCGGCGTCGGAGCGCGCGAGCGCGAGCGCGGTCTGGCACACCATCGTGCGCGCCTGCTCGGCCGGCAGGCGCAGCTTGTCGAGCTGGCGCTGCATCAGCGGCATCTGGTCGAGCGTGCGGCCGAAGGCGCGGCGTTCGGCGGCGATGTATTCGGCCTCGGCCACCGCGCGGCGCATGAGGCCCGCGGCGCGCACACCATTCGACAGGCGCGAGTTGTTCACCATGTCGGCCATCTGCACGAAGCCGCGGCCTTCCTCGCCGACGAGGTACGCCACCGCGCCTTCGAGCCGAATCTCGCCGCTGGCCATCGAGCGCGTGCCCAGCTTGTCTTTCAGGCGAATGATCCGGTAGTGGTTGAGGCTGCCGTCCTCCAGCCGCCGTGGCAGCAGGAAGAGCGACACGCCCTTCATGCCCGCCGCGCCGTCTTCGGCGCGCGCGAGCACCATCGCGAAATCGGCATCGGGGTTCGAGCAGAACCACTTGTCGCCCGTGATGCGCCAGCTGCCGTCGGCTTCGCGCCGGGCCATCGTCGCGGTCGCCGCGATGTCGGAGCCCGCGGCCTGCTCGGTCATGAACATCGCGCCCTGTGCGAGCTCGTCGAAATTGAGCGAGGTCAGGCGTGGCAGGAAGCGTGCGACCAGTTCGGAATTACCGAACTTCTTGAGCGTGCGCGTGAGCGAATCGGTCATCGAGACCGGGCAGCACAGGCCGAACTCGGCCTGCACGAAGAGGTAGGTCAGCACGTACTTGACGAGCGGCGGCATCTTGCCTTTCCAGCCCAGCGTCTCGTCGCGGTGCGAGATGGCAGCCAGGCCGAATTCGCTGAGCGCGAGGCGTTCCATCTCCACATACGCCGGGTGCTTGACGACCTTCTGCTCGTCCAGGCCGGTGCGGGTGCGCTGCTTCAGCGTGGGCGGGTTGCGGTCGGCGGTGCCAGCCAGTTCGTCGAGCAGGCCGCCCGCGAGGCCGCCCAGACGCTCGAAGTGCGGCCGCATGTGGGTGCGCAGGCCCTCGGGCAGGTAGAGCGCGAGCAGGTCGTGCAGCTCGGTGTCGGTGGTGAAGAGGTTCTGGCCGTGGCGGTCGGGAATCGGATGTGCGTGCGCGGTGGGCAGCGCGGCAGGTGCGGCGTTTTCAGGCATGCGTTTTGTCTCCTGGGTTCGCCGCATTGTTGAAGCTGCCACGATCTGTGTCTAATATCGAATTGGTCTTGTTCGATTCGATTTGCCTATTCATGGAACTGCGACACCTGCGCTACTTCTCCGTGCTGGCCGAGGAACTGCACTTCGGGCGCGCCGCGCGGCGCCTGTCGATTTCGCAGCCGCCGCTGTCGGTCGCGATCCGGCAGCTCGAGGACTCGGTGGGCGCGCGGCTCTTCGAGCGCAACAGCAAGGAAGTGCGGCTCACGCACGCGGGCGAGGCGCTGCGCATTTCGGCGCGGCGCTTGCTGCAGCAGGCGGAAGAGGCGGCGACCGAGGCGCGCGATGTGGCGAGCGGTTCGGCGGGGCGGCTGCGCATCGGCTTCGTCGGGGCGATGCTCTATCGCGGATTGCCGCCCGCGCTGCGCGCATTCCAGGCGAAGCACCCGGCGGTTCGCATCACGCTGAGCGAACTCAACTCGGGCGTGCAGATATCGGAGCTGCTGCACGATCGGCTGGACCTGGGCTTCGTCCACACGAGCCGTATGCCGCCCGAGCTGCATCACCGTTTGCTGCTGTCCGAGCCTTTCGTGTGCTGCCTGCCCGTGGGGCACCCGCTCGCACGCAAGAAGGTGCTGGCGCCGGGCGACCTGCGCGACCAGCCCTTCGTGCTGTTCTCGCGCGAGGCTTCACCGGACTATCACGAGCGCATCCTGTCGATCTGTGCCGATGCGGGCTTCCTGCCCGAGGTGCGGCATGAAGTGCGTCACTGGCTGGCCGTCGTGTCGCTGGTGTCGCAAGGCATGGGCGTTGCGCTGGTGCCGCAGGCGATGCGCAACTCGGCCTTGCGCGGCGCGGTGTTCAGGCCGCTCGATCGCGCGGTGGCGCAGTCGGAGGCCTACGGCGTGTGGCGGACGGGTCCGCCTAATGTGCTGATCGAGCGGCTGCTGCAGGGCGTAGCGGAAACCGCGGCTCAGGCGTAGAGGGGTTCTTCGGCCATCTGCTCGCACTGGTCTTCCAGCACCAGGATCTGCCCCTTCCAGTAGTCGCTCGAGCCGAACCACGGAAAGTTGATCGGGAAGATCGGGTCTTCCCAGCGCCGCGCCAACCAAGCGCTGTAGTGGATGAGCCGCAGCGTGCGCAGCGGCTCGATCAGCGCGAGTTCGCGGCGGTCGAATTCGCGGAACTGCTCGTAGCCGTCGAGCAGGCCCGACAGCTGCGAGGTGCGCTGCGCGCGGTCGCCCGACAGCAGCATCCACAGGTCCTGGACGGCAAAGCCGGTGCGGGCGTCGTCCAGGTCCACGAAGTGCGGGCCGCCGCCGGGGCGGTCGGTGGGCGTCCACAGGATGTTGCCGGGGTGCACGTCGCCGTGCAGGCGCAGCTTGCGCGGCTTGAAGTCGGAGGCCGGCGGCTGCAGCGCGAGGGCGGTCGCGCGGACCATGTCCAGCGCCTCGTTGCACATCTTTTCCCAGTCGCGCTGCGTGTCGAGCGGGATCTTGTCGTTCTCCAGCAGCCAGTCGCGCGAGTCGAGGCCGAAGGTCTGCAGATCGAGCGCGGGGCGGGCCTCGAAAGGCTTGGCGCTGCCCACGGTGTGGATGCGCGCGAGGAAGCGGCCGACCCATTCGAGCACTTCGAAGTTGTCGAGTTCGGGCGCGCGGCCGCCGCGATAGGGGCTCACGCTGAACGCGAAGCCCGCGTGGTGGTGCAAGGTCTTGCCGTCGAAAACCAGGGGCGGCACGGCAGGCACTTCGCCGGCGGCCAGTTCGAGCGAGAAGCCGTGCTCTTCGAGGATCTCGGCTTCGGTCCAGCGTTCGGGGCGGTAGAACTTCACCACCACTGCACTGCGGTCTTCCAGGAACACCTGGTAGACCCGGTTTTCGTACGAGTTCAGGCCGGTGAGCCGGCCGTCGCCGTGCAGGCCGAGCGTCGCGAGCGCGTCGAGCACCACGTCGGGCGTGAGGCTCTCATAGGGATGGGTGTTGGCGGGCGCGGCGGGGGAAAGGGTCATGCAGCGATTGTCGCCACCCCCGCTCAGGCCGCCATTACAAAGCGCCGGGTTGTTTGTAAAGCGAAAGGATATGCCCGGTGCGCGGGTCGCCCTTGCCGGCCAGTACCTGCGCATAGGCGGCCTGCACCGCCTCGCCGCCGCGATGCTGCTCGGCGTGCAGCCAGGGGTTGTTGGCGTCGGTCACCGTGGCGAGGAAGTTGCGCCAGGCCGCCACCATGCGCCGGCCGAATTCGTCCGCGCCCCACTCGGCAGTGCGTTTCTTGATCTGCGCCGGCGCGAAGAACAACGTGGCGCGCGGACCCGGGAGGTCCTTGCCCGCGCCCTTGGCGGAGAGCTGTTCCACATGCGTACCGCCGATCGAGCAGCTGTACTTGAGGTTCGCGAATCGCGTGTGGATGGCGTTGCGCAGCCCGGCATTGCCCGCGAAGTCGACGTACACGCCGGGCGTGTCGGCCGCGATGCCGTCGAGCGCGTCGTAGGTCACCACGCGGTGGTAGCAGCCCAGGCTCTCGCAGAAGGCCACGTTGCCGGGCGAGGTGAGGCCGATCACCTCGATACCCTTGCGCTGGTGCAGCTGGAAGGCGGTGCCATAGGCCGTCTTGCTCGATGCGCTGGACAGCAGCATGGTGCTGGCGCCGAAGAAATCGTTGTCGGCCATGAAGTCGTCGATCAGCCACGAGGTGATGAACAGCGGGCGCAGCAGTGCCTGGAGGTCTTCGGTGTCGGTGGTGTAGAGCGGATCGGCGTTGCAGCGGAAGTACTGGTTGTAGACCGCGGGCAGCTCGGCGCGGTGAGGTGCCGCATCGGTGAAGCGGCCGGGCGAGAGCCGGTCGGGGCTCAGCACCGCGCTCGATGCCATCGGCCAGTAGCCGTAGAGCCGCTCGCCCACCGCCACGCCGGGGTGCAGAGACTGCACGACGCTCGCGAAGCCCCACACGGGAATCGAGCCCCAGCCTTCTTCCTCGGAGGGGAAGAACTGCCAGTAGCTCATCGCATCGCCGAAGGCGGCGTAGGTGATGTTGTTGGAGGTGAGCGCAAAGCTGTCGATGCGCACACGCACCTGGCCGTCGACCAATGGCTGGTCGGTGGCGGTGTGCAGGCGCGTGGTGGGAAGGCTGTCCTTGCGGACGAGGAGGCTGGTGGTGCTCATGGGGTTGATCTCCACGGTGCGTTGAAGGGCGTGCGGCCACGTTAGCCAAGCTTGATGAAAGGCGCTATCGCGTTGTCCCTTTCCGCGTCGCCCGTGAGACAACGCCGGCCGTGAAAAAAGCGCCCCGGCTTGTGGCCGGGGCGCCTTGTTACTTCGCCGATGGCGAAATCAGACGATCGTCAGTTCGACGTCGATGTTGCCGCGCGTTGCGTTCGAGTACGGGCAGACCTGGTGAGCGGTGTCGACCAGCTTCTGCTTCTGTTCAGCGTCGAGGCCGGGCAGCGTGATCGCCAGTTGCACCGAAATGCCGTAAGCAGCGCCGCCGTTCGTCGGGCCGAGGGAAACCTTCGAGTCGATGGACACGTCGTCAGGCACCTTCACGCTGATCTTCGGGCCGACGGCCTTCATCGCACCGATGAAGCAGGCGGCATAGCCGACCGCGAACAGCTGCTCGGGGTTGGTGCCGGGCTTGCCCGAACCGGGCGAGCTGAGCTTGACGTCGATCGCGCCGTCGCTGGACTTGCCTGCGCCGTCACGGCCGCCGACGGTGTGGGCTTCTGCGGTGTAGAGCACTTTGTCGAGCTTGGTGGTCATGGTGATTCCTTTGATGATGGAGGGAGGGGACAGGTGAAAAAAATGCTTCTCTCGTCTTTGATCGAAGCGGGGAGAAAGAAGAAAAACGTTGTCGGTCAGGCCGCCTTCTTGACGCGGTCGCGCAGGGTCTGGATCTGCTGGGTGAGCGAGATGAGTTCGGGCACCGAGCATTCGGTGGCCGCCATCAGGCAACCGGGAACGCTGGCGGCACGGGTCTTCAGCTTGCGGCCGGCGGCGGTGAGCGTGATGTGCACGCGGCGCTCGTCGGCCACGTCACGCACCCGGGCGACGTAGCCGTTGGCTTCGAGCCGCTTGAGCAGCGGGGTGAGCGTGCCGGAGTCGAGCGAGAGGCGCTCGCCGAGTTCGGAGACCATCAATCCGTCTTGTTCCCAAAGGGCCAGCATGACGAGATATTGGGGGTAGGTGAGCTGCAGCTTTTCCAGCACCGGCTTGTAGAGCCGGGTCATCGCCAACGAGGCGGAGTACACGGCGAAACACAGCTGGTTGTCCAACTTGAGCATTTCGTCGGCGGAGACGGTGGTGGAGCGCATGGCACGAATTCTAGCGAGCAATTGAATTGCGTGCAATGTAATTTGAAAGCATCCGTTTCGAGGACGCGTTCAGCCAGGAAGCTTCAGGCCTTGAAGCGCTTGCGCGTCAGCGCCAGTGCGATCCAGAACGCCACGACCGCATACACCGCGAGCACCGCCGCATGCAGCCACCAGTCGGCCGGCCACTGGTCCATGAAGAGCGGCCGCACCAATGCGACTGCATTGGTCAGCGGCAGCCATGCGGCCACCGCCTTCACCGCCGAGGGCAGTTGCTCCAGCGGAAAGAACACGCCGCTCAGGAACATCATCGGCGTCATGAACAGCGTGAAGTAGTAGGTGAAGAAGTCGTAGCCCTTGGCGAGCGCATTGAAGATCAGCGCGATCGACGAGAACGTGATGCCCGCGCCGATCAGCACCAGCCACGCGACGATCAACTTCGGGCTGTGGCTGATGCCGAGGCCGAGCATCACGAACAGGATCGCAGTCACGGTGAAGATCGACTTGAACGCGGCCCACAGCATCTCGGCGAGCACGATGTCGTCCAGGCCGACGGGCGCGTTCATGATGCCGTCCCAGGTCTTCTGCACATGCATGCGTGAGAACGCGGAGTACAGCGCCTCGAAGCTCGCCGCATTCATCGCGCTCATGCAGATCGAGCCGCTCGCGAGGAACAGGATGTAGGGCACCTTCACGCCGTCCACCGCCACCTGTCCCACCAGCGCCCCCATGCCGTAGCCGAAGGCCACGAGCCAGATCAGCGGCTCGGCGATGTTGCCGATGAGGCTCGGAATCGCAAGCTTGCGCCACACGAGCAGGTTGCGCAGGAACACGGGCCACCAGCGCAGAGAGATTTCGGGTGCGCGCCAGGGGGAGGGCGTCGGGGCGTTCGTCGTTGTCGTTGCAGTCGTCGTGTTCATGGTCTAGCCGTCCTCGCGGATCTGCCGCCCGGTGAGCTTCAGGAAAAGGTCTTCGAGATTCGCGGGGCGATGGAAGGTACGCAGGCCGCTGTGCTGCGTCAGCGCATCGAGCAGCCGCCGCGCGTCCTGCGTGTAGAAGAACACCGTCTCCCCGCTCACTTCGACGCGCGCCGCCATCGCCTTCAGGTCAGCCGATTCGGCCAGCGACAGCGCACCGTTGCCGTACACCTCCACCACATCGGGCTCCAGGTGCTCGGCGATCAGGTCGCGCGGCTTGCCTTCGGCGATCTTGCGGCCGTGGTCGAGCACCAGCAGGCGCGAACACAGGCGCTCGGCCTCGTCCATGAAGTGCGTCGTCAACAGGATCGACTTGCCCTGTTGCAGCAACACCTGCAGCCGCTCCCACATCAGGTGGCGCGCCTGCGGGTCGAGCCCGGTGGTCGGTTCGTCGAGCAGCAGCAGCTTGGGGTCGTTCACCAGCGCACGTGCCAGCGACAGCCGCCGGCGCATGCCGCCCGAGAGCTCGCCCGGCTTCGCATCCGCCTTGTGCGAAAGCGCCGCGAACTCCAGCAACTGCGGCACGCGAGCGCGCACCTCTGCCTTGCTGAATCCGAAGTAGCGGCCGTACACCACGAGGTTCTCGGCGCAGCTGAAGTCGGGGTCGAGTGTGTCGAACTGCGTGACCACGCCCAGCTGCGCCTTGATGGCGAGCGCATCGCGCGGCATCTGCAAACCGAGCGCCGAGATATCGCCGCCGTCGGGTGCGGTGAGGCCCAGGCACATGCGGATGGTGGTGGTCTTGCCGGCGCCGTTGGGGCCGATCACGCCGAGGCATTCACCCGGCGCGATCTCGAACGACAGGTCGTCCACGACCGTGGTGTCGCCATAGCGCTTGCGCAAGTGGCTGGCGTGGAAGAGGGGAGGGGTGGAGGAAGAGGATGGCACGCGGCCATTCTGGCGCAGGCCCGCGGCGCGTGCCGCCATCGCTTCAACCGATGGACAAGCGGCGCGGGTTCGGCGCAACTCCCGGCACAATCGACGCCCGGCGAATACCGCCAGGAAAGATCCCAAGATGCTGCGTTTTCTGTTGGCGCTGTCGGTCGTGCTGCTGCTAGGCGCCTGCGCGCAATTCCACCGGCCGCTCGCGGCGGCGGACCGGGCAAAGGTCCAGGAGATCGATGTGCGGGTGGTCGTCGCGCAAGAGAGCTTCATGTTCTCCGCGCAGGCGCCCGGCCTGAGCGAGGCCACGGGCGGCGGCCTGATCGGCGCGCTGATCGACTCTTCGGTGCAGCAGGTGCGGCAAAAGGAAATGAGCGCGGAGGTCGGTGCCATCGTCGGCCCCCTGCTCGACTACGACTACCGGGTCGAGGCCGGCCTGGCCCTCGGCGAGGTGCTGAATACGCCCAATGCATTCCCGCTGAAGATCGCCTCCTCGCAAGTGCTTGCGGGCATGCCGCCGAAGGCCGAGCAGAACGCCCGCATCGCAGCCACCAAATCCGGCCCCGCCTACCTCGTGCTGTTGCTGCAGTACATGCTGGAGCCCGGGCTGGGCGCCTTCACCACGCGCACCACGGCGCTGCTCTGGCAGGACGGCAACAAGGAGCCCTCGTACCGTTCCGCGACGATCTACCAGACACCCGTCAGCGGCGGTGCGCGCGCCACTGTCGTTCGGCGGCTGGGCGCCAACGACGGCCAGCAGCTCAAGGCCGTGATGCGCGATTCGATCCGGCAGACGCTGCACGTGGTCGGGCTGGACCTGGCGGGTGCGCGCTCCGGCGCGATCCGCACGGTGCGGTTCAACGTCAACGGCACGTGGTTGACGCTGGGCGGGCAGGGCTTCGACGAGCAGCCTGGCCGCATCGCATTTCGCGACCAGGACAACGCGATGTATTCGGTCCGGACGGCCGCGCCATGAAGCAACCGTCGCAACCTCGCATCGGCCTCGCGGCGGCCGTTTTGTTCGCACTTTGCGCCGTGCCCGGTCTCGCGCAGGCGGTCACCGAGAGCGAGCCGCTCGACATGGTCTACCAGCAGGCGCCGGAACCGGAGCAGCGTCCCAACGGTCCGCCGGTCGAAACCCTTCGCGCGCCGCAGGGCTGCAAGCTCTACCTGCCGGCTATCGAAGACGCCCGCAACAACCAGGTCTACGCCGGCAACCTCACCTTGATGATGCCGACGTTGCACGCCACGCCGAGGGCGGTGGAGTCGCTGCGCAGCGGCGATGCGGGCATGTGGACGCGCAATGCGTTGCTGTCGACCCAGCGCTATGGCTTCCAGCCCACCATCGGCGCGCCCGCTGCGGCTGCCGGTGCCGGGCAGGTATCGGCCGTGGTCGCGTTGCGCCTCGCCCATGCGTGGTCCGCGGGGCTCAACCTCGTCTCGCATGTGGTGCTGAAGGTGAGCTACCGGCTGCCCGGCGGCGAGGTGGCCACGCGCCTTTATCACGGCATGGGCACGCGCACCAACTGGGCGAGCGGCAATGGCGAGTTCATGTCGGTGCTGAACCTCGGCATGGAAGAGGCGGTGCGCAGCATGGCGACCGATGCCGCGGCGCTGTGCGAGGGCAAGCCGCTCCCGGCACCCGCGCCCGCTGTTGCGCAATGACGGCTACATCCGCAAGCCGCTGAACTCCGTCTTCATCCAGTCGATGAAAGCCCGCGTGCGGGCCGGCAGCAGCCGCGCATTCGGGTAGATCACGCTCACCGGCCGCGGCGGCGGCTCGAAGTCCTCGAGCACGATCGCCAGCCGCCCCTGCGCGACATAGGGCAGCACCTGGTACGAGAAGAAGGTGCCGAAGCCCATGCCCGCGGCGCAGGCCTCGACGGCGGGCGCGAGGTGGTTGAACTCCAGGCGGTTGCTCGGCGTCACGCTGATCGTCTTGCCGGCCTCGTGGAACTGCCATTGCGGCGGTGCATCGATGCGGCCGCGCACGCACGGTGCGCCGTTCAGTTCGCGTGGATGCTGCGGCGTGCCGTGGCGCGCGAGGTAGTCGGGGCTCACCGCCACCACGCGCCGGATGGTGCCCAGCGTCTGCGCCACGAGCGACGAATCTTCCAGCGGGCTGATGCGGATGCCGACGTCGATGTTCTCCTCCAGCAGGTTCACCGCGCGGTCGTACAGCAGCACGCTGCAGCGCACCTTGTCGTAGCGCTTCATGAAGCGGGTGATGGCCGGCGCCACGTACATGTGGCCGAACAGCACCGGCGCGGTGATGGTGAGCTGGCCCGCAGGCTCGCGCGCCTCGGCGTTGAGCGCGCGGTCGGCGGCGTCGGCTGCGAGCAGCACCTCGCGCGCACTCGGCAGGTAGTGGCGGCCCTCTTCGGTGAGCGACAGGCGGCGGGTGGTGCGATGAAAAAGGCGCACGCCCAGATGCGCCTCGAGCGCGGCCAATGAACGCACTACCGCGGGCAGCGAGGTGCCCAGCGACTCGGCGGCGCGGGTCATGCTGCCTTGATCGGCAATCTGCACGAAGGTCTGCATGGCTTTGAAGCGGTCCATGCTGCGATTAAACCGGAAAACGCAGCAGTCAAATACAGAAATGGCTATTCATTCATCGGATGCAAGAGAGAAGAATCGGGACCACGCCAACCCGGCCCTCGTCTCGACACTGCAAAGGACTTCCCATGAACGCCATCGCCGCCCGCCCCGCGCAACCCATCAAGCTCTACGGCAGCGCCATCTCGGGCCACGTGCACCGCGTGCGCTTGTTCCTCTCGATGCTCGGCCTGCCCTTCGAGGTGATCGAGCTCGACCTGAAGCAGCGCGACAACCGCACGCCCGAATTCCTGGCGCGCAACCCGTTCGGCCAGGTGCCGGTGATCGAGGACGGCGACGTCACGCTGGCCGATTCCAACGCGATCCTGGTCTACCTCAACGCGCGCTATTCGGCCGACCCGGCGCGCTGGATGCCGCAGGACGCGGTGGGTGCGGCGCGGGTGCAGCGCTGGTTCTCGGTGGCTGCCGGCCCGTTGGCCTACGGCCCGGCGGCCGCGCGCGTCATGGCGCTGTTCGGTCTTGCGGTTGATCCGACCGAGACGGTGACGCGTTCGCATGCGCTGCTCGCGGTGATGGAAATTCACCTCGAACGCCAACCTTTCCTCGCCGGCCCCGAAGCCACGCTCGCCGACATCTCGAACTACGCCTACGTGGCGCATGCACCCGAAGGCCGCGTGTCGCTCGAAGCCTATCCACAAGTGCGCGAATGGCTCGCGCGCATTGAAGCCTTGCCTGGTTTCGTGCCGATGGTGCGTACGCCGGTTGGGCTTGCGGGGGCGGCATGATCTCGGCACCCTTCCACGCCGGCGAGCGCGCTTTGCAACTGCAGGCCGGCTCGCGCGAGCAGATGGCGTTCGCGGGGCCGCGCGTGATCCGCGATTACATGCCCGACCAGCATCGCGAGTTCTTCGCGCAACTGCCGTTCGTCGTGGTCGGCAGCCTCGATGCGAACCTGCAGCCCTGGGCCAGCGTGCTCGCGGCGCCCGCGGGTTTCGCGCATTCGCCCGATGCGACGCATCTGCGCATCGATGCATTGCCCGCGGCCGGTGATCCGCTCTCGGGCCAACTCGCGCAAGGCGCCCCGCTCGGCCTCCTAGGCATCGAGCCGCACACGCGGCGGCGCAACCGCATGAACGGCACGGTCGAATCGCTCGATGCCACGGGCTTCATGCTCGAGGTGCAACAGAGCTTCGGCAATTGCCCACGGTACATCCAGGCGCGCGAGCCGGTGTTCGCGGCTGCGCGGACGGACAGCGCGCCGGTGCAATGGCTCGACAGGCTCGACCTCGCCGCAGAGCGGCTCATCGGCAGCGCCGACACGCTGTTCATCGCCACGGCCTACCCCGATGAAGTGGCCGCGGGCGACGAAGCCGATGCCAGGTCACACGGCGTCGATGTGTCGCATCGCGGCGGCCGGCCCGGTTTCGTGCGCGTCGACGAAGGCGGTGTGCTGACCGTGCCCGATTTCAACGGCAACCGCTTCTTCAACACGCTCGGCAACCTGCTCGCGCATCCGCGCGCGGGTCTGCTGTTCATCGACTACGACAACGGCGAGCTGCTTCATGTGGCGGCGACCGCGGAGATCGTGCTGGACGGGCCCGAACTGGCCGAGTTCGAGGGCGCCGAGCGTCTGCTGCGCCTGCATGTCGAGCACGCCTTGCGCCGCCCGGCCGCGCTGCCGCTGCGTTGGGGCGATGCGCAACTGTCGCCGCACCTTGCGGGTACGGGGCACTGGGTTACCGCGCGCGGCTGAGCCTGTCAGTGGAAGACCGGGATGCGCGCGTTGGCCGAAGGGCGATAGCTCCAGCCGCGCGCGCGGATCGCGTCGAGATCGGGCTGACGTTGCAGCAGCGCGTCGAGCCCTGCAGCCGCCAGCGTGCAGGCCAGCGCCTGGCCTGGGCAGGCGTGCATGCCGTGGCCGAAGCCGAGCATGCGGCGCCGTTCGCGGATCAGCTGGAAGCGGTCCGGCTCGGGGTTGAAAGCCGGGTCGCGGTTGGCGGCGGCCAGCACCAGCAGCACCGCATCGCCCGCCGCCAGCGGCGTGCCTGCGATGGTGATGGGCTCGACTGCGAAGCGGCGCGTGTTGTGAACCGAAGGATCGTGCCGCGCCGTCTCTTCCACGATGGCCTGTATTCCGTCGCGGGTGCGCGCAGCCTGGCGCAATGAAGGTTCGCGCACCAGTGCGATGAGGCTGTTGCCCAGCAGGCCGGCGGTCGCGTCGCAGGTCTGCGAGAGCAGGCCGACGAGGTTGGCGAGCAACGAGCGCGAGAGCGACGCGCCGGCATCGCTCTCGGCCAGCGCGGCCGCGAGCAGTGTTCCGTTACGGGGCGGCGTACTCGCGGTCAGCACCTCGAAGCGCGTCATCAGTTCGCCTGCCGCAACGCTCGCCGCCTGCAATTGGTCGGCGGTCGACAGCGGCGACAGGCAGGCGACGAAATCGCGCATCCAGCGGTCCACCTGCTGCAGCGCTTCATCTGCAAAACCGAGTAACTGCGCGACCGCCTGCACGGGTATCGAAAACAACGCGTCCGACAAAGGCGCCATCGGCACGTCGCGCGCAACCCGCAAGGCCGCTGCGTGCACAGCATTCAGGTCCAGCCCGGCCAGCGCGCGCTGCAACGCGGGTCGATGCGCCTGGTGCGCAGCGCCATCGTTCATGCGCACCAGATGGCCGAACACCTCGCCAGCCGGGCTGCCCGCGATGGCGCGCGGAACCGGCTCGGCGGCGGGCCGCACACGCAGCGCGCCGTGCGCGAGCAGCACTGCTTCGATGACGTCCGCACGGCTCGCGACCCACACGCGCAGCTTCTCGTTCCACATGAGCGGCGGGCCTGCGCGCAGTTGCGCATAGAAGGAATAAGGGTCCGCGTGCATGACGGCCGCGACCGGATCGACAGGCATGTCGACGAGAGAAGTGGGGCTTGTGTTCATGGCGCGCAGTGTGCAATCGCCGCTGCCGCACACTTCGCCCGCGAACGAAGTGTGGATTGCCGCAGCGTTTTACGATGGCCGCATGGACACGACCTCGAACGCCGACGCAGATCTCCAACTGGCCCGCCTCGCCGGCGCCATCGCCGAGCCGGCGCGCGCCCGCATGCTCAACTGCCTGATGGACGGCCACGCGCGCACTGCGACCGAGCTCGCCACCGTCGCCGAGGTGGCCGCCTCCACCGCCAGCGCGCACCTCGCGCGCCTGAAGGAAGAGCGATTGGTCGAAGTGCTCGTGCAGGGCAAGCACCGCTACTTTCGCTTGGCCGACGACAACGTCGCGGCCGCGCTCGAAAGCCTGATGGTCGTGGCCGGCGCACCGCGCGCGGCCGGGTTCAAGCCGAACACGCCGAGCCGCCTGCGCGCCGCGCGCACCTGCTACGACCACATGGCCGGCACGGCCGGCGTCGCGCTGCACGACCGGCTGCATGCGCAAGGCTGGCTCAGCGGGCTGCAGAGCGGCTCGTACGAACTCACGCCCGAAGGCGCGATCGCGCTCGAAAGCCTGGGGGTCGAAGTCGATGCGGTGCGCCGTTCGCGCCGGCGCTTTGCCTGCGCATGCCTCGACTGGAGCGAGCGCCGTCCGCATCTCGGCGGTGCGCTGGGGGCCGCGTGGCTGCAGTTGTCGCTGCGCCGCGGCTGGGTGCGGCAAGAGCTCGACGGGCGCGAACTCGCGCTCACGCCCAAGGCGCAGCGCGAGATGCCGGAGCTGTTCGCCTGAGGGCGGTCGTCAGGCCTTGAGTTTCAGCAGATAGATCATCGGCCCGGCCATCGCCAGGTCGAGTTCGAGGAAGCTCTCGAAGTCCTTGCCGGCCATCCAGTACGCATCCCAGTTGTTGCGCTTGATGGTCTTCTGCCAGACATCGGCGCCGGTCGCGCGGCGCACGGCTTCCAGGAGCACGGCGCGCCGTTCGGCGGGCACTTTCTTGCCGGTCAGCACGCCGCGCCAGTTGGCGAGGTCGGCGTCCACGCCCTGCTCGCGCACCGACGGAATGCCCTGGAACGGCCGCTTGGACGACACGCCGATCGCCCGCAGCTTGCCGCCGGCCAGCGCCTCGCTGAACTCGCTGTAGCCCGAGATGCCGGCCACGGCCTTGCCGGTTTCCAGCGCCTCCACCACCTGCGCGCCGCCCGGGTACGGCTGGTAGACCAGGCCCGCGGTGTTGCCCGCCACGCGCGCCAGCATGCCGGCGTACATGTGGTCGACGCCACCGGCCGAGCCGCCCGCGATGACGGTCTTTGCCGCATCGGCGCGGAGGGCTGCGATCAGGTCCTTGGGCGTCTTGATGGGCGAATCGGCCTTCACCGCCACCACTTCGTAATCGCTGGTGAGCCGCGCGACCGGGGCGACCTGCGCCATGGTGACGGCGGGCTTCTGCAGCGCGACCGCGCCGACCATCACCATGCCGCTCATCAAGAGGGTGTCGGGGTCGGCATCGTATTTTTCGACGTACTTCGCAAGGCCGATGGTGCCGCCCTTGCCGCCGACGTTTTCGTAGACCACGTCGCCTGCCGCGCCCGAGGCCAGCAGCGCCGCGCCGAGCGCGCGGCCGGTCTGGTCCCAGCCGCCGCCTTCGTTGGCGGGAATGACGATGCGCAACTTGGCAACCAGCTGCGGCTCGGCCGCACCGGCCGAGCGGGGCCACAGCAGTGCGGCCTGGCCGGCGCCGGCAGCGGCGACGCCGCCCGCCACCCATGCGCTGAAATCGCGGCGGGAAAGGGCAGAAGGTGACGATCTAGGCATTTTGTTTCCGATTGTTCTCAAAAGTAACCGGATGATGTCCGCAAAATGTGCAAAACACCTGCGCGGACGCCTAGGTAGAAACCCTAAAAGGGGTCTTCCAACTGCCAACTATTACTGGAAAGCGACCTCCGCGAAGCTGCGCAGCTTGCGGCTGTGCAGTCGGCTCGAGCCCTCTTCCCGAAGGATGTCGATGGCCCGCATGCCGATGCGCAGGTGCTGCTCCACCCGCTCGCGATAGAAGTGGTTGGCCATGCCGGGCAGCTTGATCTCGCCGTGCAGTGGTTTGTCGCTCACGCACAACAAAGTGCCGTAGGGCACGCGGAAGCGGAAGCCGTTGGCCGCTATGGTCGCGCTCTCCATGTCGAGCGCCACCGCGCGGCTCTGGCTGAAGCGGCGTTGCGGCTGGTTGCCGGGCAGAAGCTCCCAGTTGCGGTTGTCGGTGCTCGCGACGGTGCCGGTGCGCATGATCTTTTTGAGGTCCGGGCCCTCATAGCGGGTGATGTCGGCCACGGCTTTCTCCAGCGCGAGCTGGATCTCCGACAGCGCCGGAATCGGCACCCACAGCGGCAGCTCTTCATCGAGCACATGGTCCTCGCGCACATAGGCATGCGCCAGCACGTAGTCGCCCAGTTGCTGCGTGTTGCGCAGGCCCGCGCAGTGGCCCAGCATCATCCAGGCGTGCGGGCGCAGCACGGCGATGTGGTCGGTGATGGTCTTGGCATTGGCTGGGCCGACGCCGATGTTCGTCATCGTGATGCCGCTGTAGTCCTCGCGCACCAAGTGGTAGGCCGGCATCTGCGGCAGCCGCGGCGGCGCGGTGCCCTGGCTGCCATCGAGCAGGTGGCCGAAGGTGGCGCTTGCGCCCGCATCCAGCCCGCGCCGGCGCGTGACCACATTGCCAGGTTCGATGAAGGCGATGTACTCGCTGTTCTCGTCGGCCATCGCTTCGTGGCCCAGGCGCACGAACTCGTCGATGTAGAACTGGTAGTTGGTGAACAGCACGAAGTTCTGGAACCACTCGGGCGCGGTGCCGGTGTAGTGGCGAAGGCGGTGCAGCGAGTAATCGACCCGCGCGGCCGTGAAGAGCGACAGCGGCTGCGCCTCGCCGTCGCGTGCCTCGTAGGTGCCGTTGGCGATGCCGTCGTCCATCACGCCCAGATCGGGCAGGTCGAACACATCGCGCATCAGCGCGCGGCGGTCTTCGCTCATCGTGCCTTCGATGTGGTCGTTCTCGGCGAAAGAGAAATGAATCGGGATGGGCTGCGTGCTGGTACCCACCTCGAGCTCGACCTGGTGGTTCTCCAGCAGCAGGCGGAACTGGTCGAGGTAGTAGCGCGAGAAGAGATCGGGCCGCGTCAGCGTGGTCTCGTAGCGGCCCGGCCCGGCGACGAAGCCGTAGCTCAGGCCCGCATTGGCCGGCGGCGTGTGGCGCGAAACCGTGTGCGTATGCACCCGCACGAACGGGTAACAGGCCCGCACCCGGCCCGGCAGCGCCTCCCCGGCCACGAAGCGCAGCATCGACTCGCGCAGATGGGCGAGCCCGCCCTGGTAGATCGCCTTGACCTGTTCGAGTGCGGCGGCGGCGTCGGTGAAGCGGGCGGGGGCGACAAATGTGGGCATGTAGGGCATGGCGGCATTGTGCAATGGGCGGTTAACCTTTAGGCGGACGGACAACCAAGGAAACGAACCGATGAAAGTCGCAGTCATGGGCGCCGGTGCAGTCGGCTGTTACTACGGCGCCATGCTGGCGCGTGCGGGCCATGACGTGGTGCTGATCGGGCGGCCTTCGCACGTCGAGGCGGTGAAGGCGAACGGGCTGCGGCTCGAGACAAAGACCTTCGACGAGCAGGTGCGCCTCGATGCGAGCACCGAAGCGAGCGCGGTGCGGGGCTCTGATCTCGTGCTGTTCTGCGTGAAGTCCACCGACAGCGAATCTGCCGCCGCGCAGATCAAGCCACACCTCTCGCCCGACGCACTGGTGCTCACGCTGCAGAACGGTGTCGACAACGACGAGCGGGTGCGTTCGGTGCTGTCGAATGAAGTGGCGGCGGCCGTGGTCTACGTGGCCACCGAGATGGCCGGGCCCGGCCACGTGAAGCACCACGGTCGCGGCGAGTTGGTGATCGCGCCATCGCGTGCGAGCGAGCAGGTGGCGCGGCACCTGATCGCCGCCGTCGTCCCGACGCAGATATCCGACAACGTGCGCGGCTCGCTCTGGGCCAAGCTGATCCTCAACTGCGCCTACAACGCGCTGTCGGCGGTGTCGCAGCTGCCCTATGGCGAACTCGTGAAGGGCGTGGGCGTGAACGACGTCATCCGCGACGTGGTCGCCGAATGCCTCGCCGTGGCGAAGGCCGAAGGCGTCGTGATTCCTGGCGACACCGATGCGGCCCTCCGCGGCATCGCGCAGTCGATGCCTTCGCAGTATTCATCTACAGCACAGGACCTCGCACGCGGCAAGCTCAGCGAAATCGACCACCTCAATGGCTTGGTCGTGCGCCGAGGCGAAGCGCTCGGCGTGCCCACGCCGGCCAACCGCGTGCTGTTCGTGATGGTGAAGCTGCTCGAAGGCAAGCAGCAGAAGGCCGGCGTCTAGCCAGGCATCGGTTCGCGCATCGTCACGAACTCTTCGGCGCCCGTCGGGTGGATGCCGATGGTGCTGTCGAAGATCGCCTTCGTCGCCCCCGCGCGCATCGCCACCGCAAAGCCCTGCACGACTTCGCCCGCGTCCGCGCCCACCATGTGCAGGCCCACCACGCGGTCGCTCTTCTTGTCGACCACCAGCTTCATGAACGTGCGCTCGCTGCGGCCCGAGAGCGTGTGGCGCAGCGACTTGAACTCGCTCGAGAACACCGTCACCTCGCCGAACTTCGCGCGGGCATCAAGCTCGGTGTAGCCGCAGGTGCCGATGTTCGGGTGGGTGAACACGGCCGTCGGGATGAACTCGTAGTCCATGCGCCGCTTGCCTTTGCCGAACAGCGCATCGACCACCACCATCGCCTCGGCGAGCGCGACCGGCGTGAGCTGCACGCGCGTGGAGACATCGCCCACCGCGTAGATCGACGGCACCGAGGTGCGGTAGTGCGCATCGACCGCGATCGCGCCGTTCTCATCGAGCTTCACGTCCGCCGCTTCGAGGCCAAGGCCCTCTGTGTTGGGAACGCGGCCGGTGGCGAAGAGCACCGTGTCGGCCTCGATCTGCTGGCCGCGCGCGAGCGTCACGGCGAGGCCGTTCGGACCGCGCGCGATCAGCGAGGCTTCGCAGTTCAGGCGCACGTCGACGCCCGCCTTGCCCATCTCGTTCGCGAGGAACTGGCGGACGTCGTCGTCGAAGCCGGTGAGCAGGTGCGCGCGGCGGTGCAACTGCGTCACCTTCGAGCCCAGCCCGTTGAAGATCGAGGCGAACTCGCAGGCGATGTAGCCGCCGCCCACCACCAGCAGGCGCTTGGGGAACGGGTCGAGATCGAACATCGCATCGGACGTCACGATGTGCTCGCGCCCCGGGATCTCCGGCACATAGGGCGTGCCGCCGGTGGCCACGAGCAGGTGGCGCGCGGTGTGGCGCTTGCCGTCGATCTCCACCGTGTGGCCATCGACCAGTTGCGCCCACCCGGTGATCAGCGTGACGCCCGAGTTCTTCAGCAGCGAGGCATAGATGCCGTTGAGCCGGCCGATCTCCTTGGCGCGCTGCGACTTGAGATGAGCCCAGTCGAACTGCGGCTCGGCGGGCAGCTTCCAGCCGTAGCCCGCGGCCTCTTCGAACGATTCGGCATAGCCCGCTGCATAGCTGTAGAGCTTCTTCGGGATGCAGCCCACGTTGACGCAGGTGCCGCCTAGGTCGGCCGCTTCGGCCAGGCCCACGCGGGCGCCCGTCTGTGCCGCCATGCGCGCGGCGCGCACGCCGCCGCTGCCGCCGCCGATGACGAAGAGGTCGAAGTCGAATGTGGGCATGAGAAGAAGCTCCTTTCGGGCGACTGTAGCGGCCGGTCGATGGCAGTGCTGCGGGCGGGACTTGGCGCGATGCGGCCCTGCCGGAACGCGAGCGAGAATTCGCCCTGCAACGAGAGGGACACTCCATGAAGAACAACAGCACCCCACATCGCGCGCGCAAGGCGCCGGCCTGGCTATCGGCACTGGCGTTGAGCACGGTGGTCATCGCACCCTTGCCGGCCGACGCGCAACTCGCGGCCAAGCCTTCCTTCTATCGGCGTCAGATCGAGCCGCAGCCTGAAGGTCCGACGGCACAACCCGTGCCGCGCCCCGCAATGGCCGCATCACTGCCGGCACTGCGCAGCCAGGGCGACTTCGACGCACTCGCACGCGTCTACGACCCCGGCACGCCGATGCAACTGGCCCATGTGCTGTTCGTCATCGACCGCCAGGCCAAGCCGGTGCGCACCCACTACATCGACACGCCGCGCTACCAGCTGCATGTGCGCTTCGTGCGCGACACCGGCCTTTCGCCGCGCGCGGGCAAGCGCGAGATCGACCGCAACTACCTCGTTCCCGATCGCCGCTTCCTGTTCGGCACGCTGAGTTGGCAACAGAACATCGGCACCTTCACCTACGAGTTCTGGGAAGGCGACCGGCTCACCGCGCCGCTGCTGAAGCAGGCCGACGAACAGGTGAAGGCCAGCTTCTTCGCGCCCGTGAAGTTCAAGACCAACTCCACGTTGCACGAGCGTGTGGCCAAGGAGGCGGGCATCGATTTCGTGAGCCAGGAAGCGCTGATCCGCGAGCAACCCTACATGCCGATGAACCTCGGCACCGCGACGGGGCGCGTGCGCATCGTGAACGACGCGTCGGGACTGAATGCGCTGTTGCCCGACGACATCGCCGTGCTGCGCCAGGTGCCGATCAATCTGCCGCCGGTCGCGGGCGTGCTGACCGAGCGGCCATCGACCGCGCTCTCGCACGTCAACCTGCTGGCCAAGGGCTGGGGCATTCCGAATGCCTATGTGCGCGATGCCGCGACCGTGCTGCGCGAGCATGCGGGCCAGTGGGTGGCGCTCAAGGTCGCGGCTTCGGGTTATCAGTTGCGCCGTCTCACGGCGGAAGAAATCGCAGCGCTCCCGCCGCGTTCCGTGCGCACCGCGGTCACAGGCGCGGTGCCCGGCAGTGACAAAGCCGTGAAGCCCGATCTGCGAGAGACCCGCCTGCTGCCGCTCGCCTCACTGGGTGCGCGCAACAGCGCGCAGTGCGGCTCCAAGGCCGCGAACCTCGGCGCGGTGCTGGCCGCACGCATTCCCTCGACGACCGTGCCCGATGGGTTCTGCATTCCGTTCGCGCACTACGACCGCTTCATGCGAACCAATGGCCTGGCCGATCGCATTGCGCGCATGCAGCAACAACCCGGCTTCGCGAGCGATCCGCAGCAGCGGCAGAAAGCGCTGGCGCAACTGCGCGACGAGATCGTGAAGTGGCCCGTCGATGCCGCCACCGCGGCGTCATGGCGCGCCGCATGGCAGTCGCAACTGGGCGGAGGCGGTGTGTTCGTGCGCAGCTCGTCCAACTCCGAAGACCTGCCCGGCTTCAGCGGCGCGGGGCTCTACACCACGGTGCCCAATGTGAAGACCGGCGACACGCTCGAGCTCGCGGTGAAGAAGGTCTGGGCCTCGGTGTTCAACCCCGAGGCCTGGGAGGCGCGCAGCGCCGCGGGCTTCGGCGCCGAATCGGTGCTGATGGGTGTGTTCGTGCAGACCGCCATCGATTCGACCAACGCCGGCGTGATGATCACCCGCGACCCCTTCGACGCGGGTCACCCGCACGTCACCTACATCTCGGCCAAGCGCGGCATCGGCATCCGCGTGGTCGAGGGGCAGCGCGTGGCGGAGCAGGTGATGTACTCGAGCTGGTCGAAGGCGATCCAGGTGCTGAGCCGCTCGGCCGAAGAGACGGCGCTGCAGCTCGACAAGGACGGGGGCGTGAAGGAAGTGCCGGTGGAGCAGGGGCGCAACGTGCTGACCGATGAGCTCGTCGTGCGACTCGCCAATGTGGGCGCGGCTGTGAAGCGCACTTTCAACGCGGTCGATCAGGACATCGAATGGGCAACGGTGGGCGATCGCATCGTGCTGTTGCAGGCGCGGCCGTATGTGGGGGAGAGACGGCGTTAGTTGGTCAGTTAGTCAGGGCTTGATGCACGACGCGCCCGCGACCGTCACCGGCATGGTCCATGTGCGCTGCCGGAACCGGGTCGGCATGCTGAGCGGCGTTCCCTTCTGCTCGGCCGTCTGGCCGTAGAAGTCGGAGCTGCAGGTGCCGCCGGCGCGCACCAGGAACACGTAGTGCCTGTCGGGCTCCGGCGTGAAATCGACGATCGGCGTGCAGCGGCGGGTGGTCTTGGCGGCGACCAACCCGCCGACGAGGCCTTGCCCGGCCAGCGGATTCTTGTATTGCAGCGCCATCGAAACGGCCAACCGCTTGCCCGTGGCGACCTTGATCGTGCGCCGCGCCTTCGGCTCGAGGGTGTCGACGGGATGCAGGCCCGTGCATTCCACCGGGTCGTCGAAGGCCTGGACCAGCCCGGGCACCTCCGCTTCGTTGCGGAATTCGATGGTGCTGGTCGGGCCGTCCCTGGGTTCCTGGTAGCTCGTGGCGCAGCCCGCCAGGGCGAGGCCCGCGAGCAGCGCCGCGCATGCGCCAGCGTGCGAAGCGGCCGTCATTTGTACAGCAACTGCGGCAGCCACAACCCGATCTGCGGCCAGATGTAGAGCAGCACGATCGCCAGCACCTGGATGCCCATGAACGGCAGCATGCCCAGGAAGATCTGGTTGAGCGTCACATGCGGCGGACTCACCCCCTTCAGGTAGAACGCGGCCATTGCCACCGGCGGCGAGAGAAACGCGGTCTGCAGGTTCAGCGCCACCAGGAGTCCGAAGAACAGCGGATCGACGCCGAAGTTGTCCAGCAGCGGAATGAAGATGGGCATGAAGATCACGATGATCTCGGTCCACTCCAGCGGCCAGCCCAGCAAGAAGATGATCACCTGGCTCAGCACGAGGAACTGCACCTTCGTGAGGTTCATGCTGAGCACCCACTCTTCCACCAGCGCCTGCCCGCCCAGCAGCGCGAACGCCGCCGAGAAGATGGCCGAGCCCACGAAGAGCCAGCACACCATGGCCGAGGTCTTGGCCGTGAGGAAGACCGATTCCTTCAGCACCGCGAGGTTGAGCCGGCGGTAGGCGGCGGCCAGCAGCATGCCGCCGAGCGCGCCCATGGCCGCGGCCTCGGTCGGCGTGGCCAGGCCCAGCACGATCGAGCCGAGCACCGAGAGGATCAGCAGCATCAGCGGGAAGAACGACGCCAGCAGCATCTTGAAGATCTCGAGCCGCGCGAAGCTCAGGAACAGGTAGAAGAGCGCCGTGATTGCGCCGAACACCGCGAAGGTCGCGATCCACCAGGTGGGGGCTGCGCGGTAGGTCGGTGCTTCGGCTGCTGCAGCCGGTGCGGGCGCAACTGAAGTGGCCGCCGATGGCTGCGCGCCGGGTGGCGGGGCGAGCGTGGACGCATCCGGTGCTGCGGGCGGCGGCGATGCAGCCTCGCCGCTCGGCGGCTCCTGCAAGCCACCGTCGCTTGGTGGTTCCTGCAATCCGCCTTCCGACGGCGGCTCCTGGAGCCCGCCTTCGGCCGGCGGTTCCGCGAGGCCGCCCGAACTCGCGCCACTGCTGCTGCTCCCGCGTGCGGCGCCGATCTCTTCGATGTCGTAGCGCGCCTCGGCCTCGACGGTGGTCACCGCGCGATAGCTGAAGCCGGCCAGCAGCGCGAACACGATGGCCGGCAGCGCCACGATGGCCAGTTGCCGCAGCACGTGCGAGAACGGCACTTCGGCATTGCGCCGGCCCTTGAGCAGCCCGACCAGCGCGTGCGCCGTGGGGCTGGAAGCCAGCCGCTGCGACATCGGCGGCAGCGGCACCACGCGATCGGCCGCCGACAGCGGCGGTGCCCATTGGGGCTTGAGCTTCGCGATCAGGATCACGTACAGGATGTACAGCCCCGCCAACATCAGGCCCGGAAAGAAGGCGCCCGCGTAGAGCTGCACCACCGAGACGCCGGCTGTCGCGCCGTACACGATCAGCAGCACCGACGGCGGAATCAGGATGCCCAGGCACCCGCCCGCGGTGATCGCGCCCGCCGCCAGCGGCACGCTGTAGCCGCCGCGCAGCATCGCGGGTAGCGCGAGCAGTCCCATCAGCGTAACGACCGCGCCCACGATGCCGGTGGCCGTGGCGAAGATCGTGCAGGTGACCAGCGTTGCCACGGCCAGCGCGCCCGGCAGCCGCGCGAGCGCCAGGTGCAGGCTCTTGAAGAGCGACTCGATCAAGTTCGCCCGCTCCACCAGGTAGCCCATGAAGACGAACAGCGGCACCGCGATCAGCACGTCGTTGGCCATCGTCTTGTAGGCCGACTGCACCATCAGGTCGAGCGTGCGGTGCCAGTCGCGGTCGTAGGCCATGAAGGTGAAGAGCATGCCCATGCCCATCAGCGTGAAGGCGGTGGGAAAGCCCAGCATGATCGCCACCACCACCAGCGACAGCATCAAAAGGCCCAGGTGGCCGTTGGTGATGGTCTCGGCGCTCAGCAGCACGGTGGCCGCGCCGATCACGATCAGCGCCATGAAGGTGAGGCCGAACCAGAGTTCGCGGCGGATCTTCATCGCGCGGCCCCCCCGGCTTCGTTGGCGACAACCACGCGGTCGAGCGCGGCGATGTCGGCGTCCTTCACGTGCACCATTTCCTTGAGCTTCTCGACGTCGACTTCCTCGACGTCCTGCTCGCGCGAAGGCCAGGCGCCGTCGCGGATGCACTGCACGCAGCGGATGATCTCCACGATGCCCTGCAGGAGCAGCGTGAAGCCCGCGAGCGGAATGATGAACTTGAACGGATACAGCGGCAGCGGCTCGGCCGAGAACGTCTGCTCCCGGATCGCGAGCGATTCGCCGGCGTAGATCCAGCCGGCCCAGGTCAGCGCGACGATGCCGGGCAGGAAGAAGACGATGTAGAGCACCAGGTCGACCAGCGCCTGCGTGCGCGGCCTGAAGAATCCGTAGAGCACATCGCCGCGCACATGCCCGTTCTTGGAAAGCGTGTAGGCCCCGGCGGTCATGAACATGGCGCCGTAAAGCATGATTTGCGCGTCGAGCACCCACGCATGCGGATGGTTCAGCACATAGCGCGAGAACACCTCCCAGCTGATGAGGAGCGTGAGCAGCAGGGCGCACCAGGCGAAGGTCTTGCCGATCCAAGTGGAGAACCGGTCGACCGCCAACAGGAAAGATTGCATCGGAACGAGCTCCTCGCCGCGCTCCGGGCGCGGCTTGCGTGCAGGCATGAAAAGAGGGCACCCCGCGGGTGCCCTCGCGTCACAGGAAGCGCATCAGGACTTCTTGGCCTGCCGTCCGAAATAGTGGTTGTAGGCCATCTTGAAATCGACCGAATAGTCGTTCTGCCACTGGCCCGCGCGCTCGGCGAAGGCGCGCTGCGAATCGAGCACCTTCTTGAAGAGCGCGTTCTCGGCCGACTTCTTGGCGATGGTCTTGTCCCACGAGGCGAGCTGCGCGCGCAGCACCGAATCGGGCGTCTTGTAGAACTTGATGCCGCTCTTCTTCAACTCCTCGTAGTCCTTGGAGTTGCGGTCGATCGCCTTCCAGCTCATGTCGGCGCTCGCGGCCTGCGTGGCGTACTCGATCACCGCCTTGAGCTCGGCCGGCAGCGCGCGCAGCTTGGGGCCGTTCCAGAGCACCTCGAACTGCTCGCCGCTCTGGTGGAAGCTCTGCAGCATGCAGTTCTTCGCCACGTCGGGAAAGCCCAGCACCCTGTCGCTGGAGGCGTTGTTGAATTCGGCCGCATCGATCAGGCCGCGGTCCAGCGCGGGCACGATCTCGCCGCCGGGCAGCGGGTTCACGGCCGCGCCCATGTCGGTGAACACGTCCACCGCCAGGCCGACGGTGCGGAACTTCAGGCCCTTCATGTCCTCGGCCTTGGCCACCGGTTTCTTGAACCAGCCCAGGGGCTGCGTGGGCATCGGGCCGTAGAGGTAGGAGGCCACGTCGAGGTTGAGGCTCTTGTAGATCTCCTCCATCAGCGCCTTGCCGCCGCCGTAGGTGTGCCAGGCCAGGACCATGTTGGCGTCCATGCCGTAGCCGGGGCCCGAGCCCCAGAGCGCGAGCGCCGAGTTCTTGCCGTACCAGTACGCGACCACGCCGTGGCCGCCGTCCAGCGTGCCCTTGGCGACCGCGTCGAGCAGCTGGAACGCGGGCACCACCGAGCCGGCCGGCAGCACTTCGATCTTCAGGCGGCTGCCCGCCATGTCGTTGACCTTCTTGGCGTAGTCCTGCGCGTACTCGTGGAAGATGTCCTTCGCGGGCCAGGTGCTCTGGAAGCGCAGCGACGTGGTCTGGGCCATGCTGACCATCGGCGCCGACATGGCGCCTGCGGCCACGGCTGCTCCCTTCAGGAGGTTGCGGCGGCGGGGTGACTTGCTCTCTGTCATGTTGTCTCTCTCCATACAAGTTCTGACTGACCGAAAAGATCCTGCCCGCTCTTGGAGTTATGTTTGACAGGCCCAGGCCCGATCTTTGGCGCGCGCGAAAACGCGACAAACAGGGTTTTCACGAACCGGTGAAAAATTCCACCATCCGGCGGGCTTCAGGCAAGGTAAAGATGCGGCGGCCCGCGAGGTAACCCTAATGAAATGGAAGGAAGCAAAGAGATGACTGAACCCGTTGGTGAAAAAGGCTATGCCGGCGACGTGACGCCCGAGCAGGCGGCGCAATGGCAGGCCAGCGGCGAGGCCGTGCTGGTCGACGTGCGCACCGATGCCGAGCGCGAATGGGTCGGCTACGTGCCCGGCGCTGTGCCGCTGGCCTGGAAGCAATGGCCGGGCATGGCACTGAACACGGCGTTCGACGAGGGCGTGCGCGCCGCCGGCGAAGGCGGCAAGAAGCTGGTGCTGCTATGCCGCAGCGGCGTGCGCTCCATTGCGGCCGCGAAGCGCGCCACCGAATTGGGGCTGGAGGCTTACAACATCCTCGAAGGCTTCGAGGGGAATCCGGATGAAAGCGGCCATCGCGGGCAAATCGGTGGGTGGCGCAAGCGCGGGCTGCCCTGGAAGCAGAACTGAATCCGCGTCAGGTCCACGATGTCGCGTTCGCGGCCGAAGCCCAGCGATGAACAAGCCGCTTGTAGAAGAGAACGCGTTTCTCTATGACGAGGTCAGGAGATCGGGGCGATTGGCACGAAGCCAGTTTTCGGAACCGGCCAGCAATTGCGCGGCTTGTTCGATGCAGGCCTGCAGCGTGGCGGTGGAAACCGGGTCACCTTCATAGTCGCTCGCATTGCGTTGCCGACGCAATGCATCGAGCACGATGATGTCCGGCTGTGCCACGCCCATCGTCAGGCCCAGGCTCTGGATGGCGGTCTGGTGGTGGCCCGGCTGGCTGGTGGATGTGCGGTAGCCGTTGGCCCACAAACCCAGCATTGCGCATTGCATGATGCATTTGTAGGCCGCATCGAATCGGTTGTCGGTGCTGACCTGTGCAACATGCGCGTCGGCCAGATTTCGCCGCGCCGCCTGAAGCAGTTTGGCGATGCCCGCACCGTCAGGCTGGTGGGCCTGCAGCCGCCCGATCGCCAGCAAGTTCTGCAAGCTCATCGGCTCTTCCCTTCACAAGCAATTTTGGTTTGGCCAGTATGTCGCGCGCGAACGCATCGCCGCTGCGCGCTCGTTCTGCAAATTCCTCAGGCGTGTAGAGCACCGTGTTCACCTCGCGGCCGAGCGTCGCGTGCAGAGGAAACACCGCTTGTGCCAGCGTCATGAAATCCACGCTTCCCAGCACCAGCAGATCCACATCGCTGCCCGGCGAGGGTGTGCCGCGCGCTACCGAGCCGAACACGAGTGCCAACCGGATCTGCGCATCCAGCGGCGCGAGCACTTCGCGCACGGCAGGCGCCACGCCATGCGTCTTGCGAAACATTGCAGCCAGGTCATCGAACAGCGGATGGCTCGTGTTGGCGTTGTAGCGCACCTGATTGCCTTGTTCGCTGCGCAGCAGCAGGCCGGTGCGCGCCAGCTTGTCCACCTCTCGCGCCAGTGTGCCCGCATGGCTGTCGGTCAGGCGTGCAAGCTCCCGCAGATGAAAGGCCGACTGCGGCTGCAGCAATAACACCGCCAGCGTGCGTTGCCGCGCCGCGGGGAATAGCAGGTCCATCAAGGAAGAGTCGTTGCTCATTAGGCGACGATTGTTGCCAATAAGGCGACATTCGACAAGGCCTTCGGCATCGATTGCTTTGCGCTGGCCTGTCAAAAGCAAAAGGCCCACGGCATGCCGTGAGCCTTTTCCTCATGGGAGCCTTGAAAGATCAGTTCAGCGCTGGAATCCGCAGCTTCTGCCCCGGATAGATCTTGTCCGGATGCGACAGCATCGGCTTGTTCGCCTCGAAGATCGCGTTGTACTTGTTGGCGTCGCCGTAGTACTTCTTGGAGATGGCCGAGAGCGTGTCGCCCTTCACCACGTCGTGGTACTGCGCGGGCGGTGCGGCGGGGGCGACCAGATTGTTCTCCACGCTCGTGACGTTGGCCACGTTGCCCGCGGCGAGGGAGGCTTTCTCGCTGGCTTCCTGCGAGGGCGCCTGGCCCGCGAGGGTGACGACGCCGCTGCTGGCGGTGTAGGTCACTTCGAGCCCGGTGAGGCCGAGGTTCTGTGTCTCGATGTAGGTCTTGATGGCGGCTGCGGCCGCCGTGTTCGCGTCGGGCGTGGCCGCCTGGGCCGACGATCCGCCGAACAGTTTTTCACCGGCTTCCTTGATGAAACTGAGCAATCCCATGGTGTTCTCCTTGTGCCGTGGTGGATGGAATTTGCGAATGTAGCGGTGGAGCGCCGAGGCCGGGCGTAGTCCCATGCCGCGTGTGTCCGCGACGTGCCAGCAGGAATAACAACAAAGTCGCAATAATCCCGCGCATGGCATCCCCCTTCCTCGCAATCGACATCGGCAACACCCGCCTGAAATGGGCGCTCTACGACGGGGCGCATCCGGGCGCCGCGTTGCAGGCCTCGGGCGCGGAATTCCTGGACCACATCGAACGATTGGCCGACGGCCCCTGGGCCGACCTGCCCGCACCCGGCTCCATGCTCGGCTGCGTGGTGGCCGGCGACACTCTGCGGCGCCGCGCCGAAGAGCAGATCGTCGAGCGCTTCGACTGCACGCCGCGCTGGGTGGTGTCGAGCGCCGGCGAGGCGGGCATCGTCAACGGCTACGACCATCCCACGCGCCTGGGCGCCGACCGCTTCGTGGCGATGATCGGTGCGCGCCACCGCATGCTCGCGCAAGGGCCGGCGCGGCCGATGGTGGTGGTGCTGATCGGCACGGCCGTCACGGTGGAGGCGATCGATGCCAGCGGCAAGTTCCTCGGCGGGCTGATCCTGCCGGGCCACGGCATCATGCTGCGCGCGCTCGAATCGGGCACCGCGGGCCTGCATGTGCCGACCGGCGAGGTGCGCGAATTTCCCACCAACACCAGCGATGCGCTCACCAGCGGCGGCACCTACGCCATCGCGGGCGCGGTCGAGCGCATGGTGCAGCACGTGCGCTCGCATTGCGGCGAGGAGCCGGCCTGCTTCATGACCGGTGGTGCGGGCTGGAAGATGGCGCCCGTCATGAACGGCCACTTCGAACTTGTCGAGAGCCTGATCATGGACGGCCTGCTGGTGATTGCCCGCGAACGGGCCTCCGCCTGAACTGAGGACGAGTCGTCAGGGCCGCGCCATCAGCGCCTCGGCCACCGCCTGGAACGCCGGCAGCGTGAGCGGATCGTTCCCCGCGCTCGCCGCCACCGGATGCGCGGCGTAGCGCACGATCACCATCTCCGCCTTCGGATCGACGTAGATGCTCTGGCCGTGAATGCCGCGCGCCATGTACGCGCCGTGCGGGTTGTGCGACACCCACCACATGTTGCGATACGACCAGCCCCGCAGCAGCGCATAGCCGGCCTTCGCGAACTTGGCGGGATCGCCGCCGCGCTGGATGTCGTCGACCACGGCCTTCGGAATCACCTGCTGCCCATTGGGCGCACGGCCGCCGTTGCGCATCGTCTCGCCGAAGCGCGCGATGTCGCGCAGCACGGTGTTCAAGCCGCCGCCGCCCGACTCGGTGCCGATGCGGTCGACCATGAAGTACGCGTCCTGCTCGGCGCCGATGCGGCGCCAGATCTTCTCGCTCAAGAGGTCGGCCAGCGACTGGTTGCTCGCGCGCCGCAGGATCCACGCGAGCACCTCGGCGTTCACCGTCTTGTAGGCGAAGGCGGCGTCGTGCGCGCCTTCCTTCTTGAGCGTCGCGAGGAATTCGTAGAACGACTTGGGACCCGTGTAGTTCGGCCCTTGCGTCAGCATGCCGCCGGCTCGCGCGTAGTCCCAGATTTCGGCCTTCGGGTCGGCGTAGTTCTCCGAGTAATGCACGCCGATGGTCATGTCCATCACCTGACGCACGGTGGCGTCGCCGTAGGCCGTGCCCTTGAGCTCGGGCAGGTACTTGGTGACGGGTGCTGACGGATCGAGCTTGCCTTCGTCCGCGAGGATGGCCGCGAGCGTGCCGACGAAGGACTTGGTCACCGACATCGCGATGTGCGGCCGCTCGGGCGTGAGCGCGCCGAAGTACTTTTCGTAGACCACGCGCCCGCGGTGCATCACGAGAATGCCGTCGGTGTAGGTGCGCGGGATCATCTGCGCGAAGGTCACCGTCTCTTCGCTGCTTGCACTTCCAAGAGGCTTGAACGTGACCGCTTCGATATCGTTGCGCGGCGCCGAAGGCAGCGGACTCGCCGCACCGCTGCCGCGCCACACGTTGGTCGTGGGCACCGTCTCGCGCACATGCGAGAAGCTCCAGCGCGTGCGCGGAAACACGCCGCCGGCGGGGTTGTCGAAGGTGATCTGCTTGTCGGGCGGCGGCGGAAAGCCCTTCATCCAGCCGAGCGCATCGACCGAGGTCGCCGCGGGGTCGGGCAGCGCGGCGGGCGCGGGCGTCTGGGCGTTGGAAGTGTTCACGGCGAGCAGGGTGAAGGCGACGGCGAGCGCCGCGCGTTGGAAGAAGGGCATGGGCTTCAAGGCTCCGATGAATTCATCGTCATCAACGACCGCTGAAGCGCGCGGGACGCCGCTCGACGAAGGAGCGCACGCCTTCGGCCGCGTCCTCGCTGTTCGACAGGCGCTTCTGCGTCTCGATGAATTCCGACACGGCCGCGAGCGGCCCGTGTTCGACGGCCTTGATCACGTTGAGCCGCGTGGCCACCACCGCGAGCGGCGCTTGTGCCGCGATGCGCTGTGCAATGGCCAGCGCCGCATCGAGCTCCTGCCCGGCCGGCACCACCTTCTGCACGAAATTGAGGCGATAGGCCTCGGCGCTGTCGAACTCGTCGGCCGTGAGCAGGTGCAGCATCGCATTGCCCACGCCCGCGCGTTCGGCCATGCGCAGCGTGGCACCGCCCGTGGCCATGATGCCGCGCTGCACTTCCATCTGGGAGAAGCGGCAGTTGTCGGCGGCCACCACGATGTCCGCGCCCAGCATCAGTTCGATGCCGACCGTGAAGCAGATGCCCTTCACGGCCACCACCATCGGCTTGGTGCGGCGGCGATAGTCGGGCAGGCCGAAGTCGTGCGGCTCTACCAGGCCGGCGGGAATCGCCTTCTCGCCGCGCTTCATGTACTCGGTGACCGCGGGCAGGTCCAGGCCCGCCGTGAAGTGGTCGCCGAAGGCATGCAGGACGCCGACGCGCAGGTCCGGGTCGGCGTCCAGGCGCGTGTAGGCCTCGGCGAGCTGCTTGAACATCGGCGGCGTCCAGCCGTTGCGCTTGGCCGGGCGGTTGATGCCGATCAGCAGTACGTGGCCAAGCACCTGGGTGTCGATGCAGCCTTCGGCGGGTGGATTGGTGGGCGTGGCGGTCATTGGTTTTGTCTCCGAGTTGTTTTTGTTCTGTGGCTCAGTAGGTGTAGACGCCGCGCCCGGTCTTGCGGCCCAGTTGGCCGGCGGCGACCATTTCCTTGAGCAGCGGGCACGGACGGTATTTGGAATCACCGAACTGCTCCAGGTACACCTCCATCACGGCCAGGCACACATCCAGGCCGATCATGTCGGCCAGCGCCAGCGGACCGATGGGCTGGTTGCAGCCCAGCTTCATGCCGGCATCGATGTCCTCTGCGGTGGCAATGCCTTCGGACAGCACGAAGAAAGCCTCGTTGATCATCGGCACCAGGATGCGGTTGACCACGAAGCCCGGCGCGTTCTTCACCGTGATCGGCGACTTGCCCAGCTTCTCGGCCAGCGCCTTGACGGCGTCGTGCGTGGCATCGCTCGTGAGGTAGCCGCGGATCAACTCCACCAGCGCCATCATCGGCACCGGGTTGAAGAAGTGCATGCCGATGAAGCGGTCGGGGCGCGAGGTGGCGGCAGCCAGTTGCGTGATCGAGATCGAGGAGGTGTTCGAGGCGACGATCACCTCGGGGCCCACCAACTCGTCGACCTGCTTGAGGATCTTGAGCTTGAGCGCGTGGTTCTCGGTGGCAGCCTCGATGACGAGTTGCGCGCCCTTCAGGTCGTCGTAGTTGGTCGAGCCCTTGATCAGCGCGAGCGCCGCGGCCTTCTGCTCGGCAGTGAGCTTTTCCTTCTTGATGAGGCGGTCGAGGCTGCCCGAGATGGTGGCGAGACCCTTGTCGACGGCCGCTTGGGCAACGTCGATCATCACCACGTTGACGCCGGACACCGCGCAAGCCTGCGCAATGCCATTGCCCATCGTTCCGGCGCCGATGATGCCGACGGTCTGGATCGTCATGAGAAAACTCCTTGAAAGTACAAAAAACTGGAAAAAGGGGGAGCGAGCGGGACGCCTGGGCCGCCGCCGCGACAGAGGACATCGATTGTGAAGCAGCCTCGCAGGGCCGCCGTTCCCGCACGCGACACGGGCGCCCACCGGTGGCTTACAGTGCGGCGGTTGCTTTTTCTTCCCTCTTTTCGACTTCGACCATGACCACCCTCGGCACCCCCCTTTCCCCCTCCGCCACCCGCGTGATGCTGCTCGGCTCCGGCGAACTCGGCAAGGAGGTGCTGATCGCCCTGCAGCGCCTCGGCGTCGAGACCATCGCGGTCGACCGCTACGAGAACGCGCCCGGCCAGCAGGTGGCTCACCATGCGCGCACCATCACCATGAGCGACCCCGCGCAGTTGAAGGCGCTCATCGAGGCCGAGAAACCCATGCTCGTGGTGCCCGAGATCGAAGCCATCGCCACGCCGATGCTGCAGCAGCTCGAAGACGCGGGCGTGGTCCGCGTGATTCCCACGGCCCGCGCCGCCCGCCTCACGATGGACCGCGAAGGCATCCGCCGCCTGGCCGCCGAGACACTGGGCGTGCCCACCAGCCCGTATAAGTTCTGCGATTCGCTGGCCGAGTTGCAGGCGGCCATCGACGGAGGCATCGGTTATCCATGCATCGTCAAGCCCGTGATGAGCAGCTCCGGCAAGGGCCAGAGCAAGATCGATGGCCCCGCCGACGTGCAGAAGGCCTGGGACTACGCCATGGCCGGAGGACGTGTCAGTCATGGCCGCGTGATCGTCGAGGGCTTCATCGACTTCGACTACGAGATCACGCTCTTGACCGTGCGCGCGAAAGACGCGGCCGGCGCTGTCGAAACCAAGTTCTGCGACCCCATCGGCCATGTGCAGGTGAGCGGCGACTATGTCGAAAGCTGGCAGCCGCACCCCATGGCACCCGCCGCGCTGCAGAAGGCGCAGCAGATCGCGCAAGCCGTCACGGCCGACCTGGGCGGCCAGGGCCTCTTCGGTGTCGAGCTGTTCGTGAAGGGCGACGAAGTCTGGTTCAGCGAAGTCAGCCCGCGTCCGCACGACACCGGCATGGTCACGATGGCCACCCAATGGCAGAACGAGTTCGAGCTGCATGCACGCGCCATCCTCGGCCTGCCGGTCGACACCTCGCTCAAGAGCCCGGGCGCGAGCGCGGTGATCTATGGCGGCGTCGACGCCACCGGCATCGCCTTCGACGGCGTGGCCGAGGCGCTGCAGGTGCCCGGCAGCGACATTCGCCTGTTCGGCAAGCCCGAGAGCTTTCTCAAACGCCGCATGGGCGTGGCGCTGGTGCACGCGGCCGACACCGACACCGCGCGCAAGCTCGCCAAGGAAGCCGCCTCACGCGTGAAGCCCCGCAAGGGCTGAGCCTTTTGAGGCGCACGCGACAGCCGTAGCCAGTTTTCGCAAGACCGCGCCGCAGGGGCGCGGGCATGGTGCGGGTCTTGCCGGAAGGCCGAGGTGAAGGGCGGGTGCATGCGGATACCACGCATGCGCGATGCGCTTCACACTGGGAGCCCGCCAGCTCGATCACCGGAGACACCATGCTGCATCCCCAGGCGCGCGCCTTGCTCGACTTCATCGAGGCGCGCGGCATTCCGCCGACCCACACGCTTTCGCCCGCCGATGCGCGAGCCTTCTACCGCGAGCGCCGCGCCGCCACACAGCCGCTGCCGGCTGAAGTGGCCGAGGTGCGCGACCTCGCGGCAGAGGGCCCGCACGGCACCGTCCCGGTGCGCCTCTACCGGCCGCTGGGTTCGGGCGCCGGTCCGCTGCCGGTGCTGGTGTACTACCACGGTGGCGGTTGGGTGATTGGTGATCTCGACACGCACGACGTGCTGTGCCGCGAGCTGGCCAACGGTGCGGGCTGCGCAGTGGTTGCCGTCGACTACCGCATGGGGCCGGAGCACCGCTTTCCCGCCGCAGTCGACGATGTTTTCGCCGCCACGCGCTGGGTGCGCCGCGAAGCTCCGGCCCTGGGGCTCGATGCGAGCCGTCTTGCGGTCGGCGGCGACAGCGCCGGCGGCAACCTCGCGGCCGTGGTGGCGATCGCCGCACGCGATGCGGGCGACCTGCCCATCGCCTTCCAGCTCTTGATCTACCCGGCGACCGACATGCGCCGCGGCCATCCGTCGCACCAGGCGAACGGGCAGGGCTACCTGCTGACCCGCGAGACGATGGCGTACTTCCACGATCACTACATCACCGATGCGAAGCACGACCTCGACTGGCGCGCCTCGCCGCTGCTGCACACCGACCTGTCGAGGCTGCCGCCTGCGCTCGTGATCACCGCCGGCTACGACCCGCTGCGCGACGAGGGGCTCGCGTATGCGGAGGCGCTCACCGCCGCCGGCAACCGCGCGGACTACGTCTGCTTCGAGCGGCAGATCCACGGCTTCATCACGATGGGAAAGGTGCTCGACGAGGCCAACACCGCCGTTGCGCTTTGCGCCACCGAGTTGCATCGCGCGTTCGCGATGAGGTGAGAGCCAAACGAGCGCGGACTAGGGAAAGTCCCCGCGCAAATGCATGCCGCGCCACAGGGTTGCGCCGCTACGATCCAGCCAACACGAAGCCGCCCACCGCAGGGCAGGCCAGACCCGATGCAGGAGACAAACACCATGCAGCGAGCGAGTAATGCGCCCCCGGAAAACGGCGGCGCACGGCAAGGCGAACGCCTCATGTGGCTCACGCCGCAGCGCGTGTTCTACGCCGGCCTGCTCGGTGCGGCGGCCGAACGCACGATGGGCGGGCACGGCGTGTACGTGTCGCCCGCGGGCGTGCCGCCCGCGGGCGTGCCGCCGATCCGCATCCGCATCGGTGGCGGCGCCTGGCAGACGGGCGAACTCATCGTGGTGCCGCCGCAGGTGCCGCACCATGTCGAGAGCCAGCATCCGCTCATCTTCAATCTGCTGATCGAGTCGGAGTCGGTCGATCCTGCGCGCATGCCCGCGTTCATGCAGCACTGCGGGCCGGTCGATGCGCCGGCGTTCGTCAAGCGCGTGCGCGATGCGCATGCGCACCTGTTGGCCGCGTCGGGCCGCGGCACGGATTTCGATGGCTTCGATTTCGATGCGCTCTTCTTCGGCGAGGCGCTTGCGCCGCGTGCGATCGATGCGCGCATCCGCAAGGTCATCGACGCGCTCGTGGCCGACCCGGCCGCATCCGCCTCGGCCGAAGACTGCGCGGCCTCGGTGCATTTGTCGTTCTCGCGCTTCCTGCATCTCTTCAAGCAGGAAACCGGCATGGCGTTCCGCGCCTTCCGCGCCTGGAAGCGCGCGCGCAGCCTGCTGCGCTACGTGCGCCAGACCACCACGCTGACCGACATCGCGCTCGATACCGGCTACCCCGACTCGACGCACTTCAGCCATTCGATCCGCCAGGTCTACGGCCTGAAACCCAGCGACATCCTGGCCGGCTCCCGCCGCCTCGCGCTGCACGACGCGGCCGGCGGCTTCCGGCAGTAGGCGAGACACGGGAGCCCCATGCAGATACTCCAACTCCTGCTGTCGGGCATTGCGCAAGGTTGCATCTATGGGCTGATCGCGCTCGGGTTCGTGCTGATCTACAAGGCCACCGAGACCGTGAGCTTCGCCCAGGGCGACCTGATGATGCTCGGTGCCTTCGGCGCGTTCGCGGGCATGTCGCTCTTCGGCATGCCGTTCTGGCTCGCGGCGATCCTCGCGGTGGTGGCGATGGCGGCCTTCGGCGTGCTGCTGGAGCTGGCGGTGATCCGGCCGATCCTCGGGCAGCCGCAGTTCTCCATCGTGATGCTGACCATCGGCATCGCGTACGTGGCGCGCGGCCTCATCACCATGGTGCCAGGCATCGGCACCGAGACCCACACGCTGCCCGTGCCCTACAAGGACCAGATCTGGAAGCTGGGCGAACTGGTGGTCAACCTCGAACAGCTCGCGATCATCGTCGCCACGGCCATCCTGTGCGCGCTGCTGTTCGCGATGTTCCGCTACAGCAAGCTGGGCATCGCGATGCAGGCCTCGTCGCAGAACCAGCTCGCGGCCTACTACATGGGCATTCCTGTGAAGCGGCTCAACGGGCTGGTGTGGGGGCTGGCGGCTGCGGTCGCGGCCATCGCGGGCATGCTGCTCGCGCCCATCACCTTCGTGCACGCGAACATGGGCTTCATCGGGCTGAAGGGTTTTCCTGCGGCGGTGGTGGGCGGCTTCGGCAGCCTGCCGGGCGCGATCGTCGGCGGGCTGGTGATCGGCATCGTCGAATCGTTCGCGGGGTTCTATCTGCCTGATGGCTTCAAGGACACGGCGCCGTACATCGTGGTGCTGCTGATGCTCATGATCAAGCCCAATGGTCTCTTCGGCGAGAAGCTGCGCAAGAAAGTCTGAACGTTCATGCGCTACATCTTCAAGACCAGCTACGACCAGGACATCCGCCTCGCGCGCCATGGCGGGCATGTGTTCTGGTACGGCTTGCTCATCGCATTTCTCATCGCCGCGCCGTGGGTGATCGAGGAGTACTGGCTCGCGCAACTGACCTTCGTGCTGATCTACGGGATCGTCGGCTTGGGCCTGATGCTGCTGGCGGGCTTCACGGGCCAGTTCTCCATCGGACACGCGGCGTTCCTCGGCGCGGGCGCGTACACGCAGGGCGTGCTGACGAATCTAGGTGTGCCGTTTCCGATTGCCTTGATCGCCGCTGCGGCGTTGTCCGCCGCAGTCGGCGTGGTCGTCGCCTTGCCGGCACTGCGCGTGAAGGGCATCTATCTCGGCATCGCGACGCTGTCGTTCGGCTTCATCGTCGAGGAGGTGTTCGCGCGGTGGGAGAGCGTCACCGGCGGCAACGCGGGGCTGCATGTGAAGTCGCCGCAGCTCTTCGGCTGGTCGCTGGGTTCGGGCGATGGCTTCTATTTCTTGTGCCTGGTGGTGGCGGTGCTCAGCACGCTGGGCATCCTGAACCTGCTGCGTTCGCCGACGGGCCGCGCCTTCGTGGCCATTCGCGATTCCGAAATCTCGGCGCAGAGCATGGGCATCCACCTCGCGCGCTACAAGACGATGTCGTTCGCGATCTCGGCCGCGCTCGCGGGGCTGGGCGGTGCGCTGTATGCGCACAAGCTGAGCTTCATTTCGCCGGACCAGTTCAGCATCCTGCAGTCGATCGACCTGCTGCTGATGGTGGTGATCGGCGGCCTGGGCTCGGTGCACGGCGCGTTCCTCGGCGCGATCTTCCTCATCGCAATGCCGCAGCTGATCTCGATGGGCAAGGACTGGCTGCCCGCAGTGATCGGCCAGGCGCCAGGCTTGCAAGGGCTGGTGTACGGCGTGGTGCTGATCGCGTTCGTGCTGTTCGAGCCGCTCGGGCTCTATGGCCGCTGGCTCAAGATCAGGACGTACCTGCAACTCTTCCCGTTCTACCGCAAGGGCCTGTTCAAGCGGCAGAAGTCGTTCACCAAATCGGACCGGCTGAGATGACGACGAGCAACGGCGACATCCTCCTTTCGGCGAAGGACCTGAGCGTGCGCTTCGGCGGCGTGCTCGCGGTCAACAAGGTGAGCTTCGACGTGCGGCGCGGCGAGGTGTTCACGCTGATCGGACCGAACGGTGCGGGCAAGACGACGGTGTTCAACCTCATCAGCCGCATCTACACGCCGACCACGGGCGAGATCACGTGGCATGGCGAGCCGGTCGGACCGCTCGCGTTGACGCAGCAGGCGCCGCATTCGATTGCCGCGCTCGGCATCGCACGCACTTTCCAGAACATCGAGCTCTTCGAGCATGCGACCGTGCTGCACAACCTGCTGATCGGTCGTCACACGCACCGGCAGACGGGTTTCTGGAGCGAGGTGTTCTTCACGTCCGCCACGCGGCGCGCCGAGATCGCGGCGCGCGAGAAGGCGGAGCAGGTCATCGAGCTGCTCGACCTGCAGCATCACCGCGATTCGATGGTGGCCGGCCTGCCCTACGGCGTTCGCAAGGTGGTGGAACTGGCGCGTGCGCTGTGCACTGAGCCCAAGCTGCTGCTGCTCGACGAGCCATCGTCCGGACTCAATGTCGAAGAGACGGCCGACATGGCGTTCTGGATTCAGGACATCCAGCATGAGCTGGGTGTGTCGGTGTTGATGGTGGAGCACGACATGTCGCTCGTCTCGAAGGTGTCCGACCGCGTGCTCGCGATGAACCAGGGCGAGGTGCTGGCCACCGGGACGCCGCGCGAGGTGCAAGCGGATGAGCGTGTGATCGAGGCTTACCTCGGAACCGTGGATGACGTGAGCAGCTTGAGGAGGGTGGCGGCGTGAATGTCTTGTTCGCTACCTTTGGAGAGGCGCCCGGTATGCGGTGCGGGGCGGTCGCCCCCACTGCGCCGGCCGCTTCGCGGCTCCCCTGCGGTGCTCGCATTTCGCGGGGTCTCGCAGAACTCGCTTCGCTCAAACAGCTGCGAGCCCTGATCCGCGAAACGCTGTGCTCCTCGGCGGCGCAGAGGGGGCGCCCGCCCCGCACCGCACACCGGGCTCCGGGGTGTAGTGATCGCCCGACCTCAGGAGCACACGCATGAGCGACGTCGTTCTGCAACTGCTCAACGTCGAAAGCGCCTACGGCCCGATCAAGGCCATTCGCGGCGTGAGCCTGAAGGTCAAGCAGGGCGAAATCGCCACGGTGCTCGGCTCGAACGGCGCTGGCAAGACAACAATCCTCAAGACCATCTCCGGGATCATCGACCCGAGAAAAGGCAGCATCGAATTCCAGGGCAAGGACATCACCGCCAAGGACCCCGCCTTCATCGTGCAGCAGGGCCTGAGTCACGTGCCCGAGGGCCGCGAGGTGTTCCCGCTGCTATCGGTAAAAGACAACCTGCTGATGGGCGCCTACACCCGCAAGGATCGGGACGGCGTGGCGCGGGACATGGAGACGGTCTACACCTACTTTCCCATCCTGCGAGAGCGTGCCACGCAGGATGCCGGTCTGCTCTCCGGTGGTCAGCAGCAGATGCTCGCGATCTCGCGCGCCATCATGGCCGCGCCGCATCTCATCCTGCTCGATGAACCCAGCCTCGGGCTGAGTCCGAAGCTCACGAAAGAGATCTTCGAGATCGTCGTGCGCATCAACCGCGAGCGCGGCACCACGATCCTGCTGGTCGAGCAGAACGCCAACATGGCACTCAATGCCGCCGACCACGGCTACGTGCTGGAGAACGGCCGCATCGTCATGGAGGACTCCTGCGACCGGCTGCGCGAGAAGGAAGACATCAAGGAGTTCTACCTCGGCGTGAAGGACGACGGCGTGCGCGGCGAGCGGCGCTGGAAAAAGAAGAAGAACTGGAGATGACATGAGCACCCTCGCGTTGCGCGCTCCTGCCGGTCTCTGGGACCTGGCGCATCTTCAGCCCCGGCTCGATGTCGTCGTGCCTGGCGACACCGTTCCGGCCGTGTTCTGGAAGGCGGTGGAACTTCGTGCCGACAAGGTCTGGATGCGTCAGAAGGAGTTCGGCATCTGGCGCACCTGGACCTGGCGCCAGACCGCAGATGCCGTGCGCGAGATCGCGGGAGGCCTGCTGGCGCTGGGGTTCGGGCATGGCGAGTGCGCGTCGATCCTCTCCAACACCGTCATCGAGTGGGTGTTGTGCGATGTGGCCGTGCTCAGTTGCGGCGGCGTGTCGAACGGCATCTACCCGACCGATGCGGCTTCGCAAGTTCACTATCTCTGCGAAGACTCGCGCACCACCGTGCTCTTCGTGGAAGACGATGAGCAGCTGGACAAGGCGCTCGAAGTGCGCGCGCAGTTGCCGCTGCTTCGCAAGATCATCGTGCTCGACATGGAAGGCCTGCGCGACCTCGACGACCCAGGCGTCATCAGCCTCGATGCGCTGCGCGCCCTTGGCCGCGAGCACCTGAAGGCGAACCCGCAAGCGTTGGAACAGCGCATCGCCGCCTGCCGCGCGGAAGACCTCGCGATCCTCGTCTACACCTCCGGCACCACCGGCAAGCCCAAGGGCGCGATGCACAGCCACCGCGGGCTGGTCTACACCATGCGCGGCTACAACACGCTGCTCGCGCAGGGCGAGACGGACGAGCGCATGTGCTTCCTGCCGCTGTGCCACATCGCCGAGCGCATGGGCGGCGAGTACTTCGCGATGTACACCGGCTCCATCCTCAACTTCGTTGAAAACCCCGAGACGGTGCCCGAGAACGTGCGCGAGATTTCGCCCACGGTGTTCACGGCCGTGCCGCGCGTGTGGGAGAAGTTCTATTCGGGCGTGATGATCGCGCTGAAGGAAGCGAGCCGCGTACAGCAGGCCGCCTACGGCTGGAGCATCGGCGTGGGTCAGCAGATCGCCGACCGCGTGCTGCAGGGCAAGCCGATCGGCGCGGGGCTGCGCTTCAAGTTCCGCGTCGCGCGCTGGCTTGCGCTCAACAACGTGCGCAAGCTCATCGGCATCCATCGCGCGCGGTTCCTCGTGACCGGCGCGGCGCCGATTTCTCCCGACCTCGTGCGCTGGTATCTCGCGCTCGGCGTGCCGATGCTGGAGGTGTGGGGCATGACCGAGTCGTGCGGCGCCTCCACCGGCGTGCCGCCGTCGCGCATCGCGCCGGGCTCGATCGGCCCGGCCACCAGCTACAACGAGGTGCGGCTCGATCCCGAAACCGGCGAGATCCTGGTGCGCGGCCCCAATGTCTTCATGGGTTACCTCAACCTGCCGGAGAAGACGGCCGAGACGATCGATGCCGACGGCTGGCTGCACACGGGCGATGTGGGGCTGGTCGACGCGAAAGGGTATTTCCGCATCACCGACCGCATGAAGGACATCATCATCACGGCAGGTGGAAAGAACATCACGCCGAGCGAGCTGGAGAACGAACTCAAGTTCAGCCCCTATGTCACCGACGCGGTGGTGATCGGCGACAAGAAACCCTACCTGACGGTGATCGTGATGATCGATCAGGAGAACGTCGAGAAGTTTGCGCAGGACAACGACGTGCCGTTCAGCAACTACGAAAGCCTGACGCGCGCGCAGGAGGTGCTGGACCTGATCCAGGGCGAGGTCGACCGCGTCAACGCGAAGTTCGCGCGCGTGGAGCAGATCAAGAAGTTCTTCCTGCTCGAGACGCAGCTGAGCGCCGAGGACGAAGAGCTCACGCCGACGATGAAGCTCAAGCGCAAGCTGGTGCAGACGAAGTACGCAGACCGCATCGAGGCGATGTACCGCTGATCTGCGAACGTTTTTTGTGTCAACCCGAGGAGACAACCGCATGAAGCTCAAGACAGTGACGATGTTGGCCGTGCTGGGCCTTATCGCGACGCTCGCGTCCGCGCAGCAGCAACAGGGCGTGAGCAAGGACGAGATCCGGATCGGCACGATCCAGGACCTGTCGGGTCCGCTCGCGGGCTTCGGCAAGCAGGCGCGCAACGGCATGCAGCTGCGCGTGGACGAACTCAACGAGCAGGGCAACGTCAACGGCCGCAAGCTCAAGCTCTTTGTCGAGGACTCGGGCTATGACCCGAAGAAGGCGGTGCTGGCCGCGCAGAAGCTGGTGAACCAGGAAAAGATATTCATCATGGCCGGCCACATCGGCACGGCGCAGAACATGGCGGCGATGCCGGTGCAGTTCGACAAGAACATCGTCAACTACATGCCGATCACCGCGGCGCGAGAAATGTACGAGCCGCTGAACCGGCTGAAGTACTCGTTCGCGGCCACCTACTACGACCAGATCCGCTTGGCACTGCCCAAGATGATCAAGGACAAGGGCGCCAAGAAGGTCTGCACGATCTACCAGGACGACGAGTTCGGGCTCGAGGTGCAGCGGGGCGCGGAGGCGGGGCTGAAGGCCGCGGGCATGGAACTCGCCGAGAAGACCTCGTTCAAGCGCGGCGCCACCGACTTCAGCTCGCAGGTCGCGAAGATGAAGGCGGCGAACTGCGACCTCGTGGTGCTGGGCACGATCATTCGCGAGACCATCGGCACGGTGGGGGAGTCGCGCAAGACAGGTTTCAACCCGACCTTCCTCGGTTCGAGCGCGGCGTATACCGACCTCATTCACAAGCTGGGTGGCAAGGCGATGGACGGCGTCTACGCCACGATGACGGTGCAGAACCCCTACACCGACGAGCAATCGCAGCCGCTGCGCTTCTGGGCCAACAAGTACAAGACCAAGTTCAACGAAGACCCGACGGTGTTCTCGGTGTACGGCTACGTGATCATCGATTCGTTCATTAAGGCGGCGACCAAGGCGGGCCCGAACCTCACGACCGACAGCTTCATCAAGGCGATGGACAGCATCACTTTCGAGCCCGACATGTTCGGCAGCCCGAAGAGCAGTTACACCGCCACCAAGCGCCTGGGCAACGAGCAGTCGCGGCTGTCGCAGATCAAGGATGGCAAGTGGGTCGTGGTCTCTGACTACGTGACGCCGTAGGCCCTCGCGCAGCATCGGGGCGGGCGGCTATATTTCGCGAAAACCAACTTTCGCGAGACGCCATGCCCCAGTACTGGTTGATGAAATCCGAGCCCGACGAAGTCTCTATCGACGACGCGCTCGCCGCGCCCGATGCCACCGTCGCGTGGACGGGTGTGCGCAACTACCAGGCGCGCAACTTCATGCGCGACGGCATGAAGGTCGGCGACGGCGTGCTGTTCTATCACTCGAGCTGCCCCGAGCCGGGCATCGCCGGCATCGCGCGCGTGGCCTCGGGCATCAAGCCCGATCCAACGCAGTTCGATGCGAAGTCGCCCTACTACGACGCGGGCGCGAAGAAGGAAGACCCGCGCTGGCTGCTGGTGGATGTGCAGGCGGTGCGCAAGACCCGGCTGCTGGCCTTGCCCGAATTGCGCGCGAAACCCGAATTGGCTGACCTGATCATCCTGCGCAAGGGCAACCGGCTGTCGATCACGCCGGTGGAGCCGGCGCACTGGAAGGTCATCGAGAAGATGCTGGCCTGAGCCTCCGCGGTCAGGCGACTTTCGACAGGATCGGGAACAGCTTGCCGAGCCCGTCAGCCATCACCTCGACGGCCAGCGCCGCGAGGATCAGGCCCATCAGCCGCGTCATGATGTTGATGCCCGTCTTGCCGAGCACGCGCGCGATCGGCTGCGCGAGCGAGAAGGCCAGCGCAGTTGCCAGCGCGACCACCACGCCGTAGCCGACGAGCACCGCGAGCTCCCACAGGTGCTGCGCCTTGTCGGCGTAAATCACCACGGTGGAAATGGTCGCCGGGCCGGTCAGCAACGGAATCGTGAGCGGCACCACCGCGATGGAGGCGCCCATCGAGGCCTTCACCTCGGTGGCGCGCAATTCCTCGACGTTGGTCTTGCTCTCTGCCGGCTTGGCGTTCAGCATCGAGAGCGAACTCATCAGCAGCAGCAGGCCGCCGCCGACCTGGAAGCTCGCGATCGAGATGCCGAAGAACGACAGCAATTGCAACCCCAGCAACGCGCTCACCGCGATGACCACGAACGCACTGAACGCCGACATGCGCACCGTGTGCCGGCGCTGCGCGTCGCTGTAGCCCTGCGTGTAGTGGATGAAGAAGGGCACGATGGCCAGTGGGTTGACGATCGCCACCAGCGTGACCAGCGGCTTGATGAGATCCATCGAGGTGCTCATGAGGGCTACCTTCCGCCGGTCACGTCGAGCAGGGCCATGGTGGTGTAGCTCGCCTCGTCGGACAGCAGCCACAGGATGGCGCCGGCGATTTCCTCGGGGCTGCCGGTGCGCTTCATCGGCACGGTGGGCGCGAGCTCGGCGGCGCGGTCGGGCATGCCGCCTGAGGCGTGGATCTCGGTGTCGATGAGCCCAGGGCGCACCGCGTTGACGCGGATGCCCTCGTCGCCCACTTCCTTGGCCAGCCCGATGGTGAGGGTGTCGATGGCGGCCTTGCTGGCTGCGTAGTCGACGTACTGGCCCGGCGACCCCAGGCGCGCGGCGCCGCTGGAGATGTTGACGATGGCGCCGCCCGTGCCACCGTGCTTCGTACTCATGCGGCGAACGGCTTCGCGCGCGCATACAAAGCTGCCAATCACGTTGATGCGGAACATGCGTTCCAGCCGCGCCACGCTCATCTCGTCGACACGCGCCTGCATGTCCACCACGCCGGCGTTGTTGACCAATGCGGTGAGGCGGCCGAGCTTGGCGTCGACCTTCTCGAACATCGCGATCACCTGGCCCTCGTCACCCACATCGGCCTGCACGGCGATGGCGGTGCCGCCGCCCTCGCGGATGGTGCGCACCACCTCGTCGGCCGCCAGCGAGTTGCTGGCGTAGTTGACGGCCACCGCGTAGCCGCGCCGTGCGGCGAGCAGGGCGGTGGCGGCGCCGATGCCGCGTCCGCCGCCGGTGATGAGTAGCACTGGATTCAAAACCTACCTCCTGCAGAGAAACTGCGTGTCAGTTAAAACCGTCGGCTTGGATTACATCATTCGAGGGCTGGCGTATGAGCACGAAAACGGTTGACTACTACTTTGCGCCCCAGAGCCCGTGGACTTATCTGGGTCATACCCGGTTCGCGGAGATTGCCGCCGCCGCGGGCGCCACGGTACGGGTGCGGCCCATCGACATGGGGAGCGTGTTCCCGGTGTCCGGCGGGCTGCCTCTGGGCAAGCGGGCGCCGCAGCGGCAGGCCTACCGGCTGGTGGAGATGGCGCGGTTCTCGCAGCACCTTGGCCTGCCGATGAACACCAAGCCCAAGTTTTTCCCGGTGGCCGGCGACGATGCGGCGCGGATCATCATCGCGGTCGATATCCACGACGGCACCGAGGCTGCGATGCGCGTCTGCGCGGCGGTGTTCGCTGCGGTGTGGGTGCAGGAGCGGAACATCGGCGACCCGAACGTGCTCGAAGCGCTGGTCGTCGAATGCGGCCTGCCCGCCAAGCGCTCGGAGCAATCGCAAAGCCAGGCGGTGCAGGAGCGCTACGAGGCCTACACGCAGGAGGCCATCGACATCCAGGTGTTCGGCGCGCCGAGCTATGTGATCGATGGCGAGATTTTCTGGGGGCAGGACCGGCTCGATTTCGTCGAGCGGGCGCTGCGCCAGTGACGGCGACAACAGCGTCCCTCTTTTTTTTCTTCTTCATTCAATTGCCATCAGGAGCATGACAAACATGGGTCAATTCATCGATCTCACAGCCAAGGACGGCTTCAGCTTTCCCGCCTACGTGGCTGAACCCGCGGGCAAGCCGCGCGGCGCGGTGGTCGTGGTGCAGGAAATCTTCGGGGTGAACTCGCACATCCGCTCGGTGGCCGACGGCTATGCGGCCGAGGGGTATCTCGCTGTGGCGCCGGCGACCTTCCAGCGCGTGAAGCCCGGCGTCGAGCTGGGCTACAGCGACGAGGACATGAAGGAGGGCTCCGCCCTGAAGGCGGCGGTCGAGGCGCTGCCCGCGCCCGGCGTGCTGCAGGATGTCGAGGCAGCCATCGCCTACGCATCGAAGGCCGGCAAGGTCGGCATCGTGGGCTACTGCTGGGGCGGTTTGCTGACCTGGCGCGCGGCCAGCCTGCTGCCGGGCCTGGCGGCGGCGGCGCCGTACTACGGCGGCGGTATGACCATGCCCGAAGAAGCCGCCCGCCAGCCCAAGGTGCCGGTGCTGGCGCACTTCGGCAACCAGGACCACTGGATTCCGCTGGACACCGTCGAGAGCTTCAAGAAGGCGCATCCCGAGGTGGAAGTGCATGTCTATCCGGTCGGCCACGGTTTCAATTGCGACCAGCGCGGCTCGTACGACGCGGATGCCGCCAAGCTGGCGCGCGAACGCACGCTGGCGTTCTTCGCGAAGCACGTCGGCTGACCTGCGGGTCGGCGCAAGAAAAAAGCCCGGTCTGTGCCGGGCTTTTTTATTACTTCTTGAGGCCCGGCGCGTCGCCTACGCGGGTCTGAAGAAAGTCGAGCAGCGCGCGCAGGGCGGCACTGTTGTGGCGCCGCTGGAGATAGGCGGCCGACAGCCACATGTCCTTGCGCGTGTAGTCCTGCAGCACCGGCACGAGCTCGCCGTGCTCGATGTGCGATTGCACGAGGATCGAGGGCAGGTAGATCACGCCGAAGCCGCGCATTGCGACCCGGATCAGCGGTGCGCCCTCGGTGCAGTCCATGCGGCTCTTGACGTGCACGTCCAGCGGCTCCCCGCCATCGTCGAAGCGCCACACCGGCTGCGCACCCAGCAGGGAGTGGGTCAGGGCGTCGTGGCCGGCCAGCTCGCGCGGATGCTCGGGCTTGCCGTGCTTCTTCCAGTAGACCGGCGAGGCGCAGACCACCATCTGCATGAGGCGCAGCTTGCGCACGATGAGATTGGCGTCTTCGACGGGGCCGCTGCGGATGTCGACATCAATGCCTTCCTCCGCGAGGTCGACCGTGCGATTGGTCAGCTGCAGGCTGATGCTCACGTCGGGGTAATAGCGCATGAAGTCGGCCAGCAGGTTGGGAAACTCGCCGTTGCCCATGCCGTGCGGGGCCGAAATCCGGAGGCGCCCGGCGGGTTGGCTGGCGCGGTCCTGCAGCTCAGCCTGGGTGAGCTCCACCATTTCGAGCACCGGGGTGCTGCGATCGAGCAGCAGCTGACCGGCATCGGTGAGGCTCACGGAGCGGGTGGAACGGTTAAGGAGCCGCACGCCGAAGCGCGTTTCGAGCTCGGCCACGTATTTGCTGACGGTGGCTTTCGACATGTCGAGCTTCTTGGCCGCCTGCGAGAAGCTGCCGTGGGAGGCGACTTCGCGAAAGGTTCTGATCAGATCGAGACTGTCCATGTCTAAGAGCCCATTGTTTCCGTTCGAGGAACGCGGTGGTTCGATTCTCCGGCGTTTTTCTTAGGCGACCTGCGCCACACTCGCACCAAGCGCCGAAGGAGCCGAACCATGAACACCCCGAACATCATCGCCGTTGCCGTCCTGTCGATCCTGACCGCCGTCGGCGCACACGCACAGGGTTTCGAGCCGGTGCAGCCGCTGAAGATCGTCGGGAGCCGAGCCCAGTTGGAAGCCGAAGGGGCAGCGGCTGCGCGGGGCGGCAATGTCTACGGCGACGTCGTGGCCTCGCCGCTGACCACGCCCCCGAGCCAGCTCGATCGCGCCTCGGTCCGTGCGGAAGCCGTTGCCGCGGCCCACGCGCCGAACCAGAACCTGGACCGGCGCGCCTTCGCAAACAGCGAAGTGCCGCCGCAGTTCCAAGGGCGGCAAGACGCGCGTCCGGGCCGCTAGACCGAAGAATTCAGATTTCTAAAAAGGCCGGGGCCGCGTGTGCGACCCCGGCCTTTCTCGTTTGCATGCCTATGTGTCCACATTGTTTCAATAGAGGAAACACCGTGTCTCTGATCCGAGCGTTTTATCTAGGGAATTTCGTCTGACACTCGCCGCACAGGCAAGCGACCGAGCAAGCCTGGTGGACAAACCATCCGACGAACACAAGGAATTGACATGAAGACCTCGCACATCCTCGCCGCCGCTGCTCTGACCCTCCTGGCCGCTACTGGCGCCCAAGCCGAAACCTACCAAGGCGTGAACACCGCCGTCTCGACCAAGAGCCGCGACGAAGTCAACGCTGAAGCCGTGCGCGCCGCAGCGGCTCCGAACCAGAACGTGACCCGCGGTTCGCGCGGCCCGGAAACGGTCGCCGTGTCGAAGGACCGCGCCATCGTCGAAGCCGAAGCTGTTCGCACCTCCTACGCTCCCGACCAGAACGTGACCTCGGGTTCGCGCGTCAACAGCAAGGTCGTCTCGACCATGGTCAACCCGATGGACGCACGCGTTCAAGCCCAGCAAGGCACGGGCGCTACCGCCAAGTAATAAAGAATCCGCCTCTCGGGGCAGTTCGGCAAGAAGCCACGCGAGAGCGTGGCTTTTTTCGTTGGGCGGGCAGTTGGTTGTCAGCGCGTTCGCGCGAGGTAGCGCTTGCGCCAGAACACCAGCACCAGCAGCACCGCGATGACCAGCATGGCGGTCATCGCGATCCAGAAGCCGTCGGCCTTGTGCACCAGCGGAATGAACTCGAAGTTCATGCCGAAGATCCCCGCGATCAGGTTCAGCGGCAGGAAGATGGCGGTCAGCACCGTGAGCACCCGCATGATGTCGTTGGCGCGGTGGCCCTGGACGCTGAAGTGCATCTGCACGGCCGTCTCGGCGTTCTGCTCGAGCCGGTGCACGTGGTGCACCACCCGCTCGATGTGCTCCAGCACGTCGCGGCTCCTGATCATGATGAGCTCCCGCTCGCGCTGCTCCGCGTCGCCCTTGGGCGGCGGCAGGGTTTCGAGCGTGTCGATCCAGTCCTGCATGGCGGCGCGCTGGTCTTCGCAGATCTCGTCCAGGTGGTGCAGCGACTGCCGCGCCTCCATCAGCGCCCCCCAGTTCGTGAAGCGGCTGCGCGGATCGATCAGCTCGGTCTGCCAATGGTCGAGCTGCTTGGTGAGTTCGCGCCGCAGGTCCAGGTAGCCGTCGACGATCTGGTTGATGACGCGCAGCATCAGGTCCGAAGGCCCCGTGGGCGCGCGCGTGGAGGTCGCGCGCACGTCCAGCGCTGGGGCGCCGCGGTCGTCGGACGACCCGGCCGCAAGCAGCCGCGCGGCGAAGGCATCGCGTACCGCGCCGTCCTCGGGATGCACCGAAAGCAGCACCCGATCGAACACCGCGAAGCCGACCGGACGGGTATCGACGCGGCGCAACACGGGTGGGCCGCCCCGGGATTTGGGCGCCGCGGTGGTGGCGGCGGGAATGGGCGGCGCTTCATTGCCATTTCCCTTGCCGTTGCCCAGCGCGGCCTGCCCCTGGCTGGTCGCGAGGCGCCGGAACACCAGCACGTCGTACTGCGAGGTGTAGTCGTAGTGCGAGGGCAACTGGTCGTTGAGCAGGTCGGCCACGTGCAAGTCCACCAGCTGGGTCTGGCAGAGCGTCTGGAGGATCTGCTGCACCTCGGCGAGCGAGGCGCGAAATTCCTCGCGCGTGAGCGAAATCCAGAGATACCCGCTGGCGGCGCACGCACCCGGCACGGCCAGCGGCGTAAGCGCCGGGTGCTCGCTGACCTGCGAGCGGTTGATTTCGAAGATACGCATCGCCCTGCCTTGGTTTTCTTGTCTATCTGCCTTGGTCGCCCATATTCAATGGGCTCAGGCAGCTATTAACTTTGTAGCAGACGCGCAGCGTCAAGGGCAAAGTACGTGAGCACGCCATCGGCACCGGCCCGCTTGAAGGCCAGCAGGCTTTCGAGCACCACGGCATCGTGGTCGAGCCAGCCGTTCTGGGCGGCGGCCTTGAGCATCGCGTACTCGCCGCTCACCTGGTAGGCGAAGGTCGGCACGTGGAATTCGTCCTTCACGCGGCGAACGATGTCCAGGTAGGGCATTCCGGGTTTGACCATCACCATGTCGGCACCTTCGGCGATGTCCAGAGCCACCTCGCGCAGCGCTTCGTCGCTGTTGCCCGGGTCCATCTGATAGACCTTTTTATTGCTCTTGCCGAGCGTCGCGGCCGAGCCGACGGCATCGCGGAAGGGGCCGTAGAAGGCGCTGGCGTACTTGGCGCTGTAGGCCATGATGCGCGTGTGAATGTCGCCGCGGGCTTCCAAAGCGGTGCGGATGGCGCCGATGCGGCCGTCCATCATGTCGCTGGGCGCCACAATGTCCACGCCAGCTTGCGATTGTGTGAGTGCCTGCTTCACCAGCACTTCGACGGTTGCGTCGTTGACGATGTAGCCGTTGTCATCGAGGAGGCCGTCCTGCCCGTGGCTGGTGTAGGGGTCCAGGGCCACGTCGGTCATTACGCCGAGTTCGGGGAAGCGCGACTTGAGGGCGGCGACCACGCGGGGAATCAGTCCGTCGGGGTTGAATGCTTCGTCGCCGGCCGGGGTCTTGAGGCTCGCGTCGATCACCGGGAACAGCGCCATTACCGGGATGCCCGCCGCCACGCATTGCTCGGCAACCGGCAGCAGCAGGTCGAGACTCAGGCGCTCCACGCCGGGCATGGAGGCGACGGCATCGCGCCGCTTTTCGCCTTCCTGCACGAACACCGGATAGATCAGGTCGTTGACCGTCAGCGTGTTCTCGCGCACCAGGTTGCGGGTAAAGGCGTCCCGGCGCAGGCGCCTTGGACGGCCGGCGGGGAACATGGCAAGGGGGGAGTGAGGGCGCGTCATAATCCCGAAAATTGTGCCTGAAGCCTTCCATCGCCGTGTTGTCGCCTGCGAGACAAGTTGTCTGACAACTACGGAAATTCGTAGCTATAAAGTTCTAAATAATTAGTTATGAATTGCAAAGAAAATGGCGCATTCGCTTGAAACCTTGTTTCGTCTTTGTTAAATTCTGAAGCGGGCGGCTTGCCGCTCCCCGCTTTTCCTCCCTGAGCGGGTGCCTTGATGTGTGACAGCAAAAGGGCTTCCCAGCCCGACGTGAAGACGTCGGGCTTTTTTTTGTCCGCGGCTTTCCGGGCGTTACGTGACGGTCCCGTGCGCCAGCGCGGTGCGCCACTAAACTGCCGCCATGCTCTGGGTCAAATCTCTCCACATCGTCTTCATCGCCAGTTGGTTTGCCGGGCTTTTCTATCTGCCGCGGATCTTCGTGAACCTTGCGATGGTGCCCCCGGAGTCGGTCGCAGAGCGTGAACGCCTGTTGCTCATGGCGCGCAAGCTGCTGCGCTTCACCACCTTCCTGGCCGTTCCGGCGCTGGGCTTCGGCCTCTGGCTTTGGCTGGGCTACGGCATCGGCCGCGGGCCGGGCAACGGATGGATGCATGCCAAGCTGGCCCTGGTGCTGGTAGCTATCGGCTATCACCATGGCTGCGCAGTGCTGTTGCGCCGTTTTGTGGCGGGGGGCAACCGGCGCAACGATCGCTGGTACCGCTGGTTCAACGAGCTGCCGGTGCTGCTGCTGCTCGGCATCGTGATCCTGGTCGTCGTCAAGCCGTTCTGAGCCCGATGGACACGGTGGAGAAGCCGCACAAGTCCGCCGCGCTTCCCCTCGCGCTCGCCTATGCGGCGTTGATCGTCTACGCCAGCCTCTATCCCTTTGCCGACTGGCGCGACCAGGGCATTGCGCCCTGGGCCTATCTATCAGCGCCGTGGCCCAAGTACTGGACGGGTTTCGACTTCGCAATCAATGTCGGGGGCTACGTACCCTTCGGCTTCCTGTGCGCCCTGGCGGTGCTGCGCACGCGCCGAACTGCAGGTGTCGGCGGCGCGGTGCTGCGAGCCAGCGTGGCCGGCGCGGCGATCGCCTTCGCGATGGAGACGCTGCAGAGCTACCTGCCCGTGCGCATTCCTTCCAACGTCGACCTGGGACTGAACACGGCCGGCGCGGTCATCGGTGCCGTGCTGGCGGTGGGGCTCGAGCGGCTGGGGGCGGTGGCCCATTGGGGCAGGGCGCGCTCGCAATGGTTCATCGAGGATTCGCGCGGTGCCCTCGTGCTGCTGGCGCTCTGGCCGTTTGCCTTGCTGTTCCCCGCCGCCGTCACCTTCGGGCTGGGCCAGGTGTTCGAGCGGCTGGAGGTCGCGATTTCCGAATGGCTGCTCGACACGCCCTTCATCGACTGGTTGCCTGTGCGCCAGTTCGAGCTCGAGCCGCTGGTGCCGGCGGTGGAGTTGCTGTGCGTGATGCTTGGCGCACTGGTGCCGTGCCTGTTGGGCTATCTGGTGGCACGCACGGTGGTCCAGCGCGCGGTGCTGCTCCCGCTGATCTTTCTGGCGGGTTTTGCCGCCTCGGCGCTGTCAGCGGCCCTGAGCTACGGGCCCGCCCACGCCTGGGCGTGGCTGGATCTTCCCGTCCAGGTCGGCATGGCGGCTGCGCTCGTTGCTGGCGTGCTGCTTGTGGCCGCGCCGCGCCGGCTGTGTGCGGCCCTGCTGCTGGTGGGGCTCGTGCTCCAGTTGAGCCTGTTGAACCAGGCACCCGAGAGCGCGTACTTCGCGCAGACCCTGGCCACCTGGGAGCAGGGGCGCTTCATCCGCTTCCATGGGTTGGCCCAGTGGTTGGGATGGATCTGGCCGTTCGCGGTGCTGGCGTACGTGGTGGCAGCCCTGTCGCGCCGGGGGCGGCTCGCGGCGTAGCCCCGGGCGCGAGGCCGCGGTCACTAAAATCGACCGATGCCCAGTTCTACTTCTGCCGCGCCGTCCGGCTACTACGGCCGCCACATCTTCTTCTGCCTCAACGAACGCAAGAACGGCGAAGACTCCTGTGTCATGCACAACGCACAGGAAGGCTTCGATCGCTGCAAGGCGAAGGTGAAAGAAGCGGGGCTCTCCGGGCCCGGCAAGGTGCGGGTCAACAAGGCGGGCTGCCTGGACCGCTGCGCTGGCGGGCCCGTGGCGGTGGTGTACCCCGAAGCCGTCTGGTACACCTTCGTCGATGCCGACGACATCGACGAGATCGTCGAGTCGCACCTGAAGAAAGGCGAGGTCGTCGAGCGGCTCCTGCTGCCCGCCGACGTCGGACGCTGAACTTTCCCGCGGACGCTTCGCTCGTACCGTGCTCCCGACCGGCGCTGCCGGCCCGCTCACCCACCTTGCCATGAACTCCCAGACCGAAAAGATCAGCCTCCAGGGCGCTGCCGGCGCAATCGAGGTGCAGCGCGACCAACCTGCCGGCACCCCGCGCGGCGTCGCTGTGATCTCCCATCCGCACCCGCTGTTCGGCGGCACGATGGACAACAAGGTCGTGCAGACCCTGGCGCGCGCTTTCGTGTCGTGCGGCTGGACGACGGTGCGCTTCAACTTTCGCGGCGTCGGCGCCAGCGAAGGCGTGCACGACGAAGGGCGCGGCGAGCTGGAAGACATGCTGAATGTCGTCGGCCAGTTGGCGCCCGAAGGTCCCCTGGCCATTGCCGGTTTCTCGTTCGGCGCTTTCGTTGCCTGCGGCGCTGCCGAAAAGCTCTGGGCCGCGCGCGACATCCAGCAGGTCGTTCTGGTCGGCACGGCTGCCGCGCGCAACACCGTCGCCACGCTGCCCGTCGAAGCCCACGATCGCATGCTGGTGGTCCACGGCGAAGCCGACGACACCGTGCCGTTGGCCGCCGTGATGGAGTGGGCGCGGCCGCAGTCACTTCCTGTCACGGTTATTCCCGGGGGCGGCCATTTCTTTCACGGACAATTGCCGCTGCTCAAAAGTTTGGTTGCCCGCCACCTCCGCGCGGGCATTGAATGAAAGCCTCACGGGCTTGTTTTCGTCTCTTCTCATCCTCCCCATGAATCGTTTTTTCAATGCGCTCCGCGCACTGGTGCTGACCGCCGCTGCCTCGGTCGGCGTGATCGCCGTCGCCCAGGTGCCGGCACCGCCCGAAGTCGCCGCGCGCAGCTACCTGCTGCTGGACGTGACCGCCAACCAGATCCTTGCGCAGAAGGACATCGACAGCCCGGTGGAGCCGGCCTCGCTCACCAAGCTGATGTCGGCCTACATCGTGTTCGACGCGCTGCGCGCCAAGAAGATCACGCTGACCCAGACCTTCCCGGTCAGTCCGCGCGCCTGGAAGATGCCGGGCTCCCGCATGTTCATCGATCCGAAGATGCAGGTGCCGGTCGAAGACCTGATCAAGGGCTTGATCGTGCAATCGGGCAACGACGCCACGGTGGCGCTGGCCGAAGGTGTGGGCGGGACGGTCGAGCATTTCGTCGAGCTCATGAATGCCCAGGCCAAGGCGCTGGGCATGAAGAACACCAGCTACAAGAATCCCGAGGGCCTCACCGCGCCCGGCCACACCACCACGGCGCGCGACCTGAGCATCCTGGCGACCCGACTGGTGCGCGATTTCCCTGAGGAAGCCAAGTACTACGCCATCAAGAAGTACCGCTACCCGGGCACGCCGTCGACCAACGACACGAACCGCAACCTGCTGCTGTTCCGCGATCCGACCGTCGACGGCCTGAAGACTGGCCATACCGAAGCCGCCGGCTACTGCATGATCGCCACCGCCAAACGCGATTTCCCGAACCTGACCGGCGGCCGCCGCCTGCTGTCAATCGTGCTGGGTGCCTCGAGCGAGACCGTGCGCGCCAATGAATCGCAGAAGCTGCTGAACTGGGGCTACACGGCCTACGACGCCGTCCGCCTGTTCGACGCCGGCCAGCCGGCCGCCACGCCCGCGGTCTGGAAGGGCAAGGAAAACGTGCTGAAGCTGGGTCGCCCGGAAGCCATCGTCGTTGCGGTCCCCGCCGGCTCCGCCAGCAAGATCAAGACCCAGGTGGCGCGTCCCGACCCGCTGGTGGCGCCGTTCACCAAGTACCAGGCCGTGGGCTCCCTCAAGGTGACGCTGGACGACCAGCCGGTGGCCGACGTGCCGCTGGTGGCCCTGGAAGCGGTCGAGCAGGCGGGCATCTTCGGCCGCGCTTGGGATGCCGTCCGCCTCTGGATCAAGTAAGAGGGCGGGGCAAGGCGGGCGCGGGCTGCGCCTGACCTTGCCGTTTCAAGCCTGCCTGCTATACTCGTGGGCTTTTCGGAATTTTCCGAAGGGTTTCACGTTTTCGTTATTCCCGGCTTCTCTGAGTCACGACCAGGGGCGGTTTCACCACCAGGGCCGGGTTGTTTTGGGACTAATTCATTCATGCCAACCATCAATCAACTGGTGCGTCAGGGTCGAACGGTCGAAAAGATCAATTCGAAGAGCCCTGCCATGCAGAACTCGCCGCAACGTCGCGGTGTCTGCACCCGCGTCTACACCACGACGCCTAAGAAGCCCAACTCGGCGCTTCGTAAAGTTGCCAAGGTCCGTCTGACCAATGGCTTCGAAGTCATCTCCTACATCGGCGGCGAAGGCCACAACCTGCAGGAACACAGCGTCGTGCTGGTTCGCGGCGGTCGTGTCAAGGACTTGCCCGGTGTTCGTTACCACATCGTGCGCGGTTCGCTCGACTTGCAAGGCGTGAAAGACCGCAAGCAGTCGCGCTCCAAGTACGGCGCGAAGCGTCCCAAGAAGGCTTAAGCCTTTTTCCTGTCGTCAAAAACAAACGGTGTTCGGTTGCCTTGGCGGGCACATCGAACGAAGTGACCCAATCCCGGGTCGAGTAAGTGAGAGTCCTGACTGGCTCTCGCGGTACCGGAAACGGTGCCAACTGAAGCAAAGAGGTTAGAAAAATGCCACGTCGTCGCGAAGTCCCCAAACGTGAAATCCTGCCGGATCCCAAGTACGGCAATGTCGAGCTGTCGAAATTCATGAACGTGATCATGGAAGGCGGCAAGAAGGCGATCGCCGAGCGCATCATTTATGGCGCGCTCGACTTCATCGAAAAGAAGAACCCTGACAAGGACCCGCTCGAAGCTTTCACCGTTGCCATCAACAACGTGAAGCCGATGGTCGAAGTGAAGTCGCGCCGCGTCGGTGGTGCGAACTACCAGGTGCCGGTCGAAGTCCGTCCCGTCCGTCGCCTCGCCCTGTCGATGCGCTGGATCAAGGAAGCCGCTCGCAAGCGCGGTGAAAAGTCGATGGCCCTGCGTCTGGCCAACGAACTCATGGAAGCCACGGAAGGCCGCGGCGGCGCCATGAAGAAGCGCGACGAAGTGCACCGCATGGCAGAAGCCAACCGCGCTTTCAGCCACTTCCGCTTCTAAAAATCAAACTTCGCTTGGGCGTTGGGTATTGAGTGTCGGGCGACGTCGCCCATGCTCAAGGCCCAGCGCTCAACGCATTTAACCGAAAGTAAATCATGTCCCGCAAGACCCCCATCGAGCGCTACCGCAACATCGGCATCTCCGCGCACATCGACGCCGGCAAGACCACGACGACCGAGCGCATCCTGTTCTACACCGGTGTGAACCACAAGATCGGTGAAGTGCACGATGGCGCCGCCACGATGGACTGGATGGAGCAAGAGCAAGAGCGTGGCATCACGATCACCTCGGCTGCCACCACCTGCTTCTGGAAGGGCATGGCTGGCAAGTTCGAAGAACACCGCATCAACATCATCGACACCCCCGGCCACGTGGACTTCACCATTGAAGTCGAGCGCTCGATGCGCGTGCTGGACGGCGCTGTCATGGTGTACGACGCGGTCGGCGGCGTGCAGCCCCAGTCCGAAACCGTCTGGCGCCAAGCCAACAAGTACAAGGTTCCGCGTCTCGCGTTCGTCAACAAGATGGACCGCACCGGCGCCGACTTCCTGCGCGTGCGCCAGATGATGGTGGACCGCCTGAAGGCCAACCCCGTCGTGATCCAGATCCCGATCGGTGCCGAAGAGCACTTCCAGGGCATCGTCGACCTCGTGAAGATGAAGGCGATCATCTGGGACGAAGACAAGGGCGTGACCTTCACCTACGGTGAAATCCCCGCGAACCTGGCTGCTGTCTGCGCCGAATACCGCGAAAAGCTGGTCGAAGCCGCTGCCGAAGCCAGCGAAGAGCTGATGAACAAGTACCTCGAAGGCGGCGAGCTTTCCGAGGAAGAAATCAAGGCTGCCATCCGTCAGCGCACCATCGCCGGCGAAATCCAGCCGATGCTGTGCGGCTCGGCCTTCAAGAACAAGGGCGTGCAGGCCATGCTCGACGCCGTCGTCGAATACATGCCCGCACCGACCGACATTCCCCCGGTCAACGGCACCGACGAAGACGAAGCCCCCGTCACCCGCAAGGCTGACGACGGCGAGAAGTTCTCGGCTCTGGCATTCAAGCTGATGACCGACCCGTTCGTGGGCCAATTGACCTTCGTGCGCGTCTACTCTGGCGTGCTGACCAAGGGCGACAGCGTCTACAACCCGGTGCGCGGCAAGAAGGAACGTATCGGCCGTATCGTGCAGATGCACGCGAACAACCGCGAAGAAGTCAACGAAATCCGCGCCGGCGACATCGCTGCCTGCGTGGGCCTGAAGGAAGTCACCACGGGCGAAACCCTGTGCGACCCGGCAGCCGTCGTGACGCTCGAGCGCATGGTGTTCCCGGAATCGGTGATCTCGCAGGCCGTTGAGCCCAAGACCAAGGCCGACCAAGAAAAGATGGGCATCGCCCTGCAGCGTCTCGCTCAGGAAGATCCGTCGTTCCGCGTCAAGACCGACGAAGAATCGGGCCAGACCATCATCGCCGGCATGGGCGAGCTCCACCTTGAAATCATCGTGGACCGCATGAAGCGCGAATTCGGCGTGGAAGCCAACGTGGGCAAGCCCCAGGTTGCCTACCGCGAAACGATCCGCAAGACCGTCGAAGATGCCGAAGGCAAGTTCGTTCGCCAGTCGGGCGGCAAGGGCCAGTACGGTCACGTCATCCTGAAGCTCGAGCCGCAGGAAGCGGGCAAGGGCTTCGAGTTCGTCGACGCCATCAAGGGCGGTGTGGTTCCTCGCGAATACATCCCCGCAGTGGAAAAGGGCGTTGTCGAAGCGCTGACGCAAGGCGTGCTGGCGGGCTACCCCGTCGTGGACGTCAAGGTCACGCTGCACTTCGGCTCGTACCACGACGTGGACTCGAACGAAATGGCGTTCAAGATGGCCGCGATCTTCGGTTTCAAGGAAGGCGCCCGCAAGGCCAGCCCCGTGATCCTGGAGCCGATGATGGCCGTGGAAGTCGAAACGCCTGAAGACTACGCCGGCAACGTGATGGGCGACCTGTCCTCGCGTCGCGGCATGGTGCAGGGCATGGATGACATGATCGGTGGCGGCAAGTCCATCAAGGCCGAAGTGCCGCTGTCGGAAATGTTCGGCTACTCGACGACGCTGCGTTCGATGTCGCAAGGCCGCGCCACGTACACGATGGAGTTCAAGCACTACGCTGAAGCTCCGCGCAACGTTGCTGAAGCCATCGTGGCTGCTCGCGCAAAGTAAGTTTTTGAAGAATGCAAGGCCACGCAGTGCGTGGCCTTCGTTGTCTGCGATCCGGTGCCGCCACGTTCCCGTGCGAGGCGAACCAGCAATCGGGTGCAGACATAAAACCAATACACGGGAATGCTCTTTCAAGGATTGAAAAATGGCAAAAGGTAAATTCACCCGCACCAAGCCGCACGTGAACGTGGGCACGATCGGTCACGTTGACCACGGCAAGACGACGCTGACGGCTGCGATTGCAACCGTTCTGTCGGCCAAGTTCGGTGGCGAAGCCAAGGCTTACGACCAGATCGACGCAGCGCCCGAAGAAAAGGCCCGCGGCATCACGATCAACACCGCGCACGTCGAGTACGAAACGGCCAACCGCCACTACGCTCACGTCGACTGCCCCGGCCACGCCGACTATGTGAAGAACATGATCACCGGCGCCGCTCAAATGGATGGCGCCATTCTGGTGTGCTCGGCCGCTGATGGCCCGATGCCCCAGACCCGTGAACACATCCTGCTGGCTCGCCAGGTGGGCGTGGGCTACATCATCGTTTTCCTGAACAAGTGCGACATGGTCGACGACGCCGAGCTGCTCGAGCTGGTCGAAATGGAAGTGCGCGAGCTGCTGGACAAGTACGAATTCCCCGGCGACGACACCCCGATCATCCACGGCTCGGCCAAGCTCGCCCTGGAAGGCGACAAGGGCAAGCTGGGCGAAGAAGCCATCATGAAGCTGGCTGAAGCGCTGGACACGTACATCCCGACGCCCGAGCGCGCCGTGGACGGCACGTTCCTGATGCCCGTGGAAGACGTGTTCTCGATCTCGGGTCGCGGCACCGTGGTGACCGGCGCTGTCGAGCGCGGCGTGATCAAGGTCGGTGAAGAAATCGAGATCGTCGGCATCCGCCCGACCGTCAAGACGACCTGCACCGGCGTGGAAATGTTCCGCAAGCTGCTGGACCAAGGCCAAGCTGGCGACAACGTTGGCGTGCTGCTGCGCGGCACCAAGCGCGAAGAAGTCGAGCGCGGCCAAGTGCTGTGCAAGCCCGGCTCGATCAAGCCGCACGTGCACTTCACCGCCGAGGTGTATGTGCTGTCCAAGGACGAAGGTGGCCGTCACACGCCGTTCTTCAACAACTACCGCCCGCAGTTCTACTTCCGCACGACGGACGTGACCGGCGCGATCGAGTTGCCCAAGGACAAGGAAATGGTCATGCCTGGCGACAACGTCAGCATCACCGTCAAGCTGATCAACCCGATCGCGATGGAAGAAGGCCTGCGCTTCGCCATCCGTGAAGGCGGCCGTACCGTGGGTTCGGGCGTCGTGGCAAAGATCCTCGACATCTAAGCCGGACGCAAAGGAAACATCACCATGGCTACCAAGCAAAAAATCCGCATCCGCCTGAAGGCGTTCGACTACAAGCTGATCGACCAATCGGCTGCCGAAATCGTTGACACCGCCAAGCGCACCGGCGCGATCGTCAAGGGCCCCGTGCCCCTGCCGACCCGCATGAAGCGTTTCGACATCCTGCGTTCGCCGCACGTCAACAAGACGTCGCGCGACCAGCTCGAAATCCGCACGCACCAGCGCCTGATGGACATCGTCGACCCGACCGACAAGACCGTGGACGCGCTGATGAAGCTCGACCTGCCGGCCGGCGTGGACGTCGAGATCAAGCTGCAGTAAGCAGCAAGAGCTCCCAGCGTCGCGTTTTGACGAAGCCCGCCTGCAGAAATGCAGGCGGGCTTTGTTTTTTGCGGTGCGGCTATGGCATCCTCTCGCACCGGTAATTCTTTCAAGCATCGGCCGCGGCTGAAACGAGGGCAGCACAGCTATGAGTCACAAGTTCTCCTTTGCGTTGGGCGCGGCGTGCGTTGCCGCTGTACTGCTGGCGGGCTGCGGCGGTGGTGGGGGTGGAGGCGGTGGTGGGGGATTCCCGATTCTTCCGATAGGCAATTCGGTCGCCCTGACCGGCAAGGCCACCTATGAATCCGTTCCGAATACGAATGGGCCCCTTGTCTATTCCGCGACCTCCGTCAAGCCAGTGCGCGGTGCGACGTTGGAGGTGCTCGATGCAACCTCTTCCGCGCAGCTCGCCGTGACCACCACCGACGACAGCGGGGCGTACTCGGTGGCCGTGCCGGCAAACACGGCGATCGTCGTGCGGGTGAGAGCGCAACTGACCCGCACCGGCTCCTTTCCGAGTTGGGACGTGAGCGTTCGCGACAACACTCAGAGCAATGCCCTTTACTCCATGCAGTCATCGGCGTTTTCGTCTGGCGCCACCGCGCTGACGCGCGATCTGCGCGCCGACACCGGCTGGGGTGGCTCGAGCTACACGAGCCAACGCGTAGCTGCGCCGTTTGCCGTGCTCGACACGGTCTACACGGCAATGCAAAAGGTGTTGTCGGTAGCGCCGTCAACGGCGTTCCCAGTGCTGCGTGTGTTCTGGAGTCCCAACAACAAGCCGGCTGGCGGGAGCGTCGCGGCCGGAGACATTGGCAGCACCTTCTTCATCAACCGGAGCACGGGCCGCGAGATCTATGTTCTCGGCCGGGAGGATGTGGACACCGATGAGTTCGATGCACCTGTGATTGCCCACGAATGGGGTCACTACTATCAATCGGCCTTCAGCCGCGATGACTCGCCAGGCGGTGCCCACTCGCTGGACGATCGGGTCGATCGGCGGCTCGCGTTTTCCGAGGGATGGGGCAATGGCTGGTCGGGCATTGCGCTCGGGCGGAACAACTATGTGGATTCGAAGGAAGCCCAACAGGCAAAGGGCGGCAACGTGAATCTCTCGGTGGGGCCGGCGACCAATCCGGGGTGGTACCGGGAAGGTTCGATCCAAGCGATCTTCTGGAATCTGAATCAGCAGGTCGGTTTCAAGCCCATCCACGACACGATGACAGGCATTCTTTTCAGAGGCGGCGCGCCGGTCTCGTCGATCCATCCTTTCACTGCGGCGTTCAACACGACCGTGCCGAGCAGTGCTTCCGTACTGGCTGGCCTGCTCGGCAGCCAGAACATCAGCACGACTGCCAATGATCCCTATGGCGACACCGAAGCGAACAACGGTGGGTCGCCGACGGTCCCGAACGTGGTGCAGCCGATGTATCGGACGGCAACCGTGGGCGGCGCGCCGACTCAGGCCTGTGTCTCCAACGTCGCGGGCCGCGGCAACAAGCTTGGCAGCTTTGCGTATCTTCGATTCAATGCGCCCGCCAATCGCGACTATCAGTTCACGGTGAACGGCGGTCCCATAGGGGCCAACCCCGACTTCAACATCTTCCGGGGCGGCCTGGTCGCCCGATCGGGCAGCAAGGTCAGCCTGGGGGCGGGCGATTACGTTCTGGCTGTCAGCGATCTCAACAATTTCGGGGCATCGACATGCTTCAACGTCACCATTCAGTAGGGAAGGCCGTCATGAGCATCCGACCACGTTCGATGATTTCCCTGGCCTGGCTTGCAATCGCCGGTTTTTCGGTGCCGGCCCTGGCCGACGGCATGCCGGGTGCGCGCCATGCCAAGTCCACTTCACATCGCGAGGCGTCCATGACAGCCGCAGCGCGCAAGCCGAATGACTCCGGCGTGACGCTGCGGTTCCGGCTCGATGCTGTACCGCAAGTGGGGCGCGGTACCCCGGTGGTGTTGGAGTTCGGCGATGTGACGGACCCAGACGGCGCGACAGTGCGCTTCACAGCCGACGCCGGGCTGAAGATTTCGGGCAGCGACACGCTGGCGCTGCCGATGGCCGGCCGCACGTCGGCGACTGTCACCGTGGTGAGTGAACGGGAAGGGCTTGCCTACCTCAATGTCTTCATCACGCAAAAGGGCGCCATGAGCGCCATTTCGATCCCCATCCAGACCGGCGCTGCGGCCCCGGTCCTGAAGTCCTCCGGCGAACTGAAGTCCACGCCGGACGGGGAAAACATCATCACGATGCCTGCCAAGTAGGCAGAAAACGGGCAAAAAAGGGCGTATCGCCCCTGAGAATCCCGCCCGCAACACCGCTTGCACGGCTCCCGCATCGCGGGCTATAATCGCTGGCTCTGCCCTTGGTGCGTCCGTAGGGATGCAGTTCGAGCAGAGATTTATCAACCTCCTTCCGCAGGCCGGAAACCTTCAGGGATTCGGCCAAACGCTGTCGCCAATTGAAGTGGCAGCGGCGAAGGGAGCTTCCATTTTTGGAGAAAACAAATGAGTCTGAGCAACTCCCTCGGGTTGCTGGGCCGCAAGGTGGGGATGATGCGTCTCTTCACCGATGACGGGGACGCAGTTCCTGTCACGGTGGTGGATGTGTCCAACAACCGTGTGACCCAGATCAAGTCCCAAGAGACCGATGGCTACGTCGCCCTGCAGGTGACGTTCGGTTCGCGCAAAGCATCGCGCGTGACCAAGCCTGAAGCCGGCCACCTCGCCAAGGCGGGTGTCGAAGCTGGTGAAATCATCCAGGAATTCCGCGTTACCGCAGAAACCGCAGGCCAGCACAAGGCTGGCGGCGTGATCGCAGCGGGCAGCGTGTTTTCCGTGGGCCAGAAGGTGGACGTGCAAGGCACTTCCATCGGCAAGGGCTTCGCAGGCACGATCAAGCGCCACAACATGAGCTCGCAACGCGCGTCGCACGGTAACAGCCGTTCGCACAACGTTCCCGGCTCGATCGGCATGGCACAAGACCCCGGTCGCGTGTTCCCCGGCAAGCGCATGACGGGCCACCTCGGCGATGTGACCAAGACCACGCAAAACCTCGACGTGTTCCGCATCGACGAAGCGCGTCAACTGCTGCTCATCAAGGGCGCGATCCCGGGTTCGAAGGGTGGCTTTGTCACCGTGCGTCCCGCCATCAAGGCCAAGCCGCAAGCGGCTGAAGGAGCGAAGTAATGCAACTCGAACTCCTGAACGAACAAGGCCAGGCCGCGTCGAAGTACGACGCCCCCGAGACCGTGTTCGGCCGCGACTACAACGAAGACCTGGTTCACCAGATCGTCGTTGCATTCCAGGCCAACGCCCGCCAAGGCACGCGCGCCCAGAAGGACCGCGAACAGGTCAAGCACTCGACCAAGAAGCCTTTCAAGCAAAAGGGAACGGGCCGCGCCCGTGCCGGTATGACGTCCTCGCCGCTGTGGCGCGGGGGTGGCCGGATTTTCCCGAACATGCCTGACGAAAACTTCTCGCAGAAGATCAACAAGAAGATGTACCGCGCCGGCATGGCTGCCATCTTCTCGCAGCTCGCTCGCGAAGGCCGTCTGGCCGTGGTGGATTCGCTGACCGTGGATTCGCCCAAGACGAAGCCGCTGGCAGCCCGTTTCAAGGCAATGAATCTCGAGTCCGTGCTCGTGATCGCCGAAGAAGTCGACGAAAACCTGTACCTTGCCTCGCGCAATCTGGTCAACATCCTCGTGGTCGAACCCCGTTACGCCGATCCGGTGTCGCTGGTTCACTACAAGAAGGTGCTGGTCACCAAGGGTGCCGTCGACAAGCTCAAGGAGATGTTCGCATGAGCCGCGTGAACCCTACCGCCGCTGAACGTACGTTCGAAGAAGGCCGCCTGATGGCGGTGCTGGTCGCCCCGATCGTGTCCGAAAAGGCCACGATGGTCGGCGAGAAGTCGAACGCTGTCACTTTCAAGGTGCTGCAAGACGCCACCAAGCCCGAGATCAAGGCCGCTGTCGAACTGATGTTCAAGGTCGAAGTCCAGGGCGTGTCGGTGCTCAACACCAAGGGCAAGACCAAGCGCTTTGGCAAGTCCATCGGCCGCCGCGACAACGTTCGCAAGGCCTATGTGACGCTCAAGCCGGGTCAAGAGCTCAACCTCGTCGGGGAAGGCGCTTAATCATGGCCGTCATCAAGATGAAACCCACTTCGCCGGGCCAACGCGGCGCGGTGAAGATTTCGCGTGACCACCTGTTCAAGGGTGCTCCTCACGCTCCCCTGCTGGAGCCCCAGTTCCAGAAGGCCGGCCGTAACAACAACGGCCACATCACGATCCGTCATCGTGGCGGCGGTGCCAAGCACCACTACCGCGTTGTCGATTTCGTGCGCAACAAGGACGGCATCCCGGCCAAGGTCGAACGCATCGAATACGACCCGAACCGCACCGCCCACATCGCTCTGGTCTGCTACGCCGACGGCGAGCGCCGCTACATCATCGCCCCGCGCGGTCTTGAAGCTGGTGCAACGCTGCTGTCGGGCGCCGAAGCCCCGATCCGCGCCGGCAACACCCTGCCGATCCGCAATATCCCGGTCGGCTCGACGATCCACTGCATCGAACTGCAACCCGGCAAGGGCGCGCAGATCGCACGTTCGGCCGGTACGTCGGCCACGCTGCTGGCTCGCGAAGGCGTCTACGCCCAGGTCCGCATGCGTTCGGGTGAGGTGCGGCGCATCCACATCGAATGCCGCGCAACCATCGGCGAAGTGGCCAACGAAGAGCACAGCCTGCGCCAACTCGGCAAGGCCGGCGCGAAGCGTCACATGGGTATTCGCCCGACCGTTCGCGGTGTGGTGATGAACCCGGTCGACCACCCGCACGGTGGTGGCGAAGGCAAGACTGGCGAAGGCCGCCACCCTGTCGACCCATGGGGCAACCTGACCAAGGGCTATCGCACCCGTAACAACAAGCGCACGCAGGTCTTCATCGTGTCGCGTCGCAAGAAGTAAGGGGATAGCTCATGACTCGCTCTCTCAAAAAGGGTCCTTTCGTCGACCACCACCTGGTGGCCAAGGCCGACAAGGCCGTGACGACCAAGGACAAGAAGCCGATCAAGACCTGGTCGCGTCGTTCGATGGTTCTGCCCGAGTTCATCGGTCTGACCATCGCAGTGCACAACGGCAAGCAACACGTGCCTGTGTACATCACCGACCAGATGGTCGGCCACAAGCTCGGCGAATTTGCGCTCACGCGCACGTTCAAGGGGCACCCCGCGGACAAAAAAGTCCAGAAGAAGTAAGGAACGACCATGTCTGAAACACGTGCAGTCCTCCGCGGTGTCCGCCTGTCGGTCGACAAGGGCCGTCTGGTCGCGGACCTCATCCGCGGCAAGAAGGTCGATCAAGCGCTCAACGTTCTGCAGTTCACGCAGAAAAAGGCCGCTGTGATCATCAAGAAGGTGCTCGAGTCGGCAATTGCCAACGCCGAGCACAACGACGGTGCCGACATCGACGAGCTGAAGGTCAAGACCATCTACGTCGAGCAAGGTGCAACGCTCAAGCGCTTCACGGCGCGGGCCAAGGGTCGCGGCAATCGCATCAGCAAGCCCACGTGCCATGTGTACGTGACGGTCGGCAACTAAGAAGGCCTGGAAGAAATATGGGACAGAAAATCCACCCAACCGGGTTCCGCCTTGCGGTCACCCGTAACTGGTCCAGCCGCTGGTACGCAAGCGACCGCGATTTCGCGGGCATGCTGGCCGAAGACATCAAGGTTCGCGAATACCTGAAGAAGAAGCTGAAGAACGCTTCGGTCTCGCGCGTCATGATCGAACGTCCCGCCAAGAACGCACGCATCACGATCTACTCGGCACGTCCGGGCGTCGTGATCGGCAAGAAGGGCGAAGACATCGAGAACCTCAAGCGCGAACTGGGCAAGCAGCTCGGCGTGCCGGTGGCAGTGAACATCGAAGAAGTGCGCAAGCCCGAAATCGATGCCCAACTGATCGCCGACAGCATCACGCAACAGCTCGAAAAGCGGATCATGTTCCGCCGTGCCATGAAGCGCGCCATGCAGAACGCCATGCGTCTGGGTGCCCTGGGCATCAAGATCATGTCGTCGGGCCGCCTGAACGGCATCGAAATCGCTCGTTGCGAGTGGTACCGCGAAGGTCGCGTGCCGCTTCACACCCTGCGCGCCGACATCGACTACGGCACCTCGGAAGCCAAGACCACCTACGGCGTCATCGGCGTCAAGGTCTGGGTCTACAAGGGCGACACGCTGGGTCGTAACGACCTGCCGGCCGTCGAAACGCCGCGTCCTGAAGAAGAACGTCGTCCGCGTGGTCCGCGCCGCGATGGCCGCCCTGGTGGCGACCGTCCGGGTTCGGACCGTCGTGGTCCCGGCCCCCGTGCCGGCGCCCGCGGCCCGATCGGTGGCAACACCGCACCGGCCGATGGCAGCGACAAGCCCGCCGAAGCAACCGGCGGTGCCGGTGCAGACTCGAAACCCGCCGTTAAGCGCGTCCGCAAAGCCGCGCCAGCTGCAGCAGCTGACGGTGCCAAGACCGAGTGATCGGTCTTAGAACTACGGAGTATTAAAAATGCTGCAACCTGCACGCAGAAAGTTCCGCAAGGAACAAAAGGGCCGCAACACCGGCATCGCAACCACGGGTAACTCGGTTGCGTTCGGTGACTTCGGTCTCAAATGCACCGACCGCGGCCGCCTCACGGCGCGCCAGATCGAAGCCGCTCGTCGCGCGATTTCGCGTCACGTGAAGCGCGGTGGCCGTATCTGGATCCGCGTGTTCCCGGACAAGCCAATCTCGACCAAGCCCGCCGAAGTTCGGATGGGTAACGGTAAGGGCAACCCCGAGTACTACGTCGCTGAAATCCAGCCTGGCAAGATCGTGTTCGAGATCGTCGGCGTGCCCGAAGAGCTCGCCCGCGAAGCGTTCCGCCTGGCCGCCGCCAAGCTTCCGCTGCGCACGACGTTCGTCGCTCGCCAGCTCGGCGCCTGAGAGGAGAACATCCATGGCAACACGTAAGAAAAAAGAAACCGTGGCTCCGGCCAAGGTCACCAAGGCTGCAACCCTTCGCACGAAGGACGTCGCAGGCCTTGAAACCGAAATCAAGGACCTGCAGAAGGCCCACTTCGGTCTGCGCATGCAGAAAGCCACGCAACAGTTGTCGAACACCTCGACGCTGCGCGTGACGCGCCGCGACATCGCGCGCGCCAAGACCATTCTTGCGCAGAAGCAGCAAGAAACTCAAGCCGCCAAGTAAGGAGTGAACATGACGGAAGCTAAAAAATCCCTCAAGCGCACCTTGATCGGCAAGGTGGTCAGCGACAAGCGTGCCAAGACCGTGACCGTGCTGGTCGAGCGCCGTGTGAAGCACGAGCTCTACGGCAAGATCGTGGCCAAGACGAGCAAGTACCACGCCCATGACGAAAATGGCGAGTACAAGCTGGGCGACACCATCGAGATCACGGAAAGCCGTCCGATCTCGAAGACCAAGAACTGGGTCGTGACCCGCTTGGTCGAGAAGGCCGTGCTGGTCTGATCTTCCCGAACCGAGTTCTGAACGACTCAACCGGAAACGGCCCACAATGTGGGCCGTTTTTCTTTTTCAGGAGCATTCAATGATCAAAGTCGGTGACACCCTTCCTTCGGCAACTCTGCAGGAATATTCCGAAGTCGAGGGCGAAGGCTGCAGCATCGGCCCGAACGCGGTGGACGTGGCCAAGGCTTCGGCCGGCAAGACCATCGCGCTGTTCGCGCTGCCGGGCGCCTTCACGCCCACCTGCTCGGCCAAGCACGTGCCGGGCTACGTGCAGCACTTCGACGACTTCAAGACCGCCGGCGTGGACGAGATCTGGTGTGTGAGCGTGAACGATGCCTTCGTGATGGGCGCTTGGGCGCGCGATCAGAAGACCGGCGCCAAGGTGCGCATGCTGGCCGACGGCAGCGCCGATTTCGCCAAGGCCACCGGTCTCACGCTCGACCTGACGGGCCGTGGCATGGGCCTGCGCAGCAATCGCTACTCGATGCTCGTGAAGGACGGCAAGGTCGCGACGCTCAACGTCGAGGCACCCGGCAAGTTCGAAGTCAGCGACGCCGACACGCTGCTGGCGCAAGCCCGCGGCTGATTGATCGGCCGATCGATCAGAGATCGGCCTTGAGGTAATGAGCCCCGGCAATGGGGTTGTGATAGTAGGGCGGCACTTCTTCGAAGCCCAGGTCTTCGTAGAGTGCCCGCGCCGATTCCATGTCGTCGAGCGTATCGAGCAGCACGCACCCGTAGCCCGCGGCGCGTGCCGCGTCGAGGATCGCCTCGGCAAGCTGCCGGCCCAGGCCGAGTCCCCGAAAGCCGGGGCGCACGAACAGCCGCTTCATTTCCGCCGCGTTCGCATAGTCCGCGTTGTCGAGCGGGCGCAGGGCGCAGCAGCCTGCCACGTGCGCGAGCGAGCCATCGGCACGCCGCAGCATCGGGGCCTGCCGGCCGGCTTCTTCCTTGATGTTCGCCGGATCCACGAGTGCCAGCAGCAGCGTGCCGCGCGGTTCGGCGTATTCGCCCGGCAGGTCAGCCAGTTCGCTGTCGAAATCCTGGAAGTCCAGATCGATGTCCAGCGAGGCGGCATAGTCGCGAAAGATCGCGCGCGCGGCGTCGATCTCATAGGCTTCATCGGGCGTGAGGAGCACGACGATCGGCGTGTCCGCCAGCGGCAGGGGGCGCGAAACCGAAGAGCTCATACGCGCAGCGACGCCACCCAGTACGCCACGCCAGCGCACAGCGCGAACAGCACCAGCGCCAGCCCGCGCGAAGCCGCGTCGTCGCGGCTCCCGGCGACCTCACCGTTGGCGCGCGCTACGAGTTTGTCGCCCGACACCATCGGCCGCACCAGGCGATGCCGCCTGACCAGCACATAGAACAGCACGGCCAGCACATGCAGGCTGACGAGCGCGATCACGATCCACTTGCCCTGCGCCTTGTGCCAACCGGTGGCGAAGCTCACGACCGCACCCGAGACGAAGCGGGTGAGCGGCCCGGAGGCCGAAATCTCGTCGTCGGCCATCAGCCCGGTGGCGACCTGGAACGCCAGGATCGCCAGCACCGCGAACACCGACAGCGCGCCCAGCGGCGTGTGCCCGATCAGATGGTCCGGATGCGCCCGCCCGCGCAGGTAGTTGATGACCGACCCTGGCGCGTAGATGAACGCCGCGAAGCGCGACCAGCGCCCGCCCACGAAGCCCCAGAGCAACCGGAACAGCAGCAGCGCAAGCACTGTGTACCCGAGCCGAAAGTGCCATTCCATGATGCCGCTGAGGCCGGTTCCGATCAGGCCGATCACGGCGACGGCCAGCGCCCAGTGGAAAAGACGCGTCGGCAGGTCCCAGACGCGCGTGGGGGCCGCGGTGCTGGCGGTCGCCTGGAGGGCGGCCACGGAGGTATCGGTCATCGATGGGGGCGCGGTGGCGCGAGGCTGCGGAAGGCGCAGATTAGCAAAGTCCGGGCGCCGGGCTGCTTCGGGTTGTTGCTATGCCTCCGACATGGCCTGCCCCTACACTCGGCCGCAGCGCTGCGTTCGACGGCGTTGCCACCCCACACAAGGACCCACGATGACCCGACTTGCCTCGTTCGCCCTTGCAGCCGCCTGCGCTGCGATGACCCTGCCCGCTGCAGCCCAGTTCGCAAAGCCCGAGGACGCCATCAAGTACCGCCAGAGCGCGCTGTTCGTGATGAGCCAGCATTTCGGCCGCCTGGGCGCCATGGCCAACGGCCGGGTTCCCTACGATGCAGCGGCTGCCGCCGCCAATGCCGAAGTCGTGGCCGACATGGCGAAGCTGCCCTGGGCCGGCTTCGGCGCCGGCACCGAGGGCGGCAAGGCCAAGCCTGAAGTCTGGAAGGAAGATGCCAAGTTCAAGGAACGCCAGCAGAAGCTGATCGAGGAAACCGGCAAGCTGGTGGTTGCCGCCAAGGCCGGCAACATCGACGCGCTGAAGGCCCAGTTCGGCCCGACCGGCGCGAGCTGCAAGGCTTGCCACGACAGCTTCCGCAACCAGTAAGGGCGGCTGCAAAAAACAAAAGGCGCTACGAGGTAGCGCCTTTTTTATGGGTGACGGAGAGGGTTCAGGCCTCTGCGAGCAGCTTCTCGATGAGCTTGTGCAGCTCGGCGAAGTCGGGCTCGCCGACATAGCGCTTCACGATCTCGCCCTGCTTGTTGACCAGGTAAGTGGTCGGCGTGAGCTTCACATCGCCCCAGGCCTGCGCCACGCTGCCGGTGTTGTCGATCGCGACCTTGAACGGCAGCTTGCGGGTTTCGGCGAAGTTGACGACGTAGCTCGGCGGGTCGTAGCTCATGGCCACCGCCAGCGTGTCGTAGCCCTGCGACTTGTACTTGTCGTAGGTCGCGATCACCTTGGGCATCTCGCCGACGCAGGTCACGCAGCTCGTGGCCCAGAAGTTGACCAGGGTGACCTTGCCTTTGAGGTCGGCGGTGGTCTTCTGGCTGCCGTCCAGCAGCACGAAGGTGGAGGCCGGGGCTGCCGTGTTGCCGGAGCCGAGGTACACGCCCACGCCGACGGCCAATGCAAGAGCGACGGCGGCGGCAGCGATGTATTTTTTCATGGCGGCGACTGAGAGGAGGAGAGGGCGGCGCGATTCTAGTTCCGCCTGTGCAGCCGTGCTGGCGAGGGCCCATCCGGCATCGCGTGGTTCGATAATCGCTCCCCCATGCCGTCATTCGCCCTCCGCCCCTGGCTTGCGCTGACAGCCGCAGCCGCCTTTATCGCCGCCTGCAGTCCCACCTTCAACTGGCGCGAGGTGCAGATCGCCGATGCAGGCCTGGTCGCGCTCCTGCCCTGCAAGCCCGACCGCGCGAACCGCGCGCTGCCGCTGGGCGCCGAGTCCGTGCAGGTCGACATGGCCGGCTGCGAGACCGGCGGCGCGACCTTCGCCATTGCCCACGCTTCCGCCGGCAGCCCGGAGCAGGCCGAGGCCTGGCTCAGCGCGTGGCGCGCAGCCACGCGCAGCCAGTTGGGCGAGGCGAAGGTGGCGGAAGCTCCCGCGGCCCTGCAGCGCGCAACCGCGATGCCTGCACCCGCGCGGCTCGATGCGCAACCAGCCCGGCCGGGCGCCGCGCCCGTTCAGGTGCTTTGGTTCGCCCAATCGCAGAAGAACGGCACCGTGGCGCTTTACCAGGCGACCGTGCTCGGCAAGCCATCCGCGCCCGAAGCCTCGAAGACCTTCTTCGAGGGCCTGCGCCTTCCATGAGCGGCGGCGCTGTCCGTTTTTTCGCGGGCTGATGCGTTATGTCTTATCTCTACTTTCCCTGGGCGCCCCCGCATAATCGACGCGTCGTCCCCTGAGCCGCATGAACAGCATCCTCATCATTGCCCACTCACCGTTCGCGCAGGCGCTGCGGCAGTGCGCGCTGCATGTGTTTCCCGACTGCGAGCAGGCCGTCGTCGCGCTCGACGTGCTGCCCAATGTGTCGCCCGAGGAAACGCTGGCCGCCGCTCGCATCACGCTCCAGCAGCAGCTGCATGGCCCGCGCTCGCAGGTGCTGGTGCTGGCCGATGTGTTCGGCGCCACGCCCTGCAACGTGGCGCAGAAGTTGGTGGACGGCATCCAGTCGCGGCTGGTGGCGGGTGTCAACCTGCCGATGCTGCTGCGCGCCGTGACCTACCGCCACGAACCGCTCGACACGCTGGTGCAGCGCGCCATCGCGGGTGGCACCGCGGGCGTCATGCAGGTGGCGGTGGCGGCTCCCCAGAACCAGGCAAAAAGAAAGCACAGTGATCAAGAAATCCGTGACCATCAGCAATAAGCTGGGCCTGCACGCACGCGCATCGGCCAAGCTGACCAAGCTCGCAGGCAGCTATCCCTGCGAGGTGTGGCTCTCGCGCGGCGACCGCCGCATCAATGCCAAGAGCATCATGGGCGTCATGATGCTGGCCGCCGGCCTCGGCTCCACCGTCGAGCTCGAGACCAACGGCCAGCAGGAAGAAGAAGCGATGAACGCCATCGTCCAACTCATGGACGACAAGTTCGGCGAAGGCGAATAAGGGCCAAGCCATGACCTTCGCAGTCCACGGCCTCCCTGTCGCCCGTGGCATTGCCATCGGCCGCGCGGTGCTGGTGGTGTCCAGCCGCATCGACGTCGCCCACTACTTCATCAAGCCCGAGGAAATCGAGACCGAGATCGACCGCGTGCGCACCGCGCGCAATGCCGTCGCCGACGAGCTCGCCAAGCTGCAGACCAGCGTTGCGCAGATGGGCCCGAACGACGCGCCGCACGAGCTTGCCGCGCTGCTCGAGGTGCACCAGATGCTGCTGCAGGACGAGGCCCTCACCGGCGGCGTCAAGCACTGGATCACCGACCGGCTCTACAACGCCGAATGGGCGCTGACCACGCAGCTCGAAATCATCGCGCGCCAGTTCGACGAGATGGAGGACGAGTACCTGCGCGAACGCAAGGCCGACCTCGAGCAGGTGGTCGAGCGCCTCCTGCACCGCATGAAGGGCACGGCCGCGGTGCTCGCGCCCAGCCCGCCGCGCCGCAAGCGCGCCGCAACGCACGATGACGACGACGATCCCACCGCGGGCGACGGCATCGACGTGCCGCTGGTGCTGATCGCGCACGACCTCTCGCCGGCCGACATGCTCCAGTTCAAGAAGAGCGTGTTCGCGGGCTTCGTGACCGATGTGGGCGGGCGCACCTCGCACACCGCCATCGTCGCGCGCAGCATGGACATTCCGGCCATCGTCGGCGCGCGCACCGCGAGCCAGCTGGTGCGCCAGGACGACTGGGTCATCATCGATGGCGATGCCGGCGTGATGATCATCGACCCCTCGCCGATCATCCTGGCCGAGTATGGTTTCAAGCAGCGCCAGGGCGACCTCGAACGCGGCCGGCTCGCGCGGCTGCGCCACAAGCCCGCCGTCACGCTCGACGGCCAGCGCGTCGAACTTCTCGCCAACATCGAGATGCCCGAAGACACCGCGGGCGCCGTCAAGGCCGGTGCCGTGGGCGTGGGCCTCTTTCGCAGCGAATTCCTTTTCATGGGCCGCGAGTCGTCTGCGCGCCAGACACGCCTGCCCGACGAGGAAGAGCAGTACCAGGCCTACAAGCGCGCGGTCGAGGGCATGCAGGGCATGCCGGTCACGATCCGCACCATCGACGTGGGCGCCGACAAGCAGTTGGAGAACAAGTCCGGCAGCAAGCAGGAGCACCTGAACCCCGCGCTCGGCCTGCGCGCCATTCGCTGGAGCCTGGCCGATCCGGCGATGTTTCTCACGCAGTTGCGCGCCATCCTGCGTGCCGCGGCGCACGGCGAAATCCACCTGCTGATTCCGATGCTCGCGCACGCGAGCGAGATCCGCCAGACGCTCTCGCTGATCGACTTTGCACGCACCGAACTGAACAACCGCGGCGCCGTGCATGGCCCCGTGAAACTCGGCGCCATGATCGAAATCCCGGCCGCCGCGCTCACGCTCAAGACTTTTCTCAAGCACTTCGATTTCCTGTCGATCGGCACCAACGACCTGATCCAGTACACGCTGGCGATCGACCGTGCCGACGAGTCGGTCGCGCATCTCTACGACCCCGCGCACCCCGCGGTGCTGAAGCTGGTGGCCGACACCATTGCTGAGTGCCGCCGCCAGGGCAAGGGCGTGGCCGTGTGCGGCGAAATGGCGGGTGACGTGGCTTTCACCCGCTTGCTGCTCGGCCTGGGCCTGCGCAGCTTCTCGATGCATCCGTCGCGCATCCTGGCGGTGAAGCAGGAGGTGCTGCGCGCGGACACCAGCAAGCTGGAGCCGTGGGCGCGCGGCGTGCTCGAGTCGGACGACCCCTCGGCCGCGCTCACGGGCTGACGCGCGCGCGTCGGACGACGGGCCGCGTGCAGGCCGCGGTGTTGCGCCGTTGAATCCGAAAGCAATAGCGCCGCAATAAAACGAAACACGCCGAAACCGCGGCGAAAGGACTTGCCGCGCCTGCGCAAGCACGATCAGGGCTCCTCAACACCCCCTGAAAGGTTTGCATCATGAAGTCCTTCTCCCTGACCCAGCTCATCACCGTCGGCTCGTTCGCCATGCTCGCCGCAGCGGGCGCCAAGGCCGAGAGCTACCAGGGCGTGCAGCCCGCCGTCTCGGCCATGAGCCGTGCCGAGGTCAGCGCCGAAGCCGTGCGCACCGCATCGGCACCGAACCAGAACATCGTGCGCGGTTCGCGCGGCCCCGAAACCGTGGCGGTGTCGACCGAACGCGCCCGCGTCGTGGCCGAAGCCATGCGCACCGCCGCAGCGCCCGACCAGAACGTGACCTCGGGCTCGCGCGTGAACAGCAAGGTCATCTCGACGATGCAGAACCCCGTCGATGCGCGTGCCGAAGCCGCGCGCAACAACAGCAGCAAGCTCTGAGCAACCACGCCTCGCGCTGCTGCCTCACCCGTCGCAATAAAACGAAACACGCCGAAACCGCGGTGAGAGGACTTCGGAGCGCGCCAATCGCACCATCGAGCTTCCTCTTCTTCCGACAACACAAGGACGTCTCATGAAACACTGGATCAAACGCACTCTCTTCGGTTTCGCCGGCGCGGCGATGGTGGCTGGCAGCATCGCCGGCTGTGCAGGTCAACGCCACGGCTGGGGTGGCGACAGCGCCGAGTTCCGTACCAAGATGGTCGAGCGCGTGGGCAGCAAGCTCGAGCTCGACACCACGCAAAAGCAGAAGCTCACCGTGCTGGCCGAGAAGCTGCAGGCGCAGCGCGAAGCCTTGCGCGGCGCGGGTGACGCGGGCGATCCGCGCTCGCAGTTCAAGGCACTGTTCGCGGGCAACAAGCTCGACCAAGCGGGTGCCACGCGGCTCATCGACGAGAAGACCACCGCAGTGCGGAACGGCAGCCCCGAAGTCATTGCGGCCGCTGCCGACTTCTTCGACAGCCTGAACGCCGCCCAGCAACAGAAGGTCCGTGATTTCATGGACCGCGGCGGCCGCCGCTGGAGCCGTCATGGCTGAATCGGTCCCCGCGCACCGGCTCGTGGCGCAGCGTGCCTCGGCACCTGTGGCATGGGCGACGCGGGTTGCGCCCGCGGCTGACGCGCCGAACGCGGCCGCAGGCGGCGTGCGCACGCTGCTGCGCCTCGAAGGTGCGTTCGTGCTGGCCGCCGCGTTGGCTGCCTACACGCAGTTCGGTCTCGGCTGGGGCGTGTTCGCGCTCTGGCTGCTCGTGCCCGACCTGTCGCTGCTCGGCTATCTCGCGGGCCCGCGCGTGGGCGCAGCGTTCTACAACGCGGCGCACTCGTACGTCGGACCTGTCGCGCTTCTCGTGCTCGGCGTGCTCGCATCGATGCCGTGGGCTGTGGCCGGCGCACTGATCTGGCTGACCCACATCGGCTTCGACCGTGCACTCGGCTACGGCCTCAAGTACGCCTCGGGCTTCGGCCTCACGCACCTGGGCCGCATCGGCCGCGCCGATCCATGGTGACGGCGAACGACATGGCCCCCGTGCTGCGCCCGCAGGCCGCGCGCGCCTGGATGCTGGCCGAGGCGCTCGCGCTCGGCGTCGCATCGATGGTGCACGCCGGCCTGCTCGTGCCGGGCTACGCCCATCCACACGCCCGCACGGCCGAGGCGGTGATCGCCGCCGTGCTGGTGCTTGCCGCGGCCGAGACTTGGCTGCGCCCCGAGCACGCACGCCGCGCCGCGATCTTCGGCCAAGGCTTCGCGCTCGCCGGCACGCTGGTCGGCTTTTTCACCATCGTGCTCGGCATCGGTCCGCACACGGTGCCCGACGTCGTCTTTCACGCGCTCCTGCTCGCAACGCTCGTGACAGGCCTGACCATGGCGGTGCGATGCCGACCGGTCTGATGGCCAGCGAAGTCATTCGCCACATGTTTGCCAGGAGGCACAATCCCGCCATGCCGCGCATCCTGCTGATCGACGACGACGAACACCTCGCCGCGCCGCTGACCACCTACTTCGCACGCTTCGGCTGCACGCTCGAGAGCGCCGTGCGCCCGAGCGAAGGCCTCGCCAAGCTGCGCGCCGGCCAGTACGACGCCGCCATCTTGGACGTGATGCTGCCCGAGATGGACGGCTTTGCGCTGTGCCGCGAGATCCGCAAGGAAAGCGACATCCCCATCGTGATGCTCACCGCGCGCGGCGAGGTGATGGACCGCGTGGTCGGCCTCGAGCTCGGCGCCGACGACTACGTGCCCAAGCCCTTCGAGCCGCGCGAACTGGTGGCGCGCGTGCAGACCATCCTGCGGCGGCAGCGCAGCACGCCGGCGGTGGCGAACGGACATGGCAACAACGGCACGCAACTGCGCGTGTTCGACGGCCTCTCGATCGATCTCGACCGGCGCCAGGTGCTGCGCCACGGCGAGCGCGTCGAACTCACCGGCACCGAGTTCGAACTGCTCGCGCTGCTGGCGGCCGAGCCCGGCAAGGTCTTCAGCCGCGACGACATCCTGAACCGCCTGCGTGGCCACGAGGCCGAGCTCTACACCCGCGCGGTCGACATCGTGGTGAGCCGCCTGCGCAAGAAGCTGGAGCCGCTGGACTGCATCAAGACGCTGCGCAATGCCGGCTACGCGCTGGCCGTCGCACGCAGCGAGCCTGCATGAGGTTCGGCGGAAGAGACCACCGGGAAGCGTGGCGCGAGATGGCCTGCCGCCGCGCCGAAATGCGCAAGCAATGGCATGCCCAGTGGCACGAAAAAGTGCAGGGCAAGCGCCGCTGGCGCCGGTCGCTGCGGATTCGTCTCGTGATGATGTTCGTGCTGCTCGCACTGGTGATGGCCGGTGTCTTCATGGGCGGCATGAAGAAGGCGTTTTCCACCGGCTGGGCCGAGGCCGCCAAGCCGATGCTGGTGGACTACGCCGACCGGCTCGTCGCCGAGATCGGCACGCCGCCCGACGTGACACGTGCACAGGCGCTGGTGGCCCGGCTGCCGATCACCATCCGCATCGTCGGCCCCACCGTCAACTGGGATTCCAACCCGGGCGGCTCGAACAGCCCCGGAGGCTGGATGCACGATCGCGAAGACATGTTCGGCGGCGACAAGTGGTTCATCCGCCCGACGGCCGACGGCCACCGCGTGATCTTCGGCTGGGCGCCCAAGCTCTGGCAGCTCGCGCCGCGCGCGACCGGTTGGGCCACGCTGGGCCTGCTGCTGTCGTGCGTGCTGCTGGGCTATGCGTACGTGAGCCGGCTGCTGCGGCCGCTGATCGACATCCGCGAAGGCGCACAGCGCTTCGGCCGCGGCGAGTTCACCGAGCCGATTCCGGTGCGCCGCAACGACGACCTGGGCGACCTCGCGCAGCGCATCAACACCATGGCCGACGACATCCAGGCCATGCTCGATGCCAAGCGCGGACTGCTGCTGGCGTTGAGCCACGAGCTGCGTTCGCCGCTCACGCGCGCCCGGCTCAACGCCGAGCTGCTGCCCGCCACGCCCGAGGGCCAAGCCGAGCGCGAGGCGCTGCTGCGCGACCTCAACGAAATGCGCGACCTGATCAGCGACCTGCTCGAAAGCGAGCGCCTGGCGAGCCCGCATGCGGCGCTGCAGCGGGAGCCGGTCGATCTCGCGGTGCTCGTGCGCCAGATCGTGGCCGAGATGCCCGGCGCCGAGAACGTACACCTCGACCTGGCCGAAGGCCTGCCGCCGCATTCGATCGACCGCATGCGCCTCCGCCTCCTGGTGCGCAACCTGCTGGACAACGCCATGCGCTACAGCACCGAAGCGCCCCGGCCGCCGTGCGTGTCGCTGCGCGCGGTGGTGGATGGCCAGGTGCAGGGCGTCGAACTCGAGGTGCGCGACTTCGGCCCGGGTGTCGACGAGACGCAGCTCGAGCGGCTGACCGAGCCCTTCTATCGCACCGATGGGGCGCGGGCGCGAGCGACCGGCGGGGTCGGGCTGGGCATGTACCTGTGCCGGCTGGTCGCCGAGGCGCACGGCGGTTCGTTGACCGTGCACAACGCGAATCCGGGCCTTCAGATCGTCGTGCGGCTCTGAGTTTTCCCTGGTGTCGGCCCTGTCGCCTGCGCTACCAGCGGGCGCGATGGGCGCGGCTACGATGCGCCTCCAACCGCGTCCGGCCCGCCCGTCAATCAAGGAGACACCCATGAGCAGCTCACTCACCAACCACCAGGTCCGCCTCGCCAAACGTCCCGAAGGCACGGCCACCCGCGAGAACTGGAAGTTCACCACCGAGCCCGTCGGCGAGCCGGCCGAAGGCGGAGTGCTGGTCAAGACGCTGTCGCTGTCGCTCGACCCCGCGATGCGCGGCTGGCTCAACGACGCCAAGAGCTACATCGCGCCCGTGGCCATCGACGAGGTGATGCGCGCCGGCGGCGTCGGCCGGGTCATCGCCTCGAAGAACCCGCAGTTCACGGTGGGCGACACCGTGTACGGCACGCTGGGCGTGCAGGAATACATCCTGATCCCCGAAGACCAGATCAAGCGCAACGGGCTGGTCAAGATTGACTTGAGCGTGGGCACGATCACGCAATGGCTCAACGTGCTCGGTATGCCGGGCATGACCGGCTACTTCGGCCTGATGGACGTAGGACAGCCCAAAGCGGGCGAAACGGTCGTCATCTCCGGCGCGGCCGGAGCGGTCGGGCAGACGGTGGGGCAGCTCGCCAAGATCAAGGGCTGCCGCGTGGTCGGGATCGCCGGCGGTGCCGCCAAGTGCGACTGGGTAGTCAAGGAGTTGGGCTTCGACGCCTGCATCGACTACAAGGCTGGCGCCGGCGCGGTGCGCGAAGGCCTGAAGACACATTGCCCGAAGGGCGTGGACATCTACTTCGACAACGTCGGCGGCGAGATTCTCGATGCGGTGCTGGCTCGGCTCGCACGCAAGGCCCGCGTGATCATCTGCGGCGCGATCAGCCAATACAACAATGCCAACAGCATGCCGGGCGCCGGTCCGAAAAATTACCTGAGTCTTTTGGTGAATCGGGCGCGGATGGAGGGCATCGTGGTGTTCGACTATGCCGACCGGTACCACATCGCTATCGCAGAACTCGCTGGATACCTGAAAGATGGTCGCATGAAGAGCAAAGAAGATGTGGTTTCGGGGATCGATACCTTTCCGGAGGCGCTCAACCGGCTGTTCAGCGGCGAGAATTTCGGAAAGCTTGTTTTACAAATATCTAATGTTTAAGCTTATTTGCAATTGGGTGTTTTTCACGGTCGACCGACCAACATAATTAACTAGTGTAATTAGTGGTGAATTGACGTCTTCATGCTTTCTTTGGGTAATTAGACTGCGGCCTGCCCTGCATAAGGCAGTCGCAATTCAATTAATTCAATTCCTAGGGAACGCAAAATGAAGAAGTTTGTACTCATTAAATTCGCATCGCTGGCCGTGGCCGGTGTGTTGTCGCAAAGCGCTTTCGCCATCGACGGCACCATCAATTTCACCGGTGAGATCACTACGCAAGCCTGCTCGGTTTCTCCGAACAGCCAGAACCTGATCGTGCCGCTGGGCAAGGTCTCGACCAACGCCTTCGGCGGCAGTCCTGCGACCATCGGAGCGAAGTCGACGCCGGCCCAATTCACGATCGACCTGCTGGGCTGCGACACCACGACCATCAAGAATGCGAGCGTGAGTTTTTCGGGTAACGCCGACCTCGACAACAACACCAAGCTGCGCCTGGCCAATGCCGGCCAAGTGGGCGCGGCCTCCGCCTTGGGCGTGGCCATCGAAATCGGCGATTCCGCCGGCACCAAGATCGACCTGAATACGGGCAACTCGGGCGATTACATCCTGGGCCAAGGCGACAACTCGCTGAAGTTCCAGGCTGCCTACATTGCGACCAGGGCGGTCGTGGCGGCCGGCCCGGCCAACGCCGTTGCCCAGTTCACGATCGCCTACAAGTAAGTAGCGCCCGCGGCATTCGCGGCTGGCTGAAGCGCGCAGCGCTTCACGCACGCACACACGCGATGCCTTCTTGTCTGACGCCGCGCCCGACTGAACGTCCCGGCCGGCGTCGGCATTTTCCATTTTCTCCTCCCGGCAACGCGCCGACTTCGGCGCTTCGCCGGGCTTGAGTGCTCGTGCTCCGGATACCTCACGCGCACGGTGGACCATCTCTTATGTGCAGCAAGAACAACCTTCGTTGGATTTTCAGCATCGTGTTGATGCTCGGCCTTCAATGGCCCGCCGCTGCGGGCGTGATGCTCGGCGGCACTCGCGTGATCCTCGGCGAAAAGGACCGTGAAGCCTCCATCCCTGCAAAGAACACAGGCACTTCGCCCTATGTGGTCCAGGCCTGGATCGACGCCGGCGAAGGCAAGAACAAGACGCCATTGCTCGTCACGCCGCCGCTGTCGCGCCTCGATCCGGGCAAGGAAAACATCCTGCGCATCATGCGCGTGGCCGGCGAGTTGCCGGCCGACCGTGAGTCGGTCTTTTGGCTCAACGTCAAGGAGATTCCGGAGAAGTCGAACGAAGAGAACGTTCTCCAGATTGCGGTGCGCAGCCGCATCAAGGTGTTCTACCGGCCTTCGAAGCTTGCGGGCAGGTCCGATGAATCGCGAGGCCAGCTCAAGTGGGCAGTGAGTGCCGGCACCGAAGGGCAGGGCGCTGTGCTCAAGGTCGGCAACCCCACGGCGTATCACGTGACCTTCACTGCGCTGAACATCAACAGCGGCCAGCAACTGATCAACGCCGACATGCTTCAGCCATTCGGCGAGATGACGTACCCGCTGACCACGGTGAAGGCACCGCAGGCGATCCAGGTGAACTTCACCACGCTCAACGACTACGGCGGCGAGACGCCTGAGGAGCGCGTGCAGGTTCCTGCGGGCGCGGAGCCCGTGGCTGTGAAGGCTGAGTTGGTCCCGCAGCCTGCGCCTTCCGCCGCCGGCGACAAGCGCTGAGACGCGGAGACACGCAGCCATGCGCCGTTCACCCGCTCCTCGCGCGCCATTTCGGCTGACCCTGTGCGCCGCCTTGCTGGGCGCGCTCGGCGCACCCAGCCATGCGCAGGAGAAAGCACAGCAGCTGGCCGGCTCCAGCTTCAACGAGGAATTTCTCGGCATCGGCGGGGACCAGCCGCACGCCGATCTCTCGCTGTTCTCCTTCGGCAACCGTGTGCTCGCGGGCAAGTACATGGTGGACGTGTCACTCAACGAGCGTGGCGTCGGGCAAACCGAAATCCGCTTCATCGAAAAAGAAGGCAAGGCCGACGCCGAACCCTGCCTCACGCGCAGTATGCTGGACGCCTGGGGTGTCAACGTCCAGGTCTTTCCCGCGCTGTCCGTTGGTACCGAGGTGATTGCTGCACCCTCCCCGGGCGACGATCGCTGTGTCGACCTGGGCACGATCATTCCCGATGCGACCTTCTCTTACGACGCCGGCAAGCAGCGCCTGTTCGTGAGCATCCCGCAGGCGGCACTCAGGCGCTCGGCACGCGGCACGGTCGGCCCCGAGAAATGGGACCAGGGCATCACCGCCGGCATGTTGGACTACCAGATCAACTTCGCACGCTACAGCGGCGACAACACGCGCAACGATCCGAGCCCCTTCGCACCCCCGCAAAACGTGTTCGACAGCAACTCGATCTTCGATCGCAACAGGAACCGCCAGCGCAACACCTTGTTCGCGGGTCTGCGCGCCGGCTTCAACCACGGCGACTGGCGCTTCCGACATTTCTCGACCTACAACCGCGGCATCGACGGCAAGAGCCGCTGGCAAGGCATCAACACTTACGCGCAACGCGACATCGCGTCGATCAACGGCCAGTTATTGATCGGCGACGGCAACACGCCCGGCAACTTCTTCGACAGCCTGCCGTTCCGCGGCGTGCAGCTCTCGTCCGACGACGCGATGCTGCCCGACAGCCAGCAGGGCTACGCGCCCACCATCCGCGGCGTGGCGCAGACCAACGCACGTGTCACCGTACGGCAGAACGGCTATGTCATCTACAGCACCTTCGTGGCGCCGGGCGCGTTTGTCATCGACGACCTGTACCCCACTTCGTCGAGCGGTGACCTGGACGTGACGGTCCTCGAAGCCGACGGCCGCCAGACCAGATACACCCAGGCCTTCTCGGCCGTGCCCACGCTGCTGCGCGAGGGCACCTGGCGCTATTCGGCCACCATCGGCAAGTACCGCAACAATTTCGACGGCGGCAGCGTGCTGGGCATTCGGTCGTCGCTTTCGCAGCCGATGTTCATGCAGGCGACGCTCGCGCGCGGTCTCGGCAACGAGTTCTCGCTCTATGGCGGCCTCTTGATGGCGAACATGTACCAGTCGCTGCTGGTCGGCGTGGGGAAGAACCTGCGCGATTTCGGCGCGGTGTCGGTCGACCTCTCGAGCGCGCGTACCATCGATCGCACGCCCACCAATGGCCAGAAGACCCACGACGGCCAGTCGGTGCGCTTCCTCTATTCGAAGTCCTTCCTCGACTCGGGCACCAACTTCCGAGTGGCAGGTTATCGCTATTCGACCAGCGGCTACCGCACCTTCCAGGAGGCGGTGCAGATGCAGGACCTGCAGCCTTTCGAGTCGTTCAACAGCCGCCGCAACGAGTTGCGCTTCGAGGTCTCGCAGCAGATCAAAGACTGGGGGAGCGTGTTCGCCTCCGCGCGCCAGCAGAGCTACTGGGGCACCAGCGCAAAAGACCGGCTGGTGCAGGTGGGCTACTCGGGCAACTACAAGCAATTCGGCTACAGCGTTTTCTACAACCACACCTCCAGCCTGAACGGCGCGGCCGGGCGGCAGGGACCGGCCGTGCGGCAGGTGATGTTCACGCTGAGCATTCCGCTAGGCGACACGCGTGCCAGTGCGATGTACACGGTCAACCGCGACAACACCGGGCGGCTCAGCCAGCAGGCCAGCGTGTACGGCTCGGCCTTCGACGACAGCCGCCTGACCTACAACATGACGGCCGGCACAGCCAACCAGGGCGGCGGCAGCAGCGGCAGTGCAAGTGCGAGCTACCTGTCGCAGGTCGGCCGCTTCGACGTCGGCCATTCGAAGGGCCGCGGCTTCGGTCAGAGCACCTTCGGCGTGTCGGGTGGCGTGTTGATCCACGGTGGCGGCGTCACGCTGTCGCAGCCGTTGGGTGAGAGCGTCGCACTGGTGCAGGTACCCAAGGCCTCCGGCGTGGGCTTCGAGTCGCAGCCGGGCGTGGCGACTGACTGGTCCGGCAATGCGGTCATTCCCAACCTGAGCCCATACCGGCTCAATCGGCTGGCGCTGAAGACCGCCGACCTCGGCGACACGGTCGAGGTGAAGAACGCGGCCACCGAGCTGGTGCCCACGCGCGGCGCGGTGGTGGTCGCCAAGTTCGAAACCTCGGTGGGCTTCCGCCTGCTGATGGTGCTGACCGATGCGAAGGGCGGCGTGCTGCCGATGGGTTCCAAGATCGAGAACGAAGCGGGCCAGGAGGTCGGCATCGTCGGGCCAGACGGCCAAGCCTTCGTGACCGGCGCGGGCCAGGGCGGCAACCTCACGGTGCGCTGGGGTCAGGGCAAGGCCGACCAATGCGTCGTGCCGTACAGCCTGCCCGATGAAAAGAACCCGCCGCCGATTCGCGAATTGAACGGTCGGTGTGAAGTCCCCGCTGCAGCCGCGCCGGAAACGACGAAAGAGACTAAGCAAGGAGCGAAATGAACCCCAATAATTTATCCGGCAAGACGAAAGCCTTGGCCAGCCGAAAACTGTCTGTCATGCCTCTCGTTTTGGGTATGGGCCTGCTGCCGGTTGCGAGCGGTGCCGGGGCTGCCTGTCTCGCGGCTCCTGACTTTGTCCAGAAAAACATCGCGATGGATATGGGGAGGGTGGTCATTCCAAACGACATGGCCGTGGGCGCAGTTTTCAAGACCCAGCGATTCACCATTCCTGTCAATGGTGCATCGGAGGCTTTGTCGAATTGCGTCAACGGCGGATCCGGGATCGGACGCATATTGCAGGGAGACGCGGTCCCTGGCAGGGAGAACGTTTTCACTACGCAAGTGCCTGGCGTAGGGATCAGGTTTTCGCGCGAAATTAGTGAGAACGACGGGAGCGGAACGCAGACTTTTTACCCGCATACCCTCAGATACAACGGCAATGTCGGCGTGAGGATTTTCAGCCCGTCGTTCTTTACTGTTGAGCTGATGAAGATCGCTGCCACGACAGGCAATGGGCCGCTGGCACAGGGTACCTATACAACCTATACGCGGGATGGTGATGGCTCGGTGATGATCAACTCTTTCCTGTCCGGCCTCGGTATCACCATCATCACTCCATCGTGTTCGGTGGATGCAGGATCGAAGAACATCCCGGTGGAGTTCGGCAAGGTGCCGCAGAGCAATTTCAAAGGCAGGGGCACCACCACAGGTGGCCGCAATTTCAACATCAGGCTCAACTGCAAGGCGGGACAGAACGCGGAGAACACGGTCTTGCTGCGCATGGATGCCCAGCAAGACCCGTCGAACGAACAAGGTGTGTTGCGTGTCACGCAACTGGGTACGGCTACCGCAGGTGGTGTTGGAATTCAGGTGATCGACGGCAAGAACGTGCCTGTCAGGTTCGGCGATGAAGTAGAGGTCGGCCCGTCGAAGGAGGGCGACTACGTACTGCCCTATACCGCGCGCTATTACCAGACCGGTGACAGGGTGACGCCGGGTCGTGCAAACGGCATTGCCACCTTCACGATTGCATACAAATAGCCGTCAAGGATGATAGGTTGATCCCGAAATGGTTCGTTGTTGCGCCGCATCGACGGTCGGCGCAGAGCCCTTGCCTGAATCACCCGGAGAACAAAAAGCTCTGGCACTTTGCCAGAGCATCTCTGCCGAATCGAAAAATCTGCCGGGCCGAGCTAACGGCACGGCCACTTTCACGGTCATATACAAGTAGCCGTCAAGGCGGCTTTCGATCGGTCGCGAAACGGCTCGTCGTTTCGCCGCATCGACGGTGAGCGCGCGGCAACTTGGCGGCCGCCCGAAGTGACGCCCGCTGGGCAGCATCGGCATCGTTCTCGAACTGATCACAAGGCCAAGACTGGCCTCGCCAACGCAAAGCCATGCGCTACTCGCCATGCAAGCAACTGAACAAGATTCAAAAAAAAGGCATCCAATGAATCGATTTTTCACTCAATTTCTTGCCGCATGCTTGATGGCTTCGACCTCGCTGATCGTCGCCGCGGCGCAGCAACCACCAGGCACATCGTCCGACGAGTTGGTCCGTGCCGCATTGCAAAGCCTTCAGAAAGCAGATACCGACCGCCTGGGCGAGCTTTGGGAGTCGGGCTCGAGCGTGCTGAAGAGCCGTGTGCCCAAGACCACCTTCATCGAGACCACACGCAAGGCGCGGCTGTCGATGGGGCCGGTGACGGCCCGCGACTGGTCGAGCGTGGCGCGCCTGCAGTACCGCGCGGGCAACGAGTCGGGCTTTCCCGCGGGCCTCTACGCCAATGTCGATCTGGTGACCCAGCTGGGCAATGGCAAGAGCGCATCCGAAAGGATCAGCTTTGCGATGGAGAACAACAGCTGGCGCTTCACGGGGTATGTGATAGCGCCCCCGACGCCATCGTCCGCCACGCCGGCCGCACCGCTCGCACCGGCCACATCGTCAGCGCCGGCCACCCGCACGACGCAGCTAGCGCCATCTTCGGCATCCGATGCCCGCGCGCCCGAAGTGGAAGCCGCCGTGCACGCCTGGGCCGCAGCCTGGTCGGCCCGGGACGTTGGCCGCTATCTGCTCGCCTATGCGCCAGAGTTCACACCGGCCAACAGGCAACAAAGCCGCAAGAACTGGGAAGAAGAACGCCGGGCACGCATTGCTGGCAAGTCGACCATCAGCGTGACGGTCCAGGGGCTGGCGATCAGCATCGACGGTCAGACCGCAACCGCCCGATTTCGGCAGACCTACCGCGCGAATGATTTGAGCGAAGTGGGTCGCAAGACGCTGGAGTTTCAGCGTTCGGGGACCCAATGGCTGATCCGCAAGGAGACAGCTGGCGTTTGATGAATTAAGGGTTCACATCGGGATCTCGCCGCAAGACATCCTGTACGGGTGAGTGCGGATCCGACGGAGGCATCGTAGCGACTCGAACTTTGCAAGTTTTCTAGGCGAAGCTGCCAACAGTTGGTTTCCAGTTGTTATCTTTCGGATGTATGTCACGTTCAGTTCGATAACACTGTTAACCACTGTGAACTGACGATAACAACTGTCTATCTTGCGTCATCGATAACTAGACTGCGGCCTGCCCTGCATATGGCAGGTTGCAATTCAGTTATCTCATCTCCTCAGGGAACGCAAAATGCAAAAGTCTGTATTCGTCAAGTTCGCATCGTTGGCCGTGGCCGGCGTGTTGTCGCAAGGCGCTTTCGCCGCCGATGGCACCATCAATTTCACCGGTGAGATCGTCGATGCCCCTTGCTCGATCTCGCCCAACAGCCAGAACATGACCGTGCCGCTCGGCAAGGTTTCGCGCACGGCATTCGACGGCCCGACCGCCGGCACCGCGCTGGTCGGCAAGAAGGCAACCCCCGCCAAGTTCAAGATCGATCTGCTGGGCTGCGGCGCAACCGCCAAGGGCGCGACCGTGACCTTCTCTGGCACCGCCGACCTCGACGACGCCACCAACCTGCGCCTGGCCAATGCTGGCCAGGTCGGTGTGGGCGCGGCTGCGGGCGTGGCCATCGAACTCGGTGACTCCGCCGCGACCAAGATTCCGCTCGGTTCGCCGTCCGGCGTCTACACCCTGGGTCTGGGCGACAACTCGCTGAATTTCCAGGCTGCCTACGTGGCGACCAAGACGGCTGTCACGGTCGGCCCGGCCAACTCGGTCGCGCAGTTCACGGTTGCCTACAAGTAAGTAGCGTCTGCGGCATTGCCGCGGCCGGCCGGAGCGCATAGCCGCTTCAGGCTGGCCGGCAATGCCGCCCAAGCCTGCGCCGCGGCCGGACTTCATGTCCCGCCGGCGCCGGCATCTCCTTCTTTTTTCCGATTTTTTCGTCGGTGCCCGATGCGCACTGGCGTGCCAGGGCGCGCGTGCTCCGTGCGGCTTGCCCGCGCCCAAGGACTTCTTTTTTATGTGCAGCAACCATCGCTTCCGCTGGGCCTTCGCCATCCTGCTGATGCTGGGCCTCCAGGGGTTGGCCGGCGCGGGTGTGATGCTCGGCGGCACCCGCGTGATCCTGGGCGAGAGGGACCGCGAAGCCTCCATTCCGGTGAAGAACACCGGCACCTCGCCCTACGTGGTCCAGTCGTGGATCGACGCCGGCGAAGGCAAGAACAAAACACCCCTGCTCGTCACGCCGCCACTGTCGCGGCTGGACCCGGGCATGGAAAACATCCTGCGCATCATGCGTGTGCAGGGCGAGTTGCCAGCCGACCGTGAGTCGGTCTTCTGGCTCAACGTCAAGGAGATTCCCGAGAAGTCGAAGGAAGAGAACGTGCTCCAGATCGCGGTCCGTAGCCGCATCAAGCTGTTCTACCGGCCTTCGAAGCTCGTGGGCAAGTCCGAAGAATCGCGCGCCCAGCTCAAGTGGGCGGTGAGTGCCGGCACCGAGGGACAGGGCGCCGTGCTGAAGGTCGGCAATCCGACGGCCTATCACGTGACCTTCACTGCGCTGAACATCAACAGCGGCCAGCAACTGATCAATGCGGACATGGTTCCGCCGTTCGGCGAGATGACGTACCCGCTGACCGCTGTGAAGGCGCCGCAGGCCATCCAGGTCAACTTCACCACCCTCAATGACTACGGCGGCGAGACGTCCGGAGAGCGCGTGCAGGTTCCCGCAGGTGCCGTGCCCGTGGCGGTGAAGGCCGAGTTGGTCCCGCAGCCCGCGCCTTCCGCCGACGGCGGCAAGCGCTGAGACGCCGGAGACACACCGCCATGCGCCACTCGCCCGCTCCTCGCGCGCCGTTCCGGCTGACCTTGTGCGCCGCCTTGTTGGGCGCACTCGGCGCGCCCGGCCATGCGCAGGAGCAGTTAGCCGGCTCCAGCTTCAACGAGGAGTTCCTCGGCATCGGTGGAGACCAGCCGCATGCCGATCTCTCGCTCTTCTCCTTCGGCAACCGCGTGCTCGCGGGCAAGTACATGGTCGACGTATCGCTGAACGAGCGCGGCGCCGGGCAGACCGAGATTCGCTTCGCCGCCAAAGACGGCAAGAACGACGCCGAGCCCTGCCTCACGCGCGCCATGCTCGATGCATGGGCGTCAACGTGGCAGTGTTTCCTGAACTTGCAGGGGCCGCGGACGAGGCCTGCGTCGAACTGATCAAGGTGATCCCCGATGCCGCCGTGACCTACGACGCCGGCAAGCAGCGCCTGTTCGTGAGCATTCCGCAGGCGGCGCTCAAGCGTTCGGCGCGTGGCGCGGTCGGTCCCGAGAAGTGGGACAAGGGCATCACCGCCGCCATGCTGGACTACCAAGTCAATTTCGCGCGCTACAGCGGCAACAACTACCGCAACGACACCAACCCCTTTGCGCCCCCGCAGAACGTGTTCGACGGCAACCCTTTCGCCGAGCGTGACAAGAACCTGCAGCGCAACACCCTGTTCGCGGGTCTTCGCGCCGGCTTCAACTACGGCGACTGGCGCTTCCGACATTTCTCGACCTACAACCGCGGCATCGACGGCAAGAGCCGCTGGCAGGGCATCAACACCTACATGCAGCGCGACATCGCCTCGATCAACGGACGTCTGCTGATCGGCGACGGCAACACGCCGGGCAACTTCTTCGACAGCCTGCCGTTCCGCGGCGTGCAGCTCTCGTCCGACGAAGCGATGCTGCCCGACAGCCAGCAGGGCTACGCGCCCACCATCCGCGGCGTGGCGCAGACCAACGCGCGAGTCACCGTGCGCCAGAACGGCTATGTCATCTACAGCACCTTCGTGGCACCGGGGCCGTTCGTCATCGACGACCTGTACCCCACGGCATCGAGCGGCGACCTCGAGGTGACCATCGTCGAGGCCGATGGCCGCCAGACCAGGTACACGCAGGCGTTCTCGGCTGTGCCCACGCTGCTGCGCGAGGGCACCTGGCGCTACTCGGCCACTGTCGGCAAGTACCGCAACGGCTACGACGGCGGCACCGTGTTGGGCGTGCGACCTTCGCTCTCGCAGCCCGTCTTCATGCAGGCGACGCTCGCACGCGGTCTCGGCAACGAGTTCTCGCTTTATGGCGGCATCCTGATGGCGAACATGTACCAGTCGCTGCTCGCGGGCGTGGGCAAGAACCTGCGCGATTTCGGTGCTGTGTCGGTCGACCTCTCCAGCGCGCGGACCACCGACCGCACGCCGATCAACGGCGTGAAGACCTACGACGGCCAATCGGTGCGCTTTCTCTACTCGAAGGCTTTCCTCACCTCCGGCACCAACTTCCGCGTGGCGGGCTACCGCTACTCGACCAGCGGCTACCGCACTTTCCAGGAAGCGGTGCAGATGCAGGACCTGCGGCCCTTCGAGTCGTTCAACAGCCGCCGCAACGAAGTGCGCTTCGAGGTCTCGCAACAGGTCGGCGACCTCGGCACGGTGTTCGCGTCGGCGCGTCAGCAAAGCTACTGGGGCACCAGCGCGAAGGACCGGCTGGTGCAACTGGGTTACTCGGGCAACTACAAGCAGTTCGGCTACAGCGTCTTCTACAACTACACCACCAGCCTGAACCGGCCGGCCGTGCGCCAGGTGATGTTCACGCTGAGCATCCCGCTCGGCGACACGCGTGCCAGCGCACAGTACGCCGTCACGCGCGACAGCACGGGACGCGTCAACCAGCAGGCCAGCGTCTATGGCTCGGCCTTCGACGACAGCCGCCTGACCTACAACGTGACTGCCGGCGCGGCGAACCAGGACGGCGGCAGCAGCGGCAGCGCAAGCGCGAGCTACCTGTCGCAGGTCGGTCGCTTCGACGTCGGCCATTCGCAGGGCCGCGGTTATGGCCAGAGCACCTTCGGCGTGTCGGGCGGTGTGTTGATTCATGGCGGCGGCGTCACGATGTCGCAGCCACTGGGCGAGACCGTGGCGCTGGTGCAGGCGCCCAAGGCGTCCGGCGTGGGCTTCGAGTCGCAGCCCGGCGTGGCGACCGACTGGGCCGGCAACGCGATCATTCCCAACCTCACGCCGTACCGGCTGAACCGCTTGGCCATCCGCACCGGCGACCTGGGCGACACGGTGGAGGTGAAGAACGCCGCCACCGAAGTCGTGCCCACGCGCGGTGCTGTCGTGGTCGCGAAATTCGAAACCTCGGTGGGCTTCCGCCTGCTGATGGTGCTGACGGACGCGAAGGGCCGCATGCTGCCGCTGGGTTCGAAGATCGAGAACGAAGCAGGCCAGGAGGTCGGCATCGTCGGACCCGACGGCCAGGCCTTCGTGACCGGCGCGGGTAGCAGCGGACAGCTCACCGTGCGATGGGGTCAGGGCAAGGCCGACCAGTGCGTCGTGCCGTACAGCCTGCCCGATGAAAAGAACCCGCCGCCGATCCGCGAGCTGAACGGCCAATGCGCCGCCGCGGTGCCGATCGACGTGCAACCGAAGGGAGCGGAATGAACCGCAGCCATCCATTCCGCGCAGTGAAGACCGCGCGCCGTTTCTTGCGCTTCGCCATGCCGGCCCTCGCGCTGCTGCTCGGCGCACAGGGCGCATGGGCCGCGTGCATCGTCACGCCGGGCTATATCGAGAAGACGGTCAACATGGCAATGGGCCGAGTCGTCATCCCGAACGATGCGGCGGTGGGCACGATGTTCAAGTCGCAACTCTTCCCGCTACCTTCGAGCGCTATCAACAAGCCCTGGACCTGCGTGGGCGGCGGCAGCGTGAAGGGCGTGATGCTGCAGGGCATCGCGGTGCCGGGCCTGGACCATGTGTTCACCACTGCGGTGTCCGGCGTGGGCATCCGCCTGTCGCGCTACTTCAGCGACACCGAAGTCAGCTACTACCCGCACGACCGCACGACCACCAGCGACTTCGGCAACTTCGACGCGGCGTCGCGCTTCCAGGTGGAGCTCTTCAAGATCGCCACCGTCACGGGCAACGGCCCGCTCGCGCAGGGCACCTACACCCAGTACTACAGCGTGGCGGACAACAAATCGGTGCTCACCACGAACCTGCTGGGCGAGGGCATCACCATCATCACGCCCTCGTGCTCGGTGGACCTGGGCTCGCGCAACATCCTGGTGGAATTCGGCAAGGTGCCGCAGAACAACTTCAAGGGCAGGGGCACCACCACGGGCGATCGCAAGTTCAACATCAAGCTCAACTGCAAGGCCGGACAGAACGCGCAGAACACCGTCTATCTGCGCATGGACGCCACGCAGGACCCCTCGAATGAGCAGGGGGTGCTGAAGATCACGCAGGCTGGTGCCAGCACCGCCACCGGTGTGGGCATCCAGGTGGTGAACGACAAGAGCGTGCCGGTGAAATTCGGTGAAGACGCACTGGTGGGCCCGTCGATGGACGGCGCCTATGTGCTGCCCTATACAGCGCGCTATTTCCAGACCGGCGACAAGGTGACGCCAGGGCGTGCCAACGGCACAGCCACTTTCACGCTCGACTACAAGTAACTGTGATCAGTCAGTCGGCCGGCCGCATGGGGATGTCGCCCATCGCGTCATCCTCCCGCAGTCCGCGCGCGGCCTTCAACAGTTCGATTGACAGTCCATCGCCCTGGCCCGCAAAGCCCTTGGCGACGCCTTCGAGCACCGTCGAGAGGCCGGCCTCCCCGTCGGCCCGGGCGTCCATGCTGACATTGAGCACCCGGGCCGCCATCTGGCGGTAGGTGATGGCGCCTGCGCCTTCGAGCGCGGCCACCAAATCCAGGTACAGCGCCAGGTTCAGGTCGAACACCAGCTTGGGCGTGATTTCGAAGTCGTCGTTCTTGTTCTTGCCGTCCATGGGTGTGGCTCCTTGTTTCTGAGCCTCCACTCTAGCCAGAAAACGCGCCTTGGTTCGTCGGACGCGGGCGTGATTCGTTCATTCGTTCATTCGTTCATTCGTTCATCGTTCGTTTGTTCAGCGGGCGCGCGTGCCCATGACGGCCGCCGCGATGATCAGCGCCGCGGCAAGCGCAATGCTCCACGTGAGCGGGCGCCCGGTCACGGCCAGCAACAGCGACGTGGAGGCCAGCGGCGTGATGTAGCTCAGGATGCCGATCTGCCGCGCATCGCCGCGCTTGAGCGCCATGTCCCAGACGAAAAAAGCCGCGCCCAGCGGGCCGAGGCCACAGAGTGAAACCAGCAGCCAGTCGCGGGCCGACAGCGCGACGGAGAGCTCGAGCAGCGCGTGACAGATCAGCGACAGCGCACCCGACACCAGCCCGAACAATCCGATCGCCGAGGTGGGAAACGCCGCCACCCGCTTCGTCCACAGCGAGTAGCTCGCCCAGATGAAGGCCGAGCCCAGCGCGGGAAGAAAGCCCCAGTACCCGACATCCGCACCCGGAGTTGTGCCGCCGCGCGTGCCGAGGATCGCCACCGCCGCCCCTGCGAACCCAAGCAGCGCCGCGATCACGTGCAACGGCCGCAGCGACATGCGCGGCAGCAGCACCGGCGCCAGCACCACCATGAGCAGCGGCCACAGGTAGTTGACGAGATTGGCCTCGACCGGCGGCGCATATCGCAGCGCGATGAACAGCAGGAAGTGATAGCCGAAGAGGCCGTAGATGCCCAGCGCCAGCGTGCGCGGCGGCACCTTCCAGGCGCGGCGGTCGCGCAGCACGAGCGGCCAGCTCGGCACGCTGCCGATCATGAGCGCGAGGCCCGTCAGCAAGAAGGGCGGCAGGTGCGACAGGGCCGTGCCGAGCGAGGCAAGGCTGGTCCAGAGCGCGATGGCGAGCAGGGCGTAGACGGTGGAAGACATGAGACCGGCGAGGCTACGCGATGCGGTCGTCGCGCAACGCCGGTCGATCGTCGCGTGGCGACGGTCTTGTCGTCAGATGCCCCGGCGGCGCAGTGCCGCGGTGAGCGCCGATGGCGAACGGTAGCCCGTGCGCCGCGCGGTTTCCGCGACGCCCATGCCGTCCATCCGCAGTTCGCGCGCGTGCGAGAGGCGCAGTCCGCGCAGCCACTGCATCGCGCTCACGCCTTGCTCCTCGCGGCAGCGCTGTGCGAACTGGCTGGGGCTTAGGCAGGCCACCTCGGCGAGGTCGGAAACGGTCAGGGGCTCGTGCCACCGCGTTCTGGCCCAGGCCGCAAGTGCCTGCCAATCGATGCGGCGGCGACGCGTGTCGGTCATCGACGATGAAGCCGCGGGGCGCCAGGCTTCCAGCAGCAGCGCAGGGCCGTACTGCAGCGCGAGCGCGGCATGCTGCGGCTGCTTTATGCACTGCACGAGATAGCGTGCGAGCGCATGCAGCTGCGGCGCACCCGCTGGCGCGCGCTCGGCACACCGGGCCCACGGCGCGTGCGTGGTGTCGAGCACGAGGCAAACGCTGCCTTCGCCGCGGGCTTCGAAGTCATGCCGGTTGCCCGGTGCGACCACCTGCGCCTCGCCAGCGCCGATGCCCGCGCCGCGGCCCTCGACTTCGATCTCCAGCACGCCATCGAGGCCGATCAGCACCTGGAAATGGTCGTGCGCATGGCTGCCGTGCGAGGGGCCGTAGGTGCGCAGGGAGAGTTCGTGTGCCGTGTGCATAGGTGGCTGCTGCGCATTGTCCGCGCGGCCCTCGCGGTGCCGCAAGCCGTGCCTCAGGCTTCTTCGGTTTCCTTAAGGTGCCGGCCATTGACCCGGACCGCCTCGACCACCTGCCCGCCACCCGTCGCGAGCGGCTGCGCGCGGCCCTCGGCGCGCACCGTGTCGCCGACTTTCAGCCCGAGGCGCGCGAAGCCGTCCGGCTTCGTGTGGATGAAGTCGCCGGTGTCCAGCACGACGCCGTTCGCTTCGCCGTGCCGTGCGTAATTAAGGCGCACCACGGTGCCGGCGATGTCTTTATGGGCCGGTGCATCCTGCGGCGTCCGGCCATCGACCGAAACCAGCCGTTCGAACTGGTAGACGCTGTGCGCCGCGTCTCCCTTGGGCGACGGGCCCTGTTCGGTGCCCTCGATCACCAGTGCCTGGCCCGGGCGCAGGCCGGCGAAGGCGGCGGCGGCCGTGGGTTCGTGGCGATCGAACACGAACTGCGTGGCGATGCCGTCGGTGTCGATGAGCACGCCCTCGATGCCACCCTTGGGGCTGTAGACGAGATGCTGGAAGCGGCCTTCGACGGACCAGATGTCGATGGTGTCGTGAGAGTGCGGCATGGGAGTTCCTTTGTCGGAGTGTTTGGGGGAGCGAGGGAAAAATCAGCCGAGCCGCAGCAGCACCGCGGACGCTGCGCACACGAGCAGAAAGGGAATGCTGATGCGGTGAAATTCGCGCAGGCCGTGCGGCACCTTGGCCAGGCGCAGCGCGATCAGGTTGGCGAGCGAGCCCAGCACGCAGCCGAAGCCGCCGACGCTCACGCCGGCCGCGAGCGCTGGCAGGTCATGCACATAGCGGTCGAGCAGGATGGTCGCCGGCACGTTGCTGATGAACTGCGAGGTCACGATGGCCGCGAGGTAGGCGCGCCAGCCTTCGGCAATCGGCCACTGGCCCATCAGCGACGCGATGGCCGGCAGCTCCGCGAGCTGGCGCAGGTCGACGAACATCAGCGCGATGATCGCGAGCAACGCCCAGTCGATGTCGCGCAGCACCCGGCGCTGGAACACCAGATAGGCGCAGAACACCACCGCCAAGCCGGCAACGAGCCAGTGGCGGTCGAGCGCGACGACGAAGCCCACGAACAGCACGCCCGAGAGCGCCAGCAGCCGCGGCTGCACCGGCGCGGCCTCGGTCGCCGGCTTGAGCGCGATGGGCGTGCGCGGCACCAGCAGCCACACGGCCACGAAGAGCCAGAACAGCATCACCAGCACCGTGGGCGCCATCATTCCCATGAAGCCCGCAAAGCTCTCGCCGGTGCGGTGCCAGAGGTAGAGGTTCTGCGGATTGCCGATGGGCGTGAGCGCCGAGCCCGCGTTCACAGCCAGTGCCTCCAGCACCACCAGCCGGGCCAGCGGCAGGTGCGCCTGGCTGGCGAGCACGCGCGTGAGCGGCACCAGCAGGAACAGGCTCACGTCGTTGGTGACCAGCGCCGAGAGCACGGCCGCGGCGGCGGTGAGCAGCAGCGCGAGCTGGCGCAGGTCGGTGGTGCGCGAGAGCAGCCGCTGGGCCGCGGCCTGCAGCATGCCGCTCTTCTCCACGCCCTGCGTGATGGCGAGCAGGCCGGCCAGCGCGCCCACGGTCTGCCAGTCGACCAGCTTCAGCCAGTCCATCGGCGCACGCGGGCACAGGAAGGCGAACGCGACGGCCACGACGACCAGCACCCAGAGCAGGCCGTTGCCGCCGCCTTCGTGCGGCGAAGAGGTGTCGGACGACGAGGCGGGCAGGGCGGGCGCGGTGTCTTTGGTCATGAAGCGGTGGAGGTCAATGCGGAGGCGGTCGGCGCGCCGGCTGGCGAGCGGCCCCGGCCGCGAGTTTCGGGCATTGCCACCGCGAACAACGCCAGCGCACCCGCCGCGATGCCGGCGAGCACCGAAAAGGCAGTGCCGTAGCCGGCCGCATGCGCGATCGTGCCCGCCACCAGGTTGCTCAGCGCCGCGCCCAGCCCGACGCAGGCCGCACCGAGCCCGAGCGCGAAGTTGAAGTGGCCGCTGCCGCGCGTGAGGTCGCTGATCGTCAGCGTGAGCATCACGCCGAAGATCCCCGCGCCGATGCCGTCGAGCAGTTGCAGCGCCAGCAGCGCGGCGGGGCTGTCGGCCAGGAGGTAGAGCAGCCCGCGCACCGGCAGCACAGCGAAGCCGACGAGGAAGATCGGCTTGCGCGGCAAGCGCGGCGCCCAGCGTCCGACCGCCAGACCGATGGGAATAGTGACCAGCTGCGTGACGATCACGCCGCCCGAGAGCCACAGCGCGGCCGAGGTGCCGGCCCGCGTGCCGACCTTCTGCGCAACCAGCGTGAGCATGGCGGCGTTGGCCAGGTGGAACAGGAAGGCGCAGGCCAGCAGCACGAGGAGCCGGTGGTCGTACCAGCGTGCGGCGCGCGCACCCGGCGCGGACGAAGACGCGGCAGGCGGCTCGGCATCGGCGCCCCGCGCCAGTTGCAGGTCGATGTCGTGGTGCCGGATGCGAAGCGCCGCCGCAATGGTCGGCAGCGCCATGGCCACGGCATAGAAGAACATCGCGTGCGGGCCGAATGCATGGCCGACCCAGCCCGTGCCCAGCGCCCACAGCACCGTGCCCGCCGCGGTGATCGCGGCGTTGCGGCCGATGCGCGCATCCAGGCCCGCGCGACCCACCATGCCGAGGCTGGTCGCCGCGATCGCCGGTGCGACCAGCGTGCCGGCCGCGCCGATGAGCGACTGCCCGGCAAGGATCACGCCATAGCTCGGCCAGTTCGCCATGACGAGCAGGCTGACGGCGATCAGCGAGATCGCGCCCGCGATCCAGCGCGGCTTGTGGCGCACGCTGTCGATCAGCGCGCCGGCCGGCGCCTGCACCGCGAGCCCCACCAGCGCCGAGACGAACATCACGGTGCCGATGCGCTGCGGGTCCCAGGCCAGCGTGCCGGCCATGAAGACGATCAGGAACGGCCCGACGCCGCCCTGGATGTCGGGCGCGAGGAAGGCCAGCGCGTCGAGCGCGCGCAGGCTGCGGCGCGAGGGTGTGATGGGCGCGGAGGGACGGGTCATGGCGGGTTTCGCGCGAGGGTCAGGAGGCGGGGTTCGGCGCTGGCAGCGGCATCACCGGGGCCGGCGGCACCGGACCCCGTCCGCGCGGTCCACGCGGGCCGCCGACCGGCGGTGCGGGTTCGAGGCCCGGTCCGCTGAACACTTCGCGCACGGTGTCGGCGCTCTGGCCCAGGCTCGTCGCTTCCAGCGCCGTGCCCTGCGCGCTGCGGGTTCCCCAGCCGCGCGCATGCAGCGGCGCACCGGGCTGCAGCTGCGCGCCATACGCGGCGCCGATGTGCGGCGGGAAGCGCACGATGGTTTTGTCTTCGAGCATCACGCCATGGACGTCGCCGCGGTCGGTGTAGAGCAGGCGCGCGATGCGGCCGCCCGCGGTCATGGCGCTGAGCGCGCCCGATTCGCGCGGTGGCGGCGGGGCCATGCCCGGGGCCGGCGGCTGGTCGGTCACGCTGCGGCCGTTGGCGACGAGGGTTTGGCCACGCACCACCGGCACGTTCGGCGCGCGCCAGCCGCTGACCTGCACCGTTTCACCCGGCTTGAGCATCTGCATCACGGCCGCGGAGAGATGCGGCGGAAACGCGACCTGCGTGCCGTCCGAGAGCAGCAGCCCGTCGGCCTCGCCGTTCGGATTGATCAGCCACTGCTGCGCACGACCGCTGACGGTGATGGTGCCGGCCTCCGGCGTTGCAGCGATGGGCGCAGGAGGCACCGGTCCGCCGGGCGGCGGAGGCGGCATTTGCGCGAAGGCCGCGCTCCCGGCCAGCAGGCAGGCGGCGGCGATGAAAGTGATGCGGGGTGTCATGGAGGGCTCCTTGTGTGGATGGATGCCCAAGGACATCTCACACAACGTGCCAGCCAGGAAACCCTTTGAAATCAACAGCTTGCGCGCGACGGACGGTCGGTGCCCGGATGATCCCAGGACATCGGGTGTCCGGTTTCCGGACACCTCGCCTTACTCGAGCCCGTACTGCGCGAGCTTGCGGTAGAGCAACTGCCGGTGAATGCCCAGCCGGCGTGCAGCCTCGGCGCGATTGCCCCCCGTCTCCGCGAGCGCGTTTGCGATCAGCAGCCGTTCGAGCCGCTCCACGGCGGCGGGCAGCTCGGCGTCGAGCCAGCCGGCCGGTAGCGTCTGCTCGGTCTCGCCAGGGCGCGCAACACCCAGTGCGGCAGCCAGGTCCGCACCGCCGATCACGCGGTGGCGCACCAGCGCCTGACAACGCTCCATCACATTGCGCAGCTCGCGCACGTTGCCGGGCCAGGGGTGGCTCAGCAGCCGCTGCGCGGCGTCGGCGGACAGCGCCTTGGGCGCCTCGGGCGTTGCCGCGCGACGCAGGAAGTGCTCGGCCAGCGGAATGATGTCGGCCAGCCGCTCGCGCAGCGGCGGCAGGCGGATCGAGAGCACGTCGAGCCGGTAGAGCAGGTCTTCCCGAAAGCGCCCTTCGCGCACCGCGGTGGCCAAGTCGCGGTGCGTGGCGGCGATCACGCGCACGTCGACCTTGATCGTTCTGTGGCTGCCCAGCGGCGTGACCTCGCCCTCCTGCAGCGCGCGCAGGATCTTGGCCTGCACATCGAGCGCCATGTCGCCGATCTCGTCGAGCAGCAGCACGCCGCCGTCGGCCGCGCGAAAGCATCCCGGGCGCTCGCCCGTCGCACCCGTGAACGCGCCGCGCACATGGCCGAAGAGTTCGCTTTCGAGCAGCTCCTTCGGAATGGCCGAGCAGTTGATGGCCACGAAGGGCCGGTCGGCGCGGGCCGAATGGCGATGCAGCGCGCGCGCCACCATTTCCTTGCCGGTGCCCGTTTCGCCGAGCACCAGCACCGGCATCGAATTCGCCGCGGCAAGGCCGATGCGCTTGTGCACTTCGCGCATCGCGTGGCCCGGGCCGATCAGGTCGCCGCTGTCGTCTTCGTCCACCGTGGAGGGCGATGGCGTCGTTGCGATCGCTCGCTGCTGCAGCGCCCGCTCGAGCACTTCGCGCACCGCCTCGCGGCTGATCGGCTTGGCCAGATGGTCGAAGGCGCCCAGGCGCATCGCCTCGATGGTGTTGCCCGCGCTCGCGAAGGCGGTGAGCACGATCACCGGCGGCAGGTGCACCAGCCGCGCCTGCATGGCGGCGAGCGTCTGCAGGCCGTCCATGCCGGGCATGCGGTGATCGAGGAACACGGCGTCGAAGCGTCCGCGCGCCAGCGTCTCCACCGCCTCGGCGCCGCCGGCCGCGGCGATCACGTCGTGGCCGAGGCCCTGCAGCGTCTCGGCCAGCGTGTCGCGAAAGGCGTCGTCGTCATCGACGATCAGCAGGTGCGCCCATGGAATCTCCAGTTCGAAGCGGGTGCCCTGCGCCAGCGGCACATGGTGCAGTTCGCCGCCGTGCGCCAGCGCCACCTCGCGCGCGAGCGCCAGCCCGAGCCCGGTGCCGTCTGCGCGGCCGGTGGCGAAGGGCTCGAAGAGATGCGGTTGCAGCGACTCGGGCACGCCGGGGCCGTCGTCGTCCACGCGCATCGTCAGCGTGCGCACATCGGGCTGCAATGCGGACAAGGTCACGCGGCTACCGCGCGGCGCATGGCGCACGGCGTTGTCCAGCAGGTTGTCGATGGCGCGCGCCAGGTGCACGGGGTCGAACACCGCCTTTGCGGGGCCCTCGTGCCGCAGCGCGACCTGCACGTCGCCAGTGGCCGCCTTCGCCGCGACGGCAGCCGTGCGGTCCGTGAGCCAGCGGTGCAGGTCGACCTCTTGCGGCGCCAGCGTGACCGGCTGCACCAGCGCGAGCAGGCTCTGCACCAGTCCGTCGAGCCGGTCGATCTGGCCGACGATGGTGCGCAGCGCCTCGCCCTGCCGCTCGGGCGTGGCGGCCAGCGCGTTCTCGGCTTTGAGGCGCATCGTCGCGATCGGGTTGCGGATCTCGTGCGCGACGCCGCCCGTCATGCGGCCGAGCGCCGCCAGCCGCTGGTCGCGGCTGCGTTGCTGTGCGGCCGCGCGCAGGTTCGCACGCGCTTCCTCGAAACGCAGGCGGTAGCGGTTGAAGCCGTCGACGATGCGGTCGAGTTCCTGCACGCCCGTGCGCGGCAGCTCGGGCATCGCGTCGCCGCTTGCATCGGCCTCTGCCAACCGGGTTTCGAGGCGCTGCACATGGCGCAGCCCGCGCAACAGGATGAAGCCGAGCCACAGCCCCGAGGCCAGCACGACCAGCAGCAGCACCGCCAGCCCGGCGCGCAGGCTCCCTTGCGCCGCCAGCGCACCGGCGTGGGTGCGCGTCATGGTCCAGGCCGCGAGGTCCTTGCCCGGCGCGGAGAGCGGGCAGGCCGACACGATGAGCGCCTCGCGGCTGCCGCGCACCACGTCGGTCTGCGGCTGCTGGGTGCGCGCCGCGAGTTGCGAGAGTTCGACGATCAGCGGCTGCTCGGCGGCGGGCACGTCCCGCTTGACGCCGCTCCCTTCATAGGTGGGGTAGGCATAGGCCAGCAGCCCGCCGGCCCCTTGCCACACGCCGCCTTCGACATGCGGCGCCTCGATCAGCACCAGTTGCAGCAGCACCTGCAGCAGGTCGACCTGCGGTTGCGGGGGCGAGGGCTCGCTCACCGACTTGGCGTAGCGCGCCGCGATCGCGCGGCACGATTGCTCTGTGGCCGCCTGCCCCGCCTCGACCTGCGCGCCCGCGCTGCTGCGGTACAGCGTGAGCATCACCACGGCCAGCGCGGCGCACACGCTGAACAGCAGCACCCAGAAGAAGACGAGCTGGCCGCGAAGAGATTTCATTGATGTCGCGATCGTGCCTCTTCTCCAGGCCCCGGCGCGTCAGCCGGAGGCGCGTCCGGCCGTTACCGCAATTCCCGAAGTTCGCGCTTGAGCACCTTGCCGATCGCACTGCGCGGCAGCTCCTCGATGAAGTGCAGGCGCGCCAGGCGCTGCGTCTTGCCGAGCTGGTCGTTGGTCCATTGCAGCAGCGCGTCTTCGGTGGTGGCGTCGTTCTCGCGGCGCACCACGAAGGCCACTGGCGTCTCGCCCCACTGCTCGGACGGCATGCCCACCACCGCCACGTCGGCCACCGCCGCATGGCCGCGCAGCACGGCTTCGAGGTCGCTCGGGTAGATGTTGAAACCGCCGCTGATGATCATGTCCTTCTTGCGGTCGAACAGCGTGAGGAAGCCGTCCGCATCGAAGCGGCCCACGTCGCCCGTGCGGATGAAGCGCTTGCCGGTGGCGTCGAACCATTCGGCTTCGCGCGTCTTCGCGGGCTGGCGGTGGTAGCCGGTCATCATGCCGGCCGAGTGGCCCACCACCTCGCCGGCCACCTCGGTATTGCCCTGCGGGAGTTCGTTGCCTTCCTCGTCGATCAGCCGGATGTCGCTGCCCGGCGCCGGCTGGCCCACGGTGTGCAGCTTGGTCGGGTGCAGGTGCGCCTCGAGGATGCAGGTGCCGCCGCCTTCGGTCATGCCGTAGAACTCGATCAGCCCGCCGGGCCAGCGCTTCAATACGTCGGCCTTGAGCGCGGCGTTGAAGGGCGCGCTGGTGCTGAACTTGAACTGGAACGACGAGAGGTCGTGCGCGTCGAAGCGCGGGTGCGCCATCAGCCGCTGGTACTGCACCGGCACCAGCATCGTGTGCGTCACGCGGCGCGCTTCGGCCAGCTGCAGGTAGCCGCCGGCATCGAACTTGGGCATCAACACCACGCAGCCGCCGAAGGCGATGGTGGGGAAGAACACCACCAGCGTGGTGTTGGAGTAGAGCGGCGTCGACAGCAGCGTGACGGTGTCGGCGCTGTACTCGTACTTGGCGCCGCGCTGCACGTGCGCCCAGCGCATGCCGTGCCCCTGCACGATGCCCTTGGGCTCGCCGGTGGTGCCCGAGGAGTAAATGATGTTGAAGGCCCACGAAGGCTGCACCTCGACGGCCTCGGGCTTCGCGCCGACCGGTGCGAGCCAGCCGGCGAAATCGCGTCCCGCCGAAGAGCCGTCGAGTGCGACGCGCAGAATGCCGCCTTCCTTCGCGGGGCCGACCACGACGGCGGCCGAGGCGTCGGTGAAGAGGATGCGCGCGTCGGCGTCTTCGATCATGCGGGCGAGGCTGGTGGGCGTGGAGCCCGGTGCGAGCGGGGCGACCGCGATGCCCGCACGCAATGCGCCGAGGAACACCGCGGCGTAGTTCACCGACGAGGTGGCGCAGACCGCGATGGCGTCGCCTGCCTTGAGACCGTCGCGCTGCAGGCTGGCGGCGATGCGGTCCATCAGCGCGTCGAGTGCGCCGTAATTCAGCGCGTGCTGCGCGTCCGCGAGCGCGACATGGTCGGGCGTGTGCTGGGCGTGGAGGCGAACCAGGTCGGCAATGGCGCCGAAATCACGTTCCATCGCGGCTTGAATGGCGGGGTGCGTTTGCAAAATCGAATCCTTCGTCTTGGCCAGCCGGCAGGATAGCGAAGACGATCGGAAATCAGTGAGCCGTGCGCGACGGCTGCGCGCAGCCGGTCAGCCAGTCAGCCACCGCTCAGGGGTGCAGGTCGAGGATCGACGTTTCTTCTCCAGGAAGGAGCTCCGCCATGGGACTACTCGACATCCTCCAAGAGGCCATCGGCAGCGATAACGGTGGTGCGCATGTGGACCAGATCACGCAGCACGCGTCGCCCGACGCGATCGGCGCGGGGCTCGCAGCGGCGATGCGCTCCGACCAGACGCCGGCGTTCGGCGACACGGTGGGGCGGTTGTTCGGCCAGTCTTCGCCGATGCAGCAGGCTGGCGTGCTCAACCAGATATTGGCGACGCTGGGTCCGGCCGCGGCGTCGATGCTGGCAGGCGGCGTGTTGGGGCGGATGCTGCAGCCGGGGCAGACGCAACTCACGCCGGAGCAGGCCTCGCAGCTGTCACCCACGCAGGTGACGGAGATTGCAGCGCATGCCGAAGAGCAGCACGCGGGGGTGATCGACGAGGTGAGCCGGTTCTATGCGCAGCACTCGGGGTTGGTGAAGACGCTGGGTGGGGCGGTGTTGGCGATTGCGTTGGCGAAGATGAAGGAGAACGCGACGCGGGGGTGATGCGTGTGACGGCAGCGCGGTCAACCTCGGGTGCCGGATCAAATCATCAACCTGCGCGCCATGCTCCAGGCCTGCGCTTGATGCTTTGCGCGATGGTCTTGACCAGATCGCGAAACTCGCTCTCTGTCATGGGCGCTTTGGCGAAGCGGCCAAAACGCTCGACCTTGAAGATGAGATTGGATGAGGTGCCGGGCGGTGCGTTCTTGTCGCCGGGTATGTAGGCCAGATAGCCCCAGTCCTGGTTCTTGTTGGTCTCGTTGTGAATCGGCGGCCCACTGAGAACGCTGCGAGTGATGAGTGCCATGCCGCCAAGCCCTTGTCGCCCGTCTACCGTAATTGAATGAAACGGGCGCACACGGCCGTCCAATGGTTCTGTGAGCTTGGCACCGTAAAAGTAGCCTCGCTGCACGGCTTCGTTGACGAACTTCTCGGAATCGATGCTGTCCTCGCTTGAAGCGTCGCGGTCGCTCAGGTACACCACGATGTCGGGACGATCTACAAGTCGAAAAGAGACGGCAACATGGGCGGGTTTTTTCTCGCCGGTCATGAAACCATAGGGTAGGCAAACGCCGGGTTCGGCTGGAACCGCGAATGGCATGCGTGCGCGATAGAACCTCAGGAAGTTGGCGATGGTTTGCTCTGGCGTGCCTTCGAGTTTTCTGCTGGCAGATACGACGTGATCACCCGCCAACGTGGAAAAGTTGAATTTGCCGGAACCATTGATGAATCCGAACGAATTTCCGCCGTTGTACGGCTGATAAAAGCGGAAGGCAGCCGCCTCATCCAAGTCCGCCTGCCTGAGTTTTCCTCCGGGATCCATATCGCCGTGTCGTGCGAGCATGTCAGCATGAGCAAGCACGATGTCTTTTTGCTGCTGTCGTTTTCTATTGAGTTCCAGCAATTGCGATTGGAGGCCTGCGGCGCTATTTAGGCTGGAGGTGTGAATCGATCTGGAGCTTTCATCCGCGTCGAATACGCCCTCACTGTCTACGAGTTGGTACGTTTTCCAGACGCCAACGCCGGTGTCGAATCCATAGCCTCCTCCGTTTGCAGGCGACATGTTGGGTGGCAGAGTGGCGTATTCGATTTCACCAGGCACATCTATCGTTTGGTAGCCGAGGCACTCAGTACGGATGGACGGGAGTGATTGCGCAACAGTTTGGTTCGAAAGCATCATGCCGAGCAAGGCAAGCACCAAAGGATGTTGTCTGAAGTGTTCTTTCAACATCGCATTCATACGAGACCGCGGCGGCCTATTTAGCAACCGGATCGGGATACGCTCGGCTGGCAATCGGATCAAAGTCAAAAGCCTTAAAAAATTCATCTTCGCGCTTCCAGCCCACCGTGCCGTCGGGCGACCCGAAGGCCAATTGCGCGAGTTCCAGAGGCTCTTCGCGCGCGGCCGAGCCGAACTTGGCGTCCCAGCCGATGGCTATCAGGCTGGCCTTGCCTGCAGCGTCATATTCCCACACCCGATACAACAGCTTGCTGCCCTTGAGTTTGAGGCCGACTTTGCCGCGCAGATCTTCATCGTAGAAGCCGCCGTCTTTCTTGTTCAGCCCGACGAAGCCCAGATTGATGACGCGCTTGAGCTTGCCCGAGTCGTCGTACTGTTCCTGTCGAAGGGTTCGGCCGGCCGCCATGTAGAAGCGGTCGAGCGGCTGGTGCGCGCCCGCGGGGTAGAGCTCGATCAGCTTGATGCCCGAGAGCACCTGTGTCTCGCGCCGACGGTCATGACGGTACATCTGGTCGACGTCGTCAAGGATCGAGACCGGCACCGGGGGTTTGGTGAAGTAGTACTCGATTGGCTTGCTACTTCCGTCGGTGTACTTCAGCGCGGGGCCGTCGCTGCGGTCTCGCAGACCGATGTTGAAGCCACCGAGAATTTGCGTGACGCCTTTGTTGGAGTCGACGCTTGCGTTGCCACCATGGCGCTCAGGGCTGGGCTTGGGCGAGTTGCGAAACACAATGGATTCGCTCCAGCGGCCATCTTCGTTCCCCTGGTGCCATTGAATCCAGAGGCTGCCGTTTTCGGTATGGCCGCGGTCGTTCTTGAATGCCCCATAGCGGAACCTGCGCCACGTATCCCTCGGGTCAGGATCGCCAGACGGGCAGGCGTTGGTCGCGGTGGCTGAGACGTACAACTGCAGCAGGTTCTGATCGTTGAAGCGAAAGCACTGACGCTCGTCCGTTGTCACGCGCTCGCTCTTCTCCGGCTCATAGACAGCCGCCGCGAACGTTTCTTGAATTCTTCCTTTCGAGTCATAGAGATAGACCCGTGCGGCTCCCATGACATGCGATCGCAAAACGGGCGCGAGGCTGGTGTTGCGCGACTGGTTTTTCTCGGTCCTGGCAATGCTGGCCGGGCGGGTGCCTTCGTTGCGTCGGAACCAGTCTTCCTTGCGGCAGATGCGCCAGCCGTCCTTGCCGTCGGGTTCGTAGTAGGACACGACACCCTTGTCTTGATCGTTGGGCAAGATGCCTTGCGCGTCCTTTGCCTGGATGTCTTGCGGCAGGAGCGGTGCGAACGCAGGCGTGTCGAGTCCGTTTGCTGGTTGCGATGCGAAGCGTCCTCCCAAGTCTTGCTCGTAGCCGATCAAGACCTTGATCCCGTCACTAGGTGATTCAAGCCAGTTTGCGCGCGTGTTGCAGGCTGCATGGATTGAGCTCAAGCAGGTCAAGAAGAGGAGTCCCGCCACCGGATTTCGCCGGCGAATCATCGTGGACTTGGCAACCGCATCTGTTTCACGTTTGGGTTCACGTGATCGATCTGCATGTGTGCCGATCATCATCACTTCGCGGGCAGATTCGCCAGTTCGGGCATTGCCGGCTCTGTAGGTCGCAAGCGAATGCTCTTCAGCAGTGCATTCAGCCGCTCCATGCTTTGCTCGAACGGCGGCAGATTGACAGTGAGTTCGGGCGCTTCGAGTCGTGTGTAGCTGCGCATGTCCACCAGGATCGAGGGCAGCACGAAGGTGTTCTGCCAGCCACCGTAGCCGTGAACACGCTGTAGAGGTTTATAGGCCGATGCCGTGTACCCCATGATCAGAATCCGATGGGCATCGATGTTGCCGCTCAAAATTTGTTCAATTTCGTCATTGCGAAGAGATTGGCCTTTGCCTCACGCTTGTTGCGATGGTTTGAGCGAGCTTGATGAATTCGTCCTTGCCTAGGGGCTCGATACCCTTGGCCTTGGCGTTTTTCGCATCGCGAATCACATAGAGCATGAGATTGGGTGTGTCTTCCTTGGCATTCGGGTCGCCTTGCGCAACGGCAAGATAGCCATAGTCAACTTGATCGTCCACGCGGGTGAGTTGAACAAAACTGGCTTTGCCATCGACATTGGCCAACTTGATCGGATGCAGGAAGCGCCAAATGCTTTCCATACGCTTGGGGTCTTGGTAGGCATGCCGCCAGAAAAATTCAATCTGCGCTTCTGGTGTGATCTTGTCAGGGGCCGTGTTGCTGGAGATTGGCTCTGCCTTGCTGTCTCGAAGCATGATCGTTACATCGGGGTGCTTCGTCAACCGATATGTCGTCGCAACATATCTGCGCGCATCACCACCATCTTTGATGAAGACATACGGTAGGCAAACGCCAGGTGTTTTTGGAACGTCCCCAATTGCGCGAGGAGCGGAACCATAAGCGAGCGCCTCGAATTCACCGCGTACTGACGACCAATCCTTGCCTGGATAAGAAACGTCGGCGTGAAATAAATTCGATCCAACAGGAACCGTCAGTGAATAACTCGCACCAACTCGAAATGCCACGCCGCCCCTCTGCGTTAGTGCAATTTCTTCGAAGCGAGGAGCATTGTCACTTAGCGATTGTTTCCTCTTCCAAATAAAATCACGTGTCCGGGCCTCACGTTTTTCTGCTTGCTCAAGCAAGTTTTTTGCTTGAGCCTCAGAAAGAGGATGAGTTACACGGAGACTCGCGTTGTACGAGGATCCTGAATAGCCAGCAGATTGCCCATCTGGAAATTCGAACTTGCCATTTTCCACTGTGGGTTGAAAAAGCTTGGCCAAGGAGGCTGCAGAATACGCTGCGATTTCCACCTGCCCAGGCATGCTCAATTGCATGCGGCCTACACAGTCGGTGACCCAGTCAGACGGGATTGCCTCAGAATGTTGTGCAAGGCATCCGCTTGCTGTCGCGATGCAAAGTAGCGCAGCAGCTGTGCGCAAAGCGGTGGTGGGAGGCGCGATTTTCAATTTCAAACGACCTCGGCGTCTGACTTGGTGTTTTGCGCTATCGAGCTCGGGCTGGAATTCATGCTTGGCAATTCTTCTCTATCGGCAACCAGTGCGGTGGGGTATTCAAAACGAACGTTCTCGCCTTTGGTCCATTCGATAGGCAATGCCGTAATAAAACCTTTGATCTGATTTAGTCCTGCAACACCCTCTGCATTGTGTTGTGGCGTATCCCAAAACTCTGCCTGAAAAGGCATTGGCGAGCCTAAATTGCCTGCCTCCCATTGCTGGCCTGCAGGCGCTGGCAAGGCCGGATCCCATGTTGGAAGAATACTTGCCGGCCTGGTTTCGCCTTTTTCGTTTGTGGCGAAGCTCCTCGGTATCCAGGAAAACGCCGCCTCGTAGAGCTCGGCATTTTGTTGCGCTCGCTTCTGAATGGCAGTCCAACTGCTGGGACTGCCGGGGCGCTCGATGGCTTGTTGCAACTCCGTCGCGGGCCGTACCCCACCGGTGATGCCGAATAGCTTTCTCCACACGCTCTTTCTGAGTTCGTGCGCAAACACCCTCACCTCTCGCGCTTTGCCGTTGCCGTTGATGTCGGCGCGCGTGGTTTCCCCGTCCACTACTAACACTGCCAACTCACTGTCGCGCTCGCCCAGTAAGCTGCGGTCGTTGACGTTGGCGGTTCCAACCAACGCATACAAGTCATCCACGATCATCGTCTTGGTATGGACATACACCTGCTCAGTCAAGTAGCGGTCGCCCACTTTGGCCCAGTTGCGCAGGTTCAGCAACGTGACGTATTCGAAGCATTTCTCGAGAGGAATGCTCTCGTAGTCCTTGTTATCGTCGCTCAGCACATTGCGGTGGTCGCCACAGACCTTGCCGTCGGCAACGTCTTTGTCCATCAGTTCGCGCATCTTCAGGTACCGGCGTATGCCGTTTAGCAAACTTTGAGTACCAAAAACCAGGGTTTGCATGGTCCAGTACACCTGCACCGCCGTGCCGGCCGTACATAGCGTGCCCTCGGAGTAAACCGGCAGCGTGATATAGACGTGAAAGGGCGACGGCTTCCGAGAAAGAATCGAGCGGCTGATGCGCTCGATTAGCACTTGGCATATATGGTTGGTGGGCGGCTTCAACGTCTCGCTTCTGTCGAACATGCCAGAGGCGCCCAAATTGAATTTGCCTTTGCTGTTGGCCTTGCCCGCCGTAATTGCGCCTGCATTTTGATCTCCACCACCGTAGGTGTTGATGAATTGGGCGGCGGGTGAGAGATCGGGGGGGCGCGGCGCCTCTGTGCCGAAAGCACTCACGAAGAATTGATTCTCGATGTACACGAAACGCCGCGCCTCCTGTATCAGAGAAATCATGGCGCGGTGGATATCGTCTTGCGTTCCAGAATTCGGCCAGCGATCATCAGGCGCAGCGCGCTTGCTCTCTTGTTGGAGTTGATTTGCAGGTGCGCTGCGCAGCACCTGCACGTGCGTTTTACCCGCTTCGGGAAATTCGGCTGGTGGGCCGACTGGCGGGATCACGTCCTCCCCTTTCGCTTCGATGTTCCAACGCAGCACAAAATTGCGCAATAGATCGCGTACCGCCGGCCCCTCTATGCGCGTATGCACGTCTTGCCACGGCATGCGCGGCTGCCGTGAGGGGTCCAGCGTAGTAGGGTCGGAAACGTTGGCCGATGTAGAACCTCGATTGATCACGATCCCCTTACTGCCCGCCATCTTGTACTTTACTTGCCACGCATTGCCGGCACGCAACTTGTCTGTTTCTACCTGCGCATTGCTTGAGTTAAACAGACCCGGCGTTCGATCCCACGTACCGGTCATCAGGTCAGGGTCGATCAAGATGGCAGGATCGAGCTTTTGTACCTGCTCTACGCAACCGTTGTAGCGATTCAGCGCCTGGCGACCTTCTGCGTCAGCGCGTAGATCGTAGGTGGCATCGTCGAATCGGCCATAACAAATATCGAGCCCACCGACGTAGGCTATCTTGCGATCGATGACCGCTTGCTTTTGATGATGACTGAAGTAACGCCGATCGACAGCCGCATAACTTGGCGAAAGCAATACGTGGACCTGTTGGGTGTTGAAGCGCTGGTTGATGGAGCGCAGCACCGTAGCAGTCTGATCGTCATACGTTTGTACAGGTTCGGTATCGTTCCATGGCATAACGTAGATCTGCACGCTCTTGTTAGCCTGGACTACCTCGCACAGCAAGTCATAGAGAGTGACACCTTGGGCGAGCAGACCATCCCAGCTGACCTGCCAGCTTGCGATGCAGATCTCGCTCTGCGCCGCCTTGCAGGATTGGATCAGGTCTGCAAAGTATTCCTTGCCCGTCGTAAAGGCGATGACCTTGTTGTTTTTCGTTTCGCGGGAAAAAACAGTGGCGCCACCGACCCAGGTGTTGCTGGTAATGGTCGATTCATAGGGCTTGCCGTCTTTGTCGACGATCTGATGCGTGTTTCTCTTGGGTGGCGCTACCATTTGAACTATCCCTTGATCTTCTTGAGCATGCCTGCCCCGGTGGAGAGTCGTAGATCGCGTTCCGCCAGAGTGCGATGAAAAACGTCTGTGCCGTCGTCACCCACCATCTCGAGATCGTCGCTATACCCCATTGCATCCATGGCATGAGCGCGTTGCTGCTCATCGGTCCAGCCATCGGGGTCGCGCGTCAACGCCAATTCGTGTGCATGGCCTTCCGAAACGATCCAAAGTGCGTTGGGCGTCCGATTCCAAGCTTCGTGCAACTGCCTCTCGTCTACGTCGCCGAGAGCGAGTTTCCCATCATCATCACTGCAGCCACTGAGGATCTCTTCAGCACTGATCAAGGCTGCCGCAGGAGTTTCCGCCCGCACAATGCGCCAATCCGTATTGATATGCGGCACACCATGTGGGCCGGGCATGTCCTTGAGCACCAAGTCAAACTTGAGTTCTCCGTCGATTGCCGAGCGTGGAAACTGCGGCAACGGATAGTTCTGTCGCACGGGCCCTGCCAGCTTCCTCTGTATAGCGTGATAGGTAATCTTCCCTGGGCATTCGAACGTGATGTCCCCGTTCTGCAGCGTGATCGATGCGCCTTGCGCAGTGGCAACACGGATCTTCTTTTGCGCAGCAAACTCCACCGTCTTGTCCGTACTCGCAATCTTCAGCGCATCCTTCGCCTGCACCCGAAGCTCATCATGCTGCGCCTGAAAGTCCAGGTCGTCGCTGCCCGCGATGATCGACAGGCCCGACTCAGCGTCGGCCTTCTGCGCCCCGGCCAACAGCCCGATCGCCTGCCCACTGTGCACCCTCAGCACATCCGCCAACGCAAGGTTGATATCCCCACCACTGGCCAACGTGGCAGTCTCACCCGCCACGATCTGCAGTTGCTGCCCCGCGACCATCGCCAGGCCGCCGCGCGCAGCCAGCGCAACAACCGCGTCGGTCGTGTGCGGCACCTTGCCATCGCCGGTAGTAACGGACTTGTCCGACGCATCCGAATAAGCCGTCTCCAGCGCATCGCCGGCCACCATGCCGCTTGCCACATGCTCCATCGCCGCGTACGGTGCGCGCTCCTTGTCGAGCTGTGAAGCGTTGGCCTTGTCGGAACCGATATGTCCGGCCAGCTGCACGGTCTCGTGCTTCATCGCGGCTTCGCTCAGCGCCTGCCCCAACTGCTGCACTTGTTTGAGCAACGCCATGCCCGCAGCAAAGTCGCCAACAGGTTCAAGCTGCTTCCCACCGGCCCCGTGGTACGTGCTCAACAGCACGCCCTTTCCACCACGCAAGGCTGCATAGCCATCGGTGCGAAGCTCGAGCCCCTGTCCGCGGAAGCTCCCGCGGAAGTTGTCTGCCTGATGAATCAGATGTCCGAGGTTCAACTGGCTGTGCGCCGTGCTCGCATGCAGCTGCACACGCAACTGCTGATTCGAATCGTCGAACACCAGTTGACTGAACCCCTCGCCGCCGAACTCCTTCGTCTTGAAGCCGCTCAGCGCTGCAGCGTTGCGATGCCCCTTGTCATCCGCGCTCGAGCCGTGCCAAGCCGGCGCGTGGCCAGCGGCAAGGTTGGCCTGCGCGCTGGACGATCCGTTGCGCGCCTGTGCAAAGACATCGCTCTCCTGGCCCTGGCTTGTCGAGCCTTCCTGATTGCGCGATGCCCCACCGGGCGTAGGTTCGATGCCCCCATCGCCGCGCCCGTTGTACAGCGCACCGACGATCACCGGCTGGTCGACATCGAGGTCGACAAACTTCACCAGCACCTCCTGCCCGATGCGCGGCAACCACTGCCAGCCCATGCCAGGGCCGGCCTGGCGCTGCGCCACGCGAATCCATCGCGTGCTGCGGTTGTCCTTGGCGTCGCCACCGTTGGTGTGCTGTGCATCGCCGCCAGCCGAATCGGTGGTCTGCCAGTGGAATCGCACGCGCACGTCGCCGCGGTCGTTGCAATACAGCTCGTCAGCGCCGTTCGGCGAAGTCTCGCCCGAGGGCCCGACGACGATCGCGCTGTGCACGCCGCTGGCCGTGGGCTTCGCATGGAGCCGCGCGCCATCCGCGGCCGCGAGCACGGGCCGCCAGGGGCGATCCACATGCACGGCCGAAAAGCTGTTGGCATAGCCAAGCGTCTTTGCCGCGACAAGGCTCTGCGCCTGCGGATGGACATCGTTCGCTTCGTCGCGCGCACTGCCCGTGGCCGTCGGCACCAGCCCGAACACATCGTCTTCGGCAGTGACGGATGCGCAGGGCCTGTCGAACACAAGGTGCTCCGACAGATCACCCAGTTGCGCAGCAATCGATGCCGCGGTGTCCTTCGGCAAATTGTTGATGCCCACATGCTCGACGGTGTCCAGCAGCAGCGTGGGCTTTGCCTGCAAACCAAGTGCGGGTGCGTCGTCGACCGCGATGCGCGTGCCCGCGCGCAGCGTGCGCACGGTGCTGTGGCCGAGCATCACGTCGGCGCGGCATTCGGCCGCTTCCATCATCAGGCCGGCATAGCGTTCGAGCGTGCGGTTGCTGTCCCAGCCGCGGCTGCGGTCGTTCAGGCCGAGCACATCGTCGTACTCGATGCGCGGTGCGTTCTTGCCGCCGATCGCAAATCGCGCGGCGGCACTGCCCGCCAACTGGCGCTTGCCGTCGACGTTCCACGCGCTCAAATGCACCTGCGCCACCGACTGCCGCATGCGGCGCACCAGCGCCTGCACGGCGTCGCTGCGTTCCTGCGAACTCTTGCGATGAAAGCGGATGGGCGAACCCGGGTCCGCGGGTTGCGCATCGTTCGCCGAGAAGATCACGAGCTTGTGCCCTAGGGGCGCCTTCTCGTCTTCTTCGATGCGCCAGGCCAGGCCTTCTTCGGTGAGCAGGCGCGAGAAGAAATCGAAGTCGCTCTCGCGGTATTGCGTGCAGTAGGTGCGGACAGGCGCATCGGCCAGGAAGCCGCTCACCTCGGAAGAGAAGGCCCAGCTGCCCGCGTCGGCATACGGCGCGAGCACGCGCTCGATGATGTCGGCGACCGAGCGTTGCTGGAACACCTGGCTGCGCCCCTGCTGCGTGGCGAGCCAGATCCATGGCACGAGCGTGAGGCGGTAGCGTGCGAGGCCGCCGTCGGAGCCGAGCGACTCCACCGCGCGGATGAGGCCGGTGCGTTTGCCGGTCGAGCCGTTGGCCAGCACGGTGATGAGCGTGAGAGGCTGGTCGATCATCGAAGAGAGCGCGAGATCGGCGCGCAGGCTCAGGCAGACGATGCGCATCTCGAACGGCTGCGACACGGCCTCGCGCTGCACCCAGCCTTCGACGCGCAGGGCGTCGATGCTGGCGTTGGTTGTCGATGAAGCGCCTGGTGTCTCGAGACGGTAGAGCCGGTTGGTCTGGCTGAGCTCGGCCCAGAGCGCGCTGCGGTCAGCGGATGGCATCGTAGTGGTTCGCGTCGGCACGGGGGCTCATGGTTTGCATCGCTGGCCGGACTTGCAATCCGCCGCGACCTCGGCCAGCGCCGATGGTTGCGGTGCGGGGTCTGGTGCCTTGCTGCGCCTGAGGAGGGCGGTCAGCAGGTCGGTGTCGGGATCGGGCTTGCTGGGGCGCGATGCCGTCTGCGTGGCGTTGTTGGCGCGCTTCGGCGTCTTCGATGCATTGGCTGCCGTCTTGACGGGCTTGCCGTCGGCCGCGCGCACAGGCTGCTTCGACGAAGCGACTTGCGTTGGCTTCTTTGCGGCTGCAGCAGTCATCGTCGTCTTCTCTGCGCGTGGCGGATTTGTTGTGGCCGCGGCGCGCGCCGACTTGCCCGAAGGCGGAACGACCATGGGCTGCGCGCCGATCGCAGCGAACGGTGTGGATTGCTGTTGCTGCTGCTGAGAAGGCGAGGACGTGTCGCCCTCGACGATGCGTGCGGTTGCCGGCTCGGGCGCAGCAGCGGGTGTCTCGGGCGCAGGCGGCGCAACGGGTGAAGCCTCGGCAACCGGTGCAGGTTTCGCCGGCGCTGCGGTCGCGATGTTCACTGGTGCATCGGTGCGTTTCGATTGCAGCTGATAGGTCGTAGCACCTGCAACGCCGATCAATAGTGCGAGTGAAGCCCACACGCTCGGTCGCTTGAAGAAGGACTTCGCACCGCTCTCGCGGCCGCCGAGTTGCGCGAGCACGCGCGTGGATTCCGCGTTGGGTGCGGTTGCAGACGATGCGTCCGCGGCGGAAGTGCTGGAACCGAGCAGGCTCGGCCGTCCCTTGTTGTCGTCTGGCGCGCCCATCATGAATGGGTGGTCCCGAAAGCAGGCATGTTTTTTCCCCCCGCGGCTTATGGTGTGACCGACGCAACGTTGCAACTTGGATGCAGTTGTTGCGGCGAGCGGTTCGAAGTGTTGTGCGACTCATACAATGAATTGCACTCTTCGAACACCGTTGATCTTCTTCGCTCTCTTTTGTTATTTTGCCTTGATGGTGGCTGCGCTTGCCATCTTCTTGTTCCCTTCTTTTCGTGAGCGTGTGTTGCGAGCCACGATCACTTTGACGACTGCAACTGCAGTCTTTTTTATCAAGTTAGGCCATCGATTCGGCTTGGTGTCCGAAGCAAGTTTTCAGTTGGTGCGCGATGGCGGTTTGGGTGTGCGTACTTTCGCCGTACGTCATCGTTATCTGTTGTTGTCGGGCATGGGCTTGCTCGTCATTCCGGTGATGTTGAGCGTGGCCTTCGGAACCGGACGCGTCCTGTTTTTTGATGACTCGACCGCGACAAGCGATCCGAAGATCGAGGCGCTTCTCAAGGGCGAGCAGCTCGTGCCGCCGCCTGCGCTGCCACCTGAAATCTTCGCAACCGCAGAGGTCGAACAGGTCCGCCCGCTTACCAAGGAAGGCAGTCGCGACTGGGCCGTGCTCGATGCGGACTTCCGCAATCGCCTGCTGCTGGTCTACAAGATCATGAAAGAGAAACACGGCTACGACCTCGCGTTGCTCGAGGGTTATCGCAGCCCCGAACGGCAGGCCAAACTCGCTGCGTTGGGCAACACGGTGACGCTCGCCAAGGCGAATCAAAGCTATCATCAATATGGACTTGCGGCAGACAATGCGTTCTATCGCAATGGCAAGCTGGTGATCTCGGAAAGAGACCCGTGGGCCATGGAGGGCTACCGTCTTTATGGCGAGGTGGCCGAGTCCGTAGGGCTTGTGTGGGGTGGTCGTTGGTCTTCAATCAAGGACTACGGTCACGTGGAGTACCGCAAGCCCGGTTTCAAATTGCCACGCGACTGAATGCCGGCATGGCATCGGTCGCATCGACAAACCAACGAGGCAAGCAAGGGGGAGTTCGAATGGAAGAGGATCAACCCACCGCGGACAACGATCGTCCGTGGATCGTCCTGCACGACAAGACAGACCACGGCGGCATCGTGATCACCGCGTCCGAGAACACGAGCATCGACGAGCGCCGCGTCGCACGCATCGGCGACCTCGTGTCGTGTCCGCGGCCCGGCCACGGCATCAACCCCATCGTGACCGGCAGCCGCTACGTCATGCTCGACGGCCGGTACGTTGCACGGCACGGCGACAAGGCCCGCTGCGGCTGCACGCTGCTGTCCAGTCAGATCGCTTCCGCGTCCGAATGACAAAGGCCACCTCGTTGGCTGCAGGCATGGCATGCGGCATCGCGACCGCATGCGTCGCCGCGTGACAAAGGCATCGACGAGTCCTTGATGCTGGCGCGACTGGTCAAGCCCACCCTCATGTTCTCCGCCGTGTTCATCACGGTGTGGGTGATCGTGGTCGTCTACTGGAACTACACGGCGCGCATGCCGAGCACGAGCGACATCGCGCTCTATCTCGTCGTGCTGCCGCTGGCACTGGTGGTGTTCTATCTTGTGCTGCGGCGGATCTTCGCGAGCCCGCCGCCTGCCGTTGCGTTGCCTTCGGCGACGCGCGGCGCATCCGCTGCAACGGGTGCCACCGCATCGACGGGGGCAACGGCCGATGCGCAACAGCAAGAGCGTCTTCAGATGTCGGTGCTCGCATTCGCTCTTCACACGCCGCGCGGCAACGATGCCGACACGGTAGCCACCGCGGTCGGCCAGGCGCAAGCGCCCGAGCTGGTCCCCGAGCTGCGCGACGGCGAGGGCTTTCCCCTGCTCGCGGGCTGCGTCGCCGGCCTTGACGCGAACGAACTTCGCGAACACCTGCGCGAGACCTTGCGACCCGCACCGGAAGGCTTCGATGCCGACGCGCTGACCGACGACCGGCTGCGTGCCATCCACTTGATGTCCGACGTGCTGCAGGAGCTGCTGGCCTCGGCGACCGACGCACTGCTGAATGCCGGCGATGCACTGTCGGCGCGCGCGCCCGGGCGTTTCGTGTCGAGCGGCGCGATCGTTCCCGGTGCAGCTGCTGCGCCGCAGCTGTGCATCTCTCTGCTGTTGCCGGGCGCATGGAGCGAAGGCGAGCGCGCGGTCGCCACGCAATGGGTGCAGCAACTCGCGCGCGAAGCAGACCCGTCGCAGCACTGGACCGTCGACTGCTTCAAGAGCGAAGCCGGCGTTTCCGCGATGGCGCTGCTCGACCGCATCAACCTCGCGCTGCATCGAGAACAGCGACCCGCGCTGTGGATCGCATTGGCCGCCGACTCCGCAATTTCCAACGAGTGCATCGCCCGCTGGGAGGCCGAAGGCCTGCTTCATTCCGCCGCGCGCCGCAATGGCCGCGTACCCGGCGAAGCCGCCGCGGGACTGCTGCTCGCGCGTGCCGGGGATGCGCTGTTCGCGCAGCCGCACGGCGTGGTGCTCTCGCGCAGCGCAAGCGGCCAGCGCGACGAGTCGGCCGACACCGCGCGCATGCCCGACGCGAGCCTGCTCGATCTCTTCGCCCAGCGCCTGCTCTCCGCTTCGGCCGTGCAGCCCGACACCGTCGACTGGGTCGTGAGCGATGCCGATCACCGCACCAGCCGCGTCACCGAAGTCGCCAAGCTCGTGCAGGAGCGACTGCCGCATGTGCCCTTCGAAAACAACCTTTCCGTCTGCGCGAGCCTGGGCCATCTCGGGGCCGCGGCCGACATGACCGCCGTGGCACTCGCGTGTCACCTCGCCGTGCGAGATTCACGGCACGTGCTCGCGCTTTCGGTGCAGGACGCGCGCGCCCGGACAGCGATGCTGGCGGGCCCCGCGAGCCCGCCGACCCCTCCGAACTCCGTACGACAAGCCACCTAAACCGGACCGATTCCAGAAACATCTATGCGGCGATTCTTCAGTTTCCTGGCCGATCCGCGCACCCTCTCGGTGATCGGCGCCATCGCGCTCGGCGCGTTCCTCCTGATCGGCGCGCAGACGCTCGAGATCGGCGCGATCTGGGCGGTCGGCATCTTCGCCGTGCTGCTGCTGTTGTGGCTGCTCGTGTGGTTCATCCGGCGCATGCGCACCCGCTCGGCCAACCGCAAGCTCGGCGACATGCTCGAAGACCAGGCCGATGCAGCCGTGCGCGACAGCGACCCCGAGCGCAAGGCCGAGATCGATGAACTGCGCGGGCGCATGGTCGAGGCGGTCAAGACCATCAAGACTTCCAAGATCGGGCAGATGTCGGGCAGCGAGGCGCTGTACGAGCTGCCCTGGTACATGGTCATCGGCAATCCGGCAGCGGGCAAGAGCAGCGCCATCCTGAATTCGGGCCTGCAGTTCCCGTTCGCCGACAAGGGCAACGCGGTGATCCAGGGCATCGGCGGCACGCGCAACTGCGACTGGTTCTTCACCACCGAAGGTATCGTGCTGGACACCGCAGGCCGCTATTCCATTCACCAGGAAGACCGCAAGGAGTGGTTCGGCTTTCTGGACCTGCTCAAGAAGTACCGTCCGAAGGCGCCGATCAACGGGATCATCATCACGGCGAGCATTCCCGAGCTGATCGGCAGCCGGCCCGATTTCGCGATCCAGCTCGCCAAGAACCTGCGCCAGCGCATGCAGGAGCTGACCGAGCGGCTCGAGGTGTTCGCGCCGGTCTACGTGATGTTCACCAAGGCCGACCTGATCACCGGTTTTGCGGAGTTCTTTGGCGACAGCGACAAGATGGAGCGCGACCGCGTGTGGGGCGCATCGCTGCCCTACGACGGCGACGAGAAGCAGGATGCCGTGGCCCTGTTCGACAAGCGCTTCGACGAGCTCTACCTGGGCCTGAAGGAAATCAGCGTCTCGCATTTCGCGAGCCATCGCGGCAGCGACCCGTCGCCCGAGCTCCTGATCTTTCCGCTCGAATTCGCAGCCATCAAGCCTGCGCTGCGCGCCTTCCTCGCCACGCTGTTCGAGAGCAATCCGTTCCAGCACAAGCCGGTGTTCCGCGGCTTCTACTTCACCAGCGCATTGCAAGAGGGCACGATGCGCAGCCTGTCGACCGAGCGCATCGCCAAGCGCTTCGGGCTCACGCTGAACAACGCGGCCACCAAGTCCAAGGAAATCTATTCGCAGAACGGATTCTTCCTGCGCGACCTGTTCTCCAAGGTGATCTTTGCAGACAAGAAGACGGTGCGGCAGTTCTCCAGCCCGGTGAAGGCCCGCGTGCGCTACGTGAGCTTCTTCGCCTTCGTCGCGGTGCTGGGGCTCCTGCTCGGCGGATGGACCTGGTCTTACCTCGGCAACCGGCAGCTGGTGGAGAACGTGCAGGCCGACCTCGACAAGGTGGTCAAGCTGCAGGCCAGCGACAACGGGCTGCGCACGCGCTTCGAGGCACTGGGCATCCTGCAGGACCGCATCGAGCAACTCGAAAAATTCCGCAACGACCGTCCGCTGTCGCTCTCGCTCGGCCTCTACCAGGGCAACCAGCTCGAGGACAAGCTCGTCGCCGAGTATTACGGCGGCGTCAAGCAGCTGATGCTGGCGCCGGTGTCCGACAACCTGCAGGCGTTCCTTCGCGAGGTCAACGCGCATCCGGAGCGCCTCCGGCGTGCCGATGCAGCGGGCAACCCTGCCGCGCCGGTCGCTGTGTCGGCCGCCACGCCGGCAACGCCGCCCGCTGCAGAGAGCGGCGGCTTGTATGCAGGCTCGTCGCCGGCCGATGTGCAGGACGCCTACAACGCGCTCAAGACGTACCTCATGCTGTCCGACAAGCGTCAGGTGGAGACCGCGCACCTGACGGACCAGATATCGCGCTTCTGGCGCGGCTGGCTCGAAAGCAACCGTGGCGACATGCCGCGCGCTGCGGTCATCCGCGATGCCGAGCGCATGATCACTTTCTACCTGCGCCGCGTGGGCGACGACAACTGGCCCGCGCTGGCCGACACCAACCTCGCACTGGTCGAGCAGACGCGCGACAACCTGCGCCGCGTGGTGCGCGGCATGCCGGCGCGCGAGCGGGTGTATGCCGAGATCAAGGCGCGTGCCTCGACGCGCTTCGCACCGATGACGGTGGCGCGCATCCTGGGCGCGACGGCCGGCGCCGAGAGCGAAGGCACCATCGCCGGCAGCGTCGCCATCTCGGGCGCCTTCACGCGCGAGGCCTGGCAGCAGTACGTGGACGATGCGATCCGCGATGCCGCCAACAAGGAAACATCGAGCAAGGACTGGGTGCTCAACGTCGCGGGCAACGACGATCTGACGCTTGAAGGCAGTCCTGAGCAGATCCGCAAGACGCTGGCCACCATGTACAAGCTGGAGTACGCCAAGGAATGGCAGCGCTTCCTGCAGGGCATCGCGGTCAAGGACATGGGCAGCTTCGAGCAGGCCGTGGTGGCGATGAACCTCCTGGGCGATCCACAGAACTCACCGATCCGCAAGGTCTTCGACACCGTCTACGACCAGACCTCGTGGGATAACCCCTCTCTGGTCAATGCCGGCCTGCAGCAGGCGCGCACGGGGGCGCTGAACTGGTTCAAGAACCTCTTCAGCCGCGCCACGCCGTCGCAGGTCAACGTGAACATCGACGCGAGCGGCAACCGCACCGAGATTCCGATGGGCCCGATCGGTCGGGAGTTCGCGGGCGTCGCGCGCCTGGTGGTCGAGCGCGACAACACCTCGCTCTTGCGCGGCTACCTCGCCACGCTGTCGAAGCTGCGCGGGCGCTTCAATCAGATCAAGAACCAGGGCGACCCCGGACCGGGCGCGCGCCAGCTCATGCAGCAGACGCTGGAGGGCAACGGCTCCGAGCTGGCCGACGCGCTCAAGTACGTCGACGAGCAGATGCTCACCGGTATGGACGCCTCGCAGCGCCAGGCCCTGCGGCCTTTGCTGGTGCGGCCGCTGCTGCAGGCCTACGCAGTGACGATCCAGCCGACGGCGGTGGAGGTCAACAAGATCTGGAGCGCGCAGGTGCACCAGCCGTTCCAGCAGTCGCTCGCGACCAAGTACCCGTTCTCCACGGGCGCGAAGATCGAGGCCTCGCCGGCGGAAATCGCGCAGTTCTTCGGGCCTGAAGGCGCCATCGGCAAGTTCGTGACGACGACGCTGGGTTCGCTGGTCATCCGCCGCGGCGACCTGCTCTCGCCACGCGCCTGGGGCGACCAGGGCCTCACGCTGAGCCCCGATTTCGTGAACGGCTTCTCGCAATGGGTGGCGCCGCTTTCGGGCGCCGCGGCCGGCGGAGGCGGCGGTGCCGCGCAGCCGCAGACGCTGTTCCAGATCCTGCCGCAGCCTGTGTCGGGCCTGACGGAATACATGGTGGAAATCGACGGCCAGCAGCTGCGCTACCGGAACACGCCGCCGCAATGGTCCAACTTCGTGTGGCCCAACGCGCAGGGCACGCCGGGCGCGCGGATCACCGCCGTCACCTTCGACGGGCGCACCGTCGAACTGATCAACGAGCCTGGCAACTTCGGGCTGGAGCGCCTGCTCAGCACGGCCCAGCGCACGAAGTTGCCCGATGGCAGTTTCGAGCTCACCTGGGCGCGCGACAACGCGAGCGTGACCGTCAAGCTGCGCGTGATCCAGAACACCCAGTCGGGCGGCTCGGGCGGCGATTCGCCGCAAGGCAAGGGATTGCGCGGCACTGTGCTGCCGTCGTCGGTGGCGGAAATCGGCGTGCCTGCGCAATCGCGCGCAACGCCTGCGGCAACGGCACCGGGAGCACCGGCACAGGGAGTCGGCAAATGAGCGCGCTGCAGGCACAACAGCTGTGCTACTTCGGCAAGTTGCCCGGCCGCGGCGACTTCGTGAAGGGCCTCTACAACCCACAGCTCATCAAGGTGTTCGACAACTGGCTGTCGCAGACCATGGAGATGCTGTCGGAAGACCCGCGCTGGAAGATCATCTACGACAACGCGGCGCCGATCCATTTCGTCTGCCTCGGTTCGCGCAGCCGCGTCGCCATTGCGGGGCACCTGAAGGCGAGCCGCGACGAGTCGTCGCGGCGCTATCCGTTCCTGGCGGCCACCTCGGTGGAAGTCGACGAGGCGCTCGACTTCATGCGCGGTGCGCCGATGCTCGTCGGTCCCTACTGGGACCGCATGGCGGTGCAGGTCAACGCGCTGGCCGAAGGCACCGACCTCGACAGCGAATTGAAGCGCTTCGAGGCGCTTGATCCGGCCATCGAAACGGGCTTCAAGAAGTCGGCCTCGCGCGCCACCTATGCGGCTTTCACGCGCGACACGAGCTTGCTGCGCATCGAGCAGATGCTCAACTTCGACGGCCACAAGGTGTCGTTGCGTCGCGCCATCCTGGCGCTGGGCCTGCTGCTGCAACCGGTGATGGCCAGCGCGGTGTCGCACCTCGAAAAAGGGCTCACGCTGCCGCTGCCGCGCGACCCGGTCGATCGCTCGCTCATCGCCACCTTCTGGCTCGAGCTGGTGTCGCAGTTCCTCGCCAAGGCCGACTTCGAGCTGGTGCTGATGGCCACCGAGATCGACGGCCGTTCGCGGCTGGTGATCGGCTTCAACGGCCTGTCGCCGCGCAGCCTGCAGAGCGTGCTGCATCCGCAGGTCTACACCGAGCACAACATCGACATCGACAACCCGGAGTGGGTCGAAGACACCATCCACAGCAACTACGCGATGTTCAAGCTGGTGAGCTACCTCGACCAGCCGCAGCTGCCGCTGGACATCGTGCTCACGGCTTTTCGCGAAGTCTTCATCGGGGAATGACGGTCATGAAAAGTTATTTGCGCGTTCTGTCGCTGGGCCTCGGGCTCGTATTTGCCGCGGCCGCCGTGCACGCCCAGACGGCAGGTGCTCCCGGCGCTCTGGTCGAAACCACGCCCGCGGCTGCCGGCAAGGGTGAACAGGTCGTGGCCGGCGGCCAGGTGCCCGACGAGGCCACGCGCGTCGCCGTCATCGAGGCGCTGCGCCGCATCTATGGTCCGAGCGGCGTCATCGACAAGATCGAGGTGGTGAACACCGTCAGCATGCCGGCCAACTGGGCCGCCAACGTGCAGCGGCTGATCACGCCCGCGCTCAAGGACATCCACCGCGGGCAGTTCCAGATCGAGGGCACGCAGATGGCGCTGAGCGGCGAGGTCGGCAACGAGGCGCTGCGCCAGAAGATCGTGAGCGACATGGCGAATTCGCTCAACCCGACCTACACGATCAAGAACAGCCTGCGCGTGCCCGTGTCGGAGCAGATCACGGTCGACCAGGCGCTGGCCAACCGCACCATCGAATTCGAACTGGGCAGCGCGACGCTCACGCGCAAGGGCCGCGACATCCTGGACGAGATGGCGCCGATCCTGCAGAAGCTCACGAACAAGTCGGTGGCGGTCATCGGCCACACCGACAACGCCGGCAGCCGGGCGTCGAACCTGGCGCTGAGCCAGTCGCGCGCCGAGGCGGTGAAGGGCTACCTGGTCGGCAAGGGGATCGATCCGATGACGCTCACGACCTCGGGCGTCGGGCCGGACCAGCCGGTGGCGAACAACGCGACCGACGAAGGCCGCTCGCGCAACCGGCGCATCGAGTTCCGGGTCGGGCGCACCTGACGAGCAAGCCGCTCGGCGACCCGCGTCCGCGGGTTGCTCAGCGCGACTCGTCGTCGCTTTTCGGCAGGTCGAGCAGGTCCACCAGCTGGGCCAGTTCCTGTTCGTTCTTGATCACATTGCGCAGCCAGGCGTGCAGCGGCATGTCGGCCCAGCGGGCGGCCTTGTTTGCCATGTAGGCGGCGGGGCTCGAAGGCTCGGTCTTCTCGAAATACGCAGCCACTTCCTTGAGCTGGGCGATGGCCTGTGCGCGGCTGTGGATGCCGGGCGGCAGCGCGGCGGGCGCCGCCGCGGGTGCGTGATGCGGCACCACGGCGTCGAACACCGGCTCGATGCGCGAAGGCGCAGGCGTACCGGCGGCCGGTGCCGCTGCGGGTGCCGCCGGTGCGCCGTTGTCCATCGGCACGCCGGCTTCGCGCGCGAAGCGCTCGACCGTCTGGCGGATGGCCGCAGCCGCGTCCTTGGCGGCGCGGAAGCTCGGGCCATTGGAGGCGGTGCGCTCATCGAACACGGCCTCGAACTCGGCCAGCGCCTGCTCGCAAGCCTGCACGTCGCGGTGCGTCTTCTGGAGGAACTTCGCGGGCGTCGCGCGGCGGATGCGGTCGAACTGCTCGACCGTCACCTTGTTGCGCTGCAGCTCGTCGGCTTGCGCCGGCGTGCGGCGGATGCTCTGATCGAGCGCCAGCGCGGTCTCCCAGACCAGCGCGCTGTAGCCGGTGTTGGCATCGCTCACGATGGGCGCGCGCTGCAGCAACTCGACCGAACGCCCGATCAGCCACGTGACGTTGCCGACGCGCATCTCGATGTCGCCACCCTCGGGCAGCGGATGCAATTGGTCCCAGTACTGCTGGCAGAGGCCGGTGAGCAGCCGGTAGCCGCCGGCCAGGCCCTCGAAGCCGCGCTGGCTGGCCAGCGCGTCGGTGAGCCACACGGCAAGGCGCAAGTCCTTGGTGGATTCGCGCAGCAGCTTCTCGCACTCGGAAATCACGAAGGGCCAGTTGGCTTCTTTCAGCTCGATGACCCACTCGCCCTGCTCGAGCGATGGATCGTCGTGCTTGCGCGCCTCCTGGATGGCGTCGAACTGCCGCGAGAACAGCATGTCCTCGCCGCAAGGCGAGGCTTCCGAGATCGGGGCCAGCAAGGCCGGCAGATCGAGCCGCGTCGTCATGGCAGCGAGATCGTCAGGTTGGCCTGGCGCGGGCCGAGCTTCACGATGTCCTGGTAGCTCGCGAGCGTGCCTTGCGTGGTGCTGCCGATGTGGGCCGACAGGCCGATGAAACCGAGCAGCCCGATCAACGCGAACAGCGCGGCCACCACCCACTGCGGCGCCTCGCGCTTGAGCGAGTGCGAGATCAGGTCGGGCAGCGGCCAATGCGGCGCGAACGGCGTGCGCTTGCCGCGGGCATTGGCGATCTCGTCGCCCACGCGCGCGGTGAGGTAGGCCAGCTTCTCGGTGCCGTCGATGGCGTACTTGCCCTGGAAGCCCAGCAGCAGGCACATATAGAACACCTCGAGCGTCTGGATGCGCGCGGCGCCGTGCGCCCGCTCGACTTCGAGCATGTTGAAGAAGTTTTCGCCGGCCAGCTGGTCGCCGAAGAGCGTGAGCTGCAGCGGCCGACGCTCCCACTCGGAGCGGATCGCAAACTCGGGCGCCGAGAGCACGAACTCGTCGATGGTCGCGCAGAACGCGTACTTGGCCGCGTGGATCTGCTCGGCCGTCGCGTCGAGCTTGCGCGCGTTGCGCTCGAACTCGCCCAGGTAGTTGCGGATGCCGGCGAGGAACTGCTCGGTGGTGGCGGGCTGCTGCTTCTTCTTCAGCAGGAACAGCATCACGAAGCCGTCGTACAGCAGGTCGAGCAGGCTTGCGCCCGCATCGGGGGCGGCGCCCGCGGGCGTGAACGACGCAGCGGGTGCGTCGGCGCCGAGCAGGGAAGGGGCCTTGTTGATGGTGGTGTTCATTGCGATCAGGAGATCAGCCGGTCACGGCAATCAGTTCGAGCTGCATGTCAGGAATGCCGGCCGGCGCATAGATGGTGACGCTCTGCGCTTGCAGCATGCGGTCGTACAGCTGGCTCTTGCTGTCGATGGAGAAATAGCAGGCGCCCGCGCGAATCGGAATGGCCGGCGGCACCTGCGGCGCATAGACGATGCGCACGCCCGGCATGGCCGAGAGCACGAGCTTGTCGACGTCTTCGGGCGCGCCGATCTTGAAGCGCTGAGGCACCGCCTCTGCCAGTTCGGCGGCGGGCATGCTGGCGGTGACCGACATGTAGAACACCGTCTTCTCGTCGATCTTTCCGGAGTCCAGGCGCCCCAGGTAGAAGGCGTTGCGCGTCTCGGTGAGCGCGATCGCGAAGTAGCGCGTCGAGATCACCGTGTCGAGCAGGTCGCGCACGATGCGGTCGAGCTCGGCGAAGGCGGGGCCCGGCTTCTCGTGGTCGTACACCGGCAGGTCGTTGAGCGAGTAGGTCTTGGCGAAGGTCATCAACGCGCCGGCCAGGCTCAGCAGTTCCTGGAACAGCCGCTCCGGATGCAGCGACGGGTGATGGAACAGATGCGAGAGCGAGGCGAACGCAGAGTTGGCCGTGTGCAGCAGCCAGAACGAGGCGATGTCGCCCGAGCGGAACTCGATGATGTTCTTGCTCGGCTCGCGGTGGATGCCGTAGAGCGAGTTGACCTTGGCCTGCAGCACGTCGAGCAGCCGGCGCAGTTGCTGGAAGATCGTGGCCGAGGCATCGATGGAGGTGCACGGCGGCACGAAGCTGCGGTCGATCTCGAAGCCGCCCGCGGCTGTGCGGCGGATGCGGATCACCGGGATCGACACGAACTGCTCGCGCGGCTCGGTGTCGGCGAGCAGCTTCACGCTCTTGCGCAGGAACACCACCTCGGCGCTCACCGCATTCGTGTAGAGGTCGAGCGATTGCGTCGCGTCGCTGGTGTAGCGCGCGGCAAAGCCTTCTTCGTTGGGATCGGTGTAGTTCTTGCCCAGCTCCTTCACCGGGTGCAGCACCAGGTAGAAGGTGATCTCGTTCTGGCCCGGGTTGAGCGTGTCGAGCGAGATGGGCGGCGGCAGTGCATCGGCCTGTGGCGCCGAGTAGGGCTCGCCGTCGGGGAACACCAGCGACAACTGCGAGGCGCGGAGCATGCCGCTCGCGAGCGCGTCCAGGTCGAAGCTGATGGAGCGCACGCCCCAGAAGTACGGATGCAGCGTCTGCGCCGTGGCACGCAGGCGTGCCTCGTGGTACGCGTCCTGGCGCTGGAAATGCTGGGGGCGTAGAAACAAGCCCTCTCCCCAGAGGACCTTGGCGGCATAGCTCACGTCGGATCAGCTCCCCTTAGTTTTTCGGCAGGCAGTATCGCATCGTAGTTTGCTGATGGACAAGCACGTCAGGCTGGCGAAGGCCGGCAGGTCACCGGGCCCAGCAGGTTGAGCGCACTGCCGGTCGCGGCACCGCCTTGCGCATTCTGCTGGCCGACCACCGCGCCCTGTGTGACAGTCAGCGCGCAGGCATGTGCGCCCATCACGATGCCGGTTTTTTCCGCGTCCGCGGCGTTGAAGGCGAAGCGCCAGCGCTGCGCGTCGGGCGAATGGAACAGCACCACCACGCCCACTGCATTGGCGGTGCGCGGCACGGTCTCGGTCCATGTGTATTGCTGGTCGGGAATCAGCGTGATCTCGCGGCTTTCGACGAGGTCGTCGCCCAACTGCGTCTTGTCGCGTCCGGGAGTGACGAAGGCGTCGAACGACGACTGGTAGAAACCCGTCGTTTCCTTCAGCTTGTAGATGCGCACCACCACGGCGAGCGGGCGGTTGCGGCTGTCGGCGTTGAGGTTCTTGCCGGCCGCGATCGACATCGACACTTTGCGCGGCGGCTTCTGCGACTCGGGCAACTCGGGCTTCTTCAGGCCGCTCGCCTCCAGGGCGATGTTGGCGATCGTGAGCGCTGGAGAGCTGCATCCGGCGAGCAGGAGCGTCATCAGCAGCGCGCCAATCGTGACTGGTATTTTCATTAGGACTGCTGATGTAACTGCAATCAATTGGTGTCATTAGGCTTAAATAATTAGCCCTTTGGTTTCGCAATTAAGCAGTTTGGGTTACGTGACTTTAGTTATTCAAACGGAAACCAATATGTAGTATCGTGTATTGTCCACTGGCCGCAACGTATTGAATCATTGCGGCCCGCCAAAAAAAGTCAGATCCAAGCGGAGGGATTGTGTTGATTCGAAAGTACATGACTTGCACGATGATTGCTGGTGCCATTGCAGCCACCAGCTTCTTGTCGGGCTGCACCACCACACCAGACGCCGCGGTGGCGCAGTCCGCCGAGGCCTTCAACAAGAGCCTGGCGGAAGCCGACGCCGCTGCAGCCGCAGCCACCGGCGACAAGTCCGCAGCCATCCGCCAGTACCAGAAGATCGCCATCGACAACCCGACCCGCGGTGAGCCGTGGTCGCGCATCGCGCAGATCTACTTCAACGAAGGCCGCTACAGCCTTGCCATCTCGTCCGCCGAGGAAACGCTGCGTCGCGACCCCACCAGCCGCCAGGCCAAGAGCATCACCGCCGTGGGCGGGCTTCGTCTGGCAGCCCGTTCCATCGAGGACCTGGGCAAGGACAACACCCTGAGCGGCGACGTCAACGCCGACGCCTACCGGCTCGCCGCGCTACTGCGCGAAACCCTCGGCCTCTCTGTTCTGGTGCCGACCGGCTCCGACGCCAAGCCGCCTGTGCGCCGCCCCGTGGCCGCCAATCCGGCCCCCGCGCCGATGCCTCCGGCCGCGACGTCGACTGCTTCGCAGCCCACCCCGGTTGCTGCAGCACGCCCGGCACCTGCACCGGCGGCGCGTCCGACGCCCGCACCCGCCGCTGCGCCGCGCGCGGGTGGAAGTGCCAATCCGTTTGACGCGCTCAAGTAAATCTTTTGGCGCATTGAATTGGTTTTTCAGAACCAAAGTATTAATTGAAATGTGTGCGCACCCGCAATAAGACGCACAAAAGTAGTAATTCGTCTCGCAGTCCTATTCGGAAGGTATTGAAGTCATGGCGACCAAAAGACAGAGTGTGCAAAAGCGCCTGCAGAAAGTGCGCCCGCCGCGCGTGCAACTCACGTACGACGTGGAACTCGGCGATGCCATCGAGAAAAAGGAATTGCCGTTCGTCGTTGGCGTGGTCGCCGACCTGGCTGGCCAGTCCGAGGTGGAGCAGCCCAAGCTGAAGGACCGCAAGTTCGTCAATGTCGATCGCGACAATCTGGACGACGTCATGAAGGGCCTGGCCCCGCGCGCGGCCTACCAGGTCGAGAACAAGCTCGACCAGCGCGGTGGCACCTTCGGCGTCGACCTCACCTTCAATTCGATGGACGCCTTCTCGCCCGAGGCTGTGGTCGACCAGATCGAGCCGCTCAAGCGCCTGCTCGAAGCGCGCACCAAGCTGGCGGACCTGCGCAACAAGATGGCCGGCAACAGCAAGCTCGAAGACCTGCTGGCCGACGTGCTGAACAACACCGAGCAACTCCAGCGCCTGGGCCAGGACGCCGGCAAGAAGGACGGAAGCTGAACATGACTGCGCAAGCACTATCGTCATCGGGTGGCGCCGCTTCGCCTGAGGCTTCGGTCGACCTGCTCGACCAGATCGTCGAGAAGAGCAAGGTCGCCAAGTCCGACGCCGAGCACACCCGCGCCAAGGACCTCATCGGCGAACTGGTCAGCCAGGTGCTCGAAGGCTCGGTGATCGTCTCCGACAACGTCTCGGCCATGATCGACGCCCGCGTGGCCGACCTGGACGCGCTCATCTCCGCGCAGCTGAGCGCCGTGATGCACGCGCCCGAGTTCCAGAAGCTCGAGAGCACCTGGCGCGGCCTCGAATACCTCGTAAAGGAAACGCCCACCGGCACGATGCTCAAGATCAAGGTCATCAACGCCACCAAGCGCGACCTGATCCGTGACTTCAAGGCCGCCGTCGAGTTCGACCAGAGCGCGATGTTCAAGAAGGTCTACGAAGAAGAATTCGGCACCTTCGGCGGCGCGCCCTTCGGCGCACTGGTCGGCGACTTCGCCGTCACGCGCCAGCCGGAAGACATGTACTTCCTCGACCAGATGGCGCACGTGGCGGCTGCCGCTCACGCGCCATTCATCGGCGCCGCCTCGCCCGAACTGCTGGGCCTGGAGAGCTTCGACGACCTGGGCAAGCCGCGCGACATGGCCAAGGTGTTCGACACCGTCGAATACGCCAAGTGGAAGTCGTTCCGCGATTCGGAAGACTCGCGCTACGTGGGCCTCACGCTGCCGCGCTTCCTTGGCCGCCTGCCGTACCACCCGCGCGAAGGCACGGTGGTCGACAGCTTCAACTATGTGGAAGACGTCGACGGCACCGATCACTCCAAGTACCTCTGGTGCAACGCCGCCTGGGCGTTCGCCACGCGCCTGACGGCTGCGTTCGACGACTTCGGCTGGTGCGCCGCGATCCGCGGCGTGGAAGGCGGCGGCCTGGTCGAAGACCTGCCCACGCACACCTTCAAGACTGACGAGGGCGAGATCGCCCTCAAGTGCCCGACCGAGATCGCCATCACCGACCGGCGCGAGAAGGAGCTGAGCGACCTGGGCTTCATTCCGCTCGTGCACTGCAAGAACTCCGACTACGCGGCCTTCTTCGGTGCGCAGTCGCTGCAGAAGCCCAAGAAGTACAACACCGACAGCGCCAACGCCAACGCGGTGCTCTCGGCGCAGTTGCAGTACATCTTCTCCGTGTCCCGGATCGCGCATTACCTCAAGGCCATGATGCGCGACAAGATCGGCAGCTTTGCCTCGGCACACAACGTCGAACAGTTCCTCAACCGCTGGATCGCGCAGTACGTGCTGCTCGACGACAACGCGACGCAGGAACAGAAGGCGCAATTCCCGCTGCGGGAAGCGTCCATCCAGGTGGGCGAAGTGCCCGGCCGGCCTGGTGTCTACCGTGCCGTCGCATTCCTGCGGCCGCACTTCCAACTGGATGAGCTGTCGATTTCACTGCGCTTGGTCGCCGATCTGCCGAAGTCAGTGAATAAGTAAGAAGAGTCAGTAGAGGCGGATCGCAGGTGCGGCCGAGGGGCCGCGCATCAACACGTTAACTGTCGTTTCAATCAATCAAGAAGGGGAAGAAACATGAAAGATATCTACGTCAAGTTCGGCAGCCCGGCCATCAACGGCGAGTCGCAGGACAAGGACCACAAGGACTGGGTCGAGGTCAGCTCCTGGCAGCACAGCATCGTGCAGCCGCGTTCGGCCACCGCATCGACCGCCGGCGGCCACACCGCCGAGCGCTGCGAGCACGGCGAAATGATCTTCACCAAGGACATGGACGTGGTCAGCCCGCTGCTGTATCAGCACGCGTCGGGCGGCACCACCTTCGACGAGGTGACGGTGCAGTTCTATCGCGCCGACGGCGAAGGCAAGCGCGTGCAGTACATGGAGATCAAGCTCAAGTACGTGCTGATCGCCAGCGTGAACCCGAAGGTCGTGAGCACCGACGTGGCCAGCGTGCCGAGCGAGACCTTCTCGCTGAAGTACGCCGCCGTGCAGTGGAAGTACACGCAGCAAAAAATCGGCGGCAACCAGGGCGGCAATTCGCAAGGCGCCTGGAGCCTCACCAAGAACGACAAGACCTACTCGGTCTGACGCCCTTCGGGCCATGTCGACCGCGGCGCGAGGGCCGCGGTTTCTTTTTGGCGCCGCCCATCACGCGCGGCGCCCATGCCCGATATCCAAAGCACGAGGCGAGAGACCCATGAATGGATTCGAACCGGGCTTGCTCGACAAACTCTTCGATGACGACTGGCGCGGGCCGGCTTCGCCGGTGCTCAGGCACCTGTCGCTCGAAGAAGTCAAGAACATGGTCGCGCGCGATCTCGAATCGCTGCTCAACACGCGCATGGTCTTCAACGACGCGAAGCTCGAGTCGTTTCCCGAGTGCCGTCGTTCCGTCATGACCTATGGCCTGAGCGACTTCTCGGGCCTGAGCCTCGCGAGCCACTACGACCGCTCGTTCATCTGCCGCTCGCTGGAGCAGGCCATTGCCCGCCACGAGTCGCGGCTGCGCGACGTCGTCGTGACGCTCGAGGTCGACGGCCAGACCAGCACCAACATGCTCTATTTCGGAATCACCGCACTGCTCGTGCTGCCCGAGCTTGCCGAGCCGGTGAACTTCGACGCGATGCTGCAGCCCACGACGCTGCAGTACTCGATCACACGCGGCACCGGCAAAAGCCGCTCTGCCTGAAGCGCCACGCCATGGATGAATTGCTGCCCTTCTACGAACGAGAGCTCGCCTTCCTGCGCGGCTACTCGCAAGAGTTCGCCAAGGGCTACCCGAAGATCGCGGCGCGCCTGGCCATCTCCGCCGACAGCAGCGAGGACCCGCACGTCGAGCGGATGATCCAGTCGTTCGCGCTGCTCACCGCCCGCATCAGCAAGAAGCTGGACGACGACTACCCCGAGCTCACCGAAGCGCTGCTCGAAGTGCTGTACCCGCACTACCTGCGGCCCTTTCCTTCGTGCTCGATCGCGCAGTTCGATGCCGGCGGCGCGGCGCTCGCGAAGCTGAGCAAGCCCGTCACCATCGCGCGCGGCACCGAGCTCACTTCGCAGCCGGTGCGCGGCGGCGCATGCCGCTTTCGCAGCGTCTACGACGTGACGCTGGCAGCCGTGCAGGTGTCCAACGTGGTGTTCCATTCGGTTGTGAATGCGCCCGCGCATGCCTCGCTGCCGCGCAACGCCACCGGATGCCTCTCGATCACGCTCGAAGCCACCGGCGAGCAGAAGTCGCTCGGCACGCTCGCGCTCACCATGGCGCGCCTGCGCACCTTCATCGATGCCGAGCCTTCGCTCGCCACCGCGCTGGCCGATGTGATCTTCCTGAAGACGGCCGCCGTTTTCGTGGAGCCCGAGCGCAGCGGCAAATGGACGCAGGTGCAGGGCGAGGCGCTGCATCCTGTCGGCTTCGACGAGGCCGATGCGCTCATCGAGCTGCCGCCGCGTTCGCACCCCGCCTACCGCCTGCTGAGCGAGTACTTCGCGTTCCCCGAGAAGTTCAACTTCGTCGACATCGATCTGGCGAACGCACTGCGCCACATCGGCTCGTGCCGCGCGATCACGCTGCATCTCGTGATGACCGGCGTGCGCGCCGATTCGCCCACGGCGCGTTTGCTCGAAGGCGTGTCCAGCCGAAACCTGCGCCTGGGCTGCACGCCCGTCATCAACCTCTTCAAGCAGCGCAGCGATCCGATCCGCGTGACGCACGCCGCGGCCGCATATCCGGTGGTGGCCGATGCGCGCCGGGCCTTCGGCTTCGAGGTCTACAGCATCGACTCGGTCAAGCTCGTGAAGCAGACCGCCGAGGGCGACGCCTACATCGAGTTCCGGCCCTTCTATTCGCTGCACCACGGCGAGCATCCGAAGGAAGCCGAGCACTACTGGTTCGCGCGGCGCAACGAGCTGGTGGCGCAGAAGAGCCCGGGCTACGAGACCGAGCTTTCGATCGTCGACATCGATTTCCAGCCCTCGCTGCCGCAAACGGAAACGCTGAGCATCGACCTCACCTGCACCAACCGCGACCTGCCGCATTCGCTGGCCTTCGGCCTGCCGGGCGGCGACCTGTTCATCGAGGGCAACTCGGTCGCGCGCTCGATCCGCATGCTGCGCCGCCCGACGCAGACGCTGCGCATGCCGCGCGGCAAGGGCGTGCAGTGGCGGCTGGTGTCGCACCTGTCGCTCAACCACCTGTCGCTGGCCACCAGCGGATTGCCGGCGCTCAAGGAGATGCTGCGCCTGTACGACCTCGGCCGCTCGGCCGTGTCGGCGCGGCAGATCGAGGCCATCACCGGCATCGACCAGCAGGCCACCACCCAGTGGCTGCCGGGCAAGCCCTTCGCCACCTTCGTGCGCGGCATCGAACTCAAGCTCACGGTCGACGAGGCCGGCTTCGTCGGCAGCAGCCTGCAGGCCTTTGCGCGCGTGATGGATCATTTCTTCGGTCTCTATGTGCACCTGAACAGCTTCACCCAGCTGGTGATCGTTTCGGCGCGCGACAAGGAGGAGCTGGTGCGATGCAAACCCCGCAGCGGCGAATCGATCCTGCTGTAGCCGACCGGCTGCTGCGCGAACCGTACCGCTTCGAGTTCTTCCAGGCGGTGCGGTTGCTCGAGCTCGTGCTGCTCAAGCGGCAGGAGCGCGACGTGCACCATCGCCTGGTGCCCGGCGAGCGCATGGTGCCGCGCTGGCTGCGCTTTCGCAGCTCGACGAGCCTCACCTTTCCACCCAGCGAGATCGAGGCGCTGGCGGTGCGCGATGCGGTGGGCCAATTGGTGTCGAGCGCCGAACTGTGCGAGCCGCCGTTGCAGGGCGAAGACGTGCATGGCCTCGGCCGCATCGAGCTCACGCCCGCCTCCTTCGGCATGCTCGGCGTATCGGGCGCCTTGCCCATCGTCTACACCGAGATGCTGATGCGCCGGGAGCAGCATCTGCGCGACAGCTCGGCGCGCGCGTTTCTCGACGTGTTCACCAATCGCGCGACCGCGCTCTTCTATGCGGCCTGGCGCAAGTACCGCCTGCCGCTGCACTACGAGCACGAGCGCAGTCGTGCCTACCTGCCGGTGCTGCTGTCGATGGCGGGGCTGGAGCACACGGCCCAGCGTGATCCGCTCACCGACGGCACGGGCACCGTGTTCGACGAAACCGTGGCCGGCTATGCGGCCGCGGTGCGGCATCGGCCGATGTCGGCCGCCTACCTGCAGCGCGTGCTGTCCGATTACTTCCGCAGCAACATCCGCATCGAGCAGTTCCTGGGCAAGTGGTACGACATGCCCGAGCAGCAGCGCTCGCGCCTGGGCGAAGGCAACGTGAGCCTTGGGCAGAACGCGATGGCGGGCGAACGCATCTGGCAGCGCGACCTGCGCATCCGCCTGTGGATCGGCCCGCTCAAGCGCAGCGCGCTGCGCGAATTCTTTCCGGGCCGCGCGCATGCGAAGGCGCTCGAAAAAATGCTGGCGCTGCTCGCTGGCGTGACCTGCGAGTACGAGGTGCGATTGATCCTGGCTCGCGAGGAAGTGGCCGCTGTGCAGCTGAGCGACGGCGGCGGCAGCCATCTCGGCTGGGACAGCTTCATCGCCACCGGCGAGGCCGAGAGCGACCGCAGCGACACCCAGTACGAACTCCAGCCCCTGCAGTAGTTAATGCAGCAGCAACCGGCAGCGACCTTTCAACGAAGAAGACCGACAGAAGACAACCACCGTTCATGAGCACATCGCTGAAAACACTGATCACCAAGCTCAACGCAAGCGCACGCATGGCCACGCAGCGCGCCGCCAATCTGTGCCTGGCCAACGGCCACTACGAAGTGGACCTGGAGCACCTGTTCCTGGCGCTGCTGGAGCAGACCGACAACGACCTCGCGCGCGTGCTGCGCGCCAACCGCATCAGCGCGACCGCGATCCAGTCGGACCTGGAACGCGAGATCCAGACCTTCAAGAACGGCAACACGCGCACGCCGGTGTTCTCGCAGCACCTGCAGCAGTTGTTTCAGCAGGCGTGGCTCCTGGCCTCGCTCGATGCGCACGTGGCGCAGATCCGCTCGGGCCACCTGCTGCTCGCGCTCTTGACCGAGCCCGACCTTGCCCAACTCGCGCAGCGCGGCTCGCCGCTCTTCGCGAAGATCCGCCTCGATGACCTGAAGCACGACTTCGACAAGCTCACCGACGGTTCGAGCGAAGCGGCCGAAGCCGGCGCCTCGGGCGCTGCGGCCACGGAAGGCGACGCGCAGCGAGCGCCGGCCGATGCGCTGGCCGCGGGCGTGCCGGGCAAGACGCCCGCGCTCGACCAGTTCACCACCAACCTCACGCAGCGCGCGCGCGACGGCGCGCTCGACCCGGTGATCGGCCGTGACACCGAGATCCGCCAGGTCATCGACATCCTGATGCGCCGGCGCCAGAACAACCCCATCCTCACCGGCGAAGCCGGCGTCGGCAAGACGGCGGTGGTCGAGGGGCTCGCGCTGCGCATCGCGGCGCAGGACGTGCCCGAGTCGCTGCGCGCCGTGGCGCTGCACACGCTCGATATGGGGCTCCTTCAGGCCGGTGCGAGCGTGAAGGGCGAGTTCGAGAACCGCCTGAAGAACGTGATCGCCGAAGTGAAGAAGAGCCCGCACCCGATCGTGCTCTTCATCGACGAGGCCCACACCATGATCGGCGCGGGCGGCCAGGCCGGGCAGAGCGACGCGGCCAACCTGCTCAAGCCCGCGCTCGCGCGCGGCGAACTGCGCACCATCGCCGCCACGACCTGGGGCGAATACAAGAAATACTTCGAGAAGGACGCGGCGCTCGCGCGGCGCTTCCAGGTCGTGAAGGTCGAAGAGCCCAGCGAAACGCTGGCTGCCGCCATGCTGCGCGGCATGGTGCCGCTGATGGAAAAGCACTTCAACATCCGCGTGCTCGACGAAGCCATCACCGAGGCGGTGCGCCTGTCGCACCGCTACATCAGCGGCCGCCAGCTGCCCGACAAGGCGGTGAGCGTGCTCGACACCGCGTGCGCCAAAGTGGCGCTCGGCCAGAGCGCGACGCCGGCACTGATCGAGGAAGCGAACCGCGGCCTCGAACGCATCGAGGCCGAGAGCGCTGCGCTGGTGCGCGACACCGCGGCCGGCGGGCGCCATGAAGTGCGACTTGCCGAACTGGCGGAAAAAAGGAGCACGCTGCAGGCCGAACTGGCTGCGAGCCAGCAACGCCTCACCGAAGAGAACGCGCTGGTCGAACGCATTCGCGCACTGCGTGCGCAACGCGACGAGTCGGCTGCACAGCCCGAGGCCGCACCCGCGGAGAAGGCACCGGCACGCGCCGCGAGCCGCAAGAAAACCGCGACCACTGCCGACCCCGAACGCGACCAGCTCGACGCCCTGCTCGCCGAACTGCGCGCACTGCAAGGCACCACGCCGATGGTGCCGCTGCAGGTCGACGGCCACGTCGTAGCCGAGATCGTCTCGGCCTGGACCGGCGTGCCGCTCGGCCGCATGGTCAAGGACGAGATCAAGACCGTGCGCGCCCTCGACACGCTGCTGGCCGAACGCGTGATCGGCCAGGACCACGCGCTCGCCGCCGTCGCCCAGCGCGTGCGCACCGCCAGCGCGCGCCTGGAAGACCCCAACAAGCCGCGCGGCGTGTTCATGTTCGTCGGCCCCTCGGGCGTGGGCAAGACCGAGACCGCGCTCGCGTTGGCCGACATCCTCTACGGCGGCGAGAAGAAGCTCATCACCATCAACATGAGCGAGTACCAGGAGGCGCACAGCGTCTCGGGCCTGAAGGGCTCGCCGCCCGGCTACGTGGGTTATGGCGAAGGCGGCGTGCTGACCGAAGCCGTGCGTCGGCAGCCTTACAGCGTGGTGCTGCTCGACGAGGTCGAGAAGGCGCATCCCGATGTGCTGGAGATGTTCTTCCAGGTGTTCGACAAAGGGATGATGGACGACGCCGAGGGGCGCGAGATCGACTTTCGCAACACGCTGATCATCCTCACCTCGAACATCGGTTCGTCGCAGATCATGCAGGCGTGCCTGAACAAGGCCGACGACGAGCGCCCCGCGCCTGACGCGCTGGCCGATGCGCTGCGCCCCGTGCTCATGAAGGCCTTCAAGCCGGCCTTTCTCGGCCGCATGAAAGTGGCGCCGTTCTATCCGATCACCGATGCGGTGCTCGAGCAGATCATCGCGCTGAAGCTGGGCCGCATCCGCGACCGCATCGCGACCAATCACAAGGCGGTGTTCGAGTGGGACGACGCGCTGGTGGAGGCCGTGCTTGCGCGCTGCACCGAGGTCGATTCGGGCGCGCGCAACGTCGATCACATCCTGAACGGCACGCTCCTGCCCGAGATCGCGGAAGCGGTGCTCACGCGCATGGCGGACGAGACGCCGCTCGCGAAGATCAAGGCCAGCTGCGCCAAGAGCGGCGAGTTCCGCTACAGGATCAGCTAGGGCCGCGGCGGCTTGGGTCAAAGGGGGAACAGAACAATGACGACCTTCTCAACGGCTTCGCTTGGCGGCTTGCTGCGCGCAGGCACGACGCAGCAGGATCGCCTGCTGGTGCTGCATACGCCGCTCGGTGCCAACAAGCTGCTGGCCGAGCGCCTGGACGGTGTGGAGTCTTTGGACGATGGCGGCTTCCGCTTCGAACTCACCGCTTTGAGCGACGACGCGAACATCGAACTCAAGACGTTGATGGGGCAGGGCGTGCGTCTTGATCTGCAGACCGCGCAAAGCCGCACGGACCTGCGCCCCTTCCACGGCCATGTGACCGAGGCTGAGTGCGTCGCTAGCAACGGCGGCATGGCCCGCTATCGCATCGTCATCGAACCCTGGCTCGCATTCCTGCGTCACCGCCAGGACAGTTGCCTCTTCCAGCACCAAAGCGTGTTCGACATCGTCGATGCCGTGTTCGCGCGATATCAAAGCCAGGGCAAGCTGGCCGTGCAATGGCGCTGGGAGATTGCGCAACGAGACATCTATCCCGTGCGCGGCATCACCACCCAGTACCACGAGAGCGACTTCGATTTCGTTTCGCGGCTGCTCGCTGAAGAAGGCCTGTGCTACTGGTTCGAACACGCCACCGGCAAGGACGGCGACCTGGGCAGCCACACCCTCGTCATCGCCGACCACAACGGCGCCTTCCGCGCGAATACCCAAGCCACCATCCGCTTCCACCGCGCCGATGCGAGCGAGCGCGAAGACACCATCCAGCAATGGCGCGGCAGTCGCCAATTGCAGACCAACAGCCTCGCGCAGCAGAGCTGGGACTACAAGAGCGTGAGCGCGAGGCCCGTGCAGCAGCAAAGCCGCGGCGCAGGCCACCGCACTCTGCAGTGGAGCGACGACCCCGGCGCCTATGGCTGGGAGACCTCCGCCCAAGGCGAACGCCTCCTGTCCAACGCCCTTCAAGCCCTGGAGCTTCGCAACAAGCGCTTCGAAGGCCAGAGCGCCGTGCGCACCCTCGCACCCGCCATCACTTTCACCCTGACCGGCCACGAGCAGCACGACAAGGACAGCGAAGAAGACCGCCGTTTTGCGGTCCTGGCCGTGCGCCACATCGCGCGGAACAACTTCGATGAAGCCTTGAAGGCCGGTGTCGGTGAACGCCTTGGCCTGCCGGACATCGCCACCGTGTTCGATGCAGGCAGTGACGATGACAAGGACAGCGGCAATGCTGCAGCCAAACCCGACACCGTCACCCACTACCGCAACGACTTCACGACAGTGCGCGCGGGCATCCCCTACCGTCCGTTGAGCATCGACGGCCACGGCCAGCGCATCCACCCCAAGCCCAGCGTGCACGGCAGCCAGAGCGCCATCGTCATCGGTGTGGGCGGAGATGCACCGGTTCACACCGACCGAGACCACCGCGTCAAGGTGCAGTTCCACTGGCAACGCGGCAGCGGCTCCAGCGCAAGACAGCCCCGCCCCGACGGCCAGGACAACGCTCCCGCCGCCGACCGCCTGGGCGCCTGGGTGCGCGTGGCCGCCAGCGCTGCGGGCGACAACTGGGGCCAGGTCACGCTGCCGCGTGTGGGGCAGGAAGTGCTCGTGGAATTCCACCATGGCGACATCGACCGCCCCGTCGTCGTTGCAGCCCTCTACAACGGTGCTGGCCAGGTCGACGCCCAGCACAACGAGAAGTCCGCAGGCGCCGCCCAGTCCACAGGCAACGCCCCCGCCTGGTTCGCCGGCGAAGGCAAGGAGGCCAAGGAACACGCGCACAACGCCGTCTTCTCGGGCATCAAGACCCAGGAGTTGAGCGCCAGCCAGAGCGGTGATGGCGGCTACAACCAACTCGTCTTCGACGACACGCCGGGGCAGGGCAGCACGAGCCTCGCGACCACGCAGGCCATGAGCCGGCTGCACCTGGGACACCACAAGCAGCAGGACGACAACGCGCGCGGCAAGGCGCGGGGGCATGGGGCTGAACTCGCCACGACCGCGCAGGGTGCCATCCGGGCTGGATCGGGCTTGCTCGTGAGCGCCCATGCGCAGCCGAACGCCAAGGGTGCGTTCATGGCGAGCAAGGAGGCACAGCAGCAGACCAAGCAAGCCGAGGAGCTCGCGACCTCGCTGGCCAAGAGTGCGCAGACGCAGAAGGCGCAGATCAAGGGCGAAGAGGCGCCGGACAAGCTGCCGGCCATCGAGGCGCTCAAGCACGTGGCCGAAGTGCTGGGCGCGACGCAGGAAGGCAGCGCAACGGCAAGCAGCGCAAACGGCAACGGTGGTGACATCAAGGCCACCGAAGGCGGTCAGGGCAGCGTCACCGCGTACAGCGAGCCGCACCTGCAGTTCAGCGCACCGATGGGCATCGGCTTCGTCACGCCGAAGGAGGTGATTGCGGTGAGCGGCAAGAACACCGCCATCGTGGCGAGCCAGGACATCGACCTGCCCGCGCAGGGACAGATCGCGGTGAGCGTGGCCAAGGGGGTGAGCCTGTACACCATGGGGGCGAAGGCAAATGAAGGCCAGGAGCCGAATCAAGAGCGCGGCATTGCGCTGCATGCGGCCAGCGGCAGCGTGACGTTGCAAAGCCAAAAGGGTGCTACGAAGATCGCGGCGGACAAGAAGGTCACGATCGCCAGCGTGACGAAGAACGTCGAGGTGGAGGCGCCCACGCATGTGCTTCTCACCAGCGCCGGCGCCTACGTCAAGCTCGAAGGATCAAGTATCAAGATCCATGCGCCGGGCAAGGTGACGTTCAGGGGCATGCACAACTTCGTCGGGCCGCAGGGGGACAGTGCGAGCAACAGCCTGCCGACCGACAAACTGGCTGAGTGCGAATGGAAGACATGACGACCCCCGAACAACCACGCGGACGCGACATCGACGAATTGCGCACGCAACTTCGAGCGCAGTTTTTTCAGTGGCGCGAGGTGCATCCCAAGGCCCAAATCCATGCGTTGCTCGACCTCAACTGTCCTGTCGCTCAGTACCATGAACTGCATCTATCGAATCTGAGCCAGCGACCGATCGAACGGCACATGGAAGCTGTGCACCGGCCCGATCTGGCGCATGAGCCCGAACTCTTGCCGCAACTCCTGCAGTTGCATGTCGCCGGCGAGCACGGTTACCCGGATGAAGCGCTGATCGACCTCACGCTGCAATGCGCGGTTGCGCGGTGCCGCAGCGTGAATGGTGCCTATGTGGCCGGCTGGCTGTGCACCGATGCATTGCCGACGGCAGCGGCTCGCCATCTGGCCAAGTCGGGTGTGGTGCTCGACAAGAGCCAGGCCCGGCAGCGCTACCTGCCCTTTTTCGAGCCCTATCGTCTGGCCTTGTTGGCGGGCGATCCGGCTGCAGCGGGATTCTTGCGGCGTTGGCTGGGGCCCATCAGGCATTGGGCGCTGATCGACACGGCCGGCGAACTCAAGGTGATATCGGCGCCGCAGCAAGATGATTCCGAGCACACCGCGCCGCTCGGCAGAGAGCAGTTCGCATCGCAGGCGCGCATCGCCACGGCACGCTTTGTCGTGATGGCGATGACACGCGCAGGCATCGCCGTGCCTTCCGAGCCCGAACTGCGCATCGATGCCGCGATGCGTCAGGCATCGGGCAGCGGCCTGCATCGCACCGAAGACATCGTCTTCTACGCGCTCAACGTTTTCACGCTCGGTCCCCGATGGGCCGAGCACCCGCAAGCAGCGACTTTGGTTCGTCAAGTCGCCTCCGCGCCCGATGACCAGCCGGGACTGGCGCAGCTCATTGCAGCGCTGCCGGATGCAGTGCTCGACGAGATGGCCGCGAGCGCGCACGAATAACCATCGCATCAGACACAACGAACGGGAGTGCAGGCTCATGGGAAGCGAAACCACCAAGGCGAGAACGGCGACGACAGGTGCAGCCACGATTCGTGCCAACGGCCAGGCCGCCCAGGCATGCGCGCTCGGCGCCGATGGCAAGTGCGCGTTCTGCGGCAGGACCGGCTTGCCGGTCTTGCCGCTGCGCTATGCGGTCGTGCCGACGTACGTACCTGCAAGACTGGCCGATCCTACGACCTCGCTCAAGCTCGGCACGAGCCTGAAAGGCAAGCCGCCCGAGGGACTCAAGGGACATCGCTACGCCCTGCGTACCCTGCGCAAGGGCTTCGTCATGGTCTATTTCGGATCCGGCCTTTGGCACACGTATGCAGTGACTGGAAGCGGAATGCTTCGCAAGCTCGCGGACCCCGACGACCCTGACTTCAAGACCGATCGCGAACTGACGCCGGCTTGCCGGCGCGAAGGCCACAACGTCCCGGCGAGCTTCATCACGATTCCGCTGGTTCCGCTCGGTGCAACGCGGGCCTTGCCGACCAAGTTCTGGATCGCTTTCAGCGAGGTGCCATGGACGCGCAGCGTGCGCCAGAAGTATGAGGGTGGCGGTTCCGCGGGGGCGCGGACCCAGCGCATGCAGGAGTTCACTACGGATTCGCTCGGCAAACAAGCCGATGGCGTGCCCGATGCGTTCCAGTTCCACCCGGACGCGGCCGACACGACGCAGCGTCTGAACGCCCTTGTCCTGGAGTACGCCAAAGACGATGCCGAGGCACGTTCACGAACCCAGTACGACGCCAAAGACCCTTTCAACCCAAAGAAGCCCAACCACCTCGATTGGGTGGGCGCGCACGGTGTGAGCATGCGCACCGGCGAGGCTCCGGCAGTGGCCAAGTTCAGCGCCAAGCCGAGCGACTTCAACGGCCAGAAATTCATGGCCAGCGCGATTGTTCTGAACGATCCCCTGGGCATGGTGCAAGAGCTGAACGCGACGCGGCTCCAGACCATGGACTCTCGCCAGCGCTACCTGAGCGACGTCCGCGTCGTCAGGCCGATGCTGATTTCCCAATCGATCCTGGGCCTGAAGCAAGTGATTGGCGACCAAGTCGCTGCGACCGTGCAGCAGGAGGAAACCAGCAAGGGCCTACCCGACGTGCAGACCGAGACGTACACCTACTCGGACGGTCTGGCGTATTCCGAGACGACAAGCGTGACCACCACGCGCAAGGAGCGTGTCGACTCCAAAGTGAAGAGCCTGTGGTCTTCGCTCCAAGAGCACTATCGCGAAACCGAGCGCGCCGCTTTCGACACCAGGCTCAACAACACGCTCAAGCTCTTTCAGGACTGGATCGTGCGTTGCGATGCCGACTACGCATACTGGCTTGCGCAACCCGAATGGGTGCGGCGCCGCCACGACTTCGACAAAGCATCGCCCGCACAGCAGGATGTGCTGATCGAGGCTTTCGCCGTCGCGCTCAGCGGCGGACCCAGCGGCAGCCCGTCCCAGGTCCAGGGACAGAAGTCGCCGCAGGACACCCGTGTCTACGAGGTCTGGAAAGACTTCATCGCGAAGAAGCCCACCGACGAGACCAACCCGATCTACGTTGCGATCTTTGGCGACCAGGAGGAACTGCTCGAGTACCTTCTGCCCGAAGGGCCGAACCCGATGGAGGACAAGCTGCACAAGGGCAGCAAGCTGTTCAAGGCGGTGAAGAACATCATCGGCACCAAGGAACTGACCAGCAATACGATGCGGAACTTTCGCAACGAACCCTTCGACCTCACGCGTGAAGCGGCAGACAAGGTTCCCAATCCCGTCCGCGCCGCTGGCGCTGCTGCGATGGACAGAATTCGCGGCGGATGGATTCCCAAGGCCACCGGTGCCGTGGCGAACAGCCTCTACACGGTTGGCAGCGCGCTCTCGCGCATGGCCGCCAGCGCGGTGACCGAAGTCGCGGAGGCCACCGTTCTGCGTGCGATTCAGGGCGCGGTGCTTCTGTATGAGCGGCGCGAAATCATTCTTGTCACTTCCCGCATCAAGGTGCGCGAGTACCTTGCATACCTCAACGACATAGCCTTTCGCAGCACCGAAGCGGCCATCAGCGTTACCGCCAAGGGAATGCGCAGCGTGGCGCAGGCAGGCAAGAACACGGTGCGCTCGATGGCCGTCGCCAGCATCCTGCACATCAGCGACAAGAAGACGGGCGATGCCGTCGTCGATGTCATGGTCTGGGCTTACAACGAATTGGACGACGTCACGAAAGCGATCGACGCGTTGCCGCCCGCGCAGGACGCCGCGCGCTCGGCACATCAGGTCGCTCAAGCCACCACCGCTGCCGAAAGCGCCGCCATGGCCACCGCCATGCGTGTGCACCCATTGACCATCAGTCCCGATGCGCAGAAATTCGTGGATGCGGTGGTGCAGCGTGCAAGTGCCGTGAAGGCCGGCACGGCCAGTGTGCTGAAGACCATGACACGTACCAGCCTGAGATTGAGCAGCACCGGTTCAGGCATCCTGGCGGTAGCCTCGCTGGTGGTCCAGGCGTGGTCTTTCAAGGACAGCATCAAGAAGGCGGACAAAGCGTTCGTCGGCAACAACGAGGCACGCATCCTGGTGGTGGCAGCCGGTACTGCGTGTCTCGGAGCGGCGATAGAACTCGTTGGCGTGGGCGGAAAGTTGATGAGTGCAACGTGGGGAACGGCAATCAGTCGCATCGGGGGGGCGCTTGGGGCGGCAGCCTCCATCGTGGAGGGGGTGCAGGGCGTGATGGCCTCGATCAGGACGGCTCGCCATGGCGACAACGACGCCAGTTTGCTCTACGCGCTTTCAGGCGTTGCCATGATCGCGGGCGGCGCGGTCGGCATCTATGGCGCACTCACTGGTGCAGCCCTCCTCGGTCCGATCGGATGGGCGCTGATCCTGATTGCCGCCGGTGTGCTGCTGTTGTACTTCGCTATGAAAGCCGAGGACAGCCAAGCCGCCATTTGGCTCGACCGCTGCTACTGGGGCAAGGGGGCGCGCTATGGGAACGGAAAGCACCCGGCCGAGCGGCCCTGGACAGACACGGAAATCGACGACGAGCTGAGCCAGCTCAACGCCATCATCCTCGGCCTGGCCGGCGAAACCGGCTTCAACGACGACGGCTGGGGCTTTGCCGATCTTGTATGGGACACGGTCAAGGCCAAGCTCACGTTTCCAAGCTACGACGCGACGAACTCGGCCTATGAATGGAGCTTGTGCGCGGTCAAGGGTCGCAAGGCCAAGAGCGTGACGCTCGCAAGCGGCAAGCACAATGCGATGCCGGCAGCCTCGAGCGCGGCCGGCAACGGCCTCGGCGTCCCACTGCCTTCGAACGACAAGACCCAGTATTTTCGCAACCTCGTGGGGCCGACCTACAAGTTTGAGGGCAAGAACAAGGACATTCTTGTCGCCGAGGTCAGCGTGCAGGTGGCCGTGGCGTACTTTCAGGACATCGAGCTGACGGCCAACTACGTGCCGGACATATCCGATCCGCACGGTCGAGCGAGCCTGGTACTCAACGAGAGCGACTGATCATGAGCACCGAGTCAGCAGCATCTCATTCGCCCCGCATCACGCCCGTCCATCCCCAGTGGGCACAGGACCTGGTGTTGCGGGACGCGCCACCGTCGGGCAAGGCGGACGGCTGGGACGAATTGAACCATCTGGACGAGGTCTACCTGGAGTTCTCGACGGCCTCGAATATTCCGAGGGGGCTCATCCTTTGGGGTGGAATTGCCTGCCTGACAGCGGGGCTGGGCCTGAGCTATCTCATGCTCGGGTTCTCGACGTGGGACGGCATTGCGGGCTGGATCGTGGGTGTGGCGATCGTGATGTGGCTTGTCGCCTTCAGCCACGGCATCTTTTTCCTGCGACTCGACTTGCGCCTGCCCAAGGACCGGCCCGTTCGCTTCAATCGCCGCCAAGGCAAGGTCTACGCCAACAGCTACACCTGGAACCACAACCCTTTTGGCCGGTGGGGCGGCGGCGTGAAAGTCTTCGACTGGTCCACGCTCCAGGCCGAGATCACCAAGCAGATCGGCGCCAGCGGCGAAGTGGTGACGCAACGCTACGCGCTCGAGCTTGTGGCTTGCAAGCCTGGTTCGTTCGAAGAAGTGGACCGGTTCCGGCTGCAGCATGGCGCCCAGACGACCCGGCAGTACGAAGAGCAGTGGGAATTGTTGCGCCGGTACATGAACGACGGGCCTGAGGGGCTGCCCCCACAGAACCTGCGCAATCAGACGCCGGGCTTCATCGATTGCCTGCTGTTCGCCATGCCCTGGTTCGCCCCCACGGAGATGGGACGGCGCGCACGTGAGCGGATGCGCGGCTTTTTCGGCACCTTGATGATGGTGCTGATGTCGCTGGCGTTCCCGCTGTGGCTGTTGTTCGGCCTGGGCAACTTCGTCGTGATGCACCTGGCTCCGGAGGCGAGCTGGCCTCCCGGCGTGGATGAAGCGTCGAAGCTGCGAAGCAGCGGATCTGCTTCCTGAAATCGATCGCTTGAAGCCAGGAACAGGAAAATCATGCGCGGCAGAACATCGGACGAAGACCGGACCTATCGGCAGTGACAACAGGGAGGGAGCAATTCATGCCAGACACTTCAAGTACCTTCATGCCGACGCATGGCGCAGCGCCATGGACGTCCGAAGGTCTCAACGTTGCGCGCCTCTCCGAGCAGGCGCGCCTCATCAAGCTGCAACTGCCCGAAGCGGCACCGCAGAACGCCGTCGTCGTCGAACGCTTCATCGCCACCGAAGGCATCAACGAACTCTTCGCCTTCACCATCGACACCCTCGCCACATCGAGCGAGTTCGATCCCTTCGCGCTGATCGGCGAGGAGCTGAGCCTGCGCCTCCTGCTCGCCAACGGCAGCTTCCGCACCTGGCACGGCTACCTCACGGCGGTCGACGCGCTGGGCGGCGATGGCGGCCTCGCGCGCTACCGGCTGCACCTGCAGCCCTGGCTCGCCGCGCTGGGCCTGCGTCGCGACAGCTTCGTGTACGCCGCCAAGAGCGTGCAGGACATCGTGAGCGAGGTGTTCGCCGACCACACGACCGCCAGCTTCACCTTCGAAGTCACCCAGGAGCTGCCCGTGCGGCCGACCTGCGTGCAGTACCGCGAATCGGACCTCGCCTTCGTGATGCGTCTGCTCACGGAGGAGGGCTTGAGCTTTCGCTTCGAGCACGAGCAGACGAAAGATGGCGAGAGCGGCGGCGCGAGCAGCAACAACAGCAACAACACGACGCCCTCGCACCATCGGCTGGTGATCTTCGACCGCGAAGCGAGGTCGCCCGATTGCGCGCTGTCCGAGATCCGCTTCCACCGCGTCGACGCCACCGAGCAGCAGGACGCGATCACCGCATGGAGCAGCAAGCGCCAGCTCGTCAGCAACGCCGTGACGCTGAACGCGTGGGACGCCAGCGTGCTGCAGGCGCCCACCGGCTCGACGCAGAGCGCGCTCGCCATGGGCGACGTGCCTGTGCTGGAGCACTACGACGGCGCGGGCTCGCAGCGCTACGCCAACAACGCCGCCGCCGCGCGACGCGCCGAGAACCAGCTCGTGGCATTCGAGTCGCGCATCAAACGCTACAACGCCGGGGGCAGCGTGCGTCAGCTGGGCGCCGGCGAGCGCTTCACGCTCACGCAGCACGACCGCTACGAAGGCCAGAAATTCGTCACGCTGCGCGTGCGCCACGAAGCCGCCAACAACCTCGGCGCGCAAGCCGCACAGGTGCTCGAAGCCGGCGAGCTCGAGAAGGGCAGCTACCGCAACAGCTTCGAGGCGCAGCCGGCCGAAGCGCAGATCGCGCCGATCTGGCGGCCCAAGCCGACGGCGCCCGAGGCAATGGTTGCGCTCGTGGTCGGCGCTGATGACGACGAGGTGCCGACGGCGGTTCACACGCAGCGCGATCACCGCGTGCAGGTGCGTTTTCATTGGCAGTCGCAGCGCGCGACAACGCAACAGGGCTCAAGCCAAAGCGGGCAGGGCAGTCTTGTCACCGCAGGCCGGCATGCGAGCAACCGCCAGTCGGTCTGGCTGCGTGTGGCCGCGCCGGTGGCCGGGCCGAACTGGGGCGCGCACCATCTGCCGCGCGTCGGTTCGGAAGTGCTGGTGTCGTTCATCGAAGGCGACATCGACCGTCCGGTGGTGAGCCAGCAGCTCTACAACGGGCAGGACCTGCCGCCGTGGTCCGCCGGCACTGACTCGTCGGCCAACCACGCGGGCGTGCTCTCGGGCTGGCACAGCCGTGCGCTCGACGGCAGCGGCTACAACCAATGGATCGCGGACGACGCGCCCGGGCAGGTGCGCACGCGCCTCGCCAGTTCGCATGCGACGAGCCAGCTGAACCTGGGGCACCTCAATGCGCAGGCGCCCGGCGAGAGCAATCGCGGTGCGTGGCGTGGCAGCGGTGCCGAACTGCGCTCGGATGCGTGGGTCGTCACGCGCGCGGGCGAAGGGCTGTTGATCTCGACGCTAGCCCAGGAACGGGCCGCAGGCAGCGTGCAGGACACTGCGAGCGTGCGCGGTCAGTTGGCCGGTGCGTTGCGCGAGGCGCAGAACCTGTCGGATGCAGCCGGTGGCGCCAAGGCACTGGCATTGAATGCGACGGCATTGCTGCAGCCGCTCATCGACGACATCGATCCGCAGAAGAACGGGCACTACCCCGGCAGCGTCAATGGGCAGGACACGAAGGAGCCCAAGGGCGGCGAGGGGGCGGATTCACGTCAAGGCCAGGACCCGGTGCCGGCCTTCGCTCGGCCACTCATGGTGCTGGACGCGAACATGAGCCTGAACATGGCAACGCCCGCGAGCGCGACGGTGTATGCGGGCGAGGCGATTCACTGGACTGCGCAGGAGCAGGCGCACATGGCGGCGGGCAAGACGGTGAGTTTTGCGGCGGGCAAGTCGGTGGGGTTGTACAGCCACGAAGGCGGCATTCAGGTCATCGCGCAGGAGGGGCCGGTGAGCGTGCAGGCGCATACCGACGAACTCGAATGGCTGGCGAAGGAAGGCTTCACGGTCACGAGCAGCAATGACGAGATTCACGTGCTGGCCAAGCAGAAGATCACGCTCAAGGGTGGGCAGACGAGCATCGAGCTGGATGGGATGAACATCACGTTGAAGATGCCGGGGTTGTTGGATGTGAAGGGGGCGAGCAAGAGTTTTGTGGGGCCGAAGGGGAGCCCGGCGCAACTGCCGGCGCTACCTGTAGGCGATCTGCCACTCGGCACAGTCGAACTGGATCATCGCTATCACGATGATGAAGGGCTCGCCGGAGCAAAGTACTTTCTACGACTGCCCGGTGGCGGAGAGCGCACCGGTGTCCTCGACGATCAAGGACGCGCGACCATCTCCGACGTGCCGCTAGGTGGCACCGTGAGCTTCGGGCCAGCGGCGGGCGCATTTGCGCGCAAGGACAAGACACCGACGCCAGGGCACGACCCCGATCCCAGCGAAGAAAAACTCGGCAGCGTTGTCGATAAGTACTTCAAGCGACCGGCACCCAACGAGCAACAGGGCAGCAAATAGAAATGGGCAATACCACCGCTACATCCGGCAGCGCTCCTGGAGGGCTGAGTTGGTCGCGCTTCAAGGCGTGGTCGGTCGAATCGGGCCAATGGCTCTGGGGGACGGCTCAAGGAGCGTTCAACGAAAAGGCCACGTTCTCTCAAATTGTTGTCGACGCAGTGATCGGCATGATTCCGCTGGTCGGCGACGCTACAGCCGTTCGCGACCTGATTGCTGTAGTGATCGGATTGATCGAGAGCCCTGAGAAGCGCGAGAAGGTGTGGGAATGGGTGCTGTTGGTTGTGCTCCTGTTCGCTTTGATTCCTGTATTTGGTGGCGTGATCAAGGGCGTGGGTCGCATCATCGTCAAGGTCGCCAAGGAGGCCGAAGCATTGGTGGGCGCGGCCAAAGCTGCCAAGCTGCAAGAGGGTGCCAGGGAAATCATCGCGTTCCTCAACCGAATCGGGTTCAAGGATGCAGAGAAATGGTTTCTCGCGCTGCGCATTGCCGACTACCAAGCAAAATTGCTGGAGCGCTTCAACAAGCTCATGGAGGTCCTCAATGGCGTTCTGGTGCAGATTCAGCGCAAGGCCGGCAATCTGATGCCAGCCAGTCTGAACGATCGCATCGAAACACTCAAGGCGGGGGTGGCCACGCTCAAACAATTGGCGCCGGACATGCTTGTCAAGGCGGTGAAAGAGCTCGATCAGAAACTCAGGGAAATGCAGGCCTATGTGCACAGCGGGGGCGAGACGACCAGCCGAGTGGCAGCGCATGAGGTGGCAACGGGTGAACGCGTTGTCACCAGGGCTGACGAGGCTCGGCTCATTGAGGATGGCGCATTGCCGGCGCGGACGGCCAATGGATGGCGAAAGAACGAGGCAATCGTCGGCCAGCCAGAAACGTACGAGGGCGTTTACAAGCACGAGCCAGGTTATCCGGACTTGACCAAATACCCCAGAAATGGCCATTACGTACAGATCGAAGCCTTCAGCGGCAAGATCATCAACCGCCCGTTGAAACCTGGCGAACAGATTTATCGCTTCTTTGGCCCCGAGGGGGTGACGCATAGATACAAGCTGGACGAGAGTCACCCGGGAGGCGGCTGGTGGGGGTTGGGCAGTCCGCCGAAGACCGCCAAGGAGTGGCGTGAGAAGGCGGCCGTACTTGATGAATGGAATCGCGACGGTTACCTGGTTGTCGGCACTGTTCCCGCGGATAGCAACATCAAGGCGGCAGTGGGCACGATCTCAGAACAGAGCGGTAAAAACATTCCGGGTCAGTATCTTCCCGGTGGCAATCCACAAGCGGTCATCGACATGGATATCGCAGCCAAGGGTGGCTTAGCCAACGTAGCCAAGGAGGTCATCGCCAGCGGCAAAGCGAAGCCCTGGAAGGATCCTGTCACCGGCATGACGTTCGAAATCAAGCCCACGGGGTGGACCGATGCCAACGGTATTCATGGCTACATCAACATGCCGGGGGCTGCCAGCGTACAGACGGCCCGGCTAGGCTCGCGAGAGATGGCGACCAAGGAAAACCGAGAGGTCACGAAATGACAGTGCCAGCGGGTACTACGCTGCCCAATGAATTGGAGCGCAAGCAGATCTTCTACGCGCTCAAGCGGTGGACTTCGTACACGGCATGGAAGCGCATTCTGGATTTCTATCAAGCGTGGTCTGCTGTCGCCGAAGAAAGCCTTCGCGAAGCCAGCGCCAAGGGACTTGAGGAAAAGACCGGAATTCATGAGTCAAAACTGGTCTTGATTTTGAAAGGCTTGGCCAATTTGGACGAAGCTGTGTCAAGGCTCAGGCAAGGCGACAAGCGCATATTCAAGTACGCCTCATACTCTGAACTGGTGCAGGCGTACAGGCCGCTGGATCACGAAACGGAAAGGCTGTGGCGTCTGGCGGACGGGGATATTGGCATCGACCGTGACGCTACACCCTTATGGGATGAATATGCATTGGCGGTCGGGCAGTTGGCGCAAGCTTGGAGCGAATGCTCACCAAACGCGATTCAGCCGAACTTTGACGGCGCTGTAAAAACAGTTGCACGAACCTTCCTCAACGATCACTTGAAGGCGGAACTCGAGCGCATGACTTTTCCTGATCCGCTGCCGATGGTTCCCGATCCGACTGAGTCTCCCTTGGTTCGCACCGGAAGGGTCATCGAGCATTCCGGCATTTGGGAGCCGGTCGACGCGCCTGCTCCGAAGATCATCAGCCTGTTCAAGCCTTGGCCGCCCAAAGGTCCGTTTCCTGTAGTGGGCACGATGGCCTATTTGCATGGCGGTACTGCCGCGCCGAACATGGCGAGCCATGGTACGCACGGAAAAGGAGAACCCACCACCTGGCGCCAGCTCTGGCGTGACGATCGCTATGAGGGGGGTGCTATTCCAGAGGAGGAAAAGCGCTATGTATTCCTCCAGCCCGCCTTGTCAGACGACGTGAACGCACCGGTTCGCAGTGCGCCCGCTACATCCTTGACCGTGGCCGAAAGCGGGCAGAAAGCCCCCTTCGGTGGACGCTGGTTGGTTGAGGACGATCTTCACGCATCTGTTGAAGTCGCGGTTGGAGAAGAGCTTCCCCTGCACGAGGGACGTAAAGTACGGTGGACGCTGGCGGTTGCATGAGTCGTCCTGGCGCGTGGTTGCCTTGACTGAAAGTGTGCTCGCCCGAGGCTGCGCTCGGCGTTCTCTCCTTGAGTCAGTCTGCCGCTCTCACCCGACGACCTACACCCCAGCCGCGTGCGCCTGCTGATCCGCGTGATAGCTCGACCGCACCATCGCCCCCACAGCGGCATGGCTGAAGCCCATCTTGTAGGCCTCTTCCTCGAACATCTTGAACGTGTCCGGGTGCACATAGCGCCGCACCGGCAGGTGCGAGCCCGACGGCGACAGGTACTGGCCGATGGTCAGCATGTCGATGTCGTGGGCGCGCATGTCGCGCATCACCTGCAGGATCTCTTCGTCGGTTTCGCCGAGGCCAACCATGATGCCGCTCTTGGTCGGCACGTCCGGGTGCAGCGCCTTGAACTTCTTCAAGAGATTCAAGCTGAACTGGTAGTCGCTCCCGGGGCGCGCTTCCTTGTAGAGGCGCGGCGCGGTTTCCAGGTTGTGGTTCATCACGTCCGGCGGCGCCGCCTTCAGGATCTCGAGGGCGCGGTCGTCGCGACCGCGGAAATCGGGCACGAGGATCTCTATCTGCGTCATCGGCGAGAGCTCGCGGATGTTCTGGATGCAATCCACGAAATGCTGGCTGCCGCCGTCGCGCAGGTCGTCGCGGTCGACGCTGGTGATCACCACGTACTTCAGGCGCAGCTTGGCGATGGTCTTTGCGAGGTTGAGCGGCTCGTCCTTGTCCAGCGGATCGGGGCGGCCGTGGCCCACGTCGCAGAACGGGCAACGCCGGGTGCACTTGTCGCCCATGATCATGAAGGTCGCCGTGCCGTTGCCGAAGCATTCGCCGATGTTCGGGCACGAGGCTTCTTCGCAGACGGTGTGCAGGTTGCTCTCGCGCAGGATCTGCTTGATCTCGTAGAAGCGCGTGGTGGGGCTGCCGGCCTTCACGCGGATCCACTCGGGCTTCTTGAGCACTTCGCCGGTCTGCACCACCTTGACGGGGATGCGCGAGAGCTTGGCCGCGGCCTTTTGCTTGGCCAGGGGGTTGTAGGTTTCGGCGCTCTGGGCGTCGCGGACGACTTCGGTGGTGCTCATTGGATTGCTAAGGTGCCAGGAAGGTGGTGAGCTTCTGGCCCAGCACGCCGGCAGCTTCTTCCCATGTGGTTTGGATGCCGATTGTAGAAAGGTCGACCGTTTGCAGCCCCGCGTAGCCGCAAGGGTTGATGCGCGAGAAGGGTTCGAGGTCCATGTCGACGTTGAGCGCCACGCCGTGATAGGTGGCGTGACGGCTCACCTTGATGCCGAGCGCGGCGATCTTGCCAAGGCCGCGGAACGGGTCGCTGGCGGGCAGCGGGCCGGTCAGCGCAGCATGCGAGAACGGGTCGTCCAATCGCACGTAGATGCCCGGCGCGCCCGGCACGCGGTGGCCGGTCACGCCGAAATGCGCGAGCGTGCGCAGCACCGATTCCTCGATGCGGTAGACGTATTCCTTGACGAAGTAGCCGACGCGTCGCAGGTCGATCAGCGGATACGCGACCACCTGGCCCGGGCCGTGGAAAGTGACCTGCCCGCCGCGGTCGGTCTGCACCACGGGAATGTTGCCGGGGTTCAGGATGTGGTCCTGCTTGCCGGCAACACCCTGCGTGAACACCGGGGCGTGCTCGCAGATCCACAGCGCGTCTGTCGTCTCGGCCGAGCGCTCCAGCGTGAACTGCTTCATCGCCGCGAAGGTCTCGGCGTAGTCGACGCGGCCCAGCCATTGCGGGGCGATGGCGGTGTTCACGAGGAGCTCTGCGACCGTCGTCATCCGAAGCTCAGTTCAAAGAACGACCTTGACCGCCGGATGCCCCGAGAGCGCGCGATAGAGATCGTCGAGCTGCTCGCGGCTGGTGGCAGTGACGGTGATCGTCACGCCCAGGTAGTTGCCGGCCTTGCTGTCGCGCAGCTCGACCGTGGTGGCGTCGAAGGTCGGATCGAACTGCTCGGCGATCTGCGTGATCGCGTGCACGAGGCCGTCGGTCTTGGCGCCCATGACCTTGATCGGGAACTGCGAGGGATATTCGATCAGCGATTCCTTGCGCGGATCGGGAATGGGCGTGGTGACTGCGTCGTCGGTGATGTTCTCGGTCATGCAGTGGCTCCTTGCTTTTCAGCGTTGCGTTGCTTGGCCTGTTGGTAGGCGGCATACAAGCTCTTGTAGATGGGGCCGGGATGGCCGTTGCCAATGGTCTTGCCGTCGAGGGTGACGACGGGCAGCACTTCCTTGCTGGCCGAGGAAAGGATGAGCTCGTCGGCACCGAACACTTCGTCGCGCGACACGCGGCGCAGCGCGAAGGGAATGCCGCCTTGCTGGCACAGGCGCTCGAGGAGGCCGTAGCGGATGCCGGTGAGCACGAGGTTGTCCTTGGGCGGACCGATGAGCACGCCGTCCTTCACGATCCATACGTTGCTCGACGAGGCCTCGCTCAGCCACTCGCCGCGAAACATGATGGTGTCGGCCGCGCCGGCCTCGACGCTGATCTGCCGGGATAGCACGGCACCCAGGAGGCTGGTGCTCTTGATGTGGGCCTTCTGCCAGCGGAAGTCGTCTGCGGTGACGCAGGCTACGCCCTTGGCGCGCACCGCGTCGGAGACGGGCGGCAGCGGGTTCACCATCACGAAGACGGTGGGCGTGAGGCCCTTGACCATGGCGTGGTCGCGCGGCGCAACGCCGCGGGTGATCTGGAAGTAGACGGCTTGCGGTGCCTTGCCGCCTGGCGCGATCAAGCGCATCACGATGTCGCGCCACTGTGCGAGGGAGAGTGGATTGGCGATCTGTAGCTCGGCGAGCGAGCGATCGAGGCGCGCCATGTGTTCTTCGAAGCAGAAGGGCTGGCCGCCGTAGACGGGAACGACCTCGTAGATGCCATCGCCGAAAATGAAGCCGCGATCCAGGACGCTGATCTTCGCGTCGCGAAGGGCGGTGTACTCGCCATCGAGGTAACAGAGCGTGGCGGGCAAAGCGTCGGTGATAGGGTGCATGAAGGAATTATGGTTGCGTGCGCCGAGTCGGGTTCACGTCAGGTCTTGTGGCCATCGATTCGCAATCGTGACGCGGATGTGGCGGGAGCGGCTGGGTTTTTACTTATAATCAATGGCTTTGTAGAAATTCTGGGTCGTCATCCGGGCTTCATTCGAAATGAAAACAATCGCCCGACAGGAGTCGGAGGTCGCTGAAGACCTCGACGCAGAATTCAAGCCGTTGACCGCCGATGAGGCGCGTGAACTGCGAGCAAAGAACCCTTCGATCTCCCCTTGGCGGGTGGTCGCGGGTCAGTTGGTTGTCGGTCTGGTGGTGGCTTTGGCCATCTGGGGACTGACGGGGAGGCAAAATCTGGGTTGGTCCGCCGCTTACGGCGCGATCGCAGTGGTCATTCCATCGGCGGTGTTCGCTCGTGGACTGACCGGCAGGTTCTCTTCCCTGAATCCGGGCACTGCGGTGTTTGGGTTCTTCCTCTGGGAAATGGTCAAGATGGCTTTGTCCGTGGCGATGCTGATCGCCGCGCCAAGGCTGATAACGGCGCTGAGCTGGCCCGCAATGCTGGTCGGCTTGGTGGTGACAATGAAGGCGGCCTGGTTGGCGGTGATGTTCTCGCCCCGGCGCCGGCAACAACGAGACGAGTAACGGAATGGCTGCTGAAAACGCTGCGGAACATGGTCAGACCGCTGGTGAATACATCGTTCACCACTTGACGCATCTGCAAAGCTCCAAGCCTGCAGGTGTGGCCGACCTTTCGGTCTTCAACTTCGATTCGCTGTTTTTCTCCATCTCCCTGGGCATCCTGGGTTGCTGGTTGCTCTGGCTGGCTGCGCGCAAGGCCACCTCGGGCGTTCCGGGCCGCTTCCAGGCTGCCGTCGAGCTGCTGGTTGAAATGGTCGACCAGCAAGCCAAGGGCATCGTGCACAACGCCACGAGCCGCAAGTTCGTCGCTCCGCTGGCATTGACCATCTTCGTCTGGATCTTCCTGCTGAACGCAATGGACCTGTTCCCGGTCGATTTGTTCCCGGCGATCTGGGCCAAGATCTTCGGCATCGCCGGCGCCGACCCGCACCACGCCTACCTGCGCGTCGTGCCCACGGCCGACCTCTCGGTGACGATGGGCATGTCGGTGGCGGTGCTGCTGATCTGCATCTACTACAACATCAAGATCAAGGGTGCCGGCGGCTGGATCCACGAGCTGTTCACCGCACCCTTCGGCAACCACTGGGCGCTGTACCCCTTCAATTTCGCCATGCAGATGATCGAGTTCGTCGCCAAGACGGTCTCTCACGGCATGCGGTTGTTCGGCAACATGTACGCTGGTGAACTGATCTTCCTGCTGATCGCCCTGATGGGCGGTGCCTTCACGCTGTCGGCCACCGGCATCGGCCTGGCCATCGGTCACATCATCGCGGGCACGGCCTGGGCCATCTTCCACATCCTGATCATCACGCTGCAAGCCTTCGTGTTCATGATGCTGACGCTGGTCTACATCGGCCAGGCCCACGATCACCACTGATCGCATCGATCATTCCGTTTCGTTTTCTGTTTTTCGTTTTCTCTTCAACCAAAGTCCTCTAGGAGTCATCATGGAAGTTATTAGCTTTGTTGCACTGGCCGCCGGCCTGATCATCGGTCTGGGCGCTGTGGGCGCATGTATCGGCATCGGCATCATGGGCAGCAAGTACCTCGAGTCGGCCGCACGCCAACCCGAACTCATGGGCGAACTCCAGACCAAGATGTTCCTGCTGGCCGGTCTGATCGACGCCGCTTTCATTATCGGCACCGGTATCGCCCTGTGGTTCGCAACGGCCAACCCGTTCCTGGCGCAAATCGCCAACCTGCCGAAGTAAGTCTTTCTCGTCGGACCCGTGTCGTCGTTCCCTTCTGTGGAATGGCTTCGCATTCAATCCCAAAGAGAGGGTGAAAAGTGAGCATTACCGGTACCCTGATCGTTCAGATGATCGTGTTCCTGATCCTGGTCGGGTTCACGATGAAGTTCGTGTGGCCGCCGATCGCGAAGGCGCTGGACGACCGCGCTGCGAAGATCGCCGAAGGCCTCGCTGCCGCCGACAAGGCCAAGTCCGAGCTGTCCGCCGCCAACAAGCGCGTGGAAGCCGAGCTGGGTCAGGCACGCAACGAGTCCGCACAACGTCTTGCCGACGCCGAACGTCGCGCCCAGGCCATCGTTGAAGAGGCCAAGGCCCGTGCGACCGAAGAAGGCAACAAGATCGTTGCGGCTGCCCGCGTCGAAGCCGACCAGCAGGCACTGAAGGCCCGTGAAGCCCTGCGTGAGCAGGTTGCCGCACTGGCCGTCAAGGGCGCAGAGCAGATTCTGCGCAAGGAAGTGAATGCGGGCGTTCACGCCGATTTGCTCGCCCGTCTGCAGACCGAACTCTGATAGAAGCCATGGCAGAACTCGCCACCATTGCACGTCCCTACGCCGAGGCGCTCTTCAAGGCCTCGTCGTCCGATGTTGCCGCAACCAGCGCCTGGCTCGACAAGGTTGCCGCCATTGCGGCCAACCCCGAGCTCCAGCAATTCGCCGACAACCCCAAGGCCACGGCCGAACAGGTTCTCGGTGTGGTCGCCGGTGCCTTCGGTGCGCCGTTGCCCGCCCATGCCCAGAACTTCCTGGGTGCGCTCCTGGAGAACGGGCGTTTTTCGGTGCTGCCGGAAATTGCGAAGCAGTTCCGGGCACTGGCCAACGTGAAGAGCGGTTCGTCCGACGCCGTGGTCTACAGCGCCTTCCCGATCGATGCCGCGGCCCTGGCCAACGTGTCGGCTGCGCTCGAAAAGCGTTTCGGCCGCAAGCTGCAGGTCACGGTCCAGCAGGATCCGGAACTGATCGGCGGCATTCGTGTGGTGGTCGGCGACGAGGTGCTCGACACCTCCGTCAAAGCGCGCCTTGAACAAATGAAAGTTGCGCTGGCGGCCTGACGGTCTTCAGCCCTCTACTTGTAGCCTCAAAGAAAGAAGGAAAGAGTCATGCAACTCAATCCCGCAGAAATTTCCGAACTGATCAAGAGCCGCATCGAGGGCCTTGGGGTCAGCGCCAACATCCGCAACGAGGGCACCGTGGTTTCGGTGACCGACGGCATCGTGCGCGTGCACGGCCTGTCCGACGCGATGCAGGGCGAAATGCTTGAATTCCCGCCCACGGCGGACGGCACCCCCTCGTTCGGCCTCGCGCTGAACCTGGAGCGCGACTCGGTCGGCGCCGTGATTCTGGGCGAGTACGAGCACATCTCCGAAGGCGACACCGTCAAGTGCACGGGCCGCATCCTGGAAGTGCCCGTGGGCCCCGAGCTCATCGGCCGCGTGGTGAACGCACTGGGCCAGCCGATCGACGGCAAGGGTCCGATCAACGCCAAGATGACCGACGTGATCGAAAAGGTCGCTCCCGGCGTGATCGCACGTAAGTCCGTGGACCAGCCGATGCAGACCGGCCTGAAGTCCATCGACTCGATGGTGCCCGTCGGCCGTGGCCAGCGTGAGCTGATCATCGGCGACCGCCAGACCGGCAAGACCGCCGTGGCGATCGACGCGATCATCAACCAGAAGGGTCAGAACATGACCTGCGTCTACGTTGCGATCGGCCAGAAGGCTTCGTCGATCAAGAACGTGGTGCGCTCCCTCGAACAAGCCGGCGCGATGGACTACACCATCGTCGTGGCCGCATCGGCCTCCGAATCGGCAGCCATGCAGTACGTGTCGGCCTACTCGGGCTGCACGATGGGCGAATACTTCCGCGACCGCGGCCAGGACGCCCTGATCGTCTATGACGACCTGTCCAAGCAAGCTGTGGCCTACCGTCAGGTGTCGCTGCTGCTGCGTCGCCCGCCAGGCCGCGAAGCCTACCCCGGCGACGTGTTCTATCTCCACAGTCGCCTGCTCGAACGCGCAGCCCGCGTGAATGCCGACTACGTCGAAGCCTTCACCAAGGGTGAAGTCAAGGGCAAGACCGGTTCGCTGACGGCGCTGCCGATCATCGAAACGCAAGCCGGCGACGTGTCCGCCTTCGTTCCGACCAACGTGATCTCGATCACCGACGGCCAGATCTTCCTGGAAACCAGCCTGTTCAACGCCGGCATCCGCCCCGCCATCAACGCCGGTATCTCGGTGTCGCGCGTGGGTTCGTCGGCGCAGACCAACCTGATCAAGAACCAGTCGGGCGGTATCCGTACCGACCTGGCCCAGTACCGTGAACTGGCTGCGTTCGCGCAATTCGCTTCCGACCTGGACGAAGCCACCCGCAAGCAGCTCGACCGCGGTGCGCGCGTGACGGAACTGCTCAAGCAGACCCAGTACAGCCCGCTGCCGATCTCGCTGATGAATGCCACGCTGTTCGCAGTGAACAAGGGCTTCATGGACGACATCGACGTCAAGAAGGTGCTCTCGTTCGAACACGGCTTCCACCAGCTGCTGAAGTCGAGCCACGCTGCCCTGCTCGAGACCATGGAAAAGAATGGCGCCAAGTGGGACGTGAAGCCCGCCAAGCCGGACGACAGCGCCGAGAAGCAAGCCTTCAAGAAGGTTTGCCAGGACGCCGAAGCCGAACTGCTGGCAGCCGCCACCTCGTTCAAGAAGTCGTTCGCCTGATCGACCCCTTGACCGACGCAAGAAGGAGTTCATATGGCAGCTGGTAAGGAAATCCGCGGCAAGATCAAATCGGTGGAAAACACCAAGAAGATCACCAAGGCCATGGAAATGGTCTCGGTTTCCAAGATGCGCAAGGCGCAAGAGCGCATGCGTGCCGCCCGCCCCTACAGCGAGAAGATCCGCAACATTGCGGCCAACCTCGGCAAGGCGAACCCCGAGTACACGCACGCATTCATGAAGAAGAGCGACGCCAAGGCGATCGGCTTCATCATCGTGACGAGCGACAAGGGTCTGTGCGGTGGCTTGAACACCAACCTGCTGCGCGCCGTGACGATCAAGCTGCGCGAAGCGCAGGCCGCTGGCGTGGCCATCGAGTCGGTCGCCATCGGCAGCAAGGGCCTCGGCTTCCTGAACCGCATCGGCGCCCGCGTGGTCGCGCACGTCACCCACCTGGGTGACACGCCCCACCTGGACAAGCTCATCGGCCCGGTCAAGACGCTGCTCGACGCTTACGCGGAAGGCAAGCTCTCGGCCGTGTACCTGTGCTACACGAAGTTCATCAACACGATCAAGCAGGAGCCGCTCGTCGAGCAGCTGCTGCCGCTGGCTGCAGACTCGCTCAAGGTCGAGGAAGGCCAGCATTCGTGGGACTACATCTACGAGCCCGATGCGCAAAGCGTGATCGACGAGCTGCTGGTTCGCTATGTGGAGTCGCTGGTCTACCAGGCCGTGGCCGAGAACATGGCGTCCGAGCATTCGGCGCGGATGGTGGCCATGAAGGCTGCCACCGACAATGCAGGCAACGTGATCAGCGAGCTGAAGTTGGTCTACAACAAGACCCGCCAAGCCGGCATCACGAAAGAGCTGTCGGAAATCGTGTCGGGCGCAGCGGCGGCCGCCGGGGTTTGAGTTTGATCAAGGCGATGCAACGGGCCACATTGCCGAACGGGCGCGCGCTGCGCGTCCGATAACACAGGCCTATTTTTTAGGGGACTTTGCGCACATGAAGAAACTTCTCGTTCTGGTGGCTGTTGCTGCCGCTCTGACTGCTTGCTCCAAGAAGGAAGAAGCGCCCGCTGCTGCTCCGGCTCCTGCCGCTGCACCTGCTGCGCCCGCTCCTGCCGCTCCGGCATCGGCGCCGGCCGCCGCAGCACCTGCTGCTGCAGCCCCGACGGCATCGGCCGCGGACCTGCCACAAGAGTGCAACGACTACCTGGCGAAGGTTCAGACCTGCGTGGGCGCACAAAGCGGCGCTGCCGCCGATGCGATGAAGGCCAGCCTCGACCAGACCAAGGCCACCTGGGCTTCGATGGGCGCCGACAAGGCGGCCCTGGGCCAGGCTTGCAAGGCCGCTTCGGACGCTTTCGCTGCACAAGCGACGGCCATGAAGTGCTGATCTGAACTGAAGCATTAGTTCTCAAGGGTGCCGGCCCGTCCGGCATTCTTGCAAAAGCGGCCCGTTTTGGCACCAGGACGCTTCTGCAAGAACCTGTCGCAAATTTATTGAGATCCATCCAGAAGGAAACGCCATGGCTGAAGGAAAAATTGTCCAATGTATCGGCGCCGTGGTCGACGTGGAGTTCCCGCGTGACCAGATGCCCAAGGTGTATGACGCCTTGAAATTCGAAGGCGGCGGACTGACCCTCGAAGTTCAGCAGCTGCTGGGCGACGGCGTGGTGCGCACCATCGCGCTGGGTTCGTCCGACGGCCTGCGTCGCGGCCTGATCGTGACCAACACCGGTGCCGCCATCACGGTGCCCGTCGGCAAGGCCACGCTCGGTCGCATCATGGACGTGCTCGGCCGTCCGATCGACGAGCGCGGCGAAGTGAGCCAGGAGCTCACCGCCTCCATCCACCGCAAGGCCCCTGCGTACGACGAACTGTCGCCTTCGCAAGACCTGCTGGAAACCGGCATCAAGGTGATCGACCTGGTATGCCCGTTCGCCAAGGGCGGCAAGGTGGGCCTGTTCGGCGGCGCCGGCGTGGGCAAGACCGTGAACATGATGGAACTCATCAACAACATCGCCAAGGCTCACTCGGGTCTGTCGGTGTTCGCCGGTGTGGGTGAACGTACCCGCGAAGGCAACGACTTCTATCACGAGATGGCCGACTCCGGCGTGGTGAACCTGGACAACCTGCCCGAGTCGAAGGTGGCCATGGTCTACGGCCAGATGAACGAACCCCCGGGCAACCGTCTGCGCGTGGCGCTGACCGGCCTGACCATCGCCGAGTCGTTCCGCGACGAAGGCCGTGACGTGCTGTTCTTCGTGGACAACATCTACCGCTACACGCTGGCCGGTACCGAAGTGTCGGCGCTGCTGGGCCGTATGCCTTCCGCCGTGGGCTACCAGCCCACCTTGGCCGAGGAAATGGGTCGCCTGCAAGAGCGGATCACCTCGACCAAGGTCGGCTCGATCACCTCGATCCAGGCCGTGTACGTGCCGGCGGATGACTTGACCGACCCGTCGCCCGCCACCACCTTCGCCCACTTGGACTCGACCGTGGTGCTGTCGCGTGACATCGCTTCGCTCGGTATCTACCCCGCCGTGGACCCGCTGGACTCGACCTCGCGTCAGCTCGACCCGAACGTGGTCGGCGAAGAGCACTACAACGTGGCCCGCGCCGTGCAAGGCACGCTGCAGCGCTACAAGGAACTGCGCGACATCATCGCGATTCTGGGCATGGACGAACTGGCTCCCGACGACAAGCTCGCCGTGGCCCGCGCCCGCAAGATCCAGCGTTTCCTGTCGCAGCCGTTCCACGTGGCCGAAGTGTTCACGGGCTCGCCTGGCAAGTACGTGCCGCTGGCCGAAACCATCCGTGGTTTCAAGATGATCGTGAACGGCGAAGCCGACCACCTGCCGGAACAAGCGTTCTACATGGTTGGAACGATCGACGAAGCGTTCGAAAAAGCCAAGAAGGTCGCTTGAGGCGGCATAGATAGGAACTCAGATGGCAAACACCATTCACGTCGACGTGGTCAGCGCGGAAGAGTCGATCTTCTCGGGCGAAGCCAAGTTCGTCGCGCTGCCCGGTGAAGCCGGTGAGCTCGGCATCTATCCGCGCCACACCCCGCTGATCACGCGCATCCGCCCCGGTGCCGTGCGCATCGAAACGGCCGACGGCGGCGAAGAGTTCGTCTTCGTGGCCGGCGGCATTCTCGAAGTGCAGCCGAACGCCGTCACCGTGCTGTCCGACACCGCGATCCGCGGCAAGGACCTCGACGACGAAAAGGCGAATGTGGCCAAGGCCGCGGCCGAGGAAGCGCTGAAGAACGCGAAGAGCGACATCGACATCGCGATGGCGCAATCCGAACTGGCCGTGATGGCTGCGCAGATCGCTGCGCTGCGCAAGTACCGCCAGAAGAAGTAAGTAAGCAAGCAAGCGCGCCAGCGCTTCTTCCCAGGAAAAGCCGCCTTCGGGCGGCTTTTTTGCGTCTGGATGCAGGCTTCGAGCCATCTTCGATCTGAACTTGGTCGAAGTTCGACCTTGTCCGGCTGAAGACCTGCCCCTAGTATTCGCGTTCGCCCGACAGCCCCAGGCTGCGGAGCAGGCAAAAAGAACACGGAGACAAGCGCGTGGCACCCTGGAGTGGCATCACTGCTCATGAGATGCAGTTGCTGGAAACGACCTTCTGGTCGGCCGGCGGCTCGCGCCACGCCATGGCCGAACAGCTCGGCTTCTCCAAGAGCAAGGCCAATGCGCTGATCGCCGGGCTCGTCGACCAGGGGCTGCTGGCCGAAGCCGGCCTGCAGCGCTCTTCGGGCGGACGCCGTGCCGAAAACCTTCAATTGCATGCCGGCCTCGGCGTGCTCATCGGCATCGACATCGGCGCCACCAGCCTCGACGTCGCGGTGCTGCGCCCCGACCTCACCGTGCTCGCGCAGCACGACGAACCGGCCGACGTGCGCGACGGCCCCGCGGTCGTCCTGGCCCGCGTGCGCACGCTGATGCGCGAACTGCTCGCCCGCTGCGGCCACAGCGCGAAGAGCGTGCTGGGCATCGGCATCGGGGTACCGGGCCCCGTCAACTTCGAGATCGGCCAACTGGTGAACCCGCCGCTCATGCCGGCGTGGGACAGCTTCTCGATCCGCGACTATCTGCGCGAGGACTACGCCGCCCCCGTCTTCGTCGACAACGACGTGAACCTCATGGCGCTCGGCGAACTGTGGCGCCTGAAGCGCTCGCTCACCAATTTCCTCGTCATCAAGATCGGCACCGGCATCGGCTGCGGCATCGTCTGCCACGGCGAGGTGTACCGCGGCGCCGCGGGCTCGGCCGGTGACGTGGGCCACATCTGCGTCGACCAGGCGGGCCCGCTCTGCCACTGCGGCAACCTCGGCTGCGTCGAGGCGATGGCAGCCGGTCCGGCGATCACGCGCATGGCGATGCAGGCGGCCGAGGCGGGCGAAAGCGAGGTGCTGGCCGAATGCCTGCGCGTGCACGGCCGCATCGACGCCATCGACGTGGGCCAGGCCAGCCGCGGCGGCGATACCGCGGCCAACGGCATCATCCAGCGAGCGGGCAGCCTGATCGGGCAGATGCTCGCGTCGGTCGTCAATTTCTTCAACCCGTCGCATGTGTTCATCGGCGGCGGCATCACGCGCATCGGGCCGCTGTTTCTCGCGGCCGTGCGGCAGAGCGTGTACCAGCGCTCGCTGGCGCTCTCCACGCGGCACCTGGAGATCCAGTACACGCCGCTCGGCACGCAAGGCGGCCTCGTCGGCGCCGGCGTGCTCGCGATGCACGAGACCCTCAAAGTTCGCGGAGTGGCGCCATGAGCGGAGCAGAGAACCCCAAGGGCAGCGTCGCCGTCGAGTTCGACGGCGTGGTGAAGGCCTTCGGCCCGGTGCAGGTGCTGCACGGCGTGAGCTTCGCGCTCGCGCCCGGCCGCGTGTACGGCCTCCTCGGCGAGAACGGCGCGGGCAAGTCCACGCTGATGAAGATCCTTGCGGGCTACGAGTCGCTCACCGGCGGCGCGCTGCGCATCAACGGCCAGCCGCAGCAGTTCACCAGCTCGCGCGATGCGGAAGCGCTGGGCATCGTGCTGATCCACCAGGAGTTCAACCTTGCCGAAGACCTGAGCGTTGCGCAGAACATTTTCCTCGGCCATGAAAAGAAAAAGGGCTGGCTGCTCGACGACACCTCGATGGAGCGCGATGCCGCCGCAGCGCTCGCCGCCGTCGGCCTGCAGGTCGATCCGCGCACCAAGGTGCGCAAGCTCATCGTCGCCGAGAAGCAGCTTGTCGAGATCGCCAAGGCCATCGCCCGCCGCGCGCGCCTGCTCATCATGGACGAGCCCACCGCCACGCTCACGCCCGGCGAGACCGAGCGCCTGTTCAAGCTCATCGCGCAGCTGCGCGCCGATGGCGTGACCATCGTCTACATCTCGCACAAGCTCGATGAGGTGGAGCAGGTGACCGACGAGGTGATCGTCATGCGCGACGGCCGCTTCGTCGCCCGCGCGCTCACGCCCGATGTCACGCGCCACCAGATGGCGAACCTGATGGTGGGCCGCGAACTCGCCGACCTCTACCCGCCGCGCGACCTCGTCGTCGCCGCCGATGCGCCGGCCATGCGCGTGCGCAACTTCACCGTGCCCGGCTGGGCGCAGGACGCGAGCTTCGAAGTGCGCCCCGGCGAGATCCTCGGCTTCGCAGGCCTCGTCGGCGCAGGCCGCACCGAACTCTTCGAAGGCCTGCTCGGCCTGCGCCCCGCGAGCGGCAGCGTCGAGATGCTCGGCAAGCCCGTGCCCCACAACAAGGGCTGGCGCAATCCGCGCGATGCCGCCAAGCACGGCCTCACGTACCTGAGCGAAGACCGCAAGGGCAAGGGCCTGCACGTCGACTTCGGCCTGCGCCAGAACCTCACGCTGATGGCGCTCGAGCGCTATGCCAAGCCTTGGCTGCAGCCCGAAGGCGAGCGCGGCGCATTGGCCGAGGCGGTGAAGGACTACGGCATCCGCACCGGCTCGCTCGATGTGAAGGCGTCGTCGCTCTCGGGCGGCAACCAGCAGAAGCTCGCGCTCGCCAAGGTGCTGCAGCCGCAGCCCAAGGTGGTGGTGCTCGACGAGCCCACGCGCGGCGTGGACGTGGGCGCCAAGCGCGACATCTATTTCCTGATCCAGCGACTCGCCCGCGAAGGGCTCGCGGTGATCGTCGTCTCGTCGGAGCTGATGGAACTGATCGGCCTGTGCCACCGCGTCGCGGTGATGCGCGCAGGCAAGCTGGTTGCCACGCTCGACGCGGACCATTTGACTGAAGAGGAGCTCATCGCTCATGCCACCGGAACAGCAAACTCCCCCGTCGCAGCAGCCTGAGGCGGCAGCAGCAGCAGCCGCGCACCGCAGCGAAGCCAAGCCGCGCTGGACCGAGCGCCTGCACGGCCTCGGCCCGGTCATCGGGCTCGTGCTGCTGTGCATCGCGGGCACGCTGCTCAACAGCGACTTCGCCACCGTCGACAACGCGATGAACGTGCTCACGCGCACGGCCTTCATCGGCATCATCGCGGTGGGCATGTGCTTCGTGATCATCTCGGGCGGCATCGACTTGTCGGTGGGTTCGATGGCCGCGCTCATTGCGGGCAGCGTGATCATGTTTATCAACTGGGCCGGCCCCGCCTCGGGCTCGCCGATGCTGGCGGTGGTGATGGGCGCGGTGCTGGCCATCGTGCTGGGCGCGGTGTTCGGCCTCGCGCACGGCCTGTTGATCACCAAGGGACGCATCGAGCCCTTCATCGTGACGCTCGGAACGCTGGGCATCTTTCGCGCGTACCTCACGTACTTTGCCGATGGCGGTGCGCTCACGCTCGACAACGAACTGTCGGACCTCTACGCGCCCGTGTACTACGCGAGCCTCGCGGGCATTCCGGTGCCGGTGTGGGTGTTCGTGATCGTCGCGATCATCGGCGGCGTGATCCTCAACCGCACGGCCTACGGGCGCTATGTGCAGGCCATCGGGTCGAACGAGCAGGTGGCGCGCTACGCGGCGGTGGACGTCGACCGCGTGAAGATCATGACCTACGTGCTGCTGGGCGTGTGCGTGGGCATCGCGACCCTGCTGTACGTGCCGCGCCTGGGCTCGGCGTCGCCGACCACGGGCCTCCTGTGGGAGCTCGAGGCGATCGCCGCGGTGATCGTCGGCGGCACGGCGCTCAAGGGCGGCGCGGGCAGCATCACCGGTACGGTGGTGGGCGCGATCCTGCTCTCCGTCATCAGCAATATCCTGAACCTCACTAGCATCATCAGCGTGTACCTGAATGCTGCCGTCCAGGGCTTCGTCATCATCATCGTCGCGTTCCTGCAGCGTGGACGCCGATGAAGGCCCCCCGGCTTTTCACTCGCTGCGCTCGTGTAACTCCACCCCCCGAGGGGGAGGCGCGGCCGGCTTGGGGCGGCCCGGCGCTCGGCCGCAAAAGTTTTTCCCGTTTCATTCCACCCACCAAGAGGAGACATCCAGCATGACAACTTTCACCCGTCGCATCGCACTCACGGCGGTCGCCGCCGCAGCGCTCGCGAGCCTGCCTGCGCTCGCCGCCGAAAAGGTGAACCTCGGCGTTTCGATTCCCGCGGCGACGCACAGCTTCATGGGCGGCATCAACTACTGGGCCAACCAGGCGAAGAAGGACCTGGAGAAGGAACACAAGGACCTGAAGATCACGATCAAGACCGCAGCCAACGCGCCCGAACAGGCCAACCAGCTGCAGGACTTGTCGACGGTCACCAAGATCAACGCGCTGGTCGTGTTCCCGTTCGAATCGGCCGCGCTGACCAAGCCGGTCGCGCAGGTCAAGGCCAAGGGCGCGTACGTCACCGTGGTCGATCGCGGCCTTACCGACACCAGTGCGCAGGATGCGTACGTGGCCGGCGACAACACCGCCTTCGGCAAGATCCCCGCCGAATACATCGTGAAGACGCTCGGCGGCAAGGGCAACGTGGTCGCGCTGCGCGGCATTGCCACCACGCTGGACAACGAGCGCATGGATGCCTTCAACGCGGTGTTGAAGGGCAGCCCCGACATCAAGCTGCTCGATGCCAAGTACGCCAACTGGAACCGCGACGACGCCTTCAAGGTCACGCAGGACTACCTCACGCGCTTCAAGCAGATCGATGCGATCTGGGCGGCCGACGACGACATGGCCGTGGGCGTGCTCAAGGCCATCGAGCAGGCCAAGCGCGACGACATCAAGATCGTGTTCGGCGGCGCGGGCGCCAAGGGCATGGTCAAGACCATCATGGATGGCAAGGACAAGCGCATCGGTGCCGACGTGAGCTACTCGCCCAAATTCATCTACGACGCGATCAAGCTCACCGCCGAAGCGCGCCTGAAGGGCGAGAAGCTGCCCGCGACGACGATCATTCCTTCGGTGCTGATCACCAAGGAAAACGCCAAGGACTTCTACCACCCGAACTCGCCTTTCTGAACGGGGCTGCCTCGCTCCCTCTCCCCTCGGGGAGAGGGAACAGTTTCCAGGAACGCTTCGACATGACCGATACAACACTTCGCAAGCTCCGCTACGCCATGGTCGGCGGCGGCCGCGACGCCTTCATCGGCGCCGTGCACCGCAAGGCCATGGCGCTGGACGGCCAGATCGAATTCGTCGCGGGCGCGCTCTCGTCGAGTCCCGACAAGGCGCGCGCCTCGGGCCGCGACCTGGGCCTGGCCGACGACCGCAACCACGGCGACTGGCAGACGCTGCTGGCTGACGAACTGAAACGCCCGGCGGACGAGCGCATCGACTTCGTCTCGATCGTCACGCCGAACCACGTGCACTTTCCGGTCGCGCAGGCGTTCGCCGATGCGGGCTTTCACGTCGTGTGCGACAAGCCGCTGGTGCACACGCGCGACCAGGCCGATGCGCTGGTCGCCACCGTCGCGAAGCAGGGCACGATGTTCGGCGTCACCTACAACTACACCGGCTACCCGATGGTGCGGCAGGCGCGCGAGATGGTGCGCTCGGGCCAACTCGGCGACATCCGCAAGATCGTCGTCGAATACAACCAGGGCTGGCTCGCGAGCCACGTCGAGGGCAGCGGCAGCAACAAGCAGGCCGACTGGCGCACCGACCCCGCGCGCAGCGGCGCGGCCGGCGCCATCGGCGACATCGGCTCGCATGCCGAGAACCTCGTCGCGAGCATCACGGGCCTCGAAATCGAAAGCCTCTGCGCCGACCTCACCGCGCACGTGCCGGGCCGCATGCTCGACGATGACGGCAGCCTGCTGCTGCGCTTCAAGGGCGGTGCGCGCGGTGTGCTGATTGCCTCGCAGATCAGCACCGGTCTCGAGAACGACCTGCGCCTGCGCATCTCGGGCGCGCTCGGCACGCTCGAATGGCACCAGGAGCAGCCGAGCCAGCTGGTGCACCTGCCGCACGACGGGCCCAAGCGCATCTTCACGCGCGGCGGGCCGTGGCTGTGCGAAGCGGCGCGGCGCGCGAGCCGGCTGCCGACGGGGCATCCCGAAGGCTTCATCGAGGCTTTCGCCAACATCTACGCAGGCGTGGCGGCGGACATCCGCGCGCGGCTCGCGGGGCAGCCGGCCGATCCGCTCGCGGCGGACTATCCGCGCGTGGAAGACGGCGCGCGCGGCGTGCGCTTCATCGAGCGCACGGTGGCGTCGGCCCAAAGCGAATTAAAGTGGACGCCCTGGTGATGCGCCGGCCTCGCACCCGCGAGGCCATGCCGCGCTGCCATCGGCATCCATGACGCATTCCCCTTTGGACGAATCCTCTTCCATGCAATGGCTGCGCGCCCTGTGGCTGCGCTGCAAGACGCTGTGGCCGCTGAAGCTGGTCGGCAACACGGTCGCCACCATCGGCTTCTTTCCGCTGTACTTCTGGATCATGAAGAACGCGGGCCAGGCGTGGGTGCTGCCGCTCACCGCCTTCGACCGGCTGATCGCGTTCTGGCCGGCGGTGCTGCCCATCTATCTCTCGCTCTGGGGCTACATCGCGCTGCCGGTGCTGCTGGCCAAAGACAAGCGCGAGCTGTGGAGCTTCTCGTTCGGCTGCGCGGCCATGACGGCGCTTGCGCTGGTCGTCTTCTGGTTCATGCCCACGGCGATCCCGAACTTCACCATCGATGCCACGCCGGGCACCTCGCTGCATTTCCTGAAGACGGTCGACTCGGCAGGCAACGCCTTCCCGTCGCTGCACGTGTCGTTCTCGGTGTTCGCCTGCATCGTGCTCGCGCGCCAGTTGCGCGACGCCGGCGCGCCCGCATGGCTGCGCCTCTTCAACGTGGCATGGGCCGTGGCCATCGTGTATTCGACGATGGCGGTGCGCCAGCATGTGCTGATCGACGTGCTCGGCGGGCTGGCGCTGGGCCTCGCGCTCGGCTTCGTCTCGCGCGAGCGCGGCGTGGCCATGCAGCCCGTGGGCGCGCGCGCGGTGTAGGCCGGCCGTTGTATTTGCCGGGCGTGCCGCCTGCGGTACAACCTGCCATCGTCTTTCATCCGATGCAGGAGCCCTCATGAAGATTTGTTCGTCCGTTGCCGCTGCCTGCATGGTGGCCGCCGGCCTTGGCGCCGGCGCCGCCTTCGCCCTCGACTACCCCGCGCGCAAACCGGGCCTCTGGGAAATGCAGACCAGCGACGGACCCGGCAGCAAGGGGAGCCCCCAGGCCATCCAGCAATGCATCGACGCCGCCACCGACAAGATGCTGCGCGACATGGGCCAGGGCATGGGCAAGGACATGTGCGCCAAGCAGGACATGCGCATGGAGGGCGGCAAGCTGGTGATCGACTCGGTCTGCAAGATCGGCCAGACCACGGCCACTTCGCAGGCCGTGATGACCGGTGACCTCAGCACGGCCTACCGCCTGGAGAGCAAGTCCACCTACAGCCCGCCGCTCATGGGCCGCGCCGGTGCCACCACCGTCGTGGAGGCCCGCTGGGTCGGCCCCTGCAAGCCCGACCAGAAGCCAGGGGACATGGTGATGAACGGCATGAAGATGAACGTGAACGACATGATGGGCGCGCGCGGCAAGAAGTAGCAGGCAAGTAGGCGCCGGCCCACACCGCTTCGCGGTCGCCGTTCGGCAGCGCGGCCGCCCGCTCCAGCCTACGATGGCGGCCATGCCCGACAAGGTGGATCTCGTCGTCGCCCGGCCCGAGGGCCTGTATTGCCCGCCCGGCGATTTCTACATCGACCCGTGGCGGCCGGTGGCGCGCGCGGTCATCACGCACGCGCATTCCGACCACGCCCGCATCGGCCACGCGCATTACCTCGCGCACACCGACAGCGCCGGCACGCTGCGCACGCGGCTGGGTGCCGACATCGACCTGCAGACGCTGCCTTACGGCGAGGTCATCGAGCACCACGGCGTGCGACTCTCGCTGCACCCGGCCGGCCATGTGCTGGGCTCGGCGCAGGTGCGGCTCGAACACGGCGGCCGCGTGTGGGTGGCCTCGGGCGACTACAAGACCGAGCCCGATGGCACCTGCACACCCTTCGAGCCCGTGCCCTGCGACACCTTCATCACCGAATCGACCTTCGGCCTGCCGATCTACCGCTGGCCCACGCAGGCCGTGCTGTTCGCTGAGATCGACGCGTGGTGGCGCGCCAATGCGGAAGCCGGCCGCGCGTCGGTGCTGTTCTGCTATGCCTTCGGCAAGGCGCAGCGCATCCTGCACGGGGTCGATGCGTCGGTCGGGCCGATCGTCGTTCATGGCGCGGTCGAGCCGCTCAACGCGGTGTACCGGGCGGCGGGCGTGGTGCTGCCGGAAACGGTGCGTGTCACCGATCCCGGTGTCGATGCGGCACTGCTGAAGCGCTCCCTTGTGCTCGCACCGCCGTCCGCGCAGGGCACGCCTTGGATGAAGCGCTTCGGCAACTACGCCGATGCCTTCGCGAGCGGCTGGATGCAACTGCGCGGCACGCGGCGCCGGCGCGGCGTGGACCGCGGCTTCGTCATGTCCGACCACGCCGACTGGCCTGGCCTGCAGCAGGCCATTGCGGGCACGGGCGCCGAGCGCGTGTTCGTCACGCACGGCAGCGTGCAGGTGATGGTGCGATGGCTCACGGAGAACGGGCTCGACGCGCAGGGCTTCAAGACCGAGTACGGCGACGAGGACGACCAGGAGGCCCCGGCCGCGGAACTCGCCGCTGGCGAGGAGCAGGCGAAGTGAAGGACTTCGCCGCGCTCTACCGAGAGCTCGACGCGAGCACGTCGAACCTCGTGAAGCAGGCCGCGCTACAGCGCTACCTGCGCAACGCCGACGCGGCCGATGCCGCATGGGCCGTCTACTTCCTAGCGGGCGGCAAGCCGCGCCAGCTCGTGCCCACCAAGCTGCTGCGCCTCCTCGCGCAGGAAGCCGCGGGCCTGCCCGAGTGGCTGTTCGACGAGAGCTACGACGCGGTCGGCGATCTTGCCGAGACCATCGCGCTCCTGCTGCCGCCGCCGAGCGAAGTGCACGACCTCGGGCTCGCGGCCTGGGTCGAGCAGCACCTGCTGCCGCTGCGCGAGGCCGCGAAGACCGCACCGGAAGAACTGGCGGACCGACTGCGCGCGCAGTGGCGTCAGCTCGCGGCCGAGGAGCGGCTGGTGTACTTCAAGCTCATCACGGGCGCGTTCCGTGTCGGCGTGTCGAAGCTGCAGGTCACGCAGGCGCTCGCGGCCGTGGGCGGCATCGATGCCAAGCGCGTCGCACAGCGGCTGATGGGCTACACGCACATCGGCGCGCGGCCGCGAGCGGGCGACTACGCGACGCTGATCGCGCCCGAGTCCGATGCCGAGCAGGTGCAGAAGACCAGCGGGCAACCGTACCCGTTCTTCCTCGCGCACCCGTTCAACATTCCGCTCGAACAGTTCGATGCGGTGCTGGGCCCGCCGGTCGACTGGATCGTGGAATGGAAGTGGGACGGCATCCGCGCACAACTCGTCAAGCGCGCGGGCGTGGTGTGGCTGTGGTCGCGCGGCGAGGAACTGGTGACCGACCGCTTCCCCGAACTCGCGGTGCTCGGCGAGGCGCTGCCCGACGGCACGGTGCTCGACGGCGAAATCGCCGTGTGGCGTGAAGACAAGGTGCAGCCCTTCGCCGAACTGCAGAAGCGCATCGGCCGCAAGACGCTCGGCGCCAAGCTGCTGCGCGACATCCCCGTGGTGCTGCTGGCCTACGACCTGCTCGAATGGGAAGGGCGCGACCTGCGCGCAGAGCCTCAATCGGCGCGCCGCGTGCTGCTCGACGACCTCGTCACGCGCATGCAGCATCCGTCGCTGCTGCCCAGCCCGATGCTCACCGGCCTCGACTGGAGCGATCTCGCGCGGCAGCGCGAAGCGGCGCGCACCATGGGTGTCGAAGGAATGATGCTCAAGCGCCGCGACGCGCAGTACGGCGTGGGCCGCACGAAGGACGTGGGCGTGTGGTGGAAGTGGAAGATCGATCCGCTCAGCATCGATGCCGTGCTCATCTACGCGCAGCGCGGGCACGGCCGCCGCGCAAGCCTCTTCAGCGATTACACCTTCGCGGTGTGGGACGGCCCGCCGGAGCAGGAAGACCGCAAGCTCGTGCCGTTCGCCAAGGCGTACTCCGGCCTCACCGATGCGGAGATGGCGCGCGTGGACGCGATCATCCGCAAGACCACGGTCGAGAGCTTCGGGCCGGTGAAGAGCGTGAAGCCGACGCTGGTGTTCGAGCTGGGGTTCGAAGGCATCGCACGCAGTACGCGGCACAAGAGCGGCATCGCGGTGCGGTTTCCGCGCATGCTGCGTTGGCGGGAAGACAAGCCGGTGGCGGAAGCCGACACGCTGCAGACGCTGGCTGCGTTGCTGCCGTCATGAACAAGGCGGTGAAGGCGGCGCTCGATGCGTGGTTTGCCGCGCGGGAGTGGAAGCCGTTCAAGTTCCAGCGCGAAGTATGGAAGGCCGTTGCCGACGGCAAGTCCGGTATGCTGCATGCGACCACCGGCGCGGGCAAGACCTATGCGGTGTGGCTCGGCGCGCTGCAGGTCTTCTCGCAGGCGCGCAAGGAAACCGCACGGCCCGCCGCACCGCCGCTCACGGTGCTGTGGCTCACGCCCATGCGTGCGCTCGTTGCCGACACGCTGCGTGCGTTGAAGCAGCCGCTCGAAGCCCTCGGCGCCGAGGTGCATCCGTGGAGCGCCGGCGCGCGCAGCGGCGACACCTCGTCGGCCGAGCGCAGCGCGCAGAACGAACGGCTGCCGACCGTGCTCGTCACCACGCCCGAAAGCCTCTCGCTGTTGCTCGCACGCGCCGATGCCAGCGTTGTGCTGGGCCGCGTGAAGATGGTCGTCGTCGACGAGTGGCATGAGCTACTCGGCAACAAGCGCGGCGTGCAGGTGCAGCTCGCGCTCGCGCGGCTCAGGCGATGGAACCCGGGCCTCGCGGTCTGGGGGATGTCGGCCACGCTCGGCAATCTGCAGGAGGCGATGCGTTCGCTGCTGGGTAACGGCGATGGCGTGCTCGTGCAGGGCCAAGTGCCGAAGAAGCTTGTCATCGATTCGCTGCTGCCCGGCCGCGCCGAACGCTTTCCGTGGGGCGGTCACCTCGGCCTCACGATGCTGCCGCAGGTGATCGAGGAGATCGCCGCGAGCAGCACGACGCTGGTCTTCACCAACACGCGTTCACAGGCCGAGATCTGGTACCAGGCGATGCTCGAAGCCAGGCCCGAGTGGGCCGGCACCATTGCGCTGCACCACGGTTCGCTCGACCGCGCAGTGCGCGAATGGGTCGAGCTGGGTTTGAAGAGCGGCGAGCTCAAGGCAGTGGTGTGCACTTCGAGCCTGGACCTGGGCGTGGATTTCCTGCCGGTCGAGCGCGTGCTGCAGATCGGCTCGCCCAAGGGCGTGGCGCGGCTGCTGCAGCGCGCGGGCCGTTCGGGCCATGCGCCGGGGCGGCCGTCGCGCATCACCCTCGTGCCCACGCACAGCATCGAGATGGTGGAGGGCGCGGCCGCGCGCACCGCGATTGCAGAAGGACACATCGAGGCGCGCCATTCGCCCGACCAGCCGCTCGATGTGCTGGTGCAGCACCTGGTGACCGTGGCGCTCGGCGGTGGCTTCGTGCCCGACGATCTCTACGAGGAAGTGCGCGGTACAGCGGCCTATGCATCGCTCTCGCGCGAGAGCTGGCAGTGGTGCCTCGACTTCGTCTCGCAGGGCGGCCCGTCGCTTGCGGCGTACCCGGACTACAAGCGCGTCGTGCCCGATGCAGAGGGCGTGTGGCGCGTGCCCGATGCGCGGCTCGCGCGGCGCCATCGCATGAACATCGGCACCATCGTGAGCGATGCGAGCATGGCGGTGCAGTACTTGGGCGGCGCGAAGATCGGCAGCGTCGAAGAAGGTTTCGTCGCGCGCATGAAGCCGGGTGACTGCTTCCTGTTCGGCGGCCGCCTGCTCGAACTCGTGCGCATCCACGACATGACGGCGTGGGTGCGACGCGCCACCGGCAAGCGCGCCGCGGTGCCCCGCTGGAACGGCGGGCGCATGCCGCTGTCGAACACGCTGGCCGATGCGGTGGTGCAGCAGCTCGCGCGGGCGGGCGAGGCGCACTACGACTCGCCCGAGCTGCAGTGCGTGCGGCCGCTGCTCGAAATCCAGCAGCAGTGGTCGGCGCTTCCGACACCGCAGACGCTGCTCGCCGAGACGCTGAAGACGCGCGAGGGCTCGCATCTCTTTCTCTATCCGTTTGCCGGCCGGCACGTGCACCTGGGGCTTGCGAGCCTGCTGGCCTGGCGCGTCGCGCAGCACGAGGCGCGCACCTTCTCGATCGCCGTCAACGACTACGGCTTCGAACTGCTGAGTGCGACCGAGGTCGACTGGCCCGCGCTGCTGCCGCAGGTGCTGCGCCTGCCGGAAGGCGACGGCAACACCGACGCGCACACGGCGCTGCTGCACGAGGTGCTGGCCTCGCTCAACGCGGGCGAACTCGCGCAGCGGCGATTTCGCGAGATCGCGCGCGTCTCGGGGCTGATCTTCCAGGGCTATCCGGGCGAGAAGCGCAGCAGCCGGCAGCTGCAGGCGTCGTCGTCGTTGTTCTGGGAGGTGTTTCGCAAGTACGACCCGTCGAACAAGCTGCTGCTGCAGGCCGAGAAGGAACTGCTGTCGCAGGAGCTGGAAATCGGACGCCTGCGTGCGAGCCTGGAGCGCATGGCCACGCAGCAACTCGTGCTGAAGCCGCTCGAGCGGCCGACGCCGTTTTCGTTTCCGCTGATGGTCGAGCTGTTCCGCGAGAAGCTGTCGAACGAGAACGTGGCCGACCGCATCGCGCGCATGGTCGAGCAACTCGAAAAGGCCGCGGGCGGCGTGGTCACGGCCGGTGGTGTGGAGCGCGTGAAGAGCACGCTGGCGTTCGGGCAGGAGGGGCCAGGCAAGTCGCCGCCCAAGCCACGGCGCGAGCGGAGGCGGCCGTCAAGGCCGCTGCCGCCGCTGTGAGCCGATCGATCAGCCGCCGTTTGCTTTCACCCACCGCACGATGTCCGCCGCGCCCATCGCGCCGGCCTGCCGTGCCACTTCGCGGCCGCCGCGGAACAACGCCAGCGTCGAGATGCTGCGGATGTTGAAGCGCGCGCCGAGCGCGGGCACGGCCTCGGTGTCCACCTTGGCGAGGCGCACATGGGGTTCGAGCTGGGCCGCGGCCTGTTCGTAGCCCGGCGCCATCTGGCGGCAGGGGCCGCACCACGGCGCCCAGAAATCGACCAGCACCGGAATCTCGTTGCGTGCGATGTGGCGGTCGAAGGTGGCCGCATCCGGGAGCGCGGTGGAGTGGCCGGTGAACAGCGCCTTGTGGCAACTGCCGCAGTCGGGTGCGCTGCCCAACTGCTCCGCGCGCACGCGGTTGGTCGTGTGGCAGTGCGGGCAGACGATGAGCTTCGGGGGCGATTCGGTCATGAGGAAAAACTGGGGCTCGTCCGGTTGAATTGCAAGGTGGCGGCCGGTTTGCGCGTCTTTTGCGACACTCCTTGGCCGTGACTTCTTCGCACCTTACCGCCTCCACGCTCGCTGTCCAATGGGCCGGCGAGCTGCTGCACCTGCTGCCCGAACGTGCGCTCTGGTGGCCCGGCGGACGCGTGCTGTTCATCGCCGATCTGCACATCGGCAAGGCGGCGACCTATCGCGCGCTGGGGCAGCCGGTGCCGGGCGGCACCACGCAGGAGAACCTCGCGCGGCTCGATGACCTGATCGCGGCGCATGCGCCCGGGCACATCGTCTTTCTCGGCGATTTCCTGCACGCGGCCCAGGCCCGCACACCGCAGGTGCTGGCCGCGCTCGAAGCCTGGCGCGCCACGAATGCCAGCCTTGCCATGACGCTGGTGCGCGGCAACCACGACAGCCGCGCGGGCGATCCGCCGGCGGCGCTCGGCATCGAGGTGGTCGACGAGCCGTTCCTGCTCGGCCCCTTCGCCTGCTGCCACCATCCGCAATCGCACGCCACGCACTTCGTGCTCGCGGGACACCTGCATCCGGCGTGCCGGCTCTACGGACGGGGGCGCGACAGCGTGCGGCTGCCCTGTTTCGTGAGCGATGCGCGGCAGGCCGTGCTGCCGGCCTTCGGCGAGTTCACGGGCGGTTGGTTGATGGAGACCGCGCCGGAGCGGCGCTTCTACGCAGTGGGTGGCGATACCGTGTGGGCGCTGCCGCCATCGGATTGATGGTTTTGCTCCTTCCCCCTCTGGGAGAAGGTTGGGATGGGGGCGCACAGAGCGTTCAATGGATACGCCGCCTGCCCCCACCCCGGCCCTTGTATGTAGCAAAGTAGCGCTTGGCCGGCACAGGCCGATCGACCCAGGGTAGGCCTTCATGGTCATACCGAGGGGGAGCGAGGGTCGTGCCGGCCGACCTCGGTTCGTAGTGAACAGACAGCCCGAACGGTTGTGAGGTCTGAGAGACCGCATCGAACACAAGGAAGGGCGCTGTGTCATGAACGACGAAATCTTTATCGGTATCGACGTATGCAAGGCCTGGCTGGACGTGGCACAAGTGCCCGCCTTGGCTGCAGGTGAAGCCAGTGCATTTGCTTTGCGCGTGGACAACGAGGATGGTGCCCGTGCCGTTCTCGTGGAGCAACTCAAACGGCTGCGACCCACGCTGGTGGTGCTGGAAGCCACGGGTGGCTTTGAAACTGCGCTGGCAAGCCAGTTGTGCCTGGCCGGCGTTCCCGTGGCGGTGGTCAATCCGAAGCGGGTGCGCGACTTTGCCCGCGCCGCGGGCATCCTGGCCAAGACCGACAAGCTGGACGCGCAGGTGCTCGCGGTATTTGCCCAACGCATGCGCCCGCAGGTGCATGCACTGCCTGACGAGGCGCAGCAGGAACTTACCGAGCTGGTGGACCGGCGCGCGCAACTGGTGGCGATGCGAGCGCAGGAGAAGGCGCGCCTGACCACGGTCAAGCCGGTTGCGCGCAAGAGCGTGCGCGAGCACATCGCGTGGCTCGATGCACGCATCAGGCAGATCGAGCGTGACCTGGACGGGCGCTTGAAGGACTCGCCTCTGTATCGGCCCAAATACGACCTTCTGGACAGCGTGCCGGGCGTGGGACGGGTGACGATCACCACCTTGCTCAGCCGCATGCCCGAGCTGGGCACGCTGGAGAGAAAGCGCATCGCTGCGCTGGCGGGCGTCGCCCCGTTTGCCGACGACAGCGGCAAGCGCCGTGGCCAGAGGTACATCCAGGGCGGGCGCGCAGACGTGCGCTGCGTGCTGTACATGGCCGCGCTCAGCGCAGCGCGATGCAACCCCGTGATCAAGGCGATGTACGAGCGCCTGCGCGCTGCCGGCAAGCCCTTCAAGGTTGCCATCACCGCCTGCATGCGCAAGCTGCTCGTCATTCTCAACGCCATGCTCAAGTCCGAGCAGCCCTGGCGCACTGACCCGATTGCTCGGTAGGTATTGACACGGTTGCTCCCCCGGAACGGGAGGGAGAAAGAAAGTCAGAGCACCACGGGCTCGTCAGGCAGCTCGTTGGTGTCGGCCTCGTCCTCGGCCAGCGGAAAGTGGGCCACCAGCAAGGCCGACATTTCTTCCAGCGCCTGCGTGAGCCCATCCTCGAAGCGACCCTCACGAAACGCTGCGCCCATGCGCTGCGCCATCGCAGCCCACTCGGCATCGTCCACGCGCGAGTCGATGCCACGGTCGGCCACGATCTCGATCGCATGCTCGGCCAGCAGCAGATAGATCAGGACGCCGTTGTTGTGCTCGGTGTCCCACACGCGCAGCTTGCCGAACAGCGTGACAGCGCGCTCCCTGGGTGGCGCATGGCGCCACAGGTACGACATCGGCAGGCCCGCCTCGACGCAGATGCGGACCTCGCCGCTGTGGCGCCGCTCGCTCGCGGCCACGCGGGCCGCCAGGCGCTGCATCACGTCGGCCGGCAGCACGCGGCGCACCGCGGCTTCGTCGGTCCAACGGTGGCGCCAGATGCGGCCGAGCTTCGAGAAGAGCGTGGGTTCTGCAGTTGCCGTTGCCATGTTCACCAGTCTCCCGAAGCGCCGCCGCCGCCGAAATTGCCACCGCCGCCGGAACTGAAGCCACCGCCCCCGGCTCCGCCGCCACCACTCCATCCGCCGCCCCCGCCGCTGGTCCAGCCGCCACCGCCGCCGCCTCCGCGACCCCCGCCGAACCCGGCAAGACCGGTGAACAGCGAGACCATGAGCGCGATCATTCCGGCGATCACCGCGATGACCATGCTGGTCGTGAGAAAGAACGCCACCACGCCGATGCCGCCGCCCATGACGACCGAGCCCAGCGTCTTGCCGAGGATGGCGCGCACGATCGGCGCGCCGACGAAGACGCCGACGAACAGGAAGATCGCGAGGTTCTCCCAGTCGAAGTCGCCGCCTGAACCGTTGCTGCCGCTGTTGCTGCGCGAAGGCTCCGGCAGCGGCTCGCCATCGACCAGTCCGATGATCCGGTCCACCGCCGCATTCAGTCCGCCCGCGAAGTCGTTGTTGCGAAAGCGCGGCTTCATCTCCTCGTCGATGATCCGCACCGCCGCGAGGTCGGGCACCGCGCCTTCGAGCGCCTTGGCCGTGGCGATGCGCATCTTGCGATCATCCTTGGCGACGATCACGAGGAGGCCGTCGCCCACGTCCTTGCGGCCGATCTTCCAGGCGTCGCCGACGCGCTGCGCGTAGCTGGCGATGTCCTCGGGCTGGGTGGTCGGCACCATCAGCACCACGATCTGCGAGCCCTTGCGCTGCTCGAAGGCGGCGAGCTTGGTCTCGAGACCCGAGCGCTGCGCGGCGTCGAGCGTGCCGGTCTGGTCGATGACGCGCGCGGTGAGCGTCGGCACGGGCAGCAGTCCTTGCGCCAGCGCAGGCAGCGCAAGGACTGCGATGAAGACTGCAGCCAGCGCGCGGCGGATCAGGGCTGCAGCCATCGGTGCTTCTTGCTTACTTCTTCGGGGCGCTGAAGTCGACCGTGGGTGGTGTCGAGATCTGCGCTTCGTTCTGCACCGAGAAGTTGGGCTTCGGCGCGTAGCTGAAGATCTTGGCGGTGATGTTGGTGGGGAAGCTGCGCGCGAGCACGTTGTACTCCTGCACGCTTTCGATGTAGCGGTTGCGCGCCACGGTGATGCGGTTCTCGGTGCCTTCGAGCGTCACGCGCAGGTCGCGGAACGCCTGGTTGGCCTTGAGCTCGGGGTAGCGCTCCGACACCACCATCAGCCGCGACAGCGCCGAGGAGAGCTCGCCCTGCGCCTGCTGGAACTTGTTGAAGGCCTCGGGGTTGTTGAGCGTCTCGGGCGTCACCTGGATCGAGGTGGCCTTGGCGCGTGCCTCGATCACCTTGGTGAGCGTGTCCTGCTCGAAGCCGGCCTCACCTTTCACGGTGGCGACGATGTTGGGCACGAGGTCGGCGCGCCGCTGGTACTGGTTGAGCACCTCGCTCCAGGCCGACTTGCTGGCCTCGTCGAGGGATTGGAAATCGTTGTAGCCGCATCCGCTCAGGGAAACGGCCGCGGCGAGGATCAGGAACCAGCGCTTCATCATCATTTGCATTACCTCCGCGAGAAGAAGCGGAAGGTAGCATAGGTGCCTCCATGCCCCCCGATTCCATAGACCCTCTGCAGGCGCTGCAGGCGCTGCAGGCCGCGAACCGTCCCGCCGGGCCTGCGGCGGCGGCGACCACCGGCACGCTGCTGATTGCGGGGGCAACGGGCGCACTGGGGCAGGAGTTGCTGCGGCGGCTGGCGGGCAGCCATCGGTATGCCCATGCCCGCGTGCTGGCGCGCGAGCCGATCCGCGACGGGCTGCGCGGCGTCGAAACCTATCTGAGTCCCGACCTCCCGATTGCGCAATGGCCGCTGACCTCGGCCGATACCGCGGTCATCGCCTTCGACCCGCCGCGGCTGTACCACGACCGCGAGCGCGCGCTGTGGGTGCCGCAGCCTGCCGACCTGCCCGAACTCTCGCGATGGCTGCGCGCTTCCGGCGTGCGGACCCTGGCCATCGTGCAGCCGCACGACCAGGGCAAACTGCCCGAGGCGCTCAAGCGCGGCCTCGCGAGCCTCGACGAGCAGGCGGTGGTCGCCAACGGTTTCGATCGCGTGATCCTCGTGCGTTCGGCGCGCAAGCCGCTGAACGCGAAGTTCGCCAATCCCGCCGAGCGGCTCGCCGCCTGGATGCTGTCGATCGTGCGCTTCATGGTGCCCAGCAGCGAGCAGCCGGTGCGCGCTTCCAAGGTGGCCGAGCTGGTCGATGTTTCGCTGCGCATCGCGCCGCCGGGCGTGCACGTGGCCGCGCCCGAGATGGTGTGGGAGGCCTCGCAGGGCCAGCAGATGCAAGCGGTGGCCGAGCGCTGGCTGGGCCGCAGCTAGCTGCCTTTCAGCCGCGCCACTGGCGCAGCAGTTCGGACGAATCGACCACCAGCCCCAGGTGCAGCGACACCATGGCGAGGGCGGCGCCCTCCAGATGCGGGTCGGTGCCGCGCACCAGGTCGCGCAGCACGATCACGCGGTAGTTGTGGTTGTTGGCGTCGAAGGCGGTGTTCAGCACGCAGCAATCGGTGAAGCCGCCGTTGAGCACCACGGTCTCGATGCGCTGGTTGCGCAGCAGGAAGTCGAGGTCCGTCGGATAGAAGGCCGAGAGCCGGCGCTTCGTGTCCACGCGCATGTCGCCGGGCTCGACGCGCGTGACCCATTCGGTCCAGCGCGAGCCTTCGATGGCGTGCGCGTCGGCGTTGGGAATCGCGCCCACATGCAGCGGAAAGGTGCGCCGCCATGCGGCCGGAATGCCGTGGATGTCGTCTTCGCCGCCCGGCCGCAGCACCGACTTGATGTGCACGATGCGTACACCCAGCGCGCGCACCTCGTCGTGAAAGCTGTCGATGGGCGCGACCACGTCGCGGGCCCGCGGCGCGGGGCACGGGCAATCGGGGCTGTTGTCCAGGTGCCCGCGGTGCATGTCGATGGAGACGACCGCGGTGGTCGCGGGGTTCAGGTAGTCGGCGAACTGCGCCGTGTCGAGCTCGCGCTCCTCGTTGTAGACCCAGGCCTTCATCGGCGTTCTTCCCTCACGTACGGTTGGCCCAGCGCCCCGGGTTCGTCATCGCCGCTGCGCTTTCCGAGCGCGACCCAGACCATCACGCCCAGCGTGACCGCATACGGCGTCATCATCACGAAGTACTGCGGCAGCTGGACCCCGGCCGCGGCCAGTTGCGGGATCAACGCCTCGATGCAGCCGAACAGCAGCGCGCCGATGAGCGCCTTCCACGGCGACCAGCGCGCAAAGATCACCAGCCCCACCGCGATCCAGCCGCGCCCGCCGGTCATGCCCGCGATCCACAGCTTGGTGCTCACCACCGAGATGTAGGCGCCCGCGAGGCCTACCAGCGCAGAGCCTGCCAGCACCGCAGCGAAGCGCCACGCCGTGATGCGGATGCCGGCCGCATCGGCCGCCTGCGGGTTCTCGCCGACTGCGCGCAGCCGCAGGCCCGTCGAGGTGCGCGCGAAGAACCAGGCCACCGCACCGAAGATCGGCAGCGTGAGCCACACCATCGCGTTCTGCTCGAACAACCTGCCCACCCCTGGCAGCAGCGACAACGGCCACAGCGCCATCGTGCCGATGCCCTCGGTCGCATGGTTGGTCCACTCGGCCAGGCTGCCCACCAGCGCCGTGAGCCCCTGGCAGAAGAACACCAGCGCCAGGCCTGCGATCACCTGGTTCACCCGCAGCCAGATCACCATCACCGCGAACAGCACCGAGACAAGGCTGGCCGCGAGCATCGCCAACACCAGCGAGACGACCGGCTGGCCCAGCGCGATCTGCGCACCGATGCCCACCAGCGCACCCACCAGCATCAGCCCTTCGGCCCCGAGCGAGAGCACGCCCGCGCGCTCGCAGATGATCAAGCCCAGCGCCGCCAGCGCATAGGGCACCGCGAAGTCCGGCGTGTTCGCAAGCCAGTTGAGGATGACGCTGCCGCTCATGCTGCTGTCTCCGTAGTGTTGGTGCCGATGTCAGCACCCACGCGGCGCAGCCGGTGGCGAATGAAGAAGTCGCTCGACGCCACGCACACCACGACGATAGCCTGGATCAGCTGCACCATCGAGAACGGCACCTGGTAGAACACCTGCAGGCTGCGGCCGGTGACGAACAGCGCCGCCACCAGCAGCGCCACCACCGTGGCGGCCAGCGGGTTGTTGCGCGCGAGAAACGCAATCAGGATGCCCGAGAAGCCGTAGCCCTGGTAGAAGGCCTGCGTGAGCCGCCCCTCCTGGCCCGCCGCCACCGCAAAGCCCGCCAGCCCGGCCATCGCGCCCGACAGCAGCACCGCGCCATAGATGGTGCGGCGCACCGGCACTCCGTTGGCATGCGCCACGCGCGGGTTCGCATCGACGAAGCGCAGGTACAGCCCCACCCGGCTCACGCCCACCAGCCACCAGGCCAGCAGCGCCACGATGCCCGCCAGCAGGATCGCGCTGCCCACCCCCGCGCCCAGCTCGGGCAGCCGCTCGAAGGCGCGGAACTGCGGCGAATAGGGGAAGTTGTCCTTCGGGTCCTTCCAGCTTCCGTAGACCAGGTGCAAGAGGAAGTTGGCCGCCATGTAGTTGAGCATCAGCGTCGAGATGATCTCGTTCACGCCCAGCTTGAGCTTGAGCCACGCCGGCCCCAGCACCCAGAGCAGGCCGCAGCCGATGGCGGCCATGAACATCAGCGGCAGGCGCAGGTGCTCGGGGCCGATCTGCCACATCGAGACGGCGGTCGCGCCGATGGCGCCCCAGACCATCTGGCCCTCCAGGCCCAGGTTCCAGAAGCGCGCGCGGAACGCGATGGCGCCCGCCAGGCCGACCAGGATCATCGGCGCGGCCTGGAACAGCACGGCGCGCAGGTTCTGGCCGTCCAGGAAGGTCTGCACCACGAACTCGTTGGCCAGTTCGTCGGCGGGCACGCCCGCGGCCACGAGGATGGCGGCGGAGATCGCGAAGCCGACCAGCAGCGCGATCGCGAGGATCAGCGCCTGCCAGCGCCAGGCCATGTGCTGGCGGATCTCCAGCGTGTAGCGGCGGCTGGCGAGTGGCTGCGGCGTGCGCACGGCCGCAGATGTCTTGAGGTCGGCAGTCGGGGGATGTGCCATGGTCGCGAGCGCTGCCTCAGCCATGGTCCACCATCGCCTGTCCAATGGCCTGCCGGTCAGCGGGCTGCGCGAACTCGCCGGCGATGCGCCCGCGCGTCATCACGCCCACGCGGTCGGCCAGCTGCAGCACTTCGTCCAGGTCTTCGCTGATGAGGAGCACCGCGGCGCCGCTGTCGCGCGCGGCGCGCAGGCGCGCATGCACCTCGGCACTGGCGCGCACATCGAGCCCGCGGCTGGGGCTGTGCGCGAGAACGAGCGTGGGCGATTTGCCGAACTCGCGCGCCAGCACCAGCTTCTGGGCGTTGCCGCCCGAGAGCAGCGCGGCCTTTTGTGCAACCGAGCGCACCCCCAGCACGTCGAAGGTGCGCACGGCTTCCTGTGTGTCGCTCTGGATGCGGTTGCGGCGCAGGTGCCAGATGGGGCCGTAGCGCCCGCTGTGCACACGGCCGATGGCGTAGTTCTCGGCGACCGACAGGTTGCCTGCGAGCGCAAGGCCGTAGCGGTCGGCCGGGATTGCGGCGATGCCGACGTTGCGGCGTGCGGGCGCGGACATGGTCTTCAGATCGCCATGGCCTTCAAGATGCATCTCGCCCTCGAGGCCGCCGCTGACGTCGGGCAGGCCCATGATGGCGCTGGCCAGTTCGCCCTGGCCGTTGCCGCCGACCCCGGCGAGGCCGTAGATCTCGCCGGCATGCAGGTCGAGGTCGACACCGTCGAGCACGCGGCGGCCCTGCGGCGATGCCGGTGAACGCAGGCTGCGTACCGACAGACGCACCGGGCCGCGCGGCGATGTCGTAGCCTGGAAGCCTTGCGTTGCGACAGACTCGCCAACGGTCAGCTTCACAAGTTCGTCCACCGACGTCGCACTTGGCGCCAGCGTCGCCACCGTGCGTCCGCCGCGCATCACCGTCACGCGGTCGGCATAGGTCTTCACGTCGGCCATCTTGTGCGTGACCAGCACCACGGCACAGCCGCCGCGTGCGAGCCCCTGCACCGTCTGCAAGAGACGCGCGGCCTCCTGGTCGGTCAGCACGGCCGTGGGCTCGTCCAGGATCAGGATGCGCGCGCCCGCCAGCAACACCTTGAGAATCTCGACGCGCTGCTGCTCGGCGATGGACAGGGCGTCGATGCGCTTGGAAGGATCGATCTCGAAGCCCAGCTCCGCGGCCTTGTTGCGGATATCACGCTCGATCTCGCGCAGCCGCTCGCCGTGGCTCTGGAACTCGGCCGGCGGCGGCGCGGTCAGGAGGATGTTCTGCGCCACCGTGAACGGCCGCACCAGCTTGAAGTGCTGGTGGACCATGCCGATGCGGTGCTTCGCCGCATCGCGCGGGCCGGCAAAGCGCACCACGTTGTCGTCCACCAGCAGTTGACCTGCCTCGGGCGCATAGAGCCCGGCGGCGATGTTCATCAGCGACGACTTGCCCGCGCCGTTCTCGCCGAGCAGCGCATGCACCTCGCCCCAGCGCGCGGCGAAGTGGGCGTCGGTCAACGCCGCGAAGCCGTCGAAGGACTTCCGGATGCCGGTGAGTTCGAGCGCGTTGGGCATGGGCTTTTCTCGTTCGCCTGTTTACTTCTGCGTCACCACGCCCTTGACGAACCAGTCCATCTTCCAGAGGTCGGCATCCGAGAGCACCGCGCCCTTGGCCACGCGCTCCTTGCCGTCGCGGTCCGCGAGCGGGCCGGCGTAGACCTGCTTGCCCTTGAGGATCGCCTCGCGTTCCGCCGTGATCAGCGCGGCCTTGTCCTTGGGCACCGCGGGGCCGAAGCCCGCGATGTCGGTGCCGCCGTCCTTCATGGCGATGAAGGCGCCGTAGGGCGCGGGCTTCCAGCCGCCGGCCATCACTTTCTTGAGTTCGGGCACAAGGAACCGGTCCCACACCCACACCGACGAGCAGAGCGTCGCCTTGGGCGCGAATTGGCGCAGGTCCCGGTGGTGGCCGGTGCCGTACACGCCGCGCTCCTGCGCCACGATCTGGGGCGTGGGGCTGTCCACGTGCTGGCCGATGACGTCGGCGCCTTGGTCGATGAGGGCAGCGGCGGCGGCGCGTTCCTTGATGGGGTCGTTCCAAGCGCCGGTGTAGATCACGTTGACCGTGGCGTTGGGGTTCATCTTTTGCGCCCCGAGCGCGAAGGCGTTGATGGTCCAGTTCACCACGCCGAAGGGGTTGGCCGCGACGAAGCCGAGCTTGCCGGTCTTGGAGGCCGCGCCGGCGGCCATGCCGCACAGGTACTGGCTCTCGTAGGTTCGGCCGTAGAACGATTCAAGGTTCGTGCCGTTGGTGGTGCCCGAGCCGTTGAGGAAGGCCACATCCGGGTACTTCGCCGCCAGGTCCTTGAAGCTGTCCGAGTAACCGAAGGCGGTGCCGATCACGATGTTGGCGCCGCGCTGGATGAACTTCTCGGCCGCCGGCTTGATGGCCGAGGCGTCCTCGGGCACGTTCTCCACGAACTGGATCTTCTGGCCGAGCTCCTTCTCGATCTTGATGCGCGCTTCGTCGAAGGCCTGCGTCCAGCCGCCGTCGTTCTTGGGGCCGAAGTAGAGCATCGCGATCTTGGGCTTGTCCTTGAGGGTGAAGCCGTCGGCCGCCGTGGCGGGCAGCGTGACGAAGAACGCGCCGCCGGCTGCGAGCGTCAGTGCAAGGCCGAGGAAGCCGGTGGTGGGTGTGCGCAGCATGGAGCAACCTTTCGTGGGAAGCATGGGGAGTGACAGAAGGAAAAGAGAAGAGAGTCCGCGCGCGTCACATCATGAAGTTGATGCGGAACACATTGCCCTCGGGATCGAGCAGCACCGACTGGTACCAGTTGTAGTAGGTGACGTAGGGCGGCTTGATAAGCGTGGCGCCAGCCTCGAGCGCGACGGGCACCATGCGGTCGACATCGGCCTGGCTGTCGACGTCGATGTTCAGCAGGAACTTCACGCCGCGCGTGTCGGAGAACTCGGCCAGGTGCAGCAGCTCGTAGGCATCGAGCGCGTTGAATCCGAGGCTCGACTTGCCGGTGTCCAGTCCCCGGAAGATCGGCGAGCGGATCGCCTCGATCTCGGGGAAACCGAACACGCGCTGGTAGAAGCCGCTGAGCGCGACCACGTCTTTTGCGAAGACGTTGACGTAGGAGAGATGGGCCATGTCGGGCTTCGGCTCAGGCCGTCGCCTTGGTGCCGCCGAAGGTCGTCTGCTTCACGAACTTCGAGGTGAGGTGGTCGCCGGACGAGATGGGCGGGTACTTGGCTTGCTCTCCCGGTGCGAGGCAGCTGGGCAGGCACTCGACCATCGCGTCGTAGTTCGGCTGGTGAAAGAACACCAGCGACTGCCGGCGGTTGGTGCTCGCCACCTCGAAGGGCGGGTTGACCACGCGGTGCAGGGTCGACACCCACTGGTCGTTGGTCCACTGCATCATCAGGTCGGCGATGTTGACCACCAGGCCGCCTTCCACCTGCGGCACGTCGACCCACTGGCCGGCCTTGTTGAACACCTGCAGCCCCTTGTCGTCGGGCAGCACGATGGTGAGGCTGCCGTAGTCGCTGTGCGCGCCCGCGCGCAGTTGGCCGGGCAGCGGCTGCTCCCGCTGCGGCGGATAGCTGAGCACGCGGAACATGCTGATGTGTTCGTCGATCTTGTCGTCGAAGAAAGTCTCGGGCAGCGAAAGGCCGAGCGCGAAGATGCGCATCAGCGAGCGCGAGAGATCGCTCATCGCCTCGAAGTAGCCCTCGTACGCTTCGCGAAAGCCGTCGATGGGCGGCCAGCTGTTGGGCTCGAAGTGCGGACCGGCGGCGGGGCCGCGGTGGTAGTCGTCGTCGGGCACGTTCGATGGGCCGATGGAAAACGATTCCTTCAGGTCGCCGGGCGCCGCCTCTTCGAGGCTGTACGACAGGCCCTCTTCGCCGACCGCGCTGTAGCCGCGCACCGCGTCTTCGCGCGGACGGTCGACCTTGCGTTTCTCGCCGAGCGGCATGTCGAAGAACTTGCGTGACAAGGTCGCCACGCGCGAGATCAGATCGGCTGGAATGCCGTGGTTGGTGATGACCAGGAAGCCGATGCTGCGGCAGGCTTCATCGACTCTTCTTGCAACCTCCGCCTTGCCTTCGGGGCTGCCGGCGAAGTAGGGCGCGAGATCGATGATGGGGACGGACAGAAGGGTCATGGGTGCTCCTCATGCGTGGCGTGCGTACCCGTGCTCCATGCAACGTCTGTGCCAGTTGGACCAAATGGACAAATCGCTTTTGTCGCGTCAGCATGGTGCGCGGCGCGAGGCCTGCAGGCCGCGTTGGCGCAAGGCGATGCACGGTGGCCTTACAGTGGTGCGCCGCGACGGCAAGCGCTTGCGGGTACGGCTCGTGCAAGCTTGTCGTTCGCAGTCGAACGATTACGGAATCCAGAAGAAGCGAGGGAAGATGCCGAAGACCAAGGCGCTGGCCGCAGCCAGCAGCAACACCACCGACAAGCCGGCGCGCAAGCGAGCGAAACCCGCGGTGCGCAGTGCATCCGCCGTGAGCCGGCGGCTGCGCCAGATCGAGGACAAGCGCAGCGCGATCCTCGGTGCCGCGCTGGGGCTGTTCTCGCGCTTCGGCTTGCATGGCACGTCGATCGACCAGGTGGCCGCGCGCGCCGATGTGTCCAAGAGCAACCTGCTCTATTACTTCGCCAACAAGGAAGAGCTGTACGTCAATGTGCTGCGCGACCTGCTCGCGCTGTGGCTCGAACCGCTGCGCGGCTTCAGCGCCGAGCAGGACCCGAGCGAAGCCATCGGCGATTACATCCGGCGCAAGCTCGTCGTCTCGCGCGACCGGCCGGATGCGTCGCGCCTGTTCTGTCTTGAAATGATCCAGGGCGCGCCGCTGCTGCGCGACGAACTCGACCGCGAACTGCGCACGCTGGTGGAGAAAAAATCGGAAGTCATCAAGGCGTGGGTCGAGGCCGGCAAGCTCGCGCCGGTCGATCCGCACCACTTGATCTTCGCGCTGTGGGCGGTCACGCAGCACTATGCGGATTTCGGCGTGCAGGTGCAGGCGCTCTCGGGGCACACGCTGGACGATGCGGCGTTCTTCGAACAGACGGTGCAGAACATCCAGCGCATCGTGCTGCAGGGCATCACGCCGCGCTGAACCTGGGTGAACCTGGGGCCGAAGGATCAATGCGGCGGTGCCGCGATCTCGTGATAGCGGCGATCGAAGTAGATCAGCCCCTCCGCCGCGCCGCCGATGGCAATGGCCACCGCCTCGCAAAAGAGCACGTCGTGCGTGCCCGCGCTGGTGGCGTGCACCACGCGGCAATCGAAGGACACGGCCGCGTCGTCGAGCATCGGCGAGCCGGTGGTCTTGCGGCTCCAGCGGCCGGCGGCGAAGCGCTCGTCCATCGGCGTCTTGCCGCCGAACAACGCAGAGAGCGCCTGGTGCCCCGCAGCCAGCACGTTCACGCACAGCACGCCGTTCGCCTTGAACGCCGGGTACACCGAGGCCGAGCGGTTCAGGCACACCAGCAAGGTCGGCGGTTCGTCGGTCACGCTGCACACGGCCGAAGCCGTGAAGCCGGCGCGCCCGGCGGGGCCATCGGTGGTGATGATGTTGACGGCCGCGCCCAGCCGCGCCATCGCATTGCGGTAGTCGGCCTTCGGCAAGGAGGAGGAAGGCGCGCCGGGCGGCAGGCCGTTCGGGTTCGATGCGGGGTGGGAGGCCATCGCGTTGAGCATGTCGTGACTCCTGGGAAGCGCGTGTGTTGCCGCCGGCCTCAGGCCAGCAGGCAGGCCTCGTCGAAGGGCAGGCGCGGCAGGCGCCCGAACACCTTCGACGCATCGCCGTGGCCGAGGTTGATGAGGAAGTTGGTGGTCCAGTCGGTGCCTTCGAAAAAAGCGGCATCGACCTTCGACTTGTCGAACCCCGACATCGGGCCGGCATCGAGACCCACGGCGCGCGCGGCGAGCAGCAGGTAGCCGGCCTGCAGGCTGGCGTTGCGGAAGGCGGTTTCGTGCGCGGCCTCGGGGCTGCCGGTGAACCAGCTGCGCGCATCGGTGTGCGGGAACAGCGTGGGCAGCTTGTCGTAGAACCTGCGGTCCCATGCGGCGATGACCGTGACCGGCGCGCTCATGGTCTTGTCGAGGTTGCCCTTGGACAGCGCGGGCGCAAGGCGCTGCTTGCCTTCGGGCGTTCGCACGAACACGAAGCGCGCGGGCGAGCAATTGGCCGAGGTCGGCCCCAGGCTGGCGAGCGTGTAGATGCGCTGCAGCTGGGCATCGGACACGGGCTCGCCGGTCCAGCCGTTGTGGCTGCGCGCGCTGGTGAAGAGAAGCGCGAGTGCGGCGTCTTCGAGGATCTGTGTGGAGGTCATGCGTGAGCCGGGGGATTGGCGGGTGTGCCGACACGGGCAAGAAAATCGAGAAGGCTGCGGTTGAACGCATCGGCTTCGGTCACGCTGTGCGCGTGGCCGCCATGCGGCACGAAGTCGAGCGTGACGTCGCCAAGGCCGTCGGCCAGGCGCTGCGAACAGGTCCAGGGCACGAGCACGTCGTCCCTGGCGGCAGTCACCAGCGTGGGCGCGGTGATGTCGGCAAGGCGCGCATCGATGTCGAAGGCACGCAGTGCGGCGATGCGCGCGCGCATGTTGGATTCGCCGGGGAAGTGCGCAAAGGCGTGATCGACTTCGTCGGCCACGCGCTGCGCATGCTCGGCGCACCACGCGGCGGGGTACAGAAAGATCGGCTGGGCTTCGACATACGCACGCGCACCGAGCGCGCCGAGCAGCGCGAGCCGCGCATCGAAGCAGCGCGCCGAATGCGGATTCGGCTTCGACCATGCGTTGACGAGCACCAGGCTCGCCACGCAGTCGGGCGCATCGAGCGCAAGCTGCAGGCCGACCAGCCCGCCGAGCGCATGGCCCGCGAAGTGGCACCGCGCCGTGCCGGTGGCGTCGAGGATCTCGATCACGTCGCGCGCCATGTCGGCGATCGCGTAGCCGCTCGCTGGCAGCGTGGCGGGGCTGCGGCCCGTGCCGCGCTGGTCGTAGGCGATGACGCGGTGGCCGGCCTCGACCAGCGCGCCGAGTTGCGGCCGCCAGAAGCCGGCGGAGCCGCCGAGGCCCGACGACAGCAGCACGGTGGAGGCCGCGTCCGACGGCCCGTGCACCTCGTAGTGCAGCGAGGTCATTGGTGCACCCTTGGCGCTACGCGCCTTCCCGCCAGGCGGGAGCGAGCTTGCTTGGGGCGGCCCTGCGCGGCGCTCATGAGGCTCAGGCCTTCTTGCCGATGTGCGCGGTCGAGGCGATCTCGATCAGTGCGTCGGGCTTCACCAGGCCGCACTGGATGCAGTAGCGCGCAGGCTTGGTGCCGGGAAAGAACTCGGCATACACCGCGTTGATCTTGGCGTAGTCGGCCCAGTCCTTGAGCATGATCTGGTTGAAGGTCACGTCGTCCATGGTGCCGCCGGCAGCCTCGACCACGCCCTGGATGATGGTGAGCACATGCCGCGCCTGCGCGGCGGCATCGCCGACATGGACCACGTTGTTGTCCTTGTCGAAAGGCAGCGTGCCCGAGACGTAGAGGATGCCGTCGGCGAGCGTGCCCGGGACATACGGGGCGAGCGGCACGCCGGTGCCGGGAGGGATGATGGCTTGCTTGGGCATTCGGAAAACTCCTTGAAAAAATGAATCAGGCGATGGCTGTTTCAGCCGCTTTGGTCGTTGCGGGTTGAAGGGCGGCTTGCGGCGCGAAAGTGCTGCAGAACTGATCGACCGTGGAGACCCAGCCGAAGAATGTCTCCACGTTGTAGACCGAGGCCTTCTGGATGGCCGCGCCGCCCAGTTCGTGCGTCGCGTCTTCGAGCATCACTGCGAAATATTCGAGGTGGAACGCGTCGCGCAGCGTCGATTCGACGCACACGTTGGTGGCGATGCCGGTAAACACCAGGTGGCGGATGCCGCGTGCGCGCAGGGTGCTGTCGAGCGTGCTGTTGAAGAAGCCGCTGTAGCGCGTCTTGGGCACGACGATGTCGCCGGGCTGCGGCTTCATCTGGTCGATGAGTTCGTAGTCCCAGCCGCCCTTGGCGAGGAACTTGCCTTGCAGCTCGGGCCGGGCGCGCATGGTCTTGAGCGCGTTCGACTTGTGCCAGTTGGGCGAGCCGGGGCCGCCGGCTTCCACATAGGCCGCGTCCCAGCCGTTCTGCAGGAACACGACCAGCATGCCGGCCGCGCGCGCAGCGGTGATGGTGCGCGCGATGTTGGCGATGGTGCCTTGGGCGCCCGAGATGTCGAAGCCGGCCGAGTCGACATAACCGCCGATGGATGCGTAGGCGTTCTGCATGTCGACGACGATGAGGGCGGAGTCGCTGGCGTGCAGCGCGAGCGGCTCGGGGCGTGCGGGCAGCACGAGCGGAGCGGGGGCGCCGGGCAGGCGCGGCGCGCCGACGGGTGTGGTCGAGGTGAGGGTGGTGTTCTTCGGAGTGGGCGTGGTCATGCGCGTCTCCTCTTCAGGCCGCAAGGCGCTCGGACTCGACCTGCGAAGGCACGGGGCTCTGCACATGCGCGCGGCTTTTCATCAACGGCTGGATGCGCTCGCCAAAAGCCTCGACGCCTTGCACGAAGTCGTCGAAGGTCAGCAGCACGCCTTCGGTGCCGGGCACCTCGGCCATTTCGTCGAGCAGGCGCGCGACGGTCGCGTAGGAGCCGACGAGCGTGCCCATGTTGATGTTCACTGCCGAGGTCGGGTCGGCCATCTGGCGCACGTTGGTGTCGGCGCCCGACTTGGTGTCGGCCGCGCCCTGCTGCCCGAGCCAGGCGATGGCCTCGTGATCGGCGCCGGCCTTGTAGTGCTCCCACTTGGCGCGCGCGGCCTCGTCGGTTTCATCGGCGATCACCATCATCAGCACATAGGTGGTGACATGGCGGCCGGTCTTGCGCGCGGCCTCGATGAGTTTTTCCGCCGCGGGCGCGAAGGCCTTGGGCGTGTTCACGCCTTTGCCGAAGCAGAAGTTGTAGTCGGCGTACTTCGCGGAGAAGTCCATGCCCGCATCGCTCTGGCCGGCGCAGATCACCTTCATGTCGGCCTGCGGCTGCGGGCTCAGGCGGCAGTCGTCCAGCTGGAAGTGCTCGCCCTTGAAGTCGGACTGGCCCTTGCCCCAGAGGTCGCGCAGCACCTGGATGTATTCGGACAGGTACTGGTAGCGCGAGCCGAAGAACTGGTCGCCGGGCCACATGCCCATCTGCGAATACTCGGGGCGCTGCCAGCCGGTGACGAGGTTCAGGCCGAAGCGGCCGCCGGAGATCGAGTCGATGGTCGAGGCCATGCGCGCGACGATGGCCGGCGGCATGACGAGCGAGGCGGCGGTGGCGAAGAGCTTGATCTTCGTCGTGACGGCCGCGAGCCCGGCCATGAGCGTGAAGGACTCGAGGTTGTGGTCCCAGAACTCGGTCTTGCCGCCGAAGCCTCGCAGCTTGATCATCGACAGCGCGAAGTCGACGCCGTAGTGCTCGGCCTTCAGCGTGATCTCCTTGTTGAGCGCGAAGCTGGGCTTGTACTGCGGTGCGTTCTCGGACAACAGCCAGCCGTTGTTGCCGATGGGAATGAAGATGCCGACGTTCATGAAGGGCTCCTGTTGCGGGTTGAGGAGTCCTATGCATGGTGCGTGCCAATCGAATAAAGCCTTTCATATCAATGAGTTAGGTTTTTCAGGTGCTTGGGTTTTGACCAACTGGTCCAAAGTGGAGCAGGCGAACCGGAAAAATTGCGGCGGCGCGGTGCAAGCCTCGCCAAAGCGGTGCAGCGTCGGCGTCACGAACGGCGCGGCAAAATCACGCCATGCCCAAGACACCACACCGCACCGCCGCGGCCATCGGCGGCACCGCCGATGACGTCGAAGCGGCTTTCTACGAAGCGCTGCAGCGCGGCGATATCGATGCGCTGATGGCCTGCTGGGCCGACGAGGACGAGGTGTTCTGCGTGCACCCCGGCGGTCCGCGGCTGGTGGGCGCCGTGGCGATCCGCGCCGCGTTCGAGCAGATGTTCGGCAACGGCGCGATCCACGCCATGCCGGCGCGGGTGCGCAAGATCGAGTCGCTCGCGAGCGCGGTGCACAACGTGCTCGAGCGCATCGAGGTGCTCACCGCCGAAGGCCCGCGCCATGCCTTCGTGCTGGCCACCAACGTCTATCACAAGACCGCGCAGGGCTGGCGCATGGTGGCGCACCACGCAAGCCCGGGCAGCGCGCGGGAGCCCGACGACGCGAACGATCCGCCCCAGACCCTGCATTGATGTCTTCCGCCGATTCTTTTTCTTCCACGCTTCGATCGTCGATGGACTACGTCGCGCCGCGCTGGCTGCCCGGCGGCAACCTGCAGACCATCTGGGCCGCGCTCTATGCGCGCCGCTTCGATGGCATGGCGCCCGCGTACCGCCGCGAGCGCTGGAACGCGCCCGACGGGGACTTCATCGACGTCGATTTCATCGATGCGCCGCTGCCGGGTCCGCGGCCGCTGCTGGTGCTGTTCCACGGGCTCGAGGGCTCGTCGCGCAGCCACTATGCGGAGGCCTTCGCGGCTTTCGCGGCCGAGCAGGGCATGGCCTTTGCCGTGCCGCATTTCCGGGGCTGCAGCGGCGAGCTGAACCTCGCGCCGCGCGCTTATCACTCCGGTGACTACGAAGAGATCGGCTGGATCTTGAAGCGCATGCACGACCAGCACCGTTTGCGCGGCGGCGGTCCGGTGCTGGCCGCGGGTGTCTCGCTCGGCGGCAATGCGCTGCTGCGCTGGGCCTGCGAGGCGGGCGACACGGCGCGTGAATCGGTCAGCGCGGTGGCTTCGGTCTGCGCGCCGCTCGACCTCGCTGCAGGCGGCGAGGCGATCGGCCGCGGCTTCAACAAGCTGGTCTACACGCGCATGTTCCTCGCGACCATGAAACCCAAGGCGATGGCCAAGCTCGCGCAGTTCCCGGGCCTGTTCGACCGCGACCGGCTGCTGGCCGCGCGCGACCTCTACACCTTCGACGACGTGTTCACCGCGCCCCTGCATGGCTTTCGCAACACCGACGACTACTGGGCGCGGGGTTCGTCCAAGCCGCACCTGGGCCAGATCCGCGTGCCGACGCTGGTGGTGAACGCGCTCAACGATCCGTTCATTCCGGCGCGCAGCCTGCCGGGGCCCGGTGAGGTCGGGCGGCATGTGACGCTGTGGCAGCCGGCGCACGGCGGGCACGTCGGCTTTCCGCTGGGGTTGCCGCCTGGGCATGTGCGGGGGATGCCGGAGCGTGTGGGCAGCTGGCTGCAACTGCACGGCGGCGTTTTGGCTGACGCTTCCACGCCGTAACCGGCAGGAGAATGAATTCATGGACGACATCGTCAAGCAAGCGCTCGCCAAATGGCCCAACGTGCCGCACTGCTACGGCTGGCTGGGCCTCGATGCGCGCGGCAACTGGTACATGCGCGACGATCGCACGCAAGCCGAGGGGCCGTTCGTGCAGGCCAAGGGCTCGATGCTGCGGCACGACAAGCTGATCGACTTCATCCATCGCAACTACGAGCACGACGACGAAGGGCAGTGGTTCTTCCAGAACGGGCCGCAGCGTGTGTATGTCGAACTGGAGGCTGCGCCGCTGGTGTGGCGCGTGGCGGAGGAGAGCGGCGGCAAATTCACCGTCACTGCCCATACCGGGCAGGCGGTCGACGTCTCGGGCTGCCTGCTCGACGAGGCCGGGCGGCTCTATCTGGTCGCGCCGATCGGGCTCGGGCTGGTGCACACGCAGGACGTGGGGATCGCAGCCGAAGCCATCGAACAGGGCCTGTGGACGCCCGAGACGGTGCAGGCCAGTGAACTGCCTCAGCGCTTCGGCCACGTCATGAGCCCGGCGCAGGGCCATGCTGGGGCCGCTGCAGCGCTATCAAAACAGTAGTCCAGGGCGCCAAACGCCCACAAAAAAGCCGGCGCTGAGCCGGCTTTTTCTTTGGCGTGAAGCGGATTACTTGGCGGGAGCCGCAGCCGTCGAAGCTGCGGCAGCAGGTGCCGACGCGGCAGGCGCCGCACCCGAAGCAGCTTCTGCAGGCGCCGCGGCCGCCGGGCGCTCGGGCACCGGGAACTTGGCGCCGCCGGCATTGGCCATGTAGACCACCGCACGACCGATTTCGAGGTCTTCGAAGTCGCCGCCGCCTTGGGGAGGCATCGCGCCCTTGCCCTTGAGCGCATGTTCCAGCAGCGTTGCATACCCCTGGCCGATGCGGGGGCCCCAGGCTGCAGCGTCGTTCAGGTGAGGAGCGCCGGGGATGCCCGGTGCGCCGTGGCAGGCCACGCACTGGGCCTTGAACACGGCCTCGCCAGCGGTGAGCGGGCGGTTGGCATCGCGGATCTCGATGGCGCCGACCTTCTTGAGGCGGTCGGCCACTTCCTTGTCGCGCGATTCCTTGGACACGCCGTAGAGCGCCATGTTGTCGCCCTCCGCGGTGCCGGCGGGCTTGGTGCCCGAGACCACGTAGGAGACAAGTCCCACGATGATCAGGATCGGTGCAATGAAGGAGAAAAATACCGCGAGCAGCAGTTGCTTCGGGTTCTTGATGGGGCCGGTATGGGCTTCTTCTGTGGCCTGGTAGTGCGGGTCTGCGCTCATGGCGTCCTCAATAACGGGGGCTCGTCGGGGGGCTTTTTCTAGATTAACCGACGATTATAGAGAGGCCCCTCGCCCCAGCGGGCGATTGGCCTCCCGATATCGGGCGCCCAGGCGCCTCAACCCTTGTCGCGCGTTGCCCAGCCGCCACCCAGCGTCTTGTACAGCGTGACCTGGTTCTGCAATTGCAGGAGCCGCGCGTTGACCGCCAGTTGCTGCGCCGTGAACAGCGAGCGCTGCGCATCGAGCAGGTCGAGCGCGCTGGCGATGCCGTTGCGATAGCGCAGATCGGAGAGCTTGAAGCGCACCGCTTCCGCGGTGGCTTGCGCGCGCTGCGCACGCACCTCTTCGCCCAGCGTGGCGCGGCCGGCCAGCGCGTCCGCCACTTCGCGGAACGCGGTCTGGATCGACTTCTCGTACTGCGCCACCGCGATCTCGCGCCCGGCCTTGGACGATTGCAGCGTGGCCCAGTTGCGGCCCGCATCGAAGATCGGCAGCGTGACCGTGGGCGCGAACGACCAGGCCTTGGAGCCGCGGTCGAACAGGCCCGAGAACTCGGTGCTCGCGGTGCCGATGCCGCTGGTCAGCGACACGCGTGGGAAGAAGTTCGCGCGCGCCGCACCGATGTTGGCGTTGGCGGCAATCAATTGCTGCTCGGCCGCGCGGATGTCGGGCCGCTCGACCAGCATGTCCGAGGGCAGGCCCGCGGGCACGTCGGGCATCGGCTTGATGCCGTCCAGGCCCTTGGCGCCGCCCGAGAGGGCGTCCGCCGGCACCGGCGCGCCGAGCAGCAGGGCGAGCGCGTTCTCGTCCTGCATGCGCGCGCGCTGCTGCTGCGCGTAGGTGGCGCGAGCACTTTCCGCGGCCGTGTTGGCGGCCTGGAAGTCGATTTCGGACGACACGCCGTTGTCGAAGCGCAGCTTGGCAAGGCGCACCGACTCCTCGCGCGTGACCATCGTCTGGCGCGTGATCTCCAGCAGCTCGTCGTCGGCCATCAGCGTGATCCAGCCGGTGGCGACCGAGGCGATCAGGCTGATCTGCGCGGCCTTGCGTGTTTCCTCGGTGGCGAGGTACTGCGACAGCGCCTGGTCCTTCAGCGCGCGGATGCGGCCGAAGAAGTCGAGCTCCCAGGCGGTGAAGCCGAAATTGACGCTGTACTGCGACGACACGCTGCCCACGCTGCTGTCGAATGCCTGGAAGCTGTTCGGGCTCGAGCGCGAGCCGCTGCCCGTGAGGCCCAGTGCCGGGAACAGCGCCGAGCGCTCGATCTGGAACTGCGCGCGCGCCTGCTCGATGTTGAGCACCGACACGCGCAGGTCCCGGTTGTTCGCCAGGGCGGTCTGGATCAGGCCCGCCAGGCGCGGGTCGGTGAAGAAGTCCTGCCACGGCAGCGCCGCGGCCGCCTGGCCGGCCGGTTGCGACGGGTCACCCGGGAAGGTGGTCGGCACCGGCGCGGCGGGGCGCTCGTAGGTCGGGATCAGCGAGCAGCCCGCCAGCAGCATCGCTGCGGCCAGGGCTGTGGGAATCAGTTTCTTAGTCATGCTTGGGTTCCTCCACGATGCCGGCGGCTTCTGCGTGCCGCTTGTCGGCTTCCCGCTGGCGCGCACTGCCCTTGAACAGGGTGCGCACGACCACGAAGAACACCGGCACGAAAATCACGGCGAGAGCTGTGCCGGTCACCATGCCGCCGAGCACGCCGGTGCCGATGGCGCGCTGGCTGGCCGAACCGGCGCCCGAGGCGATCACCAGCGGCACCACGCCGAGGCCGAAGGCCAGCGAGGTCATCACGATCGGGCGGAACCGCAGGTGGGCCGCGGCCAGCGCCGATTCGACGATGCCCTTGCCCTGCGCCTGCAGGTCCTTGGCGAACTCGATGATCAGAATCGCGTTCTTCGCCGAGAGGCCGATGATCGTGATCAGCCCCACCTGGAAGTACACGTCGTTCGAATAGGCGCGCAGCATCGTTGCCAGCAGCACGCCCAGCACGCCCAGCGGCACCACCAAAATTACCGCCAACGGGATCGACCAGCTCTCGTACAGCGCGGCCAGGCAAAGGAACACTGCCAGGATCGCGAAGCCGTATAGGATGATGGCCTGCGAACCCGCGAGCTTTTCTTCACGCGACTGGCCGGTCCATTCGAAGCCGAAGCCTTGCGGCAGCTGGCTGGCGAGCTTTTCCATCTCGGCCATGGCGGCACCCGTGCTGAAGCCGGCGGCGGCGTCGCCGCTGATGCGGATCGCGGGGTAGCCGTTGTAGCGCACCGTCTGCGTGGCGCCCGTGACCCACTTGGTGGTCGCGAAGGCCGACAGCGGCACCGGCTGGCCCTGCGTGTTGCTGGCGTTCAGCTTGAGCAGGTCGTCCGGCTGCATGCGGGCCGGCGCATCGGCCTGCACCACCACGCGCTGCAGGCGGCCGCGGTTCGGGAAGTCGTTGATGTAGCTCGAACCCAGGCCCGTCGAGAGCGTCGCATTGATCGCGTCGAAGGTCACGCCCAGGGCGCTGGCCTTGTCGCGGTCGATGTCGATCTGCAGCTGCGGTGCGTCTTCCAGGCCGTCGGGGCGGACCTGCGACAGGATCTTGCTCTGCCCGGCCATGCCCAGCAGCTGGTTGCGTGCGTTGATCAGCGCCTCGTGGCCTGCGCCCGACCGGTCTTGCAGCCGGAAGCTGAAGCCACTGGCGTTGCCCAGTTCGGGAATGGGTGGCGGGCTCAACGGGTAGATGAAGGCGTCGCGGATGCCCGAGAGCGCACCGAAGGCACGGCCGGCCAGCGCGCTGGCCGAGTGGGCCGGGTCCTTGCGTTCTTCCCAGTCCTTCAGCGTCACGAAGGCGAGGCCCGCGTTCTGGCCCTGGCCCGAGAAGCTGAAGCCCATCACGCCGACCATGCTCTGCACTTCAGGCTGCTTCAGGATGAAGCCCTCGACCTGTTGCATGACCGACAGCGCACGCTCCTGTGTAGCGCCTGGGGGCAGCTGCACGTTCACGATGATGTTGCCCTGGTCTTCCTGCGGCAGGAACGAGCTCGGCAGGTGCGTGTAGGTGTAGGCCACCGCGCCGATGATCGCCACGTAGATGATCAGGTAGCGCGCCGCGCGGCGCAGGATGCGCGCGACCAGGCTTTCGTAGCCCTTGGCCGTGCGCGAGAAGCCGCGGTTGAACCAGCCGAAGAAGCCGCGCTTCTCGGCATGGTGGCCGGCTTCCACGGGCTTGAGCAGCGTGGCGCACAGGGCCGGCGTGAGCGACAGCGCCATGAAGGCCGAGAAGGCGATCGAGGTCACCATCACTGCCGAGAACTGGCGGTAGATGTTGCCGGTCGAACCCGCGAAGAACGCGAGCGGCACGAACACCGAGATCAGCACCACCGTCACGCCGATGATGGCGCCGGAGATCTGCTTCATGGCCTTGCGCGTGGCTTCGAGCGGCGAGAGCCCCTCCTCGCTCATGATGCGCTCGACGTTCTCGACCACCACGATGGCATCGTCCACCACGATGCCGATCACCAGCACCATGCCGAACATGGTCAGCACGTTGATCGAGAAACCGAGCGCAAGCAGCGAGGCAAACGTGCCCAGCAGCGCGATCGGCACCACGATGGTCGGGATGATCGTGTAGCGCCAGTTTTGCAGGAACAGGAACATCACCACGAACACCAGCGCCACGGCTTCCAGCAGCGTCTTGACCACTTCGGTGATCGAGATCTGCACGAAGCGCGAGCTGTCGTACGGAATGTCCCACTTCACGCCCTGCGGGAAGAAGCGCGCGAGCTCGGTCATCTTGGCGCGGATCGCCTTGGCCGACTGCAGCGCGTTGCCGTTGGGAGTCGGCTGAACGCCGACACCGACCGCCGGTACGCCGTTCAGGCGCGCCGAGGTGGCGTACGACTGGCCGCCGAGTTCGACACGCGCCACGTCCTTCAGCCGCACGGTCGAGCCGTCGGTGTTGGCGCGCAGCACGATGTTCTTGAACTGCTCCACATTGGCGAGCTGGCCGTTCACGACCACGGTGGCCGCGATGGCCTGGCCGGGAATGTTGGGCAGGTCGCCGATAGTGCCGGAGGACACCTGGGCGTTCTGTGCGCGGATCGCGTTGTTGACGTCGGTGGCCGACAGGTTGAAGCCCTGCAGCTTTGCCGGGTCGATCCAGATGCGCATCGCGTTCTCGGAGCCGAACAGCTGGGCCTGGCCCACGCCGACGACGCGCTGCAGCTCGGGCACGACGTTGCGTGCCGCGTAGTCGCCGAGCGCCACCGGGTCGAGGTCCGGGTTGTCCGAGGACAGCATCACGAACATCAGGAAGTTGTTGCGCGACTTGTCCACGCGCACGCCCTGTTGCGTCACTGCGGCCGGCAGGCGCGGCGTCGCGCGCGACAGCCGGTTCTGCACGTCCACCTGCGCAAGGTCGTCGTTGGTGCCGGCCTCGAAGCTGATCGTGATGGTGCCGGTACCGTCGGCCTGAGCCACCGATTCCATGTAGATCAGGCCCGGCGAGCCGTTCATTTCACGCTCGATGACGGACAGCACGCTGTCCTCGAGCGTCTGGGCCGAGGCACCGGGGTAGGCGACGTTGATCACGATGGCCGGAGGGGCCACCGGCGGGTACTGCGAGATCGGCAGCTGGGTGATTGCCACGCCGCCCATCACCAGGATGAACAGCGCGATCACCCAGGCGAAGATCGGGCGGTCGATAAAGAATTTGGCCATGCGGGCGCGCTCCTAATTACTTCTTCTCGGCCGGGGCCGAAGCCTGGCCGTTCGCGGCGGGGGCTGCCGCGGGCGCAGCGGCCGATGCCGCAGCAGCCGGTGCGGCTGCGGGAGCGGCGCCAGGCGCGGGTGCCGCCGGAGCGGGGGCCGCGCTAGGGTCGGGCTTCTTCCAGGGCACGGCCTTTACCGGCGTTCCGGGCGGCATCATCTGCAGCTTCTGGAAGCCGTCGACCATCACCTGTTCGCCGGCCTTCAGGCCGTCCAGCACCACCCACTGGTTGTCCTTGGCGGCGCTGATCTTCACGGTGCGCTTGCTGATCTTGCCGTCCTTGTCGACCACCGAGACGGTGTCGCCCTGCTGGGTGCGGGTGACGGCCTGCTGCGGCAGCGTGATCGCATTGCTGGCCTGGGCCTGCTCGAGCTTCACGCGCACATAGAGACCGGGCAGCAGCTCGCCCTTGGGATTGGGCACTTCGGCGCGCAGCGTGACCTGGCCGGTGGTCGAATCCACCGTGAGGTCGGAGAACAGCAGCTTGCCGGGCAACGGGTAGTCGGTGCCGTCTTCCAGCACGACGCTCACGCTGGCGGCTTCTTCGCCGCCCGCGCGCTTGTACTGGCCGGCGGCCAGTGCGCGGCGCAGCTTCAGCACGTCGGAGGCCGACTGCGTGAAGTTCACGTACACCGGGTTGATCTGCTGCACCACGGCCAGCTCGGTGGCGTCGCCCTGGCCCACCAGCGCGCCTTCGGTCACGAGGGCGCGGCCGATGCGGCCCGCGATGGGCGAGGTCACGTCGGCATAGCCGAGGTTGATCTTGGCGGTCTGCACCGCGGCGCGGCCGGCGGCCACGTCGGCTTCGGCGGTTTTTTGCGAAGCGACGGCGTTCGCGTATTCCTGCTTGCTGACCGCATTGGCTTCGACCAGCGGCTTGTAGCGGTCGGCCAGGGCCTTGGCCTGCACGGCGTTGGCCTCGGCGCGGGCCAGCGTGGCTTGGGCGTTCTGCGAAGCGGCCACCAGCGGTGCCGGGTCGATGCGGAACAGGAGCTGGCCGGCCTTCACGTCGCTGCCTTCGCGGAATTCGCGCTTGAGCAGGATGCCCGAGGCGCGGGCGCGGACCTGTGCGATGCGCGAGGCCTCCAGGCGGCCCGGCAGTTCGGTCACGAGGCCGACATCGGTCGGGGTGGCAACGACCACGCCCACTTCGGGCGCCGGCGGGTGGCCACCGCCACCACCTGCGCCACCGGGACCGGCGGGCGCATCGCCCTTGCCGCAGCCCGCGAGGACCAACAGGACAACGGCGGCCACGGTCGCGAGACGCGGCGAAAAGGACGATGGGCGCGAGACATGCAGGAGAGGCATGCGATTCCTTTGAAGCGAAGACGGGAGATGGCGTGTTCGCAAGGCGAACAGGAAGACAGCATAAACAGCCGGGCCATCGGGGAAGCCCGGTAGTTTACATACATTCATGGATGTATAGTGACTCCGTTAATGGCCCCACGATACGCAAGGGGCGTTCGCTTTACAAATCAGGAGACTTGGTGGCACGTCGTACGAAGGAAGAGGCAATGGCTACGCGGAATCGGTTGCTCGATGCCGCGGAGCTGCTGTTTCAGGCGCAAGGCGTCTCGCAGACCTCGCTGCAGCAGATCGCGCAGCAGGCCGGTGCAACGCGCGGCGCCATCTATTGGCACTTCAAGGACAAGGCCGACCTCTTCAACGCCATGATGGAGCGCGTCATCCTGCCGTTGGAGGCCGCGCCCAAGAGCGACGCCTCGGCCGGCAGCGACGATCCCCTGGTCGAGATCGAGGAGGGCATGGTCCACGCGCTGACCCTCATGACCACCGACCCGCAGGTGCGCCGCGTGTTCGACGTGGCCACCCACAAGGTCGAATACACGCACGACATGGCCTCGGTGCAGCAGCGCCATCTCGATGCGCGCAACGCCTGCGTGGTCGACTTCGAAAAAGCCCTTCGGCTGGCCGCGCGCCGTGCCCACGTCAAGCTGCCGGTGCCCGGCCACGTGGCGGCGCAGGGCATGCATGCGCTGATCAGCGGCCTCATCCAGAACTGGCTGCTCGACCCGACCGCCTTCGACCTCGTGCCGACCGGGCGGCGCACCTTCCGCGTCTATCTGGCGGGGCTCGGGTTCGAGCGTCCGGCGATCGGCACTGCGGTTGCGCACGAGGCCGAAACCGCTGTTGCCTGATAGGCGATAATCTCTGGCTCCGGACGTTTTCCGGACCTATCCTCTCGCTGTATTTCAACGGATAGAATTCGGCCCTCCGAAGGCTGAGATCCAGGTTCGATTCCTGGCGGCGGGACCAGATCCTCATTTCAAAGCATCTCGCACCCTCTCAAAACCCGCTCGCTTCATAGGCGCAGCGGGTTTTTCTTTGCCTCAGCGCTTCGCAGCCCGTAGCATCTCATGTCGGTACTTTGTCGGTACTTCTGTCGGTATCCCGCAGAGGGCGGAAAACGAGGTACCGACAACCGAGGATGACTGATGGCGCTGACAGACACGTTCGTGAAGCAGGTGAAGCACAAGGGCTCGGTGATCGGCGAGCGCTACGCCGATGGTGGCGGCATGTACCTGAGGGTCAAGGCCGCCGGCAAGTACTGGCGCTTGGACTATCGGATCAGTGGGAAGCCTCAGACGCTGGCGCTCGGTGTCTACCCTGAGGTGTCACTGGCGAAGGCCCGCCAACGCCGCGATAAGGCCCGTGAGCAACTGGCTGATGGCATCAACCCCAGCGAGGCCAAGCGCGAAGAAAAGCTGACCAAGGCGAACGCCGCGGCCAACACCTTCGAGGCGGTCGCCAGAGAGTGGCTCGATAAAACCTCGAACAAGCGCGCAGACGCGACGCAAGCGAAAGTCACCAACTGGTTGGAAAAGGATGTTTTTCCTGGCATCGGCCGGATGCCGGTTGCTGACCTCAAGGCCAGGGACGTGCTGGACAAGGTGGCCCGCAAGATGGAAGCCCGTGGCATCCACGAGAGCGCCCATCGCATCGTTCAAATCTGCTCGCAGGTGCTGCGCTTCGCCGTGGCAACAGGGCTCGTCGACCGCGACGTAACGGCCGACCTGCGCGGTGCTCTGGTGTCAGTCAACACGACTCACTATGCCGCCATCACCGAACCCAAACAGGTAGGGCAGCTCATGCGCGCCGTTGCCGGCTACGCTGGACACCCTACGACTGCAGCGGCGCTGAGGCTCTCTCCGCTGGTGTTTTTGCGACCTGGCGAACTGCGCGCGGCCGAGTGGGCGGAAATCGACCTTAAGGCGGCTGAGTGGCGCATCCCGGGTGCAAGGATGAAGATGGGGGTTGAGCATCTGGTTCCGCTTTCTCGTCAAGCCGTCGAGATCCTGAAGGCCGTTCAGCCGATCACGGGCCATGGCCGCTTCGTGTTTCCGTCGATTCGCACCGGAGAGCGCTGCATGAGCGAGAACACCATCAATGCCGCTTTGCGCGGCATGGGCTATGGATCGGACGTGATGACTGCCCACGGCTTCCGCGCCATGGCGCGCACGATCTTGGATGAAGTGTTGGGCGAGCGCGTTGACCTCATCGAGCACCAACTGGCCCATGCGGTGAAGGATGCCAACGGACGCGCCTACAACCGCACGGCGCACCTACCGGCGCGAAAGGAAATGATGCAACGATGGGCTGACTATCTCGATGGTCTCCGCGGCGAGTCAACGGGTGGAGCGGGCAAATGACCGAACGCAGTCCTAAGCAGTATCGGCTTGCCCAGCCGCGCTGGTCGTTGCTGCTGGGCCGATGCGCTACGCACCTGACTGACAGTGTATGGACTTCTTGGGATTTAAATCAGGGGCTGCACAAGACGGAAAACGGGATCTCGTACCTGTCGGAGAGGAACCTCTCCGTGACTGCCGGGAGCATTAGCTGTCCGTGCGAGGCTTGCGCTTTCGACAGACCGGGCTGCACGATGTAAACCCGGAGCTTCACCTCAGATCTTCTGCTCATCTCTCGGATCTGCAAAAGTATCTCCTCAGTTCCCCGTTCAAAGCGCGTTGGGGCGCCGCGCTGTACGCGCTGGTCGTTCCGACTGAGCAGATGAGTGAACAAATCTGTCCGCCGCCCATGATTGGCAAGCCACGTGGTACTGCGCTGGGCCTGCCCACACACGACGTATAGGTCTTCCAAACGCCTCCCTGGCTCGCCACCCGCGTACTTCAAGTGATACAACTCGATTTCAGTTCGCGGCACCGGTGGGATGCTCCTACAAGTACAGGCCGCGTTTTCGAGGGTGCTTCACCCCTTGACTCGAGTGAGATCGTCGATCCTGAGCCGTTCGCTGCATAGCGGTCGTCGACGGCGGTGAAGTCTCCTCCCTCTGCTTCTATATTGGATGGTCGAGTTCACCGCCTCTCATACGCGTTTCAAGCAGTTTCAGCAGTGCACGCATGGCTGCGCTGTTGTGCCGACGCTGCGTGTACGCTGCATAGAGCCAGATGTCATGTGGCATGAATTCCTTGAGTACTGGAACCAGACTGCCGCGTTCTGTGTATGGCTGAGCAAGCAAAGCCGGCACACACACCGCGCCAATGCCGGTTAGTGCCGCTGCGATAAGCGTGCCTGAGTCATTTGCATCCATGCGTCCGTAGATTGGTAGGCTGTATGGCTTGCCATCGACTTCGAACGGAATGTGCGGGGCGCCTCCCGAGTACGGCGACCACGGCGGTGCAGTGGGCTACCTCGTCGGCCAGGAGAGCCGCGGCCTGGAGTACATGTTCATCATGATGAACTCGGCCCGCTACGCGGTGGGCATGCAGGGCATCGCGATCGCCGAGCGCGCCTATCAACACGCCGTGGCCTACGCCAAGGACCGCGTGCACCCGCGCTGCGGCAGGAAGATCTTCGACGTGGCTGCCGCCTGTGTCGACAGCGCGCCAGGACTCGTGCAGATAGGCATGCGGGTCGTTCCCGTTGAGCTTGGCAGAGTGAACTGGCTCATATGGCGCTGCTTGCTTGGCCCTCGTAAACGCCTGTTTATCGTGAGTTGGTTCGTCGATCGAGTTCCCTACGCGCCTTTCCGATCCGCTGCATCTCTTCTGGCGCCTGCCATTCCAATGTTTACGGCCAGCCTCACTCCGCACGCACTCAGTGCGTAGCACACCGACCGCGTCGACTTCCACTTCGACGCTGTCTCCCTACCTTTGGTTATCGTCGGTTCGGCTGCGCCGTAGGGGCTCGGGCGTCACCGCGCAGGCGCATGAGCTCAGCGACCGCGCCAGAATCGCCACCAACCGGGCCGCGTGGCGCGCATCGCTAGCGGCCGCATGTCAAGGGTGTCGTAGTTGGCGAACGGTGCACCAGCACGCCTGCGCAATTCAGTCTCGAGTTCGTGCGCAATCCCGCGAGCGTGATGATCTCCCTCGAGTGCTTTCCTGCGCCACTCGATTGCCATCGCGCTCAACGCCTCGTCGGGCAGTTCATGCTCTTCGGTCATACGTAAATTCCGCTGCTTCCGTTGCTATCGCATAGTCCAACGCGGTACTTCGAGACCCGGGACGGGCGGTGTAATCAAGCAGGCCATCACGGGCGTACCTTTCTCGGGAGCAGATATTCAAGAGTGACAGCGGTTGGCATCGAGGCGATTCCCTGAGCGGCTGTTTTTCTCCCTGGCCCCTACCAGCGCCAAACCACTGTCGAGATGCAGTGTGCTTGGCCCGAGTGAAGTGGAAGTGAAGTCTGTGCAAGAGTTCCGTGAAACGATACCTGCCGTCCTGTTGTGAGCCACCCTTTGACGCCGCAACGCCTCCGCTCGCCTCACAGCGAGCAAGCGCGCTATCCCGACATAGACGGCCGCTGCCTGGAGGTTTCTGCTCCGGTTCAGAAAACACCAATGCGAGCGGGCAGGCCGTTTGGCAGTGGGGATACAGCGCATTCGGAGAAAACAGGCCGACCCTGGTGGAGCCGCTTCGCAAATCTCGCCAAGAGTTTCGCGATACCGTAGCACGCCACCACGCCACCACGCCACCACGCCACCACGCCACCACGCCACCGGGACAGATTTCGGACCGGGGCATCCCGCCGTGAGTTCGCACATGGCAGGACCTCGCGCAGCGTCTACTAGAGTACGCGCATGTCCTTCTGCCCATGCGATCTCCTCGCCCGTTCCCTCGCCGTCAGCGCTCTCGCCTTCGGGCTCGCCACGGCGGCCCATGCACAGTCGTCGCCTTTGGACGCTGGCGAAACGCTCCCCGCCATCACCGTGAATGCCAGGGGCCGTTCGGAAGCCGCCCAGCAAGTTCCGATCCCGCTGACCTCGATCGATGGCGAGGCCCTTGAGACGCAGCAAAGCTGGCGGCTCGAAGACCTGCAGCAATGGTTGCCGAGTACCAGCATCACCTTCGGCGATCCGCGGCAATCGGCCGTCGCGGTGCGCGGTGTCGGCAGGAATCCATCGAACGACGGCCTCGAGGGCAGCACGGGCATCTACCTCGACAATGTCTACCTGGGCCGCGCGGGCATGGCGACATTCGACCTGCTCGACATCGAGCGGGTGGACCTGCTGCGCGGGCCGCAAGGCACGCTTTTCGGCAAGAATACGACCGCCGGCGTGCTGGCGTTGCACACGCGTGCGCCGACCCGCGAGACCGAGCGCAGTCTGCAACTCTCGATCGGGCAGCGCGGTCTTGCACAGGGGCAAGCCATCTTCTCGGGCGCCTTGTCGGAAGAGACGGCGGGCCGGCTGCTGGTGTACGGCACCCATGAACGCGGCAACATCGAGAACATCTACGACGGTGGCCGCGTCAACGGAGGTAATCGATCCGGCATACGCGGCCAATGGCTGCTACGCCGTGGCGACGCCTTCAGCCTGCGCCTGATCGCCGATGCGCACCGCGAGCGCTCCACCTACGGCACCCGCGTCATCTACTCGCTGGGAAGCGGACCGGCGCTGGCCCGCGCACTGGCCGGCGGCGCCACCGGCATCGTCACCGACCCGCGGCGCTATGCGGTCAATACCGACGGCGTGGAGCGTGTCGATCTCGACCAGGGGGGCGTGTCGGCCGAAGCGAGCTGGAAGCTCGGGTCCGGCGCCAGCGTCACGTCCATCACCGCTGGCCGTTCCTGGACGTTCGTGCCGACGACCAACGACAACCTCAATATCCCCGTGCTGATCGACGGCGGCTCCCGCGTGCGCCAGCAGCAGTTCTCGCAGGAGCTGCGCTACGCGGGGCCCACGGGCGGTGCGGTCGACTATGTGGTGGGCGCGTTCTACATGCGCCAGCGCATGCGCAACGAGATATTCACCGTGTTTGGTCCGCGGGCGGACATCGTTCTGCAGGGAACGTCCTTGCCGGTGCTCGCCAACGCGAGCACCGTGAGCTTCGGCGCGCTCGACACGGAGAGCTTCGCGCTCTTCTCCCAGGGCACGTGGCACGCCACGTCCAGGCTCGACCTCACGGCCGGCGTGCGCATCACGCAGGAGCGCAAGGAGGGGCGCACCCATCGCGGCGACTCGACCGGTGGTGCCGCTGCCACCGCGTTCCTGCGCAATCGTCCGATCGTGCTTGGTGCCTACGACACAGGCTCGCTGGCCATCCGGAAGACCAGCCCATCGGCGCTCCTGAGTGCGAGCTACCGGCTGGACGACGACGCGATCGGCTACGCGAGCCTTTCGCACGGCGAGCGGTCGGGCGGAATCAATCTGGCGGGGCCGGGTGCCGCTCCCGGCCCACTCGGCGCCTCGTCGCTGATCATCGGGCCCGAACGTGTCGACAGCCTGGACGTCGGCGTCAAGAGCAGCCTGTGGAATGATCGCCTGACACTGAATCTGAACGCCTTCTTGGCAGGCGTGCGCGGCTACCAGACGTCGATGTTCGTGCCCGCCGGCGCAGGCGCGGGCAACTACGTCGAGATCCTCACGAACGCGGGCGATCTCCGCAGCCGGGGACTGGAGCTGGATGCCACTGCGCGACCGGCGCGCGGGCTGACCATGTGGGCCAACGCCGCCTTCAACGATGCACGGTATCGACGCTACGAGGACGCGCCTTGTCCGTCAGAACGCGCGTTCGTGCCGCAAGGGCGCTGCAGCCTCTCCGGACGGCAGGTTGCCGGGACGCCGCGCTGGACATTCAACGTGGGCGCCGAATACCGCAGGTCCGTGAGCGCCACCATCCAGCACTTCGTTTCAGCGGCGTACGCGTGGCGCTCCGCACAGGACGGCACGCTCGACGGGTCGGTCCACTCGCGCATCCCAGCCTATGGCCTGGTGAATCTCGCCACCGGCTGGAAGGTCGCACGGGGCAATGAAATCTGGAGCATTTCGCTCTGGTTGCGCAACGCGCTCGACAAGAAGTATTTCCCGACCGTGGCCGCCACCGCGAACGGTGCCTACGTGGCATCGGTCGGGACGCCGCGCACCCTGGGACTGACAGTCCGGCTGGACTACTGACCTGTTGGATTCCGACGTTCTCTCCCCCCCCCACAGTACGTGTACGAACCTACTACACGGACAGCTGAAGGAAGGCTTGATGTGAGTACGCTTGTCTGAAGCTCTTTACCCTTCTCAAGGCCGCAGTCGGTGCGCAGGCCGTGTGCCCGTTCCCGCATGCGTGCCATGGATCAGGTGACTTGTTCGGGCGGCGCAGCTGGGAGCGCGAGGCGGAATGTCGACCCGCTGGCGCCCGTTTCGTGCAGTGTCACGTCGCCGCCGTGGCGTCTCGCGATCTCGCGCGACAGGTGGAGCCCCAGTCCGGTGCCGGCCACGGCGCTCGCCGTTTCGGCACGGAAATATTTCTCGAAGATGCGGGCCTCGTCGGCCATTGCAACTCCCGGTCCGCGGTCGACCACGTCGACCTGCACGATGTCGCCCGTCTGCCGCAACACGACGAGCACCGGTCGCTCCGGCGGTGAGTACTTCAATGCGTTCTGCATCAGGTTCTGCAGCGCGATCTCGAGCAGCGCTCGATCGCCGCGCACCTCGGGCAAGGGCTCATGCACGTCGATGGACAGGCGCGAAGCGCCGGGAAAGTGAAAGCTCTCGCACAGGCCGCGCGCAAGCGCCGCCATGTCAAGGACTTCGAGGCGAAGCGTCCGGTTCTCGGGCTGGAGGCGGTCGGCCAGCAGGATGTTCTCGATCAGCATGGTCAGGCGCTGCACGGCGCGCCGGATCCGCTCGGTGCGCTGCTTCACCACCGGCTCCCCGCCGAGCCTCGAGATGTCGAGCGATTGCGCCGCGCCGTCGATCACTGTCAAGGGCGTGCGGAACTCGTGCGACACCATCGAGACGAACTCGCGCTGCTGCACGATCGCCCGGCGCTCGACCTCGAGCGACTCACGCAGCCGGGCCTCCAGACGGGCTCGGGCCGCGATCTCCTCGTGCAACGCGGCATTGGTTTGCTGCAGTTCGGCGGTGCGTCGCACCACCGTGCCTTCGAGCGCCTGTTCAGCTTCCAGCCGCACTGCGCGCACGCGCTCGCGCTCGGCGCGGTAGTCGCGCTCGGCGCGCCGCGTCCGGTCGGCCACGGCCACATTCAGCAGGACGAGGTGGCACATGGTGCCGAGCCAATAGATGCGGTCAGGCGGCACGCCGGGCATCCCGTCGCCGAACCAGAGCTTCAACAGCCCGTAGAGTCCCAGCACCGTTCCCACCGCGAAGGCCGAGGCCGGAAGCAGGTATTGGAACTGACGCCGCACGAAGAGCAGGTAGCAGACGAAGACCGCGCCGAACACCGTGGACGCGGTGCTGCCCGCGCTCGCCCAGATCGCCATGGCGGCGTGATGGCCGGCCAGGACCAGCACGAGCACAACGAAGTTGAACACCACGACCGCGTTGAAGAAATGTGCCGCGGGCGGCCAGTGGCGCCGAAACTGGAAGATGCGCGACATGAACGCGGTACCGACCATGTTGAAGAAGCAATTGACGGCAAGCAGCGTTTGAGCGACGCGTTCGGGGCGAGCGTCGAGGAACCACTGCGCTGCAAACCCCTGGCGGTTGATCGACAGAGTCGCGATGCAAAGCACGTACAGCGCGTAATGGGCGTAGAGCCCATCCCGCAGCCAAGCCCCGAAGATCAGGTTCATGCAGACGGCGAGCAGGACGGCGCCAAGCAGCATGCCCATGATGGTGTAGTCGGCCGTGCGGTCGTGCTCGAAGCCGACAGGCTGCCACAGGTCCAGTTCGGCCCGCAGGGACGGCCCGTCGTTGCGCACCCTTAGGAAATAGACAGCCGGCTCGGTCGAAATGTCGAGCGGGAACACGAAGTTGTGGTCGACGATCTCGCGCGCCGCGAACGGGCGGGCGTCGCCGAGCGGCGTCTCGGCGAATCCGCCGCGCCCGTCCGGCGCATACAAGGTGACTTCGTGGATGCGCGGCGGTCGCACGCGCAGCAGCCATCGTGCGGGCGCGTCGACCGTGCGCGCGAGCGAGAAGCGCAGCCACACCGCGTCGCGGCTGAAGCCTTCCTCCACCGGCCCTTCGAGCGGCGCGAAGCCGCTCTGCTGCGCGCCGCGCGTGACGTCGGCGATGCGCCACCCGCTCGAGGGGTCGCGCTGGATCTCGAGGTCCCCGGAGAGTTCGATGCCGCGGCCGAGGCCATCGGAAGCCGACAGTACCAGCGCCTTGGCGGGCATTGCAAAGCACCACAGCAGCAGGAACAGAAGAACAAGCAAGCAGCCCGGACCCGCCCGGGTGGTTTCGACGTCGAGGCGCATTGGGACGCGACTTTATACTTTCCGCGCCATGCCATCCCCGAGCCAGCGTACCGGTCTTCTCGTTCATGTGATCGAGGACGACGAAGACATCCGTGCGGAAACCGTCTTCGCACTCGGAGAGCTCGGCTTCGAGGTGCAGGGCTTCGGCGACGCCCCGTCGTTCTACAAGGCGTTCGCGGTCCGGCCCTGCGACATTGCGGTGGTGGACATCGGCTTGCCAGGCGAGAGCGGCCTCGCGGTTGTTTCACATCTGCGCGCAGTGCAGCAACGGCTCGGGCTGGTACTGGTGACCGCACGGGGCGAGTTGAAGGACCGGCTGCTGGGGCTGCGCGAAGGTGCAGACGCCTACCTGGTCAAGCCGGTGAACATGCTGGAATTGGCCGAGACGCTAAACGCCGTCGGTCGGCGACTCACGGTCGCTCCGCAGGAGGACGCAGCGACCTCGCCGCCGGCACCTGCCGCCTGGCGCCTGCTCGAGGGCGACTGGATCCTGGGCGACCCCGAAGGCCGGCAGATGGCTCTCACCACGAGTGAGCGCGCCTTCCTCGGCTGCCTTTTCGGGCAGCGCGGCACAGCGGCGAGCCGCGACGACCTGATCCGCGCGCTCGGTGGCAACGTGTTCGATTTCGACGAGCACCGCATCGATGCGATCGCCAGCCGGCTGCGCCGCAAGGCCGCGAAGCTCGGCATGCGCCTGCCGCTGCATTCGGTGCGCGGCACAGGGTACGTGCTCGCGAACTGACGCTGCGCCCTTCCGGGGCGCACCGGGGCCCGGCGCATGGTCAGGAACCGTCAGAAAAGGTCAGGAAGGGCGCATGAAACAAACGATCAGGGCTTGCACCATGCGGCACGCGCAACGCGCCGCATCTTCATGTCCTACTGGTTCCAATCTTCCGAGCGCGCACACATCATGGTCATCGACGACAGCGTCGAGGAGCTCCAGGTGCTGCTTGCCGCGCTGCGTGGCGCTGACCATCGCGTCAGCCTGGACTTCGACGCGCTCGGAGGCTACCGCCGCGCCGGGGTGCTGCAGCCGGACTTAATCCTGCTTGACATGCGCCTGGGAGCCACCAGCGGCTTCGAGGCCTGCCGGTTGCTCAAGGCGGATCACACCACCGCGCACATCCCGGTGATTTTTCTCACCGCGGGTGCAACGCTCGAGGAGCGGCTGACCGGTCTGCGAGAGGGCGGCGTCGACTACATCCTCAAGCCCTTCGAACCCGAAGAGGTGCTGGTTCGCATCTCGGTCCATCTCGCGCTCGCACGCCGCGGCGCGCATCCGCCCGACGGTGCCGCCGAGGCGCCCCGCAGGCCGCAGGAGTCCGAAGACGAACCACCCCACGACCTGGACCGCGTGATCGTCAGGGCTGCGCAGCGGCTCATCGAGAGCGACCTTGCGAACATTCCACCGCTGCCGACGCTCGCCGCACGCGTAGGCACGCACGAGAAGCGTCTGACGCGGGCGTTCCGTGCCCACACAGGGCGCACCGTGCTCGAGTTCGCGCGCGAGGAGCGGCTGTCGCGCGCGCAGCATCTGCTCGCCCAGTCGCGGCTCAGCATCGAGGAGGTGGCGCATGCGATCGGGTTCTCGGGTGCCGCGAACTTCACGACGGCGTTCAAGGAACGCTTCGGCAGCACGCCTGCGGCGTATCGGCAACTGAGTCGCGACTGCACTTGCGGGGCGTGAAGAGCGGCGTTTCGCTCGGCGGCGCGTGGTTGCGTTCGATGTGACGCCGCGGCCCCTCAGCGTGAAATTCCATCATCGGCCTGATCTGGCCCGTGCTCATGGCACGCAATTGCACCTGTACAGACTCCGCCGGCTGCAGGTCGATCTGCGTGTGCGTCCACGCGGGTCGCCTGTCGCGCGTGTGCGGCGAATGAAAGTCGGCATGCGGCAGCCACGTCGCGTTGAGCCCGGGTCGCGCGGTGCGCGCCCGCTGTGCGTCGTCGACCCACAACAGGCGCAGCCAGACCGCCGCTGTCGAGAATCCCCGCACGAGCCGGCCCAGCGTGGCGGGCGCGAACCCGTTCGCACCACCGGTCGGCAAGGCGAGCGCCTCGCTGGCCGATAGGCGGCCGCGGGTCGACCGCTTCCGCTGCGCTGGCAGCGCAGCCCCAGGCACAGCGTCAAGCCCGGCAGCAAGCCGCCTGCCCGTCGGGGTGGTGTGCAGCGGGTGCGTCACGCGTCGGGGGCGCGCCGGCCCACGCCGGCTTGGCGGCAGGCGGACGGCGTGCAGTTGAAGTACTCGCGGAATGCCGTCGCAAAATTCGCGGCGCTCGAGAACCCCACCGCCGCGGCGATCTCCTCGATGCGCATGGCCGATTCGATCAGCAGGCGGTGCGCCTCGTGCAGCCGCGCCTCACGTACGAAATCGAAGACCGTGCGGTTCGCGAGTTCCTTGAACACGCGCGACAGGCGCTTCTCGTGCGTGCCCACGCGCGCAGCCAGTTCGCGCAGCGGCAAGACATCGCTCAGGTCGGCGAGGATCAGTCGCTCCGCCGCCTGCATGAGCATGCGGTCTGTGCCTGGGCCCGATGTGACGTCACCGTTCGTCGCTTGACGGTCGGGTGGGGTCTCAGATTTTGTGGCAGGGGCAAGGCGCGACCTGCGTGATTCCGCCAGTGCCAGATGAATCTCGATCCGGGCCATCACTTCGGCCGGTTCGACGGGCTTCACGATGTAGTCAACCGCGCCGGCCCGCAGGCCCGTCAAGCGCTGTTCCAAGCTGGCCGACGAGGTCAGGAAGACCACCGGAATGTTCGCCGTGGCCGGGTCAGCCTTCAGCAGGCGGCAGGCGGCAAATCCGTCGGTGCTGCCCGGACCCGCGTCGAGCAGCACCAGGTTCATCTGCAGCGTCGTCGCGCGCCGATAGCCCTCCATCGCGTCGAAAGCGACGGTGATGCGGTAGCCGACGCCACGTAGCGTTTCCAGCAAGGGCTTGAGTTCGCCGACGCCTTCGTCGACCACCAGAAGATGAACTCTCCCGGGCTCCGGAGGTGACCAATATGACATGGAAGAACGGGCACGGCGCAGTGGGACCGCGCTCTTTGAGTGAAGGCTATGAAGCCAAGAAATTAACTGGAAATCATTCTCACAAAGTTCGCGGATCCCTCCAATGACGCGAGGTAACGCCCGGTGGATTTGACGGGCATCGCGTGGGACGCCGTCACAAATCCTCGCGTTGCAGGAGCGCATCGGAGGGGAATGGCGCTTCGAAAGCGGCAATCGGGAGGTCGAGGAATTGTGGGAAACAGCTGACTGGCCGCTCATTCAAAACAATCGGACGCTTTGGCAAAGCCCCAATGCGCAGAAAAGCGCCATTGCCCGCCTGCTTCCGGTTTGGCTCACCGACGAATTCGCGGGTTTATCTCACAAATCGTGTGAAGTAGTTGACGTTTGCACACCTTTGTAAAAAGTTGTCCGGCAGGGCAAAAGCGGCGACCTCTTGGGCAAAAGCCCGGCCCGCCCCCCGCACCAAGAATCCCGCCTCGTGCAAGCCGCATGACCCCGGTCGGGTCGTGCTGGCGAGTCCTCGAGAGCCGCGGCACTCGAGATTTCCCAATGTGCGACCCAGGTTGTTCGTCTAGCACGAAGGCCCCCGGGGTCTGGAGTCAAGAAGCAAGGACAAATCATGGAAGCTGTTTACAAGTCTGGTGGCGCATCCCGCAAAGCGGCGGCAGACACCCCTCTGGTTCTGGATCGCCCATCGATCGTCTCGCTGAAGATCGCGCCCGAGAGCGTGCTCAAGTTCGAGCGTCGCGGCGACGACCTCGTGCTCGTGTTGCGCGACGGCCAGGAAGTCGCCGTGCGGGGCTTCTTCGCCGAATACCCTGACGGCGGCCGCAACGACCTCGTGCTCGAAGACGGCGCCGGCGTGCAGTGGTGGGGCCAGTACACCGCGCCCTGGAAAGACTTCCACTTCACCGAAATCGAATGGAACGACGCCGGCGCCGCGCTACTGCCCGACGGCGTGCCGGGCTGGCTGCTGGGTGCGCTCGGCGTGCTGGGCGTCGGTGCCGCCGCGAGCGGTGGTGGTGGCGGCGGCGGTGGTCCGGCTTTCATTCCGCCGCTGCTCCCGCCGCAGAACCGCGGCCCCGAAGGGAAGGCCGAGCCCGTCGTCACCGCGCAGGACAAGCCGGTTTCCGGGCAAGTGCACGCCACCGACCCGGACCGCGACACGCTGAGCTACACCGTTGCCAAGGGCCCCGAGCACGGCACCGTCACCGTCGACCCGTCCACCGGCCAGTTCCTCTACACGCCCAAGCCTGGCTACGAAGGTCCAGACAGCTTCGAAGTGACCGTCAGCGACGGCAAGGGCGGCACCACCACCGTGAAGGTGCCCGTGACCGTCTCGCCCGTCAACGACGCGCCCACGGCGCCCGACTACGCCGAGACCACGAACGAAGACACGCCCGTGAGCGGCCGTGTGACCGGCAGCGACATTGACAGCGGCGACACGCTGACCTACACGAAGGGCAGCGATCCGTCTCATGGCACGGTGACGGTCAACCCGGATGGCACGTACACCTACACGCCCAACCCCGACTTCAACGGTACCGACAGCTTCACCGTCACGGTGAGCGACGGCCACGGTGGCACGACCACCAGCACCGTGACCGTGACCATCAACCCCGTCAACGACGCACCCGTGTTCGTCGACGGTGGCGGCACCCCGGTGAACACGACAGACGGCTACGTCTTCGGCTACGACGAAAACCGGCCCGCAGGTACCGTGCTCGGCACCGTCCACGCCACCGACGCCGACAGCGCGACGGTCACCTACAGCATCCTCTCGGGCAACGACAACGGCTACTTCGCCATCGACCCGGTCACGGGCGCGATCAGCCTCACGGCTGCAGGCGCTGCGGCGTTCGTCAACGACTACGAGGCGGGCGCCAACGCCCACGCGCTGGTGGTCGGCGCGAACGACGGCACGGTCACCACGAACATCCCCGTCACGCTCAACGAGCAGAACCTCAACGACGCACCGACGGCACCCAACGACACCAAGACCACGGCCGAAGACACGCCCGTGAGCGGCCAGATCATCGGAAGCGATGCTGACGGCGACATGCTGACCTACGTGAAGGGCAGCGGCCCAGCGCACGGCACGGTGACGGTCAACGCCGACGGCACCTACACCTATGTTCCCGGTGCCAACTTCCACGGCACAGACAGCTTCACCGTCACGGTCAGCGACGGCCACGGTGGCACGACGACGAGCACGGTGAACGTGACGATCGACCCGGTCAACGATGCGCCGACGGTTCCGAATTACACCAAGACCACGAACGAAGACACGCCCGTGAGCGGCCAAGTCGTCGGCAGCGACGTGGACGGCGACACGCTGACCTACGTGAAGGGCAGCGACCCAGCGCACGGCACCGTGACGGTCAATGCCGACGGCACCTACACCTATGTTCCCGGCGCCAACTTCAACGGCACCGACAGCTTCACCGTCACGGTGAGCGACGGCCACGGCGGCACGACGACGAGCACGGTGAACGTGACGATCGACCCCGTGAACGATGCGCCGACGGTTCCGAACTACACCAAGACCACGGACGAAGACACGCCGGTCAGTGGCCAGGTCGTCGGCAGCGACGTGGACGGCGACACGCTGACCTACGTGAAGGGCAGCGACCCAGCGCACGGCACCGTGACGGTCAATGCCGACGGCACCTACACGTACACGCCCGGTGCGAACTTCAACGGCACAGACAGCTTCACCGTCACGGTGAGCGACGGCCACGGTGGCACGACCACCAGCACCGTGACCGTGACCATCAACCCCGTCAACGACGCACCCGTGTTCGTCGACGGTGGCGGCACCCCGGTGAACACGACAGACGGCTACGTCTTCGGCTACGACGAAAACCGGCCCGCAGGTACAGTGCTCGGCACCGTCCACGCCACCGACGCCGACAGCGCGACGGTCACCTACAGCATCCTCTCGGGCAACGACAACGGCTACTTCGCCATCGACCCGGTCACGGGCGCGATCAGCCTCACGGCTGCAGGCGCTGCGGCGTTCGTGAACGACTACGAAGCGGGCGCCAACGCCCACTCGCTGGTGGTCGGCGCGAACGACGGCACGGTCACCACGAACATCCCCGTCACGCTCAACGAGCAGAACCTCAACGAAGCACCGACGGCGCCCAACGACACCAAGACCACGGACGAAGACACGCCGGTCAGCGGCCAGATCATCGGAAGCGATGCGGATGGCGACACGTTGACCTATGTGAAGGGCAGCGACCCAGCCCACGGCACGGTGACGGTCAACGCCGATGGCACCTACACCTATGTTCCCGGTGCCAACTTCAACGGTACCGACAGCTTCACCGTCACGGTGAGCGACGGCCACGGTGGCACGACGACGAGCACCGTGACCGTGACCATCAACCCCGTCAACGACGCCCCCGTGTTCGTCGACGGCGGTGGCACGCCGGTGAACACGACAGACGGCTACGTCTTCGGCTACGACGAAAACCGGCCCGCAGGTACCGTGCTCGGCACCGTCCACGCCACCGACGCCGACAGCGCGACGGTCACCTACAGCATCCTCTCGGGCAACGACAACGGCTACTTCGCCATCGACCCGGTCACGGGCGCGATCAGCCTCACGGCTGCAGGCGCTGCGGCGTTCGTGAACGACTACGAAGCGGGCGCCAACGCCCACTCGCTGGTGGTCGGCGCGAACGACGGCACGGTCACCACGAACATCCCCGTCACGCTCAACGAGCAGAACCTCAACGAAGCACCGACGGCGCCCAACGACACCAAGACCACGGACGAAGACACGCCGGTCAGCGGCCAGATCATCGGAAGCGATGCGGATGGCGACACGCTGACCTACGTGAAGGGCAGCGACCCAGCGCACGGCACGGTGACGGTCAACGCCGACGGCACCTACACCTATGTTCCCGGCCCGAACTTCAACGGCACCGACAGCTTCACCGTCACGGTGAGCGACGGCCACGGCGGCACGACCACCAGCACGGTGAACGTGACCATCAACCCGGTGAACGACGCGCCGACGGCCACTGTGACTGCGCCCGAGGCTCTCTCCGAAGGCAGCCTGCCCGGGGGCATTCCGGCTGCGGGAGAGCCGCCGCTGCAATCGACCGGCAAGATCTCCATCGCGGATACCGACAGCGCGGCCGGCGACCTGTCGGTGTCGCTCAGCGGCCCGACCGGCGTCACCTCCGGCGGCCAGCCAGTGTCATGGACCTGGGACGCAGGCACGCACACGCTCACGGGCAGTGTCACCGTCGGCGGCGTCACCACCGAGGTGATGACCGTGGCGGTGGGCAATGTCACTGCCACGGGCACGGGGCTTTTCGAGGCGGGCTACACCGTCACGCTGAAGTCGCCGATCGACCACCCGCCGGGCAACGGCGAGGGCGTGTCGAACCTGCATTTCGAGGCGCATGTGACCGACGGCCAGGCCGCTGCTGCGCCAGTGGGCTTCGATGTGCCCGTCAAGGACGACGCACCAGTGCTCGTGAGCGGCGAACAGGCCGTCGACGTGGCGCCGATCAACACCAACCTGATGGTGGTCCTGGACCTCTCCGGGAGCATGGGCGAGGAGACGCCGACGCGGCTCTCCCGTGCGAAGGCGGCTGTCCAGAACCTGATCGACGGCTACGACCTGTACGGCGACGTGCGGGTGCAGCTCGTCACCTTCAGCACGACCGGGCAGGCGCAGCAGGCCTGGATGACGGCGGCAGAGGCCAAGGCGCTGGTGCAGAACCTGCAGGCTTCGGGCAACACCAACTACGACGCGGCCCTGGCTGCGGCGATGAACGGCTTCTCGGCCACTGGCAAGCTGGCAGGGGCCCAGAACGTGTCCTACTTCCTCACGGACGGCGAACCGACGCGGGGAGACGGCAACACCGGCCAGTTGACGAACAACAGCAGCAACAGCTCGGCCGACTTCGGCATCCAGGCGGCGGAAGAAACGATCTGGAAGAACTTTCTCACGAACAACCACATCAACTCGTTCGCCCTGGGCTTGGGGTCCGACCTCTTGCCCGCAGCGCAGGGCTTCATCGATCCCATCGCTTACAACGGCAACACCGGCACGAACACCAACGGCCAGATCATCACCGACACGAGCCAGCTGAACAATGTGCTGCAGGGAACGATCAGCGTGCCACCCACGGTCAGCAACCTGCTGACCGGCGGCCTCGGCGGCTCGTCGGGCTTCGGTGCCGACGGTGGCCATGTGTCCACGCTGAGCATCGACGGCACCACCTACGCCTTCGACAGCAGCACGGGCCTGATGACCAAGACCGGCCCCGCCACCGGCAGCGACTTCAGCTACAACGCGGCGACGCACCAGGTCACCATTGCCACGGCGCAGGGCGGCAAGCTGGTCGTGGACTTCGACTCGGGCGAATTCAGCTACCAGGTGGCACCGAGGACCGCCGCCTCGCACAACTACGACGAGACGCTCAGCTACCAGGTGGTCGACCGCGACGGCGATGCGAGCAACGCGGCCACGCAGACGCTGCACGTCAACTACACGCCCGCTGCCGGTGCGACTGGGATGGCAGCGATGTACACCTCGGCCGACTCGCTGGGGCTGGCCGGTGTCGACGAAGTGACGGTGTCGCTCGAGCAGCAGCACGATGCGCCGCATTTCCCCTTCGGCGACAGCCCCTGGGGTGGCGCGCAGCTGTCCGACATGCTGCATGCCTACACCGCGGCCGAGTCGCTGCAGGCGCTGCTGCAGGCCGCGTTCCCGCCGGCCTTTGCGAGCACGCAGGCATCGCCCACGGTGCCGGCGCTGGCGTCATCGGCCGACTCGCTCACGGCCTACGCACCGCCCGTGGCCCCTTCGCTCGACGACGAGCTTCACATGGGCCTCGCGTTTCACCACTGACCGACCGGGTGTCGGCGCCGCTTGCGGCGCCGACACCTTGGGGTCCACACGCTGTCCGCACGTTCCTACGCATGTCTGCTTCCCGTCTTCTTCCGCCCGCCGCCGCGGGCCTTTTCTTCCTGCTCGCCGGAACGGGGGCGTTTGCGCAAGCGAGTGCCGCCACCCCGCTGGGCATGACCGAGGCCGTGCGCCTGGCCGCGACCTCGCACCCGACCGTGCGCAACGCGGTCGGGCAAGCGCTGCAGGCGGGCGAGGGCATTGCAGCCGCGCGCTCGGACTACTACCCGCAGGTCAGCGCCGGCCTCAGCGCGCGCACGGGCAACCGGCAGTTGCAGACCGACGGTCGCCGCCAGGTGCACCAGGCTTCGCTGTCTGTGACCCAGATGCTGTACGACTTTGGCAAGGTGTCGAGCGCCGTGAACGAGGCCGAGGCCTCGGCCGCGGCCGCGCGCGCCAAGCTGCTCGTGGCGATCGACGATGTGGTGCGCGACACCGCGCAGGCATGGATCGAAGTGCACCGCCAGCAGATGCTCGGCGAGATCGCGCAGGCCCAGGTGAAGGGCGTGCAGTCGCTGGCCGGCCTGGTGGGCGAGCGTCAGGCCAAAGGCGCGACCAGTCAGTCCGACGTGGCGCAGGCGCAATCGCGCCTGGAGGCTGCGCGGGCCCAGCAACTCAACACTGCGTCCCAGGCCGAGCGCTGGCGCCTCACCCTCATGCATTTGACCCAGGGCCGCATGCCGGTCGACATCGCCGGCGAAGCGCCAGCGCCGCTCGCGCGCGCCTGCGCCGCGCAGCCGCAGACGGCCTTGCCTGCACCGACCGTGCAGATGGCGCAGGCCGAGCGCGACATGGCACAGGCCGCGCTGCGTGGCGCCGATGCCCAGTTGCTGCCCACGCTGTCGCTCAACGCAGGCGTCAACCGGGGGCTCGAATCCGGCGCGCGGCTCGCCGGCCAGCCCGGCACCGAAAGCACGCTCACCGTCAACTTCTCCGCGCCGCTGTACGAAGGCGGGCGCAGCCAGGCCCGCCAGCGCGCCGCCGCGCACGCCGTCGAAGCGGCCGAGGCCGCGCTGGGCTATGCACAACTGAGCGTGCGGCAGCGGTTCGAAGACGCGCGTGTGCAGTCGCAAGGCCACGCGCAGCGCCTGCCCGTGCTCGCCGCGCGCGTGCAGAGCACGCAGCGCACGCGCGACCTGTACCGCGAGCAATATCTGCAGTTGGGCACGCGCTCGCTGCTCGACCTGCTCAATGCCGAGCAGGAGTTCCACGGCGCGCGCTTCGAACAGGCCGAGAGCGCGCACGAAGTGCAGCGGCTCGCAGTCGAGTGCCTGTATCAGTCGGGCCGCCTGCGTGAGGCCTTCGGGCTGGTCGATGCGGGCGACCTCGTGGCCGGAGGCCGGCCATGACCGCCGCCACCATGCCCGAGCTTTCTGCCGCGCGCAGCCCCGAGCTGCTCGCCGGCTGGGCCGATGCCGTGCTCGCTGTGGCCGCCCACTACCACCTCGACACCTCGCGCGAGCGCATACGCGGCGCTGCCGCATGGAGCGACCACGAAGACATCGCTGAGCGCGTGCGCCAGATGGCCCGCCAGGCCGGGCTCACCGTGCGCCAGGTCGCACCGCGCCTGGACACCCTGAGCCCCTGGCGCCTGCCCGTGGTGCTGCAACTGCGCGACGGGCAGGTGGCCGTGGTCACCGCCATCTCGGCGCAGGGCCTGCGCGTGATGCTCGGTGGCGACCAGGGCGCAGAAACCGTCTGCACGATCGAGGAGCTGCAACCCGCACTCGAAGCCATGGCCGTGCTGCGACCCGCGCAATCGGCGCCCGACTCGCGCGTCGACGCCTACATCCGCCCCGTCGAGCCGCACTGGCTGCGCCAGATCGTGCTGGCCGACTGGCGGCCCTACGCGCACATCCTCGTCGCGTCACTCGCCTACAACCTGATGGCGCTGGCCGGCACGCTGTTCTCGATGCAGGTGTACGACCGCGTGGTGCCCGCGCAGTCGCTGCCCACGCTCCATGTGCTGTTCGGCGGCGTGCTGCTGTCCATTGCGTTCAGCTGGGTCATGCGCGGCGCGCGTATGCGCATCACCGACGTGGTGGGCAAGCGCGCCGACCTGCGCATTTCTGACCGCGTGTTCGGCCACGCGCTGCGCGTGCGTGGCTCGGCGCGCCCGCGTGCCACCGGCACCTTCATCTCGCAGCTGCGCGAGCTGGAGCCCGTGCGCGAAATGCTCACGTCGACCACCGTGGCGGCCGTGGCCGATCTGCCGTTCTTCTTCGTGTTCTGCGTGCTCTTCTGGTTCATTGCAGGCTGGCTCGTGCTCGTGCCGCTGGCCGCGTGCGTGCTGCTGCTCGTGCCCAGCCTGCTGGCGCAGCCGCGCCTGCGCGCGCTGGCCCAGGCAGGCATGCGCGAATCGTCGCTGCGCAACGCCATGCTGGTCGAAGCCGTGCAGGGCATCGACGACATCAAGGTGCTGCAGGCCGAGCCGCGCTTCCAGAACCAGTGGAACCACTACAACGCCGTCAACGCCGACTCGGGCCTGAAACTGCGCGCGTTGCTCAACACCCTGAGCAACTGGACGCAGACCGTGCAGGGTGGCGCCTTTGCCTTTGTCGTGTTCTTCGGCGCGCCGCTGGTGATGGACGGGCAGATGAGCACCGGCGTGCTCGTGGCCGCATCGATCCTGTCGACCCGCATGCTCGCGCCGCTGGCCGGCGTGACGCAGGTACTCAACCGCTGGCAGCAGGCCAAGGTGGCCGGCGAATCGCTCGACCAGCTCATGAAGCTCCCGGTCGACCACCCGCCCCATGAGACGCGTGTGCACCGGCCTGCCGTGCAGGGGGACTACACGCTGCGCGACGCCGTCTTCAGCCACGACGGCAAGACCCCCGCGCTGCACGTGAAGGCGCTGCACATCGGCCCTGGCGAGCGCATCGCCGTGCTTGGGTGCAACGGTGCGGGCAAGTCGACGCTGCTGCAGGCGCTGTCCGGTCTCCTCGAACCGCGCGCAGGCAGTGTGGTGCTCGACGGCGTGTCGATGGCCCACATCGACCCGGCCGACGTGCGTCGCGACGTCGGGTTGCTCGCGCAGGACGCGCGCCTGTTCCACGGCACCCTGCGCGAGAACCTGCAGATGGGCACGCCCCATGCCACCGACGCCGAACTGATCACCGCCCTGCAAGCCACCGGCGCCTGGGCCTTCGTGCGCCGTCTGCCCACGGGGCTGGACCATCCGCTGCTGGAAGGCGGGCGCGGCCTCTCGGGCGGGCAGCGCCAGAGCCTGCTGCTCGCGCGGCTCATGCTCCGCCGCCCCAGCGTGCTGCTGCTCGACGAGCCCACCGCCTCGCTCGACGAAGTGGCCGAGCGCGAAGTGATCGAGCAGCTGCGCGCGCTGTCCGCAGGCCGCACGCTGGTGCTGGCCACGCACCGCCCGGCCGTGCTCGATGCGGTGGACCGCATCCTCGTGGTGGACGGCGGCGCTGTCGTGCTCGACGGGCCGCGCGACCAGGTGATGGCGCGGCTGCGCCAAGGCGCGGCGGCATCGCGCGAGACAACGGCCCTCGCGGGCCGTGGCAAGGAGGCACAGGCATGAACGCCGTGACATTGACCAAGGCACCGGTGCCTGCACAGGTATCCACCGCCACCGTCTGGGGCCCCGGCGGCGCAGACGACTTCGACGAGGCGCGCGCCAGCGGCTCCGCGCGCGTCGTGTGGTTCATCGCGCTCTTTCTGCTCGCGTTCTTCGTGTGGGCCTGGTGCTTCGAGATCGACGAAGTGTCCAGCGGCATGGGCAAGGTGATCCCCAGCTCGCGTGAGCAGCGCATCCAGTCGCTCGAAGGCGGCATTCTTGCTGAGCTGCGCGTGCACGAGGGTGAGATCGTCGAGAAGGGCCAAGTGCTCGCGCAGCTTGACCCGACGCGCGGCGAATCGAGCGTGGAAGAGACCGCCGCGCGCTACCGTGCCGCGCTGGCCAGCAGCGTGCGCCTGCGCGCCGAGGTGGAAGGGCGCAGCACCCTTCAGTTCCCCGCCGAGCTGAAGGCGTACGCGCAGCTGGTCGACTCCGAAAGCGCGCTCTTCCGCTCGCGGCAGGGCAGCATGCGCGACACCGTTTCAGGCCTGGGCCAGGCGCTTGCGCTCGTGCGCAAGGAGCTCGACATCACCCGCTCGCTGCAGGTGAGCGGCGCGGCCAGCAACGTCGAGCTCATCCGCCTGCAACGCCAGGCCGCCGACCTGGAGCTGAAGATCTCCGAGGCGCGATCGAACTACATGGTGCGCAGCCGCGAAGAACTCGCCAAGGCAGATGCCGAGGTGAAGTCCTTGTCGTCCGTGGTGCGCGGGCGTGCAGACTCGCTCGAGCGGCTCACCCTGAACTCGCCCGTGCGCGGCATCGTCAAGAGCTTGCAGGTCACCACCATCGGCGGTGTCGTGCCGCCTAACGGCTCGCTCCTGACCCTCGTGCCGCTGGACGATCAGTTGCTGATCGAGGCGCGCATCTCGCCTCGCGACATCGCCTTCATGCGGCCCGGGCAGGAGGCGCAGATCAAGGTCACCGCATATGACTACGCCGTGTACGGCGACCTCAAAGGGCGTGTGGTGACCATCGCACCCGACACGCAGCGCGACGAGGTCAAGCCCGAGATCGTGTACTACCCCGTACTCGTGCGCACCGACTCCGACGCACTCACCGACAAGGCCGGCCGCCGCATGCCCATCGTGCCCGGCATGGTGACCACCGCCGACATCCGCACCGGTCGCAAGACCGTGTGGGACTACCTGACCAAGCCGCTGAACAAGGCGCGCGAAGCCATGCGCGAGCGCTGATTCGCGCGCGCATCTCTCCCAAGAATCTCATCTGACCCAAGAGGACGCTAGCCATGAAAAAGACCCTGCACGCATCACCCACCGTCGCTGCCTTCGCGCTCGCCGCCGCGCTGCTCGGCGCCACCACTCATGTGGCGGCGCGCGACAACCCAGTAGATGCCGTGAGCAACCCCGACAAGCTGGACTATCGCGACGTCGAGGCGCGCCGCCCTGACTTCAAGGAGCCCTTTCTGCGCGACGGCATCGTGTCGCGGCCCGAGCGCTTTCGCGAGATCAAGCCCGGGATCAATCAGGCCCAGGTCCTCGCCGCGCTCGGGCAGGCGTTGAGGCAACAGCCCGGGGCGCTCGGCACTGAGTGGGATTACCAGTTCAAGTTCCAAATGCCGCGATCGGCCAACTACCTCGTATGCCAATACAAAGTCGTGTTCGACGGCAGCCAAACCGTGCGCAGTGCGGTGTGGCGCCGTCGGCAGTGCTTGGATCTGGTCTCGCACTGAACTGCCAGACGGAGGTCGAGCCGTCGAATCTCTGCCTGGGTAACTGGTGGTTTAGCTCGTGCCATTTCAAACAAGACCTGCAGTGCGTCCGTACGAAGCGTTCGTGTACGGAAACGCTGCAGATGAGCCGAACAAGTTGGCCGAGCGTTGCTTGGAGGTGATCGAGAGCACGCTCAGGAGCGTCGAACGCGTCACAGCCTGCTTACGCGCCGCCGAACTGGAACATAGCATCGGAATCGCAGCCATGACGCGCACGGAAATCGCCGACGCTGCTGAATGGCATCGCGCCAAGCTACAAGGTCTGCTGGCTGTGAAGCTGCGGCGTACCAGTTGTGGTGATCTTCAACTGATGGAAGACCTTCATGTGGTCGTGCGGATCAAACCCAGACGCACCGCCGCGCCAATACCTGCAGTGCCCGTCTTCTCGCCCGGTGACTTGGTTCACCCGATGCTCAGTGATCAAACTGACTGAGTCGGCACGTCGTATTTGTACTATGCCGCTGAGGGTTCACATGCCCGTTGGGGGAGATGCACGATGATCCGTCGCACCAAGCGGTTTCGAAGAAACCTCTTGCGATTGAGCAACATCGCGCTGTGGTTGTACGTCGGCGTCCTCGTTGCGCTCGCGATCGAAGCGCTTCTTGGCTAGGCTGCGCAGCCAGCGGGCAAAGCCGGAAGCGCCATACAGGCCGCCAACAACCGATCCTGCTTCGTCAAAGATGATGCTGTACGACACAGCTGAGCAGGCGGTTGCCGAGTTCGCGCCAAGCTCGCTTCGCGGCATGGACGTGTTGAACTTCGCGGATCTCTGACTCCGGCGTTCCGCAGATGATTCCTCATTGAGTACATTGGGCGCGAGGCGCCGCGAAGGCAGGACGCGCAGAGCTCGTCCGCGCTTTCAACCATCGGTCCAGGCCTCCACTGCGCCGCGAACCTGCAACGCGGATCGGCCCGGCTTTATGGCCACCCATCGGCTTCGATTTTTCGCTGATGCATCCGACGTTGGTCAATCCGGAGCGCTGGCGCCCGCTCAAGGTAGTCGTCGCAACTTCGAAGTCGGGACCGCGCAATCGCAGCGAGGCCGCGGCAGCATGCACGCCCTCGACGAGTCGTGAGCGGCGCTTCGCAACATCGGCTTGCTCGGGGCGAAGGCACATCGCTGGTGGCGTGCTTTCGCCTTCAGCATTTGTCGGACATCCGCAAAGTCTGTCGCGCTTTACTTCGCTGGCTGGGGCTCCGGAGCTGGCGTGATGATCACAGTAGTGCTTTCGCTGGGCTTGCCGGTGTCTCCTTTTTTTCCATCAACGCCTTGAGCACCCGCTATCCCCGGGGGGCCTGCGGGTCCGGGCACCGCCACGGGCGCCGCTGGAACGGCGACCACGGCAGTGGGCCTGTCGCACGCGGCCAAGCTCAACGCGCCGAGCAGCGCAAAAGTCAGTAGTGAACGGTTCATGAGAATCCTTTGAAGGCCCCTCAGGCTAGGCGCATTGCTGGCATGAGACCGTGCGTCAGCGAACATAGGCTGAATTGCCCCGGCTCAGTTCGACTTCGGCACGCACCTGTGCTCCGAGCCGGCTTTCGAGAGGGGCGGACTGGACGCTCACCGACGTGTAGCACGTCGGCGGCTACATCCATCCGAACCAGAAAGTCGCTGCATGCCTTGTCGTCGATCAGATGGACGCCGCGGCCTGCCATGAGCACAAGATCAAGCCGGGGTTGCCAGTCGCGGGAAGACCAGCAGCACTTGCGCCGCGCATTTCTTCGCCGGGCGACAAGGTCGGCAAGATCACCGAGATGTCGGTGCCGCGGCTACGCGCTTGACTGGAAGGCGGCGACCTGACGAGGCTGCTCAATCGACTCGTGTATCGCGCACAGGCCTACGCGTCACACGCTGCGGTCGGAGATGGGGCAGTCGAGTTCCACGTCCTTCATGTAGACCAGATCGGACAGCGCTTCCTTCGCGCGCGGGCCGAAGGACTGCTTCTTTTCAATGGCGTCGATCCCGTCGAAGCCCACCGCCATCTTCCGTAGAACCGGGCTCACCGCCGCGCGGTGATGTCGCCGTCGCTGACGCTCACCACGAGACGCGTGCGCGGCTCGGCCTGAGCGGCAAGTGATGGCGTGAAGAGGGTGCCGGGCAAAGCGCGCGGCGCGTCACGAGAGCGATACCTCCGAGCCGTCGGCAGCGATCATCACGCCGGGCGTGTTCTCGCTGATCTCGACCGGCACGCCCATGTGCACGCGGACATCGGATTTCGGGCCGCCGATGCCGTTGCGTCGAGACTCCGCATAGGCGGCGTGCTGGACGGGGGTGAGGATGAACTTTTGCGGGTAGGCGTTGCCGTGCGCCTTCCAGTGGTTGATGACCCCTTCGGTCATTGAGAGATAGAGACGTGCCATGGGGTGCATTGTCGCGTCGAACGCGGCGCCCCAGAATCTGCGCGCTCGGGTCGTTGCCCGACCGTGTGTTTCGGAAACGCATCCGCCGAGCTCAAAGCACGGCGCCCGCACTGCGCCAATTGCATCGGGGACTTCCAAGTCCAACTTCAGGAGTTTCCATGCGGGCGCACCCCATTCACCTTCAGTCTCTCCGACGCCGCGCCGACCGAGACAGGGCAGTCGATGCGTCTGCTGCCTCCAGCCGACGAGGCGCGTCGTGACCGGTCGAATCCGAGACTGAAATTCAGTGCACAGCGGTCCTCGCCGCTGCCGAACTTGTGGAAGCGGTGTGGGCGCCTTCCAGCAGTGAGGGCACGGACGGGCGAGTCCCGATGATCTTGAGAAACGCGCCCCGGGGGCGCAGAGTTGAATCGAATGCGAGAAGCAGGGGCAACCTGCTACCGCTCTTGCTGACCGTCGACCAGCAGGACGCTGGGCGCTTCTTCAGGGGGCCGGTCGAGGCAAAAGACGACGCAGACATCCCCGGCTTCCACCTGGCTGCTTCGTACTGCTGGCCCGATGTTGCGGCGCCACTATGTTCGGCGTCGAACAGACGAGCGGATTGAAGTTCGATCACTCTCTGGGTTGAATCGCTCAACAAGGTGGTCACGTTGAAAGTCGACAAAGACTCGCAGGTTGAATCACCGGACGCCCGCCCGGAACGCGATGAGTGGCAAACGCGAATGCTTGCTGGACCGATCTATGCAGGTGGAGTGAGCCATTCTGCAGATATTTACTGGGGGGCAACTTTTCTCTGCCGGCTGACTTACGCCGGTCCGACGAGAACGATCGCTCAAGTGCATGTCGGGCTCGCAACTCGGGCACTCATTTGGATCGCGAGCTATGAATCACGACCTGGTCGGCCGTCGCTCAAGTGGATTGCCGCAGGAGCTGACCCGCTGTACGACTCGGGCAGTTGAGATTTGCGCGGGACCATAGCAGCATCGAACACGGCGATCCCGGTGAGGTTCAGCTGGGGCTGCGGCGAGCGATTACCCACCGAGCGTGCAATCAGATACTCAACTGCTGGTGCGGATCGGGCGCACGAGGCCATCTCGGAGGCTCACATTGCAGGCGGATGTTGCCGCAGCACAGCGGCTGGCGGCGAGCGGCATGATCGAAGTGACTCTCGAGGTTCAAGGCCACGCGCAAAAACTCGCTCGTGAGCTTGCACACGTGGACGCGATCATCTGCGAGAGCGCATCGGCGATCGCGATCGAAAATCCTGAAGCAGCACGCCCGACGCCTTGATGGCCGTTGCAGCCCCGGAGGCAAGGAAGAACCATCTGCTCGCGTCAGGCAAGCGCATTCATGTTCGTTCGGCAGCGAACAGACTGAAATGCGCTGCCTCGGTATTTTGATATCGAGCAAGCCACCTAGGAGTGAACCATGGGCATTGGAACCATTCTTTTGATCATCCTGATCCTCATTCTGGTCGGAGCGTTTCCCTCATGGCCACACAGCCGTGGCTGGGGCTACGGTCCGAGCGGAATACTGGGCATCGTCGTGCTCGTGCTGATCGTCTTGTTGTTGACGGGACGGATCTAACGCTGGGTTTACTCAAGTTGATCAGCCGGCGAGGTCAACCCGCATCGATGCGGAGTCCAGACTGCCATGCCGTTGATCGAGTGGCTTTACTTCGCAGAGATGCCCATGACCATCGATGCGCACGAGGACATCCAGAAGTGTGTTGCCGCGCGCTGCAAGGCTGACAGAGGCGGATCTTCCGCCAGTCATGCATCCCCGGTGGCGAACAACTCATTCCGGTCAAGCCACGCTCATGCGGATGATGTCCAGGGGGCGAAGCGGGCTCGAAGATGCGAGCTTGCCCCTCGTTGAACTCGGTGCAATGCTCTCCCTGTCCAGCGACGTCGGGCGCTCGATGACCAGATGAGCCCGCGGTTCATGACATCGCAGGGGGCTTCCCAAAATGATGCTTGCCGTTTTCACAGTGGAAGACGAGTCGGTGATCCGGGACAACGGTTGTGCTCGTGGACTACCTGCAGACAGAGGTCGTCGGTCGTGCGCTCTCTGAGGTTGAAGCTGTGGCTGGCGCCCGGCGAACGAGGAGGCATGGCCGCTTCTCGCCGTGGATCTGTTGCTGAGACAGGGAACAGGACTCGGCGTGTTGGCCGCCCTTTCAGCGCTCGGCATAAAGAAGCGAATCGTGTCGCGTCGACCAATGCGGCTTCCGGACGACCGCGCGGAGTGCACTCGTCTGGGCGCCGAAACGGTCTTCGACAAGGCTGCGGAAGTCAATGCGCTCTTCGCCGATCGCGCTGCCTCGCATTGACGAACGCGGGGCGTCATCTGATATCGTGACCAAGCGCTCTCCCTCAGCGCCGAACCAGCCCCGGAGGATTCCTGAACGGTCCCGAAAGAACAGCGCGTTGGTCAATGCGTCAGCGTGCGGCCGGAACCACGATAACGGTTCCGCTGCCGGTGCCAGTGCTGCCGGTATTGCCTCTGGCGCCCGTTGCGCCGGTATTTCCCTGATTACCGGTTTCCCCTGTAGCACCGGTGTTGCCGGTACTGCCGGTGTCGCCTGTGTTCCCTGTGTTCCCTGTGTTGCCGGTATTTCCCTTCGCGCCCGTGGCGCCGGTGTAGCCGGTGTTGCCTGTGTTGCCTTGAGGGCCCATGGGGCCGGTGCAGGCGGATGCGCCGAGCAGAGCGAGCAACAGGACGGAGGGGAGCAAATACTTCTTCATGGCGGTTCCTTGTAGTCTTGGGGTGCAGCTCAATAGAGGCTGCGCCGGCCACAGTGACTGCTGGCGCGGCCTGCGTCTGTTCGGCACCGCGCATAGAAGCGGTCATGAATCGTGCATTACGGCTGTCCGCTCAAGGTGCAAGGTGTCATCTGTGGGGACTTGACGGCGAGTCGGGAGGCTGGCAAACGGACGCACAGTGGTGCGATAGGCACCCACCACGGGGGATGGTTGGTGAGTGATGAGTGATGAGTGATGAGAGTCCTGTGGGAACGTCGCGCTGCCGGCGCTTCGCCAGCATTCGGCTGCGCATCCAGATCGTGCCGGGTGTCGAGGGCGGCATGACGAAGCCGATGCGCGAAGGCATACAAATGCGCGTCTTCGAAGCGACCGAGGAGCATCTGCGCCCTGACATGCCGCTGGCCGTCATTGCCGGCAAGAACCATGGCTGCGGGAGCCGCAATCGCTCCCTTGTGCGTTGGAGCAGCTGGCGAGCCAGCGAGGCGGCGAAAAGGATTCAGTGAACCGGCGAGACCACTTAAGCCAATCCAGCGCGTTCGCGCTCGCGCAGGAGAAATTCAACATCGGACGTCTGTGCGGGGAGCATGCGTCGATTTGAGACGTCGGGCGGTGGATCCGGAGCTGCTGCTGAAGCTGGCAGCAACGGGGCAAACCATCGCGCGATGGGCGCGCCTTTCGCCTACCTCTGCGAGCGCAGTTGACGGATGGTCGACGACAAAGGCTGCGCAAAACTCACGCCGTACTCGGAGCCTGCCGTGATCACCTCAACTCTCAAGCCGAATTTCATGCAGCTCTATCGCCTGTGCAGGGACGCTGTCACGGCATGGATCGACGATTTCGCGCCGAGCATGGGTGCAGCAATTTCCTACTACACCATGTTCTCGCTGGCGCCGTTGCTGGTAATCGTCATCGCGGTGGCGGGAGCCTTGTTCAGCGCGGAGGCGGTGCAGGGGCAAATCGCGGCTCAGCTCTCCGGGCTGATTGGCGAGGAGGGCGCGCTCGCTGTCCAAGGGCTTGTCAAAAGCGCGAGCGAACCTTCTAGAGGGCTCATCGCCGGCGGAATCAGCATTTTCGTTCTCGTCCTGGGCGCCACCACGGTCTTTGCCGAACTCCAGAGTGCGCTCGACCGCATCTGGCATGTGCCGGAGCGGGTCAAGCCCAAGGGGGTATGGGGCGTCTTGCGCGCGCGCGTGCTGTCGTTCGGCTTGATCCTCGGGCTTGCGTTCCTGCTGATGGTCTCGCTCATCGTCAGCGCCGGCCTGGCGGCAATGGGCAGCTGGAGCATGGGCTTGTTTCCGGGTTGGGAAACCCTGCTCCAGGGACTCAATGTCTTGGTTTCGTTGGGCATCCTGACCCTGCTGTTCGCGATGATCTTCAAGTTCATGCCGAGCGCGCCCATCCGCTGGCATGACGTCTGGATCGGCGCCATCGTGACCGCCGTGCTTTTTGAGGTCGGAAAGGTTCTGATCGGGCTCTATCTTGGGAAGAGTGGCGTCAACGAATCGTTTGCCGCGGCCGGCTCCCTGGTGGTGTTGCTGGCATGGGTGTACTACGCCGCACAGATTTTCTTGCTGGGTGCCGAGTTCACCAAGGTCTATGCCACTGCCCATGGTTCGGTTGCCGCTGCCAAGGCGCAGGCCGCAACCGATTCGGCTGCTTTGCAAGCCGAAAAAGGGACCGACGCCAGCGTCCATGCGACGTCGGAGATCGGGAAACAACAGCGGAGGGTTGAGGCCCAAACGCGCAAGGCCAAAAACGTGGTGATGCAGCAAATCATCGAGCTCGCACTCGTCAGCCTTGTAAGCGCATTGTTGTCGCAGATCAGGCGCAATCGCGAGAAGCATGCAAAGCTGCGAGCGCGTAGCCCGCTACGAACGTCCGTGGAACGTGGACGGGCGAAAAGAGAGTGAGAAACGAAATCCGCGCGACTCGCATCGCGGACGGGAAAAAAAGTAAGCCTCTCGAGCCACCCTCGTTGTAGGAGCGCAAGCCCTCGGTGTGCGCGCCCGGGCCATAGGCCTACCTTTAACCGCGACCCCGGCGGATGACTGCTACGAAGGCATGCGACACAGTTGCTGCAGGTTCCACACGCCAACAACCTGAAGACGGAGCACGTCATGTCCCAACGGCCAGATCCCGCACCAAGCAACGAGACACGAAGCGCCAAGAAGAGTTGGTTCACCAAGCTGGGCCCCGGCCTCATCACCGGTGCGGCCGATGACGACCCGAGCGGCATCGCAACCTACTCGCAAGCGGGCGCCCAGTTCGGCTACGGCGTCGGGTGGACGCTGCTGCTGACTTACCCGTTGATGGTCGGCATTCAACTCGCCAGTGCGCGCATCGGCCGGGTCAGCGGACGCGGCCTCACGGAGGCGTTCTCGCGACTGTGGCCGGCGCCAGTCGTGTGGCTGTTGATCGCTTCACTCGTGATTGCGAACGTCATCAACTTGGGCGCCGACCTGAATGCGATGGGCGATGTGGCGGCGCTGGTGATCGGAGGTCCGAAAGCCGCCTATGCCGTCTTCTTCGGGCTTCTGTCGCTCGGGCTGCAGATTTGGCTGCCCTATGAGCGCTATGTGCGCGTGCTCAAGTGGCTCACCCTGTCCCTCTTGGCATACGTGGCCGTCGCGTTCGCGGCGCACGTCGACTGGATTGAAGCGCTCAAGGGCGCCTTGTGGCCGCGCCTTCAGTGGAGCAAGGAATTCGTGACCACCGTGGTCGCGATCCTGGGAACCACGATCAGCCCTTACCTGTTCTTCTGGCAGGCCTCCCAAGAAGTCGAGGAGATACGCCGCGTTCCGGAGGACCAAGCGCTCAAACGCGCGCCCCAGCAAGCGCCCGCGCAACTGGGGCGGTTGAAGACCGACACCTGGATCGGCATGGGATTCTCGAACGCCGTCGCGTTCTTCGTGATCCTCGCCACGGCGGCTACGCTGCATGCCCATGGACAGACCCAGATCGAGACGACCTCGCAGGCGGCCGAGGCGCTTAAGCCTATTGCCGGAAATGCCGCCTTTGTACTGTTCGGCCTGGGCATTGTGGGCACGGGAATGCTCGCGCTGCCCGTGCTGGCCGGCTCGGCGGCTTACGCGCTCGCCAGCATGTTCGGCGTGCGCAAGGGGCTGGACCGGCCGGCTGCCAGCGCGCCGGCCTTCTACGGAATTCTCGCGGCGGCCATGCTTCTGGGGCTGGCGATCGGCGTGTCTGGCGTCAACCCGATGAAGGCACTGGTCTATGCTGCAGTGATCAACGCTGTGAGCTCGGTGCCGATCATGGCCGGTGTGATGCTTGCGGGGTCAAGCTCCAACGTCATGGGCGATCTGGGAATCCCCTTCAAGTGGAAGATCGTCGGCTGGTCTGCCACGGGCGTGATGGGCGCGGCAGCATTGGCAATGCTCGGCACGAACTGGATGTGAGGCTGGGCTCGCAGCATTCATCGAAAGAAGAGGCGCTTGCCTAACCGGCCGCTCGCTAGAGGCCATTGTTGTGCTTCGGTCCACAGTCGAGAAGCACACAACGAAACACGCCATGTTCAAGGACCTCTCCGTGCGCTTCGAACCCAACAGCCGCGAAGGGGGCCTGGTGCGCAAGCTCGGCTCCGGCGGTCGCATCGAGGCGTTGAAGCTGTCCTGCTCCTGACCCTTGGCGCGACGCGCCGGCGTGGCATGGCAAGGCGCGCGGCGCACCGGGATCCCGATGCGCCGTGGCCCGCTGTGCCTGGACTCAGAAGTCCATGCCGCCGCCTGCCGGAACCGCAGGAGCCTTCTGCGGCTTCGGCAGTTCCGCGACCGTCGCGTCCGTCGTGAGGATCAGCCCCGCGATCGACGCGGCGTTCTGCAGCGCGGTGCGCGTGACCTTGGTCGGATCGACCACGCCGAGCTCGACCAGGTCGCCGTACTCGCCGGTGGCTGCGTCGTACCCGTGGTTGCCCTTGCCTTCGAGCACCTTGGCCACCACCACCGAAGGCTCCACGCCCGCGTTCGCGACGATGGCGCGCAGCGGCGCTTCGAGCGCACGCAGCGCGATGCGGATGCCGGCCTCCTGGTCGGTGTTGGCGCCCTTGAGTCCGGAGATCGCGGCACGCGCGCGCAGCAGCGCCACGCCGCCGCCGGGCACGATGCCCTCGGCCACCGCTGCACGCGTGGCGTGCAGCGCATCGTCGACGCGGTCTTTTTTCTCCTTCATCTCGACCTCGGTGGCCGCGCCCACGCGGATCACCGCCACGCCGCCCGCGAGCTTGGCCACGCGCTCCTGCAGCTTCTCGCGGTCGTAGTCGCTGGTGGCCTGCTCGATCTGCGCCTGGATCGACTTGACTCGCGCATCGATGCGCTTCTGGTCGCCGCCGCCATCGATGATGATGGTGTTCTCCTTCTGCACCTCGATGCGCTTGGCGCTGCCAAGGTCATCGAGCGTGGCCTTGTCCAGCTGCTTGCCCGTTTCCTCGGAGATCACCGTGGCGCCGGTGAGCACCGCGATGTCCTCGAGCATCGCCTTGCGGCGGTCGCCGAAGCCCGGCGCCTTCACGGCCGCCACCTTGAGCACGCCGCGCATCGAGTTGACCACCAGCGTCGCGAGCGCCTCGCCCTCGACCTCCTCGGCCACGATCAAGAGCGGCTTGCCGGCCTTGGCGGCAGCCTCGAGCACCGGCAGCAGCTCGCGGATGTTGGAGATCTTCTTGTCGTGCAGCAGCACGAGCGGATCTTCCAGGTGCGCCACCTGCTTCTCGGGGTCGTTGATGAAGTACGGGCTCAGGTAGCCGCGGTCGAACTGCATGCCCTCGACCACGTCGAGTTCGTTGTCGAGCGACTTGCCGTCCTCCACGGTGATCACGCCTTCCTTGCCGACCTTCTCCATCGCGTCGGCAATGATCTTGCCGATGGCGTCGTCCGAATTGGCCGACAGCGCGGCCACCTGCGCGATTTCCTTGCCGGTGGAGATGGGCTTGGAGAGCTTGTGCAGCTCGTCCAGCACGGCGGCCGTGGCCTTGTCGATGCCGCGCTTGAGGTCCATCGGGTTCATGCCCGAGGCCACGTGCTTCATGCCCTCCTGGACGATCGCCTGTGCGAGCACCGTGGCGGTGGTGGTGCCGTCGCCCGCGACGTCGGCCGTCTTGGAGGCGACCTGCTTGACGATCTGCGCACCCATGTTCTCGAACTTGTCGGCGAGCTCGATTTCCTTGGCGACCGACACGCCGTCTTTCGTGATGACCGGCGCGCCGTAGCTGCGCTCGAGCAGCACGTTGCGGCCCTTCGGACCCAGGGTCACTTTCACCGCATCGGCAAGGATGTTCACGCCCGCGACGATGCGCTGGCGGGCGTTGTCATGAAACTGGACGTCTTTGGCAGTCATTTCGAGATTGCTCCTTCTTCACTCATCGGTTGGTCTGTCTCTAGAGAACGATGCGCGGCCGTGTCAGGCAACGCGCTTGAGGTTGCCGCGCTCGCCGCTGTCGATCACGGCAAGGACGTCGTCCTCGCGCAGCACCAGCAGCTCCTCGTCGTCCACCTTGACCGTCTGGCCCGCGTACTTGCTGAAGAGCACCTGGTCGCCCGCCTTCAGATGCAGGGGGCGCAGCGTGCCGTCCGCGAGCAGCTTGCCTTGGCCGGTGGAGACCACCTCGCCCTGCTCGGGCTTCTCGGCGGCCGAATCCGGAATCACGATGCCGGACGCCGTCTTGCGCTGCTGTTCGATTCGCTTGACGATCACCCGGTCGTAGAGAGGATGAAGTTTCATGTTCGATCTCCTGTGCGATAAGGTCATCAAAAAGAGAACCCGCGCCACCCGCCGGCGGCGCGATCGGTTCGTTTCCTTTTGCCGGCTTGCAAGCGCCAGCGGGCGAGAGCTATGGGCTTCGGCGCGCGCCTTCAAGAGGCTGCGAACACGATTTTTTTGTGACTGTTTTTTTCAGCTGCGACGAAGCTGCAATCCGCTTGCGCGGCCGAGCCGGTAGACGGTACGCTGGGGCTCGGTTTCGCGCGGCGGCCCGGCAACCACAGGGCAGGGCAACGTCCGGCCGCCCGTGCTGTCGAGGGTTTCGTCGGAGCCGTCATGCACTGCAGACCAGATGCCGCACTTGCGCGGCCTGAAGAGCCAGCGCACATAGCCGCGCCGGCCGGCCTCGCGCAGCATCTCCTCACGGTCGGGCGCCTCCGCCATCGTGTGGTCGCCTTGCGCCGGCTCGTCGCCGTCCAAGTCGCCATTGACGTAGCCGAAGGCCCGCAGCGCCTCGCTCACCTCGGTCGCCGGCACGCCCAGCCGCCACCACGCGGGGCGCACCACGCGCTCCAGGTCCCACGCGCCGAGCTGCCATGCCGCTTCGAGCAGCGCGTTCTCCAGCCCATCGAGCCGCTCGCCCGACATGTCCAGGCGCGCCATCGACTGGGCCACAGGCCGCGGCGGCAGGTCCACGCCGGGAATCTTCAACGGCGTGCGCCGCAGGAAGCCATGCCAATGAAGGGACAGGAGCGCCGCATCGTCGCGCCTCGCCACGCGGGTCACCGTGACCGCATAGAGCGGCAGGCGCATCGCGGCCGCATGGCCTGCAATGGTTTCGAAAAGGTTCATTCACACCTCCACAAATGAAAGGAGAACAACGTCAGCCAAAAAGGATTTGAGCGTTCGGCAGCGCCGCGGTTTCCACGGCGGGCCCTGTTGAAAAATTCGCGCCCGCCGCTACATTCCGGCCGGAAGCCCTGTCTTCCATCTTCGCCCTCATCCTTGTTTATTCATTCCCTTTCGAGGAGATTGTCTTGACGATGAAGATCGCGCAGATCGCGCCTCTCTACGAAGCCGTGCCTCCGCGGCTCTACGGCGGCACCGAGCGTGTCGTCGCACACCTTGCCAACGCTCTGGTGGATCTCGGCCACGAGGTCACCCTCTTCGCTTCCGCCGACACCCGCACCCGCGCCGAGCTCGCGCCGATGCGCGCGCAGGCGCTGCGCCTGGACCCGGCACCGCTGAAGTCGGACCTCGCCAGCCACCTGCACATGCTGGGCGAACTGAAGCGCCGCGCACACGAGTTCGACGTGCTGCACTTTCATGTCGACCTGCTGCACTTTCCCTTCTTCGAGGACATGGCGCACCGCACGCTCACCACGCTGCACGGCCGCCTGGACATCGCGGACCTGCCGGCGGTCTACCGGCGGTGGAACCGCTATCCGCTGGTTTCGATTTCGCGCCACCAGCGCAAGCCCATTCCATTCGCCAGCTGGCTCGCGACCGTGCCTCACGGCCTGGACGAATCGGCCTACCGCTTCGAGCCGCGCAGCGGCGGCTATCTCGCGTTCCTCGGACGCATCTCGCCAGAGAAGCGGCCCGACCGCGCCATCGAGATCGCCCGCAGGGCGGGGATGCCGCTGAAGATCGCGGCCAAGGTGGATGCGGCGGACGCCAACTACTTCGAGCAGGTGATCCGGCCGCTGCTGCAGGGCGACCCGTCCATCGAGTTCGTGGGCGAGATCGGCGACGCCGAGAAGTCGGCGTTTCTCGGCGGCGCCCGCGCGCTGCTGTTTCCCATCGACTGGCCGGAGCCCTTCGGGCTGGTGATGATCGAGGCCATGGCCTGCGGCACACCGGTGATCGGCTGGCGCTGCGGCTCGGTGCCCGAGGTCATCGACGACGGCACGAGCGGCCTCATCGTGGACGACATGTCGCAGGCCGTTGACGCGGTGCATGCCATCGACCGGCTCGACCGGCGCCGCGTGCGGGACGCCTTCGAGCGCCGCTTCTCGGCACGCGCGATGGCCAGCGCCTACGTGGCGCAGTACCGCCGGCTCCTCGGCCAGGACGACGGCAGCGCCGCCGTGTCGGCGGAAGCGCTCTGCAGCGAGCTCGCATCAGCATGAGCAGCGAGACACCCGCAACCGACCAGGCCGAAGCGGCGCCGGAACGCGCGGTCCAGCATGCCTTCGTGCTGAAGGAGGCCGACACCTACATCGTGATGGACGGTCACGGCGACGTCGGCGGCGGCGTCGATGGCCTGTTCCATCACGACACCCGCATGCTCTCGGCCTTCGTGCTGCGGCTGAGCGGAACCCGGCCCTCGCTGCTGTCCAGCGGCGTGAGCCGCGACAACGTCTACTTCACCGCCAACCTCACCAACCGGCCGCTGCCGGTGCTCGGCTCGACGTCGACCCCGCAGGGCGTGATCCACCTGGAGCGCAAGCGTTTCCTGTGGGGCGCGCGGATGTTCGAGCGGCTGCGGCTCGTCAACTACAGCGACCAGCCCGCGCGCGCACCGCTGAGCCTGCGCTTCGCCGCGGACTTCCGCGACATGTTCGAGGTGCGCGGCCAGGTGCGCCCGCAGCGCGGCGAATTCGGCACGCCCGAGCTCGGCGCGCGGGGCATCGTGCTGCGCTATCGCGGCCTGGACGCCGTGCTGCGCAGCGCATGCATCGATTTCTCCGAACCGCCGCAGCGCCTGGATGCGGACGGCGCGGCGTTCGAGGTCACGCTTGCCGCACGCGGCGCATGGACGCTCTACATCGAGGTGGGCACCGAACCCGCGGCGGCCGGGGCCGAGCGCTTTCGCGAGGCGGGCGTGCTGGCGCGCTGGCGCATGCGCGCGCGCCAGCGCCGCGGCTCGCGCCTGCTGGCATCGGGGCGCTTGTTCCAGAGCTGGCTCGATCGCTCTCGCGCCGACCTGGCGCTGCTCACCACCGACATGGCCACGGGGCCGTACCCCTACGCGGGCATCCCATGGTTCTCGACGCCGTTCGGACGGGACGCCATCGTCACGGCTTTCCAGACGCTCTGGATCGATCCGATCCTGGCGCTCGGCGTGCTCAAGTTCCTTGCCGCGCGGCAGGCGCACCAGACCTCGAGCTTTCGCGACGCCGAGCCCGGAAAAATCATGCACGAGACGCGCAAGGGCGAAATGGCGGCGGTCGACGAACTGCCCTTCGGCCAGTACTACGGCGGCGTCGACACCACGCCTCTCTTCGTGGCGCTGGCCGGCGCCTACATGCAGCGCACCGGCGACGGCGCGGCCATCGAGGGCATCTGGCCCGCGCTCGTCGCGGCCTGCGAATGGATGGAGCGCAACATGGCGCGGCATCCCGGCGGGCTGCTGGCCTACCAGCGCGGCGAGCGCAGCGGCCTGGCCAACCAGGGCTGGAAGGACAGCCACGATTCCATCTTCCACGCCGACGGCCGCTCGCCCGAAGGCCCGATCGCGCTGGTCGAGGTGCAGGGCTACGCCGCCGCGGCCTTCCTCGCGATGGCGAGCCTGGCGGAACTGCGCGGCGACGACCGCGCGGTGCACTGGCGCCAGCGGTCGGCAGAGGTGACCGAGGCGGTCGAGCGCCAGTTCTGGTTGCCGGAGCAGCAGTTCTATGCGCTCGCGGTCGATGGCGAGAACCGGCCCTGCGCGGTGCGCTCGTCGAACGCGGGGCACCTGCTGTTCGCCGGCGTGCCGGCACCAGGGCGCGCGACTGCGGTCACGCAGCAGCTGCTGTCGCCCGCCTTCGAATCGGGCTGGGGCATCCGCACGCTGCCGGTGGAGGCTGTGCGCTTCAATCCGATGTCCTATCACAACGGCTCGGTCTGGCCGCACGACGCGGCCCTGTGCGCCGCGGGCATGGCGCACTACGGCGAGCGCGACGGCGTGGTGCGCATCCTGGACAACCTGTTCGAGGCGGCGGCGCATTTCGGCATGCGGCTGCCCGAGCTCTTCTGCGGGTTCGAACGGCAGCCGGGCCAGGGCCCCGTGGCGTACCCCGTGGCCTGCCTGCCGCAGGCTTGGGCGGCGGGCTCGGTGTTCATGCTGCTGCAGGCCTGCCTCGGCCTGCGCGTGGACGGCATCCGCCGCGAGGTCGAGATCGTGCATCCCCGCCTGCCGACGGACATCGACCATTTGCGCCTGCTGGACCTGCAGGTGGGCGACGGCCGCGTGGACCTGCACTTCCAGCGCATCGAGCAAGAGCGGGTCGTCGTGGTGGCGCGCAGCCGGCCGGACGGGCCGGCGGTCAACGTGAGACTGCAGGTGTAGCGGCGATCTCCCGAGAGGCGAGTTGCCGGAGTGGACCCGAGGGTTGGCGGCGGGTCACTCGCGCATCAAGGCCGGGCAAGCCTGCGAAGAGGGATGTGCGCCAGTCGAATGGTTGAGCGGTTCTTGAGGAGACTGTTTGTGCGGGGAAGCCCCGAATACCAGCTTTGGAGAGAAGCAGAACTGCGTGCAAGGAATGCGGAAAAGGATCTGCTCGATTGCATCCGAAATGGCTCTGCAGAGAGTCAGCTCAGCTCAGCGGCGCAAGTCCGCGCTTTGCGTTCTCTCGCTAGCGAACGCCTGAAGCTCCTGCTTGCTTGCACTAAAAGAAGGCCTTGACCAGCGCGGCCGCGGCGCTCACTGCGATCGTTATAAGTGGGCCGCAGAGCGGGCGAGCTAGGGGTGGAGACAGTGCAAGATTTTGGAGGTGAATCCGCAATACACGCCGGTGTGCGATTCGGAATCGCGTTCTTGGTCTAAGTGCTTCGCCCTCACGGCCAGGTCCAAGGGTCACGCGATTGGCGAGCCAAGGAGGTGACGAGGAGGTTCAAAATACTTTCATTTGAACCCTGGAGGGGGAAGCAGTGATGCAAGAAGAATTCGAGTACCGCGGCAGGCGTATCTCAGTCGAAGTCGTCCTGGTGGACGGAAGCTACAGCTGGGTATTTCGGATTGCCGACGAGAAGCCTGTGGGACTCAAGCGGTCGCCCGCCGCGAATACTGAACAAGCCTTCGCAGAAGCAATGTTCGCTGCGCGAAGCGTGCTCGATTTACGCGAGGGGGCGGCCTGACGATGCCGAGCAAACCCGTACGCACCGCCACGCAGCTGAAGCAGATGCTGATTCAGCGCATCGAAGCCCTGCCGGGCCTTCGAGGCCAGCAGACCGACGTGCACCGGGGCGGCGTCATCGGGATGCCGTCCGAGGAAGGCGGCCCCAACTGGACGGTCCGCGTCGTGAGCGACCGCGGCACCCACCGGGCCGACATCGCGCAGATCATCCGGACACTGCAGATGCAGTTCGACCTCGAAGACTGACGCGCGATACGGGCTCCCTCCATCGAGAGGAGACCCACATGCCGCGTGAACCGAAGACGGCCGAAGCGATCCGCGACGAGATCTTGATGGCACGGAATTGATCAGCGGAGGTCTGTATCGCGTATGAGCTGCGCGTTGCTGCGGGCTCCCTGCGGTACGAGCGTGTAGATGGCCGGGAAAATTGTTGTCGGTGACCTTGGCTTCGTCCTCGAAGGTGCCTGTAGTTCGACGATGCAGACACGGCAACAGCTGGCGCCTTCGCCCTTTCCGCGGCCAGCCCTGTTTTCTTTGGCCAGGCAATGAAGTAGACGTGGTTCACCACGACTCGGCCGTCGTAGTTTGAGCGGAAGCTTGCTATGAGCTAGGGCTGTCGCCTCGCAGGGGCCGGGTGCACATCGTGCACCACCTGACCCGCGGAAAGCGTATTGATCGTCTCGCCCGGGATGTCCATGAGGATGCGGCTGCGCTCGGCCGCCAGGGACACGGTGAGGTGCTGCACCGGCTGTGCATCGAGATCGTGAAGCAGGCGAACGAACTTGAGGAGCGGCGCGCCGGTCTCCAGATTCAAGAGCCTGGCACGCGCCGGCTCGGCCACCTCGGCCGTGATCTCCTGCACCACCCGGCCGAACTTCACGCCTTGCGCGAGCAGGATCTCGTAGAGCGCCTGCTTGCGCAGCGCGGCGGCCGAGACCCGTTTGCCCAGGCGCGCGGGCACCCAGGCATCGGTCAGCATCACCGGCGTGCCGTCGATGCTGCGCAGGCGCAGCGCATGCACCGCCTTCTCGCCGGCCTCCAGGTGCAGCGCGGCAGCCACCTCGTGCGGTGGCACGGCCTGCGCCACTTCAAGCACCTCGACATCGGTTTCGAGCGCGGTCTTGCGCAGCCCGTCGACCAGCCCCAGGCTGGGCTGCGCCCGTGCCTTCGGCAGGTTGGTGCGAACGAAGGTGCCCAGGCCGTGGCGGCGCTCCACCAACCCGAGCGCAGCCAGATCGGACAGCGCGCGCCGCACCGTGATGCGCGAGACGCCGAATCGCTCGCACAGCGCCTCTTCCTTCGGCAGCGCGCCGGAGGCATAGACGCCGCGCGTGATCTCGTCGCGCAGCACCACGAACAGCTGCCGGTGCAGCGAGGTGCCGGGGACGCGGTCGAACGAAGGAGCGGGTGCGGGAGGACGTGCCATGGCGAAGGAGGTTGGGCGCCGAGCATAGCAAGGCGCCCGGATGGCGGTCGGCTCGCGGCTTGCGGTTTTTGGCAAGTTGTATTTAGAATATAAACACATAAACTCCACCGGTTCGCACGGAACAACGCCGCCATGACTTCCTCTTCCACGCTTCGCCGGCTGCTCGACGCGCCCGGCATGGTGATCGCCCCCGGCGCCTACGATGCCATCGGCGCGCGCCTGATCGAGCAGGCCGGCTTCGCCGCCGTGTACATGACGGGCGCAGGCACCTCGGCGGCGCGCGGCTTTCCCGATTTCGGCCTGCTCACGATGAGCGAGATGGTCGACAACGCCACGGTCATGGCGCGCTCGGTGGCCATTCCACTGATCGCCGACGCGGACACCGGCTACGGCAACGAACTGAACGTGACGCGCACCGTGCGCGAGTACGAGGCGCGCGGCGTCGCGGCCATCCATATCGAGGACCAGGTCTCGCCCAAGCGCTGCGGTCATCTCGACGGCAAGGAGGTGATTTCGCAGGCGGAGTTCGCCTCGAAGATCCGCGCCGCGGTGGAAGCCCGGCGCTCGAAAGATTTCGTGGTCATCGCCCGCACGGATGCGCGCGCCATGCTCGGTCTGGACGAAGCCATCGCCCGAGCGAACGCCGCGCTGGAAGCCGGTGCCGACATGGTTTTCGTCGAAGCCACGCAGACGCCAGAGGAAGTCGCGGCGGTGCCGAAGCGCGTGAAAGGCCCTTGCCTGCTCAACGTGGTGCCGGGCGGCCGAACGCCGGTGTTCGACCTGCGCGAAGCCGAAGCGATGGGCTACAAGCTCGCGATCCTTCCCGGCCTGATGCTCAAGGCCACCATCGAGGCCGGCGACGCGGCCCTCGCCGAGCTCAAGGCCACATTCCGGGCGCCGACCGTCAACGCCACGGTGGCCCAGACCTTCCGCCGCTTCGGTGCCGACGAGTGGGACTCCCTGCGCATGCGCTTCAACGCCGGCGCGACCATGGAGCAGCGCTGACATGCCCCGAACCCTGTTCGACAAGCTCTGGGACGCGCACGTCGTGCGCGAGCTGGGCGACGGCTGGGCGCTGCTGCACATCGACCGCCACCTGCTGCACGACCTCTCGGGTCCGCCCGCGATGGCCGAGGTGGCGGCGCGCGGGCTGCCGCTGCACAACCCGGAGCTTGACTTCGCCACGCCCGATCACGCCGCCTCGAGCCAGCCGGGCCGCACCCCCGGCACCTTCCCGCTCGGCGGCCGACTGCACGGCGCGCTGCGCGATCTCAGCGCGAAATCGGGTGTGCGCTTCTACGACCTGGGCCAGCCGGGCCAAGGCATCGTGCATGTGATGGGGCCCGAACTGGGCATCGTGCTGCCCGGCCTCACGGTGATCTGCGGCGACAGCCACACCTGCACCAACGGCGGCCTCGGTGCGCTGGCCTTCGGCGTCGGCTCCTCGGAAAGCACGCATGCCCTCGCCACCCAGACGCTGCGCCAGCAGAAACCCAGGCGCATGCGCATCCGCTGCGACGGTGTGCTCGGCGCGGGCGTCACTGCGAAGGATCTGGCGCTGCACATCATCGGCACGCTTGGCGCCGCGGCCGGCGTGGGCCATGCGATCGAGTTCGCGGGCGAGGCGGTGCGCGCGCTGGACGTCGAGGCGCGGCTCACGCTGTGCAACCTCACGGTGGAGTTGGGCGCGCGCTTCGGGCTGATCGCGCCCGACCAACGCACCGTCGAGTGGGTGCGCGGGCGCCTCTTCACGCCCACGGGCGCGGCCTTCGATGCGGCCGCTGCGCACTGGCTTTCGCTGACCTCCGACGAAGGTGCGCAGTTCGACCGTGAAGAGGTCATCGACGCCGCCGCGGTCGCGCCCACCGTCACCTGGGGCACCAGCCCCGAGGACGCCATCGCCATAGACGGCCACATGCCCGACCCGGCCAGCGCCCCGGACGCGGCAACGCGCCGCGCCATCGAGGCCGCGCTCGCCTACATGGGCCTCGCGCCCCGCGCGGCCATCGCGGGCACGCCGGTCGACTGGGTCTTCATCGGCTCGTGTGCCAACTCGCGCCTGCCCGACCTGCGCGCCGCGGCCGACGTGGCGCGCGGCCGGCGCGTGGCCGATGGCGTCACCGCCTGGGTCGTGCCCGGCTCCGAGAACGTCAAGCGCGCGGCCGAGGCCGAAGGGCTGCGCGAAGTGTTCGAGGCTGCCGGCTTCCAGTGGCGCGAACCCGGCTGCAGCATGTGCGTGGCCGCCAACGGCGAACAGGTGCCGCCGCAGGCGCGCTGCGTGTCCACCTCCAACCGCAACTTCGTCGGCCGGCAGGGGCCCGGTGCACGCACGCACCTCGCGAGCCCCGCGATGGCCGCCGCCGCCGCCGTCACCGGCCGCATCACCGACGTGAGGACGCTCGCATGACCATGACGCCGTTCACCGCAGTCACCGGCGCCGCAACGCCGCTGATGCGCGCCAACATCGACACCGACGTGATCGTCCGCATCGAGCGGCTCACCGCGTTCCAGCGCGACCAGCTCGGCCCCTACGCCTTCGAGGCGCTGCGCCTTCGGCCCGACGGCAGCGAAGACCCGGCCTGCGTGCTCAACCAGCCGGCCTTTCGCAATGCCCCCGTGCTGCTGGCCGGCGAGAACTTCGGTTGCGGTTCCTCGCGCGAAGGCGCCGTGTGGGCGCTGATGGGGCTGGGCATCCGCTGCGTGATCGCGCCGAGCTTCGGCGACATCTTCTTCAACAACTGCTTCCAGAACGGCGTGCTGCCGGTGCGCTGGCCGATGGCGCAGGTCGAGGCGCTGGCCGCGCAGTGCGCGGGAGGCGCGCCGGTCACGGTCGATCTGCATGCGAAAACCGTCACCGCGCCCGACGGACGAGCGTCGCCCTTCGACGTCGACCCGCTGCGTCGGGAGGCGCTGCTGCACGGGCTGGACGACATCGGCCTCACGCTGAAGGACGATGCACTCATTCGCGAATGGCAGCAGGCCGACCGGGTGCGCCGCCCCTGGGCCTGGCCCGTTGTGCAAGGAGCCACCGCTTGAACGCGGCCGCCACGCCTTCGCTGCGGCATCACCCCTGGGTGCTGCGCTGGGCCGGCCTCCTCACGCGCGGGCGGCATGCCGGCGATGCGAGCCTGGCCTCCAGCGACGATGTGCTGGCGAAGCTGCCTGTCATGCTCGCGTTGCGCAGCCCGGACTTCGCGCATGGCGCCGCGATGGCGCTGCGGCATGCGGGGGAAGGCGTCGGCGACAACCGTTCCCCCGCGCTCGCATGGAATGCCCTGCCACCGCAGGCCACGCACTGGCTGCTCCTGTGCGAAGACCCTGACGTGCCGATGGCGCGCGCCATCACGCACTTGCTCGCGTGGGGGCCGCGCTCGCTCGATGCATTGCCCGAAGGCGCGCTGAACATCGGCCACGCGCCTGCAGGTGTGGCACTGGCGCCCAACGGCCTCGGTCGCGACGGATACGACGGCCCCCGCCCGCTGCCCGGGCACGGTCCGCACCGCTATGTGTTCCAGCTCTACGCGCTCGGTACGGCCCCGCCCGCAGGCCTGTCGCGCGACATCACGCTGCTGCCCTGGCTTCGCGTGCACGCACTGGCGCGCGGCCGGGTCGATGGGGCCTACCGCCGGGACTGGCGAGGTCGTCCGATCGCACCTTCGCCCTGAACCTGCTGCACGCCCCGGTTCCATTCAGTTCAAAAAGACGGAGACAACATGATCCTCGAACGCCTCAGAAATCGAAAGCCACCACCGGTCCCCGGCATGCTTGCCGCAGCCGCCTTGCTCTCGCTCGGGCCACCTGCCCTTGCACAAACAGCCTGGCAGCCCGACCGCCCAGTGACGCTGGTTGTGCCCTACTCGGCAGGCGGCGGGACCGACGCCACGGCGCGCGCCGTCTCCAAGCAACTCGGCGTGATCTGGAAGCAGCCGGTGGTCGTCGAGAACATGCCCGGCGCCGACGGCCTCATCGGCACTCGCCGCGTCATGGAAGCCAGGCCCGACGGCTACACGCTGCTGCTCCAGGTGCCCTCCATCGTCGTCACCAAATACACGCCGGGTCTCAAGGGCATCGACCCGCTCGCGCGGCTGGAGCCGGTGACCGCCGTCTCGCAATCGCCCGCTGCTGTGGTCGTGAGCGCGAAGCTGCCGGTGAAGACCTTCGGCGAATTCGTGCAGTACTGCAAGACGGCCGCGCAGCCCTGCTCGCTCGGCACCGGCGAGTCGACGGCGCGCATCTCGGCCAAACAGCTCGCGGCCGAAGCGGGCCTGCCGAACCTGATCGTCGTCAACTACCGCGGCACAGGCGCGATCGTGACCGACATGATCGCCAACAACGTCAACATGGCGTTCACCGGCATCACCGCCGCGCTGCCGCACTACAAGGCCGGCACGCTGAAGATCCTCGCCACGCAAGGGCCCAAGCGTGCAGCCGCGCTGCCCGAGGTGCCGACCACCGCCGAGGCCGGCTATCCGCAGTTCCAGTCGGTGACCTGGTTCGGGCTGTTCGCGCCCAAAGGGACACCGGCGAGCGTGACGCAAGGCATCGTCGCCGCGCTGCGCGAGGCGGTCAAAGACACCGACGTGCAGAAGACCATCGCCGCGGCGGGCGCCGAGCCGGTGGTCAATGCGCCGGCCGCGTTCGCCGCGCAGGTGCGCCACGAGAGCGATCGCCTCGCGGCGCTCGTGAAGCTCTATCCGCTCGAATAGCCAGCCCCTCACTCATCGAAATGGAAATCCTTGATGCAAGCAGCCGCTCCCACTCCTGACACAACCCACGCCACCGACCCCGCGGGTCCCACCGGGCGCCTCGCGCACTGGCTCGCCGGCTTTCGCCTCGACGACGCGCCCGCTTCCGCCCGCGAGCGCGCCAAGGCGCTCACCCTCGATGGCATCGCCTGCGCCATCGTCGGCGCGCAACTGCCGTGGTCGCGCACCGCCGCCCACATCGTGCAGAAGTTCGAAGGCCGCGGCGATCGCACCATCGTCGGCTGGGGCGCACGCACCAGCGCGCCAGGCGCGGCGTTGCTCAACGGCACCTTCATCCAGGGCTTCGAGCTGGACGACTACCACCCGCTCGGCCCGCTGCACAGCGCATCGATCGTGCTGCCCGCGCTGTGGGCCGCCTCGGAGGGCGAACTGAGGGTCAGCGGCCGTCGGTTCCTCGAAGCCGCGCTGGCCGGCTACGAAGTCGGCCCGCGTGTGGGCATGGCGCTGCATGGCGCGCAGATGCTGTCGCGCGGCTGGCATTCGGGGTCGGTGTTCGGCACGCACGCGGCGGCCGCATCGGTGGGCAAGCTGCTGGGCCTGGATGCGGCGCGCTTCGAGGACGCGCTGGGACTCGCGGGCACGCAGTCGGCCGGCCTCATGGCCGCGCAGTACGAGGCGATGTGCAAGCGCATGCACCACGGCTTCTCGGCGCGCAACGGGCTCTATGCGGCGGTGCTGGCGGAAGGCGGCTACACCGGCATCAAGCGTGTGTTCGAGCGCGAGTACGGCGGCTTTCTTTCCACGTTCGGCGAAGGCCACGATCCCGACGCCTCGAAGATCACCGAGGCACTGGGCGAGCGCTGGGAGGTGGAGCGCATCGTCATCAAGCCCTATGCGGCGATGGGCGGCATCCACTCGCCGCTCGATGCGCTGTTCGATGCGGGCGCGCAGCGCAAGCTCAAGGCCGAGGAAATCGCGCGCATCGAGGTCGAGGTGAGCCATGCGGTCTACCACCACGGCTGGTGGGTGCCCGAGCGGCCGCTCACGCCCATCGGCGCGCAGATGAACATCGGCTACGCACTGGCGGTCGCGGTACTCGACGGCGCGGCGATGGTCAGGCAGTTCTCGCCGGCACGCATCGATGCCGACGACGTGTGGGCGCTTCTGCCGCGCATCGAGGTGCGGCACCAGCCCGAGTTCGATGCGGGCGGCCCGCTCAAGCGCGGCCGCGTGCGGCTGGCCGTGACCTTCACTGACGGCCAGCGCATCCAGATCGAGCGCAATGCCTCGCGCGCCATCGAATCGCCGCAGTCCGATGACGAGGTTGCGGCCAAGTACCGCATGCTGACCGACGGACTGATCGACAGCGCGCGACAGCGGGCCATCGAGGACATGACGCGCTCCATCGAAGACGTTCCCGATGTGCGCGAGCTGCTCGCGCTGCTGGCGCCGCCGGTTGCGGCGGCCTTCGACTGAAGCCGTCCCTGAAAGGAAACAAGTCATCATGAAGAACACATCGCCTTGCCACGATCGCCGCAGCTTCTCTCTCGGCCTGCTGGCCCTTGCGGGCGCTGCGGCCATGCCCGCCCGCGCGCAGGAGCCCTGGCCTGGAGGCAAGCCGATCCGCCTGGTGCTGCCCTTCTCCGCCGGCGGCCCGGGCGACACCAACGTGCGCGCGATGGCGCAGGCCCAGGGCAAGCGGCTGAACCAGACCATCATCGTGGACAACCGCCCCGGCGCGGGCGGCATCATCGGCTCGGAGAACGTGGCCAAGAGCGCGCCCGACGGCTACACTTGGCTCTCGGCCGGCAACGGCGCCATCGCCAATGCGCTGCTGCGGCCGAAGATGCCCTATGCGGAGAGCGACCTCGTGCCGGTCGTGGGCACCAGCACCGCGCCGTCGGTGCTGGTCACCAACGCCGGCGTGCCGGTGCAGAACCTCAAGGAACTGCAGGCCTGGGCGCGCGCGAAGGGGCGTCTCAACTTCGGCACCGCCGGCAGCGGCAGCACCGGGCATTTCGTCGCCGAGATGGTCGAGTCGGCGCTCGGGGTACCCGTGACGCTGGTGCACTACAAGAGCGGCTCGCAGACGGTCAACGCCATCGTGGGCGGCGAAGTCGACCTGGCCTCCGAAGCGCCGATCGGCGTGGCGGCGTTCGTGCAGTCGGGCAAGCTGCGTGCGCTGGCCCTCGCGGCGCGCGAGCGCACGGGACCTTTGAAGCAGGTGCCCACCACGGTGGAGCAGGGTTTTCCGACGATCCTGATGCAGCATTGGGGTGGGATCTTTGCCCCGAAGGCAACGCCCACCGCGATCCTCGACCGGATTGCCGAGGTGACCATCGCCGCCTACAAGGAAGATGCCGATCTCGTCGCACAGACCGAACGCGGCGGCGCGCAACCGATGCTGCTGCCGCGCGCGGCCTTCGAAAGATTCCTGCAGGAAGAACGCGCGCGCATGGCACAGATCGTCACCGCTTCGCACATGACCCTGGAATGAACCTCGCAAGACATCGGCATCGCAGTAGCGCTGGGGCCAGCGAGGCGCATTAGCAAGTCGCTGGACAGCGAGCGGGCCAGGCAGGGGAGAAGGCACTAGCTCAAAGGCACTGGCGTGCCCTCGGTGTCCCAGAGCTCTTGCGCTACCGTCAAAAAACCATCGTTGCGATGGCCGAGTAATGTCTCGGGCTGCAAAGCTCTGGACTTAACCGCCATGGGAAGCCGAGGCGAGCAGGCGCCGGCCCCATGGACGCCCCTAGCGGGGGCCACCATCGCCGTCATTCGTACGAATGACGGCCAATATGAACAACGGTCACGCGTCGGGCATCCGGGTCGCCGCTGCGCGTGATGCGGGGTGAAAGAATTCGGCATTGCGCGCGCATTCCTGGCCAGCGATTACGCCGGCTACGTCACTGGCCAGAACCTGTTGATGGACCGTGGGGCCTACCCCGCACGCTATAGCCGTTGCAGAGTAAACTGCTGCTGACCCTGCCTCGCGCCATCGGAGCGCAATGTCGCCACTTCGGCGCTACCGAGGCACGGCTTTTGGCAAGTCATGAACGTTAGGCAGCTGCGCTACTTTCTCCAAATCGCCGAACTCGGCAGCGTGACGCGCGCGGCGGAGGTCCTGCACATCGCCCAGCCGGCGCTGTCGCGCCAGATGCGCTCGCTCGAAGAAGATCTCGACGCGACACTGTTACACCGTTCCGAACGCGGCATCACGCTCACTGAGGCCGGGGAATCCCTTCGCGAGAGCGCCGTTGAACTGCTGCGGCATTTCGATCGAGTGCGCTCAGAGGTTCGAGACCGGTCTGGCGATGCGAGCGGTGAGCTGACGATCGCGTTACCTCCGTCCATGTCGGAGCTGCTCGCATTTCCTGTAATACATCGATTCAGGACCAGCTTCCCTAACGTCTTGCTGAAAGTATTCGAAGGTTCGAGCGGCGTCCTTGACGCCTGGTCGATGGTTGCACAGGGTAGGGCGGACTTAGCGGTGGTCGCCTCCGGAGAACCGCTCGCCAGTCTCGAAGCCTTCCCATTCATCGAAGAGCCAATGTGTCTGATCGGCCCGCCCGGATCGGGACTTGCCATGAACAAGCCATTGAACGTGGAAGATCTCGTCGATCGGCCGATGGTCGCGATGAGCCGCCCGAATGTGGGGCGCATGATCGTGGAGAGTGCGATGGCCGAGCGCAATTTTCGCCTCAACGTGGCGATGGAGGTCAACACTCGGCAACTGGTGCTGAAGGCGGTGGAATCAGGGTTGGGCTTCACAACCCTCCCCCTGTGTTCCGGGAGCGACCTGCTTGAGCGGGGTGCCATCTCCATGGCTCCCATCGACGGCGTGGTGATCTCCTGGCTCTTGATCAAAGGTCGCGAACAGGGGTTGTCGGTTGCAGGCCAGCGCATGCAGCTCATGCTTCGTCAAGTAGCACACGAGCAGATATCCACCGGTCGCTGGCCACTTGCCAGGCTGAAGGGTTTCATGCCGTCAGAGGACGGCGCCGTTCGCCACCTTTAACGTGACACCCGGATCGGCATGGGCCCCATGCCGAGAAAGCATTTCCGCCGCGATTGACCGGCCGCTAGTCTCTCCTCGAGTCAAAAAATACTACAGGAGACAGCCGTATGAACAGGCGAAACATGATCGCGGGATCGATCGCGTCGATGCTGGGAACTCAACTGCACGCGCAGGGTAGCAACGACTATCCACGCCGCCCGGTAACGCTCATCTTTCCGTTCCCAGCCGGATCGCCGGGCGATGCGGAAGTACGAGAAATCGGCATCGCAATGCATAAGGCGTCGGGTCAGCCGCTCGTCATGGACTATCGCCCCGGCGCAAGCGGCATTATCGGAACGCAACTCGCCCAGCGAGCCGCACCGGACGGTTACACGCTGCTTTACGGCTCTACGACATCGATCGTGACGGGACCCGCCGTCACCATGAAGTCCCCCTACAGCGGCACAACCGACTTTGAGCCACTCACAGGAATTGGGCGGATGGACGGACTGCTGATTGTGCCGGCCAATTCCAAGTACCACACCGCGCAGGAGCTTGCCGAAGCGCTTAAGGCAAATCCGGGCAAATTGAATTACGGAACGATCGGTCCTGGCTCGATGTCGCACCTGATTGGCGAACTCTACCTGCAGACCTTGGGCGCGAAAGCGACGCCTGTCGCGTACAAGGGAACACCGCAGGCCGTGCAGGCGCTGGTTGCCGGAGAAATCGACTTCCTCGCTGACAGTGTTGCATCATCCGGCGGCCTCATCGATGCCGGAAAGGTCCGCCCGCTCGCATTGGCAGCGAACAAGCGCTTATCCCAGTTGCCCGATGTCCCGACATTGACGGAGACCGGCCTCAAATTGGTACTCGGGGTGTGGCTCGGGTTGTTTGCGCCGAAAGGGACTCCTCGCCCGGTGCTGGATCAATGGGCGCTGTACGCGAGCAGCTATCTGCGCGATGCGGACGTGCGTTCGAAGTTGCTTGCGAGGGGTATTGAACCGACCCCGAGCACGCCGCAGGAATTTGCGCGCCAAGTCGCAGCGGACGAGGCGCAGTGGCGGCCGCTTATCAAGTCGTTGAACATCCAGACTTGAAAGTCGCGAGTCCATCGGAGCGGGCGACTTTCCGGTCGCCCGCTTATCTTGAACTTCGTGCTCCTCGCATAACCGCCACTGTCTAGGGATGGTCTGCAGAACACGTTCTGCACCCACGGCTGAATAAACAAAGCGGTGCTGGCGCAATCAGATAGTTCGATCGATCAAGGCCGGCAACGATTTGCTGCGCGGCGCAGCCGCTGCGGCCGCCTTCTCGACACGCTCGGCTACGAACTCCGGCTCGATGAATGAGTTGAGCAGCCTGTGATTGCCCGGGCGCATTGCCACATGCCAGATCGGCCCTGCGGCCTCTGCTCGCTTGTGCATCTCGTGGTCGCCCGAGTCGCCGAAGGCCGCGTGCTTGGCGCCCTGCAGCAGTGCTTCTGCGACGTTGATGTCGCTGACGTGCCCACCGCCGTGAGCACCAATCCCGACGCAGCATCCTCGCCGACGTGGGCCTTCAGCCGAAGTGCCCCTGGTTGCCTTCCAGGCCTAATACATCTCCGGGTCACGATCGCCTTCAAGGTTCCTGGTCGAACTCGGTGCTGAGATCAGCGTGGCATCCACCGTCGTGTCGGTCCACAGCATCGTGCTGCATGTCCGTTGACCACGCGCAGCATGTCGACCTCCAGGTCATGGGCCTCCAGCAGATGGCGAACTGCAGTATGGCGGCCTAATCGAGCAGGGGGCTCACTCCATCACCCAGGCCAGCGAACTCCCGTACAGCGGCACATGGTGTAGCGCCTCTTCCATCGGTGGGTCGCTCAGGCTAAACCATTGCTAAATGCAATGGATACGCAGCATCGTCTCGACACAAAAAAGGCGGTGGGCCAGTCTTGGCCCGAGGGCTGTGCGGCTCGACGATCTGCACCAGCGCGCTGCAGGGCACGACCCGATCCATCTCGTCGAGAAACTCGAGCTCGCGCGTCTTCTTCGTCGGCAGATACAGGCCCAGACCGAGCTGATTCGGCGGAGCCCACGCGGTTGGCAATCATGGGCTTAGAGCATGCAAAGGATGAGCTTTTTTGCAGGCCGTTCCTAGGGCATGCCAGCCATGCCTCGACAGCATTTCCCGAACGGGATTGCCATTCTTATTCTTGCCTACATGAAAAGCCTAAGGACAACGCAATGAAAGCAATGAACGAGTCTGAAGTTGCCTCGATCGCTGACGCCGTCGTTGTGGACTGGGACGTCCCCATCACGATGGATGACGGAACGGTTCTGCGCGCCGACGTGTTTCGTCCGGTGGAGGATGGGCGTTACCCCGTACTCCTCAGCTATGGCCCCTACGGTAAGGGATTGGCCTTCCAGGAGGGCTATCCGGCTGCTTGGGAAGGCATGATCCGCAGCCATCCCGATGTGGCGGAGGGATCCAGCGGTCGCTACCAGAACTGGGAAACGGTGGATCCTGAGAAATGGGTGTGCGATGGTTATGTGTGCATCCGCGTTGACAGCCGCGGCGCTGGCCGCTCTCCCGGACTGCTGGATCCCTGGTCGGAGCGAGAGATCAGCGACATCTGCGAGGCGATTGCCTGGGCTGCAGTGCAGCCATGGAGCAGCGGCAAAGTCGGCATGAACGGAATCTCCTACTACGGCGTGAACCAGTGGTTTACTGCATCGCGCCGTCCTCCGTCGCTGTCGGCGATCTGTGTTTGGGAAGGCGCCGCCGACATCTATCGGGACGCTGTGCGCCATGGTGGCATCGCTTGCACGGCGTTGTGGAAGTCCTGGTACGGACCCCAAGTCGTGAAGGTCCAGCACGGCGCCGGCGATCGCGGTCCGCGCAGTCGCGTGACGGGTGAGTTGGTTGCAGGCCCCGAGACTCTGGATGACGAGACTCTGCGTTCCAACCGGGTAAACCTTGAACACGAGTTGACGAGCCGGGCCCTCCCGGATCCGTATTTTGAGGCTCGGTCGGGACGATGGGACTCCGTTGACGTGCCGCTTCTCTCGGCGGGCAATTGGGGTGGGCTCGGCCTGCATCTGCGGGGCAACATCGAAGGGTTCACGCAAGCGAGTTCCAAGCAAAAGTGGCTTGAGTTGCATGGCGGCGACCACTGGTCTTCGTTCTACATCGCCAGTTCGGTTGCCCTGCAAAAAAGGTTCTTCGATCACTTCCTGAAGGGCGCGGACAACGGCTGGGACGCCGAACCTCCGGTGAACCTCCAGATCCGGCACGTGGACAGGTTCGTTGCACGCAAGGAACAGGCATGGCCCATTCCGGACACGCGCTGGACCCCGTATTACCTGGAGCCAGGGCATGCCGTCCTCAGCAGCTCCGTCCCGGTGGACAACGCTTCCGTTACCTACGAGGCCCTCGGGGCGGGCTTGGTGTTCATGCTGCCGCCCTCGACTAGCGAACTCGAGGTGACGGGGCCCTTGGCAGCCCGTCTCTACATTTCCTCCGAGACCACCGACGCGGATCTCTTTCTTACCGTTCGCCTGTTCACGCCTGACATGAAGGAAGTCACCTTCCAGGGCGCCAACGATCCGAACACGCCGATCGCGCAAGGGTGGCTGCGTGCGTCGCACCGGAAGCTGGACGCAGGGCGCTCGAAGCCCTGGCGGCCCTGGCATGCGCACGACGAGATCATGCCGCTCGTGCCAGGCGAGGTCTATTCGGTCGACGTGGAGATCTGGCCGACGAGCATCGTGGTGCCGCCGGGCTACCGACTGGCGCTGAGCGTCCGTGGCAAGGACTTCGAATACGCCGGCCCACCCGTGATGGCGTTGCACCCCGCACACGAAATGCGAGGCTGTGGGGCGTTCGTTCACGACGACGAGCGGGACCGTCCGCAATCGGTGTTCGGTGGGAGGGTCACGATTCATACCGGTCCGGCGCATCCGTCTTCCGTCCTTCTTCCCGTGATCCCGCCACGAGCGTGATTCATCCCTCCAGGAGACCATTTTCGTGAAGCAACACCGAGTGATCATCAGCTGCGCTGTGACCGGCAGTGTCCATACGCCCTCGATGACGCCCCACCTGCCGATCACCCCCCAAGAGATTGCGGACGCGGCAGTGGGTGCAGCCGAGGCTGGCGCCGCCATCATCCACTTGCACGCGCGAGACCCCGTTACCGGGCGCCCGGACCAGTCGCCGGAGGCATTCAGCAAGTTCTTGCCGAAGATCAAGGAGCGATGCGATGCGGTGATCAACATCACCACGGGCGGTGCGCCGGGCATGACCGTGAGCGAGCGCATTCAACCTGTGATCGAGTTCAAGCCGGAAGTCGCCTCGCTCAACATGGGATCGATGAACTTCGGCATGTATCCCATGCTGGAGCGCTTCAGCAATTTCAAGTTCGATTGGGAGGCGCCGTTCCTGGAGGGCACCCGCGACCTCGTGTTCAGGAACACCTTCAAAGACATCGAGCACGTGTTGCGGGTCGGGTACGAGACGGGCACCCGCTTCGAGTTCGAGTGCTACGACACCGCGCACCTCTACAACCTGCGGCATTTCCTGGACCGCGGAATGGTGAAGGCTCCTCTCTTTATCCAGTCTGTCCTCGGCATCCTGGGAGGAGCGGGGACGCACACGGAGGACGTGGTGCATATGAAGCGGACGGCCGACCGGCTGTTCGGGGACCAGTACCACTGGTCAGTGATCGGTGCAGGCGCCGCGCAGCTGCGAGTGGCGACGCAGGCGGCAACGATGGGCGGAAACGTACGCGTCGGCCTGGAAGATTCCATTTGGCTCCGTCCCGGCAAGCTGGCTGAGTCGAATGCGGACCAGGTCCGGGCCGTGCGAAAGCTGATCGAAGGATTGGGGCTGGAGATCGCTTCTGCCGAGGAGGCGCGCGAGCGCCTGCAGCTAAAGGGTGTCACAAGTGTCAACTTCTGAAGGAACGAACGTGTCGAAAGTGCTTGTTGTGACCGGTTCTAGCCGGGGTATTGGTGCCGCGATTGCGCTCCTTGGTGCGAAGGAGGGCTACGGGGTCGCAGTTAACTACCGGAGTGACCGTGATCGGGCGGAAGCGCTCGTACGAGACATCGCTAGTCAAGGAGGCAGGGCCGTTGCCATCTGCGCTGATGTGTCGACCAGCGCGGGAGCCGCAAAGCTCTTCACCGAAGTTGACCAAAAATTGGGCCCTGTTTCCGCGCTGGTGAACAACGCCGGCATCTCTGGTAGCGGGTGCTCGATCACCGAAATCGACGAGGACAGGTTGCGGCGGATCTTCGAGACGAATGTGTTTTCCGCGTTTTACTGTTCCCGCGAGGCTATCAGGCGCATGAGCCGCACCAGCGGGGGCGAAGGTGGCTCGATCGTGAACGTCTCGTCGGCCGCGGCACGTCATGGCGGCATGCCCGGGCTTGTGCACTATGCGTCCACGAAAGCCGCGTTGGACGGCATGACCATCGCGCTCGCCAAGGAACTCGGGCCACTCGGCGTTCGGGTGAACAGCGTTCGACCCGGTGTCATCGCCACCGAAATGCACGATGAGTTCGGAGGCGCAAAGCTCATCGAGAGCATTGCGCCGACGATCCCGATGCGGCGTCCGGGCACTGCGGACGAAGTCGCCGACGCTGTGCTCTGGCTGGCCTCGGAACGCTCGTCGTACGTACACGGTGCTGTCATCGACATCTCGGGTGGAAGATAAGATGCTCTTCGAGATGCGGACCTACCAGTTGCCGCCGTCACGCCTGAAGGACTACCTCGCGATCTACGCAGAGAAGGGCAAGTCCCTTCAGTGTGACGTGCTCGGGCACATGGCCGGGTGCTACACGACGGAAGTCGGGGACCTCAACCAAGTGATCTTCATTTGGGGATTCAGTTCGTTCGAGGACCGGATGCGCCGGCGCGCCGCGCTCGCCGACCTCCCCGCGTGGCAAGCGTATGTCGCCGAGGTCGCTCCTCTATTCATCCGGCAGGAAAGCAGACTTCTGATGCCGGCCCCTTTCATCGAGGCGTTGCCGATCAAGGACGCGACGCGGCACCTCGGGCGCGTAGGCTGAACGATGCCGCGCCCGCTCGTCGCCGCGCTGGTGTGCGGCAGCCCCCACCGCAACCACGACTTCGATTGGGCGCGGCTGCAGCTGGCCCAGGCGCTCTACGGCGCGCACGGCATCCGCACCGATTGCTACAACGACTATGAGGATTCGGCCGGCATCCTCGGCGCTGACCTGCTCGTCAGCTACACCTCGCAGGTGCCGGTGAGCGACAAGGCCGGCACCACGATCCGGCGCTTCCTCGATCGCGGCGGGCGCTGGTTCGCGTTGCATGCGAGCAATTCGGTCGCGGGCAATCAGGCGATGCCGCGCATCCTCGGCACGCGCTTCATCTCGCACCCGAAGTACATGACCTTTCCGGTCAAGGTGACGCGGCCGGAAGAGCCGCTGCTCCAAGGCATCGGCAACTTCGAAGTGCCCGACGAGCTCTATTGCATCGAGGATGTCACCAAGGACCTCGATGTGCTGCTCCACACGCGCTGGGGCGGCGAAGCGTTCGGCGACGTTCAGTTCGAGGACGCCGATCGCCCGATGCTCTACCGCCGGGCGGTCGGCGATGGCGGCGTGCTCTATCTCGCGCTCGGCCACGCGAATCGGCCCTATGACAAGCCGTTCCCGGACGCGTCCGATCAGTCCGACTATCGTGGCCCCTGGGGCCTGCCGGTGTTCCAAGAGCTGGTGAAGCGCGGCGTGGAATGGGCCGCGCAGCGGCGGCCGTTTTGACCGCACTCTGCCGCCCGCGCCTTCAACCTCAAGGAAGATGCCGGGATAGTCAGATACTGGATTTGCGCAGCCGTCGGCGCACTGGCGTGCTGCATGGCGCATGGGTGCTCGTGCTTGGTTTTTCGACCGGACGAGCCTTGCAACTGTTTTAACCCGGCATTCACCATGAAAAATCAAACTCCGGGCGCGTCACTCCAACTCCGCTCTGTTGTTACTCCCGAAGGACAGGTTGAGCTCTCTCTTTCGCCTGTGCCTGTGGAATCATTGAAGGCGATGCAATCGCGCGGGGATGCGCCGATGCGGGTCGGTCTTGAAGGTGCGGGTACAACTGTGGCGGCAGGAAGTTCACATGCTGCGCAGTCTTTGATGGGGCGAACGGTTGCCGCGATGGCTGGAGGTATGTACGCGCGCTATCGCTGTATACCGGCGGCGAAATGCCTCGTTCTCCCCGAGGGGACTAGCGCTGCACAGGCTGCTTCTTGCTTCGTCAACCCTCTGGCCGCGTTAGGGATGATTGAAACAGCTCGCAGTGAAAGGCACACAGCGATTGTCCAAACTGCTGCTGCGTCAAATCTCGGACAGATCCTCCTTCGGGTTTGTCTTGCTGACGATATCCCGCTCGTCAACGTTGTGCGATCGGAGCAGAAAGTGGGACTCTTGCGAGAGCAGGGTGCACGCTACGTTTGCAATTCAAGTTCCGACCATTTCAGAGAACAGCTCATTGACGCTATTGCGGCCACGGGAGCGACGATTGCTCTCGATCTCATTGGTGGGGCAGCGGGGGGGCAGATTTTGAGTTGCATGGAAGCAGCCATCAGACGCCGTCCCGGCCAGGTGGTCACCCGTTTCGGCTCCGAAGTTCTCAAACAGCTGTATGTCTACGGCACTCTTGATCCTCGCCCGATTGAGATACCGCGCGACATCGGCACCGCATGGGCCGCTGGCGGCTGGCTTGTTCTTCGGTATCTCAAGGTGGCACAACGGAAAACCCTTGACGGGCTCAAAGCCCCGGGTTGCTTCAGGGCTCACAACCACATTTGCGAGCCGATAAAGCCGATGTGTTTCGCCGGAAGAGGTCACCTCACCCGAAGTACTCAAGGTGTGCGCACGTCCCGCAACGGGAATGAAATTCTTGATCGAGCCGTGGAAAAGCTGCTGATCGAACCATCGGAAACACTGATCTCAAATTCGCTGACCCTGAGAGCGCACTGCATCCGCTGTCGGGAGCTGAACATTTCCCGCGTCCGGGCACCACGCCTTCGTCGAAGGTCGCTCAGAGGTCACGATCGAGCTTGACTCCCCCGCGGCTAAATAGGTGACATCCATGGACACTCCGCTCTTCGACCGGGACCTTCCCCAAACATCCGCGAACTACGTGTCGCTCTCTCCGCTGCCGTTCCTCCAACGAAGCGCCGAGGTGTACCCACAGCATTTGGCCATCGTGCACGGGAACCTGCGCCGCGCCTGGGCCGAGGTGTACACCCGCTGCCGCCGGTTGGCTTCCGCGCTGCAGCGGCGCGGCATCGGAAGAAGGGAGACCGTTGCGGTCATGCTGCCCAACACGCCCCCGATGGTGGAGGCGCACTTCGGCGTGCCCATGGCCGGGGCGGTGCTTAACGCCCTCAACACGCGGCTGGACCCGGAGAGCATTGCCTTCATGCTGGATCACGGCGAGGCCCGCGCGGTCATCGTCGATCCGGAGTTTGCGCCCGTGCTGAAGAAGGCGCTTGCATTGCGCAAGAGCAGCGCGCCGCTGCTGCTGGTGGACGTCGAGGATCCGGTCTACACCGGGCCGGTGGAGCGCATCGGCGAGGTGACCTACGACGCACTCGTGGCCGAAGGTGACCCGCAGTTCGCCTGGGCCCTGCCTGAAGACGAGTGGGACGCCATCGCATTGAACTACACGAGCGGAACCACTGGCGACCCCAAGGGCGTCGTCTACCACCACCGCGGCGCGGCCACGAACGCCTTGTCCAACATTCTGGAGTGGGACATGCCCAAGCACGCCGTCTACCTCTGGACGCTACCGATGTTCCACTGCAATGGCTGGTGCTTTCCCTGGACCATCGCGGCGCGGGCCGGGGTGAACGTCTGCCTGCGCAAAGTGGATGCCGGCACGATGGCGAAGGCGATCCGGGAGTACGGGGTCACACATTACTGCGGCGCGCCGATTGTGCATTCGATGCTGGTCAACGCGCCTGATGAGCTGAAGAGCAGCTTGCCGCGCGGCGTCAAAGCGATGGTGGCCGGCGCAGCGCCGCCCGCCTCGATGATCGAGGGTATGGAGCGGCTCGGCTTCGACCTCACCCACGTGTACGGCCTGACCGAGGTCTACGGTCCGGCGACGGTCTGCCCGAAGCACCCTGAATGGGACGGGCTGGACATCGGCGAGCGCGCGCGGTTGAACGTACGCCAAGGCGTGCGCTACCACCTGCAGCAGGGCGCCATCGTGATGGATCCTCAGACGATGCTGCCCGTACCATGGGACGGCGAGACCATGGGCGAGATCATGTTCCGCGGGAACATCACCATGAAGGGCTACCTCAAGAACCCCAAGGCGACGCAGCAGGCGTTCGCGGGCGGTTGGTTCCACACCGGTGACCTCGCAGTACAGTACCCGGACGGTTACATCAAGATCAAGGACCGCAGCAAGGACATCATCATCTCTGGCGGAGAGAACATCTCTTCGATCGAAGTGGAGGACGTCCTGTATCGGCATCCGGACGTGCTGGCGGCCGCCGTGGTGGCCAAGCCTGACCCTAAGTGGGGCGAGTCACCGTGCGCCTTCGTCGAGCTTAAGGCGGGCGCGAAGCTCGCGCCCGAAGACATCATCGCGCACTGCAAGAAGCACTTAGCTGGGTTCAAAGTGCCGCGCGCGGTGGTCTTCGGCGAACTGCCCAAGACTTCCACCGGCAAGATCCAGAAGTTCGAGCTGCGACGGTACTGCTCGAGTACGCCTACTGCCGTAGACGCGTGAGCGGCAACTGCTTTGGGCATTGAGCCGCTCGCGTTCGAACATTTGCTGGCGTCAGAGGGCAAGTTCCCGCGCTCGCCGAGGGCAGGCCTCGATCAAGTTAGCGGGGGGTGTCCGCTTCGGGGTGAGCGTCCAATCATCCCATCTTCGCTGGTGGTCCCCGCCCTACCGACGCGTCAGCGGACCATCTCGATCGCCGAGCAGATGACGGACTTGCAGTTGAGTAGGCTCGATAGGGCCATCGCGCCCAGCAAAGTGGGGACCAAGCAGCAAGCTTGCTGCGAGTGGCTGGATCGAAGTCGAAGACGGCCGCCTGAGTCGGCCTGCGCTGGTCGCAGAAGGTCGCGCTAGTCGAATCCCAAGCCCTGCACGAGGAAATCCACGAGCCACTCGATCAGTTCGGATTGCCGGTGCCTCGCCTTTAGCGACCATCGCCTGAGCGCGAGCATGGTCGGAAAGAAGGTGATGGCATTCGCCGCAAAGTGTGGCTCCGGTAGCGGGCGTCCCAACTCACGAGCCGCGTCCGTTAGGATGGTCTCGAACATCCCGACAAACTCCTCCACCCGGGCAAAGATCACGCGCCTCGAGCGTGTATCGAGCAGATGACTGTCTTGGTAGGTAAGGAGGACCTCGTCCTGGTGCTTGACCATCACTTCGCATAAGGCGCGCACCGCGCTGCGCACCCGCGTGCGCGGATCGGCCGAATTGTCGAGGGCCTTGCGGGTCTCCTCCTGGTATTCGGAGACGATTTGGTCGCAGACCAAGTAAAGGATGTCGTCCTTGGAACCGACGTAGTTGTAGATCGTCCCCTGGGTCATGCCTGCCTCGCGACCGATGTCGCGCACGGTCGCCTCGTGGAAGCCCTTCTCCTTGAAGACACGCACGGCAGCGGCCACCAAGAGCCCGCGCCTTTCGCGCACCAGGTCCGCGTCTTTACTGGCGGCTTTCACTGGCCGGCCGCGTCGCGCCGGCGCCTCCTTCGGTCCCGGGGCCATTTTTACCTTCACGTCGGCCATCAACTCTCCTTCAGAACCTGCCGATTGAGCACCGGGTCAGTATAACCCCGGGGGTTGACGTGACCCTCCCGCCGTTTAATACTGAGCGCTCAGTCAGTCAAACATATTCGAAGGAGACAACAGATGAAGCGCTTGTTGCTGTGGGCCGCATCGGCTTACCTCGTGCTCACCGCGACCACGGCGAGTGCCCAAAGTGCCGGCGTCGCGACCGATCACATCCTGATCGGCGCCTTTGGCCCAATTTCAGGACCCGCCGCATTCTTGGGACTGGCCGGGCGTGACGGTGCAGCGCTCGCGTTCAAGGAAATCAACGCCCTCGGTGGCGTCAACGGTCGCAAGATCCAGATGCAGTTCGAGGACGACGCGCATTCGCCGGTCCGCGCGCTCGCGGCAGTCAAGAAGCTGGTTGAACAGGACAGGGTGTTCATGCTGATGTCCGTCGGTGGCAGCAATGCGACTGCCGGCACGATCGGGTACGTAAAGGAGCGTGGCACGCCGATGTACGTGTCGATCGCGTCCGCACCTGAAGTCACCTATCCGTTTGCCCGAAACCTGTTCAGGGGCGCAACCACCGAGGCGGCCCGCTACGGCGAGGTGTACGCCGAGTTCCTCGCGTCGCACTACCAAGCCAAGAGAATCGTGCTGATGACGAGCCGCGACGAATACTCGCGCAACGAGGGCGATGCCACTGTGGCGAAGCTGAAGGCGTGGTTCAGCATAGAACCTGAGAGCCGCCTTGAGTTCAACAATGGCGACAAGGACTTCACGTCCCAGCTGATCGCGGCGCAGCGCGCCAACCCCGACGTGATCGCCGTCTTCGGCAGCCCGCCGGAAGCCGCCATCGCGCTCAAGCAAGCACGGGATCTCGGCTTGAAGCAGCCGATCTTCGTCGGATCGGCCATTGTCGACCAGGGCGTCATCGCCGCCTCGAAGGGCGGTGCCGAAGGCGTGAAGGGTTTCGCGCTCATTCCGATGCTGCCGGGCTCCAAACATCCGGATATGCAAAAGTGGGAGGCGGCCTGGCGCCGTGAATATCCGAATGCCCGCGCCGGCCGGCCGAGCATCTTCGATGCCTTGGCCTACGCTGATGCATATGTCGTGGTCGAAGGCCTTCGCCGTGCAGGGCCGCAGCCGACGCCGGAATCGTTCATCCGCGGCCTAGAAGGCTTGCAGAATTACCGCGTAGGCCCGGTCGCTTCGCCTCGTAGCTTCACAGCCAAGCACCACATCGGCAACCTGACGCTCTCGCCTGTGGAAGTGCGTGGCGGGAACTGGGAACCGGTGCAGTGGAGTAGCACGCACCCGACCGAGATCCTCAAGCGCTACGAGTAGGTGCTGCGATGGGTGCCACTTTCTACCTTCAGCTGGCCATTGCCGGCTTGGCCGTCGGGGCGGTCTACGCGCTCGTCGCCGTAGCCATCGTCATCCCGTACAAGGCTTCCGGTGTGCTCAACTTCGGTCAAGGCGAACTGGCGACGATGGGGGCCTACGCTGCTTTGGTGCTCGCGTCGTTTCAACTCCCGTACGGCGTCGCATTCGCGCTGGTGCTGCTGGGTGGCGCGGTGTTCGGCATGGTGATCGAGCGGCTGCTGATCCGGCCCATCGCGAATGCTCCCGCCTTTACTCTCGTGATCGCGACGTTCGCCATCGGCCTCGCGATCAAGAGCGCGGTCTCCGTGCGATGGGGCGACACGGTCTTCAGTGTGGAAGGTCCATTTGGTGACGATCCGTTGCTGTTCGCGGGTTTGCGCGCAAATCCCACTTCGCTCTGGATTGTCTTCTGCACGGTGGCGGTGACGGCGCTACTCACCTTGTTCTTTCGTTACGCGCGCAACGGCATGGCGATGCGGGCGGTGGCCCTCAACCCGGAGGCTGCAACATTGATGGGCATCCGGGTGCATGCGACTTACCGCTGGGCCTGGGCCATCAGCGCCGCAATCGGGGCGCTGGCTGGCCTGCTCGTGGCGCCCGTGGTCGGTGTGAATCCAGAAGTCGGACAGTTGATCTTGCGCGGCCTGGTGGCTGCGGTCCTGGGTGGCTTCACGAGCATCGCCGGCGCCGTGGTCGGGGGCTTTGCAGTCGGACTGATCGAAACCTTCGCGTCCGTCGCGGTGGGCAGTACGTTCAAGAACCTGGTGCCCTTCATCGTGCTGCTGTTACTGCTCGCTTTTCGGCCATACGGCCTGTTCGGCACGCGAGAGGTGCATCGTGTTTGAACAACGTTTCGTATGGTCGGCGATCGTCGTTGCCGCACTTCTGCTGGCCGGCGCCGTACTTGGCAGCTACCCCGCCTACATGATCGGGCTGGCGATGGTGAATGTCATCGCCGCTATCGGGCTGAATCTGCTGGTGGGAAACTCGGGGCAAATCTCGCTGTGCCACTCCTCCTTCATGGCTATCGGCGCTTACTCGGCGGCGCTGCTCGCCGCGTATGCGCGGCTGCCGTTCTGGCTGGCAATCCCCTGCGGTACGGCACTTGCTGCGGGTGTGGGAGCCCTGCTCGCGCTCCCGGCGCGGCGTCTGGGAGGCATCTATCTCGCGCTTGCGACGCTCGGCTTCATGCAGATCGTGCAGATTGCCCTGGAGGAGTGGAGCAGCGTCACTGGGGGGGTACGCGGCCTGAAGATCCCGAAGCCGGAACTGTGGCCCGGCGCGGTGTTGACGCCGTTCGCCGTGTACGGTGTCGTAGTGGCTGGTTGCGTGCTAGCAGTGTGGACGGCGCATAACCTCCTGCATTCACGGCTCGGCCGGGAGCTCAACGCGCTGCGTCTCAGCCCACATGCTGCGCAAGCACTCGGCATCTCCTTGGCACGGATCAAGCTCACGGCGTTTACCCTGTCGGCCGCCTACGCAGGCTTTGCCGGTGGCCTGTTTGCGCAACTCGTCGGATTCATCGATCCCAACGAGTTCGGCATTTCGGCGGCCATACGTCAGCTGACGTTCATTGTCGTCGGTGGTGTGGGTTCGCTGGCGGGCGCGGTGCTCGGTGCCGTGGTGCTCTCCGGGTTGCCGGAATTGCTGCGCCCCGTCCGCGAATACAACGACCTCGTGTTCGCGCTTGTGCTACTGGCATTCATGCTGCTTCTGCCGCATGGCTTGGTGGTGCTGTGGCGTGCCGCTCTGGCGGGGCGTTCGGGTCGTCGCGAGGCGGTCGCATGACCCCGCCGCGGCTCGCCCTCGAAGCCGTGGACGTTCGCTTCGGCGGCGTGCACGCCGTCCAGGCTCTCTCCCTCTCTGTTGCCGCTGGCGCGATCCACGGCCTCATTGGGCCGAACGGAGCCGGAAAGACCACCGTGATCAACGCCATCACAGGAGCCGTGCCGATTGCAGCGGGCCGAATTCGGCTCGACGGTGAAGACATTGGCGGGCTGCCGGCGCACCTGTGCAGCAGGCGCGGCATAGGCCGTACCTTCCAGCATGTGGAGCCTTTCGGCGAACTGAGCGTGCTGGAGAACGTGCTGGTGGGCGCGGGTCGGGCCGGCGCCAGCGCGAATGTATTTCATCAGGCGCTGCGAACGCGCCTTGCGCGCGACGCCGAGGCTGCCATGCACAACCTGGCGCAGGAGAGCCTCGAGGCATTTGGGCTCGCGGCGGTGCGTGACATGCCCGCCAGCGAGTTGCCATTCGGTCTTCTGAAGCGGATGGACCTCGCCCGGGCGCTTGCCGCTGCGCCGAAGCTTCTGCTGATGGACGAACCGACCTCCGGCATGAGCGAGTCGGAAGCAGACAGCGCCGTCGCAGCAGCCCGCGAGTTGGCAGCGCTGCGCGGCATTACCCTGGTTGTGGTGGAACACAACATGCGCGTGATGATGGCACTCGCGCAGCGCATAACGGTGATGCAATTCGGCACATTCGTCGCCGATGGCACGCCAGCCGAGATCCAGCGCGACCCGCGCGTGATCGAGGCCTACCTCGGCGAGGAAACCGATGCTGGCGCTTGAGAAGCTGTATTCCGGCTACACGGCCGTGGACGCCGTGCGCGGGTTGAGTTTGCGTGTGCCCGAGCGTTCCATCGTGGCGCTACTCGGTGCTAACGGCGCGGGCAAGACTGCGGTGATGCGCGCGATCAGCGGGCTGAATCGCATCCGCGGCGGCGGAGTGGCCTTCGACGGCATCACGCTGCAAGGACGCCATCCGTCGGGCATCACCGAGCTCGGGGTCGTGCAAGTCCCGCAGGGGCGCGCGCTCTTTGGCGCAATGAGCGTCCTGGAAAACCTGGAACTCGGGGCGTACCTGGTACGCGACCGTGCCGCACGCGAGCGCAGCCTCGAACAGGTGTTCGCGATGTTCCCCGTGTTGAAGGAGCGTGCCTGGCAAGCGGCAGCGTACCTTTCCGGCGGCGAGCAGCAGATGCTCGCAATCGGCCGTGCACTCATGACGCAGCCGCGCCTCCTCCTGCTGGACGAGCCTTCGCTGGGGCTGGCGCCCAAGGTGTTCGACGGAATCCTGGACAAGGTGCGCGAGATTCATGCGGCTGGTGCGTCGGTCCTGATCGCGGAGCAGAGTGCGCGCAAGGTCCTGCGGATTGCGCAGTACGGATACGTCCTGGAGAACGGCTCTGTGGCGCTTGAGGGCTCCGCAGCGGAACTGGTAAGTGACCCACGCGTGGCCGAGGCTTACCTCGGAATCACTCATCAAGGGGCAACATGATTCCCCCGCAGCTTCAGAGCGCCTTGCGTCTGCCTATGTTGGCCGCACCGATGTTTCTGGTCTCGAACCCCAACCTCGTGGTCGCCAGCTGCAAGGCAGGGATCGTAGGGACCTTCCCGGCGCTCAATCAGCGCACGTCTGATGGCTACGAGGATTGGCTCAAGGAGATACGTAGCCGGGTCGGCGAGACCGTCCCCTTTGGCGTGCAACTCCCCATCCACCGGATCAATCCTCGCGTGGAAACAGACCTGGCGATCACCGTCGATCACAAGGTCCCTCTCCTGATCACGTCCATGGGGATCACGCGGGAGATCACAGATGCGGTTCATAGCTACGGCGGACTCGTCTTCCATGACGCGATCAGTGTGCGCCACGCACGAAAGGCACTCGATGCCAATGTCGACGGGATCATCGCCGTGTGCGACGGGGCAGGAGGACACGCAGGAACGTACAACCCGTTTGCATTTCTCGCAGAACTGCGACCACTCGTGGGGCCTGAGCGCACGTTGCTCCTGGGCGGCTGCATCGGCGATGGGTACTCGATGGCGGGTGCGATCGCCGCTGGTGCCGACCTGGTCTACGTCGGCACGCGGATGGCGGCGACTCGGGAGAGCAGCGCCCAGGAAGGTCACAAGCAGCTGATAGTCGATTCGGACATTACCGACATCGTTTATTCGGACAAGGTTGGTGGAGTGGGCGGGAATTGGCTCAAGTCGACGATGCCGCAATTGGCCATCGAAGCGGGAACGATCGATCCGATGGAGGACGTGAAAAGGTGGCGCGACATTTGGAGCGCCGGCCAAGGCGTCGGGTCGATTTACGACACGCCAACCGTAGCGGAACTCGTAGAGCGAATGGCAGGCGAATTCGAGCAGGCCGCAGATAGTCTGCAGCGCGCAAGTATCAAGTCGAGGAGATGAACCATGTCTAAACCCACTGCCACCCATGGTGCACCCGCTTCGGCAAATGCACGGACTGCTTCGTCGGGCGTGTCGCTCGGCGACGTGATCGTCCAGGCACTCTCGCGGCATCGCTCGGCAGAGGCCTTCGTTGCCGGCGACCGGCGTATCACCTATGCGCAGACCTCGGATCTTGTGTCGCAATTCATGTCGGCGCTGGCACTTCGAGGCGTCGGCCCCGGTGTCGGGGTCGCAATGCTGAGCGGGAACATGCCGGAGTCCTGGATCGTCGCGGCTGCGGTGTACCTGCTGGGAGGGCGCTTTACAGGGCTGCAGACCCGGTCATCAGCCGAGGAGCACATCGTGGTGTGCAATGACGCGGAGGCTTCCGTGCTAGTGGCCGCGGCACCATTCAAGGACCAGGCGCACCACATCCTCGATCAGGTCGCTTCGCTCTCGCATGTGATCGTGATTCCGAACGAGGGCGGCTTGCCCAAAGGCGAGTCGCATCCATCCCGAGCGCTCGATTCAGGGCCGGCGACCGAAGAAGATGTCGCATGGCTGCAATACACCGGCGGGACGACGGGAAGGCCCAAAGGCGTGATGGTGTCGCATCGCGCGATGGTCCACACGGTCGCCACTTGCATGGCCGACGCCGAGTTGCCTCACGTGCCTCGTTACCTGGCAGCCGCGCCGCTCACGCACGCCACGGGACTCGGCGTCCTGCCTGCCCTGCTTCGCGGCGGCACCGTGGTGGTCGAGCAGGGCTTCGATCCCGAGCGATTCCTGGACCTTATCGAGACCGAGCGGATCAACTGGACCAACGCGATCCCGACAATGATCTACGCGCTGTTGGACCACGGCCGCCCCGAAACGAGAAACCTCTCTAGCCTGGAGACGATCTGGTATGCGACGGGGCCGATGTCGCCGGCCCGACTGGCCGAAGCGCGCGAGCGCATCGGACCGGTGTTTTGCCAACTCTATGGTCAGACCGAGTCAGCCGGCGTCGGGACGTTGCACACCAAGGCGGCGCACGCGACCGCCACCTTGGAGCAGCTTGCTTCCTGCGGGCGACCAATGGTCGGCACGCGGATCCGCTTGGTCGACGATGACGGCCATGACGTTCCTTTGGGCGATGTAGGGGAGATCGCGATGCGCAGTCGTGGCGTCATGCTCGGCTACCGGAACCTTCCTCACGAAACCGAGGCGGCCCTCAAGGGCGGCTGGTTGCACACCGGTGACCTCGCTCGCCAGGATGATCAAGGCTTGATCTACATCGTCGACCGCAAGAAGGACATGATCATCTCGGGCGGCTTCAACATCTACGCCAGCGAAGTCGAGCGAGCCATGATTGAACACCCGTCCATCAGCTCGGCAGCAGCCATCGGCGTTCCCGACGAGAAGTGGGGCGAGTCAGTCACTGCGTTCGTGGTCGCACGTCCCGGGCAGGTTGTCGATGCGGCTGCCCTCCAGAACCATGTGAAGCAGGTCAAGGGCTCGATGTATGCGCCCAAAGAGATCGTCGTCTTGGATTCATTGCCCCTTACGCCAGTCGGGAAAGTGGACAAGAAAGCGCTGCGCGCGCCCTACTGGCGCAAGACGACGCGCAACGTCAACTGATTCATCCGCATTCGTTCGTCACGCCAGCAAGAAAGGTACCCAGAGTGAGCACAACCCCACCCCGAATGATCGACTTCCACTCCCATTGGGGGACGGAGCGAGGCTGGAAGGGCAGCCCGTTCGAGACGGCAGAAGATCGCAAGGCCTTGAAGGGCTATTTCAAATGGGAGATGAGCTTTGTCAGCGAGGAGGAGCAGGCCGCGCAGTTCCGTAGGGACAATGTCCGGGTCATGCTCGACTTCGCTTTTACGTACAGGATGGACGTCGGAGCGGTGCGCGACCAGCACGACTACGCATTCGACTACGCGCGCAAGCACCCGGACGTCGTCCTGGGCAACTGGATCGGCATCGACCCAACGCAGCCGGACCACGTCAGAGAGTTGGAGCGCTGCCTGCAGGATGGCCCGGGACTTGTCGGGCTGGCGGTTCACTCGCTCACGCCCGCGGGCACTCCGGATGAACCCGCGTGGGATCGGTGTCTGAGAATGTGCATCGAGGCCAACCGACCGATCCTGATGCATGTGGGCATGTCCGCAACCGGTGCGGGAACTCGCGGTGGTATGGGCATCACGCTCGAGGGCGCGCACCCGCGGTACGTTGACCGAGTCGCCGCAAAGTACCCGGACCTGAACGTGATCGCCGCTCGCGTCGCGTGGCCCTGGCAGTCCGAGATGATCGCGATCGCTCTCCACAAGGCGAACGTCTGGATGGAGCTTCATGGTTGGTCCCCCCGCTATTTCTCGGACGAACTGAAGCGCGAGATTGCAAGACGACTGCGGAAGAAGACCTTCTTTGGTGCCGACTATCCGATGCTCAATCACGAACGCATCGCGAGGGAATGGGCCGAGCAGGGCTTCGAACAGGATGTTCTCGACGACGTGTTTTTCCGCAATGCCGATTCGTTCCTGGCATCCATAGGAGTTGAGTGATGGGTTGGGGCTCGCAACGACGGCCGATCTCCCCTCCGAAGCATCGCGGAGCTCAACGAGGAGATCTGAATGCAGGCGCTCGCAAAGCCCTTTTGCTACATCGTGATGTCCGTGAGGGCGGCGCTGCCACACACGACGGCAGAAGGCGGCAGTAGTTTCAGCGTCGTTTCCGCGGTCGTGAAGCGCCGCACCGTCGCAATGGCAGCTCCCTTGGCAGTCTGGTCTAAGTCATCGGCTGCGCCAAGGCTCTCGAGATGTGAGCTCCGGCATCGGAATGGGTGCAACGTTTGTGTCGCCCCGTAATTGACAGCGCCAGCAGACCCCACACCAGCCCCTGATCAGGCGCGCACCGCGCATTGACAATGGTGCGTGCATTATTTAAACTGAGCGCTCAGTCAGCGCATGCATGAACAAGGAATGAGCATGATCCAGGCATCCCGCAGCCATCCCCCGGAGTTGCAGGCCGAGTACCGGCGGCAGGGCTGGTGGAGCGATCGCGTCTTCAGCGACGTGCTGGCGCAGCGTGCGCGCGAGGACGCCGGCCGCACCGCCTTCAAGGACGACAAGCGCAGCCTCACTTACGGACAGTTGTGGTCCGAGGTGAAGTGCTTCGCCGAATTCCTCCGCCGCCAGGGCGTCGGGCGCGGTGACGTCGTCACGCTGCAATTGCCCAACCGGATCGAATTTGCGGTGGTCTTCTTCGCGCTGGAGCTGATCGGCGCGGTGGCCAACAAGGTCAGCTCTGACCTGCGCAAGCTGGAGCTGGACTACATCCTGCGGTTTTCGAAGTCGGCGGCGTACGTCTGCCCGCACGTGTTCAAGGGCTACGACTACGTCGACATGATCCAGGGCCTCCGCGGCGGCCTGCCCGACCTGCGCACGGTGATCTGCATCGATACGGTCGATGCGCCCGGTGTCATCTCCTTCGCGCAGGCGCTCGAGAACACGCCGGAGATTGCCGACGGGGACCGCGTGCGCATGGGCCCCGACGAGGTGATGCGCATGTGCTTCACCTCGGGCACCACCGGCAACCCGAAGGGCGTGCTGCACAGCTTCAATACGACGCTGTGCACCGCGGAATTCATGAACATGCCACTGCGCCTGGGGTGCGACGATGTCGTCCTGCTGTTCATGCCAGTGGGCTTGAACACCGGGTACTGCACGCTGCTGCAGATCGTGCTGGCGGGTGGGCGCGGCGTGCTGATGGAACGCTTCTCGGCGGCTGCCGCGCTGGCCCTCATCGAGCGCGAGCGGGTCACGTACTTTCCGACGCCGCCAGCGGCCATGGTTTCCATGATCAACAGCGAGGAACTGCGCCGCCACGACCTGTCGTCGCTGCGCGTGATGCTCAGCGGTGGTGCGCCAGCGTCGGTGGAAGCGATCAAGGACTTCCAGGCGGCATTGCCAGGCGTGAAGCTGGTGGAAGCATACGGCATGCTGGAAACGGGTATTCACACCTGCACCCGAATGGACGACGACCCGCTCGCAGTGATGGGCACGGTAGGGCGCGTGCTGCCGCAGATGGAAGTGGACATCATGGATGGCGAGATCGTCGCCCGTGGGCCTTCGGTGAACCTGGGCTACCTGGACAACGATGCAGCAAATCGCGATTCGTTCACGCCGGACGGCTGGTTCCGCACCGGAGACCTCGGTGAGATGGCCGACGACAAAGGCAACCTGCGCATCTCCGGCCGCAAGAAAGAGATCGTCAACCGCGCCGGCAAGAAGTACTTCCCGCGCGAGATCGAGGAGCTGCTCTACCAGCATCTGGCCTTCCTGCAGGTGGCGATCGTCGGCATGCCGGATGCGCGCCTCGGTGAACGCAACTGCCTGTGCGCCATCTTCAAGCCCGGGCAGTCGCTCACGCTGGACGAAGTGGCGGGCCTGCTCAGAGGCCGAGTGGCCGATTACAAGCTGCCCGAGCAGCTCGAGGTGATGACCGAATTCCCCATGACCCCCAGCGGCAAGATCCGCCGGCCCGAGCTGGTGAAACAGCTGTTGGCAAGGGTATGAGGCCAGTGCAGAAGGTGAACTTGCATTCGGGAAGAGGTCGGGACCCGGCCAATCCGAAGAAACTTAAAGGAGAAGTACCATGGACATGAAACTGCGCGGCAAGTTTGCCGTCGTGAACGGCGCGAGCCAGGGCATCGGTTTCGCGATCGCTCATACGCTGGCGTCGGAAGGCGCCGAGGTGCTGATCAGCGCACGCAAGCTCGATGCGCTCGAGGCCGCCGCCGAGCGGCTGCGTGCTGAGACCGGCGGGACCATCCGAACCGTCGTCGGCGACATCCGCATGGCCGACGGCTGCGCGAACATCCTCGCCGCCGTCGAAGCGCAAGGCGGCGTCGACATCCTCGTCAACAACGACGGAGCGCCACCAGTCGGCGAGGCGATCGAATTCGACGACGTGCGCTGGATGCGGGCGGTGGAACAGAACCTGATGAGCGTCGTGCGCATGGTGCGTGGCGTCGTCCCCGGCATGAAGCGCCGCGGCGGTGGCAGCATCGTCAACATCGCCGCGCTCTCTGCGCTGCAGCCGATTCCGAAGTTCGGCTTGTCGGTTGCGACCTGGGCTGGCGTCATCGGGCTCGCGAAGACCCTGTCGCTGGAGCTCGCGGGCGATAACATCCGCATCAACACCCTCTGCCCGGGCTTCGTGCAGACGCCGCGGCTCGACGCTGCGAACGTAGGCGAGAGCCAGCAGTTCCAGGAGTTGGTCGCTTCGATCCCCTTGGGCCGCATTGCACAGCCGGAAGAGATCGCCGCGGTGGCGGCGTTCCTCGCGTCGCCCATGGCCTCCTACGTGACCGGAACCACGCTCGCCGTAGACGGCGGTTCCAACAAGAGTCTCGCCTAGGAATCGCCAATGCCCCGACACATCCGCTCGCTCATGGTTGCTGCCGGGGATGACCGGGCGAAGATCGAAGCTCTCACCCGCGCTGGCGCCGACCGCTGCCTCCCGGACCGTGACACCCGGATCGGCATGGGCTCCATGCCGACAAAGCATTTCCGCCGCAATCGCCCGGTCGCTAACCTCTCCTCGAATCACATTGCTATCAGAGGAGACAGTCGTATGAAAAGGCGAAACACGATCGTAGGACCGACATCGCCTGCGCAGCAAATTCGCGGACAACGTGTTTGCGTTCACCGGACGCCGCGAACTCCGACCGGGGCGTGCGGGAGAAGCGCATCCGGCTCAACGAAGTGACGTCGGAGCATTTCGCAGCGGACCTCGAGCCCGTTGCGCGGGCCAAGTCCGACTTCTTCATGCGGCCCGAGGTCCACGCCGCGCACGAGATCGCGCACACCACGCGCCTGCTGGACGCCCTTGCCTTTTGAACTGAAATCCTCTCGAGAAACAACATGAAAATTGCCGTCGTCGGAGCCACCGGAAGAATCGGTGCTCAACTCACCCAAAAGCTGCTGCGTGCGGGCCACCAGGTCAGGGCCCTCTCGCGGGGCGGTCCGTCCCTCGACGCACTGGTGCAGGCCGGTGCGGAGCCTTTCTTGGGAAGCTTCGACACGGGCGCAGGAGAACTGGGCAAGTTTTTCCACGGCGCGGATGCCGCCTTCCTCATGGTGAAGACTGACTGGGCCAACGACATCCACGGGCACTATCTGGCGGTCGCACGCCGCTTCGTCGATGCGCTACGCGATTCGCCGGTCCGGCTGGTCGTGAGCCTGACGGGCATCGGCTCTGAAGTGGAGGGTGCCACCGGGCATTTCGCCGGCTTCCACCAGCTCGATCAGAAGCTGAACGAACTCGAGAACATCGACCTGGTGCACTTGCGTGCCGGCTGGTTCATGGAGAACCTGCTGGCCTGGACGGGTGCCATCGCGAGGCATGGACGCATCGGCTATTCGCTGAACCCCGACGTAAGGATGCCCTGGGTGGCCACGCACGACATCGCCGAGCTGGCGGCCCACGAATTGAATCATCCCACGGGGGACAGGCGCATCGTCCGAGAGGTCGGTTCGCAAGACCTCTCCATGCCGGAGGTGACAGCGATGATCAGCCGCGAGATCGAGCGCCCGGTGGAATACCGGTTCATCGACAGGAACCGGAAGGAGGTCGAGGCCGAGTTCCTCCAGCGGTTCGGAACCTCGGAGTTGTGGCGCTACGAAAACCAAACGCTTGCCGCGCTGAACGACCGCCGTGTGCGCTTCCATGGCGAGCGCCGGCCGCTGCCCACCACGATGGAGAGCTTCCTTCGCAACACTTGGAAGCCGCACTATTTGGTGTCGCTCGCCAACACACGCGAGCCCGAGTCTTTCAACACATGGTGCGCCCGGGTGGCGTGACCCCTGAAAAAACGCGATCGCCACGATCCTGGCGCAGCCGCGCACCTCACCGTGAACCCGGCCAGCGTGTCGGACCTGACCGGCCTGGCCCAGATGTACGGGGCGGTGCCGACTCACCTGCGTTTAGCGCTGCCTCAACTGAACCCCATCAAAAGAAACCATCCATGCAACATCCACCCGAACCCGCCGAAGCCCTGGCCGCGGCGCTGCGCGATGCCGAGCAGCAGCGCGCCCCCTGCACGCCCTTGCGGCACCGTGCCGAGTCTCTCGGCTGGCCGACTACCCAGGAGAACGCCTACGCCGTGCAGCGCATCAACGAGGCGCGCCGTATTTCGGGCGGCGACCGCGTCACGGGCCGCAAGATCGGGCTCACTGCCGCCAGCGTGCAGCGGCAGCTCGGCGTCGACCAGCCGGACTACGGCGCGCTCTGGAGCTCCACGGCTTTTGGCGACGGCGCGGAGATCCCGCTGGCCGGCTTCATCCGGCCCAAGGTGGAAGCCGAGGTCGCGATCGTGCTCGACAAGGATGTGACGGCCGGCGACGCAACCTTGGCCGACCTCCTGGCGGCCACCGCCTATGCGGTGCCCGCGCTCGAGATCGTGGACAGCCGCATCGCGGCCTGGGACATCCGCCTGTTCGACACCATCGCCGACAACGCATCGGCCGCTGGCTACGTGCTCGGCGCCGACCCGAAGCGGCTGGACCGGTTGAGCCTGCGCGACGCGGGCATGACACTGACCGAAGATGGCCGAGAGGCGAGCCAGGGCCGCGGCAGCGAGTGCATGGGCCACCCCCTGAATGCCGCCGTCTGGCTGACGCGGCAACTGGCCCGCCTCGGCACTCCGCTGCGCGCAGGCGACGTCGTGCTCACCGGGGCGCTCGGGCCCATGGTGACGATCGGCGGGCCCTCGTTCTTCGAGGCGCACATCGAAGGCCTCGGCCGCGTCGCGGCGCGGTTCACCTGACCCTGAAAGGAAACTCCATGGACAAGATCAAGGCTGCCATCGTCGGCAGCGGCAACATCGGCACCGACCTCATGATCAAGGCGCTGCGGGGCGCGCGAAACCTCGAGGTGGTCGCGCTCGCCGGTATCGACGCGAACTCGGACGGCCTCGCGCGCGCACGCCGCCTCGGCGTGGCAACCACCGACCAGGGCGTCGAGGGGCTCGCCCGCCACCCCGCCTTCGCCGACATCGACATCGTGTTCGACGCGACCTCGGCTGCGGCGCACATCCGCAACGACGCCTTCCTGCGCGAGCGCAAGCCGGCCCTCCGCATGGTGGATCTCACGCCGGCCGCCATCGGCCCCTACTGCGTCCCCGTGGTGAACCTCGACGAACACCTGGACGCGCCGAACCTCAACATGGTCACCTGCGGCGGCCAGGCGACCATCCCCATCGTGCGCGCCGTCGCGCAGGTCGCGACCGTGCACTATGCCGAGATCGTCGCGTCGGTGTCGAGCCGCTCCGCGGGCCCGGGCACGCGGGCCAACATCGACGAGTTCACCGAAACCACCGCCCGCGCCATCGAGGTGGTGGGCGGAGCCCGCCAGGGCAAGGCCATCATCATCCTTAACCCTGCCGAGCCGCCGCTGCTGATGCGCGACACCGTCTACACGCTGAGCGCCGGCGGCGACGAGGCCGCGATCGAAGCCTCGGTGCAGGCCATGGTGGCGGCCGTGCAGCAGTACGTGCCCGGCTACCGCCTCAAGCAGGCCGTGCAGTTCGAGCACATCCTGCCCGGGCAGGCGCTGCAGATTCCTGGCGTGGGAAGACTCGCTGGACTCAAAACCTCTGTGTTCCTGCAGGTTGAAGGCGCGGCGCATTACCTGCCGGCGTATGCGGGCAACCTCGACATCATGACGAGCGCGGCCCTCGCGAGCGGCGAGCGCATCGCGGCGCGCCTGCTGGCTACCCGTGCCGCGGCGATCGCGTGAGGAGATTTCCATGAATGACAAGAAGATCTACATCTCCGATGTGACGCTGCGCGATGGCAGCCACGCCATCCGGCACCGCTACACGTTGGCACAGGTGGCGCAGATCGCGGCCGCGCTCGATGCCGCAGGCGTCGACTCCATCGAGGTCGCCCATGGCGACGGGCTCGCCGGTTCCAGCTTCAACTACGGCTTCGGGGCGCACACCGACCTCGAGTGGATTGCCGCGGCGCGCAACGCCGTCCGCCGGGCGCGCATCGCCACCTTGCTCGTGCCGGGCATCGGCACCGTGCACGACCTGAAGGCGGCCCACGCGGCCGGAGCCAGCGTCGTGCGCGTGGCGACGCACTGCACGGAAGCCGACGTCGCGAAGCAGCACATCGAGACCGCGCGCGAGCTCGGCATGGACACCGTCGGCTTCCTCATGATGAGCCACATGGCCACCGCGGCGGAACTCGCGCAGCAGGCACTGAAGATGGAAAGCTACGGCGCCACCTGTGTGTACGTCGTCGACTCGGGCGGGGCACTGGGCATGCAGGATGTGCGCGACCGGTTCCGCGCCTTCAAAGACGTGCTGCGCCCAGAAACCGCAACCGGCATGCATGCCCACCACAACCTCAGCCTCGGCGTCGCCAACAGCATCGTGGCCGTGGAGGAAGGCTGCGACCGCGTGGACGCCAGCCTGGCCGGCATGGGTGCCGGCGCCGGCAACGCGCCGCTCGAGGTCTTCGTGGCGGCGGCCGAGCGGCTGCACTGGAAGCATGGCTGCGACGTGAAGGCGCTGATGGATGCGGCCGATGACATCGTGCGGCCGCTGCAGGACCGGCCCGTTCGCGTGGACCGCGAGACGCTGTCGCTTGGCTATGCCGGCGTCTATTCCAGCTTCCTGCGGCATGCGGAAGCCGCCGCGGCACGCTACGGCCTGCCGGCCGTTGACATCCTGCTCGAACTCGGCCGGCGCCGCATGGTCGGCGGCCAGGAAGACATGATCGTCGACGTCGCGCTCGACCTGCTGCGTTCGCGTGGAGCCGGACCCGCTGTGGCCACCGCCTGACCCACCGAAGATCCCCATGGTGCTCCCTGTCCATCGCCCGGCCCGCTCAGGGATGCCGCGCTGCGCGAGCGTCGTTGTCGTCGATGCGGGGATGTGGTGGTGACCGTCGGTGTGTACCAGAGCAGCGACTGGCTGGTGGCTCTCGGACAGGGTGTACAAGCTACTGTTGGGCGCCGCGGCCCGAGCTCCGACAACTTCCGCTAGCGCGAGGCCCTCGGGTGCTCCGGCCAGTGGCACTCGGAAGATTTCGCCCATGCCGGCCATGTAGACCGCCGCCAACTGGCTCGCCAAGGGCTCGTCGTCACGGTACTCGCTTCGGGTACCGCGATGTTGGAAGTGCGCAAGCGCGCTCGTGTCTCGGAGCAACATTGAGTCTGCAAGCACGCGCGTGGCTGACACGGCTGGATGCGTCGATCGCATGCCGTGTCGCGTTCACAGATGCTCCCGGTCATGCGAGGCCGGACGGCATAGCCTCCAACGATTTCCCGCCAGACGCTGTTTTTCGTTCAAGTGGCTCATTCGACCCGCTGACCTTCCACTCAGGCAAGCTGAATGAGCAACTTGGCCAAGCGATCCGGGGACGTGATCATGGCATCGTGTCCCGTCTGCAATTCCTGATAGATCCACGAGGCGTCCGCACGGATCCGTGCCTTGGTCGAATCAAAGACGGGGAGGCGGGGCGACTGACACGCCACATAGCTACGCCTGATGCCGACGCCCAATCTGTTGTCGAGCCGAATGGGTTGGAAGTAGGTCGCCGCCGGTTGCGCGGTGAGTCTGGCCTGCACCCACGCAACATCTTCGGGTTGTTCGAGGCCGAAGAACTCCGCCCGTATCGGCGGATAAGCGGGATCACCCATCGCGAGCGTTGCGGCGAGTTTTGTGCGCGCCTCCTCTGGCATGTAGTCGGAAGCCTTCTCGCCTTCGGACGGTACGAATGCATCCACGTAGATCAGCGACCGAAGCGTGCCAGAAGCGGCAAGGCGGTCTGCGGTGCCGGTGATTACAAAGCCCGCGTAGCTGTGGCCGACAAGAACGACCGGCCCTTCGATGGCGCGCGCCGCGTCGGAAACAGCGTTGATGTGGCAGTCCAGATCAATGGCTGCAGACAACTCCGAGCGTCGCTCGCCCATGCCCGGCAGCGTGACTGCCACGCTGCGATATCCGCCATTGCCCAGCAAGAGCACAACACGTTCCCAGCACCAAGCCCCGTGCCAGGCACCGTGCACGAGTAACAGTGTCGGCTTGGCCTGAGGGGTGTGTGAGCCATTCGCACATGCAGTCAGGCGCTGGCCGCAGCGGTGCCTAGAAGGGTCCTTCGCTTCATATCGTGATCTCCTCGGTGGGATGAAGTGACGCAATTTCGCGTGATCAGAGTGTCCGAAGAATAATCGATTGTTGTCAGATCATCGATGATTAAGATACCATCGATGAATGGAAAACGATCAAAGCGCTTCAAGCAAGGCGTCGCTCATAGATGCCGCGACCCAGTTCGTCTGGATCGTCGGCGACCCGATCGCGCAGGTGAAGGCGCCCCAAGCCATGAATCCGCACTACCTTGCGGCGGGCGAGAACCTTCTCGTCCTGCCGGCACCGGTATCCAGCGAGGATCTGCGGACGGTCTTCGAGGGAGCGCGTCGGATTCGAAATTTGCGCGGCTGGATCGCCACGGTCCCGCACAAGATCGCCTTGGTCGACTGGATGGACGAACTCTCGGTGGCCGCACGCGTGGCAGGCGCCGTAAATGCCGTCCGGTTTCGCGACGGCAAGGCGTTCGGCGATCTTTTCGACGGCTACGGCTTTGTGTCGGGGCTCGCCAGACGTGGGTTTGCGACAAAGGGGTGCTCGGCACTCGTGATCGGCGCCGGCGGGGTCGGCTCAGCCATTGCACTTGCACTTGCGCAGGAAGGTGCTGCGCGTGTGTCCGTCGTCGACGTCAATGGCTGGCGCGCGCAACAGCTCGCGTTGCGCCTTGCCGAACACGGCCCGGCGGGAACGCGCTTCGATGCGGGAAGCGCGACATCGGCGGCCGATTTCCAGCTGATCGTCAATGCGACGCCGATCGGAATGGCCGGTGACACGCGTTCACCTATTGACACGGATCTGCTGCGTGGATTCCACGTCGTTGCCGAGGTGGTCATGACCCCGGAACTCACGCCACTTCTTCATGCCGCGCGCAAGCTGGGCTGCGAGATCCACCCAGGCAAGCAGGTATTGGACGGGCAGCTGCAGCGGCTGCTCGATTTCTTCCGCTGACGCAGCGGCTCCCCGCCATTCGAACTTACCGGAGACATTCAATGGAAACCACAGACCCTCGGCTTCCCAGCGCTCACCTGCCCCAATGGCTTGTGCGCAGGCGGCAGTTTCTCGGCGCGATGGGCCTCGCCAGCCTGGCCCCGCTGGCCCACGCGCAGCCAGCTTTTCCCGCCCGACCCGTCACCATCGTCGTGGGATTCGCCGCCGGTGGCATTGCCGACACGCTGGCCCGCATCACCGCATCCCTGCTCTCGCAGCAGCTCGAGCAGAGCGTCGTGGTGGACAACCGTGCCGGTGCCGGCGGCACGATCGCCGCAGCATTGGTCGCGAAGGCACGCAAGGACGGCTACACATTGTTGATGGCATCCAACGGACACGCGGTCAATGCCACGATGATGAAGCCGCTGCCCTTCGACGCAGTTGAAGACTTCGCCGCGGTCGGCGGCGTTGCGCAGACTCCGCTTGTCGTGGTCGTGCGCGCGGACTCTCCCTACAAGACGTTCGCCGACGTCATCACGGCGGCCAGGTCCAAGCCCGTTCCCTACGGCTCAGGCGGCGCCGGCACGCTGACGCATCTGCTTCCGGAGTTGGTGGCATCCAGCACCGCCGCGAGTTTCACCCATGTGCCATACCGTGGCACCGGCCCTGCCATCGTCGACTTACTCGGCGGCCAGATCGAGTTCGTCATGGATCTGGTACAGACGGCACTCCCGCAGGTGCAGGGTGGCAAGCTGCGCGCGCTCGCGGTCAGCAGCCGACGGCGTTCACCGCAGTTGCCGAACGTGCCTACGCTCGCCGAGGCAACGATGCCCGGACTCGATGCCCAGGGATGGTATGGGCTGCTTGCGCCAGCGGGCACGCCGGCCGCAGTGCTGGACAAGCTCAATGCCTCGCTCGACAAGGCGCTCGCAGATCCGGCGGTCGCCGCTCGCTTTGCGGCGCTGGGGTCGACTCCCATTGCCGGCTCGCGAGAAGAGTTCATGACCCTGCTGCGTTCCGAGGTGAAGCGCTGGGGCGACATCGTCATCACAAAGAAAATCACTACTTGAGCTTCTCCATGCTGGACATCACTCATGAAATCGAATGCGACGTGCTGGTCGTGGGCGGCGGCAGCGCGGGCGTTGCCGCTGCGGTCAGCGCAGCACGCAGTGGCGCGAAGACACTGCTAGTCGAAGCTTCGCCCATGGTGGGCGGAGAACTTGTCAGCGGCATCTCAATGTTGGGCATGATCTCGACGCGCGGAGAATGGATCGTCGGCGGCGTGGCTCGCGACCTGTTGCGCGAGGTCGAGACGCTCGGCGGCTACATCGGTCCCGTCTTCGACTATCGATCGCTGCATCTCGTGTGTTTCGACCCTGAACTGATGAAGTTCGCTGTCGTGGGTCTGCTCAACAAGGCGGGCGTCGAGCTGATGCTCTACACGCTCGCCACGGGAGTTCTTTCCGTCGACGGACAGGTGCGCGGGGTCTTTGTCCAGAACAAGTCCGGCCGCCACCTGGTGCGCGCCAAGGTCGTCATCGACGCCAGCGGAGACGCCGATCTCGTGGATGCTGCTGGCGGCAAGACGGAGCTGGGCAAGGACGGACGCTTCTTCCAGCCACCGTCGCTGATTTTCCGCATGACTGGCGTGGACACACCCCGGTTGCTCGGAAACGTAAGGAGCCATCCGGAAGACTACGGACTCGCGGAATTTCCCGGCCTGGGCATGTCGCGCGAACAATGCGCCGAGGCCCTTTGGAAACAGGGCCAGCCCAAGGTGGTGCTCCTTGGCGAGCGCGGCATCCTGCAGCGGGCGGTGGAGGCCGGTGAGATGTTCCCCACGTCGATCGTCGCTGTGGTGCCCATCTCCACGGCGCGCCGCGAAGTCAGCATCAACTGCACGCAGATCGGAAATGTCGATGCGACCGATATGCGGCGGCTCAGCGCGGCAGTACCGACCTTCTTTGCTCAGATCGAGCAATCGATGCGATTCCTGAAGGAACGCGTGCCCGGCTTCGAGGACGCACACTTCTCGGGTGTCGCGGGCAAGATCGGCGTGCGCGAGACGCGTCGGATCGTGGGCGACTACGTCCTTGATGAAGATGACGTGCTGACCGCGCGCAAGCGCGATGATGTGGTCGCCAAGGGCGGCCACGAAATCGACCTGTTCGCGGTATCTTCCCATCGCCGCCAGACGATCAGGGAAGGGGGGTCCTACGATCTTCCCTTGGCTGTCGCGATCGCCAAGGATGTCCGCAACCTTTTCGTTGTCGGCCGATGCCTGTCCGCCACGCGCGAGGCGCAAAGCTCGGCGCGCGTGATGGGCACCTGCATGGCGATGGGCCAGGCTGCGGGCACGGCGGCCGCGATGTGCTCGACCGATCGAAGCTGGACAGGCGACGTCCGGGAGACATCCATTCCCGAGCTGCAGCACCGTTTGCGGGAGCAGGGCGCCATCCTTCAAAGCGAGGCGTGATGCCACAGGCGCTGGACTTCGATGTCCTCGTCGTAGGAGCAGGTGCGGCTGGCATGACGGCCGCGCTGTGCGCTTCGGCCCGAGGCTTGAAGGTTCTGCTCGTCGAATCGACCAACCAGGTGGGCGGCACGAGCGCGACGTCGGCTGGCACGCTATGGATTCCTTGCGCGTCCCCGCTGGACGTCAACGACATCACTGGCTGCCGCCAGGCGGCAAGCACGTACCTGCAGGCATGCATCGGGGCGGACGCCGACCGCGCCAAGATCGACGCGCTCCTTGAATCGGGGCCCGAGCTTCTGCGATTTCTTCGCGAGCAGACGCAGGTACGCCTCGAAGCGGTGCGCCATCACCCCGACTACCTTCAAGGGCTGCCAGGCGCCACGCTTGGCGGTCGAGCATTCGCTCCCGATCCGTTCGACGGCCGCCGGCTCGGCCGTAGTTTTTCGCGTGTACGTCCGCCGCTGCCGGAATTCATGGTCTTGGGCGGGATGATGGTTTCCAAGACCGACATCCCGATCCTGCTGAACGCACTGCGTGAGCCGCGAGCCTTCCTGCAGGCAGCACGACTGGTCGCCCGATACGCGAGAGACCGGCTCACCCGTGCCCGGGGAACGCGGCTCGTCATGGGCAATGCGCTTGTCGCGCAGCTTCTCGACAGCTTGTTGCATTCGGATGTCGAGATCGCTTTCGATACAAGGGTCACCCAAGTGGTGCGGACGGCGTCGGGATTCGGCTGCACGCTTTCCGGCGCGCAAGGGGAGCGGCAGGTGCGGACCCGAAAGGCGGTGGTGCTGGCGACCGGTGGGTTCTCGGGCAACCCGGCGATGCGGCAGCGCTGGTTGCCAGCGGTCGCCCGTGCGTACAGCGTCGCGCACGCGGGCGGGACCGGCGGAGGCATCCAGCTGGGGCTTTCGCTGGGCGGCACGATGGACGGCGACCACATGCCGCCTGCGTTCTGGATGCCAGTCTCGACCATGAAGCGAACGGATGGCAGCGTCGCGACCTTTCCGCACATCGTCATGGACCGGGCCAAGCCAGGTCTTCTCGCGGTGGACGCGACCGGCAACCGATTCGCCAACGAGGCGGACTCGTATCACCACTTTTGCGAGGGCATGCTCGAATCGAACCGACGCACGGGCAGCGAGCGCTTCTTCTTGATCACCGATGCTGCATTCGTCGAACGCCATGGCCTTGGCTTGGCGCATCCAGGCCGAAGGTCGCCGCGGCGCCTTACGCGGGCGGGCTATCTCACGAGAGCTGGATCGCCCCGCCAACTCGCACAACGCCTTCAGCTCGAGCCCGGTGCGCTCGAGCGCACACTGACCAGGTACAACGAACTCGCTGCTGGCGGAGTGGATGTGGATTTCCATCGCGGTGAGTCGGCGCTCAATCAGCACAATGGCGATCCGACGAGCACACCGAATCGGTGTTTGCGCCCTCTCGACACGCGTTCCCTGTGCGCAGTCGAGATTCACGTCGCTGACCTGGGAACGAGCGTGGGCCTGCGGACGGATTCGGACGCGCGCGTCCTCGATGCCGAAGGACGACCGATCCCGGGCGTCTATGCGTGCGGCAACGACATGGCCTCGATGATGCGGGGCGCCTACCCGGGCCCAGGAGCGACTCTCGGGCCGGGCATGACGTTCGCATGGCGCGCCGTCCGCCACTTGAGCGATTGCTAGCTCTTTCGGCGGCGCGCTCCGGCCCGGGGTTTCGCGACTGGCAATGGCGTGCCGCTCATCGCGGCGATCAGTTCCTGGTGGGTGCGATCGATGTGCTCAAGTGCGAGCTTCTCGGCGAGCTTCGCATTGCGCGTCAGGCAGGCATCGAGCAGGGCCAAATGTTTGCCATCGGCCCGACGGGAATAGGCGCCCCCCTTTGCCAGCTGCAGGCGGTAGCGATCCTGCAAGTCCATCAGCGTGCTGCAGAAATGCATGAGCATCGGCATGCCGCAACCCGACAGCACGGCGAGGTGAAACTTCCGATGGGCGCTTTCCCATTCGGCGGCCGAGATCGGGCTCGGCTCCGCCGCAACGCGCTTGCCGAGCATGTGCGCAGCAGCTGCTACCCGCTCCTCCCAGTCGTCGTCGCCATGCAAGACCGATTCCCGGATCGCGACTGGCTCGCAGAGTCTCCTGATGGTGGTGATCTCGCCGAGGTTGGCGCCCGACATCTCGCTGACGCGAAAACCGCGTTTTGCTTCGAAGCGCACGAATCCTTCAGCGGTAAGGCGGGAAAGCGCTTCCCGCAAGGGACTCAGGCTGACGTCGTATCGCCCCTTCATCTCGTCAAGGTTCAAGCGGGAGCCCGCGGGGTTGTCTCCGCGAAGTATGCTGATGCGGATCTGCCGCGCCAGCCGGTCGGACAGCAAGTCTTCCGATTGACCTTCGAAGATGGCCCGTTCGGGAGGATCCACCAATGACGGTTGACCTGCGGCTTGTGGCGACGTGTGGCTAGCGCGCTTCTCTGTGGATGACATGGCGAGGATCATAGGCCGGCCGCCGCGGCTTTTCGGATCGAGAAATGGTACGCAGCTACGCCGTCAGTTCGTCTGAATTTGGGCCTCTCGGAAGCCAAGCGCAACGATGGCCAGGTTTTTCGGTGTTGCGCTGGCGTCTTGACCAGTTGCTGCTCGACGCCGCCCGCGACGAGTTCGCCGTCTCATCGAGGAAGATCATGCAAGGCATGTCCAGGCGGTTCTGGTTCACCCATCGCGAACGGGCCGCAGATCTCTCGGAGGCAGTAAGTTGCAGGCTGCCATCGCTCAGGATGTGGCCAAGGGTCAGAGGAGGAGGCGGCGAAGGCGCTCGACGCTTTATGGAAAACGCGAGGCATGCACCGCAGGCGACATCAGATTCCTGACATGCGGCTTGTTCGGCCATTCGCGCCACGCCCCCTTCGCTCGGTTCAAGGCGAACCGGGCTCCGAGGTCTATCTTTTTACCGGTAGCGCGTCGTTGACATAGGTCAGCGGCACGAAGCGATAGCCATCGGCCACCTTGCGCAGATGACCGACACCCGGGAAGGAATAGTGTGCAGGCGCAACCAGGTAACCCTTCGCTGCTGCGTCGGCGAACGCGCGCCGTCGCGCAGCGGCCGCTTCCTTGGGATCGACGTCGTACTGGATCGTCACACCGGGCGCCGCCAACTGTACTTCTGCCACGTGCAGCACATCGCCCCAGAACATGAGTTTTTCGCCCCTGCTCTCGAGTGAATAGAACGTGTGGCCGGGAGTATGACCCGGAGCGGGCACGGAGCGGATGCCTGGAAACAATTCGACGGCGCCGTCAAACGGTTCGATTTGGCCGGAGTCGGCGTAGGGACCGATCTTCGCCTTGGCCTGCTGGAAGTACTGCTTTTGAGACTCGGGCGCTCGTGCGAGTGCTTGTGGATCCAGCCAGTAGTCGACCTCTTTGCGCTCAACGTGGATGACGGCGTTCGGGAAGACTCGCGTTGTGCCGTCCATCAAGCCGCCGCTGTGATCCGTGTGGACGTGGGTGAGGAGAATGTCGGTGATCTGCGCTGGCTCCACGCCGATGGCACGCAGGCTGGCCGGCAACTTGTTTAGCGTCGGCCCATAGAGCTCTCCGGTGCCGGCGTCCACCAGGATGAGCTTGCCGGCGGTTTCAATCAGGAATGCATTGATCGACGCGTCGATGGTCGTTCCGGCAAATCCATCCTTGAGCAGTCTTGCGACGTGGTGGCCCTTCGTATTCGTCAGAATCTTCGTCTCCAATGGGATGGTCCCATCAGACAAAGCGGTCACGGCGATGTCACCGATTTTTAAGCGATAGAAGCCCGCCTGACTTTTGGCAAGCTTGGTCAGGGGCTCGGCGGCGCTGTGCTGTGCATGGGCCGATGAGAAAGATCCGGCGCCGATGGCGATCAGCAGCGCGGCGAGCATCGGGGCGAAAGATTGACGTGCAGTCATCGAGACTTTCCTGGAGGTTGAGAGCGATAACGCCAGTTTCTTCATCTCCGGAAGGTTAATAAAGTAGCAGGCAATAGATACACTCTCTTCATAACGTTGAGAGCAGCCGCCGCATGATTGACGATGTTGTGGATCTAAGGGTCTTTGTTCGAGTGGTCGCGACCGGCAGCATGTCAGCCGCAGCCCGCGATATGGACCTGTCATTGGCGGTGGTCAGCAAGCGGATCGGGTCGCTGGAGCGAAAATTGGGCGTGCGCCTGATGCTGCGCACCACGCGAAGCCAGTCGCTCACTCCAGAGGGGGTGGCTTTCCACGAGCGCTGCGCCCGTATCTTGCAGGAAATCCAGGGCGCGGAGCACCTGATGGCGGGCAGTCGCGATACCGTCAGCGGCATGCTGACGCTGACCGCTCCCCGCACGTTTGCACGGCAATACTTGACGCCCATCGTTGCCGCTTTTCAGGCAAGGCATCCCGCGTTGTCTATCAACCTGAAACTGAGTGACGATGTCATGGACTTGGCCGAGAGTGGCATCGACGTTGCCTTCCGCTTCGGTACGTTGCACGACTCGTCGCTCAGTGCGCGTCAAATTGCGCCGAACTACCGAGTGCTGTGTGCCGCGCAGTCCTATGTTGCACGCAATGGTGCGCCGACAACACCTGACGAACTGTCCCAGCACGCGTGCATCGTCTACGGCGCGCGTCCTGCTGGCCATTGGCTATTTCAAGTCAACGGGCAACCGCTCGCGGTCAAGATCCAAGGGACTTTTCTTGTGAACGACGGCGATGTGGCGCAGTCGTTGGCATTGGAGGGAGCCGGGATTTTCTTCAAGTCGGTTTGGGATGTCGGCTCGCACATCCAGGCCGGCCGCCTTTTGCATGTGATGCAAGACTTCGCGGCTCCGATGGAGCCTTTGCATGTGGTCTTTCCGCATGGCCGTCAACTTGCGCCACGTGTCCGGCAATTCATTGACTTTGCTGTTGAGCGGTTGCAGGACGCTTGGGCGCACATGCTGCCCGAAGGGACCGGTCGGGCCGGCGCGATAGGGCAGCGCAACACGAAAAAGCCGGAACGCTGCGCGTCTGGCCGCGCCTAGCCCGCACGACCTTCCGTACTCCCGCGGAGGCGGCGATCCGCAAGGCAAGCAGAGATTCAGGACACCTTGAAGGTGCCGGCAAACGACTCACTCTTGCTAGCATTTCTCTGGGTCATGAGCTGAGCCATGACGGACGAAGGAGGTCAGCGGACACCCGAACATCGTCACGGCACTCGGCAGCCGCGAAGGCACGGATGTTCCTCGTCGTCAGCTCTATTGCAGCCTGCGCTGGGCTGGCTCGACCGAGTGACGCGAATCCTGCCTGCTCAAGCGAAGGCGGCGGCCAGCACCGTCGCGTCGTCGAAATGCCGGCCGACCCACATCATGACGACCGATAGCACGCCGAACGGCCGCAGGGCAGGCTCATGGCCCGATGCTGTCGCGTCGAGCGACGCGTGTTGGCCATCTGTTGAGCGCAACATGAATAGGCATCCAAGTTGTGATGTGCGCCCAGAGGGGGGTCATTGTCTCGAAGTATCATAGATAATATATGAAATTAAATGGGCGATCCATGAACACTGAACATGCTCCTGTCATCCTTGATGGAAGATCCCTCACCCCGGCGTCGCTGGTCGCGGTCGCACGAGGGCACCAATGGCTCGAGCTGGACAAGGAATGCAGGACTGCGCTTGCCCAGGCACGTGAATACATAGAGACCAACTGGCTGACTGACGCGGCGCCCCTCATGTATGCCTTCAATACCGGCGTCGGCTCGCTCAAGAGCCTTCGGATCGGGGCGAAGGATGTCGTCGCCTTCCAGACAAACTTGATCCGGTCGCACTCGGCATCCACGGGTGAGTTGATGCCGAAGGAGGTTGTGCGCGCCATGATGGTCTTGCGGGTGAATGCCTTCGCAAGCAATCACTCCGGTGTTCGGCTGGCCATGGTCGACCGCCTGCTCGACATGCTCAATCACGACATCACGCCGATCGTCGCCTCCAAGGGCAGCGTGGGAGCAAGTGGTGATCTTGCGCCGCTGGCGCTGATGGCGGGGGCGATGATGGGAATGCCCGAGAGCAAGGTCGAATACGAGAGCGAGGTGCTCTCAGCCGCCGCAGCATTCGAGCGAGCGGGCCTCGCGCCTACCCTGGACGTGCAGGCCAAGGACGCGACGGCGTTGATCAACGGGGCAACTGCTTCCCTGGCGTACGCAGTGCTTGCAGCGCATGACGCCCGTGCGCTGCTTTCGAGCGCAACGGTCTCACTTGCGCTTTCGCTCGAGGCGCTGCGCGCGGATGTCGCGTGCTTCCAGGATCGCGTCATGCTGGCGCGACCCCACAAAGGCCAGCGGCGCGTGGCCGCATCGATCCGCAAGCTCATCGAGAATTCGGCGCGCTGTACGGAGCCTGCGCGACAGATCGTTCTGTGGGGAACGCCCAATGCCGAGAGCTCGACGGTGGGGCTGCCGCAGAATCCGCCTCTAGCGCCGAGGATTCAGGACGCATATTCCCTGCGCTGTGCGCCGCAGGTTCATGGGCCCGTTTTGGACGCTCTCGACTACATCGATGGCATTCTCCAGACAGAGATGAACAGCGCGACCGACAACCCGCTGATTTTTCCGGAAGACGATACTTACGAGATCGTCTCCGCGGGTCACTTCCATGGCCAGTACATCGCACAGGCCATGGACTTGCTCGCGCTGGTCGTCACCGATCTCAGCGCCATCTGCGATCGCCGCAGCTCACGCCTGATTGATCCGGCTTGCAACTTCGGGCTGCCTGCCAATCTGATTGCGGAACGTCCTGGTGTGAATTCCGGCTTTCCGACCGTGCAAAGCATGGGAACGGGCCTGGTGCTTGAGAACATGGGCCTGTGCAGTCCTGCAAGCGCGACCAGTCTGCCTGCGAAAGGCAACACCGAGGATCACATCAGCAACTCATGCTTCGCGGCCCGGCGAAGCCGCACGGTGGTCCAAAATGCGCAGGCCGTCGTCACTGTTGAACTGCTTCTGGCGGCCCAGGCGCTCGATCTGAGCGAGCGCAACTTGAAGCAGTTTGCACTGGGGGTCGGCAGCCAGGCCGCACTCAAAGCCGTACGAACGGTGGTTCCTGCGACATGGGGCGAGGACCGCTGGGTTCATGATGACCTAGACACGCTGAAGAAGGCCGTCGTTGACGGTTCGATACTCGCCGCAGTCGAGGCAGCGGTGGGCTCGCTTGATCTGTAGCCGAAAAAATGAATACGACCTCTTCCCTGATGTTGGACGATCTATCGAACTTGTCGTGGTCCGAGAAGATCGCACGCATCCTGAAAGAGCGAATCGTCAATGGCACGCTCAAGGCGGACGCAAGAGTGCTTCAGGACGCGGTCGCCAAGGAGTTCGGCACGAGCCACATCCCTGTACGCGAAGCATTCCGGCAGCTTCAATCCGAGGGCCTGCTGGTTGCCACAGCAAGGAAAGGTGTGCGGGTCGCACCTTTGGATCTCGCGTCTGTCGTCGAAATCACCATGATGCGTGAAGCCTTGGAACCGTTGGCGCTGGCCGGGGCGATGAAGAGGATGACGAACGAGAGTCTTGCGCTGGCGAAGGCGGCCATCGCCGCGAGCGAGAAAGCCAAGAACATGCGAGATTGGGAGGAGGCAAATCGGCGCTTTCACATGGCCTTGTACGAGCCCTGCGGAATGCCGATCTTGCTCAATTCGATCAGGGAACTCCATGTCGCAAGAACACGCTACATGATCGGTGCCACGCACGCCGAAGACTGGGACCCAACCTCGAGTGCCGATCACGCGGAAATTCTTCTTGCGGTCAGGTTTGGCGAGGTGGACCGCGCTTGCGAGTTGCTCAAGAAGCACATCGGCGAGTCGAGAACCGTTCTGGTCAAAGCAATCATCGAGACGTAGTGCTCCGCAGGCGGCAGGCATGCAACAGGCAAGTACGTCGCCGTCGTCGGAGCGCTTGGCCGGTTGGCAGGGTAGCGCTGCCGAAGCGCCCATCTGCAATCCACGCGACCTAAGGTACGCACCGAAGACGTATCCCGGTGTTGCACTTGGGGCCTGAAAACCCGCCAATGCGCCCATCGAGCGGCGCGAGTTCAAGCGGCCGCCCTCGTGGCTGCTGCCGCCGTCCGTTCACGGTGTCGCACTCTCTGCAATCCCGAAGGGGACGCGCGGTTGCGTTTCCACCTCAATCGCGATGGGGCAGCAGATCCTGTCGGATCTGATGGTTTCGCCGCTGAACCCAAGCGTCGCGTACGAGAATGTAGTCGTCAAACGCATCTTGACGAAACTTGTCCAGCGGCAGCATCCGCGCTCGACCGTCCACTGTTTGCAGCAAGAGGAGTCCGTTGTAAGTTCCGCTGTCGTCAATCTGCCCGATGGGCGACATCGGTTGATCGCCCGCCATGGCAACGGTATCGCGCACCGTGCGCGGGCCCAACAGCGGAAGTACCAGATAGCGCGAGTCGCGCCAGCCCCAGCTCGCGAGCGTCTGGCCGAAATCTTCGTCAGTGCGCTTCGCAATTCCCAGGTGGGAAGCCGGATCGAACAGTCCCCCGATGCCAACGGTGCTGTTGACGACGAGTCGCCCGAGCGATTGCGCCGCATGCTGGGGGCGCCCCTGCAGGGCCTGGTTCAGGGCCGTCGCGGGAATGCGCAGGTTCGCGAAGAAGCGCGAGACGCCCGCCTGGACCGACGCAGGCGTGATCGTGTCGTAGCCCACCGCCACCGGCCGAAGCACCCACCTGTCCGCCGCGTTGTTGAATCCGTGGGTCCTTCGATTCAAGCCCTGCCAGGGATCGTGCGCCCATTTTTGTTCATAGATCGCTTCTGCGTCCGGATCGGACGAGGCAATGTCGTTCGTGTCGGCACCGGAACGCATGGCACTTGACTCATCTTGGGGCAATGCTGCTGCAAGCGTCGCCGGCGCGGCGTCGACTGGAGCGACGGGCACCGACGCGCGCTGTATCTGATGTGGGGCGGAACTGCTGGCGCACGCGCTGGTGGCCAGAACCATCGCGGCGAGCAACAGGGGAGGGTGAGCTTTCATATGGATGTCCGGTAGGCAGGCGTTGAGGAAAGAAAATCACAAGGTTGGTGGACGAGCGTTCGGTCGCTGGATGTTGACCACAGGGCTGTCGCTCGACTGGCCGTTGAGTCGCCGCATCGGTTGCGTTGGGGACAGAGCCCCTGCCAATGCAGGCGATCAAGCGCGGTTCAAGGGTTGGGGAAAGTGCGAACGATCGAGACTCCTTCGCGCGCCGCCATCCAGCGCTTCGGCGTGCAGCGTTGGACGCAGTCATCAACGACTTCATAGAGGACTGGAATGACCAGCAGGCTCAGAAAGGTGGAGGTGACGAGGCCGCCGATCACAACGATGGCCATCGGCGCGCGAAAACTCGGATCGGCGCCTAAGCCCAGCGCGATGGGGAGCATCCCTGCGCCCATCGCCAGGGTGGTCATCACGATCGGACGTGCGCGTTTGTGGCAGGCGTCGAGCAGCGCCTCGAGCCGGGACATGCCGTGATCGCGCTGCGCCACGATGGCGTACTCCACAAGCAGGATGGAGTTCTTGGTGGTGATGCCCATCAGCATGATCATCCCGATCATGGCGGGCATACTGAGGTTGGTGCCGGTCACGAACAGGGCCAGGATCGCTCCCGGGATCGACAAGAGCAGCGCTCCGAGAATCGTCACCGGTTGCACCCAGGCGTGGAACAGCAGCACCAGCACGATGTAGATACAGACCACGCCCGTTCCCATCGCCAGCAGGAAACTCCGGCCAAGCTCGTTGGAAGTTTCCGCTGGTCCAATCTCGTTCTTGAACAGACCAGGCGGCAGGTGCGATAGGCTGGGCAGCGCGGCGGCGCGCTTCTGCACATCGCCCAGGGCCTGACCGTTGAGTTCGATCTCGAAGTTCACGTTGCGCAAACGGTCGAGGCGATTGATCTGCGCGGGGCCGCTGGCGATCTCCACCTGAGCCACATCACGCAGCGGAACCGGACCGCGCGCACCCGGCACCGTCAGCTGACGCAGCAGTTCCGGGTCTCTCATCGCTTCGTCGGGCAGCCGTACCACGATCGGCACCTGGCGCTGGCTCAGGTTGAGCTTCGGAAGCAACTGGTCGTAGTCTCCCAAGGTCGCCACACGCACCGTCTCTGCAATGGCATCGGTCGCTACCCCCTGATCGGCCGCGCGGGCAGTGTCCGGGCGCACGATCAACTCGGGTCGCTGCAGGCTCGAACTGCTGGTCACTTGGCCGATCCCTGTCAGGCTGCGCAGTTCCTGCTCTACCGTGGCCGCATGTTGCGCCAACAGGTCACTGTCCTCGCCGGAGAGCACCAGTGTGTAGCCTACATTCGCGGCCAAGTTGACACGTGCACCGGCAACGTCCTGCAGGCGTGTGCGCAGCTCGCTCTCGATAAGCTGCTGGGTAAGGCCCGGGCGTTCTTTGCGTGGCGTCAGGTTCAGCGTCAAATTTGCCGTGCGCGCTTCGGCAACGCCGCCGGTCAAGTTGCCTCCTGTGCTGCCGCCGCCGACGGCCGCGTAGACCATCGTCACATGCGGATGCGCAGTCACGGCGGCGTGCACCTGATCGACGATGGCGCGCGTCTGTTCAAAGGTGCTGCCTGGCGGCAGCTCGACGCTGATCCGGGTCTGGCTCAGATCGCCCGGCGGAATGAAGTCGACCTTGATCGCACCCATGAGCAGCGGCGTGCAGCTGGCGATGCCGAAGGCCCCCATGATCGCCAGTGTGGCGACCTTGTGGGTGAAGGCCCAGCGTGCCGCCTTCAGATAGGCCGGCATCCAGAATGGTTCGGCGTGGGGTCGGCTCGGCTTCTTCAGCAGGTGGGCCGCCATCATCGGCGTGAGCAAGCGCGCCACGACCAGCGAGAAGAACACGGCGATGGATGCGGTCCAGCCGAATTGCACGAAGAACTTGCCAACCAGACCTGTCATGAAGGCGGTGGGCAGGAAGACGGCGATCAGCGCGAAAGTAGTGGCGATCACCGCGAGACCGATCTCGTCGGCCGCCTCGCGGGCGGCCACCAGGGGCTCCTTGCCTTGCGCCAGGTGGCGCATGATGTTCTCGATTTCGACGATGGCGTCATCCACCAGGATGCCGACCACCAGCGACAGCGACAGCAAGGTGATGAGGTTCAGCGTGAACCCCATCCATTGCATGAACAGGAAGCTGGGGACGATGGACAGCGGCAGCGCCACGGCGGCGACAAACGTCGCGCGCAGGTCGCGCAGGAAGATCCACACCACCAGCACCGCGAGCAACGCGCCCTCGATGAGCAGCGACATGCTGCCTTCAAAATTTTCCACCACCTGATCGACAGCGTTGATCGCCTCCGTGATTTGGATGTCCGGTTGTTGCGTCTTCAGCACCGCGAGCGCCTGGCGCACGCCGTTGGCAACGTCGATGTCACCGGCGCCCGTGGTGCGCAGGATCTCGAAGCCGACCACCGGCTTGCCGTTGAGAAAGGCGCCACTGCGCCGCTCGGCCAGCCCATCCGTGACGGTGGCCACCTGATCCAGCCGCACGACATGTCCATCGGGCAATGGGATTTCCATGGCAGCGAGGGCGCTGGCCGAGGGTGCCGCGACGACCATGCGCACAGGTTGTTCGCCACTGCCCAGCCTGGTACGTCCGCCCGGTGCCTCGCGTTGGACCTGGACAAGCTGGCGCGAGACATTGGCAGCACTCAGACGCAATGCCAGCAATCGGTCCGGGTCGAGCTCGACGCGCACTTCTCGGTTCACACCGCCCACGCGGATGACGGAACCGACGCCGGGCACGGCGAGCAGGCGCCGGGTGATCTGGTCATCGACGAACCACGACAGTGCTTCGTCGTCCATGCGCGGCGATGCCACCGTATAGGTCAGGATCGGATCATTCTTGAACTCGACCTTACTGATGACGGGATCACGCAAGGCCGCAGGAAGGTCCGCTCTCACACGGGCCACGGCAGCGCGGGTGTCGTCCAAGGCTTCCTGCGGCGGCTTCTCGAGGCGGAATTCCGCGGAGACCGTGGCCACGCCGTCCTGCACCTTCGTGTGCAGGTGCCTGAGCCCTTTCATCGTGGCCATCGCGTTCTCCAGCTTGCGCGCAACCTCGGTTTCCATCTGGGCCGGAGCAGTGCCTGGCAGGCTGGCCATGACGGTGATCATGGGCAGATCCACGTCCGGGAAGTTCTGGACCTTGGCGCCGTGGAACGCGAACAGCCCAGCCACCGTGAGCATGACGAATAGAAGGATGGCCGGCACGGGGTTGCGGATCGACCAGGCGGAGAAGTTCATGGTCTTCCCCTTCAGCGCGTGGTGGTCCGGGGGGATGCATTCGGACTGGCGGCGGTGACGCGCACCGTCATGCCATCCGCAAGGAAGCCGACGCCGGATTCGACGACTGCCGTGTCGGCGGCAAGCCCTTCGCGGATCTCCACCCGATCACCGCGCCTCGCGCCCAACACTACTTTCTGCTGGCGCACCCTGTCGCCATCGATGCGGAGCACATAGCTGAAACCATCGCGCAGCAGGACGGCGGTTTCGGGGAGCGTCAGTACCGTGTGCTGGTCTAACAGCAGCTCACCACGGGCGAACAGGCCGGCGCGCACCGGCGCGGCGGGCTTGAGGTCCACGTACACGATGCCGGTACGACTTTGCGGATCGACCTGAGGCGAAACTTTGCGAACGCGGCCTTCGGTGGCCTGCGCACCGCCTGGGTTGATGATCACGGCCTGGCCTGGTGCCACGCGTCCGAGTTCCGGCCCCGGCAATTCGGCGCGCCATTCCAGCCGGCCCTGGCGCTGCAGGCGCATGATTTCTGCGCCCGCTTGAACGAGCACACCTTCAACAGCAGGCCGGACGCTGATCACACCGTCGTCTGGCGCGCGCACCTGGGTGTAGGCCAGCCGCAGCGTATCGGCCTGCACCCGTGCGCGGGCTGCGGCCAGACGGGCTTGCGCGGCATCGCCGGCCGCCAGTGCCTGATCAATGGCCTGGGCCGACAAGATCTCGGTGCCCTGTAGCGCTTTGGCACGGGCGGCAGCGCGGCCCGTCTCTGCGGCATTGACCTCGGCCTCCTGAAGCGCAGCACGGCCGGCGTTCAGATCGGCTTCCAGGGTGCCAGGGCTGAGTTGCGCCAGAAGCTGCCCCTGTTTCACCCTGTCCCCGACATCGACCAGCAGCCGCGACAGGCGCTGGCCACCTATCTCGGCACCGATCACCACTTCCTGCCAGGCAGCAATGCTGCCGACTGCGGCCAGTGTCTGCGGCCACCGCTGTGCAACGGCGGAAGTTGGCTTGACCGTCAGTGCGGGGGGCGCATCAGGGGACGGCGTCGGTTGGGCGGCGCTGCGCGTGACGACAAGCAGCACGGCGGAGGCAACGCAAAGACAGACGACTGCAGAAAAGGGGTAGACGGGGTGAAGTTTCATGGTTGAGCGGCAAGTTGATCGATGGGACTCGGGCCGGCGTTCCAACCACCGCCAAGACTGCGGTACAGACGGAACCAGGCTTGTGCCTGATCCGCCTGGGCGGTAAGCAAGTCGCCGTGCGCCGCCAATGCATTGCGTTGCGAAGTGACACGCTGTGCTCCGCTGTGCAGGCCTGCCTGCGCCTGCAGGACGGCACGCTGTGCAATGCCCTGCCACTCACGCGCGACGGATTCAGCTTCGCGCTGGCGGTCGCGCGTGGCTGCCGTGCGCTCCATTGACTCCTCGACTTCGGCGACGGCGGTTTGCCACTTCGCTTGCAGGGTTGCAGCCGCCTCATCGACTGCGGCGAGCGCAGCCTGGCCTTGTGCCCGGCGTGCCCCACCGTCGAACAGCGGCAGCGTCAAGCTCGGGCTGATCGACCACAGGGAACTCACCGAACTCTCTCCGCCTACACGCAGACGCGCTTCGCCGATCAATGCACCCAGACTGAGCTGCGGATAGCGCTGGGCGTCCACGCTGCGTTGGTGGGCCTGCGCGGCCAACCAGCGCCGATGGGCCGCGGCCACATCCGGACGCTGCGCCAGCAACTGTGCCGGCATCGTGTGGACCGCGAAGGCGGGCGCGCCGGGAAGCGAGCGGCGAGGAGATATCCAGGCGGCGGGCAAGGCGGGGGCTTGCAGCTCGGCCGCCAACGGAGTCGCCGACACGCCGAGCAGCAAGGCCAGTTCCTGCAGGGCCACCTGCGCTTCGGCTCGCTCGGCACTGCGACGGGCCGTGGCGAGGGAAGCATCGGTCTGCAACAAGGCCACGTCGCTGGCGTTCATGAGGCCGACCGCCTGCTGTTGTCGCCCCCACGCGGCAAGCTGAGCTGCCAGCAGGCCGTCGAGTTCGGCTACTTCCTCGCGCGCCTGAGCCAGCCGCAGGTTCACGTAGGCCCCGGCGACATCGGCTGCCAGCGTCACGCGGGCGGCGTGCCAGTCGTGTTGCGCGGCGTCAGCTTGCGCCGCCTGTTCATCGGCTTCGGCGCGCTTGCCGCCAAAAAGGTCGATCTCCCAACTGGCATTGAACTGGACGTCGGACTGGGTGGAAACGCCGGGGACGCTGTTGAGATTCTTGCCACGGCTCGATGCGGCAATTACGCCAAGTTGCGGCAGCAGGCCGGCTCGGGCTTGTGTGACCAAGGCGCGTGCTTGCCGATGCCGAGCGGCGGCGACCTGCAGGTTCGGGTTGGCGGCCTGGGCACGTTCGATCAAATGGACGAGCATCGGATCGGGAAATGCCTTCCACCAATCGGCGAGTGCCACCGTCGATCCGTCATGGGGCAAGGGCGCGCGCCAGACCTCGGGCAGCTCAATGGCTACAGGCGCGCGCAATGACGGGCTGGCGCAGGCTGCCAACAGCAGGACCAGCCCGTAGGTCGCGACCAGGGAGGACAGGCGACCGTTCGTCATGGTGTGAAAACGATGCGCTCGCTCGCGTGGGTTGCCTCGACCCACGCTTGCTCCACATTGCGCAGTGGCGTGGCCTTCACGGCGATCCGGAACGTTCCGCCTGCGATCTCTCTTGCCAGCGCTGGCAACTCCATGAGGATCTCGCGACCTGGCACCGAGCCGTATCCACTGCCCAGGATCTGGAGTCTTGCAGAACGCAGGAAGGCGCCTGGGATGGCAGCAACTTCACCTGCCGTCGAGCCGATGTGTATCCAGGTGATCGGCAAGCTGCGATCCGTCCGTTGATTGAGTACGGTCTCCATGACGCGAACCGCACTCTCACCCCAAACGAGATCGAGCACGACATCGACGTCGCGCGCAAGGGCGCCCAACCCGGCATCCCCCAGCGTCACGATCTCTGTGGCGCCAAGCGCGGGCAGCTTCGCGAGCCTCTCCTTGTCGCGCCCAGCGGCGATGACCCGCGACGCTCCCAGGTGCCGGGCGATCTGCACGGCCATGCTTCCTGAGCTTCCGGTGGCACCGAGGATGAGCACCTTCTGCCCTCTCTGAAACGGCGCGCGGCAACGCATCGCGAGCCAGGACGCCATCGCGGGATTCATCGCGCCCGCGATCGTTGCTGGATCGCTGTCGATCGGCAGCTCGATGCTGTGGTCGAGTTCGATCACCGTCCTGTCGGCCATCGTGCCGATTTGCCCAGGGCTCTGCACGAAGTAGCGCAGCTTGCCGTCGGTACCGCGTCCGACGCCATCGACACCCGGGATGAGCGGCAGCCCCCCACCGCCGGAGTAATGAACGCCCGAAGCTTGGCCGCGAGTGACGTGATGCAGGCCGGCCGCGAGCACCTCGACGAGCATTTCTCCCGGCCGTTGGGGCACGGGATCGGCGTAGTCGCTGTAGTGCGGAGGGTGGTCGAACGAGGTGATGACAGCAGCTTTCATGGGTTCTCCTTCGGTGGGCACGTCGGCTATAAAGTTCGTAGTACGATCTATTATTGATACGTAATACGAACTATGTCAATATGGAGCCATGACGAGAGAGAAAAAATCCATGAAGGAAGCCCCCGCGTCCGATGAGGGGCTGGCCGATGCACTTGTGACGACCGCCTTTGTCACGATGGCCGTGATCAACAAGATTGGCGCCGAGAACGACCTGTCTCTCTCGCTGATCCGCGTCCTAGGAATCCTGTGGGATCGGCGCCCGCGAATGGCCGAACTCGCCGACTACCTCGGGTTGGAGAAGCAGACGATGTCAGGGCTTATCGCCCGAGCAGAAAAGAGGGGACTGGTAGCGCGCGCGCCGAACGAAGAAGATGGCAGGGCGACAGACGTTTTTCTGACGAGCGACGGGGCCAAGCTCGTCAAGCGGCTGCGGGTCCAAGGGCAACAGGCACTGGCCCCGATCATTGAACAGCTCAGCGCGTCAGATCAGCAGCTCCTTCAGAAGTTGCTTCAGCGCATGTTCGAAGCTCGGAAGGGTTGAAGGTCAAAGGGACGGCAAATCCGACGGCCGAAAATCTCTTGAGATGAGATCAATTCAGTCTGTGCCAGCAATTGTGTGAGCCACATCGCCCGGTTCTGAATCAAGGGCGTCGCCTCTTTCTGGCACGCGACAGGCGCGTACTGATCAGCCGCACAGCCGCACAGCCGCACAGCCGCATCGACGAACTGTTGCCGCATCTCTGGAAGCCAAGTTGACCGCCTAAGGGCGCCTGCCTGGCCACCACCCAAAGAGGAACAAGATCACCGGCTTGCAGAGAACCTCGAAAGCAGAGAGGTCTTCGGAACCGCTGATCGCAGCCTCTCCCAGAAGTCGACCGCCTCCCTCGACATACCTCGTTCGGTTCGCGGTGATCTGCGCCGACGTAGCATGGGCCGAGCATTGGCACGAGGTGCAAGCCTCCAACTCACTCGAATTCGTCTCACCGCAAGCGAGACATGACCATCGGTACTTCGGCATTGGCAGATGTTGCTACAAGCTGATGAACACGTCGAGCCAACCGGGCGCATCTCAGATCGCGGTCGTCAAGATGTGTTGGCTGCGTGCTTACGTTGCGGATATCGCTGCATACCTGCCGCTCGCAGGTCGAAGTGCCGACCTAGGTCCAGCGTGTTCCTGCCGTTTCCGCTGCGCTTTCAGTCACCGATAAAGGGATGTTCTCGTGACCTTCGTTATTGCAAGCTGGGCGTGAGACTGAACCAGCCTACGGTAATGGGGCGTTCTCGTGACTTTGGTGTTGCAAATTGAGATGTGAGACCGGACCAACCACCGATAAATGGTTGTTCTCGTGACTGTGGTTATCACGAGTTGAGAGGTGCGCCCGAACCAAGGACCGATAACAGGGTGTTTACGTGCCTGTCGTTATCGTCGGTTGGCCGCAGCGTCGGACTTTGGGCATCACCGCGCACGCGCATGGCCTCAGCGCCAGAGCTGCCACCCACGGATTCGCACGCCCGCAAGTCTAGGCCGGCTGACCCATAAAATTCCTCACCTCCGTGAAGGCTTCGCTTTTCGAACTGTCGCTGTGCAGTCCCCAAAGCCGATCCGACGGTGCCCGGGACGCTCGCAATAGCCCCGCAAGGTCACTGTGTCGTCATCATGCAGGAAGAGGCGTTCCTCGCCGTTCGACAGCCGCAGTGGTTGCCTGCCTCCTTCTGTGATTTCCAGCAGACAGGCCGCTTGGCCCGGGCCGTCGCCGGAAAGCGTCCCGGTTCCAAGTAGATCGCCCGGCATCAGGTTGCACCCGTTGATGGTGTGATGCGTCACCAGTTGGGCCACTGTCCAATACGCCGCCTGGGCGAGGCCGGTGCGAACGATGCATTCGCCGCTCTGACCCTGGGCCCGCATTTGTGGCGTCTGTAGCCAGACCTCAAGCGTCACATCGATCGCCCCGAGTTCGCGGCCCGTCTGAGCCTCCAGGTAGGCCAGTGGCTGCGGTTCATCGGGTGAACGGACGAAGGGTTTGCGGAACGGCGCCAGGGCCTCCAGAGTCACGATCCAAGGCGACAGTGTCGTGGCGAAACTCTTCGCCAGAAACGGCCCGAGCGGCTGCGCTTCCCAAGCCTGGAGATCACGTGCGCTCCAGTCGTTCAGGAGCGTCAGGCCCGCAATGTGGTCCTCGGCTTCGTCGATCGGGATTGCATCGCCCTGTGCGTTCCCGCGGCCAATGACGATGCCCATCTCCAACTCGAAATCCAGCCGGTCGCTGGGCCGCATCGACGGTGCCTCTTCGCCTGCGGGCTTAACCTGCCCCTTGGGTCGCAAGAAATCGCGCCCGCTGACTTGTATCGATGACGCACGTCCGTGATAGCCGATGGGCACCCAGCGGTAGTTCGGCAGCAACGGCGCATCAGGTCGATAGAGGCGTCCCGTGTTGCATGCGTGATGGATACCGATGAAGAAGTCGCTGTAGTTGCGGACATCGCAAGGTAGGCCTAGTTCGACCGCGCTCATCGGAACCAGCCACGGCGCGATGCGCGCACGGTCTTCGCCGCCGTGCTGCAAGGCCATCGAGGTCGCTCGGCGCTGGGCTTGCCGCTGTGCGCGGTCCAGCGTCAGCCAATGAACCATGTCCGAACTGTGGAAGAGTCCCGCACCGTGTACATCCAGGACTTGGTCACCGATGGCCACGCCGATCGACCACGGATCGGATGCATCCCGTCTGAATCTGCCATAGGGCAAGTTCTGGATCGGGAAAGGGGTTTCGGGTGCGTTGGCGCTCTCGACCCAACTGGCGAGGTCGGGCGAGTTCTTATCGAACGGGGCGGTCAAGGTGGATCCTTCGTGGTCGAAGTGCTGTCTGCTCGCGAGCCGCTCCCAAGTCACCCGGTTAGGGGCTGTGACTGGGAAAGCGCTTCAGTTGTCGCGGGAGGGAATTAGCGGCAGCATCAGGTGCGATTCGTAGCGACCGCCAGTCAGGATGGTGTTCTCGCCGCTGAAGAGATCAGGGTTGCGGTCCAGCGGGTCGGTATGCAGGAACGGCCCTGATCCCTTGCGCGGCCCTGTCGCGCCCTCGCGTTCAAAGTCCTGCGCGTCGACACGCACTGCAAGCCGATACCCGCGTGGAAGCACGATGGACGTGGGCCAGACTTCTACCTCCACCCGATAGTCTTCGCCGGGTGTCAAGGGCTCGACCTCGGTGTGCGTGTGGAACGGCTGGCCCGGACGAGACCGGGCCGGGTCGGTCTTGCGGTGCGAGGCGCGCAGCCACCCTTGCGCGACCGGCACCTGTGGATCGGTTGCGCCTCGGAAGAGCACTTCGAGGCCATCGGGGTCATACGCCCGGACAGTCACGAAGAGGTCCATGTCTTTGGTGCTTGAGCGAAGCCACACAACCAGTGACAGCGGCCCGGTGAACTCTGTCGATGCATCCATGGGCGCGCTGATGAACTCGACGCCGCGTTCTGGCGCACGGTACGTAGCTGTGGCGATTGAAGCGACGGGTTCGGATGCCAGCTTGTTGGCCTGCGCATCAAGGTAGAGCCTGGTCCACTGCGTTCGCGCCATCGGCCATTCGTGTTCGAAGCGCTGCTCGAACCGGTCCGGATGGCGCACCTCCAGCATGACAGGGGGTTGTTCGTCCCATCCGTTGGGCTCGTCCTTGAGGAACCTGTCGAAGAAGCGCTTCTGCATCTGCACATACTCTGGCAGATAGAAGGATTCCCAGTGCGTGCCGCCATGCATCTGCAGCCACTTGTGCCGCGAACCTGCGCCCAGGAAGCCCTGCACGTTGCCGCGAAGGTGCAGCCCCATGCCGCCCCAGTTCCCTGCGGACAGGACCGGCACCTCGATGTCCGCGAGCTTCGAAGATCTTGCGGCATACCAGTCATCGACGAGCGGATGCGATCGGAACTCATCGATCACATCCACCCGGTTAGCGCGCAGAACCTCGTCGTCCAGTGCCTCGCCCGTGCTTGTCGTACCCGTTTCCCGGTCGATGTAGGGACTGTCGGCCTTGCCGTTCTGCACCGAGAGGATCTGCTTCGGGAACCAGAGTTCGAAGAAGAAGTTGCCGAAGATCCCGCCGTGGTGACTGGCATCGCGGTAGAAGTCGCTGGCTCCCTCCCACGGACAGATCGCCGACAGATGAGGCGGCCGGCGCGCGGCGACCTGCCACTGATTCATCGCGTAGTACGAGATGCCAAGGAGGCCTACCTTGCCACTGGACCATTCCTGCGTTCCCGCCCATTCGATGCAGCCTGCATAGTCGTCTATCTCCTGTGGCGACCACACCCACAGCTTGCCGGGCGATTCACCAGCGCCTCGACTGTCGACCACCACGATCGCATAGTTCCAAGGAATCCAGCGCTCTGGATCGGCCACCTCCCAGCGCAGGTACTTTCCGGAACTGCCTTCCGTGTCGATGCCCGGATACAGGCGTTTCAGTTCGTCCCATTGCGGCTTGAAGGCATCCTCGAAATGCGCGTCTTTGCCATAGGGGCCGTGCGTCATGAGAACCGGTACGGGGGCATCCCCGTCCGGGCGGAAAACGTTCGCCTTGAGAACCGCGCCGTCGCGCAGGCGGATCGACACATTCTTTTCAAAGATCATTTTTCGTTCCGATTCACGTCACTGAAACAGCGCGACAGCTCGCGTCCAGCCCGCCGAGCCGCCGCGGATCTTGGCCGGAAAGCAAGACAGGAAGAATCCGTTCGGCGGCAGCACTTCCAGGTTGTGCAACTTCTCCAGGTGGCAGTAGCCGATGTCGCGGCCGGCCTTGTGCCCCTCCCAGATCACTGCCGGGTCTTTGTCCTGCTTGTAGCGCTCGGCGGTGTACTGGAATGGCGCGTCCCAACTCCAGGCGTCCGTACCGGTCACGCGCACGCCGCGCTCGAGCAGGTACATCGTCGCGCCATAGCCCATGCCGCACCCCGACTGCACGAAATCAGGCTTGCCATAGCGGCTGCCTGCGCGGGTGTTGATGACCACGATCTCCAGCGGCTTCAGCGTGTGGCCAATGCGCTTCAACTCCGCTTCCACATCAGTCGCTTGCACCACGTACCCGTCCTTGAAATGACGAAAGTCGAGTTTCACCCCTGGTTGCAGGCACCACTCGAGAGGCACCTCGTCGATAGTGATCGCCGGCTCACCGTGATTCATCGTGGATGCGAAATGCCACGGCGCATCGAGGTGCGTGCCGTTGTGCGTGCTGAGCTCTACCTTCTCCACTGCCCACGCCTCACCGTCCGGCAGATCCTCCGCCTTGAGCCCTGGGAAGAACTGCGCCAACCGGCTGAAGCTCTCCGAATGGTTCATGTAGTGAATCCTGGGCGCAAACGCTGGAGGATCCGAGATCACATCGTTCTCGAGATAAATGGAAAGGTCGACGATTTTCTTGAACATTACGAATCCATTTCAATGCCGAGCGGAGGAAGGATCCGCTGGTAGCGCGCGAACTCCCTCTCGAGGTACGCCTTAAACCGATCAGGCGGCATGCCCGAGACCTTGTTGCCGAACGTGATCATCTTTTCCTTGAAACCCGGGTCGGCCAGCGTCTTCGCGACGCCTTCGTAGAGCGTGGCCAAGACCTGGGGCGGCATCTTCGGTGGCGCGAGCATGCCGATCCATGCAGGAATGTCGATGTCGGGCATACCCAGTTCCGCGAACGTCGGCACAGTGGGCAACGTCTCTGCACGCTGCGCCCCAGTGATCGCGAGAGCCTTGATCTTCTTGGCCTCGATGTACTGCATCACCGACGACGGCGCGATGAACGAGACATCCACCACGCCACTGATCAGATCCGTGAGGGGCGTTCCCTTGTAAGGAACATGGATCAAATCGATTCCCGCCTGCTTGGCAAACAGGGCGCCGACCACATGGGTCGTGTTTCCGTTGCCCGCTGACGCATAGCTCAACTTGCCAGGCTGCTTCTTTGCTGCAGCGACGAACTCGGCCAGCGTATTGAAGGGTCCGCTTGTCCTGTGCAGCAGCGCGAAGCCGTAGGTCGAATACACCATCGATAGGGGCGTGAAGCCATCGATCGGGTGATAGGGCAGCTTCTTCATCAGTACCCCGTTGGTCAGGTGCCCACCGGTGGTCCAGAGCACCACCGAACCGTCGGGCTTCGCACGCGACACCTCTGACGCACCGATGGTGGTGGCCGCGCCGGGCTTGTTGTCGACGATGCATTGCCGGCCGGTCACCTTTTGATAGGTGTCTGCAAAGATGCGCGTCATCCCGTCGAGGGCGCCGCCGGCAGGGAACGGCATCACGATCCTCATCATCTCGGGCAGGTCCGTCGTCGCCGCGCTCGACATGGGGGCCGCGAGCGTGACAGCGATGCCTGCGAGCGCCTCTCTTCGATTCAACATGGGCTTGTCTCCTATGGCACCGGCCGGCGCTGACTACGCCGGAAGCCGGTAGCGAGCGCATTCTAGGCAAATAAAACATGTGTTTCAATCAAGTGTTTCTACGGATCTAATCGATTCGGTCGCTCGATTGAAACAAGTGATTGACTGGATGATGCAAAATGCCCATGGTCATCGCACGCCGCACTGCGGTGACGCGTATTGACCCAACTCCTTAGCCTCGCGTGGACATGCCAGGACCAACGCCCCCTTCATCCGATCGACTCACCCGGCAGAAGATCCTCGATTCCGCCTTGGCCTTGTATGCCGAGAAAGGCATAGACGGGGTGCCTGTGCGAACGCTGACCAGCCATGCCGGCGTCAACGTCGCGGCGATCCACTACCACTTCGGAGGCACCGAAGCGCTGGCCGAGGCACTTTTTGATGAGCTGTCAGCGCGCGTCAACAAACGCCGCACGCTGGCCCTGAAAGAGATCACGGCGGCAGCAGGAAAGGGAGGCACGCGGCCAGAAGTGACGGCGATCGTCAGGGCTTTTGTCGCTCCGTACGTCGGGGAGGGCGCAGCCACTGAAGGTCAATTGCTTGCGCAGTTGATCCTGAAGCACCGCCTTTCACCTTCGCCGATGACGGAGCGGGTGATCAAGAAACACTTCGACCCGATGGCCAAGCAGTTCGTGGTGGCGCTCCACGACGCAGTGCCCGAGATTCCTTTGAGCTTGATGTACCTGCGTTACATGCTGATGGTCAGTACCGTGGTGCTCTTCCTGACTGATAGGGGCCGACCTAATCGCCTCCATCGCCTTTCGGGCACAAAGACCGGAACAACGGACACGCAGTACATTGCGAACGCGCTTGTTGACTTCGTCGTCGGTGGCATTCGGGTGTCTGCTTCTTCGTAGGGACGGCTTCCTAACAGGCGGGGTGCACCACGAAACTCGCCTGAGATTGATTTTGAGGCCTCCGGATCGTGGGGGCCTGGGCAGCACCGCGCAGTCGCATGGCCTCAGTGTCTGCGCCAGAACCGCCACCAACGAGGGCGCGCCGCCCTCAATTCGAGCGGCCGCATATCGAGAGTGTCGTAGTTGGTGAACGGCGCACCGGCGCGCCTGCGCAATTCAGTCTCAAGCTCGTGCGCTATTCCGCGGGCGTGAAGATCTCCCTCGAGCGCCTTCCTGCGCCACCCGATCGCCATTGCGCTCAGCGTCTCGTCGGGCAACTCTTGGTTCGTGGTCATGCGTAAATTCTCCCGCCGCTGTTGACTTGCTTGTGCATCGTGCAACGCATTAGTGCGAGACCCGGAATCGGCTGTGCACCAAGCACGCCAGCACAGGCGCATCTTTCTCGTGAGTATGTTGAAGAGTGACAGCGGTTGGCATCGGGGCGATTCCCTGAGCGGCTTTTTTCCTCCCTGACCCCTACCAGCGCCGAACCACTGTCGATATGCAGTGTGCTTGGACCAGGTGAAGTGGAAGTGAAGTCTGTGCACGAGTTCAGTGAAACGATACCTGCCGTCCTGTTGTGAGCCACCTTTGATCAAGCTGAGCATATGAGTGAGTGCATGGAGTCGTTCAGGCCAAGGTGATCGACTACAACTTTAACTACAGGGGCAAGCTCACCCATCACTTGCTTGACGGCGAGGTGAGCGTCGAAAACAACGGCATTGAGAATCTCGCGAGGCCATGGTCAATGGGACACAAGGCTTGGTTGTTCGCGAGCGGTGAGTCGGCGGGGCCAGCGCGCCGCGATCGTCATGAGCCTGGTGTTCGTAAGCAGGCGAGTGCGTCGGGCGCCAAGTAGTCGGATCGGTGCCAACACGCTGCCGCCGAGGCGATGCCCGGAAGTTTCGTGATCGACAACCGCGCCGGCGGTGCGGCGGGCTCTGTCGGTGCGCAGGCAGTGGCCGCTGCAAGGCCGGACGGGTACACGCTTCTGCTGGGCAATACGGCTAGTCTCGCCATCAACCAGAGCGTCTATCCGAACCTGCGATATGACCCTCAGCGCGACTTCCAACCGATCAGCGTTGTGGGTAGTTCGTCGCTGGTGCTTGTGGTGAACAGCAAGGTGCCCGCCAGGAACGTGGCGGAATTCGTTCGGATCCTACGTTCGTCGCCGACGCAGTATTCGTACGCCTCCGCCGGCGCGGGCTCGCCCCTTCATCTCGCAGGTGAACTGTTCAAGTATCGGACTGGGACGGAGATGCTTCACGTTCCCTACCGAGGGACGGCGCCTGCCTACACGGATCTTCTGTCGGGACGTACTTCCGCCATGTTCGACAACACCACGACTGCGGTGCAGCACACTCGCGCGGGCACCATCCGGGCACTCGCGGTGACGGGTGCACGCCGCAGTGCATTGTTCCCTCACGTTCCGACGCTCGCAGAAGAGGGTTTCAAGGACATGGAGGTGCTCGTGTGGTTCGGCCTCGTGGCGCCGAAATCCACTGACGCGGCGATCATCGGCCGGCTTTCGCAAGCCGTCGCGACGATGGCGAAGGCCGAGGAGACCCGTCGCCGCCTGCTGGAGTTCGACATCGAACCTTGGGGCAGCACCCCGGAGGAGATGCGCCGGTTCCTGGGGAGCGAGTCTGCGAAATGGAAGACGGTTGTGCAGAGATCCAATATTCGGCTCGAGTGACGCGCGGGCAGCTGCAAGCTGCACCGTTGGCTGTTTCTGCCAGATCCCGTCGCCAGGCCCACACCCTCGACCGCTTCCCGCAAAAGGTGCCTCCGGAACCGAGCCCTATTGCGCAGGGGTGATCTTCCGGGCCTTGACGACGTCCCCCCACATCTTTGTCTCTTTGCGAATCAGCTCGTCAAGCTCCTGGGCCGTGCTCCCGACGGCGACGGCAGAAAGGGCTGCGAGGCGCTCCCTGATCTCCGGCTTCGAAGCGACCGATCGCCAAGCCTCGGTCAAGGTCGCGATGACATCCTTCGGCGTACCCGCCGGCGCCCAGACGCCGTACCAGGCATCAATGACATAACCGGGCACTGTTTCACTGACGGTCGGGATGTCCTTCATCCCGTCAGCTCTGCGCTCCCCCGTCTGCGCCAGCGCGCGAACCTTTCCGCTTGCCACCAGGGCCGGCACCTGCGCGGCGGGGCTCATCGACAGCTGGACCACGTTGGACATCAGGTCGGCGCTGAAATTGCCTGCGTAGTTCACTGGCAGAACCTCGGCCCCTGTCTGATAGGCCAGCAACTGCGAGCCGAGATAGGCGGCGGAAGCGAAGCCGGTGACGCCCATCGCGAGCTTGCCTGGCTGCGATTTCGCATAAGCAACCAGCTCAGGGAACGTTTTGACCGGCACTTGCGCGTTGACCATCCAGACGAATGGCGCAGCCGCGAACTGAGAGATGGGCAACAGTTCCCTCTGTGGGTCATACGGCAGATTGGCGACCACGTGAGGATTCATGGTGATCGTCTGGTTGAACGCGAGAAGCAGCGTGTAACCGTCTGGTTTCGCACGGGTGACCTTCTGGACGCCGATGACGCCGCTGGCACCCACGACGTTCTCCATCACCACAGGCTGACCGAGCACCTCCGACAGCTTCTGCGCTCCAAGCCGACCGATGATGTCGACGCCGGTCCCGGCGCCGGCCGGCAAGACCAGCGTGATCGGCCTGGACGGATATTTCGCCTGGGAGAAGGCTGCCAAGGGGATACCGATGGCCGTTACCACCAACAGGGCCGAGAACGGCCGGCGTGCTGTGTTGTGCATGCGTCTGTCCCTTCATCGCGCTAGATGCGCCTGGTGGCCTGCCAATGCAGCAGCTTGAGACCGTCCTCAGTCTGCTTCCAGACCGTCGTGAAGGCGTTGTCCATAACCTTGGTCTCGCCTGCAACGTCCAGCGTGGTGCGGGTCCTGCCGTGCAACAGGACAAGCGGACCGGCAAGGCGGACCTGCTGCGCCGTGCGTTCGGCGTTGATGAAGCGATACCTGGCCGCCTGGATCGACGCCAGGAAGGCCGCCTTGTCGTCGACGTTGCCGTTTGCATGGATATGGACGTAGCCGTCATCAACCAGCATGCGTCCGAGCTCGGCCACGTCCTGCCGGTACAAGGCTTGGTACCTCGACTCGTCGGCCGCCAGGACCTGCGAGCGAACGTCGGGTTTTTTCGTGGTCATGTGTTGTCTCCGATGACGTCGTTGCGAAGCACGCCCACGCCTTCGATGTCGATCTCAAAGATGTCGCCGGGCTTCAGTGGACCGATGCCGCCGGGCGTTCCGGTCATGATGAGGTCGCCGGGCATCAAGGTGATCGACTTGCTCAGGTAGGCCACCAGCGCGTCCACCCCGAACAGTAGGTCGGAGGTTTGGCAATCCTGCACGACGACGCCGTTCAAGCGCCCCCGCATCCGGAGCTTCGACGGGTCGACAGACGTGTCGATGCAGGGCCCGACGGGCGCAAAGGTGTCGAAGGCCTTGCCCACGGTCATGAGTCCCAAGGACATTTCCTTGCGCTGGATGGTGCGTTCGCTCACGTCGTTACCGCAGGCATAGCCGAGCACGTAGTGCAGCGCATCTTCGCGAGCGACGCTCCTGGCCTTGCGTCCGATCACCGCGACCAGTTCAGTTTCGTAGTGGACGACCGTGCTTCCGCTCGGATATACGATGCTTTGACCATGCCCGATGAGGGCGGTGTCCGGCTTCATGAAGATGGACGGAATCTCCGGCAACGGGCGACCAGTCTCCAGGATATGGGACTTGTAGTTGAGGCCCACGCCAAAGATTCGCGGGTGTGCCACCGTGGGTGGCAGGAGGACGAGGCTTGAAAGTGGCCAGGTCTCTTCGCCCATTTCGATGCTGCCCTCGAATGGCGATGCCTTCATCATCCGGACGGTGCCAGGCTCCTCGAGTACGCCGAACCGGGGCTGGCCACCTTGCAGAAACTTATAGATCTTCACTCAGTGCTCCTATGGTTGAACCTTGATGGCCAGTTTGCGAGCGAACGCCAGCACGCCGTTGCAAAGCAGGACCAGAACCGTCGCCAGGGCGATTCCGTAATACACCCCCACCGAATCGCTCAGTTGCCGCGCCTCTTCGATGCCGTGCCCGATCCCCACCTTGGCAGCGAGGTACTCGGCAACGAGCGCCGCACTGACTGCCCATGGCAAGGCGACCTGAAGTCCCGTGAAGATGAAAGGAAGCACGCTCGGAACGACGACGTGACGTGTCAGCTGGAGCGAGCTGGCGCCGAACACGCGCGCGGTCATGACCAGGCGCGCATTCACCGCGGCCAGGCCGGCGTAGGTCAGCGAGAAGACGATGAACAGTACCGTCAGTGCGACCAGCATCACCTTGGGCATCCAGCCGGTCCCGAACCAGAGCACGAGCAGGGGAACCAGGCCCAGCTTCGGAATACTCATGACGGCCGTGATGAACGGTTGCATCAGCATGTCGAGCCGCGGGGCGAGCCTCAGCATGCAGGCGACGGCACATCCGCATGCGGCGCCGATGGACATGCCCGCCAGCAGCAACTGGCTGGTGGCGGCGAGGTCGACAAGGAGCTTCCCTGCCAGTAGTTCTGTCCAGATCCGCCCGGCAACCTGCCCGATGCCAGGTACCCAGTAATCACCGACCCAGCGGCTGGCGAGCTCCCACACCGACGCGAAAGCGACAAGGCCCAGCGCTTTCGCAGCAAGCATCTCCTGCTTGGTCATGGGTGGCCGGCGCTCCGCAGGCACTCGCGGATGGCGTCGTAATGCCCCGCGAATGTCGGCGCCTTGAAGATCAGTTCCGGGTCGCGCGGACGATCGATGTCGATGCGGCGCTCCAGCACGACTCGTCCGGGTGAACCCGACAGCACGATGATGCGATCGCCCAGCGCGATGGCTTCATTGATGTCGTGCGTGACGAACAGGATCGTCTTCCTCTCGGACGCCCACAGCTCGAGCAAATCGGACTGCAGTTGCGCCCGGGTCTCGGCGTCGAGCGCGCCGAAGGGCTCATCCATCAGGACGACCGGCGGGTTGTAGGCAAGCGTGCGAGCCAGGGATGCACGCTTGCGCATGCCGCCCGACAGCTGATGCGGGTAGTGCTTCGTCCACTGCGACAGGCCGACCTGATCGATCAACCGTCGGACCCGATCGACATCCGATGGCGAAGGTTTGCCGGCCAGCGCAAGCGGGAACATCACGTTGTCCCACACGGTGCGCCAAGGCAGCAGGTTGTCATCCTGCGTGACGTAGCCGATCTGGCGGCTGCTGCCGGGGTTGGGCGGCATGTCGGCACCACCCACGACTTCCCCTCGAAAGGCGATCTGACCTGCAGAAGGCTGCAGCGTCTGGGCCACCAAGTTCAGAAGCGTCGATTTGCCAGCGCCCGAAGAGCCCATGACGGTCACGAACTCACCCTCGCGGACGCTCAGGTCCAAGTCGCGCAGGATCCAGTGGCGTTCGTCGGCATCGTGAGTGCCGTACGAAATTCCCAGCCGCCGCAGCTGTAGCAGCACGTCGGCCAAGGCCCTTTCGGGGATGTCTCTTTTCACGGTCATGCTCCTACGGTGTGCGCGCCCTGCGACAGGTTGGTTTGCCAGTTCAGCAGGCGCTTCTGGATCAGCGACAAGACGGCGCTCACCGAAAGAACGATGAGCATCACGGTCACGAGCGACACAAACACCAAGGTAGTGTCGAAATCTGTGGCGCCGAACTGCGCCAGGTAACCGAGGCCGCGGTTCGACGAAATGATTTCTCCGACGATGGCTCCGGCGATGGCATAAGGAACGGCCACGCGCAGACCGCCGAACACGTACGGGACGACGGCAGGCCAGACCACATGCCTGAGCAGTTGCGATTCCGAAGCACCGAAAACACGCGCCGACAGCAAGAGCTTCTGATCGACAGCATTGACCCCGTCCAGGGTGCTGTAGAAGACGATGAAGAAGATCGCTGCCGCCACCAGCGCGACCTTCGCCCCAGGCCCGACCCCGAGCCACAGGATGAACAGAGGCACGAGCGCCGTTTTGGGAATGGCGTACCCGATGGCGGCGACGCCCAGGAATGCCGCGCGCGAGAAGGGATGCCGGCGCAGGGCCATCGCGACCGCGCAGCCGGGGATCGCACCGAGGAGGAAACCGCCCAATGCCTCGCCGAGCGTGAATCGCCCATGAAACCAGAGGTCGCCGTTCAGCACCAGCATCCAGATTCTTTCCAGGACCAGCGACGGCGAGCTGATCCAGTAGGCCCCGTGGAGCCGGCCCACGGCCTCCCACGCGATCAGGAGCACGGAGGCCAGAACGATCCTGTCCGTCCAAAGTCGACGACGATTCACTTTTGGCTTCGCCTATTTGCCGGAGCCGACGAAGTCGTCGGTGTAGAGGCTCTTGGCGAGCGCCTTGAGTGCTGCTTTGTCATCCTGCGGACCGAACATCACGTCCACGGTGTGCTCGAACGCTTTTCCCATCGGCATTGATCGCGCCGGTGTGTTGCGTTGAAAACTCTCGAACGCCTGCTTCAGAAGCTCGGGGTCCATCTTCTCGAAGCGTTTGGATAGCAACGCCAGTGCTTTCTGGGGCTCAGCAGTGATGAGCGCGAGACTCCGGTCGAGCGCGCCGACCATGTGGCGGCAGGTGGCGGTGGCGCTCCGGCAGAAGCCGTCGCGGGCGACCAGCACGTTGTAGGTCGTCGGATTCACCTCGGGGAAATCGCCTCGGGGCCCGCTGATCCAGAGGTAGGCGCCTCGCCGCGCGGCTTCCAGCGTGAAGGGGCTGGAAAAGATGAAGCCGTCGACCTCCTTCTTCTGCAAGGCTGCGTCCATTCCGGGCGGCGCGATGAAGACCAAGCGGATATCCCTGTCGGCATCGATGCCCGCCTGTCGGGCGACGAATCGCAGATAGGCATGCGGCAGGCCATTGGCGGCATCGACTGCCAGCGTCAGGCCCTTAAGCGCGCGGGCCCTGTCCATCGGCGTCTTGGCGGAGGCCAGGCGTTCGGCCGTTGCCGCCGACAGCACGATCTCGGTGGTCGCGTTTTCCTGGAGACCGGCGATTGCCAGCGTCTTCTGGCCGCGCTGGGCCGCGCGCAATTGAATGAGTCCGGCGATCGTGGTGAAGTCGCTGCTGCCGCCGATCAGCGCATTGAGCGCTGCAGGGCCCGCCAGCTGACTGATCTCGACATCGACGCCTGCATCCTTGAAATAGCCGGCATCCTCCGCGATGTAGACCGGCGCGAAAAGGATGGAGACAGCGGGAAGCACCAGTTTCGCCTTCGCGGGTTGGGCGGTTGCCGCCAACGCTGACGCGGCCATGACCACGCCGATGGCAGCGTCCCTCAGATACTTGTTGAGCATGGCTTGTCTCCTTGTTTGAATGGCTTACAGGATGGAATCGGGCCGGCGCATCAATTCGACTTCGGGAACGCCATCGCGCAGCTTCTGCAGCATCTCGTCCGCGTCGAACTCGATCCCGATCGGGTTGCGTTTGAACGCTTCGCTCGCGAGCCAGGCATTGGTCGCCTCGGCATCGGGGAAGCTGTCCACCTGCAGTTCGATCTGATTGCCCTCGGGGTCCGCGTAATAGAAGGAGACCGTGGGCCCGTGATTGATCGACCGATGGGGAACGATCCCGAGTTGTCGAAGACGCACGAAGTTGTCGAGCAGGTCGGCCAGCGAGTCGTAGGCGAAGGCGGTGTGGAAATAGCCGGCGCGGACAGTCCCGTCCTGCGGCGGATAGTCTTGCAGCCCGATCAACGCGATCCGGTGGTGCTCATCGTCGTAGGTGAGAAACGCGACCTTGTCGGAGGCGTGCGCGACATGCGCCCCGAGAACCGTGCAATACCAATCGATGAGCTCGCTCAGGTGGTTGGTGCGCAATGCGATGTGGGCCAATCGCCGCGGCGATTTCGTGGCGACGGCAGGGGTTGAATTCACGCGTGTACCTCCGGATTTTGTGGCGCAGGTTCTGCAACCGGCTTGTCTGGTTTCGACGCGAAAGCGCCGATCACTTGGGCCATCGTTCGGTCGGGATGGGGCAGGGCGTCTTTGGCACGCCATGCGACGTGGCCGTCGGGACGTACGAGAACGGCACCGCGCGGGGAGATTTCATAGAGGTCATGGAATGCGCCGAGGTGGTCCAGCAGGTCGCGATGCGCACCCACGACGAAAGCCTGCGACCGGATGCCGGCCCTCGAGGCGGCCTTTGCGAACGCCTGGACCCATGGCTGCGCATCGCGGCCAGCGAGAAGGGTGAAGCGCAGATCCTTGAACAGATCCACCGTCGAGATCGTGGGTCCGCCTTCGGGTAGCTTCAGCCAGCAATGCGGTGCGCGCCCGCCTGGTGCGGCGGTCGCATCATAGGTATTGACGTCGCGGGGCAGCGCCGGATTTCCTTCGTCGAAGACCAGGGGCGACCGGTAGGCATAGCCGAAGGTTTGTCCGTGGTATTCGAAGTGCTCCCGTTGGCCCGGGATCGCATCGCGCATGTGCGAGATGTCGTCTTCGCAGAAGTCTTCATGCGTCTTCATGATGCCGCCCAACCCCGCGGATTCCATGCGTCGCGCGTTGCGCACGCTTTGCGCCACGTTGAACCGGATCACGGGCAGGCGCTCGGCTTCGTAGGAGTCGAGGATGTCTTCGTCGGCCACGCCCTGGAGGACTAGCGCAAGTTTCCAGCACAGGTTGTGGACATCGCCGATCGCCGTGTTCATGCCCTGCCCACCGGTGGGGGGCAAGGGATGCGCGGCGTCGCCTGCAAGGAAGATTCTTCCGACGCGCAACTTCTCCGCGATGCGCGCTTGCATGCGCCATGCGCGAACGTCCTTGACCTGCAATCGAAGGTCCTCCACGCCGATGGCGGATTTCACAATGTCGGCGCAACGCTCGGGGGTGAAGTCTTCTGGCGTGTTTTTGGTGGCGTCGTAGCCGAAGTTGTAGGTCCAGCGGTTGCGACCGTCCAACGCAATCATCACGCCGACGGTCTCAGGGTTGTAGATCCACCAAAGCAGGTTGGGACGATTCGCCACCCACGGCCACAGGTCTGCCTCGAAGTAGACGCCGATCTGATGGCCGAGCGCCGCTTCGCCGCCTAGAGGAACGCCCAGTTGCTCGCGAATCGCGCCGCGTGCGCCGTCGGCTGCGATCGCGTAGCGTGCGCGAACGATGCGCGTCACGCCATCGCCTGTAGTGATCTTCGCCGAGACACCCTGCTCATCCTGCTCGAGGTCTTCCAGCGGGGTCCCGAACATGACATCGACACTGGCTTGATCGTCCGCGGCGCGGCGTAGCACCGGCTCGAGCGCATCCTGGGGACAGGACGTCTTCGCGCTCGGGCCATAGGTTTCGAAGAGTCGATTCCGCTGCCGATCGGCACAGGTGCGGATCTCGCCGATCACCTCGCCGACAACGGACCGCACGAAGATGACACCCTGGTTCCGGTCATGCGGAATGCCGCGGGCGCGCACTGCGTCCTCCAAGCCCCAGGTTCTGAAGATCTCCATCGTCCTCGCGCTGACGACATGGCCGCGCGGATGAAAGCTCGTCGACGGGTGTTTTTCGACGAGAAGCGTGCGCACCCCGCAGCGTCCCAGCGCGACGGCCGCAGCCAACCCGCAGGGCCCCCCGCCGACGATCAGAACGTCGTAGCTGGAAGCCATCGTGTTTCTTGTTTGCTTCGCCATGGTTTAAATTTCCCTTGATATTGATTGACTGTCAGTCAGTCTAAGGCCGCGATTGCAAGCAGCGGTTGCTGGTTTTCCCTGAGGTTGCGAGGCCCATGTGCACGAGCAGACATATGATCGAAACGATGATTGACACTGCGTTTTCTCCCGGTAACCCCAGCCGGGAAACACCCGAGCGGAAGTCTTCGGGCAAGCAACGAATCCTGGAAACGGCTGAGCGCCTTTTTGCGACCCGAGGGTTTCTGGACGTCGCAGCCGCAGAGATCGTTCGCGAGGCCGGGGTCGCCCACGGCCTGCTTTTTCATCACTTCGGATCGATGGAAGGTCTGTACGCCGAGGTCAGTAGGGCAGCGGCGCAGAAGATGAACAAGGTGCAGCAAGACTCGTTTCGCGGCCGGACCGCGCGTGAACAAGTGACATCGTTCCTGCGCGCACATCTGAAAGCTGTGAAGCAACGGCAAGGCGATGCGCTTTTTAGAGCGCGTTCCCATAACCTCGCAATCAATGCGGAGGTTGCTGAAATTTGGGAGGCGTCGCGTCAGCAAGCGATCGATCGGATATGCGAAGTCCTCGGGATTTCGAGCCCAACCAAGAAGGTTCGAGCGTGCATGCGTGCCTGGATCGGATTCCACGATCAGCTTGTCCTGGCGTGGCTCGCGGACCGATCAGTGAGTGAGTCTGAAGTTTTGGAGTTGACGCTTCATCAGCTTGGCCATCTGGCCTCTGAGGTGCTCTCGGTAGAACTCGATCGGAATGCCTGAGGCTCCTCGCCCAACGTCTTGATTTGCGTCTGCGTGATGCCCACTCAAGCCAACATGGTCCGCGCTCCCCATCTGCAAAGGCGCGTCAGTCCAGCTTGATGTTGGCCTGCCTGATCACCCTGCCCCACATCTGCCGGTCGGCATGGATGAAGGCCGCGAACTCTTCTGGCGTGTCGCAGCGCAATTCGCCGCCGTACTCGCGCCACTTCTTTGCCAGTTCCTCGGACTGGCAAGCCTTCCGCATGGCGGCGCTGAGCTTCTCAAGGATGGGCTTCGGCGTGCCGGCCGGCGCGAGGATGCCCTGCCACGCGATCGGGGCGTAGTCTGGCAGTCCTGCTTCTGCGAAGGTGGGCACATCGGGAAAACTCGCATGCCGCTTGTTGCCGGTAATGGCCAGCAGCTTCAGACGGCCCGCGCGGATGCTTCCCGCGGCAGCGGGAAGGCCATCGAACATCGCCTGCACCTGGCCCGCGATCAGGTCGGTGTAGGGGCTGGTGCTGTTGTAGGGCACGAGGTTGGTCTTCACGCCCGCGGCATTGTTGAACCACACCGCCGACAGGTGCGAATAGCTGCCGATGCCTGCGGTCGCAACTGCCAATGAATCAGGCCTGGCCTTGAGCCCCGCGATGAGCGCGCGCGCATCCTTCGCCTCGACGCCGGCCGTGGCAATGAGCCCCGTGTTCAGTACGCCCAGGAGGCTGACCGGAGCGAAGTCCTTCTCTGCGTTGAATGGCAGCTTCGCATACAGGTGAGGCACCACTGACAGCGAACTGGTCGTGCCGATGTACAGCGAGTAGCCGTCGGCCGGCGCCTTGGCAGCCACCTCGGTGCCGATGATGTTCGAGGCCCCAGGCCGGTTCTCCACGAAGAAGGTCTGGCCCAGGATCTTCGTGAGTTCGGCCGCGATCTCGCGTGCGTTCGCATCTGGCCCGCTCCCAGCCGGGAAGGGGGCAATGATGCGCACCGCCTTGCTCGGGTAGTCGGACTGTGCTGCCGCGCCAGGCGGCACGGCGCCTGCGGCGGCCATCACGCCAAGGGCCATCCAGCGGCGGGCCGTCATCTTCAGAATTCTCATCGGTTTGTCTCCTGTTGATCTTGCGTGCCGTTTGCACGAGGCCGAATGATAAAGAAATGCGTTGTATTGTCAAAATACGATAATTTCAATATCATTCATCAACGCAAGGCCGAATACCGGCACGCTTTATCGCCAGGAGATATTGAATTGACCGACAGCAGCCCATCGAATCTGCAGTTCAGCCACATCGGCCTGTACGTGAACGACCTGCCGCGCATGGCGCGCTTCTACCGGCAAGCCCTGCGCTTCACCCAGACCGATGCGGGCGACCTCGGCACGGTGCAACTGGTGTTTCTGAGCCGGGACGCGCGCGAGCACCACCAACTGGTGCTCGCCACCGGCCGGCCGGCCGACCTGGGCTTCAACGTGGTCAACCAGGTCTCCTTTCGCGTGCCCGACATCGCCACGCTGCGGCAGTTCCATGACCGGTTGATGGCCGAGGGCGCGAGCGACATGAATCCGGTGACGCACGGCAACGCGGTATCGGTGTATTGCCGTGACCCCGAGGGCAACCGGCTCGAGCTCTTCATGGACACGCCTTGGTACTGCGAGCAGCCGCTGCGCGAGTCCATTGACCTGTCGCAGCCTGATGAGGTCATCCTTGCGCAGGCAGAGGCCATCGCCAAGCGCTTTCCGAAGTTCATGAGCCGCGCGCAATGGCAGGCCGAGGTCGCGCGTCGCATGGAGGAAGACCAGCGTGGCTGAGCCGCATCGCATGCACGATGTCGCGATCGTCGGGCTCGGCCCCACCGGTGCCACGTTGGCCAACCTGCTGGGCGCGGCGGGGCTGTCGGTGGTGGTGCTTGAGCGTGAGGCTGGCGTGTTCCCGCTGCCGCGCGCGATTCACTTCGACGGCGAGGTGCTGCGCATCCTGCAGGGCGCGGGACTGCGCGAGCAGGCCCTGGCCATCGCACGCCCTGGCGAACAGGGCATGCACTTCGTCAACGGCGCGGGCGAGACCATGCTGATACGTGGCGGCAGCGCTGCGCTCGGGCCGCACGGCTGCGCCAACAACTACTACTTTCACCAACCCGAACTCGAGGCGGTGTTGCGCGAAGGCCTGACGCGCTTCGCCAACGTGGACGTGCGGCTGCGGAGCGAAGTGACGGGCGTCGCGCAGGACGCGGAAGGCGCCACGCTGGCCGTGCGCGAAGCCGGCAGCGGCCAGACTTCGACCGCGCGCGCGCGCTACGTCATCGGCTGCGACGGCGCGCGCTCGCCGGTACGCCAGCACATGGGCAGCGCGATGCTGGACCTCGGCCTACGCCAGCCGTGGCTGGTGTTCGACGTGGTGCTGCGCCAGCCGGTCGACCTGCCTGCGCACACGGTGCAGCACTGCGACCCGGCACGGCCCATGACCTATTGCAACGTGGTCGGCGACCGGCGGCGCTGGGAAATCATGGTTTTGCCCGGCGACGACCACGAAGCACTGGTGCAGCCCGAATCGCTCTGGCGCCTGGTCGCGCCATGGGTGAGGCCGGATCAGGCGCGGCTGGAGCGCGCGGCCATCTACACCTTTCACTCGGTCATCGCGCAGGGTTGGCGCCGGGGCCGGCTGCTGCTGGCGGGCGATGCGTGCCACCAGACCCCGCCCTTCCTCGGCCAGGGCATGTGCGCGGGCATCCGCGACGCGGCCAACCTCGCGTGGAAGCTGGAGGCGGTGCTCGCGCGGCAGGCCTCCGATTCGCTGCTCGACACCTACGAGTCGGAGCGCGCGCCGCATGTGCGTGCGCTCATCGAACTGGCGGTGCGGCTGGGCAACATCATCCAGACCACCGACCCCGCGCTCGCGGCCAAGCGTGATGCGAAGTTCCGCGCGGGCCGTCCCGAGATCTTCGAGTTGCCGCCGCAGGTGCTGGGCGAGGGCGCCTTCGACGCGCAGCCCGGCTCGCCAGCGGGCCGCCCGTTTCCGCAGCCGCGCCTGCAGGACGGCCGCCTGCTGGACGAACTGCTGGGCCGCCGCAGCGCGGTCATCGGCCGACACCCCGCGCTCGCAGCCGCCGCCCCCGCCACCGTCGAGCGTTGGCGCCGCGCCGACGCGATGGTCATCGACCAGCCCGACGCGACATTGCGGGACTGGCTTGACGCCCAGGAAGCGCAAGCAGTGATACTGCGGCCCGACCGATATATCGTCGGCGTTGCGCGCACGGGGCTCGATCTGGATCGCATCTCGCAACACCTCCCCGTCGCGCCATGACATCCTGGAGGAAACCGCGTGCCGGAAAAATCAATGTCGAGCCTGGGTCGCATGCTGGGCGTGCTCGACCTGTTCGACGACATGCACCTGACGCGTACCGCGGACGACATCTCGGCCGCGCTCGCGGTGTCGCTCCCCACGGGCTACCGCTATGTGCGGATGCTGCTGGAGGCTGGCCTGCTGCAGCGCGTGGAAGATTCGCACTACGCGCTGGGGCCGCGCATCATCCTGCTCGACCACTACATCCGCAAGGCCGACCCGGTGCTGCGCGAGGGCATCCCGGTGATGCGCGAGCTGGTGGCCGCCACCGGCTTCGACTGCGTGACATCGGGCCTCTTCGGCATGCAGGTGCTGGACACGCACCGCGAGATGGGCGGTGCGCCGCCCGCGCTGGCCTACGGGCGTGGCCGACCGCGCCCGCTGTTCCGGGGCGGCGCGCCCAAGGTGCTGCTGGCCACGTTCGCGCCAGCGCAACTGCGCAAGGTCTTCGATGCGCGCCACGACGAGCTCGTGCGCTGCGGACTGCCCGCCGAATGGAGCGAGTTCCGCCGCCACTACGCGGCGATCCGCAAGGCGGGGCACTACGTGTCGATCGGCGAGCTGGAGCCGCAGCTGGCGGCCGTTGCCGCGCCGATCATGAAAGCCGACGGGGGCGCATGGGGCGCCATCTCGCTGGTCTTCGACACCTCGCGCCTGTCCATCGTCGATCTCGACAAGATCGTTCACCTGATCACCGAGGGCGCTTCGCGCATTGGAGGTCGCTTGGCGTAAACCTGTTTCCACAACCACCACGTGCCCTCGCGGGCCTCACGGACAGACCATGAAACTCATCAGCTTCCAACACAACGGCATCGACAGCTACGGCGCGGTGACAGGCGAGCGCATCGTCAATCTGCGCGAAGTCTTCGCCGATCGCGCGACGGACCTGAAGACGCTCATCGCCGCCGATCTGCTGACCGAAGCTGCTGCGGCCGCGGCGAAAACCACCGCGACGCTGCCGATGAGCGAGGTTCGATTGCTGCCGGTGATTCCCAACCCGGGCAAGATCGTGTGCGTCGGCCTCAACTACGGCGAGCACGTACGGGAAACAGGCCGCGAGATCACCGAGCAGCCCACCCTCTTCTTGCGGGTGGCTGAATCGCAGGTGGCCCATGGCGACGAGATCGTCCTGCCGCCCGAATCGACGAAGCTCGACTACGAAGGCGAGATCGCCGTCGTCATCGGCCGGGGCGGACGGCGCATTGCCGAGGCCGACGCGTGGAATCACATTGCCGGCTATGCCTGCTACAACGACGGCAGCATCCGTGACTGGCAGACCGCCACGCCGCAATGGACGGCCGGCAAGAATTTCTGGCGCACTGGTGGTTTTGGCCCATGGATGGTCACGCGCGACGACATCAAGGACAACCAGGTCATGACGCTCGTCACGCGCCTGAATGGCCAGGAGATGCAGCGCACCACCACCGACAAAATGATCCACAGCATTCCGCAGCAGATTGCGCACATCTCGGCCTTCATGCCGCTGGCAGCGGGCGACGTGATCGTCACCGGCACGCCCGGCGGTGTGGGCGCCAAACGCACGCCGCCCGTGTGGATGAAGGCGGGAGACATCGTCGAAGTGGAAGTCGACGCGATCGGTGTGCTGCGCAACGGCGTTCGTGCGGAGTGAGGCTCGGGAAACATCTGAACGGCAGGCAACAGTCCGCGATGCAGCTTCTCCTCCGGCCACTTGGTCGGTTGAAGCGGAAGAGAACCGCCACGTCGACGACCCCCTGTCCAGCATCGTGTCAAGTTCGATGCCCTGAGATTCGGCAACGTTGAGACGAATACCCGGATGCTCCAGGTGCAGCCGCTCGAAGAACCCGGTCACTAATGGATTTGCAGCGAAGAAATGAAGCCCATCCGGACTTCGCCGAGCAGTTTGCCGGATTCCACCGGCAGTTCCTGGGTGAGGCGCTTCGTCTCCTGCCGCCATGAGCGGAGCCGCACCACAGCGCACGCACCCAGTTCGGTCAGGGTTCGCCACGGCCAGTGCGGCGAAAGAGCGTGCCGTCCCAAGGCTGCTTCGAGTCGAGGATCTGACGACTGACTTGTCCGGCACGACTGGCACGCTCTACGTGGACGGCGTCGTCGCCGGTCCCCATACGCAGATGACGCTCACGCCCGCCGACCTCGGCGAGACGACGCAGAACTTGCTTGATCGCCCGCAGTACGGCACCGACCCCGATCTGCAAGGGTGGTGACGATCTGCGGATCTACAGCGGGGCGCTCGGCGCGACGGAGATCGCTGCGCTGGAGAAGGCCTGAGATGCTCGCGATTGAGGTTGCTGTCCAACAACATATAACCTGCGATTCTCGCGATTTGAGGTCATCGGCCAACCCACGAAGGGGATATTTGCGTGCCTGTGCTTATCGCCGTGACCTTGACGTCCATGAGGAGATTTCGTCAACCCGTACCCAATGGTCACAGGACCAACCGCAGCTATTCACCGACGTGAGCGATGGCAAGGGGCGGCGTCGGATGCGATCTCGAAGTCGATATGGGGTGGATTCATGAGTGGTCGGGGAGGAGCTGCCTTGTCTGCGCTCGCAAAAGCGGGACGGAAAAAAAGGTTGACGCGACACGCTTGCCGTTCCCTCTCCCAAGCGTTCAGGCGTGCCGGTTAGGACCATACTGTCTTCTTGAAGGGAAGAATCGCAGCTAAACCGGGGATGGCAAAATCCGGCGTGTGACCTAACGCCCGATGTCACCAGGCGCCGGTACCTTAAGGAGCCTCCTTTCCCGAAGAGTGGAATGCCGCTGTCGGAGGTTGGAGCTCGGTTCAATTTACAGCCTCTCAGAAATCAATGGACACCAGCGGCCTTCCCGATGACAGCAGGCTGATTGAACTGCAACGTTTCGAGTTGCTCGTTTCGGCAATCCACGACTACGCGATCTACATGCTGGATCCGCAGGGCCATGTGGTGAGCTGGAATGCGGGTGCCGAGCGTTTCAAAGGATATGCGGCTGGCGAAATCGTGGGCCAGCACTTTTCGCGCTTCTACGCGCCAGAAGACCGGGCGGCGGGAATCCCCGAGCGTGCCCTGCAAACCGCACAAAAAGAAGGAACGTTCCAGGCAGAAGGCTGGCGGCTGCGCAAGGACGGCTCGCGCTTCTGGGCGAACGTGGTCATCGACCCCATCTATGCCGCCGATCAGCGCTTGCTGGGCTTTGCCAAGATCACCCGGGACGTGGGCGATCGCAAGGCTGCGGAGGAGGCACTCCGCAAAAGCGAACAGGAGTTCCGGCTGCTCGTGCAGGGGGTGACGGACTATGCGATCTACCTGCTCGACCTAAATGGCCTGATCACGAAATGGAACGCGGGCGCTCAGCGCATTAAGGGATATGCCGAGACTGACGTGATCGGAACGCATTTTTCACGCTTTTATACCCCGGAGGAACAGGCCATTGGGTTGCCCGCTCAAGCCCTTGCCATTGCGTCGGCAGAAGGCCGCTTCGAGCAGGAAGGCTGGCGGGTCCGCAAAGACGGGAGCCAGTTCTTCGCCCACGTGATCATCGATCGACTTCATGATGACGACGGAAGGTTCTTTGGCTTCGCCAAAATTACTCGCGACATTACAGAACGTCGAGAGGCGGCCGAGGTGCTCAAGCGCACGGAAAAGGCGCTGATGCAGGCCCAGAAGATGGAGTCCATCGGCAAGCTCACGGGTGGCGTCGCACACGACTTCAACAATCTGCTGCAAGTCATCGCCGGCAATCTGCAGCTTTTGGCTCGCGACGTGACAGGACTGGAACGGGCCGAACAGCGCGTTGAGAACGCGCTCGCTGGTGTGCGGCGGGGAGCCAAGCTGGCCGGGCAGCTGCTGGCTTTCGGTCGCAGGCAGACGCTCGAGCCGAAGGTCGTGAATCTCGGTCGCATCGTGCAGGCCATGCACGAAATGTTGCAGCGTGCTCTGGGCGAGGCTGTGCTGCTGGAGACGACCGTCGCCGATGACCTTTGGAGCACTTCCGTCGATGTGGCGCAGGTCGAGAATGCGCTATTGAACTTGGCCATCAATGCGCGTGATGCCATGGATGGGGCGGGCAAGCTCACGGTGGAGATTGGCAATGCGACCCTCGACGTCGCGTATGCCCGGGAACATGCCGACCTCGTCGCCGGAGACTACGTCATGCTGGCCGTGTCGGACACGGGCGCGGGAATGCCGCCCGAAATCATTGCACAAGCTTTCGATCCGTTCTTCACGACCAAGCCGGAGGGCAAAGGCACGGGCTTGGGTCTTTCCATGGTGTACGGCTTCGTGAAGCAATCGGGCGGCCATGTGAAGATTTACAGCGAGGTGGGTGACGGGACGACCGTCAAGCTCTATCTGCCGCGGTCAAGGAACCCCGAGGAGGAAGCGGCCTCGCCCGACATGGGCCCGGTGGTGGGTGGGGCCGAGACGATCTTGGTTGCGGAGGACGATGAGCACGTGAGATCCACGGTGGTCGAGATGTTGCAGCAACTCGGCTACAAGGTGTTCGCCGTGAGCGATGCCGAGCAGGCACTCGCCATCATCCAAAGCGGAATCAAGATCGACCTCCTCTTCACCGATGTCGTGATGCCAGGTCCCTTGCGCAGCCCAGATCTGGCGCGCAGGGCGCGCGAACTGGTGCCGGGGCTTGCGGTGCTATTCACATCGGGCTACACGCGGAATGCCATCGTGCACGGCGGCCGCCTTGACCCGGGGGTGGAACTGCTCGCCAAGCCGTATACGCGCGAAGATCTTGCCCGCAAAGTCCGGCATACGCTCGCGAATCAGCGCTAGCGGACGTTACCTCGTGCGGGCGAGAACAGCGTGACTTCGGTCAGTAGCAAGGAGAGTCGGCACGGCGCCAACGTGGCGCAGTTCCTGAGCCGCGTGCAGCAGGCTCATGCAAGATGACTTGGCCGGACGCACATCTCGAATTGCACATCTCGCGCTCCGATTCGCAAGTGGGATAATTCTGCCTCGGTGGCTCGTTTGTCTCTGGTGTGATGCCTGAAACCTGGGGCCGTTTCCGGCAGTTTTGGTGTACCCAAACGTGTACCCGGCAGATTGGACGAATTGGTGAAAGCGAGTGCTGGTGCGGGTTGACGGCGATCTTGAGATTCCGCCCCAGCTTTGGTGCGGCTTTGGCCGCTCAGCCAAGCCCCAAGAATCATTGACTTACCGCTGCGAGTCACGGGTTGTGATTCGATTCCAAGTTTTCTGGATGGCTTGCTTCCATTTCATCTTCAAAAGCTGCCTCTCTTGCGAGCAGGAATTTTTGATGAGTGGGGGATGCGGACAAAAACTTGGATGACCAGAAGGTAGTTCATGCATTCATATGAAGACAGGATTCGAGCGGTCGAGCTGTACATCGAGCTCGGCAAGCGCATCCGGCAACTATTCGCCAGCTTTGGTGCCCAACCAAGAATGTCCTGAAGGACTGGCACCGCGAGTACGAGCCGCGGCTCGATCTCCCCGTGACCATGCGGGCTGGGCCCAAGTACCCGCAGGCGCAGCGGGAGGCGGCGGGCTTCGGCCGGTCATCGTCACCGTAGTTTTATTTGCGTTTTCGTTCGGCAGCCCTTCTTCGCCATTTGGAAGAGAAGCAACCGAGTGAGTCTCAAAGACCTGGTTGCGAACGCGGTGCAGCAACCACAGGGCCGGAATTCGCGCTTTCCCGTGGAAAGCGCGGTGTCCAGGTCTTTCCTGCATCGAGCGATGAAAAGACGCGCTTTCCGTCTTCCGCGAGGATTTCCTGGTCATCGGCGTACACGATTCGCGCCGCAAAGTCGGCACTCCGGAAAGGCTGGCCCAAGGGAGCCCAGGTCTTGCCGCCATCGGTCGTCTGCGTGACCTGGTTGCTCACAGTACTGAATCCAGGCGTCGGCTGGATGCCCAATGCACGGGTCTGATCTCGCCAATAGGTCCCGATCGGCACGGTGCGCTCGGTGCTCACCCAGGTCTTGCCGCCGTCGTTGGAACTGGTGAAGTACGTCGTCATGCCATTCATGCGGGTGACGGCAATCGCCCCATCGGGGAGCACTTGCCAGTTGCTGACCCAGAATTTCTCGCGAGTCGTCGTTACCTGTAGAGATTGTTTGTCGACGCGTGTGATGAGAGTCTCGCGTCGAAAGCCGGGAACGTTTCTGGCCATCAGCAGGGCGTCTTGATGATCCAACAGCAGAGCGGGCAGCTTTGCCTCGTCTAAGTCCTGAATGCCCGCGCTGAGTTCCTTCGGCGCTGCCTCATCGTTGCCCAACTGATCCTGAACCAGGATGCGGGCGCCCTTGAGCCGGTCGGTGACAACGAGCAGCGCCCTGCCTTCAGGCAAGTCCTGGATCGATGCGACTTGACCATGTTCGCTCGATAATTGGCGAGCTTCCCACGAACCGCCGCGGCGTTTGACGGCGTAGCGGCCGAACTCGGAGCCGGCCACGCAAGTCGCATCTTTCCAGCAGGACACGAAGCTCACACGCGCCAGCGTGTCGAGCGGCTCCGATGTCCAGCGCCCTGGGGCCACGCGCTCAACGATCTCGCCCAGGTGCGATCCAGCCACCATGCGGGCGCCATTTCGCGATCCGATGGGAGACAGCATCGACACCAGTCCTCTTGCGCGCGCAATGGCCTGCGCTTCGTCTGCGGGCATCTGGAGCCATCCTCCACCCGGTTGCATCGCAGGGACACTGCGAGAGTCGTCCCGCAGCGCCCGCATGCTTTCCGCGGTACCTCGTGCACCGCCAAGCAGGACGATTTGGGCCGGCTCCTTGTCTCCTGTGCTCGGCGAGAACACCACTGTTCCCAGGTTAGCGAGGCGTCCCGCCTCCACCTTGAAGCGCGGCACTTGCTTGTCCAGGGAGGCGTGATCGCTGGTGATCAGGGCAATGAGCAGGCCCGGTCCAGGTCCGATGCTGCCGGCACTCGCAAACTCATATTCGCCGGGAGGCAAGCGACCGAAGTGCAGCGATTCGGTAGGGACCGAACTGCCTCCAAATACACCTATCGCCATCGGCGTCAGATCGGGCACTTCATGGCGGATGCCCTGTGCAGAGACCAAGGTGATCTGCTGCCATTTCGGATTCAGCAGGCTGATCGGTCTGGTGGACACGACCTTGAGGAGCACGTACCCGTCCGTTCCCTCGGCGGGAAGCCGAACGTCAAGCCGACCATCCGGCGCGCGTGTGGCGATCGATGTGGCGCAACCGGTCAGCAGCACCAAGCTGGCAACGGCAAGCCATCGCCCAATGACATGAGCTCTCATTCATCCCTCCCGAGTTGTCCTGTTGAAATTTTCTAAAAGCGCCAGGATGCTAGCCGAGCTGTGGACGAAGAGGCGATCCGTTTCGATCGCAGGGCCCGAGTATCGGACCGACGGCGGCTATGTTCCTACCCTGTAGCTTGCAGCCGCGCTCCAAGCTTAAAGGGGCCCGGTGGTGTTAACTGGCCCTAGTCGGTGGCGCCGACACTTGCAGTTGAGCGTATGGCCTGGTGGTTAGCTCCGCCGCAGCTTCAAACCGTATCGGAACGGAATTCACTCACGTCTCCGGGTACTTCGAGCATTAGGAAGTCGCTGGACAGCAAGCGGGCCAGGCAAGGGAGAAGGCACTAGCTCAAAGGCACTGGCGTGTCCTCGGCGTCCCAGAGCTCTTGCGCTACCGTCAAAAAGCCATCGTCACGATAGTCGAGTGATGTCTCGGGGCTGCAAAGCTCTGGACGTAGCCGCCAGGGGAATCAAGAACATGGGGCCGGGCAGGTGCGACATGCCCCGCAAACCCGTCGATTGCCCACCCGGGCATGTACGCGCAACCCGTCCGACGTGCTATCTGGGAGCGATCCGCTCCATGGCTTCGCGCGCGCTGACGATGGGAATGCCCGCATAGTTGCCCAGCGGCAGCAGATCACGCCGGTCACCCGAGGCAATAAGGTCGGCTGCACCGGCCAGGGCCGCTGCCAGCACGTGGTCGTCATCGGGATCGGTGGGCACCACGCGCGGCACGTTTGTAGGCGTGACCACGATGGCGAGCTTGCGCAGATCATCCACAAGAATCTGCGGGCTCAGGTTGGCTTGAACTATGCGATCGGCGAACTTGCTGCGGCCGAGCACATCGAGCAACTCGGCCAGAAGGACTTCGCTCGTGCACAACTCGAAATCGCCGGCGCGCGCTGCGTCCAGGAGTTGGCGTGGCAGCCCGCCAAACATGAGGCCCGAGACGAGCAGGTTGGTGTCGATGACGAAGCGCACGGAGCCTGGGCCTCAGGCGCCTTGGCGCCGAGCCTGACGAGCGGCCTGCACCTCTTGCTCGACCTCTTCCTCGGACAGCGGCGCCAAATTCAGTGCGTCGAGCTTGGCCATGGCCTCGCCCAGGCGGGCGGCAGCTGTGGCCCTCTCCTCTCGTGCGGCCAAGAACTCGACGAAATCCACGACCTCGGCCACGCGGCTGGGCGGCAATTGCTTCAGGCGTTCGATCAGGCGGGTCTCGATGGCGGTCATGGTCGGCTTCCTCGCTCGGGCGGTACTGGGTGGACGCTTCGGTTGTACAACAGGTTCAGGTAAACCTGCTTGCCCATCCAGCACAAGGCCCTATGGGGGGGCAAAAACGGGGACAGGCTCTGTATCTTCAGCCGCTAAACCGCCCCGCGTTCGCGCGGGGCGGTGTTTACACCCGTGTGTGGCAGGCGCGTTGCCTGTCATCGCTTTATCCCAAAGGCCGTGTTCGGCGCGTGGATGTCCAGGTGCGCTTCGGCCAGCAGCTTCTTGAGTTTGTTGTTCTCGGCCCCGAGTTCATGCAGGAGCCTGGCGTCGGGCACGTCCATCATGATCGCTGCCCCTGAGCAGCATCGCGACATCAGCGATGCCATTGCCGTTCAGCTCGCCCTCGGCTTGGCCCGGACGAAGTCAAGATGGCACACGCAGGCTGCATCTGCGCGAACGGCTGACGGGGGGGCGGGGCGTTCCGCGGCGGAGAGCGGCACGGCCATTTCTCCAGTGAGCGCAGTTTATGGATTCATATAGCTCCTCGGCCTGAGCTTCCGTACAACGCGCGGTCAGCTGCGCTCCGCTGGTGGCGTCAGTTCCTCCGTGCTCAAGTCTGAAGTGCTCATAGGTCCACGTGCCGCCGTGGACACAAGCATCCAGGTCCGTTGCTGGAGGCCTACGCATTGCCCACGTCTCGAATGACTGGGACTGTCCTACGCACTGCAAGGTTCGCAAACAGCTGGCTTCTATCGGGCTGTCGGAGATCCAGCGGCTGCTACCAGCCTAGACTGGTTGTAGTTGGCCAGCTTCGGCAGTCGACCGACTGCTGCAGTCGTTTCCTATCATTCGAGAAAAGAGACAGACCGTATGCAGCGATTTGATGACCGTTGGAGAGAGGGCAGAGAAGTCGAGCATTGGCGCGTGCCAATGTTCAATCTCTTGGACCACAGGTTCGATGAATGGCCGCTGCCACGGCAGCCCGACCACGAGCGCATCGAACTGTGCCTGTGTCAACGCGATTGGGCACCCCTGGGGGGAGTCGCGCAGAGCGGCGCTCGTCGTCCCTAACGCTCTTTGCGCAGGAACAGGCGCGAGATGGTCTGCGCGGTCTGCTCGCGCGATGCGGCATCGCCCGAATGCAGCTCGGCCATGGCGCCGTGCATCATCTTTTGCGTGAGCCCGCGCGACATCGCCTCGAGCACCGCATCGACCGATTCGCCCTTGGCCAACAGCTTGCGCGCCCGTGCCATCTCGGCGGCGCGCCATTCGTCGGCCTGCGCATTGAGCTGCTGGATCAGCGGCACCGTGCTGCGCTGGCCCAGCCAGTGCATGAAGCTCTGCACGCCGGCATCGATGATCACCTCGGCCTGCGCCACCGCGGCCTGGCGGTTGGCCTGGCCCTGTTGCACCACGTGCGCGAGGTCGTCCACGGTGTAGAGGTAAACGTCTTCGAGCGCCTTCACTTCGGGCTCGATGTCGCGCGGCACGGCCAGGTCGACCATGAAAATCGGGCGGTGCTTGCGCGCCTTGAGCGCGCGCTCGACGGCGCCCAGGCCGATGATCGGCAGCGTGCTCGCGGTGCAGCTCACCACGATGTCGAATTCGGCCAGCCGCGCCGGCAGGTCGGCCAGCCGCATCGCCTCGCCGCCGAAGCGCGTGGCGAGCTTTTCGCCGCGCTCCAGCGTGCGGTTGGCAATGGCGATGGACTTCGGCTCCTTGGCCGCGAAGTGCGTGACCGCGAGGTCGATCATTTCGCCCGCGCCGACGAACAGCACGCGCGTCTTGCGCAGGTCTTCGAAGAGTTGCCCGGCCAGCCGCACCGCCGCGGCGGCCATGCTGATCGAATGCGCGCCGATCTCGGTGGCGGTGCGCACTTCTTTCGCGACGGCGAACGAGCGCTGGAACAGCTGGTTGAGCGTGGTGCCCAGGGCGCCGACGTTTTCGGCCGCGCGCACCGCGTCTTTCATCTGGCCGAGGATCTGGGCCTCGCCGAGCACCATCGAATCGAGCCCGCTGGCCACGCGGAAGACGTGGCGCGCAGCCTCGTCGTCGTGCAGGGTGTAGGCGTGGGAACGCAGCAGGGCGGGAGCCACGCCGCCGCTCTCTGCCAGCCAGCCGACCGTGTGGTCGAGGGCGATGTGTTCGGAGGCGCAATAGATCTCGGTGCGGTTGCAGGTCGAGATGATCGCGGCTTCCACCTGGGGGTGCCGGCCGCTGGGGAAGGAGCTGCGCAGGCTCTGCAGCGTCGGGGCGATCTGATCGAGCGCGAACGCAAAACGACCGCGCAGATCGAGCGGCGCGGTCGTGTGGTTCAAGCCTAGAGTCCAGACGGTCATGTGTGTGTGACTGTGCCATCGGCAGCAGCGCAGGGGGCCGTGTCGGTGCGCAGCTTGCGCAGTTCATGTCCCGACCCCGGTAGTGCGTGACTATAGGTAGTGGAAAACCGGGTGTCTAGCTGCGATTCCCAGTTTATGGCACAGCATGCAAGACGATGAATCGGCTTCGCAGAACAAGGCAGATCTGCTTGATCTGAACGATCTGAGAATCTTTACCTACGTCTCGGTTCTCTACAGTTTCTCAGCCGCCGCGGATGAACTGGGCATCAGCAAATCAAGCGTCAGTCGCAGCATCGTGCGCCTGGAGACCTTGATGGGTACGCAATTGCTCAATCGGACCACCCGCAAGGTCAAGCTGACTCGTGCCGGGAATGTGCTCAAGGACCGAGGCGTCGAGATCATGAAGCGCATCAGCGAATCCGTCGGCTCCCAAGGTTTCTTGAGCGGTATGAAGGTGTCAGCGTCATCTTTCGCTCCACGATGCAGAAGGCCGAGCTTCGCTCAGAGAACGTGGATATCGCCATTTCCAGCGGTCCCACGCACCCCCCGGGATCGTCGAGATTCGTCACGCTGGCACGTTGGCTCTGTGCATCTCCTGTCTATTTAGAGCGGCGCGGTGCGGTCCAGACGCTGGACGACCTGGGCATGCACGACATCATTGCCACCAATGATCGGGAGACTCACTTCGCGCCTGGACTGGGCAATCTGTTCGAGTTGGAGGTCTTCAAGGACTTGCGCACGAGGCTCAACATCGACAGCTTGGCGGGGGCGCGCCACCTGAGCGTCCAGGGGGCGGGGATCGTTTGTCTGCCTGAGCAGATGTGCAGAGACCAGGTTCGCCGCGGGGAACTGGTGCGCCTGCTGCCGGACCTGGAAATCCGAGCCCTGGATTTGAATGTCTTCTATCCAAGCAAGCGAAGTGCGGCGCCTGTGGTCAGGGCCTTTACCGAGTTGCTCAGAGCAAGTCTGAGCACCGCCAGCGTGTCTTCTTCTGCCCTCGAAATGCCAGTTCCATCGAACGTCGATGCAACGGACGCGCCCGGCATCGCATCGGCCGTGCCGCAGCCCTTGTCCTCGCCACACGAGGAGCCTCGCTCTGCCTGAGTCTTGCGCAGGCAAAGTCGAGGTTCAGGTGATGCCGCACCGTCATGCGGCACTACACCGTTCAGCCAAGTGATTCCCATGCGATTCTGATTCGGCACTGGACTGACGTCGTCGCGATGCACCGGGCGCGTGCTCAGCTTTATTTAGGCGTTTTTTTCAATCCGCCCTTCCCAGTTTCGAGGTCAGAACCTTGCCGATCTCGGACATTGGTTCTGGATCTGTCATTGCACCATGGTGGCAGGCGATTTCATAGACATTGACCTGACCCGTCACAAACGGGAGCCAGACCTCGGGGGATGGGAGGCGGGGCGTTTCGGTCGCGACGAACAGCAGCAGATTGCCCGTGATCTTTTCGGGCCTGTAGTTCTTGAGAAGCGAGACATTGTGTTTTGTCACCTCGTTCATTCTCACGATGTGATTCTTGCTGAGACTCGAAAGAATGGATTTCTCCGCGCTGAAGGTGATTCCCTGCCGTATTCTTTCCCTTTGGAGGTAGGCTGATTTCCGCTCGACCGGGAAGTCGAGCCGGTCGATATCGGACTGCTGATTCGTTGTCTTGAAAACGTTCACATGGGGTGGATAGGTATCGAGAAGAACGAGCTGGTTGTCCAGCCCGCTTTGCGCGGAGGCAAGGCGGGCTATTTCAACGGCCACATATCCGCCGAACGACCAGCCGAGGAGGTTGTAGGGGCCCGATGGCTGAACCTTTCGGATCTCCTGCAGGTAGTCTGCTGCCATCGCTTCGATGGAATCCGGCATGAGCGCGAGATCCGCATACCCCCGGGCCTGCAGTCCGTACACGGGGCGATTGTTGCCAAGGTATTTGATGAGCGACCCGTAGCCCCAGCTCAACCCACCTCCCGGGTGGATGCAGAAAAGGGGCGCGATGTCTCCCGTGGACCTGATCGGTATCAGCGTCTCGAACGAGTCGTTCTGATCCTTGGCGTTGATTCGTTCGCTGAGCTGCGCGATGTTGGGTGCTTCGAACAGCGTGCGGATGGCCAGCTCCACGCCCAGGGCTGAGCGGATGCGGCTGATGAGTTTGGTGGCCAGCAGGGAGTGGCCGCCCAGGTCGAAGAAGTTGTCGTCGATGCCCACCTGTGGCAGGTGCAGGATCTCTGCGAAGAGGGCGGCCAGGATCTCCTCCTGGGGGGTGCGCGGTGCGCGGATGCTCTGGGGCGTGAAGTCCGGAGCGGGCAGGGCTCGGCGGTCGAGCTTGCCGTTGGGAGTCAGGGGCAGGGCGGGCAGCGCGACGATGGCCGCGGGGACCATCTGTTCGGGCAGGAAGTCCGAGAGCGCACGGCGCAGCGCCTGGGCATCCACGGGCAGGTCGCCCTGTGTGACGACATAGCCCACCAGCTGCTTGTGGCCTGGGGTGTCCTCGCGGGCGATGACGGCGGCCTGCGCAACATGGGGCAGACCCACCAGGGCGGCCTCGATCTCTCCGAGCTCGATGCGGAATCCGCGGATCTTGACCTGCTGGTCGGCACGCCCGAGGAAGTCGAGCACGCCATCGGCGCGCCATCGGGCCAGGTCTCCTGTGCGGTACATGCGGCTGCCCGGAGCGCCGAAGGGATTGGCCACGAAGCGCTCGGCGCTCAGGCCCGGGCGGTTCAGGTAGCCGCGCGCCAGGCCGGCACCTGCCACATACAGCTCACCCGGCACACCCGCGGGCACCGGCTGCAGCGCCGCATCCAGCACATGCACCTGCAAGTCGGGGATGCCACGCCCGATCAGGCTGTTGGCCTCCACTGCGGCGATCTGCCGGTCCAGCGCGATGTAGCTGACATGCACCGTCGTCTCGGTGATCCCGTACATGTTGACCAGCACCGGGGCGTTGTCCGCGTGCCGCGCGTACCAGTCCTGCAGGCGCCTGAGCTCCAGGGCTTCGCCGCCGAAGATCACGCAGCGCAGCGCCAGTCCCGCGCGCAGGTGCGGCTGCTCCAGGTCGGCCTGCATCAGCTGGTAGAAGGCCGAAGGCGTCTGATTCAGGACCGTGACCTTCTCGCGCACGAGCAGCGCCAGGAACTCCGAGGGCGAGCGGCTGAGCAGATTGGGGATGACGACCAGGCGGCCGCCGCGAAGCAGGGGCCCCCACAGCTCCCAGACCGAGAAGTCGAAGGCATGGGAATGGAACATGGTCCAGACGTCGTCCGGGCCGAAGCGGTACCAGTGCTCGGTGGCGCCCAGCAGGCGCACGACGTTTTGCTGGGGGATGACCACGCCCTTGGGCCTGCCGGTGGAGCCGGAGGTGTAGATGACGTAGGCGGGGTTGAGCGGGGTGAGGGGGCGGGTGCGGTGGCTGTCGGTGGGGTTGGCCGTCGAGCACGCGGCGATCGCCTGGTCCACGTCGGTCGCGTCCAGCAGCAGTGTGGGCACGCCTGGGGGCAGCAGCTGTGCGGTGGCCGCGTCGCTGATCATGCACACGGGCGCGGCATCCTGGAGCATGAAGGCCAGGCGGTCCTTGGGGTAGTCCACGTCCAGCGGCAGGTAGGCGGCGCCGGCCTTGACGATGGCCAGCAGGCCGACCACCAGCTCCAGGGAACGCGGCAGCGCCAGGGCGACGAAGCGCTCGGGTCCCACGCCCTGGGCGATCAGGTGATGTGCGAGTTGGTTGGCACGTGCATTGAGCTCGCCGTAGCTCAGGCGCCGGTCCTCGAAGACCAGGGCGATGGCGTCCGGCGTCTGTGCCACCTGCTGTTCGAAGAGCGCGGGCAGCGTGGCCTGGGGAAGTGGCGCGATGGTGTCGTTCCATCCGACAAGGATCTGCTGGCGCTCCTCGGGCGCGAGGATCTCGATGTGGCCGATGGGCTGCGAGGCATCGGCGGCAATCGCTTCGAGCACCCGCTGCAGGCGCTGCACGATCTGCTCCACGTCAGCACGCTCGAACAGGTCAGGCCGATAGCCCACCCGCAACTGCAACTGCGCTCCCGGAACGACCGCGATGCTCAGCGGATAGTGGGTGGTGTCTCCCCCGCTGCCCCCGGCCCGTGCGACCTGCACGCCCGCATAGGAAGGCTGGCGCCCCCTGGGGTCCACCGGATAGTTCTCGAAGACGAACAGCGTGTCAAAGAGCGAAGCGAAGCCGCTCAGGCGCTGGATGTCCGACAGGCCCAGGTGCTGGTGCGCGATGAGCGAGGACTGCTCGTCCTGCAGCCGTGCGAGGACCTGGGCGACGGGCTCGTCGGGCTGGAACTGCAGGCGCAGCGGCAGGGTGTTGATGAACAGGCCCACCATGGACTCCACGCCGGCCAGCTCAGGGGGACGACCGGAGACCGTGATGCCGAAGACCACGTCCTGGCGGCCCGTCAGGCGTGCGAGCAGCGCACCCCATGCGCCCTGCATGAGGGTGTTGAGCGTCAGGCTGTGCTGGCGGGCCTGCCGTGTGAGGGCGTCGGTCAACGTGTGCGGCAGGCTGAAGGCGAAGGACTCCTGGCGCCCCGAGGTGGAGGCGGGCGAGGAGACGAGCTTGGTGGGCTCCTGCAGGCCCGCGAAGGCCTCGCGCCATGCCTGCTCGGCGGCGCTGCGGTCCTGCTGCCTGGACCAGGCCAGGTAGTTGCGATAGGGCGTGGCCGGCGGCAGGGCGTGGGCATCGCCCCGGCTCTCATAGAGCGCGAACAGCTCCTTGAGCAGGATCGGCATGGACCAGCCGTCCAGCAGGATGTGGTGGCTGGTGAAGACGAAGCGGGCGCGCTGGGGGGCCAGGCGAACGAGCGCAAAGCGCAGCAGGGGCGCTTGGGCGGGGTCGAAGGGCTGCAGGCGATCCTGCTCGAGGAAGTGGGCCAGGCCGGCCTCGCGCGCGTTGGCATCGAGCGAGATCAGATCGATGTCCTGCCAGGGCAGGGCGATCTGGCGGTCAATGATCTGCACGGGCTCGGAGAGGTCCTGGTGCAGGAATGCGGCGCGCAGGTGCGCGTGGCGCTGCAGCAGGGCGCGGGCGGCCGCCTGCAGGGCTGCGCCATCCAGGGGGCCGGTGAGTTCGAAGGCCATCTGCACGACATAGGCGTCGGCCTCGTGCTCGTCGTACAGGGCGTGGAACAGCAGGCCCTGCTGCAGGGCCGACAGGGGCAGGATCTCCTCGAGCAAGGGGTGCTGCTGCTCCAGGCGTTCGAGCTCCGGTTGCGCGAGCGTCAGCAGCGGGAAGTCCGAGGGCGTGAAGCCGCCAGCGTCGCTGCGTTGGGCATGCGAGACCAATGCTTCGAGCGCATCGAACCAGCCCTTGGCAAGATCGCGGATGTCCTCTTCGCCAAAGAGCTCGGAGGCCCAGGCCCAGGAGGCGTGGAGCTCGGGGCCCTCGATGCGATCCCTGACCAGCGCATTCATGTCGATAGCGTGTGCCAGCGGCATGTCCTGGTTGCGGCTGCCGCCGAGCCCGGAGGCCTCCGGCGCGGCGGCCCAGTCCTGCGCCCGCGGGGCTGCGAAGCGGCCCAGGTAGTTGAACCCGATCTGCGGTGCGGCACCGGCGAGGACCTTGGACGTCTCGGGGTTCAGGTAGCGCAGCAGCCCGAAGCCCAGGCCGTTGTCGGGCAGGGCGCGCAGTTGCTCCTTGCTCTGCTTGAGCGCACGGCCCATGTGCGGGCCGCCACGCAGCGCGTCATCCAGGTCGATGCCCTGCAAGTCCAGGCGCATGGGGAAGATGCTGGTGAACCAGCCCACGGTGCGCGAGAGATCGATGTCCTGGAAGATCTCTTCGCGGCCATGGCCTTCGAGATCGAAGAGAACGCCCGAGGCTTGTTCGGATGAACGCCTGCGGCGCCAGTGGGCCACGGCCAGCGCGAAGGCTGTCAGCAGCACGTCGTTGATGCGACCATGGAAGAGTGCCGGCACCTGCGTGAGCAGTGCGGAGGTGAGCGTGCTGGGCAGGCTCAGGGTCAGGCGCCGGGCCGTTGCGACCGTGTCACGGGCGGCATCGAGCGGACGATGGGACAGCAGCGGGTCCGATGCGCCCACGATGGACTGCCACAAGGGCAGCTCGGCGAGCCGTCGTGCAGAGAGCGCTTCGGCGTTCAGGCGCAGCGCCCAGTGCCGCAGGGAACTGCCGCGAGGCCCCAGCTTGGCGCGCTCGTTGCGCTGCGCGGCCCGCCAGGCCAGTTCGAGGTCGGGCACGAGGATGCGCCAGGAGACGCCGTCCACCGCCAGGTGGTGGATCGTCAGCAGCAGGCGTCCCGGCTGCGCGCTGCCGGCGTCGAACCAGGTGGCCTGCAGCATGCGGCCGGCCTCGGGGTCCAGGCGGGCTGCGGCTGCGCGCGAGGCCTCGGCAATGAGCATACGAAGGCCGTCCTCGTGCAAACCGACCGTGTCGATGCGGCGAAGGCACTCGCTGGCTCCGAAGGCCGGCACTGGCGGTATCTCCAGCTGCCAGCCCATCCTACTCTGGGCAGCACGGGTCGCGGAATGCAGATGCATGCGCAGCGCATCGTGCTGGTCGAGCAACGCCTGCAGGGCGGCAACCAGATGGTCCTGCTGCACGTCCGCGGGCACCTGCAGCAGCATCGACTGGTTGTAGCGGCGTATCGGGCCGCCGCGCTCGATCAACCAGCGAATGATCGGTGTCGCGGGAATCGTCCCGGTAGAGATGTCCGCCGTGGCATCTTGCGAAGCCAGGGGCGTGGACACTGCGGCGAGTGCCGCGACGTTCTGGTGCTGGAAGATGCTGCGCGGGGTGATGAGCAGGCCCGCCTTGCGGGCGCGGCTGACCAGCTGGATGGAGCTGATGCTGTCGCCGCCCAGGTCGAAGAAGTTGTCGTCGATGCCCACCTGTGGCAGGTGCAGGATCTCTGCGAAGAGGGCGGCCAGGATCTCCTCCTGGGGGGTGCGCGGTGCGCGGATGCTCTGGGGCGTGAAGTCCGGAGCGGGCAGGGCTCGGCGGTCGAGCTTGCCGTTGGGAGTCAGGGGCAGGGCGGGCAGCGCGACGATGGCCGCGGGGACCATGTGTTCGGGCAGGAAGTCCGAGAGCGCACGGCGCAGCGCCTGGGCATCCACGGGCAGGTCGCCCTGTGTGACGACATAGCCCACCAGCTGCTTGTGGCCTGGGGTGTCCTCGCGGGCGATGACGGCGGCCTGCGCAACATGGGGCAGACCCACCAGGGCGGCCTCGATCTCTCCGAGCTCGATGCGGAATCCGCGGATCTTGACCTGCTGGTCGGCACGCCCGAGGAAGTCGAGCACGCCATCGGCGCGCCATCGGGCCAGGTCTCCTGTGCGGTACATGCGGCTGCCCGGAGCGCCGAAGGGATTGGCCACGAAGCGCTCGGCGCTCAGGCCCGGGCGGTTCAGGTAGCCGCGCGCCAGGCCGGCACCTGCCACATACAGCTCACCCGGCACACCCGCGGGCACCGGCTGCAGCGCCGCATCCAGCACATGCACCTGCAAGTCGGGGATGCCACGCCCGATCAGGCTGTTGGCCTCCACTGCGGCGATCTGCCGGTCCAGCGCGATGTAGCTGACATGCACCGTCGTCTCGGTGATCCCGTACATGTTGACCAGCACCGGGGCGTTGTCCGCGTGCCGCGCGTACCAGTCCTGCAGGCGCCTGAGCTCCAGGGCTTCGCCGCCGAAGATCACGCAGCGCAGCGCCAGTCCCGCGCGCAGGTGCGGCTGCTCCAGGTCGGCCTGCATCAGCTGGTAGAAGGCCGAAGGCGTCTGATTCAGGACCGTGACCTTCTCGCGCACGAGCAGCGCCAGGAACTCCGAGGGCGAGCGGCTGAGCAGATTGGGGATGACGACCAGGCGGCCGCCGCGAAGCAGGGGCCCCCACAGCTCCCAGACCGAGAAGTCGAAGGCATGGGAATGGAACATGGTCCAGACGTCGTCCGGGCCGAAGCGGTACCAGTGCTCGGTGGCGCCCAGCAGGCGCACGACGTTCTGCTGGGGGATGACCACGCCCTTGGGCCTGCCGGTGGATCCGGAGGTGTAGATGACGTAGGCGGGGTTGAGCGGGGTGAGGGGGCGGGTGCGGTGGCTGTCGGTGGGGTTGGCCGTCGAGCACGCGGCGATCGCCTGGTCCACGTCGGTCGCGTCCAGCAGCAGTGTGGGCACGCCTGGGGGCAGCAGCTGTGCGGTGGCCGCGTCGCTGATCATGCACACGGGCGCGGCATCCTGGAGCATGAAGGCCAGGCGGTCCTTGGGGTAGTCCACGTCCAGCGGCAGGTAGGCGGCGCCGGCCTTGACGATGGCCAGCAGGCCGACCACCAGCTCCAGGGAACGCGGCAGCGCCAGGGCGACGAAGCGCTCGGGTCCCACGCCCTGGGCGATCAGGTGATGTGCGAGTTGGTTGGCACGTGCATTGAGCTCGCCGTAGCTCAGGCGCCGGTCCTCGAAGACCAGGGCGATGGCGTCCGGTGTCTGTGCCACCTGCTGTTCGAAGAGCGCGGGCAGCGTGGCTTGGGGAAGCGGCGCGATGGTGTCGTTCCATCCGACAAGGATCTGCTGGCGCTCCTCGGGCGCGAGGATCTCGATGTGGCCGATGGGCTGCGAGGCATCGGCGGCAATCGCTTCGAGCACACGCTGCAGGCGCTGCACGATCTGCTCCACGGTGGCCAGCTCGAACAGGTCGGTGGCGAACTCGACGTGTCCCGCGATGCCTTGGGGCGAACCGTCCGTGCCACGTTGCTCGCGCAGCGCGAAGGACAGGTCGAACTTGGCAGTGTGCAGGCCCAATGGCTGGGCGCTGGCCTGCAGGCCGGGCAGCTGGAAGCTTGCGCGGTCATTGTTCTGCAGCACCAGCATGACCTGGAACAGCGGATGGCGCGCCATGGAGCGCTGCGGGTTGAGCACCTCCACCAGGCGCTCGAAGGGCAGGTCCTGGTGCGCGTAGGCGCTCAGGTTGGTCTCACGCACGCGGGTCAACAGATCCTTGAAGCTGGGGTTGCCCGAGGTGTCGGTGCGCAGCACGAGCGTGTTGATGAAGAAGCCCACCAGGTTGTCCAGGGCCTCATCGGTGCGCCCGGCGATCGGGCTGCCTAGGGGGATGTCGGTGCCCGCGCCCAGGCGCGTGAACAAGGTTGCCAGTGCGGCCTGCAGCACCATGAACATGCTGGCTTGGCCCTCGCGGGCGATGGCTGCCAGCTTGCGGTGCAGGGGTGCATCCAGCTGGAAGGCGATGCCTCCGCCCTGATAGGAAGAGACGGCAGGGCGGGGCCTGTCGGTGGGCAATTGAAGTTGCTCGGGCAGGCCGGCGAGCGTGTGCTGCCAGTAGGCCAGCTGTGCCGAGATGATGCTCTGGGGGTCCGACTCGCCGCCCAGCAGCTCATGCTGCCAGAGCGTGTAGTCGGCGTACTGCACAGGCAGTGGCGACCACTGTGGGGCATGGCCCTGTGCGCGAGCGGCATAGGCGCTGGACAGGTCTCGCGCCAGTGGCGCGAGTGACCATCCGTCGCTGGCGATGTGATGGCACAGCAGCAGCAGGACGTGGTGCTCCTCGTCCAGGTGGAACAGGCTGGCGCGAATTGGGATCTCCGAGCCCAGATCGAAGCAGTGAGCGGCCGCAGCGGCCAGTTGCTGGGGCAAGGAGGCTTCGCTGGCCTGTGCGATCTGCAGCACGGGTTGTGCGGCCTCGGGCGCCAGGATGAGCTGCACGCAGGCGGCTTCGTTCGTGTCCTGGAAGATGGTGCGCAGGCTCTCGTGGCGTGCGACCACATCGCCCAGCGCCTGGTGCAGCGCCGCGTCATCGATGCGGCTTGTCAGGCGCAGGGCGATGGGGATGTTGTAGGTCGCACTGGGTCCGTCGATCTGGAAGAGCAGCCACATGCGGCGCTGGGCGAACGAGACGGGAATCTGCGCAGGCCGTGCCATGGGTAGCAGTGCCTTGCGAGCGCCCTGCGCGTTGCTCAGGCGCTGGGCCAGTTGGGCCACCGATGGTGCTTCGAACAGCGTGCGGATGGCCAGCTCCACGCCGAGGGCTGAGCGGATGCGGCTGATGAGTTTGGTGGCCAGCAGGGAGTGGCCGCCCAGGTCGAAGAAGTTGTCGTCGATGCCCACCTGTGGCAGGTGCAGGATCTCTGCGAAGAGGGCGGCCAGGATCTCCTCCTGGGGGGTGCGCGGTGCGCGGATGCTCTGGGGCGTGAAGTCCGGGGCGGGCAGGGCTCGGCGGTCGAGCTTGCCGTTGGGGGTCAGGGGCAGGGCGGGCAGCACGACGATGGCCGCGGGGACCATGTAGTCGGGCAGCTGCTCGGCCAGGGCGCGGCGCAGGGCCGCGGTGTCGATCAGAGAGTCGGCGGACTCGGGCACCACGTAGCCCACCAGCTGCTTGTGGCCGGGCGTGTCCTCGCGGGCGATGACGGCGGCCTGCGCGACATGGGGCAGGCGCGTGAGCGCAGCCTCGATCTCGCCCGGCTCGATGCGGAAGCCGCGGATCTTGACCTGCTGGTCGGCGCGCCCGAGGAAGTCGAGCACGCCGTCGGGGCGCCATCGGGCCAGGTCTCCTGTGCGGTACATGCGGCTGCCCGGAGCGCCGAAGGGGTTGGCCACGAAGCGCTCGGCGGTGAGGCCAGGCCTGTTCAGGTAGCCGCGCGCCAGGCCGGCACCTGCCACGTACAACTCACCCGACGCACCGGCCGGCACGGGACGCAGCATGGCATCCAGCACGTACACCTGCGTGTTCCAGATCGGCCGGCCAATGGGCGCTTCATCTTTGCCGGCAGGCGCGAAGACACTGTCTCCCGTTGCCTCCGAGGATCCGTAGAAGTTCAGGAGCTGCGCGTGCGGCAGGAATGTCGTGAAACGCGTGGCCAGCTCGGGTGGCATTACTTCGCCGCTCACGATCCAGAGCCGGCAGTCCTGCAGTCGTGATGCATCGCCTTGCTCTATCAAGCCTGCAAGAAGACTTGGAACGAGCGTGATGCGTTCGATCCGATGTTGCTCAATCAGTGCGACCAGATCGTCAAGCGTCTTGGTCGCATGGGCGCTGGCCATCACGACAGGCGAGCCGAACAGAAGGGGGCCGAGAAGCTCGGTCGATCCATCAATGAATGCGATGGAGCTTTTGGCGATGGAAGTTTTTCCCTCACCATAGGGATGCACCGCATGGATCCAGTTCAGGCGGTTGACGGCGCCGGCATGGGGACCCATGACGCCCTTGGGCCTGCCGGTGGATCCGGAGGTGTAGATGACGTAGGCGGGGTTGAGCGGGGTGAGGGGGCGGGTGCGGTGGCTGTCGGTGGGATTGGCCGTCGGGCGCGCGGCGATCGCCTGGCCCACGTCGGTCGCGTCCAGCAGCAGTGTGGGCACGCCTGGGGGCAGCAGCTGTGCGGTGGCCGCGTCGCTGATCATGCAGACGGGCGCTGCATCCTGGAGCATGAAGGCCAGGCGGTCCTTGGGATAGTCCACGTCCAGCGGCAGGTAGGCGGCGCCGGCCTTGACGATGGCCAGCAGGCCGACCACCAGCTCCAGGGAACGCGGCAGCGCCAGGGCGACGAAGCGCTCGGGTCCCACGCCCTGGGCGATCAGGTGATGTGCGAGTTGGTTGGCACGTGCATTGAGCTCGCCGTAGCTCAGGCGCCGGTCCTCGAAGACCAGGGCGATGGCGTCCGGTGTCTGTGCCACCTGCTGTTCGAAGAGCGCGGGCAGCGTGGCCTGGGGAAGCGGCGCGATGGTGTCGTTCCATCCGACAAGGATCTGCTGGCGCTCCTCGGGCGCGAGGATCTCGATGTGGCCGATGGGCTGCGAGGCATCGGCGGCAATCGCTTCGAGCACCCGCTGCAGGCGCTGCACGATCTGCTCCACGTCAGCACGCTCGAACAGGTCAGGCCGATAGCCCACCCGCAACTGCAACTGCGCTCCCGGAACGACCGCGATGCTCAGCGGATAGTGGGTGGTGTCTCCCCCGCTGCCCCCGGCCCGTGCGACCTGCACGCCCGCATAGGAAGGCTGGCGCCCCCTGGGGTCCACCGGATAGTTCTCGAAGACGAACAGCGTGTCAAAGAGCGAAGCGAAGCCGCTCAGGCGCTGGATGTCCGACAGGCCCAGGTGCTGGTGCGCGATGAGCGAGGACTGCTCGTCCTGCAGCCGTGCGAGGACCTGGGCGACGGGCTCGTCGGGCTGGAACTGCAGGCGCAGCGGCAGGGTGTTGATGAACAGGCCCACCATGGACTCCACGCCGGCCAGCTCAGGGGGACGACCGGAGACCGTGATGCCGAAGACCACGTCCTGGCGGCCCGTCAGGCGTGCGAGCAGCGCACCCCATGCGCCCTGCATGAGGGTGTTGAGCGTCAGGCTGTGCTGGCGGGCCTGCCGTGTGAGGGCGTCGGTCAACGTGTGCGGCAGGCTGAAGGCGAAGGACTCCTGGCGCCCCGAGGTGGAGGCGGGCGAGGAGACGAGCTTGGTGGGCTCCTGCAGGCCCGCGAAGGCCTCGCGCCATGCCTGCTCGGCGGCGCTGCGGTCCTGCTGCCTGGACCAGGCCAGGTAGTTGCGATAGGGCGTGGCCGGCGGCAGGGCGTGGGCATCGCCCCGGCTCTCATAGAGCGCGAACAGCTCCTTGAGCAGGATCGGCATGGACCAGCCGTCCAGCAGGATGTGGTGGCTGGTGAAGACGAAGCGGGCGCGCTGGGGGGCCAGGCGAACGAGCGCAAAGCGCAGCAGGGGCGCTTGGGCGGGGTCGAAGGGCTGCAGGCGATCCTGCTCGAGGAAGTGGGCCAGGCCGGCCTCGCGCGCGTTGGCATCGAGCGAGATCAGATCGATGTCCTGCCAGGGCAGGGCGATCTGGCGGTCAATGATCTGCACGGGCTCGGAGAGGTCCTGGTGCAGGAATGCGGCGCGCAGGTGCGCGTGGCGCTGCAGCAGGGCGCGGGCGGCCGCCTGCAGGGCTGCGCCATCCAGGGGGCCGGTGAGTTCGAAGGCCATCTGCACGACATAGGCGTCGGCCTCGTGCTCGTCGTACAGGGCGTGGAACAGCAGGCCCTGCTGCAGGGCCGACAGGGGCAGGATCTCCTCGAGCAAGGGGTGCTGCTGCTCCAGGCGTTCGAGCTCCGGTTGCGCGAGCGTCAGCAGCGGGAAGTCCGAGGGCGTGAAGCCGCCAGCGTCGCTGCGTTGGGCATGCGAGACCAATGCTTCGAGCGCATCGAACCAGCCCTTGGCAAGATCGCGGATGTCCTCTTCGCCAAAGAGCTCGGAGGCCCAGGCCCAGGAGGCGTGGAGCTCGGGGCCCTCGATGCGATCCCTGACCAGCGCATTCATGTCGATAGCGTGTGCCAGCGGCATGTCCTGGTTGCGGCTGCCGCCGAGCCCGGAGGCCTCCGGCGCGGCGGCCCAGTCCTGCGCCCGCGGGGCTGCGAAGCGGCCCAGGTAGTTGAACCCGATCTGCGGTGCGGCACCGGCGAGGACCTTGGACGTCTCGGGGTTCAGGTAGCGCAGCAGCCCGAAGCCCAGGCCGTTGTCGGGCAGGGCGCGCAGTTGCTCCTTGCTCTGCTTGAGCGCACGGCCCATGTGCGGGCCGCCACGCAGCGCGTCATCCAGGTCGATGCCCTGCAAGTCCAGGCGCATGGGGAAGATGCTGGTGAACCAGCCCACGGTGCGCGAGAGATCGATGTCCTGGAAGATCTCTTCGCGGCCATGGCCTTCGAGATCGAAGAGAACGCCCGAGGCTTGTTCGGATGAACGCCTGCGGCGCCAGTGGGCCACGGCCAGCGCGAAGGCTGTCAGCAGCACGTCGTTGATGCGACCATGGAAGAGTGCCGGCACCTGCGTGAGCAGTGCGGAGGTGAGCGTGCTGGGTAGGCTCAGGGTCAGGCGCCGGGCCGTTGCGACCGTATCGCGGGTCGCATCGAGCGGACGATGGGACAGCAGCGGGTCCGATGCGCCCACGATGGACTGCCACAAGGGCAGCTCGGCGAGCCGTCGTGCAGAGAGCGCTTCGGCGTTCAGGCGCAGCGCCCAGTGCCGCAGGGAACTGCCGCGAGGCCCCAGCTTGGCGCGCTCGTTGTGCAGCGCGGCCCGCCAGGCCAGTTCGAGGTCGGGCACGAGGATGCGCCAGGAGACGCCGTCTACCGCCAGGTGGTGGATCGTCAGCAGAAGGCGTCCCGGCTGTGCGCTGCCGGCGTCGAACCAGGTGGCCTGCAGCATGCGTCCGGCCTCGGGGTCCAGGCGGGCTGCGGCCGCGCGCGACGCTCCGGCGATGAGGCTGCGGCGGCTGGTGTCATCCAGTCCGTCGATGTCGACCCGCTGCAGGCAGCCCTGTACGTCGCTGGGCTTGGCGGACGCGATCTCCAACTGCCAGGCACCTGCATCCCTGCGTGCGGGCACGAGGCGCATGCGCAGCGCGTCGTGGTGAGCCACCAGCGTGTGCAGGGCAACGGACAGGTGGAGCTCTTGCATGTCCGCCGGGACCTGCAGCAGCATCGACTGGTTGAACTGGGCCATTGGGCCGTTGGCATCGAGCAGCCAATGGGCAATGGGCATCAAGGGCAAGGTGCCTGTCGCTACATCCTCAAGGATTCCTTGCGTGTCCAGTGAAGTGGCGGCCGAAGCAATGGCTTTCACATTCTGGTGCTGGAAGATGCCACGCGGCGTGATGAGCAGGCCCGCCTTGCGGGCGCGGCTGACCAGCTGGATGGAGCTGATGCTGTCGCCGCCCAGGTCGAAGAAGTTGTCGTCGATGCCCACCTGTGGCAGGTGCAGGATCTCTGCGAAGAGGGCGGCCAGGATCTCCTCCTGGGGGGTGCGCGGTGCGCGGATGCTCTGGGGCGTGAAGTCCGGGGCGGGCAGGGCTCGGCGGTCGAGCTTGCCGTTGGGAGTCAGGGGCAGGGCGGGCAGCACGACGATGGCCGCGGGGACCATGTGTTCGGGCAGGAAGTCCGAGAGCGCACGGCGCAGCGCCTGGGCATCCACGGGCAGGTCGTCCTGTGTGACGACATAGCCCACCAGCTGCTTGTGGCCTGGGGTGTCCTCGCGGGCGATGACGGCGGTCTGCGCAACGCCAGGCAGACCCACCAGGGCGGCCTCGATCTCTCCGAGCTCGATGCGAAAGCCCCGGATCTTGACCTGCTGGTCGGCACGCCCGAGGAAGTCGAGCACGCCGTCGGGGCGCCATCGGGCCAGGTCGCCTGTGCGGTACATGCGTTCTCCGGCTTGAAAGGGATCCGGCACGAAATACTCCGTATCCAACTCGGGCCGGTTCAGATAGCCCCGTGCCAGGCCGGCACCGCCGATGTAAAGCTCTCCAGGCATCCCGGCCGGAACCAACTGGCGATTGTGGTCAAGCACATAGCATCGCGCGTTGGAGATCGGGCGACCGATGGGAATCGTGTCGACGTAGTCGGTCACGTTGCCGATCAAGTGGTGCGTGGAGTTGCAGGCCGCCTCTGTCGGGCCGTAGAAGTTGCCGATCGCCACTGCCGGCAGCCGATCGCGTACTTTGCCAACCAGTTCGACATCCAGTGCTTCGCCCCCAACGATCAGGTAGCGCAGGCTTTCGCACTGTGCGAACGAGGGCTCAGTGGTCAATGCCCGAAGCAGCGTGGGCACCAGCGAAACCAGGCTGATGCGCTGCTGCTGGATGGTGCGAACGAGATAGTCGGTGTCGGCCTGTCCACCTGGCAATGCAAGAACCACCGTTGCACCGCTGGTGAGCGGCGAAAAGAACTCGTGGAATGCGGCGTCGAAGCTGATGGAAGTCTTCTGCAGCAGGCGATCCGATACACCGAGTCCGACGGTGCGAGAGAACCAGAGGATGTTGTTGCAGGCAGCCGCATGCGAGACGATGACCCCCTTGGGCATGCCGGTGGAGCCGGAGGTGTAGATGACATACGCAGCGTGCCGGGGCGTCGCACTCCGAGTCGGGTTGTGTGCGCTGCAGCGCGCAATGAATGCCTCATGCGCGTCGAGCTGTAGCTGTGTCGCATGGTGCGGCGGCAAGGGAAGCTGATGGTGAGATACCACGACGGGCAGTGCCGCATCTTCCAGCATGAAGGCCAGGCGATCGGCGGGATAGTCCGGATCCAGGGGCACGAAAGCACCGCCCGCCTTGAGTACGCCGAGCAAGGCGATGACCAGATCGAACGACCTCTCCAGGCAGACACCCACGCGAACATCGGGTCCCACGCCCTGGGCGATCAGGTGATGTGCGAGTTGGTTGGCACGTGCATTGAGCTCGCCGTAGCTCAGGCGCCGGTCCTCGAAGACCAGGGCGATGGCGTCCGGCGTCTGTGCCACCTGCTGTTCGAAGAGCGCGGGCAGCGTGGCCTGGGGAAGTGGCGCGATGGTGTCGTTCCATCCGACAAGGATCTGCTGGCGCTCCTCGGGCGCGAGGATCTCGATGTGGCCGATGGGCTGCGAGGCATCGGCGGCAATCGCTTCGAGCACCCGCTGCAGGCGCTGCACGATCTGCTCCACGTCAGCACGCTCGAACAGGTCAGGCCGATAGCCCACCCGCAACTGCAACTGCGCCCCCGGGATGACCGCGATGCTCAGCGGATAGTGGGTGGTGTCTCCCCCGCTGCCCCCGGCCCGTGCGACCTGCACGCCCGCATAGGAAGGCTGGCGCCCCCTGGGGTCCACCGGATAGTTCTCGAAGACGAACAGCGTGTCAAAGAGCGAAGCGAAGCCGCTCAGGCGCTGGATGTCCGACAGGCCCAGGTGCTGGTGCGCGATGAGCGAGGACTGCTCGTCCTGCAGCCGTGCGAGGACCTGGGCGACGGGCTCGTCGGGCTGGAACTGCAGGCGCAGCGGCAGGGTGTTGATGAACAGGCCCACCATGGACTCCACGCCGGCCAGCTCAGGGGGACGACCGGAGACCGTGATGCCGAAGACCACGTCCTGGCGGCCCGTCAGGCGTGCGAGCAGCGCACCCCATGCGCCCTGCATGAGGGTGTTGAGCGTCAGGCTGTGCTGGCGGGCCTGCCGGGTGAGGGCGTCGGTCAACGTGTGCGGCAGGCTGAAGGCGAAGGACTCCTGGCGCCCCGAGGTGGAGGCGGGCGAGGAGACGAGCTTGGTGGGCTCCTGCAGGCCCGCGAAGGCCTCGCGCCATGCCTGCTCGGCGGCGCTGCGGTCCTGCTGCCTGGACCAGGCCAGGTAGTTGCGATAGGGCGTGGCCGGCGGCAGGGCGTGGGCATCGCCCCGGCTCTCATAGAGCGCGAACAGCTCCTTGAGCAGGATCGGCATGGACCAGCCGTCCAGCAGGATGTGGTGGCTGGTGAAGACGAAGCGGGCGCGCTGGGGGGCCAGGCGAACGAGCGCAAAGCGCAGCAGGGGCGCCTGGGCGGGGTCGAAGGGCTGCAGGCGATCCTGCTCGAGGAAGTGGGCCAGGCCGGCCTCGCGCGCGTTGGCATCGAGCGAAACCAGATCGATGTCCTGCCAGGGCAGGGCGATCTGGCGGTCAATGATCTGCACGGGCTCGGAGAGGTCCTGGTGCAGGAATGCGGCGCGCAGGTGCGCGTGGCGCTGCAGCAGGGCGCGGGCGGCCGCCTGCAGGGCAGTGCCATCCAGGGGACCGGTGAGTTCGAAGGCCATCTGCACGACATAGGCGTCGGCCTCGTGCTCGTCGTACAGGGCGTGGAACAGCAGGCCCTGCTGCAGGGCCGACAGGGGCAGGATCTCCTCGAGCAAGGGGTGCTGCTGCTCCAGGCGTTCGAGCTCCGGCTCACTCAAGGTGAGCAGCGAGAGGCCGGACGCGGTGAAGTCGTTGTGGTCCTGCAGGCCCAGCGGAACGGCCACCGTTGCGAGTGCCGCGACGTTCTGGTGCTGGAAGATGCTGCGCGGGGTGATGAGCAGGCCCGCCTTGCGGGCGCGGCTGACCAGCTGGATGGAGCTGATGCTGTCGCCGCCCAGGTCGAAGAAGTTGTCGTCGATGCCCACCTGTGGCAGGTGCAGGATCTCTGCGAAGAGGGCGGCCAGGATCTCCTCCTGTGGGGTGCGCGGTGCGCGGATGCTCTGGGGCGTGAAGTCCGGAGCGGGCAGGGCTCGGCGGTCGAGCTTGCCGTTGGGAGTCAGGGGCAGGGCGGGCAGCGCGACGATGGCCGCGGGGACCATGTGTTCGGGCAGGAAGTCCGAGAGCGCACGGCGCAGCGCCTGGGCATCCACGGGCAGGTCGCCCTGTGTGACGACATAGCCCACCAACTGCTTGTGGCCAGGCGTGTCCTCGCGGGCGATGACGGCGGTCTGCGCAACGCCAGGCAGACCCACCAGGGCGGCCTCGATCTCTCCGAGCTCGATGCGGAACCCGCGGATCTTGACCTGCTGGTCGGCACGCCCGAGGAAGTCGAGCACGCCGTCGGCGCGCCATCGGGCCAGGTCGCCGGTGCGGTACATGCGGCTGCCCGGAGCGCCGAAGGGATTGGCCACGAAGCGCTCGGCGCTCAGGCCAGGCCTGTTCAGGTAGCCGCGCGCCAGGCCTGCTCCCGCGATGTACAGCTCACCCGGCACACCCGCGGGCACCGGCTGCAGCATGGCATCCAGCACGTACATCTGGATGTTCCAGATCGGGCGGCCGATCGGGATAGACGTCGACTTCTCCTGGGGATCGCACTCCCAGAATGTGACGTCCACGGCGGCTTCGGTGGGACCATACAGGTTGTGCAATGGCACATCCAGTACACGGTGAAACTCGATTTCGAGTTCCCGCGGTAGCGCCTCGCCGCTGCAGATCACACGGGTCAGCGACGTGCAGCCCGGGGCCTTGGGGTCCTGGACGAAGGCCTGCAGCATCGAGGGCACGAAGTGGGCGGTTGTGATCCCTTGGCTGCGGATCAATTGCGCAAGATAAGCGGAGTCTTTGTGGCCTTCGGGTTTGGCAAGGACGAGCACGGCACCTTCGAGCAAGGGCCAGAAGAATTCCCAGACCGACACGTCGAACCCGGCCGGTGTTTTTTGCAGGATGCGATCATCGGCGCGCAGTCGGTAAGCCGCCTGCATCCATGCCAGGCGGTTGACGATGGCCGCTTCGGAGACGACCACGCCCTTGGGTCTTCCGGTGGATCCGGAGGTGTAGATGACGTAGGCGGGGTTGAGCGGGGTGAGGGGGCGGGTGCGGTGGCTGTCGGTGGGATTGGCCGTCGGGCGCGCGGCGATCGCCTGGCCCACGTCGGTCGCGTCCAGCAGCAGTGTGGGCACGCCTGGGGGCAGCAGCTGTGCGGTGGCCGCGTCGCTGATCATGCAGACGGGCGCTGCATCCTGGAGCATGAAGGCCAGGCGGTCCTTGGGATAGTCCACGTCCAGCGGCAGGTAGGCGGCGCCGGCCTTGACGATGGCCAGCAGGCCGACCACCAGCTCCAGGGAACGCGGCAGCGCCAGGGCGACGAAGCGCTCGGGTCCCACGCCCTGGGCGATCAGGTGATGTGCGAGTTGGTTGGCACGTGCATTGAGCTCGCCGTAGCTCAGGCGCCGGTCCTCGAAGACCAGGGCGATGGCGTCCGGTGTCTGTGCCACCTGCTGTTCGAAGAGCGCGGGCAGCGTGGCCTGGGGAAGCGGCGCGATGGTGTCGTTCCATCCGACAAGGATCTGCTGGCGCTCCTCGGGCGCGAGGATCTCGATGTGGCCGATGGGCTGCGAGGCATCGGCGGCAATCGCTTCGAGCACCCGCTGCAGGCGCACCACCAGCTGCTCCACGGTGGCCAGCTCGAACAGGTCGGTGGCGAACTCCACCCGGGCGGCAATGCCCTGCGCCTGCCCGCTCTTGTCGCGCTGCTCCCACAGGGCGAAGGACAAGTCGAACTTGGCCGTGTGGTTGGCCACGGGCTCGCCCGTGGCCACCAGGCCCGGCAGCGCGAAGCTGGCCCGGGCGTTGTTCTGCAGCACCAGGGCCACCTGGAACAGCGGATGGCGCATCATCGAGCGCGTGGGGTTGAGCACCTCCACCAGGCGCTCGAAGGGCAGGTCCTGGTGCGCATAGGCGGCCAGGTCGGTGTTGCGCACGCGTGCGAGCAGTTCGCGGAAGCTGGGGTTGCCCGAGGTGTCGGTGCGCAGCACCAGCGTGTTGATGAAGAAGCCCACCAGATCGTCCAGGGCCTCGTCGGTGCGCCCGGCAATGGGACTGCCCAGGGCGATGTCGGTGCCCGCACCCATGCGGGTGAAGAGCGTGGCCAGCGCGGCCTGCAGCACCATGAACAGGCTGGCCTGCCCTTCCCTGGCGATGGCGACCAGGCCCTGGTGCACCTCGGGCGGGATCGAGAACGCCATGCTCTGTCCGCGGTAGCTGGAGACGGCCGGGCGTGGGCGATCGGTGGGCAGCTCCAGCTGCTCGGGCAGGCCGGCCAGGGCGTGCTGCCAGTAGGCCAGCTGGCGCGCACTGGTGCTGTGGGGATCGCTCTCGTCGCCCAGCAGCTCGCGCTGCCAGAGGGCGTAATCGGCGTACTGCACCGGCAGCGCAGCCCATGCGGGGGCCTTGCCCAGGCAGCGCGCGGCGTAGGCGGTGGACAGGTCGCGCGCCAGCGGTGCGAGCGACCAGCCGTCGCTGGCGATGTGGTGGCACAGCAGCAAGAGGACATGCTGCTGGGGATCGAGGCGGAACAGCCACGCGCGCAGGGGCAACTCGTGCGCGAGTTCGAAGCCGTGGCTTGCGGCCACGGAGAGCTGCTCGGCCAGCGTTGCTTCGGACACGTCGAGCACCTGCAGGACGGGTCGCGCAGCCTCCGGTGGAAGAATCACCTGCTGGGCCACATCGTCCGTGTCGGGGAAGATGGTGCGCAGGCTCTCGTGGCGGGCTGCGATATCGCACAGGGCTTGCGCGAGGGCATCGCCATCGAGCGGGCCGGCCAGGCGCAGTGTCAGGGGGATGTTGTAGGTGGCGCTGGGCCCATCCAGGCGATGCAGGAACCACAGGCGCTGCTGTGCGAAGGACAACGGGACCTGTGCGGGCCTGGGCATGGCGCGCAGGGGCGTGCGTGCGGCGGTGGAGTCCTCGCCCAGGCGTTGCGCGAGCTGCGCGATGCTGGGTGCTTCGAACAGCGTGCGGATGGCCAGCTCCACGCCCAGGGCTGAGCGGATGCGGCTGATGAGTTTGGTGGCCAGCAGGGAGTGGCCGCCCAGGTCGAAGAAGTTGTCGTCGATGCCCACCTGTGGCAGGTGCAGGATCTCTGCGAAGAGGGCGGCCAGGATCTCCTCCTGGGGGGTGCGCGGTGCGCGGATGCTCTGGGGCGTGAAGTCCGGGGCGGGCAGGGCTCGGCGGTCGAGCTTGCCGTTGGGGGTCAGGGGCAGGGCGGGCAGCACGACGATGGCCGCGGGGACCATGTAGTCGGGCAGCTGCTCGGCCAGGGCGCGGCGCAGGGCTGCGGTGTCGATCAGAGAGTCGGCGGACTCGGGCACCACGTAGCCCACCAGCTGCTTGTGGCCGGGCGTGTCCTCACGGGCGATGACGGCGGCCTGCGCGACATGGGGCAGGCGCGTGAGCGCAGCCTCGATCTCGCCCGGCTCGATGCGGAATCCGCGGATCTTGACCTGCTGGTCGGCGCGCCCGAGGAAGTCGAGCACGCCGTCGGGGCGCCATCGGGCCAGGTCGCCAGTGCGGTACATGCGGCTGCCCGGAGCGCCGAAGGGGTTGGCCACGAAGCGCTCGGCGGTGAGGCCCGGCCTGTTCAGGTAGCCGCGCGCGATGAAGTCGCTGCAGATGGCCAGTTCGCCGAACACATCCGTCGGCTGGCCGTCCGGATCGAGCAATGCAATGTGCGTCGATTCGACGGGATGACCGATGGGCAGGCGCATGCCGTTCGAATTCGTCTGCGCGTCGGCAAAGAACTGCACCGTCACCGTCGATTCGGTCGGTCCGTAGCCATTGACGAGCAAGCAATTCGGCTCAAAGTTCTTCCGGAGCAGATCGAGGTCGGCCGGTGTCGATTCCTCGCCGCCCAGGACCACCAGCCTCGTCGAAGACGCCTTCTGCGCATGCAGTCCCATGGCCCCGAGGCGAAACACGGTCGGCGTCGAATGCCAGACCGTGATCTGGTGCCGGTGGAGCCACTCGCGGATTCTGGTGAACCCCGCTTCCCGCAGATCGAGGACGTGAAGCGAGGCGCCATTCAGCAGCGCTCCATAGATGTCCATGACCGACGCATCGAAGCCGTAGGAACTAAACAGCGTCAACCGGTCGCCTGCGCTCAGGTGAAGCGCATTGGTGTATGTGGCAATGAAGTGCAGGACATTGCGATCGATCTGCACCACCCCCTTGGGTTGTCCGGTCGTCCCCGAGGTGTAGAGGATGTAGGTTGGCGTGCGGGAATCGCGTTGCGCGGCGCAGCGCTCGGCTGGCGAAATGGTCGATGGATCGAAAACAGGAATGTCCTGCTGAGCTCCGATGCTGCTCGCGAGCGCCGTCAAGGCGGATTCGCAGATCAGCGCCTCGCCTTCCGAATCCGCCAACATGAACCTGAGCCGTTCTACCGGATGAAGAGGGTCCAGCGGCACATAGGTTTTCCCCGCCTTCAGCACGCCGAGCATAGCGGCGATCATTTCCGCGCCGTGCCCGAACAGCAGCATCACGCGCCCTGCGCCCGCGCCCAAGCGCTGGCACAGGGCATTGGCGATCCCGTTGGCCTTGCGGTCCAGGTCGGCGTAGCTCCAGGATGTGTCCTGATGCGTGAGGGCGACGGCTGTGGGGTCGCGTCGCACCTGCGCTTCGAAGCGGGCCGTCAACGATTGCTCGATGTCGTCTCTTGTGAACGGCGTATAGGGCTGGGTCGGCCTGGGGCCGCCCGGCACACGCGTGGCGGAAGAAGCCGGGGATGGCAGTGCGATCTGGAACAGGCGAGTGGCCGGATGGGTGGCAACCCCGCGCAGCACGGACTTCAGATGCTCGAGCATCCATGTCACCGTGGAGCGGTCGAACAGGTCGGTGGCGAACTCGACGCGGCCCGAGATGCCGTTCAAGCTGCCTTGCTTGTTCCGCTCTTCCCACAGTGTGAAGGACAGGTCGACCTTGGCCGAGTGGATGGCGATCGGCTCGAAGGCCGTCTCGATCCCGGGAAGCTCGACGCTGGCCCTCGCGTTGTTCTGGAATACCAGCGTGACCTGGAACAGCGGATGGCGCGCCATGGAGCGCACGGGGTTGAGCACCTCTACCAGGCGCTCGAACGGCAGGTCCTGGTGCTCGTAGGCGCTCAGGTTGGTTTCCCGTACCCGCTGCAGCAGCTCGTCAAAGCGTGGGTTGCCCGAGGTGTCGGTGCGCAGCACGAGCGTGTTCAGGAAGAACCCGACGAGATCGTTGAGTGCTTCGTCGGTGCGACCTGCGATCGGGCAGCCCAAGGGGATGTCCGTGCCCGCGCCCAGGCGGGTGAACAGGGTGGCCAAGGCTGCTTGAAGCACCATGAAAAGACTGCCTCCTCCTTGGCGAGCCAGCGCCGTCAAACCCTGGTGGAGTTGCGCATCGAGCTGGAACGCAATGCTTTCACCGCGATAGCTGGAGACCGGAGGCCGCGGGCGATCGGTGGGAAGTTCGAGTTGTTCGGGCAGGTCGGCCAAGGCTTGCTTCCAGTAGGCCAGCTGGCGCCCCCCGGTGCTGTCCGGATCGTTCTCGTCGCCCAGCAGCTCGCGCTGCCACAGGGTGTAGTCGGCGTACTGCACCGGCAGCGGCTCCCACGCGGGCGGCTTGCCTTGGCAGCGTGCGGCGTAGGCGACAGACAGGTCGCGCACCAGCGGTGCGAGCGACCAGCCGTCGCTGGCGATGTGATGGCACAGCAGCAAGAGGACATGCTGCTGCGGATCGATGCGGAACAGCCATGCGCGAAACGGAATCTCGCGTGTCAGCTCGAAGCAGTGGTCGGCGGCTTCGGCGAGCTGCGTGGCGAGCGTTGCCTGGCGGGCCTGAGCTCTTTCCAGAACGAAATCCGCTTTCTCCGCGGGAAGAATGATCTGCTGCGGCTCATCGTCCGTGTCGGGAAAGATGGTTCGCAGGCTCTCGTGCCGGGAGACCAGGTCGCCCAGGGCGAGTTGAAGCGCCGCGTCGTCGACGTTGCCTGTCAGCCGCAGGGCCAACGGAAGGTTGTAGGTGGCGTTCGCACCGTCCAGCCGGTGCAGGAACCACAGTCGTTGCTGAGCAAAGGAGAGAGGAATCATCATCGGTCCGGGTCGAGAGGTGTGGTTCCGCCGTCGTTCGACGGCAACGCGGTGGGTGATAGGGGATCAGGGGTCGATGACCCATCGAGGGACGTGGTGTCATCGATCGCTGTCTGTCTTGTGCGGCTCAAGCCGTGAGTGCCCCTTGTGCGGTATCGGGATGCTGTTCGCGGCGCATCGGACGCAAGGACTTGCGTGCGGCGGGCGCTTCGGCAAGGCGCTGCGCGAGCAGCGCGACGGTGGGGGCCTCGAAGAGTGTGCGGATGGCCAGCTCCACGCCCAGGGCCGAGCGAGCGCGGCTCACCAGCTTGGTGGCCATCAGGGAGTGGCCGCCCAGGTCGAAGAAGTTGTCGTCGATGCCCACCTGTGGCAGGTGCAGGATCTCTGCGAAGAGGGTGGCCAGGATCTCCTCCTGGGGGGTGCGCGGTGCGCGGATGCTCTGGGGCGTGAAGTCCGGAGCGGGCAGGGCTCGGCGGTCGAGCTTGCCGTTGGGGGTCAGGGGCAGGGCGGGCAGCGCGACGATGGCCGCGGGGACCATGTAGTCGGGCAACTGTTCTGCCAGTGCGCGGCGCAGCGCCTGCGCATCCATGGCCGCATCGTCGCTGGCCACCACATAGCCCACCAGCTGCTTGTGGCCTGGGGTGTCCTCGCGGGCGATGACGGCGGTCTGCGCAACGCCAGGCAGACCCACCAGGACGGCCTCGATCTCTCCGAGCTCGATGCGGAATCCGCGGATCTTGACCTGCTGGTCGGCGCGCCCGAGGAAGTCGAGCACGCCATCGGGGCGCCATCGGGCCAGGTCGCCCGTGCGGTACATGCGGCTGCCCGGAGCACCGAAGGGGTTGGCCACGAAGCGCTCGGCGGAGAGGCCCGGGCGTTTGAGGTAGCCGCGCGCCAGGCCCGCGCCTGCGATGTACAGCTCGCCGGGCACACCCGCGGGCACGGGACGCAGCATGGCATCCAGCACGAACACCTGCGTGTTCCAGATCGGGCCGCCGATGGGCGGCGTGGTGCTGACATCGTGCAGCTCGGCGGCCGCTGACCAGATGGCCGTCTCGGTGGGCCCATACAGATTGGTGAGTTTGCGCCCCGCGCGGTGCAGCACGAGGGCCAGCTCCTGCGCAAGCGCCTCGCCACCCACCAGGATGTGCACGGCAGGCAGCGCATCGGTGGCGGACAGCAGGCTTTGCCACAAGGTCGGCGTGGCTTGCATGACCGTGATGCCCGAGGCGGCAACCAACTGCGCCAATGCGGGTGGGTCCAGCACGACGGCGCGGGAGGCGATGGTGAGGCTGCTGCCGCTGAGCAGCGGCGCAAAGACCTCCAGCGCGGCGATGTCGAACCCCATGGTGGTCGTGGCCAGCATCCGGTCCGCGGGCTGCAGTTGCAGCCGCTCGCGCATGGACTGCATGAAGTTGCAGACATTGAGATGGGAGACGACCACGCCCTTGGGCCTGCCGGTGGAGCCGGAGGTGTAGATGACGTAGGCGGGGTTGAGCGGAGTGAGGGGCCGGGTGCGGTCACTGTCGGTGGGGTTGGCAGTCGAGCACGCGGCGATCGCCTGGCCCACGTCGGTCGCGTCCAGCAGCAGTGTGGGCACGCCTGGGGGCAGCAGCTGTGCGGTGGCCGCGTCGCTGATCATGCAGACGGGCGCGGCATCCTGGAGCATGAAGGCCAGGCGGTCCTTGGGATAGTCCACGTCCAGCGGCAGGTAGGCGGCGCCGGCCTTGACGATGGCCAGCAGGCCGACCACCAGCTCCAGGGAACGCGGCAGCGCCAGGGCGACGAAGCGCTCGGGTCCCACGCCCTGGGCGATCAGGTGATGTGCGAGTTGGTTGGCACGTGCATTGAGCTCGCCGTAGCTCAGGCGCCGGTCCTCGAAGACCAGGGCGATGGCGTCCGGTGTCTGTGCCACCTGCTGTTCGAAGAGCGCGGGCAGCGTGGCCTGGGGAAGCGGCGCGATGGTGTCGTTCCATCCGACAAGGATCTGCTGGCGCTCCTCGGGCGCGAGGATCTCGATGTGGCCGATGGGCTGCGAGGCATCGGCGGCAATCGCTTCGAGCACCCGCTGCAGGCGCACCACCAGCTGCTCCACGGTGGCCAGCTCGAACAGGTCGGTGGCGAACTCCACCCGGGCGGCAATGCCCTGCGCCTGCCCGCTCTTGTCGCGCTGCTCCCACAGGGCGAAGGACAAGTCGAACTTGGCCGTGTGGTTGGCCACGGGCTCGCCCGTGGCCACCAGGCCCGGCAGCGCGAAGCTGGCCCGGGCGTTGTTCTGCAGCACCAGGGCCACCTGGAACAGCGGATGGCGCATCATCGAGCGCGTGGGGTTGAGCACCTCCACCAGGCGCTCGAAGGGCAGGTCCTGGTGCGCATAGGCGGCCAGGTCGGTGTTGCGCACGCGTGCGAGCAGTTCGCGGAAGCTGGGGTTGCCCGAGGTGTCGGTGCGCAGCACCAGCGTGTTGATGAAGAAGCCCACCAGATCGTCCAGGGCCTCGTCGGTGCGCCCGGCAATGGGACTGCCCAGGGCGATGTCGGTGCCCGCACCCATGCGGGTGAAGAGCGTGGCCAGCGCGGCCTGCAGCACCATGAACAGGCTGGCCTGCCCTTCCCTGGCGATGGCGACCAGGCCCTGGTGCACCTCGGGCGGGATCGAGAACGCCATGCTCTGTCCGCGGTAGCTGGAGACGGCCGGGCGTGGGCGATCGGTGGGCAGCTCCAGCTGCTCGGGCAGGCCGGCCAGGGCGTGCTGCCAGTAGGCCAGCTGGCGCGCACTGGTGCTGTGGGGATCGCTCTCGTCGCCCAGCAGCTCGCGCTGCCAGAGGGCGTAATCGGCGTACTGCACCGGCAGCGCAGCCCATGCGGGGGCCTTGCCCAGGCAGCGCGCGGCGTAGGCGGTGGACAGGTCGCGCGCCAGCGGTGCGAGCGACCAGCCGTCGCTGGCGATGTGGTGGCACAGCAGCAAGAGGACATGCTGCTGGGGATCGAGGCGGAACAGCCACGCGCGCAGGGGCAACTCGTGCGCGAGTTCGAAGCCGTGGCTTGCGGCCACGGAGAGCTGCTCGGCCAGCGTTGCTTCGGACACGTCGAGCACCTGCAGGACGGGTCGCGCAGCCTCCGGTGGAAGAATCACCTGCTGGGCCACATCGTCCGTGTCGGGGAAGATGGTGCGCAGGCTCTCGTGGCGGGCTGCGATATCGCACAGGGCTTGCGCGAGGGCATCGCCATCGAGCGGGCCGGCCAGGCGCAGTGTCAGGGGGATGTTGTAGGTGGCGCTGGGCCCATCCAGGCGATGCAGGAACCACAGGCGCTGCTGTGCGAAGGACAACGGGACCTGTGCGGGCCTGGGCATGGCGCGCAGGGGCGTGCGTGCGGCGGTGGAGTCCTCGCCCAGGCGTTGCGCGAGCTGCGCGATGCTGGGTGCTTCGAACAGCGTGCGGATGGCCAGCTCCACGCCCAGGGCTGAGCGGATGCGGCTGATGAGTTTGGTGGCCAGCAGGGAGTGGCCGCCCAGGTCGAAGAAGTTGTCGTCGATGCCCACCTGTGGCAGGTGCAGGATCTCTGCGAAGAGGGCGGCCAGGATCTCCTCCTGGGGGGTGCGCGGTGCGCGGATGCTCTGGGGCGTGAAGTCCGGGGCGGGCAGGGCTCGGCGGTCGAGCTTGCCGTTGGGGGTCAGGGGCAGGGCGGGCAGCACGACGATGGCCGCGGGGACCATGTAGTCGGGCAGCTGCTCGGCCAGGGCGCGGCGCAGGGCTGCGGTGTCGATCAGAGAGTCGGCGGACTCGGGCACCACGTAGCCCACCAGCTGCTTGTGGCCGGGCGTGTCCTCACGGGCGATGACGGCGGCCTGCGCGACATGGGGCAGGCGCGTGAGCGCAGCCTCGATCTCGCCCGGCTCGATGCGGAATCCGCGGATCTTGACCTGCTGGTCGGCGCGCCCGAGGAAGTCGAGCACGCCGTCGGGGCGCCATCGAGCCAGGTCGCCTGTGCGGTACATGCGGCTGCCCGGAGCGCCGAAGGGGTTGGCCACGAAGCGCTCGGCGGTGAGGCCCGGCCTGTTCAAGTAGCCGCGCGCCAGGCCGGCACCTGCCACGTACAACTCACCCGACGCACCGGCCGGCACGGGACGCAGCATGGCATCCAGCACGTACGCCTGCGTGTTCCAGATCGGCCGGCCAATGGGTGGAACCGCGGGCCATTCGTTCACCGCATCGGGAAGGTCGTATGCCGTCACGACGTGGGTCTCGGTCGGCCCGTAGTGGTTGTGCAGCCGTCGCTGCGGGCTGCGTGCAAACGACCTGGCGACCGATGCACTCAGTTGCAGTGCTTCACCGGCCTGGAACACCCGGAGCGAATCGTCCAAGCGATCTTCGGATTCCGATTCGCACAGAAGGTCGAGAACGATGTTCGGAATGAAGAAATCGGTGACGCTGTTCTTCTTGCACCACTTCAGGAAATCCGATGTGTTGCTTCGAATCTCGTTCGTGGGAATGGCCAGTGTCTTGCCGGTGCAGAGCGTCGAGAAAATCTCCTGCGCGGAAACGTCGAAGCTCAGCGATGTGAACTGCGCGACGGTGGATGCGTCTGCGGATTCGTCGATGCCCGCGTGCCAGGAGAACAGATTCAGCAGCGGCGCGACAGGCATGACCACGCCCTTGGGCCTGCCGGTGGATCCGGAGGTGTAGATGACGTAGGCGGGGTTGAGCGGGGTGAGGGGGCGGGTGCGGTCGCGGTCGGTGGGGTTGGCCGTCGAGCGCGCGGCGATCGCCTGGTCCACGTCGGTCGCGTCCAGCAGCAGGGTGGGCACGCCCGATGGCAGCAGCTGTGCGGTGGCCGCGTCGCTGATCATGCACACGGGCGCGGCATCCTGGAGCATGAAGGCCAGGCGGTCCTTGGGGTAGTCCACGTCCAGCGGCAGGTAGGCGGCGCCGGCCTTGACGATGGCCAGCAGGCCGACCACCAGCTCCAGGGAACGCGGCAGCGCCAGGGCGACGAAGCGCTCGGGTCCCACGCCCTGGGCGATCAGGTGATGTGCGAGTTGGTTGGCACGTGCATTGAGCTCGCCGTAGCTCAGGCGCCGGTCCTCGAAGACCAGGGCGATGGCGTCCGGTGTCTGTGCCACCTGCTGTTCGAAGAGCGCGGGCAGCGTGGCCTGGGGAAGCGGCGCGATGGTGTCGTTCCATCCGACAAGGATCTGCTGGCGCTCCTCGGGCGCGAGGATCTCGATGTGGCCGATGGGCTGCGAGGCATCGGCGGCAATCGCTTCGAGCACCCGCTGCAGGCGCTGCACGATCTGCTCCACGTCAGCACGCTCGAACAGGTCAGGCCGATAGCCCACCCGCAACTGCAACTGCGCCCCCGGGATGACCGCGATGCTCAGCGGATAGTGGGTGGTGTCTCCCCCGCTGCCCCCGGCCCGTGCGACCTGCACGCCCGCATAGGAAGGCTGGCGCCCCCTGGGGTCCACCGGATAGTTCTCGAAGACGAACAGCGTGTCAAAGAGCGAAGCGAAGCCGCTCAGGCGCTGGATGTCCGACAGGCCCAGGTGCTGGTGCGCGATGAGCGAGGACTGCTCGTCCTGCAGCCGTGCGAGGACCTGGGCGACGGGCTCGTCGGGCTGGAACTGCAGGCGCAGCGGCAGGGTGTTGATGAACAGGCCCACCATGGACTCCACGCCGGCCAGCTCAGGGGGACGACCGGAGACCGTGATGCCGAAGACCACGTCCTGGCGGCCCGTCAGGCGTGCGAGCAGCGCACCCCATGCGCCCTGCATGAGGGTGTTGAGCGTCAGGCTGTGCTGGCGGGCCTGCCGTGTGAGGGCGTCGGTCAACGTGTGCGGCAGGCTGAAGGCGAAGGACTCCTGGCGCCCCGAGGTGGAGGCGGGCGAGGAGACGAGCTTGGTGGGCTCCTGCAGGCCCGCGAAGGCCTCGCGCCATGCCTGCTCGGCGGCGCTGCGGTCCTGCTGCCTGGACCAGGCCAGGTAGTTGCGATAGGGCGTGGCCGGCGGCAGGGCGTGGGCATCGCCCCGGCTCTCATAGAGCGCGAACAGCTCCTTGAGCAGGATCGGCATGGACCAGCCGTCCAGCAGGATGTGGTGGCTGGTGAAGACGAAGCGGGCGCGCTGGGGGGCCAGGCGAACGAGCGCAAAGCGCAGCAGGGGCGCTTGGGCGGGGTCGAAGGGCTGCAGGCGATCCTGCTCGAGGAAGTGGGCCAGGCCGGCCTCGCGCGCGTTGGCATCGAGCGAGATCAGATCGATGTCCTGCCAGGGCAGGGCGATCTGGCGGTCAATGATCTGCACGGGCTCGGAGAGGTCCTGGTGCAGGAATGCGGCGCGCAGGTGCGCGTGGCGCTGCAGCAGGGCGCGGGCGGCCGCCTGCAGGGCTGCGCCATCCAGGGGGCCGGTGAGTTCGAAGGCCATCTGCACGACATAGGCGTCGGCCTCGTGCTCGTCGTACAGGGCGTGGAACAGCAGGCCCTGCTGCAGGGCCGACAGGGGCAGGATCTCCTCGAGCAAGGGGTGCTGCTGCTCCAGGCGTTCGAGCTCCGGTTGCGCGAGCGTCAGCAGCGGGAAGTCCGAGGGCGTGAAGCCGCCAGCGTCGCTGCGTTGGGCATGCGAGACCAATGCTTCGAGCGCATCGAACCAGCCCTTGGCAAGATCGCGGATGTCCTCTTCGCCAAAGAGCTCGGAGGCCCAGGCCCAGGAGGCGTGGAGTTCAGGGCCATCGGCCTTGTCGCGCGTGTGCGCGTCCAGCAAGATCGCATGTGCCAGCGGCGCTTCGGCGTCCCCGCCGCCGCCCAATGCGCCGGCCTCCGGTGCGGCGGCCCAGTCCTGCGCCCGCGGGGCGGCGAAGCGGCCCAGGTAGTTGAACCCGATCTGCGGTGCGGCACCGGCGAGGACCTTGGACGTCTCGGGGTTCAGGTAGCGCAGCAGCCCGAAGCCCAGGCCGTTGTCGGGCAGGGCGCGCAGTTGCTCCTTGCTCTGCTTGAGCGCACGGCCCATGTGCGGGCCGCCACGCAGCGCGTCATCCAGGTCGATGCCCTGCAAGTCCAGGCGCATGGGGAAGATGCTGGTGAACCAGCCCACGGTGCGCGAGAGATCGATGTCCTGGAAGATCTCTTCGCGGCCATGGCCTTCGAGATCGAAGAGAACGCCCGAGGCTTGTTCGGATGAACGCCTGCGGCGCCAGTGGGCCACGGCCAGCGCGAAGGCTGTCAGCAGCACGTCGTTGATGCGACCATGGAAGAGTGCCGGCACCTGCGTGAGCAGTGCGGAGGTGAGCGTGCTGGGTAGGCTCAGGGTCAGGCGCCGGGCCGTTGCGACCGTATCGCGGGTCGCATCGAGCGGACGATGGGACAGCAGCGGGTCCGATGCGCCCACGATGGACTGCCACAAGGGCAGCTCGGCGAGCCGTCGTGCAGAGAGCGCTTCGGCGTTCAGGCGCAGCGCCCAGTGCCGCAGGGAACTGCCGCGAGGCCCCAGCTTGGCGCGCTCGTTGTGCAGCGCGGCCCGCCAGGCCAGTTCGAGGTCGGGCACGAGGATGCGCCAGGAGACGCCGTCTACCGCCAGGTGGTGGATCGTCAGCAGAAGGCGTCCCGGCTGTGCGCTGCCGGCGTCGAACCAGGTGGCCTGCAGCATGCGGCCGGCCTCGGGGTCCAGGCGGGCTGCGGCTGCGCGCGAGGCCTCGGCAATGAGCATACGAAGGCCGTCCTCGTGCAAACCGACCGTGTCGATGCGGCGAAGGCACTCGCTGGCTCCGAAGGCCGGCACTGGCGGTATCTCCAGCTGCCAGCCCATCCTACTCTGGGCAGCACGGGTCGCGGAATGCAGATGCATGCGCAGCGCATCGTGCTGGTCGAGCAACGCCTGCAGGGCGGCAACCAGATGGTCCTGCTGCACGTCCGCGGGCACCTGCAGCAGCATCGACTGGTTGTAGCGGCGTATCGGGCCGCCGCGCTCGATCAACCAGCGAATGATCGGTGTCGCGGGAATCGTCCCGGTAGAGATGTCCGCCGTGGCATCTTGCGAAGCCAGGGGCGTGGACACTGCGGCGAGTGCCGCGACGTTCTGGTGCTGGAAGATGCTGCGCGGGGTGATGAGCAGGCCCGCCTTGCGGGCGCGGCTGACCAGCTGGATGGAGCTGATGCTGTCGCCGCCCAGGTCGAAGAAGTTGTCGTCGATGCCCACCTGTGGCAGGTGCAGGATCTCTGCGAAGAGGGCGGCCAGGATCTCCTCCTGGGGGGTGCGCGGTGCGCGGATGCTCTGGGGCGTGAAGTCCGGAGCGGGCAGGGCTCGGCGGTCGAGCTTGCCGTTGGGAGTCAGGGGCAGGGCGGGCAGCGCGACGATGGCCGCGGGGACCATGTGTTCGGGCAGGAAGTCCGAGAGCGCACGGCGCAGCGCCTGGGCATCCACGGGCAGGTCGCCCTGTGTGACGACATAGCCCACCAGCTGCTTGTGGCCTGGGGTGTCCTCGCGGGCGATGACGGCGGCCTGCGCAACATGGGGCAGACCCACCAGGGCGGCCTCGATCTCTCCGAGCTCGATGCGGAATCCGCGGATCTTGACCTGCTGGTCGGCACGCCCGAGGAAGTCGAGCACGCCATCGGCGCGCCATCGGGCCAGGTCTCCTGTGCGGTACATGCGGCTGCCCGGAGCGCCGAAGGGATTGGCCACGAAGCGCTCGGCGCTCAGGCCCGGGCGGTTCAGGTAGCCGCGCGCCAGGCCGGCACCTGCCACATACAGCTCACCCGGCACACCCGCGGGCACGGGCTGCAGCGCCGCATCCAGCACATGCACCTGCAAGTCGGGGATGCCACGCCCGATCAGGCTGTTGGCCTCCACTGCGGCGATCTGCCGGTCCAGCGCGATGTAGCTGACATGCACCGTCGTCTCGGTGATCCCGTACATGTTGACCAGCACCGGGGCGTTGTCCGCGTGCCGTGCGTACCAGTCCTGCAGGCGCCTGAGCTCCAGGGCTTCGCCGCCGAAGATCACGCAGCGCAGCGCCAGTCCCGCGCGCAGGTGCGGCTGCTCCAGGTCGGCCTGCATCAGCTGGTAGAAGGCCGAAGGCGTCTGATTCAGGACCGTGACCTTCTCGCGCACGAGCAGCGCCAGGAACTCCGAGGGCGAGCGGCTGAGCAGATTGGGGATGACGACCAGGCGGCCGCCGCGAAGCAGGGGCCCCCACAGCTCCCAGACCGAGAAGTCGAAGGCATGGGAATGGAACATGGTCCAGACGTCGTCCGGGCCGAAGCGGTACCAGTGCTCGGTGGCGCCCAGCAGGCGCACGACGTTCTGCTGGGGGATGACCACGCCCTTGGGCCTGCCGGTGGATCCGGAGGTGTAGATGACGTAGGCGGGGTTGAGCGGGGTGAGGGGGCGGGTGCGGTGGCTGTCGGTGGGATTGGCCGTCGGGCGCGCGGCGATCGCCTGGCCCACGTCGGTCGCGTCCAGCAGCAGTGTGGGCACGCCTGGGGGCAGCAGCTGTGCGGTGGCCGCGTCGCTGATCATGCAGACGGGCGCTGCATCCTGGAGCATGAAGGCCAGGCGGTCCTTGGGATAGTCCACGTCCAGCGGCAGGTAGGCGGCGCCGGCCTTGACGATGGCCAGCAGGCCGACCACCAGCTCCAGGGAACGCGGCAGCGCCAGGGCGACGAAGCGCTCGGGTCCCACGCCCTGGGCGATCAGGTGATGTGCGAGTTGGTTGGCACGTGCATTGAGCTCGCCGTAGCTCAGGCGCCGGTCCTCGAAGACCAGGGCGATGGCGTCCGGTGTCTGTGCCACCTGCTGTTCGAAGAGCGCGGGCAGCGTGGCCTGGGGAAGCGGCGCGATGGTGTCGTTCCATCCGACAAGGATCTGCTGGCGCTCCTCGGGCGCGAGGATCTCGATGTGGCCGATGGGCTGCGAGGCATCGGCGGCAATCGCTTCGAGCACCCGCTGCAGGCGCTGCACGATCTGCTCCACGTCAGCACGCTCGAACAGGTCAGGCCGATAGCCCACCCGCAACTGCAACTGCGCCCCCGGGATGACCGCGATGCTCAGCGGATAGTGGGTGGTGTCTCCCCCGCTGCCCCCGGCCCGTGCGACCTGCACGCCCGCATAGGAAGGCTGGCGCCCCCTGGGGTCCACCGGATAGTTCTCGAAGACGAACAGCGTGTCAAAGAGCGAAGCGAAGCCGCTCAGGCGCTGGATGTCCGACAGGCCCAGGTGCTGGTGCGCGATGAGCGAGGACTGCTCGTCCTGCAGCCGTGCGAGGACCTGGGCGACGGGCTCGTCGGGCTGGAACTGCAGGCGCAGCGGCAGGGTGTTGATGAACAGGCCCACCATGGACTCCACGCCGGCCAGCTCAGGGGGACGACCGGAGACCGTGATGCCGAAGACCACGTCCTGGCGGCCCGTCAGGCGTGCGAGCAGCGCACCCCATGCGCCCTGCATGAGGGTGTTGAGCGTCAGGCTGTGCTGGCGGGCCTGCCGGGTGAGGGCGTCGGTCAACGTGTGCGGCAGGCTGAAGGCGAAGGACTCCTGGCGCCCCGAGGTGGAGGCGGGCGAGGAGACGAGCTTGGTGGGCTCCTGCAGGCCCGCGAAGGCCTCGCGCCATGCCTGCTCGGCGGCGCTGCGGTCCTGCTGCCTGGACCAGGCCAGGTAGTTGCGATAGGGCGTGGCCGGCGGCAGGGCGTGGGCATCGCCCCGGCTCTCATAGAGCGCGAACAGCTCCTTGAGCAGGATCGGCATGGACCAGCCGTCCAGCAGGATGTGGTGGCTGGTGAAGACGAAGCGGGCGCGCTGGGGGGCCAGGCGAACGAGCGCAAAGCGCAGCAGGGGCGCTTGGGCGGGGTCGAAGGGCTGCAGGCGATCCTGCTCGAGGAAGTGGGCCAGGCCGGCCTCGCGCGCGTTGGCATCGAGCGAGATCAGATCGATGTCCTGCCAGGGCAGGGCGATCTGGCGGTCAATGATCTGCACGGGCTCGGAGAGGTCCTGGTGCAGGAATGCGGCGCGCAGGTGCGCGTGGCGCTGCAGCAGGGCGCGGGCGGCCGCCTGCAGGGCTGCGCCATCCAGGGGGCCGGTGAGTTCGAAGGCCATCTGCACGACATAGGCGTCGGCCTCGCGCTCGTCGTACAGGGCGTGGAACAGCAGGCCCTGCTGCAGGGCCGACAGGGGCAGGATCTCCTCGAGCAAGGGGTGCTGCTGCTCCAGGCGTTCGAGCTCGGATTCGCTCAAGGTGAGAAGTGAGAGGCCGGACGCGGTGAAGTCGTTGTTGTCCTGCAGGCCCAGCGGAACGGCCACCGTTGCGAGTGCCGCGACGTTCTGGTGCTGGAAGATGCTGCGCGGGGTGATGAGCAGGCCCGCCTTGCGGGCGCGGCTGACCAGCTGGATGGAGCTGATGCTGTCGCCGCCCAGGTCGAAGAAGTTGTCGTCGATGCCCACCTGTGGCAGGTGCAGGATCTCTGCGAAGAGGGCGGCCAGGATCTCCTCCTGGGGGGTGCGCGGTGCGCGGATGCTCTGGGGCGTGAAGTCCGGGGCGGGCAGGGCTCGGCGGTCGAGCTTGCCGTTGGGAGTCAGGGGCAGGGCGGGCAGCACGACGATGGCCGCGGGGACCATGTGTTCGGGCAGGAAGTCCGAGAGCGCACGGCGCAGCGCCTGGGCATCCACGGGCAGGTCGTCCTGTGTGACGACATAGCCCACCAGCTGCTTGTGGCCTGGGGTGTCCTCGCGGGCGATGACGGCGGTCTGCGCAACGCCAGGCAGACCCACCAGGGCGGCCTCGATCTCTCCGAGCTCGATGCGAAAGCCCCGGATCTTGACCTGCTGGTCGGCACGCCCGAGGAAGTCGAGCACGCCGTCGGCGCGCCATCGGGCCAGATCGCCAGTGCGGTACATGCGGCTGCCCGGAGCGCCGAAGGGATTGGCCACGAAGCGCTCGGCGCTCAGGCCGGGGCGATTGAGGTAGCCGCGCGCCAGCCCGGCACCTGCCACATACAGCTCACCCGGCACACCCGCGGGCACGGGCTGCAGCGCCGCATCCAGCACATGCACCTGCAAGTCGGGGATGCCACGCCCGATCAGGCTGTTGGCCTCCACTGCGGCGATCTGCCGGTCCAGCGCGATGTAGCTGACATGCACCGTCGTCTCGGTGATCCCGTACATGTTGACCAGCACCGGGGCGTTGTCCGCGTGCCGTGCGTACCAGTCCTGCAGGCGCCTGAGCTCCAGGGCTTCGCCGCCGAAGATCACGCAGCGCAGCGCCAGTCCCGCGCGCAGGTGCGGCTGCTCCAGGTCGGCCTGCATCAGCTGGTAGAAGGCCGAAGGCGTCTGATTCAGGACCGTGACCTTCTCGCGCACGAGCAGCGCCAGGAACTCCGAGGGCGAGCGGCTGAGCAGATTGGGGATGACGACCAGGCGGCCGCCGCGAAGCAGGGGCCCCCACAGCTCCCAGACCGAGAAGTCGAAGGCATGGGAATGGAACATGGTCCAGACGTCGTCCGGGCCGAAGCGGTACCAGTGCTCGGTGGCGCCCAGCAGGCGCACGACGTTCTGCTGGGGGATGACCACGCCCTTGGGCCTGCCGGTGGATCCGGAGGTGTAGATGACGTAGGCGGGGTTGAGCGGGGTGAGGGGGCGGGTGCGGTCGCGGTCGGTGGGGTTGGCCGTCGAGCACGCGGCGATCGCCTGGCCCACGTCGGTCGCGTCCAGCAGCAGTGTGGGCACGCCTGGGGGCAGCAGCTGTGCGGTGGCCGCGTCGCTGATCATGCAGACGGGCGCGGCATCCTGGAGCATGAAGGCCAGGCGGTCCTTGGGATAGTCCACGTCCAGCGGCAGGTAGGCGGCGCCGGCCTTGACGATGGCCAGCAGGCCGACCACCAGCTCCAGGGAACGCGGCAGCGCCAGGGCCACGAAGCGCTCGGGTCCCACGCTCTGGGCGATCAGGTGATGGGCCAACTGGTTGGCACGTGCATTGAGCTCGCCGTAGCTCAGGCGCCGGTCCTCGAAGACCAGGGCGATGGCGTCCGGCGTCTGTGCCACTTGCTGTTCGAAGAGCGCGGGCAGCGTGGCCTGGGGAAGCGGCGCGATGGTGTCGTTCCATCCGACAAGGATCTGCTGGCGCTCCTCGGGCGCGAGGATCTCGATGTGGCCGATGGGCTGCGAGGCATCGGCAGCAATTGCCTCCAGCACGCGCTGCAGGCGAGCCACCAACACTTCCACGCTGGCCCTATCGAACAGATCGGTGGCGAAGCCGAGCCGCCCCGTCATGCCCTGCGGCGCGCCAGCCTTGTCGCGATGCTCCCGCAGTTCGACCGACAGATCGAAGGTGGCTGCCACCGACTCCATCGACTGAGAACTCAACGCCGTGAGTCCCGGCAACTCGAAGCTGGCGCGGGCGTTGTTCTGCAGCACCAGAGCGACCTGGAACAACGGATGCCGTGCCATCGAGCGCACCGGGTTGAGCACCTCCACCAGGCGCTCGAAGGGCAGGTCCTGGTGCGCATAGGCGGCCAGGTTGGTCTTGCGCACGCGGGCAAGCAGTTCACGGAAGCTGGGGTTGCCCGAGGTGTCGGTGCGCAGCACCAGCGTGTTGAGGAAGAAGCCGACCAGGTCGTCCAGCGCTTCGTCGGTGCGCCCGGCGACGGGGCTGCCCAGGGCGATGTCGGTGCCCGCGCCCATGCGGGTGAAGAGCGCAGCCAGCGCGGCCTGCAGCACCATGAACAGGCTGGCCTGTCCTTCTCTGGCGACAGCGACCAGGCCCTGGTGCAGTTGCGCATCGAACCGGAACGCGACATCGTCGCCGCGATAGCTGGATATCTCCGGTCGCGGCCTGTCGGTCGGGAGTTCCAGCTGTTCGGGCAGGCCGGCGAGCGCGTGCTGCCAGTAACGCAACTGTGTGGCGATGATGCTGTCGGGGTCGGCTTCGCTGCCCAGCAAGTCGCGCTGCCAGACCGTGTAGTCGGCGTATTGCACGGGCAAGGGCTCCCACGCCGGCGGCTTGCCTTGGCAACGTGCGGCATACGCGGCGGACAGGTCGCGCGCGAGCGGCGCCCACGACCAGCCGTCGCAGGCAATGTGGTGGCACAGCAGCAGCAGGACGTGGTGTTCCTCATCCAGGTGGAACAGCCAGGCGCGAAACGGGATCTCGCTGTCCAGCCTGAAGCTGTGCGCGGAGGCCTGCGCGATCTGCTGCGTGAGCGTGGCTTCGGAAGACTTCTCCACCTGCAGGACCGGACGCGCGGCCTCGGGCGCAAGAATGAGTTGCTGCGGCGCCTCTGCCGAGTCCGAGAAGACGGTGCGCAGGCTTTCGTGGCGCACCACCACGTCGGCCAGTGCCAACTCCAGCGCCGCGTCGTCCATGCGCCCTTCGAACCGCACGGCGGTCGGAACGTTGTAGATGGGTGTGGGCCCGTCGATCTGGTAGAGGAACCACAGCCGCCGTTGCGCAAAAGACAGGGGAATCATTGAAGGTTCCGAACTAGATGAGAGGTTTCCCGCAGACACGCGGGCGGTCTGGACAGACAGGTAAGACGGGGCAGGGGTGCCCGGCTCGCAAGCCGCGTGCAGCGATGGCACGCTACAAGCCCCGCATCCCGCCTGCGCACGACGTGCCCGTAATTCAGAGGCTGTTGTCGTACTGGACGGTGGATCTCGGCAACTGGCTGCTCGGCCGGACCGGGCGCAACGCCGTGCGCGCTTTGGGCGCCGCAGCCAGCCTGCCGGCCAACAGTGCCACGCTCGAGGCCTCGAACAGCGTATGGATGCCGATCTCGACGCCCATGGTCGTGCGAATGCGGTTGATCAGACGTGTCGCCAGCAGCGAATGGCCGCCAAGGTCAAAGAAGCTTTCCTCGACGCCCACTTGCGGCAGTCCCAGGATCTCCGCGAAGAGCTGGGCCAGTGCTTCTTCATGGGGTGTGCCAGGCGCACGAACTTCCTTTGGCGCGAAATGCGGCATCGGCAATGTCTTGCGATCCAGCTTGCCATTCGGCGTAAGAGGCAGCGCGTCCAGCCACACGTAGTGCGTGGGCACCATGTGGTCGGGCAGCGTGGCGGCCAGTTCGGTGTGCATCTGCGCTGAGTCCGGCGTTGGCCCCAGGCGCGAGCGCTTCATCACCGTCGCCAAGTGCACCAGATTCTCCAGCACCCGGTCCGTGGGCACGCCGAAGTCGATCAGGCACGCAAACTCGTCAACGCCGATCTTCTCCAGCTTACGCACCAGGGCCAGGCAGCTCTCGGGGCCGCCGATGAGCGACGAGGTGCCGAAGAAGCGGCGCACTGCGGCCGTGATCAACTGCTCGTCGTCGACTTCGCCAATCGCCTTGTTGGGGATTTCGCCAGCGAGGTCTTTCGATACGCTCTTTCGCAGTTCCGTGTGGGACTGGAAGTATTGGACCATCGGCTCATGAGCCATTTGGCGTGCTGTCTCGTCGTCGGGCCCGACAAAGGTATGCAGCATCAGCGTTACCTTGTGCGCGTCCGGATCGTGTCCGTTGGCGCGCAGCGCATCGCGGTAAATCCGGATGTTCTCGGTCAACTCAGGGATCGTGAGACTCAGCAGCGCCGTCAGCACGTTCGCTCCGATGCGCCCGGCAGCCTCGAAGGTCGCTGGGCTCCGCGTGGCCGTGACCCAGACCGGCAGCTCGGGCTGCACGGGCTTGGGCTGCAGCCGCAACTGCGTCTCATGCCCGACGCCGTTGCGTGCAATCATCGTGCCGCCGCGCCAGAGCTCGCGCACCTGCTGTACGCCGTCGAGCATGACCTGATAGCGGTTGGCGTAATTGTCGGGGGCGAAGACGAAATCCTCTGGCACCCAACCCGACGCAAAGGCGATGCCGACCCTGCCGTGCGAGAGGTGGTCGACCACCGACCATTCCTCGGCCACCCGCAAGGGGTGGTGCAGCGGCAGCACCACGCTGCCCGCGCGCAGTTGGATGTGTTCGGTGACCATCGCCAGTGCCGCGCTCAGCACCGACGGATTGGGAAACGCCGCAGCCACCTTGGTGAAGTGCCGCTCCGGCGTCCAGATCGCCGCGAAGCCGTTGCGGTCCGCGAACTTTGCACCCTCCACATAGAGCCGATAAAGCTGCTCGCCATCCTGGCCTTGATTCGCATCGGCGAAATAGAAGAGCCCAAATCCCGGGGCGCGTGAGCGCTGGGGTAGCGCGGTTTCGTCCGCGACCAGATAGGCGACAAGGCGCTTGCCGCTCGCCGCGTCCGCCTGTGCCACGACACAAGCCTGCTTGATCAGTGGATGCTTGATCAGTTGCGCCTCGATTTCGCCGGGCTCGACCCGGAAACCCCGCAGCTTGATCTGGTGGTCGACCCGGCCCAGATACCCGAGCACGCCTTCTTCACTCCAGCGTGCCAGGTCGCCCGTGCGGTACATCCGCTCGCCGGGCGGGCCGAAGGGGTTCGCCACAAAGCGTTCGGCTGACAAGGCCGGGCGACCGAGATAGCCTCTCGCAAGCCCCGCACCGGCGACAAACAGTTCGCCGACCGCCCCCGGCGGGACCGGCTGGAGCAGAGCGTCGAGCACATAGACCTGCACGCCCGGCAAAGGGGTGCCGATCGGCACGCTTGGCGCGTCTAGGCTGTCGAAGCTCTGATTGACCCAGCCGGCCGCATCCCAGAACTCGGAAGTGCCGTACAAATTGACCAACAGCGCTTGCGGCAGCACCTTCCTGAAACGCTCGGCAAGCGCCGGGGTCAACGCTTCCCCGCCGCAGGACCAATACCGCAGGTGCGGCAGCCGGGTGCCCACCTTGAGCTCGTCCTCGAGCATCGCTTCGAGCAGCGACGGGACAAGGACGATGCGGGTCACCTTCTCGGAGGCCAGCAATGTGATCAGTCCGTTGACGTCCTTGCTGAGCTGCGGTGGGACGACCACCAAGCGCTGTCCGCCGATGAGCGGCATGAGCACTTCCCAGACGAAGTCAATGAAATTCGGGGTCGTCCTCTGGGCGTACACCGTTTCTTCGTCAGCCTGCTGCACGTCCCATCGAAGCCTGTTGAGTAGCGTTCTCGCCGTGCCGGCGACGCCCTTGGGCCGGCCGGTGGAGCCCGAGGTGTACAGCACATAGGCGAGATCGAGCGGGCTGGGCGTGCGCTTTCGCTGTGCGTCGGTCAGGTTCGTTGCCGACAGGGTTGCGAGCTCGGCGCAGAACGACGGGTCGTCGAGACGCACTTCGAGCGTTTCGACGCCTGCGAGGAGGTGGGACACATCGGACTTCGAGATGATGCAGCGGGGCCGGGCATCCTCGAGCATGAACCTCAGGCGGTCCGCGGGATAGTCGAGGTCAAGCGCGAGATATGCCGCACCCGCCTTCAGGACGGCGAGCAGACCGACCACCAATTCAGGCGAGCGCGGAAGTGCCAACGCGACGATGCTGTCTGGGCCGATGCCTCGGGAACTGAGGTGGCAGGCAAGCCGATTCGCCTGCTGATTCAGTTCCTGGTACGACAGGTCGGTCGCCTCGAACGAGATGGCACGTGCATTGGGTGTTGCAGCGGCCTGTCGCTCGAACAGGCCTGCGAGCGTGTCGGGGAAAGAACCAGGGTCCTCGCCGTTCCAGTCCGTCAGCACTCGCTGGCGTTCCTCAGCGCTCAGGATGTCCAGCGCCGCGACGGGGACCGACGGATGGGCAAGGCTCGAATCGATGAAGCGCAGCAGCCGTTCCTGGTGTGCCTGCACGTCCGACAGCGAGTATGCGGAAGCGTTCGCGGTGCAATAGACGTCGGCACTGCTGTCCTCGCCCACGAAGAAGGAGAAGGAGATGTCAGCTGCTGTGCGGGCGGACGTGTTGTACGACTTGGTTGCGAGGCCCCCGAAGGAGATGCCTTTCTTGAACGGCATCACATTGATCACAGGGCCGAAGTCGCTCCCGTACCCTCTGATTCGCTTGGCGTCCAGGTACAGGCGCGACGCCGGATAGCGTTGATGCGCGAGCACTGTACGGATTTCTCTGTCGACGATCGTGACGATGTCCCGCATGGTCATTTCTGGAGAAATCGACAGCCGCATCGGCAGGGTGTTCGACATCATGCAGGGAATCGCACGCGTTTCCTCTGACCTTCCGGCGACCGGCAGACCAATGGACAGATCCCGAACGCCCGTGGTGCGGAACAGGTAGGCGGCAACGGTCGCGATCAGTGTCCGAGCGAGCGACGTCTCGGACGCGCGGGCCAGTTCCGCCAAGGCATCGAGCGCAGGCTTCTCCACTCGGTAGCTGCTTCGGATCGGCAGCCGCGAGAAGCTGCGCGTGCCGTCCCCGAAACGCGTCGGCGCAGGGAGCTTGGCGAGGTATTCATCCCAGAAATCGCGATCGGCCTTGAAGGCGTCCGAGGACAGATACGTCTGCTCGATGGCTAGCAGCTGGGAAAGCGGCCTGAACCAACTTTGCGGGGCTGCGCGATGCTCGAGGGCTGCCGTATAGAGCTCCGCGACCCTGCGCGCGATGAGCGAATAACCGAAACCGTCGATGACGATGTGGTGGTAGAGGTGGTGCCAAGCGAACCGGTCGGCAGCGAGCTTGTAAAGGCAGAAAGAAAAGAGCTCGGGATCCGCCGGCGAGAGCGATGTCTCCATCTTGCGAGCGATCATGTCGAGCATTGACCGATGCGGATCGGCGCTGCCGCTCAAGTCGACAAAGCTCACGCATCGTTCGCTGAGCTTTCCGCCGACGACCTGCCGGGGTGCGGTGTCGATCTCGATGAATGTGGTCCCCAGCGCCTGGGCCTCCTCGGCCGCCGTCCTCAGGCAATGCAGGAACAGTTCTGCATTCACCGCGCCCGCAATCTCGATGTATTCGCCAACGTTGTGGGAGGGCAGACTTGGATAGAACTGTCGCTCAAACCAGAGCCCGAGCTGCGCGGAAGACAGCGGCCAGCCATCTGCAGGAAATGACGCCATTTGAGGTCCTGTTGACTTGCGTTTTCGAGAAAGCCAAACGATCAGGCCCGACTGCGCGGAATGAGCGCGACGGGACTCCGCACAGCTTTGAAGAGAGCTAAGCAGCCGCTATCGCTGATCGCTCATTGCCTGTGCGAGGCTTCTCGGACGCATATCGGTCCAATTCTTCTCGACGAACTCCAGGCATTCACTCTTGGCGGAAGGCCCGTGAACCTTTTTCCAACCCTGGGGAACTGCGACAAAGCCAGGCCAGATGGAATGCTGGTTCTCGTCGTTGACTAAAACCAGAAATGAAGCGTCGCTGTGGTCGAAAGGATTGGTCATGGATCTATTTCAATAAAAGTGACTACTTAATTCTCATGCTATTGGCGCTAAATCCGAGAAGGCGTCGGTGTAACTGCAAATGGATGTGACATTCCAGCACAAGGCCATGAGGCCCGCAATATGTAGTTCTTATAGGGAAAAAAGGGTTTGAACTCCAATTGAAAAAGTAGTCCTTTCTATTTCAATAAGAATTTATAACTAATTCATTGGCACTCCTGTTGGCTATTTGGCTCGTCCAATTGCGATGAGCGCCAGTCGAAGTTGGCGCTGCCCATTTCGGGAGGTTCGGTTTGCGAGGACGAACGACATCTCGCCGGAGGCCGCACCGCGACTCCTGCCTAGCATCGACGCTTGCGGGTGAGGTCGGCGACAGTGATGCGCTCGGGCTTGTTCAGTAGGCGCGGCCGACAATCAGCCTTCTGTCATGCCTTCTGTACGGACGCTCGTCGGCGAGCCGGCGGGTGGGCTTCCGATGAACACTGTCGTGCGCCGAAGAGCCGCAATCTTGCTGTGAACTTCTGAGAATCTCGTTTCGGCAATGCTCGGGGCAGATGCGGACTGCCGATGCGCGTCCGAAGGAACCGGAAGCTATGCCGTCTCCATCGTGGGAATGTTGGAAACTGCCGGGCGCTTCATGGCGCTGGGGCGTTCCAACACCTGAACGTCGCTTGGCGAACAGGATTTGCACCGATCATGGATTGGGCTTGAACGGACGTTGCGAAGAGGCCCGTCCCCGGCCTTCAGGCCACTGCCGAACGCATGTCCGAAGACAGTTGCTCAAAACGCGCACATCGTGGCGTTCTGGAGACCGCCACGCAAACTTCATCTTGCGTGCGTGGCCCCGCCGTCGACAATCAGCGTCGAGCCGACGACATAGTCACCGGCGCGCGACGCGAGGTAGATGGCCGCTCCTGCAATATCCTCGGCTGTGCCGATGCGGCCCAGAGGAATGTAGGCCGCGACGTCGTCGCCATGGTCTCGTGCACTCTTGTTGAGATCGGTGGCGAATGCGCCAGGTGCAATGGCACTCACGACGATGCGTTCGGGCGCGAGCCGCAATGCCATCAGTCGTGTCAGCTGGATCAGGCCCGCCTTGCTGGCTGCATACGAATAGGTTTCCCGTGGTCCCACCGAGATGCCGTCGACCGACGCAATGTTGATCACCTTCGGGAGGTGGTTCGCCGCTGCCTTGCGCAGCAGGGGCGCGAAGCATTGCGTCAAGAAAAAGGGCGTCTTGAGGTTCAAGTCGACCACCTTGTCCCATCCGGTTTCAGGAAACTCGTCAAAGGGCGCACCCCAGGCCGTCCCGGCGTTGTTCACGAGGATGTCCAGCGAGCCTTCGCGGGCCGCGTAGGCGTTCGAGAGTGCCTGTGCGCCGTCGAGCGTCGAGACATCCGCCGGCAAAGAAAAAACCTCTCCGTACTGCGATAACTCCGCCGCGGCGCGGTCGCAGCCCTCGGCACCTCGCGCCGAAATGTAGACCCGGGCACCCTGTATCAGATAGGCCTGCGCAATTGTGCGGCCGATGCCGCGCGACCCTCCGGTAATGAGCGCCGTGCGGCCCTTGAGCGAGAACAACGTTGTCAGGTCCATGGATGTGCGATTCCGAGTAAGGATTCAAAGACGGCCTTCCGGCGACCGAGGGATTCTGCCGAGAGCAAGGAGCACATGCTGCCTATTCGTAGCCCTCGACCTTCTGCAGGTTCCACATCTGGGCATAGCGACCCTGCCTGGACAGCAACTCGGCGTGCGTGCCGCGCTCGACGATCACGCCGGATTCGAGCACCAGGATCTCGTGCGCATCGACCACGGTCGACAGGCGGTGCGCGATCACGAGCGTCGTCTTGTCCTGCGCGGCGCTCTTGAGCTCCGACTGAATGGCGCGTTCGTTGGCCGAATCGAGTGCCGAGGTGGCCTCGTCGAAGATCACGATCGGCGGGTTCTTCAGGAGCGTGCGCGCGATGGCCACACGCTGCTTCTCGCCGCCCGAGAGCTTCAGGCCGCGCTCGCCCACGGTTGTCTCGTAGCCCTTGGGCGTGGCCGAGATGAAGTCATGGATGCGCGCGGCCCGCGCCGCACCTTCCACCTCTTCGCGCGTCGCCCCCGGCCGGCCGTAGGCGATGTTGTATTCGACGGTGTCGTTGAAGAGCACTGTGTCCTGCGGCACGATGCCAATGGCCCGGCGCACGCTCGACTGGGTGACCTCGCGGATGTCCTCGCCACCGATGGTGATGCGACCCTCCTGCACGTCGTAGAAGCGATAGAGCAGCCGCGCCAGCGTGGACTTGCCCGAGCCCGAGGGGCCGACGACGGCCACCGTCTTGCCGGCCGGGATCTCGAAGCTCACATGCTTGAGGATCGGCCGCGCGGGCTCATAGGCGAAGCTTACGTCCTCGAAGCGCACGGTGGAGTCTGAGCCCGTGAGTGTTCGGGCTCCTGGCGCGTCGAGGATTTCGCGCTTTTCATCTATCAGCATGAACATCTTGTCCACGTCGGTGAAACTCTGCTTCATCTCCCGGTAGATCACGCCCAGGAAGTTGAGCGGAATGTAGAGCTGGATCATGAAGGCGTTGACCATCACCAGGTCGCCCAGGGTCATGCGGCCTTCGAGCACGCCCGAGGTCGTATGCCAAAGCATGAGCACAAGACTCCCCGTCACGAGCAATTGCTGGCCGATGGTGAGCATGCTTAACGTGCGCTGGCTTTTGACGGCGGCCTTCCGGAAGTGGTCGAGGCTGGCGTCATACCGACTCGCTTCAAACTCCTCGTTGTTGAAGTACTTGACCGTCTCGTAGTTCAAGAGCGAATCGATCGCCCGGGTCTGCGCAACCGAGGCGAACTCGTTCATGGTTCTCCGGTATTTGGTGCGCCATTCGGTGACTGCGACGGTGAAGCAGACGTAGAGCACCAGCGCGCCCAAAGTGACCCAGATGAAGAACAAGCCGAACTTCACGCCCAGAATGGCTAGCACCAGTGTCAACTCGACCAGCGTCGGCACGATGTTGTAGAGCGTCATCGAGATCAGGGCCTGCACGCTGCGGGTACCGCGGTCGATGTCGCGCGTCATGCCCCCGGTCTGGCGGTCCAGATGAAAGCGCAGGCTCAGCGAATGCAGGTGGCTGAACACCTCGAGAGAGATCCTGCGCGCGGTTCCTTCCGCGGCCTTGGCAAAAACGAGCTCACGCAATTCGGTGAAAAGCGTCGTGGAAAGGCGAAGCATTCCATAGGCAAGCAGCAATGCGATCGGGACAACCACCACGGCCTGCTTGACATCGGGCTTGGAGGTGACCGCATCGATCAGGACCTTGAGCAGCACCGGCACGCCGACATTCGCCACCTTCGCGGCAATCATGAATGCGAGTGCAGCAAGAATTCGCCATTTGTATTGCCACAGATAGGGAACGAGGCGGCGGAGTGTTTCCCAGTCGGAGCGCTCGCTTTGATTGCCCGTGGAATCAGTCGAAAGAACTACAGACGTTTTTCTTGTATCGATGCTTCGCATGTGGCGCCTGAATTGTTGTTATTGAATTGTGCCCACGTGCGATGTGCAATATGCGATTGCCCCGAATTGGAAGCCTGCCTACACTCGGCCCGCCTGCCTGCGTCCGGCGAAGCGCGCGCCACCCAGATGGCCCGCTCGGCTCCGGAACCTTTAAGGAAATTTTCCCGATCATGTTTCGAACACTGCTCAAATCCAAGATCCATCGCGCCACCGCGACCCATTGCGAATTGCACTACGAAGGGTCTTGCGCAATCGACGAGGACCTGCTCGATGCTGCCAACCTTGCGGAGAACGAGCAGGTGCACATCTGGAATATCAATAACGGCGAGCGCTTCGTGACTTACGCCATTCGCGGCGAGCGCGGCAGCGGCATCATCTCGGTGAACGGATCGGCCGCGCGCAGGGCATCTGTCGGGGACCTGCTGATCATTGCCGCCTTCGGCCTCGTGCCGGAGGAGCGCGTGTCAGGCCATCTGCCCAAGCTGGTGTTTGTGGACAGTGCGAATCGCATCAAGGAGGAGCGCGCCCACGTTCCTATACAACAGGCCTCGAGCGAGCCCATACCGGCCTGAGCCCCCGCGGCGCCAAGTCCGAGGCCATGAACGCCGAGCAGCGCCGCCTGCTCGAGGAGACGCTGGCTGAGGACGAGCGGGCCTGCGCGAGCAACTGGAACGGCTTCGACGTGAAGCTACCGCGGCTGCGGCCGCCGCAGCAGCCCGAACACGACGGCCAAGGCGCCCTTGCGCCGGCCGCGCGGCTGAAGTGCCGGTTGATCAACCGGCACCGCCGCATCGAGTTCGAAGAACTCATGCGCTACAAGGGCGAGCAGAAGCGGGGGGCGGCCGGTGCCCTCAAACAATTGAACGACCTCTCCCAGGAGATGGGCGAGGAGCTGTGAGTGGCGGGAAGCGCCCAGTACACAGCACTGCTCGATGCCAACGTCCTGTATTCGGCGTCGCTGCGCGACGTGCTGCTTAGCCTGGCTGACGCGGACCTCTCTGGCGGGAAGTGGTCCGTTCACATCCGCGATGAGTGGACGCGCAGCTTGTTGCGGGACCGGCCCGGCATGGGCGTCCAGATTGCCGCTGCCGCGCAAGCCATGGAGGACGCTATTCCGGACTGCCTTGTCTCAGGCAACGAACACCTGATCGAGGGGTTGAAGCTACCGGACCCTGATGACCGCCACGTGCTGGCGGCTGCGATCACTGGGCATGCGGATGCGATCGTGACGTGGGACGAAAAGGGGAAGTGCTGAACCCGTTCGGCATCGAGGTACAGACCCTTGACGAATTCGTCCTCAACCAGTTGCTGCTGGAGAAGCTCACCGCGCTCGCGGCTTTGAAGCGAATGCGCGAGCGCTGAGCCCGCCCGCAGTACGACGCGATCGCGTTGGTCGCGCTGCTCGAGAAGCGTGGGTTGCCCCAGACTGCAGCGCCCCTGCGCGATGTTGTGGAACTCATCTAACTGGCTTGGGGCAACGCTGCGCGTAGCTTGGCTCGCCGATTTGGAAATGGGATAATCCTGTCTCGGTGGCCCGTTTGTCTCTGGTGTGATGCCTGAAACTTGGGGCTGCTTCCGGCAGTTTTGGTGTACCCAAACGTGTACCCGGCAGATTGGACGAATTGGCGAAAGCGAGTGCTGGCGCGGGTTGCAGGCCATTTTAAGATTCCGCCCCAGCACCAAATTCGTAAGGCGCTATAGCTATCAAAGCTGTAGCGCCTTTTTCGTTGTGTTCCTGCGGCGGGATTTCAGTTCGGATCCTTGCTGCGCCGACATGCAGCCATGGCTGACGTTCTCGCGAACCAGCGGCTCAAGCCACGGAGCCCTTGCGCAAAGCGATCTCGGACGGCGTTACCCCAAGCGACGCCACCATCGCGAGCAGCGTGTCGCCGAAGCCGCCACGCGCGCGTGCATCGGTTCTCGCGCTGGTCGTGACGCGCGGGCCGGTACTCCATGCGATGCGTGCGCCGGAAGCCTCCAGGGCGTCGACCAGGGCCGCGTCCTCGCTGCATGCCAGCGGCTCGAAACCGCCGACGCGGCAATACGCTTCGGTCGCTACACCCAGGTTGGCGCCGTGCACGTGGCGGTGCCCGTCCGCGTCGACATAGTGGTGCGCGAAATGCGATTGCAGCCTGCCGCCGTCGGGGCCGTGGGCGCTCCAGTCGGCCACGTCCACCACGCCGCAGACCACCTCGGCGTTCTCGGCGAGCTGTTTCACCAGCCAGTCGGGCGAGACGATGGTGTCGGCGTCGGTGAAAGCCAGCCACCGCGCGCCCGCACCGATGCAGAAATCGGCGCCCCTGGCGCGTGCGATGCCGACGTTGCGCGCATCGAGTACCAGCCGCGCCACGCCGTGATGCCGCATGGCGATCGCTTCGGTGGCGTCGCTGCAGCTGTCGAGCACGACCACCACGCCGACGTGTTCGCCCTCCAGCGCCGGGTGGGCCGCTGCCCGCAGCACCGCGTCCAGCGCGGCGCCGATGCGCTCGCCTTCGTTGTGCGCGGGAATCACGACGCCGATCACCGGATGCCCTCGCGCTGCGCCACCGAGCGGCCATCGCGCGCCCAGACCTGGAGCACGAAGTCGTCTTCCTCGTGCAGGGCCAGGCGCGGCAGGCCCAGTGCGGCCAGTGCGCCGTGCACCTCCCGGGTGGAGAGACTGCGCTGCGCGAAATCGGGCCGCCAGTCGCAGGCCACCAGAACGCCGTCGGCCTCCAGCGTGTCTTCGCAACAGGCTGCCAGCCGGTGCATGTCGTCGTGGTCGAGGAAGTAGCCCAGCTCGCTCAGCACGATGAGATCGAAGCGGCCGGCGTCGCGCGGCCAGTCACTGGGCAATTGATGCTGTGCGACGCGCACATTGGCGAGTTCGCTGGTGCGCTCGCGTGCGATGTCCACGGCATGCAGTGAGAAATCGCTCGCCAGCAGATGGTCGCAGCGCGGCGCCAGCGCGAGCGTGAGCTCGCCGATGCCGCAGCCCGGTTCGTAGGCCCGCCGGTAGCGGGCCCGCGGCAAGGCGGCCAGCAGCAGTGCGCGCTTGCGGGCCTCGTACCAGCGATGGCGCAGCGCATACGGGTCTTCGCTGGCCGCATAGAGCGCTTCGAAATACCGTTGCTGGTCATGCTGCATGGCCGCGGCTCACAGGAAGATCACTTCGAAGGGGCGCGCCGCGCGCTGGACCGTGGTGGCGCGCAGCACTGGACCGGAGCCGGTGGAGGCATCGCGCCGCAACTGGCTGGTGAACGCGTTGACGGCCGCGCGCTTGCGCCGCACGGCGTCTTCGTTCAGCGGGAGCCGGAAGGCGTGCGACCAGGGCATGCGCATGTCGCCGGGCCGCGACCAGTGCCAGCCCCACACCGGCACTTCCGCCAGCCGGGCGCCGGTGCTCGCGGCCGCCAGTGCGCAAGCCTCGCCTGTCGCTTCGTGGTCGGGATGGCCGTCCTGCCGCCAGGTGGTGAACACCACGTCGCCGGGCCGCAGCAGCGACACGAGCCGGGCCGCCAGCACGGCGCGCAATGCCTTGGTGCCGCCATCGGGCAGGCCCAGCCGGACGGGTTCGACGGCGAGGCCCAGGCACTGCAAGGCCTTGAGGCTCTCGCGGGGCCGGGTTCGCGCGAGCCGTTCGACCGGCCACTCCGTCGAGCCGCGATGGCTGGCGGTGCCATCGGTGACGGCGATCACTTCGACGTGCCGGCCGCAGTCGGCCAGTTGCGCGAGCAGGCCGCCGACCGAAAGCACTTCGTCGTCGGGATGCGGCGCCACGACGACGGCGCGTGCGTGCGCAGGCACCAGTTCCTTCGGCGCGATCGCGGGCAGTCGCGCGAGCCCGGGCCAGCGGCTCCATTCGGCTTCGGTGGTGCCATCTCCCCGGATGGCGCGGCGCGCTACAGCGTCCATGACGAGGGCTCCTCTTTGTCGTCGGCGGCGAATTGGCCGAGTGCGGCGAGGTCGCGCTCGGCATGGCTCTGGCGCAGGAACACGGGCAGGTCCGCCATGGCGCGGGCGAAGCGCGGGTCCCGGCACAGCGGGCCGGCGCCCACGGCGCGGCCGGCATGGCGCAGGACCTCGTTGGCGGCCTGCTCGACAGCCAGGCGCGCGCGCAGGGCGGTGCGCCGCGCGCTGTCTTGCGGATGCCCGTCGATCCAGTCGGCGGCTTCGCGCAATTGCGCGGCCGCCGCGGTCAGGGCCACGTCGATGGCGCCGAGGTGCGCGAGGCGATGGGCATCCGGTGCCGGCCCGCGCAGCCGATGCACGGCCTGCGCAATGCCCAGCGCGCCACCGAACCAGCACGCCGCGATGCCCGCGCCGCCTTGCCAGAAACCGGGCCGGTTCACGTAGTCGCCGGGCCGGCCGACCGGCGTGGCAATGGCGCCATAGAAACGCACATCGACGCTGGCGCTCGCAGCCATGCCGACGGCGTGCCAGCCATCGCCGGTCACGCGTACGCCGGGCTGGTCCATCGCGACGGCCGCGAGGCACGGCTCGTTCGCCGCGTTCCAGCAGCTCACGACGGCGTGCGTCACCGTCGCCGCGCCGGAGCACCACGCCTTGGTGCCGGTCAGGCGGATTCGATCGTCGCCTTCTGCATGAAGCGCGAGGCGCGCGTCGGGTGGTTCCGCGCACCACGTGCCCCAGAGCGAGCCCGCGGTCGCGAGAGGCGCGCGGTCGAGTTCGGCCAGTATGGCCAGTGCATCGGTGTGTCCTTCGAACAGCTTCGCCAGCGACAGGTCGTGCGCCGCCACGTCGGCCAGCACGCGCCAGCGCGCCAGGGTCTGGCCGCTGCCGGGCCGGGGAAGCACGTCGATGCCCGCATCGGCCAGGTGCTTCAGCGCCAACCCGCACCCGTGGCGCAGTTGCAGTTGCCGCAGCAGGACGTTGTCGGGTGCCGGTTCGAACATGGGCGGCGTGCTTGGTTTGTTTGAGATGAAAGCAGAAAGCAAGAAAAGGAAACTTCGGCACAAGGTAGGCAAACCATGCAACGCAAATCGTCGGTGGGCGGCTTCCGGCCGTGTAGGACCGAACAGGGGAAGCCGCAAAAACATAGTTGCCGCCATCGCGAGGCACGACCGACGCCCGGGGGCGGCCTCTTCCCACACGCTGGAACTCGTCGCGGGAAGAGAAAAGTGGTTTTCAACTTGCCAAGGAGCAGCAGCAATGGCGAACCCGAATACCCGCAATGCCGCGAGCGGCAGCGATGCCACCACCAACGGAAACGACGACGACACCAAACCCTCGGAACACAACAAGGCAGGCCATCAAGACCCCACCTCCCGCAACGAGCCGAGCCGCACGCCCCAGAGCCGCCACGACCGCGAGAGCCATGTCGGCGGCAGCAACCAGATCCAGTCCCGGCGCGGAGGCGGCTCGTGATGAAGCCGCACGATTTCTCGCGCTGCATCGCGCTCTGCAACGCCTGCGCGGTGGCGTGCAACCACTGCGCCGCGGCCTGCGTCGAGGAAGTGTCGAGCACCATGGCGCGCTGCATCGCGCTGGACCTGGACTGCGCGGCGATCTGCACGACTGCCGCGGGCGTCATGGCGCGCAACAGCGAGAACGCGGGCCTCGTCTGCAGCCTGTGCGCCGACATCTGCAAGCTCTGCGGCACCGAATGCGCCACCCACGACATGGACCACTGCCAGCGCTGCGCCGAAGCCTGCAGGCAGTGCGAAGCGGAATGCCGGCGCATGGTGGCGGCCTGAAGCCGGCCGAGATCGCGCTGCGCAAGCTCGGCGACGCGACCGATGCCTGCCGCGAGTGCCCGCTGGGCGAGCGCGCGACGCAATCGGTCTTCGGCGAAGGGCCCGTGCATGCACGGTTGATGGTGGTCGGCGAGCAGCCGGGCGACAAGGAGGATTTGGCGGGCCGGCCTTTCGTGGGCCCGGCCGGGCGGCTGTTCGATCGCGCCGTGGCGGAACTCGGATGGTCGCGCGAGCGGCTCTACGTGACCAACGCGGTGAAGCATTTCAAGTACGAACTGCGCGGCAAGCGCCGCATCCACAAGACACCCGCGCAGCGCGAAGCCGATGCCTGCCACCATTGGCTCGAAAGCGAAATCGCACTGGTGGAGCCCGTCGCGTTGCTCGCGCTGGGCGCGGTCGCAGCGCGCTCGCTGCTGGGACGCCACGTGGCCGTGATGAGCGAGCGCGGCCGCTGACATGAAGACGCGGCGGGCCGGCGGGTGTTGGTAACGCTGCATCCATCGGCGCTGCTGCGCGGCGATCCCGAGCAGCGGGCCGAGGCGTGGAAGGCGTGGCTCGACGACCTGTCGCAGGCATCGGCGATCTTCGAGAAGGCGCCGCCGCGAGTGCGCAAGAGGGCTGCGCCGGCGCGCCCAAGGAAAGCCGTTGCCCAGACGGCTTGATCGCATGCTTGGCCTGCGCGACGGCGCGCGCGAGATCAGGCGCTTGTCCAGAAGGCCTTGGCCGAGGCGATGCCGGTCGTGTCGATTTCCGGAGCGAACCGGTCGTCGGCGCCCAGGCCGGTCGCGAGGCCGAGGCGCATCGCCAGGTGAGCGGCGTCGTAGGGCGCGTGCACCTTGACGTCGTTGTCGAAGTAGCAGAATACGTCGCGCTTGCCGCGCCGCGCGGCGGTGGTCGAAGCCAGCTTCGCACCGGGCACCTGGCGGCCGCGCCGCCATGCGTCGATGCGTGCGGCCCAGCGATCGAGTGCGGCATCTCCATACCCGCTGGCGTAGAGCTCCTCGTCGCCGTGCAACCGCAGGTAGACGAAGTCCGCGGTCAGGTCTTCCAGGAGGGGCCAGCGTCCCGCCGTGTCGGCGACCACCAGTGCCACGCCGTGCCGGCGCAGCGTGGCAATGAATGCGGGATCGATGAAGCTGCGGTTTCGCACCTCGACGGCGTGACGGATCCGAAGACCGCGCGGCGCCTTCAGCAGCGACCGGCCCGTCATCCGATCGTCGTGTTCGCGTGCCAGCGCCACTGCGGATTTGGCGTCGTGCGGCAGCAGCGAGAGGAAGCGCTCCAGGCGTTCGGCGTCATAGCGCATGCGCGGCGGAAGCTGCCAGAGCACGGGGCCCAGTTTCTTCTCGAGCGCCAGCACGCCCGATGCGAAGAAGTTCGCAAGCGGCGTGCGCACGTCGTTCAACTGCAGCATGTGCGTGATGTAGCGCGGGCCCTTGACCGCGAACATGAAGTCATCCGGCGTCTCGTCGTGCCAGGCCCGATACGACTCGGGCCGTTGAAGCGAATAGAACGAGCCGTTGATCTCGATGGTGGAGAGCATCCGCGAGGCGAACGCGAGCTCGTTGCGCTGGACGAGGCCGGGCGGGTAGAACCGTTTTCGCCAGGGCGCATAACGCCACCCCGAGATGCCGATGCGTATGTCCGCGTGCGGTGCGCGTGAGGCCATGGTGTGCGTGTCTTGTTGCCAGGTGTCCGGCTACTTGGCCGGCGTGGTGGCGGGCGTTTCGGCGGGTGCGCTTTCGCTCTGCGCGGGCGCGATCTGCACGGGTGCATCGAACCGCTTCTGCACGGCATGGAAGTACGCCAGCGTGCCCAGCATGATGACGATGGCCGCCAGGATGCCCCATGCGAAAACGCGGCGGTTGTCCCGCTTGTCGCGCGTTGCCTGTCGATCGTCCATGTCGAAGTCTCCTTTCGTCGAAGAGGAGAGAAGAAAAAGAGCAAAGGAAAAACAGACGCTGCGCCCGCGGCGGCCGCAGCAATGTCAGACAAGTGCGAAGGCGCTTGTCCCACATGAACACGCCAGCCGCGCTGTGAAAACTTGCCGTGAAAAGACGTCGAACCATGCGATGCGTTCGATGTCGTCGTACCAGGAGATTCACATGCAACGTTTCACCGACAAGGTCGTCATCGTCACGGGCGCCGGCTCCGGCATCGGCGAGGCCACGGCCCGCCGCTTCTCGCAGGAAGGCGCGAACGTGGTGCTCGCCGGCAACACCAAGGCCAAGCTCGACAGGGTGGCGCGCGACCTGCCGCCCGAGCGCACGCTGGTGAAGGTGACCGATGTGTCGAACTACAAGCAGGTGCAGGCGCTGGTGGCGGCGACCCTCAAGCGCTTCGGCGCGCTGCATGTGCTGTTCAACAACGCGGGCATCGCGGTGGAGGGCACGGTCACCGAGGCGCCTTTCGACGGCTGGGACAAGATCATGGCCACCAACGTCGGCGGCGTGTTCCATGGCTGTCGCGCCGCCATGCCGCACCTCATCGAGAGCAAGGGCTGCATCGTCAACACCGGGTCGGTGTCGGGTCTCGGCGGCGACTGGGGCATGGGTTTCTACAACGCCTCGAAGGGCGCCATCGTGAACTTCACCAAGGCGTTGGCGCTCGACCACGGCCGCGACGGCGTGCGGGTGAATGCGGTGTGCCCGAGCCTCACCTTCACGCCGATGACCGAGGACATGAAGGGCGACCGCAAGCTGATGGCCAAGTTCAACGAGCGCATTCCGCTGGGCCGCGGCGCACAGCCCGAAGAGATCGCGGCGGTGGTGGCGTTTCTCGCGAGCGACGATGCGAGCTTCGTCAACGGTGTCGCGCTGCCGGTCGATGGCGGACTCATGGCTTCGAACGGGCAGCCCGACATGGCTTAGCTCCCGGCTGCAACTGCAACTGCAACTGCAACTGCAACTGCAGCGATGGCCGCGATTCCGGTGCGGCGAAATCCTACCGAGGCTTCCGAAGCGCACCCACGGGCGCGGGACGACGGCTCCGTAGCCTTTGCGCTTTGCAGCAAAGGAAGCACCCATGGCCCACCGCAAAGTCGCCGACCTCGTCATCGAAACCCTGCAGCAGGCCGGCGTCAAACGCTGCTACGGCATCGTCGGGGACACGCTGAACCACGTCACCGACGCGATCCGCCGCAGCGAGATCGAGTGGGTGCACGTGCGGCACGAAGAGGCGGCCGCTTTCGCCGCCGGCGCGGAGTCGTACCTGTCGGGCGAACTGTCGGCCTGCGCCGGCTCGTGCGGGCCCGGCGGGCTGCATTTCATCAACGGAATCTACGAAGCCAACCGCAACCGCGCGCCGGTGGTGCTGATCGCGAGCCAGGTCGTGACGAGCGAACTCGGCATGGACTTTCCGCAGGAGGTGGACTTCAAGTCGATCTACGCGGGCTGCAGCATCTTCTGCGCGCAGGTGTATTCGGCCGACCAGGCGCAGCGCGTCACGGCACTGGCTGCACAGGCGGCGCTGTCGCGCGGCGGCGTGGCCGTCGTCATCCTGCCGAGCGACATCGCGCAGGCGGAGGTCAAGGAAGAAGGGCCGCCCTTCGCCGTGCACCGTGCCGCGCCGGTGGTGCGTCCGAACGATGCCGAACTGGCCCAGCTGGCCGCCTTGCTCGGCAAGGGGCGCAGGATCGCGATCTATGCCGGCCACGGCTGCGAAGGCGCGCACGAGATGCTGCTGGCGCTCGGCCAATGCCTGAAGGCGCCGATCGCCCACACCTCGCGCGCCAAGGATTTCGTCGAATACGACAACCCGCTCAACATGGGCATGACCGGCATCTTCGGCGTGGAGTCGGGTTATCACGCGCTGCAGGCATGCGACACGCTGTTGCTGCTCGGCGCGGATTTCGCATGGAGCCAGTTCTATCCGTCCAAGGCCACCATCCTGCAGATCGACACCGACGGCAGCCACCTGGGGCGGCGGCATCCGATTGCGCTCGGTCTCGTCGGCGACGTCGCGCACACCATCGAGGCGTTGATTCCGTTGCTCGAAGAGCGCAGCGATCGCGCCTTTCTCGACGAGTGCCTGCAGCACCGCAAGGAGGCCCTCGAGACGCTGCGGCGCGACGAGCGGCCCGGCAAGGAAGGCCTGATCCATCCGCAGCACCTGACGCAGGTCATCGACGAGCTGGCCGCCGACGATGCGATCTTCACCGCCGACGGCGGCAGCCCGATGGTGTGGTCGCTGCGCCACCTGAACATGAACGGCCGGCGCCGCACGGTGGTGAGCCTGCTGCACGGCACCATGGCCAACGCGATGCCGCAGGCGCTGGGCGCGCAGAAGGCTTACCCGGGGCGGCAGGTGATTTCGCTGTCGGGCGACGGCGGTCTTGCGATGCTGCTGGGCGACCTGATGACGGCGGTGCAGGAGAAGCTGCCGATCAAGGTCGTGGTCTACAACAACGCGAGCCTCAATTTCGTGGAGCTCGAGCAGAAGGTCGAAGGCCTGCTCGACAACTACACCGATCTCTTGAACCCCGACTTCGCGCGGCTGGCCGAGGTGATCGGCTTCTACGGGCAGAAGGTCGAGCGGGCGGAGCAGTTGCCCGATGCGGTGCGCGCTTTTCTCGCGCACCCGGGGCCGGCGCTGCTGGACGTGAAGGTCAACCGCACCGAGCTGGTGATGCCGCCGAAGGTGGAGTTCAGCCAGGTCGCGGGAACCATGCTGTATTCGGCCAAGGCCGTGCTCAGCGGCCGGTCGTCGGATGTGGTGGACCTGCTGAAGGACAACTTCACGCAGTGAGGGCGGCAAGATCCTGGAAGTTGTTGCGCTCCAGGACCTCGGGGCTCCCGATCGCCGTCGCTACTTGACCGAGCCCGAGGTCAGGCCCTGCACCATGTAGCGCTGCATCCACGCGAACAGGATGGCGACAGGCACCACCGCGCAGATGGCGGCCGCCATGACCAGTTCCCACTGCACCACGTACTGGCCCGCGACCATGTTGGTGACGAGCACGGTCAGCGTCTGCTTTTCGGTGGAGCGGATCAGGGTGTAGACGACGGCGAACTCGTTCCAGGCATTGACGAAGGTGACCAGCGCCGTCACCGCCATGGCCGGCAATGCCAGCGGCAGGAACACCTTGAAGACCGTGCGCACCGGCCCCGACCCTTCCAGCCAGGCCGACTCTTCCAGGTCGCGCGGAATGGTCTCGAAGTACGAAGTCATCATCCAGACGGCAAAGGCGATGCCGAAGGCGCCGTAGGCGATCACGACGGCCAGGCGCGAATCGGTCATGTTGCTTCCGTCGAACCAGGGGATGCTGGCCGCCATCTTGAACAGGCCCACCACCAGAAGCACGGGCGCGATCATCTGCGTCACAAGCAAGAACTGCCGGTAGCCGCCCTGGCCGCGAAACTTGAGGCGCGCCAGCGCATAGGCCGCGGGAACGCTCACGGCAATCGTCAGCACCGTGGCGGAGAGCGAAACCAGCAGGCTGTTGAGCAGCGCGCGGCCGAATCCCGTCTGGGTCCACATGGCGGAGAAATTGCTCCACTGCCATTGCTCGGGCAGCCATCGCGCCGGATAGACATAGATCTCGGACGCCGGCTTGAGCGCCGTGAGAAACATCACCGCCAACGGAAAGGCCACCACGGCCACCAGCGGCAGGAGCAGCAGCCAGCACCAGAGACTGCGCAGGAGCTTTTCTTTGCGGGTCACTTTGCGGATCATGCGGCGTCCTTCCCCGCCTGCCGTTTCTGCATGTGGACATACAGCACGGTAAAGACCAGCAGCAAGCCCAGCATCACGAGCGAGATGGCGGCGGCCTCGCCGGGGCGGCCCATGCGGAAGCCCAGGTGGTAGAGCCAGGTGACGAGGATGTGCGTGGCGTTGTCGGGCCCGCCCTGCGTCATGATCCAGATGATGGGAAAGGAGTTGAAGACGTAGATCACGTTCAGCACGATGGCCATGTGGATGAACGGCTTGAGCAGCGGCAGCGTGAGGCGGCGAAACTGCTGCCAGCGGGACGCGCCCTCGATGCCGGCGGCTTCGTAGATGTCCGGCGAGACCGACGAGAGGCCACCCAGAAAAATCGTGACGGTGAAGGGAATGGACACCAGGATGCCCACGCCCACTTCCACCCAGAAGGCGAGCTGCCCGTCGGCCAGCCAGTTGATCGGCTCCTGGATGATCCCGACCATCGCAAGGCTCGCATTGACCATGCCGTACTGGCCATTGAAGGACCAGGTCCAGACGATGGCGGTCATCGTCAGCGACACCGCCCAGGGCAACATCACGATCGTGCGCGCGAGGCCCCGGCCATAAAAGTCCTGCTGCAGGATGAGCGCCACCGGAATGGCGCACAGCACCGCGCCGCCGACCACGCACACCGTCCATTGCACGGTGCGCCACACCACATGGCCGAACACCGGATCGGTGAACACGGTGCGAAAGTTGTCGAGGCCATTGAAGGCGCGCAGCAGCCCGAAGCGTGAGATGTCGTGCACCGACTGGAACACCAGCGTGGACAGCGGGTAGGCCAGGATGAAAACTGTCAGCAGCAGGCTCGGAGCAATCAGCCCCCAGGGCAGGACAGGGCCTCGAACGGAATTCTGCATAGGTCAATCGCAATACGGTCGAAATAGGCGTGCGTGCGGCACGCGGGAGGCAAGCAAGAAAGCGCGGCCGGGGACCGCGCCTCCAAGGCCTGCTTACTTCTTGCCGAGCTTGGTATTGGCTTCGGCCGCAGCCTTGTCCAGCGCCGCCTTCGGCTCCGCCTTGCCCTGGTAGATGGCCTGCAGCGCGTTGGTGACGGCCTGTGCCGAGTCTTCCCAGCCGGCGACCAGCGGTGCGAAGCGCGCGTTGGGCAGCAGCGTCACGAACTCGGAAAGCACCGGGTCGTCCTTGAACACGGGGTCGTTGGCCACCTCGCGTGTCACCGGCATGAAGCCTTCGGCCTGATCGAACTTCAGCCGCGCGGCCTTGGAGAACATGAAGCTGAGGAATTTCTGGGCGGTTTCCTTGTTCTTCGATGTCTTGAACATCATGATCGAGTCGGTCACGCCGAAGGTGATGTCCTTCGCCCCGTTGGGCACGCCGGTGATGCCGTATTTCAGCTTGGGCGCGTCCTTGGCGATTTCCTTGGCCAGCGGCGGCAGCGAAATGACCATGCCGAGGCGCCCCTGCTTGAAAAGGTTGTGCAGGTCGTAGCGCGTGTTGCCGGCGACGCCCGGTTCGGTCAGGCCCTGGTCGATCATGCTTTTGTAGAGCGCGGCGGCCTTGACGCCGGTCGGCGAGTTGAATGCGGCCTTGTTGGCGGAATCCAGCACGTCGCCGCCCATGCTCCAGAGCGCGTAATAGAAATAGGTGTCGGTGTCCAGGTCCTTGCCCTGAATGCCGTAGCCATAGGCGCCGGTGGCTTTGATCTTTTTCGCGGCGGCAATTACCTCGTCCCAGGTTTTTGGGCCGTTGGGAAAGCCTGCCTTGCTCAGCAATTCCTTGTTGTAGAACATGGCGCGCACGCTGGCTGCAATGGGCAGTGCATATCCTTTTCCATTGATATTCCCGGCATTCAGAAATGCGGGAATAAATCGATCCTTGAAGGCCGCATTGGCGTAGTTGTCCACGGGCTCGACCAGATCGTCATTCACGAAATCGCCGACCCAGCGGGTGGCGACATGGGCCAGGTCGGACGGATTGTTGCTGGCGATTTCCGCCTGCAGTTTCTGCTGCATGTTTTCCCAGCTTCCCACCTCGACCTTGACCGTATCCCCGGGGTTGGATTTTTCATATTCCCGGGCCAGGGCTTCCAGCCAGGGGCGCGTATTGTCGCTGTAACTGGACATCGCGATCCGGATACTTCCCGCGTGGGAATTGAGTGCGGTAAGGCCAAAAAGAATTGCACCGGCCAATAAGATCGGATTTCGTTTTTTCATATTCAATTCCTCGTAAAACTATTGAAAATAAAATCAATTAATTCGTGGTTAGGCCGTCATCGATGCTTGCGCTTTTTCATCTTACGAGCAGGCCGGCGGATTCTAGAAGATAGAGCTAACCCTCGGCATCTAAAAAACAGAACCCTGCGTGCTAAATATTGAAGGCCCAATGATTGGAGTTGCCTGTAATCTCCAAATTCGAGTGCGAATTGCGTCCGGCAATTCGCCGTCGCCCGGCCTGGGGCGATATTGGAAATTCATATGGCGCAGCTTGTGGAAAAAATAAACCAGACCCCGTCTCCCGTTCATCAAGACGCCTCGCCGGCCCGCAAAACCGCGTCCGGCGCCCTCCCTTCCAGGCGCGTGACGCTGGTCACGGGCGCCGCCGGCGGCATCGGGCAGGCGCTGTGCCGCCGCGTGCTACAGGCCGGCGACCGATTGATCGCGCTGGACCACGACGCGGGCGCATTGCAGGGCTTGGCGGCTGCGCTGGCCGAGCAGGGCGTGAGTGCCGAAGACCTGGCGCGGCTGCATCCTCTGGTCGCGGACATCACCGACTGCGCGGCCCTTGGCGAGAAGGTGGCCGCGGTCGCCGCCGAAACCGGCCCGGTGGACGTGCTGGTGTCGAACGTGGGCGCGGCGCGCGGCCCGACCTTGCGCAAGACCACGCCGCAGGATTGGCACGCCGACATCCACCTCAACCTCAACGGCGCGTTCCATTGCGTGGAGGCGGTGCGCGAGTCGATGGTCCAGCGCCGCAGCGGACAGCTGGTGCTGATCGGCTCGGTCAACGCGCTCACGACGCTCGGCCACCCGGCCTACAGCGCCGCCAAGGCGGCTCTCGTCAGCTACACCCGATCACTCGCCATGGAGCTGGGCGCCTTCGGCATACGCGCCAATATCGTGCTGCCGGGCACCGTGAAGACAGCCGCCTGGCAGGCGCGGGCCGACAAGAACCCGCAGGTGTTTGAGGAGTTGAAGAAGTGGTATCCGCTGGGCGACTTCGCGACACCGGACGATGTCGCCGACGCCGTGCTGTTCCTGGCGTCGCCCGCCGCGCGCGTCATCACTGGCGTGGCGTTGCCCGTGGACGCGGGCCTCATGTCGGGCATCCGCCCCATGGCCCGCGAAATCACGGTCGAAGACTACTGAGCCGCGATCCCTTTCCACAGACACAAGGAGACCCCATGGCTCAGGTTCAACTCAAGCAACTGCAGAAGGATTTCAACGGCGTGCCCGTCGTGCACGGCATCGACCTGGACATTGCGCACGGCGAGTTCGTCGTGCTGGTCGGTCCCTCGGGCTGCGGCAAGTCGACGCTCCTTCGCATGATCGCGGGGCTGGAGCCCATCAGCGGCGGCGAGCTGCGCATCGGCGGCGCGCGGGCCAACGACCTGTCGCCGCAAAAGCGCAACATCTCGATGGTGTTCCAGAGCTATGCGCTCTACCCGCACTTGTCGGTCTACGAGAACATCGCCTTCGGCCCCCGCACGCGCGGCGAAGCGGAAAGCGACTTCCGCCCGCGCATCGAGAAAGCCGCCGGCCTGCTCAATCTCACGCCCTACCTGGACCGCCTGCCGCGCGCGCTCTCGGGCGGACAACGCCAACGCGTCGCCATGGGGCGCGCGGTGGTGCGCGAGCCCGCGCTGTTCCTCTTCGACGAACCGCTGTCCAACCTGGATGCGCAATTACGCGTGCAGATGCGCGCCGAGATCAAGGCCCTGCACCAGCGCCTGGGCAACACCATGGTCTATGTCACGCACGACCAGGTGGAAGCCATGACCATGGCCGACCGCATCGTGGTGATGCGCGCGGGCCGGGTGGAACAGGTGGGCGCGCCGCTGGAGCTCTACGACCGGCCGGTCAACCGCTTCGTGGCGGGGTTCATCGGATCGCCCGCGATGAACTTCACGCAAGGGCAGGTGCATCGCGAACATGGCCGCACCTGGCTCGCGCTGCCCGATGGGCAGACCTGGAATCTTCCGACTTCCGGGTGCACGCCGCTGCTGGCCGACGGACAGCGCGTGCTGCTGGGACTGCGGCCCGAGCATCTGCAGTTGGCTCCGGAGGGCCTGGCACTGCGTGTGATCCTCACGGAGTCGACCGGCGACAAGACGCAGATCTACGGCACCGTGGCCGGCAGCGAAACGCCCTGGTGCGTGTCCGTTCACGACCGCGTGGCAATCAAGCCGGGCGACCTGGTGCACCTGCAAGTCCGCGATGGTGCCTCGACCCATTGCTTCGATGCGGAGACGGAGCGCCACGTGGGTGTCGCCGCCGCGGCGCACACCGAGTACAGGCCGGTCGCCACCGGCGCGGAGCGGAGCGGCACCGGCAGCGAGGGGCTGCGCCATGCCGCAGAGGTCGCGTACTCGTATGGCTAGACCATGAGCAGCCGCAGCATGTCCGAAGTCGAAACGGGAAACTACATCGGCGGGCGCTGGTCCACCACCGCCGAGACCATGCCGGTGGTCAACCCGGCCAATGGCGAAACCATCGCCACCGTGCCCAGGTCGAGCCGCGAGACGGCGAACGAGGCCGTGGCCGCCGCCCAGGCGGCCGCCTTCGATTGGGCCGCCACACCGGTGTTCGAGCGCGCCGCCCTGTGCATGGCAATTGCGACAGAAATCGATGCCCGGCGCGAGCCCATCGCGTACACGCTGTCGCTCGAGCAGGGCAAGGTCCTGGCCGAAGCCCGGGGCGAAGTCGCCAAGGCCGCCGACGGCTTCCGGCTCGCCGCCGAACTCATCAAGCAGATGGGCGGACAGACGCTGCCCGCGGAAGACCCGGGCAAGCTCGTCATGACCATCCGCCAGCCGCGAGGCGTGTATGGCGTCATCACGCCCTGGAACTTTCCGGTCAACATCCCTGTGGAATACCTCGCGCCCGCCATCGCGACCGGCAACACCGTGGTCTGGGTGCCTGCGCCGTCCACCGCGCTGGTGGCCTGCGCGCTCATGGCGGCCATGCAAGGCGCCGGCCTTCCTGCCGGCGTCGTCAACCTGGTGATCGGCGAGGGCGCCACCGTGGGCGATGCGGTGGTCGCGCATCCCGACGTGACCGCCATCGCCTTCACCGGCAGCACCGCGACGGGCCGGCAGATCGCCGAGCGAGGCGCCGGAAAACCCATGCTGCTGGAACTCGGGGGCAACGGGCCCCTGATCGTCTTCGAGGATGCGGACCTCGATGCGGCCGCAGCCGCCGCGGCGGGCGGTGCGTTCTTCAATGCGGGACAGGTGTGCGCGGCCACGGGCTTTGTGCTGGCCCATGCCTCCGTGGTGGAGCGCCTCTGCGAAAAGCTGGTCGTCAGGGCGGCCGATCAGGTGCTCGGCAATCCATTGCATCCCGCCACGACCATGGGGCCGCTCAACAACGCCAAGGTGGCGGCCAAGGTGCGGGCGCATGTGGACGAGGCCGTGGCGCAGGGCGCACGCCTTTTGCACGGCGGTCGCGCGCGGCCCGACCTGGGCAGCGACCTCTTCTTCGAGCCGACCGTGATGCGCGACGTCACGCCGGACATGCTGCTCTGCCGGGAGGAAACCTTCGGCCCCGTCGTGCCGGTCGTTGCCTTCGAGGACGAAGCGCAGGCCCTGGCGCTCGCATTGCAGAACGCCTACGGGCTCTCTGTCGGCGTCTTCACGAAAGACATCGGCCGCGGCATCGCGATGGCGAAGAAGATTCCCGCCGGCATCGTCAACATCAACGCGGGGACGACCTGGTGGGAAATCCACCTGCCCTTCGGCGGCGGTTCCGGAAAGAAAAGCGGCATCGGCCGGCTGGGCGGCATGCACACGCTGGATGCGATGTCCGAGGTCAAGATGATCACGGTCACGCTGCCGGGGTGAGCAGGCTGCCCGCGCCCTGCGCCCGGGCTGGAGACTATTTCGTCCTTGCCCTCGAGGGCGTCGCGCGAGGCACGGCGGCGCGCCCCGGCTTCAAGGGCCGCTGCCATCCCTGCATGTAGGCGATCAGCGATTGCGACAGGTGGTTGGCCGCGAGCGACAGACGCCGGGAATAGCTTGCGACCAGCGTGGCGCGTGCAGTTCGCAGGGACGCATCGGTGAGTGGAATGGCCACCACCTTGCCGGCCTCGATCAGCGGGGCGACCACGTCGCTCGGCTGGAAGGTGATGAGGTCCGATTCCGCGACCAGCCGGCTCGCGAAGGAAAGGGAATTCGTCTCGACGGCAATGTTCAGCTTGAACTTGCCTTTGGAGCTGACGCGGTCCACCAGTTGGCGCAGGCCAAAGGACCGATCGGGCAACGCAAGGGGTGCATCGGCGACCTGCGCGAGCGTGCAGCTGCGCTCCTGTGCGAGCGGATGCTGCGGCGACGCGATCACGCACAGCGGCTGGTCGATCTTCTGCAGCTCGATGAGGTCGGGCCGCGGCGAGGCGCCGAACAGAATGCCCAGGTCGTACTTGTGCTCCGCCACCGACTCGCCCACCGCATGCGACCCCATGAGGTCGAGCGAGAAGGTGATGCCCGGGTGCGTGCGGATGAAGTTCGGCATGAAGCTGGAGAGCAGGCCGTGCAGGATGCCTTCCACGCACCCCACGCGCACATGGCCCTTGGCCAGCGTCTCGTACTCGTGGATCTGGCCCTTCAGGTCGGCCAGCTGCGTCTTGTTGTCCTGCGCATAGCGAAGCAGAAGTTCGCCGGCCGCGGTGAGGGCCATGCCGCGTGCATGGCGCTCGAAGACCGGCACGCCCAGTTCGTCTTCCAGTAGCGCGATCTGCCGGCTCACGGCGCTCTGGGCCACGAAGAGCTTTTCCGCCGCCACGCGCACGGAGCCGAAGGCCGCGACTTCGTAGAAGTACCGAAGGGTTGTGGATTCGATCATGCGTGCACTCTACGGGATGCAGGGGCCGGTTCGCGAGCGTCAGGCCGCGGTGCGCGCGCGCCGCGTGAGCATCCGCCCCGCGCGCGCGAGCACCTTCGCTTCGTCCTGGCCTTCTCCGCCGCGATAGGCCAGCACGCCGTTCACGAACACGCACTCGACGCCTTCGCTCACGCCGTGCGGCTTGTCGTAGGTCGCGGTGTCGGCGATGGTCTCGGGGTCGAACACCACCACGTCGGCCATCGTGCCGACGCGCAGCAGGCCACGGTCGGCGATGCGCAGGTTGCGCGCGGTCATGCCGGTCATCTTGTGAACGGCCTGTTCCAGCGTGAACAGGCGGCGCTGGCGCCAGTAGCGCGCGAACACGCGAGGGAACGCACCCCACAGGCGCGGATGCGGATGGCGGTCGTGCGGCAGGCCATCGCTGCCGATCATCGTGAGCGGGTGTGCGATGACGCGCTCCACGTCTTCCTCCTGCATCAGGAAATAGCAGGCGCCGCCGGGCTTCAGGCGAAGCGCGGCTTCCTGCTGCGTCACGTTCCACTCGCTTGCGATGTCGGAGATCAAGCGGCCGGTCATCTCCGGATACGGCTCGGACCAGGTGAGCAGCACGTCGATGACGCCATCGACCATGTCCTCGCGCAGCACGGTGGAGCCGGCCACGTACGGGTACACGTCCATCGCGATCTGCTGGCGCTGCGCAAGCGCCTCGATCAGTGGCAGCGTCTCCTTGGTGCGGCCCCAGTTGGCCGGGCTCGCGCATTTGTGGTGCGAAATGATCAAAGGCACGCCGGCTTCGAAGGCAGAGTCGCCGGCTTCGTGCAGCGCCTCGATGATCTGCTGCATCTCGCTGCGCAGGTGCGTGGCGTACACGCCGCCGTGGCGTGCGACGACACGCGCGAGCGCGGTCACTTCCTCGGCCGGTGCGGCAAAGGCCTCTTCATAGAACAGGCCCGACGACATGCCGTGCGCGCCATCGGCCATGCAGCTGTCGAGCAGCGCTTCCATGCGCGCGAGTTCGTCGGCGCTCGCAGGCCGGTCGAGCGCCTGCATCGTCGCGAAGCGCAGCGTGGTGTGGCCAACCAGCGCAGCCACGTTGAGCGCGGGCTGCGTGGCATCGACCGCGGCGCGGTACTCGGCCATGGTCGCGTGCTTGAACGAATCCGCGCCCAGCAGCGTGAGCGGCGGTTTCGACTGCGGCGTGCAGTACGGCGCGAGCGAGATGCCACAGTTGCCCGTTACCACGGTGGTGATGCCCTGCGACACCTTGGGCAGGCACAGCGGATCGCGCAGCACGATCGCATCGTCGTGCGTGTGCGCGTCGATGAAGCCGGGGGCGATGACCTTGGCGCGGCAGTCGACCACCTCGACGTCGGCGAGCGTGAGCCCTTCGGGCAAGCGCCCGCGCAGGCCTTCGCCGAGCGCGAGGATGCGGTCGCCCTGCAGCAACACGTCGCCGGGCCACGAGGGGCCGCCGGAGCCGTCCACGATCAAGCCGGCTTCGAGCAGCGTGGCGTTGTACTTCTGTTTGTTCATGGGTGCGTTTGCTGTCTCGCTCAGAAATGGATGACCACGGCATCGCTCACGCGGTAGTCGTTCTCGACGATGGGCATCCAATGCCACTTGTCGAAGGTGGTGCAGGGGTGCGAGATGCCGAGGCCGACACGTTCGCCGACGACGGGCGCAAGCGCTTCGTCGGCCGCGTCCCAGCGCAGGTAGGCGTGCTGGTCGTTGAGCGCGGTGACGTGCCAACTCGCAGGCACGGCTTGCGGCTGCAAGGCACCGCGTGCCGAGCGTGCGATGGGCACGGGCATCGACATGTCGAAGGAAACGTCGCGCTTGCCGACCGAGAGAATCGCCAGGCCCGGCTCGGGCCGCGACTGAACGTTGGCCCAGACCTCCATCGCGGGCGTCAGGCCTTCCCCGCACCCGCAGCCCATGCGTTCGTCCACCGCGTTGACCAGGCGCTTGTAGAAGCCATGGTCGTGCGTGACATAGCAGCCCGAGCGCAGCAGGCCGCGCACCGGCGAATTCAGCGCGGGCTTCAGGCGCCCGGCCACGAGGTCGAAGATGGCCGAGCCACCGGCCGAGACCAGCACCTCGTCGGCTTCGAAGAGTTGGTGCGTATCGCAGTGGCGCGCCACGGCTTCGATCCGGTCCATCAGTGCCTTGGCGAAGGCCGTGTCCGCCTCGGTCGACCCGGTGGCATTCAAGCCTTCGTAGCTCTCAATGCCCACCAGCTTCGCGGCGCTGCTGGCGCGCAGTGCGTTGGCAACGGCGATCGCTTCTTCGTGCGTGCGGCAGCCGGTGCGTCCTCCATCGATGCCTATTTCGAGCATCACTTCGAACGGCACGCTCGCGGGATGGCGCTTGGCCCAGTCTTCGATGAGCCCGAGCTGCGCGAGCGAGTCGACCAGGAACACGATGCGCAAACCCGCATTCGCGCTCAGCAGCAGCTGGATGCCCGCCAGGTCTTCATCGCTCACCACCTGGTTGGCAATGAGCGTGCGGCGCGCCCCGGCGGCCACGCCAACGGCCAGCTGCGTGACAGTGGCGAAGGTCAGGCCCCACGCGCCCGCATCGAGCTGGCGCTGGAAGAGCTGCGGCGACATGGTCGTCTTGCCGTGCGGCGCAAGGTCGATGCCCCACTCGCGCACCCGAGACTGCATCCACGCCAGGTTGTGCTCCAGCGCCTCGCGCTTGAGCATCGCGAGCGGCAGCGGCAGGTCGCCGGCCAGCACGTTCCAGCCAGCGGCGCCGACTTCGCTGCGCAGGCGCGGCGGCTGCGTGCGCGGGTAGCCCTTGAAGTTGCTGCCCAGCAGCGGGTCGTTGAAGTTGGCTTTGGTAGCGGAGGTGTCTGTCATGGTCGTCATGCGGCGATGTTGGAGAGCAGTTCCTTGCGGATGCAGGCGCTGTAGTGTCCGGGAGAAATTTCGTCGAGCGGCGGCACGGTCTGCGCGCAGGCCTCGATGGCGTGCGGGCAGCGCGTGCGGAACACGCAGCCCGAAGGGGGAGAGATGGGGCTGGGGATGTCGCCCTTGAGCGCGATGCGTTCGGTCGCGAGCGTCGGATCGGGCTTCGGGCTCGCGGCCAGAAGCGCCTGGGTGTAGGGGTGCGAAGGCCGCGCGAAGAGCTCGTCAGTCTCGGCCACTTCCATCACCTTGCCCAGGTACAGCACGACCACGCGGTCGCACAGGTACTCGACCACATCGAGGTCGTGCGAGATGAAGAGCATGGTGAGACCCAGGCGCTCGCGCAGGTCGGCCAGCAGGTTGATGACCTGCGATTGGATCGATACGTCGAGTGCCGACAGCGGCTCGTCGGCCACGATGAATTCGGGCTCGACCGCGAGCGCCCGCGCCACGCCGATGCGCTGGCGCTGCCCGCCCGAGAACTCGTGCGGGAAGCGGCTCGCATGCTCGGCGCGCAGGCCGACGGTCTCCAGCAGTTCGGCGATGCGCTTGTCGCGCGCCGCTGCCCCTTTGTGCAGCCCGTGCGTGGACAGCGCCTCACCCAGGATCGCGCTGATGCGCATCTTCGGATTCAGGCTCGCGTACGGGTCCTGAAAAATGATCTGCAGCTTGCTGCGGAGCTTCCGCATGCGCTCGCCCGAGAGCGCGCCGATGTCGTCGCCGCGGTAGAGCACCTGGCCCTCGGTGCGCTCGACCAGCCGCAGCACGGTGCGGCCAATGGTGCTCTTGCCCGAACCCGATTCGCCGACCAGCCCCAGCGTCTCGCCGGGCTGGATCGCGAACGACACGTCGTCGACCGCGCGCACGGGACGATCGCTGCTGCCGAAGTATTTCTTGAGTCCGCGGACTTCGATGAGGGGAGTGGCGGTGGTCATCGTGGGCTTGTGGTTTTGGCTCCCTCCCCTTCCGGGGGAGGGTGGGGGTGGGGGCACGACGGCACTGGATGAAGCACTGCGCCGAACGAACGCCGCTTGCCCCCATCCCAGCCTTCCCCCGGAAGGGGAAGGAGCAAAACGCCAGGCAGCGCGCTTGTCATGCGGCCCTCACCAAAGGCTGGGCCGGCTGCACGCGAACGCAGCGCGCTTCGCGCCCATGGTGCGTCTCGATCAGCGGCGGCATTGCCACGCTGCATTCGGGCAGCGCCAGGTCGCAACGCGGCTCGAACGCGCAGCCGGGCGGCGGCGCGAGCGGGCTCGACACCTGCCCGCGGATCGCAAAGAGCCGCTTGGGCTTGGGCTGCCCCGGCACGCGCGCCTTGCCCGGCAGACAGGCCAAGAGACCCTGCGTGTACGGATGCTCAGGCTGCGCGAACAGCGGCCGCACCGGCGCGCTCTCGACCACGCGGCCCGCATACAGCACCACCACATCGTCCGCGTGGTGCGCGACCACGCCCAGGTTGTGCGTGATGAAGAGGATGCTCATGCCCGTCTCGGCCTGCAGGCGCCGCATGAGTTCGAGGATCTGCGCCTGAATCGTCACGTCCAGCGCGGTGGTGGGCTCGTCGGCAATCAACAGCGTCGGGTCGCAGGCCATCGCCAGCGCGATCATCACGCGCTGGCGCATGCCGCCCGAGAGCTGGTGCGGGTACTCGTGGATGCGCTGCGCCGCCGCGGGAATCTCCACCAGTTCCAGCATGCGCAGCGCATGGGCCAGGGCCGACTTGCGATCGAGCCCTTTGTGCAGCCGCACGCTCTCGGCGATCTGCTCGCCGATGGTGAAGACCGGGTTCAGGCTGGTCATCGGCTCCTGGAAGATCATCGACAGCTGGTTGCCGCGGAGAGACCGCATCTCGCGCTCGCCGATCTGCAGCAGGTCCAGCGTCTTGCCTTCGCGCGTGACGAACGAAGCGCTGCCGCTGACCTGCGCGTTCGCGGTCTTGGGCAACAGGCGCATCAGCGTGAGGCTGGTGACCGACTTGCCCGAGCCCGATTCGCCGACCAGCGCAGTGGTCTTGCCCGGTTGGATGGAGAAGCTCACATCGGCCACCGAGCGGATCAGGCCGTCCTCGGTGGGGAAGCTGGTGCTCAGGTTGCTGACCGTGAGGCGTGGCGCGTGTGGCGTGTTGTTGGCGTTCGTCATCACGAGGTCTTCTTGAGCTTGGGGTCGAGCAGGTCGCGCACGCCATCACCGAGCAGTTGCAGCGAGAGCGCCGTGAAGATGATCGCCAGGCCCGGGAACAGCACCACCCAGAAGGCCTGGTGCGCGTACTGCTGGCTGCCCGCGACCATGGTGCCCCAGGTCGGGATCTCGGGCGGCACGCCGACACCGAGGAACGACAGGCCCGCCTCGGCCAGGATGGCGTAGGCAAAGATGAAGGACACCTGCACGAGGATCGGAGACATGAGGTTCGGCAGGATGTGCCGCCACAGGATGCGCGAGGTGCGAACGCCCAGCGCACGCACGGCTTCGACGAACAGCAGTTCGCGCACCACCAGCGTGGAGGCCCGCACCACCCGCGCCACGCGCGGCGTGTAGACCAGCACCAGCGCGAGCACGGTGTTCATCAGCGAAGGCCCGAGGATCGCGACCAATGCGATGGCCAGCAGGATGTCGGGGAAGGACATCATCGCGTCGACCACGCGCATGAGCGGGGTGTCCAGGCGCCGGAAGAAGCCGGCCATCAGGCCCAGCACTGTGCCGGCGATGACCGAGCCCAGCGCGGTGAGCGCCGCGATGGCCAGCGAGTAGCGCGCGCCGTGGACGATGCGCGAGTACATGTCGCGGCCCAGTTCGTCGGTGCCAAGCAGGTGCTCGGCGCTCGGCGCTTTGAGGCGGTCGAGCACTGCCGTGTCGTTGGGGTCGATGGAGGCGAACAGCGGCGCGCCGATGGCGAGCACAGCGATCACCAGCAGCACCAGCGCGGAGACCATCACGATGCGGCGGTGCATCAACTGGCGGAGCATTCTTGGCATCTGCACGGCTCAGACCTTCACGCGAGGATCGACGACGGCGTAGAGCAGGTCGATCGAGAAATTGATGAGCACGTAGATCGCGGCAATCACGAGCAGCGCACCTTGAATGACGGGATAGTCGCGTCGCAGCACCGCACTCACCACGAGGTTGCCGACGCCGGGCAGCCCGAACACCGTCTCGGTGATGACGGCGCCGCCGATCATCAGCGCGACCGTGAGGCCGATCACCGTGACGATGGGCACCAGCGCATTGCGCAGCGCATGCTTGAGCACCACCTTGCTCTCGCTGAGGCCCTTGGAGCGCGCGGTGCGCACATAGTCTTCACCGAGCACATCGAGCATCGAGGCACGCGTGAAGCGGATGATGAGCGCCGAGTTCAGAAGGCCCAGCACCGTCGCCGGCAGTACCAGCGCATGCAGCCTCTCCATGAACGGCGCATCGGGCGCGCCGTAGCCCGATACCGGGAACCACCCGAACGACACCGCAAAGATCTGGATCAGCACGATGCCCAGCCAAAAGCTCGGAATGCTCGCGCCCAGCATCGCGATGCCGGTGAAGAGCTGGTCGACCACCCGTCCTCGGAACACCGCCGAGACGATGCCGCAGGGCACGCCGATCAGGGCCGCGATGGCCACGGCCATGAGCGCGAGCAGCGTGGTGGGCTCGGCGCGCTCCCAAAGCGCCTGTGTCACCGGGCGCTGCAGGAAGATCGAGGTGCCCAGGTTGCCCTGCAGCACTTCGCGCAGCCAGTAGCCGAACTGCACGGGCAGCGGTTTGTCGAGGCCGTAGTCCTTCTGCACGCGGGCGATGTCGGCGGCCGTGGCCTGGTCGCCCAGCAGCACCGAGACCGGGTCGCCCGATGCGGCGCGCGTGAGCACGAAGACCAGCACCGCCACGATGGCCAGCACGATGAGCATGCCGCCTGCGCGGGAGGCGATGTAGCGGAGGAACAAGGGGTGCCTCCTACTTGATCTTCACATTCCAGAAGAACGGCCAGTTCGTGGGCTGGTAGTTGTCCAGCGCGGGGCTCCTGGCCGAGAGCGCGTTGAACTTGCCGACGCTGATGTAGGGCACCTCGTCGTACACCACTTGCTGCACCTTGCCCCACAGCGCGCCGCGCTTGGCCGGATCGCTCTCGGTATTGAAGGCGCTCAGCGCGGACTTCTTGGTGGGCGTGTCCCACCAACCCGGTGCGCCGTCACCGAGCTGCGGCGGCGAGAGCATCGGTTCGGGGAAGAGCCCCGAATGGGTGATGAAGATCTCCCACAAACGTGCATCGTTTCGGCGCTGGGTGAGCGTCGCCCAGTCCACCACGTTGAGGTCGACCTTGAAGCCCGCGCGCTTGAGCTGCTCGGCCATCAGCAGCGACATGTTGTAGTGGAAGTCGTACTGGCGGCTGGTGAGCACGCGGATCGGCTCGCCCTTGTAGCCGGCCTTGGCCGCGAGCTCCTTGGCCTTGGCGGCGTTGCGCTGGTTGTACTGGTCGCCGCCGGCGGTCGAGTAGAACGGCGAGCCCTTGGGGAAGTGATTGGCCTCGGCCACGAAGAAGCGCGTGTCGCCGAAACCGGCCGCGAGCATTTCGCCTTCGCCGAGCGCGGTCTGGATCGCCTGGCGCACGGCCTGATTGGCGACCACGCCCTCCTTGGTGTTGAAGACCACCAGCGGAAAGCCGAAGGACGGCGTGATGATCGGCACGGTCTTGCCACTGGCCTTCTCCAGGCGCGGCAGCGCTTCGACCGGCAGCAGGTCGGCAAAGTCGTACTGGCCCGCGAGCGCGCCTTCGACGCGCGTGCTGGCGTTGGGCACGGGCACGAAGCGCAGCTCCTCGATGGCCGCTTCGCGCTTGCCGCCGTAGCCGCTCGCGGGTTCCTTGCGTGCGGCGTACTTGTCGAAGCGCGTGAGCAGCACGAACTGGTCGGGGCGGCGCTCCTTGAACTTGTAGGGGCCAGTGCCGACGAAGTCCTTCAGCGGCGAGGCCATCGATTCCTTGGCCATGATCGCGGCCGTGCCATTGCTGGGCAACGCGAATTGAGAGAGCAGCGGCGCATAAGGCGCCTTCAGCACGATCTCCACGCCCAGCGGGCCCTTGGCCTTCAGGCTCTCGATCTCCTTGCCCACGGCCTTGCCGCGCGGCGACTGGTCCATCCAGCGCTGCAGGCTCGCCACCACATCGTCGGCATTGAGTTCGCGGCCGCTGTGCAGCATCACGCCCTTGCGCAACGTGATGGCGTAGGTCTTGCCGTCGGCCGATATCTTCGGCATGGTCTCGGCCAGCATCGGCACCACGTTCCACTTGGCGTCGAAGGTGTAGAGCGTCTCGTACACGTGCTGCATGATGGTTCCGACCAGGTCGGCCGTGGATGCCATCGGGTCGAGCGTCTGAGGCTCGGCCACCATCGCAAGCGTCGCGAAGTTGCGCGGCCCCTGGGCATGCGCCTGTTGATGCGGCAGCGCGGCGCACAGCATCGCGAAGAGAGACGCACCCAGCAGGCTGCGCTTCGACAGCCTGGGCAGGCGCCGGACAAGAGGGGCGTGGAACATGGGACGTTCTTTCATGGAGAGCGGGTTGGCAATGGATTCCCTTTTCAGGCCCGAACTCTGAAGCACAACCCATGCCAAAACATCACCATTTACCCTGAGAACCGATCTGAATATTAGAACTCTCCCTTCGAAATTCAATGCCGTTCCCGCATCGATCCGCTGCTAGATTTCGGTCGAATCTTTTCTCACCGAAAAGATGGCGTCCGATCGAATTTGCGAGGATGAAAAATGAGCATCAAGAAAGTTCTTGCGGTAGGTTCCCTGTTCTGCTGTGCCGTGCTGACGCACGCGGCGATCACCGGGGTGAACCCGCTGGACACGATCAGGAAGGCTGCCACGGGCATGGCTTCCGCGGCCGCCGGTCTCATGGCCGATCCGTTGCCGCTGCAGGGCCCCGGCTTCGGCAACCTGACCTACACGCAGGCCGAGCTGTTCAAGCCCATCTCCACGATCCATGAGGTGTCCGACGACGGCGCCGGAGCAGGCACGGGTGCCGACGTGCCGAAGATCCCCGGTGGCAAAGTGACGCACCCCACCGCCGGGTACATCAAGTACAAGTACGGCCAGAACGTGGGTCTCATGCTCAACGGCTACTTCCTCACGACGTTCGCGCCCGATGGCGGGTTAGGCCCCGGGGGCTTTCTGCTCTACGACATTTCCGATCCGCGCAACATCAAGCTCGCCAAGCGGATCTACGAACCGGACGGCCGCACCAAGGAATTCAGGGAGCCGCATGCCATCGGCATCGCCCACATCGGTGGCAAGCAGTACGTCGCCATGCCCAGTGTCTTCGGCGTGGAGCTCTGGGACTTCACCGACATCAACGACATCAAGCAGGTCAAGAAGCTGGTGCTGCCCAACGTCAACAAGGGTGACTACGGCAACGTGAGCTGGCAGCTCTGGTGGCAGGCGCCCTATCTGTATGTGGCGGCGGCGGAGCAGGGGATTTTCATCATCGATGCCAGGGACCCGGCCAACGCCGTCCTCGCGAATCGCGGCGCCGGCAAGCCCAATCCGGTGCCGACCGGCGAGCTCGGCGGCTTTCGCGTGGGCCCGATCTTCACCATGGGCAACCACATGGTGCTGACTTCGATGACGAACACCAGCGGCTTCGCCAGCCTGGACATTTCGGACCCGCTGAATCCCAAGGTGCTCGACGCCGTTGCCGGGGCCACGGCCAACTACTACGCCACCTGCTTCGACGGCAAGAAGGTCTATGGCTCCGCGCAGGAGAGCGGCGGCAAGATGTTCGGCTACGACCTTACCGATCGATCGCGCTTCGTGGCAGAAGACAACCGGCTCGTGATCAACCAGCAGCTGTATTGCGGCACGCAGGACAACTACGTTTTCCAGGGTGCGCAGAACTACATTCACAAGGTCGATGTGAGCAATCCGCTCAACCATGTCGAAGTCGGGCGCGGCGGGCTCTTCGTGGAGTCGGACCCGCATTTTTCGAGCTCCGACCATGGCCAGGTGTCGCCCTTCGGAAATCTGATCTACGTAGGCAACGACCACGGCTCGGGCAGCGGCTTCATCGTGCATGCGGTGGCCCCCGACACCACCAAGCCCGAAGTCAAGCAGGTCTCGCCCGTGAACGGCGCCAGGCAACAGGCCCTCACGTCGCGCATCGGCCTCGGCATGACGGACAGCATCCTGCCGGAGAGCGTGAACGCCAACACCTTCATCGTGCGCCCGGTGGGCGGCAACACGCTGGCGGGCACCTACAGCGTGCAGCTGGGCATCGTCAACTTCCACCCTGAGCAGCCGTTGCAGCCGGGCACGAGCTATGAGGTGTTCCTGCCGGCCAACGGCCTGAAGGACTATGCGGGCAACGCGATCGGCGCGGACTACCGCTCCACCTTCAACACCGGCAACGCCAGCGACATCAGCCTGTCGCACCACTGGCCTTTGACTGGCAGCCTCGCCGACCAGATCGGCGCCAACAACGGCACGCCCGCCACCGGCGATGCGTTCGAGAGCATCGGCCTGAACTTCGCGAACCGCACCACGGGCGTGCAGCTGAAGAACGACACCGTGGCCACCACGCTGGGCGGAACCGCATCGCTGAGCTTCTACATGAAGACCACGCAGGCGGGCGGTGCGAACTCCTGGACCGCGCCCGGCATCTTCGGACGCGACCAGTCGCCGGGCGTCGACGACGTGTTCTGGGGCTGGCTCGACAGCACCGGCAAGATCAAGCTGTCGGTGGGCGACGATGCGGGCACGCGCTCGCAGGCGTCGGTGAACGACGGCAACTGGCACCACGTGGTGCTGACACGCGACGCGGCCTCGGGCGCGCAGGCGGTGTACGTCGATGGCGTGAAGACCACCTCGACCGGCCCCACCGGCATCAAGGGCCTGACGACCAGGTTCAAGATCCTGGGCCAGATCCAGGGCAACACCGCGCTCTTCAAGGGCACGCTGGCCGAGGTGCGCGTATACGGCCGCGTGCTCGGCGACAGCGACGTGGCGGCGCTGAGAGAGCAGGCCGTGATCGGCGATCCGGGCATCGCCGGCGCACCGAAGATCGTCAACGGCCAACTGAGTTTCAACCCGGCCACGCTGGGCAGCGGCGGCGCGCAGTTCCGCTGGAGCTTCGGCGACGGCACGCAGAGCGCCTACGCCACCCAACCGGGTGTCACGCACACCTACACGCGGCCCGGCCACTACACCGTGACGCTGACGGTGAAGGCCGCGAACGGCCAGGAGACCTTCTACACCTACAACCTCACGGTGATCGCGCCCGTCACGGCGCTGGCGCCGACGCACACGACCAACATCGCGGGCGATGCGAACTCGGTGTACTCGGTCAATCCCGACAGTGGCACCGTCGCCGCCATCGATGCACAAACGTTGGCCAAGCGCTGGGAAGTGCGCGTTGGCGAGGAGCCGAAGACGCTGGCGGTCGGCCCCGACGGCCGCATCTGGGTCGCGGTGCAGGGCGAAGACAAGCTGGTGGCGCTCAATGCGGCGGACGGCAGCGTCTCGGCCACCGTGGCGCTTGCTTACGGCAGCGGTCCGTACGGCGTCGTCTTCACGCCCAATGGGGCGAAGGGCTTGCTGACGCTGGAAAGCAAGTCGGTGCTGATGAGCTTCGACCCGAGCAACGGCAGCACCACCGGCACGCTCGCCCTGGAGGGCGCGGTGCGCGGCATCGCGGTCGATGCGGGTTCGCAATCGGCCTACGTGACGCGCTTCAAGTCGAAGATGACGGGCGGCCAGCTGTACAAGGTGAACCTGCAGAGCCTCAGCGGCGCCACCACCATCGCATTGGCGGTCGACACGACCACGGTGGATACCGAGGCCGCCGCGCGCGGTGTGCCCAACTACCTGAGCCAGGTGGTGATTTCCCCCGACGGCGCGCGAGCGCTTCTGCCCTCCAAGAAGGACAACATCGTGCGCGGAACCTTCCGCGACGGCCTGCCGCTGGAGCACGACAAGACCGTGCGTTCGATCCTCTCGCAAGTGAACCTGCAGACGGCGTCGGAAGTGTTCGGCGAGCAGATCGACTTCAACGACCGCGCTCCGGCGCGCGCCGCGCTGTATTCGCCGAGCGGCGACTACATCTTCGTGGCGCAGATGGAAGGCAACAGCGTGGCCATCGTCGATGCGTACAACCGTTCGGTGCGCGGCGAGATCAACGCCAGCAGCGCGCCGCACGGCCTGTACCTCGATGCGGCGAGAAAGCGCCTCTACGTCAACAACTTCCTCGCGCGCTCGGTGTCGGTGCACGACGTGGCCTCGGTGCTGTCCTCGGAGTCCGCGGCCCCGGCATTTCTGCAGAGCGTCACCACGGTCGCGCAGGAGCCGATGGCGGCCGCTGCGTTGCGTGGCAAGCAGGTGTTCTACAACGCCTCCGACCGGCGCATGAGCATGAACAACTACATGTCATGCGCGAGCTGCCATGCGGATGCCGGCGACGACGGCATGGTGTGGGACTTCACGCAGCGCGGCGAGGGGCTGCGCCGCACGATCAGCCTGCAGGGACGCCGCGGCACCGGCCACGGCAAGCTGCACTGGACCGCCAACTTCGACGAGGTGCAGGACTTCGAGCACGACATCCGAAACGAATTCGGCGGCACCGGTTTTCTCTCGAACGCCGACTTCTCGGCCACGGGCGATCCGCTCGGCGTGCCCAAGGCGGGGAAGAACGCACAGCTGGACGATCTCGCGGCCTATCTGAACTCGTTGAACAAGTACATGCGCAGCCCCGCCCGCACGGCGGACGGCAACCTCAGCGTGGACGCCGTGCGCGGCCAGACGGTGTTCAACACCGCGCAGTGCGCGACCTGCCACACGGCCGGCACGCTGCGCGATGGACTGCGGCATGACGTGGGCACGATCCAGCTCTCGTCGGGCAAGGGCAGCAACCAGCCGCTGACCGGCGTGGGCTTCGACACGCCGACGCTCTACGGCACCTGGAGCAATCCGACGTTCTTCCACAACGGCCAGAAGGCCACGATGCAGGACGTGCTCGCGGGTGGCCACGGCAATGCATCGAGCCTGCCGGCCGCCGACTTGCTCGCGCTGGGCGAGTACGTGAAATCGCTCGACACGGCGCCGGCTTTCGACACGCGCATCCGCTCGGAGGTCAACAACCTGTGCGTAAACGTGTCGGGCGGCTCGACAGCCAGCGGCGCCACGGTGGTGCAGCGGGCCTGCGGCAACGGCGACAACGAGATATTCACCGTCAACAGCAGCGGCGGCTACAGCCAGTTTGTCGCCAAGCACAGCGGCCTGTGCCTGGCGCAGGGCAACACCAGCACCGGCGGCGGCCCCCTGGTGCAGCTCGCGTGCGCCACGGCGGGCGTGGCCACCTTGGCCACGCAGTGGAGTGTGGTCGGGGCGACGCTGCGCAACCGGGTGTCTCCCAGCGCTTGCCTCGATGTCCCCGGCTCTTCGACCACGCAGGGAACCGCGCTGTCCACCTACGCCTGCCATGGCGGCGCTAACCAGCGTTGGAGCCAGATTCCCTGAGCAGGCGGGAACGGGCACGTTCGACCTGGCCGAAAGCTCCGGGGCGCGTCCGTTCTCCTGCTTCTCTTTCTTCTCTCTTGCTCTCTCCACAAAAGGAAATCACGTGCCAGCACTTCAACTTTCCCTCCCGGGTGGCTATCGGTTCATTCCGGGCGTCCAGCAATATTCGGCTGGCGTGGCCGCCGAGCCTGGGTTTCGCATCGAGCGCGTGCGATTCGCGGAGCCCCTGCCGCTGAAACAGGGCTTTCGGCGCATCAAGGAAATCCTTGAAGAGGCCTCACGCCCGCTGGCGGCGTTTTGCGCATGCGAATTGCGGTCCCCCGCACCGTTCACGGAACAAGGCTTCGTCGAGTTCAACAACCTGTACGTAGGAACGTTGAAGGAATGGGGCCTCTTCATCGATGACCTCAACCCGGTGGCGCGAAGCAACGTGTGCCCGGCGGTGTCGCCGCCGGCGGAGCCCTCGTTCCATGCGTTCAGCTACACCGTGCCCGACGCCTCGGCGGCGGCTTCTTTCGTGGTGGCCGGCAGCGCCGAAGCACCCGAAGGCAAGGGGCACTACCGCGACCATGCGGTGGGCCTGGGCGATACCTCGCCGCCCGCCATCCTCAAAAAAGCCCAATGGGTGCTCGATGAAATGGAACGGCGCCTCGCATCGCTGGGATTCACGTGGGCGAGCACCACGGGGTCGCAGCTGTACACGGTGCACGACATCCATCCCTTCATCGCGGATGAGATCGTCAGGCGCGGTGCCGCCCGGCACGGGCTGACCTGGCACTACAACCGGCCGCCGGTGATCGACCTCGAGTACGAGATGGATTGTCGGAGCGTTCAGTTCGAGCGTGTCGCGACATGAGGGCGCGCAGCTGACAGACCGACCCTCGCCGAGACATCAAGGAACCACGAAGAATGAAACTGCTGCGCTATGGAGCTGCCGGCCAGGAGAAGCCCGCCATGCTCGATGCGGAAGGCCGCTTGCGCGACCTCTCCGCTCATGTGAACGACATCGCACACGACGTGTTGCTGCCTTCGGGTCTCGCCCGCATTGCAGCGCTGGACCCGCGGACGCTCCCGCTGGTGGAGGGCTCTCCGCGGATCGGTGCCTGCGTGGCCGGCACGGGCAAGTTCATCTGCATCGGGCTCAACTACTCGGACCACGCGGTCGAGACGGGGGCCACGGTGCCGCCCGAGCCCATCGTTTTCCTGAAGGCAACCTCGGCCATCGGAGGGCCGGACGACCCGTTGGAGATTCCCCGCGGCTCGACCAAGACCGATTGGGAGGTGGAGCTGGGCATCGTGATCGGAAAGACCGCGAAGTACATCGACGAAGCGGAGGCGATGGACCACGTGGCGGGGTATTGCCTGATCAACGACGTGTCGGAACGCGCCTTCCAGACCGAACGCCAGGGCCAATGGACCAAGGGCAAGTCGGCCGACACCTTCGGACCCGTCGGGCCGTGGCTCGTGACGCCCGATGAAGTGCCCGACCCGCAGCAGTTGGACATGTGGCTGGAGGTCAATGGCGTGCGGCGGCAGAGCGGCTCCACGGCCACCATGGTCTACGGGGTGCGCTATCTCATCGCTTATCTCTCGCAGTTCATGAGCCTGCATCCGGGGGACATCATTTCCACGGGAACCCCGCCGGGCGTGGGCATGGGATTGAAGCCGCCGGTGTACCTGAAGAGCGGCGATGTCGTCACGCTGGGCATCGACGGGATGGGGACACAGCGGCAGGTTGCGGTGCAGGGCTAAGAAAAATCCGTTTTTTTTTGGCGGCATCACCCGGGCCGCCCATGCACCCGCCCCAGGAAATCTCGCATCAACGCCACCACTTCATCCAGGTGCGTCTCCAGCAGCCAGTGCCCGCCGTCCAGCAGATGGAACTCCGCATCCGGCAGATCTCGAAGATAGGCGCGTCCCGACTTCTCCGGCATGTAGTGATCCTGCGGTCCCCAAAGAATCAACGTCGGCGGGCGGTGCTCGGCGAGGTATTTACGGTGCTGCGGGAACCAGGCGCGGTTTTCCTTCAACCCGGCGATCAGGTCGATCGCGATCTCCTTGCGCCTTGGCGTGACCAGCGACCAGTGCAGCTTCCACAGGTCCGGTGGAATGCGCCCGGCGAGCTCGGGCCTCACCGCGTTGAGAAATTCTTCCTTGAACACTTCTTCGGTGATCGCCTCGGCGAGCTTCGCGCGCATCTGCGCCCGCGGCAGCGTCCATGTGCTCTCGATCTCGGCGTACTTCGGCCCGAGCGCATCCTCGTAAGGGATATCGCCGTTCTGGATGATGAGCGCCGCCACACGCGCGGGCGCCTTGATGGCCAAGCGCGCGCCGATCGGGGAACCGAAGTCGTGCAGGTACAGGGCGAAGCGTTCGATGCCGAGCGTCTTCACGAAGCCGTCGAGGAATTCCGCATAGCCATCGAAGCTGTAGTCGAAGCCCTCCGGTGTCGCGCTGTAGCCCGCGCCGGGATAGTCGGGCGCGACCAGCCGCCAGCGGTCGGCCAGGCGCGGTATGAGGTTGCGGAACTCATACGACGAGCACGGGTAGCCGTGCGGCAGCAGGACGACCGGCGCGTCCTGCGGGCCGGCCTCGCGGTAGAAGGTCTCGACATCGCCGACCTGGATGCGGCGGTGCTGCACTTGATTGCTCATGAGCATCTCCTGTTCGCTTGCCGGGCGGACCCAGAGTCGTGTGGGCCCGGCAATCGACGGAGGCTAAGAATCCCTGCACCGTTGCTGCGGTCAGTGAGCGCCGACGCGGGCCGTAAGCCAAGGCTGAAATACATGCTCGCGCGATCCTCGTTTTCTGGGCTCGCGGGCTTGCAGGCTTGCTGCTGGCCTTCAACCCGTACCGGCGCCGGTACTGAAGACCGGCGCCGCGGCCGGTCTTCAGGACACCGGTGAAATGAACGAGATCAGCCGCCCCATGCGGGCGATGAAATTCGCCGTCGTGATGAACTGCGGCTTGTCGCGCTTCACATACGGCGCGATCTCCGGCGGCGCATCGGCCGGGTAGGGCGAGGTGTCGTAGATGTCGCCGACGTGGCGGCTGCGATAGGCCGTGCCGGTATACGGCGCCGTGGGGCCGTCGCCGCGGTATGGGTTCACGATCTCGGGCACGGGCGCGGTCCAGTAGTTGCCGTTCACCAGCGCGGCCACGATCGTCTGCGCTTCGGATTCAGGCACTGTGGGCGTCTTCAGCACCGCACCTTCGAACAGGTCGGGAAAGTCCACTTCACGCACCGCGGCGAAGTACTTCGGCAGTGCGCGGGGCGCGGTGGCCTTCAGCGGCGACTTCGCGACCATCGCATCGATCTGCGGCTGCGTCATCGCATTCAATTCGTCCAGGCGCTTTTGCAGCGCGGCGGGGTCCACCGAACGGCCCGACGAATAGTGGCTGATGGTGTTGGTGATGTCCTTGTCGAAGAAGTAGGCGCCGTTGTGGATGTTGGAGCCGTAGCGGTGCACGAAGAGCGGCTCGTTCGTGTCGAGTTCGATGAAGGTGGCCACGTTGCGTCCGGCGAGCAGCGGATTGAGCGTCGCGACGTTGGCGGGCAACTGGATCGAGGGCGACTTCAGCCAGTCGATCGCCTTCTGCAGCTGCGACAGGTACTTCTTGTCGCCGGTCAGCGTGAAGTAGCCCAGGAGCTGCTGGATGTTTGTCTGCGTGGTGTGCGTGGCCAGGGAGCGGGGCTCGTACGAGCGCGCGCCGCCGGGTTCGCCGGCGGCACGGCCGCCCGTCGTGCGGGACAGGTGCTGCAGGCTCCAGCCCGACTGCTGCGCCAGCGCCGGCGAGGTCCACTGCATCCGCTGCATGCAATCCATCGCCCGCGTGATGTTGGCCACGAGGTCGGTGCGGCCCAGCGTCATCACGCACATCGTGAGGAACTTGATGTTCTCGCCCATCACGTCGTCGTTGAAGGTCACGTGCAGCGTGTAGTCGCCGTCTTCCATGCCTGCGCGTGCGCCCGCCGGCAGTTGCGCTGGGTTGGGCAGCGGCATGGACGCGACTGCGTTGGGGTTGTGCGGAAAGCGCTGCGGCCATCCGCCGTCGGCCACGCCGAACTGGGAGCCGAACTGCGCGTCGGTGATGAATCGGATGGCGTTGTCGGTCGCGGTCCGATAGACGGGATCGTTCTTCTCCAGGTACATGCGCAGCATCAATTGCGAGGCCACGGCGGTGGTGGCGTCGTCGAAGGTCGCATTGCCGTAGTAGTGCTGGAACTCCTCGAGGCGCCAGCCGTTCTTGCCCACCGTCTCGTACCAGTCCTGCAGCGACGCCTCGCCGTTGAAGTCATGGATGTAGTTCCAGCCGCCCGAGCTGTGCTGGGCGGCGGCGACGGCCTTGGCCGTGCGGTCGGCCGCTTGATAGAAGCGCTCGTCGCCGGTCGCGTGGTAGGCGTCCAGGTAGATGTGGCCGATGGAGGAGGTTCCCGGCGGCTGCAGCCAGAGCATGGTGCGCTTGGCCTCCATTTCTCCGAACGTCTGCGTGAGGTCGGGCGAGTACGACCACACGTAGCCGCCACGGTAGGAGACGACTTCGTCCATGTAGCTCGCTGCGCGCTTGAGTGCCGCCGCGGCCGTGGCCTGCGGTGTGGGCGCCGGAGCGGGCGCGGGTGGGGGCGGCGGAACGGGGAATGGAAAGACGGGGCCGTTTCCACCTCCGCCTCCGCCACATGCCGCCAATGCGACCGGAGTCAGGACCGAAATTGCGAATTGCCTGCGTTTCATGGCTTGCCCTCTTTGGGTTGAATGTCCCGGCGCTACCGGGGCTGCAGTCATCAGTTGTCGTACAACACTGTTGTCTTTGCTGCAGCGGGCGGATTATTGAGTCAGCTCTCGGTCAGGGTCAACAGTGGGAATGCGGACGATGTCGTTGGAATCAGCAAGAGTAGTCACATAGTTGTAGGACAACGTATGAGATCGGCTGTGCGGCGCAGGCGTGTATCGAAAACGTCGCGCATGGCTGATGTCTCAGCCGCGGCCATGGGACCGCTCCGGGATCTGGTTGACTTGGCGGGCGGACGCGTTGCGCGTCAGGCCCGCTTCTTGAAGTGCATCGAGGCGCCGCTTGCGCGGGCCAGATCTTCCGCGGACTCGAGGAGCAGGGGCCCCAGCGCCAGCATGCGCTCCTCGGTCAGGCGCACCAGCGGCCCTGCGATCGTGATCACGCCGACCACCGCGCCGTTGCCGCTGCGCACCGGCGCGGCCATGGCCGTCATCGCGGGGGCGAACACCTCGCTGATCATCGAGAAGCCGCGCTTGCGCGCCGCGCGCAGAAAGGCGAGCAGCGCCTTGACCGTGGTGGGGGCTTTCGGACCGAAGTCCTCGGGCTGTCCGAAGCCTTGCCTGGCGACCAGCTGAAGCGCCTGCTCGTCCGTCATCGTCGAGAGCCACGCATGGCCGGCCGAACTGGACGAGAGGTTGACCGAGAGGCCCATGTCCGGGTCGTAGCGCAGGCCGCGCGTGGCGCCCTGCGCCTTGGCCACAAAGGTCAGTTCGTCGCCGTCGACCACCGCGAGCCGCACCAATTCGCCCGAACTGGCCGCGAGCCTGTCGAGCATTGGCTGGGCGATGTCCACGATGCCGCTGTTGCTCAGGAAGCTCAGGCCGAGCGACACGAGCTTGATCGTGAGCATGTAGTCGCCATGGCTCTGGTCCTGCCGCACATAGCCGCAACGCACCAGTTCGCTCAGCAGGCGATGGGTGGCGCTCAAGGGCATTTCCAGCTGGGCGGAGAGCGCCGACAGGGCGCGGCCTTCGGGGTGGCCGGCCAGGTGTTCAAGCACCTTGAAGCTGCGTTCGAGTATGGCGGTCATGCGGGCAACTTTAGCATTTTGCCAAGTGTTTTCACTAGTAGAAAGATTTTCCACTAGCCGATTAAGATCGCGCCGCCAGAGGTCGGGGCGCCAGTGGATCGCCCCGACACGCATCCCTTACATCGAAGCTGGAGATCCAATCTTGAGAACGCTTTACCGCTCGCTGGCCACCGCAGGCCTCGCCCTTGCACTGGTCGTTCCCGCTCTCGCGCAGGCGCAGCAGGATCGCGTGATCCGCTTCGGCCACCTGAACAACGCCGACCACCCCGTGAGCTTCGGCGTCAAGCGATTCGCCGAACTGCTCGCTGCCAAGAGCGGCGGCAAGATGAAGGTCCAGGAGTTCCCCGCCTCCCAGCTGGGCAACGAGATGCAGCAGCAGTCGGCCCTGCAGGGCGGCGTGCAGCAGATGTCGGCACCGGCCACCACTTCGCTCGCAGGCATCGTCAAGGAGTTCGGCCTTGTCGACTTCCCCTTCTCGGTGAACTCCTTCGCACAGGCTGATGCATTGCTCGATGGGCCACTGGGACAAGCGCTGATCGCCAAGCTCCCCGAGAAGGGTCTCGTTGCTCTCGGCTACTGGGACCTGGGCTTTCGCAACGTCACCAACAGCAAGCGCCCCATCACCAAGCCCGAAGACCTCGAAGGCCTGAAGATCCGCGTGATTCCGAACCCCGTATTCCTGGAGACCTTCAAGGCCTTCAAGGCGAACCCGGTGCCGATGCCTTTTGCAGAGCTGTACGGCGCGCTCGAAGCGAAGGCGGTCGATGGTCAAGAAAATCCCTACGCCGTGATCCTCTCGAACAAGTTCTACGAAGTGCAGAAGTTCGTCAGCGCCACGAACCATGTCTACGCCGCCAACATCGTGCTGGTGAGCAAGAAGTTCTGGGACTCGCTCACGCCGGCCGAGCAGAAGATGATGAACGACGCGGCCAATGAGGCGCGTGGATATCAAAGGCAAGTCAGCCGCGCCGCTGCGCAGAAGGCCGTGGGCGACCTGCAGGCCAAGGGCGCCCAGTTCAACGAACTCACCCCCGCCGAGCAGGCCCGCATGCGAACCATCGCCAAGCCCGTCATCGACAAGTTCGCCGCACAGTACGACCCCGCCATCGTCAAGCTCTACAACGACGAGCTCGCACGCATCCGCAAGGAATGACCGTCCGGCACTTCGCGCTCGCCGCGAACGACGCCCCGGGCTGAACGCGGCTCCGGTCCGCCGGCAACCCTCATCACCGCTGCTCCTGCCGGCCGCCGCCGAGCAGCAAATCCGTCTCGGGAAAAAACATCCCCGTGCGGCCCGCTTTCGACCAAAAAAGGAGACTCCCTTGAAATATTCCAGATCATTTCTCTTCGGACTTGCATCGACCGCGGCGCTCGCGCTGGCGGTGACCGCCTGCGGTGGCGGCAGCGACGGCGGTCCGTCGTTCGCGGGCTTTCCGATCCAGCCGGTGGCGCCGGCCGCGCCCAACCAGCCGACGACGCCGACCGACGAAGTACCGGTGCCGCCGACCGACCCCGTGGCCGAGGCGGACGACAGCTTCGACACCTACTACAACGTGTGCCGTGGCACCAACCCCAAGTGCTACAACAACTGGGGCGCGTTCGACACGACGCCCAATCGCGTGCTGGTCTATTCGCGCACCGCGGGTCCGCGCCATGCCGTGCTCGGCACGCCGATGGGCGCGGGCCTGAATCCGACGATGAACCCGGACAACATCATGCAAGCCGGCCTGGTCCGCATGCTGTCGGCCGAAGGCATCACGGTCGACTGGACGGAAGACGTCGCGGTGCTCGGCAGCCGCATCAACAACTACAAGGCGATCATCTTCGCGAGCTCGAACCGCGACACCTTGTGGAACGGCGCGGTCACGACGAGCCAGGATGCGGCGCGCACCGCGCTGCGCAACTACATGCGCCGCGGCGGCGGCTTCGTCGGCCTGCACAACGCCTTCGGCGCCGAATACAACTGGCCGTACTACGAAGGCCTGCTGGGCAACGCGAACTTCTACAACCACGGCCCGAACCGCGCGGGCGATGTCGAGATCGTCTCGGACGACTCCTCCACGAAGGACGTGCCCAAGCGCTTCTCCTTCCAGGACGAGTGGTACAACCTCACGCCCTTCCCGACGAAGGTGAAGTTCCTCGCCAAGGTCGACACTTCCACACTGAAGCCGTTGACCTCGGCGCCGCACCCCGGCCACGCCGACTTCCATCCGGTCGCCTGGTGCCAGTACTACGACGGCGGCCGCGCATGGCTCACCACCCTTGGCCACAACGCGCACTCGTTCACTGCCGACCTCTCTGGCGTCGGCGCCATCGAGTTCCAGAAGCTGGTCGTGCAGGGCGTCAAGTCGGCGATGGGCCTCACGCCTTTCTGCACCGATTAACGGCGTTCCAACCTTCAACGCGTAGAGGCAATCCATGAAACCAAAGTCATTGGTCACGCTGCTCATTTCCTGCGGCGTGCTCGCATCGCCGCTGCTGATCACCGCGTGCGGCGGCTCATCGGGCGGCGGTACGCCCGCCTTCCCGGTGGTGCCGGCACCGCCCGCGCCGCCGCCCCCCGGCCCCGGCGCGCCACCGCCGCCACCGCCCGCGCCCGCAACGCCCTCGGCGAACCTGTCGGACTGCTGCACCGCGGGCGACAAGGACTTCCCCAAGGTCGGCGGCAACCTGGGCAACCAGAACTACTCCAGCCTCGCCAAGATCGACAAGGGCCAAGTCGCCAAGCTCGGCGGCGCGTGGGTCAACCAGATCGAAGGCGGCATGGCCACCGGCAACAACCAGAGCACGACGGTTGTGGTCGACGGCACGATCTACATCGAGTCCGCTATCGGCAACGTGATCGCGGTGGACGGCAAGACCGGCCTCACGAAATGGAAGTGGACAACGCCCTACGGCTCGATCACGCGCCGCGGCGTGGCGGTCGCGAAGGACCTGGGCCTGGTCTTCACCGTGGCGACCGGCAACCGCCTCGTGGCGTTGCGCACCGACACCGGCGCCATCGCCTGGATCAAGCAGTACCCCAGCAGCGCCACCGACCCCGACTACCAGGGCGCGCTGCAGAAGGTGGCGCTGGTCTATCACGACAAGCGACTCTTCCTCGGCACCAACGACGGCAACCGCGGCGCCGCGTTCTCGGCCGATGCGCTCACCGGCAAGGTGCTGACTTCGTTCTGGGGCGTGCCGCGCGCCGGTGAGATCGGCTACGACACCTGGGGCGGCGCGGCCGAGTCGGACCGTGCGGGCGCCACGCCGTGGATCCACCCCGCGGTGGACCCGGAGCTCGGCCTCATCTACTGGACCTTCGGCAACGTGCGCGGCGGCTCGTCGCAGAACGGTTCCGCGCGTCCGGGCCTGAACCTGTTCGCCAATTCCATCGTCGCGCTCGACATCAAGACCGGCGAATACAAGTGGCACTTCCAGTCGGTGCACCACGACATCTGGGACATGGACAACGTGATGTCGCCCGTGCTCGCGGACGTGAAGATCGATGGCAAGGACCGCAAGGTCGTCATCTACGGCAGCAAGACCGGCATGTACTACATCCTCGATCGCAGGGACGGCAGCGCGCCGCTCGGCATCGACGAAGTGCCGGTGAAGCAGGACGCTCGCCAGGCGAGCTGGCCCACGCAGCCGCTGCCGCGCCAGGGCGCATGGACCGAGACCTGCATCGTCGACCAGCCGCTGGGCACCGCCATCCCCGGCGACCCGAACCGCGCCGTGCCCAACTACGTGAAGGGCTGCTTGTACGACGCGCACTGGGACGTGCCGATCCTCTCCATCCCCGGACACGGCGGCGGAGCGAACTGGAACCACCAGGCTTTCAGCCAGCGCACCGGCCTTGTCTACACGGGCATGGGCTACGTGTCGGCCGCGCACTCGCTCACCGAGTCGAGCAACGGCCTGCGGCCGCCGGGTACCTACATGACGGGCGCGGTGGTGGCGGTCGATCCGAGCACCAATCTCGTGAAGTGGAAGAAGCAGATGCCGTACTCGCTCGCGCACGGCAACGGCATCCTGGCCACCGCATCGAACCTGCTCTTCATCGGCCAGCCCGACGGCAACCTGCTCGCGATGGACGCCAACGACGGCAGCGAGCTGTGGCGCTTTCAGACCGGCGCTGCCATCAGCGCGAGCCCGATCGCCTACGAGATCGACGGCGAGCAGTACGTCGCGGTGTACTCGGGCGGCACGAGCATTCCGTACGGCGACTCGGCACCGCGCGGCGACCGCTTGTGGGCCTTCAAGGTCGGCGGCACGGTGATGCCGCCCGCAACGCCGACGCCACCGGTCGTGCGCCGGCCGGTGTCCGGTTCGGCGGTCGAGGGCGCCGCGCTGCCGACGCCCAACACCGTGTTCCTCGCGCGCGTGCAAACGCCGGCGAACGAACCCGGTGCCACGGAGTCGACCGCGGTGAATGCGATGACGCCGACCTTCATGCGCGTGCCGGCCAACACCACGGTGACCTTCACCAATCCCGCGGCCAATGCCAACACGCACTGCGCGACGCAGTTCTTCGAAGGGCGGTTCAACTTCCGCCTGGCACCGGGCCAATCGGCGACCCACACCTTCGATGCGCCCGGCGAGTACTTCTACAACGACTGCCATAGCCCGCGTCCTACGGGCAAGATCGTCGTATATTGATACGGTCCCTCAATCCCCCAACCCTGAAGGAGCAATGCGATGAAATGGTGCAAGCCTGAGTTCGAAGAAATGCGTTTCGGCTTCGAGATCACGATGTACATCTCCGCTCGCTGAGAGCGGACCACAACGGCACCGGCTTCCACCGGTGCCGTTTTTTTTGGGGCGTATGAAGATATTGGTTCTAGGTTCGGGGGCGGGCGGTGGCTTCCCGCAATGGAATTGCAATTGCCGCCTGTGTGCGGGCCAGCGAACCGGCCAGGTGCGGGCGAGCCCTCGCACCCAAAGCTCCATCGCGGTGTCCGCCAATGGCGACGACTGGGTGCTGCTCAATGCATCGCCCGACATCGGCGCGCAGTTGCGTGCGTCGAAGGCGCTGCACCCACGCCACGGCGTGCGCCACTCGCCGATCCAGGCGGTGGTGCTGATGGACTCGCAGATCGATCACGTCGCAGGCCTCTTGAGCCTGCGCGAAGGACAGCGGCTGCAGCTCTATTGCACGCCCGAGTCGTACGAAGACCTCACCGGCAGCCTGCCGCTCTTGAAGGCGCTCGACAAATACTGCGGCGTGACGTGGCACCCGATGCCGCTCGAGCCCGGTGGCGGCGCGTGGCACGAGATCGCCGGCCTGCGCCTGCAAGCGGTGCCCGTGCCCGGCAAGGCGCCGCCGTATTCGCCGCGCCGCCAGACCGAGGCGCGCAGCGACAACGCCGCGGTGCTCATCGAAGACCCGGCCACCGGCAAGCGCATGCTCTACGCACCGGGCCTTGCGCAAGTCGGCGATGCCGAGCGCAAGAGCCTCGACGCCTGCGATTGCGTGCTGGTCGACGGCACCTTCTGGACCGAAGACGAAATGCTCACCGCGGGCTTGGGCACCAAGCGCGCGGCCGACATGGGCCACCTGCCGCAATGCGACGGACCGCACGGCCCCGGCATGCTGAAGGCGCTCGACGCCTGCGCTGCAAAACGCAAGGTGCTCATCCACATCAACAACAGCAATCCCATCCTCGACGAAGACGGTGCGGAGCGTGCGGAACTCGTGCGACGCGGCATCGAGGTCGCGTTCGACGGCATGGAACTGGAGATCTGAACAAGTGACGCAGCAACAGCACAAGGACGCGTGGTCTCCGCAGCATTTCGAAGCGAACCTGCGCGCCATGGAGTCGCGCTACCACAGCCATCACCCGTTCAACCGTCGACTCAACGCGGGCGAACTGCAGCCGTTCCAGGTGCGCGGCTGGGTGGCGAACCGCTTCTATTACCAATGCCGCATTCCGGTGAAGGACGCAGCGATCCTCTCCAACTGCGACGACCGCGCGACGCGCCGGCGCTGGGTCGTGCGCATGCTCGACCACGACGGGCATGACGGCCACGAAGGCGCCAACGCGGGCGGCATCGAGATCTGGACGCGCCTGGGCATCGCCACCGGCCTCGAGCGCGAGACGCTCGAATCGCACGCGCTGGTGTTGCCCGGCGTGCGTTTCGCGGTCGATGCGTACGTCAACTTCGCGCGCACTGCGCCGTGGCAGGAGGCCGTGATCTCCTCGCTCACCGAGATGTTCGCGCCGCGCATCCACAAGGACCGGCTCGCGGGCTGGCCCACGCACTATCCGTGGATCGACACCTCGGGCCTCGACTACTTCCGCAGCCGCATCCCGCTGGCCGACCGCGATGTGGAGCACGGCCTCGAAGTCGCGATGCAGTGGTGCACCACGCGCGAGCGGCAGGAGCGTGCCCTGCAGATCCTGGGCTTCAAGCTCGACATCCTCTGGGCCATGCTCGATGCCATCGAGCGGGCCTACCCCGACGATCTTGCGAAAGAACAGCAGCCATGACCACGCAATGGACCGACAGCGCAGAGCCGTCGATCGGCACGATGTACCGGCTGCAATGGGAAGACGCGCAGCAATGCCATGTGCTGCTGTTCCCCGAAGGCATGATCAAGCTCAACGGGCCGGCCGCCGAAATCCTGAAACGCTGCGACGGAAAAACCTCCGTGGCCGCCCTAGTCGCCGACCTGGAGACCACCTTCGGCGAAGCCGACCTGCGGGCCGACGTGATCGAGTTCCTGGAGCAGGCCCATGGACGCCACTGGATCCGCTGACACCCAGCGCGGCAGCGTCGCCGCGAAGCCCCCGCTGTGGCTGCTCGCCGAGCTGACGTACCGCTGTCCGCTGCATTGCGCCTTCTGCTCGAACCCGGTGGACTACACCCGCTACGACAGCGAGCTCACGACAGACGAATGGATTCGCGTGTTCCGCGAAGCGCGCGCGATGGGCGCGGTGCAACTGGGCTTCTCGGGCGGCGAGCCGCTGGTGCGCGATGACCTCACGGAGCTTGTCGCGGCGGCGCACGACCTGGGCTTCTATACCAACCTCATCACCTCGGGCGTGGGCCTCACGCCGCAGCGCGCGGAGGCATTGAAGAAGGCGGGGCTCGACCACATCCAGCTCTCGTTCCAGGACTCGAGCCGCGAGCTCAACGACTTTCTCAGTTCGACCAAGACCTTCGATCTCAAGCAGCGCGTGGCGCGCACGATCAAGGACCTTGGCTACCCCATGGTGCTGAACTGCGTGATGCACCGCTACAACCTGCCGCACGTGGGCCGCATCATCGAGATGGCCGAGTCGATGGAAGCCGACTTCCTGGAACTGGCCAACGTGCAGTACTACGGCTGGGCGTGGCGCAACCGCGAGATGCTGATGCCCACGCGCGCGGCGCTGGCCACCGCCGAGGCGGTGGTCGATGAACACCGGCCGCGCCTGGACGGGCGCATGAAGATTCTCTGGGTCGTGCCCGACTACGCCGAGGGCAAGCCCAAGCCCTGCATGGCCGGCTGGGCCAGCGTGTTCCTCGTGGTCGCGCCCGATGGCGTGGCCTTGCCGTGCCACAGCGCGCGCATGCTGCCGGGGCTCGACTTCCCGAGCGTGCGCGAGCACTCCATCCGCGAGATCTGGCAGGAGAGCCCGGCGTTCGGCGCGTACCGCGGCACCGGCTGGATGAGCAGCACCTGCCAGAGCTGCGAGGACAAGGAGAAGGACCACGGCGGCTGCCGCTGCCAGGCGTTTTTGCTCACCGGCGATGCGGCCGCGACGGACCCGGTGTGCCCGAAGAGTCCGCAGCATGCGGAGGTCGAGGCGATGGTCGCTGCGGCCTCGGACCCGCGCGATGCCGGCACGCCGATCCGCTTCGTGCCGGGCGCGCGGCGAGCGGGTGAACTCGTCTTCCGCACCGACGCCAATGCGCGCGGCTGAGCCGGCTCGCGCATGACGATCGTCCATCGCCTGCCGTTGAGCGGCGGGCATGTCATGCATGTCGAGGAGCATGGCAATCCGGAGGGACTGCCCGCACTGGTGCTCCACGGCGGGCCCGGCTCCGGCGGCTCGCCGCTTCTGCGCAGCGGCTTCGATCCCACGCGCTACCGCATCATCTGCCCCGACCAGCGCGGCGCGGGCCGGAGCACGCCCACGGGTTCGATCGTGCACAACACGCTTGCCGATCTGCTCGACGACCTGCGGCTGCTTCGCGAACATCTGCATGTCGACCGATGGCTGGTGGTCGGCGGATCGTGGGGCGCGACGCTGGCGCTCCTGCATGCGCTGGACCAGCCTTCCGCCGTTGCAGGGCTCCTGCTGCGCAACACGTTTCTCGCCCGCACTTCGGACATCCACGATTTCTTTGCCGAGGCCGCGCGGCGCGGCGACCCCGAATGGCGCGTGCTGTGGAACGAGGCGCGGCGACGGCAATGCCCGGTCGCGACGGTGCTCGCGGACATCTTCGCGCACGGAACCTGGGAGGCGCAACGGCATGCGACGCTGTATTGGTTCGCGTGGGAGCAGCGCCTTTCGGGCGGCACGGCCGCAACGCCCGACGACGCCGTGTTGCAGCGGCTGGTGCCGCGCTACCGCGTGCTGAGCCACTACCTGCACCACGGTTGCTGGCTCCGCGCGCCCACGCTGCTCGCGCGATGCGCCGCGCTGCCCGCGGTCCCCACGCTCATCGTGCACGGAACGCGCGATGCCATGTGCCCGCCGCAAGGCGCACAGGCACTCGCGCGGGTCTTGCACGGGCGGGCCATCCTGCAATGGGCACAAGGCGCGGGGCACGACCCCACGCACCCCGCGCTTGCCGCCGCGATGAAGCAGGCGCTCTGCAACTACGCGAACACGCAGACCTTCAGCGCAAACGCTCCTTGAGCGGATCGCCAATCAGCGTCACGCGGCCGTCCTTGCGGCGCGTCCACAGTCGCTCGTTGCCATGGCCGTCGTCGGCGACGAAGAGAACTGCATCGCCCAGCGCGCGAAAGCCCAGCGGCATCGCGTTGCGCGCACCGGCCGCGACATCGGCGACCGCGCGCGTGCCGGCCGTGGTGCCGTCGCTCGTCCACGGCTCGACACCCGTCGTGCCGCCGCCGTTCGCGGAGAACCACAGCGTCGAGCCGATCACCGCGAAGCGCGCGGGCGATCCGCTCTCGGCGCCCGGTGCAATGTCCTTCACCAGCGCGGTGCCCTTGGCGGTGCCATCGCTGCGCCACAGCTCCGCGCCGGAGGCACCGTCGGTCGCGGCGAAGTAGACGCGTCCGCCCATCGCTGCGAACGGGCTCGAGATCGAACCGCCCGTGCCTGCACGGATGTCCTTCACCAGCGTCGTGCCGGCTTCGGTGCCGTCGCTCTTCCAGAGCTCGGTGCCATGCACGCCGTCGTCGGCCGCGAAGTACAGCGTGCGGCCGATCGCGACCAGGTGCGAAGGCCGCGAGGGCGACGTTCCCGGCCGGATGTCCTTCACCATGCGCGTGCCGCTTTCGCTGCCGTCGCTCTTCCACAGCTCGATGCCGTGCTCGCCATCGTGCGCGGTGAAGTAGATGTCGTCGCCGACGGCGGTCAGCGCCTGGATGCCGGCATCCTCGGCGCCCGGACGAACGTCCTTCACCAGCCGCGTGCTCTCGAGCGTGCCTTCGGTCACCCAGAGTTCGTGGCCGTGCTCGCGCGTGGTCGCGGTGAAGAAGAGGCGCTTGCCCGCCACGGTGAGCTGCCGCGTCACCGCACGCGGACCCGCATCGATCGCCGACACGCGCGTCGTCGTCTCCGCGGTGCCCGATGTCTTCCACACCTGGAACCCCGTCTTGCCGTCGTCGGCCACGAAGTACAGCGCATCGCGAAACACGGTCAGCTCGCTCGGCATTGCACCTTCTTCGCCGGGCCGCAGGGCGATCACGCGCGTGGTGCCCGCGGCCGTGCCGTCGGTGCGCCAGAGTTCGAGGCCGCTCTCGCCATCGGTGGCGGTGGTGTAGACGTGGCCCTTGAACACCGTCTGCCCCGCAGGGAAGGAACCGCGGAAGCCCGGACGGATGTCTTTCAGCATGCGCGTGCCCGCGCTGGTGCCGTCCGTGATCCACAGCTCCTGGCCCGACGCGATGTGGAAGGCGCTGAAGAGCATCTTCCCGTGGAGCGATGCCAGCCCCGTGGGCGAGACGAAGGCCAGCGCCTGCCGCTGCTCGGGCAGCACCTCGCGCTCGGGGTCCTGCGCAACGGCGGGCAGTTGCACCGACAGCGCGAGGGCTGCCAGCCACGCGGGCCGCATGGCGGAGAGAAAAGCGCCGCGCATCTCAGCCCCCGAACCACCGCGCCGGCACGATCACCAGCTGCGGAAACGCCACCATCACGAACAGGATCGCGAACTCCGCGATCATGAATGGCACCACGCCGCGCGTGACATCGTCCATCGATATCTTCCCGACGCCGGCCACCACGTTCAGCACCGTGCCCACCGGCGGCGTGACCAGCCCGATCGAGTTGTTGATGATGAAGAGCACGCCGAAGTACACCGGGTCGATGCCCGCCGCCTTCACCACCGGCATGAGCACCGGCGTGAGGATCAGGATGGTGGGCGTCATGTCCATCGCGGTGCCCACGACCATCACGATCACCATGATCGCGATCATCAGCAGGATCTGGTTGCCCATGAAGGGCTCCAACAGGCCGACGATCTTGGAGGGCAGGTCGGCCACCGTGATGAGCCAGGCGCTCACCATCGCCGCGGCGATCAGGAACATCACGATCGCGCTGGTCTTGGCCGCGCTCACGAAGATGCCGTAGAGGTCGCGCCAGGTGATCTCGCGGTAGATGACTGTCGAGACGAAGAGCGCATACACCGCGGCCACGACCGCGGCCTCGGTCGGCGTGAACACGCCCATGCGCAGGCCCACGAGGATGATGATCGGCAGCATCAGCGCCCAGATCGCCTTGCGGAAGGTGGCGAAGATCTCGGCCGACGACTTGCGCGGCGGCGGCACGATCTTCTCGCGCCGCACGAGCCAGGCCCAGGTGAGCCACAGCGCCGCGCCGATCATGAGGCCGGGCACGATGGCCGCGAGGAACAGCTTCGAGATCGACACGTTGGCCGCCACGCCGAAGATCACCAGCCCGATGCTCGGCGGAATCACCGGCCCGATCACGCCCGTGGCCGCAATGAGGCCGGCCGCGCGCGGCTTGTCATGGCCGGCCTTCACCATCATCGGCAGCAGCAGCGCGGTGAGCGCGGCGGCGTCGGCCACGGCCGAACCCGAGAGCGCCGAGAGCAGGCAGCCGGCCATGATGGTCACGTAGCCGAGCCCGCCCTTCACATGGCCGACCACCGCGAGCGCGAAGTCGACGATGCGCTTCGAAAGGCCGCCGACGTTCATGATCTCGCCGGCCAGCATGAAGAAGGGCACCGCCAGCAGCGGAAAGCTGTCGGCGCCGCCGATCACGTTCTGCGCGAGGATCTGCGCATCGAAGAGATCCAGGTGCCACATGAGCGCCACGCCGCTTGCGAGCAGGGAGAAGGCGATGGGAATGCCCATCGCCATGGCCAGGAGGAGGGAGCCGACAAAGACGAGGATGGTCATTTGCGCGCTCCCGGCGTCTCGTTCTGCGAACCCAGGATCTGCTGGAGCTGCACGGCTTCTTCCGACTCCTGCACCATCACCAGTTCGTTCTCGGCGATGCGCCCGGTAAGCAGGCGCAGCAGGTCGAGCGCAAGGATGAAGCCGGCCAGCACCGAGAACACCACGCCCGACGCATACACGATGGCCATCGACGCGCCGGTGACCGGCGCCGTCACGTCCCAGTTGATGCGCGCCTGCGCCATGCTGCCCTGGAACAGCAGCCACACGATGTAGAGCATCACGACGTGGCCGACGGCCAGGCAGATCTTCTTGCCGATGGGTGGCAGCTTCTGCACCACCATGTCCACGCCCAGGTGGCCGTGCTCCTTCAGCGCGACCACCGCGCCGAGGAAGGTCATCCAGATGAAGAGCCAGCGCGAGACTTCCTCGGACACCGTGATGCCCGAGTTGAAGCCGTAGCGCAGCACCACGTTGCCGAACACGAGCACCACCATGACCGCGAGCGCGGCCGCGATCAGCGCCTCGATGCCGGTGCAGCACCGGTCGATCCAGCGACTCATGGCGCGGCCGCGGCCAAGGCTGTTCTTTGCATCTCCACCAGCGCGCGCAGCGCGGCCAGGTACGACAGCGGCCCGAGCCCCTGCACCGTGCCCTTGACCGCCGGCGAGATGATCGAGTGCGCGCGCCACGCTTCGCGCGCGGCGATGTTGGACATGTGCACCTCGATGGTCGGGAAGGGCATGGCCTTGATCGCATCGTGCAGCGGCACGCCGTGCTGGGTGAGGCCCGCGGGGTTGACCAGCGCGCCTTGCGCATCGTCGATGTGCGTGTGCAGGAAGTCGATGAGGTCGCCTTCGTGGTTCGACTGGATCGTCTCCAGCGTCACGCCGAGTTCGCCCGCGAGCGACTGCAGCTGCGCGTTGATTTCGGCGAGCGTGGTCTTGCCGTAGATGTGAGGTTCGCGGCGGCCGAACAGGTTGAGATTGGGGCCGTGGAGGACGAGTATCTTCATGGGGAGCTTCGGTGAGGGGCTTTTTTTGCTTACTTGCGGATGCGTGCGAGCTCGTCGTTGTAGAGCTTGACGATGGCGGGGTCGTACTGAGCAGCGAACTTGTCGACGACCGGCTTGGCGACAGTGCGCATGCGGGCCTGCTCGGCGGGGGTGAGTTCGTTGAACTGGGCGCCCTTGGCCTGCAGGTCGCCCACGGCCTTCTGTGCTGCGGCGCGGCTCACTTGCCTTTGATAGCCGCGTGCCTCGTTGGCCGCGTCGTTCATCATCTTCTGCTCGGCGGGGGTGAGCGAGTCCCAGAACTTCTTGCTCACCAGCACGATGTTGGCCGCGTAGACATGGTTCGTGGCGCTGACGAACTTCTGCACTTCGTAGAACTTGTTCGAGAGGATGACGGCATAGGGGTTCTCTTGACCGTCCACCGCCTTCGCTTCGAGCGCGCCATACAGCTCCGCAAAGGGCATCGGCACCGGGTTGGCCTTGAAGGCCTTGAAGGTTTCAAGAAACACCGGGTTGGGGATCACGCGGATCTTCAGGCCTTCGAGGTCTTCGGGCTTGGTGATGGGGCGCTTGCTGTTCGTCACGTTGCGAAAGCCCAGGTCCCAGTAGCCGAGAGCGACGAGGCCTTTCTCGGGGAGCTTGGCGATGAGGGCTTGGCCGAGAGGCCCATCGAGCAATGCATCGGCCTGCGCAAACGAATTCACCGAGAAGGGAAAGTCGACAAGCCCGAACTCCTTGACGATGCCTGCGAGCGAAGTGGTCGCAGGCGCCGACATCTGCTGCACGCCGCCCTGAAGAGCTGATTGCTGCTGCATCTCGTTGCCCAGCTGGGAGGCGGGGAACTCCTGGACCTTCATCTTGCCGCCGCTCTTGGCCGAGAGCAGTTCGGCGAATCGCTTGACGCCGAAGCTCACGGGATGGTCGGCGTTGTTCAGATGGCCGAAGCGGATCACGCGATCCTGCTGCGCCCACGACGGAGCGGCAAGGCCGACGCAGAAGCTGGCAATGGCAAGCGTACGAAGAAGTTTCACAAGAGGTCCTCAAGGAAGATGGAAAAACCGATTGGGCGCGATTATGGATTTTCTTGGAAAGCGTTTCCACTATGGAAATCCCTTCCCTGTCTGTTACGCTCCGCCGGGCAAGATCACCGTCGTCTGTGAAATGAAATTCGAAAGAGCGATATGAGCGGGATACTGGAACGCAGCTTCAAGGTGCTGGAATACCTGGCCGAACATCCGGAGGGCTGCGCGCTCTCTGCCCTGGCGAGCGAATTGGAGATACCGCTGAGCGCGTCGCACCGGCTGCTCACGGAACTCATTCGCTGCGGCTACGTGCGGCAGGACCCGCGCGATGGCCACTACCTGCTGACCATCAAGCTCGTCTCGATCAGCCTGTCGTTCCTGAGCCGCTCGGGCATCGTCGACATTGCCCAGCCCCTGCTCGACCAGTTGGCCTCGGCCTCGGGCGAACTGGTGCGGCTGGCCGTGGTCGATGGCGACGACCTCACTTTCGTGGCCAAGGCGCAGGGCGCCACACGCGGCCTTCGCTACGACCCGGACATGGGCCTGTCGGTCAACCTCTCGTGCAGCGCGGCCGGCCACGCATGGCTCTCGACGATGAGCGAGGACGCCGCCACCGTGCTCGTCGCGAAGAAGGGACTGGGCACGCCGCAGGACTACGGTCCCAAGGCGCCCACTTCCATCAAGGGCGTGATGGCCTTCGTGAAGGCCGCGCACCAGCGCGGCTTCAGCATGATCAATGAAGTGTTCGCGCCGGGCATGACGGCCATGGCCGCGCCGGTGCGCGGCGCCGACGGCACGGCCATCGGCGTCGTCACCATCGCGGGGCCGCTGAGCCGCCTGACGCCGCAACGGATGGAAGCGCTCGGACCCGCGCTTCTTCAGACCGCCGAAGACGTTGCGCGTGCCAGCGGCGCATCGGCGTTGTTCAAGAAAAGAGCCTAAGTCGGCTTACATAAAAGGAGACAAACCATGAAGAGAGATTCGATTCGCAAGCTCGCGATGCTGGCCACCATTGCGGCCGCCGCCGCATTCGCCACCGGCAGCGCGTTCGCGCAGATCAAGGAGCGCACGCTCAAGTTCGCGTTCCAGAACCAGACCGGCCATCCGCAGGCGCAGGGCGCGCAGAAGTTCGCCGACATCGTCGCGGCCAAGTCGGGCGGCAAGATCACTGTGAAGCTGTTCGCGGGCGGCTCGCTCGGCGGCGACCTGCAGACGGTGTCTGCATTGCAGGGCGGCACGGTCGAGATCACCGTGCTCAACGCCGGCATCCTTTCCGCGCAGGTGAAGGAGTTCGCGGCCTACGACTTCCCGTTTCTCTTCAACAGCGGCAAGGAAGCCGATGCCGTCACCGACGGCCCCTTCGGCCAGAAGCTGATGGCCAGGCTCGAAGAGAAGGGCCTGCACGGCCTGGGCTACTGGGACCTGGGCTTTCGCAACCTCACCAACAGCAAGCGGCCGATCGTGAAGGCGGACGACATCGCGGGGCTGAAGATCCGCGTCATCCAGTCGCCGATCTACATCGACCTCTTCGGCGCGCTCGGTGCCAACGCCACGCCGCTGCCCTTCCCCGAGCTCTATCCGGCGCTCGACCAGAAGGCGGTCGACGGGCAGGAGAACCCGAACACGACGATCCTCTCGTCCAAGTTCGCCGAGGTGCAGAAGTACATCACCCAGACGCGCCACATCTACAACCCGCAGGCGCTCCTCGTCAGCAAGAAGACCTGGGACGGCATGAGCGCCGAAGAGAAGAAGATCATTTCCGACGCCGCCGCCGAGGCCACCGTGTTCCAGCGCCAGGCTTCGCGCGGCGCGGCCGACAGTGCGCTCGATGCGCTCAGGAAGGCCGGCATGACCGTCTCCGAACTGCCGCCCGAAGAAATGGCCAAGCTGCGCGCCAAGGTGAAGCCGGTCATCGACAAGTACTCGGCCTCGGTGGGCGAAGCCACCGTCAAGGAACTGATGGCCGAGATCGAGAAGGCGCGCAAGTAAGCCGGATCAGACGATCCGCACCGACAGGTTGGGCAGCCCGTCGATGTGGATTTCGATCAGATCGCCGCGCACCACCGGCCCCACGTTCTCGGGCGTGCCCGAGTAGATGATGTCGCCGGGCATCAGCTCGAAGGCCTGCGACAGCCGGCTGATCTGCTCGGCGACCGACCAGATCATGTACTTGAGCGTGGCGTTCTGCTTCGTTTCGCCATTCACCTTGAGCCAGATCGCGCCATCGGCGAAATGGCCGACCTTCGCCACCGGATGGATCGGTCCAATGGGCGCTGAGTGATCGAAGCTCTTGCCGATTTCCCACGGCTTCTTCTGGTCGCCCATTTCGCGCTGCAGGTCGCGGCGCGTCATGTCCAGGCCTAGCGAGTAGCCGTACACATGGTCGAGCGCGCTCGCCGCCGGAATGTTCTTGCCGCCCTTGGCGAGCGCAACGACCAGTTCCACTTCGTAGTGGTAGTTCTTGGTCAGCGTGGGGTAGGGGTGGTCGGCCACCTTGCCCGGTGTCACGACCTGGATCGCGTCGGCCGGCTTTTGAAAGAAGAAGGGCGGCTCGCGCGTCGGGTCCGAGCCCATCTCGCGCGCATGGGCGGCGTAGTTGCGGCCGATGCAATAGATGCGGCGCACCGGGTACACCTGTTCGCTGCCGACGATCGGCACGGTCGAGACGGCGACATCGAAAGGCGTGGACGCCGTGCGCCCCGCACCGGCGGGCAGCGCGCAACCGGCAATGGCGCCCGTGGCCATGGCGGCCGAGCCGGCCAGGAGGCCGCGGCGTGATGAGGTGTTGGACATGGTCTGTGTCTCCTTCGGGGTTATGTCTGAAAGCGCGTCGTCGATTCTGGGATGACGCACGGCCGCCGCGCCGCACGCATCTACGCAAAAACAGGACGCAAACAACACGCGGCCCAGACCCATCGCCCCTGCCTCTCGCTACCATCGCGCCATGCCGGCTCCCCATCAGTCCAGCACCTCCAGCTCCCGCCTCTACGGCATGCAGGAGCGTGCGAACCATCTCGACTTCGACATCCGCTTCGAAGGCGCGCGCGACGTGCTCGCGCGGCCGCACCGGCACGAGTACTTCCAGATCCAGGTGAGCATCGAAGGCGGCGAGCAGCAGCTCATCGGCGGCGCGGTGCGGCCGTTCCGCGCGGGGCATCTGAGCTTCGTGCTGCCGTATCGCGTGCACGTGGTGCCGCATCCCGTCGGCGCACGCTACGCCATCGTGAACTTCGACCAGGGCTTTCTCTGGCCCGAACTTGCCGTCGAGCCGCTCGACCTCGAAGAGGTGTCCGTCGCGCGGCATCCCGAACTCGCGCCGTTCCTCTTTCAGGAGTACGTCGACTTCTCTTTCGACGAAGCGGATTTCGCGCGCATCCTGCGCTGGCTCGATGAACTCTCCGCACTGAACCGCGCACGGGGTTTCGCCACGGCGGGCGCGATCCGCGGCATCCTGCTGCAGCTCATCGCGCTGGCCTGCCAGCGACACGAGGAAGCGTTGCTGGAGCAGGCCGCACACCACAGCGGCCGCAGTTCGCGGCGCGATGCGCTGCAGCGTGTGATGCGCTATGTGCGCGAGCACCTGAGCGAAGAGATGTCGCTCAACGAAGCGGCGGCTGCGGCGATGCTGTCGCCCAACTACCTCGCGCACCTGCTCAAGAAGCAGACCGACCGCACCTTCACCGAACTCGTCACCGAGCGGCGGCTGGAGCGCGCAAAGGAATTGCTGCTGACCTCCAGCGTCCGCATCGGCGACATCGCGCAGCAATGCGGCTTCAGCGATGCCGACTATTTCAGCCGGCGCTTTCGCCAGCAGATCGGCGTCACGCCAAGGCAGTTCCGCCAAGGCGCGGGCGCGCCGGCTGCTGCTGCCGTTGTTACTTCTTCATCGCCTTGATGTCGGCCTTGCCCTTGCTCTCTTCGGCCTTGGCCTGCTTCACGCAGGCGGACTTGGCGTCGCCCTTCTGGTCGTCGCACTTTTCCTTGGCGATGTCGTAGGCGGCTTCGACCTTGGCCTCGGCCACCTTGCGTGCGTTGCTGTCGCTGGGCCGTACCTTCTGATCGAGCTCGGCCTTGGCGATCTTTTCCTTGCCCTTGGCTTCCTCGACGCAGACGTCTTTTGCGTTGTCCTTCATGGCATCGCAGGCGGCCTTGTCGGCCTTGTAGTCGGCGGCGATCTTGTCGCGACCGGCCTTGAGCTCCGCCACGGCGGGGTCCATCGTTGCCGCCGGAGGCGGGGTTGTTTGCGCATGGGCCGCAAGTGCCATGAAGCACGACGCGGTCGCGCATATCCGCAGGAACTTTTGCATGGTCATCTCCTTGACGCCGGTGTTGGTTGTTGCATCGGGTCCGGCGCCTGAAAACATCCTAGGAAGCGGCGGCGGGCAGGTGGTAGGACGCCTCGTGAACCAGCCGTAAGCACATGCTGACGCGACGGCCGGCGTGTGCGCACGCATGCACCTTCTCCGGCAAGAGATGGCGATGGAGATGAAGGTGGCGACCGCGCTGCGCCTCAGTGTGCGCTGGCGGCGATGTTGCGTATTTCGCTGTGCAGGGCACGCTGCCCCGAAGCCAGCGCGGCCTCGTAGCTGTCGGCTGCATCGAAGGCGCTGCGAAGCACGGTCGGGTTCGCGCCGTTCGCATCGGTTTCCAGCAGCCGCCAGACGAAGGAGCCGGGCACCGGCTCCTCGATGATGAGTTCGATCGGATGTGTCATGGCCCGACGATGTTCCCTTGGAAATCGGGTGTCTGTAGGCCAAGTCTGAATTTTCCAGAGGTCTCGCAAGGGGGCGAAAGCCGCGTGTGAAACGTAGTGTGTTCGTTTTCAAGGCCGACACAGAGGCATACGCAATGTGTGTCCGAGGCGCGAGGTGCGGCGAACAATCCGCTCGTTCTTTCCCCAACCCCCTCCACTTCCTTGTTCAGAACAACATCACCATGAGCATTCGATCCAATGTAGTTCTCGCCGTTGCGGCGGTTGCGGCCTCGGTCGCCGTTCTCACTTTTGCCGCACCGCCCCCGGGTGGCGACGTTCCCGCGGGCGCCGCGCAGCAGGCGCCCGAATTCCAGAACATCGACAAGTGGCTCAACTCCGAGCCGCTGAAGCTGCAGGACCTGCGCGGCAAGGTCGTGCTCGTCGACTTCTGGACCTACACCTGCATCAACTGCCTCAATCACCTGCCGTACGTCAAGGACTGGAACGCGAAGTACAAGGACAAGGGCCTCGTCGTCGTGGGCGTGCACACGCCCGAGTTCGCCTACGAGAAGTCGACCAAGAACGTGCAAGACGCGATCAAGCGCCTGCAGATCCAGCACGCGGTGGCGCAGGACAACAGCTATGGCACCTGGAAGGCCTTCAACAACCAGTACTGGCCTGCGGTCTACCTGATCGACAAGCAGGGAAAGATCGTCTATTCGCACTTCGGCGAAGGCAGCTACGGCACGACGGAGAAAAAGATCCAGGCGCTGCTGGCCGAGCCGTCGCCGGTGGCTGGTGGTGCTGCTGCTGCCACCGGAGGCTGAGATGATGAAGCTCTGGTTCGCGCTCCTCTTCTTCGCGGGCGGCTTCGCACACGAAGTCCGCAACCCGGTGAGTTGTCAATGCATCACGGCCCGCGAATTCGTGGGCACCCGCAAACGCCGTCGTACGTGAAGCGGCGGGCCGCTCAGTCGTCCCGCGCTTCGACCGCCGAAGCGAAGACATAGCCTTCGCTGCGCACCGTCTTGATGTAGCGCGGCTCGCGCGCATCGTCGCGCAGCCGCTGGCGCAGGCGGCTCACCAGCAGGTCGATCGAGCGCTCGAAGAGCTCCGCCTCGCGGCCCTGCGTGAGGCTGAGCAACTGGTCGCGGCTCAGCACCTTCTGCGGATGGTCGAGAAACACGCGCAGCAGGCGGTACTCGGCGCCGCTCAGCGCCACCATCGTGCCGCTGTCGTCCAGCAGGTGGCGCGCCACCGTGTCCACATGCCAGTCGCCGAAGGCCAGCTTCTGCGACGGCTCGACCGCGCCCATGTTCGGAGGCAGCATGCGCGTGCGCCGCATCACCGAGCGGATGCGCGCGAGCAGCTCGCGCGCCGAGAAAGGCTTGGCCAGGTAATCGTCGGCGCCCATCTCAAGGCCCAGGATGCGGTCGGCCTCTTCGCTGCGCGCGGTGAGCATCAGGATCGGCGTGGCCTTGTACTTGCCGGTGCGGAGGTCCCGGCACAGCGTGAGCCCGTCTTCGCCCGGCAGCATCAGGTCCAGGATGATGAGGTCGAACGGCCCCGACTCCTCCAGCGCCGCGCGCATGTGCCGGCCGGTGGGCACCGCCACCACGCGCAGACCGTTCTTGACCAGGTAGGTCGTGAGCAGTTCGCGGATTTCCCGGTCGTCGTCGACGATGAGGATGTGGTCGGAGGTCTTTGGGGTCATGGCTGTGGGTGAGGTGTGAAGTGCGCCGCAGCCGGAATGTATCTCGCCCGCCGCGAACGGGCAGGGGGTTTGTATTCGCAAGTATCTGCAGGCGGAGGCCGCGACACTATGTTTCGCGTCCTCCGCCCGGCGAGGCCGCTAGCGCAGCGACCTGAACGCAGCCCGGATCTCGACCGCGAACAGCTCAGGCTGCTCCCACGCCGCGAAGTGGCCGCCCTTGTCCACCTCGTTGAAATAGATCAGGTTGCGGTACGCCCGCTGGGTCCAGCTCTTGGGCGCGCGATAGATCTCGCCGGGGAACACCGTCACCGCCGCGGGGATCGCGATGTCGACCGCGTTGAAGTTGTTGGCGTTGTTCTCCCAGTAGAGCTGCGCGCCCGAGGTCGCGGTCTTCGTCACCCAGTAGAGCGTGATGTCGTCCAGCATCTCGTCGCGGGTGAAGGCCTTGTCGGCATCGCCGCCGCTGTAGGTCCACTCGTTGAACTTGTCGTAGAAGAAGGCGGCCAGCCCGGCGGGCGAATCTTCCAGCGCATAGCCCAGGGTCTGCGGGCGCGTCACCATCATGGCCGCGTAGCCGCCGCCCTTGGTGTAGAGGTACTTGAGCGATTCGAACGCGGCCTTCTCCTTCTCCGAGAGGCCCGCTGGCGCGGGGTCGCCGTTGTTGAGGGCCTTCGCCACGTCCGGCGGCACCGTCGCGGGCATGTTCACATGGATGCCCAGCAGCCCCTGTGGTGCCTGGCGCGCCATCTTGTCGGCGACCACCGAACCCCAGTCGCCGCCCTGCGACACATAGCGCGTGTAGCCCAGGCGCTTCATCAGCACATCCCACGCGGTCGCGATGCGGTCGGCGCCCCAGCCGGTGCTTTGCGGCTTGCCCGAGAAACCGTAGCCGGGCATCGAGGGCAGCACGAGGTGGAAGGCGTCTTCCGCGCGGCCGCCGTGCGCCGTCGGGTCGGTGAGCGGGCCGATGACCTTCAGGAGCTCCATCACCGAGCCCGGCCAGCCGTGCGTGATGACCAGCGGCATCGCGTTCGCATGACGCGAGCGCACATGCACGAACTGGATGTCGAGCCCGTCGATCTCGGTGATGAACTGCGGCAGGGCGTTCAGCCGCTTCTCCACCTTGCGCCAGTCGTAGCCCGTGCCCCAGTAGCGCACCAGCGGCTGCAGCTTCTCGAGCCGCACGCCCTGCGTCTGGTCATTGACCGTCTCGCGGTCGGGCCAGCGCGTGGCCTGGATGCGGCGGCGCAGGTCGGCCAGCACGGCCTCGGGCACATGGATGCGGAAGGGGCGGATCGACGTGTCGCCGGTCGGTGCGCGGGGCTTCGTCGTGGCGGGCACATCAACGGCAGCCGAAGCGCCCGGGCCCTGTGCGAAAGCCGGGTTGGAGAGCAGCCCGAAACCGGCGGCACCCGCCACGGCGGTGGTGGCGAAGAAGTGGCGCCGCGTGGGCGCTGGAGGCACAGAAGAAACAGAAGACATGGTGATCTTTCTTTCGTCGAGTGAGTGAAGTGAAGAGGCCTTGCGGGCCGCCCGAATGAACGGACGGGCGCATCTTTGGCCGTGCCTTCCCTCTCCGATCCGAAGGCTGTATGCCCGTGTATCGACGCGAGAAATCCACACACTACGTTTCATCGGAAAGCCGATGGCAGGAAGCGGTGCGTTCGAGGAGAGATGCCGCCATTGCGATCCCGGCGCAGCCCGGCAGTGAAACGTACTGTGTGGGTTTCTTCGGCAGATACAGAGGCATACGCAAGGTGCGCCGCAAGGACGGGGGCGGCCCAACAATCCGGTCCGTTCCCAACCAACCCCTCCAAGGAAACACCATGACCTCCACCGAAAAGATCCTCTACACCGGCAAGACCCACACCACCGGCGGCCGCGACGGCGCCTCGACCAGCAGCGACGGCCGCCTGGACGTCAAGCTCTCTTCCCCCGGCGGCCCGGGCACCGGCACCAACCCCGAGCAGCTCTTCGCCGCCGGCTGGTCCGCCTGCTTCATCGGCGCCATGGGCCTGGCAGCCGGCAAGCTCAAGATCAAGCTGCCCGCCGATCTGGCCGTGGACACCGAGGTGGACCTGGCCAACACCGACGGCGCCTACTTCCTCAAGGCCCGCCTGAACGTCAGCGTGCCCGGCATCGAGCGCGAGGTTGTCCAGTCGCTGGTGGATGCGGCGCACCAGACGTGCCCGTACTCCAAGGCCACGCGCGGCAACATCGACGTCACGATCAACGTGGTCTGACAGGACGCATGACGGGCCGACCGGGTAATGTTCCATGTCGCTTCTTGCTGCTGAACACACTGCGATACATGCGATGGGCTTTCGGGCGAGGCCCGGGTCTATAAACGAGCCCATGTCCACCCCACCCGCCAGCCCCGCCGTTGTGAATCCTCCTGCAAGCACCGCCGGCGGCTTGCACCGGCTGGTGCCGCGGTCGCTCTTCTCCCGCGTGACGCTGATCATCGTGGTGGGCCTGGCGATTGCCCAACTGCTTACCTTCGCCGCCATCCGCTACGAGCGCGACATGGCGATGCGCGAGCTGATGATGATCGGCATCGAGCGCGACATCGCCAGCTCGGTCGCCATCCTCGACCGCCTGCCCGCCGCCGAACGCCCGAGCTGGCTCGAGAAGCTGGAGCGGCGCAACTACCGCTTCGTGCTGGGCGGCATGGCCGAAGGCGTGCCCCCCGAATCGCTGCTGTCGCAGCAGTTCGCCACCGCCATCGTCGACGCGATGCGGCCGTTCGAGATCGTCAAGGTCGGGCAGGTGGCCCGTCCGCCTGAGGGCCTGCAGATCCAGGTGCGGCTGCACGATGGTTCTTCTGTCGTGGTGCACGCCATGCGCGTGGGGATGCCGGTGTCGAGCTGGGTAATGTGGGTGCTCGTGATCCAGTTGCTGGTGCTGGCCGTCTGCGCCTGGTTCGCGGTGCGGCTGGTCACGCGGCCACTCGCCGAGCTGGCCGCCGCGGCCGACGACCTGGGCCCCGACCTCAAGGCACAGAAGCTCGCGGAAGAAGGCCCCACCGAGGTGGCACACGCCGCGCGCGCCTTCAATGCGATGCAGCAGCGCATCGGCGGCTACATGTCCGAACGCGTGGAGATCCTGGCCGCCATCTCGCACGACCTGCAGACACCGATCACGCGGATGCGGCTTCGCACCGAGATGATGGACGACGAGCACGACCGCACCAAGTTCCGCCAGGACCTGGACGCGATGAATTCGCTGGTGCGCGAAGGCGTGACCTATGCGCGCACCCTGCACGGCGCCACCGAGCCGCCGCTGCGCATGGATGCCGACGCGCTGCTCGAAAGCATGCTGGCCGACTACGAGGACGCCGGCAAGACGGTGCACCTCGAAGGCAAGGCGGGCACGCCGATCGTCGGCCGCCCGAACGCGATGCGCCGCATCGTCATGAACCTTATCGACAACGCGCTGATCTTCGGCAGCGATGTGCGGGTGCGCGTGCAACCCGGTGATGGGCAACTGGCCATCGCCGTGGTCGACAACGGCCCCGGCATTCCGCCCGACGAACTGGATGCGGTGCTCAAGCCCTTCTACCGCGTCGAAAGCTCGCGCAATCGCAGCACCGGCGGCACCGGCCTCGGCCTTGCCATCGCGCACCAGTTGGCGATGGCGATGGGCGCCGAACTCAAGCTGCAGAACCGCCCCGAAGGCGGACTGGAGGCACGCCTGACCATGCCCACGCGAATCACCTAGAGGAAGCGGGCCGCGCACGCTGCGGCCGTTTCCGCCCACTTGTTTTTTGCAACCGCGGCTCGTGCGTCGAGACCGTGAAGACCCCGCACGCCCCGAGGGCGCGCACCGACCGCTACAAACGAGACCCGAACCATGCTGCTGCTCCTTCTCATTGCCTACCTGGGCGGGGTGCTCACCATCCTGAGCCCCTGCATCCTGCCGGTGCTGCCCTTCGTGTTCGCACGCGCCGACCGCCCGTTCCGTTCGCACGGCCTGCCGATGCTGCTGGGCATGGCGGTGGCCTTCGCCGCCATCGCCACGCTGGCGGCAGTCGGTGGCGGCTGGGTGGTCACGGTCAACGAGTACGGGCGCTACGCGGCGATCGCGATGCTCGCGCTCTTCGGCGTGACGCTGCTGTTCCCGAGCCTGGCTGACCGCATGAGCCGGCCACTGGTCGCGCTGGGCATCCGCCTGGCCGAAGCGCAACCCGACGGTCCGAATGCCAAGGCCTCGGTGTTCTCGCCGCTGCTGCTGGGCATCGGCACGGGTCTGCTCTGGGCGCCGTGCGCGGGTCCGATCCTCGGCCTCATCCTGACGGGTGCTGCGCTCAACGGCGCGAGCGTCGGCACCACCGTGCTGCTGTTCGCGTACGCGGCCGGTGCCTGCACCTCGCTGGCGGCGGCGCTGCTGTTCGGCGGACGCTTGTTCGCAGTCATGAAGCGGTCGCTGCACACCGGCGAGTGGGTGCGTCGCCTGGCCGGCGTTGCCGTGCTGGTGGGCGTTGGCGCGATCGCGCTGGGGCTCGACACCGGCGTGCTCAGCCAGCTCTCGGTGGGCACCACCTCGGCACTCGAGAAAGCGCTCGTGGAGAAGATCGACATGCCGAAGCCGCAACCGCAATCCACGCCCTTGGTCGAATCTTCCCCGCAGCAACAAGACACCGGCCTCGTGAAGACAGCCGCCGTGCTCCCTGAACCGGCGCCCGTGCGCAAGCTCGGCATAGAGGGGCAGTTCCCTTCGCTTGCCGGTGCGACCGAATGGATCAACTCGCCACCGCTGACCCCCGAGTCCCTGCGCGGCAAGGTCGTGCTGGTCGACTTCTGGACCTACTCGTGCATCAACTGCCTGCGCACGCTGCCCTACGTGCGCGCATGGGCCGAGAAGTACAAGGACGCGGGGCTCGTCGTCCTCGGCGTGCACTCGCCGGAGTTCGCGTTCGAGAAGCGATCGACCAATGTACGCAAGGCAACGAAGGACCTCGGCATCGAGTTCCCGGTGGCGCTGGACAACGACTTCAAGATCTGGCGCGGCTTCGACAACCAGGCCTGGCCCGCGTTCTATTTCATCGATGCAGAGGGCCGCATCCGCTATCACCAGTTCGGCGAGAACCGCTACGACAAGGCCGAGCAGATCCTCCAGCAGTTGCTCGCCGAAGCGGGGCAACGCAACCTGCCGGCTGGCGTGGTCGCACCGAAGGGCGAGGGCACGCAGGCCGCGCCGGGCGACGAACTCGCGATGTCGGGCGAGACCTATGTGGGCGCCGAGCGTGCGCAAGGCTTCGCATCGCCCGGTGGTCTCGTAAACGGCCGCGCGCATGTCTACCAAAGCCCTGCGATGCTGCGCACGAACCAGTGGGCTTTGGCCGGCGAATGGACCGTGGAGTCCGAGCGCGCCGTGTCGAACCAGCCGAACGGTCGCATCGCTTACCGCTTCCAGGCGCGTGATCTGCACCTTGTGCTCGGCCCCATGGCGGATGGCAAGCCGGTGCGCTTCCGCGTGCTGATCGACGGCAAGGCGCCGCTCGCGGACCACGGTGCCGACACCGATGCAGAGGGCTACGGAACCATCGAGGCGCAGAAGCTTTACCAGCTCGTTCGCCAGACGAAGAGCGGCAAGGACCGGTTGTTCGAAATCGAATTCCTCGACGGTGGGGCGCAGGCTTACGCGTTCACGTTCGGCTGAAGGAAGCCATTCAGGGCGGCGATCGCGCCGACGGGGTACCTTGCTCCGCGAATGTCCCCCGCCTGCGGCCTCCTCCTTGATTTCGCTGCGCAAGGCACCCCATCGGCACGTTCGTTTTCAGAGCCGTCGTTGATCAGCGATACACCCGCGGCGCGCGCGAGTGCGCAGGGCATCGGGTGCTCCCCGCAGCGAAATCAAGGAGGAGGGCGAAGCCCGGGGGACATTCGCGGAGGGGAGTACCCGGTGGCCTGTGCACCCACCCTGACCAGCAGCTTGCGTTCAGAGCAACCCGAGCGTCAACGCCTTCAACGTAGCCGCAGCCCGCGTCGTGCATTCGAGCTTGCGAAAGATGTTCTCCAGATGCGCACGCACGGTGCTCGGGCTGATGCCCAACACACGCGCCGCCTCCTTGTTGCTGTCGCCCAGGCTGATGCGCCCGAGCACTTCGACTTCGCGGCTGGAGAGAAGCGCGGCTGCTTCGCTCGATGGCGCATGCATGGCGCCGCTCTGCGGATGTCCCGTCAGTACAGCAACAGCCGCCGCATCGAGCCGCCCAAGTTCCGCCTCGCGTTTCAGCGCCGCAATCGCATCGGCTTCATCGAGCGCAGCCTGCCCCGGACGGCTGGTGCGCAACAACACCCAATGCGCAGCGACGGCCAACACACGCCCCGCCACATCGATGGCCGGTCCCTTGATGCCGCGGAAAAAACCTGAGCCGTCGAGGCGCTCGTCCACGAACGAGGCGATCTCCGCTTCGGTTCGCAGCGTGCCGATGCGGCGCGCCGCGCGGTCCGTCCAGTAGGGCACGAGCCGCAGGCGCTCCTTGTCGGCTTCGCTGCGCACGGTCGGCGAATCCCACACCGCATTCGGCACCGACGCGCGGCCGATGCCGTGGATGAGCGCCGCGCGCCGCACCTGCCCCTGCTCGACATCGCCCAGCCCCACGCCGGCAGCGCATGCGAACGCGGCATCGGCCACGCGGCGGGAGAAACCGGTCATCCACGGCAGCTTGAGGTCGATCACGTCGGCGATCAGTTCGAGCGATGCGGTCGCCTCGCGCAGTGCATCGGAGGGCGACTGCATGTCGGCCGCCGCACCTTGCTCCAGCGCGTGCAGCCAGTCGACCGCGTGCTGTTGCACCGCATCGACCACGAAGGCCGGATAGCGCGCATCGGCGCGGTCGGCGATGTAGCGCAAGGCATTGCTCAGGCCATGCACGCGCGAGAAGATTTCAAGGTCGCCCGCGACCGAGACGATGAACACCTCTTCGGGAATTTGCGAGGCGCGCAGGCCGTGCGGCTTGCCCTGCCCGTTGAAGGTCTCGAACATGTGGCGCAGCGTGCGCTCGACTTCGGGCGGCATGCCCAGCGTGCGTGCGATGTCGCCGGACACCTCGCAATGGATCTCCGCCATCGGACCGACGGAGGCCGCAAGCTCGGCCGCGGCGCTCGCCGATGCGTTCGAGAGCATCGCGCGGCGCCCGCCGACGTCGTCGCCCATCAGGTCGGAGAACTCGGGCGCATTCGCGGTGCAGCCCGACCATCGCAAGAGCGACGCGCAGGCCGCATGGCCTTGCACCGTCGCATCGCGGCCGAGGGCGGCGGCGAGCTGCGAGGCGATCCACGCGGTGCGGGCCGAATGATCGATGGGTTGCCCCATGCTCAGGTCGCCGACGAATGCAAGGGCCTTGATGGCGTCGAAGACCGGGATGTGGGGCGCAGGCTGCACGGGAGAAATCGAAGAATAAAAGGAAGAGGGCGCGCCGGCCTGGGCCAGCGCGCCGGGCACCTTACTTGGATTGGTTCACGGCGTCCAGAATCACCTGCGCCACCTTGGCCGGCTGCGATTGCTGCGGCACGTGGCTGCTGTTGACCGAGGTGACGGTCGCGCCGATCTTCTTGGCCATGTCGCGTTGCAGCGCGGGCTGGATCATGTGGTCCGAATTCGCGACCAGGAACCACGAGGGCTTGGTCTTCCAGGCGGCCACGGTCAGCTTCTGCTCGAACGACTTGCCCTGGATCGGACCCTGCGTCGCGGTCATCACCGAGGTGGCGGCTGCGGGAAGGTCCTGTGCGAAGTGCTTGGCCATGCCTTCCTTCGTGAGCGACAGGAAGCCGCTCGCATCGGCCTTGATGTGCGCGAAGCCGGGCGCGGCCGGGTAGTCCTTGCCGAGCTCGGCCGAGGTCTGGCCCGCATCGGGTGCGAAGGCCGCGATGTAGACCAGCGACGACACCTTGTCGTTCGCGCCGGCCTCGGTGATGACCGAGCCGCCCCACGAGTGGCCGACCAGCACGACCTTGCCGGGCTGCGCATCGATGGCGCGCTTGGCAGCGGCCACGTCGTCGTCGAGCGAAGTGAGCGGGTTCTGCACCGCCACCACGTTCACGCCCTTGGCCTGCAGCAGCGGGATCACCTTAGCCCAGTCGGAGCCATCGGCGAACGCACCGTGGACGATGACCACGCTGGGCTTGTCGGCAGCGGTGGCGCCGGTGGCGAAGGAGAGGCCGATGGCGAGGGCAGCGGCGGCGAGCTTGAAGCGTTGAGCGGTTTTCATGAGGGTCCTGAAGAAAGGGTTGGAAGCAGTAGTGAAGGGGAGCCCGTACTGTCGTCGCGCGGGGTTTTGAACGCCATTGGACGAATGTCCTACCGGCGCCGGCTGGGTCCTTGTCACTCAGGGTTTGCCCTTGGTTTCGGGTCCGGTGGTTCGGACGGACATCCGGCTGCGTATCCGGATTCTCGGCAGGCCGAAGGGTCAAGGGCGGCGCCGATCCTCATGAAATCAACGGCTTAGCGCGCTTCGGACGGCGGCTTGCGCATGGCATATCGATTGCTGAGTTCACGGGAGCGGCCGCGCGACCCGATGAGGTGCCGGCCATGACACAGGAGACAAACCGACAGCCCCAGGCGACCTTGAGCCTGCGGTGACCGGCAGGCGGACCGATGCGTTCGTGCTGCCGGGCCGCACTGCGGCAGCCAGCGTTTGCATCCCCCGTCGATCGTTTTGCAGGTGCCCGGCCGCGTGCCGCCGGTGCCAGAAATTTTCTAGGAGATACCCGTGGACTCTCAGGCCGCACCCAAGCCCTTTTACAAATCCCTCTACTTCCAGGTCATCACCGCCATCGTGCTCGGGGTGCTGCTGGGCCACTTCTGGCCCGACACCGGCGCCTCGATGAAACCGCTGGGCGACGGCTTCATCAAGCTCATCAAGATGATCATCGCGCCGATCATCTTCTGCACGGTGGTGGTGGGCATCGCCGGCATGGAAGACATGAAGAAGGTCGGCAAGACCGGGGGCCTCGCGTTGCTCTATTTCGAGGTCGTGAGCTCCATCGCGCTGGTGGTGGGCCTGGTGATCATCAACATCGTGCGACCCGGCGCCGGCATGAATGTCGACGTGAGCCAGCTCGATGCGAAGAGCGTCGCGGCCTACACCGGCCCCGGCAAGATGCAGAGCACCACGGACTTCCTGCTCAACGTGATTCCCAACACGGTGGTCGATGCCTTCGCCAAGGGCGAGATCCTGCAGGTGCTCTTGATCGCGGTGATGTTCGGCTTCGCGCTGCACAAGTTCGGCGGCCGCGGCACGCTGGTGTTCGACGTGATCGAAAAGGGCTCGCACGTGCTCTTCGTGATCGTGGGCTACATCATGAAGGTCGCGCCCATCGGTGCCTTCGGCGCCATGGCCTTCACCATCGGCAAGTACGGCGTGAGCTCGCTGCTGCAGCTGGGCCAGCTGATGGCCACCTTCTATCTGACCTGCCTCTTGTTCATCTTCGTGGTGCTGGGAGGAATCGCGCGGTTCCACGGATTCAGCATCTGGAAGTTCATCAAGTACATCAAGGAAGAACTGCTGATCGTGCTGGGCACCTCGTCGAGCGAATCGGTGCTGCCGCGCATGATGGCCAAGCTGGAGAACCTGGGCGCCAAGAAGTCGGTGGTCGGGCTGGTGGTGCCCACGGGCTATTCGTTCAACCTCGATGGCACCTCGATCTACCTGACGATGGCCGCGGTGTTCATCGCGCAGGCGACCAACACCGACATGACGCTCACGCAGCAGCTCACGCTGCTGGCCGTGCTGCTGCTCACCTCGAAGGGCGCGGCGGGCGTCACTGGCAGCGGCTTCATCGTGCTGGCGGCCACACTCTCGGCCGTGGGCCATGTGCCGGTGGCGGGGCTCGCGCTCATCCTGGGCATCGACCGCTTCATGTCGGAAGCCCGCGCGCTGACCAACCTGATCGGCAATGGCGTGGCGACCGTGGTGGTCGCCAAGTGGACCGACGACCTGGACACGGTGCGCATGAACCGCATCCTGAACCAGGAGAGCACCGCCGAGGCCGAGGAGCCCGAGCAGGTGCTCGACGCGACCGAGGTGCACATGCCCGCCGGTCCGGCGCGCTGAACCGCAACGAAGTCGCTTCACTTCCTCTCTCGCTCTCGCATCAACCCCCAAAGGAGACTCTCATGTCAGACGAAATCGTGATCGTGGCCGCGCAACGCACGGCGGTCGGCAAGTTCGGCGGCGCGCTCGCCGGCACAGCCGCCCCCGATCTGGGCGCGCATGTGGTGAAGGGGCTGCTCGAGAAGGCCGGCGTGGCGGGCGATGCGGTGTCGGAAGTGATCATGGGCCAGGTGCTCGCGGCCGGCGCGGGGCAGAACCCGGCGCGGCAGACGGTCATCAAGGCCGGGCTGCCCATCGGCGTGCCGGGCCTCACCATCAACAAGGTCTGCGGCTCGGGCCTGAAGGCCGTGATGCTCGCGGCGCAGGCGGTGAAGTGCGGCGATGCGGAAATCGTCGTGGCCGGCGGCCAGGAGAACATGAGCGCCGCGCCGCATGTGCTCCCCAACTCGCGCAACGGCCAGCGCATGGGCGACTGGAAGCTGGTCGACACGATGATCGTGGACGGCCTCTGGGACGTCTACAACCAGTACCACATGGGCACCACGGCCGAGAACGTGGCCAAGAAGTACGGCATCACGCGCGAGATGCAGGACGCGCTTGCGCTCGCCTCGCAGCAGAAGGCCGCGGCCGCGCAGGATGCCGGCCGCTTCAATGACGAGATCCTTCCGTTCAGCATCGCGCAGAAGAAGGGCGACCCCATCGTCTTCTCGGCCGACGAGTTCGTGAACCGCAAGACCAACGCCGACGCGCTCGCCGGCCTGCGCCCCGCGTTCGACAAGGCAGGTTCGGTGACCGCCGGCAATGCCTCGGGCCTGAACGACGGCGCCGCCGCGGTGCTGGTGATGTCGGCCTCGCGCGCCGCCGCGCTGGGCCTCAAGCCGCTCGCCGTGATCCGCGCCTATGCGAGCGCGGGCCTCGATCCCTCGCTCATGGGCATGGGCCCGGTGCCGGCTTCGCAGCTCGCGCTCAAGAAAGCGGGCTGGAAGGCGCAGGACCTCGACCTGATGGAAATCAACGAAGCCTTCGCCGCGCAGGCCTGCGCGGTGAACCAGCAAATGGAGTGGGACACCAGCCGCATCAACGTGAACGGCGGCGCCATCGCCATCGGCCACCCGATCGGCGCCTCGGGCTGTCGCGTGCTGGTGACGCTGCTGCACGAAATGCGCCGCCGCGGCGCGAACAAGGGCTTGGCCTCGCTGTGCATCGGCGGCGGCATGGGCGTCGCTCTGGCCGTCGAACGCGCCTGATCCGATTTTTTCATCACACGAAGAAGGAGCAAGCCAATGAGCAACAAACAACAAGTGGTCCTGGTCACCGGCGGCATGGGCGGCCTGGGCGAGACGATCTCCACCAAGATGGTCGACGCGGGCTACAAGCTCGCGGTGACCTATTCGCCGGGCAACAAGTCGCACGCCGAGTGGGTGGCGCAGATGGCGTCGCGCGGCTACCAGATCCTGGCCGTGCCCTGCGACGTGGCCGACTACGACTCGTGCGCGGAGGCAGTGCGCCAGGTGCAGGAGGCGCTGGGCCCGGTCGATGTGCTGGTCAACAACGCTGGCATCACGCGCGACATGACCTTCAAGAAGATGGACCAGATCAACTGGAACGCCGTGCTGCGCACCAACCTCGACAGCCTGTTCAACATGAGCAAGCAGGTGGCCGACGGCATGGTGGAGCGGGGCTGGGGCCGCATCATCAACGTGTCGTCGGTGAACGGCTCCAAGGGCGCGTTCGGCCAGACCAACTACTCGGCCGCCAAGGCCGGCGTGCACGGCTTCACCAAGGCCTTGGCGCTCGAGGTGGCCAAGAAGGGCGTGACGGTGAACACCATCTCGCCCGGCTACATCGGCACCAAGATGGTCACGGCCATTCCGAAGGAAGTGCTCGACAGCAAGATCCTGCCGCACATCCCGGTCGGCCGTCTCGGCAAGCCCGAGGAAGTGGCGGGCCTCATCATTTACCTGGCTTCGGAAGAAGCCGCCTTCGTGACGGGCGCGAACATCGCCATCAACGGCGGCCAGCACATGCAATGAGCGCACGACCATGATTTGAAACGGCATCGACCAGGCGGCATTGATCCACAAGTTCACCTGTGCGACAGCCGCGCGATGGACCTGAGCGCATGCCGAGCCTGGACGAAATGTTGCAGGAAACGTCGCAGGATATGCCCCACCGGGCTGCCACTGATGCGGCCTTCACGGCCTTGTGCAATAACGGGCGCATGACTTCACGGGAGCCGGCACGGCGCTTCGATTTGCCTTCTCACACTCCCAGACGCTGGCGCGGCCTGCCCCGCTGGCTCGGCGCATTGGCGCTGGTGGCCGTGGCCGCCTTCGCCGGCCACCATGTCGCGATGCAGACCGGCCTTGCGCGCCTGCGCGATGCGGCCGACCACCGGCTCGACATGCTCGCCACGGGCCTGGACGCCGACCTGGCCCGCTTCGAGTATTTGCCCGCGCTGCTGGAGATGACGCCCATCGTCCCGGCGCTGCTCGGCACGCCTTCGGATGGCGCGCTGCGCGAGGCGGTCAACCGCTACCTGAACGGCGTCAATGCCGCGGCGGGCGCCGAGATGCTCTATGTGCTGGACGCCGGCGGCATCTCGCTCGCGGCCTCCGACTGGGACCGGCCCGGCACCACCGTCGGCCAGGACTTTTCGTTCCGCCCCTACGTGATCGATGCGCTCGGGCAGGGCCGGGGCCGCTTCTACGGCGTGGGCATCACCAGCCGCAAGCCCGGCTACTACCTGTCGTACGCGCTGCGCCGCGACCAGCCCACGCGCGGCGTGGTGGCCGTCAAGGTCAACCTGGAGGAGGCCGAGCGCGCCTGGCGCAAGCTCCCGGGCGACGTGGTGCTGATCGACCAGCGCGGCGTGGTGATCCTCTCCACCCGCGAAGACATCAAGTTCCGCCCGATGCTCCCGCTGGACGGCCTGCAGCGCGCCGAGGTGCAGCGCTCGCGGCCGTACGGCGAAGCCGCGCTGCAGCCATTGCAATGGGCGCAGAAGGAAGCATTGGCGCGCGACGTGCAGGTGATCACGCTCGACGGCGTGGACCAGCTCGCCTCCACGCGCAAGCTGCGCGGCGCGCCATGGCAACTGGTGGTGCTCGACGACCTGGCGCCGGTGCGGGTGGGCGCGCGCAACGCGGCTATCACCGCGAGCCTGGCGATGGCGGTGCTGCTGCTGATCGCCGTCACGCTGTGGCAGCGCCGCCGCGCCGTGCGACAGAAGCTCGCCAACCAGGCCGCGCTCCAGACCGCGCACGACACCCTCGAGTCGACCGTGGTGGCGCGCACCGCGCAGTTGCGCGCCGCACAGGGCGAGCTGCTGCACGCCGGCAAGATGGCGGCGCTCGGCCAGATGTCGACGGGCGTGGTGCACGAACTGAACCAGCCGCTCACCGCGATGCGCACGCTCTCGGAGAGCGCCGGCATCCTGCTCGACAAGAACCGCCTGGACGACGTGCGCGGCAACCTGCAGCGCATCCGCGGCATGGTCGATCGCCTCGCGCGGCTGACCTCTCAGCTCAAGACCTTCGCGCACAAGAGCGAGCTGCCACTGGCCGCGGTGCCGATGGCGCGTGCCATTGCCGATGCGCAGGTCATCGTGGCCGAGGCCACGAAGAAGAACGCCGTTGCCATCGAGGTCGACGTGCAGCCCGCGAGCCTGAGCGCGATGGCCGAGGAGGCCGCGCTCGGCAGCGTGCTCGTCAACCTGATGCGCAACGCCATCGACGCCATGCAGGACGCGCCTTCGCGCACGCTGCGCATCGAGGCACGGCCGCGGGAGGGCCGGGTGATCCTGCGCGTGAGCGACACCGGGCCGGGCATTCCGCAGGACATCCTGCCGCGCCTCTTCGAGCCTTTCGTCACCAGCAAGTCGGCGGGCACGGGCCTCGGGCTCGGCCTCGTGATCTCGGCACAATTGGTGCGCGCCATGGACGGCACGCTGCGCGCGGCCAACCAGCCCGAAGGCGGCGCCTGTTTCGTCGTCGACCTGCCTGCCGCCGTGCAGAACATCCTTATTCCCACCCCCACAGGAGTGATCAACAAGTGAGCGAAGCCCCTGCCATCCGGGTGATGCTGGTCGAGGACGACGAAGACGTCCGCCTCAGCACGACCCAGGTGCTGACCCTGGCCGGTTTCGAGGTCGAAGCCTTCAACAGCGCCGAGCGCGCGCGCAGCCACATCAGCTTCGGCGTGCCGGCCATCGTGGTCTGCGACGTGCGCCTGCCGGGCCTGAGCGGCACCGAGTGGCTGCCCCAGCTGCATGCGGCCGATGCCGAGCTGCCCGTGATCCTGGTCACCGGCCACGGCCACATCGCGATGGCGGTGCAGGCGATGCGCGAGGGCGCCTACGACTTCATCGAGAAGCCCTTCAGCTCCGAGCGGCTGGTGGCGATCGTGCGCCATGCCATCGAGCGCCGCCAGCTCTCGCTGCAGGTGCGCGCGTTGCGCGATGCGCTGGAGAACTGGAACGGCATCCAGTCGGTGCTGATCGGCCGCTCCGCACAGATGCAACTTGTGCGCCGCACCGTGATGACGCTGGCCGAGACCTCGGCCGATGTGCTCATCTACGGCGAGACCGGCACCGGCAAGGAACTCATCGCCCGCTGCCTGCACGACCACAGCGAACGCCGGCGCCAGCACTTCGTGCCGCTCAATTGCGGCGGCCTGCCCGAGGCGCTGGCCGAGAGCGAGCTCTTCGGCCACGAAGCCGGCGCCTTCACCAGCGCCAACCGCGTGCGGGTGGGCAAGTTCGAATACGCCAACGGCGGCACGCTTTTTCTGGACGAGATCGAGAGCATGCCGATGCCGGTGCAGATCAAGCTCCTGCGCGCGCTGCAGGAGCGCAGCATCGAGCGCATCGGCTCCAACAAGGCCATTCCTTTCGACTGCCGCGTGGTGGCCGCGAGCAAGGACGACCTGAAGGAAATGAGCGACCGCCAGAAGTTCAGGGCCGACCTGTACTACCGCCTGGGCGTGGCCTTCATCGAGCTGCCGCCGCTGCGCGAGCGCCGCGAAGACATTCCGCTGCTGTTCGAGCACTTCACGCTGCTGGCCGCGAGCCGCTACGAGCGCGCGGCGCCGCTGCTCACCAGCGCCCAACTGGCCGACCTGATGGCCTACGCGTGGCCAGGCAATGTGCGCGAACTGCGCAACGTGGCCGACCGCTTCGTGCTGGGGCTGCCCGGCGAGCGCCTCACGCAGGCGCGTGGAACGGGTGAAGGCTTGCCTGCACTGCCGCGCGCGCTGCCGCAGCAGGTCGAGGCCTTCGAGCGCGCGGTGATCGTCGAGGCGCTGCGCAAGCACCAGGGCGACCAGCCGGCCACGGCCACCGCGCTGGCGATTGCGCGCCAGACGCTGCACGACAAGCTCCGCAAGCTGGGAATCACGGCGGAGGAGTTCAAGTAGCCGCCGTTCAGGGCGGCGCGGCGATCACGCCGACGGCGGCTCCACCGGCAACGCACGCTTGTGCGCGCTCTTGCGGTGCGTCGACAGGATGATCGCGCGTGCCGCGGCCGACACCGGCTTGCCTTCGAGGAAGTCGTCGATCTCTTCGTAGGTGACGCCGAAAGCGTCTTCGTCGGGCTTGCCCGGCACCAGCGATTCGAGGTCGGCGGTCGGGATCTTGTGGACCAGTTCGTCGGGCGCGCCGAGCAGCGCCGCCACGGCACGCACGCGGCGCTTGTTGAGGCCGGTGAGCGGTGTGATGTCGGCCGCGCCGTCGCCGAACTTGGTGAAGAAACCCATCAGCGCCTCAGCCGCATGGTCGGTGCCGATGACGATGCCGTCGTGCGCGCCGGCCACCGCGAACTGGGCAATCATGCGCTGGCGCGCCTTGATGTTGCCCAGCACGAAGTCCTCGTGCGCCGCATCGCGGAACTTCAGCTCGCCGGCCTTCAGCGCGGCGAGCATGCCGTCGGCCGCGGGGCGGATGTCGACGGTGATCGTGCGGTCGGGCTTCATCACCGTGAGCGATCTCTGGGCTTCCGCTTCGTCCTTCTGCACGCCGTAGGGCAGGCGCATCGCGATGAAGGTGGCGTCGTAGCCTTCGGCGCGCAGCTTCTCGACGGCGCGCTGCGCGAGGCAGCCGGCGGTCAGCGAATCGACACCGCCGCTGATGCCGAGCACCAGCGTTTTCAGGCCGGTCTGCTTCAGGTAGCCGGCGAGGAAATCGACGCGCCGCGCGAGTTCGGCGGCGGCATCGAACACGGGGGCGACGTGCAGCGCCGCGATGATCTCGCGCTGCGTGGCATCGACGGGGGAAAGATCGGCGCTCATGGTTTCTGCCTGCGTGTGTGGAGGGTGATGAAGAAGATCAGAAATCAACCAGGCTGAGACCGATGCTCAGAACGGTTCGCTTGCGGTTGTAGTCCACCAGCGTATCGCCGTAGCCATGGAAGAGCTGCGTGTGGAAGCGCAGGTTGCTCTTGGTCGGATCGCCGATGGCCTTCAGCCACTCGAGCCGCACCGAGCCGCGGCCGCTGTCGCGCAGGTTGTTGCGCACCGTGAGGCCCAGCGTGTTGTCGCGGTCGAGGTTCCAGCGGCCGGTGATTTCGGCGCGGCCGATGTAGTCGGAGATGTCGGGGTTGTCGTCCTTCGCGGCGCTCTCGGACATGCGCTTCCAGATGCGCCCGGTGATCTGGAACCGGTCGTCCAGTTCCGCGCCGCCCATCAGGTAGACGCGGTTCCAGCTGCGCGACAACGGCAAGGTCTGGCCGTTCGACTGGTGCACCAGCCCCACGCCGGTGTAGCGCCAGCGCCAGCCGCCGGGCAGCTTGAAGTCGGTCGGGTAGACATACATCAGCTCGGGTTCGTGGTCGGTGGTGCGGAACGGCCGCGAGATGTCGCCGTTGAACAGTTGCCAGGTCGACTGCTGCGAGTAGGCGAACCACAGCGAATCCTTCTTGACCGGGTCGTTCTGCGTGAGCAGGCCCTGCGCGAGCTTGGTGCGCACCGACAGGCCGATGCGCATCTCGTTGGCCTGGTAGGCGACGGCTTCGCCGGTGTGGCCGGCCGAGGGCGAGGTCGGCACTTGCGGCTTGTTGGTGGCGGCCGAGGCCGACACGTTGAGCGGCCGGTAGCCGCGAAAGCCGAAGGTGCCGCAGTCGGTGGCGTTCTCCAGTTCCCAGAAGCGCGAGAGCGCCGAGTACTGGCGGTCGCGGCAGCCTTCGCTGGTGGCCACCGAGATCACGCGGGTGGCGGGCATCGATCCGTCCACGGGCGGCGCGGGCTGCGTGCTGGCCAGCACCGGCGGCGCGACCGGCACCGACACCGAAGGCAGCGTCTGCTGCTGCGCCCAGCGGTCGAAGCAGGCGAGGCGGGCGTCGTTGTTGTTGCCGAGCGCGGTGCACTGCTGCCAGGTGAGCTGCGCATCGGCCAGCGGACTGGCGGGCTTGTCGACGGCCTGCGCGTAGGCGGCTGTGCCGCCCAGGCAGGCGGCGAACGTCAAGGACGTTGCGAAAAGGGCATGTGTGCGAGTAGTCATTGTTTTCCTTCCATGGCGCCCGTTTTGGTCAGCACGAACGGGTGCGTGCTGTCGTTTGCGGCATTGCGCCAGGTTCCCCTGAATTCGCGGCCGCAGGAGCGCGGCTGCAAGGTGCCGGCCCAGTTGCCGCTGATGGCGCGGCCGTCCAGCGATTCGTCGATGGAGAGGGCGCCCTCGTCGTCGACGTCGCCCGCGAGTTGCGCCACCGAAGGCTTGGCGCCGCCATCGGCGCTGCGTGTGATCGTGCCGCGCACGCCGGCGTAGTCGGGATGCTTGCCCAGTTGCACGACGGACACGGCGGGCTGGCCGTCGAAGCGCGCTTCCCAGCGGCCGTAGAGTGACTGCAAGGGCAGATCGCGCGCGTCGGTGGGGCAGTTGGGATCGACCGCTGCGCAGCCGGTGATGGCGAGCGCGGCCAGGGCGGCGAGCAGCGCTCTCATGGCGCCGCCGCGGCGGCCGCCTTCGCAGCCGCGCTGTCCTGTGCCTTCTGCGCGAACTCGGCGCGCAGCGCCTTGAGCTTCTCGCGCGGGTCTTCCTTCGTCGTGGTTTTGTCCAAGCCCATCTCGGCGATGAAGCGGCTCGGCTGGCAGGGCACCATGTCGCGGCCCTGCTTCCTCTTCTTGGTCCAGCTCACGGCCAGGGTGCGCTGCGCGCGGGTGATGCCCACGTACATCAGGCGGCGCTCTTCCTGCAGGCGCTGCGTCGTCTCGTCGCTCACCACCTTCTGGCGGCCGTTGTCGTCGTCGAGCTTGAAGGGCAGCATGCCCTCGGTCACGCCGATCAGCACCACGTGCGGCCACTCCAGGCCCTTGGAGGCGTGCAGCGTGGAGAGCGTGACCACGTTCTGGTCCTGCTCGCGTTCGCTGATGGTCGAGAGCAGCGAGATGGTCTGCGCCACCTCGAGCAGGCTCTTGCGTTCGGTTCCGCCGCTGTCGTCGTTGTCGTTGGCGCCCGAGGCGTCGTCCAGCGAACCGCCGGCGCGCTGCGACATCCAGTCGACGAACTCCATCACGTTGTTCCAGCGCGTGGCGGCGGCCGCCTCGCTCTCTTCGCCGTCGTAGAGATGGCGCTCGTAGTCGATTTCCTTGAGCCAGTCGAGCATGAAGGTGCGCGAGGCCTCGGCGCCCATGGTGCGGCGCGCGCGGTATTCCAGGTCGTTGATGTAGCGGCCGAACTCGTGCACGCCGTCAAGCGTGCGCTTGGGAATCACGCTGGGAAGCGACGGGCTGAACAGCGCCGCGAACAGGCTCAGCTTGTACTGGCTCGCGAAGGTGCCCAGGCTCGCGAGCGTGGTGTGGCCGATGCCGCGCTTGGGCGTGGTGATGGCGCGCAGGAACGCGGGGTCGTCGTCGTTGTTGACCCACAGGCGAAACCAGCCGCACAGGTCCTTGATCTCGGCGCGGTCGAAGAAGCTCTGGCCTCCCGACACCTTGTAGGGAATCTGCGCCCGGCGCAGCGCCTGCTCCAGGATCCGCGCCTGGTGGTTGGCGCGGTAGAGGATGGCGAAGTCGCGAAACTCCTTGTGCTGCGCCCCTTGCGTGACGGCATCGCCCGCGCGCAGGCTCACGATGCGCGCCACCGCGCGTTCGGCCTCGTGCAGCTCGGTGTCGGCATCGACCACGCGCACTGGCTCGCCTTCGCCCAGCTCGGAGAACAGCGTCTTGGGAAACAGCTTGGGGTTAGGGCCGATCACGTTGTTGGCCGCACGCAGGATGGCGCTGGTGGAACGGTAGTTCTGCTCCAGCTTGATGACCTTGAGCGTCGGGTAGTCGATCGGCAGCTTCTTCAGGTTGTCCAGCGTGGCGCCGCGCCAGCCGTAGATCGACTGGTCGTCGTCGCCCACGGCGGTGAAGCGGGCGCGGTCGCCGGCCAGGGCCTTCAGCACTTCGTACTGCGTGGCGTTGGTGTCCTGGTATTCGTCGACCAGGATGTGGCCGAGCGCGGCCTGCCACTTGGCGCGCACCTCGGGAAAGTCGTGCAGCAGCCTGAGCGGCATGCCGATCAGGTCATCGAAGTCGACGCTCTGGTAGGCCTGCAGCCGCTCCTCGTAATGGCGCATGACCTCGGCCGTGATGCGCTCGTTGTCGTCCACCGCGGCGGCGGCGGCCTGCTGGGCATCGAGGCCCATGTTCTTCCACTTGCTGATGGTCCACTGCCAGATGCGGGCGGTGGCGATGTCGGTGGTGCCGCCGGCGTCCTTCAGGATCTTGGTCACGTCGTCGCTGTCCAGGATGCTGAAGGCGGGCTTCAGGCCCAGCACCGCGCCGTCTTCCCGCATCATGCGCACGCCCAGCGCGTGGAAGGTGCAGACGATCACCTTGCGCGCGTCCCGGCCGATCAGGTCTTTGGCGCGTTCGCGCATTTCGGCGGCCGCCTTGTTCGTGAAGGTGATGGCCGCGATGCGCTTGGGTTCGAGGCCGGCCTGGATCAGCCGGCCGATCTTGTGCGTGATGACCCGCGTCTTGCCCGAGCCCGCGCCTGCCAGCACGAGGCAGGGACCGTGCATGTAGTTGACCGCTTCTTGTTGCGCGAGATTGAGACCGTGGGACATGTGCAGAGGGAGAACCGGAGAACGCCGTGGGGAACGGCAGGCGCAAAGCGGGCAATGATACGGGGCCGGCCCCACCGGACGTTGTAGGCGGCGCACGCAGGGCGCATGCAGGAAAAGGGCCAGGAAGGGCCAGGAAGGCTAGGAATGGCCCGGGCAACGACAATCGCGCGGTGCTGCCTGTATTTCTTGTAACTTTTCCTTTCTTCGCGCTGATCGCGGCCGGCTATGCCGCCGCCCGCGCCCGCCTCCTGCCGCTGGAGGCGATTCCCGGCCTCAACACCTTCGTGCTGTATTTCGCGCTGCCCTGCATGCTGCTGCGCTTCGGCGCCGGCACGCCGATCGCGCAGCTGCTCGATGGCAGCGTGGCACTGATCTGGGGCGCGAGCGCGCTGGCCGTGGTGGCGGGCGTGGTCATGCTCACCCGCAATGCGCGCATCGGCTGGAACGACGCGGCCTTCGGCGCACTGGTGGCGGCCTTTCCGAACACCGGCTTCATGGGCGTGCCGCTCTTGGTGGCGATCCTCGGCGCGCAGGCGGCCGGGCCGATGATCATCACGATCGCGTTCGACCTGGTCGTGACTTCGTCGCTGTGCATTGCGCTGTCGCGGCTCGACGGCGCCGGCGAGGCCGGCAGTGGGGGGCGGCATGGGGCCTCGCAGGCGGCGCGCAAGGCGCTGCGCGGCATCGTCGTGAACCCGATGCCTTGGTCGATTCTGCTGGGCGTGCTCTTGTCGGCCGCGCGCTGGCAATTGCCGGGGCCCATCGACCGCACCATCGCCATGCTCGCGGATGCGGCTTCGCCTGTGGCGCTCTTCACCATCGGCGCGGTGCTGGCGCGCTCCGCTTTGCTGGCGCGCGAGCACGTGGCGAGCGCCGCGGTGGCCGAGGCCATGGGAACGGGAGGCGCCGCCATGCCCAAGGCGCCGCTCGCCGACGTGCTGCCGGTGGTGGCGGTGAAGCTGCTGCTGCATCCGGTGCTGGTGTGGGCGCTGGGCGCGGGCGCCATCGCGCTGGGACTGCCGCTCTCGCACGCGGCGCTGGTGGTGATCGTGCTGGTCGCTGCGCTGCCGAGTGCGAGCAATGTGTCGATGCTGGCCGAGCGCTTCGGTGCGGACAACGGGCGCATCGCACGCATCATCCTGTGGACGACGGTGGCGGCGTTCTTCAGCTTTCCGCTGGCGGTCGGGCTGCTGCGCTGAGGCGACGGGCTACGGCGTGAGGACGCCGAGCTTGTACGGATCGGCATCCGAGATGCGCTCGCACTTCGAGAAATCGCGGCCCTGCGTGCCGTCGCAGTAGTAGGCGTTGTAGATGCGGCCGAAGAGCGTGGGGCTCGCGGTGAAGAGGATGCCGTGATCCGGCTGCCAGTTGTCTCTCACGTCTTTCACGGGCGGGACACTGGCCTCCACCGGTTTCGCCGTCGCCGTGCCCGCCGTGCTGGCGGTTGGGGGCGTGAAGTCGGCCAGTGTCTTATGGGCTTCCTCGCCGCGCCAGCGCACGGCCAGCTCGGCCGCCGTGGGGCGCGCGGCCACCGGCAGCAGGATGCCGTTGACCTGGAAGCCATAACCGAATCGATGCGTCTTGCCCGCAAGGAACGCGTAAGCGCAGGCGGCCATGCACTGGCCGCGGATCTCGGTGTCGACGCCGCTCGCGCGAATGGCGTCTGCAAAGGCGCCCGCCGCATCGGCGGTGCCGCCGGAGAGGTCTTCGAACACCACGGTGCGCACGGTGCCGCTTGCCAGCTGTTCGGTGAAGGTCTTGATCGCGCTGCCGTCGAGCATGCCCGACACCACCAGTTCGCGGCCTTGCAATTCGATGTCCGCCGCGGTGGCGGCAACCGGTGTGCCGACCATGCCGGCAACGGCGGCGATGCACGCAAGCGAGAGGACCCAACCAGGAAGAAACGACGGTTTCACGGCGACCTTTGCGTGTGAGCGAGCGAGCTTGCTTGGAACCCGGGGCACCGCGTCGGTTCGCGGGTTTACTGCGCGTTTACAGCTTGAACAGCCTCATGGCATCGCGTCAACACCTTTTGCAGATTATTTCTGGGTAATCACAGGGCAGGCCGTAAGTCGTAGGCATCGATATGCCTTCAGTTGAATGCTTGAGTTTGCAGATGCGCTGCTAAAGTGGTTCCAGGTCAAAGATGTGAAGACGTGAATAGGGCGCGTGATGGCAATACTGGTTCGCATCCTGCTGTGGATGGCATGGCTCGCCGGCGTGGGCTGGGTGTGGCATGTCGGTCTGCTGGGCACGGCGGCGTCGATCGCGCTGGCCGCGTTGAGCCTCGTGGTGTTCGCATGGCCGGGCAGCATTGCGCGGCGCCGGCATCACCGCGAGCTGCGCTATGTCGACATGGGCAAGGAGCCCACCGGCCACCACTGATCTCTGAGTTCTTGGAATGAACGCGACGTTGTCGGCGTCGTTTCAGGACGCGGCCGGCTGCTGCATGCGCTGGAACTCGTGGCGCTTCATCGTCAAGTAGTCGCTCTTCTCGATCTCGTGAAGCTGCTTGGCGTACTGCTCCGTCGCATCGAACCACGCACCAAGGCGCTGCTCGAGCTGGCCCGCGGCGGGCGCATCGAGATAGCTGTCGATCGCGAGGTAGTAGCGCATGGTGTTGCGCTCCACCACGCCGCGCACGCCGCCGATGTAGCCGCCCTGTCCCGCGGGCGTGAAGCCGACCTTGTCGCTGCCGAGCGTGGCGAGGTAGCCCTTCATCGCGAGCCGCGCCGCCGTGCCGTAGGCATACGCGTAGCGCAGGTGGATCGCCGTCTTGCCGCCGTCGGCCGGCGTCGCTTCGAACACGATGCTGTAGTCGCGTGTGGAAAGCGGGCCGGTGTCCGCGCTCAGGCGCACGTTGAGGTAGTTCGCATCCGCCTTGCCCGGCGTGTAGGCGAACGCGATGGTCTGCGCATCCGACAGCGGCTGGTCGAACTTGCGGCCGATGGCCACCGCCAGCGTGGCGCCGCCGCCCTTCACCGCGCAGTGCTTGGTGTTGAGGTGGAGCATCAGCACCTGGCACCACGCGGCCGGCTCCCGCAGCGCGCCGCTCACTTGCGCGAAGGGATGGTCCACCAGCGCATAGACGTCGCCGCTCAAGCGATCCGCGGCCTCGCTCGATTCGAGTGCGAGCGGCCGGCGGAAGGCATTGCGTTCCAGTTGTGGCGCGAGCGCCTGCAGCTTCGCGCGCAGTGCGGCGGCGGCTCCGGTATCAGTGGATGGCTGCTGCGCCAGGGCCGGCGCCGATGCGGCCACCAGCGCGATGGCGACGATCGAGAGGCCGGTCCGACGCGCCACGGAAGCGAGGGTGTTGTTCATGCCGGCTCACCTTGGCGCCGCCAGCCGCTGCGCCGTGCAGGACAACCGGCTCAGATGCTGTGCGGATCGACGTCGACCAGCCAGCGGATCACGCCCTTGCCTTCCGGCGTGCGGCGCAGTTCGTGCAGCAATGGCTGCCAGCTCGCCAGCAGGCGCTGCAGCGCGGCGCGCGAAGGGCTTTCGATCAGCATCTGCGCGCGCTCCACGTTGGCCACGCGCTGGATCGAAAGCGGCACCGCCGGGTAGCGCGTGACGATGTCGGCGCCGGGCAGCGCCTCGGCCGCATCGGCCGCGATGTTCAGGAAGGCCTGCGCCACCGACTGCTCGCGCGCATCGGCGCGCAGCAGCGCCTGGAACGCGAAGGGCGGCATCGCGGCGGCCTGGCGCTCGTCGAGTTGCTGCTTGGCGAACGCGGTGTAGTCGTGCTTGCGCAGCGCCATGAAAAGCGGGTGCTGCGAGTGGAAGGTCTGGATCCACATTTCGGCCGTCGCGCCCTGCGCTGCGAGATACGCGGCGTCGCGTCCGGCGCGGCCGGCCGACTGCATCAACAGGCTGAACAGCCGCTCGGGCGCGCGGAAGTCGCTGGAGAACAGTGCGCCATCGGGGTTCACCGCGGCCACCAGCGTGATGCGCCGGAAGTCGTGGCCCTTGGCAATCATCTGCGTGCCGACCAGCACGTCGACTTCGCCCGCATGCACGGCGGCCAGTTGCGATTCGAGCGCGCCCTGTTTCTTGGTGCTGTCGGCGTCGATGCGCGCAATGCGCACCGCGCTGCCGTCGGGCCGTTTCACCGCGGCGAACAGTTCGGCCAGGTGCTCTTCGAGCCGTTCGGTGCCGCGGCCCACGGGCGCGATGTCGGGGTTGCCGCAGGCCGGGCAGGCGCGCGGCACGCGCTCGGTGAAGCCGCAGTGGTGGCAGCGCAGCGTGCGGTCGATCTTGTGGAACACGCGGTAGGCGCTGCAGTGCGGGCATTCGCTCTTCCAGCCGCAATCGCCGCAGGCCAGCACTGGCGCGTAGCCGCGGCGGTTCAGGAAAATCATGCTCTGCTCGCCGCGCGCGATGCGCTGGCCGATGGCGTCGAGCAACGCGCCCGAGAGCACGGTTTTCGGCGGCTGCAGGTTCATGTCGACCAGCCGCACCGCGGGCAACTCGCCGGCGCCGATGCGCGATGGCATTTCGAGACGCACATAGCGCCCGCCCGGATCGTCGCCTTCGGCGGGGCGGCTCTGGTGCCAGCTTTCGAGCGAGGGCGTGGCCGAGCCGAGGATCACCTTCGCGCCCTCGCGCTGGCCGCGCCACACGGCAAGGTCGCGCGCGGAATAACGGGCGCCTTCCTGCTGCTTGTAGCTCGGGTCGTGTTCTTCGTCGACCACGATGAGCTTCAGCCCCGGGATCGACGCGAACACCGCCATGCGCGTGCCCAGCACGATGCGCGCGGCGCCGCTGTGCGCCGCGAGCCAGCTCGCCAGCCGCTGCGGATTCGTCATGCCGCTGTGCAGCGACACGACGGCCTCGTCGCCGAAACGCGCCTTGAAGCGCGCTTCGAGCTGCGGCGTGAGGTTGATCTCGGGCACCATCACCAGCGCCTGCGCCTCGGGGTCGCGCGCGAGCAGGTCGGCCACGCAGCGCAGGTAGACCTCGGTCTTGCCGCTGCCGGTGCTGCCGACCAGGAGGAAGGTGCCGCTCTCCGCCTCGATGCGGGCCAGCGCCGCCGTCTGTTCCGGGCTCAGCGCGATCAGGTTGGCGGCTTCGGCCGTCTGGGCGACTGGGCCGGTCGTCGTCTTGCGCTTGAGCCGGCGCGCGAGCTGGGTCGTCGTCAGGTCGCGCAGTTGCGGCGGCAGGGCGGCCAGGGCGATCTCGCCGATCGAGCGCTGGTAGTAGCGCGCGGCAAAGGCCACGAGGTCGCGCCAGGCCTCGCCGAGCGGCGCCAGCGCGTCGAGCGCGGCGCCCACGGGCTTGAGCGCCATGTCGGGCTCGGCCCCGGTTCCTGCCAGCGAGGTGGGCTCGTTCCAGACCACGCCCAGCACCTCGCGCCGGCCCAGCGGCACCCGCACCAGCGTGCCGGGCACCAGCGGGGCGGCACCGGCGTAGCTCAGCAGGTCGCCGAGCGCGGCGTGCGCCGGCGTCTGCACCGCGATATCGAGACGCCACGCTGCGCCCGCCGGCGCGCTGTCAGGCGGCGGCGGAGCGGAGTTACCCGCGGTCGCGGCGTCCGTTTCGGGGGCGGGGCTGGTGGTGGAGATGGGGGACCTTGTTGGCAACGTTTGTTAATGCGACTTTGAGCAAATCCACTTAAGTCGTTGATTTTCCAGTGCTTTGCCCGCCATCCAGAGTTTCTGTGGATAACTTTGTTGACAACAGGGCTCGACACGCTGGCGAGCCTTGAAAATCAAGGCTCTCGCTGGATTGCCCCAAAAAAAAGCAAAGTTCAAATCCTATATAAATCAACAACTTACGCGTGCTATTGGTTTGGGAGCAAAGAAGGCGGTGCCTCAGATAATCTTGCGCAGTGCAACACGCGTTTTGTGCATAAGTCTGGCCCCCTAGACCGTTTTTGGGCTTGACAAACGGATTCGGAGCGGTTTTCCTGGGGCCATCCCGCGCGTTCGCGTGACCTGCCCCGGCGTGACAGTTTCAACCGCGCAGGGCGCGCGACTGCGTGTGAACCGCTTCGACCAGCGCCGCCACATGGTCGGGGGGCGTGAACTGGCTGATGCCGTGGCCCAGGTTGAAGATGTGCGTCGGCCCCTGCGCGCTGCGGTCGGCGTGCGGCTTGCCGAAAGCCCGCAGCACCTTGGCCACCTCGGCCTCGATCTGCGCAGGCGGGGCGAACAGCACGTTCGGGTCGATGTTGCCCTGCAGCGCCTTGGCCTTGCCGTCGCTGCCTTCGGCAATCTGGCGGCGCGCGGTGGCGAGGTTCACGGTCCAGTCCACGCCGAGCACTTCGCAGTCGAGCGCGCGCATGGCGTCGAGCCAGAGGCCGCCGCCCTTGGTGAACACGATGCGCGGCACGGGCTGGCCGTCGGCGCCGGTGCGCTTCAAGCCCGCGAGCACGCGTGCCGTGTAGGCGAGGCTGAATTCCTGGAAGGCGCCGTCGGCCAGCACGCCGCCCCAGCTGTCGAAGATCATCACGGCCTGCGCGCCGGCGTCGATCTGCGCATTGAGGTAGGTGGCCACCGAATCGGCGTTGACCGCGAGCACGCGGTGCATCAGGTCGGGGCGGCCGTAGAGCATGCTTTTCACGAGCCGGTAGTCGCTGGAGCCCGCGCCTTCGACCATGTAGCAGGCCAGCGTCCAGGGGCTGCCCGAGAAGCCGATCAGCGGCACCCGGCCGTCGAGCGCCTTGCGGATCGAGGCCACGGCGCTGAACACATAGCGCAGCTTGTCCATGTCGGGCACTTCGAGCGCGGCCACGGCTGCTTCATCGCGCACCGGCCGAGCGAAACGCGGGCCTTCGCCGGCTTCGAACGAGAGGCCGAGGCCCATGGCGTCGGGCACGGTGAGGATGTCGGAGAACAGGATCGCCGCATCCAGCGGATAGCGCGCGAGCGGCTGCAGCGTGACTTCGGTGGCGTAGTCGGTGTTGGTCGCCAGCCCCATGAAGCTGCCGGCCTTGGCGCGCGTGGCGACGTACTCCGGGAGGTAGCGGCCGGCCTGGCGCATGAGCCAGACGGGGGTGTGGTCGGTGGCCTGGCGCCAGCAGGCTCGCAGGAAAGTGTCGTTTTGCAATGGGGCGAAAGGCATTTCCCAATTGTCGCAGGGGCCCGCGCCCGCGGACGGGACCCCGTTCACACCTTCTCAGACCACCGGCACGCGCCGCGCATCCGCCGGGCTCACATTGCGCCGGTAGAGCACCAGCGTGGCGATCAGCCCGCAGATGGCGGCCGCCGTCATCCACAGGCCCGGTGCGCCCTTGTCGCCGGTCATCTCGATGAGCCCGGTCGCGATGGCCGGCGTGAACCCGCCGAACAGCGCCGTCGCCAGGCTGTACGCCAGCGAGAAGCCGGCCGTTCGCACGTTCACCGGCATCACCTCGGTGAGCGCCACCACCATCGCGCCGTTGTAGCTCGCGTAGAGGAACGAGAGCCACAGTTCCACTTCAAGCATGCGCACAAAGCTCGGCGCGCCGACCAGCCACTTGAGCGACGGGTACGCGGTGAGGATGGTCAGCACCGTGAACAAGATCAGCAGCGGTTTGCGCCCCACGCGGTCCGACAGCGCGCCCATGATCGGCAGCCAGATGAAGTTCGAAATCGCCACGCACAACGTGACGATGAGCGCATCGGTCGTGCTCAGGTGCAGCACCGACTTGCCGAAGGTCGGCGTGTAGACCGTGATCAGGTAGAACGACACGGTGGTCATCGACACCAGCATCATCCCGGCGACCACGAGGCCCCAGTTGGCGACCATCGACTGGAAGATCTCGCGCGCATCGGGGCGGTGCTTGCGCGCCATGAACTCCTCGGTCTCCTGCAGCGAGCGGCGAATAATGAACAGCACCGGCACGATCAGGCAGCCGACGAAGAAGGGCACGCGCCAGTAGAAGTCGCCGATCTCCTGCGAGGTGAAGGTCACGTTGAGCCAGTAGCCGAGCGCCGCCGCCACCACGATGGCGACCTGCTGGCTCGCCGACTGCCAGCTCACGTAGAAGCCCTTGCGGCCCGGCGTGGCCATCTCCGAGAGATACACCGACACGCCGCCCAACTCCACGCCCGCCGAGAAGCCCTGCAGCAGACGGCCGATGAGCACCAGGAGCGGCGCGATGACGCCGATGGTCGCGTAGGCCGGCACGCAGGCGATGAGCAGCGTGCCAAGCGCCATCAGCGCCAGCGTGACGATGAGGCCCTTGCGGCGGCCGACGCGGTCGACATACGCGCCCAGGAAAATCGCGCCCAGCGGACGCATCAGGAAGCCCGCGCCGAAGGTCATGAAGGTGAGCATCAGCGAGGCGAACTCGTTGCCCGCGGGGAAGAACGCCTTCGAGATCTGCGTGGCGTAGAAGCCGAACAGGAAGAAGTCGAACATCTCCATGAAGTTGCCGCCGGTCACGCGCAGGACCGTGGCGAATTTCGAGGAGGAAGAAGCCGTGGTGGAAGAAGGGCGGGCGGCCGCGCCTTGTTGCGCAGCGGAGGGCGCAGGATTCATCTTGTTGTCCCCTTGGGCGATGTGTATGCACCAAGGGTAGGCCGGGCTCCCCGACCGCTACCTGACGCCGCGGGTCAGGTAGCTGTCACTCGAAGAGTGACGGTGTGCGCTTGTGCGCGCGTCAGGCTTTGTACTTGATCGAGCAGCCGTAGGGCCGCGTCGTGCTCGCAGAGATCGGCTTGCCGCCGAAGGCTTCGCCCAGTGCCTGGTTCACGTAGTTGGTGGCGGTCTTGATGTCGTCCGCGCGCGCCGAGGCGATGCTGTCGATGCCGCCCGCATACACCAGCGTGCCCTTGGGGTCGATGATGAAGATGTGCGGCGTGGTGCGCGCGCCGTAGACCTGGCCGATGACGCCGTCTTCGTCCATCAGCACCGCGGTGGGCGCGGCCGATTGCGACTTCATCCAGGCATCGAGCGCGTCGGCCTTCAGGTAGTCGCTCGCGGCGCGTTCGGTGGAATTGATGGCCAGCCACACCACGCCCTTGTCGGTCGCGGCCTTCTGCGTGGCGGGCATGTTGCCGCTGCCGTAGTGCTTGCGCACGAAGGGGCAGCCGGGGTTGGTCCATTCGAGCACGACGAACTTGCCGGCGAAGTCCGAGAGCTTGTGCTTGGCGCCGGTGGTGTCGACGGCGACGAAGTCGGGCGCCTTCTGGCCCACGGCCGGTGCGGCAAAAGCGTTGGTGCCCATCAGGAAGGCACCGCCGAGCGCGACAGCGGCGGCGACGACGGCACGGCGGGAGGCTCGGCTCAGGGCGGCGCGGGCATGGCGCGCGGCACGAAGGGAACGCGAGTCGGAGGTTGGCGAAAGAGACATGGCCAGCGTGAGCTCCATTAGAAAATTCCAAACGACAACTGCAGCTTAGAACCGTTTCTTCAAGTGCATGTGACAACCCATGTCACGCAGGTGGTCAAAGCGCGGCAAGTGCGGCGCGGACCTCGTCCTTACCCAAAATTTCAGTCAGCACGACCGGTGCCTTGCCCGGCGCCTGCAGCACATAGACCGGCACGCCGCTGCGGCCTAGCGCGGTGAGCGCGGCGGTGATGGCGGGGTCGCGGCGGGTCCAGTCGGCACGCAGCATCGCGACCTTCTTGGCATCGAAATCGGCCAGCACCTCGGCATCGGCCAGCGTGCGCTTCTTGTTGTACTGGCAGGTCACGCACCAGGCGGCGGTGAAGTCGATGAACACCGGTTGCCCCGCGCCCGAGAGCTCGCTCACGCGCTCGGCCGACCACGGCTGCCAGCGCTGCTCGGCGGTGCCGGCCGCGGCCAGCTTGGCCGGCTCCACGACTTGCAGGATGTTGCGGCCGATGGCGCCGGTCAGCACCGCGGTGAAGGCGACCAGCACGGTGGCGATCACCAGCCGCGTGCGGCCGCGCAGCGTGAACGCCCAGACGATGGCGGCCAGGCACACCAGGAGCGCGAGCAGCGTGCCCGCGCCGTCGATGCCGCTTTGCTGGCCGAGGATCCAGACCAGCCACGCCACGGTGGCGAACATCGGAAAGGCGAGCAGGCGGCGCAGCGTGCCCATCCACGGACCCGGCTTGGGCAGCAGGTAGGCGATGGCGGGCACGAAGCCGGCCACGAGGTAGGGCAGGGCGAGGCCGAGACCCAGCGCCGCGAACAGCAGCAGCGCCTGCGCGGCCGGCAGCCCGATCGCGAAGCCGAGCGATACGCCCATGAAAGGCGCGGTGCAGGGCGAGGCGATCACCACGGCGAGCACGCCCGAGAGGAAGTCGTTGGCCAGCGGATGCTTGGCCTGCGCGCTGCAGACCGACGACGGTGCCGCGCGGCCGAACTCGAACACGCCCACGAGGTTGAGGCCGATCAGCGTGAAGAGCCCCGCCAGCACCGCCACTACGCCCGGCGACTGCAGCTGGAAGCCCCAGCCCAGTTGCGCACCGGCGGCGCGCAGCGCGAGCATCGCGCCGCCGAGCGCGAGGAACGACAGCATCACGCCGCCGGTGTACGCGAGGCCTGCCTTGCGGTGCGCACTGGCGTTGCCCGCCTGCCGCGCGAAGCCCAGCACCTTGATCGCGAGGATCGGGAACACGCAGGGCATCAGGTTCAGCAGCAGGCCGCCGAGCAGCGCGCCCAGCAAGGCCATGGCGAAGGTGCCGGTGGGTTGGGCGGGCAGGTCGGCGGGCGATGCCGATGCGGCGGCGTTGGCGGCGTTTGCAGCGAGCGCGGCCTGCAGGGCCGGCGACACCTCGGCGCGCGCCGGCGTGGCGACGGTGGGCCAGGTGCCCGCGACCGGCGCTTCGGTGCGCCACGCCATTGGCTGGCCCGGCTGTCGGTCGGCTTCGGCGAGCGCGACCACCACCGGCATCACCGTCGGGCTCGCGCTGCGCTGGTCGGCCAGCGGCATCGTCGCGGTCCAGGTGTCGCCTTGCCAGCTTTGCGTCCAGTCCTTGCCGGAGACGGCCGCGGTGCGGATCACCTCGGGGGTCTCGGGGAAGAAGGCCAGCGTCTTGCCCTGCACGGCGGCCGGCAGGCCTTCGAGCTTCACTTGCAGGTTGTTGCCATTGACCTCGATGCCGCCCGGCTTGGCGAGCGGCTGGGGCTGGGCGGCCTGTGCCGCATCGAACTCGGCCTTGTGCAGCGCGGTCGAGCCCTGCAGCGGCAGCGAGAGCGTGAACTCGCCCTCTTCGGGAATGCATTCCTTGCGGCAGACCAGCCAGGAGGCCTTGAGCTTCACGTCCAACGCGGGCGTGCCGCCTGCGAGTGCCATCGGCGGCTTGTAGAGCGTCGACACCTCGAGCGGCACCGGCAGCAGCACGGTGTTCTCGTAGCCGTAGTTCGCGAGGTTGCCGACCGGAATCTTCTTCGGGACCGGCCAGGCGATCTCGCCGGTGGAGACGCCTGCGGGCAGCGTCCAGGTCAGCTCGGTGGGCAGGCCCGAATCGCCGGCGTTCTTCCAGTAGGTGTGCCACTCGGGCTGGTGCGTGATCTGCAGGCCGATCCAGGCTTGTGCGCCGGGCGCCACGCCATCGGGCGCATGCGCGACCAGTTCGGCGCGCACATGAGGGGTGGTGACGACGGCCCCGGTCTTGGAAGCCAGTTGCGCCGCAGCCGGCATGCTGGCTGCGGAGATTGCTATCAGAAGCGTAGCGAAATGGATGCGCGAGAGGATCATGCCGTCAGTCGGAGCAATTGGGCAGGACTAAGTTCCGGGGGCGTCAGGCTGCCGCGGCCGCCCAGCCCAGCACCACGCGCCGGCTGTTGGCGCTCTTCTTCTCGATCTTGGTGACGACCACGGTCCCTATCTCGGCGGTGTTCGCAACATGCGTGCCGCCGCAGGGCTGGAAGTCGATCTGCGTTTCACCCTCGCCACCGATGCGGATGGTGCGCACCGTGCCCGTGCCGCGCGGCGGCTGCACGCTCATGCTCTTGACGAGGGCCGGGTTGGCGTCGAGCTCCTCGTCGGTGATCGCGCCCACGGTCAGCGGATGCGCCGCCTCGACCAAGCGGGCGAGGCCGGCGGTGAGCGCTTCCTTGTCGAGCGGATCGGTCATGTGGAAATCGATGCGCGCGTAGTCGGGCGTGATCGAGCAGCCGTTCACCGGCACCGGCACCAAGTGGCACAGCAGGTGGGAGGCGGTGTGGAAGCGCATCAGCCGGTGGCGGCGCTCCCAGTCGAGGCGGGCGGTGACGGTGTCGCCGGGCTTCAGCGCGGCCAGCAGCTCGGCTTGATCCGGGGCCGGCACGTGGACGAATTCGTTGGTCGGCTGGCCTTCTTCGTTCTTGGCCTTGCGGGTATCGGCGATGACGACTTCGCGGCCGTCGGCCAGGGCCAACACGCCGGCGTCTCCCGCCTGCCCGCCGCCCAGCGGATAGAACACCGTGCGGTCCAGCACGATGCCGGCTTCGTCGATGCGCAGGATGCGGGCTTCGCAGGTGCGCAGGTAGGCGTCGGCACGGAACAGGTCGTCGGTCATGCGGCGATGGTAGCGGCGATGCGCGATTGGGGTGCGCCCACGCCAGAAAGCGCCCACGACCGACAGCCCCGGGGTGGGCGGCCCATGGATGATCCGCCCGGTATGCGGCCTCCGCCGCGAAGGATCACGCATGAAAGCTCCGCAGCAAGCACCCACCTGCATCGTCCGCGCATCGCAGATATCCGCCCTGGCCGTCGCCGCTGCCCTGCTGGTGGCCGGCTGCGGCGAGGCCGCCAAGCTGGCGCCCGAGGTCACGACCGGCCCCCGCCCGCAGTTGACCGAGCCGAACAAGACCCTGATTCCCACCGTGAACGTCGCGACCGCCATCGGCTGGACCGACGCCGCCGCGCCCACTCCCGCCGAAGGCCTGCGAGTGACGGCATTGGCGCGCGGCCTGGACCATCCGCGCTGGGTCTACACCCTGCCCAACGGCGACGTGCTGGTGGCCGAGAGCAACAAGCCGCCCAAGCCCGGCGGCAGCAGCGACGGCGGCAGCGGCCCGGTCGCCAAGATCCGCAACTGGGTCATGGGCAAGGTCATGGCCCGCGCCGGTGCCGGCGTGCCCAGCCCGAACCGCATCACCTTGCTGCGCGACGCCGACGGCGACGGCGTGGCCGAGGTCAAGCAGGTCTTCATGACCAACCTGATGTCGCCCTACGGCATGGCGCTGGTGGGCAACGAGCTTTTCATCGCGAATGCCGATGCGCTCGTGAAGGTGCCCTACACCGAGGGCGAGACCTCGGTGAAGGTCAATCCCACGCTGGTGACGCAGCTGCCCGCGGGCATCAACCACCACTGGACCAAGAACGTGATCGCCAATGCCGACGGCACCAAGCTCTACGTGACCGTCGGCTCCAACAGCAACATCGGCGAGAACGGCCTCGCCGCCGAGGAAGGCCGCGCCGCGATCTGGGAGGTCGATGCGAAGACCGGCGAGAAGCGCCTCTTCGCGAGTGGCCTGCGCAACCCCAACGGCATGGGCTGGGACCCCGACACCAACGTGCTGTGGACCGTGGTGAACGAGCGCGACGAGATCGGCAGCGACCTCGTGCCCGACTACCTCACCTCGGTGAAGGAGGGCGCGTTCTACGGCTGGCCCTGGACCTACTACGGCGGCATCGTCGATGCCCGCGTGACCCCGCAGAACCCCGAGATGGCGGCCAAGGCGATCGCACCCGACTACGCGCTCGGCTCGCACGTCGCGCCGCTCGGCATGACGTTCTCGCACGCGCGCGGCATGCCGCCGGAGTTCGCGAGCGGCGTCTTCATCGGCGAGCACGGTTCGTGGAACCGCAAGCCCAAGTCGGGCTACAAGGTGGTGTTCGTGCCATTCATCGGCGGCAAGCCGAGCGGGCCGCCGGTGGACATCCTCACCGGCTTCCTTACGGCCGACGAGAAGGCGCAGGGCCGGCCGGTGGGCGTGGCGCTCGACAAGAGCGGCGCGCTGCTGGTGGCGGACGACGTGGGCAACGCGGTGTGGCGCGTGTCGCGCGCGAAGCCCAACTGAGCCGGGCCCTCAGTTCCTGCGCGCCGACGACAGCCGCGGGACCAGTTGTGCCGCAGGCCCGTCGACCCGGCGTGTCGCGGTGTCGCCGCGCAGGTGGTCGAACAAGAGCGCGATGGCCTGCTGCGAGACTTCTTCCAGGTGCAGGTCCACCGCTGTGAGCGGCGGCACGCTGGTGCGGGCGCGCACGCCGTCGTAGCGCGTCGCGACCATCACGTCGTCGGGAATGCGCCGACCCGATTCGACGATCGCCGCGACCGCGCCGGTCGCGAACGCGTCCACTGGCACGCAGAAGGCATCGATGCCGGGTTCGGCCGCCAGCATCGCGAGCGCGGCTTCGCGGCCGCCGTTTTCTCCCTTGACCTCGTCGACCAGCGACATGAGCGGCGCTTGCCCGTGCGTCTCGGCGAAGTCGAGGTAGGCCGCCCGGCCCTCCAGGTACGAGTTGCGCTGCGCCGAGCCGAGGATCATGGCGACTTGGCGGGCGCCCTGCGCATGCAGATGGTCGAGCAGGAGGCGCGTGGTCTGACCCGAATGGATGTCGACGTAGGGCGGCATCGCCGCGCCGCCCGCCGCGTCTTCCGCCGGCTTGCCGATAGTGACCACCGGCAGGCCGCGGCGCAGCAGATAGTCCAGGTTCGGATCGCCCGCGGAGGGCTCGATGACCAGCGCACCGTCCACGTCCAGCAGTTCCATCGGCACGCGGCCGGTTTCCATCGGCGGGGCGAGCACCAGCGCGAGGCTGCGATCGAGCGCCGCCGCGGCCGCCACCGCCGCCACTTCCATCATGAAGCCGAGCCGCGAAGGCCCGCCCGCCACCGCGAAAGGCATCGACGAGAGCAGCACGATCATGTGCGCCTCGCCGGTGCGCAGCCGCTGCGCGTTGCGGTTCGGGCGGTAGCCCAGCTTCAATGCGGCCCGCTCCACCCGTGCGCGGGTCTCGGCGTCGACCTGGCCCCGGGCGTTGAGCGCGTGGGACACGGTGGTCGGCGACACGCCCGCTTCCCGCGCCACGTCCTTGATATTTGCGCGCGGCAATGGATCAGTGCTCATCCCGTTGACCTTTTCGAAAAGCGGTGATTCAATTCCCAAATCGTTTTGGGCCAAGTGTCCCGGAATGTACTTCACCCGCTTCGGCGGCTTTTTTTGCCAGTGCGCCCAAATCGATTTGGGCGCTGTCCCGGTTCAAGGATTCCGACCATGTCCCGTGTTTCCGATGCCTCCCCCGCGCCCTCGACGGCCACTGCCGCCACGGCACCCGTCGATGCCGTGCTGCCCCTGTCGCAACTGCTCCTCTTCGGCCTGCAGCACGTGCTGGTGATGGCGGCCGTGCCGATCACCTCGGTGTTCCTCGTGGCCAAGGCGCTGGGGCTGCCCGCGGCGCTCACGGTGAACCTGATCAGCGCCACCTTTCTCCTGTGCGGCGTGGGCACGCTGCTGCAGTCGTTCGGGCCCTGGAAGTTCGGCGCGCGGCTGCCGTTCGTGATGGTGCCGGGCGGCGCGCCGATCGTGATGTTCGTGACCATCGCGCAGCAGCGCGACCTGCAGACCGCCTCGGGCGCGGTGATCCTCACGGCGCTGTTCTATTTCCTGGTGCTGCCGGTCTTTGCGCGCTGCCTGCGCTTCTTTCCGAAGATCGTCATCGGCACGCTGCTGCTGCTGGTGTCGATCAACCTCGTGAAGGTGTACGGCGGCATCATCGCGGGCAAGGCCGGCACGCCCACCTTCGCCGATCCGGTGAACATCGGGCTGGCGCTCGCGACCATCGGTTTCACGGTGCTGTTCGCGCGGCTGTTCAAGGGCACGCTGGGTCAGCTCGCGGTGCTGCTGGGGCTCCTGGCCGGCACGGTGCTCGCGGCCGGCTGCGGACTCATGGACTTCGGCGCGGTCGCCGCCGGCCCCTTCTGGAGCCTGCCGACTTTGCTGCCCTTCGGCATGCCGCGCTTCGACCTCGTGGCCGCCGTGCCGCTCCTGATCTTCAGCGTCATCTCGATGGTCGAGGCCACCGGCCAGACGGTGGCGGTGGCCGAAGTCGTGGGCCGGAAGATCGACCCGCGCGACGCGGTGCCGCGCACCATCCGAGGCGATGCGCTGGTGTCGCTCGCCGGCGGGCTCTTCGGCACCTCGATGATCATCACGAGCGGCGAGAACATCGGCATCGTGCGCGCCACCAACGTGCGTTCGCGCTACGTCACGGCGATGGCCGGTGCGATCCTGGTCCTCATTGCGCTGTCGGCGCCGCTCGGCCGCCTGGCCAGCGCCATTCCCTCGGCCGTGGTCGGCGGCACCGCGATGGTGGTGTTCGCGATCATCGGCACCATGGGCATCGACATGCTGCGCAAGGTCGACCTGCACGAGCGCGGCAACATGTTCGTGCTGGCCGGCGCGCTCACCATGGGGCTGCTGCCCATCGTCGTGCCGGGCCTGTACAGCCGCTTTCCCGACACGCTTCAGCTGGTGCTGGGCAATGGCCTGGCCATGGGGTCGCTCACGGCGGTGCTGCTCAACATGGTCTTCAACCGCGTCCACGCCGAGGCGCCCGCACCTGCCGAATTCGCCGAGCCTGCCGACATGGCCTCGGCTTCGCACTGAGCCCCAGCTTCTGGTTTCTTTCTCCTGTTCCTTTCCTTTTTCACCATGTCTCCTGAACTCGATGCCGCGCGCCTCGCGGCCGACGAGCTGCTGCTCGTTCCCGACCACCTGATGCTGCGCGACGGCCCTGTCATCGGCCATGCCGTGCATGTGGCCGGCGGGCGCTTTCGCGATGTCGGCCCCGCCGAGGTGCTGGCCGCGCGCCATCCGCACCTCGTGCCCGTGCAACTGCCCGGCAAGCTCCTGATGCCCGGAATGATCGACGCGCACCACCACCTCACACAGTCCTTCGGCAAGTCGCTGGCGTACGGCGAGCCGTCCGAGATCTTCCGGCGCGTGTGGGTGCCGCTCGAATCGAGCCTGGACGACGAGTTCGTCTATCTCGCCTCCAAGCTCGCGGCGCTCGAGTCGCTGCGCGGCGGTTTCACGACCGTGTGCGATGCGGGCACGCGCGCACCGGGCGACATCGGCGCGGTGGCCGCCGCCGTGCAGGAGGCCGGGCTGCGCTGCGTGCTCGGCCTGATCTGCAACGACGGCGGCAACGACAGCAGCGCGGCCGAGCGCGAGGCCATCCGGACGCGGGCCACGCAGTTCCTGCGGGACTGGTCGAACGCGCCGCTGGTGCATCCCTCGCTCGCCATCTCGGTGCCCGAGGCCGCTTCCGACGAAATGCTCGCCGGCGTGTCCGCGCTGTGCGCCGAGGCGCGCACCATCTTTCAGACGCATGTGAACGAACACCTGGCGTCGGTCGAGCGCTCGGTGGTGCAGCGCGGCAAGCGGCCGCTCGAATTGCTCGCGCACCTGGGCGCGCTCGGCCCGCAGGTGCTGATCGCGCACGGCACGCTCGTCACGCCTGCCGAACTCATGCTGCTGCGTGACACCGACACCGCCGTGAGCTACAACCCCGTCGCCAGCCAGTGGAAGGGCAATGCCGTGGCGCCCGCGAACCTGATGGCCGCGCTGGGCATCCGCTTCGGCCTCGGCACCGACGCCACGCGCAGCGACGCCTTCCGCCTCATCGACGCGGCCGAGGCCGCGCAGAAGCTGGCCTTCGGCATGGCCATCGGCGACGCATCGAGCGGCGGCGGCTGGACCTGGCTCGACCACGCGACGCACGAAGGCGCGCGCGCCGTGGGCCTGGGCCATCTCACCGGCGAGATCGCCGTGGACAAGGCGGCCGACTTCCTGGTCGTCGATGTCGACACGCCCGAGATGTGCACCTCCGTCGACCTCACCTGGGACCTGGTGCGCTTGGGCAACCGCGACCAGATCACGGCCGTGTTCGTCGACGGACGCCTGCGCCTGTGGGAGGGCTGGCCGCCCGATTGGGATGCGCGGGCGCTGCAGCAGCGGCTCGCGCGCGCGGCGCATGCGGCCATCGAACGCGCACCCATCGTGCGGCTGCACCCGACGGCGGCCGAGCACCGCCGCCTGTCGCCCATGGCCCGCGCCTGGAACGCCCAGTGAGCGCGCAGCACCTCTTCCTCGTTTCGCTCGCCGTGCTGTTCGCCGCCTTCGTGCAGGGCGCGACCGGCGTCGGCTTCGCACTCATCGCGGCGCCGGTGATCGGCATCGTGCGTCCCGACCTGCTGCCTGTGTGCGTGCTGGTGCTGATGTTGCCGCTCAACCTCTACGTGATGTGGCGGGAGCGCGGCGCCATCGACCGCACCGGTGCCGGCTGGATCACCGGCGGGCGCGTGCTAGGCACCGCGGGCGGCCTCTGGGTGCTGGCGGCCCTGAGCGCGAGCCATCTGTCGCTGTTCGTGGGTCTCTCGACCATCGCTGCGGCGCTGGTCACGCTGATGATGCCGGCCTTCTCGCCGGGGCGTTCGGCCTTCGTGGCGGCGGGGCTGGTCACCGGCGTCACCGAGACCGCGACCGGCATCGGCGGGCCGCCGCTCGCGCTCGTCTACCAGCACGAACGCGCACCCACCATGCGCTCGACCATCGCGCTGTGCTTCCTGGTTGGCGAACTCGTGTCGCTCGCCACGCTGATGGCGACCGGCCGCATCGACGGTTCGCAACTGCGCGCCGCAGCCCTGCTGCTGCCCGCGCTGGTGGTGGGCGCGGTGCTCAGCCGCGTGGTGCATCGCCGCGTGAACGGCGGCTTCCTGCGCGTCTTCGTGCAGGTCTTCGCGATCGTCTCGGGCCTGGCGCTGCTGCTGCATTCATTCTGAAGCGCCGCGCGCGGCGGCCCATGCCGCGCGGTCCAGCCGGTAGAGCCGGTGCCGGCGCAGCGGGTGGCCTTCGGGCACCAGCGGGTGGTCGAAGGCGCCGGCCACGTCTTCGTGCATGCCGACGCGTTCCATCACAGCGGCCGAGCGCAGGTTGCCGACCGCGGTGAAGGCGACGATCTCGTCGAACCCGAGCCGCTCGAAGCCGACCTGCAACGCGCCGCGCGCAGCCTCGGTCGCGAAGCCCTGGCCCCACGCGTGGCGCGCAAGGCGCCAGCCGATCTCGACGCACGGTGAAAACGGCAGCGTGGCCAGCGGCACGTTCAGCCCGGTGAAGCCGACGAATTCTCCCGTTGCCTTGTGTTCCACGGCCCAGAAGCCCCAGCCGTTCTTCGCGATGAGTGCCCTTGCACGCTCGACCGAGGCGTCACTGTCGGCACGCGTCGGTAGCGGCAGCAGGAATTCCATGACCTGCGGGTCGGCCGCCATGGCGGCGAAGGGGGCGCAATCGCTCTCGCGCCACTGGCGCAGGCGAAGGCGGGCGGTGTCGAATTCGATCAATGGAGCGGTCATGCGGCGATTGTGAATCAGCGTAGTTTCATCATGTTGTGATGTAATTCGGGCTGCTCCGAACTCCCCTTGCGACACCAGCATCGACGCCGGACCCCGTCGCGCCACACCCCGCCATGACCCCCTCTTCCCACCCGCCGCGCGGCGATTTCGCGCTCAACGCGCGCCTGCTGCGCATCACCGCCATGGCGATCGTCATCGGCGCCATCAGCACCGTGGCCGCGCGCGTGCTGCTCGACCTGATCCGCTTCTTCACCAATCTCTTTTTCTTCCAGACCTTCTCGCTGGCCGACCGCTCGCCGGCCACGCACACGCTGGGCGCCTGGGTCATCGTGGTGCCGGTGATCGGCGGGCTCATCGTCGGGCTGATCGCGCGCTATGGCTCCGACAAGATCCGCGGCCACGGCATCCCCGAGGCCATCGAGGCGATCCTGTTCGGCAAGAGCAAGATGTCGCCGAAGGTCGCGGTGCTCAAGCCGTTGTCCTCGGGCATCGTGATCGGCAGCGGCGGGCCGTTCGGCGCCGAGGGGCCGATCATCATGACGGGCGGCGCCATCGGCTCGCTGATCGCGCAGTACTTCCACCTCACGGCTGCCGAGCGCAAGGCGCTGCTGGTGGCGGGCGCCACCGCCGGCATGACGGCCGTGTTCGGAACGCCGGTGGCCGCGGTGCTGCTGGCGGTCGAGCTGCTGCTGTTCGAGCTGCGCCCGCGCAGCCTCTTGCCGGTGGCCGTGGCCTGCGCGGTCGCGGGCTTCACACGGCCGCTCTTGATGGACGCGGGCCCGCTGTTCCCGCTGCAGACCGCTGTGCCCGGCCCGCTCGCGATGCTCTCCTGCATCGTCGCCGGCCTCCTGTGCGGGATGCTCTCGGCCTCACTCTCGATCTCGCTTTACAAGGTGGAAGACCTGTTCGGCAAGCTGCCGATCCACTGGATGTGGTGGCCGGCCATCGGCGGTCTCGCGGTCGGCATCGGCGGCTACTTCGAGCCGCGCGCGTTGGGCGTGGGCTACGACGTCATCGGCGACCTGCTGCACAACCACCTCGCGCTCGGCGTGGTGGCCGCGCTGCTCGCGGTGAAGGCGATCATCTGGGTCATCTCGCTGGGCTCGGGCACCTCGGGCGGCGTGCTGGCGCCGCTGCTCATGATGGGCGCGGGCCTGGGCGTGGTGCTCTCGCACGTGCTGCCGGGCAACGACCCGATGCTGTGGCCGCTGGTCTGCATGGCCGCCACGCTCGGCGGCGTGATGCGCGCGCCGCTCACCGCCACCATCTTCGCCTTCGGGCTCACGCACGACAGCAATGCGCTGCTGCCGCTGCTGACCACATCGGCCGTCGCCTACGGCTTCACCGTGCTCACGATGCGCCGCTCGATCCTCACCGAGAAGATCGCGCGCCGCGGTTATCACATCTACCGCGAATACGGCATCGACCCGCTGGAGCGCCACTCGGTCGAGGAAGTGATGACGCGCGAGGTGCGCAGCATCGATGCGGCGCTGCCCGTGGCCGAAGCGCTCGCGCAGTACTTCGGCGAAGGCCAGGTGCACCGCGCGTATCCGGTGCTGCGCGGCAGTGCGGTGATCGGCATGGCCGACCGCGCGATGCTCGCGGCGTTCAGCGTCGGCACCGTGGGCGATGCCTGCGAAGGTTCGGCGCCGCTGTTCGCGCTCGCGGGAGAAAACTGCCGCGTGGTGGCGACGCGCCTCGCGCGCCACCGGCTCGAGCGGCTGCCGGTCGTGAAGGATGCGCAGTCGCTCGCGCTGGTCGGACTCGTCGCGCGCAGCGACCTCATCAAGCCATCGCTTGCGCACTTCGACGAAGAAGAAAAGCGCGAGCGCATGCGCGGGCTGCCCTGGCAGGCCTGAGCCAGCCCGTTCAGAACCCGGCCAAAACGACCTTGCCTTGCGCCTTGCCGCTCTCGATGAGCGCGTGCGCTTTTTTCAAGTTGGCGGCGTTGATGGTGCCGAAGCTCGCATTCGCCGTCGTGCGGATGCGGCCCGCATCCACCAGCGCGGCCACCTCGGCCAGCAGCGCGCCCTGCTCGGCGATGTCGGGCGTGGTGAAGCGCGAGCGCGTGAACATCATTTCCCAGTGCAGCGAAATGCACTTGGTCTTCAGCGGCATCGCGTCGAGCACCTTCATGTCGTCGATCACCGCGAGCTGGCCCTGGGGCTTGAGGCTCTCGATGATCTGCGCGTAGTGCTGCTCGGTCTGCGTGAGGCTGGCGACCATGTCGACCTCGCCGATGCCGGCCGCCTTGAGCTCCGCCGCGAGCGGTTTCGAATGGTCGATGACCGCGTGCGCGCCGAGCGCCAGGCACCACTCGCGCGTCTCGGGGCGCGAGGCGGTGGCGATCACGCGCAGCTGCGTGAGCTGGCGCGCAAGCTGGATGAGGATGGAGCCCACCCCGCCAGCGCCGCCGGTGATCAAGAGCGTCTGGCCCGCGCCGCCGCCCTTGGGCACCTGCAGGCGATCGAACAGCAGTTCGTAGGCGGTGATGGTGGTCAGCGGCAGCGCGGCGGCCTGCGCGTCGTCCAGGCTCTTCGGCGCGATGGCGGCGATGCGTTCGTCCACCGCGTGCAGTTCCGAATTGGCGCCGGGGCGAATGATCGAGCCCGCGTAGTACACACGGTCGCCGACCTTGAAGTTCTCGACGCCGCTGCCGATGGCTTCGACGATGCCGACCGCATCCCAGCCCAGCACCTTGGCCTGGCCGGCTTCGGGCGCGGCGTTCTTGCGGACCTTGGTGTCGACCGGGTTGACCGACACGGCCTTCACGCGCACGAGCAGGTCGCGCGTGCCGGCGACGGGCGCGGGCAGTTCGATGTCCTGCAGCGACTCGGCGTTGTCGATGGGAAGGGGCTGGTAGTAACCGATGGCTTTCATGACGGGACCTTTCTGTAACGATGGCTCGACTGTAGGATGGCAACGGGCATTTGATAAGACTGCCTCGAACAGCAACACTTTCAAATGAAGATTGAAAATACGTCCGACCTGCAGGTGCTGGTGCATACGGCGCGCGGCGGCACGCTCACGGCTGCGGCCCATGCGCTGGGCATCACGCCGGCGGCCGCCAGCGCCACGCTCAAGCGGCTGGAAACGCAGCTCGGCGCGCGACTGTTCGAGCGCTCCACACGTGCGATGCGCCTTACGCCGCAGGGGCAGACGCTGCTCGACTACGCGGTGCGGGCCTTCGAGTTGCTCGATGAGGGCGAGTCGCTGGTCACGGCGGACCGGGGCGAACTGGTCGGCACTTTGCGGGTCGCCGCGCCGTCCGATCTCACGCGCAGCACGCTCTTGCCGTGGTTCGACGAATTCCTCGCGCTGCATTCCGGCGTGCAGTTATCGCTCTCGGTCGGCGACCGGCCGCTGGATGTGATGCGGGACGAGGTCGATGTGGCGCTGCGGTACGGCGCGCTGGCCGACTCGCGGCTGGTGGCACGGCCGTTTGCGATGACGAATCCGCTGCTCACCGCCTCGCCCGAGTACCTCAGCCGCCATCCCGCGCCGAAGACGCCGCAGGACCTGGTGCATCACAACTGCCTGATCTTCAATCGCGGCGGGCGGCGGCACCGCGTCTGGCGGTTTGCGCAGAACGGGCAGTGGACGGAAGTTCGGGTGAATGGGAACCGCAGCGTGGATGACGCCTCGCTGGCGCGCGAGTGGGCTGTGGCGGGGTATGGCATCACGTTGAAGTCGGCGCTTGATGTGCGGGATGACGTTCGCAGTGGGCGGCTGGTGCAGCTCATGGCCGATTGGCAGACGGAGCCTTATCCGCTGCATGCGTTGTTGCCTAGTGGGCGGTTTGTGCCTGCTCGGGTTCGGGCGTTTGTGGATTTTCTTGCGTTGAAGTTCGAGGCGCTGACGGGTCGATAGGGGGTTTTTTGTTTGAGTTCCGAGGCCGGGTCTCGCCCCGGCGGGCGACTTACTTTCTTTTGCTTCGCCAAAAGAACGTAAGCAAAGAAAAGGCGACCCTGCTGTCTGCGTCCCTCCGCTTCGCTTCGGGCAACCTGCGGTGCTCACGTTTCGCGGGGTCTCGCCCAAACTCGCTGCGCTCAAACAAGGGCGAGCCCTGATCCGCGAAACGCTCCGCTCCTCGGCGCATACAGAAGGGCTTTGGGGATCGGCGGGCCATCGCTGCGCTCGGCCAGCTCACGGGCCTTTGCTTCGCTCGGCCTGGGACTTGCTCCCTCTCCCCTTGGGGAGAGGGCTGGGGTGAGGGCAGCGGCGGTCGAACGCCGCGCGGTCAGATCATCGGCGTGACTGCCCCATCCATCGCGACGATCGCGCCCGTCACATAGCTCGCCTTCGGCGACGCGAGGAATACGACCGTGTTGGCGATTTCTTCCGGTGTCGCGATGCGGCCGAGCGGCAGGCGCGCGGTGGCGCGCTTCAAAGCTTCATCGGTGTCGATGCCCTGCACCTTCGCGTCGGCCTTCATGCCTTCCTGCAGCCGTGCGGTCAGCGTGAGGCCGGGGTTCACGGCGTTCACGCGCACGCCCTTGGCCGCGTAAGCGGCGGCCATGCCGGCGCTTACCAGCATCAGCGCCGCATTGGCCGCGCCGCCTGCCATGTGCACGGGGCTCGCGACCTTGCCGCCCTGGCCAATCACGTTGACGATCGCGCCGCGGCCGCGCTCGCCCATGCGCTTGACCACCGGGTCGATCATGTGGATGTAGGTGAAGTACTTCGCGTCCATCGCGTCGTGCCACGCGGTGGGGGTCAGGTCGTCGGGCGGGGTGCGGCGCGCGGCGCCGGCCGAGTTGACGAGCACATCGACTGGGCCGAAGGCTTTTTCGACCGCATCGAGCGCGGCGACGGCACTGGCCGGGTCCTTCAGGTCGGCGGCATGCACCGAGACCCGGCCTTCGGCCTCGGCGAACGCCTCGATCAGCGTCTTGCGGCCTTGCTCCAGGTTCTGCAGGTCGCGCGAGACGAGGCTCACGCGCGCGCCTTCGCGCAGGAACCCCAGCGCGCAGGCGAGGCCGATGCCCTTGCTCCCGCCGGTGATGAGAACGTGCTGGTCCTGGAGCTGGAGGTCCATGGGGATGTCCTTGTCGTGTCGTTGAAGAAGGGCCAGGGCCGGGCGCGGCCCGTCGGGGTCGCGTGGATTGAATCACCGCTCTAAGATCGCCGGATGAACGCATCCCCGGTATCCCTGCCCCGCTTCTGGTCTCAACTCACGACGCGCGACTTCGCGGGGCTCGATATGGCAGCCACCGTGGCGGTGCTCCCGCTGGGCGCGACCGAGCAGCACGGGCCGCACCTGCCGCTGGGCGTGGACACGGTGCTGGCCGACGGCATCGTGGCCGCGTCGCTGCCGCTGCTGCCGGCCGATCTGCCGGTGCTCTTTTTGCCGACCCAGCAGATCGGTCTGAGCCCCGAGCACGCGCGCTTCGCGGGCACACTCACGCTGTCGGCGGAGACCTTGATCCGCATGTGGAGCGAAATCGGAGCGGGCGTCGCGCGCGCCGGTGTGAAGAAGCTGGTGCTCTTCAATGCGCACGGCGGCCATGTGGGCGCGATGGACATCGTGGCGCGCGAACTGCGCGCGGCGCACGGGCTCATCGTCTACAGCGTGAGCTGGTTCAACCTGCCGCTGGGCGATGCGGGTGCGCAGTTCAGCACGCAGGAGCACCGCTTCGGCGTGCACGCGGGCGAGATCGAGACCTCGATGATGCTGGCGCTGACCCCGCAACGCGTGCGCATGGGCGAGGCGAAGGATTTCCATTCGACTTCAGAGACGCGTGCGGCCGACTACGCGATCCTCGGCAACGGCAAGAGCGCCAAGCTCGGCTGGGCGATGGAGGACTACAACGCAGAGGGTGCGGCCGGCAATGCGGCTGCGGCGACTGCGGCCAAGGGGCAAGCGGTGATCGATGCGGCCGCGCAGCAACTGGCGCTGCTGCTGGCCGAGGTGTCGCGCCTGCCGCTGGACACGGCGAACACCCAACCGCTGCCCTGATCCGCCTTCAGGAAGTTCAGGAAGCGCTGCGCGAGAGCACGCCGGCGAACATGTCCGTATCGACATTGCCGCCGCTCACGCTGATGCCCACCGTCTTGCCGCGCCAGCGCTCCTGCTGCTGAAGCGCGCCCGCCAATGCGGCGGCACCGGCGCCTTCGGCCACGTTGTGCGTGTCGCTGAAGAGGATGCGCATCGCCTCGGCCACTTCGTCGTCGGTGACGGTGATCACGTCGTCGGCTTCGCGCAGGATCACCTCGACCGATTCGGGCACCGGCACGCGGCAGGCCATGCCGTCGGCCAGTCGCGTGCTGACCGGCGACTCGACCGGCTTGCCTGCGCGGAAGGAATCGCGGTACGCCGTGGCGTGCGCCGACACCACGCCGATGATCTTTGTAGCCACGCCGCAATGCGCGCGCGCCACGGCCGCGCCGGCAAAGCCGGAGCCGAGGCCGATGGGCACGAACAGCACGTCGGGTGGCGCATCTTTCAACGCGCTGAAGAATTCGACATACGCGGTCGACACGCCACGCACCAGCTCGCGATGGAACGAAGGCACGCGGTGCAGCGCGTCGCGTTCGGCCAGCAGGGCCGCGTGCTCCGACGCCGCCTGGAAATCGTCGCCATGCTCGATCAGCTCGACGCCGAGCGCGCGCATCGCGGCGTTCTTCTCCTGCGAGTTGCCGTGCGGCACCACGATGGTCGCGCCGAGGCCGTGCCGCCGCGCCGCGAAGCCGAGCGACTGGCCGTGGTTGCCGCGTGTGGCGCTGATCACGTGGCGCACCTCGGGGTGCTCCCGTGCGAGGGTTTCGAAGTAGGTGAGGCCGCCGCGAATCTTGAAGGCGCCGACGGGCGTGTGGTTCTCGTGCTTGGCCCAGAGCGTCGCGCCCAGGCGCTGCGACAGCAGCGGCCAGGTGTATTGCGGAGTAGGCGGCATTGCCGCATGCACGGTGCGCTGCGCGGCTTCGATCTCTTCGCGGGTGAATTTCACGGGTTTCCTTTTTCGCTTACTTGCGTTCTGTCAGCGCGACCCGCACGGCCAGCGCGGCCAGCACGCTGCCCATCACGTAGCGCTGCGCGCGCAGCCAGCCGGCGCTTTGCGACAGCACGGCCGTGATGCTCGCGGCGCCGAAGATCATCACCGTGTTGACCACGGCGCTGCTCGCCATCTGCGCGATGCCCAACTGCATGCTCTGCAGCAGCACCGAGCCGCGTTCGGGGTGAATGAACTGCGGAAAGAACGACAGGTAGAACATCGCCACCTTCGGGTTCAGCAGGTTCGTGAGAAAGCCCATGCGGAACAGCTTGCCCGGCGGATCGGCCGGCAGCGCGCGCGCTTCGAAGGGCGCATTGCCACCGGGCCGCACCGCCTGCCATGCGAGCCACAGCAGGTAGGCCGCACCCGCGATGCGGATCGCGTCGAACGCGAGCGGCACCGCCAGCAGCAGCGCGGTGAGGCCGAGCGCGGCGGCGAAGAGGTGCACGAGGAACGCCATCAGCACGCCGCCCAGCGAAATCATTCCCGCGCGGCGGCCCTGGATCAGCGTGCGCGAGACGCAATAGATCATGTTCGGCCCCGGCGTGAGCGCCAGCAGCAGCGAGGCGAGGGCGAACCAGGCGATTTCGGTGAGGGTCAGCATGCTCAGAGTCCTTGCGATTCGAGGGTGACGATGCCGCGCGGCGTATCGAGCACGGCGACGAGGTTCGGCGGGCCGGCGTCCACTTGCAGGCCCTTCATGCCGACGGCAGAAAGCGCCGCCGACAACGCTGGCGCGCGCGGATGCGCGGCGCGCAGCGAACGCAGAGCGAGGCCCGACGAAGGCATCGCATCGGTCGGATGCACAGCACCCCACTGAATCAGCGTCGGCAGCGCGCCATAGAAGAGCCGCTGCCCATCGTCGCGCACCGTGATCTGCCATTCGAGCCGGCCCGCCGGTGTGTCGCGCGAAGCCTCGAGCACCCGGCCGCGGTCGATGTGCGCATGCTCCTCGCGGGCCAGTGCCTGCACGGCGGCGTGCGCGTCGGGCACGCGCGCCACGAAGTGGATCAACCGCGGGCCGTGCTGCGCGAGCGCGGCTTGCAGTGCCGCGTCGTCCAGGTCGAACCAGCGGCGTGTCTTCGGCCGCGACGGCGCCTTGCCGGGCTCGATCGCGATGATTTCCGCATAGGCCTTGGGATAGGCCTCGCTCGCCACGTTCAGCAGCCGGTTGTGCGTGCCCATCAACGGATGCGTGCCGCCGGGGCCGGGCGTGATGCCGAGCGTGGCCTCGCACCATGCGACGCCCTCGGCCAGCGAACGGGCGGCAATCACCAGGTGGTCGACTTCGGCGTGCATGGCAGCGTCCTCGTTCGCGATCAGAGCGTGACGTTGCCGTCGATGCAGGTCACGGCATCGCCGCCGACCCAGATCTTTCCTTCGGCATCGCGCTCGATGTACACGCGGCCGGCGCGGCCGAGGCACTGGCCTTGCGCGGCGAGGTAGCGCTCGGGCATGTGGCCGTCGGCGATCAGCCATTCGGCGAGGCTCGCGTTCAGGCTGCCGGTGACCGGGTCTTCCTGCACGCCGATGGGTTCGGCAAAAGCGCGCACTTCCAGGTCGATCTTCGCGCCGTCGTCGTTCGGCGTGGCGGGCCGGTTGCCGAAGGCGCGCGCCTCGCGGTTCGAGCGGCCGATGAGCAGCGAGGTGTCGTGCGCCGCTGGCACTCCCGCCACGCCGGCCTTCACGCCCAGCTCCTTCAGCGCGCGGTGGTCGGGCTGCAGCGCCAGAACCGCGTCGGCGTCGTTCAGCAGCAGGCCGAACCAGACAGGTCCGTTGTCCAGAACCTGTGCCGCAACGACCTGCTGCGCCTTCAAGCCCAGGGCGCCGGCCACCTTGGCCAGCAGCGCGGGGCTCGGCGCGCTGCGCTTGAGCGGCGGCGCGGCAAAGGCGAGGCGGTCGCCGTCGCGGCGCAGCGGCACGAGGCCGGCGCCGCATTGCTGCACCACGCGGCCGGCCGCCTTGGGCTTGCCGCCCGCCTGCAGCCACGCATGGCAGCTGCCGATGGTCGGATGGCCCGCAAACGGCAGCTCGCCGCCGGGCGTGAAGATGCGCACGCGGTAGTCGGCCGCCGCGTCGGTCGGCGGCAGAAGGAACGTGGTCTCGGACAGGTTCGTCCATTGCGCGAAGCGCTGCATCGCGGCGTCGTCGAGGTCCTGCCCATCGATCACCACGGCAAGCGGGTTGCCGTAGTAGGCGGTGGCGGTGAAGACGTCGACTTGCTTGAAGGGGCGGGATTTCATCGATTTCAAACTGTTCAGGTCAATGGGCAATGTCAGTCAGGGAGACACCGTGGAGCCGGCTTTGCCGGGCCACTGGTGTCGCCCCCTGCAAGGGGGTTGGCGAAGCGACACGAAGTGCGCGAAGACTGGGGGTCATTCCAGTCCTAGATCGAGCACGCCGCGCGTGCCCGGTCGGGAGAGGAGGTCGGCGTACCAGCGCTCGACGTTCGGCCAACTCGGCCGGTGGTATTCGGCGGCCGGCAGGCCGAACCAGCGGTGCGCTTCGCAGCCGATGGGAATGTCGGCCATGGTGAAGCGCTCGCCGGCCATGTAGGGCTGCTTCGCAAGGTGCGCATCGAGCATGGCGAACAGTGCCTCGCTCTCGCGCACCGAGGCATCGATGAGCGCCGGCTGCCGCTCCGAAGGGGCCGTGCGCACCCACTGGACGAAGGCGTCGCGGCTCGCGCGGTTGAGCGTGGTCTGCTGCCAGTCCATCCAGCGCTCGGCATCGAAGCGCGCGGGCAGCTCGCTCGGGTAGAGGGTGCCGTGCGAATGCTTCGCGCAGAGGTAGCGCACGATCACGTTCGACTCCCAGAGCGTCACCCGATCGGCGCCTTCGCCGTCGTCGATGGCCGGCACCATCGCATTCGGATTGAGCGCGAGGTACTCGGCCGTCTGCACCACGCCGAACTTGCCGCCGGCCTCGGTGCGCTGGAAGTCCAGGCCGAGTTCCTGCGCGCACCACACGACCTTGCGGACGTTGATCGAGCTGATGCGGCCCCAGATGTTGAGCATGGATGGATCTCTTTCTTTGTTTCGAGGGTTCACGCCTGCATGACGCGGGCGCTGCCGGACACGCGGATCGAACTGCCTGGCGTCGGTGGAATGTCTGCGTGCAGGCGCGACAGCATGCCCATGTCTTCGCCTTGCACCACATCGATCGCGCCATCGTGAGGCCACGCGATGTCTCGAAGGTAGCCGCCCAGCGCAGCCGTGGCTGCACCCGTCGCCGGGTCTTCGTAGACGCCGCCGGACGCGAAGGGATTGCGCGCATGGAACAACTGCGCGGTTTCTGCATGCACAAGGAGGATGGTTGTCAGTCCTGCGCCGTTCATCAGGCTGCGACCCGCTTCCAATGCATACGCCATGGCCGACAGCGTGGCGCGGTGCTTCAAGGCGAGCACCAGATGATCCGCGCCTGCATGAATCACTGCGGGAGGAATGCGTGGGTCGAGGTCGTCGCTCGTGTAGCCGAACAACGCCAGTGCATCGGACACCAGTGCCGGCTCGGCTGCGGCGCTGCGCGTGGGTGGCGACTGGAGTGCTGCGGCGACAACGTGGCCGGCGCGCTTTCCTTCCACCGTGATCTCCGCATGATTCAGCGTCAGCGCGAACACGCCGTCGCCTTGTTGCAGGGCCAGGGCCGCACCCAATGCGATCGTCGCGTGACCGCAGAAGGGGACTTCGGACTGCGGGGAGAAGTAGCGAACGCGCCACCCGTCGGCGGTTCGGGCCGCGAACACGGTCTCGGAGAAACCCACTTCGGCTGCGGTCTCCTGCATCTGCATTGCGGACGGCAGTGCATCGCCGATAAAGACGCCGGCAGGATTGCCGCCCGTATTCCCATCGGAGAACGCCGCGATCTTCAGGATGTTCATCACGTGCCTGCCTTCAGCGTGACGCAGGTCGGTCGAGGAAAAGCAGACGCACCGCCAATCCCAACATGACAGCGGCGAGCAGCCTGCTCTGGAATTTCGCAGCCCCCGGCCGGCGCTGCAACCAGCGCCCGACCTGTCCGCTGCAGGCGCCCAGCAGCGTGTTGAAGGCGAGCGCGGCCACCGACAGCACCACGCCCAGCTGCACCAGCTGCAGCGCCACGCTGCCGCGCGACGGGTCGACGAACTGCGGCAGGAACACCATGAAGAACAGCAGCGCTTTCGGATTGACGAGGTTGTTCAGGAGCGCCATGCGCACGATGCGCCCGAAGCCGGCGGGCTGGGCCTCCGCACCCGCGCGAAGGCCGCCGCCACTGCGCAGGGCCTGCACCGCGAGCCACACCAGGTACAGCGCGCCCGCATAGCGCAGCACGTCGAACGATGGCGGCCATGCAGCCACCAGCGCGGTGACGCCGGTCGCCGCGAACAGCGTGTGCACCAGGTCGGCGGCCGAGATGCCGATCGCCGCCGCGAACCCGCCGCGCGGGCCGTGCGCCACGCCGTGCGAGAGCACGAAGGCCATGTTCGGGCCAGGCGATAGGAACAGCGCCAGCACCGCGAGCAGGAAGAGCGAGAGCGTCGCGAGTCCGATCATCGGCTGGTCCCCCTGCCTTACACCGGTGCGGGCGCGAGCTTGTGCTCGCCCAGCAGTTCCAGCTCTTCGCGCAGCGTGATGGCGAGCGCGGCGATGGCGACATCGATTTCTTCCACGCTGGCTGTCACGAACGACAGGCGCAGCGTGCGCGGATCGCCCAGGCCCGCATAGAACGGCGCACCGGGCACGAAGGCCACGTTGCGCTCGACGGCCTTGGGCAGCAGCTTCACCGTGTCGATGCCCTCGGGCAGGCGCGCCCACAGGAACATGCCGCCCTTGGGCGCGTTGAACTTCACGTCCAGGCCCGCCATTTCGCGGGTGAGCGCGGCGATCATCGCGTCGCGCTGGCGCTTGTAGAGGGCGCGGATCGTGGGCACGTGGCGGTCGAGGAAACCGTCCTTCATCACGGCCGACACCATGCGCTGCGTGAAGATCGGCGTGTGCAGGTCGACCGCCTGCTTGGCCTGCAGCAGCTTCGGGTAGATGGCCTTCGGTGCCACCAGGAAGCCCAGGCGCAGGCCCGGTGCCAGCACCTTCGAGAACGAGCCCAGGTAGATGCAGCCCTCAGGGTTGCGCGCGGTCAGCGGCAGCGGTGGGGCTTCGTCGAACCAGAGTTCGCCGTAGGGGTTGTCTTCGATGATCGGCAGGCCCGCTTCGGCTGCAGCGGCCGATACGGCGGCGCGGCGCTCTTCGGTCATGGTGCGGCCCGTCGGGTTCTGGAAGTTGGGCAGGAGGTAGACGAAGCGTGCGTCCTTCGCCTTGGCGACCAGGTCGTCGACGATCACGCCGTCTTCGTCGCTCGCCACGCTCACCGGGTTCGGTTCCATCGGGCCGAAGGCCTGCAGCGCGCCGAGGTAGGTGGGCGTCTCGACCAGCACCTTGCTGCCCGGATCGATCAGCACCTTGGCCACCAGGTCGAGGCCCTGCTGCGAACCGGTGGTGATGAGCACCTGCGCGGGGTCGACGTTCCACGGCAGCATGTCGGCCACGGCCTGGCGCAGCGGCGCGTAGCCTTCGCTCGCGGCGTACTGCAGCGCGGCCTGGCCGTCGTTGTGCAGCACTTCGGCGCAGGCATCGGCGAAGGCCTGGATCGGGAAGGTCTTGGGCGAGGGCAGGCCACCCGCCAGGCTGATGATGCCGGGGCGTTCGGTGACCTTGAGGATTTCACGCAGCACCGACGGGTTCATCTTGGCGGCGCGGGCGGCGAGTTTCCAGTTCATGGTGTTTCTTCTTTCAAGCGGGTGAGGTGAGATTCGAGGGGATGTCGCCACGGTACACAACATGGATTTTGTTGCCGTCCGGGTCGCGCAGGTACGCGCCGTAATAGCCCTGGCCATAGCGTGGGCGGGGGCCGGGCGCGCCTTCGTCGCGGCCGCCCCGGCGCAGCGCCGCCTCGTGGACGGCATGAACGGCATCGGCCGACGGCGCGCCGAACGCGACCATGCTGCCGTTGCCGGCGCTGGCGGGTTCACCGTCCAGCGGGATGTACACGTAGAAGCGCGGCAGCGTCTGCCCGGGCGAGACCCAGCAGGCCGACGCGGGGCCGCCATCGGGCACGACGGGGCGGCGCACGAGGCCCAGCGGCGCGAGCAGCGCGTCGTAGAAGGCGGCGGCGCGCGAGAGGTCGGTGCAGCCGACGGTGACGTGGCTGAACATCAGCGTCCCCCTGTGCGGGCGGCGGCGGACAGCGGCGCGGCGGCAGGCGCCGCGGAAGCCTGCGGCTGCGAGAGCCGCTTGCCGATGACCACCGTGGCCACCACCGCGATCGCGAAGCCCAGCGTCACCACATCGAGCGGTTCGCTCAGGATCGGGATCGACGCGAGGATCGACAGAAAGGGCTGCAGCAACTGCGTCTGGCTCACGCGCAGCGCGCCGCCGAGGGCGAGGCCGCGGTACCAGGCGAAGAAGCCGATCCACATCGAGAACATGCCGACGTAGACGAAGCCCAGCCATGACGCCGTGGCGATGGGCGTCGTGGGCCAGAGGAACAGCGTGGCCGGCAGCGTCACCGGCAGTGCCATCACGCAGACCCAGCAGATCACGCGCTCGGCGCCCAGCGAAGGCGTGACCTGCGCGCCGTAGATGTAGCCGAACGATGCCGCGATGACCGCGCCCACCAGCAGCAGGTCGGCCCATTCGAAGCCGAAGCCATGGCCGCCCTGGCTCGCACGCAGCACCGAGAACACCACCACCAGCAGGCTGCCGGCGACCGCGCAGAGCCAGAAGCCGAGCCGCGCGCGCTGATGCAGCACCCAGGCCGCGACGGCGGCGGTGACCAGCGGCAGCAGCGCAGTCACCACCGCCGCGTGGCTGGCCGTGACCACGCGCAATGCGTAGCCCAGCAGCAGCGGATAGCCGATGACGTTGCCCAGCACCGCCATGCCGAGCGGCTTCCACTGGTGCGACGCGGGCCGCGGCGAGCGCGTGGCCAGGAGGAAGATGGCCGACAGCACGCCCGCCAGCGCCGCGCGCCCGAGCGTGACGAACCATGGCGATAACTGCGGCGCAGCCTGCGTGCCGGTGGCCAGACGCGTCATGGGCAGGGTCACCGCGAACAGTGCCACACCGATCACGCCGAGCCACATGCCCAGCGTCTCGTCCTTGATGTCGAAGCGCTTTGTCATGGCGCAGCCTCCGCGCTGCGCGCTGCGGCATTCGCCTTGGGAGCGGCCCGGCGGCTCATACGCCCACCATCCACCAGGCGGTCAGCACCAGCACGAGGCCCATCGCGCGGTTGAACCACAGGAGGCGCTTGCCCTTGGCGAGCCAGTCGCGCAGCAGCGCGCCGACCAGCGCATAGGCGAAGTTGCTGACGAAGGCATAGAACAGCATCACCGGCGCGACGATGGCGAAGCGCGAGAGCGCATCGGGCTGGCCGGCGATCCACCCAGCCACCAGCGTGAGCGCGAGGAGCCAGGCCTTGATGTTGACGAACTGCAGCAACACGCCCTGGCCGAAACCGACCGAGAGGCTGGCGCTGTCGGCCTTGCCGAGCTTGGCGCTGCCGCTGAGCTTCCAGGCCAGCCACAGCAGGTAGGCGATGCCCAGGCCCTTGATCGCCAGGCGCAGCGGCGGCACCGCCACCACCAGCGCGCCGAGGCCGGCCGCGCAGATCGCCAGCAGCAGCGTCCAGCCGATCGGCACCGCGACGACGAAGCGCATCGCGCGCGGCAGACCGCCGTCGGCCGCCAGAGCGGTGGAAAGCGTGGTGTTGGGACCGGGCGAAAAACTCATCGCCGTGGCCAGCACCAGCAGCGCGGTGAATTCTTGCCAGTTCATGACACACACTCTAAACTTGAGACCATTACAGTGCCAGTACAGATGGTCAGACAAATCTGGAATCTGTATTGGTCAATCTTTCGACACAGCATGCTGACACGAACCTCCACCCAGTCGTTGACCAGCCAGCTCGCGGACCGCCTGGCCGAGCGCATCCGCACCCGGCTGCTGCCGCCCGGCGCCCGGTTGCCCTCGGTGCGCGAGTGCGCGCGGCAGCAGGGCGTGAGCCCGTACACGGTGGTTGCCGCCTACGACCAACTGCTCGCACAGGGGCTTGTCGAAGCCCGCCGGCAGCGCGGCTTCTACGTGCGGGATTCGGCACCGATACAGGACAGCCGCTCAGGCAAAACCTCCGACGTCGTCGGCGTGGGCGACATGCCGGCGGCAATGGCCGTGCAGATGATGGCCTCGCGCGTACCGGCCGACGCGAGCTCGCTGATCCGCAGCATGTTCCACCGCCCGAGCGACAAGCCGCAGCCCGGCATGGGCGTGTTCCCGCCGGACTGGATGACGTCCACCTTCATCCCCACGGCGGTGCGGCGCATGACCGGTACAGCCGTGCTGCAGGAGCTGTCGCTCCAATACGGCGAGCCCTCCGGCGACATGAGCCTGCGCCGCAGCCTTTCGCAGAAGCTGGTGGGCATCAACGTGCCGGCCGCGCCCGACCAGATCATCACCACCATCGGCGCCACCCATGCGCTGGACATCGTGAGCCGCACGCTGCTGCGGCCGGGCGATCCGGTGATGGTCGAGGAGCCGGGCTGGGCGCTCGAATTCGCGCGGCTCGAGGCGCTGGGCATGCGCATCCTGCCGGTGCCGCGCCGCGCCGACGGGCCCGACCTGGAGGTGATGGCGCAGTACTGCGTGCTGCACAAGCCCAAGCTCTTCGTGAGCGTGAGCGTGCTGCACAACCCGACCGGCTACAGCCTCACGCCCGGCAGTGCCCACCGGGTGCTCAAGCTGGCGAACGAGCACGACTTCCACATCGTCGAGGACGACACCTACAGCCACCTCGCGCCCGAGCACGCCACGCGGCTGAGCGCGCTCGACGGGCTGCAGCGCACTGTCTACGTGAGCGGCTTCGCCAAGATCATCGCGCCCAACTGGCGCATCGGTTTCCTGGCCGCGTCGCCCGCGCTGAAGGAGCGGCTGCTGGAGACCAAGCTCCTGGCCACGCTGACATCGCCCACGCTGTTCGAGCGGGCGTTGTCGTGGTGCATCGACCAAGGGCAACTGCGGCGGCATGCGGACCGCATACGCATCCGGCTCGACGGCGCGCGCGGGCGGGCGGTGAAGCTCGCGATGTCGCACGGCTGCACCTTCGCCTCGGAGCCGGCGGGACTCTTCGGCTGGGTCGACACGGGCGTCGACACCGACGCGCTCACCCAGCGCATGCTCGACCAGGGCTACCTGCTCGCGCCGGGCTCGCTCTTCCATGCGCGCCGGCCACCGAGCACCATGATGCGGATCAACTTCGCGACCTCGCAGGACGCGACCTTCTGGAAGGTCTTCAGCAAGGTGCGGGGCGAGCTCTGACACAGGTAAAAGCCCGCGCCCGGCGGGCCAAAGGCCAAGGCCTTGGAGTAAGCTGGCAGCACAAGAAAACCCAGCCAGGAGACCTCCCGCATGACCAACGCCAGCCAACCTTTCAACTTCAGCCAGTTCGTCCCCGGATTCGACTTCCTGAAGAACCTGGCCGGGGGCGCCGCGGCAGGCACCGGCGCCGCATCGTCGGTGCCGGGCATCCCGAGCCTGGCCAGTTGGGTGGCGCCCACGCTGAGCGTGGAAGAGGTTGACAAGCGCATCCAGGAACTCAAGACCGTGCAGTACTGGCTCGAGCAGAACGGCCATGCGCTCAAGGCGACGATCCAGGCGCTCGAGGTGCAGAAGATGACGCTCTCGACCCTGCGCGGCATGAACGTGCGGATGGAAGACCTGGCCAGCGTGTTCACCAAGCAGGCCGCTGCGGCCACGGCGGCTCCTGCGCCCGCGCCCTTTGCAGCGGCCGCCGCGCCCGAACCCGAGCCGGTCGAAGAAGAGGAAGAAGACGAGGCCGAGATCGAGGAAGAAGAAGCACCGGCGCCGAAGAAAAAGCCGCGCGGCAAGGCTGCAGCCGACGGCGCCGGCGTGGTCGATCCGATGCAGTGGTGGGGTTCGCTGACCGAGCAGTTCCAGCAGATCGCCAGCACCGCGTTGCAGGACGCGGCCCAGCTCAAGGTCCCCGCCATGGCCCAGCCGCTGGCCGATGCGGTCGGCAAGGCGATGGGCAAGACGACGGCCGCCGCGAAGAAGCCCGCGGCCAAGACTGCGGCAAGAACCACGGCCAAAAAGGCGGCAACGCCCGCCGCAAAGAAAAAGACGTCGGCCGCCGCGCGCAAGCGAACCACCGGCCGCCGCTGACGTCCCACACATTCCACTTTTGAAGAGAACGGGTTGGCACGCATCATGAAGTTGTTTCCCACCGGCCATGCCACCCATCCGCAATGGCGCATGGCCGCCGGCCTCGTGCTGGCCCAGTTGCGCGCGCAGATGGCCTTGCCCGACTACGCGTCGTCCCCGACGCTCGGGCTGCTCTACATCACCGACCACTACGCGTCCGAGGCGCAGGAGATCCTCGATCACCTGAGCGCCGAGTTGCCCGAGGTGACCGACTGGTCGGGCACCGTCGGCATCGGCGTCTCGGCCAACAACGCCGAGTACTTCGACGAGCCCGGCATGAGCCTCATGCTCTGCGCACTGCCGAGCGATCAATACCGCGTGTTCTCGGGCGTGGCGCCACTGAGCAATTCGGAAATGAGCGGCTTCGAGGCGCACACCGCGCTCGTCCACGCCGACCCCGCGACGCCCGACCTCACCGAGCTGATCGGCGAGATGGCCGGCCGCGTCGACACCGGCTATCTCTTTGGCGGACTCTCGTCGGGCCGCGGCGGCGCGCTGCAATTCGCGGTGGGCGGCAACGGCAACATCCGCGGGCATGGCGCGGCGGGTGGCGTGTTTTCGGGTGGCCTGTCGGGCGTGGTGTTCGGCGAAGGCGTGCGGGTGGTCTCGCGCGTCACGCAGGGCTGCCAGCCGCTGCGCTCGGGCGTGCGCGAGCGCGAGATCACCGAGGCCGACGGAAACCTCCTGCTCAAGCTCGACGGCGAGCCTGCGCTCGACGTGCTGCTGGCCGACCTGCAGGTGTCGCTCGAACGGCCGCAGGAGGCCATCGACGCGGTGCGCAACACGCTGGTCGGCTTGGCCGACGCCGGCAGCGACGGCGTGCGCCGCACCGGCGACCTGGGCGCCGACGTGCTGGTGCGCCACATCATCGGCCTGGACCCGACGCGCCGCGGCATCGCGATCGCCGACACGGCCGAGGCCGGCATGCGGCTGACCTTCTGCCGCCGCAATGCGCAGGCTGCGCGGGCCGACCTGATGCGCATCTGCGCGGAGATCCGCGAAGAGCTGGAGCCGGAAGAACAGACGCTGGCCACCGCCCGCGCCGTTGCTGCCGGCGAAGCCGAAGCGGCGCCGCACCCCGCGCGCCGCATCGCAGGCGCGGTGTACGTGAGCTGCTCCGGGCGCGGCGGCCCGCACTTCGGCGCACCGGGCGCCGAACTGCAGATCGTGCGCCACGCGCTGGGCGACGTGCCGCTGGTCGGCTTCTTCGCCGCGGGCGAAATCGCCCGCCATCACCTGTATGGCTATACCGGCGTGTTGACGGTGTTCACCAGCAAGGACTGACGGGCGAAAAAACGACGGCCGGGTTTTCGACCGCGGCCGCCGTCGCTAGAATCCGCCCGCTTTCTTGAATCTCTGCTGCTGCAAGAAAGAGTGATCCGTGCGCCTCGAGGCGCGCGGTCGATCTCTTTCGCCTCGCCACGCAATGCTGGCCGGGGCTGGAAACCGACATGGTTTCCCCAATGGAACAGCAGCCATGAGCAGCAATCATTTTTCGAGACTCCAGCGCACCTTTTCGCGCGCTGGCATCGCCGTCGACTATCGCGACGGCGTCTATCACCTGCACAACGAGGTTTCACAGGCGACGGTGCTTCTGCCGCAAAGCCTTCCCCTGGAAGAGAAGGCGGTGAACCAGTTGCTGGCCTTTGCCAGCGTCCGCTCGCCCGATGGCGAGAAGGGCGTCTGCAAGGCCTGCGCGACGCCCGATTTCCATCCGGGCTCCGTGGCGCCGGTCGGGAGCGTCGTGGCGACCGACGCGGACTTCGTCATTCCCGCAGCGGTGGGCACCGACATCAACTGCGGCATGCGCCTCTTGACCACCGGCCTCACGCTGGACCAGGTGGCGCCGCACAAGACACGGCTCATCGAACGCCTCACGCGCAGCCTGCTCGACAACGGCCGCGACGTGCCGGTGCACACAGCGGCTTTCAAGGCGCTGTTCGACGTGGGGCCGGCCGCATTTCTCGATGCCGTTCAGGGCAGCGGGCTCTGGTCGTCCTGCGACCGCGACCGGCTGCAGGCGGAGATCGACCGCTGCATCGGCCTTGCGAGCTTCGGCGGCAATGCGCGGCATGCGCCGCAGGCTTACACCGGCGCGCGCCACGAGGTTTTTCGGGACCCATGCCTCGGCACGCCGGGCGGCGGAAACCACTTCGTGGAACTGCAGGTGGTCGACAAGGTGATGGACCGGCACGCGGCCTACCGCGCCGGCCTCAAGGCCGGCGAAGTGGTGGTGATGATTCACAGCGGTTCGCGCGACATCGGCTTCCACGTCGGTGGGCGCTGGATGGACCGGGCGAAGGCCGAATGGCCGCAGGGCCTGCGCCATCCCCGCAGCGGCCTGTACGGACTCTCCGGTTCGTTGGCCGAGGAGTACCTGGAGGCGATGGGTGTGGCGGCGCGCTATGCCTGGGCCAACCGTGTTGTGCTGGCCGAACTGGTGCGCAAGGACATGGCGGAGCTGCTGGGCGCGACGGCATCGAAGCTCGTGGTCGACGTGCCGCACAACGTGGTGCTGCGCGAGCACGGGATGAACATCCACCGCAAGGGCGCAACGCCGGCCCACGAAGGAGACCTGGCGCTGATTCCGGGTTCGATGGGCGATCACTCGTACCTCGCGACCGGCCTGGGTCATGAAGACTGGTTGTGGTCGTGCAGCCATGGCGCCGGCCGCCGGATGCGGCGCCAGGAGGTGCGTGCCTTGCGCGGTGCCGCGAACCAGGACGAAAACGCCAGCTGGCAATGTGTGACTCTGCGCGAGGAGCGCAGGATCGAGGAGGCGCCGCAGGCCTACAAGCCCATCGGCGCGGTGATCGACGCACAGGAAAGCGCGGGCCTGATTCGTTGCGCGGTGCGGCTGAAACCCTGGATCACCTTCAAGGCGTGACCCAGGGCCGCGATTGTCAGCCCAATGCGGGTTGCGCGATTCGCGGTGCCGGCGCCGGCATGCCGGTGAACGCAAAGTCCACCTCCGGCACGAGCCCGCTCACGATCCGCGCGATCGACTTGCCCGAACCGCACGCGTGCGTCCAGCCCAGCGTGCCGTGGCCGGTGTTCAGGTACAGGTTCGGCAGTTTCGTCTTGCCGATCATCGGCACGTTGCTCGGCGTCGCGGGGCGCAAGCCCGTCCAGAACTGGGCCTGCGTGGTGTCGCCGGCACCGGGGAACAGCTCTTCGACGCGCCGCACGATGGCTTCGCAGCGCACGCGGTTCAGGTCGCGGTCGTAGCCGTTGAGTTCGGCCGTGCCCGCGATGCGCAAGCGGTCGCCCGACTCGGACGTGTAGCGCGAGAACACCAGCTTGTATTCGTCGTCGGTCAGCGAGACCTGGTGCGCCTTCGAGGCGTCCTTCACGGGCAGCGTCACCGAATAGCCCTTGGCCGGGTAGATCGGCAGGCGGATGCCCAGTGGCGCCGCGTACAGCGGGCTCAGCGAACCCATCGCCAGCACGAACGCGTCGCCGCGGATGCGCTGGAAGCGGCCTTCGTTGTCGGTCGCCTCGACGTGGTCGATGCTGCCGCCGGCTTCGCGCAGTGCCGTGACCGTGTGGCTCATGAGGAACTTCACGCCAGCCGCGGCCGCGAGGCCGACCAGTTCGCGGGCGAAGCGGTTGGCGTCGCCCGATTCGTCCTCGGCCGTGTAGGTGGCGCCGGCCAGCTGGGGCCGGATGTGGGCGAGGGCGGGCTCGATCTTCACCGCCTCGTCGGCCGAGATCACCAGCCGTTCGCAGCCGAGGGCGCGCATCTGCTCGGCCGGCTTGAGTGCGCCGTCGAACTCCTTCTGCGTCGTATAGAAATGCAGGATGCCTTGGGTGCGCTGGTCGTAGCTCAGGCCCGTATCGCGGCGCAGCTGTTGCAGCGTGTCGCGGCTGTAGGTGCCCAGGCGCACGATCTGCTCGATGTTGTGCTTCGTGCGCGCCGGGGTGCACTCGCGCAGGAACTGCAGGCCCCAGAGCCACTGGCGCATGTCGGCGCGGATGCGAAAGAGCAGCGGGGCGTCTTCCTTGCCCAGCCACTGCAGCACCTTGAGCGGCGCGCTGGGGTTGGCCCAGGGTTCGGCATGGCTCACGGAGATCTGCCCGCCGTTGGCGAAGCTGGTTTCGGCGGCCGGGGTGGCCTGCCGGTCGATGACGGTCACTTCGTGGCCGAGTTGCTGGAGGTAATAAGCCGAAGTCACGCCGAGCAGGCCGGCGCCAAGAACGATCACGCGCATTGCAAGTACCTTTGAGGTGCAGCGCTTGAATGGCGGATGTGGTGTGCTATTCAATCAATAGCAAGCAACCGGACGTCCGCCGTCCAAGTTGCCGCTCCCCCTGTCCTCGATACCTGAGAGATTCACCTGTTGCGCCTTGCAACGGGTTTGCTCCTTCGGTGCATCGCGACACCTTTGCGGGGTGCGATGGCTCTCCAGACGGCGTTTGATTTGATGCAGTACTGACCCCTTGCCGAAATTACAAAGAACTTCGTTGGGCCGACCTGAGCGTTTATGGGAGTTTGCGCCTTCGGTAGGGCCACCGGGGTGGCCCGCTCTCCTGCAGTGGGGGCGATTGTAGGTGGGGCCCCGCGGATGCGCCAACCCTGGATTTCGGCCCTGTGGGCCGGTGGGATAATCTCCCGTTCATTCGCCAAAGGGCGATCGTTCGACAACAAACAGGGGACCCCATGATCCTGGTAACCGGCGGCGCAGGCTTCATTGGCGCCAATTTCGTACTCGACTGGATCGCGCAGAGCGATGAGCCGGTCGTGAACCTCGACAAACTGACCTACGCGGGCAACCTCGAGACACTCGCGTCCCTCAAGGACAACCCGAAGCACATCTTCGTCCAGGGCGACATCGGCGACAGCGCCCTGCTCGACCGCCTCCTGGCCGAGCACAAGCCCCGCGCCGTCGTGAACTTCGCCGCCGAATCGCACGTCGACCGCTCGATCCACGGCCCCGAAGACTTCGTGCAGACCAACGTGCTGGGCACCTTCCGCCTGCTCGAATCCGTGCGCGGTTTCTGGAATGCGCTGCCGGCCGACCAGAAGGCCGCCTTCCGCTTCCTGCACGTGTCGACCGACGAGGTCTACGGCTCGCTCTCCAAGACCGACCCGGCATTCACCGAAGAGAACAAGTACGAGCCCAACAGCCCCTACTCGGCCAGCAAGGCCGCCAGCGACCACCTCGTGCGCGCCTGGCACCACACCTACGGCCTGCCGGTGGTCACCACCAACTGCTCGAACAACTACGGGCCGTTCCATTTCCCCGAGAAGCTCATCCCCCTGATGATCGTCAACGCACTCGCAGGCAAGCCGCTGCCCGTGTACGGCGACGGCATGCAGGTGCGCGACTGGCTCTACGTGAAGGACCACTGCAGCGCCATCCGCCGCGTGCTCGAAGCCGGCAAGCTCGGCGAGACCTACAACGTCGGCGGCTGGAACGAGAAGCCCAACATCGAGATCGTCACCACGGTCTGCGCGCTGCTCGACGAACTGAGCCCCAAGGCCGATGGCAAGCCGTACAAGGAACAGATCACTTACGTGACCGACCGCCCGGGCCACGACCGCCGCTACGCCATCGATGCGCGCAAGCTCGAGCGCGAGCTCGGCTGGAAGCCCGCCGAAACCTTCGACAGCGGCATCCGCAAGACGGTCGAGTGGTACCTCGCGAACGGCGAGTGGGTGCGCAACGTGCAGAGCGGTGCGTACCGCGAATGGGTCGAGAAGCAATACGACGCGAAGGCGGCGGCATGAAGCTGCTGCTGCTGGGCAAGGGCGGACAGGTCGGCTGGGAACTGCAGCGCAGCCTCGCGCCCCTGGGCGAACTGGTCGCGCTCGATTTCGACAGCACCGACTTCAACGCCGACTTCAGCCGCCCCGAGCAACTGGCCGAGACCGTGCTGAAGGTGCGGCCCGACGTCATCGTCAATGCCGCCGCGCACACCGCGGTCGACAAGGCCGAGAGCGAGCCCGACTTTGCCCGCAAGCTCAACGCCACCTCGCCCGGCGTGGTGGCCGAAGCCGCGCAGCAGATCGGCGCGCTGATGGTTCACTACTCGACCGACTACGTCTTCGACGGCAGCGGTAGCAAGCCCTGGAAGGAAGACGATGCGACCGGTCCGCTCAGCATCTACGGCAGCACCAAGCTCGAAGGCGAGCAACTGGTGGCAAAGCACTGCGCGAAGCACCTGATCTTTCGCACCAGCTGGGTCTATGCCGCACGCGGCGGCAACTTCGCCAAGACCATGCTGCGCATCGCCAAGGAGCGCGACAAGCTCACGGTCATCGACGACCAGTTCGGTGCGCCCACCGGCGCCGAGCTGCTGGCCGACATCACCGCGCACGCCATTCGCGCGACGCTGCAGGACCCGTCCAAGGCCGGGCTCTATCACGCGGTGGCCGGTGGTGTGACCACGTGGCACGGCTATGCGCGCTTCGTGATCGAGCAGGCAAAGGCGGCGGGTGTCGAACTCAAGGCCGGCCCCGAAGCGGTCGAGCCCGTGCCCACCACAGCATTCCCGACGCCGGCCACGCGGCCGCACAACTCGCGCCTGGACACCACGAAGCTGCAATCGACCTTCGGCCTCGTGCTGCCCGAGTGGCAGTCCGGCGTCGCCCGCATGTTGCGCGAAACCTTCTGACATCCGTCGAGCAAGACAAGAGACACGAACGAACATCCCATGACCCAAACGACGCAACGCAAAGGCATCATCCTCGCCGGTGGCTCGGGCACCCGCCTGCATCCCGCGACGCTCGCCATGAGCAAGCAACTGCTGCCGGTGTACGACAAGCCGATGATCTATTACCCGCTGAGCACGCTGATGCTCGGCGGCATGCGCGATATTTTGATCATCAGCACGCCGCAGGACACGCCGCGTTTTCAGCAGTTGCTGGGTGATGGCAGCCAATGGGGGATCAACTTGCAGTACGCGGTGCAGCCGAGCCCGGATGGGCTGGCGCAGGCGTTCATCATCGGGGACAAGTTTCTCGGCAACGATCCCAGTGCGCTTGTGCTGGGAGACAACATCTTCTACGGCCACGACCTCGTGCATCTGCTTGCCGATGCCGATGAAAAGCCATCCGGCGCGACCGTGTTCGCGTATCACGTGCAAGATCCTGAACGCTACGGCGTGGTGGCGTTCGATGCCAGCGGCAAGGCCAGCAGCATCGAAGAAAAGCCGCTGAAGCCCAAGAGCAACTACGCGGTGACCGGCCTCTACTTCTACGACAACCAGGTCGTCGATATCGCCAAGGCCGTGAAGCCCAGCGCGCGCGGCGAACTCGAGATCACGGCGGTCAACCAGGCCTACCTCGACCTGGGCAAGCTCAATGTGCAGATCATGCAGCGCGGCTATGCATGGCTGGACACGGGCACGCATGAAAGCCTGCTCGAAGCCGGCCAGTTCATTGCCACGCTGGAGCATCGTCAGGGTCTGAAGATTGCATGCCCTGAAGAGATCGCCTGGCGCAACGGCTACATCGACAAGGAGCAGTTGGCGCGGCTGGCCGCGCCGTTGCAAAAAAACGCCTATGGCAAGTACCTCAACCGCCTGCTTGTCGAAGACGCTCAATCCGGTCTCTGACACCTAAAACAATTCCTTCAGCAATACAAGTCATGCACTCATCAAGCCAGACCCTGACGGGTCAGAAGTACCTCGTAACCGGCGCAGGCGGATTCATCGGCAGCCACCTGGTCGAAGCACTCGTGCGTGCCGGCGCCGATGTGACGGCCATGGTCCGCTACGGTTCTGCATCGAGCTGGGGCAACCTCGAGTTCGCGCCGGATGACGTGAAGGGCCAGTTCCGCGTCGTGGCGGGCAACATCGATGACGGCGACTTCGTCATGCACGCCATGCAGGGCATCGACGTCGTCTGCCATCTGGCGGCCTTGATCGCCATTCCGTATTCGTACGTCGCCCCGCGCAGCTACGTGCGCACCAACGTCGAGGGAACGCTCAACGTCGTGGAGGCCGCGCGCCGGCTGTCGGTTCGCCGCGTCGTCCACACGAGCACCTCCGAGGTGTACGGCACCGCGGTGCGCGTGCCGATCGACGAGGAACATCCGCTGCAAGGGCAGTCGCCCTACTCGGCCTCGAAGATCGGAGCGGACAAGATCGCCGAGAGCTACTACCGTTCGTTCGATACCGGCGTCGTGACCTTGCGCCCGTTCAATACTTTCGGTCCGCGCCAATCGGCCAGGGCATTCATCCCGACGATCATTTCGCAGGCTCTGACGCAGGATGTGATCAAGCTCGGATCGCTGACGCCCGAGCGCGACATGACCTTCGTGACGGACACGGTCGCCGGCTTCGTCGCCGCTTCGGTGACGCCCGGCATCGAGGGACAAACCATCAACCTCGGAACCGGCTCGACCTACACGATCGGCCACTTTGCCGAGCGCATCCTCAAGCTGATGGGCGTGGAAAAGGAGATCGTTGCGGACACCGCGCGCATGCGTCCCGACAAGAGCGAGGTCTTGAAGCTCGTCTCCGACAACGCGCTGGCCGCGAAGTTGATGGGATGGTCGCCGCAAGTCGATCTGGATGAGGGGTTGCGCCAGAGCATCGAATTCATCCGGCGCAATATCCACCTGTACCGCCCCGCGGTCTACACCGTCTAAGGGAGCAAGCACCATGAAAGCAGTCGTCATGGCGGGCGGCAAGGGCACGCGCCTTCAGCCGTTCACCGCCTCGTTTCCGAAGCCTCTCATGCCCCTCGGGGACATGCCCGTGCTGGAGCTGCTGTTGCGGCAGCTTCGCCGTGCCGGCGTCGACGAAGTCATCCTTGCGGTCAACCATCTGCATCATCTGATCCGCGCGTTCTGCGGCGATGGTTCGCGGTTCGGTCTGAAGATCGACTACAGCCTCGAGGACAGCCCCCTGGGTACGGCCGGCCCGCTCGGCGCATTGATCGACAAGGTCGGCGAGAACTTCATCGTCACCAACGGCGACCTGCTCACCACTTTCGATATCGGCCAGCTCATCCGCACCCATGCCGAGCGGCAGTCGGATGCCACGATCTGCGTCTACGAAAGAGAAGTGAAGATCGATTTCGGGCTTATCCAGGTCGATGCGGAAATGAATCTACAGGGCTACCTCGAGAAGCCCATGAGCAAGCACCTGGTCAGCATGGGCCTCTACATGCTCAATCGCGATGCAGTGAAGCCGCATGTCAGCGAGGGCGTTCATCTGGACATGCCGGACCTGTTGCTCAAGCTGAGTGCGGCCGGCAAGAAGGTTCGCTGCCATCAGCAGCCCGAGAGCTTCTGGCTCGACATCGGCCGGCCGGAAGACTACTCGACGGCGCAGAAGATGTTCGACGAGAGTCGCGAGCTTTTCCTGCCCGAATAACCATGCGCGTGCTTGTCACCGGCGCCAGCGGATTCGTCGGACGGGCGGTGCTTGATGAACTGCGGGCGCGCGGCCTTGAAACCATCGCCGTCAGCAGAACCGAACGGGCCGCCGTCGCAGGCGAGGCAAGGCGTGTGCTTTCCAACCCTGGCGATGCGGCCGATGTTCGAGATCTGCTCCTGGCCGTGACGCCGCAGATCGTCATGCATCTGGCGGGCGTTTCCGCTGCGCCCTCCTACAGCGAGCTCTACGAGGCCAACGTGGCCTTCGCGGCCAATCTTCTGGACGCCGCGCTCGCCATGCCGCTCAAGCCCCGTGTGGTCCTTGCGGGCAGTGCGGCCGAATATGGGCCGGTGCCCGCCGCCCTTCAGCCTGTGCGAGAGGACGTGGCGTGCCGCCCCAACACGGCTTACGGCGCCAGCAAGCTGGCTCAGACAAGCCATGCCTTCATCGCCGCGTCACGCGGCTTGTCCGTCGTGGTGGCCCGGCTGTTCAATCCCATCGGGCCCGGCATGCCGAAGTCCCTGGCCCTGGGAAGCTTCGCGCACCAGATCGCGAGCATGGGCGGGCAGGGAGGCGTGCTCGCGACCGGCGATCTCGATGTCGTGCGCGACTTCATGGATGTACGGATCGTTGCGAAGCTTCTCGTCGATCTGTCCCTGGCGAGCGATGCCTCTGCGGAGGTGGTGAACATCTGCACCGGCGACGGCCAGCGGCTGCTCGACCTGACACAGCGTTTGATTGCAGTCTCCGGCGTGCCGGTCGAATTGCAGCATGACGAATCGCGGCGCGGCAACAGCGATGTCAGGGCGTTCGTCGGCGATCCATCCCGGCTGAAGGCATTGGGGCTTCGCACCGAGCCTTCCGACATGGATGCCGTTCTCGAAGCAATCCTGCACAGCGCACGCAAAGCGATCTCCGCAACCTAGAACGAAGGCTCGCAAGGAACGTGTCCAGCCCGGTGCCGGATATACAGCCCTTCGTTTTTCACAGGCAAACCCACAAAGATGATCTGCAACGCGTGCTCCGGTACCAGCTTCAAGCCATTCGCCGTTCGGGTGGACGGCATGGAAATCCAGCAGTGCACCCGCTGCGGCCTGGGTGTGATTGCCCGCTTGCCCGAGAGCACAGAGGCGTACTACGACGACAACTACTACGTGAACGGAGAGAGCAGCGGCTATGCGAACTACAGCTTCATGGCCGAGCATGGGCTGGGCTGGGCGTTTGCGCTGGTTCGCCTGCTGGCCGATCACGGAAAGATTCTCGACATAGGTTGCGCGGACGGCTATCTGCTGGACAAGTTCGCGGACGCTTTCGACAAGTTCGGCATCGAGGTCAACGCCAAGGCGGCCGGTCAGGCGCAGGGCAAGGGCATCAAGCTTCTTGGCAACGACCTGCTGGATCCGCAACTGGTGCATGAGCATCGAGCCGCGTTCGACGTGGTGACCGCCATCGCGGTGTTCGAGCACCTGCTCGATCTGCGCGGCGGATTCCGCGCGGCCCTCGACCTGCTGAAAGGCGACGGATTCCTGTTGTTCGAGGTTCCCGTCATGTCGGCCGAGTCCAGCAACGCGGCCTGGCTGAACAGTTCGCTGGAGCACATCTACTATCCGACCGAGGAGTCAATCCGCCACATCGTCGAGAAGGAACTGGGCGCTCATCTGACCGGCGCGGAAATTCCCATCAAGGACTACGCCTCAACCTATATAGGCATCGTCACGAAGAACGAACGCCAGGCTGCCCGCGTCAACGACGTTTTCGAACGCTTGCTGAACGCCGATTTCGACAGCGCCGCGACCGATGAGGTCAGGGCCTCGACGCACCTGCACCTTCTGCATGCGGGTCAGGCGACCGAGGCTTCGGTGCAATCGCTCACAAGACTGGACGGCAGCGAGTTCACGCCGCCGCTGGTTGCGCGCATCGCCCAGCTCTGGTCGTTCGATCTCAAGAGGCTGCAATCCCGTGCCGTGCAAGCGGCGGATTGCGAGGCCGCGAGCCGCGAGATCCAGCGCCTGAAGAGCGAAGTCGAGGTGATCCTCGCGGACGCGCGCCTCAATGCGGCGCAGGCCACCGAGGCCATCAACTTCGAGATCAGGCGCGCTGCGGAGCGCGAGGGGGAAGCGGCGGCGCTTCGCAGGAAGCTGTCCGAGGAGGTCGGGAAGACCGCCGCCATCGAACACCGGGCTCTGGAGACTGCGGGTCGGCTGGAGGCCATGCAGCAAACCATTGCATGGCGGGCCACGGCGCCCGTGCGTCGCTGGGCGACGAACAATCCTCGCGCTGCAAGGCGGGCCAAGCAACTCGCAAAGCTGGTGTGGTGGACGCTGCGGGGCCGCATCTTCGACCACCTTCGGGAATTCAGGCGCCGGCGCGCGCTGGCCGGGAGTGGCGCGGGGAGCCTGGAAGCCATAAGGCGCACCGCGGAGGCGGTTCGCCTCCTGCCGCTGGCGGGCGTCGTGCCGGATGCGGTGAACCCGCCGAGCGGACCGGACTGGCCATCGGATCGTCCGCTCGTCAGCATCGTGATTCCCTGCTTCAACTACGGTCACGTCGTGGGCGATGCGATCCGCTCGGTCGAAGCGCAGACCTTTACCGACATCGAGATCATCGTGGTGGAAGGGGGGTCGAGCTCTCCCGAATCCCGCCAGCGCCTCGTCGAGGCTGTCGCCAAGGCCTCGCCCAAACTGCGGCTGCTGCTGCAGGACAAGCCGTACCGCGCCGGAGCCAACCGCAACTTCGGCATCAGCCACGCGAGGGGCAAGTACATCTGCTGCCTGGATGCCGACGACCGCATCGCCCCTACCTACATCGAGAAAGCCGTCTTCGTGCTGGAGCATTCGGGCTATCAAGTGGTCTCGCCGGGACTCCAGTTCTTCGGCGACAAGTCGGAAATCTGGACGCCGCACGAACGCCCGACGCTCGATATGTTGCTGGAAGGTAACAACGCGCTCACGTGCGCGGTGTATCCCAAGGACCTTTGGCGCAAGGCGGGCGGCTATCGGGATTCGGATCCGGCGACCGGACATGTTCACGAGGACTGGCTGTTTTGGGTGAGGCTCGCCGCGCTGGGGGCGCGCTTTATCGGCATTCGCGAACCTCTTTTTCTTTACCGCAGCCACGGCGAAACCTTGAGCAATAGCCGGGCTGTTCTGGAAAACGAAGTACAGAAAATACTGGTTCATCGTTTCAACGAGGACGTGCTGACGGAGGAAGCCATTCGCACCGCGCGAACGAATGGTGCATCGCCGCCGCCACGCTTGCCCCAATCCTTTGCGAGCCGGCGTCGTTTTCATACTCAGACTGCGGGTCCCTCGCTGCTGATTGCGATGCCATTCCTGGTTTTAGGTGGTGCAGAACGTTTATTGAGCGGCATCGTCTCGAAATTGGCAAAGAACGGCTGGCGCGTGACCATTGTGACAACCGTTCCAGTGGGCCAGGCGCACGGCGATACCACATCCTGGTTTGAATCGGCGACTCTTGAGATATTCCATTTGCCGAGATTTCTCGAGCAGGAATACTGGCGGGATTTCATCGATCATCTGCTGCAATCGAAAAATATCCAATTGCTTTGGGTGATTGGCAGCGCCTTTGTCTACGACCAATTGCCGGCGCTGAAATTAAGGCACCCCCGCCTTGCCGTGGCCGATTTGCTTTTCAATACGGTCGGGCATACCGCCAACAATCGGAGGTATGCCGATTGCATCGATCTCACCTTTGTCGAAAACTCGGAAGTCCGGCAGTGGCTGATTGCCGCAGGGGAGAGGCCCGAACGCATCCAGATGGTGGAGAGCGGCGTCGACCTTGACCAGAATGCGCCCGCGACAAACGACCAATTGCCAGTTGGCTTTGACGAAATTTCCAGCGAGTCGGTCGTGGTCGGATTTTTTGGGCGATGGTCCGAGGAGAAAGATCCTCTTGGATTTGTCGAAATTGCCAAGCGCCTGTCCAAGGATATCGACGTCGTGTTCTTGATGACCGGCGCCGGTCATCTTGAATCAGAAGTAAAAGCCGCCGTGGCGGCGGCCAACTTTCCGACAGGGCGCTTTCTGCTGCGGGGCACTGTGCCGGAAATGAAGCCATACCTGCAAGCGTGCGACATTCTGTGCCTGCCCTCCCGCCTGGACGGGCGCCCGAACATCGTCATGGAAGCATTGGCGAGCGGCGCGGCGATCGTTGCATCAAGAGTCGGTGCGCTGCCGGAGATGATGGAAGAGGGGCGGCAGGGTTATTTGTGCGAGCCCGGAGCCTACGATGAATTTGCTCGAAGAATCGAAGAATTGGCTGCAGACAAGGAAAAGCTCAATAATTTCAAATTGAGCGCCAGAGAGTTTTCCGAGCGCCGGTTCGACATAAAGAAAATGCTCCGACGCTATGAAGAAGAGCTTGTTAAATTGATGAAAGCCTCGAAGAATTGAGGAAAACCATTCAGACAGCGGATATCGCGCTGTGTTTTATTTGGAATGATAAAGGTTTAATTTCGAATAAAAGGAAGTGCGCAAATAAATTCGCGTTCACCCTTGTTTGATCTTTCCGGTTGCACCAACACGGGGTGCGTGCAGAAAGACGACAGCGATCGTTTTTGCGTAACAATCCCTGCTACGCAGCCGATCGATTGCGGCGCAGATGTTCTCCCCAACGTTGAAGCATGAAGATTTCTCCCACCATCATTCCGGACGTCTTGATCCTGGAGCCCAAGGTCTTCGGTGACGCCCGAGGTTTCTTCCTCGAAAGCTACAACGAAGAAGTTTTCCGCCGTGCGACCGGCTCGGACCTGGCGTTCAAGCAAGACAACCACTCGCGTTCCTCCAAGGGCGTGCTGCGTGGCTTGCACTATCAGGTCAAGCAGCCGCAAGGAAAGCTGGTGCGCGTGGTTCAGGGCGCGGTGTTCGACGTTGCAGTGGACATCCGGCCAACCTCCCCGACTTTCGGGAAATGGGTGGGCGTGGAGCTCAACGAAAGCAACCATCGACAACTCTGGGTGCCGCCCGGCCTGGCGCACGGCTTTCTCGTATTGAGCGAGACGGCAGACTTTCTCTACAAGACCACCGACTACTACGCGCCCGCCCATGAGCGGAGCATCGCGTGGAACGACCCGGCGATCGGGATCGATTGGCCCCTTTCGGGCGCCTCGCCGGTGCTGTCCGCCAAGGACGCCGCGGCACCAACGCTTGCCGAAAGCATCGCCGGAGATGGCCCTTGATTCTGGTGACCGGAGGCGCCGGGTATATCGGATCTCACACATGCGTTGAACTGGCGCGCGCGGGGTACGAATTTGTCGTTCTGGACAATTTCTCCAACAGCACCCCGGTTGTCCTCGAACGCATCGAGCGCATCACCGGGCAACCGGTGCGTTGGCATGAAGGCGACATCCGCGACCGGGCGACGCTCGATCGGATCTTCGCGCAGTACCCGATCTCCGCCGTCTTGCATTTCGCCGGCCTGAAAGCCGTGACCGAGTCGATCGATCGCCCGATCGATTACTTCGACAACAACGTTCATGGCTCCATTGCCCTCGTGGGGGCCATGGAGCGCGCAGGGTGCAAGACCCTGGTGTTCTCGTCGTCGGCGACGGTCTATGGCCCCGAGCAGCCGATGCCCGTGGCCGAGAGCGCACCCCTCACCGTGAGCAATCCATATGGCCGCACCAAGCTGGTCGTGGAGGACCTTCTTTACGAGCTGAGCCGTTCGGATTCGCAGTGGCGAATTGCAACGCTGCGGTATTTCAATCCGGTGGGTGCGCACGACAGCGGCCTGATCGGCGAGAGCCCTGTGGGTACACCCAGCAACCTGATGCCGCTCGTGTGCCAGGTTGCCGCGGGTCTCAGGCCTGCCGTGCAGATCTTTGGCGACGACTACCCGAGCCCCGATGGCACGGGGATCCGCGATTTCGTCCATGTCATGGACCTTGCGGACGGACACGTGGCCGCACTGGCTTTCCTCGAACGGAATCAGACGCACATCGTGGTCAATCTCGGCACGGGGCGTGGTGCTTCGGTGATGGACGTGATCAAGGCCTTCGAGCGACTGAGCGGCCGGCGCATCCCGTATGAAATCGTGTCGCGCCGCACGGCCGACATCGGCATCAGTTTTGCCGACGTCAGCCTCGCGAACGAGTTGCTGGGGTGGGTCGCCAAGCGCGACCTCGACGACATGTGCCGCGATGCGTGGCGATGGCAATCCGCAAACGGCCAGTGAAGTGAATGCGGGGGCGGCCGCCGGAAAGATCCGCCGACGAATGACGGTCAATAAGAATCCCGAAACGGGAAGGTGGGGAATAGCGTTTGATTCAAATTTGCCAAAGAGCCCGAGGCGCGAAATCCTGGGCGTCGGATAAACAAACCCACGAGCTGGTCCCTCGGCATCGCCAGTTCCCTGGAGGCTGAATGGATCGCCTCGTCTTCGTTTCCACCGGACTGTTTCCCTGCACACCTGACGCGGCAGGCCGGGTGACGTCCGACCTGCTTCGCGCCCTCGACGAAGCAGACCGCCAACGTGCGACCCTGGTCATGGTCGACGCAGCCGTCGACCGTGTGTCGTTCGAGGCCGCCTTTCCGAACGTGGCACTCGTCGAGGTCGATACCCGCATCGATCAGGATCGATTCACGGATTCGCGTCAGCATCCACCCGAATCGGCCTACTCGAACACATCTGCGCACTGGCGTTCGGCATGCGTGTTCAGGGCGCTTTCGGCGTTGAGCGAGAACCAGTCGATCCAGTACCTGGAGTTTCAGGATGCGGGCGGGCTCGCCTTCTGCACGCTGCAGGAAAGCCGGCTCCAGGGCTTCCTGCCCGATGCCACCATCGTGGTTCGCCTCTGCGGATCTCACACCGCGTTGATGCATGCCGAGGCCTTGCCGCTGTCCATCGAGGATCTGAATCTCAGCGACCTGGAGCGCAAATGCCTGCGCGATTGCGATTTCGTCATTGCGCCGAGCCCTGCAGTGAGCGAGGCCACGCGCGAGATGTTTGGTTTTTCTCCAGAGGAATGGGAGCCGAGGGTCGTTTGCCACGCACCGCCAGTTTTGTCTGGCGATGTCTCTGGCGTGGGACGGGCGGTCTCCCCAGCTTCCGACCAAACCATTGTCTTCAGCGCCGATCTGCGGAGATCGGAACGTCCCGATCTCTTCGTGCGCGGAGTTGCCGGGTTCATGCGCCAGTGTCCAAGCTACACGGGCTCGATGAAGCTCGCAGGCCATTGCCTGGACGAGCGCTACATCGCGCAGATCGAGCGCCTGGTTCCGCCGATGTTCAGCGAGCGCGCCAGCTTCATCCCGGAACTGGCGCCGCACGCGCGTGAAGCGCTCCTCGGAAACGCAACCGTCGTTTTCCCCGGTGTGTCGCCTGCTTGCGAGATGGCCGCCATCGAGGCGTCGCTCTTGGGCGCACGAGTGATCCTGAATGAAACGAATCCGGCCTTCGGCGAAGGCACGCGATGGCGTGACGGTGTCAATTGCCTGAAATTCGACGGAACGGTCGATGGACTGGTTGGCGCGCTGGAGCGCAATTTCGAGGACAAGGCGCAACTGACCCCGGTGCAGTACGCGCAAGAACCTTGGCCATGGCATGTCGCAGCCAGGCAAAGGCCTCTGTGGCGTGTGCTGCAGGAACGGCCTCTGGTGTCCGTTGTGGTGCCGCACCACAACCTGGGAAGCTACCTGACGGCGACGCTCGACAACCTGGCCGCCCAGAGCTATCAGAACATCGAGATCGTCGTCGTGGACGATGCGTCGACGGACGCGCAAAGCCTGCGCGTGATCGATGAGCTCGCGTTCAAGGAAGACGCCCGTCTCAAGATCGCTCGCCTCACGGCGAACGTCGGCCTGGCGGCGGCGAGAAACATCGGCGTTCGTCTTGCAACGGGCCGCTACGTGCTGACGCTGGATGCCGATGACTTGATCCATCCGCGCTTCCTTGAAGTCGGCGTGGCTGCGCTGGAGAACAGCACGGAATTCGACATCGTCGTGACCCCTGCCGGGTACTTCCTCGACGGAGAGGCAGAGCCCACACCGGGGGAGGCGGCGAACTTCTGCGACTACGCGATGTTCTCCGGCGAGGCTGTGGTCGCGGGTCTTCTGGAGAACCGGTTCTCTACCGCGACGGCGCTGTTCAGGAAATCGGCACTCGACGATTTCCCATACGTGGAGAGTTTGAACTGCTACGAAGACTGGTCGCTGTTCATGAGGATGTGCGATGCGGGCCGGCGATTCCTCGTCACGACGGATGTTTTCTTCTTCTACAGAAGAAGATTGAATTCGATGGTCCACGCGTCGCGCGATCTCGCTCGCAAGCGCATCGAATACGGCGATCTGTTGCGAACCAGTGCTCCCCAGGCGATCGCGCAGAAATCCAGGCACTTGCTGATCGGAATCGGCGCAGCGGTGGCCGGCAACCAGGCCGGTGCAGAACCGGAGGTGATCGAAGAGCCGCCGGACAATACCGAGGCCGCGGCCGAGGAGCTCATCCAAGGGCTCTTCGGACCTAGGGGACGGTACGACGAGCAAGTCGTCTTCGCGAGCCTCAAGGCGTCCCGTTGGCTGGAGCGCAAGGTGCCCTGGATGATTCGGGGCAGCATGCTCGCGGCGCGTTGGACATGGCGGGCCTATCGTTTCGTTCGTGGCAGGCGGTGAAAAAAAGCGTTCGAGTGGATCTGGCGACAGGGGCGATCCATGGGATTGGCGAAATAACACCTTCGTCGATGTCTGGAATTGATGGGTCGATTAATTAATTAATTTGAATAAGCGAATTTGACGTTGTCGAATCGCCTGCTCGATGAAAACATCAGGTATTGAAATCAGCAATCGAATGGCGCCCGGGCATCTCAGGTTGCTGCTCATATTTTTCGGTGTTGCACTGCTCGCAAGAGGCGGCGTCCTCTTCCGAGGTTTTGCCATCGACGATTATTTATACGGGCAAGGCTTCACGGAAGGAGAATTCGGAGGTTTTTTGACGCAAGGAAGATTCCTCCTTGCGGTCATCGACCGGGTCATCGATTCGCTCGGCGTGAACATAAACGATATTTATGTTTCTCTCGGATTTTCTGCCTTGCTGCTGCAGGCGGGGCTTGTATTGTCGATATTGCGCTTCGTTGGAGTTGCCGACAAACCTGGCGCGGCCATCGCGGGCTCGCTGATGGTGGCGCATCCGTACTTTGCTGAAATACTCACATTCCGCATGGTGCTTCCCGGTTATTGCGTGGGCACATTGCTCGCGATCATCACGCTGGAATCGGCCGCCCGGGCAGAGGGGGAGAAAAAAATCCAGAACCTTCTGATCTCGTTTGCCGCAACCACTGGAATGCTGTTTGTGTACCAGGGGTTTTTGAATTACTTCGCGGTGGCGCTCATCTTTTGCTTTCTGTTCGGCGAGATTTCAGGAAATGCGCCGGGAGTGAATGCGTCGGGAGTGAATTCTCGAGTTGGCAGCGATCACCGCAGGCGAATTCTTAATTTGCTACTCGTCTGCATTGTTTCCGCTTTGGTTTTCTTGGTAGTACTGAGTGTGTTCAAACGGCTCGGTGCCATCGAAATAACGAGCCGGGCAAAATTCATCGAATTGAAGGAAGTTCCTGAGCGAATTTCGCAGATTTTCGATTTGATGGCCACCGTATATTGGCGCGGCGAGCCATTGGGAGCCCATTGGTTGAAAACCCTTCTTGCCGCAATGCTCGCCGTTGCCGGGGTGGCGGTGTGCATTGAAGTCTTTCGGAGTGCGAGGGCGAATGGGCAATGGCTCAGGAAATTGACCGTCCTGCCTGTGGCCTTGCTTCTCGTGCCGGCGACGGTTGGCGTGATCCTTCCGTTCAAGGATTGGTGGCCAATGCCGCGCGTGTTGTCGCAGGCTGGGCTGATCATCGGATTGTTTTTCTTGCTCGCTTATCCGATATTGCGCCGGATGTTTTCGAGAGTTCCGGCCGGTGCCTTTGCATTGCTCCCGGCGATACTAGTCATATTTTTCGTTTTCAAAAATAACCAGGTTTTTGCCGATCAGCAACGGCTTAATTCCTGGGAGAAAATGAAAATCAATCGAATCGTCGCTCGTCTGGAGCAAATGAGCGATTTTTCGAAAGTTGAGTATATTTTCCTGAGCAAAGGCGAAGGAACGTATCCCGCCAAACTGAGCACCGTTCACGGTGACATGAACGTATCTGCTCTTGCCCCTGACTATTCAAGGGTGCCGCTCTTGATCGAAGCCTCTGGATATATGTTCAAGCCGGCAAAAGGCACGCAAATTGCCGTCGGTGAGGATTATTGCAAAACCGCGCCAGCCTGGCCCAGCCAGCGATCGGTTTCTATTGTTGGGAATTTGGCAATCGTTTGCCTGGAGTCAAGTCCTTGAAGAAGCTCGGCGGCTCTTGCGGCCCGGGCCTGGAATCCATCAATTGATTTTGAATATTGACGCGCTTCAATGAAAAACCTTCAAAGAATATCCATTGTCGTTCCGGTTTATGCGGGGGAGCGCTCGCTTCCCATGGTTGTTGCGGAAATCGAAAAATTCAATTCGCCTCAAATTTCGCCCGAGGGTAACGAATTCGTCGTGTGCGAAGTATTGCTTGTGCACGATTGCGGACCCGACCGATCGGACACGGTCATTGACGCGCTGGCGGCAAAGTATCCCTTTATCCGACCGATATGGTTGTCCCGGAATTACGGGCAGCACGCTGCGACGATGGCGGGCATGGCAAGCGCAACCGGCGACTGGGTGGTCACCATGGACGAGGATGGCCAGCAGGACCCGGAAAGCATCAAGGCCTTGATTGATTTGGGAATTCGGGAGAATTTCCAGCTTGTTTATGCACAACCGACAAATGCCGCCCCGCACGGGCTGGTCAGAAACTTCTTCAGCAAGACTGCAAAACTCATCAGTACGCGGCTTCTCGGAAATAAATCGATCGGCAGTTTCAACAGCTTCAGATTGATCGACGGTGAAATAGCCCGCACCTTGTCCGCGTACTGCGGGAATGGCGTATATCTCGATGTGGGGCTTTTTTGGATAACCGGCCGAGTCGGGCACTGCCCATTGAAGCTCAGGGAAGAATTTGGCCGGCCTTCTGGCTATTCTTTTCTGGCATTGGTCAAGCACTTCTGGAGCCTTGTCCTGACCACGGGGACGCGGCCACTGAGGTTGATCACGATCGTTGGTTTTTTCTCGATCCTGCTGGCCATCGGTTTTGCGATATACGCCCTGTACAAGAAATACACGGGACAAGTTCCCATTGAGGGATGGACTTCCCTGGCCGTCGTGGTTGCGTTCTTTTCGGGCGTGATACTTACCGCGCTCGGCGTGATTGCCGAATACCTCGCCGTGACGATGGGCATCGTGATGGGCAAGCCGCTTTACGTGGTGAGCTCCAAACCGACCCGGCCGAATCGCCCATGAAAACAGCTTGGGTGTTGGGTGCTCGTGGTCTTCTGGGATCGGCTTTTTGCCGCGCACTCTCGATGGCCGGCACAGCGCGGTTCACCCCCAGCGAGTCATTCCAATGGACCGATGAATCGGCGCTGCATTTGCAGATCGAGGCTGCGGTTCGCGGGTTTTCCGTCAGCGCGAGCCGTGCGGCCCGCTGGGAAATATATTGGGCAGCCGGTGCCGGCACGATGGGCAGTTCCGAGGCGGCCCTCGTGCCGGAGACTCGTGCGCTGGCTTTGCTGCTTGAATTGATCGCGGCCGACGCCGTGCTGATGGGCATGCCCGGCTCGCTGGTTTTCTCAAGCTCCGCGGGCGCGATCTATGGCGCCTGTCCGGACGAGATCATCACGGAAGCATCCCTGCCCGCGCCCAATTGCGCTTACGCGCGGGAGAAATTGAGCCAGGAGGATTTGCTGCGTTCGTTTTGCGCCGCAAATCCAAAAATGACAGTGCTCCTCGCCCGCATTTCCACGCTCTATGGCGCGGGGCAGGCGACGGGCAAGGCGCAAGGGCTTTTGACCCATATTGCGCGCAGCATCGTTCGAAACAAACCGATAGGAATCTACGTTCCCATCGACACCATTCGCGATTACATCTCGGTCGACGATGCGGCGCTGGAAATCGTCGAAACACTTCGCGATTTGAATTCGGCCCCTGGTGTATTGACGAAGATCATTGCTTCGGAACAGCCCGCGACTATTTCCGAAATAATTTCCATCTTCAAAAGAATTGCCAGAAAGTCACCCCGAATTACAACGGGAGTGAATAAATCATCGGGACTCTATTCTCGGCGCATCCGATTTTCCTCTGTTGTGCCGAGCCGAGGCCGAAATCGAAAAATCCGCAGTCTGGCGGTCGGCGTTGCGCAGTTGCTCGAAGCCGAGCGATTCACCCATGCCAATCCTCGCAGCCGATGAAGCGCGATCTTGATTTGCGCGGCGCCACAAAAATGAAAACGGACAAGATTCTCTCTTTTCAGTTCATTCGATTCCTCATCGTGGGTGTCGCCAATACATTGGTCGGACTGTCGGTGATCTACGCCGCCAAATATTTCTTTCATGCGGGCGATGTCGTGGCAAATGCCATCGGCTACGGTGTCGGCATCTGCGTCAGTTTCTTTCTCAACAGCCGGTGGACCTTTGCCTACGAGGGGGCCGTGCTGCCTGCAGTGGCAAAGTTTCTTCTTGGTACCGCGGTCGCTTATGGTGCAAACCTCCTGGCGGTCGTTGTGGCAATAGACCATTTCGGTCTCAATAGCTATCTTGCGCAGGCGATGGGGATGCCCGTGTATACGGTTACCGCCTACGTGGCCAGCAGATATATAGTGTTTCGACCGGTACAGGCGGTGAAGTAGGGCGGCGGCCACGATGGCTGACTTCTAATTCGACAAGACGAATTAATAATGAAAGAATTTTGCATTCTGTTTCTATTGAATCCGTGGCCGACTTGTCATCGTTGTCATGCGTCTTGATCGATGGTTGCATGAAAAATTTATAAAAACTAGGAATTCATGATGATTGCGCGAATTCGGAGATTCATCGCCTTCTGGCGGGACCAGGGAACCCCGGGGGCTGCACGGTTGATTCGCAGGAAGCTGGGCGAGATCGTTGGCGTGAATGGAAAGCCCGGGGAAACGAGCGACCCGAAAATGACGCTTCCCGAGCTTTGGGCGCTGAAGTTCGTCTCGCAGCAGCCACTGAATACTTATGTGATCCCGAAGTCCTCGCTCCCGCGCATCAGCCTGGTGACCGACAGCATCGGTTCGGGGAGCCTCTTTGGCGGCGTCGGCACCGCGCTGCTGTTTGCGGCCCAACTGGCCAACCGAATGAACGCAACGCTGCGGATCGTGACCCGGACCGAGGAGCCCTCCCCAGCGAATGCCTCGCAGGTCCTGGGCGCCTACGGCATTCGGCTGCGGCAGGAAATCCAGTTTGCCTTCGCACCGCACGTCGGAGGCGACTATCCGAGTGCCCTTCCCGCCGGAGAAACGGCGCCCAGCCTGGACATCCTCCCCGACGAAATCTTCGTCACCACCTCGTGGTGGACGACTGCGGCGGCGCTGCCCAGCGTTCCGCGCGCCTCGATCGTCTATCTGCTCCAGGAAGACGAACGGATGTTCTATCCCTTCGGAGAAGAGCGCGTTCAATGCGAGCGGGTGTTGCAAGTCCAGGACATCCGGTTCGTCGTCAACACCCAGCTCCTGTACGACCATCTGATCGCAACGGGCCTGGATCACCTGCGGCGCGCCGGATGCTGGTTCGAGCCCGCATTTCCGAAGTCGCTGTTCCACGAGCGCGAGCGGGAGCCGGGTGGCAAGAAGCGGTTCTTCTTCTATGCGCGACCGAACAATTCGCGCAATCTCTTCCACATCGGCCTGGATCTCATCGACAGGGCAGTCAACGAGGAGATCCTCGATCTCGCGCAGTGGGACATCTTCCTGGTCGGGAAGGACATTCCCAATGTGACTTTCGGCGACGGCTATTCGCCCCAGCGCATCGAAGGACTCGACTGGGAGGCCTATGCCGACCTGGTGGGAACGATCGATCTCGGGCTCTGCCTGATGTACACGCCGCACCCCAGCTACCCCCCTCTGGACCTGGCGGCCAGCGGTGCCGTCGTGGTGACCAACAAGTTCGCCAACAAGCAGGATCTGTCGGGCTATTCGCGCAACATCCTCGCTGCCGAACTGAACACGCAGGCGATGCTCGATGCGCTGAGGGCCGGCGTGGCGCTCGCAGGGGACAAGGAGGCGCGCAGCCGCAACTTCGCAGCCAATGCCCTGGGCTCGGACTGGACGCAATCGTTCGAATCGACGCTCGAGTCGCTCTCCACGGGACGCTGATGTTTGCACTGCAAACCCCGCCCGTTCCCTATGCGGATCCCTGGCTTCAGCCGCTCTCGACGCGGCTGGCCATGCTGTACCGGCGCAAAGTGCGGGTGGCCTATTTCTACGAAGAGCCGAACAACAGCACGTTTCGCTACCGGGCCTACAACATGGCTCACGTACTCAACGACGATGCGGCGGGCCACGTCTCGGCGAGCTATTTTTTCCTGTCCGACAGCGAGCGCTTCGACGAGATCGCCGACGCCGCCGATGTGCTGGTCATCTGCCGTTCGCGCTACTGCCATCGGGTCAATGGCCTCGTCACCAAGTTCCGCGCGCGCCGAAAACGCGTGCTGTTCGACGTCGACGATCTGGTCTTCGACACCGACTATGCACACCTGGTGGTCGCCACTCTGGGCCTGGATGTCACGCAGAACGGTCTCTGGGACGACTGGTTCGCGATGATCGCCCGCATGGGCCAGACGCTGAAGCTGTGCGATGGCGCGATCACGACCAACGACTTTCTTGCGCAGAAGCTCGCGGACTACTCGGGCCTGCCGGTGCACGTGGTGCCGAACTTCATGAACCGGGAGCAGCTCGCGCTCGCGCAGAGCGTCTTTGCGGAGAAGGAGCGCGCGCGTTTTGCCGGCAACGACAAGGTGACGCTCGGCTACTTCAGCGGCTCGCCTTCCCATCGCCTCGACTACGCGATCGTCGAGTCCGCGCTGGCCGAAGTGCTGGCCCTGCGGCCGGAGGCTGAGGTCATGGTCGTCGGCTACATCGATCATGGGCCGGTGATGCGGGAGTTCGCCCACCGTGTCAGCCGCCAGCCTTTTCATGACTATGTGAACCTCCAGCGCCTGCTCGGGACGGTGCAGTTCAACCTCATGCCGCTGCAGTCGAATGCGTTCACCGACTGCAAATCCGAGTTGAAGTATTTCGAGGCGGCGAGCGTCGGCACGCTGAGCATCGCTTCGCCGAGCTTCACCTATCGCCGAGCCATTCGCGACGGCGAAAACGGCTACCTGGCCAAGGCGCACGAATGGGCCGAAGTCATCCTGCGCGCCATGGACCGCAGCGACGCCTACGAATCGATGGCGCAGGAAGCGCGCAGCGATGCGCTGTCGAAGTTCAGCTGGCAGGAGCAGACGGGGGCGGTTTTGCGTGCATTGCAGCTTGCCCCGTAGCGCGGGTATGTCTCCGTGCTCTCGCCGGTCCGGCGCTGAGCGGCGTTTTATACTCTTTGCGGCCGCGCTGGCGCGGCCGCTCTTTCCTTTCCGATCACCACACCGTTGCACCACATGACTCTGTTGATCTATGGAGCAGGCGGACTGGGTCGCGAAGTGCTGTCCGCCCTGCAGACATGCGGGGAACACGTGTCCGGTTTCGTTGTCGACCCGGGTTTCCCGGTGCCGGACATGCGAGGCCTGCAGGTGCGGGCCGAACGTCTGGAGACTTTGTGGAACCCTGCCGTGCGCCTCGTCCTGGCGGTGGGGGATGGCCGGGCGCGTCAACGTGCTGCACAGTCGCTGGATGCAGGCGCCGAGTTCGTCATGGTGCGGCATCCGGCCGCGGTGATCGGTTCTCGCGTCTCGATCGGCGCGGGTGCCATGCTCATCGGCCCGTGTAGCGTCACGACGGACGCTTCGATCGGGTCCCACACGCTGATCAATCCTGGTTGCACGATCGCCCACGATTGCGTGCTGGAGGACTTCGTCAATCTCGGCCCTTCGTGCGCTCTCGCGGGACGCGTCACAGTTCGAGAAGGCGCCAACCTGGGCGTCGGCGTCTCGGTGGCGCCAGGTGTCGTGATCGGCGCCTGGTCGACGGTGGGCGCCGGCGCGGTGGTGATACGCGACGTCGAACCTGGAACCACCGTCGTCGGCGTTCCGGCGCGTCTCATCCAGCGCAGGGGCGACATTTCCCCTTCTCTCCCGCCTTCAGCCTAGTTTTTTATCGCTCAATTGCACAGACCCGGATGCCATCAATCATGCAAATTCAGGACCGCGACACTTCCCCGGCGACGATCAAGGTCCTGCGACCGCGACTGCCGGCGGCAGCCAGCCTCCTGCCGTATCTCGAACGCATCGACAGCTCGCGCACGTACAGCAACTACGGGCCGCTCAATGGCGAATTCGCCCGCCGTCTTGGCGAGCTGGTCGGTGGAAGCCATGTGACGTTGACCTCCAATGGAACCACCGCGATCGAGCTGGCGTTGAGGCTGCGTTGCCAGCAAGGCGGCCATTGCCTGATGCCTGCATTCACCTTCATCGCCAGCGCGCATGCGGTGTGCAATGCCGGCCTGACGCCGTATCTGCTCGAGACCGATCCGAACTCGCTGGCGCTCACGCCCGAAATCGCCGCTGCAGCGTTGAGCGGGGTGCCCGGTCCGGTTGCCGCGGTACTGGTCGTCAGCGCCTTCGGTGCGCCGCCGGACTTCGCCGCCTGGGCTGCGTTCGAGCAACAACACGGCATCCCCGTCGTCTTCGATGCCGCGGCCGCCTTGACCTCGCTCTCGGGCATCGGCCGGCAACCCGTTTGCGTGAGCCTTCATGCCACCAAGACCCTGGGCATCGGCGAAGGCGGGGCCATCTTCTGCGCCGACCGGGAACTGATGGACCGCGCAACGGCCATGACGGGCTTCGGGTTCGTCGGCCAGGAGCGCCAGTCTTCGCTGCGCGCGGGCAACTACCGCATTTCCGAGTACTCGGCCGCAGTGGGCCTGGCGGGGCTGGACGGGCTGCCCAGGCGCATCCAGGAAATGCGCGAATTGACGGCCGCATACGCAAGGCGGCTGGAAGGCAAGGCGGTGCATTTGCAACGCGGCGTCGGAAGCGATTGGGTCACGATGACGTTGAACGTAATCGTTCCGGCTGCGGACGTCGCCGCAACCACGCAGCGGCTCGACGCTGCCAAGGTCGAGTGGCGCCGTTGGTGGGGGCTGGGTTGCCATCGGCATTCGGCGTTCAAGGACGTGCCGATGTCCGACCTGTCCGTCACCGATACTCTCGCGCCGTGTGTGATCGGCTTGCCCTTCCACGACGACCTGTCGCCGGACGACCTGGATCGCATCACGGGCTGCCTCCAATGAGCAAGAGCCCGCTTCTTTCGTACATCGTTCTCTCGTACAACTACGAGCGCTACATAGGCAAGACGCTGCGCAGCATCCTGGACCAGACGGTGCAGGATTTCGAGATCGTGGTGGTGGACGACAGATCCGTCGACAACTCGGTGGCCATCGTGTCGGCCATCGAAGACCCGCGCATCAGGCTGTTCGTCAATGAGAAGAACCTCGGTGGGGCGGCGAGCTACAACCGGGCGGTTCAGGAAGCGCGCGGCGAGTGGCTGGTCAACCTGGACGCGGACGATTGGATCGATCCGCGAAAGGCCGAGATCCAACTGGAGGCGGCTGCCCGGGATCCACAACTCGATGTCATCGGCACCTATGTCGAGATCTATGACGAGAACGACGATCGGCACCCATCGGCCGATGCGTTGGAGGCGGGATACAACAAGCCGCGCGACCTGAATCTGGTCGACACCTGGATCGGTGCCAACCATCTGTGCCGGTCTTCCACCATGGTGCGCGCTTCGGCGCACAAGCGAATCGGGCTGGATGATCCGCTGATGGTTCGTGCACCAGACTACGAGCTGTGGACTCGCGCTCTGCAGCATGGCTGCAGATTCGCCATCGTTCCCGAGCGCCTGACTTTCATCCGCGCTCATTCCCGCGGTGTAACGCACGGTGATCCTGTCGGCACGCTGCTCGAGGTCAGCTACGCGATGCAGCGCAATCTGGTGCCTCTTGCAGAAGCTCGCTCGCTGCTTCTTTCCATCACTCGAATGGTTGCCTGGACGTGTCGCCATCCGTCGCTGAGTCAATTGCCGCCATTGCAGGCGTACAGACTGATCGGCGCGATGATGCAATCGACGGCGGCATCCGATTTCCAGCACTTCCGCGCAATGCTGGGCAACTACAGCGTTCAGCCTGAGCTTGCCGAAGTCGGCCGACGTTCCTTTGCTTTCGTGGGACCGAGTGCCGATGCATATCAGGAGGTCGACAAGCTTCACCGCGACATCCGGGCCTACATCGAAGCAAGGGACTATTTCAGGGGGGAAAGCGAAAAATGGGAGCAGGCCTATCGCTCGCTCGTGCTTGAGCGCCAGGCGGCCGCCGAAGCTCCGGCTCCGGCCTCAGGCTCTTCACCCTCTTTGCCTCGGCGCGCATGGTCGCGTCTTGTCCGGACCCTGACCAAATGAATTCGCCTCGTATCCTGGCGCTGCTCCCTTTTCTGGTGAAGGGTGCTCTCTCGATTGCCATCTTCCGTGCGCTCAGAGCACGCGGTGTGGATATCACGGTTGCCTATTGCGGCGATGCATCGGCAGCTTACGAACCTGATGCGCTGGAGGACTTCGCTTCGACCGGGCATCTTCTCGATCTGTCCGGCATGACAGCGATGACCCGGTTCGATCTGGTTCTGGAACAGCTTGTCGACCGCAAGGTGGATCTCGTGCTGCAGATAGGCGCCGGAGAGCTCTATCACTTGCTTCCCTATTGGAAAGAGCGGCTGCCTGCCCTGCGGGTCGCCGACATTCTTTACAACGAAATCGGCCATACGTTGAATCACTTCCTCTATGAAGGATGCTTCGATGCCGTGATCGTCGAGAGTGATTTCATGGGCGATTACATCAGGCGATCGTCCCGCAGACCCGATCCTCCCGTCGTCGTCGTTCGCAGCGGTGTCGATCTGGACGAGTTTTCCCCTGTCGCCACGCAGAGCGGCTCCAGGCTCAAGGTCGGCTATGTCGGCCGGATGTCGGATGAGAAGAATCCGGTCGGATTCGTCGAGTTGGCACGGCGGCTGGCGCCCCTGAACTCCGCGCTCGATTTCGAGATGTTCGGCACGGGTCCCGATGCGGCCATGGTCAAGGAGCGCGTTGCAACCAGTGGGATCGCAGACAGGCTGAGATATCACGGTTTTGTCGAGCACGCCAGAGATGCACTGCATCAACTGGATGTGCTCGTTCTGCCGTCGAAATTCGATGGCAGGCCGGTTCTGGTCATGGAGGCGAATGCGTGCGGCGTTCCCGTGATCGCAGCCCCGGTGGGCGGAATTCCTGAGCTGGTGACCGACGGGGCCAACGGCTTTCTGATTCCTCCGACCGAAACCGAGCGCATACACGCATTGCTGTCCAGGCTGCACGAGCAACCGCAGACGCTCGATGCGCTGAAGATCGCGGCGCGCGCCCATGCGCTGGAGCACTTCAGCCGCGAAAAGATGATCGAGGCTTACGCGGCCGCCTTCGCGAAAGTGGCCCTGGTTTGAAAGAGGCTCACGACCGGTATCGCGCGCTTCGCCGTGACGCAAACGGCAGCAGGCGCACTGGCCCCAACGATGTCGCGACCACCAACAATTGAAAATCTCAAGGCGCTGACCAGCCTGCGCTTTTTTGCCGCAATGATGATTGTGGTTCTGCACGGGTCCAACAGCCTCGATTGGCCATGGTTGCGCGGCGCGCCGTTGTCGCTTGCACAGGGCGTCAGTTTCTTTTTCGTGCTGTCAGGTTTCATCCTGACGCATGTCTATGGTGACCGCCCGCCCGGGTCGATCCTGGCGTTCATGCGCGCGAGGGTTGCGAGACTTTGGCCGGTGCATGTGGTGGGCATCGTCTTGCTGGTCGTCAGCGTGGCGCCGGACTCGATCACGTTCGACGGTCCCGGGATTTTCAGCAAGTGGGTGGTGCTCGGCTTCAATGCCATCCTCGTGCACTCGGCCTTCCCTTTTCTGGCGTACACGTTCTCGTGGAATTCCGTGTCGTGGAGCATTTCGACAGAGATGTTCTTCTACCTGGCGTTTCCGTTCCTGCTGGTCAACATCGAACGCACCTGGCACTGGAAGCTCCTGGGCGCCGCCCTGTTGGCAGCGGCCTTGATCGCGGTGCTTCGCATCGCAGCGGTACCGATCGAAAGCAGCGACTTCAATCGAATGACGGCCGGATATGCGACCTACCCGAGTCCATTGATGCGCGGATTCGAGTTTGTGCTCGGCATGTCGACCAACGTGCTGTGGAGGAAGTATCTGAGCCGTCAGTCCAGATCACTGTGGTGGTGGACGGCTGTGGAAGCGATCGCGCTCGCTGTCTGCGCATGGTGGATGTTGGCGGGCTTCCACGCGGTGCAACGACAGTTCCCGAATCCGTGGTTCAACCTGTTCTTTCAGCCGGCCGGATCGTGCTGGGCCTTTGCACTGGCGATCGGGTGCCTTGCCTCCGGTCGCGGCCTGGTCGGACGGTTGCTGTCGGTGCGACCGCTCGTGTTCCTTGGGGAGATCAGCTTCTCCATCTACATGCTGCATCTCATTCTGATCAAGGCATTCGTCACCACTTTCGCATGGCCGGGCGTTCCCGAGTTTGTCTACTTCGGTGCGCTCTTCGTGCTGGCGACGACGGTTTATCTGCTTGTCGAAAAGCCTGCTCAGCGGCTGCTGCGCGGCGGGAGCAGGGCCAAGATGCTGCATCCGCCGATCACGGATGCGAGCAGCGGCAAAGTAGTGCGCACCGAAGCATGAGAGAGACCTACCTGGACGGCCTGCGCGGCTGGGCGGCGCTCGTTGTCGTCTTGTGCCATGCGGGAGAGATCTTCTGGCCGGCATGGCGTCCGGGTTTCTATCCTCTTCTCACCGACGGTTCATTTTCGGTGTTCATCTTTTTCGTTCTCTCCGGCTATGTGCTGAGCGTGGGATTCTTTCGAACCGGCGAGCGACGTGCAGTCGTCGACCTCGCGCTTAGACGCTATCCGCGGCTCACCGTGCCGATCTTCGCGGCCTCATGTCTGGCCATGGGGCTGATGGCTCTGGGGTGGATGCACAACATCCCGGCGAGCAAAGTGACGGGAAGCGAGGGCTGGCTGCCGATCGTCTATGCCTTCACGCCAACCGTGGCGGACGTGCTGCACTTTTCCTTCTGGAGGGTGTATGTCGATGGCTCGCCCGCAAGCTCATACGATGCGCCGCTCTGGACAATGCCCGTCGAGATGCAAGGCTCGATCCTTGTCTTTGCGGCGCTGCTTGTCATGGGACGGGGGGCTGTGCTGCGAGGCGCCATTCATGTGGCGCTGCTCGCGGTCACCGGATGGCTTGCGTCTCCGTTCGTGGCGATGGTCGCCGGAGCCGCGATCGCGAATTTCACGCAACTCGACATGCATCGAAAGCTGGCCGTGTCGAATGCTGCGCCGTTGATGTCGTGGGCTTTGCTGATCGGCGCGATCGTTTTCGCCGCGGCGCGGCCTAATGACTTCGGGCCCGTGTGGCTCACGCTCTGCAGTGCAGGGCTGCTCTATGGCGTGTTGCTCAACAAAGGATTTCAGCGGGCACTTTCGTTGCCGGTATCCCAGTGGCTCGGCCGGGTCTCCTTCTCGCTGTACCTGTTGCACGTTCTGGTGCTTTGCAGCTTCTCATCGTGGGCCTATCTGGCGCTCGGAGGCGGGGAGAGGCCTTCGACGACTGGCATTGCCGTGCTGCTGGTCGCAACGGTTGCCCTTTGCCTTGTCGCCGCTGCCCTGTTTCACTCGATGGAAAGGTTGGGGATCACGATGGGCCGACGCTTTTCACAGGCTGTCTTGCGTGTCGCCTCATCCGCGCGCAGCCGAGGCGTTGTCCGATAACCGCGGTCTTCAGCTTTGCTTGGGCAGCGACTGAAGCTGCTTGTACATCGCAGCGTTGGCCACTTTCAATTCTTCAGTGTCGTGATGCAGGCGATCCCATTCGTACTGCCAGTTCTTCGCTTGCTGCGCATGCCATTGCGCGCTCTCCAGCGCACCCGCGGCGCCGTCCGCGACGACCCGGTCCGAATGCCAGAGCTGGGTCAGCCGCTTGATCAGATTGAAACTGTAGGCATGCTTGACGAGCGTCGGCAGCGCAAGAATGCGGTCGGCTGTCACGTTGAATGAATGAACGACGTTGTACGCAAGATTGATGCAGGTCTCCGCATCGGAAAGGCCGGCAGGCGACGGCTTTGTCATGGCCTCGAACAGTTGGGCGACGCGGGAGAAGACCTGTGGGTCGCGGGCGGCAACGCCGATATAGGTCGAGCTGTATCCGGCGATGGCGGATTCGAATCCAGTGAACTGATAGTCCGGGAATTCCTTGACCAGAGCCTCCATCCCTTTGACCGTCGGGTAGTAGACATGCTCGTACGAGGATTCGAGCCAATCCTTGTTGTCCCTTGTGTACGACATCAGCGGGACCTCGAAGATGAGCACGCCGTCGTGCTGGAGGGATTTCAGGGAAACATCGAATGCGCCTCTGAAATCGTTCACATGCTCGAAGGTCGCTATCGAGGTGATGAAGTCAAAACTTCCATGCGTCCGATTGCTGACCGCTGGATCGAAGACGTCGGAAGCGATGATCGTCACGCCTCTGTTTTGGGCCACCCCGGCTGCGGCAGCGTTGACCTCGATGCCGAAGCGTTCGTAGGCCCCGTTCAGGCTCCGAAGCAGATGGCCATTGGCGCAACCGATGTCCAGGATCCGGCCCGTGGGGGAGATCGCCTCCAGTACGAGTTTGACCCACAGAAGACTGTGATCTGCCGTGAACTCGTAGTCGTGATATCCCACCTCTGCATGCGTCGCGCCGTAGTACGTGTCTTCGTAGAAGACGCTCGTATCTTCGGGAACCACTTCGACGACCCCCATGTCGCAGTTCTCGCAGAACAGGACATTGCGCCCGTCGCCGCGCGTCAGTGTGCGGCCCACGCTGGTGGCTGCGCAGACATTGCATTTGAAATGCATTTCTTTCATCCTTGAGGCCGCGCAAGGCGCGGACGGTGATCATAGTCGTCGAATCGCCACAGGATGCGCGGAGGCTCATGGGCCAGAAATCATCCGCGGCGCGGCGATGGAATTCCGGCTTCCAGCGGGCTGATCGTCAGCGCTCGACGATCCGCCCATGCTCCATGTGGATCACCCGGTTGCACTCCTTGGCAATCAGATCCGGCGAGTGCGAGGCCAGCACCAGAATGCCCGACTTCGACACCACATCGCGCATCCGCTGCTCGGCCTTCTCGGTGAAGGCTGCATCCCCCACCGACAGCCATTCGTCCATCAACAGGATGTCGGCCTCGACGCTGGTGGAGATCGAGAATGCGAGCCGCATCATCATGCCGGTCGAGTAGGTGCGAACGGGCATGTTGACGTATTCGCCCAGGCCGCTGAACTCGCAGATTTCGGGCGTGAGCCGTTCGATTTCCTTCATGCTCATGCCCATCACGAGGCCGCGCAGCATGATGTTCTCGATGCCGGTTGCATCCATCTCTATGCCCAGTGCGGGATCGATCAGGCTGGCCACGGAGCCCTGGCGCGTGAATTCGCCCGCCGAAGGTTCGTAGACACCCGCCAGCGTGCGCAGCAGCGTCGATTTGCCCGCGCCGTTGTGACCGATCAGGCCCAGCCGGTCGCCGCTCTTGAGTTCCAGGTTGAGGCCGCTGAGTGCCTGCACCACGGTGACCCCGGTTTCCTTGCCGAAGCGCCCACCGGTGACCGAAGCCGCCAGCGTCTTCTTCAGCGATGCCGAGCCCGCCCCGTAGATGGGGAAGCTGACCGAAACGTTTTTGAGTGAGATGGATGCCATGGATCAGAGCCAGTAGACGACGCGGCGGCGGTATTTGACGAACAGAACGCTCGCGAGGGAGACGCAAAACACAGTCCACAAGCCCATGCCGATCCAGCTGTGCAGGTGCGCCTCGCCGCCCATGAGTGGTGTGCGCAGCAGATCGAGCATCTGCGCGAACGGATTCCAGAGCACGTATTTGGCGCGGCCCGGGAGGTTCTCGGGCAGCCAGAACACGGGGGTCAGGAACATCAGCATCTGCATGAGGCTGGTGATGATCTGGGTCACGTCGCGGTAGCGCGTGCAGATGAGGCCCAGCAACAGGCCCAGGGCGTGCGCGTTGATGATGAGGATCACGAAGGCGGGAATGATCAGGAGCACCGACCACGACAGCGTGACACCCGCCCAGATGGCCACGGGGATGTACAGCACGATCTGGTGCAGGAACTGGATCAGGTTGCGCGCCAGGCCCCGCCAGACGAACAGGCTGATGGGAAAGTAGCCTTGCTTCAGGTAGTTGGACGATCCGACAAAGGCATTGCAGGCATCGGTGACCACCGCGGAGAAAGTGCCCCAGAAGATCACGCCCAGCGCCAGGTGCGGGAAGAACTTGTCCAGGTGGGTGCCGAAGAGCGAGGCATACAGCGGCCCCATGCCGCCGATCATCACGCCCATGCTCAGCGTGAGCCACAGCGGCCCCAGCATGGAGCGGCGGTAGCGCAGCACGATGTCGAACCAGGCGAGCGTCCACCAGATATCGGTGCGGCGGGTGCCTTCCCACCAGTCGGCCAGCGCGCTTCGATGCAGATTGGAATGGACTTGGCTCATGCGTATTCGTCAGTGTTTTTGTCTGCCATGCGGACGGTGTTGTCCTGGGTCAGGTCGCCGTGGCATGAAACGGCGGTAAGCAAATGCGCTTCGTTGCCGAAGTAGGTCAAACGGGATTTCTTCGGGGCTATGGCCGGGCCGGCCGGGGCGGTGCCTGCGAGGGCGCGCTCATTTTATTCATGAGTAATCAACTGAGAGATAATTTTACCGGCTCCGGTTCCGCTGCAATTCGTAACCCCTGGAGAGTCCACTGCCCCCCGATCGGAAGGGCCGCGACTGCCCCGCAGGCAGCATGCCCCACAAGAATTCGATCCATTCATGAGCATTCCGCACCCCCTCGAAGTCTCCGTCGCCCTCTGCACCTACAACGGCGCCCGGTTCCTCCGCGAGCAGGTGCGCAGCATCTGCCTGCAGACCCGGCCGCCGGTGGAGATCGTGCTGTCCGACGACGCCTCGCGCGACGGCTCGGTGGAGGTGGTGCGCGCCGCCGTCGCCGAATGCGCGGCCGAGCGCCCGGGTCCGCCGATCGCGCTGCGGATCTTCGAGAATCCGGTCGCGTTGCGCGTTGTCAAGAATTTCGAGCAGGCCATCAGCGCCTGCACCAGCGAGCTGATCGCGCTCAGCGACCAGGACGACGTGTGGATGCCCGACCGGCTCGCTTTGATGGTGGCGCACTTCGAGCAGGACGCCAACCTGATGCTGCTGCACACCGATGCACGGCTGGTCGATTCAGAGCGCCGCGACCTGAACCAGACGCTGTTCCACGCTCTGGAGGTCACCCCCCTGGAACTCGCGCAGGTGCACGGCGGCAAGGCCTTCGATGCACTGCTGCGCCGCAACCTGGTGACCGGCGCGACCACCGTCTTTCGCCGCGCGCTGTTGGCCGACGCCTTGCCGCTGCCACTCGAGTGGGTGCATGACGAATGGCTGAGCATCGTCGCATCGACCACGGCGCGGGTCGACCTGCTGGAGCAGCCGCTCATCGAATACCGGCAGCACGAGTCCAACCAGATCGGCGCGCGGCGCGACACGTTCAAGGAAAAAGTGCGCAAGGCGCTCGCCTCGCGGGGCAACACGCACGTCGAGCGCGCGATCAAGGCCGAGCTGCTGCTTGCGCGGCTGTTGCAGATGGGGGACAGGGTCCCGCCCGAGATCATCGCCAAGGTGCGCAGCAAGATCGTGCACCAGCGTTTTCGCGCCGCCTTGCCTGCGTCACGGCTCGCGCGCATCGTGCCGATCGCCCGCGAAGCCATGACCGGCCGCTACGACAAGTTCGGCCGTGGCGTGCGCGGCGTGGTCCGCGACCTTTTCGAATCTGTGTAGGCTCCGCCCCAAAGAACCATGAACCCAATGAACGCCTCCCCAGATTCCACCATCGCAGCGCAGCCGACCGCCTGGCCGAGCGTCGTGGTGATCATCCCGTTCTACAACGGTGCCGATTTCATCGAGCGTTCCGTGAAGAGCGTCTTTGAGCAGTCCGTGCCCGCCACCGAAGTCATCGTGGTCAATGACGGCTCGCGTCCCGAGGAGCGCGCTTCGCTCGATGCGCTGGCCGCGCGCTATCCGTTCCGCATCATCGACAAAGAGAATGGCGGACAGGGCTCGGCGCGCAACGCCGGCGTGAAGGCGTCCACCTCGGACTTCATCTGCTTTCTCGACCAGGATGACTTCTACCTGCCCAACCACATCGAGACGCTGGCCGCGTCGATCCCGGCTGGCGACCGGCTGTTCGGGTATGTCTATGCCGACCTGTACGAGGCCGATGCCGACGGCAACGTGATCCGCACCGGCGTGATCAAGGAGCACGCGACGCATCCCAAGCGCAACATCAACGACCTGCTGCGCAACGACATGTTCGTGCTGCCGTCGGCCGCGCTGGTGAGCCGCAAGGCCTTCGAGGCCGTCGGCGGTTTCGATTCGCAGTTCATGGGCTTCGAGGATGACGACCTGTTCCTGCGCATCTTCCGCAAGGGGTTCAGCAACTACTTCGTGGACAAGGCCGTCACCGTCTGGTGCATCCACACGGCCAGCACGTCGTTCGGCATCCGGATGATCCGTAGCCGCTTCAAGTACTTCAAGAAGCTCACCCAGATGTTCCCCGACGAGCACCTGCGCGGGCGCTACTACTTGCGTGATTTCCTAGCGCCCCGGTTCCAGCCGTACTTCGTCAACCACGCGATCGAGTCGATCAAGAACGACGACCAGTACCGCGAGGAGATGACCGCGATCCTCAACGAGTACGGCGCGATGGTGCTGGCCAACCCGTATGTGGGGCGCAAGAAGAAGCTGCGCCTGCGGATCACGCTGTTCCTGCTCAACCACTGCCCGCCGGGCGTGGTGCGGCTCGTCGGCGGGCTGACCAAGCTGCCGGTCATCCGCAGCCTGAGGCGAATCTACAAAAACTGAGCGCGCCGTCGGGATTGCTCCCGTTCGCCTTCGTCAGAACGAAGCGCCGCGCGCATTGCGCTGCAGGTCGGCGTCCACCATCATCTGGCACAACTGCTCCAGCGTGGTGGCGGGCTCCCAGCCCAGCTTGGCCTTGGCCTTGGCGGCGCTGCCGATCAGCAGTTCGACTTCGGCCGGCCGGTAGAACTTGGGGTTGATGCGCATCACGGTCTTGCCTGAAGCCGTGTCGACCGCGCTTTCGGCTTCGCCGCTGCCCCTGAATTCGACGTCCACACCCACGCCCTTGAATGCCATGCGAACAAAGTCGCGCACGGTTTCCGTGCGGTTGGTGGCCAGCACGTATGTATCGGGCTCGTCGGCCTGCAGCATGCGCCACATGCCCTCGACGTATTCCTTCGCAAAACCCCAATCGCGCTTGGCGTCGAGGTTGCCCAGCTCGAGCACGTCGAGGAGGCCGAGCTTGATCTTGGCCACGGCATCGGTGATCTTGCGCGTGACGAACTCGCGCCCGCGCAGCGGGCTCTCGTGGTTGAAGAGGATGCCACTGCAGCCGAAGATGTCGTAGCTCTCGCGGTAGTTGACGGTCATCCAGTGGGCGTAGAGCTTGGCGACGCCGTAGGGGCTGCGCGGGTAGAAGGGAGTTTCTTCGGTCTGCGGAACGGCCTGCACCTTGCCGAACATCTCGGAGGTCGAGGCCTGGTAGAAGCGGATTTTCGGGTTCACGAGGCGAACCGCCTCCAGCAGGTTCAAGGCGCCGATGCCGGTGATCTGCGCCGTTGCGCCGGGCTGATTGAAGCTTGCGCCCACGAAGCTCTGGGCCGCGAGGTTGTACACCTCGTCAGGTTGCGCGTCGCGCAGCAGCGTGATCGAACTGCCCTGGTCGGTCAGGTCGTACTCGATCAAGTGAAGGTCGGGGTGGTTCTGGATGCCCAACTGCTCGATGCGCCAGAAATTGACCGAACTGGTGCGGCGGTACGCGCCGTGGACTTCGTACCCCTTGGAAAGAAGGAGCTCCGCCAGATAGGCGCCGTCCTGACCCGTGATGCCCGTGACAACGGCACGTTTCTTCATGAAAACCTCGCGGTTGGAGAAAAGGTAGCCCATTTCACTGCAAGAAGCGTGACAGGCGCCGCTCGGAGCTATTTTGCCAAAACGCTTCCCGGCCTGTATGAAAGTGCACGCCAGCCCTGCGAGGTGCTGAAGACGCGCGAGGTACCTATTCAGCGGGCCGGAGCGGAGGCGGGCGACCTCGAGGTCATCGCCGCATCGATCCACGTCGCGAACTTGCGCACGTACTCGGCGCGCAGGTGCCCGGCGTCCTTGTAGATCGGCGTGGCATCGGCATCCGCGCGGGTGCACCAGTCTTTCTCGCACAGCGTCGGAATCGGGTCGATCACGATGGCGCCGCTGCGCTTGGCGATCTGGCGCATGCGCTCGTGCAGCGCCTTCTGCTCCGAGACCCAGGGCGCGGTCGGTGACATGCGCCCGACGGTCATGTTGCCCAGGCGCCCGCCCTTCACGAACTCCTCGGGGCCGAAGCCTTCGCCGACCGGGTTGTCCAGCAGCAGGTAGACCTGCTTGTGCTTGGACAGCGCAGTCAGCACGGTCTCCAGCGTATTGAGCGCGAAGTCCGCGCCACCGCCGCCCATGAAGCGGCGCTTGTTCTTGCCGTCCTGGTAGTAGTAGCGGTCGGCCGCGGCGTTGTCGGCGGTGGGCTTGTCGGTCTCCGAGAAGTAGCAGTTCCAGCAGCCGCCGAAGACGACCGCATCGAACTTGTCGCTCACCGCCAGGCGCATGCCGCCGTCCCGCCGTTCCGCGCAGAGGTTGTTCTGCTCGTCGACCACGTTGGGAATCGGCGGGCAGGCGCCCCAGGTCACGAAGGAGAGCGAGTCGAGCGTGTCGGGCGCGGTCTTGCTCAGCTCGACCGCGCGCGGGCCGTACTGCTCGATGTGGCTGTCGCCGAAGAACAGCACCCGGCGCTTGCCGTGGCCGATCTGCTGCAGCACCTCGCCATCGACCTTGATCGGGCTCAGGCCGTCCGGGTAGCCCCAGTCCTTGGCCGCGGCCGCCGTCTTGTTGAAGTACGGGTCGCTGTGGCGCCCGACGTAGTAGCCCGAGGTGGCCAGGAGGCCGAGCACGACGAAGCCCACCATCGCGGCCACGAGGCCCGAGGTCACCGTGGGGTTCTCGGTCTTGCGCGTGTAGCGCTCGACGAAGCGGTAGGTCAACCACGCGAGCACGAACGAGGCAACCAGCATCAGCGCCCGGATGCCATCCGACGGCAGCTTGCCTTCCAGGATGCGCGCATACGCCAGCAGCGGCCAGTGCCAGAGGTACAGCGGGTAGCTGATGAGCCCGACCCACACCATCGGCTTGGACGCGAGCACGTAGCGGTTCAGCACGCCGGTCGGTCCGGCGGCGATGCAGAAGAAGGCGCCGAGCGCCGGCAGGATCGCCCAGAAACCCGGGAAGGCCTTGCCGCCGCGGATGAGGCACAGGCCCAGCACGATCAGCGTCAACCCGGCGATGGACTGCGCATGGCGCCCCCAGCCCGGCTTGGGCAGTGGCCGGTGCAGCCGCATGTACGCGAGCATGCCGCCGATCATCAGCTCCCAGAAGCGCGAGAGCGGCGAATAGAACGCGGCCGTCCGGTGGCTGTGGATGGTCGTCACGTTGAGGAGGAACGATGCCGCCGCCACGATGCCCACCACCCAGAGCACGCGCCACTTGCGCTTCCATGCGAGGCCCAGCAGCACGGGCCAGAAGATGTAGAACTGCTCCTCGATGGCCAGCGACCACAGGTGCAGCAGCGGCTTGGTCTCGGCGGCGTTGTCGAAGTAGCCCGCCTCGCTCCAGAACGCGAAGTTCGAAACGAACCCGGCGCCCGAGGCCACGTGCTTGCCCAGCTGCACCCATTCGTTGGGCAGCAGCGCATACCAGCCGAAGGCCAGCGTGGCCGCCAGCACCAGCGCAAGCGCCGGGAAGATCCGCTTCACGCGCCGGGCGTAGAACTCGCGGTAGCTGAAGCCGTCGCCCTCGAAGCTGCCCAGGATGATCGTGGTGATCAGGAAGCCCGAGATGACGAAGAAGATGTCGACACCGATGAAGCCGCCCTTGATCCACTGCGGGAACGCGTGGTAACCCAGGACCGAGAGCACCGCCACGGCGCGCAGCCCGTCGATGTCCGGGCGGTATTTGGGGTGAACCAGGTGGGCGTGTTCGTTGTGGAGCGTCGGGCTCGTCGTTGTTGTCGTCGTCATCGTCTGTGTGAAGGCGCGCCTGCTTTTTTCGTTCCCGATTGTCCTCGCAAACGCTTTTCGCCCCGCTCAGCGCGCTCGTCAGGCGCCGGGCCGCTGCATCCGCCGGTAGCGCCAGAAGGCGCCCGAGCGCCACACTTTGAGCAGGCTGGTGACGTGCCAGTACAGATAGCGCTTGCTGCGATGGCTCGCGCGCTGGGCGTCGTGCCGCGCGAGCAGGTCTTCGCCGACCTGCAGCTTCCAGCCCGCGAGCTGGGTGCGGGCGCAGATGTCGAAGTCTTCGCCGTACATGAAGAAGCGCTCGTCGAAGCCGCCGATCTGGCGGTAGGCCTCGCTCCGGAACAGCATGAACAGGCCGGGAATCCATGCGGGCACGGCCGGCGGCACATAGCCCGGCTTGTTGCGCCCGAGGATCTCGACGGGCGTGAGCAAAGCCCGGTGCGGCTCGGGCCCGGGCTTGCCGGGCTCCAGGATGCGCGGCGTCATCAGGCCGGCGTCAGGTGCGGCCTGCACGATCAGCGGCGCGAGCACGTCGCTGTCGAAACGGATGTCCGGGTTGAGCACCAGGAACCAGGGCGTCGTGCAGCGCGCAAAAGCCTGGTTGTGATTGGCGCCGAAGCCCTTGGGGCTCGCGTTCTCGATCCGTTCGACCTCGAATCCCCAGCTTTTCCCCGCGAGCACGTCGGGCTCGGGAATGTTCACCGTGAGCACGACCTTGGCAATCGACGCGCGGCTGTGCCGGTCCAACTGGTCAATCAGCGGCTTTACCAAGGCGAGCTGGCCGTGGCTCACGATGGAAATGGTGATCGGGGGCAAAGGAGCGGGGGAGGCGGGGGATGAAGGCGTGGGCATGGTCTAATTTCGCTCGGGAATTCTAGGGTTCCCCAACTCCCACACATGATTGCCCTGATCGTCATCAGTTTCTTCGTTGCCGCCTTCGCGGTCCAGCTCTTCATGCGCCGGGCGCGCAGGCACGCACGGCTCTACGGCGCCGACATGCCGCAGCGCTTCCACAAGGGCCACGTGCCGCGCCTGGGCGGTGCGGGCATCCTGATGGGCATGAGCACGGCCTGGCTGGGCGCCAGCCTGATCGAACCGCTGAACATCGCCTGGCCGCTCAAGACTTCGATGCTCACGCTGGTGTGCATCCTGCCCGCCGTGCTCGGCGGCATCGTCGAGGACATGACGCAGAAGGTGAAGGTGCGCTACCGGCTGGGCCTCACCATGGGCTCGGCCCTTTTGGTGTGCTGGCTGCTCGGCCTGGGCGTTGCGCGCACCGGCATCCCGATGGTCGATGGCTGGCTGGCGATGCTGCCGTATGCCACCGTGCTGTTCGCGGCGCTTGCCATCGGCGGCCTGCCGCATGCCTTCAACATCATCGACGGCTACAACGGCCTGGCAGGCACGGTCGCCGTGCTGGTCTGCCTGGCAATCTCGCACGTGGCCCTGCAGGTGGGCGACCGGCAACTGGCGGCCATGATGGTCTGCCTGGTGGGCGCCACGGTCGGCTTCCTGGTCTGGAACTACCCGCGCGGCAAGATCTTTGCCGGCGACGGCGGCGCCTACGTCTGGGGCATGGTGATCGCCGTGGCCTGCGTGACGCTGGTACAGCGCCACCGCGTGGTGTCGCCCTGGTTCCCGATGCTGCTCCTGATCTACCCGGTGTGGGAGACGCTCTTCTCCATCTACCGCAAGCTCGCGCGCGGCCAGTCGCCCGGCACGGCCGATGCGTTGCACTTCCACCAGCTGATCTTTCGCCGCATCGTGCGCGTGGCGCTGGCGGACGACGAGGCTCGGCAACTGCTGGCGCGCAACAACCGCACCTCGCCCTACCTCTGGATGTTCGCCGCCCTCTCGGTGGTGCCCGCGGTGCTGTTCTGGAACAACACCATCGTGCTGATGCTGTTCTGCCTGCTGTTCGTCACGACGTACGTGGGTGCGTACCTGATGATCGTCAGGTTCAAGGTCCCGCGCTGGCTGCGGCCTTGAGAGAATTCCTTTCGTTCCCATCGATCAACGCTTTGGAGCCTGACCGCCCATGACCGACCCCGTCCTCAACATCCCCCCGCGCGACAAGGCCGAGATCCTGGCCCAGGCGCTGCCGTACATCCGCAAGTTCCACGGCAAGACCATCGTCATCAAGTACGGCGGCAACGCCATGACCGACCCGGCCCTGCAGGCCGACTTCGCCGAGGACGTGGTGCTGCTCAAGCTGGTCGGCATGAACCCGGTGGTCGTTCACGGCGGCGGCCCGCAGATCGAGGCGGCACTCAACAAGCTGGGCAAGAAGGGCAGCTTCATCCAGGGCATGCGCGTGACCGACGCCGAGACCATGGAAGTCGTCGAATGGGTGCTGGCCGGCGAGGTGCAGCAGGACATCGTGGGCCTGATCAACCAGGCCGGCGGCAAGGCCGTGGGCCTGACCGGACGCGACGGCGGCCTGATCCGCGCGCAGAAGCTCAAGCTGGCCGACCGCACCGATCCCAACGTGCAGCACGACGTGGGCCAGGTCGGCGACATCGTCTCCATCGACCCCAGCGTGGTGAAGGCGCTGCAGGACGATGCGTTCATTCCCGTCGTGAGCCCGATCGGCTTCGGCGAGGAGAACGAGAGCTACAACATCAACGCCGACGTCGTCGCCGGCAAGCTCGCCACCGTGCTCAAGGCCGAGAAGCTCATGCTCCTGACCAACACGCCCGGCGTCCTCGACAAGAACGGCAAGCTGCTCACCAACCTGAGCGCCCGCGAAATCGACGACCTGTTCGCCGACGGCACCATCTCGGGCGGCATGCTGCCCAAGATCGAGGGCGCGCTCGACGCGGCCAAGAGCGGCGTGAACGCGGTGCACATCATCGACGGCCGCGTGCCGCACGCGATGCTGCTGGAAATCCTGACCGACCAGGCCTACGGGACGATGATTCGCGCCCGCTGAGCAGGGCGGAGGAGCGCCTGTTGCGCTGTGCGAGAATCAATTGATTACATCTTTGCACGCGCTCCCATGCAGAACGAAGAGACAGCTGCTCCCGGCGTAGAGACCTCAGCGGAAACGCCAGCCACCCCGACGCGCAAGCGTCCGAAACCGGGGGAGCGGCGCGTGCAGATCCTGCAGGCGCTGGCCGCCATGCTGGAGCAGCCCGGCGCCGAGCGGGTCACCACCGCGGCGCTGGCCGCGCGGCTCGAAGTGAGCGAGGCCGCGCTCTACCGCCATTTCGCGAGCAAGGCCCAGATGTTCGAGGGCCTGATCGATTTCATCGAGCAGAGCGTGTTCACCCTGGTGAACCAGATCCTCGAGCGCGAGGGCGCCACCGGCGCCCAGCAAGCCGCGCGCATCCTCACGTTGCTGGTCCAGTTCGCCGAGCGCAACCCGGGCATGACGCGCGTCATGGTCGGCGATGCGCTGGTCTACGAGAACGAGCGCCTACAGCAGCGCATGAACCAGTTCTTCGACAAGATCGAATCCACGCTGCGCCAGGTGCTGCGCGGCGCGGCCACCGCCGAAGGGTCGGCCACGCCCTCCGTCGATGCGCAGGTGCGCGCCGCCGCGCTCACCGCCTTCGTGGTCGGGCAACTGCAGCGCTTTGCGCGCTCGGGTTTCCGCCGCGCACCTTCCGAACACCTGGAAGCCACGATCGCCCTGATCGTTTGAAGTGACGCCAAGGCCGACCGGCTTCCCAGCCGGTCCGCCGCAGCAATGCCGAACTCGACGCGACTCGTTGCGGCGCGTACGATGAATTCTTCCCTTGCCGCCACGTGATGTCGCGGTGACAAGCCCGTTTCGCATGACCTCTGGATCGGAGGTTCGGATGAACGCTTGTCCTTCCCCCAGCCCGCGCAGCCGCGGCCATCGACTGCCTGGGGCGCGCCATGCCTGACGGTGCCGCCACCCGCCCGGCCCTTCTTCTGCACACGATCGCGCTCACCGCGGTCGCCATGGTCGCGTTCGCGGCCAACTCGCTGTTGTGCCGGCTCGCGCTGCAACACGGCGGCATCGACCCCGCCAGCTTCGGCAGCATTCGGCTCGCGTCCGGGGCGATCACGTTGGCGCTCGTCGTGCGGTTCCGGACGCAACCGTCCGCCCCCAGGCGCACAGACTGGCTCTCCGCCGTCATGCTGTTCGCATACGTCGCGTTCTTTTCCTTCGCCTACCTGAGCCTGTCCGCGGGCACGGGCGCGCTGATTCTCTTCGGCGCGGTGCAGCTCACGATGCTGGCTGCGGGCCTGGGCGGCGGCGAGCGCTTTGGTGCGCTCGCGTGGTTCGGCTTTGTCCTCGCGGCAGCCGGACTTGTCTACCTGGTGTCGCCGGGCGTTGCATCGCCGCCGCCGCTTGGCGCCGTGCTGATGGCGGTGGCGGGCGTGGCGTGGGGCGTGTATTCGCTGCGCGGCCGTGGCGTGCCCGACCCGCTGGGCGCGACCGCGCGCAACTTCCTCTGTGCGGTGCCGATGGCTTTTGCTTTGAGCCTGGTGTTCGTCAGAGACGCGCACGCCGATGCGCGCGGCATCGCGCTGGCCGTGGTCTCCGGCGCGTTGACGTCGGGGCTCGGCTACGTCGTCTGGTATGCGTCGCTGGGCCGACTGTCGGCGATGCGGGCCGCCACCGTGCAGCTGTCCGTGCCGCTCCTTGCTGCATTCGGCGGCGTGCTGTTTCTGTCGGAAGCGATCACGCCCCGGCTTGCGGCCGCCTCGGTGGCGATCCTGGGCGGCATCGCGCTCGTGCTGGCGCAGAAGTCGCGCACCGCGCGCCGGTGAACCCTAGGCGACGGCCACGCCCACCTTGGCGCCCGCCGTGACGATCTCTCCCCACGTCGCATCGTCCACCCAGATGCCGTCCTGCCGCCGCGCCGCACGCGCCTTGCGCTCCGGCTCGCCGGCGATCTGCACTTCGTCGAAGCCTTGCCCCGGCGGGCTTTGCCGCAGCCAGTCGATGAACTCGCGCGCCTCGTCGTCGAAGGCCTTCTGTGTCCCGAGCTTCGCCGGATCGATCAGCACCGTCAGCATGCCGTTGAGCACCGAGCGCGCCGTGTCCGCCGGCCGGTGCCAGGTGCCGCCGCCGGTGAGCGCGCCGCCCAGCAGCTCGCAGGCCACCGCCATGCCGTAGCCCTTGTGCTCGCCGAAGGTCATGAGCGCGCCGAAGAGTCCGTTGCCTTGCGGCACGACCACCACGCCCGGGTCGTTGGTCGGCGCGCCGGTCTCGTCGATCAGGTAGCCGTCGGGCACCTGCTCGCCCTTGTTGTGCGCCACGCGCATCTTTCCCTGCGCCACGCGGCTGGTCGCGTAGTCGAGCACGAAGGGCTCTGCGCCCGCGAGCGGTACGCCGATGCAGCACGGGTTGGTGCCGAAGCGACCGTCACCGCCACCCCACGGCGCGACCACCGGCCGCGAGAGCACGTTCACGAAATGCATCGCCACCAGCCCCTGGGCCGTCGCCATCTCCGCGAAGTGCCCGATGCGGCCCAGGTGGTGCGCATGCGCGAGCGTGAAGATGCAGCTGCCGTGCTGCTTCGCCCGCGCGATGCCCAGTTCCATCGCCTGCACGCCGACGATCTGGCCGTAGCCGCGCTGGCCGTCCAGGCCCATCAGCGTGCCGATGTCGAGATTGACCTTGAGCGAGGCATTGGGCTTCAGCCCGCCCTCGGCCACCGCATCGATGTAGCGCGGCAGCATGCCCACGCCATGCGAGTCGTGCCCGCTCAGGTTGGCCAGCACGAGGTTGGCGGCCACCTGCTGCGCTTCAACAGTGCTGCTGCCCGCGGCTTCGAGGATGCGGGCGACGGTGGTTTGCAGGCCGTCGGCCGGCAGTGTTCTGGACATGGATCAGATTCCCTTCGCGTTCAATGTGATGGCGTAGAGCGACGTCGTCGCGCAGATGAAAAGCCGGTTGCGCTTGGGTCCGCCGAAGCAGACATTCGCCACGCGCTCGGGCAGGAGGATCTTGCCGAGCAGCGTGCCGTCGGGGTCATAGGCATGCACGCCGTCGAGCGCGCTGGTCCAGATGCGGCCTTCGGTGTCGAGGCGAAAGCCGTCGAACATGCCGCTCGTGCATTCAGCGAACACCTCACCGCCGCTCAGACTGCGGCCATCGGCGCCCACCTTGAAGCGGCGCATGTGGCGCGGCCCGTCCTTCAGGTGGCTCGCGCCGGTGTCGGCGATGTAGAGCAGCGATTCGTCGGGCGAGAAGGCGAGCCCGTTGGGCTTCACGAAGTCGTCGGCCATGCGCTCGACCTCGCCGCTCGCGGGGTCGATGCGGTAGACGTAGCACGCGCCGATTTCGCTCTCGGCGCGCAGGCCTTCGTAGTCCGAGAGGATGCCGTAGCTCGGGTCGGTGAACCACACGCCGCCGTCCGAATGCACCACCACGTCGTTGGGCGAGTTCAGGCGCTTGCCCTGCCAGTGCGAGGCCAGCACGGTGATCGATCCGTCGTGTTCGGTGCGCGTCACGCGACGCGTGAGGTGCTCGCAGCTCACGAGCCGGCCTTCGCGGTCGACCGTGTGGCCGTTCGTGTTGTTCGACGGCTCGCGGAAGATGCCGACCGTGCCGGTCACCTCGTCGTAGCGCAGCATGCGGTTGTTCGGAATGTCCGACCACAGGAGCGTGCGGTGCGCGCCGAACCACACCGGACCCTCGCACCAGCGCGCGCCGGTCCAGAGGCGCTCGACGCGTTCGGGGCCGGGGATGCAGGTGTTGAATCGCGCGTCCAGCCGTTCGAAGCCGGTGCCTTCCAGGAAGCCGAAGGAGAGGTCTTGGGGTTGAGCCATGGGTACGTGTTTTTCCTTGCGTGAGAGATCGACGGCGGCTTCAGCGCGCGGGGCGAGCGCTCGCCACGACGATGACCGCGATGATGATGACGCCGGTCAGCAGCATGCGCAGCCCCGGCCCGGCGCCGACGGCGTTGAGCAGCGCCACCAGCAGGAACATGAACATGGCCGCGCCCCAGATGCCCGGCACGCTGGGCCGTCCGCCCGCCACGGCCGTGCCGCCGATGACGACGACGGCGATGGTCATGAGCAGGTACTCCTGGCCCTGGTCCAGCGAGTTGCCGCCCGAGAAACCTGCGATCAGCGCGCCCGTCAGGCCCGCGAGGCCGGCGCAGATCACGTAGGCCATGAGCCGCGTGCGCTCCACCTTGAGGCCCGCGAGTTGCGCGGCCCGGCGGTTCTGCCCCACCGCCGCGATCGAGCGGCCGAGCACCGTGCGCTCCAGCATCAGGGCCACGAGCACCGTGACGACCAGTGCCCCGACGGCCACCAGCGGAATGCCCAGCACGCGCTGCGCCATCAGGTCCGAGAACAGCGCCGGGCGGCTTCACCTTGAGGCCGCGCCCCACGTTGATGGCCACCGACATCACGATCAGCGAGGCTGCGAGCGTGGCGATGATCGGCGGAATGCGTAGCAGCCGGATCAGCCCGAAGTTGAAGAGGCCCACGCCGACGCCCACCGCGGTCGCTGCCAGCAGGCCCGGCACCAGCATCGCGTTGCTGCCGTCCATCACGATCATCGCGGCCGCGCCCGAGAGCGCGATGGTCGATGGAATCGAGAGGTCCGCATTGCCCGGCCCGACGCTGATCACCAGCATCTGCCCGAGAGACACCAGCACTGTGAACGCCGAGAACGCGAGTGCCGCGGTCAGCAGGTCGCCCGATCCTTGGCCGTGGCCGCTCCACACCGTGGCGGCCCAGGCGAGCACCGCGGCCACGCACGAACCCAGCCATGGGCGGTTGCCGGCCAGGCGCTTCCATCGCGGCGCCGCCGCCGCCGTGGTCGCCGGTGCTGTGATGCGTTCGTCCGCCGCGCTCATCGCTTGCCTCCGAACAGGTCGATGGCGGCACGCAGTGCGAGCACGGCCACGAGGATCAACCCCTGCATGCCCACCTGCCAGTCGGGCGCGATGTTCAGGAAGGTCAGGAACGAGGCCGCAAGCGTCACCGTGAGCGCACCGATGACCGCGCCCACCGGCGCCACCTTGCCGCCCGCGAACTCCGCGCCGCCGAGGATCGCCGCCGCAATCGCCACCAGTGTGTAGCGCGAGGCGATGTTGGCATCGGCCGAGGTGGCCTGGCCCACCAGCATCAGCCCCGAGCAGACGCCGAACACGCCGGCAATCGCATACACGCCGGCGCGCACGCGCACCATGTTCCAGCCCGCGCGTGCGATGGCGCCGGGGTTGCCGCCGAGGCCGCGCACCAGCGTGCCGAAGGCGCTTCGCGTGATCAGCAGGTGGCCCACGATGGCCGTGGCGATCGCCATCCAGATCGGCATCGGCAGGAGCGGCGTGCGCCAGCTCATCGCGGCGCGCAGCCACTCGGGCGCGGTGCCGCCCGGCGTGGGCAGCAGCAACACCGCGCAGCCCAGCCACACGAACGAAAGCCCGAGCGTCACGACGATGGAGGGCAACTGCCGCGCCTGGATCACCGCGCCCGCGAGCGCATACACGCCCACGGCCGCGACCAGCGCCAGCACAGCCAGCACAGGCTGCTCCGGCATCAGCGTGGCGCCGATGCAGGCCACCAGCGACACGAAGGGGCCGATGGACAGGTCCAGGTCGCTCACCGCGAGGATCATCATCTGCGCGAGCGTCGCGAACATCACCGGGATCGCGAGGTTCAGCAGCAGGTTGATGCCGAAGTAGGACATCGCCCGCGGCTGCTTCAGGAACACCGCCGCGAGCAGCAGCGCCAGCGCCACGGCCGGCAGCAGCGCATGCAGCATCGCCACGCGGCGCGCGGGGCCGCGGTGGTTCGTCAGGGCAATACCCGTCATGCCGCCGCCTCCTCGAATGAAAGTGCCACCACGCGCTCCTCGCTGATGTCGTCGCCGGCCAGTTCGCCGACCACGCGCCCGTTGCTGAAAACATAGACGCGGTCGCAGTGATGCAACTCGTCGAACTCGGTCGTGTACCAGACGAAGGTGCGGCCGCCGCGGGCCTCTTCGCGGATGAGCGCGTACACGTCGCGCTTGGTGCCGACATCGACGCCGCGCATCGGGTCGTCCATCAGGATCACCGGCGCCGTCGAGCCAAGCGCCCGCGCGAACAGCACCTTCTGCTGGTTGCCGCCCGAGAGCGAGCCGATGGGCAGGTCCATGTCGGGCGTGACCAGGCCCAGGCGCTGGCGCCATTGCTGCGCCTGCTGCTGTTCCTGCTTCAGGTCGATCAGCGGGCTGCGGGCGCGCAACTGCGCGAGCCAGCCCACCGTCATGTTGCGCGCGATGGACCAGAGCGCGAACACGCCGTCGGTCTGCCGGTCGCCGGCCACGAAGGCGGTGCCGCCCTCGACGCGCATCGCGTCCTTGCCGTTGTGCTGCGAGGCTTCCTGCAGCGCGAGCAGCATCGCGGTCTGCCCGTGCCCGGCCAGCCCTGCGAGGCCGATCACCTCGCCGCGCGCTGCGCGCAAAGCGATGCCGCGCTGCGTGGAGGCCTGCACCTGCACCACGTCCTGCACGGTCTGCGTGTGCCCTCCGGCCGTGCGCGTGCGAGCCGCTGCGGCCTGCGGCGCGTCGTTGACAACCGCTTGCCCCATCGCGGAGACCAGCCGCTCACGGTCGGTCTCGGCGGTCGGCGTGGCCTGCACCACCTGCCCGTCGCGCATCACGACCAGCCGGTCGGTCACCGCGAAGATCTCGCGCAGCTTGTGCGTGATCAGCACGCAGGTCTTGCCCTCGGCCACAAAGCTGCGGATGTAGGCCAGCAGCTGCGCGGCCGCCTGCCCGTCGAGCGAGGAGGTCGGCTCGTCCAGGATCATCAGTTCGAGCGGCTGCGCGCCCGGCGTGAATGCGCGCGCCACTTCGACGATCTGGCGCTTGCCGATCGGCAGCTCGCCCACCACGTCGTCGGGGCGCAGGCCGTGGCCCGGAAAGATGCGATCCAGCGTGGCCATCAACTGCGCGCCCGCGCGCTTGCGCCAGGCCCATTCGGCCGACTGCGGCTGCGCGATGCGCATGTTCTCCGCGAGCGTGAGGTTGTCGCACAGCGACAGCTCCTGGAACACGCAGCGCAGGCCCCAGCGCCGCGCCTCGCGCAGGCTCCACGCGGCGCCGTCCGCCGGCTTGCCGGCAAAGTGCAGCTCGCCATGGTCGGGTGCCAGCGCGCCGCACAGGATGTTGACCAGCGTGGACTTGCCCGCGCCGTTGTGCCCGACCAGGCCCACGCATTCGCCGCGCCGCAGTTGCAGGTCGACGCCGCGCAGCGCCTGGACGGCCCCGAAGGACCTTGCTGCGCCGCGCGCCTCGACCAGCACCTCGCCGGCGAGAGCTTGCGATGAGACTTGCATCGCCGCTTACTTGGCTTTGGCGATGAAGTCGATCACTTCCTTCTGCGAGTACTCGACGTTCACCACGCTGCCGACCTCGGTCTTCTTCACCGCATCGTCCAGCGTCTCCTGCGTCACCACGCTGATCGGCAGCTTCATCTCCTTGGGCACCTTGGCGCCCGAAAGGATCTGCTGCGCCACCCAGAACGCGAATGTCGAGGCGCCCGGTGCGATGCTGGCCGACATGGTCTGGTACTTGTTGGCGTCACGCTGTTCCTTCCACCACGCGAGCTCGTCCTGCCGGTTGCCCATGAAGATCACCGGCGTCGGGCGGCCCGCGGCCTTGAAGGCCTGCGCCACGCCGTAGCCGTCGCCGCCTTGCGTAGCGACCGCCGCCACCTGCGGCAGCGTCGAGAGGATGGCCGACACCTCCTTCTGCGCCACGGTCTGCGTCCAGTTGCCGTGCACCGAGCCAACGATCTTGTACTCGGGCCGCTTGGCCACGGCCGCGGTGATGCCCTGGTGGATCTCGTCGTCGACGAACACGCCGGCCAGGCCGCGCACTTCGAGCAGGTTGCCCTTGAGTCCGCGGCTCGCGAAGTAGTCGATCTGCATCGCGCCGAGCTGCTTGAAGTCCACGGCGATGCGATAGGCGCAGGGCTCGGTCACGATGCCGTCGAACGACACCACCACGATGCCCGCGTCGCAGGCCTGCTTGACCGCGCCGTTGAGCGCCGTGGGCGAGGCCGAATTGATCACGATGGCATCGAAGCCCTGCAGGATCATGTTCTGGATCTGCGCGGCCTGTTCGGTGGCCTGGTTCTCCGATGTCGTGAAGCTCGGCGCCTGCGCCACCACGCCCTTGGCGACCGCATCCTTGGTCACCTTGTCCCAGCTCTTGAGCATGGCCTGGCGCCACGAATTACCCGCGAAGTTGTTCGACAGCGCGATCTTCTTGGCCTTGGTGTCGGCCGCATGGGCCGGAAGGTGCAATGCGGCGGCGCCCAGCACGAGCGCGGCGGCCAGTGCGGTGGATGAGAGTCGGATCTTCTTCATGTGTGTTGTCCTTTGATGACTGAAGCCGCTGTCCCGGTTCCAGCTTGTCTCCTGCGGATGCCCGTGGTGCGATGCCGCGCTGGCCAGAGCGCGGCACCCAGGCGGTGTGGGTGTCGGGTTACATGACGGCGCCGACCTGCCAGGGCACGAACTCGTTCTGCCCGTAGCCGTGCTGCTCGCTCTTGGACTGCGCGCCCGACGCGGTGGCCAGCACCAGTTCGAAGATGCGCTGCCCCATCTCCTGGATCGAGGCCGTGCCGTCGACGATCTCGCCGCAGTTGATGTCCATGTCCTCTTCCTGCCGCTGCCACAGCGCCGAGTTGGTCGCGAGCTTGAGCGAGGGCGAGGGCGCGCAGCCGTAGGCCGAGCCGCGGCCGGTCGTGAAGCAGATGAGATTCGCGCCGCCGGCCACCTGGCCCGTTGCGCTCACCGGGTCGTAGCCCGGTGTGTCCATGTAGACGAAGCCGTGCGCTGAGACGGGCTCGGCGTATTCGTACACCGCTTCGAGATTGCTGGTGCCGCCCTTGGCGACCGCACCCAGCGACTTCTCCAGGATGGTGGTGAGCCCGCCCGCCTTGTTGCCGGGCGAGGGGTTGTTGTTCATCTCGCCTTCGTTGATCTCGGTGTAGTGCTCCCACCACTTGATGCGGTCGACCAGTTTCTGTCCCACCTCGCGTCTCACCGCGCGGCGCGTCAGCAGGTGCTCGGCGCCGTAGACCTCGGGCGTTTCGCTCAGGATGGCCGTGCCGCCGTGCGCCACCAGCAGGTCGACCGCGGCGCCGAGCGCCGGGTTCGCGCTGATGCCCGAGTACCCGTCCGAGCCGCCGCACTGCAGCCCGATGGTGATGTGCGCCGCGCTGCACGGTTCGCGTTTGATCGCATTGGCGCGCGGCAGCATTTCGTTGATGAGCGCCACGCCTTTCTCGACCGTCTTGCGCGTGCCGCCGGTGTCCTGGATGTTGAAGGTGCGGAAGTTCTCGCCCTCGGCCAGGTGGCCGGTCGCGAGCCAGGCGTTGATCTGGTTGGCCTCGCAGCCCAGCCCGACCACCAGCACGCCCGCGAAGTTCGGGTGCGTGGCGTAGCCCGTGAGCGTGCGCGACAGCACTTGCATGCCCATGCCCTCGGTGTCCATGCCGCAGCCGGTGCCATGCGTCAGCGCGACGATGCCGTCCACGTTGGGGAATGCTGCGAGCGCCGAAGGGTTGGTCCGGCGCGAGAAATGATCGGCAATGGCGCGAGCGGCCGTGGCCGAGCAGTTCACGCTGGTGAGCACGCCGATGTAGTTGCGCGTGGCCACGCGGCCGTCGGCGCGCTTGATGCCCATGAACGTCGCCTCGCGCTTGGCGGGCGCGGGCTTCACGTCGGCACCGAAGGCGTAGTCGCGTTCGAAATCGCCCTTGTCCGGGCCCATGTCGAGGTTTTGCGTGTGCACGTGCTCGCCGGGCGCGATGGCCTTGCTCGCGAAACCGATGATCTGGTTGTAGCGCCGCACGGGCTCGCCCTGTGCGATGGCGCGCATCGCCACCTTGTGGCCCGGTGGAATGAGGCCGCGCACGGCCACGTTTTCGACGAGCGTGCCGCCCAGGAGTTGCGAGCGCGCGATGACGACGTCGTCGGCGGGATGGAGTCGGATGTAGGGAGTCATGGTCAGAAGAACATCTTGGGCAGCCAGAGCACGAGCTTGGGCATGTAGGTGATGAGGCCCAGGCTCAGCAGGAGCGGCACGAGCCACGGAAGAATCGCCATCGTCGTGCGCTCGAAGCTCAGCCCCGCCACGCGCGCCAGCACGAAGAGCACCATGCCCATGGGCGGGTGCAACAGGCCGATCATGAGGTTGAGCACCATCACGAGGCCGAAGTGGATCGGGTCCACGCCCAGCTGCGTGGCAATGGGCAGCAGGATCGGCACGAGGATGGTGATGGCCGCGGTCGGCTCCAGGAAGCAGCCGACGAAGAGCATCAGCAGATTGGCCAGCAGCAGGAAGACCCATGCCTCCTTGGTGAAGCCCAGCACCCAGGCGGCGATGTCGGTGGTGACGCCGGTGGCCGTCAGCATCCAGCCGAAGATCGATGCCGCCGCCACGATGAAGAGCACCGTGCTCGTGGTCTCGACGGTGTCCAGGCACACCTTGACGAACATCTTCCACGAGAGCGTGCGGTACCACGCGAAGCCCAGGATCATGGCCCACACGCAGGCTGCGATGGCACCTTCGGTGGGCGTGAAGAGGCCGGTGGTCATGCCGCCGATCAGCAGCACCGGCGTCATGATGGGCAGCAGCGCCTCGAAGCTGAAGATCTTGTCGAGCACGAAGAGCGACGCCAGCCCTGCGAACACGGTGAGCTGCGGCGGCGTGCCCAGCTTGACCACCAGCAGCCACAGCAGCAGCGGCCAGCCGATCACCACGGCCAGCTCCATCAACGCCTTGAAGAGCCGGGTGCGCGAGAACTTGACGTCCGCGCCCCACTTGTTCTTGTGCGCGTAGTAGGCCACCGTGAGCATCATCAAAACGGCCAGCAGCGCGCCGGGCAGGAGGCCCGCCAGGAACAGCGCGCCCACCGACACGTTGGCCATCATTCCGTAGATCACGAAGGGGAGGCTCGGCGGAATGATCGGCCCCAGCGTCGCCGACGCGGCCGTCACGCCCACCGCGAACTCGGTCGAGTAGCCGTGCTCCTTCATCGCCTTGATCTCGATGGTGCCAAGGCCCGCGGCATCGGCGATGGCGGTGCCGCTCATGCCCGCGAAGATCACCGAGCCCAGCACGTTCACATGGCCGAGGCCGCCCTTGAGCCAGCCCACCAGCGCGAGCGCGAAGTTGTAGATGCGGGTGGTGATGCCCGCGTTGTTCATCAGGTTGCCGGCCAGGATGAAGAAGGGCACTGCGAGCAGCGGAAAGCTGTCGATGCCGCTCACCATCCGGTGGATCACCACGAAGGGCGGCAGCGTGCTGTCGCTCACCAGGATGTAGACCAGCGAGGCGCCGGCCATGGCGATGGCCACCGGAATGCCGCCGGCCATGAAGAACAGGAAGATGATTTTCAGCATGGGTCTTTTTCTGGGTCGTTGCGGTGCCGGGGTCAGCGGTCGGAGAGCGTCGACTCCGGCTGCTCCAGCACGCTGTAGCCGCGCTTCCAGTGGATGCGCAGCACCTGCAGCGAGCGCCACGCCATCGCGGCGAAGCCGAACACGCACAGTGCGTACACGAAGTTCATCGGCAGGTCGACGAGCGTCATGCGCGTCTGGTTGCCGATCTTCATCATCATCTGCACCGTCATGACCACGGCCGCCACGAAGAAGGCGGTGCGCAGCACGTCCACCACCATCGAGAGCACACGGCCCATGGCGCGCGGCATGTGGCGGTAGAAGAAGTCCACCTGGATCTGGTTGTTCTTCGCCACGCCCACCGCCGCGCCGATGAAGACGACGCCGACGAGCAGGTAGCGCGCCACTTCCTCCGTCCAGGCGGCCGAGTCGTTCATCACGTAGCGCGTGACGAACTGGTAGAAGACCGTGAGGCCCAGCACCCAGAAGACGGCCAGCGAGATCCAGCCTTCGGCGATGGTGTCCGACAGGTCGACCACCTCGTCTTCCGCGTGGAAGTGGCCTTCGTCGTCGATGATTTTCTGAGGTTCGCTCATGGCTAGATCACGCGTTCACTTGATCGCCAGGATGCGGTCGTAGTCCTGCTGGCGGTAGCCTTGGTCCGTCGGCTTGGTGGCTTTCAGCACCGCTTCGCGGAACGCGTTCTTGTCGACTGTGATGACGTTGTTGCCCTTCTTCTTGAACTCCTCGACCAAGCGCACTTCGGAGGCGATGATTTCGCGGCCGGTCTTCTCGGCGGCTTCCTGCATCACGTCGGTGAAGATCTTCTTTTCGTCCGCCGAGAGCTTGGCCCACAACTGCCCCGAGCAGATGGTGAGCAGCGAATCGACGATGTGGCCGGTCAGCGAAATGTTCTTCTGCACTTCGAAGAATTTCTTGGCCTCGATGGTGGGCAGCGGGTTCTCCTGCGCATCGACCGTGTTGTTCTGCAGCGCGAGGTACACCTCGGCGAAGGCGATCGGCGTCGGGTTGGCGCCCAGCGCCTTCGGGAAGGCGAGGTAGGCCGGCGCGTCGGGCACGCGGATCTTCAGGCCCTTCATGTCCTCGGGCTTGCTCACCGGGCGCGCGGCGCTCGATGTCACGTGGCGCGCACCGTAGTAGCTGAGCGCGGTGATGTGGTTGCCGCTCTTGTCGTCGTAGCCCTTGGCGAGCTCGTTGAACACGTCGCTCTTGGCGTACTTCAGCTGGTGCTCGGCATCGCGGAAGATGAACGGAAAGTACGAGATCGCCAGCGGCGTGTAGGTGCGCCCCGCGAAGCTCGCGCCCGACAGGATGATGTCGACCGTGCCGAGCGTCAGGCCCTGGTTGATGTCGGCTTCCTTGCCGAGCGTGGAGGCCGGGAACACCTGGATGTCGTACTTGCCGTTGGTGCGCTTCTTGATCTCCTCGGCGGCCCACACCGAGTACTTGTGGAAGGGCTCCGAGGTCTCGTAGACGTGGGCCCACTTGAGCTTGGTCTGCGCTGAGGCGATGCCCGGAATTCCCACCACACCGGCTGCGAGGGCGCAGGCGGCGAGCGCCTTGAGGGCGGTGCGTTTGCTGTTCTTGCTGTCTCTGATCATGTGGCTTGTCTCCGTTGTAGTAGTTGGCAGAAATGCTGGCGAGAAATCAGGAAGGCTTCGCGCGTCGCCAGCTCGCGCTGAATCGTTGGTGCGACTTGTCCATGTGCGCATGCATCGCAGCACGCGCGCCCTCTGCGTCGCGGGCGGCCACCGCATCGCGGATGGCCTCGTGCTCGACGATGGCCGAGCGCCAGGAAGGCACGTTCTCGAAATAGCCGCCCAGCCGCGTGAAGATAGGGCCCTTGCGCGAGTCCCAGAAGTTCTGCACCGTCTCCACGAGCACCGTGTTGCCACTGGCATTGACGATCGCCAGGTGGAAGGCGCGGTCGCCCTCCAGCGGCATCACGTTGCGGTCGGCCATCTCGCGCATGAGCTCGATGGCACGCGACATCGCATCGACGTCCTTGCGCTTGCCCGCTGCGGCGGCGATGGCGGCCGTTTCGCCCTCGATCACGCGGCGCGCGCGGATCAGTTCCAGCGGGCCCCACTCGGTGGGCGCGACCGGTGCCGGAGCCCGGTGCGAGCGGTCGAGCACGTACACGCCGGAGCCGGTGCGCACCTCGACCCAGCCCTCGACCTCGAGCGCGATCAGCGCCTCGCGCACCGAGGGGCGGCTCACGCCCAGCTGCTTGGCGAGGTCGCGTTCGGCGGAAAGACGGGCGCCCACGGCGAACTCGCCCTTGGCGATCAGCGCGCGGAGCTGGTCGGCGATCTGGCGATAGAGGCGCTGGGGTTCGACGGTCTGAAGGGGCACGAGGGGCGGATGAACGAACGGGGGTTTAAGGGTTGTCCTGAATTGGACAAGTGGTAAGGCCAATTCAGAATACGATGTGTCGCCCGTGTCACCCATCGGGCCAAACCCGAATTGGAGACAGACACCATGCGATTGAAGGGAAAGACCGCGCTCGTCACGGCAGCCGGCCAGGGCATCGGCCACGCCAGCGTGATGGCGCTTGCCGCCGAGGGCGCCCAGGTCTGGGCCACCGACGTCAACGAGAAGCTGCTGGAGCGCTATGCCGGTGTCGCGAACGTCACGGCCGTGAAGCTCGACGTGCTCGACAAGGCCGCCATCGGCGCGCTGTTCGCGAAGCTGCCCGCGCTCGACGTGCTCTTCAACTGCGCGGGCGTGGTGCACAACGGCACCATCGAGCAGGCGAGCGACGACGACCTGGCCTTCGCCTTCTCGCTCAACGTGCGCGCGCAGATGTGGACCATCCAGGCCGTGCTGCCCGGCATGCTGAAGGCCGGCCGCGGCAGCATCATCAACATGGCGAGCGTGTGCTCCAGCATGAAGGGCCTGCCCAACCGGTTCGTCTACGGCACCACCAAGGCTGCGGTGCTCGGCCTCACCAAGAGCGTGGCGGCCGACTACGTGACCAAGGGCATCCGCTGCAACGCCGTGTGCCCGGGCACGGTCGACACGCCATCGCTCGGCGACCGCATCAACGCCAACGCCGATCCCGAGGAAGCCCGCAAGGCCTTCATCGCGCGCCAGCCGATGGGCCGGCTCGCGCAGGCGGAAGAAATTGCGCCGGTGGTCGTGTTCCTCGCGAGCGACGAATCGATCTTCGCCACCGGCCAGTTCTTCACGGTCGACGGCGGCATCACGATATGAATCAGCTCGACTTCACCGGCCGGCACGCGGTCGTCACCGGCGGCGCCACGGGCCTGGGATTCGGCATCGCGCAGCGGCTGGTGGCGTCGGGCGGCAGCGTCACGCTGTGGGACCGCGATGAGGCGGCCGCGAACCAGGCTGCCGAGGCGCTGGGCGACAAGGCCTTCGCGCTGAAGGTCGATGTGTCGCAGCAGCCTTCGGTCGCCAAGGCCGTGGCCGCGACGCTCGCGCATGCGGGGCGCATCGACGCGCTGGTCAACAGCGCCGGCATCACCGGCCCCAACGTCAAGCTGTGGGACTACCCGGTGGACGACTGGCGCCAGGTGATGGAGGTCAACATCAACGGCGTGTTCCTGTGCTGCCGCGAGGTAGTCGGGCAGATGCGCAAGCAGGGCTATGGGCGCATCGTCAACATCGCCTCGGTCGCCGGCAAAGAGGGCAACCCCAACGCCAGCGCCTACAGCGCGAGCAAGGCCGCCGTCATCGGCATCACCAAGTCGCTCGGCAAGGAACTGGCCGACACCGGCATCCGCGTGAATTGCGTGACGCCGGCTGCGGTGAAGACGGCGATCTTCGACCAGATGACGCCCGAGCACATCGCGTTCATGCTGTCGAAAATCCCCATGGGCCGATTCGGCACGGTGGAAGAGGTGGCCGCGATGGTCGGCTGGCTCTGCACCGAAGACTGTTCTTTTTCCACCGGTGCGGTCTTCGACCTCTCCGGTGGCCGCTCCACTTATTGATCATTCAATGCACTGAAAGGAAAGCATGAAACTCGTCCGCTATGGCAACCCCGGCAAGGAGAAGCCCGGCCTCATCGACGCCGACGGCAAGCTGCGCGACCTGAGCGCCGTCGTCAAGGACATCGGTCCCGACCAGCTCGGCGATGCCGCCATCGCCAAGCTGCGCAAGGTGAAGCTCGACAAGCTGCCGCTGGTCAAGGGAAAGCCGCGCTTCGGAAGCCCGGTCGCCAACGTCGGCAAGTTCATCGCCATCGGCCTGAACTACGCGGACCACGCGGCCGAATCGGGCCTGCCGGTGCCCAAGGAGCCCGTGGTCTTCATGAAGGCCACGAGCTGCATCCAGGGTCCGAACGATCCGGTGATGCTGCCCAAGGGCTCGGTCAAGACCGACTGGGAAGTCGAACTCGGCGTGGTCATCGGCACGCAGGCGCGTTATGTCTCGCAGAAGAGCGCGCTCGACTACGTGGCTGGTTACTGCACCATCAACGACGTGAGCGAACGCGAATACCAGATCGAGCGCGGCGGCACATGGGACAAGGGCAAGGGCTGCGACACCTTCGGCCCGCTCGGCCCGTGGCTGGTGACGCGCGACGAAATCGAGAACCCGCAAAAGCTCTCGATGTGGCTCGACCTGAACGGCAAGCGCGTGCAGAACGGCAGCACCAAGACCATGATCTTCACGGTCGCCAAGATCGTGAGCTACGTGAGCCAGTTCATGACGCTGATGCCCGGCGACGTGATCACCACCGGCACGCCGCCCGGCGTCGGCATGGGCATGAAGCCGCCGCTGTTCCTGAAGAAGGGCGACGTGATCACGCTGGGCATCGAAGGCCTGGGCGAACAACGCCAGGAAGTGATTCCCTTCAAGCTCTGATCCCTGCGATCATCCGGCGGATGAAAGCGCCGCCGGACCATCATCGATCGCAGGTGTTCGGCACGCCCTGGGAGGGCGTGCACGGCACCTCGATCGAGAGTGCCCGCCACTACGGCCGGCACTGGCATTCCACCTACGGATTGGGCCTGCTGGAGCACGGCGCGCAGCGCTCGGCCAGCGGCCGCGGCAAGGTCGATGCGTATGCCGGCGACCTGATCGCCACCAACCCCGGTGAAGTGCATGACGGCCAGCCGCTCGGCGGGCCGTCGCGCCGTTGGCGCATGGTGTATTTCGATGTCGACGTGATGGCCGCCATGAACGGCGACATGGCTGGCGATGTGGCGTTGACGCATCCCGTCATTCAGGATGCAAGGCTCGGCGACACGCTGCGCCGCCTGTTCATCCGTCTCGACGATTGGCGCTCTGCTGCAACCGATGCACGCCGCGCCGAATCACTCGCTTGCGAAGAATCGCTGGCCGAAGTCTGCGGCCTGCTGCGCGACAGCCACTCCACCGCCGCACCTTCGCGCGAAGCATCCATCGACGTGCAGCAGGTGCGCGACCGCCTCGCCGATGAACTGCTCGCTCCGCCCACGCTCGCCGAACTCGCGGCGATGACGGGCCTCAGCACCTACCAGGTGCTGCGACGTTTCGAGAAGGCGTATGGCGTGCCGCCGCATGCATGGCTCGTGCTGCAGCGCACCGAACGCGCGCGCCACCTGATTCGCCACGGTACCGATCTCGCAGAAGCCGCCGCGGCAAGCGGCTTCTCCGACCAGAGCCACATGACGCGCATCTTCACGCGCCAGTTCGGCTTCACGCCCGGTGCCTGGCAGCGCGGACTTCGGTTTTAAATGTCCCATTGACAGAACATTGAAACTGCAAAAACATCAAAGGCATGTCGCAAATGCCTTTGCCGAAGTACCACCAGATCTATCTGGTCCTGCGTGAGCAGCTGCACGAGGGGCGTTTTGCGGAAGGCCTGCCCGGCGAACTCGCGCTCATGGCGCAGTTCGGCGTGGCGCGCGTCACGGTGCGGCGCGCGCTCGAACAGCTTTCGTCCGAAGGGCTGATCGCACGCAACCCCGGCCGGCGCACGCGCGCGCTGCAGCCGCCGGCCGCCGGCGAACAGCCGGGCACGAAGAAGCTGGAGCGAGCCAACCTGCGCGGCCTGCTCGAGAACCTCGTCACCATGGGCCTGCACACCTCGGTGAAGGTGATCGAGGTCGCGACCATCACCGCTTCCACGCAGGTGGCCGAGGCGCTGCAACTGCAGCTTGGCGATGCAGTGCAGAAGGCGGTGCGCGTGCGCTCCACCAAGGAAGGCCCGCTCTCGCACATCACCACATACGTGCCCGACACCATCGCGCGCCGCTTCGGCCGCCGCGAGCTCTCCAAGAAGCCGATCCTCGTGCTGCTGGAGGAGTCGGGCGTGAAGGTGGGCCGCGCGCACCAGACGATCTCCGCGCGCCTGGCCGACAACGTGCTTGCGCAGCACCTCGACGTGTCGGTCGGCTCGGCCCTGCTCGCGGTGCGACGCCTCATCTACGACGAAGACGAGCGGCCCGTGCAGTGGCTGCACGGCTTCTACCGACCCGACCGCTACACCTACGAAATGCAGCTCTCCCGCGTGGGCAGCATCGACGCGAAGGTGTGGGTCAGCAAAGACGTGTCAGCCCAGTTCAACTGAAGAGAAAAAGGAAAGCCCACCATGCAGAACCGCCGCAGTTTCGTGTCGCAGTCCGCCGCCCTGGCGACTGCCGTTGCCTTCCCGCTCGTGGCCGGCGCGCAGCCCAAAGCCGTCAAGGTCGGCGTGCTGCATCCGGTCACCGGTGCGCTCGCCTACTCGGGGCAGCAGTGCCGCCTCGGTGCGCTGATGGCCATCGAGGACATCAACGCCGCGGGCGGCATCAAGTCGCTCGGCGGCGCGAAGCTGGAAGCCTTGCTCGGCGATGCGCAGTCGCAGCCGCAGGCCGGCGCTGCCGAGGTCGAGAAGATGAACGAGGCCGGCGTCTCGGCCATCGTGGGGGCGTATGCGTCGGCCATTTGCCTCGCGACCACGCAGGCGGCCGCCAAGTACAACCTGCCGCACGTGGTCGACGTGGGCGTGGCCGACCAGATCGTGGAGCGCGGCCTGAAGAACACCTTCCGCTTCGGCCCCGGCTACAAGAAGTCGACCGAGGTGGCCATGGCCAACCTGCTGGTGCTGAACAAGGCCGCGGGCAACCCGGCCAAGACCGTGATGATCATTCACGAGGAATCGCTCTTCGGCGCCGGCACCGCGCAACTGCTCTCGCGCGAACTGCCGGGCTACGGCTTCGAGGTGAAGGAGGTGGTGAAGCACGCCAACCCCACGCGCGACTTCAACAACATCGTGCTGCGCATGAAGTCGATCAACCCCGACATCGTGATCCCGGCAAACTACTACAACGAGTACGCGCTCCTGGTGCGCACCATGCAGCAGCAGAAGGTGGTGCCCAAGGCGATCTTCTCGGTGCTGGGCGGCGCGGCATCGAGCTACAAGTTCGTGAAGGAATTTCCGGACGCGGCCAACGGCATCATCGACTGCAACCACTGGTTCAACCCCAAGGACAAGCGCGCGCAGGACCTGCGAAAGCGCGTCGAGGCCAAGGGCCAGTTCTTCAGCTACGAGGTCTTCATGACCTACGCCTCGATGTGGCTCCTGGCCGATGCGCTGGAGCGTGCCAAGTCCACCGAGCGTGCGGCCATCATCGATGCGCTGGAGAAGAGCAGCTTCTCGAACCACTTCATGCCCTACGGCCCGACGAAGTTCGTCAACGGCCAGAACGAAGGCGCGCAGCCGCTCATGACGCAGGTGGTGAAGAACGACATCAAGGTCATCATCCCGCGCGACTACCGCGAAGTGGACCCGGTGTTCCCGCTGCGCGCGGCCTGAGGCGGAAGGCGGGATGTTCGATTTCGGCATTCTTTTCCCGTCGGTCCTGAACGGGCTGACGACGGGCGCGGTGTATGCACTGATCGCGCTGGGGCTCACGCTGATCTACGGCGTCCTGCACATCATCAACTTCGCACATGGCGCGAGCCTGATGCTGGCGCTGTACGCGGTGTACTTCCTGAAAGAGAAGCTGGGGATCGACCCGTACCTCGCACTCCCCATCGTCGTGCTCGGCATGTTCGCGCTCGGCTATGCGCTGCAGCGCGTGGTCATCAACCGCGCGGGCCACGGCAAGGACGAGAACATCCTGCTCGCCACGCTCGGCATCGCCATCGTCATGGAGAACCTTGCGTTGCTGTTCTTCAAGTCCGACACGCGCAACATCGACACCGCCTATTCGCTGAGCACCGTCGCCATCGGCCCCGCGATGATCGCGGTGCCCAAGCTCGTGGCCTTCGCAGGTGCGCTCGTGGTCTCGGGCATCCTGTTCTGGATCATGGGCCGCACCGACCTCGGCCGTGCCATCCGCGCCGTTGCCAAGGAGAAGGAGGGCGCCAAGCTCATGGGCATCGACGTGGACCATGTCTATGCGATGAGCTTCGGCATCGGCCTCGCATGCCTGGGTGCTGCCGCGTGCTTCCTGCTGCCGGCGTACTACGTCAACCCGCAGGTGGGTGGCGGTTTCGTGCTGGTGGCCTTCACCATCGTCGTGCTCGGCGGCATGGGCAGCTTCGTGGGCGCGCTGATCGGCGGCTTCCTCGTCGGCATCGTCGAATCGCTCGGTGGTCTCTACCTCGGTGAGTCGCTTGGGCAGATCGGCATCTTCGCGATCTTCATCGGTGTCGTGCTTTTCAGGCCGCAGGGCATGTTCGGGGCCAAGGCATGAAGGGGAGCACCAAACAACTCGCGGGCATCGCGCTCTTCGCGGTGCTGGTCGCGTGCGTGCCGTTCGTCACCAAGTCGGGCGTCACGCTCAACTTCGTGATGATGGCGCTCTACGCCACGCTCATCGCACAGGCCTGGAACATCCTGGGCGGCTTCGGCGGTCAGTTCTCGTTCGGGCATGCGCTGTTCTTCGGCACCGGCGCGTACATCCAGGCGATCGCGCAACTGCAGGGCGGCATCAACGCCTGGGTGGCGCTGCCGCTGGCCACCGTCGGTGCGGCGGTGGTCGGTCTCTTCATGGGGGCGCTCACCTTCCGCTACGGCCTCAAGGGCTCGTACTTCGCGCTGGTCACGCTGGCCTTCGCCGAGGTGTTCCGCATCCTCGCGCTGTCGGTCGATTTCACGGGCGGCGGCGTCGGGCTCATGGTGCCGCTGCGCGAATCGGTGGCCAACCTGCAGTTCTCTTCGCGTGCCGGTTACTTGTGGGTGGTGCTCGCGATGGTCGTCGCGGCGCTGCTGGTCACCTGGTGGCTGCGCAACGGCCGCTTCGGCGCCTACCTGCAGGCAGTGCGCGACAACGAAGATGCGGCGCGCGCCGTCGGCGTCAATCCGTTCCGCGTGAAGCTCGGCGCCATCGGCTTGTCGGCTGCGTTCATGGGAGCGGCGGGCGCGTTTTACGTGCAGGTGTTCCAGTACATCGACGCGGGCATCGCCTACGGTCCGGCCGTGTCGATCGAGGCGCTGGTCGCGGCCATCGTCGGCGGCATGGGAACGATGTGGGGCCCGGTGCTCGGCGCGGTCGTGCTGCATGTGCTGTCGGACCTCACGCGCAATCTCTTTGGCGAACTGCCGGGTATCAACATGGTGATCTACGGCACGGTGCTCGTGCTCATCGTCATCTTCGTGCCGCGCGGCATCGCGGGCATCGGGCTGTCGGTGCGGCAGCTGTGGAAGTCGAAGGGAGGCCGCCATGACTGACGCCCTGCTGGCCATCGACGGCCTCTCGCGCTCCTTCGGCGGCCTGAAGGCCGTGCAGAACGTGAGCCTTTCGGTGCGAGAGGGCAGCCTGAGCGCGCTGATCGGCCCCAACGGCGCGGGCAAGACCACGCTGTTCGCGCTGATGTCGGGCTTCCTGAAGCCCGACACCGGCACCGTGCGCTTCGCGGGCGAGGACATCACCGGCCGCGAGCCGCACCGCAATGCCGCGCTCGGCATGACCCGCACCTTCCAGATCGTGAAGCCCTTCGCCGCGCAGACGGTGCGCGAGAACATCGCGGTCGGCGCGCACCTGCATGTGCGCGGCCGCGCCGAGGCGCTGCGAAACGCCGAGGCCGTCGCGCTGCGCGTGGGCCTTGCGCCGCAGCTCGACAAGCCCGCATCCGACCTCACCGTGGCCGGCCGCAAGCGCCTCGAACTGGCGCGCGCGCTCGCCACCAGGCCGCGCCTGTTGCTGCTCGACGAGGTGCTCGCCGGCCTCAACCCGCAGGAGATCTCCGAGATGATGCCGGTGGTGCGCGGCATCGCCGACAGCGGCGTCACCGTGCTGATGATCGAACACGTCATGCAGGCCGTGATGCATCTCGCCGAGCATGTGTGGGTGCTCGCGCAGGGCCAACTGATCGCCGAAGGAAGCCCGGCGCAAGTGACGTCCGACGACAAGGTCGTCGAAGCCTATTTGGGCCATGGCACCGCGGCGCGGTTGCGCAAGGCCGCGTCGGGAGCTGCCGCATGAGCGCGTTGCTGGAGATTCAAGGCCTGCGCGGCGGCTACGGCCGCGTCGAGGTGCTGCGCGGCGTCGACCTCAAGGTGAACGCGGGTGAGATGGTCGCGCTGCTCGGCAGCAACGGCGCGGGCAAGTCCACGCTCAACAAGATGGTCTGCGGCCTCTGTCCCGCCTGGGGCGGCACGGTGCGCTTCGATGGCAAGGACCTGAGCGGCGCGCACTACCGCGACGTGGTGAAGGCCGGCCTCATCCAGGTGCCCGAAGGCCGCAAGGTGTTTCCCAACCTGAGCGTGCTGGAGAACCTGGAGCTCGGCTCCTTCACCCGCGCCCGCGAACGGCGCGCGGCCAACGTCGAGAAGATGTTCCACATCTTCCCGCGGCTGCGCGAGCGCATGGCGCAGCACGCCGGCACGATGAGCGGCGGCGAGCAGCAGATGCTGGCCATCGCGCGCGGCCTCATGGCCGAGCCGGTGCTGCTGATCCTCGACGAGCCCTCGCTCGGCCTTTCGCCGCTGCTGGTCGAAGAGATGTTCGCGCTGATCCGCAATTTGCGCGACGGCGGCCTCGCCGTGATGCTGGTCGAGCAGAACGTGGGCCAGTCGCTGGAGATTGCCGACCGCGCGTACGTGCTGGAGAACGGCAGCGTGCGCTTCTCGGGCCTGCCGGGCGAACTGCTCGGCAGCGACGAACTGCGGCGCGCCTACCTGGGGCTCTGACCCCCGCGAACCGCCCACGCGAAAACCCACGATTCCCCCGGAGACACAACACATGAAAAGACGCGACATCCTCCTCTCGTCGCTGGCCGCGGCATGGGCCGGCGGCGCCTTCGCGCAGATCGGCAACGCGCCGGTGCGCATCCTCGTGGGCGCGCCCGCCGGCGGCTCGACCGACACGCTCGCGCGCTCGCTCGCCGTGAGCATGGGCCCGGCGCTCGGCCGCACGGTCATCGTCGAGAACCGGCCCGGCGCGGGCGGCAACATCGCCGCCGATGCGGTCGCCAAGGCGGCCCCCGACGGCAACACGTTGCTGATGAGCTTCACCAGCCACGCGATCAACGCCACGCTCTACCCGGCGCTGCCCTTCGATCCGGTGAAGGACTTCACCGCGCTCACCTGCGTGGCGACGTCGCCCTCGATCCTCGTGGCGCACCCGTCGCTGCCCGCCAAGGACGTGCGCGAACTCATCGCGCTCGCCAAGGCCAAGCCGGGGCAACTGAACTTCGCGATCGGCGCGGTGGGCTCCTCGCTGCACATGGCGGGCGAGGCCTTCAAGATGCAGTCGGGCGTGGACATCGTGAACATTCCCTACAAGGGCACTTCGCCCGCCGTGCAGGACGTGCTCGCCGGCCAGGTGCAGCTGATGTTCGCGGCCGTGGGCAACGTCAAGGCGCACATCCAGGCCGGCAAGCTCAAGGCGCTGGGCGTGACCACGGCCAAGCGGCTGCCGGCTTTCCCCAACGTGCCGGCGATTGCCGAGGCGCTGCCGGGTTACGAATCGAGCGCATGGTTCGGCCTCTTCGGACCCGCGCACATGCCCGCCGATCGCGTCAAGCAGATCGGCGATGCCGCGCGCCATGCGCTGCAACAGGCCGACATGCGCCAGCGCCTCGAAACCGAAGGCGCGATCCCGGTCGGCAATTCGACCGAGCAGTTCTCCGCCTTCGTGCAGAGCGAGATCACGCGATGGGCCAAGGTCGTCAAGTTCTCGGGAGCCAAGCCCGAATGACATCGATGGCTCCAACCCGTGCGCCGGCCCAGACGCTGGCGCAGAAGCTCATCGCACGCGCGAGCGGACGCGAGCGGGTGTCGGTGGGCGAGATCGTGACTTGCGGCGTCGACCTGGCGATGTTCCACGACTCCTCGGGGCCGCGGCGCTTGAAGCCCATGCTCGAGGAGCTCGGCGCGCAGATCTGGGACCGCTCGCGCGTGGTGCTGGTCATGGACCATTACGTGCCCGAGCGCGACGACGATTCGCGCCGCATCGTGCGCATCGCGCGCGACTGGGCGCACGACCAGCAATTGCCGCACGTGTACGACAGCCAGGGCATCTGCCACGTGGTGGTGCCGCAGCACGGCCACATCCGCCCCGGGATGCTGTGCGTGGGCGGCGATTCGCACTCGCCTACGGGCGGTGCGTTCGGCGCCTACATGTTCGGCATCGGCAGCACCGAGATGCTGGGCGTGATGGTCACCGGCGAGATCTGGCTGCGCGTTCCCGAGACCATCCGCATGTGGTGGGACGGCGCGCTGCCCGCGGGTGTGACCGCCAAGGACATGATGCTGCACATGATCGGCCGCTTCGGCATGAACGGCGGGCGCTACCAGGCGGTCGAGTTCGCGGGGCCGGCGGTGGCTGCGCTCTCGATGCAGGAGCGCATGACGCTCTCGAACATGAGCGCCGAGCTGGGCGCGCAGGCCGGGTTGATCGGACCCGACGCGACCACCGCCGAATTCCTGGCCGGCGCCGGCGCGCCGCCCGTGGACATGGCGCCCTGGTTCACCGACGAAGACGCCGTGCTCACCGACCATCGCTTCGAGGCCTCCACGCTCGAACCGTATGTCGCCGCGCCCCACAGCCCGGCCAATGCGCACGGCGTGAGCCGATACGTGGGCACGCATGTCGACGTGGCCTACATCGGCGCCTGCACCGGCGCCAAGCTCGACGACCTGCGCGCCGCCGCGCAGGTTCTGCGCGGGCACAAGGTGGCGAGCGGCATCCGCCTCATCGTGGCACCCGCCAGCATCCGCGACCAGGAAGCGGCGCGCGAGGAGGGCGTTCTGCAAGTGCTGATGGACGCCGGCGCCGAGCTGTTCCCCACCGCGTGCGGCGCGTGCTCCGGCTACGGCGATCCGATGGGCGACGACGTCACCGTCATCTCGACCACCGCGCGCAACTTCAAGGGCCGCATGGGCTCGCCGACTGCGCAGGTCTACCTGGGTTCGCCCTACACGGTGGCGGCGGCTGCATTGCGCGGCTGCGTGACCGACCCGCGCGAGGTGCTCGCATGAACGGGCAGACCTTGCACCGGGTGTGGCGCCTGGGCGCCGACATCGACACCGACGCGCTCGCGCCAGGCCACGCGATGAAACATGGCATCGACATCATCGCCAGGCACTGCCTCGAAGCCGTGCGCCCCGAGTTCGCGAGCGAAGTTCAACCGGGTGACGTGATCGTGGCCGGCCCCAACTTCGGCATCGGCTCTTCGCGCGAGCAGGCGGCGGCGGTGCTCGTGCAACTCGGCGTGGCGGCAGTGATCGCGCCTTCGTACAGCGGCCTGTACTTCCGCAACGCCTTCAACCTCGGCCTGCTGGTGCTGACCTGTGCCGAGGCCGGGACGCTGAACGAGGGCGACCGCATCGCCCTCGACACGACGGTGCCCGCAGTCGTCTCGCCTCGCGGTGCGCGGCTGGCCTGCGAGCCCGTGCCCGGATTTCTCATGGACATGGTCCGCGCCGGCGGATTGATGAACCAGTTACGCCAGCGTGGCGGCTCCCCGGCCTCCCAGAAAGCAAGCAATGTCTGACCCTTCTTCTTTCGCAGCGACCGCGGCAGCGATCGACCCCGTCACGCTCGCCGTGCTGCGCGGCCGCCTCGAGCAGGTGGCCGACGAGATGGACGCCACGCTCTACCGCAGTGCGTTCAATCCCATCATTGCCGAGGCGCACGACGCCTGCCACGGCCTGTACGACGCGGTGAGCGGCGACACGCTGGTGCAGGGCAAATCGGGCCTGCCGGTGTTCGTCGGCGCCATGGCCTTCGCGGTGCGCGCCACCGCCAAGGCGGCCGAGCCGCGCGGCGGCATGAAGGACGGCGACATCTGGATCAGCAACGATGCCTACGACGGCGGCACGCACGCCAACGACTTCAAGCTGGTCAAGCCTTTCTTTCGCAACGGCGAGCTCTATTGCTATATGGCCTCGGCCGCGCACTGGCACGACGTGGGCGGCGCGGTGCCCGGCAACTACAACCCGGCCGCCACCGAGTGCTGGCAGGAGGCGGTGCAGATTCCGCCAGTGCGCATCGTGCGCGATGGCGTGCTCGATGCGGACGTGCTCGCCATCCTGCAGGCCAACACGCGCCTGCCCGACAGCCTGTGGGGCGACCTGAACGGCCAACTCGCGGCGCTGGAGCTCGGCGAGAAACGGCTGAACGGCCTGCTCGACGAGTACGGCGACGACCTCGTTTTGAACGCGCTGGGCGAGTTGCGCGGCCGCGCGCTGCGCCTGATGCGCTCGCACATCGCCTCGCTGCCCGACGGGCGCTACAGCTTCGAGGACGTGCTCGACAACGACGGCATCACGAACGAGCCGCTCACCATCGCGCTCGACATGACGGTGGCCGGCGACCGGCTGCTGCTCGACTTCTCGCGCACCTCGCCGCAATGCGCGGGGCCGGTGAACATCTCACGCGCCACCGCGGTGGCGGCCTGCTACGTCGCGCTCAAGCACCTGTTCCCCGATGTACCGGCCAATGCCGGCGTACTCGACGCCGTGGACTTCAACATTCCCGACAAGCTGGTGATCAGCTGCGAGCGCCCGCGCCCGGTCGGTGGCTACACCGAGACGATCCTGCGCATGATCGACGTGATCTTCAGCGCCGCGGCGCAGGCCGACCCGATGCGCGCGGTCGCACAGGCCTACGGCACCATCAACGCGCTGTCGATCGCGGGCCACCGCAGCGACAAGGGCCGCGAAGGCCAGCGCTGGGTGATGTTCAGCTTCTTCGGCGGCGGCCATGGCGGTCACTCGGGCGGCGACGGGCTTTCGCACGGCAATGCGCCGATCTCGACCGCGACGATTCCGCCGCTCGAGATCCTCGAAGCCGCGTACCCCGTGCGCTTCACCGAATGGTCGCTGCGCGCCGATTCGGGCGGCGACGGCCGGCACCGCGGCGGCCTGGGCGCGGTCTACGAAATCGAACTGCTGGAGAAAGACGCCGAGGTGTTCGTCTTCGGCGAGCGCGGCACCTCGCCGCCCAAGGGCATCGCAGGCGGGGGCGAGGGCGCGGTCAACCGGTTCAGCTACGAGAACGAAGGCACGTGGCATACGCCGCCCATGGTGTCGAAGATGCGCGGCATCCAGTTGGCGCGCGGCGAACGCGTGCGGCTCGAAACGCCAGGCGGCGGCGGCTGGGGGCATGCGGTCGAGCGGCCGGGGTCGCAGCGCGAAGCCGACAGCGCAATGGGCTATGTGACGACCGACAGCAGCAAGAAGAAAGCGTCCGAATGACTTCCTCCGGTAAATCCCTTGTCGTCGGCGTCGATGTCGGCGGCACCTTCACCGACCTCTTCGTGCTCGACGAGGCGAACGGCATGGCGCGCATCGTCAAGGTGCCCTCCACGCGCGGCGAGGAAGCGCGCGGCTTCATGAACGGCGTGGCGCGCGTGGCCGATTCGGCCGCCGACATTGCCACCATCGTGCATGGCACCACGGTCGGCACCAACGCATTGCTGGAGCGCAAGGTGGCGCGCACCGGCATCATCACCACGCGCGGTTTCCGCGACGTGCTGGAGATGCGCCGCCGCGACCGCCCCGAGACCTGGGGCCTGCGCGGCAGCTTCACGCCCGTGGTGCCGCGCGACCTGCGCCGCGAGGTGGACGAGCGCGTGCTGGCCGATGGCACGCTGCACACCGCGGTCGATCTGGAACAGGTGCGTGCCGAAGCGCGCTCGCTGCTCGAAGCCGGTTGCGAAGCGGTGTGCGTGTTCTTCATCAACACCTACGCGAACCCCGAGAACGAGCGCCTCGCCGTCGCGGCGGTGCGCGAGCTCTGGCCCAACCCACACGTCACGTCGGCCAGCGAAGTGCTGCCCGAGATCCGCGAGTTCGAACGCTGCTCGACCGCCACGCTCAACGCCGCGCTGCAGCCGGTGGTGGGCAGCTACCTCGGCCGGCTCGAATCCGACCTGCGCGGCCAGGGCTTCGCCGGCGAACTGCTGGTGGTGCAGAGCAACGGCGGCGTGATGTCGCGCCAGACCGCGAGCGACTTGCCGGTGCGCACGGCGCTCTCGGGCCCGGCGGCCGGCGTGATCGCCTGCGCGGCCATCGCGCGCGCGGCGGGTTTTCCGAACGCGATCACCGGCGACATGGGCGGCACTTCGTTCGACGTGTCGCTGGTGGCGAACGGCGAGGCCGCACTGGCCGCGCAGACCGCCATCGAGTTCGGCATGGTGATCCGCTCGCCGATGATCCAGATCGAGACCATTGGCGCGGGCGGCGGCTCCATCGCATCGGTGGATGCGAGCGGCATGCTGCAGGTGGGCCCCGAGTCGGCCGGCAGCGTGCCGGGCCCGGCGTGCTACGGACGCGGCAACATGCGGCCGACGGTGACCGATGCGAACGTGCTGCTGGGGCGCATCGCGGCGGACCGTCCGCTCGGCGGTGGTTTGCTCGCGGCGCTCGATGCGGAGAAGTCGCGCCAAGCCATCGAGGAGCACGTTGCACGCCCACTGGGCCTCGATGTGCACGCGGCGGCCGAAGCGATTCTCACGGTGGCCAATGCGCGCATGGCGGGTGCCATTCGCCTCGTTTCCATCGAGCGCGGCCACGACCCGCGCCGCTTCGCCTACATGCCCTTCGGCGGTGGCGGCGCGCTGCATGTGTGCGCCATGATGCGTGAGGTGGGCGTTGCCACGGGCATCGTGCCGCGCTACCCCGGTGTGACGTCGGCCCTGGGCTGCGTGATCGCCGACATGCGCCACGACGCGGTGCAGACGCTCAACAAGCCGCTGACCGAACTCGACGTGGCCGACGTGCAGCGCCGCATCGACGAGCTGGCGGCGAGCTGCCAGCAGCGCCTCGACTCCTCGGGCGTGCGCTTCGACGAAGTGCGCGAGGTGATCGCGCTCGACATGCTCTACGCGGGCCAGACGCACACGCTGCCCGTGGTGCTCGCCGATGCGGGCAAGGCGCCGCTCACGGCCGCATCGATCCGCGCCGCGTTCGAAGCCAGCTATACCGCCGCCTTCGGTCGCGTGCTCGAAGGCATTCCGATCCGCGTGATGAACCTGCGCTACGCGCGCATCGGCGTGCGGCCCAAGTTCGACCTGAAGGTGCTTGCGCCCGAAGGAGAGGGCAGCACCGCGCCGCTGGGCACGCAGCGCGTGTTCCACCACGGCCAGTGGCACGAGGCCGTGCGCTATGCGCGGCTCGAGCTGCCGGTGGCTGCGCGCATCGAAGGGCCCGCGATCCTGGAACAGGCCGATACAACTGTGTGGCTCGAACCCGGTTTCCACGCCGAGGTCGATGCGCACGGCAATCTGCTGGTGAGGCTGTCATGAGCGAAGCGACGAAACCTATTGCAGCGAAGACGGCGCTGGTCGTCATCGACCTGCAGAACGATTTTCTCGACGCGAACGGCGCCTATGCGCGCGGCGGCGACACCAACCCGCCGGCGCTGCTGCTGCCGACGCGCGTGGCCGATGTGGCGCGCGCGCTCAAGGCTGCCGGTGGTCTCGTGGTCGCGAGCCAGTTCACGCTGTGGCCCGATGCGGCCGGCGAACCGATGGTTTCGCCGCACCTGAAGGCGCTGCGCCCGTACCTGAAGAAGGGCGACTTCGCGCCCGGCAGCTGGGGCCAGGCGAACGTCGATGCGCTGACCGGGCTTGTCGACGTGACGGTGAGCAAGGTCGCGTATTCAGCCTTCTTCAACACGCAGCTCGATTGGGTGCTGCGCCGCGCAGGCATCGACACGATCGCGGTCTGCGGCATCGTCACCAACGGTGGCGTCGCGAGCACGGTGCGCGATGCACACATGCGCGACTACCGCACGCTGGTGCTCGCCGACGGCTGCGCGGCCTTCGGCGAAGAGCGCCACCAGACCTCGCTGGCCGACATGCGCAACGTGGCCGAGGTGACGGACTGCGCGGGCTTCACTGCATCGCTCGCATGACTGGCAATCCCTCGCGCCTCATCCGCCGCGCGGCGGAGGTCGAGGCCGACGCGCATGTGCCGGTGGCCATCGTCGGCGGCGGCGCCTGCGGGCTCACGGCCGCGCTGATGCTGGCGGATGCGGGCGTGGAGTGCGTAGTGCTGGAGCGCGATGCGCTGCCGAGCGGATCGACCGCGCTGTCCTCCGGCTTCATTCCCGCGCCAGGCACCCGCACGCAGCGCGCGCACGGCGTGCAAGACGACAGCGCCGAGTGCTTCGCCGCCGACATCCAGGCCAAGGCGCACGGGCGCGCGGCGCCTGCGCTGGTCGAGGCCTATGCCGACTCCATCGGTCCGGCGCTCGATGTGTTGCAGGAGCGGCACGGCTTGCAGTGGATGCTGCTCGATGGCTTTCTCTATCCGGGGCACAGCGTGCATCGCATGCACGCGCTGCCGCAGAAGACCGGGGCGTCGCTGATGGCCGCGCTGCAATCGGCCGTCGAGGCCGCGGGCATTCCGGTGCTGACGCAGGCACTGGTCGACACGCTGGTGCTCGATGCCGAGGACCGCGTGATCGGCATCGACTACACCCGGCCCGACGGCAGCCGCGAGACACTGGCCTGCGACGCACTGCTACTCGCCTGCAACGGCTTTGGCGGCAACGCGCAGATGGTTCGCACGCTGCTGCCCGAGATGGCCGAGGCCACCTTCGGCGGCCACACCGGCAACGACGGCAGCGCGATCCTCTGGGGCGAATCGCTGGGCGCGCGGCTGCGCGACCTCGGCGGCTACCAGGGCCACGGCTCGTGGGTCACGCCGCAAGGGGCGCTGATGTCGTGGGCCGTGATGATGGAAGGCGGGGTGCAAATCAATTGCGAAGGCCGGCGCTTTCATGACGAGACAGAGGGTTACTCTGAAGCCGCGGTGCATGTGCTCGCGCAGCCGGGTGGCATTGCATGGAATGTGTTCGATGCGCCGCTGCTCGCGCTGGCGCGGGGATTTCCCGATTTCTGCGATGCCGAAGCGGCGGGCGCCTTGCGTCGCTGCGAATCGGTGGAGGCGCTCGCGGACTGCATCGGCTGCGAACCCGCTGTGCTGCAAGGCACGCTGGACGCCATGCGCAACAGCACCCGGCCCGACGGCCGCGCGTTCACACGCGGACTCGACGCCCCGTACTTCGCAGTGAAGGTGACGGGCGCGCTCTTCCACACCCAAGGCGGCCTCGACACCGCGCCCGACATGCGCGTGCTGCGCCACGACGGCACGCCCTTCGCCAACCTGCTCGCAGCCGGTGGCGCGGCGGGCGGCGTGTCGGGCGATGCGGTGTGGGGCTATCTCTCCGGCAACGGCCTGCTGAGTGCCGTGGCCGGCGGCTACATCGCGGCGCACACCGCTGCCGCATTGATCCATTCGACGAAAGCGTCCCCATGACGAACCCTTCCTTCAAGACCCGGCTCGCACGCAACGACATCGTGCTTGCGCCGGGCGTGTACGACGCGCTCAGCGCCCTGGTGGCCGAGCAGGCCGGCTTCGAGGCGCTGTACCTCTCGGGCGCCTCGATCGCCTACACGCGGTTGGGCCGCTCCGACATCGGACTCACCACCTTCACCGAGGTGGCCGACACGCTCGCGCGCATCACCGAGCGGGTGAGCCTGCCGGTGATCGTCGATGCCGACACCGGCTTCGGCAACGCGCTCAACACCCAGCGCACCGTGCGCGGCTTCGAGCGCGCGGGCGCGGCGATGGTGCAGATCGAAGACCAGACCTTTCCCAAGCGCTGCGGCCACCTCGATGGCAAGGCCGTGGTGCCCGAGCGCGAGATGGTCGGCAAGCTCAAGGCCGCGCTGGACGCGCGCGCATCGAGCGACACGCTGATCCTCGCGCGCACCGACGCCGTGGCGGTCGAAGGACTCGACGCCGCACTCGACCGCGCGGAGGCGTACCTCGCTTGCGGCGTGGATGCGCTCTTCATCGAGGCGCTGCGCTCGCCCGAGCAGATGGATGCCGCTTGCCAGCGCTTCGGCGACCGCGTGCCGCTGCTGGCCAACATGGTCGAAGGCGGCAAGACGCCGATCCAGGATGCGGATGCGCTGCAGAAGCACGGCTTTCGCATCGCGATCTTTCCGGGCGGCACGGCGCGTGCGGTGGTGCACACGCTGCAGGGCTACTACGCGAGCCTGCACCAGCACCGCACCACGCAGCCGTGGCGCGGGCAGATGCTGGACTTCGATGCGCTCAACGAGGTGATCGGCACGCCCGAGCTGATGCGCACCGGGCAGAAGTACGACTGAACGCGCGCTTCAGCGCAGCGCGCTCACCAGCGCGTCGTAGACCAGCCGCACTCGCGCCGGAACCGGCGCGCGCTGCGAGCGGTAGACATGGATCGGCCAAGGCTCGGGCGCTTCGGCCTCGAGCACCGCCACCAGCTCGCCCGATTGCAGCAGCGGCTCGGCCAGCGGGCCCACGAGCTGGCCGAAGCCCAGGCCCGCGCGCACCGCGGCGCACTCGGCATCGACGTCGTCGGTGACGAAGGCCGGCGCGGCGACCGGCATCTGCCGCCCCTTGCTGAAGAACCACGACCACGGGCGGCCCGAGCTGCGGTCCATCAGCGCGGTGAGCGGAAAGCCGGGCAGCGCATCGAGGCTTTTCGGAATGCCCGTGCGCTCGATGAGTGCGGGCGTCGCCACCACGTAGAGGCGCATCTTGCCGACGGTGCGCGCGACGAAGCGGGCATCGCGGATCGGACCCGCGCGCACACCGATGTCGATCTGCTCGTCTACCACGTCGGCATGGGTCTCCGACAGCCTCAGGTCGAGCACCAGGCCGGGATGTTCGGCCAGCATCGGCGCCAGCACCTGCGGAATCAGCCGGCGGCCGAACACGTTGGGCGCGGTCACGCGCACCGTGCCCGCGTGCTGCGACAGCGCGCGCCGGTCGGTGCGGTGGAACAGCGCGTCGACACCGCCCACCGCGGCGCGCGCGCGCTGCGCGAGCTGCCGGCCGAAATCGGTGAGCTGCACGCCGCGCGTGCTGCGGTGAAAGAGCGGCTCGCCCAGTTCTTCTTCGAGCTCGCGCACCGCGCGCGTCACCACCTGCGGCGACACGGACAGCCGCACGGCCGCCTCGCGGAAGTTGGCGGCATCGGCGGCGGTGAAGAACACGCGCAGGGCTTCGAGACGGTTGGACATGGTGTGTTGCCTTGTTCCCGGATGTGGAATTCTGAAGTCGCCAGAGTTTCATTTACTGGAACGCGTGGATTTTCCACACTGCATGCACTTCTTCAACACACCCGAAAGGAATTTCCCATGACATCCGTTCAAGACAACATCCAAGGCAAGGTCGCCATCGTCACCGGTGCGAGCAGCGGCATCGGCGAATCCATGGCCCGCCACCTCGCCGCACGCGGCGCCAAGGTGGTGCTCGCGGCACGCCGCACCGACCGGCTCGACAAGGTGGTCGCCGAGATTCGCGAGGCTGGCGGCGAAGCCGTTGCCATCGCCACCGACGTGTCCAAGCGCGCCGACCTGGAAAAGCTCGCCGCCGCGACGGTCGAAACCTTCGGCCGCATCGACGTGCTGGTCAACAACGCGGGCGTGATGCCGCTGTCGCCGCTCGAGAAGCTCAAAGTCGACGAGTGGGACCGCACCATCGACGTCAACATCAAGGGCGTGCTCTACGGCATTGCCGCGGTGCTGCCGCGCATGCAGGCGCAGGGCAGCGGGCACATCCTGAACGTCGCGTCGATCGCGGGCATCAAGGTGTTCACGCCGATCGGCACGGTCTACAGCGCGACCAAGCATGCGGTGCGCGCCATCTCCGAGGGCTTGCGCGTCGAAGTGGGCAACTCGGGCGTGCGCGTCACGATCGTGTCGCCCGGCGCGGTCGAGTCGGAACTGAAGTTCGGCAGCACCGATGCCGATGCCGCGGCCGGCGTGAAGGCGTTCTACGACGCGAACCAGATCCCGGCTGACGCGATCGCCCGCGCGGTGGTCTATGCGGTGGAACAGCCGGCGAACGTGGACATCAATGAAGTGGTCGTGCGGCCGGTGTCGCAGGACTTCTGATCGGGGCGGGGCCCGTGCGGCCCCGCTTCGCATCATTTAACCTTCTGGAATAGAAGGTCATTTGCGGCCAAAAGTGCAAAGCTCCCGCAAAATAGAACGACCGTTCGTTTTATTCGGAGCTTTCACGATGTCTGTCAATGCCGTTCCCGCCAAGCCGGCCCGCGCCGCCCAGAAAGGCCAGCAGACCAAGGCCGTGATCGTTGATGCCGCGCTGGCATTGGCGGCGCAGATCGGGCTCGAAGGCCTGTCGATCGGCGCCGTGGCCGAAATCACCAAGATGAGCAAGTCGGGCGTCTTCGCCCACTTCGGTTCGCGCGAGGAACTGCAGATCTCGGTGGTGCGCGAGTATCACGCACGTTTCGAGCAGGAGGTGTTCTTTCCTGCGCTCTCGGCGCCGCGCGGCCTCCCGCGCCTTCGCGCCATGTTCGCCAACTGGATGAAGCGCACCTCGACCGAGATCGACTCGGGCTGCATCTATATCAGTGGCGCTTCCGAATTCGACGACCGTCCCGGCCCCGTGCGCGATGCGCTGGTCGAATCGGTCAGCATCTGGCAGGCCGCGGTGCTGCGCGCCATCGTGCAGTCGCAGTCCGAAGGCCATCTGCGCGCCGATGCCGACGAACGCCAGGTCGCGTTCGAAATCCACGGCCTCATCCTCGCGCTGCACTACGAAGCCCGCTTCCTGCAGGTGCCCGGCTCCATCGGCCGCGCCACCGTCGGCTTCAACAACATCCTGGCGCGCAGCGCCACGCCCGAAGCGCCGGCAGACCCGGCCGCAGCCGTACCAGCGCCCGCCGGCCGGCGCCTCAAGCCCGTGCGCTGAGCGCGCGGCACCGTTTTCGTTTTCCCCTTTTTCTTCTTTCTATCTAGCTTCGACCAGGAGAGTCCCGGATGCCTACTTACAACCCACCCGTGCGCGACATGCAGTTCGTGCTGCACGAAGTGCTCAACGTCGCCGAAGAACTCAAGGCACTCCCGGCCCATGCCGAAACCGATGCCGACACCATCAATGCGGTGATCGAAGAGGCCGGCAAGTTCGCCGCCGAGGTGACCTTCCCGCTGAACATCAGCGGTGACGAAGAAGGCTGCGTGCTCGACAAGACCACGCACGAAGTCAAGACGCCCAAGGGCTTCAAGGACGCCTACGCCAAGTACGTCGAAGGCGGATGGCCGGCGCTCTCGTGCGACCCGGCCTTCGGCGGCCAGGGCCTGCCGTTCGTGGTGAACCAGTGCCTGTTCGAGATGCTCAACAGCGCCAACCAGGCCTGGACCATGTACCCCGGCCTCTCGCACGGCGCGTACGAAGCGCTCAAGGCGCACGGCACGGAAGAACAGAAGAAGACCTACCTGCCCAAGCTCACGAGCGGCGAGTGGACCGGCACCATGTGCCTGACCGAGCCGCATTGCGGCACCGACCTGGGCCTCCTGCGCACCAAGGCCGAGCCGCAGCCCGACGGCACCCACCGCATCACCGGCAGCAAGATCTTCATCTCGGCCGGCGAGCACGACATGACGGACAACATCATTCACCTGGTGCTGGCCCGCCTGCCGGATGCGCCCAAGGGCAGCAAGGGCATCAGCCTGTTCGTGGTGCCGAAGTTCAAGGTGAAGGCCGACGGTTCGCTCGGCGAGCGCAACCCGATCTTCTGCGCCGGCCTCGAGCACAAGATGGGCATTCACGGCAACGCCACCGCACAGATCGTGATCGAAGGCGCCACCGGTACGCTGGTGGGCGAGCCCAACAAGGGCCTGGCCGCGATGTTCGTGATGATGAACGCCGCGCGCCTGGGCGTGGGCAACCAGTCGCTCGGCCTCACCGAAGTGGCTTATCAAAACGCATTGGCCTACGCCAAGGACCGCATCCAGATGCGCTCGCTCTCGGGCGTGAAGGCCAAGGACAAGGAAGCCGACCCCATCATCGTGCACCCCGACGTGCGCAAGATGCTGCTCACCGCCAAGGCGTATGCCGAAGGCGGCCGCGCGCTGCAGATCTTCTGCACGCTGCTGCTCGACAAGGAGCACAACCATCCCGATGAAAAGGTGCGCAAGGACTCGGGCGAACTGGTCGCGCTGCTCACGCCCATCGTCAAGGCCTTCATCACCGACAACGGCCACATCGCGACCAACTCGTGCATGCAGGTCTTCGGCGGCCACGGCTTCATCAAGGAATGGGGCATGGAGCAGTTCGTGCGCGACAACCGCATCAACATGATCTACGAGGGCACCAACACGATCCAGTCGCTGGACCTCTTGGGCCGCAAGGTGCTGGGCAACAACGGCGCATCGCTCAAGAAGTTCGGCAAGCTCGTTGCGAGGCTGGTGGAAGAAGAGGGCGTGAACGAGAAGATGGCCGAGTTCATCAACCCGATCGCGATGCTGGGCGACCAGCTCACCAAGTTCACGACCGAGATCGGCTTCAAGGGCTTCCAGAACCCCGACGAAGTCGGCGCCGCCGCGGTGGATTACCTCCGCGTGGCAGGCCACTTCGTGTTCGGCTACCTGTTCGCCCGCATGGCGCAGGTGGCGCTGCGCGAAATCGCCGCCGGCAACACCGATCCGTTCTACGTGGCCAAGCTGCAGACCGCGCGCTTCTACTTCGCCAAGCTGTTCCCCGAGACCGCGACGCTGATGCGCACCGCGCGTGCCGGCAGCAAGGTGCTGATGGACACCGACGCAGCGCTTGCCTAAGGTCACTGTCTTTCTTCATCGTCCAAACCGGGAGCCGCTCATGAAAACGACACTTGCAGCCATCGTCCTTGCCGCTACTTCTTTCACGGCCATGGCACAGAGCACCCCGGTGGGCCTCTGGCGCAACGCCGACGACAAGACCGGCGAGGTCAAGGCCGAGATTCGCATCGCCGAGACCAACGGCGCGCTGAGCGGCCGCATCGAGAAGTCGCTGAAGAAAGACACCAAGCCCGATGCGACCTGCGACGAATGCAGCGACGACCGCAAGGGCAAGCCCATCACGGGCCTGGAGATCATCCGCGGCGGCAAGAAGGCCGAGGGCAAGGACGTCTGGGAAGGCGGCAAGATCCTCGACCCCGAGAACGGCAAGGAATACCGCGCGAGTTTCACGCCCATCGACGGCGGCAAGAAGCTCGAAGTGCGCGGCTACTTGGGCCCGTTCTGGCGCACCCAAACCTGGACCCGCGCGCAGTAAACCTGCCGTGCGTTTTCAACCGAAGAAATACCAAGCAACATGTCCCGATTTCAAGTGAAGAAGGTCGCCGTGCTCGGCGCCGGCGTGATGGGCGCGCAGATTGCGGCCCACCTCGTCAACGTGCGCGTGCCCGTCGTGCTGTTCGACCTGACCGCGAAAGAAGGCCCGAAGAACGGCATCGTCACGCGCGCCATCGACAACCTCAAGAAGCTCAAGCCCGCGCCACTCGGCGACGTGGCCGATGCGGGCCTGATCGAACAGGCCAACTACGACGACGACCTCGCCAAGCTCGGCGAGTGCGACCTCATCATCGAAGCCATTGCCGAACGCATGGACTGGAAGCTGGATCTCTACAGGAAGATCGCGCCGCACGTGGCCAAGCATTCGATCCTGGCCTCGAACACCTCGGGCCTCTCGATCACCAAGCTGAGCGAGGCCTTGCCTGAAGCGCTGAAGCCGCGCTTCTGCGGCATTCACTTCTTCAACCCGCCGCGCTACATGTTCCTGGTGGAGCTGATCAACACGCCCACCACGCAGCCGCAGGTGCTCGATGACCTCGAGGCCTTCGTCACCAGCACGCTCGGCAAGGGCGTGGTGCGCGCGCACGACACGCCCAACTTCATCGCCAACCGCGTTGGCATCGCCGGCATGCTGGCCACGCTGAAGGAAGTCGAGAAGTTCGGTTTGACGCCCGACGTGGTGGACGACCTCACCGGCAAGAAGCTGGGCCGCGCGAGCTCGGGCACCTTCCGCACCGCCGACGTGGTGGGCCTGGACACGATGGCCCACGTCGTGAAGACGCTGCAGGACAACCTGAATGCCGAGAGCGATCCTTTCTATGCGAACTTCGCGACCCCGCCGGTGCTCGCCAAGCTGTTGGAGCTGGGCAACCTGGGCCAGAAGACCAAGGCCGGCTTCTTCAAGAAGGTCGGCCGCGACATCCTGCGTTTCGACCTCCAGAGCGGCGAATACGTGCCCGCCGGTGCGAAGGCCGACGAGGTGTACGGCCGCATGCTCAAGAAGCCTGCGGGCGAGCGCCTGAAGCTCTTGCGCGAGAGCGAAGGGCCGCAGGGCCAGTTCCTCTGGGCGATCCTGCGCGACGGTTTCCACTACGCCGCGGTGCACCTGGCCGACATCGCCGAGAGCGCGCGCGACATCGACTTCGCGATGCGCTGGGGCTTCGGCATGAAGCAGGGCCCGTTCGAACTCTGGCAGGAAGCCGGCTGGGCGCAGGTCGCCAAGTGGATCCAGGAAGACATCGACGCCGGCAAGGCGCTGAGCACCGTGCCGCTGCCCAAGTGGGTGTTCGAAGGCGCCGTCGCCAAGGCCGGTGGCGTGCACACGCCCGAAGGCTCGTGGAGCGCATCGCAGGGCCAGTTCGTTCCGCAACGCAAGCTCCCGGTGCACGACCGCCAGCTGTTCCCCGAGAGCGTGCTCGGCGCGAACGCAGCCGATGCCAACACGGCCGGCACGACGATCAGCGACGAAGGCGACGTGCGCGTGTGGACGCTCGACGGCGAAGTGCTCATCGCGAGCATCCATTCGAAGATGCACGCCATCAGCCCCGATGTGGCCGAGGCGCTGGGCACCGCGGTCGACTTGGCCGAGGCTGAATACAAGGGCCTGGTGATCTGGTCGCCCGACGAGATGTTCTCGGTCGGCGCCGACCTGCAGGCGATGCTGCCGGCCTTCGTGGTCGCGGGCATCGGCGCGGTCGAAGGCGCGGAAGAAGAGCTGCAGAACGTGATGCTCAAGATCCGCTACGCGAGCGTGCCGGTTGTCTCGGCCGTGCGCGGCATGGCGCTGGGCGGCGGTTGCGAACTGGCCGTGTACTCGGCCAAGCGCGTGGCCGCGATGGAAAGCTACATCGGCCTGGTCGAAGTGGGCGTGGGCCTGATCCCCGGCGCGGGCGGCCTGACCTACATCGCACGCCGTGCGGCCGAGAACGCATCGGCTTCCACGGGCACCGATCTCCTGCCCTTCCTCACCGAAGGCTTCACCGCCGCGGCGATGGCGAAGGTCGGCACGGGCGCGCTCGATTCGAAGAAGCTCGGCTATCTGCTCGACAGCGATGTGATCGTGCCGAACAAGGACGAACTGCTCTACGTGGCGCTGCAGCAGGCCAAGGCCATGGCCGACGCCGGCTACCGCGCACCGCTGCGCCGCACCTTCCGCGTGGCGGGCCGCAGCGGCGCCGCGACGATCAAGGGCCAACTGGTGAACATGCGCGACGGCGGCTTCATCAGCGCGCACGACTTCCACATCGCCAGCCTGATCGCGAACGTGGTCACGGGCGGCGACGTGGACGCGGGTTCGCTCGTGACCGAGGAATACCTGATGACGCTGGAGCGCAAGGCGTTCTGCTCGCTCATCGTGCACCCCAAGACGCAGGAACGCATCATGGGCATGCTCAGCACCGGCAAGCCCGTGCGCAACTAAGGACAGATTTCATGAGCAGCAAGCAAGTACAAGACGCCTACATCGTCTCCGCCACCCGCACGCCCATCGGCAAGTCGCACCGCGGCTATTTCCGCAACTACCGTCCCGACGATCTGCTCGCGACCACGCTGAAGGCGGCGCTCGCCGCCGTGCCGGGCCTCGACCCCAAGGCCATCGAAGACATCATCTGCGGCTGCGCGATTCCTGAATCGCAGCAGGGCTTGAACGTCGCGCGCATCGGCGCGGTGCTCGCGGGCCTGCCGACCAGCATCGGCGGCATCACCGTCAACCGCTTCTGCGCCTCGGGTCTCTCCGCGGTGCAGATGGCTGCCGACCGCATTCGCGTCGGCGAGGCGGACGTGATGATCGCGGCCGGCGTCGAAAGCATGAGCATGGTGCCGATGATGGGCAATTCGCCCTCACTGTCGCCTTCGATCTTCGAGCGCGAAGGCGACGTGGGCATCGCCTACGGCATGGGCCTCACGGCCGAGAAGGTCGCCCAGCAGTGGAAGGTGAGCCGCGAGGCGCAAGACGAGTTCGCACTGGCCTCGCACCAGAAGGCACTGGCCGCGCAGAAGGCCGGCAAGTTCGCCGACGAGATCACGCCCATCGAAGTGACCGACCGCTCGCCCGATCTGGAAACTGGCGAATCGATTGCCAAGACCCGCACGGTGAGCCTCGATGAAGGCGCGCGCCCCGACACCAGCCTCGAAGGCCTCGCCAAGCTGCGCACCGTGTTCGCCGCGCGCGGCACCGTGACGGCCGGCAACAGCTCGCAGACCTCCGACGGCGCGGGTGCGCTGATCCTCGCAAGCGAAAAGGCGGTCAAACAATACGGCCTCACGCCGCTCGCACGCTTCGTGAGCTTCGCGAGCAAGGGCGTGCCGCCGCACATCATGGGCATCGGCCCGATCGAGGCCATTCCGGCCGCGTTGCGCTATGCGGGCCTGAAGCACGAGGACATCGACTGGTTCGAACTCAACGAAGCCTTCGCCGCGCAATCGCTTGCGGTGATCAACACGCTGGGGCTCGATCCGTCGAAGGTGAATCCGATGGGCGGTGCGATTGCACTGGGCCATCCGCTCGGCGCGACCGGCGCGATCCGCGCGGCGACCGTGGTGCACGCGCTGCGCCGCGAGAACCTGAAGTACGGCATGGTCACGATGTGCGTGGGCATGGGGCAAGGCGCCGCAGGCATCTTCGAACGCGTCTAGCGGCTGCTGCGCGGGCGGTCTGCGGCGTTGCGGGGCCCGTCGGGAAATCCTCACGACCTTCAGATCGCTCCGGTTTCCCGCCACCCGCGCCTTGCATCTCATCCCGCTCGCTACGCCGAAGGCCGGTGGTGGATCAACGAAGAAAGAGGCAAACGCATGCAAGCGCAACAACTCCCGGTCGATGGTGGCGCCCAGCAACTGGCGGTGCGCCGCTACGAGCCCGCCGGCGCACCGCGCGCCAGCATCGTGATCGGTGGTGCGATGGGTGTGCGCCAGTCGTTCTACGAACCCTTCGCACAGTGGCTCGCCGGCCAAGGCTTGCGCGTCTGGACCTTCGACTACCGGGGCTCTGGCGACTCGCGCGGCAACGCGCCGCTGCGCGGTTTCAAGGCCGACCTGTTCGACTGGGCGCGCGACTACGAAGCGGTGATCGACACTGCCAAGGCTGCGCTGCCCGATGAACCGCTCTATCTGCTGGGTCACAGCCTCGGCGCGCAACTGCCGGGCTTTCTGCAACGCCCCGAGCAAGTCGCGGGCCTCGTGAGCATCGCGGCCGGCAGCGGCTACTGGCGCGAGAACGCGCCGAAGCTTCGGCGCAGCATCCTCTACTTCTGGTTCGTGCTCGTGCCGCTGGTCACGCGGCTGTGCGGCTACTTCCCAGGCCGCAAGTTGAAGAAGGTGGGCGACCTGCCGCGCGGCGTGATCCTGCAATGGCGGCGCTGGTGCCTGCACCCGCGCTACAGCCTCGGCGCGGAAGGCGAATCGGCGGTGCGAAGCTACGGGCGCGTGCGCTTCCCGGTGCTTGCGCTGTCGATCACCGACGATGAATTGATGACGCTCGCCGGCACCGAGAGCCTGGTGAGCTTCTATGCGGGCGCCCCGAGTGCGGTCGAGCGCATCGCGCCGGCGGATGTGCAGGCGCGGCGCATCGGCCACTTCGGCTTCTTCCGCGAGCAGTTCAGCCAGAGCCTGTGGCCGGGCATGGTCGACAAGCTGCACCGGCTGGCCGCCCTTACCGCACCTGCCGCGCCTGCGGCGGTGCAGCACGCCAACGTCCCGCACACGACTGCGTGACGCCATCCACCGGAGGCACACTGCAAGCACCATGAGCAGCACGCAACACCCCTTCGACAAAGCCCTGGCCCTGCATCACAGCGACATCCGCGTGGGCCACTTCACGGGCATGACCAGCCCCGATTACTGGAACATGGTCGGCCCTTTCGGCGGCACTACCGCAGCCCTGGTGCTGCAGTCGGTGATGCGACATCCCGACGTGCTCGGCACGCCGATCGCATTGACCGTCAACTACGCGGCCGCGCTCGAAGCCGGCGCGTTCGACATCCAGGCCACGGCCGTGCGCACCAACCGCTCGACGCAGCACTGGACCGTGCAGATCACGCAGGCCGGCGCGAGCGGCGCGCCGAACATGACCACCACCGCCACCGTGGTGACGGCCGCGCGCCGCGACACCTGGGGCGAGAGCGACATGCCGATGCCCGAGGCGCCCGCGCCCGAAACGGTCGAGCGCATGAGCATCGGCCCGTCGGGCGTGGCGTGGATCAACCAGTACGAGATGCGCCCGTTCAGCGGTGGCATTCCCGCGAAGTGGGACGGCAGCCTGCAGCACAGCGAAACCCGCATCTGGCTGCGCGACGCGCAACCGCGGCCGCTCGACTTCGCATCGCTCGCGGCGATGAGCGACATGTTCTATCCGCGCGTTTGGCTGCGCCGTGCCAAGCACGTGCCGGCGGGAACGGTGTCGATCACCACCTACTTCCATGTCGGTGCGGCCGAGCTGGCCGAGGTCGGCACGGGCTACCTGCTGGGCCGCGCGGCGGGGCAGCAGTTCTTCAACGGATTCTTCGACCAGACGGCGCATCTGTGGAGCGAGAAGGGCGTGCTGCTCGCCACCTCGAACCAGATCGTCTACTACAAGGAATAGAAATGGCCGCTCTGCAGAAAGCCGCACTCATCGTCGGAGCTGGCGATGCCACCGGCGGCGCCATCGCCCGCCGCTTCGCACGCGAGGGGTTCGCCGCTTGCGTCACCCGGCGCAGCCTCGACAAGCTGCAGCCGCTGGTCGCGCAGATCGAGGCCGATGGCGGCCGCGCCCATGCCTTCGCTTGCGATGCGCGCAAGGAAGAAGAAGTGGTCGCGCTCATCGAGCAGATCGAATCCACGGTCGGCCCGATCGAGGTGATGGTGTTCAACATCGGCGCCAACGTGCCCGAGAGCATCCTCACCGAGACCGCGCGCAAGTACTTCAAGGTGTGGGAGATGGCGTGCTTCTCGGGCTTTCTCAACGGGCGCGAAGTGGCTAAGCGCATGGTGGCGCGCGAAGTGCCGCCAGGCGGGCATCGCGGCACGATCATCTTCACCGGCGCCACCGCCTCGCTGCGCGGTGCCGCGAACTTCGGCGCCTTCTCGGGCGCGAAGATGGCCCTGCGCGCACTGGCCCAATCGATGGCGCGCGAGCTGGGACCGCAAGGCATTCACGTCGCGCATGTAGTGGTCGATGGCGCCATCGACACCGAGTTCATCCGCAGCAATTTCCCCGAGCGCTATGCGCTGAAAGAGAGCGACGGCATCCTGAATCCGGACCACATCGCAGACAGCTACTGGATGCTGCATTCACAGCCGCGCGACGCGTGGACGCACGAGTTGGATCTGCGGCCCTGGTCCGAGAAGTTCTGACAAACAAATCAAAAGACCCGGAGACGCCCATGACAAAGACCGTCGAGTTCTATTTCGATTTCGGCAGCCCTGCCGCCTATTTGGCCGCCACGCAATTGCCGCACGTGTGTGCAGACACCGGTGCCGAACTGGTGTGGAAGCCGATGCTGCTGGGTGGCGTGTTCCAGGCCACCGGCAACCATTCGCCCGCGGAGATCAAGCCCAAGGGCCCGTACATGAACATCGACCTCAAGCGCTTCGCCAGGCGCTACGGCGTGCCCTTCGTGCACAACCCGCATTTCCCGATCAACACGCTGCTGCTGATGCGTGGTGCGACCGGCATGCAGATGAAAGAGCCGGCGCGTTTCGGCGCATACGTCGATGCGGTCTACCACGCGATGTGGGTCGAGCCGCAGAACCTCAACGACCCGGCGACGGTCGGCGCCGTCTTGCAGAATGCAGGCTTCGACGCTGCGGGCCTGCTCGCACTGGCCGGCGCGCAGGAGACGAAGGACCGCCTTAAGGCCGTCACGCAGGAAGCCGTGGAGCGCGGCGTGTTCGGCGCCCCCACCATGTTCGTCGGCGACCAGATGTTCTGGGGGCAGGACCGCCTCGATTTCGTGCGCGAAGCCCTCGACGCCTGAGCGCACTGCCGACAGCAGCAACCGTTTTTACCCAAGGACCATTCCCATGAGCGACATCCTCGTCCACACCGAAGCCGGTGTGATGACCATCACATTCAACCGCGTCGACAAGAAGAACTCGATCACCAGCAGCATGTACGCCGAGCTGGCCGATGCGCTGGCCACGGCCGAGAGCGAAGCGGCGGTGCGCTGCGTGCTGATCCAGGGCGACCCGACGATCTTCAGCGCGGGCAACGACATCGGCGATTTCCTCAACGGGCCGCCCGCCACCCAGGAGTCGCCGGTGTTCCGGTTCCTGCGCGGCATCGCGACCTTTCCGAAGCCCATCGTCGCGTCGGTCTGCGGTCCGGCCGTGGGCATCGGCACGACGATGCTGTTCCATTGCGACCTCGTCTATGCCGGTGACAACGCGGCGTTCTCGATGCCCTTCGTGAACCTGGGCCTGTGCCCCGAGGCGGCGTCGAGCCTGCTGGTGCCGCAGATGCTCGGCTATCACCGCGCAGCCGAAGCGCTGCTGCTGGGCGAGCCCTTCATGGCCGAGGCCGCGCTCGAAGTGGGCCTGGTCAACCGCGTCGTGCCGCCGACCGAAGCCAACGGCATCGCGCAAACGCAGGCCCGCAAGCTCGCGGCCAAGCCGCTGAGCGCGCTGGTCGAGACCAAGCGCCTGCTGAAGAAGGGGCAACTGCCCGCAGTGCTCGAGCGCATGGGCGAAGAGGGCGCGAGCTTCGGCCGCATGCTGCGCGAGCCGGCCGCCAAGGAAGCCTTCGGCGCGTTCATGGAGAAGCGCAAGCCCGATTTCTCGAAGCTCTGAGGGTTCCTCCCGCGTTGGCCCGCAGACAGTGGCCCTTTACACTGTCTGCCGTGCAAGTTTTCGAGACAAGACCTCCCGAAACGCCCAGCCAGCGGGCAATTGATGCTACTGAAAAAGTAGCAATCGACCGCACGCGCAGGCGTACTTTGGGCTTGCTTGCGGGAACATTGGCGGCGCCTTCCGTGGTCCTCGCGCGGGTCCGCCCGTTGCGCATCGGGGTCATCGGTTCCTGGTCAGGTTCTTATGCGGGCGGCGGGCGGCAGTTCGATGCGGGCATGTCGGTCTGGCTGGCCGCGCACAACCAGCAGATCGCGGGCCGGCCCGTCGAATTGCTGCGCCGCGACGTGCCGGGCAGCGCGCCCGAGCAGGCGCGTCGCAATGCGCAGGAGCTCGTGGAGAACGAGCGCGTCGATCTGCTCGCCGGCCTGGACTTCAGCTCCAACGCCTACGCCGTCGGCACCGTCGCCGTGCAGGCGAAGCTGCCGCTGGTGGTGATGAATGCGGCGTCCTCGGGGATCACGGCGCGCTGCCCTTATGCCGTGCGGCTGTCGTTCACCATCGCCCAGGTCACGCTGCCGCTCGCGCGCTGGGCGCTGCAGCAGGGGCTGCGCGACGTCTGCACCGTGGTGGCTGACTACGCCTCGGGCGTCGATGCCGAAAGCACCTTCGTCGCGGGCATCACCGCCGGCGGCGGGCAGGTCGGCGCGATGCTGCGGGTGCCGCTCAACACGCTCGACTACTCGGCCTACATGCTGCGGCTGCGCGAGTTGAAGCCCCAGGCGGTGTTCTTCTTCCTGCCCTCGGGGCAGATGCCCGCGACGTTCCTGAAGTTCTGGCGCGACCGCGGCATGGCCGACACCGGCATCCGGCTGCTCGCGACCGGCGACGCCACCGACGACCATTACCTCGAAGGCGTCGGCGAACTGGCCGACGGGCTCGTGACCAGCCACCACTACTCGTTCGCGCATGAATCGCCGGCCAACCGCCGCTTCGCCGGCGTCTTCGAGACGGAATACGGCAGCCACCTGCGGCCGGGCTATTTCGCGGTGGCGGCGCACGATGCGCTTGCGGCCATCGATGCGGCGATGAGCTCGCCCTCGGCGCGCGGCTCCCTCAGTGGGGAGCGGCTGGTCGATGCCTTCCGCGGCCTGAAGTTCGAGAGCCCGCGCGGTCCGATCGAGATCGATGCCCACACGCGCGACATCGTGCAGACCGTCTACATCCGCCGCACCGAGCGGCGCGAGGGGCGCTGGGTCAACCAGGAGTTCGAGCGATTCGAGCGCGTGCGCGACCCGGGCGTTTGAGCCCGGGGCCAGTGTTCACGGCTGCTGTTCGATCACCCGCGGCCGGCCGTTGTCGTCGATCGCCACATAGGTGAACGTCGCCTGCGTCACCTTGATGTACTCGCCCTGCGCCCGGAAGCGCTCGGCGAACACCTCTACCGTCACCGTGACCGAAGTGCGCCCGATGCGCACCAGCTTCGAATAGAACGAGAGGATGTCGCCCAGCCGCACCGGCTGCTTGAAGATGAACTCGTTGACCGCCACCGTGGCCTGCCGCCCCTTGGCATAGCGCGCCGGAATCACCGAGCCGGCCAGGTCGCACTGCGCCATGACCCAGCCGCCGAAGATGTCGCCGTTGGCATTGCAGTCGGCCGGCATCGGGATGACCTTGAGTACCAGCTCCATGTCGGTGGGCAGGCTTTTGAGGGTCGCTGCGGCGGCAGCACTGGAAGTATCTGACATGGGCACAATCTGGCAACAAACAACAACCACGATTGTCCCTCATGCGCCGCAGCGGCGAAGCCCTTCCCCCTTCCCATACCGTCTCCGGCCATCCACCGGCGAAAAGCGACCGCTCCGACTGGGCGACGCTGCGCCGGCTCTTTCCCTACCTCTGGCAATACAAGTGGCGCGTGATGGCCGCGCTCGCGTTCATGGTGGGCGCGAAAGTGGCCAACGTGGGCGTGCCGGTGCTGCTGAAGAACCTCATCGACACGATGACGCCCAAGCCGGACATGGCGCAGGCGCTGCTCATCGTGCCGATCGGGCTGCTGCTGGCCTACGGGTTGCTGCGCTTCTCGACCGCGCTCTTCGGCGAACTGCGCGAGCTGATCTTCGCCAAGGCCACCGAGGGCACGGCGCGGCAGATCGCGCTGGAGGTCTTCGGCCACCTGCATTCGCTGAGCCTGCGTTTTCACCTGGAGCGCCAGACCGGGGGCATGACCCGCGACATCGAGCGCGGCACGCGCGGCGTGCACTCGCTCATCTCGATGTCGCTCTACAGCATCGTGCCCACCATCATCGAGCTGGTGCTGGTGCTCACGATCCTGGGCGTGAAGTTCGATTCGCTGTTCGTCTGGATCACCGCGGCGGCACTGGTGCTCTACATCGCCTTCACGGTGACGGTGACCGAGTGGCGCACCCAGTTCCGCAAGACCATGAACGAGCTCGATTCGATGGCCCAGAGCCGCGCGGTCGATTCGCTCCTGAACTACGAAACCGTCAAGTACTTCAACAACGAGGAGTTCGAGGCCAAGCGCTACGACGCGAGCCTGGACCGCTACCGCAAGGCGGCCATCAAGAGCCAGCGCACGCTGAGCATGCTCAACATCGGGCAGCAGTTGCTGATCGCGATCAGCCTGGTGCTGATGCTGTGGCGCGCCACCTCGGGCGTGGTCGAAGGGCGCATGACGCTGGGCGACCTGGTGATGGTCAACGCCTTCATGATCCAGCTCTACATTCCGCTCAACTTCCTGGGCGTGATCTACCGCGAGATCAAGCAGAGCCTGACCGACCTGGACAAGATGTTCGTGCTGATGGAGAAGGAGCGCGAGGTGCGCGATGCGCCCGATGCGCAGCCCCTGGCCGGCATCGATTCCACCATCCGCTTCGAGGACGTGAACTTTGCCTACGAACCCGCGCGGCCGATCCTCAAGCATGTGAGCTTCGAGATTCCAGCCGGCAAGACGGTGGCGGTGGTCGGGCCGTCGGGGTCGGGCAAGTCCACGCTGGCTCGGCTGCTCTACCGTTTCTACGACGTGCAGCAGGGCCGCATCACCATCGGCGGCGAAGACATTCGCGAGGTCACCCAGTCGAGCGTGCGCCGGGCCATCGGCATCGTGCCGCAGGACACGGTGCTCTTCAACGACACGGTCGAATACAACATCGCGTACGGCCGCCCCGGTGCAACGCGCGAAGAGGTCGAAGGCGCAGCGCGGGCTGCACGCATCCACGACTTCATCTCGGCCACGCCCATGGGCTACGAAACGACGGTGGGCGAGCGCGGCCTCAAGCTCTCGGGAGGCGAGAAGCAGCGCGTGGCCATCGCGCGCACGCTCCTGAAGAATCCGCCGATCGTGATCTTCGACGAGGCCACCTCGGCGCTGGATTCGGCTAACGAGCGCGCCATTCAGTCGGAGCTCAAGAGCGCTGCGCAGGACAAGACCACGCTGGTGATCGCGCACCGCCTGTCGACCGTGGTCGATGCGCACGAGATCCTCGTGCTCGAATCCGGCGTGATCGTCGAGCGCGGCACGCACGCCGAGCTGCTCGCCAAGCAAGGCCGCTATGCCCAGATGTGGGCTTTGCAGAAGAGCGAAGCGGCGCCTCTGCTCTAGCCCGATCATTCAACCCTTTTCCTCTACTCGATCCAGGAGTTCAGACGTGTCGACCAAGATTCCCCTGCTGGTGCTCAACAGCCTCTCGAGCGCCCACCAGGCCCAGCTTGCAGAGGTCTACGACGTGACCTACGCCTTCGACCCCGCCGCACGCGCGGCCGCCATCGCCGAGCGCGGCAAGGCATTCCGCGCGGTGCTCACCATCGGCGTGATCGGCGTCACCCCCGAGGAAATCGCGGCGATGCCGGCGCTCGAGCTGATCTGCTGCCTGGGCGCGGGCTACGAATGCGTGCCGCTCGAGGTGACGCGCGCCCGCGGCATCGTGACCGCCAACGGCGCCGGCACCAACGACGACTGCGTGGCCGACCACGCCTTCGGCCTTCTGATCGGCGTCGTGCGCGAGCTCCGCAAGCTCGACCGGCTGTGCCGCGAAGGCGTGTGGCGCGAGGCCATTCCGCAGCCGCCGAACGTGTCGGGCAAGAAGCTGGGCATCCTGGGGCTCGGCACCATCGGCCAGAAGATCGCCAAGCGCGCGGCGGCGTTCGACATGGAAATCGGCTATCACAACCGGAAGCCGCGCGAAGGCGCGACGCACCGCTACTTCGACGACCTGAAGTCGCTCGCCGCCTGGGCCGACTTCCTGGTGCTCGCCGCGCCGGGCGGCCCGGCGACCAAGCACCTGGTCAATGCCGAGGTGCTCGATGCGCTCGGGCCGCAGGGCTACCTGGTGAGCATCGGCCGCGGCAGCGTGGTAGATACCGAGGCGCTGGGTGCGGCGCTGCGCGAGAACCGCATCGCGGGCGCGGGTGTCGATGTCTACGAGAGCGAACCCAAGCGGCCGGAGCCGCTCGTGGGTCTCGACAACGTCCTGCTGACGCCGCACATGGCGGGCTGGTCGCCCGAGGCGACGCAGAAGTCGGTGGATCACTTCCTCGCGAATGCCGAAGGGCACTTCGCGGGGCGTGGCGTACTGACGCCGATCTAGGCAGCCAGCGCCGAAGGGCGCCGCGCGCCCCAGCCGCAGGCCTGGTCATACGCATGCCCGAGCCGCAGCACGTCGAGGTCGGCATGGATCGGCCCGGCGAGCTGCAGCCCCATCGGCAAACCGCCTTCGCCGAAGCCGGCGCGCACATTCAACGTCGGCAGTCCCGCCAGCGTGAACGGCGTGACGATCTCCATCCAGCGGTGATACGTATCGCTCTTCACCCCGCCCACTTCGGCAGGCCAGTACAGCTCGGCATCGAATGGAAAGACCTGCGCGGTCGGCGCCACGACGAAATCGAAGCGCTCGAAGAGTTTCAGGAACGCGCGGTACACGTTCGAGCGATAGAGCGACGCCTGGTACAGCGACGCCGCATCCAGGTGCCGGCTCTGCTCGATTTCCCATTGCGCCTCGGGCTTCAACTGCGCGAACAGCTTCGGATCGCTCAGGTACGCGCCGAGCTTGCCGCCGACCAGCAGTTGCCGCAGCCGCAGCCACGCGCTCCAGTTGTGCTCGCGCGGCACGTCGAGCGTGCAGGGTTCGACCTCGCAGCCGATGGTGCGGAAGGTGTCGAGCGCCTTCTCGCCGAGTTCGCGGATGCCGGGCGCGAGCGGCAGCTCGGGCCAGATGCTGCCGAGCCAGCCGATGCGCAGGCCCTTGCCGTCGCCATCGAGCGAGAGTTCGTCGGGCGAGGGCAGGGCATGCGGCGACGACAGCGGCACGCGCCCGTCGAAACCCGATTGCACCGCGAGCAGCCGCGCCGTGTCTTCCACCGTGCGCGCCATCGGCCCTTCGCAACCCAGTTGCTGGAAGAACAGCTCCTGCTCCGGATCGCCGGGCACGCGGCCGCGCGAGGGACGCATGCCGATCACGTTGTTGAAGGCGGCGGGGTTGCGCAGCGATCCCATCATGTCGCTGCCGTCGGCCACCGGCAGCATGCCCAGGGCCAGCGCCACGGCCGCGCCGCCGCTGCTGCCGCCCGCGCTGCGCTCGGGCGCATAGGCGTTGCGGGTGATGCCGAACACGGTGTTGTAGGTGTGAGAGCCGAGGCCGAACTCGGGCGTGTTGGTCTTGCCGATGACGATGGCGCCGGCCGCGCGCATGCGGGCGACGTGCAGGCTGTCGGTGCGCGCAGGCGAGCGCGGCGACAGGGGCGAGCCCATGGAGGTCGGCAGCCCTGCGGCATGGCTCAGGTCCTTCACCGCGAGCGGAAAGCCGTGCATCCAGCCGCGCCGTTCGCCGCGTGCCAGTTCGGCATCGCGCTCGCTCGCTTCGGCCAGCAGTTGCTGCGGTTCACGCAGCGAGACGATGGCATTGAAGCGCGGGTTCAGCGCCTCGATGCGGGCCAGCGAGGCCTGCATGAGTTCGTGGCAGGACACCTCGCGCGCTGCGATGCGGCGCGAGAGTTCGGTGGCGCTGAGGGCGAGCAGGTCGTCTGAAGGCATGGCGGATGCGGGTAAAGGAGGAGGCGCCCAGTATGGCGCGGCGCTCGCATAATCGTCACTCATGGAAACAAAGTGGCTTGAAGACTTCATCAGCTTGGCGGAGACCCGCAGCTTCAGCCGCTCGGCCCAGTTGAGGCACGTGACGCAGCCGGCGTTCTCCCGCCGCATCCAGGCGCTCGAAGGCTGGGCCGGCACCGACCTCGTCGATCGCAGCTCCTACCCCACGCGGCTCACGCCCGCGGGCCAGACGCTCTATAGCCAGGCCATCGAGATGCTGCAGTCGCTGCAGAGCACCCGGGCCATGCTGCGCGGCCACTCGGCCGCCGGGCAGGACGTGATCGAGATCGCCGTGCCGCATACGCTGGCCTTCACCTTCTTCCCCTCGTGGGTGACCAGCCTGCGCGAGCACTTCGGGCCGATCAAGAGCCGGCTCATCGCGCTCAACGTGCACGACGCGGTGCTGCGGCTGGTCGAGGGCAGTTGCGATTTGCTGATCGCCTACCACCACCCCTCGCAGCCGCTGCAGCTGGACAACAACAAGTACGAGATGGTGAGCCTCGGCGAGGAAACCGTGGCCCCCTGGGTCAAGGCCGATGCCGACGGCGCCCCGCGCTTCCGGCTGCCGGGCCGCCCGGGCCAACCGCTCCCTTACCTGGGCTATGCGCCCGGCGCCTACCTGGGCCGCGTGGTCGACCAACTGCTCAAGGAGTCGGGCACGGCCATCCACCTGGACCGCGTCTACGAGACCGACATGGCCGAGGGCCTGAAGGTGATGGCGCTCGAAGGCCATGGCATCGCCTTCCTGCCGCAGAGCGCGGTGCGCAAGGAGATCAAGGCCCGCAAACTCGTGAGCGCGCTACCGCCCGAGATCGACAGCCTGGAGGCGACGATGGAAATCCGCGCCTACCGCGAGAAGCCGAGCGCCCCGGTGCCCGTGAAGACCGGCAATGGCCGGTCTGCCAAGGTGGCGGCGGTGTCCGAAGGCATCCAGCCCAAGCGAACGGCCGACGCGCTCTGGTCGTACCTTGTCGGCACCCAGCCGGCCACCCTCTGACACCGGATTTGTGCGCCGCACAATCTATAAATGCCGTGCATGGGGCCCCCCGGATTCAGCATTGGCGCCATGAGCACTGGGGTACTACAGTCGCGGCAGTTTTTCACTGCTGTCACAGCATCCTTCTCCGGCACGCGCCACTCGCGTGCTTTTTTTTAAGCCGAGGAACCCCGTATGAACTCCAATTTCAGGACTGAACACGACTTCCTCGGCGAGAAGCAGATTCCTGCTGCCGCCTATTGGGGCGTGCACACGGCGCGCGCCGTCGAGAACTTCGCTATCTCCGGCACCCGCATCTCGGCCATGCCCGACCTCGTGCGCGCGCTGGCCTTCGTGAAGAAGGCCGCGACCCGCGCCAACGCCGACCTGGGCGCCATCGACCGCGACCGCGCCGCCGCGATCATCCTGGCCTGCGAGGACATCATCGAAGGCAAGCTGCTCGACGAGTTCGTGGTCGATGTGATTCAGGGCGGCGCTGGCACCTCGACCAACATGAACGCGAACGAGGTGATCTGCAACCTCGCGCTCGAAAAACTCGGCCACGAGAAGGCGCGCTACGACGTGCTGCACCCCAACGACCACGTCAACGCCTCGCAGAGCACCAACGATGTGTACCCGACGGCGGTGCGCCTGGCGCTGTGGTTCGCGATCGGCAAGCTGCTCGAAGCCATGGCCGCGCTGCGCCGCAGCTTCGAGGCCAAGGCGCTCGAGTTCAAGGACATCCTGAAAATCGGCCGCACCCAGCTGCAGGACGCGGTGCCGATGACGCTGGGCCAGGAGTTCCTGACCTACGCGATCATGATCGGCGAGGACGAGGCGCGGCTGGGCGAGGCCCGCTCGCTCATCGAGGAAATCAACCTCGGCGCCACCGCGATCGGCACCGGCATCAACGCGCCGCACGGCTATGCCAACCTCGCCTGCCAGTACCTGGCCGAGCAGACCGGCGTGCCGCTCAAGCAGGCCGCCAACCTCATCGAGGCCACGCAGGACACGGGCGCCTTCGTGCAGCTCTCGGGTGTGTTGAAGCGCGTGGCCACCAAGCTCAGCAAGACCTGCAACGACCTGCGCCTGCTCTCCAGCGGCCCGCAGGCCGGCTTCGGCGAGATCCGGCTGCCCGCGCGGCAGGCGGGCTCCTCGATCATGCCGGGCAAGGTCAACCCGGTGATTCCGGAAGTCATGAACCAGGTGGCCTTCGAAGTCATCGGCAACGACATCACCGTGACGATGGCATCGGAGGCTGGCCAACTGCAGCTCAACGCCTTCGAGCCGATCATGGGCTGGAGCCTGTTCAAGAGCATCAAGCACCTGGGCAACGCCTGCAACACGCTGCAGCTGAACTGCGTCGACGGCATCGAGGCCAACCGGGAGTTCCTGGCCAAGCGGGTGCGCGAATCGGTCACGCTGGTCACTGCGCTCAATCCGCTCATCGGCTACGAGAAGGCGGCGCTCATCGCCAAGACGGCGCTCGCCACGGGCGGGCCCATCGACCTGGTGGCGGAGTCGCTCGGGATCATGACGCGCGCCGAAATGGAGGCGCTGCTGGTGCCCGAGAACCTGACCCAGCCGGTGCGCCTGTCCGCCGCACCGGTCCCGCCGGCTGCCGAGCCTTCGGGCACAAAGGCTGCTTAGTGAAAGTCGGACAATGCCAGGAGGCAGGATCGCACCAGGCTGGCGCTGCAATGCGCGCGGCCGGTGCAAGACATGCGGGGATGCCCCCCGGATGCACCGGGTTGGTCCGGGTATCACGCAAAATATGTATGTCTAGAATTTAGTTGTATCTGTTTCAGTCACCCTCAGGAGTTTTCTGTATGAAAAAACAAGCAATGGCATTGGCAATCGCAGCGTTCGCCACAAGCGGCGCCTTCGCTCAGGCCAATGACACCCTGGCCAAGATCAAGGCCTCGGGCGTTATCACCGAAGGCGTGCGTGAATCCTCGGGCCTGTCGTACACGCTGGGCAACGGCCAGTACACCGGCTTCCACTACGACGTCTGCGCCAACATCATCAAGGACCTCGAGAAGGCCGCTGGCAAGAAGCTCGAAGTCAAGTTCCAGCCCGTCACCTCGCAGAACCGCATTCCCCTCGTGCAGAACGGCACCGTGGACATCGAGTGCGGCTCGACCACCAACAACGCCACCCGCCAGAAGGACGTGGCTTTCGGCGTGACCACCTACGTCGAAGAAACCAAGATCGTCGTCAAGGCCAACTCGGGCATCAACTCGCTGGCCGACCTGAAGGACAAGACGGTCGCCACCACCACCGGCACCACGCCGCTGCAGACCGTGCGCAAGCAAAAGCGCGCCGAGAACCTGAGCTTCAAGGAGGTCTACGGCAAGGACCACTCCGACAGCTTCCTGCTGCTGGAAACAGGCCGTGCCGACGCCTTCGTGATGGACGGTTCCATCCTGGCCGCGCTCGCCGCCAAGTCGAAGTCGCCCAAGGACTACAAGATCCTGCCGGACGTGCTGGCCGTGGAACCCATCGGCATCATGATCCGCAAGGACGACCCGGCCTTCAAGAAGGCCGTGGACGACAGCATCAAGGCACAGGCCAAGTCGGGCGAGCTCGCCAAGCTCTATGACAAGTGGTTCCTGAAGCCGATTCCCCCGGCCAATGTCGTGATCAACCTGCCGCTGGGCGAAGCCACCAAGAACGCGTGGGCCAACCCGAACGACAAGCCCGCGGAAGAGTACGTCACCAAGGAATAAGCGCGCGTCGCTGCGTGAATGACGCCCACCTTTCGCGGTGGGCGTTTCTTTTCAAGGGACGGTTTTGTCGAAGACGGTGAAGGAGTAAGAAATGGGAAACTGGGATTGGCAGGTGTTCCTGCAGGACCCGGGGGGGGACTATCCGACCTACTGGCAGTGGATGCTCTCGGCCTGGGGCTGGACGGTGTCGGTGGCGCTGCTGGCGCTGGTCGTGGCGCTGGTGCTGGGCTCGTTGATCGGCATCATCCGCACGCTGCCCGACAGCCCATGGCTGGTGCGGTTCGGCAATGCATGGGTGGAGCTCTTTCGCAACATCCCGCTGCTGGTGCAGATCTTCCTCTGGTACCACGTGATTCCGGCGCTCATACCCGTGATGAAGGGCGTGCCGAGCTTCATCCTGGTGGTGCTGGCGCTGGGCTTCTTCACCTCGGCGCGTATCGCCGAGCAGGTGCGCTCAGGCATCCAGGCGCTGCCCAAGGGCCAGCGCTATGCGGGCATGGCGGTGGGCTTCACCACCACGCAGTACTACCGCTACGTGATCCTGCCAATGGCCTACCGCATCATCATCCCGCCGCTCACGAGCGAGACGATGAACATCTTCAAGAACTCGTCCGTCGCGTTCGCCGTGTCGGTCACCGAGCTCACCATGTTCGCCATGCAGGCGCAGGAAGAAACCTCGCGCGGCATCGAGGTCTACCTCGCGGTGACGGCGTGCTACGTGGTGTCGGCCCTGGCCATCAACCGGCTCATGGCGTTCATCGAGAAGAAGACCCGCGTGCCGGGCTTCATCGTCTCGGCCAGCGCTGGCGGCGGAGGTCATTGACATGATGAATCTCGACCTGTCGTTCTACAACTGGGACGTCATCAGCAACTTCGTCATCAAGGGCTTCTACTTCAGCATCATGCTGACGGTGGTGGCCACGATCGGCGGCGTGATCTTCGGCACGATCCTCGCGCTCATGCGGCTGTCGGGCAAGAAGTGGCTCGATACGCCCGCCGCCATCTACGTCAACGGCATGCGCAGCATTCCGCTGGTGATGGTGATCCTGTGGTTCTTCCTGCTCGTGCCGGCGTCGTTCTATTCGCTGTTCGGTTCGCTCGGTTCGAACTACCGCTCCGAAATCTCGGCCGTGATCACCTTCGTCGCGTTCGAGGCTGCGTACTTCTCCGAGATCATGCGGGCCGGCATCCAGTCGATCCCGCGCGGCCAGGTGAATGCGGGCCAGGCGGTGGGCATGACCTACGGCCAGAACATGCGCCTGGTGGTGCTGCCGCAGGCGTTCCGCAACATGCTGCCGGTGCTGCTCACGCAGACCATCATCCTGTTCCAGGACACCTCGCTGGTGTATGCCATCGGTGCCTACGACATGCTCAAGGGCTTCGAGACCGCCGGCAAGAACTTCGGCCGCCCGATCGAGGCCTACCTGCTCGCAGCCGTCGTGTACTTCGTCATGTGTTATGCCTTGTCGTGGCTCGTGAAGCGCCTCCACAAGAAGATCGCCATCATTCGCTGAGTGGCTGAACCGGAGAGAAAGAAATGTCCGAAAAAATGATCGAAATCAAGAACGTCTCCAAGTGGTATGGCCCGGTGCAGGTGCTCAACGACTGCTCGGTGAACATCTCCAAGGGCGACGTGGTGGTGGTGTGCGGCCCGTCGGGTTCCGGCAAGTCCACGCTCATCAAGACCGTGAACGCGCTCGAGCCCTTCCAGAAGGGCGAGATCACTGTCAACGGCATCCCGCTGCACGACCCCAAGACCAACCTGCCCAAGCTGCGCTCCAAGGTCGGCATGGTGTTTCAGCACTTCGAGCTGTTCCCGCACCTGTCGGTGACCGAGAACCTCACGATCGCGCAGATCAAGGTGCTGGGCCGCACGCCCGACGAAGCCAAGACCCGCGGCCTGAAGATGCTCGACCGCGTGGGCCTGATGGCGCACAAGGACAAGTTCCCGGGCCAGCTCTCGGGCGGCCAGCAGCAGCGCGTGGCGATTGCCCGTGCGCTGTCGATGGACCCGATCGTGATGCTGTTCGACGAACCCACCTCGGCGCTCGACCCCGAGATGGTCGGCGAAGTGCTCGACGTGATGGTGAGCCTGGCCAAGGAAGGCATGACCATGATGGTGGTCACGCACGAAATGGCCTTCGCCCGCAAGGTCGCGAGCCGTGTGATCTTCATCGACGTGGGCGGCAAGATCCTGGAAGACTGCGCGAAGGACGAGTTCTTCAATCACCCTGAGAACCGTCAGCCGCGCACGAAGGACTTCCTGAACAAGATCCTGCAGCACTGATCGATTCGCTGCTGCGGCGCAAAGACAAAAGCCACGCTGTTCCGCAGCGTGGCTTTTTTCATGGGGCCGGCAAGGCCTTGTCGAAGAAGGCCGGAACCCTGCTATCCCGCCGCCACGATCACATGCGCCTGGATCTTGCCGGCCACCGGGCCCTGTTCGCCATGGCGGCTGGCGATCGCCTCCGTCGCGCGCTCCGTTGCGAGCTGAAGCAAGCTGGCGTCGCGTGTCTCGATTTCGTTGCGCAGCGGCGTCCCCTGGCAATAGGCGGTGGCAACGTCGCGCGCCGAGGGGGCGCGACTCAGCTTCTCGTGCGTCTCGATGCCGATGTCGGTGAACCCTGCGCGGCTCAAGTCCTCGCGTATCAGTGCGGTGTCGTGATAACCGTGCGGCGTGCGGGCCAGGAATCGCGGAGGGTCCTGCGGAAATACCGTGGCGACGGCGTTGGTGACGTCGTCGGCAAAGGCGTTCTCCTCGATACGGTCCCAGACACTGAAGACAAGGCGCCCGCCCGGCTTCAGCACACGGCGCGCCTCGGCGTAGCCAGCCACTCGATTGGGGAAAAACATCGCGCCGAACTGGCAGCAAACGACATCGAACGAGGCATCTTCGAACGGCAGGGCGAGCGCGTCGGCCTGCCGCCACTCGATACGGCTATCGGCCCCTTGCCGGGTGGCGGCGTAGTCGAGCATGGGCTGGTTGAGGTCGGTCACCACGTAGCGCGCGCCGGCGCCGAGTCTGGGGGCAAGCGCCCGCGTGACCACGCCGCTGCCTGCCGCCGTTTCAAGCACCGAGCCAGGCGAGAAGGCGGCAACAAGTGCGGCCATGTCGGTGGCATAGGCCTCGAAGATCAGGGGGACCATCAGCGTGTCGTAGAACTTCGGGATCGAACCCGCGAACACCTTGTCGCTTTCAGCCATGAGAGCTCCTCGAAAGCTCTGAAATGGCGTGTTGGATCACCTGCTGCAGAGCGGGGCGGGCCTCCCCAACGAGTCCGCCGCGTGTTGGGCTTGGGCGACGGTGCGCTATGGTGCGCCGCGCCGACCACTCGAGTCAACGTCGCCCTGGGGCGGTGCCGCTCAAGGCAAGCGAGAAATGCGCTGCGTCAGCAGATCGAAGAACCCTTGCGCATCGCCTTCGGCGATCCAGTTGACGTTGGCGGGGCGCTTCAGGCCGCCGTACCAGTCCGTCACCGTCTGGCCGAAGCCGATGCCTTCGCGGCTGTCGACCTCCACGTTCACCTGCTTGCCCTTGAAGAGCGAGGGCTGCAGCAGGTAGGCGATGACAGTGGCGTCGTGCACCGGCCCGCCGGGCAGGCCGTAGTACTGCATGTCGTGCTGCACGTAGGCATCGAGGATGTCGGCCACCGTCTTGCCCGCCTGGTTGCCGATGCCGCGCAGCTTGGCGATGCGCTCGGGGCTCGTGAGGATCTTGTGCGTCACGTCCAGCGGCAGCATGGTGATCGGCACGCCGCTTTTCAGCACGATCTCGGCCGCATGTGGATCGGCGAACACGTTGAACTCTGCCGTCGGCGTGATGTTGCCGCCATTGAAGTGCGCGCCACCCATCAGCACCAGCTCGCGCAGGCCGCGCACGATGTCCGGGGCTTGCGTGAGCGCCAGCGCGAGGTTGGTCTCTGGCCCGAGCATCGCGAGCGTCACGCTCTTCTCGGGTGCGGCGCGCAACGTGCGGATCAGGTAGTCGACGGCGTTGCCATCGGCCAGCGGCTGCTTCGGCTCGAACACCTTCACGCCCGTGATGCCCTCGCTGCCGTGAATGTCGGCCGCATAGATCGGTGTGCGCAGCAGGGGACGCGGCGCGCCGGCGTAGACGGGGATGTCAGGTCGCTTGGCCCACTCGCGCGCGAGGCGCGCATTGCGCGAAGTCTTCGCGAGCGGCACGTTGCCGGCCACCGTGGTCAGCGCCTGAATCTTCAGCGTCTCGGGCGATGCCATCGCGAACAGCAACGCGATCACGTCATCGGCACCGGGGTCGGTGTCGATGATGAGCGTGTGCACCGTATTGGCGTCGGCGGCGTGCGCTGCGGTCGGGGCGATGCTGGTGGTCATCAAGAGGGCGAGTCCCGCGAGAAGGAACGAGGAAAGATCGGCTTTCCAACGCGAAGAGAGAGGCATGAATGGGCTTCCTTGAAGCGCGAAAAACGCGCGGTGAAAACCAGTCTGCCAGAGCATTTCGCGTCGGCGGCATGAAATCGAAGGCGGGTTTTTGGCGTCTGCCGCGGGGCATCGGACGATCCGCAAACCAAGGATTTCTCCCGCCATTTTCGTTGCAGTTGAAAGTGCGCAACCGGCAAAGAAAAAGCCCCGCAAGCGGGGCCTTGGTGCGGCCATCGAAGGCCTTGCGGTGTTGTGAAAACGCTGCTTACTTCTTGCGCGCGGCAATCGCCTTCTCGGCCTGCGCCACCAGATCAGCACCGACCGTCGACTTCCACTTGTCGTACACCGGGCGCGTCGCCTTCACGAAGGCTTCGCGCTCGGCCGGCGTGAGGCTGGTCACCGTCACGCCCATGGCGGCGATGTCTTTCAGCACCGGCTTGTCGGCTTCCACGAGGCCCTTGCGCGCGATCGCGATTTCCTGCTTGCCCGCATCGATGGCGGCCTGGCGCACGATGGCCTGGTCGGCCGGGGTCCATGAGGCCCAGATTTCCTTGTTCACCACGAACACCAGCGGGTCGGCCACATAGCCCCAGGTGGTCACGAACTTCTGGCCCACCGTGTGCATCTTGAGCACGGTGAAGAGGAAGAGCGGGTTCTCTTGTCCATCGACCGCGCCGCTCGCGAGCGCGGGCTGCGCATCGGCCCAGCTCATCTGCGTGGGGTTGGCGCCGAGCGCGGTGAACATGTCCGAATAGATCGGCGAACCGACCACGCGGATCTTCATGCCCTTCATGTCCTCTGGCGACTTGATCGGCTTCTTCGAATTGGTGATCTCGCGGTAGCCGTTCTCGCCCCACGCGAGCGGCACCACGCCGGCCTTGTCGAGGGTCTTGAACATTTCCTTGCCCACGTCGCCCTGCGTGAGCGCATCGATGGCCGCGTAGTCGGGCATGAGGAAAGGCATCGAGAACAGGTTGAGCTGCTTGACCTGCGGCGACCAGTTGATGGTCGAGCCCACGGCCATGTCGATCACGCCCTGGCGCAGCGCGCTGAACTCGCGCGTCTGGTCGCCTTGAATGAGCGACACGCCCGGGTACAGCTTGATGTTGATGCGGCCCTGAGTGCGCTCCTTCACGAGGTCGGCCCAGATCTTTCCGGCCTGGCCCCAAGGCGTGGGCGGGCCGAGCACGAGCGACATCTTGTACTCGGGCTTGTAGGCGGCCTGCGCCATGGCGCCGGTCGAGAAGAGGCCGAGCGTGGCGGCGACAGCGGCGAGGCCCAGCAGGGTGCGGCGGAATTTCATGGAAGGTCTCCTCTTTGTAGATGGAACGAAATGTGGAACAAAAAAATCAGTAGCCCAGCTTGCGCGGCAGCCAGAGCGCCAGTTCGGGGAATGCGATGACCAGCACCATCACCACGAACATCGAGAACAGCATCCAGCCGACCCAGCGCACGGTCTCTTCCATGCGCACCTTGGCGATGCGGCACGAGACCATGAGGTTCACCGCAAGCGGCGGCGTGAACTGGCCGAGCGCGACCTTGAGCGTGAGGATCACGCCGAACCACACCGGGTCCCACTTGTAGTACTGCACGATCGGCAGAAGCAGCGGCACGAAGATCAGGAAGATCGACACGCCATCGAGGAACATGCCCACGGTGATGAGCAGCAGAATCAGCAGCGCGAGGATGCCGTACTCGCCCAGCCCCGAATTCACGATGGCCCGCGTCACCGGATCGATGATGCCCAGCGTCGAGAGCGAGTACGCGAAGATGCCCGCGAGCGACACCACCAGCAGGATCACCGCCGAGAGCTCGCCCGATTCGCGCAAGATGACGAACAGGTCGCGCACCTTGATCGTCCGGTGGATGCACATGCCCACGAAGAGGCCGTAGAACACCGCCACCACCGCCGCTTCGGTCGGCGTGAACCAGCCGGCGCGCATGCCGCCGAGGATCAGCACCGGCGCCGCAAGGCCCCAGATCGCTTCGCGAAAGCTCTTCCAGAACGGCGGGCGCGGCAGCGTCGCCTCGAGCGCGCCCATCTTGTGCTTGCGGGCCAGCCACACGGCCGGGATCATCAGCGCGAGGCCGGCCATGATGCCGGGGATCATGCCGGCCGCGAACAGCGCCGGCACCGAGGCGCCCGGCACCAGCACCGAGTACACGATGAACGCGACCGACGGCGGAATCAGGATGTCGGTGGCCGCCGCGGCGCCCACCACGCTGGCCGAGAACGCGGCCGGGTAGCCGGCGCGCGACATGGCCGCGATCATCACCGCGCCCACGGCGGCAGCGTTGGCCGGGCCCGAGCCCGAGATGCCGCCGAGGAACATCGCCACCGCAATCGCCACCAGCGGCAGCATGCCGGGGCCGCGCCCGACGATGGCAACCGCGAAGTTCACCAGCCGCAGCGCCACGCCCGAGCGGTCGAAGATCGAGCCGACCAGCACGAACATCGGAATGGCCAGCAGCGGGTATTTGCCCAGGCCCGCATAGAAGTTCTGCGGCACAGCCAGGAGGCCGAACCACTGGGCGTCGCTGTTGGCGAGCGCGATGCAGGCGGCGCCCGCCAGGCCGAGCGCGGCGCCGATGGGCACGCCCACCAGCATCATCAGCACGAAGGCGACGAAGAGCAGGGTGGCGATCACTTGGCGTTGCCTTTTTGGCCGATGTCGTCGGACGCGTAGTTCGTCTTGCGCCCGCGCCGGACCATGAGGCCGATGGCCCGCCCCGCGATGGCGAAGGACACGATCGGCAGCCAGATCGAATACCACCAGGCCGGCAGCCCGATGCCGGGCGTGGTTTCCTCGAAGCGGTAGTCGTCCCACACCATGCGGATGCTGAGCGTACCGATCAGGCCGAAGAGGATCGCGATCATCAGCGCGCCGAACTGCGCAAGGCGCTTGCGCCGCGCCATCGAGCCGCTCTCGGAGAAGTACTCGATGCGGATGTGCCGGTCGCGCGCCACCGCGGCCGAGCCCGCCACCAGCGCCAGCATGATCATGAGGAACACCGAGAACTCCTCGGTCCAGGCAAAGGACGAGCTGGTGAAGTAGCGCACCAGCACGTTGGCGAATGTGATGAGCGCCAGCGCGCCCATGATGATGACGGTGAGCCAGTCTTCGATGGCGAGCGGAACCTTGGTGGGTTCGTCGGCGGCTTCGATGTCGGGGGGGAGGGGACTGGCGGCGTCCAGCGTGGGGCCGGACTCGGGAGGAGTTGTCATCGCAGAAAGGGCAGGTGAGGCACGCCATGTCACCGGGCGGACGCCGGGACGCGGTCCGTACACCTCGACAGGGGAGAGCAGCCGCCGATGCTAGAGGGTCGATGACCATTCATGCATCGGGGGTTTCCTTAGCTGGGCTCTTCCTTTCGGGGCTTGTGTAAGGCACTTCCGGGGTGTGTGCACAGGCCGCCGGGCACTCCCCTCCGCGAATGTCCCCCGCCCTTCGGGCTCCTCCTTTATTTCGCGGAGGGGAGTACCCGACGGCCTGTGCACGGTGAGTGCGGGGGTGAGGTTGGCGGTTCGACCGCTGTGGCGGATTGCAGATGGACGTGCGGGGGCGTACTACTGAGCTTTCGTGAGAGACGGGCGGTGAACAAGCAGAAGTCCGAAGGCTTGGTGTCGGTTGCGCTCGACATTGGCACGACTACGCTCAATGTTCGCTTCAGATTGGTTGCGGACGCTCACGCGTGGAGCCCGAAGGGCAAGGATGGGCCCGAAGCGGTCATCGATTTTTCTCTGAAGCGGCCGTTCTTTTGGCGACTTACTCAGCCAGCCCTTGCCTCCGCAACATGTCCAAAACAGCCACATCCTGCGCTCCATACTTGCTTGCGGTTCGTGCAGCAAGAACTACTGAATCGAACTGCGAGCCATCTAGGAACCAACTCAGGGCGATACCAAAGCCCGAAGCTCCGAAGTCGAGCTTCTGCCAATCGAAAGCAGAGAGCTTGTCGCGTCTCACGAGTACCTGCGTCTCCATGTTTCGCTTCACTTTGTGACCAGGCAATGCCTCGAATGTGATACCGCCGGGGAACTTTGCTTTCGAGATATCGAGCGCCCAATCCACGCCTTCATAGTACGTTTTGACGGCGAGATCCCAAGCCTCTTGCTGAGCGGGTGTCGCAATCGTTCCCGCTGCTACTCTTCTGTTAATTTTCAGCCCACCCATATGCCCGGCGAGCTCGACTTGGTTGAATACACATCCCCATAGAAACAGTGGGTTAGAACCAAGTCGTTTGAGACCGCTGACTGAAATTCGCTCAAGCCGCGAAGTGAGGACGTCGCAGTTGATATGCGACACATCAGCTAGGTTCACATTAGAGAAAAGGGTGAAATCTCCCGGCACCGACGAAAGAGGAACGTAGCCCGAGTCGAACACCACCCGGTTGATGCTCAAATCTGAAAAGCCGCTCGTCGAGCGCCCGCCTATGGTCATATCGGAAATCTGGTTCATAGGCCGTGTTGAATTTGGTCCACCGTTGTCCGGTCTTGGCCGCATTCTGCCTTCGGTCACTGCTTCGTAGGACAGGCATGTTCGAGCCACATCGCCTCGAACGCTTCCTCTGTGATGGCTACGACTTCGAATTGCGGGTCTTGGTTGATTTCGTCCAGCGAAGGTACGGCGCCGATGCCGAGACGCGTTCGCGGAGTTTCGCGGTCGCTATCCGCAGCATCGACCGTTCCATCTGGGAAGAACTCCAGCTTGCGCAGCTCGCAGCGGTCTTCGCCAAGTTCAGAAACCAATCGGACAGGGTCCTCGTTGTCTTCGTGCTTCCAGAGCACGTCGATGAACTGCTTGGTTGGGTTCACTGTGAGTTGATGTTGAACGACTGGTTGTGGCCGCGTGGAGTCAGTGTAGTGGCGGCCGGCCCATGACCGCCGCATCCACCTCTTCCAGGAAGTCGCTCAGCCTGCGCGGGCAGGCGGAGTCCACGAAGGCTCGCGCGACCTCGAACGGGTCCAGCATCGTTCCGCTGTTCGGCATCCGGGGAAAACGTCCAACCACGTACCTGGCGAAGTACCTTGACCCCTTCACGTCGTTCACGTACCAGCAACCCTGGTGCTTCTGGACGAAGAACTCGCCGACGAAGTACGCAACCCGCGTAAGCAGCCAGGTCCGGTCGTCTTCATCCGCCGGGGCGAGGTCGCGCAGCGCCGTCTCCACGTGCGGGGCAAACTGCTGGGCATGGTTGAGGACTTCGTGAGCAGGACCAATTCCGAGGCGGTCGACGAAATCGACCAAGGCCGGTAGCAGGCCCTTGTAGAAGTCCTCCAGCTCCGCCCGCCGTCGCTCCAAAACCTCGTCTTGGTCTCGCATCAGGTTACCCTTGTCAATGTCTGGTTCTGGCCGACTGTAGTCGGTCGCCGGTTCGGAGTTTGGGCACCTACCGGTGCTAAGTTCGCTCCAAACGAACCATTGCCAGTCAATGTGTAGATGCAGCGCCGGGAGCATTTTCAAGAAGCCGCCGCCAGCGCACCTCATCCTCTTCCGGTGCACTTAATTCCTGAACCAACGCCGCGAAAGAATAGCGCTGGCTGACCACCAACGGCGGCCCACCGACGTCTGCCATCAGAACCAAGGGGCCAGTCGCGGCAGACAGGTCGCGCAGAATCGCAATGATGAGCGCTGACTCCCCCTTCTCGAAACTGATTTCCGTTGTCAAGTCGGCATCCCCTTTCGGCTCCGCATGAAGCAGCGTCCACCACTCGCCATCCTGCCCCTCGGTGATGTCGGCATCCCATCTCTTGCCGGGCCCGTTTTCCGTGTATCGAATGCGAAATCCCCGAAGAGCACGCAGAGTTTTGACAACCTCTTCACGGGTTGGCCATCGAGAGGACGCATCTGGGAAAGCGATGTCTTGCGACCTCAGCCACTCTTTCATATCGGAGTCGAGCGGCCAGACCGTGTACAGAATACCCATGGGTCAAATTGCAGGTTGATGAAGGTCGGTGTCGGATGTCAGCTTCTGGCCGATAGGACCTATTCGCACGAGCCCTTCGGAATGTCGGCAATCGCTGCATAGCAGCCATCAGCAGACCAACGTCGAACGCTCGCAACGGATCGAATGTGTAATTCACAGACTAACGCAGCAGACATTTGGTCAGCTTTGACCAGGCGCCAAGCAAATTAGGGTAGATAAAGCCTCCGTCCACAGTTAGCTGAAATCGCGCAGCGACGGAGGCTCTGGTTGCTATCGAGCGGCGGTGGCCAGAGTGGCTGAACTCCTATCTGTCTCGGATCAGTAGGCACCCATGTAGTCGCGCTTGCCGATCTCAATACCGTTGTGGCGCAAGATGGCATAGGTGGTGGTCACGTGGAAGAAAAACTGCGGCAGTCCATAGTTCAGAAGATATGCGCCTGCGGTCAGCTTCTTTTCCTTGGGGGTGCCGGGGCGCAATACGATCTCGCGGCTCTCGCTTGAATCGAATTGCTCAGACTTGAAGGAGCCGATATGGGCCAAGGCTTTGACGATCAACGCTTGCAGGTCGGCGAAGCTGACCTCAGTGTCGGGCCAGGACGGCACCTCGGCACCAGCCAGGCGGGAGGCAATGCCCTTGGAGAAGTCTGCGGCAATCTGTACCTGGCGTACCAGCGGAAACATGTCAGGGAACAGCCGCGCCTGCAGCAGCGCATTGGGATCGATATTTTTTTGGGTCGCGTGGTCTTCGGCCTTCTTGAGCACGTCGGACAGGGCGCGCAGCATCTGCTGCATGACGGGAACGGAGGCGTTGTACAGCGGGCTGGTCATGGTGAGTTCACTTCTAAAATTGGGCGCGATGGCCGGAGTTGGCGTGGCAGAAGGCCTGCCGACCATGCGAGGCTAACAGCACAGGGCGAACTGAATCGCCCCGGCTTTTGTGGCCAGCTTTTCTTCCCGCTGGTAGTCGGAGCAGCCGTGTCGAAGGGCAATTCACCAGCAAGAAGCGGACGTCAATTGCAGATGCACGACAGACCGCGATCGCTGCACAGCTGTCCTTCGCGTACGCACGCTTCAGATTGACTGTCTACTGCCGTTCGACACCAGGCAGCGAAACGGCGCGGATGGGCCCGTAGCTGAGCTGAAGTTAACCTGCAGCCAACAAACATAAGCGTCGAAGGGTTCTGGAGCCCTTCATATTCAAAACCTACCCCCGCTTGCTCGAGATGCCGACCTTTCGTCATGGATAAATTCTTGCTGCAACAGCAGGTGCTGGAACGGCTCGCCGAAGACCTGCTGCAAGCCGAGCAGGCAGTGCGGGCGGCCCATGAAACGGCGACTCACGAAGAGAACGTCGCCGAAAACAAATACGACACCTTGGGACTCGAAGCCGCCTACCTGGCCACCGGCCAAGCTCGGCGCGCCGAAGCGATCCGCCAGGCGATGGCCAATTGGCGCCAATTCCGCCCGCGTCCCTACGACGCCAGCAAAGGCATACAGCTCGGCGCACTGGTCTGCCTGGTCGATTCCGACGACAAGCAGCAACAGCTTTTCCTCGGTCCGAATGGGGGCAGCATGACGTTGGTCAGCGGCGCTCAGCTCGTTCAGGTCATCAGCAGCGAAGCACCGTTGGGCAGGGCCGTGCTGGGCAAATGCGAGGGTGATGAGGTGTCGATACAGGTGGCTCTGACCCGACGGCAGTTTGAGGTGCTGTGGGTTCATTGAGCCGCAAGCCTCAACCGAACCGAATTCCCTGCACCACGAAGGCTTCAGTCGGGCTGCAACAACTGCAGCCCGCAGACCAGCCGCTAACCGCCAGTCTCAAGCGCCTCACGTCGCGCCATCTCGCTCACCTGAAACAGCTCCCCAGCCTTGCGAGCCAGTTCAGCCGCAAGCCAAAGCAGGTTGTCCAGTTGTCGAGGCCCATCACCGCTGCACCAGTCGATGTCTTCCCCATGGCAGACCCACAGGAGCGCTTCGAGTTGAGAGAGGGTGTTTTCGAGAAGATCCGCCGGGTCTTGGGCGCTGTCTTCGGAAGCTACCGGCGTGCGAGGCCGGGCTATAGTCTTGGTAGCCATTTTTGTGCGTTTCCTTCGAAGGTGTTGCACGAACTTGGTTAGACGGCTGGGGTGCTCGTAACACCTCGGCCGTCGCCTTTTGATACCTCGCATTTGCATCGCTGCTTTCGCACCGACAACCTGCCGCGAGGCAAGCAGCCTTCAAACATCTCGGTGGTGGCTTGGTGTGTTGCGCCTTCCTTCTCCCCTTGTTGGGGTATCGAGTGACAGGGGCATTCACTTTAGAGAAGAACGCAGCAAAGCGAGCGTTCGATGCGGCGCGAAGTCTCGGCAACCGCCAACAAATGCAGCTTCCGCAACGCGCCGCGCGCGGACCTCGTGGGCCCGTATCGTGCCGGTCCGCCGCGGCTCTGAACGCTCTCATGTCTTGTCTTCAGATACAGCGGATACGAAAAAGGGCATCGCGAACGATGCCCTCCGGCCCAATGCAGCGATGCGGTCAGAGCGCCTTCACCAGCTCGGGCACAGCCACGAACAGATCGGCCACGAGGCCGTAGTCGGCCACCGAGAAGATCGGTGCTTCCTCGTCCTTGTTGATCGCCACGATCACCTTGGAGTCCTTCATGCCGGCCAGATGCTGGATCGCGCCCGAGATACCGGCTGCGATGTACAGCTGCGGCGCGACGATCTTGCCGGTCTGGCCCACTTGCCAGTCGTTCGGGGCGTAGCCCGCGTCGACGGCGGCACGGCTGGCACCGAGGCCTGCGTTGAGCTTGTCGGCCAGCGGGGCCATCACTTCGGTGAACTTCTCGGCGCTGCCCAAGGCGCGGCCACCCGAGACGATGATCTTGGCGGCCGTCAGCTCGGGGCGCTCGCTCTTGGTGACCTCGCGGCCGACGAACGTGCTCTTGCCGCTGTCTGCCACGCCTTCAGCCGTTTCGACGGTTGCCGTGCCACCGGTGGCGGCGGCTGCATCGAAGCCGGTCGTGCGGACAGTGATCACCTTGGTGGCGTCGCTGCTCTGCACGGTGGCGATCGCGTTGCCGGCGTAGATCGGGCGCTCGAAGGTGTCGGGGCTGTCCACCTTGGTGATGTCGCTGATCTGCGCGACATCCAGCTTGGCGGCCACGCGCGGGGCGACGTTCTTGCCGTTGGCGGTCGAGGGGAACAGGATGTGGCTGTAGTTGGCTGCAATCGCGAGGACTTGAGCAGCGACGTTCTCCGCGAGGTTCTCGGCCAGGCTCGGGCTGTCGGCCACGATGACCTTGGACACGCCGGCGATCTGCGCAGCGGCCTTGCCAGCTTCAGCGGCATTGGCACCAGCCACGAGCACGTGGACGTCGCCACCGCAAGCCAGCGCTGCAGTCACGGTATTGAGGGTGGCCGGCTTGATGCTGGCGTGGTCGTGTTCGGCAATAACAAGTGCGGTCATGTTCAGATCACCTTCGCTTCGTTCTTCAGTTTGTCCACCAGCGTTGCAACGTCGGGCACCTTGATGCCGGCACCGCGCTTGGGCGGCTCGCTGACCTTCAGGGTCTTCAGGCGCGGCTTCACATCCACACCCAGGTCTTCGGGCTTGAAGACGTCGAGCTGCTTCTTCTTGGCCTTCATGATGTTGGGCAGCGTCACGTAGCGCGGCTCGTTCAGGCGCAGGTCGGTCGTGATGACGGCTGGCAGCGTGAGCGTCAGCGTTTCCATGCCGCCGTCGACTTCGCGCGCCACGGTGACCTTGTCGGCCGCGAGATCGACCTTCGAGGCGAAGGTGGCTTGGGGCAGGTCAGCCAGCGCAGCCAGCATCTGGCCGGTCTGGTTCGCGTCGTCATCGATGGCTTGCTTGCCGAGGATGATGAGCTGGGGCTGTTCCTTGTCGACCAGCGCCTTGAGCAGCTTGGCAACCGCAAGAGGCTGCAGCTCTTCGGTGGTCTCGACCAGGATGCCGCGATCCGCGCCGATGGCCATCGCGGTGCGCAGCGTTTCCTGGCACTTCGCATCGCCGCACGAGACAGCGATCACTTCCGTGACCAAGCCCTTTTCCTTCAGCCGAACCGCTTCTTCGACAGCGATCTCATCGAAGGGGTTCATGCTCATCTTGACGTTGGCAATGTCCACCCCGGTGCCGTCGCTCTTGACGCGCACCTTCACGTTGTAGTCGACGACCCGTTTGACAGGCACAAGAATCTTCATGGTTGTTCCTTCAGAAATCAGATGAGGTTCGTTCACTCGAGCTTCGCGCCCGATTGCTTGATGAGGCGCTCCCACACCGGGCGCTCCTGCTTCCAGGCGGCGGCAAGAGTTCGGGCGAGCTGTCGCGCAACTCGAAGCCCATGGCCGCGATGCGCTCGCGCACGTCGGGCTGCTGCGAGGCCTTGCGCACTTCGTCGGCGATGCGGTCCACGATGGGCTTGGGCGTCTTGGCAGGCACCGCGAACGCGAGCCAGCCGGTCACGCGATAGGCCTCGTCCTTCAGGCCCTGCTCGGCGAGCGTCGGCACATCGGGTAGCGCGGCCATGCGGCGTTCGCCGCTCACGCCGATGGCCCGCACCTTGCCCGCGTCGATGTGCGGCTTGGCCACGAGCGCGCTCGCATAGGCCATCTGGATCTGCCCGCCGATCAGGTCCTGGATCATCGGCGCCTCGCCCTTGTAGGCGACGTGGTTCATGTCGGCCTGCTGCGTGAGGCTCATGTGCGCGCCGGCCAGGTGCGGGTACGCACCCACGCCGTAGGAGCCGTAGGCGACCTTGCCCTTGTTCGCGGCCACGTACTTCAAGAGTTCCGGTGCGGTCTTCACCGGCACGCTCGGGTGCACCACCAGCACCAGCGGGCCCATCGCCACCTGGTAGACCAGCGTGAGGTCGCGCTGCGTGTCGTAGGGCAGCTTCTCGTAGAGGAACTCGTTGGTCAGCAGCGCATTGCTGAGCGAGAACACGACGGTGTAGCCATCGGGCGCCGACTTGGCGACCGCATCCGTGCCGATGATCCCGGCCGCGCCCGGCTTGTTGTCGATGACGACCGGCTGGCCGAAGCCGGCCGACATCTTCTGGCCCAGCACGCGCGCGAGCACGTCGGTCGCGCCGCCGGCTTGGAAGGGCACGACGAGACGGATCGGCTTGTTCGGGTAGGGCGCCTGGGCGTGGGCGGGAGCCAGCGCGAACAGCGCGGCGGTCGATGCGGCGGCGCAGAGCAAGGCGCGGCGGTTGGAGGATGAATGGGTCATGGTTTTGTCTCCCGTTGGTTTCAGAAACTCTTGAGGTTCAGTTCACTTCAGTGCGATGCGTGTCTTGAAGGGCAGCGGTGCCAGCGCCTTCTGCAGCCGCTCCTGCAGCGTTGCGGCGAGTGCGCCCGCCGCATTCGCGTCGATCTGCACGTGCACGAGGCTTTCGCCTTCGGTGGTCACCGACGGCAATGCGGCATCGCTCGCGCCGAGTTCGGCGCACAACTCGGCGACAGTCGCGGCCACCACCTGCCGCGCGGCCATCGTGCGCAGTTCGGGCTTGTAGATCTTGCCGACGTTGGTCATCGGCATCGCGCCGATCACCGACACCCACTTGGGCTTGGCGGGTGCTTCGTCCACGCGCGCGGCGGTGAAGGCGAGCAGTTCGTCTTCGGTGGCCGAGGCGCCAGGAACCAGCGTCGCGAAGATCACGGGCAGCTCGCCCGCATAGGCATCGGGCGCGCCGACTGCCGCGCACAGCTGCACCGCAGGGTGCGCGCCGAGCGCGTCCTCGATGGTCTTCGGATCGATGTTGTGGCCGCTGCGGATGATGAGGTCCTTCGAGCGGCCCGTGAGGTTCAGCCGCTCCTCGCTGTCCATCCAGCCCAGGTCGCCGGTCGCGAGCCAGCCGTCGGCAGTAAAGGCCTTTGCGTTGTCCGCCGGATCGACAAAACCCGAGAACACATTGGGCGACTTGAAGAGCACCATGCCCTGCGCTCCGGGCGCCACATCGCGGTCGCTCGCGTTGCCGTGGTCGTCGAGTTCAACGATGCGGATCTGCGAATACGGCAGGCGAAAGCCGACGCAGCCCGCAGGCCCGTTCACGCCGGGCGGCGTAATGGTCGAGATGCCGGCCATCTCCGTCATGCCCAGGCTCTCGTGAACATGCAGGCCGAACAGGCGCTCGAAGCGCGCGGCCAGCTCGGGCGCGAGCACGGCGGCGCCGGTGCGGCAATAAGTGATCGAGGAGATGTCCGCACCATCGAGCGGCACGTTCGCCAGCGCCGCGAGCACCGTGGGCACGGCCGAGAGCGAGGTCGGCCGGTACTTCGCGACCAGCTTCCAGTAGTTGGCCAGCACCTCCTTGTTGCGCAGCAGCGAGGGCGTTGGAATGATCACTTCCACGCCCGCCGACAGCGCCGAAAGCGAAGCCGGAAGCACGCCCGCCACATGGAAGAGCGGATAGCCGTTGATGGAGATGCCGTGCTCGTTCATGCCCGCGAGCTGCACGCTGGCCCAGGCGGTGAACACCTGCGCGCCGTGGCTGTGGCGCGCGAGCTTGGGTGCGCCGGTGGTGCCGCCGGTGTGGAAGTAGGCGGCGATGTCCGAGGGCGCGATGTCGCGCCCGCTCACGAGGTGGTCGCTCGGTTGGGCCGCGCGCAGTACGTCGAACTCGGCTACGCCTTCGGGCAGCGCGCCCACAGCGCCGGGCGCTTCGTCGTGCGGCGCCACGCGCAGCACGGTCGCGAGCGTGGGCACCTGGCCGCGCAGGCGCATCGCCTTCGACCACATGCCCGATTCGGCGTCCGAGCCGTAGGCGATCAACACCTTCGCGCGCGCCGCGGTCATCAGCGCGACCAGCTTCTCGTCGGTCAGCAATGGGTTCAGCGGCTGCACGATGCCGGCCGCTTCGCCGCCCCAGAGCGCGAGGTGGTATTCGAGGCAGCCGGGCAGCAGCACCGCGACCGCGTCTTCGGGCCCCACGCCCAGCGTGTGCAGCAGGTTCGCGGTCTGGTGGATGCCCGCGAGCAGTTGGGCATACGACCAGCGGATCGGCTCATCGGCCGGATTGCCGCTGCGCAAGAAGGTCAGCGCCGTCTTGTCGCGGAACGCCGCGCCGGAATTGCGGAACAGCTCGTAGGTGCTGCGCACCGTGAGCGCTTCTTCGAGCGGCGTTTCTTCCAGCCGCCGGATGTCGGCGAGGCCGCGCACCGGGAACAGGGGGCGGAACGGCGCAGCGGCCGTCTTCTTGTTGTTGTTGTCGTTGCCTGTCATGTTGTCTCCTTGATGTCGTCTTGCGGGCCGCGCGCGAAGCGCCCTGTTTTACTGGTTCGTGATCTTGTTGTCGCGAATGACCTTGCCCCAGCGTTCGAAGTCCTGGCGCATGCGTGTGCCGGTCTGCTCGGGCGTGCGGTAGGCCGCGAAGGAGCCGACGCTCTCGAGCTTTTCCTGCACCTGCTTGTCGGCCAGCGCGGTCTTGAGTTCGGCGCTCATGCGGTCGATCACGTTCTTCGGCGTGCCGGCCGGCGCCAGCAGGCCGCCCCACGAGGTCGCGTCGAAACCGGGGAATCCTTGCTCGGCCACCGTCTTCACATCGGGCAGCAGGCTCACGCGCTGGCCCGAGCCCACGGCGATGGCGCGCAGCTTTTCCGCGCGGATGTGCGGCAGCACGCCCACGAGGTCCGAGAACATCGCGGGCACCTGGCCGCCGATGAGGTCGGTCACGGCCGGCGCGCTGCCGCGGTAGGACACGTGCTGCATGTCGAACTTGCCGATGGTTTTCAGCTGCTCGGTCGTCAGGTGGCCGAAGCTGCCGGCGCCGGCCGTCGTGTAGTTGAGCTTGCCGCCCTCGGCCTTGGCCTTGGCGATCAGGCCCTGCAGGGTGGTCACGTCGGGCAGCGATTTCGGGTTCACCACCAGCACGATCGGCAGGTCGTACACCGAGCCCACGGGCGTGAAGTTCTTGAAGATGTCGTAGCCGGTCGGGCCGTAGAGGTGCGAGGCCAGCAGCGTGGGCGTGGCGAGCATCACGAAGGTGTAGCCATCCGACGGCGCGCGTGCCGCGGCGGCTGCGCCCACGGTGCCCGAGGCGCCGCTGCGGTTGTCGATGACGATGTTCTGCTTGAGCGCGACCGACATCTTCTGCGCCACGATGCGCGAAGCCACATCGGTCGGGCCACCGGGCGGGAACGGCACGATCAGCGTGATCGGCTTGGCGGGCCAGGCTTGCGCGAAGGCGCTGCCGGCGATGAGCGGAAGGGCCAGGGCGACGAGTGCACGGCGAACGGGATTGCGGAGGGAGCGGAAAGCGGAACGGGAAACAGGGGAGGCCATGGACTTCAGTTGCTACTTCTTCAGGGGATCAGGAATGCAGGCGCGTCTTCTTCAGACGACGCCACTGGTTTTCAGCGCGGCCAGCTTGTCGTCCGACAGGCCGAGCAGGGACTGGAGCACGTCGTGCGTGCCTTCGCCCAAGGTGGGCGGCGCGCTGCGCACCGGCAGGCGCTCGCCATCGAAACGGTAGGGCGGCGCGAGCACGTTGACCGTGCCGGCCACCGGATGCGGCTGCGTGGTCACGAGGCCCGCATCGGTCGCGCGCTTCGACTGCAGCGCTTCGAGCAAGCCCAGCACCTCGCCGCACGGAATGCCCGAGGCGGTGAGCTTGGCGAGCAGGTCGACGCGCTGGCGCTTGGCCAGCTCGGCGTGCAGCTCGGGCAGCAGCACCGCGCGGTTCGCCGACCGCAGGATGTTGGTCTTGAAGCGCTCGTCGGCCGCGAGGTCGGGGCGGTCGATCACGTCCGTGCAGAAGCGCGCGAACTGCGCGTTGTTGCCCACGGTGATGACCAGTGGACCGTCGGCCGCATCGAACACGCCATAAGGCACGATCGACGGATGCGAGTTGCCGTAGCGCGGCGGGTCTTCGCCCATCAGCAGCGCTTCGAGGCCGTAGTAGGCGGTGATCATCAGGCCGCAGTCGAAGAGCGCCATCTCCACATGCCGGCCCTTGCCGGTCTTCTCGCGCTGGTAGAGCGCGGCGAGGATGGCCTGCGCCGAGTACATGCCGGTGAAGAGGTCCACGGCGGCAACGCCGAACTTCAGCGGCGGATGGTTCGCTTCGCCGTTGAGCGCCATGAGGCCCGCCTCGCCCTGCACCACGAGGTCGTAGCCGGGCCGCGCGGCTTCGGGGCCGGTGCGGTCGTAGCCCGAGATCGAGCAGTAGATGAGGCCCGGTTGCTCCTTGCTCAGCTGCTCGTAGCCCAGGCCCAGCTTGTCGATGCCGCCGAACTTGAAGTTCTGGATCACCACGTCGCATTGCTTCGCAAGATCGCGCGCGATCTGCTGGCCCTCGGGCGTCTGCAGGTCGAGCGTGACCGAGCGCTTGTTGCGGTTCACGCTGTTGAAGTAGGCGGTCTCGGTCTTGCCCACGCGCAGGCCCCAATCGCGCGTGTCGTCGCCGCGGCCCGGGTGCTCGACCTTGATCACCTCGGCGCCCATGTCGGCCAGCACCATGCCGCACCAGGGGCCCGCGAGGATGCGGGACAGATCGAGGACGCGCACGCCGGCGAGCGGCAGCGAGGAATTCAGCAGTGGCATGAGGGCAGCTCCCTGGAAACGAGAAAGCCCCGCACCGGGTGCGGGGCAGGAGATATCAGGACGCGTCCTGCTTCTTGTGGCGCAGCGCGGCGAAGTCCGCCTTGCGCTTGCCGAGGAAGGCACCGATGCCTTCGGCCGCTTCGGCATCCGCCTGCGACTCGACCATGTACATGGCCTCGGCGTCGAGTTGTTCTTCGAGCGTCGCGCGGTGCGCCTGACGGCACAGCGTCTTGATGCGTGCGCTCGCGCGCTGCGGGCCTTCGGCCACCTTCGCCGCGAGCGCGATGGCTTCGGCCAGCGCCGCGCCTTTATCGGTGAGGCGATTGACCGCGCCCAGCGCATGCAGGCGCTCGGCCGGCATGCGGTCGCCGGTGAGGCACATCTCGGTGAGCACCTGGCGCGAGACGAATTCCGCGAGGAAGGCGGTCGCGCCGCCGTCCGGCGTGAGGCCGACCTTGACGTAAGCCACCGTGTAGAACGCATCGCGCGCCGACACCAGCATGTCGCAGGCCAGCGCCATCGACAGGCCCGCGCCGGCCGCGCCGCCTTCGACGGCCGCGATCACCGGCTTGCCGCAATCGCGGATCGCGCGGATCAGGTCATGCAGGCCCTCGAGTTTTTCGCGGCGTTCCGAGGCGGGCAACTCGCGGCGCTTGGCCAGCAGGTTGAGGTCGCCGCCGGAGCAGAAGAAATCGCCCGCGCCGGTGAAGACGATGGCGCCCACTTCGGAGTCGTTCTGTGCATCGGTGAGGGCGGCCGAGAGTTCGGCATACAGCGTCGGTGTGATCGCGTTGCGCGAGCCAGGGTTGCTGTTCGTCAGGATGCGGACCGCGCCCTGCTGCGAGATCAGGACTGTCTTCGTGTCGCTCATGCCGCCAGCCCCTTACCGAGCGCGATGTAGCGCTGCAAGTGATGGTCTTCGTCGCCGAGCTGGTGGTCGATCATCACGAGCCGCTTGGCGTAGTGCGGCAGCGGCAGCTCCCACGTCATGCCGATGCCGCCGTGCATCTGGATGCTTTCTTCCGCCACCAGCGCGCCGATGCGGCCGATGCTGAACTTGGCGGCCGACAGCGCGCGCTCTCGCGCCACGCGGTCGGTGCCGTCGATGGCGGCTGCCGCGTTGATCACGGCCGAGCGGGCCTGTTCGATCTCGAGCAGCAGGTCGGCCATGCGGTGTTGCAGCGCCTGGAAGCTGCCGATCAGGATGCCGAACTGCTTGCGCGTGCGCAGGTACTCCAGCGTCGCGGTCTTGGCGGCTTCCATCGCGCCGACGGCTTCGGCGCACAGCGCGAGCACGCCGCGGCCGATGGCGCGTTCCAGCGTTGCGGCGCCTTGGCCTTCGGCGCCGAGCAATGCGTCGGCGCCGAGCTTCACGCCGTCGAACGTCAGTTCGGCGACGCGGCCGCCGTCGATGGCGGGGCAGCCGCGCACCGTGAGGCCCGCGGTCTTCGCGGGCACGAGGAACAGCGAGATGCCGGCTTCGTCGTCCACGTTGCCCGAGGTGCGGGCGGAGACCAGGAACAGGTCGGCCTGCTCGCCCTGCGGCACGACGGCCTTGGCACCGTTCAGCACCCAGCCATCGCCGCTGCGTTCGGCGCGGGTCGAAACGCGCGTGCGTTCGTAGTGCGTGTCGGCTTCGTCGTGCGCGAAGGCCGCGACGGTCACGCCGTTGATGATGTCGCCGAGCTTTTCCTTCTGCGCATCGCTGCCGGCGGCGCTGAGCGCTTCGCCGACCATGACGGCGCCCAGCAGCGGCTCGACCACGAGACCACGGCCCAGTGCTTCGAAGACCACGGCGATGTCGAAGCCGCCGCCGCCGAAGCCGCCGTCGGCTTCGCTGAACAGTGCGCCGATCACGCCCAGTTCGGCGAACTGCTGGAAGATTTCCTTGCTGAAACCGTGCGCCGACTTCGCGATGCGGTCGCGCGCATCGAAGGCGTACTGCTCCGCGATGAAGCGGTTCAGGCTATCGGCGAGCATGCGCCGGTCTTCGGTGTGTTCGAAGTTCATTGCATGTCTCCTTACAGGCCCAGGATCATCTTGCTGATGATGTTCTTCTGGATTTCATTCGAGCCGCCGAAGATCGACAGCTTGCGGTTGTTGAAGTACCGTGCGGCGGCCGCCTTCGCGTAGGCCGGTCCGAAGGTCTCGCCCCCCTTCTCGGTGTAGCCGTCGTGCAGGGCTTCCTCGACGAAGGGGCGGCCGTAGACGCCCATCGCGCGGCGGGCGAGCGACGAAATCTCCTGGCGGATTTCCGTGCCGCGAATCTTCAGCATCGAGCTCTCCGCACCCGGCACGCCGCCGCCGGCCACGGCAGCGATCACGCGCAGGTTCGTCGTCTTCATGTTCTCCAGGTCGATCTCGACACGCGCCATGCGTGCGGCGAACGACGGGTCTTCGGCAAGCGGCTTGCCGTTCTTCACCTGCTTGGCGGCAATGCCCTTGAGCTGTTCGAGCGCGGCCACAGAGAAGCCCACGCCCGCGATGTTGGTGCGCTCGTAGGTCAGCAGGTACTTGGCGCAGGTCCAGCCCTTGTTCTCTTCGCCCACGAGGTTCTCGGCCGGCACGCGCACGTCGGAGAAGAACACCTCGTTCACTTCATGCTCACCGTCGAGCGTGATGATCGGGCGCACTTCCACGCCGGGCGAGGTCATGTCGATCAAGAGGAAGCTGATGCCTTCCTGCTTCTTCGCCTCGCGGTTCGTGCGCACCAGGCAGAAGATCATGTTGGCGTGCTGGCCCAGCGTGGTCCAGGTCTTCTGGCCGTTCACGATGTAGTGGTCGCCCTGTGCATCGATGCCGCGCACGGCCGAGGTCTTCACCGCCGCGAGGTCGGAGCCCGCGCCGGGTTCCGAATAGCCCTGGCACCACCAGTCCGAGCCATCGAGGATGCGCGGCAGCCAGCGCTGCTTCTGCGCCTCGTTGCCGTACTTGATGAGCACCGGCCCCAGCATGTTCACGCCGAAGGGCACGATGCGTGGCGCGAAGGCCAGCGCGCATTCGTGTTCGAAGATGAACTTCTCCACCGCCGTCCAGCCCGGGCCGCCGTACTGCTCGGGCCAGTGGTTGGCGAGCCAGCCGCGCGCGTTGAGGATGGCGTGCCACTCCTGCATGTCGGCCTTGCTGAGAATCTGTCCGCCGCTGACCTTCGCCGAGAGGCGCGCGGGCAGCTTGTCGGCGAGGAAGGCGCGCACTTCCGCGCGGAAGGCTTCTTCTTCGGAGGTGAAGTTCAGGTCCATCGCTGGCTCCTCAATAGATTTCGAACAGGCCCGCCGCGCCCATGCCGCCGGCGATGCACATCGTGACCACCGCGTACTTCGCGCCGCGGCGCTTGCCTTCGATGAGCACGTGGCCGGTGAGGCGCGCGCCGGTCATGCCGAACGGATGGCCGATGGAGATCGCGCCGCCGTTCACGTTGAGCAGTTCCGACGGAATGCCCAGCTTGTCCTGGCAGTAGATCGACTGCGAGGCGAAGGCTTCGTTGAGTTCCCACAGGCCGATGTCCTCGACCTTGAGGCCGTGGCGCGCAAGCAGCTTGGGCACCGCGAACACCGGGCCGATGCCCATCTCGTCGGGCTCGCAGCCGGCCAGCGCCAGGCCGCGGAAGGCGCCGAGCGGCTTGATGTTGGCGCGCTCGGCGTCCTTGGCTTCCATCAGCACGCAGGCCGAGGCGCCGTCGGAAAGCTGCGAGGCGTTGCCCGCGGTGATGAACTTGTCCTCGCCCATCACGGGCTTGAGCTTGGCCAGCGCCTCGTAGGTGGTGCCGCGGCGGTTGCAGTTGTCTTCGGTGGCGGTGACTTCGCGGTAGGTGACCTCTTTGGTCTCCTTGTCGGTCACGGCCATCGTGGTGGTGCAGGCGACGATCTCGTCCTTGTAGCGGCCGGCGAGCTGCGCTTCTTCGGTCTTGCGCTGGCTCTCGGCGGAGAAGCGGTCCTGCGCCACGCGGCTGATGCCGTAGCGCTTGGCGACGATGTCGGCCGTGTCGATCATCGCCATGTAGAGCTCGGGCTTGTGCTCGACGATCCACGGGTCCAGGCTGAGGTCGCCGCCATCGCCGGGGCTGCGGCCGCGAATCTGCGAAATGCTTTCGACGCCGCCCGCGATCATGGCCGGCGCGCCGTCCACCACGATGCGGCCTGCGGCCATCGCGATGGCCTGCAGGCCCGAGGCGCAGAAGCGGTTCACCGTGGTGCCGGCGATGCTGATCGGCAGGCCCGAACGGATGATCGATTGGCGCGCGATGTTGCGGCCCGTGGTGCCCTCGGGGTAGCCGCAGCCGAGGATCGCGTCCTCGATGAGTGCCGGGTCCAGACCCGAGCGTTCGACCGCGGCCTTCACCGCGAAGGACGCCAGCGTGGCGCCGGGGGTGATGTTGAATTCGCCGCGGTGCGCCTTGGTGAGCGGGGTGCGGGCGGTGGAAACGATGACGGCTTCACGCATGGGGATGTCTCCTGGACGGTTGGCTTGTTGGTTATTCGGGTTGATTGAGGCTCGAGAAGTCGGCGCCGCGTTCGACCAGCTCGACCAGCAGCGGCGACGGCTTCCAGAAGATCGGGTCTTCCTTGGCGAACTCGCGGATGTCGGCGAGCACCTTGGGCAGGCCCACGGTGTCGGCGTACTTCATCGGGCCGCCACGGTGGCGCGGAAAGCCGTAGCCGTAGAGGAAGGTCACGTCCACGTCGAGCGGACGCAGCGCGATGCGCTGGAGCACGACATTCGCGCCTTCGTTGACCATCGCTGCCATGTAGCGGCGGATGATTTCCTCGTTCGTGAAGCTGCGCCGCACGATGCCCGCGCGCTCGCGCTCGGCGTCGATGATGGCGAGCACCGCCGGGTCGGGCGAGCCGGTGCGCGCGCCTTCGGGGTAGAGGTAATAGCCGCGCTGCGTCTTCTGGCCGAACCAGCCGCGCTCGCAGATGCGGTCGGCGATCTGCACGTAGCGCGCCTGCGGATCGCGCGTGGCGGCCTTGCGCTTGCGCGTGGCCCAGCCGATGTCGCCGCCGGCCAGGTCCGACACCTGGAACGGGCCCATCGGATAGCCGAACTCGCGCACGGCCTCGTCGATCTGGTAGGGCGAGGCGCCGTCTTCCATCATGTGATCGGCCGCCTGGCGGTACACCGCGAGGATGCGGTTGCCGATGAAGCCATCGCAGACGCCGGCACGCACTGGCACCTTCTTCAATTTCTTCGCGAGCTCGAAACCGGTGGCGACCACGTCGGCGCTGACCTTCGCGGGCACCACGATCTCCAGCAGCTTCATGATGTTGGCCGGCGAGAAGAAGTGCAGGCCCACCACGTCCTGCGGACGCTTGATGCTCGCGGCGATCTCGTCGATGTCCAGGTACGAGGTGTTGGTGGCGAGCACCGCGCCGGGCTTGCAGACGCGGTCGAGCTCGGCGAACACGGCCTTCTTCACGCCCATCTCTTCGAACACGGCTTCGACCACGATGTCGACATTGGCCAGCGCGTCATACGACGTGGAACCGCTGAAGCGCGCCATCACCGCAGCCTTGGCCTCGGGCGTCATGCGGCCCTTGGCGATGAGGCCGTCGTACACCTTCTCGACATGCTGGCGGCCGCGCGCGAGGCTGGGCTCGTCGCGCTCGATCATGGTCACGGGCAGACCCGCATCGAGCATCGCCACCGCGATGCCCGCGCCCATGGTGCCGCCGCCGACGATGCCGGCCGATTCGAGCTTGCGCGGGCTGGCGGACTTGGTTTCCGGCGCCTTCAGCACTTCGCGCTCGGCGAAGAAGGCGTGGATCAGGCCGGCGCGCTGCGGGCTGTCGATGCACTGCATGAAGAGCTTGCGTTCCAGTGCCATGCCTTCGTCGAAGGGCAGGGTGAGCGCGCCTTCGACGGCTTCGATGATCTTCATCGGCGAGAAGAGGCCGCGGCTCTTCTTGGCGGTGTCGGCGCGCGCGGCTTCGAGGGCGGCGCGGCTCGCGTCCTTGTCGGCAAGGCCGGTGGCTTCGCGCGTGCGGCGCACCGGGGCCTTGGCGGCGACGAGTTCCTCTGCGTAGGCGAGGCCTTCGGCGCGGGCGTCGGCTTCGGTGCCCAGGCGGTCGACGAGGCCGAGCGACAGCGCTTCCTTCGCGCCCGCATGGCGACCGCTGAGCATCAGCTCGAGCGCGGGCTTCACGCCGATGAGGCGCGGCGCGCGCTGCGTGCCGCCGGAGCCGGGCAGGAGGCCCAGCGCCACTTCGGGCAGGCCCAGCTTGGCGGTGGGCGAGGCGATGCGGTAGTGCGCCGAGAGCGCCACTTCGAGACCGCCGCCGAGCGCCGCGCCGTGGATGGCGACGACGACCGGCTTCGTGCAGTTCTCGATCGCAAGGCACGCCTCGGGCAGCGACGGTGCCTGCGGCGGCTTGCCGAATTCGCGGATGTCCGCGCCCGCGATGAAGTTGCGGCCGGCGCCGACGATCAGCACCGCCTTGGCCGCGCTGTCGGCCTCGGCTGCGGCGATGGCGGCCACGAGGCCGCGGCGCACATCCACGCCCAGGGCGTTGACGGGCGGGTTGTCGATGGTCACCACGAACACGTCGCCAGGACGTTCGAAGGTGACGGGACCGGAGGACGTGGAGGGGCTCGGAGTGGTGGTGGCCATGTGCTTGTCTCTTGCGTTGGCGGGCCCTCGACGCGGATGCATTCGCGAGGGGCCCGAGGCTCTGGGGGTGAACCCCGCATTCTTGGCCCGCATTGCGGCTTTGACAATTGCATAGACGGTTGACAGACTGTCAAAGGATTTTTGACACAATCGTTAGATGGACCTTCAATCGCTCACCCTGCTGGTGGAAATCCTTGACGCCGGCAACCTGAGCGCCGCGGCGCGCCGGCTCAAGATGAGCCGCGCCAACGTCAGCTACCACCTGAACCAGCTGGAGCGCTCGGTCGGCGCGCAGCTCGTGCGGCGCACCACGCGGCGCGCCGAGCCGACCGAAATCGGCCTCAGGCTCTACCAGCACGGGGTGGCGATCCAGACCGAACTGCTGGCCGCGCGCGAATCGGTCACCACGCTGGGTGAAGGCCTGCAGGGCCGCGTGCGGCTGAGCGTGCCCAGCGGCTATGGGCAACTGGTCATGGCCGACTGGCTGATCGACTTCAAGCGCCAGTACCCCGGCATCGTGCTGGACGTGGTGTTCGAGAACCGCATCGAGGACTTGCTGCGCGACGAGGTCGACATCGCGGTGCGCGTGATCCCCGAGCCGCCGCAGAACCTGGTGGCGCGCGACTTGGGGCCGGTGCGCTACGTGGCGTGCGCCTCACGTGACTACGCGGAAAAACATCCGCTGCCTGTACAGCTCGACGAACTGCAGGGCGCGCCGGTGGTCACGGCCGCGGTCATCGGCCGGCAACTGCGCGTGTCGGCTTACCAAGGGGAAACGCGGCGCGAGGTGATCCTGGAGCCGACGCTGATCTCAGAGAATTTCCTGTTCCTGCGCCAGGCGATCCTCGCGGGCCTGGGCATCGGCCTCGTGCCCGACTACGTGGTGCAGGAAGACGTTCGCAAGGGCGAGGTGCTGACCACGCTGGACGACTGGCGCCTCAGTATCTTCGGCACGCAGATGTTCATGCTCTACATGCCGAACCGGCAGCACACGCGCGCGATCCGCACTTTCATCGACTTCATCCTGGAGCGGGCCCGGGCGGCCGGTGCGCCGCCGGGCGATCAGTCGCAGCGGTAGATCACTTCCCCGGCGGGGACCTGCGCGGCCGGGATTTCCGAGCCTGCAGCGCTCAGGAAGCGCATCGGCGCACCGAAATTGCGGCAGTAGTTTTCCGCGTCCTGCGCGCTGGGCGACTTGAGCACGCCGTCGTTGAGAAAGGTGACGCGGGGCGCGGGACGCGACACGCATCCTGCGGCCAGGGCGGTGGCGACGAGAGCAAAAAGGGCGGTGAAGCGGCGCATCGTGAACGCGCATCGCTGCGCGCGGTGGTGGAAAGAAAAGAAGTGCGCGACTTTAGCGGCTGTAGAGCCCCACCACGCTCTGCCCGCCCAGCGCGTGCCCCTTGAGCGCCGCGAGCAGCGCATCGCGCGTGAGTCCGGCCGGCAGCGCGCCCGGTGCGAGGTCGGATGCGACCACGGTCAGCACGTAGTGGTGCGGATGGTCGCCGACCGGCGGGCACATGCCGCGGTAGGCCGTCGCGCCCGCCACGTTCGTGCCCACGGTGAAGCCGCCCGTCTCGTTCGCCTTGAGCTGGCCGCGCTCGGCCGGGATGTTGTAGGCCACCCAGTGCGAGACGCCCAGGCCCATCGCGCCGTCCGGATCGGACAGCAGCACCGCGACCGACTTCGCCTTGGCGGGCAACTGCGTCCAGGCCACGGGCATCGAGACGTTCTTGCCGCCGCAGTCGCCGACACCGGCGTGCTCGGCGGGAATGGTGCCGTTGTCGGCGAAGGCGGTGGAGGTGACTTTCATGCCGGTGGGCGCCTTGCCGCCGGTGGCGGGGGCCATGGCGCCGCAACCCGAGAGAAGCGCCGCAAGGGCGACGGTCGAGATGGAGAGGGTGTGCATGTGTTTTCCAGGGTGGTTGTTGTCGATCAATCGGTGAGCCACACGTGGCCCTCTTCGTCTTCGCGCAGCGCCACGGGCGTGAGCCGCGCGCCGCGGCAGGGGCCGCCGACGCACTTGCCGGTGTCCGGCTCGAAGATCGCGCCGTGCCGCGCGCACATCAAAAAGCGGCCCGAGCTTTCGAGGACCTGGCCCTCGAAGTCGAGCGGGCCGCCCGCGTGCGGACATTGGTTGAGGTAGCCGTGCACGCCGCCGTGCCACCGGACCGCGAAGGCGGGTGTGCCGTCGGGCGCAGTGAACGTGGCAGCCAGGCCGCCGTCGGCGAGCTTCGAGGAAATCAGGCGCGGGGCCGCGGCGTCGCGTGGGGGAGAAAGCGTCATCGGCGCCGAGCGTAGCCGAGGGCTTCGCGCCGGGCAATGCAACGTGGCCAGCTTGCGCCTTCTTCCGACATGGGTTCTCGAAAACTGTATATTCATACAGTATTTTCAGCCCAGCAAAACCGTGGATATCCAGCGCAAACTCGCCATCCTTGCGGACGCCGCCAAGTACGACGCCTCGTGCGCATCCAGCGGCTCGCAGCCGCGCGACTCGCTCGGCGGCCGCGGCATCGGCTCGACAGAGGGCGCCGGCATCTGCCACAGCTACGCGCCCGACGGCCGCTGCATCTCGCTCCTGAAGGTGCTGCTCACCAACCACTGCCAGTACGACTGCCTCTACTGCGTCAACCGTGCTTCGAGCAATGTGCCGCGCGCGCGTTTCCGCGTCGAGGAGGTGGTGCAGCTCACGCTCGACTTCTACCGCCGCAACTGCATCGAGGGCCTGTTTCTCTCCAGCGGGATCATCAAGTCGCCCGACCACACGATGGAGCAGGTGGTCGAGGTGGCGCGCCAACTGCGCGAAGACCACGACTTTCGCGGCTACATCCACCTGAAGACCATTCCCGACGCCAGCGACGAACTCATCGCCCGCGCCGGTCGTTATGCCGACCGGCTCAGCATCAATGTCGAGATGCCCACCACCGAAGGCCTGCAGGCGCTCGCGCCCGAGAAGGACGAGAGCGCGATCCGACGTTCCATGGCGCGGTTGCGGCTGCGCATCGACGACACGCGCGAGGAGGCGCGCCGGGTGGTGCCGATCCGCGCGCTGCCCGGCGCCGCGCCCACAGCCGCCAAGCCGCCACCCTTCGCGCCCGCGGGCCAGAGCACGCAGATGATCGTGGGCGCCGACGCCACCGACGACCGCCACATCCTTGCCTCGAGCGCCACGCTCTACGGCGCCTACAAGCTGAAGCGCGTGTACTACTCGGCCTTCAGCCCCATCCCCGATGCGGCGCGCGCGTTGCCGCTGGTCGCGCCGCCGTTGATGCGCGAGCACCGGCTCTACCAGGCCGACTGGCTCATGCGCTTCTACGGCTTCGAGCACCAGGAAATCGTGGCCGCGCCCGACGGCCTGCTGCGGCTCGACGTCGATCCCAAGATGGCCTGGGCGCTCGCGCATGCCGAGCGTTTCCCGGTCGACCTGAACCACGCGCCGCGCGAGATGCTGCTGCGCGTGCCCGGCCTGGGCGTGAAGGCGGTCGAGCGCCTGCTGCAGGCGCGGCGCGTGCGCCGGGTGCGGGCGGACGACCTGCGGCGGCTGCATGTGCCGGCGCGCAAGGTGCTGCCGTTCGTGGTGGCGGATGGGCACCGGCCCGCGGTGGGTGCGATGGCGGCGGCGGTACCGGCGCCCACCGCGCAACCGACGCAAGCCGCATTGTTCTGAGCGGGCCTCCGATGCACGTGCGGCTCGACAACCCGATCGATCTCGACGCCTTCCGCCGTCACGCGCGGCAACTGCTGGCCGGGGGCGTGCCGCCGGAGCAGGTCGAATGGAATGGGGAGCGGGTTGCCGGCCTCTTCGACGAGACGAGCGAGGTGTCGCCAACACCGCTCATCGCCGGCGCGCCGCACGCCGTGCCCGCGTCCTTCGTCGCGCTGTGCGGCGATGTGATCCTGCACCGCGACCCGCAGCGCTTCGCCCTGATGTACCGCCTGCTGTGGCGCCTCGCGCACGAGCCCGCCCTGCGGCACGACCCGCTCGACGCCGACATGATGCAGGCGCAGCTGATGGCCAAGGCCGTGCACCGCGACATCCACAAGATGCGCGCCTTCGTGCGCTTCACCCGGGTGATGGGCGACGACGGGCTCGAGCGCCACGTCGCCTGGTTCGAGCCCGACCACCACATCGTCGAGGCCAACGCACCGTTCTTCGCGCGCCGCTTCGCGCAGATGCGCTGGGCCATCCTTACGCCCGAGCGTTGTGTCGAATGGAACGGCGAGACGCTGGCCTTCCGCGACGGCGCCGACCGCCGCGAGAAGCCGCCGCCCGATGCGGGCGAACAGCTCTGGCTCACCTACTACGAGCACATCTTCAACCCCGCGCGCCTGAAGGTCGCGATGATGCGGCGCGAGATGCCGCGCCGCTACTGGCACAACCTGCCCGAGGCCGCGCTGATCCAGCCGCTCACGGACGCAGCCGAGGCGCGCAGCCAGTCGATGATCGATGCGCCGCCCACGGCGGCACGGCGCATCCGTGCGCCCATTGCGTTGCATGTGCGGCCCGCTGATGGCGTGGCGCCCGCCGACCTGGGCGAGTTGCGCGCGGCCGCGCACGCCTGCCGCGCCTGCCCCATCGGCGCGCTCGCCACGCAGGCCGTGTGCGGCGAAGGCCCGCTCGCGCCGCGGCACATGCTCGTCGGCGAGCAGCCCGGCGACCAGGAAGACCTGGCCGGCCGCCCCTTCGTCGGCCCGGCGGGCCAGTTGCTCGACCGCGCGATGGCGCAATTGGGCTGGGCGCGCGACAGCGTGTACCTCGCCAACGCCGTCAAGCATTTCAAGTACGAGCTGCGCGGCAAGCGCCGCATCCACAAGACCGCGGCGCAGCGCGAGGCCGACGCCTGCGCGCACTGGCTCGACAGCGAGATATCGCTCGTGAGGCCGGAAGGGCTGGTGGCGCTCGGCGCCACGGCGGCGCGCGCGTTGCTGGGCCGGCCGGTGGCAGTGCAGGCCGAGCGCGGGGCGTGGCTGCACGAACGCCGCGATGGCAGGCCGGTGTTCGTGACCCTGCATCCTTCCGCGCTGCTGCGGCTCGCGGACGGCGAGCGCGCCGAGGCCTATGCCCGCTGGCTGGACGACCTTGAACGCGCGCGCGGCACGGTTTCTGCTGCAATCGCGGCATGAATGCCGAATCGCCCCTTGCAGCGCCGCTCGTTGCGCAACCGCTCACATCCACGGCCTTTGCGCCCTTCGGCACGGTGATCGAGGCTCCGACCGGCGAAGGCCGCTTCATCAACGGCGGCAACGCACGGCGGTTCGATCTGCTCGGCGATCTGCAACTCGATGCCGACGGCGGCCGGCCGATGCTCGCGCTGTTCCGCGCGCAGGCGCGAAGCTTTCCGCACGAGGTCACGGAGATGGAACGGCATGCGCTCGGCAGCCAGACCTTCGTTCCGCTGGGCGAGCGGCGCTTCGTGATCGTGGTGGCGCGGGCCGGCGATGCGCCGGTGTCGCACAGCGATCTCGCGGCCTTCGTCACCGACGGGCATCAAGGCGTGGTGCTCGCGCCCGGCACCTGGCACCACGCACTGCTCGCGGTCGATGCGGGGGACTTCGTGGTGATCGAGCGGGCGGCGGCTGCGGTCGACTGCGATGTCTGCTGGCTGCAGGAGCCGCTGCGCATCGTGGCTGCCGCGTCGCGCTGATCAGACAGGGCGCAGCTGGTCCGCGAGCGAGCGCGTCTTCTCGGTGACGGTGCTGCCGGTGTGCAGCGTGGTCTTGCGCTCGATGAGCATCAGGTGGCATTCCTCGTCGGCGACGGGGTTGTGCCGCACGCCCTTGGGCACGACGAACATCTCGCCCTCGCCGAGATCGACGGGGCCGGCTTCCATCTCGATGCGCAAACGGCCCTTGAGCACCATGAACAGCTCGTCTTCGTCGTCATGGCTGTGCCAGGCGAGCGAGCCCTGGACCTTGGCGACCTTGATGTAGGCGTCGTCGACTTCGGCGACGACGCGCGGCGACCAGAACTCGGTGAGAGAGGCGGCGATTTCCTTGGGGGTGCTGACCTGGTGGGTGTTCGACATGAGGCTTCTGTGCAGGACGTGGGAGTGGCAGCCTACCCCAGGCCGCACGATCTCGCACGCCCTCGGCACTACCTTGCACTAACCCGCGATGCGCTCGGCCAGCGCGATCAGCGACCGGTCCGACCCTGCCGGCCCGAGCAGCGAAATGCCCAGCGGCGCGCCATCGCGTGTGGCGAGCGGCATCGAGAGCTGCGGAAACCCCGCCAGCCCCGCGATGCACAAGAGACGGATCGCGCGGTTGCGGTAATCCTCCATCGACGCCTCGCTGTCGCTGCGCAGCGGTGCGATGTCGGGCATGGTCGGCATCAGCAGCACGCCGTCGGTGCCGAGCAGCCCGGCCAGGTGCGCGCGGAACGCGGTGCGGAAAACGCGCGCGGTCGCCACCTGCGCATCGGTCACTTCGCGTGACCACGCAAAGCGCTCGGCCACGCCGGGGCCCAGCGGCGGCGCGTAGCGTTCGATCAGCGGGCCGTCGGTGAGCCAGGCTTCGCGCGACTGCAGGTAGCGGAAGTGCCAGTACATCGCGTCGAAGGATTCCATCGCCACGGTCGTTCCTTGCGCAGGGCCGAGCAGGCTTTGCACGCGGTCGGCCGCGCCTTGCAGCGCTTCGGCCGCGGCGGGCACGGCGAGGGCCCAGACGTCGTCGGGCCGCAGCAGCCGCACACGTTCGGGCAGGGCGGCTGCGTCGGTGCCCAGCAGCACATCGGCCACACGCGCGAAGGTGCCGATGTCGCGCGCGAACCAGCCGCAGGTGTCGAAGCTGGGCGCGAGGTCGAGCGCGCCTTCCAGGCTCACGCGGCCGTGCGTCGGGCGCAGGCCGTACAGGCCGCAGTGGTTGGCCGGCGCGCGCACCGAGCCGCCGGTGTCGGTGCCGAGCGCGAAGTCGCACAGATTCGAGGACACGGCCGATGCCGACCCCGACGACGAGCCGCCCGTGATGCGCAGCGGCGCGCCACCGTTGACCGGCGCGCCGAAGTGCGCGTTGTTGCCGTTCATCGAGAACGCGAGCTCGTCGGTCACGGTCTTGCCCGCGAAGCGCGCACCGGCATCGAGCAGCTTCTGCACCGTGGGCGCGGTGCGGGTCTTGATGCCCGACATCGCCAGCACGATGGGGTTGCCGCCGCCGGTCGGATAGCCGGCCACGTCGAACAGGTCCTTGGCGGCAAAGCTCAGGTCCGTCAGCGGGCCGGTGCCGGCGCGCGCCACCGGCGCATCGGGGTACGGAACGAAGGCGTGGGCAGGGTCGTGCAATGGCATGGCAATGAGAGGCGTGAAGGAGGATGACTCAGGCGACCAGCACGGGTGCAATGGCCGCTGCGGCCTCCGTGTGGATGCAGCGTACACGGTGATTCGGTGCCAGTTCAATCACCGGCGGTTGTGCGGCGCGGCAGGCATCGCTCGCGAGCGCGCAGCGCTCGGCAAAGGAGCAGCCGGGCGGCAGCGCCGAAAGATCGGGCGGCGCACCGCCGATGGTCTCCAGCCGCGTGCCGCGCGCGAGCGCCCCGTGCGCCCGGCTCTTGAGCAGCGCGATGGTGTACGGATGGCGCGGCGAGCGGATCAGCTCGCGCGCCGTGCCTTCCTCGACGATGCGCCCCGCATACATCACCGCGATGCGGTCGGCCACCTCGACGGCCGCGCCGATGTCGTGCGTGACGAAGATCACCGAGAGGCCGAGGTCGCGCTGCAGTTCGCGCAGCAGCAAAAGGATCTGGATCTGCACCGTGGCATCGAGCGCCGTGGTCGGCTCGTCGGCCAACAGCAGCTGCGGCTTGCAGGCGAGGGCGAGCGCGATCATGGCGCGCTGGCGCATGCCACCCGACATCTCGTGCGGATAGGCCTGCAGCCGTCGCTCGGGGCTCGGAATGCGCACGCGCTCGAACAGCGCCAGCGCGCGCTGCTGCGCCTCGGCCTGGCTCACGGACTCGTGGCGGCGGATCGACTCGACGATCTGCGCGCCCACCGAGTACACCGGGTCGAGCGCGAGCAGCGGCTCCTGGAAGATCATCGACGCGACCTTGCCGCGGAAGTCCGCGAGTTCGCGCTGCGACATCCCGAGCACGTCGCGGCCCGCCACTTCCACCAGCCCGCCCATGCGGGTGCGGCGCTCGGGGTGCAGGCGCAGCAGCGTGCGCAGGGTCACGCTCTTGCCAGAGCCCGATTCGCCGATCAGCGCGACCACTTCGCCGCGCTGCACTTCGAGGCTCACGCCGCTGACTGCATGCACGGGCTTGCGGCCGCCGCTGAAGGTGACGCTGAGATCGCGCAGCCGGACCATGGGGCCGGTGGCGGCGGTTTCTGCTGCTGTTGTCGCTGTTGCGCTCATGCGGCCTGTCTCTGCAAGAAGGGTTGCGGCTGCGCCATCGGATGCCCGCTGCCGGGCTCGTGCACCAGGCAGCTCACCGCATGCTGCGAATCCGTCGCGATGCGCTCGGGCACGATCTGGCTGCACACCGGCGCCGCGATGGAGCAGCGCGGATGGAAGCGGCAGCCCGTCGGCGGGTTGATCGGGTTCGGCGGATCGCCCGCGAGCGCCGCCACCTCGGTGCGGTGGTCCGGGTCCATCGATGGCATCGAGGACAGCAATGCGCGCGTGTACGGGTGCGCGGGCGTCTCGTACAGCGCATCGGCCGGACCGATTTCGGCCACCTGCCCGAGGTACATCACCATCACGCGGTCGCTCACATAGCGCACCACGTTGAGGTCGTGGCTGATGAACACGTACGTGAGGCCGAACTCGGCCTTCAGGTCGAGCAGCAGGTTGATGACCTGCGCCTCCACCGACTTGTCGAGCGCCGACACGGCCTCGTCGAGGATCACCATGCGCGGCTGCAGTGCCAACGCCCGCGCGATGTTCACGCGCTGCCGCTGGCCGCCCGACAACTCGTGGGGATAGCGCTCGGCAAAGCGCTGTGGCGCGAGGCCCACGCGCGCCAGCAGGTCGCGCGCCCGCGCCACCGATTCGCGCCGCGAAACGCCGTGCACCTGCGGCCCGAAGGCGACCGAATCCTCGATGGTGAGGCGCGGGTTGAGCGAGGCGTAGCTGTCCTGGAACACCATCTGCACCTGGCGACGGAATTCCTTCAGCGGGAGGTCGCGGCCGCCGACCTCGCGGCCGTCGAAGATCACCTCGCCGCGCGTAGGTTCGATGAGCTGCATCAGAAGGCGCGCGGTCGTCGACTTGCCGCAGCCCGATTCGCCGACCACACCGAGGGTCTCGCCCTTCATCACTTCGAAGTCCACGCCATCCACGGCGCGCACCACGCCGCCGCCGCGGCCGAGCGGGTCTTTCTTGAGCGGGAAGTGCTTGACCAGGCCCGAGATGGTGAGGAGCGGCTGCGCGGGGCCGCCGATGTCCTTCAATGCTTCCATGGCTTCAGCCCTTGTTGTCCATGGCCGAACGCAGGCCGTCGGACAGGAGGTTGAAGGAAATCGAGGTGATGAAGATCATCGCCCCCGGCAGTGCGGCAACCCACGGCTGCACGTAGATCGCGGTGCGCAGCGTGTTGAGCATCAGGCCCCATTCAGGTTCGGGCGGCTTCACGCCGAGGCCGAGGAACGAGAGGCCCGAGGCCAGGATCATCGACACCGCGATGAGGCTGGTGGCGTACACGAAGATCGGCCCGAGCACGTTGCCCAGCACATGCACCCGCACGATGGTGAAGGGGCTGGCGCCCGAGGCGCGCGCCGCCTCCACGTAGTCGCGGGTGCGCACCTGCGTGGTCACGCTCTCGGCCACGCGCGCGATCTGCGGAATGAACACGATGGTCAGCGAGATCAGCGAATTGACCACGCCCGCGCCCAGCGTGCCCGACAGCGCGATGGCCAGCAGCACCGACGGGAACGCGTAGAACACGTCGATGGTGCGCATGATCAGCGTGTTGGTGATGCCGCCCGCATAGCCCGCGACGATGCCGATCACCGTGCCCAGCACGAAGGCGCAGAGCACCGGCGTGATGCCGATGAAGAGCGACAGCCGCGCGCCGACGATCAGCCGCGAGAGCATGTCGCGGCCCAGCTCGTCGCTGCCGAAGGGCAGGCCCTCGGTGCCGATGGGCTTGAGGCGCTTGAGCATGGACGACTGGTACGGGTCGGACGGCGCGAGCCACGGACCGAACACTGCGATCGCGATCAGTAGCAAGACGACGACGGCTGCGCCGACCGCGACCGGATCGCGGCGAAAGCGCAGCCAGACCGAAGCCCAGTAGCCGCGCGAGCGCTGGGCCGGCAACGGCTCGACGGCTGCGGCGGTGGGAGAGGAAGCGAGCACGGTGGACATGGTGTTGCAGCTTCCTTCTTCAGGCCCGCGCGATGCGCGGATCGAGCAGCGTCTGCAGCACGTCGACCAGCAAGTTGAGCACCACGAAGAACATCGCCAGCACCAGGATCGTTCCCTGCAGCAGCGGCAGGTCGCGCTGGAAGATGGCGGAGTTCAGCAGGAAGCCGGTGCCGGGCCACGAGAACACGGTCTCGATCAGGATCGAGCCGCCCAGCAGGTAGCCCAGTTGCAGGCCCATCACGGCGAGCGCCGTGGGCGCCGCGTTCTTCACCATGTGGCGGAACACGCCGAAATGCGTGAGCCCCTTGGCGCGCAGCCCGACGATGAACTCCTGGTCGAGGATGTCGGCCACCAGTGCGCGCACCGTGCGCGCGATGATGCCCATCGGAATCACCGACATCGTGAGCGCGGGCAGCAGCAGGAACTGCAGGTGCTCCCAGTTCCAGGCCCAGTCGTCCGAGCCGCTCGGGCCGGCGCCGGTGGCGGGCAGCCACATGAGCTGCGACGAGAACACGATCACCATCACCATGCCCAGCCAGTAGTGCGGCACGCTCACGCCGAGCACCGAGAACATCGAGGCGAAGCGATCGATCCACGAGTTGCGGAAGTAGCCCGCCACGAAGCCGAAGAGGCAGCCCAGCACGAAGCCGATGAAGGTGGCCACCACCGCCAGCCGCAGCGTGTTGCCCACGGCGGTGAACACCTCGCCGGCCACCGCGCGGTTGCTGGCAATGGAGACGCCCAGGTCGCCGTGCATCGCGCGCCAGACCCACATGGCGAACTGCTCGGGCAGCGAGCGGTTGAAGCCGTAGAGCTCGCGCAGCTGCGCCTGCAGGTCCGCCGAGGCGTCGGGCGGCAGGATCGACACCAGCGGATCGCCGGGCGCGATGTGCACGAGCAGGAAGCACACGAGGGCCACGCCGATCATGATGGGCACGGCGTAGATCACGCGGCGCAGGAGGTAGGTGAACATGGGGTGGCTGGCTCGTGGGCTGGCTGGAGCGAAACGTTCAGTCCATCGTCATGGTCGCGATGTCGATGAACCAGCTCCTGGGCTGCACCACGTTCTTGACCTTGGCCGACATGGCGCGCGGGCCCACGTCGTGCGCGATCCACACGAACGGCGCGTCATCCACGATGTGGGTGTGCAGCTTGGCGAGCGCGGCGTCGCGTGCCTTGTCGTCGAAGCTGGTGCGCGCATCGGCCACGAGCTTGTCGACCTCGGCGTTGCCGTAATAGCCCCAGTTGTTCGACACCGGCGGAAACGCCTTGGTGCTCACGAAGCGCACCATCGCGAAGAACGGGTCCATCGCCGCGAAGCTGATGTTGACCGCGTTGGCGCCGTTGGCCGACGGGTCCTTCGCACCCTTGCGCCAGTTGGTGAAGAGCGTGTTCCATTCGATCACGTCGAACTGCACGTCGAAGAAGCACTGCTTGAGCGACTGCTGCGCGAACTCGTTCATCGGCAGTGGCTGCATCTGGCCCGAGCCCGAGGCCGAGATCTGCACCTTCACCTTGATCGGCTTGGCGGCGGAGTAGCCGGCCTGCGTCATAAGCGCCTGCGCGGCCTTCACGTCGTAGCGGATGTCGAAGCCGGGCTTGCCGAACCACGGGTGGCCCGGCGGCACCGTGCCCTTGGGCTCGGCCATCATGCCGCCCAGCAACTGCTTCATGCCGCCGCGGTCGATGCACAGGTTGGCCGCCTGGCGCACGCGCTTGTCGAGCCAGGGCGAGCCCTCCGCGAAAGAGAGCTGCCACGGCCACACGTGCGGCTGCGCGTTCGAATAGATCTTGAAGCCGCGCTGCGTGATCTGCGCCATCGCGTCGGGCGAGGGCGCCTCGATCCAGTCGACCTGCCCGCCCAGCAGCGCGGCGGTGCGCGCGTTGGCTTCGGGCATGGGGATCATCACGACCTTGTCGATCTTGGGCACGCGCTTGGCGTCCCAGTACGTCTTGTTGGCGGCGAGTTCCAGCCGCTCGCGCGCCACGAAGCGCGTGACCTTGAACGGGCCCGAGCCGGACGGGTCGGCGGCGAAAGCGGTCCAGGCGGCCTTGGCCTTGTCGGCGGGCGTGGCGCCGGCAGCGGCGTCGAACTTCTTCTGCCAGTGCGCGGGCGACGCCATGAACAGGTTCGACAGGTTGATCGGCAGGAAGGCATCGGGCTCGCTGGTGGTGAGCTCGACCGTCATGTCGTCGATCTTGCGGGCGGACTTGAGCGTGGGCATGCGCGAGGCGGTGACGCCCACCTGGCTGGGGTCGAACTGCGGCGAATCCTTGTCGAGCACCTTCTGCACGTTCCACACCACCGCATCGGCGTTGAAGGCCGAGCCGTCGTGGAACTTGACGCCGGGGCGCAGCTTGAAGACCCACTTGGTCTTGTCCCTGGCATCGACTGCCCAGGTGGTGGCAACGCCGGGAATCAGCACGCTGGGCGCGTCGGCCTTGGACAGGTCCCACTGCGTGAGCGCGTCGTAGATCGGGATGCCGGTGAAGCGGTTGCCTTCGAAGCCCTGGTCGGGCTGGCCGAGGGTGCGCGGAATGTCGGCGGCGGTCATGGCGATGCGCAGCGTCTTTTCCTGGGCCAGCGCGGCGGGCGATGCAAGAACCAGGACGGCGAGCGCCGCGCAGGCGGCCAGGGGTTTCAGGGACAGGGCGGGGGCAGCACGCTTCACATGGAACTCCGGTGTGGGGGATGACGGAAAGGCGAAGGAAGCGCTCAAGCACGACATGTGCCAACCGGTACAGAGCCCCCAGGCATGCGCCGGCTATTTCCGGTTGTCGCCGGCTGTTGCGGCGATGCCGCCATCCCGGCTATGCCATCCGACCGATAGACGCGGCCGCGCCCCGCTTTCGACAATGCAGCCGCCCGCTTCGAAAGCCGAAGTCGCGTGGGCGAGGGCAAGAACGATGACAACACTGAGACAAGGCTCGCGCGGGGCCGATGTCCGCAGGCTGCAGGAGGCCCTGAACAGGACGCTGCGGCCGGGGCCCGGGCTCGTGATCGATGGCGACTACGGTCCATTCACCCGGATGGCCGTGCGCCGGCTGCAGGCTGCGAACTGGCTGGTCGAGGACGGCGAGGCCGGTCTCTGCACGCAGAACCTCGTGTTCGGCCGGGAGGTCCGCGAGCCGATCCTGCATCCCGTCGCGCTGATCCCCCAGCCCATGCCCGCCCTGTGCTGGGCGGCCGCCACGGCCATGATCACGCGCTCCACGGTGCCGGCGGTGGTCGCGCGCACGCCGGGCGAACTGGTCGCCGAGGACGGCGGGCTGCGCGGCTTCGCGGACGCCGACGAGGCGATGACGGCCGATGCGCTCTTCGCATCCGCGCACGGTTTGGTGCTGCAGCGGCCGGCGATGTCCTGGACGGTCTGTGCCATGCGCACCGCGCTGGAGAGCGGGCTGCTGATGTTCGACCTGCGCTGGGGCGCCAAGGGCCATGCGGCCGGCGGCCCGGGGCACATGGTCGTCGTGGCGGGCATCCGCGGGGACGGCGAGGAGGGAACGACGCTGCGCATCTTCGATCCCTGGCCTCCGAACAAGGGCGCGCGCTGCTCGGTCAACCATGCGAGCTGGAGCCGGCACACGGCCGCAACCATCTGCCGGGTGTTCCTGCACGCGTAGCCCGCAGCGGCGAAGGGCACGCCGGGGAGGCGGTGCGACAATCCCCGCGCCATGACAGACACCCTCACGATCACCCGCCCCGACGACTGGCATTTGCATGTGCGCGATGGCGCCGCGCTCGAAGCCGTCGTACCGCACAGCGCGCGCCAGTTCGGCCGCGCGCTGATCATGCCGAACCTGCGTCCCCCCGTGACCACCGCTGCCCAGGCCGTGGCGTATCGCGACCGCATCCTTGCCGCCGTGCCCGAAGGCAGCGCCTTCGAACCGGTGATGTCGCTCTACCTCACCGACAAGCTGCCGCCCGAGGAAATAGCCCTTGCCGCCGAAGCCGGCGTGCGCGCGCTCAAGCTCTACCCGGCCGGCGCCACCACCAACAGCGATGCCGGCGTGACCGACATCCGCAAGACCTACAAGACGCTCGAAGCCATGCAGAAGCACGGCCTGCTGCTGCTGGTGCATGGCGAGGTGACCGACCCGGCCATCGACCTGTTCGACCGCGAGGCCGTTTTCGTCGACCGCGTGATGATCCCGCTGCGCCGCGACTTCCCCGAGCTCAAGGTGGTGTTCGAGCACCTCACCACCAAAGAGGGCGCCCACTACGTGCGCGATGCCGACCGCTTCACGGCCGCCACCATCACCGCGCACCACCTGCTCTACAACCGCAACGCGATCTTCACCGGCGGCATCCGCCCGCATTACTACTGCCTGCCGGTGCTCAAGCGCGAGACGCACCGCGTCGCGCTGGTCGAGGCGGCTGCGAGCGGCAGTGATCGCTTCTTCCTCGGCACCGACAGCGCGCCGCACCCCGCGCACCTGAAGGAGCACGCCCTCGGTTGCGCCGGCTGCTACACCGCGCTGACGGCGATCGAACTGTATGCCGAGGCCTTCGACAGCGTGAACGCGCTCGACAAGCTGGAAGGCTTCGCGAGCTTCCACGGTCCCGATTTCTACGGCCTGCCGCGCCACACCGACACCGTCACGCTCAAGCGCGAGACATGGACCGTGCCGGAGACCGTGCCTTACGGCGAAGCGACGCTCAAGCCGCTGCGCGGCGGCGAAACCATCCACTGGAAACTCGTATGACACCGACGCTGCGCGTGATGCTCCTGATCGATGCCGACAACGTCTCGGCCGACGTGATCGAGCAGGCCGTGCAGCGCACGATGGACGAATACGGCGCCGTCCACGTGCGCCGTGCGTACTGCAACGCCGAGATGGCGGTCAATCGGCAGGCGCTCTTCAAGCAGCTTTCGGTGCGGCCGATGGTGAATCTCTCGGCCGGCAAGAACAGCACCGACATCGCGCTCGCGGTCGATGCGATCGACCTCGTGATCGCCGAGCGGCCCGACGTGGTGGTGCTGGTGTCCTCGGACTCCGACTTCGCGCCCCTCGTGAGCCGGCTGCGCGAAAAGGGCTGCCGCGTCTGCGGCATCGGCCAGCAAGGCAAGACGGGCGACGAGACAGTCGGCATCTACGACACCTTCATCGATCTCGCGCACCACAGCGTGAAGCCCGCGGCCCGCACCGCTGCGGCGAAGAAGGTCGCGGCGAAGGTGCCTGCCGCGAAGACCACGCGCGCGAAAAGCGCGGCGGCACCCGCGAAGAAAGCGGCGACCAAGACGGCCGCCCGGAAGACGACGCGGGCCGCCGCCCCGCCGCCCCAGCCCACGCCGCAGCCGGTCTCCGAAGCCGCCGAGTTCATCCTGGAAGCCGCGCCGGCCCTGCGAAGCGGCAAGGACGTGCCGCTCAACGACGTGGCGAAAGCCCTGCGCACCGCAGGCCTCCTCAGCAAGAGCGGCAGCTCGCTCAAGCTGTTCGACAAGCTGACGGCGGAGTTCGCGGTGATGCAGCACCCCGACCGCATCCGCTGGACGGGCGCGTCCGCGTCCTGATTCGATGCTGCCGGCGGTCGACTGGGCGCAGCCCTGGTTTGCGCCCTATCGCGCCGATGGCGAAGCGGTTGCGCAGGCAAGCGATGCATCGGTCGCCTCGGCGCTGCAGGCGATCAAGCCGCCCTCGGCGCCCGACTTCGTGCACCAGGACAGCCTGCCTGCCGGCCAGGCCTACGAAGCGCACATCTTCGAGACCCGCACCGTGCCGACCCGCGACAACCTGCACGACTTCTTCAACGGCTTGGTCTGGCTCGCCTTTCCGCAAACCAAGCGGCGCCTGAACGAACTGCAGGCCGCCGAGATCGCCCGCACCGGTGTCGGCGCCACGCGCGGCCCGCTGCGCGACGCGCTCACGCTGTTCGATGAGAACGGCGCGGTGCTCGATGCGCCGCCCGCGCTATGGGACGCGCTGGTGGCGCGCGATTGGCACGCGTTGTTCGTGACGCGGCGCGCCTTGTGGTCCGACGCGCGGCTGCTCGTGTTCGGCCACGCGCTGCTCGAAAAGCTGGTCGCGCCGCGCAAGGCCGCGACGGCCCACGTGTTGTTGACGGGTGCGTCGCGTTCGAACGCCCTCGACGACGCCACACTGGCCCAGCGCCTCGGCCCGGAATGGCTCGCGCAGAAGCCCTTCGTGCCGCTTCCCGTCCTGGGCGTACCGGGATGGTGCGCCGCCAATGCGTCGGCCGAGTACTACGACGATCCGAAGGTCTTCCGGCCCCGTCCGTAGAACTTTTGCTCCTATCATTGCTCTACCCGCAGCCGCCATGCCGGGGCCGCGTCAGTATCCCAACAACAAAGAAGCGCCCGCATCACCGCATGGCTTGAAGAGGGCCCGCCGGCCCTCATCTGAGCGGCAGTTCCCCCACGGAGAATTCAACTTGAAACGTATCCTTCTGTTCGTTTTGACCAACGTGATGGTCGTCGCAGTGCTCGGCATCGTCGCGAGCCTGCTCGGCGTCAACCGCTTCCTCACGGCCAACGGCCTGAACCTCACGGCGCTGCTGGGCTTCGCGCTCATCATGGGTTTCGGCGGCGCATTCATCTCGCTGCTCATCAGCAAGCCGATGGCCAAGTGGACCGCCGGCCTGCGCATGATCGACAACCCCCAGTCGCCCGACGAGGCCTGGATCGTCGCCACCGTGCGCAAGTTCGCCGACAAGGCCGGCGTCGGCATGCCTGAGGTCGCGATCTTCGAAGGCGAGCCCAATGCCTTCGCCACCGGCGCCTTCAAGAACTCGTCGCTCGTGGCCGTGTCCACCGGCCTCCTGCAGAACATGACGCGCGAAGAAGTCGAAGCCGTCATCGGCCACGAAGTCGCGCACATCGCCAACGGCGACATGGTCACGATGACGCTGATCCAGGGCGTGATGAACACCTTCGTCGTGTTCCTCTCGCGCGTGATCGGCTACGCGGTCGACAGCTTCCTGCGCCGCGGCGACGACCGCTCCTCGGGCCCCGGCATCGGCTACTACGTGAGCACCATCGTGCTGGACATCGTGTTGGGCTTCGCCGCCGCCATGGTGGTGGCCTGGTTCTCGCGCCAGCGCGAATTCCGCGCCGACGCCGGCGCCGCCGCGCTCATGGGCCAGAAGCAGCCGATGATGAACGCGCTCGCGCGCCTGGGCGGCCTGCCCGCCGGCGAACTGCCCAAGGCGGTGGAAGCCATGGGCATCACCGGCAGCATCGGCAAGCTGTTCGCGACGCACCCGCCGATCGAAGAGCGCATCGCCGCGTTGCAGAACGCGCGCTGACACGAACCCGGCGCTGCCGCCGGACGTAAAAAAACCGCCAGCTTTGCGTGGCGGTTTTTTTATGGGCTGTCGCGGCGCGGAGGCGCCCGATGCGTCAGTCGGCGGCGGGTTCGGCAGGGGCCTCGGCGACCGGTGCCGCCGGTTCTGCAGCGGCCGCAACCGGCGCCTGCCGCTCGGCCCGCGCGCGCTCCAGCGTGCGCGACACCTCGCCGGGCTTCATGCCGTACATGTCGGCGAACTCCTGCTCGCTGCGGCCGCTGGCCTCGAAGGCGCGCAGCAGCGCTTCGCGCTTGGCGGCCTGCTGGGCGAGTTCGGCCAGTGCCTCGTCGACCACCGCATTGTTGTTCGCATCGCGCGAGCGCACGAGCACCGCATAGGCTTCGCGATCGAGCCCCGAGGCTTCGATCGCCTTGGCAATGCGCGCGACGAGCTGAGGACGCAGGTCTTCGCCGGGGTTGCGATGCATGCGGCGGCGGTGCAATTCGAGGATGGCGTGATGCACATGCTCGGGCGCGACCGGATCGAGCGCGTTGCCGTCGAGGTCATGCCGCGCGAGGCCTGCGGCCACGGCTTCGAGGTAACGCGTGGAGCGCGCGTGCTGACCCATCGCGATCTTCAGGTCTTCGGCCTTGAAGTCTTCGGGATGGCGCGCGATCAGTTCCTCGTACACGCCGAGCTTTAGCGGCACGAAGCGTGCGCCGAAGAGCTGCGGGTAGAGCTCGAACAAACGCTCGAGCACCGGGTTGACCTTGCGCGGCGCGCGCTGCGGTTGTTGCTGTTGTGCCTGTGCTTGCGCTTGCGGCTTCCGGCCCTGCTGCTGCCGGGGCTGCTGTCCCTGGCCTTGCGGACGCGGCTTCCTGTCGCGCGGTGGTCGCTGTTCTTGCTGCTGGCGCGGCTGCTGTTCGGCTGACGCTTGCGCGTCGGAGCTCGCAAGGGCGCCGTCGCTTGCGCCCGTCTTCAGCTGTTGCAGCTGCTCGGCCAGGTCCTGGCGCGGGCGCCGTGCGTTGCGCGCGTTCGTGTTCGGGGCGGCGGTGGATGCGTCGGTCATACGTGGGATCGGCGGTGGGCGCGATGGGATGGAAAGAGGAACAACAGGAAGCCGGTGGCGCGCGGTCAGCGCGGCCGGAACATCCTGAACATATTGTCGGAGCTGATCTCGAAATAGTCGGCCGGACCGCCGCCGCGCAGGATGGGCTGCGCCGCCGCGGTGTCGTAGATGCCGTTCTTGAGCAGGTGGCGCGCGATGTGCACGCCCACCACTTCGCCGAGCACGAGCCAGGTCTGCACCGGCACGCCATCGACGCCTTCGAGCTGGATCAATTGCGTGAGACGGCACTCGAAGGACACGGGGCTCTCGGCCACGCGCGGCACGGCGATCCGTTTCGAAGCCACGGGCGTGAGGCCCGCAAGTTCGAACTCGTTCACTTCGGGCGGCACGGCCGCGCACGACTGGTTCATCCGCTCGGCCAGCGGGCGCGTGGCGAGGTTCCAGCCGAACTCGCGGGTCTGGCGGATGTTGTGCAGGCTGTCCTTCGCGCCGATGCTCGCGAAGCCGACGATCGGCGGTGTGTAGTTGAAGGCGTTGAAGAAGCTGTAGGGCGCGAGGTTCAGCACGCCGTTCTCGTCCTGCGACGAGATCCAGCCGATCGGGCGCGGGCCGACCATCGCATTGAACGGATCGTGCGGCAGGCCGTGGCCCTTGGCGGGCTCGTAGTAGTGAAAGTCGTCGTTGCTGGACATCATGGCTTTCAATGGCTCAGGGCCGAGGTGCGCGCGGCCGTGCGGCCGATCAGCAGCCGGAACGGCAGCAGCATCAGCACGCCCACGCCGAGCTTCACCGCAAGGTCGCCCGCCGCCCAGGTGAGCCAGGGACCGTCGGTGCCCGCGAAGGCGATGCCCCAGAAGACGATGCTGTCGAGCACCGCCGCGATCACGGTCGCCACCAGCGGCGCGCGCCACCAGAGGCCGCGGCGCAGGCGATCGAACACGCGGATGTCGAGCAGCTGCGAGGCGATGAAGGCCAGGCCCGAGGCGAGCGCGATGCGCATCGGCGCGAGCATCAGCGAGGCCACGATGGCCACCGCGAAACCGACCCACGCCACGCGGCGCGCCATGCCCGGGCCGAAGCGCCGGTTGACGAGGTCGCTCACGAGATAGGCCACCGGATAGGTGAAGGCGCCCCAGGTCAGCCAGTCGTTGATGGCGAACTGCACCAGGATGTTGGAGGCCAGCACCACCGCGGCCATGGCCAGCGTGGCGACGGCGAACTGGCCGGCGGTGGGGCGTGCGAACGGCATGGTCTGCATCAGACGTTCGCCGTGCGTTCGCGTTCGGCCGCGGCGAGCACATTGCGCGCCACCGCTTCGGCCACCTTGATGCCGTCCACGCCCGCCGAGAGGATGCCGCCCGCGTAGCTCGCGCCTTCGCCCGCCGGGTAGAGGCCGCGCACGTTGAGGCTCTGGAAGTCGTCGCCGCGCGTGATGCGGATCGGCGACGAGGTGCGCGTCTCGACGCCGGTGAGCACCGCGTCGTGCGTATCGAATCCCTTGATCTTGCGGCCGAAGGCGGGGAAGGCCTCGCGCATCGCCTCGATGGCGTAGGCGGGCAGGGCCTCGCGCAGGTCGGTCGGTGTCACGCCGGGCTTGTACGAAGGCGTCACGCTGCCGAGCGCGGTCGAAGGCTTGCCGGCCACGAAGTCGCCGACGAGCTGCCCCGGCGCGTGGTAGTTGCTGCCGCCGAGCAGGTAGGCGTTCGATTCGAGATCGCGCTGAAGGGCGATGCCCGCGAGCGCATCACCGGGGAAGTCCTTCGGATCGATGCCCACGACGATGCCCGCATTGGCGTTGCGCTCGTTGCGCGAGTACTGGCTCATGCCGTTGGTGACCACGCGGCCCGGTTCGCTGGTGGCCGCGACCACGGTGCCGCCCGGGCACATGCAGAAGCTGTAGACCGAGCGGCCGTTGCTCGCGTGGTGCACCAGCTTGTAGTCGGCCGCGCCGAGCAGCGGATGGCCTGCGTGGCGGCCCCAGCGCGCGCGGTCGATGAGGCCCTGCGGGTGCTCGACGCGAAAGCCGATGGAGAAGGGCTTGGCCTCGATGTACACGCCGCGCTCGTGCAGCATCGCGAAGGTGTCACGCGAGCTGTGGCCGAGCGCCATCACGACGTGGTCGGCGCGCAGTTCGCTCGACTGGCCGGTGGTCTGGTCGAGCACCGTGAGGCTGCGAAGCTGGCCGTCTTCGATGTGCACATCGGTCACGCGCTGCTCGAAGCGGATCTCGCCGCCGAGCGCGACGATCTGCTCGCGGATGTTCTCCACCACCTTCACCAGCTTGAAGGTGCCGATGTGCGGATGCGCGACGTAAAGGATTTCGGGCGGCGCGCCGGCCTTCACGAACTCTTCCATCACCTTGCGGCCGAGGAAGCGCGGGTCCTTGATCTGGCTGTAGAGCTTGCCGTCGGAAAACGTGCCCGCGCCGCCTTCGCCGAACTGCACGTTCGACTCGGGGTTGAGCACGCTCTTGCGCCACAGGCCCCAGGTGTCGCGGGTGCGCTGGCGCACGGTCTTGCCGCGTTCGAGCACGATGGGTTTGAAACCCATCTTCGCGAGCATCAGCGCCGCGAAGATGCCGCAGGGGCCGAAGCCGATCACCACGGGGCGGCTCGTGCCTTCGGGCGCGTTGGCCGGCGGGGTGTAGCGCATGTCGGGCGCGGGCTGGATGTGCGGATGGCCGGCGTGCTTCGCGAGCAACGCGGCTTCGAGCTTCGCGTCGGTCAGCTGCACGTCGCAGATGTAGACCGTGAGCAGGTCCACCTTGCGCGCATCGAAGCTGCGCTTGAAGACGGTGTGGGAGGCGATCGCTTCGAGCGGGACGTCGAGGGTCCGGGCGATCAGGGTGACGAGCGCTTCAGGCGCGTGGTCGAGCGGGAGTTTGAGTTCGGAGATTCTCAGCATGGCGGTGGCTTGTGGTTATCAAGCAGACCGCGGATTTTACGCGCCGTGGCGCTATGAAAGAGATAGCTGGATCAGGCGGGCAAGAAGCCTTCTACCGACAGGTACCGCTCGCCCGTGTCGTAGTTGAAGCCCAGCACCACCGCATCGGGCGCCAGCGACGGCAGCTTCTGCGCGATGGCCGCGAGCGTCGCGCCGGAAGAGATACCCACGAGGATGCCTTCTTCCTGCGCGCACCGGCGGGCCATTTCGCGGGCGGGTTCGGCGTCGACCTGCAGCACGCCGTCGAGCAGCGAGGTGTCGAGGTTCTTCGGGATGAAGCCCGCGCCGATGCCTTGAATCGGGTGCGGCGACGGCGCGCCGCCCGAAATGACGGGCGAGGCCACCGGCTCCACCGCGAACACCTGCAGCTTGGGCCACTTCTTCTTGAGCACCTTCGCCACGCCGGTGATGTGGCCGCCCGTGCCCACGCCGGTGATGATCACGTCGATGCCGTCGGGAAAGTCGGCCGCGATTTCCTCGGCCGTGGTGCGCACATGCACCTCGACGTTGGCGGGGTTGTTGAACTGCTGCGGCATCCACGCGCCCGGCGTGCCGGCCACGATTTCCTCGGCGCGGGCGATGGAGGCTTTCATGCCGCCGGCGCGCGGCGTGAGGTCGAAGGTGGCGCCGTAGGCCAGCATCAGGCGGCGACGCTCGATCGACATGCTGTCGGGCATCACCAGGATCAGCTTGTAGCCCTTGACCGCCGCGACCATCGCGAGGCCGATGCCGGTGTTGCCCGAGGTCGGCTCGACGATGGTGCCGCCGGGCTTGAGCGCGCCGGACTTCTCGGCGTCTTCCACCATCGACAACGCGATGCGGTCCTTGATAGAGCCGCCCGGGTTGGCGCGCTCCGACTTGATCCACACCTGTTGTTTCGCATTGCCGAACAGGCGATTGATGCGGATGTGCGGCGTGTTGCCGATGGTCTGGAGGATGTTCTGGGCCTTCATGGAATGGATCTCCTTGGATGCGGTTGTTCAGCGGACAGCGCGCATTGTGAGACCAGCCCGTGACCGCTTCAGCGCGAGGGTGTTGCAGCCGGCAACAGCCGGCCCTGCACCAAGAGCGCGATCGTCCGAAACGCCAGGAATCCGATGATCGCGTTGGCCGCCGCGAAGGTCGTCGGCGCGACCCATTCGACCGGCCCCGTGGCACCGGCCGCGACCAGTCGCATGGCCAGGGTCGGGAGCGCCGCCACGCCGAAGGTGAAGCCCCAGTACGACGGCGTGAAGGGCTGCCTGGCGATCCACGGCAAGAGGCGAAGAAGCAGCAGCGCCTGGAAGAGGCCGTAGCCGAGCAGCACCTGCGCGAACAGGTCGGGCGCGCCGTGGTTCAGGCTCATGTACGTGACGCCCCCCACCACCGGCGGCGCGAGCTGAATGCCCAGCGTGGGGCGCAACGCCTCGGGCAGCGGTGCGTGCGTCGCCGCGCGGCCGAGGATCAGCGATTCGATGGCCAGCCACGAGAAGAGCCCCGCGCCGAAGAACCACATGCCCAGTTGCGGCCAGCCGAATGCGGCTGCAGCCGTGCCGGCCACGAAGTTCTGTCCGACCGCCGGCAGGTAGAAGGCCGGCGTGACGAGTTCGGGCGCGAGGCCGCCTTGCCACGTGCGCCCATAGAGCCAGAGGCCGAGCACGAGCGACGCGACGATCGACACCGCGAACACGGCCAGCGCCACGCCCCGCGCGTAAGGCAGCAGCGCCATCGCCGCGAGCATGCTGGCCAGCGGGACCAGCGACGCGAACGACGATTGCACCGGGTGGTTCATCTCGGCGCGTGCGGCGTCCCCGTGGCGCAGCCACTTGTGCGCATAGAGCGCGAGCAGCACGAGCCATACCGCGAGGCCGCTCCATGTCGCGACATGGGCGATGTCCTGCGGCAGATGCCACAGCGGTACCGCGACACGCCAGGCGTTGCCCAGCGCCAGCGCGCCGACGGCAATGCCGAAATAGGAAACGGGAACGGGGGCACGCTCGGAAGTCATTCGGTTCACCTGAGGGAAGGATCGTTGGAAGAATTCTGGGCGCCGAGGGTAAGATTTTGAATGCTCCTGAGCCTCTATAAATTGCTCCATCGTCTCAAATGAATCCGCATGTCGACCCCCTGAGCGAACTCGTCGACTGGCTCGGCCTGCGCGGGCGCATGGACCTGCATTGCCTGTTCGGCGAAGACTGGGCGGCGCCGCACGAGGCCATCGGCCCGTGGCGCGCACCTTTTCACATCGTGCTGCGCGGACGCTGCGAGCTCTGGCTGCCCGAGAGCCGCATGCTGGTGCCGCTGGAGGAGGGCAGCCTCGTGATCCTGCCGCGCGGGCCGGCGCATGTGCTGCGCACCGCGGGACTGCAGGGCGAGGGCCGGGCCATCAGGCTGCGGACGGGCGAGCTGCTCGATCTCAAGACCAACCTCAAGCGCCCCGAAAAGGCGGACACCGACATCCTCTGCGGCGAGTTCGAGTTTCCCGGCCGGCGGCGCAGCGTGCTGCTGGAGGCGCTGCCCGAGCCGATGGTGATCGCCTTCGCCGACCGCCCCGGGTTCGCCTGGCTCGAAGGGCTGGTGCGGCTGATGGCAGAGGAGATCGGGCAGCAGCGCGCTGGCGCCGCGGCCATCGTGGCGCAACTGTCGGGCACGCTCTTCACGCTGGCGGTGCGCGCGCACCTGGAAACGAGGCCCGAGCTCACCGGCGTGCTCGGCCTCATGGCCAGCCCGCGTCTGGCGCCCGGGCTGCAGGCGATGCTGGCGCAGCCGGAGGAACCCTGGACCGTGGCGTCGCTGGCCGAGCGCTGCCATCTTTCGCGCGCCACCTTCGCGCGCGAATTCACACGGCGCGTGGGCACCGGGCCGCTCGAATTCCTCACCACGCTGCGCATGGAGCTCGCGTCGCGCCTGCTGGCACAGGGCGGGCGCGATACGGCCAGCATCGCCGAGGCGGTCGGCTACCGGTCCGAGGCTGCGTTCAACCGTGCCTTCGCGCGCCACGCAGGCATCACGCCGGGGCGGTTCCGGCGCGCGGGTGTCGGCAGAATGGACTCCTGAAACTGGTGTTCATCCATGGGCCTGTCGCCTCCGGCAAGCTCACCATCGCAAGGGAGCTGGGCCGCCTGAGCGGCCTCGCCGTCTTTCACAACCATCTGGTCGTCGATGCCGTTGCGGCGGTATTCCCCTTCGGCAGCGAGCCTTTCATCAGGCTGCGCGAACAGATGTGGCTGGCCATGATGCGCGAGGCCGCAGTGGCGGGGCACTCGCTGGTCTTCACCTTTGCGCCGGAGCCCTCGGTGGCACCGGATTTTCCGCAGCGCGCGGCGCAGGCCGTGGCCAATGCGGGCGGCAGCACGGCCTTCGTGCGGTTGACGCTCTCGCGCGACGCGCAGGAAAAACGCATCGATGCCGCGAGCCGCGCCGAGTTCGGCAAGCTGCGTTCGCTGGCACTGCTGAAGGAACTGCGCACGCAGTTCGAACAGGCGGAGCGGGCGATGCCGCCGGCCGAGCTGACGATCGACACCACGGCCACGCCGCCCGACGAAGCGGCGCGGCAGATTGCGCGCGTGCTCGCGCTGTAGCTGCCGGGCGCCGATCAGGCTGAACGCTGACCCGCTCGGGTCGGCAACTGGGCCTTGATGTCTCCGGACGCAAATGATCTCCTTGAACCGGGGCGCGCCATGCTGCCGGAATCGAGCTTCGTCCGCCGGGCGATAATCGCCGTGTGAAGCACGCCAGACCGCCGCTGGTGCAAGCCCGAAAGGGGCGACGCCTTAGGGCGCCGCGTCGAAAGACCGCACTGGAGGAACGTCCGGACTGCACAGGACAGCGCAGGAGTTAACGACTCTCCACCGTGAGGTGAGGATCAGAGCAACAGAGACGAGCCGATTCAGTTCGGGTGAAACGGGCAATCTCTGCGCGCAGCAACACCAAGTAGGCCAGTATCGAGGTGGTTCCGCTGAGCTGGCGGGTAGGTGGCATCGAGCCGTTTGGCGACAAACGGCCCAGAGTAATGGCGGTCACGCCGAAGGCTTCGCAAGAGGCTTTCGGTGCACAGAATCCGGCTTATCGGCGGGCTTCACACTTTTCTTCTTTCCCTCGTTTTTCTTTCCCGGTTCGCCGGCGCCCCAGGCGGGCGCAAGCGTGGTCGCTGCACGGATCGGTAGTTACCCGTATAATAGATAGCAAGCTAACTAATATATATCCGGCGTGACCACCTCCCAGAAAACCCAGACCCGCGAACACGCGCTCATGCACCTTGGCATGTCGCTGTCCACGCTGCAGCGTTCCTACCGTGCCGCGGCCGACAAGGCGGTGGCCCACGTCGGCGTGTCGCAGACGCTGGCCTGGCCGATCGTGATGATCGGCCGCATGGGCGACGGCATGCGCCAGGGCATGCTCGCCTCCGTGCTGGGCATCGAGGGACCGTCGCTGGTGCGCTCGGTCGATCAACTGGTCGATGCGGGCCTCGTTCAACGCCTCGAAGACCCGGCCGATCGCCGTGCCAAGACCCTGCACCTCACACCCACCGGCGTGAAGGCCTGCGCCACCATCGAAGCCGCATTGAGCGAGATGCGCAACACGCTCTTCGAAGGCGTCGCCGACGACGACATCGCCGCGTGCCTGCGCGTCTTCGCCACGCTCGAAGAGCGCCTGGGTCGCAACGCCCTGGCAACGCAGCAGGAAGGCCGCAAGTAGATGACCACGCTCCGCCTGCCGCGCTTCAGCCGCGCGGAGCTCCTGTTCTCCGGCAAGAGCTTCGCCGCCGCGATGCTCGCGATGTACCTGGCCAGCCGCGCCGGCCTGCCGCGTCCGTTCTGGGCGCTCATGACCACCTACATCGTGGCCCATCCGCTGGCCGGCGCGGTGCGCTCCAAGGCGGTGTACCGCTTCCTCGGCACGCTGATCGGCTGCACGGCGACGGTGCTCCTGGTGCCCGCGCTTTCGAATGCGCCCGAGCTGCTGACGCTGGTGCTCGCACTGTGGGTGGGCCTGTGCCTGTGCATCTCGCTCTTCGACCGCACGCCGCGCTCCTACGTCTTCATGCTCGCGGGCTACACGGCTGCGCTGATCGGTTTTCCGTCGGTGCAGACGCCGCTGGTGCTGTTCGACACCGCCGTGGCGCGCGTCGAGGAGATCGGCCTCGGTATCTTCTGCGCCACGCTGATCCACAGCCTCGTGCTGCCCACGGGCCTCGCACCCACGGTGCTCGGCCTGCTCGACCGCACGCTGCACGACGCGCGCAAGTGGCTCGGCGACCTGCTGCAGCCGACCGGCCGCAAGAGCAGCGGCGATGCCGATCCCAAGCGCCTCGATGCCGACCGCCGCCGCCTCGCGGGCGACATCACGCAGCTGCGCCTGCTCTCCACCCACGTGCCCTTCGATACCACGCACCTGCGCTGGACGGCCGGCGCGATCCGCACGATGCAGGACCGCGTCGCCGCGCTCACGCCAGCGCTCTCGGCCGTCGAAGACCGGCTGCTCGCGCTCGAGGAGGCCGAAGGCGCGCTCGCGCCCGACGTGGCCGCCGTGCTCGCGCAGGCCGCGCAATGGCTGCGCGCCGAAGCCGAACCTGCGAGCGATGACACCTCGCGCGCCGAGCGCCTGCAAGCCCTGCGCAACGCCATCGCCACACTGAGCGCCACACCGCAAGCCGACACCGGCGCGCAACAACCCACCACCTGGGGCCGCGCGCTGCGCATCGGCCTCGCCGGCCGCCTCGAAGAACTCGTCGACGGCTGGAACGCCTGCGCCCAACTGCGCCTCGACATCGACGAAGGCCTCAAGGGCGCCGCCCCCTTGCGCCGCACCGCCGCCCTCGGCAACCGCGCGCTGCACCGCGACTACGGCATGGCGCTGCTCTCCGCACTCGCGGCCGTCATCGCCATCTGCCTGTGCGGCGCGTTCTGGATCCTCACGGGCTGGACCATGGGCTCGGTCGCCACCATGATGGCCGCGGTCTTCTGCTGCTTCTTCGCGACCATGGACGACCCGGTGCCGGCGATCCACGGCTTCCTGAAATGGACGCTGTGGTCCGTTCCGATCTCCGCCGTCTACGTGCTGGTGCTCATGCCCACGGTGCAGGATTTCGGCATGCTGGTCGCGATCTGCGCGCCGCTCTTCCTGCTGCTCGGCCTCTACCTGCCGCGGCCGACGCACTTCATGCCCGCGATGGCGATGATCTTTGGCGTGGCCGGCACGCTCGCGATGCACGACACCGCCAGCGCCGACCTCGTGAGCTTCATCAACAGCATGATCGGCCAGATCGTCGGCGTGCTGGTCGCGGCCCGCGTCACGCGTCTTGTGCGCTCGGTGGGCGCCGACTGGAGCGCGCGCCGCATCCAGCGCGCGACCTGGCGCGAGCTCGGCGAGATGGCCGCTTCATCGCAGCCGCAGCACGCGCAGGGCGACGCCTACGCGGTGCGCATGCTCGACCGCATCGGCCTGCTCGCGCCGCGCATCGCGCAGGCCGGCGGCAGCGTCGAGGGCGTGGCCGCCGACGACGCGCTGCGCGACCTGCGCATGGGCGCCGACATCGCCGTGCTGCAGCGCGTGCGCGCGCAGTTGCCACTGGCCACTTCGGCTGCGCTGCTGGGCGGCATCTCGCGCTTCTTCCGCCAGCGCGGCGAAGGCCGCATGACGCCGCGGCCGCAAGGCCTGCTGCCGCAGATCGACGGCGCGCTCCATGCGGTGCTCGCCGCGCGCGATACCTCTTCGGCATCGCGCGCCGCCGTCACCGCACTGGTGGGCCTGCGCCGCAACCTGTTCCCCGATGCGCCGCCTTCGCTGGCAGCAGTCCCTCCCGCAGTTCTTCAAGGAGCTTCCTCATGATCGGCGAAGCCAGTTTCTACGGCCTCTACCTGCCATGGCTCATGGTGCTCGCTGCCGGTGCGTTGCTCGCGCTCTGGGGCGTGCGGCGCCTGCTCGCGGCCACCGGCCTGTACGCTGGGTGTGGCACCCGGCGCTGTTCGACATGGCGCTCTACCTGCTGCTGCTCTACGCCCTGAGCCGCCTCACCTCACACCTTCAATGACGAAGAGATTCCCATGACCGCCAGTTCATCTTCAGACAACTCCCGGATACAGCGCGTGTTGCGCGTCCTCCTCACCGTGGCCGTGGTGGCCGCGGCCGTCTGGGCCGGCTTTCGGCTCTGGGACCACTACGAACTCGCGCCGTGGACGCGCGACGGCCGCGTGCGCGCCAACGTGGTCCAGATCGCGCCCGACGTGTCGGGTCTCGTAACCGCCGTGCCGATCCAGGACAACCAATCGGTCGCCGCGGGCACATTGCTGTTCGAGGTGGACCGCGCGCGCTACGACCTCGCCGTGCGCCAGGCGCAGGCCGCTCTGTCGGCGCAACGCGCCGCAAGCGCGCAGGTGCAGCGCGAGAACGCGCGCAACGCGGGCCTGGACGAACTGGTCTCCAAGGAAGCGCGCGAACAGACCCGTTCGCGCCTCGAGCAGATGCGGGCTGCCGTCGCGCAGGCCGAGGTGGCGCTCGATTCCGCACGCCTCAATCTGCAGCGCGCCCAGGTGCGCGCGCCGGCCGACGGCCTCGTGACCAACCTCGATCTGCGCCAAGGAAGCTACGCCGCGGCGGGCAGGCCGGTGCTCGCGCTGGTCGATGCGCAGTCGTTCTACGTCGAAGGCTATTTCGAGGAAACGAAGCTGCCCCGCATCCACCTGGGCGACCGCGTGCGCGTGACGCCGATGGGCGGCGGCGCGGTGCTCGAAGGCGCGGTCGACAGCGTGGCCGCCGGCATCGCCGACCGCGACCGCTCCACCAGCGCGAACCTGCTGCCCAGCGTGAACCCGACCTTCAACTGGGTGCGCCTCGCGCAACGCATTCCGGTACGCGTGAAGCTCGATCCGTTGCCCGAAGGCGCGCGGCTCGTCGCGGGCCAGACCGTGACCGTGCAGGTGCTGGAGCACGGCGCGGCCACCCCGAAGAAGGGATGACGCCATGACCCGCTTCGCTTTTCGCATGGCCTCATTAGCGGTCGCTACCGGCCTCGCCGCATGCGCAGCGGTCGGCCCCGATTACAAGCAGCCCGCCGATGCGCTCGCCAGCCAGCCTGCTGCGGCAAAGCCCTTTGCCGAAGCGCCTGCGAACGCCGCGCCGCTGCCTCCGCACTGGTGGCGCCTGTACCACGATCCGCTGCTCGACAAGCTCGTCACAGAGGCCCTCGCGCACAACACCGACCTGCGCCAGGCCGTCGCAAACCTCGAACGCGAACGCGCCATCGAGTCCGAAGTGGCCGGCGCGCAGCGCCCCACGCTGGGCGTGAGCGGCGGCCCGTCGTTCGGCCACGTGTCAGGCCTCTCGCTGCTGCAGAAGGGCTACGAGCCGCCGAGCCGCTTCAACTACAGCGCGGGTGCATCGCTGTCGTACCAGGTCGACCTGTTCGGCCAGATCCGCCGCAGCATCGAAGCAGCCGGCGCCAACACCGAAGCCGCCGCCGCGGCGCTCGATCTTGTGCGCGTGAACGTCGCCGCCGGCACCGCGCGCGCCTACGCCGAGGCCTGCTCAACAGGGCTGCGCCTGCAGATCGCCGAGAAGTCCGTCGCGCTGCAACAGGACGCGGTGAGCGTCACCGACCGCCTGCAGCGCGCCGGCCGCGCCGGCACCATCGACACCAGCCGCGCGCGTGCGCAGCTCGAGCAACTGAACGCCGCGCTGCCGCCGCTGAAGGCCGGGCGCCAGGGCGCGCTCTACCGCCTCGCCGCGCTGACCGGCGCACTGCCGCAGGACTTTCCGCGTGAAGTTGCCGACTGCACCGTGCCCCCGCGCGTAGCCGGAACGCTGCCCGTGGGCGATGGCGCGGCCCTGCTGCGTCGCCGCCCCGACATCCGCCAGGCCGAGCGCAGTCTCGCCGCATCGACCGCGCGCATCGGCGTGGCCACTGCCGATCTCTATCCGAAGGTCACGCTCGGTCTCTCGGCTTCATCGGCCGGCCCGGCCGCCGACTTCGGCCGCAAGGAAACGATGAGCTGGAGCATGGGTCCGCTGATCTCCTGGACGATCCCCAACACCGGCATCGCGCAGGCCCGCATCGCCGAGGCCGAAGCCACCACGCGCGGGGCGCTCGCCAAGTTCGACGGCACCGTGCTCACCGCGCTGCGCGAAACCGAAACCGCGCTTGGGACCTACGCCCGCGAACTCGACCGCCATGCCGCGCTGCAGGCCTCGCGCGACGAAAGCGCGAAGGTCGCGGCGCAGGCACGCCAGCTCTACAAGAACGGTCGCACCGCCTACCTAGACGCACTCGATGCCGAGCGCTCGCTCGCGGCAAGCGACGCGGCCCTGGCCGCCAGCGAAGCGCAACTGGCCGACGACCAGGTGGTGCTCTTCATGGCGCTCGGCGGCGGCTGGGAGCCCGATGAATCCAGCGCCGTCGCACTCGACAGCAACACGGCAGCAACCACGAAGCAATGACGTCGACAGCAACGCCGTCGCAACGCCCGCACGCGCCGCTGTGGCTGCTCGCGCTGGTCACCTTCAGCGGCACGCTGGCGATGCACATCTTCGTGCCCGCCTTGCCGATCGCCGCGAAGAACCTCGGCGCCGGCATGGGCGCGATGCAGATGACTGTGAGTCTCTACATCTTGGGCCTCGCCGTCGGGCAGTTGCTGTACGGCCCGATGGCCGACCGCTTCGGGCGCCGCCCCGTGCTGCTGCTCGGGCTCGGCCTTTATTCGGCGGCGGGTCTCGTCGCCGCGCTCGCGCCCGATGTGCATGCGCTCATCACGGCGCGGCTGTTCCAGGCCATCGGCGGCTGTGCGGGCCTTGTGCTGGGCCGCAGCATCGTGCGCGATACGGCCGGGCCGCAGGAGGCCACGCGACGCCTCGCGCTGATGAACCTGATGGTCACCGTCGGCCCGAGCATCGCGCCCTTGGTCGGCGGCGCGCTCGCCACCGCGCTCGGATGGCGCTCGATCTTCTACGCGCTCTTCGCGCTCGGCATCGTCGGCCTGCTCTTCACCTGGCGCCTCTTGCCCGAGACCGGCACGCCGGGCGCGCGGCTCGATGCCTCGGCGCTCGCGCGCAACTACGGCCAACTGCTGCGCTCGCCCGCGTTCCTCGGCTTCTCGATCGGCGGCGGCTGCGCGACCACCTCGATGTATGCCTTCATCGCCTCCGCGCCCTTCATCTTCGTGGACCAGTTGCACCGACCGGCGCACGAGGCGGGCATCTACCTCGCGATTTTGGTGTCGGGCGTGTGGCTCGGCAGCTTTCTCACGAGCCATCTGATCCAGCGCGTGCGCGTGGACCGCCTCATGATCCGATCGAACGCGCTCAGCGTGCTCGCGGCCTTCGTGCTGCTGGGCGGGGTGCTGTCGGGGCACCTCTCGGTGCCGCTGGCGGTGGGCACCATGTTCCTCTACACCGTCGGCGCGGGCATGGCCTCGCCGGCCGCATTGACGCAGGCGATCAGCGTCAACCCGCAAGTCATCGGCTCGGCCTCGGGCCTCTATGGTTCGACGCAGATGGCGGTGGGCGCGCTGTGCACGGCGCTGGCCGGCATGGGCCACCAGAATCCGGCGTTGGCCGCGGCCCTCGTGCTGGCCGGGGCGGGCATCGTGGCGCAGTTGTCGTTCGCGGTGGCACTGCGCCACCAGAAGAAGCTCGTGGGCGCAGCCGCGGACTGAAGAACGACGCTCAGCGCGTGAACAGCCAGCCGCCCTTGGGCTGGCGCACGAGCTCGTGGCGGCGCACCGATTGCTCCTCGCCGTCGTCGCCCACGTAGACCACGTCGAAGCGCAGCAGCTTGGGCGACACCATCTTCCAGTTCTGGATGCGCTTGACGGTCACGCAGGCCGTCTTGTCGTGGTACTGCATCTGCGCCATCGGCCCGCCCTGGAAGCCGGTGCCGTCGAACAGCCGGCCCGGCGCCGCGAAGGGGTTGAGCACCGCGCCGTTGCGGTCGGTGATGCAGCCTTCGGTCCGCACGAACGATTCGATGGTCGGCGCTGCGCCGCGAACCACCTTGGCCACAGCCGGGCTGGGCGTCTTGCCGCCGATGACTTCGCGGATGCGCTCGACCTGCTCGCCGGTGATCGGTGCGAGCCCGTCCTTCGACACCACCGCGGGCGGAGGGGCGGGCGGCGCAGTTGCCGCGGCGGGCCCGGGCGTCGGCTGCAGCGAAGCGAAAAAGCTGCAACCTGCCAGCAGTGCCACGGGCACCGTGGAAGCCAATGCGGCGGCCGTGGTTCTGGTTTTTCTGAATGTCATGGCTCGGTCTCCCTGTCGGCGGCGCGAGGCCGCTTGCTGAAAATTTCAGGCCGCAAGCGCAAGGCAGGCGTCGCGTCGTTTTTCTCTTTCTTTTTCTTCTTCTTCTTCTTCTTCGATCTCAAAAGCGTTCGTGCGGTGCCAGGTAGCGCCATTGACCGGGCTGCAACCCCGCGAGCGGCACGCGCCCGATGCGGATGCGCCGCATCGCGACGATGGTCAGGCCCATCTGGTCGCACAGGTGTGCGATCTGCCCGGGCCGCGCGCCCTTGAGCGCGAAGCGCAGACCCGTCTGCCTGCCATCCTCGGCCTGCCGGCCGATGCTCACGCGCGCTGGCGACCGCTCGAAGCGCATCAGCACTTCGGGGCTCACCGTGCCGGCCACGTCGACCATCACCTCGTGTTCGAGGATGCCGGCGTCTTCCTGCAGCTTGCGCTCGATGCGGAACTCCTGCGTATAGGCCACGAGGCCGCTGGCGCCGGTTTCCAGCGGCGTCATGCAGTGCTGGCCCTTCAAGTGCGCGGGCAGGAATTTCTGGCCGGCGCGTTCGGGCTCGTGATGGTTCGCGGCCACGAGCAGCCTGTGCGCGTTGTCGGTCGGCATGCCGGCCGGCTTGTAGAGCAGCATCGTCACGGGCACCACCGGCTCGGGCTTGGCGCCGGCCGCGATCTCAACCTGTTGGTGCGCCTGCACGCGCGACTGCGGCAGCACCGCGGGCACGCCATCGACGCGCACCGCGCCGTTCTCGATCAGCAGTTCGGCCTCGCGCCGCGACACGCCGGCGAGGGCGGCCACGCGCTTGGCGAGGCGGATGCCTTCGTCTTCGGGAGCGTTGTTGTTCATCGGGCGCCCGTCTGTTTTTGTTGTTGCTGCTGAAGCAGATGCTGGATGCGCGCCACATGCGCGGCCAGCGAACGTGCGGCCACCGGCCACATGCGTTCGGGCACGTCGTCGTAGGCGATCGGCAGCCATTGCTCGGGCGTGCCGCCCGGCAGGGCCTGCATGGCCGCCGCGATCTTTGCCTCGCGCTTGAGCCGGTGCGCCTTCAGGTGCGCGATGGCGTTGCGCGCAAAGCCGATCACGTAGCCGTGGGCCGGCAGGATGAATTCGACGAGGCCCTCGGCGCAGGCCGCATCGAGCGTGTCGAGCGAATCGAGGTAGGCCGTCATGTCGCCATCGGGCGGATCGATCACGGTGGTGCTGCCGTTCAGGATGTGGTCGCCCGAGAACAGCAGGCCGTCTTCTTCGAGCACCAGGCACAGGTGGTTGGCCGCGTGGCCGGGCGTGTGGATCACGCGCAGCGTGTGGGTGATGGGCTCACCCTCGGCGGTGGTGCCCGAGAGCGCGAGGCGCTCGCCGTTGACCAGCGAGCGCTCGGGCGTGAAGCGCGCCGTGGCGCGCGCGGTCGGCGCCGAGGGCAGGCCGAGGATCGGCGGCTTGGTCGTCTTGCACAGCGCCTGCAGCGGCGCGGCACCCGGCGAGTGGTCGGCATGCGAGTGCGTGCACACGATCATGCGGATGTCGCCGTGCGTGATGCGCCAGAGGCGGCCGATGTGGTCGAAGTCGTTCGGACCCGGGTCGATCACCAGATAGCCGGTGGCCGCGTCGCCCACGATGTAGGTGTTGGTGCCCGGGCCGGTCATGGCGCTCGGGTTGGGCGCGGTGAGGCGCTGCACGTTCTTCAAGAGCGCCACCGGCTGCTCGCTCTGCCAGTCGAGCGCATGCACCAGTTGGCCGTCGGGGCAGACCAGCGCGAGCTCGCCGTAGGGCGAATCGCTTTCCATGTAGCGCACGTCCTCGCCCTTGAGGAAGCCCGCGCGTGGGCAGCTGGTCCAGAGCGGTGCCTCGCCATTGCCGTTGGGCGCACAGGCCGCGAGCACCGCATCGACCGTCGCATAGGCCGCCATGCGCTGCAGCGTGCGCACGGTCGGGAAGATCATGAAGAAGTTGCCTGCCGCGTGGCGCGCGAGCGCATCGGCGGGGCGCACCCAGCAGGGCTCGAACTGCTCGCTCTCGTCGGCCGTGGGCACCTGGCCTTCGGGCATGCGCGCGACGAGAAAGGGCACGTCGAAGCGCTTGGGCAGGTCGCGGTCGGTGATCCAGTGCGCGAAGGTGAACACCTGGTCCGACGCCAGCACCAGCCCGCGTGCCGCGCACTGGTCGGCGAAAGCGGTGCCCGCGGTGTCGCCGCGGTCCATGGCGGCGATGTCTTCGGCGCTCACGGGGCGGCCGTCGGCGTGGTGTGCAAGCAGCACGCCCAGTTCTTCAAAGGCCTCGCGAATGGCCGCGATGGCCTGGGTGCGCTGGATGCGGCTTTGGGTGGGGCGGCGGGTGGCGATGCGCTTGGCGGCTTCGTCGGCCGCGTCGATGTGGCCGCCGGGAAAAACATAGGCGCCCGGCGCAAAGCTCGCGGTGGCCGAGCGGCGGGTCATCAGCACCTCGATGCCGGCGGGCGTGTCGCGCAGCAGCAGCACGGTGGCGGCGGCGCGCACGGGCGCGGGCTCGCGTGCGGGGTGAATCAGTTGGGAGAAGCGGACCATGGGGTGATTATCGGGAGCAGGTGCGATGCGCGTGTGGCTTGGTGCATAAGCTCATGAGCCAACGGGCATGAGCCGCGCGCCACAATCCGCTTTTGCATCGTCTGTTCCGTCCACACCGTCGGTCTCGCAGAAAGACAGTCATGGCCCATTCTCACTCCTCTCCGTTCTCACTCTTCTCCCTGTTTTCGCGCCGCTCGGTGCTGCTGGCCACCGCCTTGTGCGCCGCCGTATCGCCGGCCGCTTTCGCCCAGCAAGATTGGCCGCAGCAGCCGGTCACGCTGATCATGGGTTTTCCGGCCGGCTCGGGCGTCGATGTGGTCGCCCGCACCATCCAGGAGCCGCTGTCCAAACAGCTGGGCCGCCCGGTCATCATCGATTACCGCTCGGGCGCAGCCGGCAACATCGCCAGCGAGTACGTGGCGCATTCGAAGCCCGATGGCTACACGCTCTCATTCGGCACTGCGGCCACGCATGGCAGCAACGCCGCGCTCTACAAGAAGCTGCCGTTCGACGTGGAGGCCGACTTCGTGCCGGTGGCACCGGTGCTCGATGTCTCGAACGTGCTCACCATCAATTCGAGCGTGATCGACGTGAAGACCTTGAAAGAGTTCGTCGACCTCGTCAAGGCCAACCCCGGCAAATACAACTACGCGTCCACGGGCAATGGCGCGGGCACGCACATGGCGTTTGCCGAGTTCAATTCGCGCCTCGGGCTGAACATGGTGCATGTGCCCTACAAGGGCGGGCCGGAGGCCATCACGTCGGTGGTGCGCGGCGAGACCTGCTGCATCATGAACCAGGTGCAGACGGTGCTGCCGCACTACAAGGCGGGCAAGGTGCGCCTGCTGGGCGTGACCACCGCGACGCCGGTGGCCGCGGTGAAGGAAGTGCCGACCATCGCCTCCAGCGGTGTGCCGGGCACCAAGGGTTTCGACAGTTCGATCTGGTTCGGCATCTTCGCGCCCAGGGGCACGGATGCGCAGATCGTGGACAAGCTCAATGCGGCTGTGAAGGCGGTGCTGGAGCAGCCCGAGATCCGCGAGAAGTTCGAGGCGCAGGGGAACACCATTCGCATCGAGTCGCCTGCGCAGTTCAAGAAGACGGTGCATGAGAACCGCGTGAAGTGGGCTGAGGTGGCGAAGGCTGCGAATATCAGCATCGATTGATTGGTGCGGCTTGCGTTCAGGGCGCGTGCGCAGGCCGCCGGGTACTCCCCTCCGCGAATGTCCCCCGGCTTCGCCTCCTCCTTGATTTCGCTGCGTGGAGCACCCGACGCCCTGCGCACATGGGCACGCTGCGGGTGTGCGGTTGGCGCCAGTGCTCTGACTGCTGGAACTACAGCGTCTTCGTCAGCGTGACGATGAAGCGCGCCTTGTTCGGCGAATAGGTCTCGCGGCCGAAGGTGCCGAATCCGAAGTCCACGCCGGGGTTGCTGACCGAGGTGTATGCGCTCTTCTTGTTCGCGCCCTGCACCGAGCCCGCGAGCGAAAGGCCGTTGCCGAAGTCGTACGAGGCGCCCACGTTGTAGTCGACGTAGTTCCTGTAGCCCAGGCTGCGGATGTCGCTCGACATGTTCGTGTAGCCCACGGCCGCCTTCAACGTGAGCTTGGGCGCGATCTCCTTGCTGTACGCCAGGTTCAGGTAGCCCGTGTTGGTGCCCTTCAGGCCCGAGCCGGCCTTGTTGCCCGCGTAGCCGAAGTAGTCCTTCGACACCGTGTGCGAGTACTTCAGCGTGAAGGAGCCGATCGCTTCGTCGGTGTAGCCCGCGCTGCCATAAAGCTCGGTCGTGTTGCCCGACGAATTGCCGGGGTACACATAGGTGAGCGCACCCACGTCCAGGTCGAGCGGGCCGGCCTTGAATTTGTAGCCGCCGTAGAAATCGCTCTCCAGGCTGTTGCCCTTGAGCCAGTTGACGCTCGAATTCCAGTTGCCCACATAGAAGCCGCTCTCGCCGAAGGCGTAGTCCAGGCCGCCCTGGATGGCGGGCTTGAAGCCGCTGGTCTTGGCGTAGTCGTTGCGGCCGAGCATGTCCTGGTCTTGCCCGCGGAATTTGTAGTTGGTGGTGAGCGCGACGTTGCCACTGAGCTGCGCGCTCGCGAGCATCGGCAGGGCGGCGAGGGTGGGGAGAAGGATCGCCGGCAGGGCGATGCGGAGAAGGTGTTTCATCGAAGGAAATCGCTAACGGATAGAGGAGCCGGCAGCGTAGGAGGGGGCGTCTAAAAGCCGCGTAAAAAATGAAGCCCCGGGCGCAAAAGTTTTGAACGCGGCCTCAGCCCGTTGGCGCGCCGCGTCGCGCCGGCATCGTCATCGCGACCACGCCCGCCACGATGCACGCGAGCCCGATCCACGCAGTAGGTGAGAGCGTTTCGCCGAGAAACACCACGCCGATCGTCACGCCGATGGGCACGCGCAGATACGCCTGCGCGGCGGTGGACATCGGCCCGAGCGTCTTGATCAAGCGAAAGTAGATGGTGAAGGCAAGGGCCGTCGAAAGCACCGCGAGCGCCAGCACCGCCATCACCGATGCGGCCGAGGGTGCGAGCGTCCACGGCCTGTCGATCGCGATGCTCGCGGGCAGCAGCATCGCCGCGCCGCTCAGCAGCGAGCCGGCAGCCGGCACCATCGGGTCGAGCCCCTTGAACACGCGGCCGAACATCGCGGCGCAGCCGTAGCAGACGGCGGCCGCCACCAGCCCGATCTGCGCGAGCAGCGAATGCCCGAGGCCGTGCAGCGCCTCGAAGCCGACGATCAGGCAGATGCCCGCCAGCCCCGCGCCGACGCCGAACAGCCGGCGCAGCGTGGGCCTCTCCGCGCCGCCCATGCCGAGGCCGAGCAGGAAGATGAAGATCGGCGAGGTCGAGTTGAGGATGGTCGCGAGCCCGGCATCCACGCTGCGCTCGGCCCACGCGATGAGCGTGAACGGCAGCACGCTGTTCAGGCACGCCTGTAGCGCGAAGCGCCTCCATATCGCGGGCTCCGTCGGCAGCTTCACGCCGCGCATGCGCAGCACCGCGAGCAGCAGCAGGCCGGCGACGAGCGTGCGCGCCGCGATCAGCGTGACGGGCGGCAGCGTCTGGACGCCGATCTTGATGAAGGTGTACGAGGCGCCCCAGCAGGTCGCGAGCACTGCGAGCAGCGCCCATTCGAAGGCGAGGTTGGGGCGAGGCTTGGCGGCTGTATCGAGCGTGGTCGTGTGCATGGTGCGCCGATCATCGCGAGCGGGCGACGCGAACACTTCGGCCTGGAACGAATCGTGTGCGTGCGGTGATGATGACCACGCGCGCGAATCTGGGTACGCTGTCTCACGATGCCCCCGATGCCTTCTCGAAAAGAACCATGCCCACGCTCCTGATCCGCAACGTTCGCCCCATGGGCGCTTCTCCCGTCGACGTGCTGGTGCGCGACGGCCGCATCGCGGGCATCGGCACCGCGCTGTCCGCGCCTGCCGATGCAACGTTCGAAGAGGGCGGCGGTGCCTTGCTGCTGCCCGGCCTGGTCGAAGGCCACACCCACCTCGACAAGACGATGTGGGGCATGGACTGGTATCGCAACGAAGTCGGCACCAATCTCATCGACAAGATCGAGAACGAGCGCGCCTTCCGCCACGCGAGTGGGCACGATGCCGCCGCGCAGTCGCTCGCGCTCGCCAAGGCCTTTCTCGCGCTCGGCACCACGCGGCTTCGCACGCATGTCGATGTCGATACCCAGGCGGGCCTGCGGCATCTCGAAGGCACGCTGCAGACGCGTGAGGCGCTGCGCGATCTGCAGCAGATCCAGATCGTCGCGTTCCCGCAGTCGGGCCTGCTGGGACGCCCCGGCACCGCCGAACTGCTCGACCAGTCGCTCGCGCTCGGCGCCGATGTGCTCGGCGGCCTCGACCCGTGCGCCATCGACGGCGACCCGGTGAAATCGCTCGACGTGCTTTTCGGCATTGCAGACAAACACCAGCGGCCCATCGACATTCACCTGCACGAGCCGGGCGCCATGGGTGCGTTCTCGCTCGACCTCATCCTGCAGCGCACCGAAGCGCTGGGCATGCAGGGCAAGGTCGCCGTGAGCCACGGCTTTTGCCTCGGCGACGTGGCCGAACGCGAGCGCGAGACGCTGCTCGCGCGCATGGCGAAGCTCGGCGTGGTGCTCGTCACCAGTGCGCCGCCGTCCCGCAGCGTGCCGCCTCTCCTGGCCTGCCGGCAGGCGGGCGTGACGGTGGTCGGCGGCAACGACGGCATCCGCGATGCTTGGACACCTTATGGCAACCCCGACATGCTCGAGCGCGCGATGCTCATCGGCCTGCGCTACAACCTGCGCCGCGACGACGAGGTCGAAGTGGCGCTCGACACCGTCACTTATTCCGGCGCGCGCGGCTGCGGCTTCGAGGCCTACGGACTCGTGCCGGGCAATCGCGCGGACCTGGTGCTGGTCGATGCGCAGACCCTGGCGCATGCGGTGGTGTCGCGGCCGGTGCGAAAGCTCGTGGTGGCGGGTGGGCACATCGTGGCGCGCGATGGCGCCTTGGTGGCCGAGGTGGCCTCGCTGTGAGAATCGCGAGGCGTGCATTTCGCTCGTCAGAAAAACGGAGGGAGTTCTCTTGAAGCAAGGTTTTATCGGTGCGTTCCTGCTCGGCGTTTGCATGGCCGCATCGGCCCAGCAGACCGCATGGCCCAGCTACATCGGCGATCTTCCGCGCGCCGTTTCCGAAAGCACCGTGGCGGCCGAACTGCCGGCGGAGGTGGCCGCGCTGGCGCAGGACGCCACGGCCCCTGCCGAGGTCGCGCAATGGAGCGGCATCTGGCACGGATGGGCCTGTCGCGTGGCGGGCTGCGACATCAAGATCGCCATCCGCGATCTCTCCGCCACTGGCGCGACCGTGACCTATGCGGGTGCTAGCTGTCGAGTTGCAATAGGTTATTCCCGCTGAGTCGGGAAGCTGGTGGCCTGTAGCCCAATGCGGAGTGCGGCCTCCTGGCGTTGTAGTAGTTCAGAAACGCAGGCAGCCATGTCGTGCGTTCTTTGCTGTTGGCCCAGACACGGCCATAGGCCCATTCGCGTAGACAGGTCTGGATGAATCGCTCGGCCTTGCCATTGGTCTGTGGGCGATAGGGCCTGGTGAAGGTATGTTTGATGCCCAGTGCCTGGCAAGTCTTGGCGAACAGCCGCGAGCGATAGGCCGAGCCGTTGTCGGTGATCAGGCGCTTGATGGTCACGCCCAAGGCCGCGTAGTGAGCCACGGCCGCCTGCAGGAACGCCACGGCCGAGCCCTTGCGCTCGTCGTCGCGCATCTGCACGAAGCCCGCTCGCGAGTGATCGTCAATGGCCACGTGAGCGAACTCCCAGCCTGCGCCCCGCGTGGCATCGCGACGATCGCCTGTGACGCGGTGGCTGGGCTGCACGATGCGCCCGAGCTTCTTGGTGTCGATATGCAGCAGCTCGCCCGGCGCTTCTCGCTCGTAGCGAACGATTGGTGCAATGGGTTCCAGGGCCTTCAGGCTGGACAGCCCCAGGCGTGCGAGCAGGCGGCTGACCGTGGACACGCTGCGCCCCACGATGGTGGCGATGCGGCGCATGGGCATGCGCGAGCGGCGCAATTGCTCGATGCGCTCGTGCAGCGCAGCGTCCAGGCTCGTGCGCGTCCTGGCCGGGCGCGAGCTGCGATCGTGCAGGCCCTGCACGCCGCCCTCCAGGAAGCGCTTGAGCCACTTGCGCGCGGTGCGCGGGCTGATGCCTGCCGCCTCGGCGGCAGGCATCAGCCCCATTCCTGCAATGCGTTCGACAAGCAACTTGCGACCTTCCAATGTCAATCTGGCATTCTTATGGCTGTTCATCCGGTGGGATTCCTCTGAGATCCTGAAGCGTGGTAACTCCAGTTTCCCAGACCCATTCGGGTGAACAACCTATTGAGACATCACAGCTAGCCCGCTGCAGACGGTGGTCGACGAGGCGCCCGGCCGCTTCGAGAACGACGAACTCCAGGTCAGGCTCAAGACCGGTGCCAAGCTGGTGCTGCGCCTGCGCAAGGACGGCGACATGGAGCTCGGCATCTGGCGGCCCGAAACCCAGCTGCTGTCCATGGGCGTGCTGTCGCGTCGCCCGCCCGCGTACGTGCGCCGCGTCGAATGGCTGGACACGCCGTTCATGGAAGACGGCAAGCCCGTGAAGCTCGAGATGGTCATTCACCGCCCCGAAGGCGACGGGCCCTTTCCCACGCTCGTCATGAACCATGGCTCAACGGGCATGGGCAATCGCCCGGAGTGGTTCAAGCTGACCTGGGTCAGCCCCGAGGTGAGCGCGTTCTTCGTTGCGCGCGGCTGGCAGGTCATCTATCCGCAGCGCCGGGGGCGGGGCCGTTCGGAGGGCCTCTATGACGAGGGCTTCGAGGCGGACCGCTCGCGCTATTCATGCAAGGCCGCGCTGTCGCTGCCCGGCGCCGAGCACGCACTGGCGGATCTGCAGGTGGCCATGGCGCACATCCGCCAGCGCAGCGACGTGGACGCCAGGCGCATCGTGATCGGCGGCGTGTCGCGCGGCGGCATTCTCGCGGCGACCTACGCGGGCCTTCATCCGCAAGAGGTCGTGGGCGCGATCAACTTCGTCGGCGGCTGGATCGGTGCGGGCTGCCCCGATGCGGTCAAGGTCAACGGTGAACTGTTCAAGCGCGCAGCCGCCTTTCCGCAGCCGACGCTCTGGCTGTACGGCGAAGACGATCCGTACTACCCCATCGCGCACAGCAGGGCCAACTTCAAGGCATTCCAGTCGGCGGGTGGAAAGGGCACGTTCGACGTTCTCCTGCCGCCGAAGGGGATGGACGGCCACGGCACCTACACCGTGCAACGCCTGTGGGGCACGGCTGTGGACTCATACCTGGGCTCGCTCCAGTAAGACGTCCGGCGCGGCTTGTGGGGCCCGGCCCCCAGTGCATGCGCGGCCCTCGCTGACACGCCGCCCGCGCGGGCGATGCAACCATCGACTCCAATTTCAATTCTTGGAGGAATTCCGATGAACAAGACCCTGATCGCACTCGCCACCTCGCTCACCCTGCTCGCGGCCGGCACGGCCAACGCGCAGATCGGCAAGGCCGCCTCCGAGGCGACCGATGCCGCGCAGCACAAGATCGACGAGAAGCAGGCCGACAGCAAGGCCAAGAAGAGCGGCCCGGTCGGCAAGGCGGTGAACAACGTCAAGTCGGGCTATCACAAGAATCGCTCGAAGAGCTCGGCTGACAAGGCCAAGCAATCGCTGAAGAACGCGGGCTGAAGAAAAGCCGCGCGCCCTTCTGCGCCCCCGTCGGCGGACGGGTCGCGAAACCCGCCGCGCCCACATCACTGGGCGTCAGGCACCTTCATGAAACCCCAGGACATCGGTTCGTCCGCCGCGTAGTCCAGCGTGACGCCCACCGCGATCGGGTCGGGTTGGCCGTTGCTGCCGCGGCCGATCACGAAGGGCGAGATCGCGTCCGGATTCGTGAGATGGACCCGAGCGAACTTGGATTTGCACTGGATGAACCACCAACCGAGTTCTTCGGTAGAGATCAAGCTCCAGAGTTGGCTCGGTTTGCCGGCGGGATCTTTCTTTTCCATGGTGATCACCGGCGCTGGCGAGGGCACCGGGGCATCCGCGAGCGTGAGGACGATGTCGCTCGACAGCTGCGCCTGCAGATACCACCAGCCCGGGTTTTCCTCGGAAGGAACGAACTGCCACAGCTGGTTGGCCAGCGAGTGCGGCGCCTTGTGCTTCTCATAGAAGATGACCGGGGTGCCCGGGGCGGTTTGCTCCTTGTACACGTCCAGCACCAGGCCCGATTCCTTGTGCTGGATGAAGAAGAACTCGCCGTGGCCGGGTGTCGCACCTGGCGCCGCATTCGATGTTGCAGCCTTGGGCTTGGAAGGCACGGAGGCCGGTGTCTTCACACCGCCGGTGTGGGGCGGCGGGGAGATGGTGGTGTTAATGGGCGGGCAGCTTTTCGGCCAGTAGTCCCGCAGCAGCGATTGCGCTTTCTCGAAGTTCTCGGGGTCGCCGCTTTCCCCGTGCCGCTGGAGCAGGTTGATGGCCTGCGGGCTGGTGGAGTTTTCGGGAATGAAGCAGGGCAGGCGAGGGTTGATGTTCACGTAGCGGTCGCCTAGCAGCATCTTGCAGAGCCTGGGCATCATGTTGGCCGAGGTGCCGTTCAGGCACATGTCCAGGATCGGCGAAGGCTGCGTCTGGTTCATGAGGAACGGCGGCGTGTTGTCGAACGGGTTGCCATCGCCGTTCATCCACTGCTTGGCGCCCCAATTGGCCGTGTCGCTGGCGAGCCAGTCGGGCATGAGGCCGGTGCCGATGGTGATGGCCACGATCTTCTCGAGCGGCACGCCGTTGTGCACCGCCAGGCAGATTGCCGCGAGTGTCGGGTCGTGGTTGAAGAACGCGCCATCGACATTGCCTTCCACCGACCCGAGCTGGCCGGGCATCGCGCCGCTGGAGCATGCGGCGATGGCTATCGGCGTGCTGCTGTTGCCGTCCAGGCCGCTTTGCTGGTCCTGCTCGGTGCCCAGAAGGTTTGTGAACATGAGCGTGTCCCAGGGCTTGGGCACCACGCGGCCATCGGGGTTCGTCTTGAGCGCACCGACATTGAACGACACGAGCAGCACATCCTTCCCCGCCCGGGACACGGGCGTGTCTCCATGCAACTGCTCCTGCGAATAGAGCACGTCGATCATGGGATAGGCCGGCGCGTCCGGTTTGTCGTTCATGTTGTTGTAGAAGCCGATCTCGGAGCCCGTGAACAGCTCGATGAGCCCTTGCGGCTTCGTGCCGGCCAGCAGTTCGCTGGTGATGATCGAGCCGGTCGAGCAGCCCGCAAGCATCGTGGTTTGATTGATCAGCGTGTCGTACGGCGGTTGTGACAACCGCTGGAGAATGGTCGCCGACATAAGACCGCGAATGCCGCCGCCGACGAACGAGAGGATGGTGAAATTTTGATTGGGATCCACGGTTGACTCCTATTGAGTGAAGCAGTTGGTCCTTCCTGAGCGCGCAGTGTCTTCGCCATGAAGATTCATCGTCTACGCGTGAAATCCCGTTCAGCAGAACAGCGTAATTCCAAGTCATGCGCAATAGATAGGTGACTCGCGAAGGCACAGCGACGGCACTGTGAAGATAAGAAAATGGTCCTCGAATCCGCACGCCGAACCACATGCAGCGCACATTCAGTGCACATCCGATCCGCACCTTCATGACAACCGAAAGTCAGCACGCTTCATCGCAAGGTCTTCTCACCGCTTGCTTCAGCAGCGGCGATGCCATGCGCAGCCGCAGCGTGAGCGGCATCGTGCGCACGGGCGTGGTCGACGTGCCCATGCCGCCCGCGCGCCTCGTGGCCGATTGGGAACGCGACATTGCCTCGCAGTTGCAACTGGAGCCCGGCGATGTCGAGCCGTTGCCCCTGGCGCGCGCGCGTGCGCGCTGGCCCGACTACCCACGCTGCGTGCAGGCCGCATCCGACTGGGCGCGCACGCTAGGCCTGTCCGAAGTGCTTGCCGAAAGCGACATCGCCTTGATGGCCTGCCGCGGCGCGAGGTACCACCACGACGGCGCGCAGTACGGCGGCGCGGCCTTCTGCAATCTCTTCGTGAGCGAGGACAAGGGCCTCGATGTGCACTTCCCCGGAACGGGCGATCGCATCCCGCTCGTCAGGGGCACGGTGTTGATGTTCGATACCGGCCAGCCTCACGCCGTGATCCGACGCGGCAGCAGCGGCTTCGATGCAAGCGACTTCGCACCCGAGCGGGACTGCACCCAGGTGTTCCTGACCTGGGAGCTTCCCATCGAGAACGCCGATGTCGCGCGCGCACTTCAGATCAGATTCGACATCGCCCCTTCGGCCTCGCTGCCAAAGGATGACGAGCAGGTCTTGCTCGACGGCGCTCCGGCCGACGTGTGCCCGGAATCCGGCCGATGGCGCGTGGCCCGCTGAGCGAACGCCCAGCGTCTCAGCCTCACGGCCCCTCAGCTTTCTTCGCGCAGGAATTCCGCCTTCTTCGCCAGCTCGACCGCCTCGACCACCTGCTGGATGGAGAGCGGTCCGGTCAGCTCGACCTCGCCTGCCAGAACGCTTGCCAGCGCCTCGTTCCCGGCACGCCCGGTCAACCACGCGAATACCGACGTGATGGACCCCCCGCCGAACTTGGCACGCAGCGCCTTCGATGCAGCACGGCTGACCTCGGCAAACGCCGCGTGGTCCGCTGCGGTCGAAGCTGCGCGAACCACGACGCAGAACGCTTCGAGCTTGTCGGCTTCGGTGCGCAGGCGCCGGGCCTTGGCTTCGCTGTGGGCCGCGTGGCCATGAAGCGCCGCCTCGAACGCGTCAGTGAACACCTGGATCTGCTGACCTTCGACCCACGAGCTATCTCCTCGCGACACAACCTCGACGGCACGGCCACGCGCCTTCGACGACCGTTCTGCGGCCGCCCGCGCGTCATTGGCCTGCGTTGAATGCCACACGAGAAGTGGCGAATGCGCGGTGCCGTGAATCGCCCATCGGCCCGCGGCATTGAGGCATCGCACATGGCTGCCCGACCGAGGGTCTGCGAGGGAAAGAAGAAGGTAGGGGTCGAGCGGCATGGATGCATTCATTTCAAAGGGCCTGCAGATTGTCTGCCAGCGCGCGGCGCATGGCGTTACCTTGCGGCAGCTGCAGCGGTTTTAAACTCCGCCCATGAAAAGCCCCCGGGACGTTCCCCGCATCCTGCAGCCCGTCGTGGAGCTGCGGGGCGAGGGTGCGACGTTTGCCTATTCGGTGCGGGCGCCGCGCTCGAAGGGCGTGATCCCGCCGAGTTCCTATAAGGACGGCGGCTTCCCCACCCTCGCGGACTGCTTGAGCGATGTGGCACGGGCGCTCGGCGGCGACTTCAAGCGCATCTACGTGCGCCTCGACGGCCACTGCGTCGGCGAGCGCGACATCGTGGAGCTGCACCTGGACCCCGAGCAGGTTGCGGCCGAGTTGAAGACCGAGTGCGATGCGCTGAGCGCGCTGCACATCAAGCCGGCTGCCATCTCCGCGCAGAAGAAGGCCGGGCCGGTGGCGGCAGAGTAGCTGTCACTCAAGACGCAACACCAGGCATCGGCCGGTGTCGCCGCTGCTACTTGAAGACGGGAGGCGGCTGGCGCTCTTGTGCGCGCATGAACGGTCTTGTGTCATTCGATTCGCAAAACGCGCCTTCGAACTGTGATGGCGCGAGCCGCGGATTGCGGTTCAGGTATCTCGAATCCCCGCGCTCGCGTTTGGCGCCGACGCTGCAGACGCTGCGATAGAGCATGTCGGGGTTGCATATAGAGCAACTCGGGCTGCCCCGACCGCTTCTGTCGATCTTTGCGACCAATCCCGAATAGACGAACTGCGCAACGGCTTCTCCTCGAATGCCGTCGTATTCCCTGATCGCGGTAGCGATCGCCTCCTCGCGAGAGCGTGCCGCATACGCCCACACCCTCTTGGCGCCGTCCCGTGAAAGGTTGCCGGGGTACTTGGCGGATTCGACATATGCGTCGACGAACGCAAACCAGCCGAAATCCAGCACCAGGTAGTCGTTCCCCGCCCTGCCTTGCCGGATGCTGGACGCCAGATGCGAATAGCCGTACTGCTCATCGGCCAACTTGGCGGCCTCTTCGGGGCTGGTAGCGATCACCCATCCCACATCGCCGGTGACCAGATTCATTCCCTTGTGCGCATACATGGTCGCTGGCTCGATGGCATGCCCGGCGGACCGTGAAATCGCGAGCGCGCCTTTCGATGCCCGAACCGCGACGCCCGAGTCATCGACGGCCTGCCTGCTTGCAACTGCAGGCGCAAGGGAAGCTGGGGTGGAAGTTTTTGCCGAAGGCGCGCTGCCGCCTTCATTGCTACCCGGGCTTCCCGCGGAGCCCGTTGCGCCAGTCAGTTGCCGTGCCGCCTCGGCCGCCAGCGGGTGGTTCGGGAATCGGCCGATCAAGGCTCGCAGTGCTTCGCGGGCGCGGGCGCTTTCGCCGCGGGTGTTCAGTTCGTCGGCGCGTGCAAACAGTTGCCCGGGGTTCATCGTTTGCAAGCTCGTGCGGAACTGCTGATCGGCTCGCGCAACTTCGTCTCGCTTGAGTTGCTCGGCGCGTGCCGCGTCATCGCGCTTGCGCTGGGCTGACTCCGCCTCCACGCGCTTGGACTCGATGTACCTGTGCGCCGTGGCTGCGCGCGCGCTCGAGGTGAGCGGCCTCTTGCACATGAGCTTGTGAGTCGCAGGGTCCAGTTCTCTCCACCAGTAAGCACCTTCGGAAAACCAATCGTTGCATTCAACCGGAGAACTCCAGACGGCAGGCTCCCCGGGCCGAACCAAACCGCGTTCCGCTGGCGGTGAGCCGTTGCTGGCGCTGGAATCGTCCGCGGCGCAATGTCCCTTGTAGCCGGAGCCGGGAACGTACTTCCAGCCTGCCGTTCCCCTGTGTGTCGTGGCACAGGCAAACCAGTGCACGGTGCCATTGAGGATGTTGCCTTCCTCCTTGCCGGGGGCAAGCGTGCTGAGTCCGTCGTCGGGGCACTTGAAAGCCTCGGAGCTGTCGAAGAAATTCTTGGTCTGCTGCGGGTTCTCGACGCAGAAGCCGACGTCGACCGGATAGTCGCACTGGTTGAACAGCGTCCGGTTCTTGCCGACGACGCAATGGCTGTCGGTGCCGTCGCTCGACGCATGCGCCTGCATGGCGCCGAACATCAGGATGCTTCCCATCAAGGTACGCGTGATCGACATGCGGGCCTCCCGTCGTTGGTTTGCGCGAGTTTGACCTTATCCGATCAATTTGCAAACCAACTACTTCATTTATGGGGTGCGATCAGTCCCAAGCCGGCGACAGCCCAGCCGGATCGGTCAGCCGCTCGCCACGGTCCAGCGCCGCCATCTGCGCCATCTCCGCATCCGTCAGCTTCAACTGCTGCGCCTTCAGGTTCCCTTCGAGGTTCGCGCGCTTCGTGGACGACGGAATCACCGCGTAGCCCAACTGCATCGCCCAAGCCAGCGTGACCTGCGCGGTCGTCGCGTTGTGCGCCTTGGCAATCGCCTCGATCACCGGGTCGGCAATCACCTTGCCGTACGCCAGCGTCATGTACGAGGTGATGTGGATGCCCTGGCTTCCTTGGCTTTTGGCGAATTCGGCCACCTTGCGGTTCTGCAGGTACGGGTGCAGCTCGATCTGGTTGGTGGCGATGTTCTCCGCGCCCACGGCCGCAATCGCTTCCTTCATGAGCGCGACGTTGAAGTTCGACACGCCGATGCGCTTCGTGAGCCCCGCTGCCTTCGCCTCGGCCAGCGCGCCCATGAACTCGGCGACAGAAACCGCGTTGCCGGGCGAGGGCCAGTGGATCAGCGTCAGGTCGACGTGATCGGTGCGCAGCTTGGCGAGGCTGTCTTTCAGGCTCGGCACCAGCTTGGCCTTGGCGTAGTTGTCGGTCCAGATCTTGGTGGTGATGAAGAGGTCATCACGCGCCACGCCGCTTTCGGCAATCGCCTGGCCCACCTCGGCTTCGTTGCCGTAGATCTGCGCGGTGTCGATGGCGCGGTAGCCCACGTCCAGGCCGTTCTTCACCGAGTCGATGACCACCTGGCCCTTGAGGCGGAAGGTGCCGAGGCCGAAGGCGGGAATGGTGTTGGCGTTGTTGTTCGTCGTTGTCATGGTGTTGTCCTGTACGTTGATAAAGAGAAGAGGAAGAAGAAGAAAAGAAACCAGATCGATCAGTGCCCGACTGGCACCGGCCCCGAAGCGCGCACCGGAATCCCGGCACGGCGGTCCAGCGCGCCGCTCCACTGCGTGAGGGCCAGCGACACCAGCACCACCAGCGCGCCGATCCATGGCGTGTGCATCAACCCGAGGTGCGTCACGATCAGGCCGCCGGCCCAGGCTGCGAGCGCAATGCCCAGGTTGAAGGCCGCGATGTTCAGGCCCGAGGCAACGTCCACCGCCTGCGGCGTGAAGCGCTCGGCTTGCTTGACCACATACACCTGCAGCCCCGGCACGTTGCCGAACGCCACCGCGCCCCACATCAGCACCGCCACCAGCGCCAGCCACTTGTGCGGCGCCGCGAAGTTGAAGACCAGCAGCACGGCGGCCAGCAGCGCGAAGATGATCTTCAGCGCCGGAATCGGCCCCAGGCGGTCGGCCAGCTTGCCGCCCCAGATGTTGCCCACCGCCACCGAGATGCCGTAGACCAGCATCACCCAGCCCACCGCGCCGGCGCTGAAGCCCGACACGTCGGTGAGGATCGGCGCGAGAAACGTGAACGGAATGAACGAGCCGCCGTAGCCGATGGCCGTCTTGGCATACACCAGCAGCAATCGCGGCTCGGCCAGCACTTTTGCCTGCTGCGCCAGCGAGGCCGGCGCCGTGTGGCGGATGTTGTTGGGCACAAAGATCCAGCTGCCGATGAAGGCGACCACGCCCAGCGCGGACACGGCCAGGAAGGTCTCGCGCCAGCCGAAGTGCTGCCCGATGAACGTGCCCAGCGGCACGCCCGTCACCAGCGCCACCGTGAGCCCGGTGAACATGATCGCGATGGCGCTCGCCGCCTTTTCCTTGGGCACGAGGCCCGTGGCGATGGTCGAGCCGATCGAGAAGAACACCCCGTGCGCGAGGCCCGTGAGGATGCGCGCGGCCACCAGCGATTCGTAGCTGGGTGCCTGCCACGCCAGCAGATTGCCGAGCGTGAACAGCGCCATCAGCCCGAGCAGCAGCGCCTTGCGCGGCAGCTTGCCCGTGAGGGCGGTGAGCACCGGCGCGCCGATGGCGACGCCCAGCGCGTAGAGGCTGACCAGCAAGCCGGCCGAGGGCAGGCTGATGGCAAGGTCAGCAGCGACCGTGGGGATGAGGCCAACGATGACGAACTCGGTCGTCCCGATGGCGAAGGCGCTGAGGGTCAGCGCGAGTAGGGCAATTGGCATGAGGCACTCCTGGATGGGTTAGGAGGAGTGTCTTGGGGATACCTTTGCGGATAAATGGGGGTTTAGGCAGAAGATAGTTGCTGTCAAGTCAAAAATAAACAGACAGCCACTGATCTCGGATGAGGGTTTAAAACAAAGAACTCAATTGCGATTTAACGAATGCCGCGACGACATTTTTTAAGCCATTCGTCAAGGAGTTCAAGCTCTAATAAAAGATTTAATACCCTGTTGTACTCTGTTTCAGGGTCCAAAGTATTTACCACCGCGCGTGCCGCGTGATGAGCATGGTTTCCGCGATCTTCTCCAAAGCTTTCTAGAAACGGGAGCAGTGTCGTGCCAAATGCACTGGCAGGCGCACCCAGTGGTCCAAATAGCGAAAGAACATTGGCTTCTTTTACACCGTGATTGTCTTTGATCTGCTTATAGTAGCGCTGAAAGAGAGCCGAGCACTCGTCCAGCAGGCGCTGCGGGGTGTCTTTTGGGATTAGCGAAATTGCCGGTATTTTTGCGCCGGTGGTAATTAATAGAAACGCAAGAGGCTTTGATATTCTTTGCGAATTTGTCCAAGCTCTTTCTGCCGCTCGCGCTAATTCTTTTGCCCACAACTCTAAATAGGTTTCAATTTCTGCATGAGCAAGCACAAGAAATGCCCGAGTATGTGCTTGCACCTTAAGGGGCTCGCTATACAGTCCAGTTGGCTCGAAAGTGGGTGGAAGAAAGTATGTACGAAGGGCTCCTACATCCTTCCGAGCGCGTTGAAGGAAAACTGATGGAGCCACTGTTAGCGCCTAGTGATTTTCTTTGCGGCAACTTTTTTGCCTGCGATTTTCTTTGTCGCTATTTTCTTGATCGCTATCGGGTTCGAAGAATTGGGAATTATGGGGGCCTTAATGTTTTTTCCGGTAATCTTCGAAAGCTCGGCTGCCCATAATTGGAGGCGTGCAGCAGTGTTAGGTGCTCCTGCGGTGTCACTTTCGACGGCCTTTGCGAAGCCAGAATTAGGGGTAAATAGATCCGCGTAGGATTTTTTTACTTGAGCGCCTTTTGCCTTCAGCGCCGCAACCACGGCGGGCTGCGAAGAAAAATAAATCAACGCATCAAAAATTGCTCTATTGAATTGACGTGATGCGGGTTTTCTGGCGATGTCATCCCCAAAAATTCTATACAAATCTAGAACTCCGGACTCAAATTCGCTAATTGCAGAGGCAATTTTGTTTTCCGAGGTTTTCCATGTTTTATTAAATTCACTAAAAGCGCCATCCAGAAACTTTTTCATGCGCCCAGGGTATGTGGGTGCAAAGAATCTAAATGCTAGAAAACGAGCCATGATCTCGATGTCGCGCATTCGGGGGTCGGGGCCTTCGATTGCAAGGATCTTTTGAAGCCCAGTCGAGCTGCCGGCCGCCTTGTCAATGAACTCGGAAAATTCTCCGGGTAGCAATGCTTGCCTCAGTTCTTGAGGTGACAATTTCACACTTCCAGTATTCAGTCTTAGAAAAATGGTGTGAAGAAAATCGGTATCCTTCCAATTTCTAATTACCACCGTGCGAATTGGCTGATTGCAGAGGGCGGTGTAATCATTTTCAAGATCACTGTCTGTCTCAAGATCTTCAAAAGTCTTTTTTTTCAGATCATCGCGCAATGTCAGAGAAGAAAGTGGGTATGAATTGTTTTCACCTTCACCAAGTCCCCAAAATTGTAAGATTGAAAGAAGACGTTGCTTTCCGTCGAGGACAATAAATTTTCCTCGCTCGCCTTTGACCTCTGCTAAGACAATTTGGGGGATTGGTAGGCCGACAATAAGAGATTCAATAAATCGACTTTTGCGATCCAGCCCCCATGCATCGCGACGTTGAAATCCAGGATTTAGCTGGATATTTTTTCGCTTTAACTGAGACACAACAGTTTCAGTTGTCCAGTCCGTTCCTGTGACTACGGCGGCAACAATTTGAGGGTCTAGTTGCTCTGCAACATCCTGCTCTTCCGCTTCATCTTCGAATTCAAGTTCCTGGATTCGCGTAGCCATTGTGTGTCCTTTAGAAGAGTGCTCGGTCATCGCGCTCAAGCGAGCGGTGACAGTATCTCAGACATCTGAAGAAAAAAGCTAGCAGAGACTTTCACACTCAAGCGTGCTCCCGGATGATTTTTTAATGAGGATAAATCCTTCAGCTGGATGGGAATCAAGATTGAGAACCATGAGTTGATTGCTTTTCTTTGTCGCATGGAAATGAAGCGTATTGCGCACAACACTTTTATAGATATACTGCGGCGCGTCGCTCCAGATGGAGCGGCCGGGTTTGGAAGCCTGATGAAGCCTCTGCGTAACTAGGAGTCCATCTAATGGCTGAATCCGATCGCGCCAGCGCGCAATCTCGCAATTCTTCTGTTTCCTTCAATCCCGCATTTCCGGATATCGACACCCTCGCAATCCAAACCTGCGACGACGCCGAAAACCTCAACGAAATCCTTCGCGCCTACACCGCGTTCGAAAAGCTCATCGAAACCGGCGCCCCGAACGACAGCGAAGTGCTCGCCCCCACCCGCAGCGAACTGAGCGCCTTGCTCGGCCTGCTCAACGAAGCGCTCGTGGCGCGCATCGACGCCGTCAACGCAGCCGCTGGCGACATGCGCCGGGCGCTGATGGCGCTGCAGGGCAGCAACAGCAGCAATAGCAATCTGCCCTTGGCGACGTGACGGCCGGGCCGCCGGAGAGGCGTCAACGCTTTCTCACGGCCGGCCCTTCGCAACAAACAAGCAAACAACCAATCAAGTAATTAAGTGATTGAGTAGGTAGCGCGCCCCGCCAGCGGGCGCGCGCCGACCGGCTACCCTGCGCGTCCCGTTCGCTTTCTTCTTCCTCTCTTTCTTCCCCCGACAAAGCCGATGCCAGCCGCGCCCATCGCCGACGACAACAACAACGGCAGCAACAACACCCCTAACCCCGACGACCCCGCCGTCCTCCCCGCCGCCTGGACCCGCCTGCGCGACATGGTCGCAGCGCGAACCCCGGTGGACGGCCGCACCGACGCGCTGTACCCGGGCCTGCGCTGCTACCGCTTCTCGCACCCGATCCGCTACGAGAAAACCCAGCGCCTCACGCCGGGCGTGGTGGTGGTCTTGCAGGGCCGGAAGACCGCGCATCTCGGCGGCGACCGTTCGCTGGCCTACGGCGCCACGCAGTGCCTGGTGCTCGGGGCCGAGGTCGCGTGTCTCGGCACGGTCGTCGGAGCGAGCGCCGCGGCGCCGTACCTGGCGATTCATCTGGACCTGCCGCCGGACGTGCTGGTCAAGTCGGTCCTCGCACTGGCCGAAGGCGGTGGTGGTGGCGGTGTTGCTGGTCGTGGTGATGCGCCGCCGGCCGAGCCCGCCCGCGTGCGCGAGCACTTCACGGCGCCGGTGGGGCCGGAGGTGGTCGAGGCCTTCGCCCGCCTGCTGCTGGCGGCCGATGACCCGGTGGACCGCCGCACGCTCGCGCCGCTGGCCGTCGAAGAAATCGTGCTGCGGCTGCTGCGCTCCGAGGCCGCCGCCGCGATCCGCAGCGCGAGCGCGGTCACCAAGGCCGGCGCCCGCATACAGACGGCCATCGGCTTCATGCGCCGCCATCTGGGCCGGCCGCTGTCGGTGGCCGAAATCGCGAGCCACGTCCACATGAGCCCCTCGCACTTCGCGCACAGCTTTCGCGAGGTGGCCGGCGTCACGCCGATGCGCTGCATTCGCGACCTGCGCCTGGAAGAGGCGCGCTCGCTGATGCTGACCACCGGGCTGCGCGCCGGCGATGCGGCCGCCCAGGTGGGGTTCGAGAGCGCGGCGCATTTCAACCGCGCGTTCCGCAGGCGGTTCGAGGCGACGCCTGCGGAGTACGTGCGGCGCATGCAGGCGGGGTGAGGTGATGTGATGCCGGAGTAGTGCCGGCGTGGCTGCTTGCCCGCCTGCCTTCGTCTTCGCAGCCATGGTCAATTTGTTCGCAGCTTCGTGTCTTGGCGCGGGGGAGGGGGCTGGCTAACCTGCCTGCTCACTCTTTTCATTCAGTCAATCAAGCCAACGCGAAGAAGAAATTGCCATGGACCCGATCAACGTCATCATCACTTTCGAAGCCAAGCCCGAGCGCGCCTCCGCGTTCGCGGAACTCATGAACCAGGTCAAGCAGTCGCTGCCATCGGCGGACGGATGCCGGGGCGTGCAGCTGTTTAGTCGCAGCGACAACGACTGCGTTTTCACGCTGGTCGAATCGTGGGCGTCGAAGGGGCAGCATCAGGCGCACATCGCGGGTGCGGTGGCGTCGGGGGCGTGGGATTCGCTGGCGAAGGAGTTGGCTTGCCCGCCTGTCAGTTGTTATTGCAACGAGCTTTGAGGGTGTGAGCAGGGGCCGCGGCCCCTGTCGCAGAAAGTCCGTGGCGTCCGCGGCCGAAAAATATTTCGCATCCCCTGCATCCAAACGTGCATCCGGCGGGTAGTACCTGTCAGCAGCGAGGAGCTGCTGACCTTCTACAACCCAGGAGCAATTCCATGTCCATGCACACCACCTCCCGCTCGATCGCCGTTCTCGGCGCCATCTCCGCCGCTGCCGCCGTGCTCACCGCCTGCGGCTCGATGTCGATGGCCCCCACGTTCAACCAGTCCAGCCTGCCGCCCACCATCCAGGTGCCCGCCGGCAACAAGGTCGCCATGGAAACCGTCGGCGTGGGCGACATCACGTACGAATGCCGCGACAAGGCCAACACGCCCGGCGCGACCGAGTGGGTGTTCGTCGGCCCCGACGCGAAGCTGAACGACCGCAGCGGCAAGCAGGTCGGCAAGTACTACGGCCCGCCGGCCACCTGGGAGTCGATGGACGGCTCCAAGCTCACCGCCACGCAACTGGCGGTCGCACCGTCGGGCCCGACCAGCCTGCCGTTCCAGCTCGTGAAGGCCAACCCGGCCGTGGGCTCGGGCGCGATGACCGGCGTCACCTACATCCAGCGCGTGGCCCTGCAAGGCGGCGTGGCACCGGCCGCCATGCCCTGCACGCCCGCCACCAAGGGCCAGAAGCAGGTCGTGAAGTACCAGGCCGACTACATCTTCTACAAGGCGTCCTGACAGGCGCCCCGATGTTTCGGGGGTGAATCCGCGGCGGCGCGGGCGGGCTCCACTACGATGGGCCGCCCGCCACCCGCCGCAGACCTTCTTCTTGTCGCCCCCCACATCCACCGCCGCCCCCTTCGACTACGACGCCGCGCTCATGGCCTGCGCCCGCGGCGACCGTACGGCGTTGCAGCAGCTCTACCAGCGAGAGAGCCGCTACCTCATGGGCGTGGCGCTGCGCATCGTGCGTCAGCGCCAGCAGGCCGAAGACGTGCTGCACGATGCCTTCATCAGCATCTGGCAGCGCGCCGAGAGCTTCAACCCCGCGCTCGGCGAAGGCCGGGGCTGGGTCTACAGCGTGGTGCGCCACGCGGCGCTGAACATGGTGCGCAGCGGCGCGCGGCAGGTGAGCCTGGATGAAGACGCGGCCGTTGCGGTCGATGACAGCGCCTCGCTCGCGGCGTATGCGGCAGCGGGCGATCCGTTCGAGCTGCGCGCCGACCTGGGCCGGCTGCACGGCTGCCTCTCGGGGCTGGAGCCGGCGCGGCGCGATTGCATCCTCTACGCGTACGTCGAAGGCTGCTCGCATGGCGAAATCGCCGAGCGGCTGCAGACGCCGCTGGGCACGGTGAAGGCCTGGATCCAGCGCGGCATGCGCGCGCTGCGGGAGTGCATGGGATGAGCAGCGCTGACGACATCACAGACAAAGACATCAACGACATCGACGGGCTGGCGGGCGCGTACGTGCTGGGCACGCTCTCGGCCACCGGGTGCGCGGCGGTCGAGGTGCGCATGCGGAGCGAGCCGGCGCTACGTGAAGCCGTGCGCGCGTGGGAGGCGCGGCTGCAGCCGCTCACGGCGCTGGCGGAGCCGGCAGAGCCGTCGCCTTCGCTGTGGGCGCGCATCGAGCGCAGCGTCGATGGGTTGGGGAGGGCGTCGAAGGCGCAGGCCGCCGGTGTCGTTGGTTGGTGGAACAACCTCAAGCTCTGGCGCGGTCTGGCCGCGGGCGGCTTCGCCACGGCGGCGCTGCTGCTGGCGGTGGTGGTCACGCGCGTCGGGGCGCCGCCGGCCACGCAGTACATGGTGGTGCTGGTCGCACCCGAGAACAAGTCGCCGGGCTGGGTGATCCAGGCGAACTCGTCGCGTCAGCTCAACCTCGTGCCGCTGGGCACGTTCGAGGTGCCGCCGCAGAAAACGCTGCAGTTCTGGACCAAGGCCGATCAGTGGCGCGGGCCGGTGTCGCTGGGCCTCGTCAAGCAGCAGGGCCAGACGCTGCGCATTCCCATCGACAAGCTGCCGCCGCTGGAGCCGAATCAGCTGTTCGAGCTGACGCTGGAGCCCGAGAACGGTTCGCCGCTCGACCGGCCGACGGGGCCGATTCAGTTCATCGGGCGCGCGGTCAAGGTGATGTAGCGGAGGCATCGGCTGCTGCAGCCGATGCCCGGTGGCTGATCGCGGCGGCGACGCCGAGGGCGGCCATCAGCAAGCACAGCGCGAGGATCACCCAACCCGTCTGCGCCGTACCGGCCAGCGCACCGACCAGCAAGCCCGCCACCGGCTGGCTCAGGTTGTTGAGCAGCACGATCACGCCGGTGGTCTTGCCGTAGTCCTTGGCGGGAATGATCTTCTGCCGGTGCACGCGGATGTAGATGCTGAACATCTTGTCGAACCCGGTCACCAGCAGAAAGCCCAGCGCGTAGCCCCAATGGCTGGGGCTGATGGCGGTGAGCACGCCGCCGCCGAAGATCAACAGGAACGACACCACGCCCATCTTGCGCAGCGCGAACGCGCCGCGCGCAATGGCCAGCAGCACGACCACGGTGGCGACGGCCCCCAGCATCTGCAGGCCCGCGTAGTAGTTGGCCGAGCGCTGGTAGAGCCCGGTGACCAGCGCCGCCGAAGAGGCGAGCGTGACGCCGATGACGAGGTTGACGCCCGCGGTCACCACGGTGAGCCGCATCAGGCCGGGCAGGCGCAGCACGTGCAAGAGGGCGGTCTGGATGGGGCGCAGAAAGTGCCCGGGCTCGGCGTGCGGTTCGCTCAGTTGCACCGGGTTGCCGTGCCGCCAGTACGCGGTGGCGGCATCGGCCAGCAGGAACAGCGCCGCCGCCGCGCCGACCACCGCCTGCCACGGCCAGAGCGCAAAGAGCGCGGCCGCCACCAGCGGGCCGAGCACCATGCCGGTCTGCTCGGCGGTTTGCGCGTGGGCCAGCACGCGGTCGAAGCGGTGGCCGTTGGCGGTCATCTGCGGCAGCATCACTTCGCGCGCCATCACGCCCTGCGTGGTGAGCACGCCGCACACGGCCGAGAGGCCCACGAGCCAGCCGATGCCGCCCAGCGCCTCGCTGCCCAGCACGCCGAGCAGGCACACCAGCGCGCGAAAGATCTGGCTCGCGCGCAGGAGCTTGAGCGGCGAAACGCGGTCGCACAGCGCGCCGCAGATGGGAAAAGACAGAAAGCGCGGAAAGGTCTCGGCCGCGAAGGCGTAGCCGGACCACGCCACGCTCTGCGTCACCTGGAACACCACGAGCGGCACCAGGAACAGCAGCATCTGGTCGGCCAGCCGGGAGACGAACAGCGAGAAGAGGAAGGCGGGGAATTTCATCGTCGCGCTGCCGGCGCAGGCGCCGACCCCGAGGGCGAAAGGGTGAGGGGCGGGGCGTGGGCGGGCATGCGCTGAAGATAATCCCAAACATGATCGCGCTCGACTGCTACTACAGCCTCTCTTCCCCCTGGGCCTACCTCGGCGGCCCGCAGCTTCAAGACATCGTGCGCCGCCACCATGTGCGGCTCACGCTCAAGCCCTACGACTTCCAGGCGGTGGTGCCGCAGACCGGCGGCATTCCGCTGAAGACGCGCCCCGAGCCGCGCCGCACCTACCACGCGCTCGAGCTCGCGCGCTGGAGCGACTACCTCGGCATGCCGATGAACCTGGAGCCCGCGCACTATCCGAAGGGCGCGCCCACCGATCCGAACTGGAACAAGTACCCGGGCTGGATGGTGATCGCCGCGCAGCTCAAGGGGCTCGATGCGCAGCCGCTCTCGCATGCGCTGCTGCGCGCGCTGTGGGCGGAGGAGCGCGACACCTCGCAGGCCGATGTGCGCATCGCCGTCGCCAACGAAAACGGCTACGACGGCGCCTCGCTGCAGGCGCTGGAGCAGATGGCCGAGACGCTGGCCGTGTACCGCGCGAACAGTGCGGAGGCGGTGGAAGCGGGCGTGTTCGGCGCGCCGACGTTCATCCTGAACGGGGAGCGGTTTTGGGGGCAGGACCGGTTGGCGTTTCTGGATCGGGCGCTGGACAAGCTGCGCGCGGCGGGCTGAACGCCCGGCCGCATCTTCATCGCCCCTTCATCGCCCGAATCTTCATCGCACGAACGATCGCGGCAGCAGCGCCGGCACCAGCGTGCGGTTCATGCGTTCGCGCCACCAGCGCAGCGCCTGCCCCTTCGCACCGGTCTTCCACGCAAGCCAGAACACCTCGGGCGCGCGCGGCTCCTCGGTCGGCAGTTCGACCAGCGTGCCGCGTTCGAGCTCGTTGGCAATGCAGGCGCGCGGCAGAAAACCGTGGCCGAGGCCGGCCACCTGGCAGGCGACCTTCGCGGCCATCGACGGCACGGTGATGCGCGGCTGCCCAGCGAGCAGGCCGACGGTGCGGTCCGACAGCGTGCGCGCGGTGTCGCCCACGACGATGGCGTTGCAGTCGAGCAGATCGCCGCGCTCCAGCGGACGCCCGAGCCGGGTGAGCGGATGGGTGGGCGCGACGCAGAACGCGAACTCGATGCTGCCCACGGTCGCCGCCTGGTAGCCGCCGCCGGCCGGGCCTTCGCCCGCGGCGATGACGATGTCGGCGCGGCCTTCGCGCAGCGCCTCCCAACTGCCGGTGAGCGCCTCGCAGCCGACGCGCAATCGCGTGCCGCAGCGCAGATCTTCGAAGGCGCGGATGTCGCCGATCAGCGCCTCGGTGGGAATGAGCGAGTCGTGCACCAGCCGAAGCTCCGACTCGTAGCCGGTGGCGATCTGGCGCATGCGCGATTCGAGGTCGCTCGCGGCGCCGAGGAGCCAGCGGCCTTCCTTCAGCATTTCGTCGCCGGCGGCAGTGAGGCTCACGCGCGGGCCATTGCGCTCGAAGAGCAGCATGCCGAGCTGTTCCTCGAGCTTGCCGACCGCGTACGAGATGGTGGAGGGCACCTTGTTCAGGTGGGTGGCGGCGGCGGCAAAGGAGCCGTGGCGCGCAATGGCGTCGACGACCTCGATGGCTTCCAGGCTGAGCTTGAGCACGCGGCGGCTCCTTCAGGTGGGTGGGGAAAAAAGGAATGATCGAAAACTTCGATCATTGGCGCTGAAAAGTTTCGTCAATGGCGCTGGGTCGGGCCCCGATGATTGAGTCCATGCCAAGGAGATTCCCTCCGAAAGCAATTGTGAATTCAATCGAATATCCGTTCAACCACCCAGGAGTCTTTTTCATGTCCATCCAAGCCACCCCCACCGCCGGTTCCAAGCTGCTGACCCCCGCCGACCACACGCTGGTGATGATCGACTTCCAGTCGCAGATGGCCTTTGCCACGCACTCGATCGACGCGGTGAACCTGCGCAACAACGCCGCGCTGGTGGCGCAGGCGGCAGCCGGCTTCAAGGTGTCGACCATCCTCACGACGGTGGCGGAGAAGAGCTTCTCGGGCCCGATGTTCAGCGAGATCACCGACGCCTTCCCCGGCCAGAAGATGCTCGACCGCACCTCGATGAACACCTGGGAAGACGCCGCCGTGATCGACCGCGTGAACGAAATCGGCAAGCCACGCATCGTGCTGGCGGGCCTGTGGACCAGCGTGTGCATCGTCGGCCCGGCGCTCTCGGCGCTCGACCAGGGCTTCGAGGTGTACGTGATCGCCGATGCCTGCGGCGACGTTTCCACCGAGGCGCACAACCGCGCGATGGACCGCATGGTGCAGGCCGGCGCGCGCCCGATGACCTCGCTGCAATACCTGCTGGAGCTGCAGCGCGACTGGGCCCGCGGCGACACGTACGAGCTGACGACCGGCATCGCGAAGAAGGTGGGCGGCGCCTACGGCATCGGCATCAACTACGCCAAGAGCATGTTCGGCGCGCACGAAGGCTGAGCGGACGAAGAACGAAAGAGAGCGCCGGCCATGAAGCCCTATGTCGTTTCCCTCGCACTCGGCCTTCTGGTCGGCGTGATCTACGCGCTCTTCCAGGTGCGCTCGCCGGCGCCGCCGGTGATCGCCCTGGTGGGGCTTCTTGGCATCCTGCTCGGCGAGCAGCTCCCACCGCTGGTGCGGCAGGTGCTCGACCGGCCGGCCGCCACCTCGTGGCTGCATCACCAGGTGAAGCCGCATGTGTTCGGCGAGCTGCCCAAGTGCGTGCAGCCCGAGGCGGTGAAGACTGCTTCCGCCCGCCCATCGGACCGGAGCGACGCATGAGTTCCCCGGACCCGCAACGCCGCCACTTCCTCGGCTCGCTTGGCGCCCTCGGCGCGCTCGCCGCAACCTCCCTCGCACCCGCATCGACCATGGCCAACACCCTGAACTCCACCCCCGACCTCATCCTGCGCAACGGCCGCTTCACCACGCTGGACCGCGCCAATCCCATGGCCGACGCGGTGGCGATCAAGGACGGCCGCTTCACCCGCGTGGGCCGCGCCGAAGACGTGCTGCCGCTGGCCGGCAGCCACACCCGCGTGATCGACCTCGAGGGCAAGCGCGTGCTGCCGGGGCTCATCGACAACCACCTGCACATCATTCGCGGCGGGCTCAACTACAACATGGAGCTGCGCTGGGACGGCGTGCGGAGCCTGGCCGATGCGATGGGCATGCTCAAGCGCCAGGTGGCGATCACGCCCGCGCCGCAGTGGGTGCGCGTGGTGGGCGGCTTCACCGAGCACCAGTTCGCCGAGAAGCGCCTGCCGACCATCGCCGAGCTGAACGCGGTGGCGCCCGATACGCCCGTGTTCATCCTGCACCTGTACGACCGCGCGCTGCTCAACGGCGCCGCGCTGCGCGCCGTGGGCTACACCAAGGACACGCCCGCGCCGCCCGGCGGCGAGATCGTGCGCGACGGCGCCGGCAACCCCACGGGCCTGCTGCTGGCCAAGCCGAACGCGGCCATCCTCTACGCCACGCTGGCCAAGGGACCGAAGCTGCCCTTCGACTACCAGCTCAATTCGACGCGCCACTTCATGCGCGAACTCAACCGCCTGGGCGTGACCGGCGCCATCGACGCGGGCGGCGGCAACCAGAACTTCCCCGACGACTACGAAGTGATCCGCAAGCTCCACGACGACGGGCAACTCACCATTCGCCTCGCCTACAACCTCTTCACGCAGAAGCCCAAGGCCGAGAAGGAAGACTTTCTCAACTGGACGGCGAACTCGACGTACAAGCAGGGCGACGACTACTTCCGCCACAACGGCGCGGGCGAGATGCTGGTGTTCTCGGCGGCCGATTTCGAAGACTTCCGCCAGCCGCGCCCCGACATGGCGCCCGAGATGGAAGGCGAGCTCGAAGGCGTGGTGCGCATCCTGGCGCAGAACCGCTGGCCGTGGCGCATGCACGCCACTTACGACGAAACGATTAGCCGTTCGCTCGACGTGTTCGAGAAGGTCAACAAGGACACGCCGCTCGCGGGCCTGAACTGGTTCTTCGACCATGCCGAGACGATTTCCGAGAAGTCGATGGACCGCATCGCCGCGCTCGGCGGCGGGGTGGCGGTGCAGCACCGCATGGCCTACCAGGGCGAGTATTTCGTGGAGCGCTACGGCGCCGGCGCGGCCGAAGCCACGCCGCCGGTCAAGCGCATGCTCGAGCGCGGCATGAAGGTCTCGGCCGGCACCGACGCAACGCGCGTGGCTTCGTACAACCCGTGGGTGTCGCTGTCGTGGCTGGTCACGGGCAAGACGGTGGGCGGCATGCAGCTGTACCCGCAGCGCAACTGCCTGGACCGCGAAGGCGCGCTGCGCATGTGGACCGAGAACGTCACCTGGTTCTCGAACGAAGAGGGCAAGAAGGGCCGCATCGAGGCCGGGCAGCTCGCCGATCTGGTGGTGCCCGACCGCGATTTCTTCGCCTGCGCCGAATCGGAAATCGCGGACACGACCGCGCTGCTCACCATGGTGGGCGGCAAGGTGGTCTACGGCGCCGGCCCCTTCGCCGCGCACGACGAAGGCACGCTGCCGCCGGCCATGCCCGACTGGTCGCCCGCGCGCACCTTCGGCGGCTATGCCGGCTGGGCCGACACGGCCGAAGGCGCGCCGCTGCAGAAGGTCATGCGCAATGCTGCGATGTCCTGCGCCTGCGCCAACGACTGCAATGTGCACGGCCACCAGCACGCAACCGCCTGGAGCAGCAAGCTGCCCATTGCCGACCTCAAGAGCTTCTGGGGTGCGCTCGGCTGCGCCTGCTGGGCGGTGTGATGAAGACGATGCACTGGACCCTTTCGCCCGCCGTGCGCTGGATCGCCTTGCTGCTGCTGTGCGCGGCCTACCTGCAGGGCGGCCTGAACAAGGTGATGGACTTCGACGCCGCCATCGGCGAGATGAACCATTTCGGCCTGTCGCCGGCCGGGCCGCTGGCCGTGGCGGTGATCGTGCTGGAGCTGGGCGCTGCGGCGCTCATCCTCATCGGCTTCTGGCGCTGGCTCGGCGCGCTCGCGCTCGGCGCCTTCACACTGATGGCAACCTTCGTCGCGCTGCGTTTCTGGGAAATGCCGGTGGGCCCCGAGCGCTTCATGGCCGCGAACTCTTTCTTCGAACACCTGGGCCTGGTCGGCGGCTTCCTGCTCGTCGCCTGGCTCGATCTCAAGGAGCGCCAGGATGACTGAGCCTCAAAAATCCGCCGGCGCCTTCGCGCCGCTGCGCCAGCCGGTCTTCGCGGTGCTGTGGGCCGCCACGGTGCTGGGCAACATCGGCAGCTTCATGCGCGATGTGGCCAGTTCGTGGCTGGTGACCGATCTGTCGGCGAGCCCGACGGCGGTGGCGCTGATCCAGACGGCGGCGACGCTGCCGATCTTTTTGCTGGCGATTCCGGCGGGGGTGCTGTCGGACATCCTCGACCGGCGGCGCTTTCTGATCTTCGTGCAGGTGATGCTGGGCGCGGTGAGCGGCACGCTGCTGGTGCTCTCGCACATCGGTTCGCTCACGGTCGAATATTTGGTCGCGCTGACCTTCGTGGGCGGCATCGGCGCGGCGCTGATGGGGCCGACCTGGCAGTCGATCGTGCCGGAGCTGGTGCCGCGCAGCGAGCTCAAGGGCGCGGTGGCGCTCAACTCGCTGGGCATCAACATCGCGCGCTCCATCGGGCCGGCGGCGGGCGGGCTGATCCTCGCGAGCTTCGGCGCGGCGGCCACCTACGGGCTCGACGTGCTGAGCTATGTGTTCGTGATCGCGGCGCTGTTGTGGTGGAAGCGCCCGGCTGCTGTGGACAGCGGGCTCTCGGAGAACTTCTTCGGCGCCTTCCGCGCGGGCATCCGCTACACGCGGGCCAGCAAGGAACTGCACGTGGTGCTGCTGCGCGCGGCGGTGTTCTTCCTGTTCGCGAGCTCGGTGTGGGCGCTGCTGCCGCTGGTGGCGCGCCAGATGCTCGGCGGCACGGCGAGCTTCTACGGCATCCTGCTCGGCGCGGTGGGCGCGGGCGCCATCGGCGGCGCGCTGGTGATGCCGCGGCTGCGCGCCCGGCTCGATGCCGACGGCATGCTGCTGCTCGCTTCGCTGCTCACCGCTGCGGTGATGGGCGGCCTGGTGTTCGCGCCGCCGCAATGGCTCGCGGTGCTGATGCTGCTGGTGCTGGGCCTGGGCTGGATCATTGCGCTGACCACGCTCAACGGGGTGGCGCAGTCGATCCTGCCGAACTGGGTGCGCGGCCGCGGGCTGGCCGTGTACCTCACGGTGTTCAACGGCGCGATGGCGGCCGGCAGCCTGGGCTGGGGCCTGATCGCGCAGCAGATCGGCGTGCCGGCCACGCTGGTGGCGGGCGCGGTGGGGCTGGTGGTGATGGGGCTCGTGTTCCACCGCGTGCGGCTGCCCGCCGGCGAGGCCGACCTGCAGGCCTCGAACCACTGGCCCGAGCCGCTCCTGGCCGAGCCCGTGGCGCACGACCGCGGGCCCGTGATGATCCAGGTCGAGTACCGCATCCGCAAGGAAGACCGGCCGGCCTTCATGGCGGCGATGAAGAAGCTCTCGCTGGAGCGCCGCCGCGACGGCGCCTACGCCTGGGGCGTGCACGAGCACACGAACGACGCGGAACGGGTGATGGAGTGGTTCCTCGTGGAGTCGTGGGCCGAGCACCTGCGCCAGCACCACCGCGTGTCGCACGCCGATGCCGACCTGCAGGCCGAGGCGCTGCGTTTTCACATCGGGCCGGACAAGCCGGAGGTGCATCACTTCCTGTCGCTGTAGCGGGTTTGGCGCCGCCGGGTCGTCACCGGCGGTGCCGGTGGCGATAATCCCCCGATGCGAATCCGCTTTACCAAGATGCAGGGCGCCGGCAACGATTTCGTCGTGCTGGACGAAACCCGCGGCACGCTGGGCCTCAGTGCCGCGCAGTACCGCTTTTTGGCCGACCGCCATTTCGGCGTCGGCGCCGACCAGATCCTCACCGTGCGGCCATCGCCCGCGGAAGGCATCGACTTCCAATACGTGATCCACAACGCCGACGGCGGCGAGGTCGAGCAGTGCGGCAACGGCGCGCGCTGCTTCATGCGCTTCGTGAAGGAACACAAGCTCACCGACAAGGCCCAGGTCCGCGTGCAGACGCTGGCCGGCGTGATCGAGCCGCGCATGGGCGCCGACGGCCGCGTGACGGTCGACATGGGCGCCCCGATCTTCGAGGCCGCGCGCGTGCCCTTCGACACCGCCGGGCTCGATGCCCAGCCTGACGGTTCGTGGGAAAAGTGGCACCTCGCGCTGGGCACCCGGGCCGGCAGCCCGATCGTGTCGGTTGCGGTGCTCTCGATGGGCAACCCTCACGCGGTGCAGGTGGTCGACAACGTCGACACCGCGCCGGTGGCCGAGCAGGGCCCGCAGATCGAGCACCATCCGCGCTTTCCGCAGCGGGTGAATGCAGGCTTCATGCAGGTGGTCGATCGCTTCCACATCAAGCTGCGGGTGTTCGAGCGCGGCGCCGGCGAAACGCTGGCCTGCGGCACGGGCGCTTGCGCGGCGGTGGTGGCGGGCATCCGGCTCGGATTGCTGGACCCACGCGTCGACGTGCAGACGCACGGCGGCATTCTCACGATCGAATGGCAGGGCGAGGGCCAGCCGGTGCTCATGACGGGCCCGGCCACGACGGTGTTCGAGGGCCACATCGACGTACCCGACGTGCCCGAAATCTCGGAACAGCCATGACCAATTCCACTCACGACAACGACGCCATGAACCCGATCACCGAAGACGACATCGCCAATTACCTGGCGAACACGCCCGACTTCTTCGAGCGCCATGCCCAGTTGCTGGCGCAGGTGCAGCTCACCAGCCCGCACGGCAACCGCGCGGTGAGCCTGCAGGAGCGCCAGGCCGAGATGCTGCGCGAGAAGATTAAGGCGCTGGAGCATCGCCTGATGGACATGGTGCGCCACGGCACCGAGAACGTCGTCATTGCCGACCGGCTGCAGCGCTGGACCAGCGGCCTGCTGACCACGCGCGACCCGCGCAGCCTGCCGTACCGCATCGCGGTCGATCTGCAGTCGCTGTTCCTCGTGCCGCAGACGGCGATCAAGGTGTGGGACTGCAGCAGCGACTACCTGAACGAAGCCTATGCCCAGTGGGTGAGCGACGACGTGAAGGCGCTGGCCACTTCGCTCACTTCGCCGTACTGCGGCCTGAACTCGGGCTTTGAGGCCGCCAACTGGCTGCCGGAGCCGCAGGCTGCGATGTCGATCGCGCTGATTCCGCTGCGCGCCGATGCCGAATCGCCGGCCTTCGGTCTGCTGGTGCTCGCGTCGCCCGACGCGCAGCGATTCAATGCCGAGATGGGCACCGACTTTCTCGAGCGCATCGCCGAGCTGGCCTCGGGCGGCCTCTCGCGGCTGCGTCCTTGAACCGGCCGCGCTGGCTGCGCCGGCCGTGGCAGGTCGCGCTGCTCGGCGCGCTGCTGGTTCTGGCGCTGGCCTATGCGGCGATTGCCGCCGTCATCTGGCAGCGCGCCGACGAGCTGCTGGACAACCCGCCGCAAAGGCCCGCCGATGCGGCGCTGATCCTGGGGAGCCGTGCGTACCTGGACGGCAAACCGAATCCCTGTCTCACGGGCCGCGTCGATACCGGCATCGCGCTGGCGCAGGCCGGGCAGGTGAAGCAACTGGTGTTCACGGGCGGTGTCGACAAGGAAGACGGGCGTATCGAGGCTGATGTGATGCAGCAGCACGCGCAAGGCCTGGGCTTTGCGGGGCCGATGCTGCTGGAGCCCGCATCCACGTCCACGCGGTTGAATCTTTCGCTCTCGCGCCCGCTGCTGCAGGCGGCCGGGGTGCGCAGCGTGGTGATCGTGTCGGAGCCCTATCACCTGTGGCGCGTCGAGCGGCTGGTGCGCATGAGCGGGTTCGACCAGACCTTCGACGTGCAGTACGCCGCCGCGCCCACCTCGTGCTGGCGCCGCTGGGGCATGCTGTTCAAGGGCGCATTGCGCGAGCCGGCAGCCATCATCAACAATGCCGGCCATGGCTATCTCTTCTGAGCCGACCGCATCCGCTCCGCCGGACTGGATCGCGAAGTACCTGGAGCATGTGCGCGTGGAGCGCCGGCTCGCGGCGCGCACGGTCGAGCTCTACGCCTTCCACCTGCAGGCGCTGAGGGAAAACGCGGCCGAGGCCAATCTGCCGCTGGACCGCGTGCAGACCGCCCACATCCGGCGCTGGATGGCCAAGCTGCACAGCGCCGGTCGCGAGCCGCGCGGCATCGCGCTGGTGCTGTCGTGCTGGCGCAGCTTCTACCGCTGGCTCGGGCATGAAGGCCTGATCGGCTTCAACCCGGTGCAGGACGTGCATGCGCCCAAGGCCGGCCGTCCGCTGCCGAAGGCGCTGGGCGTGGACGACGCGGTGCAGTTGGCCGAGCTGCATGACGAAGACGCCGACCCATGGATCGAAGCGCGCGACCGGGCCATCGTCGAAATACTCTACGGCTGCGGCCTGCGCGTGAGCGAACTCACGGGGCTCGATGCACAAGCGAGCAACACGGCGCTCGGCTGGATCGACCTCGACGCGAAGGAGGCCAACGTGCTCGGCAAGGGCAGCAAGCGCCGCATCGTGCCGGTGGGCAGCAAGGCGGCCGAGGCGCTGCAGGAGTGGCTGGACGTGCGCGGCGATCGTTCGGTGCCCGCGCTCTTCGTCAGCAGCAAGGGCGCGCGGATGTCGTCGCAGGCCGTGTGGAAGCTTCTGCGCGAACGCAGTCTGAAGGCCGGCCTTGCCGCGCCCGTGCATCCGCACATGCTGCGGCACTCGTTCGCGAGCCATGTGCTGCAGTCGAGCAGCGACCTGCGCGCGGTGCAGGAGCTGCTGGGGCACGCGAACATCGCGACCACGCAGATCTATACGCGGCTGGATTTCCAGCATCTGGCAAAGGCCTATGACGCGGCGCATCCGCGCGCGAAGGCCCGGACCGACAAAGACAAATAAGTAAGCAAGCAAGCCAGGTAAAAAAATGAAAACCCTTCGCCTCAAACCCGGCAAAGAGCGCTCGATGCAGCGCCGCCATCCGTGGGTCTTCGAATCGGCCATTGCGCGCGGCGGTGCCGACTCGGGCGAGACGGTGCGCGTGGAATCGCACGACGGCGCGTTCCTCGCCTGGGCGGCGTTCAGCCCGATCTCCAAGATCCGCGCGCGGGCCTGGAGCTTTGTCGAAACGCAGCGCATCGACGCCGCGTTTCTCGCGTCGGTGTGCGAGCGTGCCGTGCGTGCAAGGGGCCTGTTCGATCTGCAGAGCGATGGCGTGCGGCTGGTGCATGGCGAGGCCGACGGCCTGCCGGGATTGATCGTCGACCGCTACGGCGACACGCTGGTGGCGCAATTCCTCTCGGCCGGTGTGGAGCGCTGGAAAGACGCGCTGGCCGATGCGCTGCTCAAGGCCACTGGGCTCACGAAGTTCTACGAGCGCTCCGATGCCAGCGGCCGCGAGCGCGAAGGCCTGAAGCCGGTCACGGGCTGGCTGCGCGGGGAGGGCGCCACCGAAATCACTATCCGCGAGCACGACTGGAAACTCTCGCTCGACATCGCGACCGGCCACAAGACCGGCTTTTACCTCGACCAGCGCGACAGCCGCCAGCGCTTTGCCGAACTCGCGAAGCACCGGCGCTTCAAGCGCGTGCTGAACTGCTTCTGCTACACGGGCGGCTTCACCGTCGCGGCGCTGGCGGGGCTCAAGGCCGCGGGTGCGCTCGACGGGGCCGAGCTGGTGTCGGTCGATTCGTCGCAGCCGGCGCTGAACTTCGCGCGCGCCAACATCGCGCTCAACGGCTTCGGCGGCGAGGGTTCGGGCGTGAAGACCGAGTTTCTCGATGCGAACGTGAACACCGTGCTGCGCGAGTTCATCGACCAGGGCCGCACCTTCGATGCCATCGTGCTCGATCCGCCGAAGTTCGCGCCCACGGCGGCGCATGCCGAGCGCGCGGCGCGGGCCTACAAGGACATCAATCGCCTCGCGCTCAAGATCCTGGAGCCGGGCGGCGTGCTGCTGACTTTCTCGTGCTCGGGCGGCATCTCCGCCGACCTGTTCCACAAGATCGTGGCCTCGGCCGGGCTGGATGCGAATGTCGACGGTTACATCAGCGAACGCCTGGGTGCGGCACCCGACCATCCAATGACGATCGAATTCCCGGAAGGGGAGTATTTGAAGGGCCTGGTGGTGGTGAGAAAGCCCGCCTGAAAAGGCCGCTTGACCCCTTCGGCAACGCAACTCAGTGGCATTGGCTAAACTGCCCGCCACCCCCGTTTTTTAGTTTTTCCGCTTCGGAGCACCCCTCATGGCCCTCATCCCCGCGACCATCCTCACCGGCTTTCTCGGCTCGGGCAAAACCACGTTGCTCAAGCGCATCCTGACCGAGGCCCACGGCCAGAAGATCGCGGTCATCGAGAACGAGTTCGGCGAAGAGAACATCGACAGCGACATCCTCGTGACCGAATCGAAAGAGCAGATCGTGCAGATGAGCAACGGCTGCGTCTGCTGCACCATCCGCGAAGACCTGCGCGAGGCGCTGCAACTGCTGGCCGCCAAGAAGCGCCAGGGCCTCTTGGATTTCGACCGCGTGGTGATCGAGACCACCGGCCTCGCAGACCCCGGCCCCGTGGCCCAGACCTTCTTCATGGACGACGAAATCGCCGAGAGCTATTTGCTCGACTCGATCCTCACGCTGGTGGACGCCAAGCACGCGCCGCAGCAACTGAACGACCGCCAGGAAGCGCGCCGCCAAGTCGGTTTTGCCGACCAGATATTCATCAGCAAGAGCGAGCTGGTGTCGGCCGAGGAAACCGAGGCGCTGATCCATCGCTTGAAGCACATGAACCCGCGCGCGCCGCAGCAGAAGGCGCATTTCGGCGACGTGCCGCTGAAGGACATCTTCGACCTGCGTGGCTTCAACCTGAATGCGAAGCTGGACATCGATCCGGACTTCCTGAGGGAAGACGATCATGACCATCACGACCATGACCACGCGCATGGCGAGCATTGCGACCACCCCTCGCACAAGCACGAAGGCCACGGCCACCATCACCACACCGACGACGACGTGAAGAGCTTCGTCTACAAGGCCGACCGCGCCTTCGATCCGGCCAAGCTCGAAGACTTTCTGGGCGCGATCGTCAACATCTACGGCCCGCGCATGCTGCGCTACAAGGGCGTGCTGAACATGAAGGGCACCGAGCGCAAGGTGATCTTCCAGGGCGTGCACCAGCTGATGGGCAGCGACCTGGGCCCCGAGTGGGGCAAGGACGAAAACCGCCAGAGCCGCATGGTGTTCATCGGCATCGAGCTGCCGCGCGAAATTCTCGAGCAGGGACTCGAGCAGTGCCTGGTGTGACGACCGCCCGCTGCTGATTCATCCAAGGAAAAAGGCGCTGCCCCGCAAGGGACAGCGCCTTTTTCATGGCCTGGCAGTGGCTTACTTGCCCAGTTCGGTCAGCGGCTTGCCATTGACCTTCAGGCTGCCTTCGCTGAACTCGACCTGCCCGGTGACATGTTCGCCGTCGCGCTTGACGAAGCCGCTGGCCTCGCCTTGCTCGACCAGCCCCGCCACCATTTCGGGCGGCGGCGTCTGGCCGCTCTCGGCGCCGGTGGCGGCGATCTGTTCGAGCCATTGCACCGGCAGCCGCGCGTTGGCCTTGAGCACGCCGCGCTTCATCAGGAGGGCCATGCCCGGCTCCTGCAGGTCTTCGTCGGTCACGCCGACCATGCCGGCGGTGTAGCTGAGTTCGCCGCGCTTGCCGCCGATCTCGACCACCATCTTGTCCAGGCCGAATTCGGGGCTGTACTTGGCCATGGCCTTCAGATCGGGGGCGAGCTGGTCGGCCAGCGCCTTCATCGCGGCCTGCGTGGCCTTGCTGCTCTTGCCGCAGCCGGCCAGGGCGGTGGATTGCAGGTAGGCGTCGGCCAGCTTCCTGTAGCCGGCGGCGTGGATGCGGCGGCCGCCGCTGGACATCTCGAACTTGTCGATGCTGGTCTCGCCGATCTTGCCCTGGCCCTTGAGGGTGCCTTCGGAGGCGTAGAGGCCGTCCTTGATCGTGGCTTCGCCGTTCAGGTCGACGTTCTGCAGCAGCACCTTCACGGGCTTGTGCGTGCCGGCCGGCGCGTCGGCATCGGCGCTGCCGCCGAGGCCCTTGGTGGCGGAGAACTCGAAGGCGTCCAGGCGCCCCTCGGTCTTGCCGGTGGCCAGGATCCAGCCCGCGCTGCCGTCCATGTCGGCCTTGGCCGTGATCTTGCCCATCTTCATCTGCACGCCCTTGGCCGCGTAGTTGAAGTCCAGGCCCGGCATCGTCATGTCGTAGCGCGCCTTGGTGCGGGCGGCGTTCACTTCGATGTGCGCCTGCGCGCCCTGCCAGGCGAATTCGCCCTTGCCTTCTTCGGCCACCTTGACGGGCGCGACCGCCATGTCGATGGCGTAGCTGCCGTCGAAGTTGACCTTGGTGAATGCCGTCAGCGGCTTGGCCTTGCCGAAGAACTTCTCGGCTTGCGCCTGGCCCTTGATGTCGAGCACCAGCTCGCTGTCGATGGTGGCCGCCGCGAACTTGCCGCCGGCGATCGGGCCGTGGTGGATGGTGTCGCGAATGGTGATGCGCAGGGGCTTGGGCGGCTTGGCGTCCGCTTCGTCGCCGTCTTCTTCCTCCTGCGGCTCCTCGCCTTCCGCGGGCTTGGCGGCGGGCGCCTGCGCCACGGCCGGGGCGGTGGCGGCATCGGCCGCACAGCCGATTTCCAGCGTCACGGTGCTCACGGCGCCGAAGAAGTTGCGCTCGTATTTGCGCTCGGTCACGCGCACCAGCGCGGTCTGCTTGGGCATCTCGTCGAGCGCGGTCTCGTAGATCGAACGGACCTTCGATCCGGTCCACCAGGTGCTCCCTCCGTAGGCGACGACGATGGCCGCGGCCACGGCTCCCAAAACTACTTTCTTGCTCAAGGCTTGCTTTCTTTTATCGAATGATCGGATGGGCCCGCGCCGCCCCGAGGGAGCGGCAGCCCCGCGTCACCCCCTCCGGCGACGCGGGCCGATGCTACCGGAGCCAACCGGCATGCAGACACATCGCCCGCGATTTCGAGTTCTCTATACAATCGCGCGCCTGTTCCGGGAGCCACACCCAGTCCTCTTGGACGAGATGTGACTTCCGGCACGGGGCGCCGCGGGTTTCTGCAGGGCTTTCGGGGGTATAACCCCGGGGTTCGCAACCGCGAGCACCCCGACAACGTGGAGCCCGCGCGGCACGAAAGCCGCGAGTGGTTCCCATGGGAGGAGACACCCAGTGAAAGCGCGTTCCAGTTCGTCCAAGGAGCCAGTCACCGTGAAGAAACCCGCCGCCAAGGCCACGCCAGCATCCAAGCCCGCCGCAAAGAAGGCGACGGCTGCGAAGGCTGTACCCGCGGCGAACAAGGTTTCCGCCACCGCGAAGGCGCCTGCAACGAAGGAGAAAAGCGCGTCCAAAAAGCCCGCAGCACCACCGGCCAAGGCCGCCACCGCTGCGACAAAGAAGTCCGTCAAGCCCGCCAAGCCTGCAACAGCAACCAAGACCGCAGGCACGGGTCCATCGTCATCCAAACCCGTCGGCCGCCCTGCTGCCGTTCCTTCTGCTCCCCCGATCCCCATGAAAAAAACGGCTGCCGCCTCCTCTTCCGCCCCGGCGACACCCTCGATGCCCGCTCAAACCGCCACGCCCGCACCCGCCGCGCGTGGGGGCCGTGTGTCCCGGCTGTCGCAACTGACCGTCCCCTCGATGCCGCAATCCGTGGCGTCGACCGCCGCGAAGTCCAGCTTCTCGCAGGCGCCGTCCACCGCGCTGGTGCCGCCGCCGCCGCTGGCCGTCAAGAAAGACCCCAAGCTCGCGAACAACTGGAAGACCAAGTCGCCCGCCGAGCTGACCGATGCCGAAGTCATCGCGATGCCCGACACCGAGTACATGAACGAAAAGCAGATGGCGTTCTTCCGCCTGAAGCTCGAAGAACTCAAGCGCGGCATCCTGGAAAACGCCGGCGAGACCACCGAGCACCTGCGTGAAGACACGGTGGTCGTGCCCGATCCGGCCGACCGCGCGACCATCGAGGAAGAACACGCCCTCGAACTGCGCACCCGCGACCGCGAACGCAAGCTGCTCAAGAAGATCGAGCAATCGATCCAGCGCATCGACGCCGGCGACTACGGCTACTGCGACGAGACCGGCGAGCCGATCGGCGTCGGCCGCCTCCTGGCCCGCCCGACCGCCACGCTGTCGCTCGAGGCGCAACAGCGCCGCGAACTCAAGCAGAAAATGTTCGGGGATTGAACCGGGTCAAGGTAGATAAACCCCAGCCCGTTCGATAGTCTTCACCGAATGCCAAAGGAAGAATCGGGCCGTCTTTTCTCGAAGGTGGCCAAGTTTGTCCGCAATCCGCTCAAGGATTGGTCGGAGCTGGATGCGCCTTCCTCCACGACGTCGGACTCCTCGCTCCCCGAGCAGACCTACAGCCGGGAGATGCTCAAGGAGATGATCGAGCGGCGCCAGCGCAACGACTTCGTTCGCCGGCGCGAGTTCGACATGCTTCGCAAGCTGCGCCAGCGCGAGGCGGCCGCCCATGCCTTCGAGGGGACGGTCACGCCCTCGTCGTTCAACATCAACAGCTCTTCGGAAAAGTCCGAGGGCCGCGCGCTCACGCTCAAGAAGATCGACGAGATCGAAGAGCAGATGTCGCAGCAGTGGTGGAAGGGCCGCGGCCCGAACGGCGAGACGCTGGTCAATCCGCCGCCCGATGCCGGCGCCGAAACGCTGCCGCCGGTGCATGTCGACGATCTGCTCGAGCCGCCGCCGGTGCATCGCACCGTGGCGGCCGTGCCGCCCGTCCAGGCAGCCAGCCCCGTCGCGGCCGGGGGCGGCGGTGCGTCGCCCCTGTCTTCCCGGCTGGCGCACGATGGCGCGCTCGAAGAAGCGGTAATCCGCTTTGCGCATGGCGACGACGCCGGCGCCGAGGCGATCCTGCTGCAGGCCCTGGCCTCCGAAAGCGCTCCGGCCGCCGACGGCGAGAACGACGCCGCAGCCGAGCGCGACGACAGCCGCTGGCGCACCCTGTTCGACCTGTACCGCGCCACCGGCGACGCCGCCAAGTTCGCGGCCGCCCGCATGCGTTACGCGCAGCGCATGAAGCGCATGGGCCCCGACTGGGTGTCGCTCGAAGACCTGGCGCGCAGCGTGAAGGCAGTGACCGCCAGCGAAGAGGCGGCAGAGCAAGGCGAGGGCGGTGGTGCCCAGGCCGACTGGAGCAGCCCCGCGCGCCTGTCCCGCGAAGGGCTGATGAGCCTCACGCGCGCGCTGTCGCAGGCCGGTTCGGTCTGGACGCTCGACTGGCGCCCCCTGACCGCCATCGAGCCCGAAGCTGCCGCGCCGCTGCGGGTGCTGCTGACGCACTGGGCCGATTCGCCGGTCAAGCTGCGCTTCATCGGCACCGCGCAACTGCTGGCGGTGCTGGCCGAGGCGGCGCCGAACAACGAACGCGGCACCGACGACGTCTGGTGGCAACTGCATCTGGCCGCGCTGCGGGTGATGCACCTGCCCGACGATTTCGAACTGGTGGCGCTCAACTACTGCATCACCTATGAGGTGTCGCCGCCGTCCTGGCAGGACCCGATCGGCGAATGCACCGCGCTCACCGCGCCGCCGCCGAGCCGCAGCAGCTCGGTGTGGTCGCTGCTGTCGAGTGCCGAATCGGAGAGCTTTCCGACGCACGACACCGGCTTTGCCGCACTGGCGGGCGATTTGCGGGGCGAATCGCTGTCGGCCTGGCAGCGGCTGGACACCGACCTGCGCCACACCACGGCGCCCGTCATTTCATGCGCGGCGCTGCTGCGCATGGACCTTGCCGCCGCCGGCACGCTGCTGAGCTGGGTGCGGGCGCGGGACGCCGATGGCGAGCGGGTGCAGTTCGTCGATGCGCACCGGCTGATCGCCGCGCTGTTCGGGCTCGTGGGCATTACCGACCACGCAACCGTAGCCGTTCGAAAGAACTGAAACCACCCTGTTTCGGGGTTGCATTGCCTTCGGCAATCCCCAGATGGCTGCGATGGAACAGTTTCACGGCACCACCATCGTGAGCGTGCGCCGCAAGACTCCCCAAGGCGACCAAGTCGCCATTGGCGGGGACGGGCAGGTCACTCTCGGCAATATCGTCATCAAGGGCACGGCGCGCAAAGTGCGACGGCTCTATCACGGCAAGGTGCTGGCCGGCTTTGCCGGCGCCACCGCCGATGCCTTCACGCTCTTCGAGCGCTTCGAGGCCAAGCTCGAAAAGCACCAGGGGCACCTGACCCGCGCGGCGGTCGAACTCACCAAGGACTGGCGCACCGACCGCGTGCTGCGCAAGCTCGAGGCCATGCTGGCCGTGGCGGACGCCACCACCTCGCTCATCATCACCGGCAACGGCGACGTGCTGGAGCCCGAAGACGGCGTGATCGCCATCGGTTCGGGCGGCGCATATGCCCAGTCGGCGGCCAAGGCACTGATCGAGAACACCGACCTTTCGGCCGAGCAGATCGTGCGCAAATCGCTGGGGATCGCCGGAGAAATCTGCATTTACACGAACATGAACCACACGGTGGAAGCGCTCTGACCATGTCCATGACCCCCCAGGAAATCGTCTCCGAGCTCGACAACCACATCGTCGGGCAGCCCGCCGCCAAGCGTGCCGTGGCCATTGCGCTGCGCAACCGCTGGCGCCGCCAGCAGGTCGACGAGAAGCTGCGCAGCGAGATCACCCCGAAGAACATCCTCATGATCGGCCCGACGGGCGTGGGCAAGACCGAGATCGCACGCCGTCTCGCGCGCCTGGCGGACGCGCCCTTCATCAAGGTCGAGGCGACCAAGTTCACCGAGGTGGGCTACGTCGGGAAAGACGTCGATTCGATCATTCGCGACCTCGCCGAAATCGCCGTCAAGCAGACCCGCGAATCTGAGAGCGCCAAGGTGCGCGCGCGGGCCGAAGACGCCGCCGAAGACCGCATCCTCGACGTGCTGCTGCCTCCAGCGCGCGGTGCAGACGGCACGACCGCGGCAATCGATGGACCCAATCCCACGCGACAGGCTTTCCGCAAGAAGCTGCGCGAGCACCAACTCGACGACAAGGAAGTCGAACTCGACCTCGCCGAGACCCGCACGCCGCTCGAAATCATGGGCCCCGCCGGCATGGAAGAAATGACCGAGCAGTTGCGCGGCATGTTCGGCCAGATGGGCGGTGGCAAGCGCAAGACGCGCAAGCTCAAGATCGCCGAGGCGCTGCGCCTCTTGATCGACGAGGAGGCCGCCAAGCTGGTGAATGAGGACGAAATCCGCGCGCAGGCGATCACCAACGCCGAGCAGAACGGCATCGTCTTCATCGACGAGATCGACAAGGTCGCGACCCGCAGCGAAGCGCAGGGCTCCGACGTGTCGAGGCAAGGCGTGCAGCGCGATTTGCTGCCGCTGGTCGAGGGCACGGCCGTGACCACCAAGTACGGCGTGGTGCGCACCGACCACATGCTGTTCATCGCGAGCGGCGCGTTCCACCTGAGCAAGCCGAGCGACCTGATCCCCGAGCTGCAGGGGCGTTTTCCGATACGGGTCGAGCTGCAATCGCTCTCGGTGTCGGACTTCGAAAGCATCCTCACGCAGACCCGCGCATCGCTCGTGAAGCAGTACCAGGCGCTGCTCGCGACCGAGGGCGTGACGCTCGATTTCCAACCCGACGGCGTGACCCGCTTGGCGAGCATCGCCTTCGAGGTGAACGAGCGCACCGAGAACATCGGCGCGCGCCGTTTGTCGACCGTGATGGAGCGCCTGCTCGATGAGGTAAGCTTCGACGCGGCCCGCATCGAGGGTCAGACGATCCGCATCGATGCCGCTTACGTCGACGAGCGCCTTGCGGCACTAAGTCACGACGAAGACCTCTCGCGCTTCATCCTCTAAAGCAGCTTCTTCTTCCCCCTGTAACGGGGGAATGCTTCACGCTTTACTTTCACTGCGTGGGCTAAGTACTTCATTTTCAACGAAATTCGCCGATTCCAAGGTTTTGGAATCGGCGCTAAGTCGTTGATTCCATTACAAAAAATACCACCAACGGCCAGTTGCGCCCCAAGTGTTTCCTGCTACAGTGCAAAAAAGTGCAGTTAAGTGGGAAAAAGTGCGGGTAGTGCCTCTTTCGGGCATTGCAGTACCTCCCAACACAGGGGTTTGTGGTCGTGTTTCAAGGCGCTTCATCGCTCAGTCTGGATGCCAAGGGGCGGCTCTCCGTGCCGACCCGGCACCGTGACGTCCTGATTGCGACGGCAGGCGGCCAGCTCACGATCACCAAGCATCCGCATGGGTGCCTCATGGTGTTCCCCCGTCCCGAATGGGAAAAATTCCGCGAGCGCATCGCCGCGCTGCCGATGTCGGCGCAGTGGTGGAAGCGCGTCTTCCTCGGTAACGCGATGGACGTCGAGATGGACGGCACCGGCCGCATCCTGGTGTCGCCCGAGCTGCGCGCCGCCACCGGCATCGCACGCGACACGCTGCTGCTCGGCATGGGCAACCACTTCGAACTCTGGGACAAGGCCACGTACGAGGCCAAGGAGGCCGAGGCCACCCAGGGCGAGATGCCGGATGTGTTTCAGGACTTCGCGTTCTGAGGACCCACGTGAACACCCCATGGACCCATACGACCGTCTTGCTGAACGAAGCGGTGGAAGCCCTTCTTTCCGGCAGCACGGCAGCCACCGGCACCTACGTGGACGCCACCTTCGGGCGGGGAGGGCACGCGCGGGCGATCCTCGCGAGGCTGGCGCCGGAAGGCAGGCTGATCGCATTCGACAAGGATGCGGAAGCAGTGGCCGAAGCAGCGCGCATCTCGGATGCGCGTTTTTCTATCCGGCACCAGGGATTCCGTTCGCTGGGCGAGCTGCCCGATGCGAGCGTCAACGGCTTGCTGATGGACCTGGGCGTGAGTTCGCCGCAAATCGACAACCCGGTGCGCGGCTTCAGTTTTCGATTCGACGGCCCGCTCGACATGCGCATGGACACCACGCGCGGCGAGAGCGTGGCCGAATGGCTGGCAACGGCCGAACTTCAGCAGATTGCAGAGGTGATCCGTGACTATGGCGAAGAACGGTTTGCTGTTCAGATTGCAAAGGCGATTGTTGCTCGCCGACAAGAACGGGGCCCAATTTCAACCACCACCGAACTGGCCGAGCTCGTGGCTGGCACGGTCAAAACCCGCGAGCAGGGCCAGAACCCTGCAACGCGCACATTTCAGGCTTTTCGGATTTTCATCAACGCCGAGCTTGAAGAGCTGCAACAGGCGCTAGAAGCGAGCCTGTCCGTGTTGCAGCCCGGCGGCCGGCTCGCGGTGATCAGCTTCCACTCTCTGGAAGACCGCATCGTCAAGCAGTTCATCGCCAAGCACTCGAAAGAGGTCTACGACCGCCGGGCGCCCTTCGCTGCGCCTAAGGTGATGAAGCTCAACGCGCTCGAGCGCATCAAGCCGTCCGAAGACGAAGTGCGCGGCAATCCGCGCTCGCGCAGCGCGATCCTGCGCGTCGCCGAACGCACCGAGGCCAACTGATCATGGCCCGCTTGAACCTGCTCCTGCTGATGGCCGTCATCGCGACGTCGCTCTATCTCGTCCATACGCAGTACCGCTCGCGCCAGCTCTACACCGAGCTCGACCGCGTGCAGCAGGAAGCCCGGCGCCTCGAAACCGACCACGACCGCCTGCAAGTCGAGAAGCGCGCGCAGGCCACGCCGCTGCGCGTCGAGAAGCTCGCCAAGGAGCAGCTTCAGATGCGCACCACCACGCCGGCGATCACGCAGTACGTGCGCCCGGACGGTTCGGTGATCCCGGCCGTCGCGCCGCTGCCGCCCGTCGTGCCGCCGAAGCCGGCCGCCACCACCGCCAGGGGGGCTGCACGATGAGCCGTCGCGACCGCAGCGTTCGCTACACCACCAGCCCCTTGCTCGCGAGCAAGACGCCGGTGTGGCGCAGCAAGTTCATCGTCGCGGGCATTGCCTTCGGCTTCCTCGGGCTGGCGGGGCGCGCCGCGTACGTGCAGGTCTTCAACAACAGCTTCTTCCAGCGGCAGGGCGAAGTGCGCTTTGCGCGCACGCTCGAGCTGCCGGCCAACCGCGGCCGCATCCTCGATCGCAACGGGCTCATCCTCGCCTCCAGCGTGGTGGCGCCCAGCATCTGGGCGATTCCCGAGGACATCGAGCGCGACGACCCCGAGGTGCGCGCCAAGCTCAAGCAGGTGGCCAAGCTGCTCGAGATGCCGCAGAAGGACTTCGACAAGAAGCTGCAGGACGAGGACAAGACCTTCGTCTGGATCAAGCGCCAGGTCGACGAGCCCATCGCCAAGCAGATCGCCGCGATGAACCTCAAGGGCATCTACCAGCGCAAGGAATACAAGCGCCAGTACCCCGAGGGCGAGGCGGCCGCGCACGTGGTGGGCTTCACCAACGTCGAAGACAGCGGCCAGGAAGGCATCGAACTCGCGTTCAACAAGGAGCTGGCCGGCAAGGCGGGCTCGCGCCGCGTCATCAAGGACCGCCTGGGCCGCGTGGTCGAAGGCGTGGGCGACATCGTGCCGCCGCTCGACGGCCAGGACATCCAGTTGAGCGTCGACAGCAAGGTGCAGTTCTTCGCCTACCAGAAGCTGCGCGACGCGGTGACCGCGCGCAAGGCCAAGGCCGGCAGCGTGGTGGTGCTCGACTCCATCACCGGCGAGGTGCTGGCGCTGGCCAACTACCCGAGCTACGTGCCCGACAAGCGCCAGAACCTCACCGGCGAACAGCTGCGCAACCGCGCGCTCACCGACACCTTCGAGCCCGGCTCGACGATGAAGCCCATCACCGTCGGCATGGCGCTGGAAGCCGGCCGCGTGAAGCCATCGACGCTCATCGAAACCGGCCCCGGCCGCTACCAGCTCGGCGGCTTCACCATCAGCGACACGCACAACTACGGCACGCTGACGGTCGAGGGTGTGATCCAGAAGTCGAGCAACGTGGGCGCGCTCAAGATCGCGCAGAAGATGACCCCGCACGAGATGTGGGACACCTACACCGCGCTCGGCTACGGCCAGAAGCCGCAGATCCAGTTCCCCGGCGCCGTGACGGGCCGGCTGCGCCCGTGGAAGACCTGGAAGCCGGTCGAGCAGGCCACCATGGCCTATGGCTACGGCCTGTCGGCGTCGTTGTTCCAGATGGCGCATTCGTACACCTCGTTCGCGCACGACGGCTCGATCATCCCGGTCACCATCCTGAAGAACTCCGAGCCGCCGGTCGGCGTGCGGGTGTTCTCGCCCTCCAACGCGCTGGCCGTGCGCAAGATGCTGCAGATGGCCGCCGGCCCCGGCGGCACCGGCACGCGCGCGCAGACGGTCGGCTACTCGGTCGGCGGCAAGTCGGGCACGGCCCACAAGCAGGTCGGCAAGGGCTACGCGAGCAACAAGTACCGCGCCTGGTTCACCGGCATGGCGCCCATCGAGAAGCCGCGCATCATCGTCGCGGTGATGATCGACGAGCCCAGCGACGGCCAGTATTTCGGCGGCGTTGCGGCAGCGCCCGTGTTCAGCGAAGTCGTGCAGCAGACGCTGCGCATGATGAACGTCGCACCCGATCTGGCGGTCAAACCCCTGGTGATGACGCAGGGCGTCGACGAGAGCTTCTGAGCATGCTGACACTCACCTCCCCCCAAATGGCCGCGCTCTGGCTCAAGGAGCGCGTGCAGGGCGCGCTGCATGCCGACAGCCGTCCGGTGGGCGCGGGCGACGGCTTCATCGCCTGGCCCGGCGCCGCGACCGATGGGCGCAAGCACGTGGCCGCCGCGCTGGCGCAGGGCGCTGCGGCCTGCCTGGTCGAGTACGAGGGCGTCGATGCCTTCGGCTTCGGTGACGATGACCGCATCGCGAGCTACCCCGGTCTCAAGGCCGCGACCGGCCCGATCGCCTCGGCTTTTTACGACAACCCCTCGGCGCTGCTCGACGTGCTGGCCGTGACCGGCACCAACGGCAAGACCTCCACCGCGTGGTGGCTGGCCGAATCGCTTTCGACGCTGCGCGCGGCCGGCGGCGTTCGCGCGATGCGGCCCGACGGGACCATGGAGCGCAGCGCGCCGTCGCCTTGCGCCGTGATGGGCACGCTGGGCATCGGCGTGCCGCCCGATCTCACCTACACCGGCCTCACCACGCCCGACCCCGTGATGATGCAGGGCGAGTTGCGCGCGTTGGTCGAGCGCGGCTTCGGCGCCTGTGCCATCGAGGCCTCGTCGATCGGCATCGCCGAGCGACGGCTCGACGGCGCGCAGATCGCGGTCGCGGTGTTCACCAATTTCACGCAGGACCACCTCGACTACCACGGCAGCATGGATGCCTACTGGGAAGCCAAGGCCGAGCTCTTCCGCTGGCCGGGCCTGCGCGCCGCGGTGATCAACATCGACGACATGCACGGCGCGAGCCTGTGCGCGAACCTCGTCGATGCAGGCATTGGCGCGCTCGATGTCTGGACGGTGTCGGCCGGCGGCAAACCGGCGCGCCTGGTGGCACGCGACATCGGCTACGACGCGCAGGGCCTGCAGTTCTCGGTGGCAGAGCAGGGGAGCGTGTCGGTCGAGCGTCTTTCCACCGGCCTCATCGGCCAGTACAACGTGGCGAACCTGCTCGGCGTGCTCGGTACGCTGCGCGCGCTGGGCCTGTCGCTCTCGCGGGCTGTTGCCGCGTGCGCCAACCTCACCAGCGTGCCCGGCCGCATGGAACGCGTGAGCGTCGGTGGCAATGCGCCTCTTGCGGTGGTCGACTACGCCCACACGCCCGATGCACTCGACAAGGCACTCGCTGGCCTGCGCCCGCTGGCGCAGCAGCGCGGCGGCGCGCTCTGGTGCCTGTTCGGCTGCGGCGGCGACCGCGACCCGATCAAGCGCCCGATGATGGCGGCCGTCGCCGAGCGCCAGGCCGACCGCGTCATCGTGACCAGCGACAACCCTCGCAGCGAAAAGCCCGACGCGATCATCAGCCAGGTGCTGCGCGGCTTCTCTCGCTCCGACGCCGCCCAGGTGCAGCCCGACCGCGCCGCCGCCATCGCCGACGCGATCGCACAGGCCGCGCCGCAGGACGTGGTGCTGATCGCCGGCAAGGGCCACGAGGCCTGGCAGGAGATTGCGGGCCAGCGCCTGCCGTTCTCGGACAAGACCCACGCGCTGGATGCGCTGACGAAGCGAGGTGCGGCATGACGGATATGACGCCGCTGAACATGACGCTCGCTCAAGCGCAGCAATGGATTCCGGGTTCGCGCCTCGTGGGCGACCCGGCCACGGTCATCGCGCGCGTACACACCGACACCCGCACGCTGGCAGACGGCGACCTGTTCGTCGCCCTCAAGGGCGAGCGTTTCGACGCCAACGATTTCCTGGCCCAGGCCAAGGAAAAGGGCGCCATCGCAGCCATCGCCCACCACGGCCTCGAAGCCGCCGTCCTCGCGGGCCTCGAAGTGCCCGACTCGCTGGTGGCACTGGGCGCGCTCGGCGCGGGCTGGCGCGCGCAGTTCGAGCTGCCGCTGATCGCCGTCACCGGCAGCAACGGCAAGACGACGGTCACGCAGATGATCGCGGCGATCCTCGTCGCCTTCCGCGCCGACCGCGCGCTCGCGACCGCCGGCAACTTCAACAACGAGATCGGCGTGCCGCTCACGCTGCTGCGCCTGCGCGCGCGCCACCAGCACGCGGTGCTCGAGCTGGGCATGAACCATCCGGGCGAGATCGCGCGGCTGTCCGCCATCTCGCGCCCGACCATCGCGCTGGTCAACAACGCCCAGCGCGAGCACCAGGAATTCATGGCCACCGTCGAGGCGGTCGCCATCGAGAACGCCGCCGTGTTCGCGGTGCTGCCCGATGACGGCACGGCCGTCTTCCCCTACGGCGACGTCTTCACCTCGCTCTGGACCGACATGGCGCACGACGGCGGCTCGCGCCGCTGCATGACGTTCGGCGAAGACGAAGGCGCCGACATCTCGCTCGAGAGCGCTGACTGGAAGCAGGGCGCCTGGGCCGTGCGCATCCGCACGCCGCTGGGCGGCTTCGATGCGCAACTGCACATCGCCGGCCGCCACAACGTGGGCAACGCGCTGGCCGCCACCGCCTGCGCGTTGGCCGCGGGCGTGCCGATCGACCGCATCGCCGACGGCCTGTCGGCCTTCGAGCCGGTCAAGGGCCGCTCCAAGGCCAGCGAGGTCGTGCTGTCGAACAAGCACGTGCTCACGCTGGTCGACGACAGCTACAACGCCAACCCCGATTCCGTGATCGCCGCCATCGACGTGCTCGCGGGCCTGCCCGGCCCGCACCTGCTGGTGCTCGGCGACATGGGCGAGGTCGGCAACCGCGCGCCGGAGTTCCACGCCGAGGTCGGCGCCTGGGCGAAGCAGTGCGGCATCGAGGCCGTCTACACGCTCGGCGCCGAGACTGCGCACACGGTTGCGGCCTTCCAGGATGCGGACAACGGCCGTCATTTCGGTGACTACGAAGCGCTCCATGCCGCCGTGCTCGCCCGCCTGCCGCTGGTCGGCAGCGTGCTCGTCAAGGGCTCGCGCTTCATGAAGATGGAACGCGTGGTGCAAGCGATTGGCGATCTTGCTCAGTCACAACCCAAAACAACAAAAGGAGGCCGGTCATGACGCATGAGCCGCGCGATACACCATGCTGCTGAGCCTTGCCCAATGGCTGCAGACGCTTTCGCCCGAGTTCGGGTTTTTGCGCGTTTTCCAGTACCTCACCTTCCGCGCGCTGATGGCCGCAGTGACCGCGCTCCTGGTCGGCCTGGTGGCCGGCCCGTACGTGATCCGCCGCCTCGCCGCGCTCAAGATCGGCCAGCCGGTGCGCGGCTACGGCATGGAAACGCACCTCACCAAGAGCGGCACGCCCACCATGGGCGGCGTGCTGGTGCTGTTCGCGATCGCTTTTGCCACGCTCTTGTGGTTCGACATCTCGAACCGCTTCGTGTGGATCGTGCTGTGGGTGACGATGGGCTTCGGCGCCATCGGCTGGGTCGACGACTGGCGCAAGGTGGTGCGCAAGGACCCCGAGGGCATGCGCTCGCGCGAGAAGTATTTCTGGCAGTCGGTGGTCGGCCTGCTCGCGGGCTTCTACCTGCTCTTCAGCATTTCCGAGAGCTCCAACTGGCGCGTGCTGCAGCTGTTCTTCGCCTGGGTGCAGTCGGGCTTCGACCTGGACTTCCCACCCAAGATCAACCTCTTGGTGCCCTTCTTCAAGGAAGTGAGCTATCCGCTGGGCGGCATCGGCTTCGTGATCCTCACGTACCTCGTGATCGTGGGCGCGAGCAACGCGGTGAACCTCACCGACGGGCTCGACGGCCTCGCGATCATGCCGGTGGTGATGGTGGGCTCGGCGCTGGGCGTGTTCGCCTACGTCACGGGCAGCGCGGTGTATTCCAAGTACCTCTTGTTCCCCAACATCCCCGGCTCGGGCGAACTGCTGGTGTTCTGCTCGGCGATGGCCGGCGCGGGCCTCGCGTTCCTCTGGTTCAACACGCACCCGGCCCAAGTGTTCATGGGCGACGTGGGCGCGCTCGCGCTCGGCGGCGCGCTGGGCACCATCGCGGTCATCGTGCGCCAGGAGATCGTGTTCTTCATCATGGGCGGCATCTTCGTGGTCGAGGCGATCTCGGTGATGGCGCAGGTCATGTACTTCAAGTACACGAAGAAGCGCTACGGCGAAGGCCGGCGCGTGCTCAAGATGGCGCCGCTGCACCACCACTTCGAGAAGAGCGGCTGGCGCGAAACGCAGGTCGTGGTGCGCTTCTGGATCATCACGATGCTCTTGTGCCTCGTGGGTCTCTCGACGCTGAAGTTGCGGTGAGAAGAAACAGATGCGCCATCTGAAAGACCTCCCCGTCCTCGTCCTCGGCCTCGGTGCGTCCGGGCTGGCGATGGCGCGCTGGTGCGCGCGGCACGGTGCGGTCGTGACCGTGGCGGACACGCGCGAGGCGCCCGCCGCGCTCGCGACGCTGCAGGCGGAGTTGCCGGATGTGGCATTCATCGGCGGGCCGTTCTCGGCCGCGCTGGTCGAAGGCACGCCGATTCGCGCGGTGTACCGCTCGCCGGGCCTGTCGCCCGCGACCATTGCGCCGGTCATCGATGCGGCGAAGGCCGTGGGGCTGACGGTCGGCGGTGAGCTGGACCTTTTCGCGCGCGCGTTGCTGGACCTGCGGACGGTCGAAGTGCCGGTGACAGAAGTCATCGAGGCCGAACCGGAAGCCGTGGCTGAACCGGTTGCCGAAGTGCCTGCGGAACCCGTCGTGCCCGAAGCGGCACAAGCCGAGCTGACGTTGACCGTCGAGCCGGCGGAAGCCCCGCCCGTCGAAGCGGCCGAAGTGCCGGCCGCACCGGAACCGGAAGAGGTGCATGCAGTGACCGAGCAGGTCGAGGCTGAAGCGCCTGCGCCTGTCGAGACAACTGAAGTGCCGGAAGCCGTCGAGACGGCGGAAGTGCCAGCGCAAACCGTCGAGCCCGCCGCCGCGACGGAAAGCACCGAAGCAACCGAAGCAGCACCTGAACCCGCAACCCCCGCGATGGCCGAGGCCATGCCGCGTGATCCTTCGCTGAGCGTTCCGGTCACGCCGCCCGTGGACGAAGCCGCCCCGGCCGCGGAGGTCACCGATGCCGCACCCGACGCGACGGCACCGGCGGCAGCAGTCGCACCCGCCACCGGTTCCCGCCTGCCCGCCACCGGCAAGCCCTACGTCCCCACGGCCGCCCGCGAGGCCGCCGACTTCGTCGCCAAGATCGCCGAACTTTCCGCCACCAACCCGGCCTCCGCCGCGGTGGAAGAAGAGCCGACGGCCCAACTGCCCCTGGTGCCGATCGAGGAACCTCCGGCGCCCAAGGGCTACACCCCCGCGGTGCTCGCCGTGACCGGCACCAACGGCAAGACCACCGTCACCGCGCTCACTGGCCAGTTGGTCGAGCGCGCGGGCAAGAGCGTGGCTGTCGCCGGCAACATCGGCCCGACGCTGCTCGACACCCTGGCCGCGCACATCGATGCCGAGACGCTGCCCGACGTGTGGGTGCTCGAACTTTCCAGCTTCCAGCTCGACGGTGTGCAGGGCTTCGAGCCGACCGCCGCGACCGTGCTCAACCTCACGCAGGACCACCTCGACTGGCACGGCGACATGCCGGCCTATGCGGCGGCGAAGGCGCGCATCTTCGGTGCGAAGGGCCTGATGATCCTCAACCGCGACGACGCAGGCGTGATGGCCATGCTGCCGCCACCCGTCCGGGTGAAGCTGCAGCGCCCGCAGATCCGTACGCACGTCACCTTCGGCAGCGCGATGCCGCTGCGCCCGGGCGATTACGGCATCGAACGCATCAACGGCATCGGCTGGCTGGTGCGCGCACTGGAGGCCGACGAAACGCAGAAGCGCAAGCGCGGCGCGGTGGTCGAAGAGGAAATCTTCTTCCAGCGCCTCATGCCCGCCGACGCACTGCGCATCCGCGGCCGCCACAACGCCATGAACGCGCTGGCCGCGCTCGCGCTCGCCACCGCCGCCGACTGCCCGCTGGGCCCGATGCTCTACGGCCTACGCGAATACCGCGGCGAGCCGCACCGCGTGGAGCCGATCGCGCTGATCGACGACGTGGAGTACTTCGACGACAGCAAGGGCACCAATGTCGGCGCGACGGTCGCGGCACTGAACGGCCTGGGCGAAGACCGCCGCGTGGTCGTGATCCTTGGCGGCGAGGGCAAGGGGCAGGATTTCGAACCGCTCGCAGCACCCGTGGCCCAGCATGCGCGCGCCGTCGTGCTGATCGGCCGCGACGCGCCGCTGATCGAGGCCGCGCTGGCGAACACCGGCGTCTCGCTGATGCATGCCGCCTCGATGGACGAGGCCGTGAAGCTGGCCGCCGCGCGCGCCAACCCCGGCGATGCCGTGCTGCTGTCACCGGCCTGTGCGAGCTTCGACATGTTCAAGGATTACGAGCACCGTGCGGAAGTGTTCCGCGAGGTCGTCCAGGCGCTCGCGGACAACCCGCGCGGAATGTCGACCGACGGTTCGTCCCCGGAGGAAACGCTGTGAACTCCGCTGCTGCAGGCGCCACGCCCAACACCCGCACCAGCCGCTTCGGTGGCTGGTTCAGGCGCGCCCGCAGCGGCATCGATTCGCTGCCCGTGCACCTGCCGGTTCGGCTGGGCGGCGCCGGCATCGCGCAGACCAAGGCCACGCCGATGCGCGTGCTTGGCTTCGACCAGGCGCTGGTGTGGGTCACCGTGGCGCTCCTGACCTGGGGCCTGGTGATGGTGTATTCCGCGTCCATCGCGCTGCCCGACAACCCGCGTTTCGCGCGTGCCGGCTACGGCGCCTCGTTCTTCCTGACGCGGCATGCCGCCTCGGTGGCGTTCGCGTTCATCGCTGCGCTGCTGGCCTTCCAGATCCCGATGAAGACCTGGGAGCGCGCCGCGCCCTGGCTCTTCGTGGCCTCGCTGCTGCTGCTGGTGGCGGTGCTAATTCCGCACATCGGCATCAACGTGAACGGCGCCCGCCGCTGGCTGCCGATGGGCTTTATGCGCTTCCAGCCGTCGGAACTCGCCAAGCTCGCGATGGTGCTCTACGCCGCCAGCTACATGGTGCGCAAGATGGAGATCAAGGAGCGGTTCTTTCGCGCCGTGCTGCCGATGGGCATTGCGGTGGTGGTGGTCGGCATGCTGGTGATGGCCGAGCCGGACATGGGCGCGTTCATGGTGATCGCGGTGATCGCCATGGGCATCCTCTTCCTGGGCGGCGTGAACGCGCGCATGTTCTTCGTGATCGCCGCGCTCGTGGTGGTGGCCTTCGGCACCATCGTGGCGAGCAGCCCGTGGCGCCGCGAGCGGATCTTCGCGTACCTCGATCCGTGGAGCGAGGAGCATGCGCTCGGCAAGGGCTACCAGCTCTCGCACTCGCTGATCGCCATCGGGCGCGGCGAGATCTTCGGCGTCGGCCTCGGTGGCAGCGTCGAGAAGCTCCACTGGCTGCCCGAAGCGCACACCGACTTCCTGCTCGCCGTGATCGGCGAGGAGTTCGGCCTGGTCGGCGTGCTGCTGATCATCGGCCTCTTCCTCTGGCTGACCCGCCGCGTCATGCACATCGGCCGCCAGGCCATTGCGCTGGACCGCGTGTTCTCGGGCCTGGTCGCGCAAGGCGTGGGCGTGTGGCTCGGCTTCCAGACCTTCATCAACATGGGCGTGAACCTCGGCGCACTGCCGACCAAGGGCCTGACCTTGCCGCTGATGAGCTTCGGCGGTTCGGCCATCCTGATGAACATGATCGCGCTGGCCATCGTGCTGCGCATCGATTACGAAAACCGAGTTCTCATGCGCGGAGGCCGCGTATGACCGGGCGCACCGCACTCGTCATGGCCGGCGGCACCGGCGGCCACATCTTCCCCGGCCTCGCCGTGGCCGAGGCATTGCGCGAGCGCGGCTGGCGCGTGCACTGGCTGGGCGCGCCCGGCAGCATGGAAGAAAAGCTCGTGCCGCCGCGTGGCTTCGCGTTCGAGCCGGTGCAGTTCGGCGGCGTGCGCGGCAAGGGTCCGCTCACGTTGTTCCTGCTGCCGTTGAAACTGCTGCGCGCCTTCTGGCAGAGCTTTCGCGTGGTGCGCCGCGTGAAGCCCGACGTGCTGGTGGGCCTGGGCGGCTACATCACCTTTCCGGGCGGAATGATGGGCGTGCTGCTCAACAAGCCGCTGGTGCTGCACGAGCAGAACTCGGTCGCCGGCCTCGCCAACAAGGTGCTGGCGGGCGTGGCCGACCGCGTCTTCACCGCCTTCCCGAATGTGCTGAAGAAGGCGCAGTGGGTGGGAAATCCGCTGCGCGCGGCGTTCACCTCGCAGCCCGATCCGGCCTCGCGCTTCGCGGGCCGAACCGGTCCGCTCAAGCTGCTCGTGGTGGGCGGCAGCCTCGGCGCACGCGGCCTCAACACCGTGGTGCCGCAGGCGCTGGCGCGTATCGCACCCGAAACGCGTCCACAGGTGCTGCACCAGAGCGGCACCAAGCAGATCGACGAACTGCGCGCCAACTACACGGCGGCGGGCGTCGAAGGCGAACTCACGCCGTTCATCGAAGACACGGCGCAGGCCTATGCGGACGCGGACATCATCGTCGCGCGCGCCGGTGCCAGCACCGTCACAGAAATCGCGGCCGTCGGCGCAGCAGCGCTGTTCGTGCCTTTCCCCTCGGCGGTCGACGACCACCAGACCACCAACGCGCGCTTCCTCGTGGACGCGGGCGGCGGCTGGCTGGTGCAGCAGGCCGACCTCACACCTGAATTGCTGGCTGATTTGCTACAGAACACCGAGCGCACCGCGCTGATCGAGAAGGCCGCGAAGGCCAAGACCATGCAGAAGACAGAGGCTGTGGAAGCCGTCGTCCGCGCCTGCGAGGAGCTTGCCAAATGAAGCACGCCATTCGCCACATCCATTTCGTCGGCGTCGGCGGTTCGGGCATGAGCGGCATTGCCGAGGTGTTGCTCAACCTGGGCTACAGGATCACCGGCTCCGACCTGTCCGACAGCGCCACGCTGCGCCGGCTCGCGGGCCTGGGCATCGGCACCTTCGTGGGCCATGCGGCCGCGCACATCGAGGGCGCGGACGCGGTCGTCACTTCCACTGCCGTGCAGTCGGACAACCCCGAGGTGCTGGCCGCGCGCGAGAAGCGCATTCCGGTCGTACCGCGCGCGCTGATGCTGGCTGAGCTGATGCGCCTGAAGCAGGGCATCGCGATCGCGGGCACGCACGGCAAGACCACCACCACCAGCCTCGTGGCGAGCGTGCTCGATGCGGCCGGGCTCGATCCGACCTTCGTGATCGGCGGGCGACTGAACAGCGCAGGCGCGAATGCGCAGCTCGGCAGCGGCGACTACATCGTGGTCGAGGCCGACGAGTCGGACGCCTCGTTCCTGAACCTGCTGCCGGTGATGGCGGTGGTCACGAACATCGATGCCGACCACATGGAGACCTACGGGCACGACTTCGCGAAGCTGAAGAAAGCATTCGTCGACTTCCTGCACCGCATGCCGTTCTATGGCGTGGCGATTCTCTGCACCGACGACGCGGCGGTGCGCGACATCGTGGCCCAGGTCACCTGCCCGGTCACCAGCTACGGCTTCGGCGAAGACGCGCAGGTGCGCGCGGTCGACGTTCGCGCGGTCGGCGGCCAGATGCATTTCACCGCGCAGCGCCGCAACGGCGTGACGCTGCCCGACCTGCCCATCGTGCTGAACCTGCCGGGCGAGCACAACGTGCGCAATGCGCTGTCAGTGATCGCGGTGGCGGTCGAGCTCGGCATTCCCGACGAGGCGGTGCAGCGAGGCCTCGCCGGCTTTAAGGGCGTGGGCCGCCGCTTCCAGAGCTACGGCGAAGTGCGCGTGCCGGGCGGTGTGGGCAGCTTCACCGTGATCGACGACTACGGCCATCACCCGGTCGAGATGGCGGCCACGATCGCCGCCGCACGCGGCGCGTTCCCGGGCCGCCGGCTGGTGCTGGCATTCCAGCCGCACCGCTACACCCGCACGCGCGACTGCTTCGAGGATTTCGTGAAGGTCATCGGCACGGCCGATTCGGTGCTGCTCGGCGAGGTCTATGCCGCCGGCGAGGCGCCCATCGTGGCCGCGGACGGCCGCACGCTGGCGCGCGCGCTGCGCGTGGCCGGCAAGGTGGAGCCGGTGTTCGTCGACGACATCGCGGCCATGCCGCAGGCCGTCCTGGACAACGCCCGCCCGGGCGACGTCGTGCTTTCCATGGGCGCCGGTTCCATCGGCGCGGTGCCCGGCAAGGTGGTCGAACTCGGCGGCGCGGCCGCACCCGCAGCGGTCGCAACGGCCACTGCGCCATCGTCAACAACTTCGGAGCGCGGCTCGCGCAAGGGGAGGGCATCGTGAGCCTTCAGGATCCAAAACTCTTCGGCAAGGTCGCCGTGCTGTTCGGCGGCAGTTCGGCCGAGCGCGAGGTCTCGCTGATGTCGGGCACCGGCGTGCTCGAGGCGCTGCGTTCGCGCGGCGTCGATGCGCATGCCTTCGATCCGTCCGAGCGCGACCTGGTCGAGCTCAAGCGCGAAGGCTTTGCCCGCTGCTTCGTCGTGCTGCACGGCCGCCATGGCGAAGACGGCACGGTGCAGGGCGCGCTAGAACTGCTCGGCATTCCCTACACCGGCTCGGGCGTCATGGCTTCGAGCGTGGCGATGGACAAGGTCATGACCAAGCGCATCTGGCAGGCCGACGGCCTGCCGACGCCCAAGTACGTGCGCCTGGCCTTCGACCAGCAAAGCCGCGAGCAGATCCGCGCCGTGCCCGATGTGCTCGGCCTGCCGCTGATCGTGAAGCCGCCGCGCGAAGGCTCGTCCATCGGCGTGACCAAGGTCGAGGGCCCGAACGACGTGGACAGGCAGATGCAGGACGCGGTCACGCTCTCGGCCAAGTACGACGCCGACGTGCTCTGCGAGGAGTTCATCGAAGGCGAGGAAGTGACCTGCGCCGTGCTCGGCCAGGGGCTCGATGCGCGCGCGCTGCCCGTGGTTCGCATCGCCGCGCCCGAAGGCGCCTACGACTACCAGAACAAGTATTTCACCGACGTCGTGCAATACAAGTGCCCGAGCGGCTTGCCCGCGGACGAGGAGCACGAGATCCAGCGCATCACGCTGGCCGCGTACCACACGCTCGGCTGCCGCGGCTGGGGCCGCGCCGACGTGATGATCCGCGCCAGCGACCGCAAACCCTTCCTGCTCGAGATGAACACCTCGCCCGGCATGACCAGCCATTCGCTGGTGCCGATGTCGGCGCGCGCGGCGGGCATTCCCTACGAAGAGCTGTGCCTGCGCGTGCTGGCCTCCGCTTCGCTGGATGCCAAGGGAGGCGCGCAATAGCCATGGCCGACAGCATCCAGGCGCCGTTCGACGTCAAGCTCATGAACATCGTGGCGAACCTCGCGTTCGTGGCGGTGGCGCTCATGCTGCTGGCGGCGGGCGCGTGGTGGGTGCTGCGCCAGCCTTTCTTCCCGCTCGCGGGGATCAAGGTGGACGGCGAAGTGACGCACAACAACGCGGTCACGCTGCGTGCCAACGTGGCGCCGCAGCTCTCGGGCAACTTCTTCACCATCGATCTCGCGCGTGCGCGCACCGCCTTCGAAGCGGTGCCGTGGGTGCGCAGTGCGGTGGTGCGGCGCGAGTTCCCGAACAAGCTGCGCGTGACGCTGACCGAGCAGGTGCCGGTGGCCAGCTGGGGTGACGAGGCGGGGTCCAAGCTCATCAACGGCTTCGGCGACGTCTTCGAAGCCAACGTGGCCGAGGTCGACGAGGACCTGCCGCGCCTGGACGGCCCGATCGAGCAGGCCGGGCAGGTGCTGGGCATGTACCGCGTGCTGGCGCCGCAGTTCCAGCCCTACGACTTCGGCATCGACGAGCTCACGCTGTCCAGCCGGGGCAGTTGGAGGGTGGTGCTGGACAGCGGCGCGCGGATCGAACTCGGGCGCGGGCAGAGCGAAGAGGTGTCGGCCAGGCTGCAGCGCTTCCTGAAGACCGTGACCCAGGTCGCGGGCCAGTACCACCGCACGGTGGCCGACGTCGAAGGCGCCGATCTGCGCCACAACGACGCGTATGCATTGCGGCTGCGCGGCGTCACCACGGTCTCGCCCGAGACCCCAAGAAGAATCAAGTAGCGCACAGCGAGAAATCGAGGACATATTTCAATGCCCAAAGAATACAAAGACCTGGTCGTAGGCCTGGACATCGGCACCGCCAAGGTGATGGTGGTCGTGGCCGAGGTGCTGCCCGGCGGCGAGCTCAAGCTCGCCGGGCTCGGCATCGCGCCGAGCAATGGCCTGAAGCGCGGCGTGGTGGTGAACATCGACGCCACGGTGCAGAGCATCCAGCAGGCGCTGAAAGAAGCCGAGCTGATGGCCGACTGCAAGATCAGCCGTGTCTACACCGGCATCACCGGCAGCCACATCCGCGGCATCAATTCGAGCGGCATGGTGGCGGTGAAGGACAAGGAAGTGACGCCCGCCGACGTGGCCCGCGTGGTTGAGACCGCGCGCGCGATCAACATCTCGAGCGACCAGCGCTTGCTGCTGGTGGAGCCGCAGGAGTTCGTGATCGACGGCCAGGACGTGAAGGAGCCGATCGGCATGAGCGGCATGCGGCTCGAAGCCAAGGTGCACATCGTGACCGGTGCGCAGAGCGCGGCCGAGAACATCATCAAGTGCGTGCGCCGCTGCGGCCTGGAGGTCGATCAGCTGATGCTGAACCCGCTGGCCTCGAGCCAGGCGGTGCTCACGGAAGACGAGCGCGAACTGGGCGTGGTGCTGGTGGACATCGGCGCGGGCACGACCGACGTGGCGATCTTCACCAATGGCGCGATTCGCCACACGGCGGTGATTCCGATCGCGGGCGACCTCATCACCAGCGACATCGCGATGGCGCTGCGCACGCCCACCAAGGACGCGGAAGACATCAAGGTCGAGAGCGGCTATGCGAAGCAACTGCTCGCCGACCCCGACCAGCAGGTGGAAGTGCCGGGCCTGGGCGACCGCGGCCCGCGCATGCTGAGCAAGCAGGCGCTGGCCGGCGTGATCGAGCCGCGCATCGAAGAGATCTTCTCGCTCGTGCAGCAGGTGGTGCGCGAATCGGGCTACGAAGAGGTGCTCTCTTCGGGCGTGGTGCTCACCGGCGGCAGTGCGGTGATGCCGGGCATGGTCGAGCTGGGCGAAGACATCTTCCTCAAGCCCGTGCGCCGCGGCATCCCGAAGTATTCGAGCGCGTTGTCCGACATGGTCGCGCAGCCTCGCGCGGCTACTGTCATGGGCCTGCTCGAGGAAGCGCGCTTCGCACGCATGCGCGGCTTCAAGGTCGCGCAGAAGAACGGGTCGGTAAAGACTGCGTTCGGACGTTTCAAGGACTTCATCGTGGGGAACTTCTGACCATGAACCACTCCCCACTCTGGCTCGCACGCGGCAGTCCGCCGTTGCATTTCAACGAGCGATGGCGACGAACAGGTCCACCATCGTGACGACGCTCTCGTTGAACACGTCACGGCAAAAGAATTATTCATAGATACATAACGGCAACTGCAATATTCAAGGAGTTAGAAATGACCATCGAAATGATCGAAGTCGAAGAATTCAATCAGGGCACGCAGATCAAGGTGATCGGTGTCGGCGGCGGTGGCGGCAATGCGGTCGCCCACATGATGGAGCGTGGTGTGCAAGGCGTGCAGTTCGTTTGCGCGAACACTGACGCACAGGCGCTGACCCGCAGCAACGCGAACAAGATCATCCAGCTCGGCACCAGCGGCCTGGGCGCCGGCAGCAAGCCCGACAAGGGCCGTGAAGCCGCCGAGGCCGCCGTGGACGAAATCCGCGCGGCCATCGACGGCGCACACATGCTGTTCATCACCGCCGGCATGGGCGGCGGCACCGGCACCGGCGCTGCGCCGGTGATCGCGCGCGTGGCCAAGGAAATGGGCATCCTCACCGTGGGTGTGGTGACCAAGCCCTTCGACTGGGAAGGCGGCCGCCGCATGAAGAACGCGGACGACGGCCTGGCCGAGCTCGAAGCCAATGTCGATTCGCTGATCGTGGTGCTCAACGAGAAGCTGCTCGACGTGCTCGGTGAAGACATCACCCAGGACGAAGCCTTCGCGCATGCCAACGACGTGCTCAAGAACGCCGTGGGCGGCATCTCGGAAATCATCAACGAGTACGGCGGCGTGAACGTCGACTTCGAAGACGTGCGCACCGTGATGGGCGAGCCGGGCAAGGCCATGATGGGCACCGCCGCGGCCGCCGGTCCCGACCGCGCGCGCATCGCCGCCGAGCAGGCCGTGGCCTGCCCGCTGCTCGAAGGCATCGACCTCTCGGGTGCCAAGGGCGTGCTGGTGCTGGTGACGGCATCGAAGGGTTCGCTGAAGCTGAACGAGTCGAAGCTCGCGATGAACACCATCCGCGCCTACGCCTCGCCCGATGCGCATGTGATCTACGGCGCTGCCTACGACGAAGCCCTGGGCGACGAGATGCGCGTGACCGTGGTGGCCACGGGCCTCTCGCGCGCGGACGCACGCCGCCAGGCACCGACGCTGGAAGTCATTCGCACCGGCACCGACAACATCCCGTTCAACGTGCCCACCATGGGCGGCGTCGGCCACACCAGCGGTGGCAGCCAGCCGAACTACGACGGCATGGCGGTTCCCAGCGTGTGGCGCACCAACCGCACGATGGCCGCGGCCAAGGTGGATGCGCTGTCGTCGGGTGGCATGGACGACTTCGAAATTCCCGCATTCCTGCGCCGTCAGGCCGACTGACGGAAGGCGACCGAACGCTCAGGGCACGAAGGTTCGCAAGGGGTACAGGGGAGACCTGAAAGGGACTTCCGCTGGCTCTAGGCGCTGCGTTCACTTCGTGCCCTTTGCGTCCATTGCCGGGATTGCATAGAACCGATGTCTATCGCTGCCATAGCGAGGGGATTAGGTCGCCACGCCCGTGGCGCGCCTAAAATCCCCGGCGTGCTGCAACAACGAACCCTCAAGTCGATCAGCCGCGCCGTGGGCGTGGGGCTTCACAGCGGGCAACGCGTGGAACTGACCCTGCGACCGGCCCCGGCCGACACGGGCATCGTGTTCCGCCGCGTCGATCTTCCCGAGCCTGCTGAAATCCGAATGACCGCCGAAGCGGTCACCGACACGCGCCTCGCCTCCACGGTCTCGACCGGCGGCGCGAAGGTGCAGACGGTCGAGCATCTGATGTCGGCCTGCGCCGGCCTCGGCATCGACAACCTCTACATCGACATCACGGCCGACGAAGTGCCGATCCTCGACGGGTCGGCTTCGTCCTTCGTGTTCCTGCTGCAAAGCGCGGGCATCGAACTGCAGAAGGCGCCGCGCCGCTTCATCCGCGTGACCCGCAAGGTCGAGGTGCGCGAAGGCGAGGGCGCCAACGAGAAGTGGGCGAGCCTGGAGCCGTACCACGGCTACAAGCTGAGCTTCGAGATCGACTTCGATCACCGCGTGGTCAATTCCACCGGCCAGCGCGTGGAGTTCGATCTCGGCACCGATTCGTACAGCCGCGACATCGCACGTGCGCGCACCTTCGGCTTCACGAAAGAGGTCGAGTACATGCGCAGCAAGGGCCTAGCCCTCGGCGGCGGGCTGGACAACGCCATCGTGATGGACGACACCAAGGTGCTCAATGCCGGCGGCCTGCGCTACGACGACGAGTTCGTGAAGCACAAGATCCTCGATGCGATGGGCGACCTCTACATCATCGGCAAGCCGCTGCTCGCGGCCTACACCGCGTTCCGCTCGGGCCATGCGCTCAACAACAAGCTCCTGCGCGAACTGCTCTCGCACAGCGACGCCTACGAGGTCGTGACTTTCGACGACGAGAAGCGCGCACCGCGCGGCTTCGGCGAAGTGGCGCGGGCCTGGTAGGTCGACGCGCTCCGGACGATGCTCCTCTTTCGCTGGGCCATCCTGTTTCTTCTGCTGGTGGCGGGCGTCTCGTTCGCCTTCTATGCGGGCACGGGGCAGGCCAAGTACCGGCGCTTCGGCTGGATCTTGCTCAAGTGGACGCTGCTCGCGGCGTTCGGCTTCTTCGCGGTGCTGATCGCAGAGCGCGTGGCCTAGTTTCTGGCCGTTCGCATGTCCGGAAACGGCATGCGAAGCCACAGGCACCGGCGCACGATGGCGCCATGAACACACACACTGAACAACCCACGAGGAATCCGTTCGGCGTTCAGGACGCCCCGGACCCGGACGGCCCCGATGTCGACGCGTTCGCCGACAGCGTCGAACTGGGCGGCGGCGCCGACGACCCGAATGCGCCGCCATGGGGCACGGTGGTCGATGAGCTTCCAGACTCGATCGCGGGTGCGTGGTCCAGCCGGTGGAATGGCGGCGCGGACCCCACCATCCCCGGCGACACCGCGGAGGCCTGGAAGGAAGGCAAGGCGACGGTCAAGGTGACCGGTGGCCGCTTCTACCTGATGTTCGACTGGGGCAACGGCGAACGCCATGCCTTGCTCGACGTTCGCTACATCGCACCCGACACACTGGTGGGCCGCTACATCAATCTGAGCAGCCCGGACATCACGCGCCCCTGGGTCGGAATGATCGTGGACAACCGGCGGATCGACGGACGCTGGACGAACGGGCGGCTGGATTTCCGCAGGTAGCGGTCAGCGCGAACGCCCTTGCCGGTACGTGCCGGCATGGGTCTTCGACAGCTCGGCGGCTTCGGCCAGCCGCGCCATCGAACGGCCCACTTGCGCATGCGTGATCGCGATGCCCAGCGCGTCGGCCGCATCGGCACCGGGCAGCCCCGGCAGATCGAGCAGCCGCTTCACCATCTCCTGCACCTGCGCCTTGGCGGCCTGGCCATGGCCCGCGACCGCCTTCTTCATCTGCAGCGCGGTGTACTCGGCCACCGTGAGGTTGCTGTTCACCAGCGAGGTCACGCACGCGCCGCGCGCCTGGCCCAGCAGCAGCGTCGACTGCGGGTTGACGTTCACGAAGATGATTTCCACCGCCGACGCATCGGGTTGGTAGCGCGCGGTGATTTCGGCGATGCCGTCGAACAGCACCTTCAGGCGCGCTGGCAGGTTGCCGCTGCCCAGGTGCCGAGTGCTGATGGTGCCGCTGGCCACGTAGCGCAGCGCGTGGCCGTCCGCATCGACCACGCCGAAGCCGGTGGTCGTCAAGCCGGGGTCGATGCCGAGGATGCGCATGTCTGTCAGGCGTTGAAGTACCAGCGGATCGAGTGGAAGAAGATCGGCGCCGCGAAGCACAGCGCATCGACGCGGTCCAAGAGGCCGTTCGCACCGGTCACGCCCACGCCCTTCTTGCCCCAGTTCGGAATGCCCCGGTCGCGCTTGAGTGCCTTCATCACCAGATGCCCCATCGAGCCCGCGATGCAGGCGATGACCGACACAGCGAGCGCCTGCCCGAACTTGAACGGCGTGATGAACGAGAACAGCGCGCCCACCAGGCTCGCGACCACGATGCCGATGCCCCAGCTGGTCCAGTTGAAGCTGCGGCTCACGTTGGGCGCGAACGGCGTGCGCTGCGTGCGGCGCGAGATGAGGTGCTGCACCAGCACCGAGGTCTGCACCACGAACACCAGGAAGAACACGAGAAAGGCGCTCTTGCCTTCGTAGCCCGGAAAGCTCAGCAAGAGCAGCGCCGGCACGTGGCTCATGCCGTAGACGCAGACCATGATCCCCCACTGCAGCTTGGCGTTGCGCTCGAGGAAATGGCTCGAATCGTTGGCCAGCGCGCTCGCCACGGGAATCGCGAGGAACACGTAGACCGGGATGAACACGGTGAAGAGATCGAAGTGCGCCGTGGCCACCAGCCAGAACTGGATCGGCAGCACCACGAAGAACGCAAGGATCAGGCTGCGATGGTCGCCGCGCCGCGTGGGCGAGAGCGTGATGAACTCACGCAGGGCGAAGAACGAGATCAGCGCGAAGAGCACGGTGGCGACCGTCTCGCCGAGCGCCCAGCCGATCCAGAAGATCACCACCATGAACCAGGTCGTGCCCAGGAGCCCGCGGAAGTGCGCGAGCTCGGCCTGCCAGGCGGCGTCGTGAACCGGGTTGCGCTTTTCGCGGAAGCTCAGGAAGAAGGCGGTGGTGCTGATGATCACCAGCAGGCCGAAGATGATGAGGAAGAGCGCCGCGACCTGCTGGGTCGGGGTGAGGCTGCGCAGGAACTGGTTCATGTCAGATATCGCGCAATGCAATCACCGCGGCACGCGCGCGATCGAGGAAGGGGCGGCGCTCTTCGCCATCCTCGACGCGAATCGGAGCGCCGAAGGTGACCGAGCAAAGAATGGGCACCGGCACGATCTCGCCCTTGGGCATGACGCGCTGCACGTTGTCGATCCAGGCCGGCACGAGCACCACGTCGGGGAACATCGTTGCGAGTGTGTAGAGGCCGGACTTGAACTTCTGCGGCTCGCCCGTGTGGCCGCGCGTGCCTTCGGGAAAGATGATGATCGAGTCGCCGCTGCGCAATGCTTCGACGAGTGGGGCGAGGGGATCGGATGGCGGCGGTGCGGGTTCGGCCGGTGGTGCCGGTTCCGCAACGAATATCGGCGGCGCGACGGGTGGAGGCGGCGGTGGCGGTGCCGGAAGGTCGAGTTCGCCCTGCAGTTCATTCACGGCTTCGGCAACGGGCGGCGTGGCTGGCAGCAGCGGCTCCATCGACGGCTCGATGCGCTCGGCAGGCGGTGCAGCGACAGCAGGCTCGGGTGCCGAGTCGGCCTGCATCGGTTCAGTCGCAGCAGCTGCAGCAGGCGCCGTGGCCGCGCGCTCCACATACACCGCGTTGAACACCTCCGTCGTGATCCATCGCTTGACCGGCGTATTGGCCCAGTAGTCGCGCGCCGCGATCGGCCGTGTGATGCTGCGCAGCTCCTCGGGCAGCGCCGCCCAGATCATCACGAGGTCGGCGTGGCTCTGGTGGTTGGCGAAATAGATGCGCTGCTCGGCCTTCGGTGGACAGCCGTACCAGCGCGCCTGCGCGCCCGTCAGCAACCGGACGAACCCCAACAACAACCAACCTGTGAGCTTTGCCAGCATATGGGCGCGATGATACGGGCCATGCGATGGCGATTCGATCCTCTTTCATTGGCGTGGGCGGTGGCCCTGTTCGTTGTTCTTGCGTTGCTGGCCACCGTCGGCGCGCGCTGGGGGTGGCTGCGAAGTTTCTTCGGCGATGTGCTGGCCGTGGTGTGGGTCTACTTCGTCTTCAAGACCGTCATCGCGGCGCGCGTGCTGCCGCTGGCACTGGCCGCGCTCGGCGTGGGCTACGCGGTGGAGCTGGGCCAGTTCATTGCGTCGGCGTGGCACCTGCACATTCCGAACCGCGCGTTGCGCATCGTGCTCGGCAGCACGGCTGACTGGTGGGACGTGCTGGCCTACACGATCGGCTTCGCGGGCGTGCTGGCGCTCGAAGCGCTGCGCACCAAGCTCGGCCTCAAGGCAGCTCGGCCGATGACATCCGCGCCACGACCGTCGACGCCCGTCCGCTGAGGTACGGCGAGCCGGGCCGGCGCTCGAAGAACTTCGGGCTCGGCAGCATCACCGCGAGCCGCGCAGCTTCGTTGGCACTCAGACGCGAGGCGGGCTTTTTGAAGTAGTACTGCGAGGCGGCCTCGGCGCCGAACACGCCTTCGCCCCATTCGACGTTGTTCAGGTAGAGCTCGAGGATGCGGCGCTTGTCGAGAAAAACCTCCAGCAGCGTCGCGAGCACCAGCTCCTGACCCTTGCGCAGCATCGTGCGCTCGCCCGAAAGCAGCAGGTTCTTTGCGAGCTGCTGCGTGATGGTGGAGCCACCGCGCAGGCGCACCGGCTGCACCGGCTTGCCGCGCGCCACGGCACGGGCGGCGCGTTTGGCGGCCAGTTCTTCGGCCTTGGCATTGCGTTGGCGTGCGCGCTCGATGGCTTCCCACTCCACGCCGTTGTGATCGACGAAGCCGGCATCTTCGCTCGCGATCACGGCGCGCTTGAGCGTGTCGTTGATCTGCGTGTACGGCACCCATTCCTGCCGCCAGCCGCCTTCGCTGCCTTTGTGGATCGCGACCTGCCAGGCTTCGGAGCGCTGGAACGCGGTGCTTTGCGGATCGATCACCGCCATGGCCGCGATGCGCGCCACGAAGAAGAGTTCGAGCGCGAGAGCCGCCACCGCGAGGCAGGCGATCAGGCGCAGCACCGCTTTCATTGGCCGGCGGCGAGCGATGCGCGCAACTCGCCCAGCACCTGCGCCGAAGGCGGGCGCACGCCGCGCCAGATATCGAACGATTCGGCCGCCTGCTCGACCAGCATGCCGAGGCCGTCGCGGGGCACGGCGCCATGCGCCTCGGCCCAGGCCATGAAGCCCGCGGCCGCTGGGCCGTACATCATGTCGACGGCGAGTGCGCCGGGGCGCAGCACCTTTGCGGTCACCGGCACTGCGTCGCCCGCGAGGCTGGAGGCGGTGGCGTTGACCACCACGTCGAAGCTGCCCGGCACTTCGTCGAGCGCCCAGGCTTCGAGCGCGGCGCCGTGGCCGAGCGCGAGTGCCGCATGGCGCCGGACCACCGCTACCGCCTTGTCGACGGTGCGGTTGGCGACCACGATGCGCGAAGCGCCCGCGTCGAGCAGCGGACCCAGCACGCCAGCGGCGGCGCCACCGGCACCGATCAGCAGCAACTCCTTGCCCGCCAGCGGCACGCCCGCGTTTCGGACGATGTCGTTGACGAGCCCGATGCCGTCGGTGTTGTCCGCGTGGATGCTGCCGTCGGCCTCGAAGCGCAGCGTGTTGACCGCCTGCGCGAGCAGGGCGCGCTCGCTGGTGTGCTGCGCCAGGGCGGCGGCTTCGAACTTGAAGGGCACGGTGATGTTGCAGCCGCGCGCACTGTCGCCGCGCTCGGCGGCTTCACGTCGGAACGCGGCAATGCCTTCGGCGAAGGCGCCGAGCGGAATCAACCGGCGGCCGTAGTCGATCTGCTGGCCGCAGAGTTCGGCAAAGCGGGCATGGATGCGCGGCGAGCGGCTGTGCTCGACGGGGTTGCCCATGACGCAGTACAGGTCCATCGCAGCAGCCTCGGTCAATGCTTATTGGGAAATTTCCATCGTGCCGTCGCGCGCGAAGCGGAACGTGCCCTGGATCACCATCTGATCGGCCTGCTCCTGGCGCATCGCGTTCGTGAACTTGCCGAAGTTGCCGGTGCTGCGAACGATGGCCTGCGCGCGGCGGTCGAGCGCGATGTTGCCCGAGCTCTGGTCGACCACGGTGGCGAGCACGTTGCCGTCGAAGTTGACGGTCAACGTCATCTTGAGTTCGCCGTACAGCTTCTTGCCGGCCAGCTCCGGGAAGTTTTCCGCGGCGCGCGCCTCGACGCGGCGCAGCATGGTGTCCACGTACACCGCGAACGCAGCCTCGCGCGTGGACGGACTGACGTAGCGCTTCTTGGGGCGCGAGTTTTCCTCGTTCACCCGGCGCTCGATCTGGGCCAGCAGCTCGACCATCTGGCGGCGCTTTTCTTCCTGCGCGGCGGCTTCGGTCGGGTCGCCCGCGTTGCGCGGATCGCGCACCGGCATGGCGGCGATGTCGCGCTTGAGCTGCGTGATCATCTGCATCTGCTCGGCCTGCAGGGCATCGACCTGTTTGCGCGCGTCTTCGAACGAATCGCCCACCGCGGTGAAGCTCGACGGGGGCAGCGGGCTGGTCGCGCGGCCCTTGTCGAGGTCGCCGCCGCCCGCGAGCGAGGTCTGCGCCATCAGCCTGGCATTCGCGTCCGGCCGCTCCTTGGTCTTGCTGTTGACCAGGATCACCTCGAGCGGCGTGTCGGTGAACGCGCGGTTGAATGATTCGGGATCGACGAAGCGCACCGCCAGCAGCGCGGCATGCGCAATGACCGACACGCCCAGTGCAATCTGCAGCGTGCTGAGGTCCTTGAAGTTCATTCTCGAAACTCCTCCAGGGGGCGCACTTCTCCGGACGTCTCGCCGGAGTTCATGCAGGTGCGGGTGTGTTTTCCGGCGCGGCCTCGCTGTCGCTCAAATCGACGGCAATGGCGATCGGGCCGGCGACTTCTTCTTCATCCTCGCCACTCTCTTCCTCGGCCGAGGCATCGGCCTTCGGCGTGTCGAGGCGTTCGAGCACGGTGCCGCTCACGTCGAGCGCGATCTCGTCGATCTCGCCGAGCTTCACGCGCAGGCGCGCGCCGCGCTCCTGCTGACCGGCCACCGGGAACACCAGGGGCAGCGCATCGGCACGCACCAGCGCGCCGTTGGGGATGTCCTTGATGACCGTCGCTTCGAGCTCGGTGATGCCGTTCTGCTGCAAGTACTTGAGCGTCCAGAAGCGCTCCATGCCGCCCTGGTAGCCGTTGTAGGTGGCATAGGCCGCGTCGAAGCCCGAGAGGATCGAGAACAGGTCGGCGTCCTTCGGCTTGAACGGTGCGGCCAGCGCGGCGGTCTTGCCGTGGCGGGCGGCCGCGATGATCTGCCACTGGTTCACCAGGTCGGTGTAGCGGCGCAGCGGCGAGGTGCTCCATGCATAGCTCTTCACGCCCAGGCCCGCATGCGGCAGCGCGCGCGTGCCCATGCGCACCTTGATGCCGGGTGCGAGGCTCGCCTGGCTGCGATAGAGCCCGGGCACGCCGAGTTCGCCGAGCCAACTGCCCCAGGTGCTGTTGGCCAGGATCATCGCTTCCGAGACGATCAGGTCGAGCGGCGCGCCGCGCTGGCGCGTCGTGATCTGCACCTGCTCGTTGCCGGTGGGTTCGTTGCCGTCGTTGCCGACGAGGCGGAAGTTGTAGTCGGGCCGGTTGAAGTTCTCGGGCTTGCCGCGCACCACTTCGCGCTGCGCCTTCAGTTGCTTCGCAAGGCGGAACAGGAAGGAGAGCGGGGCGCGCAGGTTCGCGGCGGCCTCGGGCGTGTCGGGGCTCGTGACCGTGGCGTCTTCGAGCCAGGGCTGCGTGACGACGGCGTCGAGCTGGTCGTGGCGCAGGTTGGCGACGATGGGCACACGCTCCAGTTTGGTCTCGGTGCCCTGCAGCTCGAGTGTGGCTTCATCGAAGCGCGCATAGAGCGACACGGCCGGGCGGTCGGCGCCTTCGAGCAGCGTGTAGGTGTTGACCACCTCGTCGGGCAGCATCGTGATCTTGTAGCCCGGCATGTAGACCGTCGACATGCGCGCACGCGCCACGTTGTCGATGGGACTGCCCGGTGTGAGCGCCAGGGCCGGCGCCGCGATGTGGATGCCGACTGTGACGGTGCCTGTGCCCAGGCCCTGCACCGACAACGCATCGTCGATTTCGGTGGTCTGCGAATCGTCGATCGAGAAGGCTTGCACGCCGGTGGCGACAGGCAGGTCGTCCACGATGGCCGGTGCGGCGAGCGCGGGGAAGCCGTGGCCCTTGGGGAAGTTCTCGAAGAGGAAGCGGCGCCAGTGGAACTGGTAGGGCGAATCGATTGCGCCGGCGCGTTCCAGCAGATCGAGCGGCGGGCGCTGCGTGGCGCGCGCGGCATCGACCACGGCCTTGTATTCGGGGGCGTTCTTGTCGGGCTTGAACAGGATCTTGTAGAGCTGCTCGCGGATTGGCTGCGGGCACACGCCCTCGGCCAGCTGTCCGGCCCATTCGACGATCTGCGCCTGGATGACCTTTTTCTTCTCGATGGCGGCGAGCGCCTGCTGCACGATTTCGGCCGGCGCCTTCTTGAAGCGCCCCTTGCCTGCGCGGCGGAAGTAGTGCGGCGCCTCGAAGAGGGCGAACAGCGCGGCGGCCTGCTGGGCGAGCGTGGGCTTGTCGCTGAAATAGTCGGCGGCCAGGTCGGCAAAGCCGAACTCGCCATCGGCTGCGAATTCCCAGGCCAGGTCGAGATCCATCGCGGCGGCGAGCGTGCGCGCCTCGGCGATCAGCTCGGCCGGAGACGGTTTCTCGAAACGCAGAACGATGTTGGCGCCCTTGACCTTGACGCGCTTGCCGGTCTCGAGCTCGACCTGCGCCGAGGCTTCGGCCTCCGACAGGACACGGCCGCCGAGGTACTTGCCGGCTTCTTCAAACAATACAAACATAGGCGCGGATTCTCCCACGGCGAAAGACCGGCTCTCCCCCAGGCTTGCCCACTTCGTGTGGCCTCCTTCCCCCTTCCGGGGGCAACACCTGCGGCCCGGCGAAGCCGGTTCCGCGGTGTTTCTGGAATTGGCTCAGACCGGATTGATGAACGCCATGACGTCGTCCAGGTGCGCCGTCTCGAAATCCGACAGCGCGTGGTCGCTGCCTTCCAGCAGCTTGATGTTGCTGTCCGGATAGCGCGCCGACATCTCGTGCCAGTCGAGCGCTTCGTCGCCCTTGGCGATGATCGCGAAGACGCGCTCGGGCCGCGTGAGCGATCCGACTTCCATGGCGCGCAGCTCGTGGATGTACTCGGGGCGGAAATAGAAATGCTCGGCCGGGTCGTGCCAGACAGTCTGGTCGCCGATGTAGCGCGTGAGGTCGCGCGCCGGGTACACGGCCGGATTGAGCAGCACCGCGCGGCAGCGCGTCATGCCGGCGACGTAAGTGGCATAGAAGCCGCCCAGCGACGAGCCGATCACGGCCATCGACTTGCGCGGCCAGTGCGCGATGCCCTTCATCACCATGTCGATGGCGTCGTGCGGCGAAGGCGGCAGTTGCGGGCACCACCACTCCAGGTTCGGATGCGCCTGCGCCACGCGCTGCGCCACGAGCCTCGCCTTGGTCGAACGGGGTGAGGAACGGAAGCCGTGCAGGTACAGCAGATGGGTGGTTTGCGGGTCCATGGGGGGAAGGCCGGGAAGGTGCGAACGCCGTACCTCGCTGGCCGAGGCGAGGTAATTCTGCATGAGGTCCGTGCCCGCAAAGCGGCTCGCGGCATTCAAAAAACCTGCGGCGAGGGGCTCTTGCGGAAAGCGATAACTCATAACGACTTACACCGCATGAACATCCCGTCGGCCTCGGCCCTGCGACGTTCGCCTGGCTTGAGTTCGAAAGTATTCATGGGCTGCTCCTCGTTGCCGGCGTCGCACGCTCGGCGATGAACCCGCGGCAAAAAGAAAAAGAAAACGCCCAATTCTCGGGACCCGATCCGCCGTGCGCATCCCATGAAAGCGGTATGCATGTCCAGCGTTCGGCAAGGCGCCGAGGCTTATGCTTCATCCCATGAATACAGAGGCTCTGGACGACGGGACGCTGCGCCGCTGGGGCGTGCTGGTGGTCGAGGACGACAGCCGCGCACGCGCCTTCTTCGAAGCCAGCGTGCAGCGCAGCCCGCGTCTTTTCTGGCTCGGCAGCGCGGGCACGGTGCAGGAGGCGCGGGGCTGGCTGGCGCGCACCACGACGATCCCCGACGTGCTGCTGGTCGACCTCGGAATGCCCGATGGCACCGGCCTGGACGTGATCCGCGATGCTGTCGCGCGCTTTCCCGGCTGCGAGCCGCTGGTGGTGTCGGTCTTCGGCGACGAGGAGAACGTGCTCGCCAGCATCGAGGCTGGTGCCGTGGGCTACATCCACAAGGACGCCGCACCCGAGGACATCGCGCAGACCATCGTGGAGATGAAGGCCGGCGCATCGCCGATCTCGCCGATGATCGCGCGGCGGGTGCTGGCCAAGTACCGCAGCCTTCAATCGGCCAGCCTCGCGCCGGGCATGGCTGCTTCGGGCGCGGCACCCGAGACCGCCTTCGACGAGAACGAGCGCGGCCTGCTGTCGGCGCGCGAGCACGAGGTGCTGACGCTGATCGCCCGCGGCTTCTCGTATGCAGAAATCGCGCGGCTCAAGGGCCTGAGCGTGCACACGGTGCAGACCCACATCAAGAATCTCTACGGCAAGCTCGCGGTGCACTCCAAGAGCGAGGCGGTCTTCGAGGCCACGCGCCTCGGCCTGCTGCCTCACCCGGGCTGAGGACGGATGCTGGCGAGGCTGGGCGCACTGCTTTCGCTGTGGCTGGCGGTGCTGGTGATCGGCGCTGCCGGCATGAGGGCTGCGTCGGCGGAGCCGCTCCAGGCGGCCGATGGCTCGATCGAGCTGCGCCACGGCACCATCACGACGTCGGTCGATGGCATCACCCGCACCGGGCCGGTCGAGCTCTCTTATCACTGGGACCGCCAGCACCGCGGCCGGCCAGGCCTGGCGAGCTTCGACCTGCCTTTCACCCTCGCGGCCGCGCCGGCAACGCCCTGGGGCATCTTCATTCCCCGCGTCGGCAACGTCTTCGAGGTGCAGCTCAACGGGGCGCTGCTGCAGGTCTACGGCGACATGAGCGTGGGCAATGACGCCGACTACGCCAAGGCGCCCATCTATGTGCCAGTGCCGGGGCACCTGCTGACGGCCGGCGAGAACCACCTGCAGATCCGCCTGCGCGCCGACAGCGCCCGGCGCGCGGGACTCTCGCGCGTCGTCGTCGGTCCCGCCACGCCGGTGCGCACCGAGCTCTTCGAGAGCGCCTATGCCTGGCGCTTCACCGGCTCGGTGCTGCTGACCGCCTTCAGCCTGATCGTCGGCAGCATCGCGCTGGCGCTCTGGCTCACGCAGGTGGACACCGGCGCCGTGGGGCGGCAGCGGCGCGACGGCATCTATTTCTGGGCGGCGCTTGCCGAGTTCTGCTGGGCGGTGCGCGTGGCAGACGGCGTGATCGCCGAGCCGCCGCTGCCCTGGGTTCCCTGGGGCGTGCTGATGGCCGCCTGCTACGCGGGCTGGGCGGCGTCGGCCATGATGTTCTGCTACCACCTCGCGGGGTGGGCGCGGAATCCGCGCCAGCAATGGCTGCGCTGGCCGCTCGCCGTGGTCGTCGCCGGCACAGTGGTGGCGAGCGCGCTGGCGCTGCAGCGCGAACAACCGGTGTGGCTCACCGGTTGGCTCGCCATCGAGATCGTGATCATCGGCGTCTTCGTGGGCGGCTTCGTGGTGGCGACCGTGCGCAACCCGAGCACCGAGCGGATGCTGGTGGCCATCGCCGCGCTCGTCACGGTGGCCTTCGGCCTGCGCGACTGGCTGGTGATCCGCCTGAGCGACGCCTACGGCGAGACCACTTGGGTGCGCTATTCGTCGATCTTCTTCGGCATCGCGCTGCTGCTGATCGTGCTGAGGCGCTTTCACGCGGTGAGCACGCAGGCGCGCGGATGGGTCGCGGCGCTGGCCGACCGGGTCGCGCAACGCGAGCGCGAGCTGGCGCTGACCTATGCCGAGCTCGAGCAGGTGGCGCGCGACCAGGCCCGCACCCACGAGCGCGAGCGCATCCTGCGCGACATGCACGACGGCGTGGGCTCGCACATCAGCTCGGCGATCCGGCAATTGCAGTCGGGCCAGACCAGTTCGGAGGAACTGCTGCGCACGCTGCGCGATTCGCTCGACCAGCTCAAGCTGTCGATCGACTCGATCCACCTGCCGCCGGGCGATGTCGGCGCGCTGCTGGCGGCGCTGCGCTACCGGCTGGAACCCCGGCTGGTGGCGGCGGGCATCGAGTTCGAATGGGCGGTGGACGAAGTCGAGCCGGTGCAGTTGCTCGATGCGCACGCCATGCGGCAGCTGCAGTTCCTGCTGTTCGAGGCCATCTCCAACGTGCTGCAGCACGCGCAGGCCAGCGTGCTGCGGATCGAGGCGGACATGCAGGGCGACACCGTGCGGCTGCGGGTGATCGACAACGGCCGAGGCTTCGACGCCTCGCAGGTCCCCAGGGCCCTGTGGGAGCGCGCCGGCGCGATCGGCGCGCGCCTGGCGGTCGAAAGCCGACCGGGACGCACGGTCGTTCAGCTCGCTTTTGGCTGAAAGGACATGCGGGGCGCGGATAATCCGCCCCCATGTCTGCCGTGTTCAATCAGCCCTCCCTGGCGCGTCGAATTGCGCCCATCTTCCAGGGCTTCGACGGCTTTCTGGCCTTCGCCGTGCTGCTGCTCGCCTTCGCCGGGCTGCTGACTATGTATTCCTCCGGCTACGACCACGGTTCGCGCTTCGTCGACCATGGCCGCAACATGCTCTTGGCCGGCTTCATCATGTTCGTGGTGGCGCAGGTGCCGCCGCAGCGGCTGATGATGTTCGCCGTGCCGCTCTACGCGGCGGGCGTGGCGCTCCTGATCGCGGTGGCGCTCTTCGGCATCACCAAGAAGGGCGCCCAGCGCTGGATCAATATCGGCGTGGTGATCCAGCCCAGCGAGATCCTCAAGATCGCCATGCCGCTGATGCTGGCCTGGTGGTTCCAGCGGCGCGAAGGCCAGTTGCGGCCGCTCGATTTCGTGGTGGCCACCGTGCTGCTGGCGGTGCCGGTCGGGCTCATCATGAAGCAGCCTGACCTGGGCACCTCGCTCCTGGTCCTGGCGGCGGGCCTGGCGGTGATCTTCTTCGCCGGGCTGCCCTGGAAGCTGATCGTGCCGCCGGTGGTGATCGGCGCCATTGCGGTGACGCTGATCGTGAGCTTCGAGTCGAAGCTGTGCACCGACGGCGTCGACTGGCGGGTGCTGCACGACTACCAGAAGCAGCGCGTGTGCACGCTGCTCGATCCGAGCAAGGACCCGCTGGGCAAGGGCTTCCACATCATCCAGGGGATGATCGCCATCGGCTCGGGCGGCGTCGGCGGCAAGGGCTTCATGCAGGGCACCCAGACGCACCTCGAATTCATTCCCGAGCGCACCACCGACTTCATCTTTGCCGCCTATTCCGAGGAGTTCGGGCTGGTGGGCAACCTGGCGCTGATCTCGGCCTTCATCCTCCTCATCTTCCGCGGGCTGGCCATCGCGACCAGCGCGGCCACCCTGTTCTCGCGCCTGCTGGCGGGGGCGGTCACGATGATCTTCTTCACCTACGCCTTCGTGAACATGGGCATGGTGAGCGGGATCCTGCCGGTGGTGGGCGTGCCGCTGCCGTTCATCAGCTACGGCGGGACGGCGATGGTGACGCTGGGGCTGGGGTTGGGCATCCTGATGTCGATCGCCCGGGCCCGAAAGCTGGCGCAGAACTAGGCGCCCGAGTGCCCTTGGGGGCGGCGCGGAAGAGGGTGGCTGCCTAGAATGGCAGTCATGATCTCTCGCGAACCCACCATCGAGCGCCTGGCAACAGCCCAACAACTCCTGCTCACGCCGTTCGGACTCGACGAATCGCACCTGAGCAAGGCCCTCGCCGAGATCACCTCGCACAAGGTGGACGACGCCGATCTCTACTTCCAGTACACGCGCAGCGAAGGCTGGAGCCTGGAAGAGGGCATCGTCAAGACCGGCAGCTTCAGCATCGACCAGGGCGTCGGCGTGCGTGCGGTCAGCGGCGAGAAAACCGCATTCGCCTATTCGGACGACATTTCCGAAGCCTCGCTCCTCGATGCGGCCCGCACGGTCCGCTCGATTTCCTCCGCCGGCCGCACCGGCCGCGTGAAGACGCCGACCCGCAAGATTGCCTTGAGCCGGTCGCTCTACAACGGCGTCGATCCCATCTCCACGCTCGACAGCACGGCCAAGGTCAAGCTGCTCGAAAAGACTGAGAAGCTGGCGCGTTCGCGTGATCCGCGCGTGGCGCAAGTCATGGCCGGCCTCGCAAGCGAATACGACGTGGTGCTCGTGGCACGTGCCGACGGCACGCTGGCTGCCGACGTGCGCCCGCTGGTGCGCCTGTCGGTCACCGTGATCGCCGAGCAGAACGGCCGCCGTGAAGTCGGCTCCGGCGGCGGCGGCGGGCGCTTCGGCCTCGCCTACTTCGACGACGAGAAGATCGCCGAATACGTCGACCAGGCCGTGAAGGCCGCGCTGACCAACCTGGACGCCCGCCCGGCCCCTGCCGGTGAGATGACCGTCGTGCTCGGCTCCGGCTGGCCCGGCATCCTGCTGCACGAGGCCATCGGCCACGGTCTGGAAGGCGACTTCAACCGCAAGGGCTCGAGCGCGTTTTCGGGCCGCATCGGCCAGCGCGTGGCGGCCAAGGGCGTCACGGTGCTGGACGACGGCACGATCGCCGACCGCCGCGGCTCGCTCAACGTCGACGACGAGGGCAACGCCAGCCAGCGCAACGTGCTGATCGAGGACGGCATCCTCAAGGGCTACATCCAGGATTCGATGAATGCCCGCCTCATGAAGGTCAAGCCCACCGGCAACGGCCGCCGCGAGAGCTACGCCCACGTGCCGATGCCGCGCATGACCAACACCTACATGCTGGGCGGCGACAAGGATCCCCAGGAAATCGTGGCCAGCATCAAGAAGGGCCTCTACGCCACCAACTTCGGCGGCGGGCAGGTCGACATCACGAGCGGCAAGTTCGTGTTCTCGGCCAGCGAGGCCTTCTGGGTCGAGAACGGCAAGATCCAGTACCCGGTCAAGGGCGCGACCATCGTGGGCAATGGCCCCGACGCGCTCACCCGCGTGACCATGATCGGCAATGACATGGCGCTCGATTCCGGCGTGGGCACCTGCGGCAAGGAAGGCCAGAGCGTGCCGGTCGGCGTCGGGCAGCCCACGCTGCGCATCGACGGTCTCACGGTAGGTGGAACGGCTTAGGACTTTCGTCACTTGCCGGCTGTTTCCTTCGGTTGCTAAGCTGCGCTCTTTTTTTCCGAACGACGAATCAAGGAGCATTTCAATGGGGAACAGGATCAATTCGCCCGCCGTGCTGTGGGCCGTGACCGCCGTGGTGGCGTTGGCCACCGCCGGTTGCGCCTCGCGCGGCGGTTCGGGCAGCCAGCCCGCCGCCGCACCGGCACCCGCTGCTGCAGCGCCCGCGGCGCCCAGCGGTTCCAAGGCCGGCATGGACGCTCGCGGCAACGTGACCGATTCCTCCAAGGTCGAGGCCGGCAGCGGCCGCACCGTCAAGGGCCTGAACGGCTACGAAGGCGAGATCACCGGCAATCCGGCGCGCAACAGCAAGTTCACCCGCCTGCAAATCGGCATGAGCGCCAAGCAGGTCACCGACCTCGCCGGCCCGCCGACCGACCAGGGCGCCTACGTGACAGGCAAGGCCTTCATTCCCTTCTATTTCGGCAGCGATCGCCATCGTTTCGAGATGACCTACAAGGGCCAGGGACGGCTGATCTTCGCGGGCGGCGGCATGGGTGAATACACCGGCGGCAACCTGATCTGGATCATTCACAACGCCAATGAATCGGGCTATCGGTAAACCACCCCTGGGCCCGGCTGCTTGACCGGGTCTTTATTTTCCGTGCTACATTCCGCCCCTATGTCCGCCCTCCGCGCTTATTTCTTTGCCTTCTTTTGGTTCCCGGTTTCCGGCGGACGAGAGGCGAGCGCGTAAAGCAAACGAACACCCTCCCAAAACCGCCGGCGCCTCAAGCCTCGGCGGTTTTTTTATGCCCTGACGATTTCACTCCAACAAGGAAAAGCACCATGAGCACGAACACTGCCCCCGCCAGCGACAGCTGGTATGCGAGCGTCGAAAAAACCAGCAAGACCGACGACGAACGCATCAAGGACATCAACGTGCTGCCCCCTCCTGAACATCTGATCCGCTTTTTCCCGATCCGCGGCACGCCGGTCGAAACGCTGATCGAGGGCACCCGCCGCAACATCCACAACATCATGGATGGCAAGGACGACCGGCTGCTGGTGATCATGGGGCCCTGTTCGATCCACGACCCGGCCGCCGCCATCGAGTACGCCAAGCGCCTGAAGGTCGAGCGCGAAAAATACGCCGGCACCCTCGAGATCGTGATGCGTGTGTACTTCGAGAAGCCGCGTACCACCGTCGGCTGGAAGGGCCTGATCAACGACCCGTACCTGGACGAGAGCTTCCGTATCGACGAAGGCCTGCGCATTGCGCGTCAGCTCCTGATCGACATCAACCGCATCGGCCTGCCGGCGGGCAGCGAGTTCCTCGACGTGATCTCGCCCCAGTACATCGGCGACCTGATCTCCTGGGGCGCCATCGGCGCGCGAACCACCGAAAGCCAGGTGCACCGCGAGCTGGCCTCGGGTCTTTCGGCCCCCATCGGCTTCAAGAACGGCACCGACGGCAACATCCGCATCGCGACCGACGCCATTCAGGCCGCGGCCCGCGGCCATCACTTTCTCTCGGTGCACAAGAATGGCCAGGTCGCGATCGTGCAGACCAACGGCAACCGCGACTGCCACGTGATCCTGCGCGGCGGCAAGGCGCCGAACTACGACGCCGCCAGCGTCGAAGCCGCCTGCAAGGACCTCGAAGCGGCCAAGCTGCCGCCCACGCTGATGGTCGATTGCAGCCACGCGAACAGCTCCAAGCAGCACCAGAAGCAGATCGACGTGGCCAAGGACATCGCGGGCCAGATCGCCAACGGCTCCAACCGCGTGTTCGGCGTGATGGTCGAGAGCCATCTGCAGGCCGGTGCTCAGAAGTTCACGCCGGGCAAGGACAAGCTCTTGGGCCTCGAATATGGCAAGAGCATCACCGATGCCTGCATCGGCTGGGACGATTCGACGCAGGTGCTCGAGACGCTGTCGCAGGCCGTCAAGGCGCGCCGCGGCTGAAAAGGGTCAGAGCATTCCGGCCAGTTCGGGCCAGTGGTGCCGCATCGACGCCGCCTCGTCGCTGTCGGGCGGCACCATCGAGAAGTCGGCAAAGTCGAAGCCTGGACCGACCATGCAGGCGACCAGCGTGTAGTCGCCTGACGAATGACCCTGGATCGGGCGGGCCGCCTGCCACTGGCCGGCCGGCACCACATGCTGGGGGCGCGTGCCGTGCGCATCGACCGGCCCCAGCCGCACATGGGCTGGCGCCGTACGCATCGCGGCATCGCAGGTCCAGAGCGCCAGCGGCACGCCTTCGAGGTGCACCCAGACTTCGTCGGACAGCACCCGGTGCCAGCGCGAATGCTGGCCCGCTTCGAGCAGGAAGTAGATGCTGGTGAGCGCGCTGCGGGACGCGCGGCCGTCGGCCGGAGTGACGCCGGCCGGCGAACGGAACACCTCGCTGTACCAGCCGCCCTCCGGGTGAGGCTGCAGCTTCAGGCTGTCGATCAGTTCCCGGGCGCGCATGGCGGTCATGATGCCGTCGCGGCGCGCAGGGCCGCAAGCAGTTTGTCGTGCACGCCGCCGAAGCCGCCGTTGCTCATGCAGACGATGTGATCGCCTGGACGCGCGGCGGCGGTGATCTGCGCCACCAGGGGCTCGATGGCCCCGGCGACCTGCGCGCGGTCGCCCATCGGCGCCAGGGCGGCTGCGGCATCCCAGTCGAGCCCGGCCGTGTGGCAAAACGAAAGATCGGCCGACTCCAGGCTCCAGGGCAACTGCGCGGCCATGACGCCCAGCTTCATCGTGTTGCTGCGCGGCTCGAACGCGGCGAGGATGCGCTCACTTTGCTTGCCGGCGTCGTCGAGCTTCTTGCGCAGGCCGTCGAGCGTGGTGCGGATGGCGGTGGGGTGATGGGCGAAGTCGTCGTAGACGGTGATCGAGCCCACCGTGCCGCGCAACTCCATGCGCCGGCGCACGTTGCGAAAGCTGCCGAGCGCGCGCGCCGCATCGGCCGGCGCAACGCCGACGTGGTCGGCGGCCGCGATGGCGGCCAGCGCGTTCATCTGGTTGTGCAGGCCCGAGAGCTCCCACTCGACCCGGCCGACTTTTTCCCCCTGCCGGAGCACGTCGAAGGCGTCGTGCGAACCGCTTGCCTGCCACTCGCCACCGGCACCGAATCGCGCGAGTTCGCTCCAGCATCCCTGGGTGAGCACGCGCTGCAGGCTCTCCTCGGTCGCATTCACCACCAGCCGCCCGGTGCCGGGCACGGTGCGCACGAGGTGGTGGAACTGGCGCTCGATGTCGGAAAGGTCGTCGAAGATGTCCGCGTGGTCGAACTCCAGGTTGTTGAGCACCGCGGTGCGCGGCCGGTAGTGCACGAACTTGCTGCGCTTGTCGAAGAAGGCGGTGTCGTATTCGTCGGCCTCGATGACGAAGGCGGCGCCGTCGCCCAACCGGGCCGACACACCGAAGTCCAGCGGCACCCCGCCCACCAGGAAACCCGGCGCCTTGCCACCCTGATCGAGCACCCAGGCCAGCATCGACGTGGTCGTCGTCTTGCCGTGCGTGCCGGCCACTGCCAGCACGTGGCGGCCCAGCAGCACGTGTTCGGCCAGCCATTGCGGGCCGCTCGTGTAGGGCTTGCCGGCGTCGAGGATGGCTTCCATTAGCGGGAACTTGGGGCTGCCGTCGGGCAAGCGAGCCCTCGAAACCACATTGCCCACCACGAACATGTCGGGCGCGAGGGCGAGCTGGTCGGCGCCGAAACCTTCGATGAGATCGATGCCGAGCGAGCGCAGCTGGTCGCTCATCGGCGGGTACACGCCGGCATCGCAGCCCGTGACCCGGTGGCCCGCTTCGCGCGCCAGGGCGGCCACGCCACCCATGAACGTGCCGCAGATACCCAGAATATGAATGTGCATCGGGCGATTCTAGGGAGGCGGAATGCGGGACTCGGCAGGCAAGCCCGGCCTTCGCCCCGAGCTTCGTGTTGATTTCGTGTGCGTGACGCCTACTGCGGGCAAAATGCCCCGATGGACACGTCCAAGCGCGAAATTGCCGCCACCGCAGCCCGCCTTGTCGTCGAGGAAGGGCTGGAATACGGCCCCGCCAAACGCAGGGCCGTGCGTGACCTGGGCCTGTCGGCGCGCACTTCGCTGCCGAACAACGACGAAGTCGAGGCCGAGGTGCGCGACTACATTGCGCTTTTCTGCGCCGACACCCAGCCCCAGGAACTGCATGCACTGCGCCTCTTGGCGCTGGAATGGATGAAGCGCATGGCGGCCTTCCGGCCGCACATCGGCGGCGCCGTGTGGCACGGCACGGCCACCCGGCTGTCGGACATTTACATACAGATGTTCTGCGATGATTCCAAGTCCGCCGAGATCGCCCTCATCGACCACCACGTGGACTACGAGCCGCGCATGGTCACCGGCTTTCACGGCGAGCAGGTCGAAGCCTTGAGCGTGCATGCGCCCAGCCGCGCGCTCGGTGAGGAAATCGGCGTGCACCTCTTGGTCTACGACCTGGACGACCTGCGCGGAGCCCTGAAGCCTGATGCCCAGGGCCGCACGCCGCGCGGCGACCTGCCTGCATTGCGCCGACTGATTGAAAGAGAAAAGGACAAGTGAATGACTTCTTCGCCGACACGACGCGGCATGCTCTATGGCGGCGTGGCGGCGATGGCCGCCGCTGCCGGGGTGGGTGGCGCCTGGTGGCGGGAACGCAGCGCCGGCAGCAATGCGGGGGGTGGCGAGCAACTCGACGCGACCTTCTGGGCCCAGAAATTCGAACGGCCGGAGGGTGGTGACCTCGTCCTGTCGAGCCTGCGCGGCAAGCCGCTGTTGCTCAACTTCTGGGCCACGTGGTGCCCACCGTGCGTCGAAGAAATGCCGATGATCGATGCTTTTTTTCGTCAAAACAGCGCCAATGGCTGGCAAGTGGTCGGATTGGCCATCGATCAGCCCAGCGCGGTGCGCAAGTTCCTGCAACGCACCCCGGTCACCTATCCGACCGGCCTTGCGGGCCTGCAAGGCACGGAACTGGTCAAGAATCTTGGCAATACCGGCGGCGGACTGCCGTTCACATTGGTTGTCAACGGTAACGGTTCGGTTGCGGCTCGTAAAATGGGCAAGCTCGAAACCGCCGATCTGGAGACATGGCGGCGTGAACTTGTTCATGGTTAGAATCGGCCGCCCAAGCTGGCGTTAGCCACCAAACGCTGAAAATCGCCGATTTTCAGCTCAGTTATATCCGAATGACCGGCAAAGCCGGCACTGGAGTCCCATGGATCTGCGCAAACTCAAGACACTGATCGATCTGGTGTCCGAATCGAATATTTCCGAACTGGAAATCACCGAAACCGAAGGCAAGGTTCGCATCGTCAAGGGCGGCGGCGCCGCCCCGGTGCAGTATGTGCAAACCCTGGCCGCGCCGCCCGCCGCCGCCCCGGTCGCCGGTGCGCCTGCCGCCACGGCCGCCGCCAGCGCTCCCGCGGTCGACGCCGCACCGGCCGGCCACGCGGTCAAGTCGCCGATGGTTGGCACGTTCTATCGTTCGTCCAGCCCGGGCGCCGCTGCTTTCGTCGAAATCGGCAGCAAGGTGAATGAAGGCGACACGATCTGCATCATCGAAGCGATGAAGATCCTCAACGAAATCGAAGCCGACAAGTCCGGCACGATCACCCAGATCCTCGGCGAAAACGGGCAGGCGGTCGAATACGGCCAGCCGCTGTTCATCATCGAGTGACCATGTTCAAGAAGATCCTGGTTGCAAACCGGGGGGAGATTGCCCTCCGGATTCAGCGCGCCTGCAGCGAGATGGGCATCAAGGCCGTGATGGTCTATTCCGAAGCCGATCGCGACGCCAAATACGTCAAGCTGGCGCAGGAAGCCGTCTGCATCGGCCCGGCCCCTTCGGCGCTGAGCTATCTCAACATGCCGGCGATCATTTCGGCGGCTGAAGTGACGGACGCCGAAGCCATTCACCCCGGCTACGGTTTCCTGAGTGAAAACGCCAACTTCGCCGAACGCGTGGAGCAGAGCGGTTTCCAGTTCATCGGCCCGACGCCGGACAACATCCGCACGATGGGCGACAAGGTCTCGGCCAAGCAGGCCATGATCAAGGCGGGCGTGCCTTGCGTGCCCGGCTCCGAGGGCGAGCTCTCGGACGACGCCGCCACCAACAAGCGCATTGCCCGTGCGATCGGCTACCCGGTCATCATCAAGGCGGCGGGCGGCGGCGGTGGCCGCGGCATGCGCGTGGTGCACACCGAGGCGGCGCTGGTCAACGCGATCCAGATGACCAAGGCGGAGGCCGGCGCGGCCTTCAGCAATCCGGCCGTGTACATGGAGAAGTTTCTCCAGAACCCGCGCCACATCGAGATCCAGATCCTCGCGGACAAGCACAAGAACGCGGTCTACCTGGGCGAGCGCGACTGCTCCATGCAGCGCCGCCACCAGAAGGTGATCGAGGAATCGCCGGCTCCCGGCATTCCGCGCAAGCTGATCGAGAAGATCGGCGAGCGCTGCGCCGCGGCCTGCAAGAAGATCGGCTATCGCGGCGCCGGCACCTTCGAGTTCCTTTATGAGAACGGCGAGTTCTACTTCATCGAGATGAACACGCGCGTGCAGGTGGAGCATCCGGTGACGGAGTTCACCACCGGCATCGACATCGTGAAGACGCAGATCATGGTGGCCGCCGGCGAAAAGCTGCCGTTCACCCAGCGTCAGATCGAGATGCGCGGCCACGCCATCGAGGTGCGCATCAACGCCGAAGATGCGTGGAAGTTCACGCCGTCGCCGGGCCGCATCACCATGTGGCACCCGCCGGGCGGCCCTGGTGTGCGCGTCGATTCGCACGCTTACACCAACTACTTCGTGCCCCCGAACTACGACTCGATGATCGGCAAGATCATCGTGTACGGCGACACGCGCGAGCAGGCCATGGCCCGCATGCGCACGGCGCTGAACGAGACCGTGATCGAAGGCATCCAGACCAACATCCCGCTGCACCGCGAGTTGATGGTCGATGCCAAGTTCATGAGCGGCGGCACGAACATTCACTACCTCGAAGAGTGGCTGGCGGCGCACAAGCGCTGATCCACGAGACGACGCCATGTTCGAACTTCGCCTGATGGCACCGGAAGACCGGGTCGAAATGCTTAGCGACGCGCTCGATGCACTCGATGCTTTGAGCGTGTCCGTCGAGGACGCCGACGCGCAGACCGATGCCGAGCAGGCGCTGTTCGGCGAGCCCGGCATGCCGCCGCCCAAGGAGGGCTGGCAACGCTCGCGCGTGATCGCGTTGTTCCCCGACGAGGCGCTTGCGAACGAGGCCGCATCGCTGCTCGCGCTGCAGGACTTCTTCGAGGGCTGCTCGGTGCTCGGCGTGGCGAATGTGCCCGAGCAGGACTGGGTGCGGCTCACGCAATCGCAGTTCGCGCCGGTCGAAATCACGCCCGAGTTCTGGATCGTGCCGACCTGGCACGAGCCGCCCGAACAGGCGAAGCAGGTGATCCGTCTCGACCCGGGCCTGGCCTTCGGCACCGGCACGCATCCCACCACGCGCATGTGCCTGCGCTGGATCGCGAAACAGGGCGAGGGCGCCTTCGGCAAGCAGCGCGTGCTCGACTACGGCTGCGGTTCCGGCATCCTGGCAATCGGCGCGGCGAAGTTCGGCGCGCGCGACATCGATGCCGTCGACATCGACGAAGCCGCGGTCTCCTCGAGCCGGCTCAATGCCGAAGCCAACGGCGTGAGCCTTAACGTCGGCCTGCCGGACGCGGCCAAGGGCACCTACGACACGGTGCTTGCCAACATCCTTGCGACGCCGCTCAAGTTGCTCGCGCCGCTGCTGCGCAGCCATGTGGCGCCGGGCGGATCGCTGGTGATGGCCGGCATCCTCGAGCGCCAGGCCGACGAGTTGAAAGAGGCCTACGCGCCGTATGCGGCCCTTGAGGTCAGCGACAGCGAGGACGGCTGGATCCTCATGACGGCACGCTGCTGAGCAGCGGGGCCGGGTTTTTGCACTGCCGCGCACCGTTCGCGTGGCGGGGGCCCAACCCTACAATCGCCCGGTCATGAGCCTCGTCACGCGTTGCCCCGCCTGCACCACCACCTTCAAGGTGGTGCGCGACCAGCTTCGCATCTCGGATGGTTGGGTGCGCTGCGGCCGCTGCAGCCATGTGTTCGATGCGACGCTCGACCTGCACGAATCATCCGATGGACCGTCGGCCGGAGCGCCCCCCGCACCGTCCCCGGCTGCCGCTTATTCGCCCTCGCTGGTCGAGCCTTCCTCCGATCGCCGGTCCGACGCGTCGACAGCGTCGCAGCCTCCTTCCCATGCTTCCGAAGACGCGGATTTCTTCGACGACGAACCTGATGAAGGGCATGCCCGCGCCGAGGTGGCGCATCCACCGCCCGCATCGGAAGCTTTCGAGCCTGTAGAAGCGGCGGTCGCGCCGCAGTCCGAGCCGCCTCCACCGCCACCACCTGCATCGCCCGCGCAGTCCCCGGCGCTCTCGCTGCCTGCGCACGGCATCATCGCGGACGAGCCGTGGTCCGACCTGGATGTCAGCGAGCCCACGTGGCGGCCGCCGGCAAGCTCGCTGCCGCCGTTCCCGAACATCGACCTGAATCTCGCGCCACCGCCGCCATCGCCGCCCCCTCCGGTGCCGCCGCTGCCGGTGCCTCGCGTCAAGACGACGCATGGACTGGTCGAGCCCGCTATCGACGACGACGCCGAAGAGAAAGAAGAAAAAGAAGAAAAGGAAGAGGACCACGACCAGGTCCAGATGCAGAAGGCGCTGCGGCGTGCGCGCATCAAGTCGGCCAAGATCGCGAGCGCCCACAAGTCGCGCGAAGCCAGGGCTGCGGCCAAGGCCGCATCGTCGTCACCGTCATCGGTGGTGCGGGAGGCGAGTGAGCCGGAGAGCCCCGCCTCGTTGCCGCCGATGTTTGCGGAGCGCGAAGAGGACCACCGTTTCTCCGACGACGAAGAGCACGACGTCCATGCGCCCGGTTTCTGGCAGCGCAAGGGCGTGCGGCTGCTGCTGGTCGTTCTGGCGGTGCTCGCTGTCCTGCTGCTCATCGTGCAGACCGTTCGCCACGAGCGCGACGGGATCGTCGCGCGCCAGCCGGGCCTGCGCCCCGCGCTGGCGACGCTGTGCCAGTACACCGGCTGCGAGCTCTCGGCCCTGCGCCAGATCGGCGACATCATGATCGAGGGCGCCGCCTTCGCGCGCGAGAAGAGCGGCGGCAATGACTACCGGCTGAGCTTCACCTTGCGCAACGCGGCCACCGTGCCGCTCGCGATGCCGGCTGTCGAGCTGTCGCTGCTCGACACACAGGAGCGTGCGGTCGTGCGGCGCGTGCTGATGCCCGCGGACTACGGCGCGCCCTCGGTGCTCGCGGCGCGCGCCGACCGCACGGCCTCGTTGCCGCTCACGCTTTCACCGAACGAAGCGGCCGTGCTGCCTCCCATCGCGGGCTACCGCGTGGAAGCGTTCTATCCCTAGCTGGACGACGCCTGCGCGCAAGCCATCGTCCTCCTTCTTTCATCCATCTTCATTCAACGAAAACGGTCCACCCATGGCAGCAGTGATTTGCGGTTCCCTCGCGTTCGACACCATCATGACTTTCGAGGGACGGTTCGCCGATCAGATCCTTCCAGACCAGCTGCACATCCTGAACGTGTCGTTCCTCGTGCCGGGCCTGCGCCGCGACTTCGGCGGCTGCGCCGGCAACATCGCCTACAGCCTCAACGCGCTGGGCGGCACAGCACTGCCGATGGCCACGCTCGGCAGCGACGGCGCCGACTACCTGGAGCGCATGCGTTCGCTGGGCATCGACACCGAGTTCGTGCGTCAACTCGACGACACCTTCACCGCGCAGGCGATGATCATGAACGACGTCGACAACAACCAGATCACCGCGTTCCATCCCGGCGCGATGCAGCAGGCGCACATCACCAAAGTGGCGGCGCGCGAGGACATCAAGGTCGGCATCATCGCGCCCGATGGCCGAGAGGCGATGCTGCAGCACGCCGAGCAATTCGCTGCCGCCGGCATTCCGTTCGTGTTCGATCCGGGCCAGGGTCTGCCGATGTTCGACGGCGATGCGCTCAAGCACTTCGTCGATCTCGCGAGCTGGGTCGTGGTCAACGACTACGAAGGCAAGATGCTGTCGCAGCGCACCGGCTGGAGCCTCGCCGAGATCTCCAAGCGCGTGCGCGGCCTGGTGGTCACGCTCGCGGCCGAGGGCTGCGAAGTCTGGATCGATGGCGAGCGCGAGCATGTGCCGGGCGTTACGCCGACTGCCGTGATCGAGCCCACGGGTTGCGGCGACGCATGGCGCGGCGCCCTGCTGTTCGGTCTGGAAAAGGAATGGCCGCTCGCGCAATGCGCGGCACTGGGCAACCGCATCGGAGCACTCAAGATCGCGCAGCGTGGACCACAGAACTACCAGGTCGATCGCAAGGCGCTGGGCTTGTAAGAAGCCTCTTTCTCGAGCGCCCATAAAAAAACCCGACACCGTGAGGTGCCGGGTTTTTTGCCGTCAAGGGCGCTGAGAAAACTCAGGGCTTGCTGGCCGTAGGAAACGGCCAGGCTGCCTGGGGATTCAGCGTCGTTTGCGCAGCAGGGGCAGGCGCTACTGCAGCCTTGGCGGGTGCCTTGGCAGCCTTCTTTGCAGCAGGCTTCTTGGCAGCAGCGGCAGGCTTGGCAGCGGGCTTTTTCGCGGCTTTCTTGGCCGCAGCCTTTTTCGCAGGAGCCTTCTTGGCGGCGGCCTTCTTTGCAGGGGCCTTCTTGGCAGCTGCCTTCTTGGCAGGAGCCTTCTTCGCTGCAGCCTTCTTCGCAGGCGCCTTCTTGGCAGCGGCCTTCTTCGCCGGAGCCTTCTTCGCAGCAGCCTTCTTGGCCGGTGCTGCCTTCTTCGCTGCTACCTTCTTGGCAGGAGCCTTCTTGGCGGCGACCTTCTTGGCAGCAACCTTCTTGGCCGGAGCCTTCTTCGCTGCTACCTTCTTTGCCGGAGCCTTCTTAGCGGCCGCGACCTTCTTTGCCGGAGCCTTCTTTGCAGCGGCTTTCTTAGCCGGCGCTTTCTTTGCAGTTGCCATTTCTATTTCTCCTTGATCAAGTTGAAAAAATCAACCTATTGAAGCACTCCACGCACGTTGGGAGCGTGAAGCGATTCATGGCGTTGGAATCTGAGCCCCAGCACCATGAACACCTGAGCCCTCGTCCATGCCGCGCTCTTCGGCGCGATCGGTGGCAAGGGCAATTCTTGAATTCATTAATTCTTATCGGAAAGATTCAATCCCAGGAGAGCGCACCACCCGACTGGTACTCGATCACGCGGGTTTCGAAAAAGTTGCGCTCTTTCTTCAGGTCAATCATTTCGCTCATCCAGGGGAACGGATTTTCTTCGTTCGGGAAGAGCGTTTCGAGGCCGATCTGCTGCGCACGCCGGTTGGCGATGTACCGCAGGTAGCCCTTGAACATGGAGGCGTTCATACCGAGCACGCCACGCGGCATGGTGTCTTCGGCGTATTTGTATTCGAGCTCGACGGCCCTCATGAAGAGGTCCTTGATCTCGGCCTTGAACTCTGGGGTCCAGAGGCCGGGATTCTCGAGCTTGAGCTGGTTGATCAGGTCGATGCCGAAATTGCAGTGCATCGACTCGTCGCGCAGGATGTACTGATATTGCTCGGCGGCGCCGGTCATCTTGTTCTGGCGGCCGAGCGCAAGGATCTGCGTGAAGCCGACGTAGAAGAAGAGACCTTCCATCAGGCAGGCGAACACGATGAGCGACTTGAGCAGCGTCTGGTCGGTCTCGTGCGTGCCGGTCTTGAAGTGCGGATCGCTGATGGCGTCGATGAACGGGAGCAGGAACTGGTCCTTCTCGCGGATCGACTGCACTTCGTTGTAGGCGTTGAAGATTTCGCTCTCGTCCAGTCCGAGCGACTCGACGATGTACTGGTACGCGTGCGTGTGGATCGCTTCTTCAAAAGCCTGGCGCAGCAGGAACTGGCGGCATTCGGGGGCCGTGATGTGGCGGTAGGTGCCCAGCACGATGTTGTTGGCGGCCAGCGAATCGGCGGTCACGAAGAAGCCGAGGTTGCGCTTGACGATGCGGCGTTCGTCTTCGGTCAGGCCGTTGGGGTCCTTCCACAACGCGATGTCGCGCGTCATGTTCACTTCCTGCGGCATCCAGTGGTTGGCGCAGGTGGCGAGGTATTTTTCCCAAGCCCACTTGTACTTGAACGGCACCAGCTGGTTGACGTCGGTCTGGCCGTTGATGATGCGCTTGTCGGAAGCCTTGACGCGCTGGGTGGTCGGGGTGGCGGCAGGCGTTGCTGCTGCGGCGACAACCGGACGGACTGCGGCGCCGTCATCGAGCGTGCGCAGCGCGGGTTGTGCAATCGACGAAGTCGGAGCGTCCACCGAACGGCCTGCGGGCAAGCCGCTGGTCGATGCGTTGTGGTGCTGCAATCCTTGTTGCATATCCTTTGGTAAGGAGGGCTTGACTTCTTCGTCCCAGGTCAACATAGAAAAATCCAATGCTCAAATTATCGGAGCAACGATGTGAGTTGCAAAGTGCTCGTTCACATCGCGCTCCATTTATGTGGTTGTTATGTTGCTCGCATGCATCGCGCGATGTCAGTCAATGGCTTCATTGCTTGAACGTCGCGCGATTTTTCGCATGCACCTCACTGACTCACTGTCGCGAGCATCGGCGTGTCACTGGCACGCTTCACAGGTCGGATCGTCCACACCGCAGAACGCGATGTCGGTGGCGGGCATCGCGCTCATCTGTGCCTTCGCTGCAGCAGCGGCGGCTTCGAGTGCGCTCATGCCCGAGGGTGCATCGTTGCCCGACGACACCGCGTTGAGACGGCCCGATTGCACCGTCGACTTTTCTGCGTGCGTCGCGCTCTGCGTGCGGAGGTAGTAGGTCGTCTTCAGGCCGCGCAGCCATGCGAGCTTGTAGGTGTCGTCGAGCTTCTTGCCCGATGCGCCGGCCATGTAGATGTTGAGCGACTGCGCTTGGTCGATCCACTTCTGGCGACGCGAGGCGGCTTCGACGAGCCACGTGGTTTCCACTTCGAACGCGGTGGCGTAGAGCGCCTTCACGTCCTGCGGCACGCGGTCGATGGGACGCAGCGAACCGTCGAAGTGCTTCAGGTCCATCACCATCACGTCATCCCACAGGCCCAGGCGCTTGAGGTCGCGCACCAGGTAGTGGTTGATCACGGTGAATTCGCCCGACAGGTTCGACTTGACCGAGAGGTTGCCGAAGCAAGGTTCGATCGAAGCGTCCACGCCGATGATGTTCGAGATGGTCGCGGTCGGTGCGATGGCCACGCAGTTCGAATTGCGCATGCCGTCGGCCTTGATCTTGGCGCGCAGCGCGTCCCAGTCGAGCGTGGCCGAGCGGTCCACTTCGACGTAGCCGCCGCGTGCCTGCTCGAGCAGGTCGAGCGTGTCGATCGGCAGGATGCCCTTGTCCCACAGCGAGCCCTTGTAGCTCGAGTACTTGCCGCGTTCCTTGGCCAGCTCGGTCGATGCCCAGTAGGCGTGGTAGCAGATGGCTTCCATCGACTCGTCGGCGAACTGCACGGCTTCCTGCGAGGCGTAGGGAATGCGCAGTTCATACAGCGCGTCCTGGAAGCCCATCAGGCCCAGGCCCACCGGACGGTGGCGCAGGTTCGAGTCGCGCGCCTTCTTCACGGCGTAGTAGTTGATGTCGATCACGTTGTCGAGCATGCGCATCGCGGTCGAGATCGTGCGCTTCAACTTTTCCTGGTCGACCTTGCCGTCCTTCAGATGCTGCAGCAGGTTCACCGAACCCAGGTTGCAGACAGCGGTTTCGGTGTCGCTGGTGTTCAGCGTGATCTCGGTGCAGAGGTTCGACGAGTGCACGACGCCGGCGTGCTGCTGCGGCGAGCGCACGTTGCAGGCGTCCTTGAACGTGATCCAGGGATGGCCGGTCTCGAACAGCATCGTGAGCATCTTGCGCCACAGGTCCGACGCCTGGATGGTGCGCGCGGGCTTGATCTCGCCGCGGGCGGCCTTCTCTTCGTAGGCCACATAGGCCTTCTCGAAGTCGGCGCCGAACAGGTCGTGCAGGTCAGGCACGTTGGAGGGCGAGAACAGCGTCCAGGTGCCCTTTTCCATCACGCGGCGCATGAAGAGGTCGGGGATCCAGTTGGCCGTGTTCATGTCGTGCGTGCGGCGGCGGTCGTCGCCGGTGTTCTTGCGCAGTTCCAGGAACTCCTCGATGTCCAGGTGCCAGGTTTCCAGGTACGTGCACACAGCGCCCTTGCGCTTGCCGCCCTGGTTCACCGCTACGGCCGTGTCGTTCACCACCTTGAGGAACGGCACCACGCCCTGCGATTCGCCGTTGGTGCCCTTGATGTGCGAGCCGAGCGCGCGCACGCGGGTCCAGTCGTTGCCCAGGCCGCCCGCGAACTTCGAGAGCAGCGCGTTTTCCTTGATCGACTCGTAGATGCCGTCCAGGTCGTCGGGCACGGTGGTCAGGTAGCAGCTGGAGAGCTGCGAGCGCAGCGTGCCGGCGTTGAAGAGGGTGGGCGTGCTCGACATGAAGTCGAACGACGAGAGCACTTCGTAGAACTCGATGGCGCGCGCTTCACGGTCGATTTCGCCAAGCGACAGGCCCATGGCCACGCGCATGAAGAAAGCCTGCGGCAGTTCGATGCGGGTCTTGCGCACGTGCAGGAAGTAGCGGTCGTACAGCGTCTGCAGGCCGAGGTAGTCGAACTGGTTGTCGCGCTCGGCCTTGAGGGCCGCGCCCAGGCGGGGCAGGTCGTACTGCAGCAGCTTCTCGTCGAGCAGGTCGTTCTCCACGCCCTTCTTGATGAACTGCGGGAAGTAGTCGGCGTAGGCCGTGGCACGGTCGACCGGCATCACTTCGCGGCCGATGATTTCCTTGAAGATCGTGTGCAGCAGGAGGCGCGCGGTGGCGAAGGTGTAGTCGGGATCTTTCTCGATCAGCGTGCGGGCCGCCAGGATCGAGGCCTTGTAGACCTCGTCGAGCGGCACGCCGTCGTAGAGGTTGCGCATCGTCTCGGCGACGATCGGCGCGGCGGTGATGCTGTCGCCCAGGTTCTCGCAGGCCGATTCGATCAGGCCCTTGAGCTGGTTCAGGTCGAGCGCGACGCGTTCGCCGTTGTCCAGCACGTGCAGCGTCGGCGTGGCCGGCGCTTCCTGCTCGACCTGCTTGGAACGCTCCTGCGTGCGGCGTTCGCGGTACAGCACGTAGGCGCGTGCGATCTCATGGTGGCCGCCGCGCATCAGGCCGAGCTCGACCTGGTCCTGCACGTCCTCGATGTGGAAGGTACCGCCGCCCGGACGCGAACGCACCATGGCGCGGATCACGCCTTGCGTGAGCACGTCGACCGTCTCGCGCACGCTGGCCGAAGCCGCGCCCTGGGTGCCGTGCACGGCCAGGAAGGCCTTCATCATCGCGATGGCGATCTTGTTCGGCTCGAAGGGAACGACCGCGCCATTGCGGCGAATGATCTGGTAGTGCGCCAGGTTCTGGCCGGTGGGGGAGCCGGCGGTGTCCCGCTGTTGTTGGACAGGCGTGGAGGGAACGGCACGCGGGGTCGATGGGGTGTTCAGGGCTGTTTGCATTCGCTTCCTCTCGGTTGGCAATTCTTGTTGGGTGGCGACGCCTTGGCTGGGCGCCGCGCCGGCGTTGTTGACCGGACGGAGGACACTATATCTAGGGTGTCAGGGGTCTACAAGCCACTACAGGTAGTGTTTTGTGAGTGATTCACCTAGGGCGGATCTCTCTCTGGATGTATGCCGTGACCGGCAATGCCGCGTGAATACTGGACTATGGTTGCGCAACCCGCATGGGGCGTGGCTTGCAAGCCGATTTGGGCCTGCAGGGCGCATGGTTGCTGCACTGCGCATCTGCATTTCTGAAATCGATGCGGCCCGAGGGCGGGGCATCGCAGGGCGTCACGCGATTGAAAAAATTAGCGCTTCAACACAGGTGGGGGAAACATCTGTGATTTCCAGCCCAGTTGCGCGTGCAGCAAATGCCAATCGAAGCCCGCGCCGGGGTCCTGCTTTCGGCCCGGCGCGATGTGCTCGTGACCGGCGATGTGCGCGATGGCGTAGTGCTGCGCGATCGCGGGGCAGAGGCTCGCCAGCGTCTCGTATTGCGCGACTTCGAAGGTCTGGCCCTCGAGCCCTTCGAGCTCGATGCCGATGGAGTCGTCGTTGCAGTTGCCGCGGCCGCGCCACGACGAGACGCCCGCATGCCAGGCGCGGTCGTCGCAGCTCACGAACTGCCAGAGCTCGCCGTTGCGGCGCACATAGAAATGCGAGGACACCTCGATGCCGCGGATCGACTGGAAGTAAGGATGCGCGTCCCAGTCGAGGCGATTGGTGAAGAGCTGCTGCACCGCATCGCCGCCATATTCACCGGGCGGAAGGCTGATCGAGTGCAACACGATCAGATCGGTCTGTGCGCCGACAGGGCGGGGACCGAAGTTCGGCGAGGGCAGGGCTTTCGCGAAGCGGTACCAGCCGGCCCGCCAGAGCCCGTCGTCGGCGGGCGGCGTGTTGTGCGAAGAGGCTGCTTCAGTCGTCGGCATGGCTGCTGCTGGCGCCATCGTCGCCATTGGGCGTGGTGATGCCCAGCCGCGCGATGCGGTAGCGAATCTGGCGCAGGCTCATGCCCAGGCGCGCGGCCGCCGCGGTGCGGTTGAAGCCGCTTTCGTGCAGGGCGCGCACGAGGATCTCGCGCTCCTGCTGGTCGAGGTAGGCCTGCAGGTCAGAGGGCAGCGGCGGCGGGGTCGGCTTGAACTCAGCCACCGGTGCTGGCGCAACCACGGCCGGTGGCGGCGCATCGTTGCCCGGCGCAAGTTGCGCGGGCGTCATCGAGGCCACGTCGGCGGCGGCCATCGTCGTGGCGACATTGCCGCCCATCAGGTCCAGGTGCAGTTCGTCGCCATCGTTGAGCGCGACTGCGCGATGCAGCAGGTTTTCGAGCTCCCGCACGTTGCCGTCGAGCGGATGCAGCGCGAGGCGGCGCAGCAGTTCGGTCGACAGGTGCGGCACCGGCAAGCCGCCGTCCTGCGCGATGCGCGCGAGCAGCGCGGCGCAGAGCGCGGGCAGGTCTTCGCGGCGGTCGCGGAGCGCAGGCACCGCGATCTCGATCACGTTGAGGCGATAGAAAAGGTCTTGCCGGAAGCGGCCGGCCTGCACCTCGGCGTGCAGGTCTTTGTGGGTGGCGCTCACGATGCGCACGTCGACCGCTTCTTCCTGCGTCGAGCCGATGGAGCGCACGCTGCGCTCCTGGATCGCGCGCAAGAGCTTCGATTGCATCGCCAGCGGCAGGTCGCCGATTTCGTCGAGGAACAGCGTGCCGCTGCGCGCCGCCTGGAAGTAGCCGTCGCGGTCTTGCGAGGAGCCGGTGTACGAGCCTTTCTTCGCGCCGAAGAATTCGGCTTCGAGCAGGTTCTCGGGAATCGCGCCGCAGTTGACCGCGACGAACGGGCCGTCGTTGCGTTGGCTGCATGCATGCACGGCCCGCGCCACCAGCTCCTTGCCGGTGCCCGATTCGCCGCGCACCAGCACCGGCGCCATGCCGCGCGCCACCTTGGCGATGCGCGACTTGACGAGACGCATCGGGTCCGACTCGCCCACCAGCCGATCGAGCGCCGCGATGCCGCTGCTGCCGGTGACTGATGCAGCCTCGGTGCGTTCGCTGCTGGTGCTTGAAACGACAGCTTTCTCAGGCTTGACCTGCACGACGGGCGCCCGCGTGGCCTGCACCGCCGAAGCGACCACGGCACGGAACTGCTTCAGGTCGACAGGCTTCGTGAGGTAGTCGAACGCACCCGCCTTGAGCGCCTCGACCGCGTTTTCCGCCGAGCCGTAGGCCGTCATCACCACGCAGCGCTCGCTGCGTTGGTTCTTCTGGATGCGGTGGATGATCTCCATGCCCTGTCCGTCGGGCAGGCGCATGTCGGTGATCACGGCATCGAAGCGCGCGGCCTCCAGGTGCTGCCAGGCTTCGGACACGCTGCCCGCGGCCTCGACGCGATAGCCTTCGCGCAGCAGCGTCAGCTCATACAGCGTGCGCAGGTCGGGCTCGTCGTCGATGACAAGGATCTGCGCGGGACGCGGGGCGGAAGGGAGGGGGGTGCTCACGGCGCTATTGTGTCAGCCGGTTCTCGCTGGCGGCAAAGCTGACGAAGAATTCGTTGCCCTCGGGGCCGCCCGCCACCAGCGCCCGCCGCTCGTAGCCGATGGTGGCGCCATGTCGCCGGCACAGCTCGCGGCAGAGAAAAAGGCCGAGGCCGCTGGAGCGGCTTTCGGACGAGAAGAAGGGCTCGAACAGGTGGCGCTGCACCGCCGGCTCCAGCGGCGCGCCGTCGCTCCATACCTGCAGGGCCGGGCGGTTGGTGCCCGCACGCTGCAGCGTGGTGATGACCTGGATCGCGCCCTCGCCCTTGCCCGCATAACGCGATGCGTTGTCCAGCAGGTTCACCAGCAGGCGGCGCAGGTGCTCGGCGTCGAAGCGCACATCGATGCCGGGCGCGTCGAGCGCGACCAGCACGCCCTTGCGCTGCGTCTGGCGCACCCATTCCTCGGCCAGCACCTGCACCGCCGGGTCGAGCACCACCTGTTCGCCGAGCGAGAGCACGCGCTGCTGGCGCGCGCGCGAGACGTCGAGCACGTCGTCCACGATGCGCGCGAGCCGTTGCGCGTTGTGCTGGACCATGTCGGTGAGCTTGCGGTGCGCGGGATCGGTGAGGTCTTCGCTGAGCAGTGCGCTGGCCTGCGCGATGGCGGCCAGCGGGTTGCGGATTTCATGCGCCACGGCGGCGGACATGCGGCCCATCGCAGCCAGTTTCTCGGTGCGGATGCGGGCCTCGAGTTCGCGCAGGTCTTGCAGGAACATCACGCAGAGGCTGTCGGCGCGCTTGTCGCTGGTCGGCGTGAGGCGGGTGCGCACGCGCACCTCGCGCGCTGCGCCGCGCGCCTGCGCGACGGGGATTTCCTCAGACTGCGGCGCCCGCCGCGCGAAGGTCTGGCGAGAGAGCGCGGCCAGCGCATGCCAGGCGGGCTGCGCGTGCAGCGCGAATGGCAGTGGCAGCTTCGCCAGGCCCTGGCCGAGGATCGCGTCGGCCGCCGGATTGGCTGCGTGCACCATGCCTTCGGCATCGATCACGAGCACGCCTTCGGCCAGCGTTTCGATCACCAGGTCGTTGACCTCCGCCTGCATCTGCGCGCTGCTGCGGTTGCGCTGCGCGACCGCTTCTTCGCGCGCGAGCCGGCGCGCCAGCTCGTGCGCAAGCAGCGCCACCACGAAGAGGCCGGTGCCGGTGAGCGCCGCCTGAACGAAGCGGGCCGAGGAGTCGCCCGGCTGCTGCAGCCAGTGCCATCCGGCATCGGCCAGCAGCAGCAGCGTGACGCTGGCCGTGGTGCCCAGGCTCACGATCATCGTGCCGAGCACCGCGCTCATGAGAACAGGCAGCGCGAACAGCGGTGTGTAGTTGACGTTGCCGCTCTGCAGCACCTGCAGCGCGGTGAAGGTGGCGAGGTCGACGCCGATGGTCAGCAGCCAGAGCGTAGAGAAGCCGCGGATCGGCGGTTCGAAGTGCGCATAGCGCAGCTCCAGCCAGGTGACGACGAGGTAAGCCGCGCAGATCGCGATGGCCACCGCCTGCATCGTCTGCCCGAGCGCGAAGGCCACGCCCTGCAGCACCACCAGCACCAGCGCGACAAAGCAGCGCGCGGCCATGAAGCCGCGCCAGAGCCGCAGCAGCGCGGTGCTTTCGCTGCCGCCCGGTTCGAGCACGTCCCAATCCGTGACCGGCTCGCCGCGCGACCAGAGAGGGGTGCTCATGGAGCAGGGGGCGTGTTCAGCCGCGCGCCGCGACCGCGGCCTGGCGGTGGGCGGTGCTGCAATAGACCGCATCGTCGGGGCCCGCGATGGCATCGCTCGCGGGCAGGTGCAGGCCGCAGTGGGCGCAGCGCACCATGGCCTGCGGCGCGCCGACGGCGGTCGGCGCGGCCGGGCGTTGCTGCGCCTTGGCCATGCGCTCGCGCTGGGCATCGCGCATTTCTTCGCGCCGGTTCTTGCGCCAGAGCCAGATGGCGATCCAGAGCACGGCGAGGACGAGGAGGTATTTCATACGGGAGGACGCGCCAGCACCACTTCGAGCACGAAGCGGGAACCCACATAGGCCAGCAGCAACAGGGCGGAGCCGGCGTACAGCACGCGGCGGGCCGTGCGGCCGCGCCAGCCGAAGCGCGCGCGGCCGATCAGAAGAACCGCGAAGGTGACCCAGGCGAGCACCGAGAAGGTCGTCTTGTGGTCCCACTTCCAGGCGCGGCCCGCGGCGCCGTACAACTGCTCGGTGAACAGCAGGCCGGCCAGCAGCGTGGCCGACAGCAGCACGAAGCCCGCGGTCACGAAGCGGAAGGTGAGGCGTTCCAGCGTGAGCAGCGGCAGGCCGCCTTCGGGGGGCGCGCCGGTCGTCAGGCGGATCTGCTTTTCGGCGCGCGTGATCAGCCACGCATGGACCACGGCTGCGCCGAAGAGGCCATAGGACGCGATGCCCAGTGCGAGGTGCAGAGGAAGCCACGGCGAAGCGGTGACGTGCAGCGGCGTACCCGGAAACAGGATGGCCAGCAGTACCGCCGCCGCACCCAGCCAGGCCAGCGCGCGGCGCACCTTCAATTGGGGATACAGGCGGCTTTCGATCGCATAGACCGTGAGCACCAGCCAGGCCGTGACCGACAGCGCGGGGGCAAAGCCGAAGCGCGGCTCGCTGCCGACCAGTCCATGCGCCAGCACGGCTGCATGCAGAAGCCACGCGATTCCAAGGGCCCATTGTGTGGTTTGACGGCTGAGCCGGGCACCCGCAGCAGCGGCAAATCCGTAGGCTGCCGCGGTGGCGATGCCCAGCGCCACGCCGAGTGGGGAGGGGATCGCTAAAATCATCGGCCGGAGTGTACCGGCTGGACCTTGCGTTCCCCGCGCCCGACTTCAAGTTCTCCCCTCGTCTTTCAGACTTTCCATCCGGCCCGCCGCAGCGGGCAGCAAGGCATCCCCGCTCATGGCCACCGCCCTTACAGAAAAGTTCTCCCGCCTCGTCAAGACGATGAGCGGCCAGGCCCGCATCACCGAAAGCAACGTGCAGGACATGCTGCGCGAGGTGCGCATGGCACTGCTGGAAGCCGACGTGGCGCTGCCCGTGGTGCGCGACTTTGTCGCCCGCGTGAAGGAAAAGTCGCTCGGCCAGGAAGTGCTGGGCTCGCTCAAGCCGGGCCAGGCGCTGGTCGGCATCGTGAACCGCGAACTTGCCGCCACCATGGGCGAGGGCGTCTCGGACATCAACCTCGCGGCCCAGCCGCCGGCGGTGATCCTCATGGCCGGCCTGCAGGGCGCGGGCAAGACCACCACCACCGCCAAGCTCGCCAAGCACCTGATCGAGAAGCGCAAGAAGAAGGTGCTCACGGTCTCGGGCGACGTGTACCGGCCGGCCGCCATCGAGCAGCTCAAGACGGTGACCAAGCAAGCCGGCGCCGAGTGGTTCCCGAGCACGCCCGACCAGAAGCCGTTGGACATCGCGCGCGCCGCGCTCGATCACGCCAAACGCCACTACTTCGACGTGCTGCTGGTCGACACGGCGGGCCGCCTCGCGATCGACGAAGTGCTGATGACCGAAATCAAGCAGCTGCACGCAGCGCTCGATCCGGTCGAGACCTTGTTCGTGGTGGATGCCATGCAGGGCCAGGATGCGATCAACACCGCCAAGGCCTTCAAGGAGGCGCTGCCCCTCACCGGCATCATCCTGACCAAGACCGACGGCGATTCGCGCGGCGGCGCGGCGCTGTCGGTGCGGCAGGTCACGGGCGTGCCGATCAAGTTCGCCGGCACGAGCGAGAAGATCGACGGCCTGGAGGTGTTCGACGCCGAGCGCCACGCGGGCCGCATCCTGGGCATGGGCGACATCGTCGCGCTGGTCGAGCAGGTCACGGCCGGCGTCGACGTCGCGGCGGCGCAGAAGCTAGCGGCCAAGGTCAAGAGCGGCGCGGGCTTCGACCTGAACGACTTCCTCGGCCAGCTGCAGCAGATGAAGCAGATGGGCGGGCTCTCCAGCCTCATGGACAAGTTGCCCACGCAGATGGCCGCCAAGGCCACCGAGGCCGACATGACGCGCGCCGAGCGCGACATCCGCCGCAAGGAAGGGATCATCCAGAGCATGACCCCGCTGGAGCGCCGCAAGCCCGAACTACTGAAGGCCACACGCAAGCGCCGCATCGCGGCCGGCGCGGGCGTGCAGGTTCAGGAAGTGAACCGCCTGCTCAACGAGTTCGAGCAGATGCAGGGAATGATGAAGAAGATGAAGGGCGGCGGCCTCATGAAGATGATGAAGAAGATGGGCGGCATGAAGGGCATGGGCGGCATGGGTGGGCCGGGCGGTCCGAAGCTGCCGTTCTGAGCTGCATACATATATAGAGACAAAGCAGAAGCCCGCCGTGGGATGCCCCGGCGGGCTTCTTCGTTTTCAGGTCTGCACGTCGTAGACCGTCTCGTGCGCCTCGATCGGTGCGGGCAGCTCCCAGCGGTGCAGCATCCGCTCGATGCCCGCGTTCGAAAGCGTCGTGTCGCGCTCGCGGTTGCGGCGCATCAGTTCCGGGTGCGGCACTTCCAGGTACACCAGCTCGATCTGCGCGTGGTACGCCCAGAGCAGGTCCAGCGTCTTGGTGCGCATCTGCTGGCTCAGGTGCGTGGCGTTCCAGACGAAGCGTTCATGCCTGCGCAGCAGCGCCTTCGCTTGGTCGACCGCGTGGTGCGCAGCCATGCCATCGTTCTCGCCGTGCTTGAGCCCCAGCTCGGCGCGCGCATCGTCGAAGGACACGACCGGCCAACCCTTGCGGTGCTGCGCCACCCAGTGGTTCTTGCCGCTCGCGGGCAGGCCGCACATCACGGTGACCTGCGCGCCCGGCTGCTGGAACAGCGGGTAGTCAGGGCTGGTGTCGGCACCGCGGAAGTAGGCCAGGCGCGTGTGCGCATCGGCCATCTTCCGCGGACCGGTCCAGCATCCTTCTTCCTGCGCGAGCTGTTCGAAGAGCGCGATGTCGGCGAGGCTGTCGGCGCGCTTTTCGTAGTGTCGCCCAAGCATGTCGCAACGCGCCACGCAGCACAGATCGGGGAGGCTCAGCTCCCACGAGAGCCGGTGCGCCAGCCACTCGGGCCGCTCGCCCTTGCGCGAGGCGAAGGCGTGGAACGGCACCTGGTGCACGGCAATGATCCGGCAGACCGCCTCGCGCAATGCGAAGGGCACGCGGGCCCTCCACATCAGCACGCGCACGTCGACCGATCCGCGACGCGAATGGCCCGGCTGGCCAATGCGGCCGCTGGCTTCATCGATCACCGTGGTGTCGGGCTTGGCGATGTCGTGCAGCAGGCAGGCCATGAACAGCACGAAGCGGCCGTCGGCGTCGGCGCGCTGGAAATGCGCGTCGGCCTGGAGCGCGTCGAGCACCATGCGCGTGTGGATGCCGACGTTGCCTTCGGCGTGGTAGTACGGGTCTTGCGGCGTTTCTTCGAGGCGCAGCAGGGCCGGCAGCAGGTCGCAGCACCGGGCCCAGTCGCAGCCTTGCGAAGGCGCGGGGACCAGCGCGCGCAGATCGTCGTAAGTCATCGCGGCCTCCTTGTGGTTGTTGTCAGGCCGGCGGGGTCGCGCAGCGTGCGCAGTCCCAGGTCTTGCCAGCTCACTTGCGGTGTCGGTGCGTAGAGGTCCACCCCCGGGGCGAGTTGGTTGGGCAGCACCGGCCGGCGGCTGTGATGCGAGCCCGAGTCGAGGATGGTCTGAACGAAATCGGGTCGAACCCACTTGTAGCGGCCGGTCACCTGGCTGCCCGATTCGGTCTTGAGATAAAGGCCCTCGGCGAGGTCGGACAGGTCGGTTTGCTGCCGCACGAGATCGAGCGGCTGGTTCTCCTGCGCCACGGCCTGCTCGAACGCCGGCTTCCAGTCGGCACTGCGCGCCAGCGAAGGCCGCACGAGCGAACGCATTGCCTTCGTGCTGCGCGGCATCTCGCCCTCGTACAGCACGGGCACCGACATCACCGGGCCGTCGGCCAGCAGCGCGTGCCGGGCAGGCGTCGAGAGAAAGCACGCCGCCTGCCGGTCGTACAGATCGAACTCCAGGAAGAACGCCGGCAGCCGGTCGTACCAGCAACTGTGCTTGGCAAAGCACCATTCGCCGTACATCACGTAGCGGTCCTCAAGCCGTTCGAGCAGCGCGGCTTCATGCGCCGCGGCCCAGTGCTTGAACAGGTTGAACTGCCGCTCGCTCGCGCCGCCGGCCAGGTAGTGGCCGCGCGATTGCAGCAGCAATTCGCCCGCCGAAGTGAACGACACGGCGGCATTCGCGCCATCGAGTTTTTCCTCGATGACCACATGCTGGCCATGCAGCGCGGCCAAGGGTGTCTGACCGTCGTCGGTATCGCCGGCCTGCAATCGAGAGCCTTCCAGGTGCGCCGTACGCGGGTACTTGAGCAGCGGGATCGATGAAAGGGAAGAAGAGAGAGAAAACACGTTGTTCTCCAGATGGAAATCAGGAAGAACCGACAACGTGCGGGAGCGAAGCTGGAAGAGAAAGTCGACTTCGATGGCCGAAGAGGCCGTGTCTGGTCAGCGGGGTACGCAGCTAGGCGCCCGACATGACCAGCAATGAAGTGGTGTTGTCGGCGTCAGAGAGTGATGACGGCGAATCGGGGCACTTGGCGCTCCAGGGGATCGAACGATCCGTGGGTTGAAGGAAAAAAGAGTGGGCGATTCTAGCCACGCACCATAAAAAAAGCCGGCCCTCAGGCCGGCTTTTCGTGGGCGCTGTGTCTTCAGCGCATCAGCGGAGCTCAGGCTGCAGCCAGAGCCGCGGGGCGCGCCAGGCGCAACGCATGCATCCACGCACGGCGCAGCACGGCCGGCGAGCGCGATTCTTCGGGAATCAGCAGGAAGCCGCGGTCGCGCAGCGTGGTGCCCAGCGCGATCTGGCTGGTCAGCACGGTCAGCGGAATCGCCAGCAGCAGGGGCAGGCCGACGGGCATGAGCCAGATCAGCGCGCTCGGGTCGATCATGGCGACACCGACGGCCAGCATGCCGATCACCAGGGTCATCGGGGCCAGTTGCGTGGCGGCGATCTTCCAGGGCACGGCGTTGGCTTCACGCGGGGGCGACTTCCAGTCGAGCTTGATGCCGGTGAGGGCGACCAGCACGAACAGCGAGTGGGCAAGCATGCGGACCGGTGCCTGCACGATGGCCAGGGCGCTTTCCATCACCGAGCTCTTCACGAGGCCCCAGGTGCCGCCGTATTGGCGTTGTTCGCCGCGCATCAGCACGGCAGCGATGCCCAGCACGCGCGGCAGGAACAACAGGCACAGGGTCCAGATCCAGAGGCCGGCCAGTTCGGCGGGCAGCACGCTCCAGCTCGACACGAGGCTGGAACCGCTGAGCCACAGGGCCGTGCCCAGCGTCAGGAACGCGAGCCACAGGGGTGCGGACACATAAGCCATGGTGCCGGTCACGAACATCGCGCGGTGCACCGGGTGGATGCCGGGCTCCGCCATCAGGCGGGCGTTCTGCAGGTTGCCCTGGCACCAGCGGCGATCGCGCTGCAGCTCGGCCAGGAGGTCCGGCGGTTGTTGTTCGTAGCTGCCGACCAGGTCGGACACCAGCCACACGTTGTAGCCGGCACGGCGCATCAGCGCGGCTTCGACGAAGTCGTGCGACATGATGCCGCCCGACATGCCGCCGGTGCCCTTGATCGAGGCCAGCGCGCAATGCTTCATGAAGGGCTCGACGCGGATGATCGCGTTGTGGCCCCAGTAGTGCGATTCGCCCAGTTGCCAGAACTGCATGCCCAGCGTGAACAGGCGGCCCGTCACGCGGGAAGCGAATTGCTGAGCGCGGGCGTGCAGCGTGACGTGGCCGATGGCCTGCGTCGCGGTCTGGATGATGCCGGCGGTGGGGTTGGCTTCCATCAGCTTGACCATCGAGGTCAGGCAGTCGCCGCTCATCACCGAGTCGGCGTCGAGCACGACCATGTAGCGGTAGTCCTTGCCCCAGCGGCGGCAGAAGTCGGCGACGTTGCCGGCCTTGCGGTGCGTGCGGCGGGTGCGCAGGCGGTAATACACCTCGACCTGCGGCTGGTTCGGGCTGTCGGCCAGCGCGGCGCGCAGGTCTTCCCAGGCGGCGCGCTCGGCGGCGGCGGTCTCGGGGTTGTAGCTGTCGGACAGCACGAACACGTCGAACTGCTTGGCGTGGCCGGTGGAAGCGACCGATTCGCAGGTGGCGCGAAGGCCGGCGAACACCGTGGCAACGTCTTCGTTGCAGATCGGCATGATGATCGCGGTGCGTGCCTCGGGGTTCATCGGGTGATTGGCGACCTGCTTGGCCGACAGCGCGTGCTTGTCACCGCGCACCGAGACGTAGAAGCCCATGAGGGCGGTCACGAAGCCGGTCACGACCCAGCCCGAAAGCAGGCCGTACAGGCCGATCTGGCCGTATTCGAGCCAGACGTTGTCGTAGTCGGGTTGCACGCCGGCAAAGAGCGTGGAGGCGATCACGGTGCTCAGCACCGTGAGCAGCATGAAGGCGTTGCGGCGGCGGGCCGCGGCGCGCTGCCACGGCTGCTTGACCTGCTGGGTCGATTCGGCGGATTCAGCGTCGGCGCTTTCGTCCTTGGCCGAACGGCCTGCGCCGAGCTTGACCAAGAGGGCGGTGCCGATGCTGTTCCAGAAACCGCGCCAGGGGCGGGGCGTCATCGAACCGCGGTTGACGGGCGGTGCGGTGACCGAATTGGGGTGGCGCTCTTCGCGGACCGGGCTGCGGTGCGAAAAGTCGGCTTCGGTCAGCACGTTCAGTTGGGAGAAGTCAGTGGGCTTCATGTGATTTACCAACGTTGCTTGTCGAGGGAAGGGGTGTCGCCAATGGCCGGAAAGCGCTTGATGACGCAATCGGGTTCGGCGCCGCCTGCGCTGGCGAGCGCTGCGGACGAATGACCCGCGGCACGGGGCCGCGAGAGGGAAAACTGCTTTTGACGCAGGCCGTCGCGCTGCGGGCGCAGTGCGAAAGATGGGCTGGTAAGTGCTGTCATGCCAGTACAGGGGCAAACCCTGTGCCAGCCTGGAAAAACGCTTTCAGATCAACGACTTGGAGTGATCTGGGTACGGATTTCGGTAGGGAGGCCCGCCGCAGGCCCTCAGAACCCCTGTTTTTGTCGCCGAATCCCGACAAGCCTTGGCGGCCGGTGGGAGATGCCCTTTGAAATCAACGACTTAGGGGCGTCGCTACTCGGCGACAGGGTCTGACCCGGGAGCGACAGCGTCGGCCTTGAAGTGGCCCGGCGTGAGCTCGTGCTTCTGCAGCAGGCGGTAGAACTCGGTGCGGTTGCGGTCGGCCAGGCGGGCCGCGTCGGCCACGTTGCCGTCGGTCAGCTTGAGCAGGCCGACGAGGTAATCGCGCTCGAAACGCTGCTTGGCCTCGGCATAGGTCTGGACCTCGACCGTCGGCACCCGCAGCGCCCGCTGCACCAGCGCCAGCGGGATCAGCGGCGAGCTCGACAGCGCGCACACCTGCTCGACCACGTTGAACAGCTGCCGCACGTTGCCCGGCCAGGCCGCGGTGGTCAGCGCCTTCAGCGCCTCGGGCGCGAAGCCGGAAAGCCGCTTGCCGTATTTGGTCGACAGCCGCTGCAGGAAGTGATTGGCCAGGAGCGGAATGTCCTCGCGCCGCGCCGACAGCGGCGGCAGCGTGAGCGTCACCACGTTCAGGCGGTAATACAGGTCTTCGCGGAACTGGCCGGCTTCCATCGCGGCGTCCAGGTCGCGGTGGGTGGCCGAGACGATGCGCACGTCGACCTCGATCGACTGGCTCGCGCCCAGCGGACGCACTGCGCGCTCCTGCAGCACGCGCAGCAGCTTGACCTGCAACGCGGGCGGCATGTCCCCGATTTCGTCGAGCAGCAGCGTGCCGCCGTCGGCCTGCTGGAACAGGCCCTTGTGATTCGCGTGGGCGTCGGTGAACGCGCCCTTCATGTGGCCGAACAGTTCCGACTCGAGCAGCGCTTCGGGAATCGCCCCGCAGTTGACCGCCACGAAGGGCTTGTCGGCGCGCGCGCTGGCCTTGTGGATGGCGCGCGCCAGCAACTCTTTGCCGGCGCCCGAGTCGCCGCGCAGCAGCACCGAAGCGTCCGATTTGGCGACCATGCGCGCCTCGGCCAGCAACTCGGCCATGCGGTTGCTGCGGCTCACGATCTCGGCGCGCCAGCTTTCGTCGCCGCTCTTGGCCGGCGTGCTGGCGGGGGCGCCGAGCGCCAGCGCCTGGCCGATCTTGTCGAGCAGCTCGCGCGCGTCGTAGGGCTTGGTGAGGTAGGTGAACACGCCGCGGGCCGTGGCCTCGACCGCGTCGGGAATCGTGCCGTGCGCGGTGAGCAGGATCACGGGCAGCGAGGGATGGCGCTTGCGGATCTCGTCGAAGAGCGCGAGGCCATCGCGGCCCGGCAGGCGTACATCGCTCAATACCAGTTGCGGATGTTCGATCTCGAGCTGGGTGAGCGCGGTTTCGGCCGAGGTCACGGCCGTGACCTGGTAGCCCGCCGACACCAGCCGCATCGAGATCAGACGCAGCATGTCCGGGTCGTCGTCGACCACGAGGAGGCGGGCGCCGGTGGTGCTCATCAGGAAGCCTTCGTGCTGTGCCCTGCGGTACTCATGGCGTGGGCTTGTTTCCGTTGGTCGCCGGCGCCGGAACTGCTGCCGGGGCCGGCGTGGCGGCGGGCCGCGCGAAGCTGCGTTCGATGGCGCGCAACGCTTCGATGCGGTCGTTGAGCTGGTCGATGCGGCGCTGGCTCTCGCGCAGTTGCTGCACCTGCTTGTCGCGGTCGTCCTCGACGCGGCGCTGTTCCACATAGCGGGCGGCCAGTGCGCGCGCGAGCGGGTGCAGGGGCTGCGCCTCGGGCGACGGATTGGCGACCACGCGCTGCAGCAGGCCCAGCGCACGCGCCAGGTCGGCCGGCACGCGGGTTTGCGACAGCAATATCGCCAGCTGCATCTGCGTGGTCGGCGAATCGCCGGGGTCGCCGATGCGGGCAATTTCGGCACCGAGTTCGTTCCCTCCGAGCGGACGCACCTTGTCGGCATACGACAGCATGGCCGCCAGCGGTCCCTGGGTCATCAGCGTGAAGAGCGAGGCCGGCTGCGTCGCGGGCGCGCGGGGCTCGGCCTCGACCGGCATCACGCGCGGCACGACGGCAGGCGGGGGCAGTGCATCGGCCTCGGCGGGCGGCTTGGGCTGCGTGGCGCAGGCGGCCAGCAACAGGACGAAGGGCATGGCCAACGCCGCTGCGAGGGTGGAACTGCGGACGAACGAAAAAGACATGGGTCGAAAAAAGGGACGAAGGGGCGCGAAGCGGTGATTCAGAAGAAGAAAAGAAGCTGGGGCGTGCCGGCAAGGAGATCGGGCGTCAGGCCGTGCGCGGCAACTCGATGCGAAAACGTGCACCGGGTCCGCCAGGCTGCAGCGTGATGCGGCCCCCGTGGGCTGCAATGTACTCCTGCACGATGGAAAGTCCGATGCCGGTGCCTTTCACCGTGTGTTCAGGCTGGCGTTCGCCGCGGAAGAAGGGTTCGAAGATCCGGTCGCGATCGCCCTCGGCGATGCCCGGCCCGGCATCGTTCACGTCGATGTAGACGGCCTCGGGCGTGCCCGACACCGCGAGCGTGATGACACCACCCGTTATCGAAAAGCGGATCGCGTTCGACAGCAGGTTGGCGATCGCCGTGCCCAGCTTGGTCCGGTCGACCGTGATCGAGATCGGCTCGCCCTCGGCGCGCACGCGCAAACCATGCGACTGCCATTGCAGCCGCTGGGCCTCGATCTGCTCCTCGATGAGCGGCAGCAGTTCGGTGCGCTCGCGGCGCAGTTCGCGCGCCTCGAACGCCGCGGCGTTGAAGCGCAGCAGCGCCTCGATCTGGCCCTGCAGCGACACGGTGTTCTGGTTCAGGATCTGCGCGACTTCGAGCTGCGCCGGATTCAGCGGACCCGTCACGCCGTCTTCCAGCAGCGAGACGCCTTCGCGCAGCGCGGCCAGCGGCGTCTTGAGTTCGTGCGACACGTGCCGCAGGAACCGTGCCTTGTCGGCGTCCAGTTCGGTGAGGCGCAGCCGCAGCCATTCGAGCTGCTGCGACACGCGCCGCACGTCGGCCGGGCCGCGGATGTCGATGGGCTCGTCCAGCCGGTTCTGGCCCAGGCCGACGATCGCGTGCTCCATGCGCTTGAACGGGCGCGCGAGCCAGATGCCGAAAGCCAGCGCCAGCACCACCGCCAGCACGCTCGCGGCCACCACTTCGCGCATCAGCCGGCGGCGTGCGTTCTCGATGCGCTTGGCGAGCGCGTCGTTCTGCATCTCGATGAGCATTTGGGCCTGCTGCGCGAGGCTGGTGTTGAGCGTGTCGAGCTCGCGGAACTGCATCGCCATCGTGCTTTCGCGGGCGAGGGCGCTGTCGGCGCTGCCGCTCATCAGGCCTTCGATCACGCTCAGCTGCACGCGCCATGGCTCGATGCTCGCGGGCAGCAGGCCGTTCTTCTCCAGGCGTTCGAGCACCTGGTGCGATTCGCGCGCGGCTTCGTCGAAGCGGCGGCGCAGCACCGCGTCGTTGAGCACCAGCGACTGGCGCCCGGCGCGTTCCATGGCCGCGCTGCGTTCGGCCAGCGACTGGGCCGCGCCCGAAAGCCGCAGCGCGCGCGCCGCGGCATCGCGGCTTTGGGTCATGAGCGCGTCGTACTGGAACACCGAGCGCAGCGCCACGCCCACCAGCAGCGCGGTGATCAGCAGAAAGGCAAAGAGCAGGAGCTGCTGGAACGAGCCCCGTATCGACGGTCGCTTCGCCATCAGTGGGCGAGCGCCACGGCGGGCTGCTGCAGCGCCGGCGACGATTCGCGCGTCACCACTTCGCCGCGCAGCGTGTAGGCCAGCGAGCGCGTGATGCGCAGGTCGGTCATCTGGCCGACCAGGCGTGCGTCGCCCTCGAAGTTGACGACGCGATTGCAGGCGGTGCGGCCCATGAGTTCGTTCGCGTCCTTGCGGGAAGCGCCCTCGACCAGCACGCGCTGCGTGCTGCCCACGAGCGCATCGCCGAAGCGGCGCACGTTGCCGTCGATCACGCGCTGCAGCGTCTGCAGGCGCGCGAGCTTCACCTCGTGCGGCGTGTCGTCATGCAGCGCGGCGGCCGGCGTGCCGGGGCGCGGGCTGAAGATGAAGCTGAAGCTGTTGTCGAACTGGCAGTCGTCGATGAGCTTCATCATCTTGGCGAAGTCTTCGTCGGTCTCGCCGGGGAAGCCGACGATGAAGTCGCTGGAGAGCGCGAGGTCGGGGCGGATGGCGCGGAGCTTGCGCACCGTGCTCTTGTATTCCATCGCGGTGTAGCCGCGCTTCATCGCCATGAGGATGCGGTCGCTGCCGTGCTGCACCGGCAGGTGCAGGTGGCTCACGAGCTGAGGCACCTTGGCGTAGGCCTCGATGAGCCGCGGCGTGAACTCGTTCGGGTGGCTGGTCGTGTAGCGGATGCGCTCGATGCCGGGGATCTCGGCGACGTACTCGATGAGCAGCGCGAAATCGGCGATTTCGGCGGTGTCGCCCATCTTGCCGCGGTAGGCGTTCACGTTCTGGCCCAGCAGCGTGATCTCGCGCACGCCCTGGTCGGCGAGGCCGGCGATTTCGACCAGCACGTCGTCCAGCGGGCGGTTCACTTCCTCGCCGCGGGTGTAGGGCACCACGCAGTAGCTGCAGTACTTGGAGCAGCCTTCCATGATCGACACGAAGGCGGTCGCGCCCTCGACGCGCGCGGGCGGCAGGTGGTCGAACTTCTCGATCTCGGGGAAGCTGATGTCCACCTGCGGGCGGTTCAGGCGCTCGCGGTCGTTGAGCATCTCGGGCAGGCGGTGCAGCGTCTGCGGGCCGAACACGATGTCGACGTACGGGGCGCGCGCGATGATGGCCGCGCCTTCCTGGCTCGCGACGCAGCCGCCCACGCCGATCTTCACGCCCTTGGCCTTCAGGTGCTTCACGCGGCCGAGGTCGGAGAACACCTTTTCCTGGGCCTTCTCGCGCACCGAGCAGGTGTTGAACAGGATGAGGTCGGCCTCGTCCACGTTCTGCGTCGGCTCGTAGCCCTGCGCGGCGTTCAGCACGTCGGCCATCTTGTCCGAGTCGTACTCGTTCATCTGGCAGCCGAAGGTCTTGATGAATACTTTTTTCATGGGGTGCTCTCTATGCCCTCCAGGGATGGAAGGCGCGGCGGGCGCGGAAGGCCTGCGCCGCCTCTTTCTCTGTATGTCTGTCCGCAGCGGTTACTGCGTATTGAGGGTGTCGTTCGTAGTGAACGGCCAGATGTTCAGCAGCGGCCTGTTCAGCGACTCGCGGCTGGCCACCGCTTCTTCTGGCGTGAGGATCCAGACCTCGCGCAGCAGCCCGGCGGCATCGCGCGTGTAGTTCACCAGGTACTTCTGGCCAATGATCGCGCCGGGCATCACCAGCATGTTCTGCGGGTTGCGGATGCGGGCGCCGGCGCCGAGGCGGTCGGCGTTGCCGTCGAGTTCGACGTCAGGCGCATTGGTCACCATGAACTTGCCGCGCAACGTGCCGATGGGGAAGTTGCGGCCGCCGTTCAGCGATTCGTTCTGGGTCTGCGGACGGGGAACTTCGTCCTGTGCGCTGGCTTGCAGGGAGAAAAGTCCGGCGCTGGCGGCGAGGGCGCACAGCGCGGTGAAAGTGAGGGCATTCGTGGTTTTCTTGCAGCGGTTCATGGGGTATATCCAGAGGCTGTGGAGCGGGCGATTTTAGCGAGGGGTTCGGCCCCTTCGCGCCGGCCACAGCAGGTTGAGCGCGGGCTTGTCGGTTGACCTGCTTTACATTTCTTTACGGGAACCATGAACGCCGTGAGTCGGGCGCTGATTCAATAGCCAGTGTCAGCCCAAAGTGCACAAGAACCCCATGAAGAAAAATGCTGCCATTGCCCTTGCGGGTGTGTTGATCGTAGCCGTCGCAGGCGGGTGGTGGAGCATGTCCGGTGACAAGGCCGGGGCAAAGAATGCGAAGACCGCGGCCGCCCCGGGAAATGGCGCACCGGGCGGCGGCGCCCCTGCCCTGGTGACCCTGGCCACCGCCGAAAAGCAGGACGTGCCGGTCACGGTGCAGGTCAACGGCAGCGTGGTGTCTCTCAACAGCGTCGATTTGCGCCCGCAGGTCACCAACACCGTCAGCGCCGTGCATGTGAAGGAAGGCCAGTTCGTGAAAGCGGGCCAGCTGCTTTTCTCGCTGGACGACCGGAACGACCAGGCCAATCTGGCCCGTGCCCGTGCCCAGCAGCAAAAAGACGAGGCCACCATGGCCGACCTCGAGCGCCAGTACAAGCGCAGCCAGGACCTCGTCGCCCAGAACTTCATCGCCAAGAGCGCCGCCGATGCCACGCTGTCGCAGCTCGAGGCGCAGCGCGCAGCCGTGGCGGCCGACCGCGCCGCCGTGCAGTCGGCGCAGGTGGCGCTCGGCTATGCCACCCTTCGCGCGCCGATCGCCGGCCGCATCGGCGCCGTCAACATCTACCCGGGCACGCTGGTGCAGCCGACGCTGTCGCTGGTCACCGTCACGCAGCTCGACCCGATCGCGGTGAGCTTCCCGGTGCCCGAAGGCAACCTGCAGGATTTGCTGGAAGCCGCGCGCAGCCGGGCGCCGGTCGAGGCGCTCGTCGCCGGGCGCAAGACGCCGCTCGTCGGCTCGCTCGATTTCGTCGACAACACGGTCGATCCGCAGATCGGCACCGTGCGCGCGAAGGCCGTGTTCGCCAACGCCGACCAGGGCCTCTGGCCGGGCCAGTTCGTCGGCACGCGCATTACCGTGCGCACACTCGCCGGCGCCACGGTGGTCCCGGCCGCCGCTCTGATGATGCTGTCCGACGGCACCTCGCTCTACGTGGTCGACCAGGCCAAGACCGCCACCCGCCGCAAGGTGAAGACGCTGCACACCTTCGGCACCAAGGTGGCCGTGAGCGGCATCGAGCCCGGCGAGCAGGTGGTGATCGAGGGCAGCCAGAACGTGCGCCCGGGCGGCAAGGTGCGCGTCGATGCAAAGGCTGGCGGACCGGGCACCGCCCCCAACGGCACCACGGGCGTGACGCCGGGTAGCGCCGCTTCGTCCGACGGCGCGGACGTAAAGCCTCCGCAGCGGGAACGCGCATGAACATCTCGGAGCTCTGCATCCGTCGTCCTGCGATGACGGTGCTGCTGTCTGCGGCGGTGGTGGTGGTCGGCATCTTTGCGTACTTCAGCATCCCGGTGGCGGCGCTGCCCAGCTACAACACGCCGGTCATCAACGTCAACGCGCAATTGCCGGGCGCCAGTCCGGACACGATGGCGTCTTCGGTCGCGCTGCCGCTCGAAAAGCAGTTCTCGACCATTCCGGGCCTGCAGACCATCAGCTCGGTCAACACCCAGGGCGTGACCTCGCTCACGCTCGAATTCGTCAGCAGCCGCGACATCGACGCCGCCGCCGTCGACGTGCAGGCCGCCCTGCTGCGCGCCCAGCGCCAACTGCCGCAGGAACTCACGCAGCTCCCCTCGTACCGCAAGGTGAACCCGGCCGACGCGCCGGTGCTCTTCATCGCGCTGATCTCGCCGTCGATGAACCCGGCCGAGCTCAACGACTACGCCGAGAACCTGATCTCGCCCACGCTCTCGACCATCGACGGCGTGGCGCAGGTGGGCGTGTACGGCCGCAAGGCCTTCGCGGTGCGCATCAAGGCCAACGCTGACCTGCTCAACGCCCGCAACATCACGCTCGACGAACTCGCCAAGGCGGTGAACTCGGCCAACGCCAACACACCGGTCGGCGTGCTCGACGGCCCGCGCCAGACGCTCACCATCCAAGCCAACCGCCAGCTCGTGAAGGCGGCCGATTTCGCCAAGCTCATCGTCGGCCAGCGCAACGGCGCGCCGGTGCGGCTCGATGAAGTGGCCACCATCGAGGACAGCTTCGAATCGGTGAAAACCGCCAGCAGCTTCAACGGCCAGGACTCCATCTCGCTCGCCGTGCAGCGCCAGCCCAATGCCAACACCGTGCAGGTGGTGGACGCGGTGCGTGCGCTCATCCCGCGCTTCAAGGCGGAGCTGCCGCAGTCGGTCGAGATCCAGATGGTGAACGACCGCTCGCTCTCCATCCGCGAGGCGGTGCACGACGTGCAGCTCACGCTGCTGGGCACCATCGCGCTGGTGGTGCTGGTGATCTTCCTGTTCCTGCACCGGCTGGTGGCCACGCTGATTCCGGCGGCGACCATTCCGATCTCGCTGATCGGCGCGGTCGCGCTGCTCTACGCCTTCGGCTACAGCCTGGACAACGTCTCGCTGCTGGGCATCACGCTGGCAGTGGGGCTGGTGGTGGACGACGCCATCGTGGTGCTCGAAAACATCATGCGCTACGTCGAAAAGGGCATGGAGCCCTTCGCGGCGGCGCTGCGCGGGGCGCGCGAGGTGGGCTTCACCATCGTGTCGATTTCGATCTCGCTGGTGGCGGTGTTCATCCCGATCTTCTTCATGCCGGGCGTCATCGGCCTGCTGTTCCACGAGTTCGCAGTGGTGGTGGCGCTGGCGGTGCTGGTGTCGGCCATCGTGTCGCTCACGCTGGTGCCGATGCTCGCGAGCCGGCTGCTCAAGCATGTGCCGCGCGAAGAGGGTGCGCTCGACCACGAGGAAGAACACCCCGAGCCCGGCACCGCCATCGGCCGCGCCTTCGAGCGCGGCTACCGCTGGGTGCACAGCAACTACATGCGGACGCTCGACTGGACGCTCGCGCACCGCTGGGTGATGCTCACGGCCGCGGGCCTGACTTTCGTCGTCACCGCCTGGCTCTTCGTCACCATTCCCAAGGGCTTCTTCCCCGAGGAAGACATCGGCCAGATCCAGATCACCACCGAGGCGGCCGAAGACATTTCCTTCACCGCCATGAAGGCGCTTCAAGACCGCGTGGCCGCGACGCTCAAGGACGATCCGAGCGTCGATTACGTGAGCTCCTTCGTCGGCGTCGGCGGCCCGACCGCCACGCAGAATTCAGGGCGCCTTTTCGCCGTGCTCAAGCCGCGCAGCGAGCGACCGAAGATGGCCAAGGTGCTCGAGTCTTTGCGCCAGCGATTCCGCGAGATCCCCGGCATTGCCGTCTACATGCAGCCGGTGCAGAACCTGCGCCTGGGCGGCCGCCAGAGCAAGGCGCGCTTCCAGTACACGCTGCAGAGCGTGAACGCCGGCGAGATGGTGCCGTGGGCCACGAAGCTCATGGAGCGCATGCGCGCCGACCCCGCCTTCCGCGACGTGACCAGCGATTCGCAGAACCGGGGCCTGCAGGCCACGCTGGACATCGACCGCGACAAGGCCGGCGTGCTCGGCGTGGCGGTGGGGGACCTGCGCACCGCGCTCTACAACGCCTACGGCGACCGGCAGATCGGCAGCATCTACGCCGCGAGCAACACCTACCAGGTGATCCTCTCGGCCGCCGACAGCGACCGCCAGTTCGAGGACGACGTCTCGCGCCTGTCGGTGCGCAGCACCACGGGCAGGCTGGTGCCGCTGTCGGCCTTCTCGACCATCAACCGCACCGTGGGGCCGACCTCGGTCAACCACCAGGGCCAGCTGCAGGCGGTGACGGTGTCGTTCAACCTCGCGCCCGACGTGCCGCTGGGCAACGCGACCGCCAAGATCGACCAGTTCAAGAGCGAGCTGAACATGCCCCAGTCGATCATCACTACCTACGGCGGCGACGCGGCGGTGTTCCAGAGTTCGCAGTCCAGCCAGGCGGTGCTGCTGGTGCTCGCGGTGCTGGTCATCTATGTGCTGCTGGGCGTGCTGTACGAGAGCTACATCCACCCGCTGACGATTCTTGCCGGGCTGCCCTCGGCGGCCGTGGGCGCGCTGCTGTCGCTCAAGATCTTCGGCTTCGACCTCACGCTGATCGCCACCATCGGCATCCTGCTCCTGATCGGCATCGTGAAGAAGAACGCGATCATGATGATCGACTTCGCCCTCGACGCGCAGCGCACCGAGGGCATGAAGCCGGTCGACGCGATCCGCGAAGCCTGCCGGCTGCGCTTCCGCCCGATTCTCATGACCACGCTGGCCGCGCTGATGGGCGCGCTGCCGCTCGCATTGGGCCTGGGCGCCGGCGCCGAGCTGCGTCAGCCGCTGGGCGTGGCGGTGGTGGGCGGGCTGATCTTCTCGCAGGTGATCACGCTCTACATCACGCCCGCGATCTACCTCGCACTCGACCGTTACAGCGGCACCGGGCCGATGGTCGAGTTGCCGGGCGAGGCGAAGAAGGCCGAAGCGGGCGTGGCTGGAGATACGGCGGCGCACGCCTGAGCCGCGGCGTTCGTTCTCAAGGTCACTCTCGCGATCTTGCGTTCGATCAACAAGAACCGTTCGGGTTGAGCTTGTCGAAGCCTCGCGCGGCCCCCTCGGCCTCAAAGATGGCGCGCAGCCATGAGCGCCAGCCACCCGGCGAGAAAGGCGATCTGCAGCCCGCCGAAGCGCCACATCACGGCCATGGTGACGACCACGGGCAAGAGCAGGGTGGGCGCGATGCAGATCTGGATCAACAGATAGGCGCCCATCAGGCTCGGGCCGGCGTTCGACAAGGCCAGCTCGGCAGCCGGCCAGCGCGACAGCCATTGGGCCGCGCCCAGCCCCGACAGGCGGATCGCAATCGTGACCAAGGCCATGACGAGGATGGCGTTCATGCCTGGCTCTCCTTGTGGCGCCTGTGGAGCCACAGCGTGGCCGCCATGCCGGCCAGGCCCGCCACCAGCACCGCCGCGGCCTGTTGATCGGTTCGCCACCAGTAAGCCAGGCCGACCACGGCGCCGATGCCGATGGGCGTCAGCTGGTGAGGATTTCTCCGCAGGCCGATGGGCAGCAGCAGTGCCATCGAAAGGGGCACCAGCGCATCCAATCCAAAGCGATACAGCATCTGCTGCGTGAAAACCGCGCCGAACTGGAATCCGGCGATGCAGCCGGCCGTCCACGCCAGGGTCAGGGCGGAGGAGTTTCCGAGGATGAAGTTGGCGTTGATCGGGCCGCGCTGGGCGGCGATGTGGCATGCCGTCCAGCTGCTGTCGGTCACCATCGCGGCCGCCAGCCACGCGCGCCATTTGCCCGAATTCTTCAAATACGGCCAAAGCGAGGCCGTGAAAATAAGATGTTTTGCATTGAGCCCGATGGTCAATGCAATCAATGCCCCGATATGCGCGGAATTGTTGAATTCGAGCGCGGCCAATTGAGCGGTGGCCGCATTGATGCTCAATGCGGCAAGAATCAATTCATTCAAGGACCAATCGGCATTCTTGCTGGCCACGCCGACAATCAAACCGAATACCAATACCTTGGGAATGAAAGGCAGCGCCGCAATCCACCCATGCGAAATTCCCATGGGTGCGGACAGGGACTTTTCCATCGAAACCCTTATATCCAGAACAGGAGTTTCTCAGGGGTGGTTGCGAAAAACCCCGAAAGGGTCAATCGTTCGCCATCGCTTGGCAATACCTCGTGGGGGTGCGTAGTGCGGAAAATGATCAAATCCCCGACGCGGGGGGCGACCTCGCAATGTTCGCTTCCTTTGCTGACAAGCGCGAGGTTTTGCTCGTTATAAATTCGAGTCTGACCGCCGGACTTGGGCGTTTTCAGATAAATGTTCCAGGCAAATTGCTCTTTGATTTGCGGTGCAAATGAAAGGCCGGAGTCTTCGCCGGGCATCCAGTCCCGATGAATTGGCGCTTCCGGCAAAACGCGCACCGTGAAATTCATCATGCGTCGGCCGTGGTGCTCCGCGACTCCATGTGCCAAAGAAAACATCTTCGACGCCACTTCCTGGACCCGGGGAAAGAAATTGACCAAGCCGAGAATCTGCTGATCGAATATCTCTTCGAAAATCTGCGCCCGGCGAAAATATTCGCTTTGATCCGCCTTGAATCGAAAGAAATTGGGGCCTAGCTTTCCTTTGCGAACCATGCCGCCGGCTTTGTCGTCGCCCTCGTAATATTCGATGCCAATTTTTTTAACGGCATGCAATATCAGGTCGATTTGATATTCCTGCAGAAAATTCTCGAACCGCAGGCCTGCGCGGTCCCCGATTGCAAATTTCCTTATCGCCGCGAGGTTCGGCGTTGTGCGATTGATATCCTCAACCACCCAGTTGTTTGACTCTGCCATCATTTCCTCTTGAATTGCGAGGCTGATAATGGCGTCAAGTGAGGGTTTTCGTGGTATCCAGAGATACAGGAAGTTAACTATTTTTGTAATGCAAACGACGTAGCGCGGAGGCGTCGTGGATGATGACCTGCTTGGCCCGCGTCTCGATGACCCCTTGCCTCGACAGCGCGTTCAATGTCCTCGTCACGGTGACCCGGCTCAATGCCGTCATTGCGGCAATTTTCTCGTGCGTGAGATCGACCTGGAAATCCTGCGATTCCGGTGTCGATGAAAACTCGCTGTTCGATTGCAATCGCGCAATACGCAAAAGCAAATCGACGACGCGTTCCGTGGGGGCCGCCGCAACACCCGCCAGCTTTTCAACAATCATTTGATTCTTGAAACCCAGCAGCTTGATGAGCGAATCCGCCAATTCGGGCATGGTGGCGAATTTTTGGTTGATGTCCGAAGGGAGATAGCGGCTGAGAATTGCGGGCGCAACCACGCGTGTCGTGGTTGGGCGGGGCCTGTCGGCAAATGCCGGTCCTTCGCCAAATATTGCGCCCGGCCCGAATATCTCGAGCAGGAATTCGGCGCCATTGCTTCGCTGGATTGTCGAATGCACAAATCCCGATCGAAGAAGATAAAAATAACTGTGCCGCTCCCCTTCGCGGGCCAATACATCACCCGTTGTCAAACTGACGACGCTGCCCAAATGCGTGGCTTCGATCCATGGCGTCGAAAGCGCCAGGGAGGCGTCCCAACTGGCATAGGCCGAGGATTCGGAATTTATTCTTTTCATTCAGAAGATGCGTTGCAAAAAATCCTCGTGATTCCCTGAAAGATTTCTGCGATTTGCGCCTCGCCTCGAGGTGAAAGGCGCAATTTATTTCTTGCCTGGCTATTCGTCATCTGCGCGACGCGCATCAGGCGGTCGTCTCGTCCAGCGTATCGTCCACCGCCAAATGGGCGATGTCGCTCCAGCCCACGAGGCTGAAACCCTCCGGCGTCCACAGCATGCGGTTGATGGCCGCATTGCCGAGTTGCCAGGTGCGCGGCGCCTGCAGCTCCTGGCGAGTGGCGGCGCGGTAGAGCACGTCCATCACGCCGCCGTGCGCGACCAGCGTGACCAGTTGGCCCGGGTGGCGCGCCGCCAGCTCGGCCGCCACGCGCGTGACGCGGTCGCGGAAGGTCAGGAGGCTCTCGCCGCCGACGGGTTCGAATTCGGGATCGCGCTCGCGCCAGCGCCTGGCGTCTTCGGGGAGCATCGATTCGATCTCCGCGAAGCTCATGCCTTCGAGGTGACCGAAGGCGCGTTCGCGCAGGCGCGGTTCGGGCTGCACGGCGAGCCCGTGCGGCCTGGCGATGGCTTCGGCGGTCTGCCAGGCGCGGGCGAGGTCGCTGGCGTAGATGACGCCGATGTCCTCGTCCGCCAGCGCCAGTCCGGCCCGCTCTGCCTGCCAGAGGCCGGTGGCGTTGAGTCCGATGTCGATATGGCCCTGGATGCGGGTGTCGACGTTCCAGGCGGTCTCGCCATGGCGGACGGCGATCAAACGGGTGGCTTCTTGCATCCGCTCGATTCTAGAAGTGCACTATTTCGCGGCGGGCGTCTTTGCCGTGGCCAGGTCGATGTTGACCCGGCGCTCGCCTTGAGGCGGATTCGGAAAGCCTTGCAGCGCGGCCTGGAACATCACCGGCAGGATCGCAGCGCTCGCGTTGTAGGGACCGTCGTTGCGAGCCCGGGTTTCGTAAACCACGCGGTTCGTGCCGGCTTCGCGCAGCACGATGCTCACTTCGCGCTCGTACCAGGGGTTGGCCGCCGGCGGAAAGAACGCCGGGCCGCCGTACCAGCCGCCATACCCGCGGCGGCCGTAGTAGCCGTATCCGCCGCCGTAGCCATAACCCCAGGGGCCGTCGAAGAGCCACGGATCGGCCCAGGGCGAGAGTCCGGCCGTCACGCGGGCGCCGATCTGCGCGCTGTATTGGGGCTTGGCGTCGTCGCGGCGCAGGCCCACTTTTTCGAGTGCGGCAGCGGCCATCGCTTCGAGCGAGTCCTGCCGGGCGGTGTCGGCCTGCTGCGAGGGCAGGCGTTCGAAGCGGTAGGTGGCGCCGGGCGGAACGGCGGAGAGCGACGAAAAACTCTTCACGTCGCTGTCGACCACCCAGGAGGTGGCGCAGCCGCTGAGAGTCACTGTTGCTGCTGCTACCAAAAGCAGAGCGAGAGAAGCACGTTTCATGAAGGGTCTCCGGGCAGCGATGCCCAAAATTCCCCTGGGTAGCCGTCAGAGGCTGAGAGGCAATCCGACATGACCGCTCATCCCCCGCAAAGGGCCCCACTCTGCGTTGCAAATGCTCGCCATAGCCCGCGCTATGGCTGCGCTTTGCGCCTTGACTGGGGCCCTGTGCGGGCGCTGCTCGGCCACGGCGAATTGCCTCTCAGCCTCTCAACCCTGGACGATGCGAAGGGCTGCGGGTGCCTGGGAGAGCAAATCGAAGGAGGGCGCGTCGAAGGCCTTGTCGCCGTCGTCGTCGGCCACGCCCGTCGCTTTCAGACCCTTGAAGTCGTGCCGCGTTCCGTCGAGCAGGTGCGAAGGCACCACGTTCTGAAGCGCGGTGAACATGTTCTCCACGCGGCCGGGGTGCTTCCGGTCCCACTCGCGCAGCATTTCGCCGACTTGCTTCCTCTGCAGGTTCTCCTGACTGCCGCAGAGGGTGCAGGGAATGATCGGGAATTCGCGGTGCTGCGCCCAGCGCACCAGGTCTTTTTCGGCCACGTAGGCGAGCGGGCGGATCACGATGTGCTTGCCGTCGTCGCTCACCAGCTTGGGCGGCATGCTCTTCAACTTGCCGGCGAAGAACATGTTGAGAAAGAAGGTCTGCAGCATGTCGTCGCGGTGATGGCCGAGCGCGACTTTGGTCGCGCCCAGCTCGTCCGCCACGCGGTACAGGATGCCGCGGCGCAGGCGGCTGCAGAGGCCACAGGTCGTCTTTCCCTCGGGAATGACGCGCTTGACGATGCTGTAGGTGTCCTGGTTCTCGATGTGGAAGGCCACGCCGAGCTCGCTCAAATATTTGGGCAGCACCTCTTCGGGAAAGCCGGGCTGCTTCTGGTCGAGGTTGACCGCGACGATGTCGAAGTGAATGGGTGCGCGCGCCTTGAGCTTGAGCAGGATGTCCAGCATCGCGTAGCTGTCCTTCCCGCCCGAGACGCACACCATGACCTTGTCGCCCTCTTCGATCATGTTGTAGTCGACGATCGCGCGGCCGACCTCGCGGCACAGGCGCTTCTCGAGCTTGTGCGTTTCTCGCTCGATCTTCAGCGAGTTGGTGGGCGCGGCGACGGTCGTGGCGTCGGCAGGCGCCTCGTCGATCCAGACGGCGTTCATTGGTGGGCTACTTCAGGCAAATCGGGGGAAAGGACCCCGATTTTGCCTCGGATCACCATTCCCCGGCTTCCATGCGGATCGCCACTTCGCAGTCGTCGAAGATTTCCAGCTTGGCGATCTTCACCCGCACGCCTCGCACCCCGGGCAGCTGCAGCAGGCGGTGCACCACCTTGCCGATCAGGCTCTCCAGCAGGTTGACGTGCTCGGCGGTGCACTCGTCGATGATGATGCGGCGCACCTTGCGGTAGTCGAGCACGTGGAAGATGTCGTCGTCCTGAGGCAGCAGCGGCTGCGGGCCAAGGCTGAGTTCGGCGTCGACCAATATGGGCTGCGGCGCCGTTTTCTCGTGATCGAGGATGCCCAGGTTGGCGTCGAAGCGCAGGCCCTGGAGGGTGAGCGTCTGGCGGCCCTGGATCGGCGAAAGCGTGGGCGTGGGCGAGGGCGTGGAGATGGACATGGACATGGTCGTGCTCACATGAGCGAGAAATCGCGCTCGAATTTCATCAGGTGCTGGCCGCCATCGACCAGCAGCGTGGTGCCGGTGATCGAGCCGTTCTCCAGCGCGAACTTCACCGTGGCGACCACGTCGGCCGGCGTGGAGGAGCGGCCCAGCGGCGACAGCTTGTGCAGCTGCGCGAACTTGTCGTCGTCCAGCATGTGGCTGGGCAGCGTGAGGCCGGGCGCCACGCCCACCACGCGCACGCGCGGCGCGAGGGCCAAGGCGAGCATCGGCGTGGCGGCTTCGAGCGCGGCCTTGGAGAGCGTGTAGCTCAGGAAGTCGGGGTTCGGGTTCCAGAGCTTCTGGTCGAGCAGGTGGACGACCGCGCCCTGCGCATCGCCGCGCCGTGCGAGGTGGTCGTGCAACGCCTGCGCCAGAAGGATGGCCGCACCGGTGTTGCTGCGAGCGTGGCGCTCCATGAGCGCGTAGCTGAAGGTGGCCGTGTCGTCGTGCTCGAAGAGGGCCGCGCTGTGGACCACCGCATCGACGGTGCGAAAGCGCGCCGCCACGCGGGACAGCAGCGCGCGCGTGGCGTGCTCGTCCTCCAGGTCGGCTTCGAAGAGCGCCGAATCGCCCGAGAGCGCGGAGCAATCGGCGACGGTCTGCTCGGCTTCGGCGCGCGAGCTGCGGTAGTGCACCGCCACCTGCCATCCGCCCGCGGCCAGCGCCAGCGCGATCTCGCGGCCCAGCCGTCGGCCCGCGCCCGTGACGAGGACGGTGCGGCGGGCAGGGGAGAGGGGGGCGGTGCTCATGCAGGGAAAAGAACGGAGAGGGAGAGAGAATCGAGGGGTGACGACCAAGACCCCGAACAGTTTACCCACCGCCCTCGACCACCTGATCGCCCGCTCCGTCGAGCGCGCGGGCGGCTGGATCGGCTTCGACCGCTTCATGGCGCTCGCCCTGTATGCGCCGGGCCTGGGCTATTACGCGAACACCTCGGCCAAGTTCGGCCACATGCCGTCTTCCGGTAGCGACTTCGTGACTGCGCCCGAACTCACGCCGATGTTCGGCCAGGCGCTGGCGGCGCAGGTGGCCGAGGCGCTGGAGAAGACCGGCACTGAGACGGTCTGGGAATTCGGCGCCGGGTCCGGCGCGCTGGCGGTGCAGTTGCTGCACGCGCTCGACGAAATGGGGCGCAGCGATGTGCGCTATCGCATCGTCGATCTCTCGGGCACGCTGCGTGAGCGGCAGCAGCAGGCGCTGGTGCGGTATGCGGGGCGTGTCGAGTGGCTTGGCGAACTGCCGGAGTCGATGCAGGGCGTGGTCGTTGGCAACGAGGTGCTCGATGCGATGCCTGTGCAATTGCTCGCTCGCGTGAAGGGCCAGTGGTTCGAGCGCGGCGTGGTGCGCAACGCGGGCAATGACGGCTGGATCTGGGCTGATCGGCCTACCGAGCTCCGGCCGCCGGTCGACGTGCCCGGGGAGCACGACTACCTCACCGAGATTCATCCGCAGGCGCAGGCTTTCATTGCCACGCTGGCGGATCGGCTGGAGAAAGGCGCGGCCTTCCTCATCGACTACGGTTTTCCAGAGAGCGAGTACTACCACCCGCAGCGGCATATGGGGACGGTGATGTGCCATCGGGCGCATCAGGCCGATGGGGATTCGCTCGCTGACGTGGGCTACAAGGACATCACGGCGCATGTCGATTTCACGGGGATTGCGGTTGCTGGGCAGGAGGCGGGGCTCGAGGTGCTGGGCTACACGAGCCAGGCGCGGTTTCTGCTGAACTGCGGACTGTTGGCGAGGATGGAGCAGGGGACCGTCGCCGAGCGGGCGATGGCGGCTCGGTTGATCCATGAGCATGAGATGGGGGAGCTCTTCAAGGTTGTTGGCTTTGCGGTTGGGGAACCGTGGGATGCGATGGGGTTTGGTGAAGGGGATCGCAGCCATACGCTGTGACTCTTTCTCTTTCTTGCTTTTTTTGAGTTCCGAAGCCGGGGCGAGACCCGGCCCCGGAAAGAAAAAAGTAAAGCGGCAAGGAATAAGCTAGCAACGAAGATTTCGTTGGAGAAGCACTCCCCGGCCCCTACATTCCCGGAATGACAGCCGTTCCCCACGACACAGAGGCCGCAGCACAGCACTTCGAAGTGCGCCCCTTCGATGCCCCGGTAGGCGCCGAGATCATCGGCCTCGACATCTCGAAGCCGATCAACGCCGAAGACTTCCAGCGCATTCACAAGGCGCACCTAGACCACCACGTCCTGGTCTTCCGCAACCAGCAGATCACCCCGCAAGAGCACATCGATTTCAGCCGCCGCTTCGGCCCGCTGGAAATCCACGTCCTCCATCAGTTCCAGCTCCAGAACCACCCCGAGATCCTGATCGTCTCCAACATCAAGGAGAACGGCGAACCGATCGGCCTGGGCGACGCAGGCGTCTACTGGCACTCCGACATCTCGTACAAGCCCAAGCCGAGCCTCGGCTCCCTGCTGCACGCGCAGGAACTGCCGAGCGAAGGCGGCGACACGCTCTTCGCCGACCAGCACCTCGCCTGGGAATCGCTCAGCCCCGAACTGCAGCAACGCATCCTGCCGCTCAAGGCCGAGCACAGCTACCTCGCCAAGTACGAAGAGCTGCGAGCCAAGAATCCGTGGCGGCCCAAGCTCTCGCAGGCGCAGATCGACCAGGTCGCGCCCGCCGTGCAGCCAGTGGTGCGCACGCACCCCGAGACCGGCTGCAAGGCGCTGTTCGTCAGCGAGCATTTCACGACGCGCATCGTCGGCCTGCCGCAGGACGAAAGCGATGCGCTGCTGGCCGAGCTGTTCGCGCACAGCGTGAAGCCCGAGTTCGTGTACCGCCACACCTGGGCGCCGCACGACCTCGTGTTCTGGGACAACCGCTCGCTGATGCACCTCGCTGCAGGCACGCCCGACCACCTGCGCCGGCGCCTCAATCGCACCACCATCGTGGGCGACACGCCTTTCTGATCCTTCTCGATCTTTCTTTTCCGGACCGCTTTCCACCATGAACCGCTTCACACGCAAGGCCGCTGCATTCGTCACAGGCCTCGGCCTTCTCGCCGGCAGCCTTGCCGCGCATGCCGAGGGCCAGATCCGCATTGCCGAGCAGTTCGGCATCGTCTACCTGCTGCTCAACGTCGCGCAGGAGCAGAAGCTCATCGAGAAGCACGCGAAGGCCGCGGGCGTCGATGCCAAGGTCGAGTGGATCAAGCTCTCGGGCGGCTCGGCGGTGAACGACGCGCTGCTGTCCGGCAACATCGAGATCGCGGGTGCCGGCGTCGGTCCGCTGCTCACGCTGTGGGACCGCACCAAGGGCAAGCAGAACGTGAAGGGTGTGGCGTCGCTGGGCAACTTCCCGTACTACCTGGTGAGCAACAACCCGAACGTGAAGACGATCGCCGACTTCACCGAGAAGGACCGCATCGCGCTGCCCGCCGTGGGCGTGTCGGTGCAATCGCGCGTGCTGCAGTTCGCCTCGGCCAAGCTGTGGGGCGACAAGGAATTCAACAAGCTCGACAAGATCAGCGTGGCCTTGCCGCACCCCGATGCGGCCGCGGCCATCATCAAGGGCGGCACCGAGATCACGGGGCACTTCGGCAATCCGCCGTTCCAGGAGCAGGAACTGGCGGGCAATCCGAATGCGCACATCGTGCTCAATTCGTACCAGGTGCTCGGCGGACCGGCTTCGGCCACGGTGCTCTACGCGACCGAGAAATTCCGCAACGAGAACCCCAAGACCTACAAGGCCTTCGTCGATGCGCTCGATGAAGCCGCGAAGTTCGTCACGGCCAACCCCGAGAAGGCCGCCGACATCTATCTAAAGGTGAGCAACGCGAAGCTCGACCGCGAGCTGCTGCTCAAGATCATCAAGAACCCCGAAGTGCAGTTCAAGACCACGCCGCAGAACACCTATGCGCTGGCGGAGTTCATGCACCGGGTGGGCGCGATCAAGAACAAGCCGGCGTCGGTGAAGGACTATTTCTTCGACGATGCGCAGAACGCTTCGGGGAATTGAGTGAGCTCGGCGAAGGCGTCTTCGGGGGTTGACTCCTTCCCCCTCTGGGGGAAGGTTGGGATGGGGGCGGGCAGAGCGGCGACGAAGCCAGCGCCGCTTGCCCCCACCCCGGCCCTCCCCCGGAAGGGGAGGGAGCAAGACCACGGGAACGACCTTGCGCCGCTGCTGCAGGTCGACGGCGTCAGCCTCGAATACCGCACCCCCGAACGCGTCGTGCGCGCCACGCACCGCGTGAGCTTCGACGTCCACGCCGCCGACCGCTTCGTGCTGCTCGGCCCCTCGGGCTGCGGCAAGTCCACGCTGCTGAAGGCCGTGGGCGGGTTCATCGCACCGGTCGAAGGCGAGATCCGTCTCGATGGCCAGCGCGTGACGCAGCCCGGCCCCGACCGCATCGTCGTGTTCCAGGAGTTCGACCAACTGCCGCCGTGGAAGACGGTGAAGCAGAACGTCATGTTCCCGCTGCTGGCGTCCCGCACGCTCGGCAAGAAGGAAGCGGCCGAGCGCGCGCTGCACTACCTCGACAAGGTCGGCCTCGCCAAGTTCGCCGACGTGCATCCGCACCAGCTCTCGGGCGGCATGAAGCAGCGCGTGGCGATCGCCCGTGCGCTCGCGATGCAGCCGCGCGTGCTGCTGATGGACGAGCCCTTCGCCGCTCTCGACGCACTCACGCGCCGCAAGATGCAGCAGGAGCTGCTCGAGCTGTGGGACGAGGTGCGCTTCACGCTGCTGTTCGTCACGCACTCCATCGAAGAGGCGCTGGTGGTGGGCAACCGCGTGGCACTGCTGTCGCCGCATCCGGGGCGCATGCGCGCCGAGGTCAACAGCCACGGGTACTCGCTTGCGAGCTTGGGCGGTGCCGAGTTCCAAAGCACGGCGCAGCGCATTCACGACATGCTGTTCGAAGAAGAACAAGCGCATGCGGAGGTTGCCGCATGAGCGCCATCGTTCCGCCGATTCGTCCCGAATACGAGCGCACGCTCGAGCCTTTCACCGAAGCGCCGCTCGAACGCACGCTGCCGCTGCCGGCCCGCATCTGGGCGCAGGCGGGCGTGCGCAAGGGCCTGATCCTCATCGTCATCGCCGTGCTCTGGGAGCTCGCGGCCCGCTGGCAAAACAATGATCTGCTGCTGCCCACCTTCACCGCCACCGCGTCGGCGTTGTTCGACGGACTCGCGAGCGGCGAATTGATCGAGAAGGTGCGCATCTCGCTGGCCGTGCTGCTGCAGGGCTACCTTGCCGGCGTGGTGCTGGCCTTCGCGCTCACCACGCTCGCGGTGTCCACGCAGATCGGCCGCGACCTGCTGGACACGTTGACGTCGATGTTCAACCCGCTGCCCGCCATCGCGCTGCTGCCGCTCGCCTTGCTGTGGTTCGGCCTGGGCCGCGGCAGCCTGGTGTTCGTGCTGATCCATTCGGTGCTGTGGCCGCTGGCGCTCAACACCTATGCGGGCTTCCAGGGCGTGCCCGAAACGCTGCGCATGGCCGGGCGCAACTACGGGCTCAAGGGCCTGCGCTATGTGCTGCAGATCCTGGTGCCGGCCGCGCTGCCGTCGATTCTTTCGGGGCTGAAGATCGGCTGGGCCTTCGCGTGGCGCACGCTGATCGCGGCCGAGCTGGTGTTCGGTGCTTCGTCGGGCAAGGGCGGCCTCGGCTGGTACATCTTCCAGAACCGCAACGAGCTCTACACCGACCGCGTGTTCGCGGGCCTCGCGATGGTGGTGCTGATCGGCCTCCTGGTGGAGAGCCTGGGGTTCAAGACGCTGGAGCGGCTCACCGTGCGGCGCTGGGGCCAGCAGCGTTAGAGCGACGGCCGACTCAACCGCTCGACTTCTTCCCCTGCTGCCGCAATGCGCGCAATTCGCTGTTCAGGAACTCGTTGGCATCCCGCACCGCGCCATTGTTGAGCTTCACCTTGTAGGCCTGCCCAGTCATCTCGGAGCGCGAGGCGCAGCGCTCGATGAAGTCCTCGGCCGTGGCCAGCTCCTTTTTGAAGTAGTCGTACTTCGCCTGCATGTGCTTGGCGGCATCGGCGGCGTTGTATTCGTTGCCGTTGCGCAGGAACACCATGGCGCTCATCTTCGAGACGCGCTGGATCAGCGTGTCGATGAGCTTGTCCTCGGCGTCGGAAGGCGTGGCCTGTGCCAGCACGGCCGAGGCGCCGAGCAGCAGGGTGAGGAGCGCGGCGCGCAGGAATTTGAAGGAGGCCATTGGTTCTGTCCCTGGCAATTTTCGCGCCATGCTAGGTCGACAGGCCTTGTCGTGTCAAACCCTGGCCGCCTCGGGTCTAATCGCAGTTTTGGCACGCGTTCACTCTCCCCCATGAGCTCTTCCACTCCCGATCTGTCGGCGATTGCCGAGGCGCTGGCCGATGCGGCTGCGGCGCTGTCGATGCGCCATTTCCGCACGCCGCTGGACATCATCACCAAGGCCGACGAAAGCCCCGTCACGCTGGCCGACCGCGCGGCCGAGACGGCGATGCGCGAGATCCTCGGTGCGCGCGTGCCGGCGGACGGCATCTACGGCGAAGAACACGGCCCGGAGCGGCTCGATGCCGATCGCATCTGGGTGCTCGACCCGATCGACGGCACCCGCAGTTTCATCACCGGTTCGCCGCTGTGGGGCACGCTGATCGGCGTGCTGCAGGGCGCACGCGTGGTGCTCGGCATGATCGACATGCCGGTGCTCAAGGAGCGCTGGATCGGCCAGGCCGGCAAGGGCGCCACGCGCGACGGCCAGCCGGTGCACGTGAGCAATTGCACCGAGGTGGCCAAGGCCCGCATCGTGACCACCTCGCCCGACATCTTCGCGCCCGCCGACTGGCAGGCCTTCGACCGGCTCAGCCGCCAATGCGCGATGCGCCGCTTCGGGCGGCGACTGCTACGGCTACGCGCAACTGGCGGGCGGCACCATCGACCTCGTGGTGGAAACCGGCCTGCAGCCCTATGACTACCTGGGCCCCGCGGGCCTGATCGAAGCCGCGGGCGGCGTCATCACCGACTGGCAGGGCCAGCCGCTGAACCTGAAGTCCGACGGCAGGGTGATCGCCGCAGCAACGCCCGAACTTCACCGACAAGCCATGGCTGTCCTCGCCGCCTAGACTGTCCTCATGTTTCGCTGGCTGATCGTCGTCGTCCTTGCACTGGTGCTCATGAGCGGGCTGACCGCTTGGCTGCGCCGCTTCGGCTTCGGACGGTTGCCCGGCGATTTCGAGTTTCGCGCCTTCGGCCGCGACTGGCAGCTGCCGATTGCAAGCACCCTGGTGCTCAGCATGATCGCGGCGCTGGTGGCGCGCCTCCTCTAGAGAAGAAGAGAAAAACCGCAATGAGAGCCTGCGTAGACATCGGCGGCACCAAGGTGGCCGTGAGCCTTTCCCCCTCCGCCGACGCGCCGCTGATCGGTCGCCGCAGCGAGCCGACCGCCAAGACCGGCGACAACGACGCCGTGGCGGTGCAGATCATGCGGATGATCGACGAGGTCTGCGCCGAGCAGGGGGTCGATCCGGCCACCATCGACCGCGTGGGCGTGTCGTCGACCGGTCCCTTCGAGCTGCACGACGGCATGGTCGAGCTCGCAACGCCGAACATTTGCGGCGGCATCGCCGGTCCGGCGCGCGGTCTGCCCAACCAGTGGATGACCGCCATCATCGAAGCGCCATTGGCCAAGCGCTTTGGGCAGGTGCGTGTCGAGAACGATGCGGTGGCGGGCCTGGAGGCCGAGCGCCACTGGGGCGCGCTCAAGGGGTTCGATCACTGTGCGTATGCCACCTGGAGCACGGGCGTCGGCGTCGGCCTCTGCGTCGACGGGCGGGCGCTGCGCGGCAAGAACGGCAATGCAGGCCATGCGGGGCACAGCTTCGTGGTGGACGACGCAAGCGGCGCGCTGTGCGGCTGCGGCAACCTGGGCGATGTCGAGGCACTGGTCGCCGGCAACTCGATTTCGCGCCGCTTCGGCCAACCCGCCCCCGACCTGTTCTCGGCGGCCTCGGCCGGCGAACCGCATGCGCTGGAAATCGTGGATGCGCTGTGCCGCGTCATGGGCCGCATGCTCTACAACATGGTCATCACGCTGGACCTGCAGCGCATCAGCCTGGGCGGCAGCGTGTTCTGGCACCACCGCGATTTCCTGCTGCCCCGGCTGCAGGCGCAGATCGACGGCAAGCTGATGCCGCTCACCCGCGGCGTGCTTCTTGTGCCCGCTGGCCTCGGCGAAAAGGTCGGCGACTACGCCGCGCTGGCTTTGCTGGACTGAGCGGAATACGCTCGGCGAACCATGCACATATCGCCACCCCAGTCCCCCCGCCGCAAGCCGCTCGCCTGGCTGCTGCTGGTGGTCGGGGGCTTCCTGGGTGCGCACCGTTTCTATCTGGGCAGCTACCTGGGCGGCGCGGCGCAATTGCTGCTGTTGCTCGTCGGCGTCAGCAGCCTGCCGGGCTCGGGGTTCTGTCTGGGCCTGCTCGGCCCTTGGCTCCTGTTCGACATCTACTGGGTCCACGTGCGCCTGAAGCGGCAGGATGAAATCGACGCTGCGCGCCGGCCGGCCGCGAAAGCCTACGACCTCGAAGCGCTCAGCCACGCCGACGCGCTGCGCGAGCGCTTCGTCATCGCCGCCGAGACGCACGACTGGGCCCGGGCCGTGGCGCTCGGCGAGCAGATCGTCGCCAACGCGCGCAAGGTCTTCAAGGGACCGCACCAGAACCTCGCGATGTCGCTGTGCATGCACGGCCAGGCCTGCTACCAGTTCAAGGCCTTCGACGAGGCCAAGGCCAGCCTGGAGGAAAGCCTTGCCATCGGCCGCCAGATCGGCATGCCGGCGGAAGACATGGACATCGTGCGCAAGGCGCTGGCCATGACCCTGGCCGGGATCGGCGAACACCACGCCGCGCGACAGTTGCGCGCGGGCCTGCCCGCCGGTCGCGGTCCGGGCGACGACACCGTGCTGCTCGGCCTGCTCGAAGACCAGGAGCGGCGCTACAAGGCCGCCTTCGAGCGGCGCGACCTGGCGCTCGCCGAGCGGCTGTGCGCCGAGGCCGTCCACACCAGCCGGCAACTGTGCGGCGGCGGGCTCGGCAAGGCCGTCGTGCTGCACCTCATCAATCACGCCGAGTTCTGCCGGCAGCTGCAATGGCACGACAAGGCGGTGTCGCTGCTCGATGAATGCCTGGCCATCATCGACCAGCTGGGCCTTGACGACAGCTGGCGGCTCGGCCCGAGCAACACGCTCGCGCTGCTGCACGCCGGCGCCGGCCGCTCCGAAGAAGCGGAGGTGCTCTACAAGAAGACCATCGCGATGGCCGTGGCGCTCAGCAAGGGCAACTCGACCGACGACGTGGTGCGAGCCATCAACAACCTGGCGTTTCTCTACGCGACCACCGACCAGGACCAGAAGGCCGAGCTCTGCTATGCGCGGGCCATGGTGCACCTGGACAAGCTCGCGCCGGAAGAGAACGGGAAGGGCGATGCCGACCTGCACGCCGACCTCTTGATCAACTTTGCGCAACTGCACATGGCGCGCAACGAGGCCGAGCACGCCAAGCCCTTGTTCGAACGCGCGCTGGCGATCCAGGAGCGAAGCTGCCGGGGCATTTCCACCAGCGCGGCCACCGCCCACAACGACCTGGGCCTGATCGCGCAGGAAGAGGGCGACCTGCGCGAGGCGCTGAAGCATTTCAAGCGCACGCTGCTGCTCAACCAGATCTGCGCGCCGGACCACTTCGGCAATCTCGCGAACGCGCAGCGCAACATCGACAACGTGAGCCTCGCACTGGCGGCGGTCGCGCGGGCCGCGCGGCTGGAGCCGAGCACGTGAGCATCGGGGGCGCGTTCTACGCCTTCGACCGTTACCGGCTGCGCGGGCTGGTCATCGATCCGGCCAGCGTGTCGGGTTTTCTCTTCCACACGCCCGAGGACAAGGGCGGACCGCACGCCAGCCAGACGGTGGAGCAGGCATGGGACGTGGTGCGCGTGTTGCTGCCCGAGGCCGTGGACGGCGAACAGCTCGAAGGCACGGAGGGCCTGGGCTGCATCTACCTGACGGCCAGCCATGTCGAGCGCGCGGCGGCCCGGCTGGCGCGGCGCAGCGTGCCCGAGCTGGTGGCGCGATTCACCGGCGAGCCGGCGCAGTTCGCCGAGCTCTACTGGGCGAAGACCTGGCAGGGCAGCGCCGAGGATCTGGCGGACTTCATGGAAGGCGTGAAGCGTTTCTTCGCCGAGGCGGCGGTGCGGCGCGACGCCGTCGTCTTCTACATCGTCTAGCCTGCTGCCGGCGCGCGCGGCAGCTTGCGCGTGGACGACACGATCTCGCCCAGCCGCTGCAACCCCGCGTCCACCGCCTTGGAGTACGGCCATCCGCAGTTGATGCGCAGGTAGTTGTCGAAGCGCCCCGAGTTGGAGAACTGCGCGCCCGGCGACACCAGCATGTGCTCGCGCAGCGCGGCCTCGAACACGGTGACCGACGAGCGCTGCTCGGGCAACTCGACCCACAGCTGAAGGCCGCCGCGCGGCAGGTTCAGCCGCGTGCCCGGCGGAAAGTACTTCGCGATGGCATCCGCCGTCTGGTCGCGCTGCGCGTGCAACCGGTCGCGCAGGCGCCGCAGGTGCCGGTCGTAGGCGCCGCTTGCGATGAACTCGCCCGCGGCGATCTGCGCCAGCGCCTCGTTGTTGCGCGTCTGCGCGTACTTGAGCATTTCCACCTGCGCGTGCCACCGGCCGGCAGTGATCCAGCCCAGGCGCAGGCCTGGCGCCAGCACCTTGTGCAGCGAGGCGCAATAGATCACGTTGCCCGTGCGGTCCCACGACTTCACGGCGCGCAGCGGCACCTCGCTCTCGACCAGGTCGCTGTAGGTGTCGTCTTCGACAAGCGCGATGCCGTGGCTCTCGCACAGTTGCACGAGCCGCTGCTTGTGGGCATCGGGCATCACGCTGCCGATGGGGTTCTGCAGATGCGGCACCACCACCACGGCCTTGATGTCGTCGTAGGTGTGGATCGCGAGGTCGAGCGCTTCGATCGAGATGCCGGTCTGCGGGCTGGTCGGGATTTCCAGCGCGCGCATGTTCAGGCTTTCCAGCACCTGCAGCAGACCGTAGAAGGTGGGCGATTCGACGGCCACGGTGTCGCCGGGCTTGGCGACGGCGCGCAGCGCGAGATTCAGCGCCTCGATGCAGCCGTTGGTGACCAGCACCTCGTCCGGCGACACCGTCATGCCGACGCGCAGGTTGCGCTGCGCCACGGCCTCGCGGAACTGCTCGTGGCCCTTCTGGGACGAAGCGGTGGTCAGCAGCTCGGGCCGCTGGCGCAGCGCGCGCGTCATGGAGTTGCGCAGGGCCTCGGCCGGGTACAGCTCGGGGGCGGCGCGCGCGATGGCGAAGTTGAGCTTCACGCCGGTGTGGCGCCCGCGCGCCATGAAAGTGGCCATGCGGGTGCGCATGCTGACGAACTGCGCGGGGTCGGGTGGCACGTCGGCCACGGGCTCTTCCATCGGCGCGATGGCCAGGCGCTGCGGCCGGCGCACGAAGTAGCCCGAGCGGTCGCGCGCCTCGACCCAGCCGTCGCTCTCCATCGCGCGGCACAGCTGCAGCGCGGTCGAGAGGCTGATCTCGTGCAGGCGCATCAGGGTGCGCAGCGAAGGCAGCTTGTCGCCCTGCTTGAGCGAGCCGGTGTGGATCGCATCCACGTAGTGCGCTGCGAGTTGCCGGTAGAGCGGTAGCGAGTCCATGGCGTCGATGCTCCCCCAAACGGGCATCCGAAAACAGATGCAGTTGAACGGGAAAACGACCATAACAGATGGGCTGTCGACTGGCTGTTCCGGTGCGAATAGGCGTTGGTTGTGTCTGTTTTTCGAGCGCCCGAATTTCTACGATCTGGACTCGCCGATTCGCTTTCCACCGCTCACTCACTCACCTCCGAGGCCCGCCATGATCACCACCCTGTCCCAAGCACCCGACTCCATCGTCCTGGAGCCCGGCCAGTCGCTGCGCACCTGCGTCGATGCGGGCACCTGGCTGCAGGTGGCCGAAGGGCGTGTGCGGTTGGTGTCGCCGCCTGGGTGGTTCGGCGGCATGGTGTTCATGAGCGAGACGGCGCTCGATGAAGGCGACGTGCATCGCATGGCGCACGGCGGGTGGATCGAGGTGTCGGCGCTGAAGCCTTCGCATCTGCGGGTTCATGCGCCTACGAAGGAGGCGCCGGCGGCTTCTGCCTATTCCGAGGCTCGGCCTGTGATGCGCTTTGTGCGGCTGCTCACTGGCTTGTAGGAGCTGCATTCTGGGCGGGTGCACAGGCCACCGGGTACTCCCCTCCGCGAATGTCCTCCGGGCTTCGCTCTCCCCCTTGATTTCGCTGCGGGGAGCACCCGATGCCCTGCGCACTTGGGCACGCTCTGGGTGAACAGCTGATCAACGACGGCTCTGAAAAACGAGCACGCCGATGGGGTGCCTTGCGCAGCGAAATCAAGGAGGAGGCGAAGCCGGGGGACATTCGCGGAGCAAGGTACCCCGTCGGCGTGATCGCCGCCCCGAACAGCAGCCTCAGCGCTCGCTCGCCGCCTCGCGCAACGCGTCGAGAAAGGTCCGCCGCCACCAGTGAATGTCCTGCTCGCGAATCCGCGACAGCAATTTCTGATGCCGTTCGCGCCGCTCTTCCAGCGGCATCTGCAGCGCCTGCTGGACCGTCTCCGCCGTGCCGTGCGTGTCGTACGGATTGACCAGCAGCGCCTCTTTCAACTGCTCCGCCGCACCGGCAAAGCGCGACAGCACCAGCACGCCCGGATCGGCCGGGTCCTGCGCCGCGATGTATTCCTTCGCGACGAGGTTCATGCCGTCGCGCAGCGGCGTGACCAGTCCGACTGCAGCGGCGCGGCAGAGGCCCGGCACGCGTTTGCGCGCCACCATGCGGTGGATGTAGCGCACCGGCATCCAGTCGAGTTCGCCGTAGTCGCCGTTGATCGCGCCGCACAGCGATTCGAGTTCGCGCCGGATGTCGCCGTACGCATCGACCGTCTCGCGCGTGGGCGAGGCGATCTGGATCAGCGTCGCGCTGCGCCGGTTCTCGGGATAGTTCGCGAGCAGTTCGCGGAATGCGCGCACGCGCTGTGGAATGCCCTTGGAGTAGTCGAGCCGGTCGATGCCCAGCAACAGGCGACGGCTCGAGTACTCGCGCTTCATGGTCTCGTACATGTCGCGCGATTCCTTCGCGTGCGTGAGCGCGGCGAATTCATCGACGTCGATGCCGATCGGGAAAGCGCTGCAGCGCACCGTCTGCCCGTAGGCGCGGTACATGTCGTTGCCCAGGTACTCGCCGCGCGCCTCGTTGCGCACGTAGTGCTCGAAGTGCTGCACGTCCTGCTGGGCCTGGAAGCCGATCAGGTCGTACGAGAACAGCGAGCGCATCAGCCACTCGTGCTGCGGAATGGCGGCCACGATGATCTGCGGCGGCAGCGGAATGTGCAGGAAGAAGCCGATGCGCTGCTTGCAGCCCATCGCGCGCAGCTCGGCGGCGAGCGGCATCAGGTGGTAGTCGTGGATCCAGATGACGTCGTCGTCCTTCAGCATCGGCAGCAGCTTGCGCGCGAAGAGCTGGTTCACGCGCCGGTAGCCGCCGATGAAGCCGGCCTCGAAGTGGGCCAGGTCCAGGCGGTTGTGGAACACCGGCCAGAGCACGTCGTTGCTGTAGCCGAGGTAGTAGGCGTCGTGGTCCTCGCGGCTCAGGTCGATGGTGGCGAGCGTGACCTTGCCGGCCTGGTGCTTGTGCAGCTCGCCTTCGCCGGTGGGGCCGTCTTCCACGATCTGGCCGCTCCAGCCGAACCAGAGGCCGCCGCTTTGTTGAAGGCTTTCGCCGAGGGCGACGGCCAGGCCGCCGGCGGCGGGCTTGCGTGGGTCGGCCACGCGGTTGGAGATGACTACGAGACGGCTCATATGCAGGAGTCCCAGGGAGCGGACAGACGCACAGCCGCATTGATGATGCCGACCATCGAGTAGGTCTGCGGAAAGTTGCCCCACATCTCGCCCGTGACCGGGTGGGTGTCTTCCGAGAGCAGGCCGAGCGGATTGCGCGCCGCGAGCATGGTCTCGAAGATCTGGCGTGCCTCGGCCTTGCGGCCGATCTTGGCAAGTGCGTCGATGCGCCAGAAGGTGCAGATATTGAAGGCGGTCTCGGGCTTGCCGAAGTCGTCGGCCGCTTCGTAGCGGCGCATGTAGGGGCCGTCGCAGAGCGACTTTTCCATGGCGTCGACGGTGGAGATGAAGCGCGGGTCGCGCGCATCGATCAGGCCCACTTCGACCATCAGCAGGATGCTCGCGTCGAGCTCGTGGCCGCCGAAGCTCTCGGCAAAGGCCTGGCGCTCCTCGCACCACGACTTGGCAAGAATTTCTTCCTTCATGCGCGCCGCATGGCCGTGCCAGTAGGTGGCGCGGTCGGGCAACTCCAGGGTGCGCGCGATCTTGGCGAGCCGGTCGCAGGCGGCCCAGCTCATCAGCGCGGAGCTGGTGTGCACGCGGGCGCGGGTGCGCAGCTCCCACATGCCGGCGTCGGGCGTGCCGTAGACGCTCACCGCGCGCTCGCCGACTGCCTCCAGGTGCGGAAACTCGGCCACGCCCGCGCGGGCGAGCAACCGGTGATCGTGAAACGCCTGCGCCGCGCCGAGCACGATGTTGCCGTACACGTCGTGCTGAAAATGCTCCTGCGCCTGGTTGCCCACGCGCACCGGCCCCATGCCGCGGTAGCCCGGAAGGCCTTCGACGAAGGACTCGGGCAGCTCACGCTCCAGCCCGATGCCGTAGAGCGGCTGGATGTGCTCGCCGTGCGAGCCGATCACCACGTTGCCGAGCCAGCGCAGGTAGTCTTCCATCGTGCCCACCTCGCTCAGCGAATTGAGCGCGCGCACCACGAAGAAGGCATCGCGCAGCCAGCAGTAGCGGTAGTCCCAGTTGCGCTGGCTGCCCGGCGCCTCGGGGATGCTGGTGGTCATGGCGGCGACGATGGCGCCGGTGTCCTCGTACAGCGAGAGCTTGAGCGTGATGGCCGCGCGGATCACCGCGTCCTGGTACTCGAACGGAATCGCGAGGCGCTTGCTCCAGGTGCGCCAGTAGGCGATGGTTTCCTGCTCGAACTTGCGCGCGGTGTCGGCGATGCCGTCGAGCAGCGTCTCGTCCACGCCGAACATGAAGTTGTATTCGCGCGAGATCACGAAGGGCTGGCGCGCGAGGATGTGCGAGATCGAGGCGTCGGTGTTCAGCCGCAGCGTGACGTCGGGGCCGACGTAGCGGATGTGGTTGCTGCCGCGCGTCACCTCGATGGGTTCCGATGCGCCCCACTGGAAGCGCGGATCGAGCGACACGCGGATGCGCGGCGCGCCGGCAATCGGCCGCACGCGGCGCACCATCATCAGCGGGCGGAAGTAGCGCGAGCGGCTGTAGAAGCGCGGCGCGAAGTCGGTGATCTCGATGCCCTGGCCGGCGCTGTCGAAGAGTTGCGTGCGCAGCACGGCCGTGTTCGGCTCGTACCACTGCTTGGCTTCGGCGAAGTCCTCGATGTCGATGCTCCACGCGCCCGCGCCTTCGCCGGGATGCAGCAGCGCGTTGAACACCGGGTCGCCGTCGAAGCGCGGCAGGCAGCACCACACGGCGCGGCCGCGTGCGTCGATGAGCGCGCTGTAGGCGCAGTTGCCGATCACGCCGACATCGAGCGAAGGATCGGCCGGCGGCGCGAAACCGCGCGGACCGGGCGCGGTGGCGGCCTGCAGGTCGACCGGCGCGCGGTCGTCGGGGCCGGCGGCGTCGGCCAGCGCCTCGCCGGCGCGGTCCTCGGGCGCCTTCGACAGTTGTTCTTCGCTCATCCGGGGTTCCTCGGTTCTTCGGTTTTCGTTTTCTCTGGCGTGTTTTCGTCGGGCTTCGCCACCAGCATGTCGCGCGCCTGCACCAGCCATTCGTACACCGCGCGCGGCGATTCGAGCCGGTGCAGCGCGAGGCTGGGCCCCGAGCCGACCTTGATCGCGATGCCGCCGCGCGGCTGCACGACCGCGAAGCCGCTCTCGTCGGTGGTGTCGTCGCCCGCGAAGACCGGCGTGCGGCCCGCGAAGGGCGCCTCGGTCATGAAGGCGTCGATGGCAATGCCCTTGTTGACGCCCGCGGGCTTGACCTCGAAGACGAACTTGCCGTGCATGAGTTCGAGCGCCGGACGGCCCTCGATGGCGCGCGACATCGCATCGCGGCACACGGCCTCCAGCTGCGGCGCGAGCCGGTAGTGCAGGGCAATGGCAGCGTGCTTGCGCTCCACCAGGAGGCCTTCGTGCACCCGTGCGAGTTCGTTGGCAATGTCCAGGATCGGCACGAGATCAGGCGCGTGCTGCTCCTGCATGTGGCCCTGGGCATCGCGGCGCTGCACGCCGTGCTCGCCGGCCGCGGGCAGCCGCAGCGGCGCGAGAAAGCGGTCGATCGAGTCGATCTGGCGCCCCGACACCACGGCCAGCGCACCGCCGAGCTGGTCGCGCAGATCGCTGAGAAGGGCGACGAGCGCGGGGGGAATCTCGATGGCTTCGGGGGTGGGCGCAAGGCCGACCAGCGTGCCGTCGAAGTCGAGGAAAAGGGCGGCGTCGCGGCCCAGCGGAGGTGGCAACTGGTGGTTGCTGTCGGAGGACTTTGGCATTGGGAAAAACCATAACACGCGCTTTGTGCGCCGCGTGTCGGCCAAAACCGGACGTGTTTCGCGGCGGGGGCCGCGACCTGCCGATCTTTCCCTCGATCGCTCTCAGGCAGGCCGCGTGGCCAGGCCCGGCATGAAATCGCCCAGCATGCGCAGCAGCGTGGCCGCGTTCACCGGCTTGAACAGCACCGGCACGCCGGAGGCGCGCACGCGCTGCAGCCGCTCGGGCGCGGTCTCGCCGGTGACCAGCACCAGCGGCGCGTCGAGCCCGAAGCGGCGCTGCAGCCGCAGGCCCACGTCGAGGCCGTTGTCGCCGTTGGCAAGGCGGTAGTCGCACAGCAGCAGCACGAAGGGCTCGGCTTGCGTTCCGGGCCGGCCGAGCGCGTCGATGGCCTCGGCCTCGTTGGCGGCCGTCTCCACTGCGATGCCGTGGCCCTGCAGCAGCCGGGCCATGGCCTCGCGGATCTCGGCCTCGTCGTCGATCAGGAGAACGCGGCCGTGCGCTGCCTGTATTGCCTCGGCCGATGGCAATGGGTGCGCGGCAGGCGCGATGGAGATTACGGGTGCGGCAGCCGTTCGCTGTGGCTGCTGCATCGAGGCCGCCGCTTGCTGTTCGTGCTGCGGCGCGGCCGCGACCATCGGCAACTGCAGGCGAAAGCGCGTGCCGCGGCCCACGCGCGAAGTCACCTGCACCGGATGGTCGAGCAGCCGCGACAGCCGCTCGACGATCGACAAGCCGATGCCCAGGCCCTGGGCGCGGTCGCGGCCCGGGTTCTGCACCTGGTAGTACTCCTCGAACACGCGGTCCTGCTGCTCGGGCGCGATGCCGATGCCGGTGTCCAGCACCTCGATCCACACGACGGTGCCGCGCGCGCGAGCACGCACCGAAACGCCGCCGTGCGCGGTGTACTTCAGCGCGTTGTCCACGAGGTTCGAGAGCATGCGGTAGAGCAGTTGCGGGTCGCTGTGCACCCACAGGCCGCTCGCGCGCACCCGCAACTGCAGCGCGCGCTGCTCGGCCTGCGCCGCGAACATGTGGTTGAGGGAGCGGAACATCGCGTCCAGCGACACCGGCGCGATGTCCGGCGTGATCACGCCCGCGTCCAGGCGCGAGACGTCCAGCATGGTGTCGAGCGAATTGCCCAGCGCATTCACCGCGCGCATCAGCCGCTGCGCGTTGCGGCTGCCGTGGTGCTCGCGCAGTTCGTTTTCCAGCGCGGCGCCGAAGAGCGCGATGGCATGCAGCGGCTGGCGCAGGTCGTGGCTGGCGGTGGCGAGAAAACGCGTCTTCTCGGCGCTCGCGCGCTCGGCGGCGGCGATCTGCACGCCCAGTTGGGCGGCCAGCGCCTCGTTCTCGAAGCGCAGCACCAGCGAATCGGTCAGGAGCTTGTGCTGCTGGCCGCCCACGCGCAGCGTGAACAGCAGGTAGCCGAGGCTGAAGACCGCGAGGAAGAGATGCATCGCGTCGCCCTGCCAGGCCAGCGCGGCGATCAGGCTCGCCATCATCGGCAGGGTGTAGCCGTAGAGCGCGGGCTTGAGCGGCCACAGGAGCTGCATGGCGCGGGCGCAGCTGCCGATGACGACGACGGTCAGCACCGAGGTGGTGGGCAGGTCGTCGGCCGAGATGAAGAGCCACGGCGCGGTCGCCGTCGCCATGCTGACCAGCGTGACGGTGCGCGAATGCCGGCGCGCCCAGCGGGTGGTGTCCTTCAGCGGCACATCGGCGCGCCAGCGGGGCATGAGGAAGAGGGCGAGGCCGAAGCTCAGGTGGGCGGCCATCCACGCGAGGATCCACCACCGCGGGCGGTGCACGTACATGACGATGCCCAGCGCCGCGCCGAGGCCGAAGTGAACCAGGATCGACGCGTTGTAGGCCGCGTACACCGAGGCCACATGCTCCCGCAGCACGCGAAGGCCAAGATCGCCCGGCACCGCCGGGCGGGGCGGCGGGGATGGGTGTGACAGCGTCGGCTCGGTGGCATTCACCCGATCGATGCTATCGGGCCGATTTGCAGGGAGAAGTGCCAGAAGTCATGCCCGCGATGTGCGCGAAAGGCCGACCGCGACTTTTCTTCAGCTTTCTTGCAGCGATGCCGCCACGGCCTCGATGCGCGCGCGGTGGATGGCGTCGCCGATCTGCGGCCCGGTGGCGCCCGATTGCTGCGCCTTGCGCGCGACCACGTCGGTGGGCACGGCCGCGGCGGTGGCCAGCACGGCGAGCAGGCGTTCGCGCTGCGGATAGGGCCTGTCCTCGAAGCCGAGCCGGCCGCGCGCGTCGCACTCGCAGGCCAGCAGCACTTCGGCAAAACGCGTGGGCTTGCGGAAGGCGTCGCAGCGCTCCAGCAGGCGCACCAGCGGCGCCGCATCGAGCTCGCCGCTGCGATGCACATTGCCGTGCTCGCGCGCGACCACCTCGGCCAGCTCGCGGATCTCGACCGGCACGCGCCAGCGATCGCACACCGCATGCAGCAGGTCGACGCTGCGCTTCTCGTGGCCGATGTGGCGCGGCAGCACGTCGGCGGGCGTGGTGCCCTTGCCCAGGTCGTGCATCAGGCAGGCAAAGCGCACCGGCAGGCTGGCCGAAAGCCGCGCGCTGGTGTCGATGACCATCATCAGGTGCACGCCGGTGTCGATCTCGGGGTGGTGCGCCTCGGGCTGCGGCACGCCCCAGAGGCGATCGACCTCGGGCAGCAGCACGGCGAGGGCGCCGCATTCGCGCAGCACCTCGAACATGCGGGAAGGCCGCGCTTCCATGAGGCCGCGCGCGAGCTCCTGCCAGACGCGCTCGGGCACCAGCGCATCGGCCTCGCCGGCCCGCACCATCTCGCGCATCAGCGCCATGGTTTCCGGGGCGACCGAGAAATCGTCGAAGCGCGCGGCAAAGCGCGCCAGCCGCAGGATGCGCACCGGGTCTTCGCGGAAGGCGTCGGTCACGTGGCGCAGCACCTTGCCCTGCAGGTCGCGCTGGCCGTGGAAGGGGTCGGCCAGTTTTTCGGGGTCAGGTTCGAATTGACCGTCGCCGCTCACCAGTTCGGCCGGCAGCGCGATGGCGTTGATGGTCAGGTCGCGGCGGGCGAGGTCTTGCTCCAGCGTCACGTCGGGCGCGGTGTGGACGGTGAAGCCGCGGTAGCCGGGCGCGCTCTTGCGCTCGGTGCGGGCGAGGGCGTATTCCTCGCGCGTCTTCGGATGCAGGAACACCGGAAAGTCGCGCCCCACGGGCAGGTAGCCGCGCCGGGTCATGTCTTCGGGCGTGGCGCCGACGACCAGCCAGTCATGGTCGGACACCGGCAGCCCGAGCACCCGGTCGCGGACGGCGCCGCCGACGAGAAAGATTTTCATGGCCGCAGTGTAGGGATGAGGAATGTGGGAGATGGCGAATGGGGCGGCGAATGAGGTGGGAGTTAGGGATAGGGATACCCCGCACTCACTAAATAGAACGAGCGTTCGATAATTTCGAATTGCAAACAGAACGAACGTTCGTTTATTTGCTGGAACGCAGCGCCGACCACGGGCTGGCATCGCGTTCACCGGGATATTTCAACCAAAGGAGCATTCACATCATGAAGAAAACAATGTTTGCGCTGGCGGCTCTGGGTGCCTTGGCGTCCGGCAGCGCGTTTGCGCAAAACGCCGGCGATTGGGTCGCGGGAGCAGGCTGGTTCCACCTCGCGCCTCAGGACTCGAGCAAGCCGCTCCAGGTGACGGCGCCGGTGCAGAGCGTGCTGCCGGGTTCGGGCGCCAGCGTCAAGGACTCGGACACGCTCGGTTTGAGCCTGGCCTACTTCATCGACAGCCACTGGGCTGTGGAAGGCGTCCTGGGCATTCCGCCGAAGTTCAAGCTCGAGGGCCAGGGCACGCTGGCCCGGGTGGGCGAACTGGGCGAAGCCCGCCAGTGGAGCCCCACGGTCCTGGTCAAGTACAACTTCAACGAAGGCAACGACGCCTTCCGTCCGTTCGTGGGCCTGGGCGCCACCTACGTCTGGTACAGCGACGTGAAGCTCACCTCGAACCTGCAGGGCGCGCTGGCCAGCCAGTTCCGCCAGTCGCCGTACTCGGTGAACACCACCGCCAAGCTCGACAGCTCGTTCGCGCCCGTGCTCAATGCCGGTGTCTCCTACCAGCTCGACAAGCACTGGGGCATCGCCTTCTCGGTGTCGTACATCCCGCTGAAGACCAAGGCCAAGCTGACGACGACGTCGATCACCGGCTTGCCGGTCGCCCGCAGCGAAGCGAGCCTGAAGCTGAACCCGATCGTCACCTTCCTGTCGGCAACCTACAGGTTCTGATCCCGCCTGCCGCGCGAGCAAGCCCTATCGCGCTGTGCGGTAGGGCTCTTCGAACTGCAGGAAATCCTTCTCCGCCAGCGCTTCGTCGATCCAGGCCTTGATGCCCGGCAGCGCCTGCACGCGTTCGATGTAGGCCGAGATGGCCGGCGGCACCGGCAGGCCATAGGTCTTGATGCGCGTACCGATGGGCGCGAAGTACGCGTCGGCGATGGTGAAGTCGCCGAACAGCAGCGGGCCGCCATGGGTGTTGAGCAGGTCGCCCCACATCTGCACGATGCGGTCGAGGTCGCTGCGCACCTCGGGCTGTTCCTCGAGCAGCCGGGCGCCGACGTCGGGCAGCGACGCCTCGATGTTCATGCCGCAATGGCCGCGCAGGCCGCCGAAACCCGAGTGCATCTCGGCGCAGATGCTGCGCGCGCGTGCCCGGTCGGCCACGCCCTTGGGCCACAGCTGCTTCTCGGGAAAAGTCTCGGCCAGGTATTCGGCGATGGCCAGCGTGTCCCAGACCACGAGGTCGCCATCGACCAGCACCGGCACCTTGGCCACCGGGTTCAGCGCGGCGATGGTGTGCTTGAACTGCGACTCCGCCTCGAAGGAATCGAAGCGCACCATCACCTCGTCGAAAGCGATGCCGGCCTGCTTCATGAGCACCCAGGGGCGCATGGACCACGACGAGTAGTTCTTGTTGCCGATGTAGAGCTTGCGCATGAGGATTCCTTCGGTTCGATTCGGTGAGGGCAAAGCCTTCGATGCTAGCCGCGCGGCGCGCCGCCATTGATGCCGAACGCGGCGCGAATTGATGCCTGTCAGCGGTCGCGGGACTTGTCGTCCGGCGAGGCGATCACGCGCTGTGCGTCGTCTTTCGCGATGGTGCGCTCGAGCAGGCTCACCAGCCGCGGCACCAGCGACAGCACGGCCAGCGCCAGCAGCGCGCTCAGCAAGGCGGTGGCTTCGCGGCCGAGCCCGCAGGCCATGCCGATGGCCGCAGTCATCCAGAGCCCGGCGGCGGTGGTGAGGCCCTGCACGTGCGATTCGTCCTTGCCCTGCTTGAGGATGGTGCCGGCGCAGAGAAAACCCACGCCCGCCACCAGCCCCTGGATCACCCGGCTCATGTCGGCCGGCACGATGCCGGTCTGCTGCGGGATCAGCACGAACATCGCCGAGCCGATCGCCACCAGCATGTGCGTGCGCACGCCGGCCGCCTTGCCCTGCTGCTCGCGCTCGAAGCCGAGCATGAAGCCGAGCACGCCGGCGAGCGTGAGGCGAACGACGATGCGGGTGAGCTGCGCGATATCCGTCACGTCCGAGAACTCGGACGCGATGGTGTCGAGCACCTCGTCGTGCCAGCTCATGTCAGGGCAGGTCTTTGTTCGGTTCGGGTTCGGCGGCGTCGCGCGGCCCGATGCGGCCCAGCCGCTCCTTCAGCGACTGCGGCCGGCCGCTGATGATCGCCGCGTAGTTGGTGGTGTTTGCCAGCACCTTCTTCACGTAGTCGCGGGTTTCGGTGAAGGGCACGTTCTCGGCCCAGATCGCGGCGTCGAGCACCGGGCCGTTGCGCCAGTTGCGCGGGCGGCCGGGGCCGGCGTTGTAGGCCGCGGCCGCCAGCGCCATGGACCCATCGAAGTCGTCCAGCGCGAGCTTCAGGTAGTTGGTGCCGATGGTGATGTTGGTCTCGCGGTCGTTGATCTGGCCGGGCGTGAAGTCGGTCATGCCGATCTTGCGGGCCGTCCAGCGCGCGGTGGCGGGCATGACCTGCATGAGGCCCGAGGCGCCGACGCCCGAGCGGGCGTCCATGATGAAGCGGCTTTCCTGGCGGATGAGGCCGTACACGTAGGCCGGATCGAGGCCGATGTCCTGGCTCTTGCGCAGCACGGTGTCGTGGAAGGGCATCGGAAAGCGCTGCTCCACGTCGATCACGCCCTTGGTGCGCTCGCTGGTGTTGATGCAGCGGTCCCACACCTCTCGCTGGCAGGCGAAGTCGGCCGCGGCCAGCAGCGCGCGGTCGTCCATGCCGCCCTTGTCGTGCAGGTTGGTGGCGTAGTTCCACTCGCGCGTGCCTTCGGAGCGCAGGCCGATCGCGATCGCGTAGAGGCCGCGGTTGAGCGCGACGTTGCTGCGCGCCGCCGCCTTTTCCTCGGGCGTGAGCGGGGCGGGGCGGGTGGCCGCGACGACGCGCTGGCCCAGCTCTTCGAGCGCGAGCATTTCGTAGAAGCCGCGCGTGCCGGCGATGCTGGTGTAGAGCTCGCGGGCCTGGGCGCGGCGTTCCTCGCTGCGTTCGCTGGCGAGCGCGCGGGCCTTCCAGTAGACCCAGGTGGGATCGAGCTGGGCGGTTTCGCTCATCGCGTTGATGGCGGGCGCCACGTCCTTCCACTGGCCGGCGCGCAGCGCGGCGCGCACGCGCCAGCCGAGCATGTCGTCCGACAGGTCGCTGTTCTTCGTCACGTTGCCGAAATAGCCCACGGCCTGCGGCGAGAGCTTGTTGGCCGAGGCGCGGCCGATGGCGCCCCAGAGCCAGTTGCGCTCTTCGGCCGAGAGCATCGGCCCCCACTTGCTGTCGAGCTGCGAGGCGGCCATGTCGGGGTCGGCAATCGCGACCTTGATGAGCGCGAGCACCACCAGCTCCTTGCGCGACTTGGCCGCGACGAAGGCACGGCCGACGAGGAACTTGGCCGAGCTGGCGTTGAGCTCCTCGAAGAGCGGCAGCGCATCGGGCGCTGCGATGGTGACGGCGCCGCGCGCGGCCTGCGGGCGGTTGGCCTCGATGGCCAGGCGCGCCTTCTTCCACGCGTCGTTGGTCGACATGAGGCGGGCGGCGACCATGCGGTCGGCGGCGGTGAGGCAGCCGTCGTCGGCTTCCTTCTGGCTGAACCAGTTGCGGCGCACTTCGTCGGCCTGGGCCTGGGTGGCGGTGCCCGAGCGCAGCGTGTCGACCAGCACCGCGTAGCAGCGCACCTGCGCGTCGTCGCCCATGCGGTAGCCGGCAACGTTGGCCGAGAAGCCGTCCCAGTCGCGGCGCTGGCCGAGCAGCAGCAGCCAGTCGTTGCGGAGACGATCTTCCTGATAAGTGCCGGGGTAGCGAGCGTAGAAGTCCTGCACTTCGTTCGGCGCGGCTTCCTGCAGGCGGGCCTTCAGTTCCCAGTAAGCGGCCCAGGGTTCGAGCGCGTGGCCGCGGGCTTGGGGCAGGAGGGCGGTGAGACGGGCCTTGTCGCCGCGCTGGAAGGCCTGCTTCATCTGCACCAGCACGTCGTCGTTAGTGTTGGTCTGTGCGCTGGCGGGTGGATGAAAAAGCAGTGCGGCGGCAGTCAGGACGAGGGAAAAAGCAACGGCTGGCGTTGCGTTGCGCGGGCGGTTGCGCATGGATGCCAAAATGCTTGGGAACTGCATCGGGGGATTATGGACAAGTCAAAGGGAGCCGACACCTCGGCGACGGCGAGTTTTCTGAAGGATCAGTTGCGCAAGGCATTGATCGAACAACGTCTGGCGATGCCGGACCGGCTGACACGCGCCGACCTGCTGCAGCGCGTCATGCGCATCTGGCTGGTTGGCCGGCCCGACACCGTGATCGGCGCCTACTGGCCGATCAAGGGCGAGTTCGATCCACTGCCCGCGCTGCACCGCTGGAAGGAAGACGGCGAGCTGATGGAAGAGACGCAGCGCCGCCGCATCGGACTGCCCGTGATCGACAAGGTTCACAAGACGCTCACCTTCCATGCCTGGTACCCCGGCTGCCAGATGGAAGAAGACGCCTACGGCATCCCCAAGCCCAAGGACACCGAGCTGATCGTGCCGACCCTGCTGTTCGTGCCCTGCGTGGGCTACAGCGCCGGCGGCTACCGGCTGGGTTACGGCGGCGGTTTCTACGACCGCACGCTGGCGGCGCTGGAGCCGCGGCCGTTCACGGTGGGCCTCGGTTTCACGCACGGCTTCCTCGACGACTTCGAGCCCGAAGCGCACGACCTGCCTCTGGACGCCATCCTCAACGACAACGGCGTCGTCTGGCCGATGTCTTGAGCCCCCCGGCTTTTCACTTCGTGTAACTCCACCCCCCAAGGGGGAGGCGCGGCCCGCCTTGGGGCGGCCCGGCGGCGGCCGCATTCCCGATCAATCGATGTCGTCGATGGTGTCCGGATCGGGCACCTCGCCGATGGTCCCGCGCGTGGTGTCGGCCTGCAGCAGCAGCCAGTCCCAGAAGGCCTTGATCTCGGGCCGCAGCGCGTTGCGCGGGCCGGCGATGAGCCAGTAGGACATCGGTGAATCCATGCGGTGCTGCGGCAGCACCTCGACCAGGTCGCCGTTGGCCAGGCTTTCGGCGATCAGCGAACTGCGTGCCAGCACCACGCCCTGTCCGGTGAGCGCGGCCTGCACCATCTGGTAGGCGTAATTGAAGTAGAGCCAGCGCTTGGGCTGCGCGCGCTCCAGGCCATTCACTTCGAACCAGCGGCGCCACGTCAGCCATTCGAGGTGCGTGCGATGCGCATCGCCGGCCTCGATCAGCGTGAAGCGCGTGATGTCTTCCGGCGTCTTGATCGGCGGGCTGCTCTTGATGAGCCAGGGGCTCGCCACCGGCGTCAGGTTCTCGCCGAACAGGCGCACGGCGGTGGGCGGCATGGCTTCGCGCGGGCCGTAGCGCAGTGCGATGTCCACGTCGGCCACTTCGAGGTCGACCGCCACGTCGCTGGCATCGATGCGGATGTCGATCTCGGGGTTGTCGCGCTGGAAGGCCTCCAGCCGCGGGATCAGCCACATCGAGGCGAACGACGCAAAAGTGGTGAGCGACACGCTCTTGCGTCCCGCGCTTTGGCGAATCTGGCGCACCGCCATGTCGATGCGCGGCAGCGACTGCTGCACCGCGAGCAGCAGCTGCGCTCCGGCGCTGGTCAGCTCCACCGCCCGCGTGTGGCGCAGGAACAGCGACACGCCCACTTCTTCTTCCAGCGACTGGATCTGGCGGCTGACCGCCGATTGGGTCAGCGCCATTTCCTCGGCCGCGGCGCGGAAATTCAGGTGCCGGGCGACGGCCTCGAAGGCACGGAGGTGGCCGGCGGAGATCGGGCGGGAGCGCAGGTGGGTTTGCGAATGTTGCATGAAGAGGGATTCCGGCGGCAGGCCGGCGGTCGGGTCGATTGATGCGAAACCAGCATCAGTAGGCTACTTCGTTTTCATTGGACCCACAACGCCCGGGAAACGATCATTCATTCCCGAACTGCGCCATTGCCTCCGTCCTGTCAATCGCACTTCGGCAAGCCCAAGGAGTTTCATCATGTCCACCGCCGTCTGCACCACCCAATCGCTCGCTTCCCTGTCGATCCCCGCCCGTACCGCTGCCGCCGCCGTGCCGCCGGCCGTACGCCGCGGCGCCTGGCAGATTGCCCCCGGCGAGGCAATGAGCCTGAAGGCGCGTGCGGCCAGCGTCCTGCGCGTCAAGCAGGGCCGGGTATGGATCACGCCCGATGCCACGCTGGCCAATCCCAGCGAAGACCTGGTGCTCGCACCGGGCGAATCGATGACCGTGGCCGCCGGCCAGCGCATCGTCATGGAAGCATGGGATGGCTACGGTGCCACCTACACATGGGATCAGGCCTGAACGGTCACCGGTTCCATGGACGCACAAAGGCGGCTTCGGCCGCCTTTTTTCTTTTTTAAGGGGCTTATCTAGCGGGTCGCTGATTGGCCCTGGCGCTGGAACAGCAGCGAGCCGGAGTACCGCGCTCCGTTCGTTCAAAGTGGAAACAGGTGCTCCACGATGAAGTCCACGAATACCCGGATCTTGGGCGACAGGTGTCGGCTCGACGGCCACAGCACATGGAAGATCATGTGGTCCCGGTTGTATTCGTCCAGCACCGTGACCAGGCGGCCCTCTTCCAATTGCCGGCGCACGGCGATCTCCGGCACACAGGCAATGCCCAGCCCCTGCTCGGCAAAGCACACTTGCGGATCGAGCGTGTTGGTCACCATGCTGGCTGGCAGGTCGATGGCGGGTGCACCGGCCGCAAGGCCCAGCGGCCAGACGTCCAGCTTTCCCGTGCTGTGAAAGCGATAGAGCAGGCAGGCGTGGCTTGCGAGGTCTTCCGGTTTGTGCGGCACACCCGCCTCGCGAAAGTAGGCCGGTGCGCCGACGATCACCTTGCGGCACGACCCGATGCGGCGCGCCATCAAGCGCGAATCGCTCGGCTCCCCGGTGCGGATCACGGCATCGAAGCCTTCCTCGATGACGTCCACCAGCCGGTCGGAGTAGTCGATGTCCAGTTCGATCTCGGGGTGCAGCCGCTTGAAGGCCGCCAGCTTGGGCATGAACAGCGTGCCGACCGACGGCAGGCTGATGCGCAGCTTGCCGCGCGGTGTGCTTTGCGTCTGCCGGAGTTCCGCTTCGGCCGACTCCACCTCACAGAGGATGCGTCGGCAGCGCTCCAGGTAGAGCGCGCCCTCCGGCGTGAGGTTGACGGTGCGCGTGGAGCGATGAAACAGGCGCACGCCCAGCCGCTCTTCGAGCCGCACGATGGCCTTGCTGACGGCCGAGGCCGATATGCCCAGTTGCCGCCCCGCAGCCGTGAAGCTGCGTGTTTCGCCGGCGCGAACGAAGACATTCAGCGAACCCAGGTTTTCCATGGCCTCTCTCTTTGCTCGATTGATGACTTGATAGTCACATGTATTTGAAGCTTTGGCCTATTTTTCATCGTTGCGTTCCCATCCACACTGCGGCGAACGCCAAACGCGGGCCACCTGGCCACTCGGGCAATGACGATGGGAAATAGCTGAATGACCACTACAACAGCCCTTGCGGGCAAACGCACCGAACGATTGCCCGTGGCCGCCTTGCTGGCCCTGGCGATGACCGGCTTCCTGGCATTGCTGACGGAGACGATGCCGGCCGGCATGCTGTCGCGCATCAGCGAAGACCTGGGCGTGTCGGAAGCGCTCGCGGGCCAGTTCGTGACGCTCTACGCCATCGGCTCGCTGGTCGCGGCCATCCCGCTGACGGCGGCCACGCTGGGCTGGCGGCGCCGGCCATTGCTGATCGCGGCCCTGATTGCCTTGCTCGTCTTCAACACGCTCACGGCATTGACGTCGAGCTACGCCGTCGCGCTGGCTGCGCGTTTCCTGGCCGGCATGGCGGGCGGCCTGATCTGGGGAATGCTGGCGGGGTATGCGCGGCGCATGGTGCCCGACCCTCTCAAGGGACGCGCCCTCGCGGTGGCGGGGTTGGGCGCGCCGCTGGCGTTGTCATTGGGCGTGCCGCTGGGAACACTGCTGGGCGCGGCATTGGGCTGGCGCACCGCATTCGGCGGCATGTCGCTGTTGACGCTGGCGGTGATGGCCTGGGTCTTCCTGCAGGTGCCGGACTATCCAGGCCAGGCGGCGGAAAAGCGTGCGCCCGTGCGGCAGATCTTCGTCACACCCGGCGTGCGTCCGGTGCTGGCCGTCCTTGCCCTCTGGGTGCTGGCGCACAGCATCCTCTACACCTACGTGATGCCGTTCCTGGCGCTGGCCGGGCTGTCCCATCGGGTCGACGTGGTGCTGCTGGTCTTCGGTCTGGCGTCACTGGCGGGCATCTGGATCAGCGGGCTGCTGATCGACCGGATGCTGCGCTCGCTGGTACTGCTCAGCCTCGCGGGCTTTGCGCTGGCGGCGCTGGGCCTCGGCATCGCCGGCGCCCAACCGGTGGTCGTCTATCTCGCGGTGGCCGCGTGGGGGCTGACTTTCGGTGGCTCCGGGGCTTTGCTGCAGACCGCGTCGGCCGAAGCGGCCGGCCCCGGCGCGGACGTGGCGCAATCCATCCTCGTCACGGTGTGGAACATTGCCATTGCGGGCGGCGGCATCGTCGGCGGGGTGCTGCTGGAGACATCGGGTGTCGGCGCTTTCCCATGGGCACTGCTGGCGCTGTTGCTTCCCGGCCTTCTGATCGCCTGGGCATCGAGTACCCATGGGTTCCCTGCGAAACCCCGTCGAACGTCGAACTGATCTCAAGAGACGGACGGCAATCGCCGGCGCGCATTGGCGTCGGAAGAGAGTCGAGTCAGCCGCTGATGTCGAAGCTGGAGCGCAGCGCCAGAAAGTGCTTGAGCGCGGCTTCCCCTTCCAGGGCGTGCACGCCGGCCATGAGATCGGGGCCCTCGCTCTCGGCCAGGCCCAGACCGAAGCCGCTGTAGCGGCGCGATTCCAACGGACCCTCGTGGACCAGCCGCACCTCGGTATGCCGGATATCTCGTTCGATGCTCCGCATCAATGCCTTCACCGCATCGCGCGGGCCCTCCAGGTGCTGGCAGAAACGCATGCCGTCGAAGACCAGCAGGCCGGTGATCTTTCGCTGGGCATTGCGGGCCCGTGCCTGGCCGACGATGGTGCCCACGGCATTGGGGGGCAGGTCTTGCGCGAGTACGCTGCAATAGAAAATTTCGTGGAGCGGCTGTTCGTCTGTCATGCGTCTTGGAGGAAAACGCTGCGGAGTCTAGACAGCGGCGACGGCCGGCGAAATGTAAAAAGACACAGCGCAAAAGCCTATAGTGCCGCGTGAGATTCGATGACTATCCAGTTGCAGCGTCCCCTCCCCAAGGGGTGAATCCTTGCGACGACTGCGCGCTGCGCCGGCTCGAGGCGTTCCTGCCCGCATCGCCGGAAGAGCTCAAGACCATCCAGTCGTTTCGTGTCGGCGCCAGGCGGGTGGAAGCGGGCGGCTCGATCATCGAAGAGCACCGGCCCAGCACGCAGCTCTTCACCCTTTATTCGGGGTGGGCGTTCCGCTACAAGACCCTGACCGACGGGCGCCGGCAGATCCTGAGTTTTCTGCTGCCCGGCGATTTCATCGGCCTGCAGGACGAATTCGCCGAAGGCCAGACGCACGGCGTGGAAGCCGTGACCGACGTTTCGCTGTGCGCCTTCTCGCGCGACCGCCTCTGGCCGCTCTTCCATGCCCAGCCCAAGCTCGGCTACGACATCACCTGGCTCGCGGCGCGCGAGGAAAAGATGGTGGACGACAACCTCGTCACCACCGGCCGGCGCAACGCGGGCGAACGGGTGGCGATGCTGCTCATGCACCTGTACCGCCGGGCCGAACGCGTGGGCATGGTGCGCGACGGCTGGGTGGAGTTTCCGTTCAACCAGCAGCACATCGCCGATGCGCTGGGGCTTTCGCTGGTGCACACCAACAAGACGCTGCGCCGCCTGCAGCGCCAGGGGCTCCACAAGCTCGATGCGGGGTGGCTCCGCATCCTGGAGCCGCATGCGCTGGAGGCGCTGGGCGACTATTTCGAGCGGCCGCTGCGGCCCGTTCCGCTGATCTGAAAGCGCGCCGGCCGCGGCCTCAGCGCGTGGCCACCAGTTGCCGCAGGTCGCTCTGGTAGGCCTGCAGCCGGCGCACCGCCTGCTCGCGCTGGCTGGCGCTGGTGCCGTTGTGCAGGGCCGCGAGGTTGCGGCAGCCTTCCTCCAACAGCGCCTGCTGCTGGTCGCGCCAGGGGCCCGGCGGCGGCTCGGCGATGCGCAGCAGATAAGCATGCAGCGCGGCGCGCGCCTCGGCCGGCGACGGCTTCTTCGTGGCGAACCCGCGCAGCATCGCCAGCGCTTCCTGCTGGCGCTTGCGGCGCTCGGCATCGGCGAGCTGCGGGTTGAACACCGACTGCGCGACCTGCTGCTTCAGCAGGTCGCGCTGCTCGGCCGTGAGCCGGCCGTAGAAGTCTTCCATGCGGTCGAGGAACTGGTCGTAGCGCTTTTCCTGCACCTGCGCGGGCGTGCGGTCGAGCCAGTCCTTGCGGTAGTCGTTGTTGAGCTTGGCGTACTTGCGTTCGAGCTGCTGCAACTGCGATTCGCTCAAGGTGAGCGCCAGGTCGGTGGTGGCCGGCTCGGCGCGCTCGGTTACGGCCAGCAGGCGCTCGCGAATGCTGTCGGCGAATTTGCAGGCCTGTGCCGGCGTCACCTCGCCCGGCGCCAGGCCTTGCGCTTCCTGCAGCAGGGTGATGACCTTGGGCAGCTCGTTCTGCCGGTGCCAGGCCAGCAACTGGGCGAGTTCGTCGCGCACCTTGGGTGTCTGGGTGCTGTCGAAATCGAAATACCCGTCGAGCCACCAGTAGCTCACCTCGGGCAGGTTGTTGTAGGCCAGCTTGACCGCGCTGCAGGCGCCCAGCGCAGACACCAGCAGCAGCACGCCGATAATTCGCGCCAGTTCCGCGCAACGCATCCGGGAAAACACAAGCATGAATCAGACTCCGCAGCAGCAAAAGCAAGACATCCAGGGGCCGATCGACGTGGTGATCATGGCGGCCGGCAAGGGCACACGCATGAAAAGCAGACTGCCCAAAGTGTTGCATCGTTTGGGCGGCCGCGCGCTGATCGCGCATGTCGCCGACACCGCCGCCCGCATCGGCGCCCGCCATGTGGTGGTCGTGACCGGCCACGGCGCTGCCGAGGTCGAGGCCGCGATGGCCGGCGCTGTGGGCGGCGCGACACCCCGTTTCGCGCGCCAGGAGCCGCAGCTGGGCACCGGCCACGCGGTGCAGCAGGCGGCGCCGCTGCTGCCGGACGACGGCACGGTGGTCGTGCTCTCGGGCGACGTGCCGCTCATCGGCGAAGCCACGCTGCGGGCGCTGGTCGCGGCCAGCGCGGGCGAGCGCCTGGCGCTGCTGACCATCGAATTCGACGACCCGAGCGGCTATGGCCGCGTGATCCGCACGTCGGCCGGCGGGGCGGTCACCGCCATCGTCGAGCACAAGGACGCCAACGAGGCGCAGCGCGCGGTGCGCGAGATCTACAGCGGCGTGATGGCCGTGCCGGCGCGCCTGCTCAAGGGCTGGCTCGCGCGGCTGGACAACCGCAACGCGCAGAACGAGTACTACCTGACCGACGTCGTGAAGCTCGCCGCCGCCGACGGTGTGCCGGTGGTGGCGCACATCACGACCGACGCATTGCAGGTGGCGGGCATCAACAGCCCGGTGCAGCTCGCGGCACTCGAGCGCGCCTGGCAGTTGCGCCAGGCGAATGCGCTGATGGAGCAGGGCGTGCGCCTGGTCGACCCGGCGCGCTTCGACCTGCGCGGCACGCTGGACTGCGCGGCCGACGTCGAGATCGACGTCAACTGCGTGTTCGAAGGCGCGGTGTCGCTGGGCGAGGGCGTGCGCATCGGCGCGAATTGCGTGATCGCCAATGCGCGCATCGAGGCCGGCGCGGTGATCCATCCGTTCACTCACATCGACGGCGAGAAGGCCGGCGTGACGGTGGGCGAGCGCGCCCTGATCGGCCCGTTCGCGCGCCTGCGCCCCGGCGCGCAGCTTGGCACCGAGGTGCACATCGGCAACTTCGTCGAGGTGAAGAATTCGACGCTCGCCGCCGGCGCCAAGGCCAACCATCTCGCCTACCTGGGCGACGCCACGGTGGGCGAGCGCGTCAACTACGGCGCGGGCAGCATCACCGCCAACTACGACGGCGCCAACAAGCACCGCACGGTGATCGAGGCCGACGTGCACATCGGCAGCAACTGCGTGCTGGTGGCGCCGGTCACCATCGGCGCGGGCGGCACCATCGGGGGCGGATCGACGGTGAACAAGTCGACCGAACCGGGCGCGCTGACCGTGGCGCGGAGCAAGCCGGTGAGTTTCCCCAACTGGAAGCGGCCGCAGAAAAAGCCGAAGGCCTGACGAGCGCGGCGCCAGTCAGCCCAGCGGAACCGTCGGTTCGAACTTGGCGCGCTTGAGGCTGAAGAACGCCTTCACGTTGCGCACGTTGGCATCGGCGGTGAACAGGCGCTGGGTCAGCGCGCCGTAGTCCGGCATGTCGCGCGCCGCAACCACCAGCACGAAATCGGGGCCGGGCGAAACGCGCCAGCACTGCTGGACCGCGTCGTCGGCGATCACGCGGGTTTCGAAGGCGTCGAGCGCGGCGGCGTCCTGCCGGTCCAGCGAAATTTCGACCACCGCCTGCAATCCGTGGCCCAGCGCCGTGGCCAGACGGTCGGGCGAGAGCAGCGCGACCTGGCGCTCGATGAGGCCTTCGTCCTTCAGCCGCTGAACCCGTCGCAGGCACGTGGGCGGGGAGATGCCCACGTCGGCGGCGAGGCGCTGGTTGGTCTGCGAGGCGTCGCGCTGAAGCGCATCGAGCAGCCGAAGGTCTGTTGCATCTAGGGATATTGATTCCATATATCTGTAAATTATGGAATAAAAATCCAAATTAGAGAATCTATGAAATAAAACTCCGAAATTCATGAAATTTCGAGGACATATTTTTTCTTCACCTCCCTACCATCTGGCCTCTTCTTCATTCAAAGGCAGCTCACCATGTGCGGCATCGTCGGGGCAGCGTCCCATCGCAACATCGTTCCGGTCCTCGTCCAGGGCCTCCAGCGGCTCGAGTACCGCGGCTATGACTCCTGCGGCGTCGCGGTGCATGCGGGCGGCCTCACCCGGGCGCGCACCACCTCGCGCGTGGCGGAACTCGTCACCCAGGTGCGCGAAGACAAGGTCGAAGGACTGACCGGCATCGCCCACACGCGCTGGGCCACGCACGGCGCGCCGGCGGTGCACAACGCGCACCCGCACTTCAGCCATGGCCCCGGCGCCGACGCGCAGGGCGCGCGCCCCGGCCGCATCGCGCTCGTGCACAACGGCATCATCGAAAACCACGAAGCGCTGCGCGCCGCGCTCGAAGCCAAGGGCTACGTGTTCGAGAGCCAGACCGACACCGAGGTCATCGCCCACCTGGTCGACAGCCTCTACGACGGCGACCTGTTCGAAGCCGTCAAGGCCGCGGTGCTGCAACTGCACGGCGCCTACGCCATCGCAGTGATCTGCCGCGACGAGCCGCAGCGCGTGGTCGGCGCGCGCGCCGGCTCGCCGCTGATCCTCGGCGCGGGCAAGGACGGCGCGGAGAACTTCCTGGCCAGCGACGCGATGGCCCTGGCCGGCGTGACCGACCAGATCGTCTATCTCGAAGAAGGCGACGTGGTCGACCTGCAACCGGGCAAGTACTGGATCGTCGACAAGAACCACAAGCCCGTGACCCGCCAGGTGCGCACCGTGCTCGCGCACAGCGGCGCGGCCGAACTCGGCCCCTACCGCCACTACATGCAGAAGGAAATCTTCGAGCAGCCGCGCGCCATCGGCGACACGCTCGAAGGCGTGGCGGGCATCGTGCCCGAGCTGTTCGACGGCATCGGGCAAGACGGCGCCACGGGTGCCAGCGCGCACCGCGTTTTCAAGGACATCGACAAGATCCTCATCCTCGCCTGCGGCACCAGCTACTACAGCGGCTGCACCGCCAAGTACTGGCTCGAGAGCATCGCGAAGATTTCCACGCAGGTCGAGATCGCGAGCGAGTACCGCTACCGCGAGTCGGTGCCCGACCCGAAGACGCTGGTGGTCACCATCAGCCAGTCGGGCGAAACGGCCGACACGCTCGCCGCGCTCAAGCACGCCCGATCGCTCGGCATGGAGCAGACGCTGACCATCTGCAACGTGGCCACCAGCGCGATGGTGCGCGAGTGCAAGCTGGCGTACATCACGCGTGCCGGCGTCGAGATCGGCGTGGCGTCGACCAAGGCCTTCACCACGCAGCTTGCCGGCCTCTTCCTCCTGACGCTGGCCATCGCGCAGACCAAGGGCCACCTCACCGAAGCCGACGAGGCGCGCTACCTGAAGGAAATGCGCCATCTGCCGGTTGCGCTGCAATCGGTGCTCGCGCTGGAGCCGCAGATCATCGGCTGGGCCGAAGACTTCGCGCGCAAGGACAACGCGCTCTTCCTCGGCCGCGGGCTGCACTACCCGATCGCGCTCGAAGGCGCGCTCAAGCTCAAGGAAGTGACGTACATCCACGCCGAGGCCTATGCGGCGGGCGAACTCAAGCACGGCCCGCTCGCGCTCGTGACGAGCGAGATGCCGGTGGTCGCGGTCGCACCGAACGACGCGCTGCTCGAAAAGCTCAAGAGCAACCTGCAGGAAGTGCGCGCGCGCGGCGGTGTTCTGTATGTGCTGGCCGATGGCGACACGAAGATCAAGAGCGGCGAAGGGCTGCACGTGATCCGCATGCCGGAGCACTACGGGCAACTGTCGCCGCTGCTGCACGTGGTGCCGCTGCAGCTGCTGGCGTATCACACGGCGTGTGCGCGCGGAACCGATGTGGACAAGCCGCGGAATCTGGCGAAGAGCGTGACGGTGGAGTGAGGCGTTGAGGGGCCAGGAACCTCAGCCCTGCTTGCGCATCGCGAAGCAGGCCCCGGCCACCAGGATGAACGCGCCGATGATCACCTTCTGCCAGGTGCTCGGCACGCCCGCGAGGATCAGCACGTTGTTGATCAGCGTGACCAGCACCACGCCCAGCAGCGTGCCGCCCACGGTGCCGCTGCCGCCGGTGATGCGCGCGCCGCCGAGGATCACGGCGGCGATCACGTCCAGCTCGTTGCCGACGAGGTCGAAGGGGTTCGCCAGCCGGGTGCTCGACACGTGCACGATGCCCGCCAGCCCCGACAGGAACCCCGCGTACGCGAACACGAAGATGTGCACTGTGCGGAGGTTATAGCCCAGCCGTTCGGCAATCGCGAGGCTGCCGCCGATGGCGTACACCGCGCGGCCGATGAGCGTGCGGTTCAGCAGCCACCACGTCAGCACCGCCGCGCCGGCCAGCACCAGCACCGTGGCGGGCAGCACCACGTGCAGGCCCTGCGCGGTGTCGAAGCGCCAGAGCGCCAGCTTGCCGAACGCGTCCATCGGCGCAGGCACGTTCATGAAGAACACGGTCCCGACGAAGGTCAGCAGGATGCCGCGGTACAGGTACTGCGTGCCGATGGTCACGATCAGCGACGGCGCCTTGAGCCAATGCACCAGCAGGCCGTTGAACACGCCCAGCACTGCGCCGCTCACCGCGCCCGCGGCCAGCAATAGCGCGATGGGCGCTTCGGGAAAGTAGTTCAGCACCAGCTTGGTGATGCTGTACATCGTGAGCGCGGCAATGGCGGCGAACGACACGTCGATGCCGCCGGCCGCCAGCACGATCAGCACACCCAGCGCAAAGAGCCCGAGCACGGTGCAGGCCCGCACGATGTCGATCAACACCGGCAACTGGAAGAAGCCCGGGTTGATGGCGCCGACCGCCAGGCACACCAGCACGATCAGCACGAGCGTGAAGACCGAGGGGCGCTGCGCGAGCCAGCCGCGCCAGGAGGCTGCTGCTTTTGGAGCCGCTTGCGCAGCCGAAGCCGGCGCGGTCGTGGAATGCGCTTGCATGGTGGAAGCCGTCATGAGAATGCGGGGGAAGCAGAAGAGGGGGAGTCGGAAACCAGCGCGTGGTAGAGCTCGCTTTCGGCGAGGCCCTCGGCGTCGAAGTCGTTGGCGATGCGGCCCTTGCGCATCAGCAGGATGCGGTCGCAGTTCTGCAGCAGCTCCTGCAGGTCGTCGCTGACGAGGATCACACCGAGGCCCTGCTCGGCCAGCCGCTGCACGATGCGATAGATGGTGTCCTTGGAGCCGACGTCCACGCCCACGGTGGGACCGTGGAGGATCAGCACGCGCGGATCGATGGCCAGCCAGCGGCCGATGAGCACGCGCTGCTGGTTGCCGCCCGAGAGCGATTGCACCGGCCGGTCGACATCGGGCGTGGCGATCTGCAACTCGCTCACGGTGCGTTCGGCCAGCGCCTGGCACTGCTTGCCGTCGAGCGCGCCGAAGCGCCCGCGCAGGCGACCGAGCACGGCCGTGACGATGTTGTCGCGAATCGGCTTGTCCAGAAAAAGGCCCTCGCTCAGCCGGTCTTCTGGCACGTAGCCGATGCCCTGGCGGATGCCGTCGCTTGGCGTCTTCAGCGTGACCTGCCGGCCGTCGAGCGAAATGCGCCCGCGGTCGGCGGCCTGCACGCCGGCCAATGCCAGCGCCAGTTCGTTGCGTCCCGAGTCGAGCAGCCCGGTGATGCCCAGGATCTCGCCCTTGTGCAGCGTGAAGTTCACATCGCTGAACTGCGCGCCGCGGCCGAGCGCCTCGACCTTCAGCAGCGTGTCGCCGCCGTGCGTGCGGTGGCGGTAGCGCGCGCCGTCGAGCTGCTTGCCGGTCATCCAGTGCGCGAGCTCGGCCTTGGTGAAATCGCGGATCGGTCCCTGTGCCACCTTCGTGCCGTCACGGAACACGATGGCCTGGCCGCCCATGGCCATGCACTCGTCGAGCTTGTGGCTCACGAACAGCACGGCCACGCCCTGCGCGCGCAGGTGTTCGACCACGTGCACGAGGTTGTCGACCTCCTTCTGCGTGAGCGAGGTGGTGGGCTCGTCCATGATGACCATGCGCGCGCGCGTGGCCACGGCGCGTGCGATGGCCACGAGCTGCCGCGTGGCGATAGGCAGCTCGTCGACCCGGCGCGCCAGAAAGGCCGCATCGGTCGGCAGCTTCACCGTTTCGAGGGCGCGCACGGCCGTGGCGGCCACCGCCTTGCGGTCGAAGCGCCGCGCGAGCTTGCCGCCGGTAGAGACCAGCTGCTCGCTGAGCGCGACGTTCTCGGCCACGCTCATGTTCGGCAGCAGCGAGAGGTCTTGATAGACCGTCTCGATGCCCAGCGTGAGCGCCTCCAGCGGCGACAGCGATTCGTGCGGATGGCCATCGATCACGATGCGCCCCTGGCTCGGCGGCTGTGCGCCCGAGATGATCTTGATGAGCGTGCTCTTGCCGCAGCCGTTCTCGCCGAGCAGGTGGTAGATCTCGCCGGCTTCGATCGTGAGGTCGATGCCGCGCAGCGCGTGCACGCCCGCGAAGCGCTTGTGCACGTCCTGCACTTCGAGGAAGACACGGCGCCCGGCACCGGCCGGGGCTTGCGTGGAAGGCGCGGTAAGAGTCATGGCTGCCGCAGGATCAGAAGGCGTACTTCTTGTAGTTCTGCTTGTCGACCTCGACCCAGGCCTGCCCCGTGACGATGACGCCGACGCCCGGACCCTTCTTCACCGAAACCTTGTTGTAGCCCTGCACGCCCATGTCGGTGCCGTCGGTGATGGTCTTGCCGTCCAGCAGCATCTTCGCGGCCTTGTTCATGACGATGCCGGCGTCCTTCGGGTCCCAGAAGGCGATGCCGCCGACCGCGCCCGATTCGAGGAACTTGGCCGCCTCGCTCGGCAGGCCCGTGCCGTACACGCAGACCTTGCCCTGCAGGCCGGCTTCTTCCACCGCGCGGCCGATGCCCAGCACGTCGAGCGACGACGAGCCCTGGAAGCCCTTCAGGTCGGGGTGCTTGCGCAGCATTTCCTTGGCCTTGCCGTAGGCCTTTTCCGCGTCGTTGAGCGATTCGTTCTTGGCGTCGACCAGCTGCATCTTGGGGTACTTCTTCGCGTTGGTGGCGCCGCCGTCGGCCCACTGCACCTGCGACTGGCTGCCCAGCGAGCCGACCAGCGAGGTCCATTTGCCCTGCTGGCCCATGCAGGCGGCCAGGCGTTCGTTGATGCGCGCGCCGTAGGCCGTGTTGTCGAAGGCCTCGATGTCGACCATGGTGTTCTTCTGGTTGTCGGCCTCGTGCGTCACGACCTTGATGCCGCGTTCCATCGCGCGCTTGAGCACCGGCTCGAGCGTGGGCGGGTCCATCGAGACCACGGCGATGGCGTCGACCTTCTTGGCCACCAGGTCTTCGATCAGGCGCTGCTGCTGCGCGGCGTCCGACTGGGCCGGGCCGATCTGGCGCGTGGCCACACCGGGCGTGCTGGCGCCGAATTCCTTCACGCCCACTTCCATGCGGTTGAACCAGCTGATGCCGGTGATCTTCACCACGGTGACGATGTCCTGCGGCTTGCCCTGCGCGTGCAGCGCGGAGGCGAAGGCCACGGTGCCCAGTGCCAGCACGGTGCAGGCGATCTTTGTTTTCTTCAGCATGTCTTTTGTCTCCTAGCCCTCGGTGGTTCTTTGCGTCGCGCCAGGAGGGGACTGGTGCGGCGGTGCGCTGGAGCGCGTAATCGAAACGAAGCTGCGCAGGTCGGCCAGGCTGAGCCGTGCCGATGCGAGGAAGAACAGCAGCAAGAGGCCCCAGGCGCAATCGCGGAAGAAATTGGAAATGCCCAGCAGGTTGAAGGTGCTGGACAAAAGCTGCAGCGCCACGGCCGAGAAGAACAGGCAGGTCATGCGCCCATAGCCGCCCTGCGGCCGCACGCCCGCCATCACGGTGATGAGGATGGCGATGAGCAGGTAGGAGTTGCCGTAGTCGGACTTCACGCTCGCCGTGCGAGCCGCGATGATCACGCCCGCCACCGCGGCGAGCACGCCGCACAGCGCATAGGTGGCCACCAGCATGCGGTTCTGCGAAATGCCCGCGTAGCGCGCCGCCTTGGCGTTGGTGCCCAGCAGGAAGAGGCGGATGCCGAACGGGCTCTGCTTCAGAAGCCAGCCCACGCCCAGCAGCATCGCCACGAAGATGACGAACGGAATCGGCACGCCCAGCACCATCTCGTTGCCGATGGCCGAGAGCGGCTCGGCATCGCCTACGCGCAGGCTCGAGCCGCCGGTGAGCACCACGGCGAAGCCGGTGTAGAGCAACTGCGTGCCCAGCGTGCAAAGAATGGGCGTGAGGCCGGCGCGCGCGATCAGCAGCCCGTTGAGCAGCCCGCCCACCAGGCCCACCGCCAGCGCAATTACCGCGAACCATGCCGTGTAGATCCAGGGCGAAGCATCGGGCGCCGCGAACATCGGTGCCACCGTGGCGGCAACCACGCCGGCCAGGTTGGCCAGCGCCACGCCCGACAGGTCGATGCCGCCGTTGCCCGAGATCATCGACAGCGCCACGCCCATGGCCAGCAGGCCGAGCTCGGGCAACTGGCCGCCCATCGACTGGAAGTTGTAGACGTCGAGGAAGTCGCCCTTGGACAGCACCGTCGCGACCACGAGGATCACGACGTTGATGGCGACCAGGAAGTTGAGTTCGCGGTCTGAAAACCTGGAGGTCATGTGGGCTCCTTCAGTGGGCGCGGTGAATCAGCGCGTCGACCTCGGCGCGCGTGGGCATCGAGGGCGCGGTGCCGGCGCGCGTGACCGAGATGGCGGCCACCGCCGAGCCGAAGCGCGCGGCTTCCAGCGGCGAGGCGCCTTCGGCCAATGCCGCCGCGAAGCCGCCGTTGAAAGCGTCGCCCGCGCCGGTCGTTTCCTTCACGGCACCGGCGTTGAACACGGGGATGTGCACCGAGCCGCTCGCGCTGTGCAGCAGCGCACCTTTGTCGCCGAGCGTGATGAGCGCACAGCCCACGCCCTTGGCCAGGAAGAAGTCGCCCGCGCGGCGCGCGTCGTCGATCGTTTCGACCGTCATGCCGCTCAGCGCCGCGGCCTCGTGCTCGTTCGGCGTGATGTAGTCGCACAGGGCGTACAGCGCGTCGTCGAAGGGCAGGGCGGGCGCGGGGTTGAACACCGTCACCGTGCCGGCGGCGCGCGCCAGTTCCAGCCCGCGCTGCGCGGCGCCGGCGGGCTGTTCGAGTTGGGTGACGAACACGCGTGCACCGCGGATGGCGTCGGCCGCCGCATCCACGTCGGCCGCATCGATCAGGGCTGCCGCGCCTGGCACCACGATGATCGCGTTGGCGCCCGTGACCTCGTGCACGTAGATGAAGGCTGCGCCGGTCGGCTGGTCCGCCACCTGCGGGGTGCGCGGCGTGATGCCTTCCGCTGCCCAGAGCGCGAGCGCGTTGGCGGCGAAGGCGTCCTGCCCGAGCTTGGAGATGAACGTGACCCCCGCGCCTGAGCGCGCTGCCGCCACCGCCTGGTTCGAGCCCTTGCCGCCCGGGCCCATGGCGAAGCCCGAGCCCGCGATGGTCTGGCCGACGCCGGGAAGCTGGGCCGCGCGGAAGGCGAGGTCGGCCACGAAGATGCCGAGCACGGCGACGCCACGCTGTTGTTGCTGCTGCTGTGAAGAGACGGGAATGGCGGTCATGCGATCAGGCCTCGGGTGCGAGGACGCCCTTCTTGAAGATGAAGCAGCCGTAGAAACGGCGCTCGCCCGTGGCGATCACGCAGTAGGCGCGGCGCGCGGCTTCATAGAAGGCGAAGCGCTCGATGGAGCCCAGCGGACGGGCGCGTCCCTCGGCCGCATCGATCTCGCGCTGCATCTCCTGCTGCACCGGCGGGATCTCGTTCGGCTCGCCCATGATCTCCATGCGCCGCGCGGGATCGTCCACCGCGTTGTCCAGCGGCAGCACCGAAAGAATGGCGCGTGCCGCCTCGGTGGTGCCCACGCCGTCGATGCGCAGCAGCCGGCCCAGCGTGGTCTGGCGTGCGACCGAATCGGCCGGGAAGTTGGCATCGCACAGCACCAGTTCGTCGCCATGGCCCATGGCGCGCAGGGCGTAAAGCACGTCCGCGTTGAGCAGCGGATGGATGGACTTCAGCATGTTTGTCTCCGTGAAGGATTTGTCGTTCTTTCGACGTATCTTAGAGAAAGAAAACGTTTGCGCAAACGTTTGCTATTCGGGGATTTCCCTTGGTTTCCTTGATTCGGTTGGACGCCGGGCGCTCATTCGCCATAGGGAATCCAGATGTTCTTGACCTGGGTGGCGTGCCGCAGAAACAGCGCGCCTTCGGCCGAGGCGGCGTCGTGCCAGTCGGTGGCCAGGCCGTGGTCGACCAGCGTGCGCTTGAGGTTGCCCACCGACAGCCGCTCGGCGTTGCGCGAGAGCGCCTTCGCGCCGAAGACCCAGAGCGCATCGACGTCGTCGTGCTCGGCGAGCGTCTGCACGAGGCTGGCCGCGGGGCCGGTCACGAGGTTGATCACGCCGGCCGGCAGGTCGGAGGTTTCGAGCACCTGATAGAAGTCGGTGGCCACCAGCGGATGCTTCTCGCTCGGCACGATCACCGTGCGGTTGCCCATGGCCATGAGCGGCGCGAACAGGCTCACGAAGGAGAGCAGCGGCGCCTCGTCGGGGCACACCACGCCGACCACGCCGATGGCCTCGACGGTGGCCAGTGCCACGCCGCGCAGTGGCGGCACATGCACCGTGCCTTCGTACTTGTCGGCCCAGGCGCCGTAGGCGAACAGGCGGCTTACCGATGCATCGACCTCGGCCTGTGCTGCGGGCGCACCCACCCCGGTCAGGCTGGCGATGCGCGTGGCGAATTCGTCGGCGCGGGCCGCGAGGTTTTCCGCGAGGTAGTAGAGCGCCTGCGCGCGGCGATGCGGCGTGGCGCTCGACCAGCTCGCGGCCGAACGCGCGGCGGCGACGGCGTTGCGGATGTCCTTGCGGTTGCCGGTGCCGACCTCGCCGGCGCGTTGTCCGTTCGCCGCGAACACCGGGTGCGAGAGTTCGCCGTCCGGCCGTACCTGCTTGCCGCCGACGAACAGCTTGGCGGTGCGATCGATGGGCGGCAGTACAGACGAAGGCTTGGCCGGCGTCTTCGAGGCTTCGTTCGCTGCGTTCGCCGCAACGGCGGCCGCACGCGGCTTGCGCTCCGCCCACGCACGCGGCTTCAGGTATTCGTAGCAGCCCTCGCGCCCGCCTTCGCGGCCGTAGCCCGATTCGCGGTAGCCGCCGAAGCCCACGCCCGCATCGAACAGGTTGGTCGCGTTGACCCACACCACGCCGGCCTGCAGTTGCGGCGCGATGCCCAGCGCCAGCCCGATGGTCTCGCTCCACACGCTCGCGGCCAGGCCGTAGCGCGTGTTGTTGGCCAGGGCGACGGCCTCGTCGGGCGTGCGGAAGGTCATCGTCACCAGCACCGGGCCGAAGATCTCCTCGGTCGCCACGGTCGATGCGGGGTGCACGTTGGTCAGGAGCGTCGGCGGGAAGAAGCTGCCGCCCGGCGGCAGCGCGCCCGGCGCTTGGTAGCAGCTCGCGCCTTCGCGCACACCGGTCGCCACCAGCGTGCGCACGCGCTCAAGCTGGGTGGGATCGATCAGGCTGCCCATGTCGATCGCCTTGTCCAGCGGCGATCCCACGCGCAGGCTCTGCATGCGGCGCTTCAGGCGCTCGATGAAGTCGGCCGCAATGCCTTCCTGCAGCAGCAGCCGCGAACCGGCGCAGCACACCTGGCCCTGGTTGAACCAGATGGCATCGACCACGCCTTCGACGGCCGCGTCGATGTCCGCATCGTCGAACACGATGAAGGGCGACTTGCCGCCCAGCTCCAGCGTGAGCGACTTGCCCGAGCCCGCGGTGGCTTCGCGGATGAGGCGCCCCACGTCGGTCGAGCCGGTGAAGGCGATCTTGTCGACGCCTTCGTGCGCGACCAGCGCCGCGCCGGTGGCGCCGTCGCCGGTCACCACGTTCAGCACGCCCGGCGGCAGGCCGGCCTCTGCGGCCAGTTCGGCAAAGAGCAGGGCGCTCAGCGGCGTGAGCTCGGCGGGCTTGAGCACCACCGTGTTGCCCAGGGCGAGCGCGGGCGCGATCTTCCACGCGAGCATCAGCAGCGGGAAGTTCCAAGGAATGATCTGGCCGACGACGCCCAGCGGCACCTGGTCGGCGAACTCGCGTTCCTGCAGTTGCGCCCAGCCGGCGTGGTGATAGAAGTGGCGCGCCACCAGCGGCACGTCCAGGTCGCGCGTCTCGCGGATGGGCTTGCCGTTGTCCAGCGCCTCGACCACCGCGAGCAGCCGTGCATGGCGCTGCACCATGCGCGCCAGCGCGTAGAGATGGCGAGCGCGGCCGTGGCCGCCGAGCGCGAGCCAGCCGGGCTGCGCGGCACGCGCCGCGGCAACGGCCGCATCCACGTCCTCCGCGGAACCCTGCGCGATGCCGGCCAGGCGCTGGCCGGTGGCGGGCTCGGCCGTGTCGAATTGCGCGCCAGCCGACACATCGGTGAAGCGCCCGCCGATGAAGTGGCCGAAGCCTTCGGCATGGCGTGCGAGCCATTGGCGCGCGTCGGTGTCGCTCTCTGGCGCGGGGCCGTAGTCCATGGTGTCGAAATAGCGTGCGACGCTGCTGGTGTTGTTGTTCTGGCTGCTGCTCATCGGGTCATCCGATCGGGTGGCGGTGGAAGGCCGAGTAGCGGCCGGTGACGTGGTGCTCCAGCTGGCGCTCGATGTCGGCCAGCAGCGTGGAGGCGCCGATGCGGAACAGGTCGGGCTCGAGCCAGGCGCGGCCCAGCTCTTCCTTCATGAGCACCTGGTAGTCGAGCGCGGTCTTGGCGGTGGAGACGCCGCCCGCGGGCTTGTAGCCCACGCGAAAGCCGGTGCGGGCTTCGTACTGGCGGATCATGCGCAGCATCACCAGCGTGACCAGCGGCGTGGCGTTCACGCCTTCCTTGCCGGTGGAGGTCTTGATGAAATCCGCGCCGGCCATCATGCAGACCATCGAGGCCTTGGCCACGTTGCGCAGCGTCTTCAGTTCGCCCGTGGCGAGGATGGCCTTGACGTGCGCGTTGCCGGCTGCGCTGCGGAAGTCGCGCATCTCGTCGTAGAGCTTCTGCCACTGACCGGTGAGCACGTGTTCGCGGGTGATGACGATGTCGATCTCCGCCGCGCCATCGCGCACCGAGGCTTCGATTTCCTTGAGCTTGAGCTCATGCGGAATCAACCCCGCCGGAAAGCCCGTGGACACCGCTGCCACCGGGATGCCGGTGCCCGCGAGCGCCTCGACCGCCGTCGACACGAAGCGGTGGTACACGCACACCGCGCCCGTGTGCAGCGTGCGGTCGGCAAAGCCCAGCGCGGCCAGCAGATCGGCGCGCACGGGCGTCACCGCCTTGGCGCAAAGCCGGCGCACGCGCTCGGCCGTGTCGTCGCCGTTGAGCGTGGTGAGGTCGATGCAGGTGATGGCCTTGAGCAGCCAGCCGGCCTGCGCGTCCTTCTTGACCGAGCGGCGCCCCGGCAGCGTGGCCACGCGGCGTTCGGCGGCCGAGAGGTTGATGCGGATGCCTTCGAACCAGCCGCTGTCGAAGGGCTGTGCGGTGTTGCGCGCAGCGGCGTGCGGTTGCGTGGGTGCAGTCGCAGGGGTGAGCGCTGCGACAGCACTGGCGGGCGGCGCCGGCCGCGAGCGCACGGTGCCGCTGCTGCGAACGAGGGAGGTGGATGTCATGGCGTGAGAGGCGCCGCGGCGCGCAGGGGCCGCAGGTGCGGCGGGCAGGCAAAGGGCATGTCTTGTGTGTCTCCGGTGCTACGTCGCGCGGCGGCGCAGCGGTGGTGTCTTTCGTCGTGCGTGCCGTCGTGCAGGGCCGGCGGCGTGTTGGCCTGAATGTTAGAATAAAAACATTTAATCAGGCAAGATGTTTTTGAAATAACATTTAAAAACCCGCGATGACCGATACTCGGGCGCTTGGACCAGAGGAACCCGAACATGCGAAAGACCGCAGGAGCCGAGGCCCGGGCCGTGCGCCTGGCGAAGATGCAGGAACTCGTCGAGGCCGGCGGACCGTTGCCCATCAAGCAGGCCGCCCAGCGGCTCGACGTGACAGAGATGACCATCCGCCGCGACCTGTCGTCGGCCGATTCGCCGCTCTCCGTGCTGGGCGGCTACGTGCTGGCGACCACGCTGCCGGGCGCCGAGCGCTATTCGCTCGACGAGGCCAGCGACCAGCACGCCGCCAACAAGCGCCTGGCCTGCGAGCGCGCGGCCGAATGGGTGCAGCCGCACGACAGCCTGTTCATCGACTGCGGGACCACGATGGTCCACTTCGCGGAAGCGCTGCCGCCCGACATGCCGTTGAGCGTCGTGTGTTACTCCACGAACATTGCAGCGGTGCTCAGCCGCCGGCCGAATACGCAACTGATGCTGATGGGCGGGCTGTATCACCCCTCATCGGCCACTTTCTTTTCCGACGAAGGGCTGCAGTACCTCGACAAGCTGGGTGTGAACAAGGCCTTCATCTCGGCCGGCGGGCTGGACGTGGCGCGCGGCGCGAGCTGCTCCAACTTTCACGAGGTGCCGGTGAAGCAGGCGGCCATCCGCAGCGCGTCGGAGAGTTTTCTCATCGTCGACGAAAGCAAGCTGGGCACGCTGAGGCCTGCGTTCTTCAGCCCGCTGCAGGCCTTCGCGCGGATCGTGGTGGGCGGCGCGCCGGCTGCGGCCGTCAAGAAGCAATTCAAGGAACTGCCGGTGGAGTTCGCGCGGGCTGATTGAAGTCCAAGGCGCCCTGACGTCGTCCGCCATGCGCGCTCTTTCCGGCGCTCCGCCGGGCCGCATGGATGCAAAGGCTCAGATGCGGTTTCCGGCCTTGCCTTTGTCTGCCGAGACCAGCCGCGACGACGCGGCACCCGCCTTCGCCTTGGCCCCCGTCAAGTGCCCGAGCGGCAGCGCCACCTCCGACTTGATCTCGCGCAGCACGATGCTCGAGCGCACATGCGTCACGCCCGGCAGGCTGAAGAGCACCTCGTGCAGAAAGCGCTCGTAGTGCTTCATGTCGGGCACCGTCACGTGGAGGATGTAGTCCGCCGGCCCGGTGGCCGAGACGCAGCGGATGATCTGCGGGCTCGCCGCCACCACCTCTTCGAAGCGCTGCACCATCGCCTCGCTGTGGCGATCGAGATTCACCTCGGCCACGGCCGAGACGTGCAGGCCCACGAGTTCGGGATCGATCATGGCCGTGTAGCCGCGGATCACGCCGGCCGCCTCCATGTCCTTGATGCGCTTCCAGCAGGGCGTGGGCGAGAGCCCGACGGCCTCTGAAATCTGCTGCACCGTCTGCCGGCCGTCGTGCTGCAGCGCGGAAAGGATCTTGAGGCAATGCTCGTCGAGAGAAACAGAATCGATGTTCATGGCGATTTTCGAGAAGATTCCTCTTCAAACAAGGGTCTGCGCCAGTGTATTGAAGAAACACTTACTCGGGGCGCGGCAGAACAATTCCGGGCATGAACGCCCCACACAAGACGGCCGCGCTGCGACGGCCCGATTACCAGCTCTCCGACAACCTCTGGGCCGATGCCGGCTCGGTCTTCCTCACCGGCACGCAGGCGCTGATCCGCATCCTGGCGATGCAGAAGCAGCGCGACGCGGCGCGCGGCCTGCACACGCAGGGCTTCGTGAGCGGCTACCGCGGTTCGCCGCTGGGCATGGTCGACCAGGCCATCTGGAAGGCGGGCGATCGCTTCAAAGAGACCGGCATTCGCTTCGTGCCCGCGGTGAACGAGGAGCTTGCCGCCACGCAGGTGCTGGGCACGCAGCGCGTGGAGTCCGACCCCGAGCGCACCGTCGATGGCGTATTCGCCATGTGGTACGGCAAGGGCCCGGGCGTGGACCGCGCGGGCGATGCGCTCAAGCACGGCAACGCGTACGGCTCCTCGCCGCATGGCGGCGTGCTGGTGGTGGCGGGCGACGACCACGGCTGCGTGTCATCGTCGATGCCGCACCAGAGCGACCACGCCTTCATGGCCTGGCGCATGCCGGTGATGCAGCCGGCGAGCGTGGCCGAGTACCTGGAGTTCGGCCTGTACGGCTACGAGCTCTCGCGCTATTCGGGCGCGTGGGTCGGCATGGCGGCGCTGTCGGAAATCGTCGAGAGCGCGGGCACCGTGGACCTCGACGCGGTGAACGCACGCGTGGCCGCCTGGGAAGACTCCGACGCCGTGCGCGCCGCCACCGGCCACGCCGCGCCGCCTGACGGCCTGCACTACCGCTGGCCCGACCTGCCCTCGCTGCGCATCGAGTCGCGGCTGGAAGACAAGCTCGCCGCCGTGGCCGCATTCACGAAGCGCAACAGCATCGACCGCCACGTCATCGTGAGCCCGCATGCGAAGGTCGGCATCGTCACCTGCGGCAAGGCGCACCACGACTTGATGGAGGTGCTGCGGCGCCTGGAGCTCTCGCCTGAGCAACTCGCGCGCGCCGGCGTGCGGCTCTACAAGGTGGGGCTGAGCTTTCCGGTGGAGCAGACGCGCCTGAAGGAATTTGCGCGCGGGCTCGACGAAATCCTCGTGGTGGAAGAGAAGGGCGCGGTCGTCGAGACGCAGCTGCGCGACATCTTCTACAACGCGCCGCCCGATGCGCGCCCCGTGCTCGTGGGCAAGCACGACCGCGACGGCCAGCCGCTCGTGTCGGCGCTCGGCGAGCTGCGGCCCTCGCGCCTCATCGAACTGGTCGCGCACTGGCTGGCCGTGCACTTCCCCGACAACCACGACCTCGGCGACCACCTGCAGCATGTGCGCGACTTCACGCCGCCCGATCTACTGGGCAACGCGAGCGATGCCGTCAAGCGCCTGCCGTACTTCTGCGCCGGCTGCCCGCACAACACCAGCACCAAGGTGCCCGAAGGCTCGACCGCGCGCGCCGGCATCGGCTGCCACTTCATGGCCAACTGGATGGACCGCAGCACCGCGGGCCTTATCCAGATGGGCGGCGAGGGCGTCGACTGGATCTCGCACGCGATGTTCACCAAGACGCCGCACGTGTTCCAGAACCTGGGCGACGGCACCTACTACCACTCGGGCTACCTGGCGATCCGCCAGGCCGTCGCGGCCAAGGCCACGCTCACCTACAAGATCCTCTTCAACGACGCGGTCGCGATGACCGGCGGGCAGCCGGTCGATGGCGTCATCAGCGTGGACGCGATCGCGCGGCAGGTGGAATCGGAAGGCGTCACCAAGGTGGTGGTCGTGAGCGATGCCATCGACAAATACGACGACATCAAGAATCGCTTTCCTGCGGGCACCGAATTCCACGACCGCGCCGCGCTCGACGCTGTGCAACGGCGCCTGCGCGAAATGCCCGGCGTCACGGTGCTCATCTACGAACAGACCTGTGCCGCCGAGAAGCGCCGCCGCCGCAAGAAGGGCGAGCTGGCCGATCCGCCCAAGCGCCTCTACATCAACGAGGCCGTGTGCGAAGGCTGCGGCGACTGCACCGTGCAGAGCAACTGCGTGGCCGTGCTCCCGCACGAAACGCCGATGGGCCGCAAGCGCAAGATCGACCAGACCAGCTGCAACAAGGACTACTCCTGCGCCAAGGGTTTCTGCCCGAGCTTCGTGGGCGTCACCGGCGGCAAGCTGCGCCGCAAGAGCGGGGCGCTCGCCGCCGGGCGCGACGCCTTCCTGCACCGCGTGGCCGCGCTCGCGCATCCCGCGCCGCATGCATGGACCGGCCCCTACGATCTGCTGGTGACCGGCGTGGGCGGCACCGGCGTGGTGACGGTGGGCGCGGTCATCGCGATGGCCGCGCACCTGGAAGGCAAGTCGGCCAGCGTGCTCGACTTCATGGGCTTCGCGCAGAAGGGCGGTTCGGTGCTGAGCTTCGTGCGCCTGGCCGACACGCCCGAGCGGCTGAACCAGGTGCGCATCGACACGCAGCAGGCCGACGCGATCCTCGCCTGCGACGTGGTGGTGGGCGCTTCGCCCGACGCGCTGCAGACCGTGCGGCACGGGCGCACGCGCGTGCTGGCGAACATCCACGAGATTCCGGTGGCCGAATCGCTGCGCAATCCCGATGCCGACCTGCACGTCGACCTCTTGCTGGAGAAGATGCGCTTCGTCGCGGGCGAGGAGCAGGTCGAGACCTTCGACGCGCAAAGCCTGGCCGAGGAGTTCCTCGGCGACACGTTGGCCGCGAACATCGTCGCGACCGGCTACGCGTGGCAGCGCGGGCTGGTGCCGTTGAGCCTGGAGGCGCTGATGCACGCGATCGAACTCAACGGCGTGGCCGTGGCGGCTAACCAGTCGGCGTTTTCGCTGGGGCGGCTCGCGGCGGGCGATGCGGCTGCTCTCGACCAATTGCGTGCGGCGCCCCTGCAAGCGCAGGCGCAGCAGCAAGCCGACGAGCGCCCGCTGGACGCGCTGCTCGCCGATGCGCGCCGCCATCTCACCGGCTACCAGAACGCGGCGTGGGCCGCGCGCTTCGACCAGCGCATCCGCGCGCTGCAGGCGGCCGAATCCGCGCTGCCGGGCGGCGATGCGCGCTTGCCCTTCACGCGCAACGCGGCGCGCAGCCTGTTGAAGCTCATGAGCTACAAGGACGAGTACGAGGTCGCGCGCCTCTACACCGACGGCGCGTTCCTGCAGAAGCTGAAGGACCAGTTCGAGGGCGACCTGAAGCTCGAATTCCACATGGCCCCGCCGCTGCTCTCGCGCCCCGCGCACGGCCAGGCGCCCGCCAAGATTCGTCTCGGGGCGTGGATGCTGCCGGCGATGCAATGGCTGGCCTACGGCAAGCGGCTGCGCGGCACGGGCTTCGACCTGTTCGGCTACACGGCGGAGCGCCGGATGGAGCGCGCGCTGATCGCCCAGTTCGACAAGCGGCTCGATGAACTGGCCACCGATTTGTCTGTCGCGAACCAGCCGCTCGCCGCGCAGATCGCGGCGCTGCCGCTGACGATCCGCGGCTTCGGGCATGTGAAGCTGGCCAACCTCGCGCTCGCAACCGATCGCGAGGCGGAGCTGCTGCACCGCTTCTCGCCGCAGCGCTATCCGAGACCCGAGAAGAAGGCACAGACGGGCCAGTTCCGCGGGATTGCGGTCGTGTCGTCGCACTGAGCGGTCATCCGCGCGGCCTGTTTTCAGCTGCGGGCCGTCAGCGACGGTCTTTCCCTTCGCGCGTCCCGCCTCGATCTCTTCGTGCGCCGCCATGGCCACGTCGAGATCGGACTTGCGCGCGTCCGTCAGCGCGCTGACGTTGTGCCGCCCACGGTTGGCCAACGCACAGCGCGTTAGCCGCGCTGCCGAAAAGCATTCTCCAGGCGTGCCCTCCCGGGAAGCAAAAGATCACCGAATTCGCGAGTGAAATACTTCCAGGCTTGAGAAGTTTCCTCGCCAAAAAGTCGTTTCTTTGACATTGCTAAACCGGGTCTGGTTTAGATAGGTGAAGAATTTCTCACCTTTTTGCGCAATGCCGTCAGAAAGGCCGAGAACGGCTCGCCGATCACATTCTTCTTCTCTTTCATTGAGCATCGCCCGGATGCGAGGTAAGAATAGATCGGTTTTCTTTTCTGTTTCAAATTCCTTAGATCAAACCAGTTGAATTCAATTCGCATTGAAAAACTGTTCTTTGGATTTTCTTAAAAAATTGCCTGAGCTGCTGCTCTGTGCTCCCAAAAAATTGCAACCAGTCTAAAAATAAATATCAGATGACAGGTGCTATTGATAAAGCCGAGCTTTCCTATTTTTATCAAAACGAATTCATGACTCCATTGGATCAATCAAGACAATCGCAGGTCGCCATCAAGGAAAAAACATTCTTCGTAGCCTTGGTGGACAGCGATGCAACACAAAGAAATCTGCTGCGCAGTCGTCTGGATTCACTCGGATGCGCGTCCCTGGCCCTCGCCTCGATAGATGACCTCTTCGCCAACCTGCGCGCCGGCAAGAAATTCGAATGCATCGTGATGGCGATTTCCAATGAAGAATTCAAGCGTCAATTGAAATCGATCCTCATCGATTCAGACATACCGCTGCTGCTGGTCGCGCTTCCCGAATACCTGGGCGCGCTGTCCCATTTGAAGGAAGAAATGGCGAGCTATGGAAACATGGACGTCGTGCTTCCTTTCTCCACCGATCGCGAACTCGAATGGCGGCTCGAAATGCTGGTGCACCGCAAACAGGCTGCCAATCCCGCCGTCGAGGATTTCGTATGGGATGAATACCGCTTCGAAATCGACCGGCGCCAGGTCTGGCTCGAAGAAGAAAACGTGTCTTTGAAGCCCATGGAGTTTCATCTGGCGCTCGAGCTTTTTAGAAACATGAATTCATTGGTCACCCGCGAAAGGCTTGCTTTTCTGTGGCGCGGGCGTCCCCGATCTCCCGGTTCGCGGGCGCTCGATGTCTGCATTTCCAATGTGCGCAGAAAGCTGAAGCTCGTACCGGAAAGAGGGCTGATCCTGCGATCGATCTACGGGCGCGGCTACGAGATGAATTCGATGCGCAAGGAAGCGCAATTGACGGAAGCGCAGGCGTAAATCAGCGCGGCTGCTGCTGCGTGGTGCAGTGGATGCCGCCGCCGCCCGCGGCAATGGCGTCGATGTCGAGCTGCACGACTTCGCGCCGGGGAAAGAGGTCGCGTAGCAGCCCGCGCGCGTTGGAATCGGCGCCCGCATCGCCGAACTGCGGCGCGATGACGGCGCCGTTGCACACATAGAAGTTGATGTAGCCGGCGGCGAACTCGTCGTTCTCGAAGGCCGGGCGCACCGTCGCGGGCGCCTTGAGCACCTCCACGCGCAGCCGCTGCCCGCGCGCGTCGGTGGCGCGGCGCAGGATCTCCAGGTGCCGTCGGGTCACGGCGTGGTCATAGGAATCGGGGTCTTCGTCCAGGCCCGCCACCACCACGCCGGGCGCGGCGAAGCGGGCGTAGAAATCGGTGTGCCCATCGGTGATCTCGCGGCCCGCGATGCCCGGCAGCCAGATGATCTTGCGCACGCCTAGCAGGCGCCCGAGCTCGGCTTCGCAGGCGGCCTTGTCCAGACCCGGATTACGGTTGGCGTTGAGCACGCAGCTCTCTGTGACGATGGCCGTGCCCGCGCCATCGACCTCGACGCCGCCACCCTCCAGCACGAGCCGGGTGGTCAAGCGCCGCACCTTGGCCACGCCGGTCACGTAGCCGGCGACTTCGGCGTCGTTCGCGTGGGCCTGCTTGCCGCCCCAGCCGTTGAAATTGAAGTCGATGCCCGCCCACTCGCCCTTGGCATCGCGCACGAACACCGGCCCGGTGTCGCGCATCCAGAGGTCGTCGACTGCCTGCACCTCGAGCTGCACGCGGTCGCCGCACAGGCGCGCAGCCAAGTCGTGCTCTTGCTCGCGCACGAGCAGGTGCACGGGTTCGAAGGCGGCGATGGTGCGGGCGATGAGCGCCACTTGCTCGCGCGCCGGCTTCAGCAGGCGCCGGCCCCAGATTTTTTCGCTGGGTCCGAAGGACATCCAGGTGGCGCGGTGAGGATCGCCTTCGTCCGGCATGTGCCAGCTTTCGGGCGCTGCGCCGGCGGAGTCGGCGGCCCAGCCCAGTGGGGCGAGGCCCAGTCCGTTCAGGAGGAGGCGGCGGGTAAGGGAAAAGTGCATGGGTCGATCTTCGGCGAGGAGCGCAGCGCCGCATTCAACCGGTTCTGTTGTCATGTGGCGGAAGTCGCGCGATACGCGGTTGGATGCCCACTTCGGTGCGCGCACCGCGCAGGGCGTCGCCGGCGAACAACGATCGGAAGCGCAGGAGAAAAACACGGTCAGCCCCTGCACAGGTTCAGCACAAATACTCTCTATGCAGCGCCCGGGGACCTGCATATCCTCGGCTTTTCTTGGGCTATCCTCTCGCCCGACGCGCGTAGCGATTTTTTACACATCCATGGGGCTGACGCGTGCCCGAGCGAAGGGAGAGAGACAAATGCGCTTGATCGTCATCGAACTGCTGTTGGCCTTGGTGCTGCTGCCGTTGAGCGGCCTTTTCTGGTGGTGGGCCTTCGGCATGGGCGGCTGGGCGCTCGCTGGCTTTCTCGTTCTCGTCGGCATCGTCCTGTTCCTCGTGCTGCGCGGCGTTCGCGCCACCAAGGACAAGCTGGGCCAGCCCGGCGACGACCAGGAGCAGTAGGCTCCGCGCCAGCAGGCCCTACGGGCCCTGCATCGATCCCCGACAGGCCTCCTTTTGGAGGCCTTTTTCATTTGATTTCCCACGCGGCGCCATATCCCAATTCCCGATAACTCTTATCGTGGAATTCGTATACCCATATTCGATCTGAATTCTTTTTTCTCATTCGCCCTGCCGTTGAATGATTAAAGCGGATTTGCATGACCGAAAAGCGAAGAATCTATGGCATATGGATGACCGAAATTGAAAAACAATGCAAAAGTTTTAGCTCAAAATGAATGTGAAATTATTCATTTAGCTTTGTGAGCAATGGTTGCACGATCTTGGTGCCATCACCGGCTGCGGCGAGAAGAATTTCAGGTAAATCGAAAAACCTACAACCATTCAAATCGGGGCATGGATCATTGGTGCAGCGCCCCTTTCGGGTGCTGCTGCATGCCCGTTTGAAGGTTGTGGTAGGGGTTCTTCATTCGGGAAGTTCTCCTGCACTGCACGAAAACACAAAATCTTACAAATAGGCGCGCAATATCAAAAACCCTCAAAAAATCCATTTCGTGGCACAGGCGCCACGATCTCCCTGTGCAGCGGGGTAATTAATAAGTCGCCATTTCAATGCCAAAAATGGCATTCCGGAATGTTGTTCCAAAGGCGGTTTTCCCAATGAAAACATCGTTCCAGAGAGTGCGATGACAGATAACCATGCATAGCACAGGGTTGCACCACGAATAGACACGATTTTTTCGCCTGTGCGACGAAAAAATGCATCTTCGGGCGCAGCGACAATTCATTTTTCGACCTGCGCACCGGTAAATCCCGGGCTGCGCTTTGTGGTGCGCCGCGATCAAAGGGCCGACCCGTTTCAACCGGGCTCGACCTTTGCATAGGCCGCAGTTGAAGAAGAAATCAGATTTGCAATGGAGATCAATTTGACACGCTACGTGTACCTGATGGGGTGGAGCGCTGCCCTGGCCGGCGCGATGTTGCTCCAGGGCTGTGCGCCGGGCTTTGGCAGGATGGCGGCTTCCGAGCCCGACCTCGGTCCGGCGCCCGCCCTGTCCGCGGACGGCTCGCCCGAAGGCGCGCTCACGCCGATTTCGCCATCGCTCATCCGCGCGATGGCCGATGCGCAACCGACCGCGGTGCCGGCCGACGTGAAGGCGCTGTTCGGCGAGGCCGCCCCGTACACCATCGGGCCGGGCGATGTTGTGGGCGTCATCGTCTACGACCACCCCGAGCTGCTCCCGAACGCGGGCGCCGTGATCTCCCAGCAGGTCGATCCGACCGGCATCAGCGTGGCGCCGGGCTTCATCGTCGGCGCGAACGGGGAGATCAGCTTTCCGTACATCGGCCGCGTGAAGATGCAGGGCCTCACCGAAATCGAGGCCTCCGACCTCATCACCAAGCGCATCGCGCGCTACATCAAGGAGCCGCAGGTCACGGTGCGCATCCAGTCGTTCCGCAGCCGCCGCGCTTTTGTCGAAGGCGAGGTGCGCTCACCGGGGCTGCAGATCTTCACCGACGTGCCGATGACGCTGGCCGAAGCGCTCAACCGCGCCGGCGGCATCACGCCCAACGGCGACCGCTCGTTCGTCACGCTCACGCGAGGCGACCGCACCACGCTCATCGACCTCACGCGCCTGCAGGACCTGGGCAGCGGCGCCGGCAGCATTCCGCTGCAGAACGGCGACGTGGTGCTGGTGCGCAACCGCGACGAGAACAAGGTGGTGGTGATGGGCGAGGTGCTGCGTCCCTCGGCGCTGCTCATGCACAACGGGCGCCTGAGCCTGAACGAAGCGCTCGGCGAAGCCGGCAGCGCGAGCCTGGGCACCGCGAACACGGGGCAGATCTACGTGGTGCGCAACACCGCCAAGGGCACGCCGGCCGTGTTCCACCTGAATGCGAAGAACCCCGCCGCGCTCGCGCTGGCCGATCGCTTTCCGCTGCAGCCGCGAGACGTCGTCTACATCGACTCGGTGCCGCTCGTGAGCTGGAACCGCGTGGCCAGCCTGATCCTGCCGGCCGCCCAGGTGCTGGACATCGGCGACCGCGTCTACATGAACCACCGATGAAATCCGTGCTCACTGTCTGCATCGGCAACATCTGCCGAAGCCCGATGGCGGAAGGCCTGCTCGCGGCGGGCCTGCCGCACCTGCGCGTGGTGTCCGCGGGAACCGGCGCGCTCATCGGCCAGCCGGCCGACGCCACCGCGCAAAAACTCATGCAGGCACGCGGCATCGACATCTCGGGCCACGTCGCGCAGCAGGTGAGCCAACTCCTGTGCCGCCAGGCCGACCTGATTCTGGTGATGGACCTTGCGCAGCGCCGCCACCTCGAGTCGACCTACCCCTTCGTGCGCGGCAAGGTGTTCCGCATCGCCGACACGCTGGCGCAAGACGTGCCCGATCCCTACCGCCAAGGCGAAGCCGCATTCACCGATGCGCTGGCGCTCATCGAGGCCGGCGCCCGCTCGTGGATCGAGCGCGTCCTGAAGATCACAAAACCCGAGCATCAACTCACATGAATGCATCCCCGCAAGCCGCCCCGCCGATGCAAGCGCCCGACGACGAAAGCGAAGGCATCAATCCCGCGGAGTACTGGGACATCCTGGTCGACAACCGCTGGCTCGTCGCAGCCGTGGTGGCCGTTTTCCTGTTCCTCGGCACGGCCTACGCGCTGCTGGGCAAGCCCGTCTACGAAGCCAACCTCGCGGTGCAGGTGGAAGACTCGGGCAACTCCGCCGGCAGCTTCCTCGGCGATGCGGCCTCGTCGCTCCTGAGCGTGAAGACGCCGGCCGCGGGCGAGATCGAAATCCTGCGTTCGCGCGCCATCCTCGGCAAGGCGGTGGAGAACACCAAGCTCTACATCAGCGCGCGGCCGCGCTATGCGCCCTTCGTGGGCAGCTACCTCGCGCGCCGCGCCACCGATCTCTCGGAGCCGGGCTTCATGGGGCTCGCGGGCTACGTCACCGGCACCGAGAAGATCCTCGTGCCGCGCTTCGACGTGCCGCCCGATTTCGAAGACAAGCCCTTCACGCTGACCGTCGGCACCAACGGCCAGTACGAGCTGAGCAACCCCGACATCGACACGCCGATGAAAGGCACCGTCGGCACGCTGCTCTCGGCGAACGTGCCGAACGTCGTGAACGGCAGCATGAGCCTGATGGTCACCAGCATCGAAGGCAAGCCGGGCGCGCAGTTCCAGCTCGTGCGCTCGTCCACGCAGAAGACGCTGCTCGCGCTGCAGGATGCGCTGAAGGTCGTCGAAAAGGGCAAGCAGTCGGGCGTGCTCGATGTGAGCTGGAAGAGCGCCGACCCCGAAAAGCTCACGCAGCTTCTCAACGAGATCGGCACGCTCTACGTGCGCCAGAACATGGAGCGCAAGGCGGCCGAAGCCGAGAAGACGCTGGGCTTCCTCGACACCGCGCTGCCGCAGTTCAAGAAGCAGCTGGAGCAGTCCGAAGACATCTACAACCGCTACCGCAACCAGAACGGCACGGTGAGCCTGGACGACGAAGCCAAGAACGCGCTCACGCAAACCGTCGACCTGCAATCCAAGCTGCTCGAAGCCGAGCAGAAACGGCGCGAGCTCGCCGCGCGCTTCACCGACGAGCACCCCGCGGTGCAGACGCTCGACACCCAGGTCGTCGCATGGAAGGCGGCGCTCGCCAGCATCGATGCGCGTATCCGCAAGATGCCCGAGCTGCAGCAGAACACCGTGCGCATGCAGCGCGACATCAAGGTCAACACCGACCTGTACGTGTCGCTGCTCAATAGCTCGCTGCAGATGCGGCTGGCCAAGGAAGGCAAGGTCGGCAACGTGCGCCTGCTCGACGAGGCCATCGTTCCCGAAGAAGCGGTGTGGCCCAAGCGTCCGCTGGTCATCGCGCTCGCGCTCATCCTCGGGCTCGCCGCGGGCGTCGCGGCCGCGGTGGCCCGCAGTTCTTTCTTCGGCGGCATCCGCAACCCGGGCGAGATCGAGACCCACACCGGGCTCAACGTCTACAGCAGCATTCCGCTGAGCGCGGCCCAGCGCACGATCGACCGGAGCATCGAGAACAAGGCGGCCGGCCTGCACGTGCTCGCGCACCAGCAGCCCGAAGACCCGGCGGTCGAGAGCCTGCGGAGCCTGCGCACCGCGCTGCAGTTCGCGATGCTGGAGGCGACCAACAACCGCCTGCTCATTTCCGGTGCAACGCCCGGAGTAGGCAAAACGTTTATTTCGGTCAATTTCGCCGCCATTTCCGCCGCTGCCGGAAAAAGAGTTCTTTTGATTGACGCGGATTTGCGAAAAGGCCGGGTCAATCAATTCCTGTCGATTCCCCGTTCTTCGGGATTGTCGGAATTGATCGCAGGAACCCTCAGTTTCGAAAAGGCGGTGCGCCCGTCGGTGCTGCCGAACCTGGACATCATCACCACCGGCGTGCTGCCGCCCAATCCGGCCGAATTGCTGATGAGCGAATCCTTCGTGCAGGTGCTGGACAGGCTCTCGCCCGCTTATGACCTGGTAATCATCGACACGGCGCCCGTGCTGGTGGCAGCGGATACCGCCTCGGTGGCGCCGCTGGCAAGCACCTTCCTTCTGGTTGCGCGGGCCGAAAAAACCCAGCTCGGCGAATTGAATGAAAGCGTCCGGCGCCTCGCGCACGCCGGTCGATCGGTAAATGGCGTAATTCTGAATGCTATTGACCTATCGCGCCGCCATGCGGGCAGTGGGGGCTATAAGTATGGCGCTTACAAGCATTTACAATACACATACAAAGCCAACAGGGATTCCACCTAGACCGTGAAAAATTGGAGTTAAATTCATCTCGATGCGCTTGACATTCAGACAGCCGCATTGAGTTCATACTCAATTTGTATTCAGTCAAAACTTATGTAGTACCAATGAGCAGCAATTCATTTTTACTACTTCTATCGAGTCCGTTGACCGCGCAATAGTTTTTGCACTGCAGAAGCTACGGGGCATTTGCGCGGGTCCTGTCGGCCAAAAAAATCAAGGGCCATAACCGAAGAGATGCGGGCGTTTTTGCCCGCATGTGGAAAGGTGCGTCGCCAATGAAATACCTTGCTAAAGAAATTCTTTCGCGTTTCACCTCTGGATGGAGAAAACCATGAGAAACCTCCGACCCGAAGAATCGATGGTCCCGCAAGGTTGGGACAATTCGGAACATTCGCACAGCCAATCGCCCTATGACATCGGGCAAAACCGGGTGAATCATCCGGTCCTGCTTCGAATTGGAAAAAGATCGGTGGACATTACCGCCGCGCTTTTCTTTTTCCTCGCATTCGGCTGGGTGTTCGTATTGATCGGACTTTGCGTCATGATCAGCTCCGGTGCGCCCGTCTTCTATTCGCAGCCGCGCTACGGAAAAGACGGACGGGTATTCCGCTTCTGGAAATTCCGCTCGATGACCGCCAATTCGGCGCAGGTGCTCGAAGAGCACCTGAAAAACAATCCGGAAGCGCGCCGGCAATGGGACGAATACCAGAAGCTGGAAAACGATCCGCGGATCACGCCTTTCGGCAAATTCATCCGCAAGACCAGCCTCGATGAATTGCCGCAATTCTGGAACGTGCTCATCGGGGAGATGAGCCTCATCGGCCCGCGCCCCTGCATGCTCGACCAGAAGGCGCTGTACGGCCACGACTGGGTGCACTACTGCGCCGTGCGCCCGGGCATCACGGGCCTTTGGCAAGTGAGTGGCCGCAATCAGCTCACGTATAACGCACGCGTCGCATTGGACGTGAGGTATGTCGAGACGCTTTCCGTCACGAAAGACGTCGATATCTTCCTCCGGACGATATGGGTGGTCGCAGTCGGGCACGGGTCGCGGTGAGCCACGCCATCCAGCAGGGATATCCAGCCACGACGACAAAAAGAACAAAAAAGAATTCGGGGCGCGTCAACCCGTATTCGATTGCCGGGATTTCGATCGTGTTCATCTACACGGTCATCTACGTCTACTTTCGGGATTCGCTTCCCGATAAATGGAGCGTCGATTCGGCAAAGATCATCGAGATCCTGAATTACGGCGGCGCGGGCGGCGACCTGGACAATTCGTTCGCCGTCACCGCGGCATTGTTCGGACTCATCGGCGTGGACAACCTGGATGTCTTTACCTGCGGCGTGAGCGCGCTGTTCCTGCTGTTCGCGACCCACGATATTCGCCGGGCCGGTGATTTCTTTACGCGATTGCTCCTGATTGCGCCGTGCATCATGCTCAACATGTTTGCGCCGTCGAAAGAAACGGTGGTGCTCATCATGACGATGTTCATCACCGTGTCGGCGATCTATTTCCGCACTTCGAAGAAATACACCTTCATTTCCTTTCTGTTCCTGTACGCGGTCTATGGCGTATTCGTCCGTCAATATTATTTGCTGATTGTCGGCGTGTTCTTTTTGGTTTATTGGCTCTGGCGGCGGCCGCTTAAATACCACGTGCTGGCGGCCATTGTGGCGGCCGGCGCAATCATGGCGGCGCCATCCAGCGTATTGCAGACATTGCAATCGCCAAGAGATACATCCAACGCCTATGCGGAGCAAATCGGCAGCGACAACCGGACGGCCTTTACCAATATCGCGTCGCCGGCCACCGGCCCCGGTTTTTTGGTCAATTACGCCTATGCCGGCACGGTATTGATTACGCCGGTGCTGTATTTCCAGACGGCCAGCGATTTCTTCATGCAATTGATGATCGGCGCGATGCTGGTCATTCTTTACCGGGCCCGAAAGAAAGCCCGGCGCGGGCATGACCGCTACGAAACCAGATTCTTTGCCAGCCTTTTCATTGCCCACATATTGGTGCAATTGATATTCGAACCCGATCTCGGAAGCTTTACCCGCCATTTGACCTCGGTGCTGCTTTATCTCATTGCCATCAAGGTCGCCGAGAGAAAACCATTCCTCAGATGAAAAAAATCCTGATTTGCGCCGTGCCATTCAGCGACAACCTCGGCGACGGCGTCATTGCCGCGTCGCTGGCGCACATTGCCGGCCTCAAATACCCGGACGCCAAAGTCGAATTCCTCGATATCGCCGGGCGCCACGGATTCGACGAGCAAAACCTGCGCGGCGGCGGCGCATTCGGCGTTTTCCAGAAATTGCCGGCGCTGTTGCGCTCGGCCATCGTGTTCGCGTATTGCCTCAAGAACTACTTCCAGCGCTGGCGCCCGCACTGGAAGGCGGCCGTGAGCGACGCCGACCTCGTCATCGTCGGCGGCGGCCAGCTCTTTTGCGACGTGGCGCTCAACTTCCCGGCCAAGCTCTTCCTCTTGAGCCGGCTGCTGCGCGGCAAGCGGGTGGCGGTGGTGTCGGTCGGCGTCACGGCCAAGTGGTCGTACTGGGGCAAGGTGCTCGTGGGCAAGTTCTTCAAGAACGCTGCGCCTGTGTTCTTCGCGACGCGCGATGCGGAGTCGGCGAAGAACCTGCACGACATCTTTCGCATTCCCCGGCCCGACATCCGCGTGGTGCCCGACCCGGCGCTGGTCTGCGAGAGCGCGTTCTCCAGCGAGCTTTCGCCCGACAAGAAATGGGACGTGGGCATCTGCGTGAGCAGCCTCGATGCGCTGGTCATGAACTCGGAGTACGGCGAATCGAACGCCATCGGCTCGGCCGATTTCTTCGCCAACCTCGCCGAGGCGCTGCAGCAGGAAGGCGCGCGCGTTCTCTACTTCACCAACGGCGCGGCCGAAGACAACCGCGTGATGGCCGAGATTTCAGCGCGCCCGGCCAGTGCGGGCGCGAACGCGGCGGACACCACTTTTCTCGTGCCCAAGCGCCCCGACGATCTCGTCGCGCTCATCAGCGCGTGCTCGTGCATCGCGGCGCACCGGCTGCACGCGAACATCGTGGCCTACAGCCTGAACATTCCCTCGGTGGGGATGAACTGGGACAAGAAGGTCGAATCGTTCTTCCGCCTCACCGGCCGCACGCAGTACCTGTTCGACCTGTCGCCGCGCCCGGACCAGCTCAAGGCCTCGGTGCTGCAGCTGCTGCGCGAGAAGAACGCCGACCGCGAACGGCTCGACGTGCTGCAGGGCGAAGTCATCGCCGGCACGCACGCGCTGATCTGACCGACCTCGGAGCACCTCGCACCATGAAAGTACTGCACGTTGCCGAGACGCTCAAGGGCGGGCTGGAGACGTACCTGCGCATCGTCGCGCGCCACCAGACCACGTCGCCCGACATCAGCCAGGTGAAGTTCGTGCTGCCGGGGCAGGTCGACTGGCTGGGCGCGGAGAACACGCATGTCGTGCCGACCGCGCGCAAGGCCTCGGCGCTGCTCGGGTACGCGAAGAGCGTGCGCGAGATCATCGCGGCGGAGCGCCCGGCGATTCTTCATCTGCACAGCTCGATTGCCGGCGGCGTCGTGCGCGCCATGGCGCTCGCCGGGCAGGTGCCGCGCGGCGTGAAGATCGTCTACTGCTCGCACGGCTGGGCCTTCGACCAGACCGGCCCGGCGTACAAGAACATCGCCTACCGCTGGATCGAGCGGCTGCTCTCTTGGCGCAGCGACGCGATCATCTGCATCAGCAAACACGAGATCCGCATCGCCGAGAAGTTCGGCATCCTGCGCTGCCGGTGCATTCCGAACGGCATCGACCGCATCGAGCAGTCGATGGTGCAGCAGGGCGTGCCGGCGAGCGGCATCAGTACCAGCACGAGCACAACCACCAGCACTGAGCCCGTCGGGCCGCGCAAGGTGCTTTTTGTCGGCCGGCTCGACAAGCAGAAAGGCATCGACGCCCTGCTCGATGCCTACGCAAGGGTGCGGCCGAACTTCAAGCTCATCGTGGTCGGCGACTCCGTGCGCAAGGACCTGCAGCTCGCGCAGCCCGAGCACGTGGAGTTCAAGGGCTGGCTCGAGAAAGACGCGCTCGATGCCGTCTACCGCGATTGCGACGCCACCATCGTCCCGTCGCGGTGGGAAGGCTTCGGCCTCGTCGCGGTGGAAGCGATGGCGCGCGGCAAGCCCGTGTTCGCCTCGGCCGTCGGCGGCCTTGTCGACATCGTGGAGCACGACCGAAGCGGCCGGCTCTTTTCCCTCGACCAGATGGACCAGGCGCTGCGCGACATCGACGGCCTCTCCGACGCGGCCCTGCAGCAGATGGGGCAGGCCGGGCGGCGGATCTTCGAAGAGAAGTTCACCTCGCATCGCATGAACACGGCCATCGTCAACCTGTACAAGGAGTCGGTTCTCCGATGAAGATTTTTTCCGGCCGCGCCCGACGTTTCCTGCAGGCCCTTGCGTTGCTGAGCGTGTGGATGTTCGCTGGCACGCCCGCGCAAGCCCGGGGCGTGAGCGGCATCGACACGGACTACCCGGTCGCGCTGAGCGTGCAGATCGACCCCGCCACCATCACCGATGCCGACCTCAATGAAATCCGCGCGGCCGGCTTCGAGTTCGTGCGCTTCGGCGTGCGCCCGCCGCTCAAGAGCGTGAACCCCAACCTCATCGACTACTCGCGCCTCATCAAGCGCGTGCGCAACGCCAAGCTCGACGCGATCGTGACGCTGTTCGGCGGCAACGCGATCTGGGGCGCGAAGCCCGAAGAGCTGCGCGCGGGCGCCCGCAAGGAAAGCCTGTTCTCGGACTTCGCAGTCGGCTTCATGAAGGCGCACACCGACGACGTGGCGGTGTGGGAAGTGTGGAACGAGCCCGACCACAAGACCTTTTTGAACCCCGCGATGCTGTCGGATTTCGAAGCCGCATCGTCGGAGCTCTGCGCCAACATGGCCAAACAGAAGGTGCAGCCGAACATCGTCGTCGGCTTCGGTTTCGCGAACCTGCCCTTCGTGGGCGGCAAGGTGCCGGCGCAGCTGGAGAACGCCTTCGTCGCGGCCGCGAAGTCCGATTGCCTGACCGACATTTCGATCCACCCGTACCGACCGGTGCCCGAGACCGCCTTCGGTGATTACGAGAAGCTGCGCGCGCAGCTCGACCAGCGGCAACTGCAGAAGACCGGCATCGCCATTTCCGAATGGGGTTATGCCTCGTACCTGCCGGTGCGCAGCCAGAGCACGCAGGCCTCGCTGGTGTTTCGCGAGTACCTCATCAACGCGGCCGCCGGCATCAAGCTGCTGAATCTCTACGCCTGGCGCGACCGCGGTCGCTCGTCGTTCTCGAAGGAAGACAACTTCGGGATCATGTCGAACGCGGGCGAGAAGAAAGAGGCGTTCTCCGCGCTCACCGAGTTCCTCAAGATCGCCAAGCACTCGAAGAAAGTCTCGTACGACGACGCGAAGGGCGTGAACCAGTTGGTGCTCAAGCGCAGCGACGCGCTGCTGCACGTGCTGTGGACACCCGGCTCCGAAAAAGACGTGACCGTCCCCGTCGCCGAAGGCAAGAAGTGCACGCGCGTCGACTTCTTCCCAGAGATGCGCCGCGGCAGTTGCGGGCCCCGCGCGGGCGGCGGGTTCTCCGCGAAGGCCTCGGCCTATCCCGTGCTGCTGTCGATCTCGGACTAGACGCGATGGCGCGTCTTTCAGGTATCAGGAAACGTCTCGGCGGCCCGGTCTTCGCGATTGCCGACCAGTGCATCTACAGCGCGAGCCAACTGCTCTTGAGCTTCGCGCTTGCGCGCGTGCTGTCGCCGTCGGATTTCGGCATCGCTTCCGCGTTCCTGGCGGTCGTGAGCTTCCAGTACATCCTGCACACGGCGATGGTGCACGAGCCCTTGCTGATCCGGCGCTTCTACGTGAGCCGGTCGGCGGCGTGGACGAGCTGGGGGCTCGTGGCGCTGTTCTCGCTGGCGGGTTATCTGTGCTGGCAGCTCATCGTGTTTCCCGGGCAACTGCGCTGGGTGGGCGTGGCGCTCATCGTCGGCTACGAGATCTTCTGGCTCTCGCGCAGCCTGCTGCTCACGGGGCGGCGCTACGCGATGCTGTGCATCACCGGCGTGCTGATATGCGTGGGGTATGTCGCGGTGCTCGGTGTCGAAAAGCCCGCGACATGGGGCGAGGCGCTGCTGCTGGTCTCGGCGTTGCAGTTGCCTTTCCTGATCCTGGTGCTGCTGAACCTGCGCAACGTCATGCCCGCATTGCCGGCTGCAAAAGATGCACAAGGCCTCACCGTGAAGGAATCGATGGCCTACGGCTGGAAGGCCAGCCTCTCGCAGTTCATGAGCTGGATCATGACGGGCGGGGCCATCCTGCTGCTGGGTTCATCGGCCGATTCGGAGCAGGGCGGCCTGCTCAAGATCTACATCACCTTCTTGCTGCCGATGCAGTACGTGCTCGCGGCGCTCGGCTACTACCTGCTGCCGCAACTGGCGGCCCGCTGGCATGCCGAAGACCGCAGGAGCGTGCATCGGCTCTTCGTGATGTTCGTGCTGATGGGGTTCCTCATCGCCGAACTCGCCGGCGTGGTGCTGGGCCTGCTCGGGCCGCACCTCGTGGTGCTGGCCTTCGGCGAGAACTACCGCCACATGGATTTCTCGCCCTTCTACTACGCGCCCGCCATCTTCGGTCTCACCATGTGTTTGCGCACGGGCTTTCGCGCCGCGGCGCGGCCGGGCGCGCTGTTGTTCTGCTCGGTCGTGGGGGCGGTGGTGTTCGGCATCGCGATGCTTGCGGCCAAAGCACCGGTCTCGTACATCCAGACCATCCACGCGATGACGCTGGGCTTTGCCTGCATGGCCGCGCTGATGATCGGCTGGCTGTTCGTGTTCATGCGGGCGCCGAGGCTGCAGGCCGCTTGAGAGGCTGAGAAGCAACCTGCCATGAACAACAGCATCAACCCCTTGCTTCGCGATGTCCGCCTGGACGAGCGCCTGCGGTTCCTCCGGGACGGCGTGGTGTGCCTGCGCCAGATCATCTCGCCCGAGTGGGTGCGACGCGCGCAGGACGGCGTCGAGCACGAGCAGGTGATGTTCGAGTCCGGCGCCGGCGAGGTCGCGCGGCAGCTCACCGTGACACGGCGCCTGCGCTGGATCTACGACCAGCTCTTCGACAGCGACCCGATGGCGGCCGGCACCCCCTGGCACCAGGACACCTCGTACGGCCTCGCCGACAGCCACCGCATCGTGCGCGTGTGGATGCCGGTGGACCACGTGCCGCGCGAAACCGGCATCGAGGTCGTGCGCGGATCGCACCTCTGGAAGGCGGAGCGCGGCTGGGCCGGCCGCATCGAGGTGCGCGACATCGAGGCCAACCGCCGCGCCTTCGACATCGTGGGCTACGAGGTCGACGCGGGCGATGTGGTGGCCTTCAACTACCGCTCGCTGCACCATGCGGGCGCGAGCGGCGTGAACTTCGACGAGAAGCGCAGGGCGTTCGCGATCCTCTATGCGGACGATGCGCTCGCGTTGAGGCATCGGCCGCCGCTGATGCCGCCGGCCGTTAGAGACCACGGGCCTCGCCTGGCATGAGGGGCGGACTATCCTTGTGCGCGGCACACCGCTGACCTAGGAGACCCGATGAAACCCCAACCGATCAACTACGAAGACGCTTCGGCCGAAGTGAAGGCCGTGTTCGACGACATCAAGACATCGCGCAACGTGCCCGATGTCAACAACTTCTGGAAGTACCTGGCGAACGACCCCGTGACGCTCAAGCGCACCTGGTCGAGCCTCAAGGAAGTGATGGCGCCCGGCGCGCTCGACCCGGTGGTCAAGGAAATGATCTACCTCGCGGTGAGCGTCAGCAACGGCTGCGGCTACTGCATCGCGAGCCATCACGCGGGCGCGGAGAAAGCGGGGATGACACCCGAGATGTTCGGGGAACTGATGGGCGTGGTCGGTATGGCGAACGAGACGAACCGGCTGGTCAACGGGTATCGCGTGCCTATTGATCCGGCGTTCGACAAGTAAGGGCCGTTGCGTTGGGGCGGCGATCACGCCGACGGGGTGCCTTGCTCCGCGAATGTCCCCCGGGGCTTCGCCCCTCCTCCTTGATTTCGCTGCGCAAGGCACCCCATCGGCGTGCTCGTTTTCAGAGCAGTAGTTGATCAGCCGCACACCAGCAGCGTGCCCATGTGCGCAGGGCGTCGGGTGCTCCCCGCAGCGAAATCAAGGAGGAGGCGAAGCCGGGGGACATTCGCGGAGGGGAGTACCCGGCGGCCTGTGCACCCGCCCTGAATGACCCCGCCTTCTCACCCGATCGTCATCAAGCTCGCATTGCCACCAGCCGCCGCTGTATTCACGCTCAACGCACGTTCGACCACAAGGCTTTCAAGCGGTATGCCCGTGTCCCCCGGAGCGAACGCGCGCACGCCGACGATCGGCCCCGACCGTGATGCGATGCGATGCACGACGCCCATGAGACCCGTCGCATCGCCGTGATGAAGAACGGCGTCGAAGACCACGGTCTCCGAAGTCCAGTCGCTCGCAACGGCCACCGACTGCTGTACCTCGGCCGGCAGCGATGCGCGCAGACTTTGCGCGCCCGCATCCGCAGGCCAGATGGCGGTGCTGCCTACCGAGAGCACGGCTGCCAGTTGCACGAGCCGGTCGGCTTCCGCATCGGCCAGGCACAGCACGGCTTCGCGCGGCTGCAGCGTGTAGATGTTGCGCTCGCCCGTCGGGCCGGCCAGCGTGCGCGAACTGCCGGAGCGCGAGAGTTCGCCGAAGCGTTGGCATTGCGTTGCCAATGCACTGCGGTTCGTTTCATTGGCCCAGTGAGCCAGTGCCGACAAGGCGGAATGTGTTGCGCCAGTCTGCGTCGGGGATGCATTGCCCGGGTCCGCATCCGCCATCGCACGCACCAGCACATCGTCCGGCCGCTTCGACAGCATGCGGTACATGTAGAGAGGCCCGCCCGCCTTCGGCCCCGTGCCCGACAGGCCTTCGCCGCCGAACGGCTGCACGCCCACGACCGCGCCGACGATGTTCCGGTTCACATAAACGTTGCCCGCCTTCGCGTGCTCCACGATCTGCGCAATGGTTTCGTCGATGCGCGTGTGCACGCCCAGCGTGAGCCCGTAGCCCGTGCCGTTGATCTGCCCGACCAGCGCGCCCAGGTCGCGGCGGCGATAGCGCACCAGATGAAGCACCGGTCCGAACACTTCGCGTTGCAGCTCCGCGATGTTGTCGAGTTCGATGAGCGTCGGCATCACGTAGGTGCCCTGGCGCGTGTCGTGCGCGTACTCGCGGCCTTGCCGGTAGACGCGGCGGCCGCGGCTGCGCATGGTGGCGATGTGGCGCTCGATGTTGTCGCGCGCTTCGGCGTCGATCACCGGGCCCACGTCGACGGCCAGCCGCGCGGGGTTGCCGATGCAGCTTTCGGCCATCGCGCCCTTGAGCATCTCGATCAGGCGGCCGGCTGCTTCCTCTTGCACGCACAGCACGCGCAGCGCCGAACAGCGCTGGCCGGCGCTGTCGAAAGCCGAGGCCATCACGTCGGTGACGACCTGTTCGATCAGCGCGGACGAGTCCACGATCATTGCGTTCTGGCCGCCGGTCTCGGCGATGAGCGGCACGGGCGCGCCGTTCGCGCCGAGCCTTGTCGACAGCGTCTTCTGCAGGATGCGTGCGACCTCGGTCGAGCCGGTGAACATCACGCCTTGCACGCGCGCATCGGCGACCAGCGCGGCGCCCACGGTCTCGCCGCGGCCCGGCAGCAGTTGAGCGGCCGCGTGCGGAACACCCGCCTGCCACAGCACGCGGATCGCCTCGGCGGCGACCAGCGGTGTTTGCTCCGCGGGCTTGGCCAGCACCGGGTTGCCGGCCGCGAGCGCGGCCGCCACTTGGCCAGTGAAGATCGCGAGCGGAAAATTCCACGGGCTGATGCACACCATCGGGCCGAGCGCGCGGTGCGTGTCGTTGGAGAAATCGGTGCGTGCCTGTGCGGCGTAGTAGCGCAGGAAGTCGACCGCCTCGCGCACTTCGGCGATGGCGTTGGCATACGTCTTTCCGGCCTCGCGGGCGAGCAGGCCGAGCAGGCGGGGCTGTTGTGCTTCGAGCAGATCGGCCGCGCGGTCGAGCAAGGCGGCGCGTTCCACGGGCGGTGTCGCAGCCCATGTCGTTGCGATGCCTTTGGCTTGCGTCACGGCCGATTCGACATCGGCCAGTGTGGCTTCGCGCACCTGCCCGACGACATCGCGATGGTCCGCGGGGTTCAGCACATCGGCCCAACTGGTGGAGGCTTCGCGGTCCTCCGCGAGCAGCGGTTCCGCGCGCCATGGTTCGGCGACCGTGGCGCGGAGCGTTTCGCCCAGCAGGCGCAGGCTGTTGTCGTTCGCGAGGTCGATGCCTTGCGAGTTGATGCGTTGCTCGCCGTAGAGCGCCGCGGGCAAGGGAATGGCCGGGTGCGGCAGGCCGACCGCGCCTTCCTTCGCCGCCATGTGCTCGACAGTAGCGACAGGGTCTTCGACCAGCGCTTCGAGCGGAATCGTCGGGTCCGCGATGCGGTTGACGAACGAGGTGTTCGCGCCGTTCTCCAGCAGTCGGCGCACCAGGTACGCGAGCAGCGTCTCGTGCGTGCCCACCGGCGCGTAGATGCGGCACGGCCGACCGAGCGGGCCGACCACCTGCTCGTACAGCGGCTCGCCCATGCCATGCAGGCACTGGAATTCGTACTGCCCCGGCTGGTAGCGCGACGGGTCCGCCATCGTGTAGATCGCGGCGAGCGTGTGGGCGTTGTGCGTGGCGAACTGCGGGTAGATCGCCTCGGGCGCATCGAGCAGCTTGCGTGCGCAGGCGAGGTACGACACGTCGGTGTAGGCCTTGCGCGTGTAGACGGGGTAGCCCTCGAGCCCTTCGATCTGCGCGCGCTTGATCTCGCTGTCCCAGTACGCGCCTTTCACGAGCCGCACCATGAGGCGATGACGGCTGCGGCGCGCAAGGTCGATCACGAAATCGATCACGAACGGGCAGCGCTTCTGATACCCCTGGATCACGAACCCGATGCCGTTCCAGCCCGCGAGCGCCGGCTCGAAGCACAGGCGCTCCAGCAGCTCGAGCGAGAGTTCGAGGCGGTCGGCTTCTTCCGCGTCGATGTTGATGCCGATGTCGTACTGCTGCGCGAGCAGCGTGAGCGCGCGCAGCACCGGGTACAGCTCGTCCATCACACGCGCGTGCTGTGCGCGGCTGTAGCGCGGATGCAGCGCCGAGAGCTTGATGGAGATGCCCGGCCCCGCATACACGCCGCGGTGGTTCGAGGCCTTGCCGATCGCATGGATCGCGTCTTCGTACGCGATGCGGTAGCGCTTCGCATCTTCCGTGGTGAGCGCCGCTTCGCCGAGCATGTCGTACGAATAGCGGAAGCCCTCGGCCTCCAGTTCGCGCGCGTTGTCCAGCGCCTGCGAAATGGTTTCGCCGGTGACGAACTGCTCGCCCATCATGCGCATCGCCATGTCCACGCCCTTGCGGATCAGCGGCTCGCCGCCCTTGCCGATGAGGCGCGTGAGCACCGTCGAAAGGCCCGTCTCGCTGTGCGTGGCCACGAGCTTGCCGGTGAGCAAGAGGCCCCAGGTCGCGGCGTTGACGAACACCGAGGGGCTGCGCCCCGCATGCGATTGCCACTGGCCGTGCGCGATCTTGTCGCGGATCAGGGCGTTGCGCGTTTCGGAATCGGGAATGCGCAGCAGCGCTTCGGCCAAGCACATCAGTGCGACGCCTTCTTGCGAGGAGAGCGCGTATTCCTGCAGCAGGCCCTGCACGAGGCCGGCGCGGCCCGCTGCGTTCTTGCGGTTGCGCAACTGCTCGGCGATGCGATGGGCGAGGGCGTGTGCTTCTTCGGCCTGGCCGGCCGGCAGGCGGGCTTGTTCGAGCAGGGGCGGCAATGCCTCGGGTTCGGGGCGCCGGTAAGCGGCGGTGATCTGCGCACGCAAGGCCGAAGGCGGGGTCAGGCCATCGGCGAAATCGATGAACGAGGAGGGCAGAGGGTCGGGGTTGTTGGCGCTCATGTCGAATCCGTGCTGGTGAGTTGTTGAATGATCTCAATCTCTTTGACGAATATTCGTTCGAAGAATGGCAGCTTCGCCGAGCAAATGACGGGTTGACTGCATTTCTTATTTGATGGATATTTCATCCAATATGACGGAATCAACGCCACCCCTGGCCGCCACTGCCACCACCCTCAACGACCGCATCGCCCAGCGCGTGCGCGACCTTCGCGCCTCCCGCGGCCTGTCGCTCGATGCACTGGCCACGCACTGCGGCGTCAGCCGTTCGATGATCTCTCTGATCGAGCGCGGAGAGAGCAGCCCGACCGCAGTGCTGCTCGAAAAGCTCGCCACCGGCCTCGGCGTTCCGCTCGCCTCGCTGTTCGACGATGCGGAGCCGGTCGCCAGTCCCGTGTCGCGGCTGGCCGACCAGCTGCAATGGCGCGACCCGCACTCCGGCTATGTGCGCCGCAATGTCTCGCCCGGTGGCGCCATCTCGCCGATACAGATCGTCGAGGTCAACTTTCCGCCCAAGGCCCGTGTGGCCTACGAAACCGGCGCGCGCGAGCCGCGCATCCACCAGCAGGTGTGGGTGCTCGAAGGGCGCATCGAAGTCACCGTGGGTGACGACCTCCACCGGCTCGATGCGGGCGACTGTCTTGCGCTCACGCTCGACCATCCGATGAGCTATCACAACCCCACGCGCAAGACCGCGCGCTATGCCGTCGTGATCACCACGGCACCCACCTCGTGGAGATGAACGACATGACGACAACGACGACCGAGGAAGCACCCCGCATCCGTGCCCTTGCGGCGGTGAGCGATGCGGAGGTGCACGCACTGGCAGACCTGCTGATCGACTGCGTGGAAGGCGGCGCGTCGGTGAGCTTCATGCTGCCGATCACGCGCGAGCGCGCCCTCGCGTTCTGGCGCAAGGTGGCCGACGGCGTGGCGCGCGGCGAACGCGTGCTGCTGGTGGCCGAGGATGCCGAGGGCTTGCTGGGCACGGTGCAGCTCGTGCTCGACCAGCCCGAGAACCAGCCGCACCGCGCCGAGGTCTCGAAGATGCTCGTGTACCGCCGCGCGCGGCGCCGAGGCATCGGGGCGCTGCTGATGCAGGCCACCGAGGACGCGGCGCACGCGCATCGCAAGACGCTGCTGGTGCTCGACACATCGAGCGCCGAGGCCGAGCGGCTCTATGCGCGCATGGGCTGGCAGCGCGTGGGCGTGATCCCCGGCTTCGCGCTGCTGCCGGAGGGGGAGCCGTGCGGCACCACCTTCTTCTATCGCGCGTTGGGGGGACACGCATGAGCGGTTCGCGGGACACCGCGGCCGGCTGAGCGGCACAGATTTTTGTATCGCACCGTGTCTGGCGCCGCGCCAGATACGGAACAGGACGATTCAGTGTGTGTCTCGACACACATCACGGCGTGTGCCGCGATGGAATGGGCGCTTCATCCACTCGACATGAAGTCCGCCATGACCCAGCCCTTGCTCCATCGTCAAGGCCGCGCATTCGGCGCTGCCCTGTTGTTCGCCACGGCCTTCGCGGCGCAGGCGCAGTCTTCTTCACCATCCGCCTCCTCCGATCCGCGCGGCCGCTGGATCACCGCGAACGGCAACCTCGAAGTCGAAGTCGCGCCCTGCGGTGCCGCGCTGTGCGGCACCGTCACCAAGGTGTTGGGCAACCGCTCGATGGCACCCGGCGGCGGCGACATGCAAGCCGCCGACAAACGCCCGGCTCTGGGCATGACGCTGCTGAAGGACTTCGCGCCCGTCGATGCCGCCGACCCCGCGCGGCCGCCCACCGAATGGGCCGGCCAGATCTACAACCGCGAGAACGGCAAGCTCTACAGCTGCAACATGTCGGTCAGCACCGCTGGCAATGCGGCGGGCGAGTTGCTGCTGCATGCGTATGTCGGCATCCCGCTGTTCGGGAAGACGCAGCGATGGGTGCGGGTTGCGTCGGACTGAACGGGTCAGAGAAACGGCAGCGTGTCTGCCAGCATGTGCGCAAACACGACGGGCCAGAGCCAACCCGTGCGCAGATAGAAAACGCCGAATACCAAACCTGCGACGGCAATCGACAAGGCGCCGTGCGGGCCTTGGTAGAGGTGGTACAGAACCCGGACCAGAAGGCTCAGCCCCAGTGCGAACGAAGCACCGCGATGGCGGAAGCCTTTCATGAGGTAACCCAGCAGAAATACTTCCTCGTAGAGACCGTTGACCACCGACAGCAAGAAAACCACGGCGAGCGAAGGGCGGGCCGTCGCCATGAGCTGGTCGATCGGCTGGGGCGCGCTGCTCGCGAAGGGCGCGAGCACGATCCAGATCGCCAGTACGCAAGCGATGTAGAGCAGCGCACCGACACCGCAGCCGATCCACGATGGCGACGGCAGAAGGTCTGCCACGGCATAGCCCCGGCTGCGCAGGACCAGAAGGGCGATGGGCCCGATCACCAGTTCGAACCCCACGATTCCGAGCAACGAGGCATCGGTGATGGCGCCACTGCGGAACCCTGCGCTCACCGACCACAGCGATCCGAGGATGAACCACCCGAAGCAAAGCGAGACCATGCCCAGGGCTTCCATGGGCGTGGCGTTGGGGGCAACGGGAGACTGTTTCATTCGCGGACGAAGGCGATGGCCCGGCGGGCCCATGACGCCGGGCGGGATGGTAAGGCAGAGCCGGGCAGCCGGACCCGGTCTTCGTCTGCTAGCGCGCCCCGAACGCCGCGTTCTCGAACAGGTCCTTGAACTCCCGCGGCTGCGAGCGCCAGTACTGGTGCGGCGCCTTCACCTGCGCGCCCAGCTCGGCGGCCGCATGCCAGGGCCAGCGCGGGTCGTACAGGATCGCGCGTGCGAGCGACACCGCATCGGCCTGTCCCTTCGCGATGATCTCTTCGGCCTGTCGCGGCTCGGTGATGAGGCCCACGGCGATGACCGGCATGCCGACCTCGGATTTCACGCGTTCGGCGAACGGCACCTGGTAGCCCGCGCCGAGCGCGATGGCCTGCTTCGGCGACACGCCGCCGCTGGACACGTGAATCGCCGCACAGCCGCGTGCTTCGAGCGCCTGGGCGAACGCGACGGTGCCTTCGAGGTCCCACCCGTCCGGCACCCAGTCGACGGCCGACACGCGCACCCATACCGGCCTGTCGGCGGGGAAGGCTTCGCGCACCGCATCGAACACCTCGAGCGGAAAACGCATGCGGTTCTCCAGGCTGCCGCCGTATGCGTCGTCGCGGTGATTGGCCAGCGGCGAGAGGAACTGGTGCAGCAGGTAGCCGTGCGCCGCGTGGATCTCCAGGCCATCGAGACCCAGCCGCGCCGCGCGGCGTGTGGCATCGACAAACGCATTGCGGATGCGCGCGAGGCCCGCCGCATCGAGTGCGATGGGTGCATCTTCCGTCGGTGCATGCGGCACGGCCGAGGGCGCGTATGCCTTCCATCCGCCGGGCTCGCCCGGTGCGATCTGCTTGCCGCCTTCCCATGGCGCGCGGCTCGATGCCTTACGTCCTGCGTGCCCGAGCTGCATCGCGATCTTGATGGGAGAGTGGGCCCGTGTCGCCGCGAGCACGCGGGCGAGGCCCTCTTCATTGGCATCGGAATAAAGCCCGAGGTCGCCGGGCGAGATGCGCCCTTCGGCCTCCACCGCCGTCGCCTCCAGGATCATCAGCCCCGCGCCCGAGAGCGCGAGGTGGCCGAGGTGGATCAGGTGCCAGTCGCCGGGTGTGCCCTCGGTGGCGGAGTACTGGCACATCGGCGCGATGACGATGCGGTTGTCCAGGCGGAGCGGGCCGAGTTGCAGGGGTGTGAAGAGTTGGGCTTGGCTCATGTCATGTCACGAAGTGGCTGCGCAGGTGCCGCGATTCTGGAGCGGCGGCACGGCCTCTGCTGCCGGCGCCGCAGAAGCCTTGCGGCCGGCCGCGGTATGGATGAGCAGCGCGCCGATCACCATCGCCATGCCGACGGCCTCGTTGGCCGTGGGAATCTTGCCCATCGCCATGCTCATCAGCAGCGCCGACACCGGCACGAAGTTGAAGAAGGCCGTGCCCGTGACCGCGCCCAGCTTGCTCACGCCGTAGTTGAAAGCCAGCACCGCGATGGCCGAAGACACCAGGCCCACATAGAGCAGCGCCTCCCACGACAGCCGCAGCCCCTCGGCGCTCGGCATGTGCGAGAGCCCCAACACGCTCGCGCCGACGGCGACGGCCAGCAGCAGCGGCCATGCGGCCAGCACGGTGAGCGCGCTGTACTCGATCACGTCCAGTTCCGGAAAGCGCGCCGCGCCGCGCGTGTACCAGATCCAGCCGAGCGTGCCGACGAAGGCCACGGCATCGCCGAAGAGCGTCGATTCGCCCGCCGCCGCATTGCCGAACAAGAGCCCCGACACGATGGCCACGCCGAGCAGCGCCAGCGCTGACGCCAGCAGCGTCGAGCGCGTGGGGCGCACGCCGTCGAGCGCCCAACGCAGCAACTGCGTGGTCATGGGCGTGGTCGCCACGATGACCGCGCCGTGCGAGGGCACCGAGTGCGCGAGGCCGACCAGCAGCATCACGCTGAAGACGCCGAAGCCCGCGAATCCGCGCAGCGCCAGCGGCCCCGCGTGCAGCTTGAGCTTGCGCCAGGGCGCCATGCCGCGCGGAAGAATGAGCACCACGAACAGCAACGCGGACATGCTGTAGCGGGTGAGCGTGAACCACACGGGTTCGACGTGATGGAGCACGCCCTTGCTGACGAGGAACATGCCACCCCAGCTGGAGGTGGCGAGCAGCAGCGCGGCGATGCCGAGCAGGCGTTGGCGAGGGGACAGGGTGAGCGACACGGGGAGCCTTTGGCGATGAATCGATGGCTCCAAGAATCGGGGTTCGGCGCCCCGATTTCCATTCGCTTCTTTGGACCGGGGCCTCCAAAAAAGCGAATGGCCGGCTCGAGGCGAAGTGCTCACAATCCGGGCCATGGAGCTCTACCAACTCAAGACCTTTGTCGCCATCGCCAAGGAGGGCAGCCTGACCCGCGCCGCCGAGCGCGTGTTCACCAGCGCACCGGCGGTCAGCGCGCAGCTCAAGGCGCTCGAAGACGAACTGGGCGTGAAGCTCTTCGACCGCACCCCGCGCGGCATGGTGCCCACCGAAGCCGGCCACAGCCTGCTCGACGAGGCCGAGCGCACGCTGGCTTCGGCGATGCGCATGCGCTCGGCGGCCGAGCAGTTGCGCGGCGCGGCGCAGGGCGTGGTGCGCTTCGGCACGGTGGTCGATCCGGTGTCACTCAAGTTGGGCGAGGTGCTGGTGAAGCTGGCGGAGCGGCATCCGCAGGTCACGCTGCAGCTCACGCAGGGGCTGTCGTTCGAGACGCTGGCCGGCGTGCGGCGCGGCGAGCTCGACTGCGCCTATGTGCTCAGCGACAGCGAGCAGTCCGAGGGGCTGGAGCTGCAGCGCCTCCGCGTCGTCGACCTGGCGGTGGTGCTGCCGTTGCCGGTGGCGGCGGCGCAGCCCGATCTCTCGCTCGATGCAGTCGTGAACCTGCCGTGGGTGGGCACGCCGACCTCCTGCATCCTGCGTGTGCATCTCGAAAAACTCTTCGCGAGCGCGGGCCGCGAGTACCAGCAGGGCCGCACCGCCGACGGCGAGAGCGCGATCCGCAGCATGGTCGCAAGCGGCATGGGCGCGGGGCTGATGCGGCTGGACCAGGCGGAGCAGGGCGCGCGCAATGGCGAGCTTGCGATCTGGAACGGCTGGCGGTCGCACACCTGGCTCTGCTGGATCGCACCGGTCGATGGCAAGCGGGCCGTGTCGGTCAATGCGGTGCGTGGGGCGGTGATGGAGGCGTGGGCCTGAGCTTCGCGACCCCTCGCGCAGGGTGCGCAGGCCCTAGACCCGCTACCTGAGCACGACCTGAATAAATGGCACCCCGAGCAGCGGCCCACGCCCCGGGTTATCGGGATGGCAGGCTGCGTCGTGCCCTGTCATCATTCGCGGTGGAATGACGCACGAACCGAACTCTCTCGCCGATCTGTTGAACCGTGCCAGGCTCGCCCTGGCCGATGCCGAGGGCGCACTGCCCCCTGCATCGCCCGCCACCGCGGAGGCCGGATGCGTGGTGTTCTTCGCCATGGGCGAAGGCGAGAGCCGGGCTCGTGTGGTGTCCGGACGCGGACCGGACATCGAGGCCGCATGGACGCGGGGCGCCGATGCGGCGGCCGTTCAGGCCAAGCGCGGCGATCGGCCTTTCGAGCGCCTGCGCGCGGAGATCGTCGATACGGTCACGGCCATGAGCTGGGGGGAGTTGAAGGCGAAGCTGGCACAAACCAAGCGCAACTACTTCAACCTCGGCATCGCCTTCGACGCGCACTTCAAGCACGCATTGCTCGCCCAGGAGATGCAGGGCGCGGCAGTGCTCTACAGCGGCGAGGTCGAGCACGCATTGCCCAACCTCGCGAACCTGCGGCTGCACGCCAAGCGCCGCTTCGGCACCGAGATCGACTTTCCCTCGGACGACACCGCGCCCGTCTGGTGCTTCACCACCCGCGCGGTCTACGTCGATGCCGCAGGCGCCTGGCCGATCACCGCCGAAGGCCAGGCGGCGGGCTTTCGCCGGCTGGACGACTGGAACGCGCGGCAGGTGCGCGCCCTGATCGATTCGGCGAGCGACTACCTCGCCGAACAGGTCAAGCCCACCGGCGAATTCCACTACGGCTGGTTTCCCTGCTTCGACCGCGCCATTCCCACCTACAACACCCTGCGCCACGCCAGCACCACCTACGCGATGCTCGAAGCCTGGGAGCTCACGCGCAGCGCCACGCAGAAGGCGGCCATCGACCGCTCGCTGGGCATCCTCACGCAGAAGCTGATCCGGCAGGTGCCGCTGCCCGACGGCGCGCAGGCGGCACTGCTGGTGGACGTGGGCAACGAGGTCAAGCTCGGCGGCAACGCGGTGTGCCTGCTTGCGCTGGTGAAGTACACCGAGCTCACCGGCGACCGGCAGTACATGACGCTGATGGAGCAGTTGGCTCTCGGCATCCGCGCCATGCAGGACCAGAAGAGCGGGCGCTTCGTGCACGTGCTCAATTTTCCCAAGCTCGACATCAAGGATGCGTTCCGCGTCATTTATTACGACGGCGAGGCCGCCTTCGGGCTGATGCGCCTCTACGGGCTCACGCGCGACGAGCGCTGGCTCGCGGTGGTCGAAAAAGCTTTTGACCATTTCATCGCCGCCAAGCACTGGCAGGCGCACGACCACTGGCTGAGCTACTGCGTCAACGAGCTCACGCGCTACCGGCCCGAGACGCGCTACTACCAGTTCGGCCTGCAGAACGTGGCAGGGTACCTGGACTTCGTGCTGGAGCGCATCACCACCTTCCCGACGCTGCTGGAACTGATGATGGCGGCGCGCGAGATGGTGCTGCGCATCGACGCCGATCCGGCGCTGCGCCCGCTGCTCGACGGCTTCGACCGCGAGAAGTTCGACAAGGCGCTGGAGCACCGCGCGCGGTATCTCGCCAATGGCCATTTCTGGCCCGAGCTGGCGATGTTCTTCCGCAACCCGGACCGCATCACGGGCTCGTTCTTCATCAAGCACCACAGCTTTCGGGTGCGCATCGACGATGTGGAGCACTACCTCTCGGGCTACGTCGCGTACCACCGGTTGCTGCGCAACCGCGAGGCGCAGCAGGCCGAAGCCGGTGCCGCGGAGACGGGCGCCGCATCGGACCCGCGCGGCCCGAGCGGTGTAGTGGCCTGGGGCGGCGACGTGAACCTGGGCCGGCGCCAGCACTACCGGGTGGCCGAGCTGGGCGGACCGCAGGCGATGCTCGGCAACATCGCCGCGCTGCGCGATGCGGACCTGCGCATCGTCAACCTCGAATGCGTGGTCGCGACCACCGGCGAGCAGGGCGCCGACAAGGACGAGACGGGCGCCTACTACTACCGCGCACGCCCCGAGATGATCGACGTGCTGACGGCCGCGCGCATCGACCTCGTGAGCACCGCCAACAACCACAGCGGCGACTACGGCCCGCAGGCCCTGCTGGAACAGAAGACGCTGCTGGACGCTGCGGGCATCGGCTCGGCGGGCACCGGGCCCGACCTCGAGGCCGCGCTGCAGCCGGTGATGGCCCGCGCCGGCGAGGTGCGGGTGGCGCTGTTCTCGCTCGATGCCACGCAGCCGAAATTCGCGGCCACGGCCTGGCACCCGGGCGGCGCCTACCTGCCGCTGACCGACCCGGCCGAATGGACCGCGACGCTCGCGCCGCGCATCGCACGCGCGCGGTCGCACGCCGACGTGGTGCTGGTGGCGGTGCACTGGGGCGACAACCTGGAGACCGTGCCCTCGCGCGCCGAGATCGCCGTGGGCCACGCGATCATCGATGCGGGTGCCGACGCCATCCTCGGCACCTCGGCGCATGTGCTGCAGGGCATCGAGGTCTACCGCGGGCGGCCGATCATCCATGACGCGGGCGACCTGCTGTTCGATGCGATGCGCGGCGATGCGTGGAACGCGGGCATCTTTTCGCTCACGCTCCATGCGCACGGTGTCGAGCGGGTGCAGTTCACGCCCATCCGCGTCGATTTCGGTTTCTCCGAACAGTACGAAGGCGACCGTGCGCGCGCTGCGAGCGAACACTTCGCCGCCCAATGCCGCGCGCTGGGCACGCAGGTCTTTCCGACGCCGGAGGGCGGCTGCGTGCTGCACCTGGCGCCGCCCGTGCGGGAGGTGCTGCCGCAGCAACCGCTGCAACCAGTGACGGCCGATGCGGCGGTGGCTCGCCCAGCATCGCCGCCTCTCCGCACCGCAAGACCCGGCTGGGTCGTCGATGCCGTGCCCGCGGACGCGGCCATGCCGCCGCTGAAGATCGGGCCGCTGCGCCTCGTTGGCATGCGCTGCACGCCCAACCAGGTCTTCGGCCGCCAGCTCTTGTGGGTGGAGTCGTTCTGGACGGTCGATGCGCCGGTCGAGGCCGACCTGCGGCTGCAGTTCCGCGCGCTCCCGGTGCGCAGCAAGACCATGCCGGCGTGGGGCGACGGCATGGACCACGACCCCTGCGACTGGATGTGGCCGACCAGCCGCTGGACGCCCGGGCGCATCTACCGCGACCGCTACGGCCTGCGGCCGCCGCTCACGCGCCAGATGGAAAGCGACGTGCTGCAGCTCGAAGTGCGCCTGCGCGGCGCGCCCGAACTGCCCGCGGCGCGGCGGCTCCCCGTGTGGTGCGGCCTGCGCATGCCCGGCGTGCCGGCGCCGCTGCCCGAGACCCGCGCGCCGGTGCTGTCGGTCAACCTGCCGGGCGCGAGCCGCGACCCGGGGCCGGTGTGGACGGCCGAGCAGCTCGCGCAGATCACCGGCGGGCAGTGGCTGGTGCCGCCGCCCGCGGGCTGGTCGGTGCAGTCGGTGGTGCGCCTTCCGATGCACCTGAAGGTGCGGCCGGGTCCGGCGCTGTTCGTCGCGTCGGACTACCGCACGCTGGCCGCGCACGAGAACTTCAGCCACGCGCCGGAAGACTGGGACCAGCACGACGACCTGCCGCGCCTGCACACCCAGTGCGCGGGCGCGATCGTGCAGCACGCGGTCGAAGGATTGCCGCCGGACTTTCCGCTGCTGCAGGTGCCCGACCCGATCCGCGCGCTGCTCTCGCTCGGCGCGGCCGCGCGGGCGCGCTACAAGGGGCTGGTGGTGGGCGTCACCGGCACGGTGGGCAAGTCGTCCACCATCGCGATGGTGCGCGACCTGCTGCCGCCGGGCGCGCGCGTGCTCACCACGGTGGAGAACAACAACTCGCGCGTCGGCGTGCCCGGCGCCATGGCGAGCCTGGGGCCCGACGTGGACGTGTGCATCCTCGAGATGGCGCAGAGCGCGCTGTGGATGGACCGCGGACCGATCTCGCTGGAGGCGCGCCCGCATGTGGCGATCCTCACCGAGGTCGGGCTCTCGCAGACCGCCAAGACCAACACGCTGGAGAAGACGGCCGAGTACAAGTCGCGTGCCTTCCTCGGGCTGGAGCCCGGCGGCATCGCCGTCGTGAGCGGGCACATTCCCCACCTCGCGAAGGTCGTGAAGGCCGCGATGCGCACGGCCGCGAAGGTGTGGACCGTGGGCACCGGGCCGGGCGACAACATCCGCCTGCTCGATGCGCGCCCCGAATCCTCGGGCTGCCGCGTGCGGCTCTCGTTCAAGGGGCGCATCCACGAATACCTGTTCCCGGTCGCGAGCATCGGGCTGGTGCGCAACTCGGCGCTGGCCTTCGCCGCGATCGTGGCGATGGGCTTCGATGCCGAGGAGGCCAGCGCGCGCATGCCCAATGTGCGGCTGCCCGCGTCGGTGATGCAGGTGGAGCCGCTGCGCACCCGCAATGGCGCGCTGGTCACGCTGGTCGACGACAGCTGGAACGCCGAGGTCATGTCGATGCGCAACGCGATGAGCTTCGTGCGCAGCTACCGCGCACCGTCCGGCAACGCGCCGGTCGCGCGCAAGGTCGGCGTGCTCGGGCGCATCGTCAACCTGGGCGAGCAGGCCGAGGCGATGCACCGCGGGCTGGCCGAGCCGCTGCTGGCCTCGGGCATCGCGCACCTGGTGACGCACGGCGACGAGATGCGCTGGCTGCGCGAAGAGGTGCCCACCAGCCTGCTCGGCCCGCATTTCGACAACGCGGCCGAACTGACCCTGTACCTCGGCGAGTACCTGCGCGACGGCGACCTGCTGCTGGTGAAGGGCGACCGCGACCGCTCGGACTTCGGCACCATTCCCTCGCTGTTGAAGAAGCTGTGACCACGCTGCATTTCATGCCTGCCCTCTGGCGACATCGGCGCCTCGCGTTCGTGCTGCTCGCGTTGATGCAGGCCGCCTGTGCGCAGCGCGCGGGCGCCGACCTGCGCGCGCCGGGCACACCGACTGCACGCGCGACGACGGCCGCCGAAGACGAATTTCTGCATTGGAACCAGCCGGCCGTGCGCGCGAACTGCCCCGACCGCCGCGGCTACCTCTGGGTGCAGCCGGTCGAGGGGCCGGCCTGCATCCGCTACTTCGCGAGCGACGAGATCGATGGCGCGCGCGTGGCCATCGTGCAGTTTTCCGGCGACCGCGACAGCGTGATGGACCAGCCGCCCACGCGCATTTCCGGCAACACCGAGGCGCTGCGCACGCTCGATGCGCAGCGCAGCCGCGACCGCGCGGGCGTGCCGTGGATCTTCGTGGCGCGGCCCGGCACCTACGGCTCTTCGGGCGATCACCGCAGACGGCGCGAGCCCGTGGAGTTCCACGCGCTCGATGCGGCGCTCGATGCGCTCATGCAGCGCCACCAGTTGCAGCGTATCGTGATCCTGGGCCACAGCGGCGGTGCGACTGCCGGCGCCGCGCTGCTCACCATGGGCCGCACGCGCGTGGCCTGCGCGGTGCTGACCTCGGGCGCCTACGGGCTGCTCGAACGCGCGCGCATGCTGGGCATGTCGAAGGGCGGCCGCACCGACACCACCGGCAGCACGCAGTTCTACGATCCGCTCGACCATGTGAGCGGCATCGCGCGCGACCCGTCGCGGCGCATCGTGCTGATCGGCAACCGCGACGACAAGAACACGCCCTTCGTCCTGCAGCAGCACTTCGGCGATGCGGTGGCGAAGGCCGGCCACCGCATCGAGCTGAAGACGCATGCGGCGGAACCACCCACTTACCACGACCTCACCGACCGCATCGGCCTGCAGACCGCATCGCTGTGCGCGCGCGAGGCGTTGTTTCCACCCATACCTGGATCTGAATGAGCAGCAGCATCACCTCACGTGAATACGGCCGCATGCCCGATGGGCGCGCCGTGACCGAATACACCCTCGACAACGGCCACGGCCTCAGCTTGAGTGCCATCAACCACGGCGGCATCGTCACCGCGCTGCGCGTGCCCGACCGGCACGGACAGGCCGCGAACATCGTGCTGGGCCTGCCGTCGCTTGACGACTACATGAAGCCGCATCCGCACTTCGGCACCATCGTCGGCCGCTATGCGAACCGCATCGCGGCCGGGCGCTTCTCGCTCGATGGCGCTGCGCACCAGGTGGGCCTGAACGACGGTGTGAATTCCCTGCACGGCGGCGCGAAGGGTTTCGGCACGCGCCTCTGGGACATCGCGCCGGTGTCCGCGGAGGACGCGCGCGGCGACATCGCCATCGAGTTGCGCTACACGAGCGCCGATGGCGAAGAGGGCTATCCGGGCGAAGTGCAGCTCACCGTGCGCTACACGCTCTCGGCGACCGAGAACACCTGGCGCATCGACTACCGCGCCGAGACCGACAAGCCGACAGTGCTGAACCTGAGCCACCACGACTACTTCAACCTCGCCGGCAGCGGCGCGGTGATGGACCACGTGCTGACGCTGCCCGCGAGCCGCTACTGCCCCGTGGATGCGACGCTGATCCCGCTCGGGTTGGCGGAGGTGGGCGCGACGCCTTTCGATTTCCGGACGCCCACGCGCATCGGCGAACGCATCCGCGAAGGGCACGAGCAACTGCTGCGTGCACACGGGTACGACCACAACTGGGTGCTCGATGGCGACCGCGGCGATGATGGCCTCGCATTGGCCGCACGCCTTGCGCACGAAGCCTCCGGCCGCGTGATGGAAGTGCACACCACCGAGCCTGGCGTGCAGTTCTATTCGGGCAACTTCCTCGACGGCAGCCTCATGGGTTCGCAAGGTGCGAGCCTGCGGCAGGGCGATGGCCTCTGCCTGGAGACGCAGCACTACCCGGATTCGCCGAACCAGCCGGGCTTTCCATCGACCGTGCTGCGGCCGGGCGAGGTGTTCCGCAGCACGACGGAACACCGCTTCAGCGTCGTCCGCTGAAGCCTTGCGTCAGCCGGCGAACAAGGCGGCCGGCACGCCGGGGCTGCCGATGCGCACGGCGAACAGGCCGCCGGCCAGCGGCTCGCTCTTCAACTGTTCCTCGGTGCGGCCGTTGCGCGCGGTCGTGATGTAGAGCGTCTGCATGTCGGCGCCGCCGAAGGCGCAGTCGGTGACGTTGCTTGCGGGCAGTGTGATGCGACCGAGTTCCGCGGCGGTCACCGGGTCGTGGCAGGTGACGCACGCGCCGTCCCAATGCGCGATCCACAGGCGCCCGGCGGCGTCGGTGGTCATGCCGTCGGGCAGGCCGTCCGGCTTGGGAAAGCGGTGCCACACGCGGCGGTTCGACACGGTGCCGGCTTCCATGTCGAAGTCGTAGGCGTAGAGGTTGTTGAGCACCGTGTTGTTGAAGTACATGGTGCGCCCGTCGGCGGACCACGTCGGGCCGTTGGTCACCTCGAAGCCGTCGTCGTGCTTCGTGCAGCGGCCGTCGGCGTCGTAGCGGTAGAGCGCGCCGGTGGGCGCCTTGCAGTCGAAGTCCATGCTGCCGCCCCAGAAGCGGCCGCGGCTGTCGCACTTGCCGTCGTTGAAGCGGTTGTTGATGCGCTCGGGTTCGGGCTGGTGCAGGTAGCGCGGCTTGGCGCCGGCGCCCGGCAGCTGTGTCGTGTCGAAGAGCGCGAAGCCGCGACGCAGCGTGAGGATGAGCCCCGGCGCCTCCGCGCGTTCCGAGATCGCGGTGATCTCTTCATCGAACTGCCAGGCCCGGCGCGCCCCGTCGGATGGGCGGAACCAGAACAGGCGCGGCGTGAGGATGTCGATCCAGTAGAGCGCCTGCTCGCGCTCCGACCAGAGGGTGCCTTCGCCCAGGTTCGCCTCGGCGGCCCAGATGCATTCGGGGGAGCCCTCGATCGAGGGTGCGGTGTAGTTCGTCATTGTTTTCCTTGTCATGTCTCCTTGACGCGGCGGATCGTATCAAGGCATATTGATAATTGAAATCAAACAATATGGAATAGATTGATATGCGTTTTGCAATGTCAGTTTTCCATCTCACTGGAGACCCTTCTTGAATTCACCCCAACTCTCGATCCATCCGAGCCTGAAAGACCGCACTGTGTTCGTCACCGGCGGCGGCAGCGGCATCGGCGCGGCCATCGTCGCCGCCTTTGCGGCGCAAGGTGCGCGGGTGGCCTTCATCGACATCGCCGAGAGCGCCAGCGCCGCGCTCGCGCAACAGATCGTCGAGGCCGGCCATGCAGCGCCCTGGTGGCGCGCCTGCGACGTGCGCGACATCGGCGCGATGCAAGGCGCCATCGCCGATGCGGCCGCCGCGCTCGGCGACTTCGCTGTGCTGGTCAACAACGTGGCGAGCGACGACCGCCACACGCTCGAATCGGTCACGCCCGACTACTACGACAACCGCATGGCGATCAACGAGCGGCCTGCGCTGTTCGCGATCCAGTCGGTGGTGCCGGGCATGAAGCGGCTGGGCTTCGGTTCGGTGGTCAACCTCGGTTCGACCGGCTGGCAGAGCAAGGGCTCGGGCTACCCCTGCTATGCGATTGCGAAGTCGTCGGTGAACGGGCTCACGCGGGGGCTTGCGGTCGATCTGGGCAAGGACCGCATCCGCATCAACACGGTGTCGCCCGGCTGGGTGATGACCGAGCGGCAGGTGAAGCTGTGGCTCGACGACGAAGGCGAGAAAGCGCTCAAGCGCAACCAGTGCCTGCCCGACAAACTGATGCCCGAAGACATCGCGCGCATGGTGCTGTTCCTGGCATCGGACGACGCGAAGATGTGCACGGCGCAGGAGTTCACGGTGGACGCCGGTTGGACCTGATCAGTCCATCTCCAGCTTGCGTCCGTACACGCTCATGCTGGCGGTCTTGAGCGCTTTCATCATCACCCGCGCCGCGGGCGACAGCAGCCGGTCGGTGCGCGTGATGATGCCGAACTGGTCCATGTGGCAGGGCATGTCCAGCGGCAGCAGCGACACGATACCGTGCGCCGCGTAATAGCGCGCCACATCGGTCGCCAGCACCGCCAGCATGTCGCTCTGCTGCAGCATGCGGGTGATGAAGAGCAGCGCCGAGCTCTCGATGGTGTTGGTCGGCGGCGCGAGCCCTTCCTCCTGGAACATCAGTTCGAAACGGTGGCGCAGCACGCTGCCCGCGGGCGGCACGATCCAGCCGGCGCCGACCACGTCGCGCAGCGTGAGCCCGCTCTCGCCGAGCAGCGGATGGCCCGGGCGCACCAGCGCGCACACCGGTTCCTCGCTCAATGCCTCGTAGCGCAGTTGCGACTTGTCGTGCTCGGCGAAGAGCCGGGCCACGAGCATGTCGAGCTTGCCCTGCTCGAGCCGCTCGATCAGCACCGGGCTGGTTTCGATTTCGAGTGACACGCGCAGGTCAGGCTGCTCGCGCTTGACCATCGCGACGGCCGGCGGCAGCAGCGCCAGCCCCGGCGAGGTGATCGCGCCCACGCTCACCTGCCCGAAGCGGCCGGCCTTGAGCGCGGTGAGTTCGTCGTGCGCCTGGTTCAGGCTCGCGAGCGCGACGCGGGCGTGGCGGATCATGGTTTCGCCGTACCAGGTGGGCCGCATGCCGCGCGGCAGGCGGTCGAAGAGAGGCACCTCCAGCACGTCTTCCAGGTCTTTCAGCAATTTCGACGCGGCCGGCTGCGTCATGTTGAGCACCTGCGCCGCGCGGTGGATGTTGCCTTCCTCGGCCAGCGCGACCAGCAGCAGGAGCTGCCGCGTCTTGAGCCGCGCGCGAATAAACCAGTGGTTGTAGTTGGTCATGACTTCGTGGAACTAAGGGCTTATCGGGTTTTCCAGAATCCGGCGATCGATATGCATTTTGTCGAAAAAACGATTGGATCGATATCAATTCTGTTCCTAGACTCACGCCAGTTCAAACAAAGAGACAAGAAAGATCGGCGCCCTCGTGATCCACGGTGAGATCCATCAGAACGTGCGGCAGTACATCAACGGCCGCTGGGAAACCAGCGCGACCACGGGTATGAGCGCCAATCCTTCGGACACCAGCGAGGTGGTCGCCGAGTACGCACGTGCCGACCGCCGCCAGGCCGAAGCCGCCATCCGAGCGGCCACCGAGGCCTTTCCGCACTGGAGCCACAGCACCCCGCAGCGCCGTGCCGACGTGCTCGACCGCATCGGCGCCGAGCTCCTGGCACGCAAGGACGAACTGGGCCTGCTGTTGGCGCGCGAACAGGGCAAGACGCTGCCCGAGGCCGTGGCCGAAACGGCGCGCGCGGGGCAGGTCTTCAAGTTCTTCGCGGGCGAAGCGCTGCGCGGCGGCGGTGGCGAGAACATGGCCTCGACGCGGGCCGGCGTGCAGGTCGACGTGACGCGCGAAGCGGTCGGCGTGACCGGGCTCATCACGCCGTGGAACGCCCCTTTCGTGATTCCCGCCTGGAAGATCGCGCCTGCGCTCGCCCATGGCAACAGCGTCGTGTTCAAGCCGGCCGAGCTGGTGCCGGCCTGCGGCTGGGCGCTGGCCGAGATCATCAGCCGCGCGGGCTTGCCGGCGGGCGCCTTCAACCTCGTGATGGGCAGCGGCCGCGAAGTGGGCCAGGCGCTGGTCGACAGCGCGCTGGTCGATGCGCTGAGCTTCACCGGCTCCGCCGCAAACGGCGAGCGCGTGCTGCAGGCCGCAGCCACCCGGCGCGCGAAGGTGCAGCTGGAGACCGGCGGCAAGAACGCGCTCGTCGTGCTGGCCGATGCCGACCTCGACCGCGCGGTGGACTGCGCAGTGCAGGGCGCCTACTTTTCCGCGGGCCAGCGCTGCACGGCATCGAGCCGGCTCATCGTCGAGGCGGCGGTGCACGACGCCTTCGTGGCGAAGCTGCGCCAGCGCCTCAAGACACTGAAGATCGGCCACGCCCTGGAGCGCGGCATCGACATCGGCCCGGTGGCCGACGAAGAGCGGCTTGCGATGAATCTCGCGTGGGTCGACATCGCGCGCGAAGAAGGTGCCGAGCATGTGTGGGGCGGCGAAGCGCTCGAGCGTTCGACGCCCGGCTATTACATGAGCCCCGCGCTGTTTCTCGCGAAGCCTTCGCACCGCATCGCGCGGGAAGAAATCTTCGGCCCCCTGGCCTGCGTGCTGCGCGCCGACGACTACGACCAGGCGCTGGCGCTGTGCAACGACACGCCCTTCGGCCTGTGCGCGGGCATCTGCACCAACTCGCTCAAGCATGCGATGCATTTCAGGCGCCATGCCGTGGTCGGCATGACGATGGTGAATCTGCCGACCGCGGGGGTGGATTTCCACGTGCCCTTCGGCGGCCGCAAGGGGTCGGGCTACGGGCCGCGCGAACAAGGGCGCCACGCCGCGGAGTTCTACACGACGGTGAAGACCGGCTACATGCTGGCCTGAGCCGTCACAACAATCGGTTCTCGAACGGTTCTCAACAAGCAAATCCACAGAAGGAGACATCCCATGACCATGAATCGCCGCACCCTCAACACCGCACTCGCCGCTGCAGCCCTGGGCAGCATGCTGCCCGTGTCCGCGCTCGCGCAGAAGAAGCTCGTGCTGGGCTTCGCACAGGTGGGCGCCGAGAGCGAATGGCGCACCGCCAACACCGAGTCGATCAAGTCCTCGGCCAAGGAGGCGGGCATCGAGCTCAAGTTCTCGGATGCGCAGCAGAAGCAGGAGAACCAGATCAAGGCGATCCGCTCGTACATCGCGCAGAAGGTCGACGTGATCGCGTTCTCGCCGGTGGTCGAATCGGGCTGGGAAACCGTGCTGCGCGAAGCCAAGGCCGCCAAGATCCCGGTGGTGCTGACCGACCGCTCGGTGAACACCAAGGACGACACGCTCTACGTGACCTTCATGGGTTCCGACTTCGTCGAGGAAGGCCGCAAGGCCGGCCGCTGGCTCGTCGAGAAGATGAAGGACCAGAAGGGCGAAGTGAACATCGTCGAGCTGCAGGGCACCGTGGGCTCCGCGCCGGCCATCGACCGCAAGAAGGGCTTCGAGGAAATCATCAAGGCCGATCCGAAGTTCAAGATCATCCGCTCGCAGACCGGCGACTTCACCCGCGCCAAGGGCAAGGAAGTGATGGAAGCCTTCCTCAAGGCAGACGGCAAGAAGATCAATGTGCTCTTCGCGCACAACGACGACATGGCGATCGGCGCGATCCAGGCCATCGAGGAAGCCGGCATGAAGCCCGCGAAGGACATCACCATCATCTCCATCGACGGGGTGAAGGGCGCGTTCGAAGCCATGATCGCCGGCAAGCTCAACGTGTCGGTGGAATGCAGCCCGCTGCTCGGCCCGCAACTGATGAGCGCCGTGAAGGACATCAAGGCCGGCAAGGCGCTGCCCAAGCGCATCGTGACCGAGGAAGGCATCTTCCCGATGGAAGTGGCCGCCAAGGAATTCCCGAACCGCAAGTACTGAGTACTCCCCCAGGCTACGCGCACTTCGTGTCGCTTCGCCAACCCCCTCGCCGGGGGCAACACCAGCGGCCCGGCAAAGCCGGTTCCGCGGTGTTCCTTGAACAAGACAACACCCATCAAAGAAAGACGGAGTTCATCGCACCATGAAACGCAATTTCCTCAAGGCCTCGCTCGCGGGCCTCGCCTTTGCCGTCGTCGGCTTCACGCCGCTGGCCAATGCGCAGGACAAGGGCCTGATCGCCATCTCGATGCCCACCAAGTCGTCGGCCCGCTGGATCGCCGACGGCGCCAACATGGTCAAGTACTTCAAGGAAAAGGGCTACAAGACCGACCTGCAGTACGCGGACGACGACATCCCGAACCAGCTCGCGCAGATCGAGAACATGGTGACCAAGGGCTCCAAGGTGCTGGTCATCGCGGCCATCGACGGCACCACGCTGTCCGACGTGCTGCAGAAGGCAGCCGACAAGGGCGTGAAGGTCATCGCGTACGACCGGCTCATCAAGGGCTCGAAGAACGTCGACTACTACGCCACCTTCGACAACTTCCAGGTCGGCGTGCTTCAGGCGCAATCGATCGAGGCGGCCCTGGGCTTGAAGAGCGGCAAGGGCCCGTTCAACATCGAACTCTTCGGCGGATCGCCGGACGACAACAACGCCTTCTTCTTCTACAACGGCGCGATGTCGGTGCTGGAGCCCTACATCAAGAGCGGCAAGCTCGTGGTGCGCAGCAAGCAGATGGGCATGGACAAGGTCGGCACGCTGCGCTGGGACGGCGCCGTGGCGCAGGCGCGCATGGACAACCTCCTGTCGGCCTACTACACGAAGGACCGCGTGGATGCGGTGCTGTCGCCGTACGACGGCCTTTCGATCGGCATCCTGTCGTCGCTCAAGGGCGTGGGTTACGGCTCGGGCACGCAGGCGATGCCCATCGTCTCGGGCCAGGACGCCGAGGTGCCTTCGGTCAAGTCGATCCTGCGCAAGGAACAGACCTCCACCGTGTTCAAGGACACGCGCGAGCTGGCCAAGGTGACGGTCGCGATGGCGGACGCCATGCTCTCGGGCAAGACGCCTGAAGTGAACGACACCAAGACCTACAACAACGGCATCAAGGTCGTGCCCTCGTACCTGCTGAAGCCGGTGAGCGTGGACGCCTCGAACTGGAAGCAGGTGCTGGTGGACAGCGGCTACTACAAGGAAAGCCAGGTCAAGTGAGCACGGTGAGCGCAGACGGGCGCACGATCCTCGAGATGCGCGGGATCACCAAGACGTTCCCGGGGGTGAAAGCCCTCAGCAACGTCAACCTCGCCGTGCGCGCGGGGGAGATCCACGCGGTGGTCGGCGAGAACGGCGCGGGCAAGTCGACGCTCATGAAGGTGCTGAGCGGCGTCTACCCGTGCGACTCGTACACGGGCGAGATCCATTTCGAGGGCGAGCTGCGCCGCTTCAAGACGATCGCCGACAGCGAGAAGCTGGGCATCATCATCATTCACCAGGAGCTCGCGCTGGTGCCGCTGCTCTCGATTGCCGAGAACCTGTTTCTCGGCAACGAGATCGCGAGCGGCGGCGTGATCGACTGGTTCGCCGCCTATGCGAGGACGCGCGAGCTGCTCGCCAAGGTGGGCCTGAAAGAGCTGCCCACCACGCTGGTGACCGACCTGGGTGTCGGCAAGCAGCAGCTGGTGGAAATTGCGAAGGCGCTGGCCAAGGAGGTGAAGCTCCTCATCCTCGACGAGCCCACCGCCAGCCTGAACGAGAACGACAGCGATGCGCTGCTGATGCTGCTGCTTGAACTCAAGCGCCAGGGCATCGCATCGATCCTCATCTCGCACAAACTCAACGAGATCGCCAAGGTGGCCGATTCGATCACCGTACTGCGCGACGGCGCGACGGTGGAAACCATCGACTGCCGCAGCGACCCGATCAGCGAAGACCGCATCATCCGCGGCATGGTCGGCCGCGACATGGAACACCGCTACCCGCAGCGCTCGCCGAAGATCGGCGAGACGGTGTTCGAGGTTCGCGACTGGCGCGTGCACCACGCGCTGCATGCCGACCGCGAACAGATCAAGGGCGTGAACCTGCATGTGCGCCAGGGCGAGATCGTCGGCATCGCGGGCCTCATGGGCGCGGGCCGCACCGAACTGGCGATGAGCGTGTTCGGCAAGTCGTACGGGCAGCGCATCAGCGGTTCGGTGCTCATGCACGGCAAGCCGGTGGACGTGAGCACGGTGCGCAAGGCCATCGACCACGGCATTGCCTACGTCACCGAAGACCGCAAGGGCCTCGGGCTGGTGCTGGAAGAAGGCATCCGCAAGAACATCAGCCTCGCGAACCTCGATGCGATTTCCGAACGCTCGGTGATCGACGACGGCCGCGAATTCAAGGTCGCCAACGACTACAGGAAGGCGCTGAACATCCGCTGCTCGGGCGTCGAGCAGCTGGTGGTCAACCTGTCGGGCGGCAACCAGCAGAAGGTGGTGCTGAGCAAGTGGCTCTTCACCAAACCCGAACTGCTGATATTGGACGAACCCACGCGCGGCATCGACGTGGGCGCCAAGTACGAGATCTACACCATCATCGACCAGCTCGCGAACGAGGGCAAAGGCATTCTCATGATTTCTTCCGAACTGCCCGAGTTGCTCGGCATGTGCGACCGCATCTACGTGATGAACGAGGGGCGCTTCGTCGCCGAGTTCACGGCAGCCGAGGCATCGCAGGAACGCATCATGCATGCCATCGTGAGCGCAGGGAGTTCCGTTCATGTCGCAGCCTGAAGCCAACGCGGTGCAAGGCGCCGCTCCTGTTGCCTCCCCGAAGCTGCACGTCGGCTTCCTGAAGAACAACCTGCGCGAATACGGCATGCTGATTTCGCTGGTCGCGATCATGGTGCTGTTCCAGGTGCTGACCGACGGCACGCTGCTGCGGCCGCTGAACCTCACCAACCTGCTGCTGCAGAACAGCTACGTCGTCATCATGGCGCTGGGCATGCTGCTGGTGATCGTGGCAGGGCACATCGACCTGTCGGTGGGCTCGGTGTGCGGCTTCATCGGCGCGCTCGCGGCGGTGTTGATGGTGGAGTACGAATGGCACTTCGTGCCCACGGCCATCGTGAGCATCGTGGCCGGCGCGGTGATCGGCGCCGCGCAGGGCTGGTTCGTCGCGTTCCGCAAGATCCCGTCGTTCATCGTCACGCTCGCGGGCATGCTGGTGTTCAAGGGGCTCACGCTGGCGCTGCTCGCCGGGCAATCGGTGGGGCCGTTTCCGGTGGAGTTCCAGCGCCTGAGTTCGGGCTTCATTCCCGATCCGCTCGGCGGCGACACCTTGCGCACCACCTCGCTGGTCGTGGGTGCGCTCGCTGCCGCGGCCCTGGTGTTCTTCAAGCTGCGCGGACGCGCCAAGCTCAAGGCGCACGGCATGGAGCAGGAGCCCTACGCCTTCTTCCTCGTGAAGAACCTGTTCTTCGCGGCGATCATCCTGTTCTTCAGCTACCTGCTCTCCACCTACAAGGGCCTGCCCAACGTGCTGGTGGTGATGGCGGTGCTGATCGTGGTGTACGACTTCGTCACCAACCGCACGACCATCGGCCGGCGCATCTATGCGCTGGGCGGCAACGAGAAGGCCGCGCGGCTGTCGGGTGTGAAGACGCAGCGGCTCGCGTTCCTCACTTTCGTGAACATGGGCGCGCTCGCCGCACTCGCGGGCCTCGTGTTCGCGGCGCGGCTCAACACGGCCACGCCCAAGGCGGGCCTGGGTTTCGAACTCGACGTGATCGCGGCCTGCTTCATCGGCGGTGCGTCTGCATCGGGCGGCGTGGGCCGGGTGATGGGCGCGGTAATCGGCGCCTTCATCATGGGCGTGATGAACAACGGCATGTCGATCCTGGGCATCGGCATCGACTACCAGCAGGTCATCAAGGGACTGGTGCTGCTGGCGGCCGTGTTCATCGACGTCTACAACAAGAACAAGTAACCGCATGACCGAGCGCACGACCCTCGCCCCCGTGCTCGAGCTGCGGGGCATCCACAAGCAGTTCGGCGGCATTCCGGTGCTGAACGATGTCCAGCTGCGGCTGTACCCGGGCGAGGTGCATGCGCTGATGGGACAGAACGGCGCGGGCAAGTCGACGCTGATCAAGGTGCTCACCGGCGTGCTGCCGTCCAGCGGCGGCGAGATGTTCTTCGACGGCCAGGCCATCCGGCCCGGCTCGCCGCTGGAGGCGCAGAAGCTGGGCATCAGCACGGTCTACCAGGAGGTGAACCTGTGCCCGAATCTCTCGGTGGCGGAGAACGTGTTCGCGGGGCGCTATCCGCGCTGCGGCGCGTTGCAGGGTTTTCGCATCGACTGGGCGGCGGTGAACCGCCGCGCGGCCGAATTGCTGGCGCGCATCGGGCTCGACATCGACGTGACGCGCCTGCTGTCCAGCTACTCGGTCGCGGTACAGCAACTGGTGGCGATCGCGCGCGCGCTCGGCGTGTCGTCGAAGGTGCTGATCCTCGACGAGCCGACATCGAGCCTCGATGACGACGAAGTCGAGAAGCTGTTCGAGGTGCTGCGGCGCCTGCGCAGCGAGGGGCTCGCGATCGTCTTCGTGACGCACTTTCTCAACCAGATGTACGCGGTGTCGGACCGCATCACCGTGCTGCGCAATGGCAACTGGGTGGGCGAATGGAAGGCGGCGGACCTCGGCCCGCAAGCGCTGATCGCGGCGATGCTCGGTCGCGAACTGGCTGCGCAGTCGGCACGGCCCGCCGCGCTGCCGGCATTCGATGAAGCCGCGCCCGCCTTGCTGCAGACCGAAGGGTTGGGCCAGGCCGGGCAGTTGCAGGCCACCGACCTGCGCGTGCGTGCCGGCGAAGTCGTCGGCATCGCGGGGTTGCTCGGCGCAGGCCGCACCGAGCTGGCGCGGCTGTTGTTCGGCCTTGAATCGCCCGACCGCGGCGTGCTCAAGGTCGACGGCCGCGCCGTCACTTTCTCGAACCCGGCCGATGCGATCCGCGAAGGACTCGCGCTGTGCCCCGAAGAGCGAAAGACCGACGGCATCGTGGCCGAGCTGTCGGTGCGGGAGAACATCGCTCTGGCTTTGCAGGCACGCCTGGGCACACGGAAATTTCTTTCGCACGCCGAGCAGACCGCGATGGCCGAGCGCTTCGTCGCCTCGCTGGGCATCAAGACGGCGAGCGTCGAAACCCCCATCGGCCTGCTCTCGGGCGGCAACCAGCAGAAGGCCATGATCGCGCGCTGGCTCGCGACCGAGCCGCGCCTGCTGATCCTGGACGAACCCACGCGCGGCATCGACGTCGCGGCCAAGCAGGAAATCATGGAAGAGATCCTGCGGCTCGCGCGTGCGGGCATGGCGGTGGTCTTCATCTCGTCGGAGATGAGCGAAGTGGTGCGCGTGGCGCATCGCATCGTGGTGCTGCGCGACCGGCAGAAGGTGGGCGAGTTGCCGGGCGGCTCGACCGAGGACGAGGTCTACGAAATGATTGCTGCAGCATGAACCGCTTCTCGTCCCTCATGAGCCATCGCCTCGCCTGGCCCATCGTCACATTGCTTTTGCTGCTCGCGATCAACACCGCGTTCAACGCCAGCTTCCTGCATCTCGAATGGCGCGACGGCCACTTGTACGGCAGCCTCATCGACATCTTGAACCGCGCGGCGCCGCTGGTGCTGGTCTCGCTCGGCATGACGCTCGTGATCGCCACCCGCGGCATCGACATCTCGGTCGGCGCGGTGGTGGCCATTGCGGCGGCGGTCGCGGCCTGGATGATCGGCGGCTCTGTCGCGAGCGACGTGAGCCGCTTCCCGATGCCGCTCGCGATCCTTGCGGCGCTCGCCGTCGCGCTGCTGTGCGGCCTCTGGAACGGTTTGCTGGTCGCCAAGGTCGGCATGCAGCCGATCATCGCGACGCTGATCCTCATGGTCGCGGGCCGCGGCATCGCGCAGCTCGTCGCGGACGGGCAGATCATCACGATCTACTACAAGCCCTTCTTCTTCCTCGGCAGCGGCTACCTGCTGGGCCTGCCGTTCTCGCTGTTCATCGTGACGGCGGTGTTCGTGCTGCTGTACCTCGCAATCACGCGCACGGCCCTCGGCCTGTTCATCCAGGCGGTGGGCATCAACCCGACCGCGGCGCGCGTGGCGGGCATCCAGTCGCGGCGGCTCGTCGTCGGCGCGTATGCGTTCTGCGGCCTCTGCGCGGGCGTGGCGGGTCTCTTGATCAGCTCGAACGTGAAGAGCGCGGACGGCAACAACGCCGGCCAGTTGCTGGAGCTCGACGCCATTCTTGCGGTCACGCTCGGCGGCACGGCGCTCACGGGCGGCCGCTTCAGCCTGGTGGGCAGCGTGATCGGCGCGCTGATCATCCAGACGCTCACCTATGCGATCTATTCGCTCGGCGTGCCGCCGGAAATCAACCTCGTGGTGAAGGCGGTGGTGGTGTTCGTGGTGATGCTGTTGCAGTCGCCGGAGTTCAGGTCGGAAGTGCGGTCGCTGGTGCAGCGGCCGGCGTATGAAGGGGGACGGGCATGAGCGCGGTGATCGAGACGAACGCTGCTCCCTCGCCTCAACCCGTTCCTCGGAAAGAGGGCAGGGCAGGGCTCAACCCGAAGTACCTGCCGCTCACGGCCACCATCTCGCTGTTCGTTCTGATGGCGACGCTGGGCTCGGTGTTCTACGACGGCTTCTTCTCGGCGCAGGTGTTCCTCAACCTGCTGATCGACAACGCCTTCCTCATCGTCGTCGGGGTCGGCATGACCTTCGTGATCCTCTCGGGCGGCATCGATCTCTCGGTGGGCTCGGTGATTGCGCTCACGACGATGGTGTCGGCCTCGCTGGTCGAGAAGCACGGCTGGAGCCCGGCCATCGTGATTCCGCTGGTGCTCGCGATGGGCACCGCCTTCGGCGCGTTCATGGGCCTGCTCATCGAGCGCTTCCGGCTGCAGCCCTTCATCGTCACGCTCGCGGGTATGTTCCTCGCGCGCGGGCTCTGCTATCTCATCAGCATCGATTCGATCAGCATCACCAACGAGTTCTATTCGGAGGTCTCGCAGATCCGCATTCCGATCTGGGGCGAAGCCTCGGTCTCGATCAGCGCGGTGATCGCCATCGTGGTGCTGCTGGCCGCGGTGTTCATCGCGCACTGCACGCCCTTCGGCCGCGCGGTGTACGCCATCGGCGGCAGCGAGCATTCGGCAATGCTGATGGGCCTGCCGGTGCGCCGCACGCTCGTGGGCGTGTACACGCTCTCGGGCTTCTGCTCGGCGCTGGCGGGCGTGATCTTCACCTTCTACATGCTCTCGGGCTACGGCCTGCATGCGCTCGGGCTGGAGCTCGACGCCATCGCGGCGGTGGTGATCGGCGGCACGCTGCTCACCGGCGGCGTGGGCTATGTGGCGGGCACGCTCTTCGGCGTGCTGATGCTCGGGATCATCCAGACGCTGATTTCCTTCGACGGCACGCTGAGCTCCTGGTGGACGCGCATCGTCGTCGGCGCGCTGCTCTTCGTGTTCTGCCTGCTGCAACGCTTCTTCACGTCGCGCGCACCCCGGCGCTGACGTTCTTTTTTTCCTTCTCCCTCTTTTCTCTCAGGACACTTTCGCATGCCGGACACCCCTCCGAAGAAACTGCGCTCGACCGAATGGTTCGGCTCGGCCGACAAGAACGGCTTCATGTACCGCAGCTGGATGAAGAACCAGGGCATTCCGGACCATGAGTTCGACGGCCGGCCGATCGTCGGCATCTGCAACACCTGGTCGGAGCTCACGCCGTGCAACGCGCACTTCCGCAAGATCGCGGAGCATGTGAAGCGCGGCATTTCGGAAGCGGGTGGCTTCCCTGTCGAGTTTCCGGTGTTCTCGAACGGCGAATCGAACCTGCGGCCCACCGCGATGCTCACGCGCAATCTCGCGAGCATGGATGTGGAAGAAGCCATCCGCGGCAATCCGGTCGATGCCGTCGTGCTGCTCACCGGCTGCGACAAGACCACGCCGGCGCTCCTGATGGGCGCGGCAAGCTGCGACATCCCGGCCATCGTGGTGACCGGTGGGCCGATGCTCAACGGCAAGCTCGAGGGCAAGGACATCGGCTCGGGCACCGCCGTGTGGCAACTGCACGAATCGCTGAAGGCCGGCGAGATCAACCTGCACCAGTTCCTCTCGGCCGAGGGTGGCATGTCGCGCTCGGCGGGCACCTGCAACACGATGGGCACCGCCTCGACCATGGCCTGCATGGCCGAGGCGCTGGGCACTTCGCTGCCGCACAACGCGGCGATTCCGGCGGTCGATGCGCGGCGCTATGTGCTCGCGCAGATGTCGGGCATGCGCGCGGTGCAGATGGCCAAGGAAGGGCTCACGCTCTCGAAGATCCTCACGCGCGAAGCGTTCGAGAACGCCATTCGCGTGAACGCGGCCATCGGCGGATCGACCAATGCGGTGATTCACCTGAAGGCGATTGCGGGCCGCATCGGCGTCGACCTCGAACTGGAAGACTGGACGCGCATCGGCAGCAACACGCCGACCATCGTCGACCTGATGCCCTCGGGGCGCTTCCTGATGGAAGAGTTCTATTACGCGGGTGGGCTGCCCGCCGTGCTGCGCCGGCTCGGCGAGAACGGATTGCTGCCACACCCCGATGCGCTCACGGTCAACGGCCAGTCGATCTGGGACAACGTGCGCGAGGCGCCGAGCCTGAACGACGAGGTGATCCGCCCGCTCGACAACCCGCTGATCGCCGATGGCGGCATCCGCATCCTGCGCGGCAACCTCTCGCCGCGCGGCGCGGTGCTCAAGCCCTCGGCGGCAACGCCCGAACTGCTCAAGCACCGCGGCCGCGCCGTGGTGTTCGAGAACCTGGAGCACTACAAGGAACGCATCGTGGACGAGTCGCTCGACATCGATGCGAGCTGCGTGATGGTGCTCAAGAACTGCGGCCCCAAGGGCTACCCCGGCATGGCCGAGGTCGGCAACATGGGCCTGCCGCCCAAGCTGCTGCGCCAGGGCGTGAAGGACATGGTGCGCATCTCGGATGCACGCATGAGCGGCACGGCCTACGGCACGGTGGTGCTGCACGTCGCACCCGAAGCGGCAGACGGCGGGCCGCTCGCGGCGGTGCGCGATGGCGACTGGATCGAGCTCGACTGCGATGCGGGGCGCCTGCACCTGGACATCAGCGATGAAGAGCTGTCTGCGCGCCTGGCGTCGCTGTCCGCCTCCGATGCGCAACCGATGAGCACGCGCGGCGGCGGCTACCAGAAGCTCTACGTCAACCATGTGCTGCAGGCCGACGAAGGCTGCGACTTCGACTTTCTGGTGGGCTGCAGAGGCTCCGCCGTTCCACGCCATTCACACTGACCACACACCATGACCCCTAGATACCGCGGCATCTTCCCGGTGGTGCCGACCACCTTCACCGAACAGGGCGCACTCGACCTGGAAAGCCAGAAGCGCTGCGTCGATTTCATGATCGACGCGGGCTCCGACGGGCTTTGCATCCTCGCGAATTTCTCGGAGCAGTTCGTGCTGTCGGACGAAGAGCGCGAGGTGCTCACGCGCACGATGCTCGAACACGTGAAAGGCCGCGTGCCTGTGATCGTGACGACCACGCACTACAGCACCAAGGTCTGCGCCGAGCGCAGCCGCCGCGCGCAGGACATGGGCGCCGCGATGCTGATGGTGATGCCGCCGTACCACGGCGCCACCTTCCGCGTGCCCGAGCCGCAGATCTTCGAGTTCTATGCGGGACTGTCCGATGCGGTGGGCATTCCGATCCTGATCCAGGATGCACCCGCGAGCGGCACGGTGCTGTCGGCGCCGTTCCTTGCGCGCATGGCCAAGGAGATCGAGCACGTCGCGTACTTCAAGATCGAGACCGCCAATGCGGCCGCGAAACTGCGCGAGCTGATCCGCCTGGGTGGCGACGCCATCGAAGGCCCGTGGGACGGCGAAGAGGCCATCACGCTGATGCCCGACCTCGATGCCGGCGCGACCGGTTCGATGACCGGCGGCGGCTATCCCGATGGCATCCGCCCGATCATCGAAGCGCACCGCGCGGGCGACCGCGACAAGGCCTTCGCGCTCTATCAGCAGTGGTTGCCGCTCATCAACTACGAGAACCGGCAGGCGGGCCTGCTGGCCTGCAAGTCGCTCATGAAGGAGGGCGGCGTGATCGCTTGCGAGGCACCGCGGCATCCGCTGCCGGCGATGCATCCCGCAACGCGCGCCGGGTTGATCGAGACGGCGAAGCGGCTGGACCCGCTGGTGCTGCGCTGGGGGCGATAGTCATTTCGCTGCCCTCGACGAAGTAGGGCGCGAGGAGTTCGGCCAGCCAGTCCATCACCGCAAGCACGCGCGGCGCGAGCTGCCGCCGGTTGGCGTACACCAGCGACACCGGCATGGGCCGCGCGGTGAACGCCGGCATCACCTCCACCAGTGAGCCGGCCGCAAAGCAGGGCAGCAGCCCGCCGACCGGTGCCTGGATCAGGCCGAGGCCCGCGACCGCCGCGGCGTTGTAGGCATCGGTGCCGTTCACCGTGACGATGGCGCGCACCGGCTTGATTCGGTAGCGGCCCTGGGCCGCGTCGAAGTATTCCCAGCCGGCGTCGTTCGGCGAGAGGGTCTGCGCGAAGTGCACGATGCGGTGCTGCGCGAGGTCGGCCAGCGTGTGCGGTGTGCCGTGCGCCCGCAGGTAGGCCGGGCTTGCGGCGTTGGCCATCCGCATGAAACCGAGCGGCCGCGCGATGAGCTCGGAGTCGCCCAGAGCGCCCACGCGCAGCACGCAGTCGAAGCCCTCGTTCACCAGGTCGACGCGGCGGTCGGTGGTGCTGATGCCGATCTCCAATGCAGGATGCCGCGCGAGGAATTCGGGCAGGCGCGGAATGACAAGGTCGCGCGCCAAGGTGGCCGGCAGGTCGATGCGCAGGCGCCCCGTGAGGCCGCCGGTGTTCGCGCGGAACATGGTGGCCAGTTGCTCGCCTTCGGAGAGGTAGTCCCTGCAGCGGTCGAGAAAGCGCTCGCCGTCTTCGGTGAGCCGCACGCTGCGCGTGGTGCGCTGCAGGAGCCGCGTGCCCAGGCGCTCTTCGAGGTGCTGCACGGCCACCGAGACGCGAGCGCGGGTCAGGCCGAGCTGGTCCGCGGCGCGGCTGAAGCTCGCGAGCTCGGCGACCCTCGAGAAGATGCGCAGTTCGTCGGTGTTCATGGCGGCAGATTGTTTCTTCTTCAGATAACAGTGTGCGCAGTTTGGCGGAATTTATCTTTCTGCCGGTAATTTTTAAAGTCCACGTATCGATTCACCGATCAACACCCGAGGACTTTGAAATGACCGCTTCCAGCACTTCCAATCCATCCCGCATCGCACTCATCACCGGCGGCAGCCGTGGCCTCGGCCGCAGCGCCGCGCTGGCGCTTGCCGCCGATGGCGTCGATGTGATCCTGACCTACGTGTCGAACGAAGCCGCCGCAAAGGCGGTGGTCGCCGAGATCGAGGCGAAAGGGCGCCGCGCCGTCGCACTGCAACTCGACGTGGGCGACAGCAAGGCCTTCGCCGCGTTCGCGGAGTCGGTGAAGGCGGTGCTCGCGGCCACCTGGCGGCGCGAGCGCTTCGACTTCCTGGTGAACAACGCGGGCGTCGGCCTGCATGTGAACTTCGAGGACATGACCGAAGCGCAGTTCGATGCGCTCTACAACATCCACTTCAAGGGCACGTACTTCCTCACGCAGAAGCTGCTGCCGCTCATCAACGATGGCGGGCGCATCGTCAACGTGTCGACGGGGCTGACGCGCTTCGCCATGGAAGGCGCTTCGGCCTATGCCGCGATGAAGGGCGCCGTGGAAGTGCTGACGCGCTACCTCGCCAAGGAACTCGGCAAGCGCGGCATCGCCGCGAACACGATCGCGCCGGGCGCGATCGAAACCGACTTCAGCGGCGGCATGGTGCGCGACAACGCCCAGGTGAATGCGATGGTGGCGGGCTTCACCGCGCTCGGACGCACGGGCAAGCCCGACGACATCGGCGGTGCGATCGCGGGCTTGCTGGGAGAGGGGAGCCGCTGGGTGAATGCCCAGCGCATCGAGGTGTCGGGCGGGATGTTCGTCTGAGCGGTATCCCGGCGACAGGGACGGTCAGCTTTTCTCGAGTTCGGTGACCTGCAGCGACAGGTCGAACAGCTTGGACTTGCTCGCGTAGTAGCGGTCCAGGCGCCATTCCTTCAGGATGTCCATGGCGAGCTCGAAGCTCTTGTAGTCGAGGGAATAGAGCGTGACCAGCTCGAAGCTGCGTTCGGACTCCAGGGCCAACACGAGCTGGGCCAGGATCTTGGCCGATTCGTTGGCCGGGTCCGTTTCTATGAATCGGCGAGCGACCTTGATGGCATTCATGGGAAAGAGTTCCTCGGTGGGCAGGGACCGAGAACTATAGCTAGCAGGTCACCGTCTTTTGTGACAGTCTCGTGACAATCAAGGGCATCCCCGCCGCGTCGTGCGACGCGGGCGGCGATGCCTTCGGGATCAGCGCAAAGGTGCCGGCATCGGCGCGGGGCGCGGCGGCGGCATCATCGGATCGGGCATTCGCTCCGCAGGCATCGGCGCCATGATCGGCGCGGGTGCGCGCTCGGCGGGCATCGGTGCAGGCATCACGACGGTGGTGACCGATTCGCGGATCACGCCGCCGCCCATCACGCTGCCTTCGACGCTGGCACTGGTGTTGCCCGCGCCGCCGAGCACGCGGGCTTCGCAATCCCTGCGGTCACCGGGCGACTGCTGCAGGCCGCAGCGCGCGAGCGCATTGGCGCGGTAGTCGGGCGCGCCGGTCAGGCCGCCGCGCGCGGCTTCCTGGCGGGCGGCGCCAGCTTCGCGGATGCAGGCTGCGCGGTCTTGCTGGTTGTGGCCGCAAACCGCGAGTTCCTGCTGGTAGGTGCCGCCGCGCGAGCCTTGTGCGGAGGCGATGCCGGCGGTGGCCATGCCGCCGACGGCGAGCAGGGCAAGGACGATCGAGGGGGTGTTGCTTTTCATGATGTGCTCCTTGGAGTGATCGATCTGCAAATCAACGTGCCGGCGCGGGTTGGGCCGGCAGCGGGGTCACGGTTTCGCGGATCACGCCGCCGCCCATCACGCTGCCTTCGGTGGTGGTGCGCCCGCCGCCCTTGATGCGGGCTTCGCAGTCGGCCTGATCGGCCGCGGGCTGCTCGGCGCAGCGCGCCAGGGAATTGACCTGGCCGCGTGCCGGGCTCGGCGTGGTGAGGCCGGCGCGGCCGGCTTCCTGTTTTGCAGCACCGGCTTCGCGCAGGCACGCCGCGCGGTCTTGCTGCACGCCATCGCACACGGCGCGTTCCTTCTGTGCGCGGGCATCGGTGCCCGGCGCCTGTGCGCTGGCGGTCTGTGCGCCGAAGACGATGAAGCCGCTGGCGGCAAGGAATGCCGTGGCGGAAAGAAGGGAACGAACTGTTGTTGTCATGCGGGCTCCTGGTTGGGACGCGACCTCGCCGGAGGTTCGCGACCGGAGCCACAGTCTGCTGCCCGCCAGGGGCTGCCGCGTGTGGGACAGCCCTGTGTTCAGCGGGCGGGCCGGACACGCCCTTCGGTGTGGGACATGTCCGTCAACCCATGCGCCAGCCTGCTCAGCCTGCTGCGATGCGCTGTGCCAGGTGAGCGAGCGCTTCCTCGACCTGGTCGACCAGAATCAGCGACAGGTCGCCGGGTTGCAGGCGGGCCAGTGCCGCATCGATCGCCACGAACTCGCCGCGAATCTCGTCGATCTGGCGCGTGCGACCCGCGCCCTGCAGGCCCTGGCGCAGCAGCGCCATCACCTCGCCGTCCGCACGGCCCCTTTGCGCGGCGTCCTGGTACAGGATCACATCGTCGAAGGCTTCGCCGAGGATGGCCGTCTGGTCGCGGATGTCCGAATCGCGCCGGTCGCCCGCGCCGCTGATCACCACCGAGCGCTTGTTGGCCGGCATCGTGTCCACGGCCGAGACCAGCGCGCGCATGGCGTCGGTGTTGTGGCCGTAGTCGGCGATCACGGTGGCGCCGCGGTAGTCCATGACGTTGAAGCGCCCGGGCACGCCGGCCGCGTCGTTCATGAAGCTCGCGAGGCCGCTGCGGATGGTGTCCCAGTCCAGGCCCACGGCCCAGGCCGCGGCCACCGAGGCCATCACGTTGTCGACCTGGAAGCCGATGGTGCCGTTGCGCGTGATCGGCACGTCGCGCAGCGGGATGCGCTCGCGCCATGAGCCTTCGGCGGCCACCAGCGTGTCCTGGTCGACGTACACGGTGCGCTTGCCCTGCGCGCGGTGCGTGGCCATCACCGGGTGCATGCGGTCGGCGGTGAAGAAGATCACGTGGCCGGGGCAGCCGGCCGCCATCGCGGCGACGTTCACGTCGGCCGCGTTGAGCACCGCGTAGCCATCGGCGGCCACGTTGCGCACGATCACGCGCTTCAGCACCGCGAGGTCTTCGACGGTGGTGATGTAGTTCAGGCCCAGGTGGTCGCCGCTGCCGATGTTGGTGACCACGGCCACCTGGCAGCGGTCGAAGCCGAGGCCCTCGCGCAGCACGCCGCCGCGGGCCACTTCGAACACGGCCGCATCGACGTCGGGGTGCATCAGCACGTTGCGTGCGCTCTTCGGGCCGCTGCAGTCGCCGCTGTCGGTCTGCCGGCCATCGACGTACACGCCGTCGGTGTTGGTCATGCCGGTGCGCAGGCCGCTGGAGGCGAGCAGGTGGTTGATGAGGCGCGCGGTGGTCGTCTTGCCGTTGGTGCCGGTGACCGCGACCACGGGAATGCGGCCGTCGTCGCCGTGGGCGAACATGGTGTCGACCACCGCTTCGCCGACCGCGCGGCCGCGGCCGAACGAAGGCGAGATGTGCATGCGAAGGCCGGGCGCGGCATTCACTTCGACCACGCCGCCGTGCTGCTCTTCGAGCGGGCGCAGCACGTTCTCGCAGACCATGTCGACGCCGCAGATGTGCAGGCCGACCATCTGCGCCGCATCGACCGCGCGCGCGGCCACTTCGGGGTGCACGGTGTCGGTCACGTCGGTGGCGGTGCCGCCGGTGGAAAGGTTCGCGTTGTTGCGCAGCACCACGCGCTGGCCGCGCTCGGGCACGCTCTCGGGCGTGAGGCCCTGCGATTCGAGCCGGCCGATGGCGATGTCGTCCAGGCGGATCTTGGTGAGCGAGGTGGCGTGGCCTTCGCCGCGGCGCGGGTCGAGGTTCACGGTGTCCACGAGCTGGCGCACGGTGAGCTGGCCGTCGCCGATCACCTGCGGCGGATCGCGCCGCGCGGCGGCCACGAGCCGGTCGCCCACCACCAGCAGGCGGAAGTCGAAGCCCGGCAGGAATTTCTCGACCATCACCTCGCCATAGACGGCGGCCGAGTCGTAGGCCGAGGTCAGTTGTTCCTTGGTGGTGATGTTGACGGTGACGCCCTTGCCCTGGTTGCCGTCCTGCGGCTTGACCACGACCGGCAGGCCGATTTCGCCAGCCGCGACCCAGCCGTCTTCGGCGCTGGTGACGGGGCGGCCCAGCGGCACCGGCACGCCGGCGGCGTTGAGGAGTTGCTTGGTCAGTTCCTTGTCCTGCGCGATCGATTCGGCCACGCCGCTGGTGCTGTCGACTTCGGCCGCCTGGATCCGGCGCTGCTTGGAGCCCCAGCCGAACTGCACCAGGCTGCCGCTTGTCAGGCGGCGGTACGGAATGCCGCGCGCCACGGCCGCATCGACGATGGAGCCGGTGCTCGGACCGAGGCGCTCGGATTCGTCCAGGTCGCGCAGGTCGGTGATGGCGGCGGTCGCGTCGAAGGGCGTGTCGGCCTGCGCGGCGGCGATCAGCGCTTCGGCCAGCTCGATGGCGCGGCGGCCTACGGCCTCTTCGCTGTACTGGAACACGACCTGGTAGACGCCGTCTTCCACGGTCGGCGCGGTGTGGCCGAAGTTGACCGCGCAGCCGGCCTGCGCCTGCAGCGCCACGGCCGCGTTTTCGAGCACGTGGGCGAGCGCCAGCGGCTGGCCCAGCACCATCGGGTGCAGTTCGCCGATGGTCGGGAAGCGGGCGCGCAGGCGCGCTTCGAAACCGGCGAGCTTGCTGATGGCGTTTTCATCGCCTTCGCAAGCCACGACCGCCTCGATGGCGGTGTGGCGGCTCCAGAGATTGGGCCCGCGAAGGGCTCGGATGCGGGTGACTTTCATGGGGCTTGCGGGAGCTTGCGGTCGGGCGCTGGGCGCCTCAGACGAATTGAGGTTGAAGGGGCTGCGTTTGCGACAGTTGCAGCGAAGCCAGGGCCGCCTGCAGGTCGGCTTCGAAAGCCTCCACGCCGGCGCCGATCAGGTTCAGCGGAATGCCCATGGCCCACGCGGCGCCCACGGCGGCCAGCACGCTTTCGAGGCTCACGCCGGCATGGGTGGCGCGCCAGATCGTGAGGCGGCCCAGGCCCGGCAAAAACGATTCGCTGCTGCCGTTGGCCAGCACCACGCGGTCCTGCCGCACGAGCACGGCCTTGCCGCCGGTGCTCTGGTGCGCGGTGAGCGCGGCAGCCTGCGGGTCGGCCGAATACAGGATGACGGCGCCATCGCACAGCGGCGCAAGGCCCGCCACGCGCGCATCGGCCGCGTTCAGCACGGCCGTGCCTTCGCCCAACACCACGTCGACCTGGGTGCGCAGCACCTTCACCATCTGGTCGCTCTCGGTGATGTCGTAGTCGGCGAGGGCTTCGGCGCCTTCCAGGTCGGTCACGATGCCGACTTCGCAGCGGTCGTAGGCCAGGCCGTCGCGCAGGATGGTCTCGGCGCCGTTCTCGATCACCACGGCCTGCACCGCGCGGTTCACCAGCAGGCGATGGCCGGCTTCCCAGTTGGCGCTGTCGCGCGCATCGACACGGCGGCGCTCCAGGAACAGGCCGTCGCGGCAGGCCAGGCCCGTGTGGCGCCCGCCCAGGTTGATGAGCCAGGCGACGAGGCGCGCGAGCACCGCGGTGTCCTGCGAGCCGGCCACGCCGACCACCGGAATGCGGCCGGGCGCGTCGTTGGGGAACAGGTGGTCGCAGATCGCGCGGCCCACCGGGCGCGGCGAACCGACGGCCGGCTTCAGATGCATCAGCAGGCCCGGGCCGGCATTGACTTCGACGATCGCGCCGCGCTGGGGGCCGAGCGGCTTGGAGATGTCCTGCGCCACGAGGTCGATGCCCGCGATGTCCAGGCCCACGACGCGCGCGGCCAGCACAGCGGCGTGCGCGACTTCGGGGTGGACCTGGTCGGTGCAGTCGTTGGCCATGTTGCCGTTGCGCTGGATCGTGACCACGCGGCCGGCGGCCGGCACGGCGGCGCCGTCCAGCTCCTGGCGCTTGAGTTCGAGCTGCAGCTTGGCGTCGGTGGCCAGCACGATCAGGTCGAGCGGGTATTCCTCTTCGGCGCCGCGGCGCGGGTCGCTGTTGAGCTGCTTTTCGATGAGCTCGGCCACGCTGAGCTTGCCGTCGCCGGTCACGGTGATGATCTCGCCGCGCGCGGCCGCCACCACTTCGCCGCCCACCACCAGGAGGCGGTGTTCGTGGCCGCGGATGAAGCGCTCGACCATCACGTCGCTGCCCTCGGGCTCCGCGACCGCGAAGGCGGCCATGACTTCTTCGCGCGTCGTCAGCTCGAGCGACACGCCGCGGCCGTGGTTGGCGTCGGAGGGCTTCACGACCACCGGCAGGCCGATGTCTTCGGCGGCTTCCCAGGCTTCCTCGGCGCTGGAAACGATCTGGCCTTCGGGCACCGGCACGCCGCAGCTCGCGAGCAGGGACTTGGTCAGTTCCTTGTCGCTGGCGATCGATTCGCCGATGGCGCTGGTGTAGTCGGTCTCGGCGGTCCAGATGCGCTGCTGGTTGGCGCCGTAGCCCAGTTGCACGAGGTTGCCGCTGTTCAGCCGCATGTGTGGGATGCCGCGGTCGGTGGCGGCGGAGACGATGGCGGCGGTGCTCGGGCCGAGGTAGCAGTCTTCGACCTTGGCCTTGACCGCGTCGACGGCCTTTTGCACTTCGGCAGCGCTGAACGGGTCGTTGTTGATGGCGGCCATCAGCAGGCGGTGGCCTTCGGCCAGCGCCACCCGGGCGACCTGCTCGTCGCGCGCCCGGAACACCATGCGGTAGACGCCGTGCTCCGAGGTGCTACGGGTTTGCCCGAACCCGGTCGGCATGCCGGCCAGGTTCAGCAGTTCGATGACGACGTGTTCGAGCACGTGGCCCGACCAGGTGCCTTCGGTCAGCCGCTGGATGAAGCCGCCGCGCTCGCCCACGCCGCAGTGGTGCTCGATGAGCGCCGGGAGCAGGCCCGTGAGGCGGTCGGTGAAGCCGTCGATCTTGTTGGAGGGAAAGTCTTCCAGTTGGCCCAGATCGAGCCAGACTTCGAGCACCGGACGGTAGGTCCAGAGGTTGGGACCGCGCAAATAGTTGATGCGCAGCAGGCGGATGTCGTCGAAACGGGTCATGAAAACGTTCGATGTGCTTTGGCCGAGCACCACGGCGCCTTCAAGCGCGCCCATGGCAATCAGTCAGAATCGGCGCCCGACAAAGGACGCCATGGCGCGGTCCCTGCGGCCCGCGACGGGCAAGAGTCAAAGAAACACAATGCAACATCACGATCCAGTCGGCACCCGGGAGGGAGAAATCGAGGCGGCTTCAGGTGCGCTGAAAAACCGGCTCGCAGTCGCGGAAAACGTTCTGGTAACACTGGCGGTTGACCTCGATTACGAACTTCGTTTCGCTTCCGGCCTAGTTGCCCTGACTGACCAGCGCCTGATTGCGCTGGAACCGGGCGGCGAATGGCGTGAGTGGCCACTCACAGAACCGGCACTTCAATTGCTTCTGGCCGACCATTCGGGCGTCGGCACGCTCGACCTGATCGGCCCCGATGGCCGCCTGGCGCGCTGGCGCTACACGCTGGCCAGCCAGGCCAACGCGCTGCGCCTTCTCAAGCTGTTCGGTCAGCGCGCAGATGCTGTCGCCGAAGCGACAGCAGACGCCATCGACGGCGACGAGCCGGCCGATACCGAACTCCAGACCCCGCCCTCGACCTGGGTGCTGCTGCGCCTGGGCCGTTTCGCCAAGCCGTACAGGAAGCAGCTTTTCCTCGGGTTTTTCCTGACCCTGCTCTCGACCGCCGCCACGCTGGTCCCGCCCTACCTGACCATCCCGCTGATGGACGACATCCTGATCCCGTTCCAGAACGGCAAGCAGATCGATCCCTCCCGCGTCGCCCTTTACCTGAGCGGGCTGCTCGGCGCCGCGCTGCTGGGCTGGGGCCTCGGCTGGGCGCGCACTTATCTGCTGGCGCTGGTGTCCGAGCGCATCGGCGCGGACCTGCGCACCAGTACCTACGAACACCTGCTGACCCTGCCGCTCGACTATTTCGGCGGCAAGCGCACCGGCGACCTGATGTCGCGCATCGGCTCGGAAACCGACCGGATCAACGTCTTCCTGTCGCTGCACGCGCTGGATTTCGCCAACGACGTGCTGATGATCGTCATGACGGCGGCCATCCTGATCTCCATCAACCCGCTGCTCGCGGTGGTCACGCTGGTGCCGCTGCCCTTCATCGCCTGGATGATCCACGTGGTGCGCGACCGCCTGCGCACCGGCTTCGAGAAGATCGACCGCGTCTGGTCGGAAGTGACCAATGTGCTGGCCGACACCATTCCCGGCATCCGCGTGGTCAAGGCCTTTGCGCAGGAACGCCGCGAAGCCGACCGCTTCCGCACCGCCAACGCCTACAACCTGCAGGTCAACGACAAGCTCAACCGCACCTGGTCGGTGTTCACGCCGACGGTGTCGCTTCTGACTGAAATCGGCCTCCTCGTGGTGTGGGGCTTCGGCATCTGGCAGGTGGCGCGCGGCAGCATCACCGTGGGTGTGCTCACCGCCTTCATCGCCTACATCGGCCGCTTCTATACGCGGATGGACTCGATGAGCCGCATCGTCTCGGTCACGCAGAAGGCGGCCGCCGGCGCCAAGCGAATCTTCGACATCCTCGACCATGTGAGCAACGTGCCCGAACCGGTGAATCCGGTGAAGGTGGAGCGCGTGCAGGGCCGCATCGAGATGAGCGGGCTGGGTTTCCGCTACGGATCGCGCGCGGTGATCCACGACCTCGATCTCGTGATCGAACCCGGCGAGATGATCGGCCTCGTCGGCCACAGCGGCTCGGGCAAGAGCACGCTGGTCAACCTGATCTGCCGCTTCTACGACGTGACCGACGGCGCCATCAAGGTCGACGGCACCGACATCCGCCGCTTCGCCGTGGCCGATTACCGGCGGCATGTGGGGCTCGTGCTGCAGGAGCCGTTTTTGTTCTTCGGCACCATCGCGCAGAACATCGCCTACGGCAAACCCGACGCCACGCGCGCGGAAGTGGTGGCCGCGGCCCGCGCCGCGCACGCGCACGACTTCATCCTGCGCCTGCCGCACGGCTACGACTCGCTGGTCGGCGAGCGCGGCCAGGGGCTCTCGGGCGGCGAGCGCCAGCGCATCAGCATTGCGCGCGCGCTGCTCATCGATCCGCGCATCCTGATCCTCGACGAAGCCACCTCGGCGGTGGACACCGAGACCGAGAAGGAAATCCAGAAGGCGCTCGACAACCTCGTGCAGGGCCGCACCACCATCGCCATCGCCCACCGCCTGTCGACGCTGCGCAAGGCCGACCGGCTCGTGGTCATGGACCGCGGCGAGGTGGTCGAGGTCGGGCCGCACGATGCGCTCATGGCCAAGCAGGGCGCGTATTGGCGGCTCTACCAGGCGCAGTTGCGCCAGGCCGACGACGATGCGAGCGAAGGTGCTGTCGACGAACGCGCCGGCGCGCAGTTGCCGATGATCAGCCACGCAGCACACCCGGCAGGCGACGCATGACCGACACCACCATCACCACTTTCGATCTCGCGCGCGACGCCTTCGGCCGCCTCGTGCTGACCGACGCACAGGGCGAGCGCCATGTGGGCATCACGCCCGTGCGCGCCTTTCCGCTCACCGCGCCTGGCGAGGGCATCTCGCTGGTCGGCGGCGATGGCCGTGAGCTGGTCTGGATCGACCGCGCCGAGACGCTGCCGCCCCAGACCCGGGCATTGCTCGAAGAAGAACTCGCGGTGCGCGACTTCGCCCCCACGCTCCTGAAGCTGCACAAGGTCTCCAGCTTCGGCGTGCCCAGCACCTGGACCGTGAGCACCGACCGCGGCGACACCAGCTTCGTGCTCAAGGCCGAGGAAGACATCCGTCGGCTCGAAGGCGGCGCGCTGCTGATTGCGAGCGCGCACGGCGTGCAGTTCCGCATTCCCGATGTGAAGGCGCTGGACCGGCCTTCGCGCAAGCTGCTCGAGCGCTTTCTCTAGGCCGAGCTCAGAGCGGACTGCGCTTTCCGGCCGGCCCAAGCGCCGCGGCGGCGGCATCGCAGCCCGGCAGCGGCGTCTTCGACAGGGCCGCCTGCTTTACCGCCTTGGCCCAGCGGTGGCCCCAGTCGGTGATCGGCTTCTCGAACCAGCGGTAGAGCTGGTCCGAGAGCACCAGTGCCAGGGCGAACGAAAGAAAGAGCAGCGTGCCGCCGACGATGGTGGGCGCCGGCAGCAGCGCGATCACCGTGTGCGCGGCAACGTACTGCACCAGGTACATCGCGTACGAGCGATGCCCGACGAACACCAGCGGCTTCGACGCCAGCGCCCGCGCGATCCAGGTGCGGCTGGCGACGAGCGCCGGGATCAGCATCGCGATCAGCAGGCTGTACAGCGCGATGGCCGATGCATCGCCGATGCGCCCGGCAATCACCGGAAAGCGCCGGTGCACCACCAGCAGCGCGACCACCAGCGCGATGGCCGTGCCGTGGTTCATGAGGCCGCGCACCAGGGAGAAGGTGCGGCGCGAATTCATCAGCAGGGCCAGCGCCGAGCCGAACAGCATGCCCACGTAGTTCTGAGGAAGCAGAAGGTCCCAGCGGAAGCCGCCGATGTCGATCATGGCCAGCGCCGCGAGGCAGAAGCCGACAGTCGCCAGGCCCGAGCGGAGCGTCGTGCCGAAGACCACCAGCAGCGTGGGCCAGACGAGGTAGTACTTCCATTCCACGCCCAGCGTCCAGGTCATGTGCAGCGGCGCGACGTTGGCCATCTCGTTGAGCAGCGTCAGGTAGTAGGGCGTGGCCGCCTTCATCTGCTCCCAGGTGCCGTCTTGCGCCAGGTAGCTCAGGGCGAGCACCGCCAGCAGCACCAGCAGGTAGAGCGGCAAGAGGCGCGTGGTGCGGCGGATGTAGAACGCCTTGAGCGAGATGCGGCCGGTGCCGTCGCGCTCGCGCAGCAGCAGGGTGGTGATCAGGAAGCCGGAAAGAACGAAGAAGGCGTGAACGCCGAGCCAGCCCGAGAAACGTGTCCAGCCGATGCCGCCGAAATGGTCGCTGAATACAAGGAAGACCGAGATGGCCCGCAGGCCGTCGAGTGCGCCGAAATTGCGTGTGCCCTGAAAGTCTTCGAAGCTGATCGCGGTGCCGCGCTCGCCCATCTGGTTGTCCCCTGCATCGTTGGTGCAGGATTTTGCCTTGACAAGGCGTTACAACCACCTGACTAAAGTCATAGTGTGGGACGGAATCAACGCCCTGCGAACCAGCGCAAGGCCAGGGCGCCGGCCGCGGCGGCCACGCCGCTCACCAGCGTGCCCCAGGCGATGTCGATGAAGGACAGGGCCAATGGCCAGTTGCGGATCACCGCCAGGTTGGTCAGGTCGTAGGTGGCGTAGCAGAAGAGCCCGAAGAGCCCGCCCAGCACCGCCGCACGCGTGATGCTCTGCGCCTCGATGCCCGGCAGGATCGCGAAGATCAGCAGGCCGACGGGGTACAGCAGGTAGAACACCGCCGCGAAGGCCAGCCGGGGCTCCGGCGACATCAGGTCGCCCATGGCCTGCTGGTACATGTTCTTGGCGACGACGCCGAGCCAGAGCATGTCGATCACCAAAAGCACGATGAAGGTGGCGGCCCATGCGACGAGGTGTTTGGTGCTCATCCGCGGGATCGTATCCGCGCGCCGGGGGAGCCCTGCGAAAATCGCGTCTTTGGACTACAGCGCCTTTCGCTGACGCACATGCCCCTGCACACCACCGCCCTCGTCTTGTTCTCCGGCGGCCAGGACTCGACCACCTGCCTGGCCGACGCGCTCTCGAAGTACCAGCGCGTCGAGACGCTGGGCTTCGACTACGGGCAGCGCCACCGCGTCGAGCTCGACGTGCGCGGCACCATCCTCGCGCAGATGCGCGAGCGCTTTTCCGACTGGGCGCCGCGCCTGGGCGAAGACCACGTGCTCACGCTCGCCGCGCTGGCCCAGCTCGGCGGCTCCTCGCTCACCGAGGAGGTGGCCTTCGCGATGCAGGCCGACGGCCTGCCCAACACCTTCGTGCCCGGGCGCAACCTGCTGTTCCTCACGCTGGCCGGCGCGCTGGCCTACCGCCGCGGGCTGCAGGTGATCGTCACCGGCGTCTGCGAGACCGACTTCTCGGGCTACCCCGACTGCCGCGACGACACCATGAAGGCGATGCAGCTCGCGCTCTCGCTCGGCCTGGAGCGCCGGCTCGTCATCGAGACGCCGCTCATGTGGATCGACAAGGCCGAGACCTGGCAGATGGCGCACCGCCTGGGCGGCGAGCCGCTGGTCGAGCTGATCGTGGAAGAAACCCACACCTGCTACCTCGGCGACCGGGTGCATCGGCAGGCCTGGGGCTACGGATGCGGCGAATGCCCCGCCTGCGATTTGCGAAAGAGGGGCTGGGAGCGTTATTCCGGTCAGGCCGCTGCCGGCTGAGCGGTCGAGGTGTTCAGGCGGTAGCGCGCGCCGCCGCCTGGCGTTCCCGTTCCTGTTCCTTCTTCTTGAGGCACCAGCGTCCAGCGCTGGTTGTGGAAGTCGCCGACCGCCGCGCGGTGCGCGATCGACACCATCGCGCCGCCCGCCGCGTGCACCGTGTCCGACAGCCGCTTGTAGAGCTCGCTTTCGGCCTTGGCATCGAGGGCGCTGGTGATTTCGTCGGCGAAGAGCCATGCCGGTTTCTTGAGCAACACGCGCGCGATGGCCAAGCGTTGTTGTTCGCCGCCGGAGAGCTTCTGGCTCCATGAATCGCTGTCGTCCAGGCGAGTGGCGAGGTCGGGGAGCAGGGCGTCGGTCAGAGCCTGGCGGAGCTGGTCGTCGGTGAAATCGGCGGCGGGGTTCGGATAGGTCAGTGCGTCGCGCAGCTTGCCGTCCGGCACGTAGGGGCGTTGGGGCATGAAGGCGACGTTGTCGGGCACCTGTATTCGGCCTTTCGAGAACGGCCAGATTCCCGCGAACGAACGGAACAGCGTCGATTTGCCGCTGCCCGAAGGACCTTGCAGCAGCACGCTGTCGCCGGGTTTCACCGCGAGTGCGGCGCCAGCGAGCAGCGGCATGCCGTTGGGCAGCGCCACCGTGAGGTCGTCGGTCTGCAGCATGGCAGAGGGGCTGTGCTGCAAGCCGTCTTCGCGCTCGGTGTGGGCGCGCATGCCGTCATCGAAACTGGTCAGTCGATCGGTGGTGGCGCGCCACACGGCCACGCTGTCGTAGTTATCGACGAACCAGCTCAGCGACTCCTGCACCTTGCCGAAGGCCGAGCCGATCTGCATCAGGTGGCCGAGCTGGAAGGCTCCGCCGAAATACTGCTGTCCCGCCACGAGGAACGGAAAGATCACCGCCGCCTGCCCAAAGAACGAGGTAAAGGTGACCAGATTCTTCTGCTGTTTGATCAGCAGCAGGTAATTGCGCAGCACGTCGCCGAAGCGCAGGTCGAGCTGTTCGCGCTCGACCTTCTCTCCTTTGTCCAGCGCGATGGCCTCGCTGTATTCGCGCACGCGCACCAGGTGATGCCGGAAGTCGGCCTCGTAGCGCTGCTGCGTGAAGTTCAGCCTGATCAGCGGGCGGCCGATGAAGTGGGTGATGACCGTGCCCAGGATCGAATAGCCCAATGCCACCCAGACCATCGCACCGACGATCTGGTAAGTGGTGCCGCCGAAGGTGAGCGAGAAATTTCCCGATAGCCCCCAGAGCAGACCGATGAAGCTAATCAGCGTGACGACGGCATTCAGCAGGCCCATCGAGAGCGTCATCGTGGCGCTGGTGAAGATCTGCATGTCTTCCTGGATGCGTTGGTCGGGGTTGTCCGGCGTGTGCCCATCCTTGCCCGCGTAGCGCGCAAGTTCGAGGTGATAGAAGGTGCGGTCCGCCATCCAGCGCGACAGGTAGCTGCGCGTCATCCATGCGCGCCAGCGCAGCTGCAACAGCTGCGTCACATAGAACTTGAGCACTTGCACTGCGATATTGAAGAAAGCAATCCAGCCGAAGACGCCGACTTCGCGCCAGAAGGCCACCGAATCCTTGTTCTGCAGCGCGTCGTAGAAGCGCCCGTACCACTCGTTGCCCAGCACCGCCACGTACACGTAGAACAGATTCAGCGCGACGATGCCCAGCAGCATGACGCGCGCCCGCCACTTCTCCTCAGACCTGAAATAAGGCGCAGACAGCGCAAAGACGCGTTTCAGCACCTGGGCGAACGTGGCGGCGCGCGCCGTGACGGATGAAGACATGCAGGTTTCCTCGCAGGCGCTCGCGCGCCGGACATCGTGAGGAAGCCATCGTAGACAAATGTTTCTTAAAGCGGCCTGAAGCCGGCCGAGGGGCAGAAACCCTCTTCCTTTTCAGCGCCTCAGCGCAGCAGAACCCGCGCAGCCGTCGAAAGAAAGTGCGCCAGCGGCGGTGTCGTCAGCCCCTCGACCTTCGCCTCTTCATCCCACAAGCGCAGCCGCACGGCATCGCCGGCCCAGCGATGCGCGGCAAAGCGGCTCGCCGCCTCCGCATCCATCACCCCGCCCTGCAACGCCAGGCTGCGTACCGAATCCGGCGAGAGCTTCGAGAAATAGTCCGGCCGCGTCGCGCACAGGTAGCGCTTGGCATCCACATGCAGCCGGATCGGCTCGCGCACTTCCACGTCGAAGGCGCCGCGCAGCAGCGGCAGCGCAATGTATTGATGGCGGTCGTCGATGCCCAGCTCAGTGGGCGATTGCGACAGCGTCTGGTGCTCGGCGATCAGCAGGTGGCCGAGGTCGTGCAGCAGCGCGGCCGTGACCAGCGCATCGCCCGCACCCGCTTTTTCGGCGAGCCACGCGCACTGCAGCGCGTGCTCCAGCTGCGACACCGGCTCGCCCGCGTAGGCGAGCCCGCCACGTTCGGCGAACAGCCGTGCGATCTCGGCAAGGTCGAGTGCCATTTTTCTGAAATGGAAGCAGGAAGCGCGTGCGACAGCCCGTGAAGCGTCGGCGCGCGCCATGACATCCGTGTGACGCATCTGACAAACCTCTGTCACATGGCGCTGCGAGCATCGCCGCGTTCACGGCCACGCCGTGCGTACTTTTGTCCGCGTCATTTCACTCATTGCCAGGGATTCCCCATCATGTTGCTCCGCTTCATCCGTCGTGCCGCCGTACCGGCTGCCCTGTTCTCGCTGGCGTTCGCCGCCTCCGCGCAAGGCCGCACCGAACTGCTGGTCTACACCGCGCTCGAAGCCGACCAGGTGCAGGCCTACAAGGCCGCCTTCGAAAAGGAAAACCCGAGCATCGAACTGAAGTTCGTGCGCGACTCGACCGGCATCGTCACCGCCAAGCTGCTGGCCGAAAAGGCCAACCCGCAGGCCGACGTGGTGTGGGGCCTGGCCGCCACCTCGCTGATGCTGCTCGACAAGGAAGGCATGCTCCAGCCCTACGCGCCCAAGGGCCTCGACGCGGTGAAGCCCACCATGCGCGATCCGGCCAACCCGCCCAAGTGGGTCGGCATGGACGTGTGGTCGTCGGCCATCTGCTTCAACACCGCCGAAGCCACCAAGAAGAACCTGCCCAAGCCCACCAGCTGGGCTGACCTCACGAACCCGGTCTACAAGGGCCAGATCACCATGCCCAACCCGGCGGCCTCGGGTACCGGTTACCTGATGGTGTCGGGCTGGATCCAGATGATGGGTGAAGAAAAAGCGTGGAAGTACATGGACGCGCTGCACCAGAACATCGGCATCTACAGCCAGTCGGGCAGCAAGCCCTGCCGCCAGGCGGGCGCCGGCGAGTTCGCGCTCGGCATGTCCTTCGAATACCGCGCCAACAAGACCAAGCGCGACGGCGCGCCCATCGACATCGTGCTGCCGAAGGAAGGCCTCGGCTGGGACATGGAAGCCACCGGCATCATCAAGACCAGCAAGAAGCAGGACGCCGCCAAGGCGCTGGCCGACTGGGCTGTGACCAAGCAGGCCAACGAGCTCTACGCGAAGAACTTCGCCGTGCTCGCGCTGCCGGGCATCCAGGAAAAGCTCGAATTCGTGCCGGGCGATGTCGAGAAGCTGCTCGCCAAGAACGACTTCACCTGGGCTGCCGCGAACCGCGACCGCATCCTGACGGAATGGTCGAAGCGCTACGAATCGAAGTCGGAAAAGAAGGCACCGCTCTGATGCACTCCCAACCGTTCGGGCTGAGCTTGTCGAAGCCTTGCGCGTGCGAGGCAGCCCTTCGACAGGCTCAGGGCGAACGGTGGTGGATTCAGTCCGAACGGTAAAAGTACATGACGAGCTTTCTCTCTCTCCGCGGCATCGGCAAGTCCTTTGGTGCCACCCGCGTGCTCGACGGCATTGATCTCGACATCGAGCCCGGCGAATTCGTCTGCCTGCTCGGTCCCTCGGGTTGCGGCAAGACCACGCTGCTGCGCATCGTGTGCGGCATCGAGCGTGCCGACAGCGGGCAGATCCTGCTCGGCGGCCAGGACATCGGGGGCCTGCCGCCCGCGGCGCGCGGCTTCGGCGTGGTGTTCCAGTCGTATGCGCTGTTCCCCAACCTCACAGCGGCGCAGAACATCGCCTATGGCCTGCACCCGACGGGCGCGCTGGCACGCGAGATGGCCAAGCGCTCGCGCGAGATGCTCGACCTGGTCGGCCTCACCGCGCATGCCGACAAGTACCCGGTGCAGCTTTCGGGCGGCCAGCAGCAGCGCATCGCGTTGGCGCGCGCGCTCGCGCCCAACCCGCGCCTGCTGCTGCTCGACGAACCACTCTCCGCGCTCGACGCGCAGGTGCGCGCGAGCCTGCGCAGCGAAATCCGCGCGCTGCAGAAGCGCCTGGGCATCGTCACCATCATGGTCACGCACGACCAGGAAGAAGCGCTCTCGATGGCCGACCGCGTGGTGCTGATGCACAACGGCCGCATCGAGCAGGCCGGCACGCCCGACGAGCTGTACCGCCAGCCGCGCACCCGCTTCGTGGCCGGTTTTGTCGGCCGCATGAACATGCTGCCTGCGACCGTGCTGGCTGACGGCAAGGTGCGCGTGCGCGACAGCGAACTGTTCTGCGCGCCCGGCAACCTCAGTGTCGGTTCGCAGGCCACCGTGGGCATCCGGCCCGAACACGTGGTGGTCAAACGCTTCGGCACCGAACTCGGTGCCAACAGTTTTGCGGCGCGCCTGCTCGACACGGAATTCTTCGGCAACCGCACCTCGGCGCGGCTGGCCTGCGAACCGCTGGGCATCGAGATCGAAGCCGAGCTGCCCGCCGATGCGCGCTATGGCGGCGAAGAGCCGCTGGTGCCGAGCAGCATGGTGCACATCCAACTGCCCTTGAATGCGCTGTCGGTTCTGGCGCACTGAGCCATGAGCAGCACCCCCGACGCCATCGCCGTCATGCCGATGGCGATGCCGCGCAGCAGCGCGTTCGACCGCGAGCGCTGGCTCACCGGTGCTGCCGTTGCCTTCGTCGTGCTGCTGCTGGTCGTGATCGTCGCGCTGCCCGTCGGCGCGCTGGTCGGCCAGAGCTTCTTCGATCGGGCCGGCGCCTTCATCGGTCTCGCGAACTTCGCGCGCTACCTCGACAACCCGGCGCTTGTGCAGTCGGCCTTCAACAGCATGTGGCTCGCGGCCATCAGCGCCGTGATCTGCACGACCATCGCCTACGTCTACGCGTATGCGCTCACGCTCTCGTGCATGCCGGCCAAGGGTGCGCTGCGTGCGGTGGCGCTCATTCCGCTGCTCGCGCCTTCGCTGCTGCCGGCCATCAGCCTGGTCTACCTGTTCGGCAACCAGGGCCTCTTCAAGGGGTTGATGGGCGATGCCTCGATCTACGGCCCGCTGGGCATCGTGCTCGGCTCAGTGTTCTGGACGCTGCCGCATGCGCTGCTGATCCTCACGACCGCCATGGCCACGTCCGATGGCCGTCTCTATGAGGCGGCGCAGACGCTCGGCGCTTCGCGCTGGCGCATCTTCCGCACCGTGACGCTGCCGGCCTCGCGCTACGGCCTCATCGTGGCCGCGATGGTGGTGTTCGTGCTCGTCATCACCGACTTCGGCGTGCCCAAGGTGGTGGGCGGCCAGACGGGCGTACTCGCGACCGACATCTACAAGCAGGTGGTCGGCCAGCAGAACTTCCAGATGGGCGCGGTGGTCGGGCTCGTGCTGCTGATTCCGGCGGTGCTGTCCTTCCTCGTCGAGCGCTACGTTCGCAGCAAACAGGCCGCGGCGCTTTCGGCACGCGCCACGCCATATCAACCGGAGCCCGTGAAGACGCGCGATCGCGCGCTGCTCGTGTTCTGCACGCTGACGGCCTGCGCCATCCTCGTGATGATCGGCATGGCGGTGTTCGCATCGCTCGCCACCTACTGGCCCTACCAGCTCGCGCCGTCGCTGAAGAACTACGACTTCAGCAACATGGACGGCGGCGGCTGGGGCAGTTATTTCAATTCGCTTCGGCTCGCGCTGTGCGCCGCGGTGGCAGGCGCGCTCATCACCTTCGTCTCGGCCTACCTCGTGGAGAAGCCGCGCCACTTCGGCTTGCTGCGCGAGCTGCTCAACCTGCTCGCGAACCTGCCGCTCGCGGTGCCGGGGCTGGTGCTGGGCGTGGGCTACATCTTCTTTTTCATCTCGCCGTCGAATCCGCTGAACGGGCTGTACGGCGGCATGACGATCCTGGTCATCTGCACGGTGGCGCACTTCTTCTCGGTGGCGCACCTCACCTCGCTCACGGCGCTGCGCCAGCTCGATCGCGAGTACGAGCTGGTGTCCGAGTCGATGGGCGTGCCGTTCTGGCGCACGCTCTGGCGCGTGCACCTGCCGGTGGCGCTGCCGACCGTGCTCAACGTGGGCGGCTATTTCTTCGTCAACGCGATGACGACGGTGTCGGCCGTCGTGTTCCTCTACTCGCCGCAGACCACGCTGGCCGCCATCGCCGTGCTCAACATGGACGATGCCGGCGACGTGGCGCCCGCGGCCGCCATGGCTTCATTGATCATGCTCACAGCGGCGATCGGGCGCGGCATCTTCGCGCTGGCCGGGCACTGGGCGCTCAAGCGCACGCAGGCCTGGAGAAGCAGGTAGCCGGCAGGTCCTTGTCGGCGCGGTGTCCGACTTGACGGGTAAGTCGGCAGGCATAGCATCCGCCTGATGAGAAGCACAGCACTTGCTCTTCTGTTCTGCATCGGCCTCATTGCGGCCGGTTGCGACGACAAGCCCAAGCCGGGTGGGCCGATGCCCAAGGCTTCGGCGAATGTCGTGCTGCCGGTCGTGTTGGCGAGCTGATCCGCGCACCGCGCGAAAAGGCGGCCGAGCGTCGCCGGCCATTGCGCGCTCGCATCTCCGCGCCGAGGGGTATCCTCGCTGCGGAGAAAAACAATGACGAAGACTTCAGAGACAACCGCCCACGCGGCGGATTCGCGCTACGCCATGCTGCGCCTGGCGCTCACGCTGCTGATCATGACGGTCGGCAGCAGCGGCATGTACGTGGTCTCGGTGATGCTGCCCGCGGTGCAGGCCGAGTTCGGCATCGATCGCGCCGCTGCCTCACTGCCCTACACCTGGTTGATGCTCGGCTTCGGTTTCGGCGGCGTGCTCATGGGCAAATTGGCCGACCGCTTCGGCGTGATGTGGCCGCTCCTGGCGGGCTCGGTCTTCCTCGCCGCGGGGTACATCGCCACGGGGCTGTCGGGCGGCATCGTCTCATTCACCGTCGCGCAGGCCCTGCTGGTCGGCCTGCTCGGCAGCTCGGCCGCCTTCGCGCCGCTGGTGGCCGATACGTCGCTCTGGTTCGTCAAGCGGCGCGGCATCGCGGTGGCGGTGTGCGCGAGCGGCAACTACGTGGCCGGCGCCATCTGGCCGCCCATTGCGCAGCACTTCATCGAGACGGTCGGCTGGCGCCAGACCTACATCGGCATGGGCATCTTCTGCGGCATCGCGATGGCGTTGCTCGCGCTCTTCTTCCGTGCGCGGCCACCGGCAGTGGCCGCAGCGCCGGTCGGCAATGCATGGAATGCAACGGCAGCGCGCGACATGACACGGCCCTTCGGCCTGAGCACGACGACGGCGCAGGGCCTCCTGTGCGTCGCGGCCGTGGCCTGCTGCGTGGCGATGGCGATGCCGCAGGTGCACATCGTGGCCTACTGCGGCGACCTCGGCTACGGGCCCACGCAGGGCGCGATGATGCTGTCGCTGATGCTGGGCTTCGGCGTGGTGAGCCGGCTGGTGTCGGGCGCGATCTGCGACCGCATCGGAGGTCTCCGCACCCTGCTGCTGGGCGGCGTGCTGCAGTGCATTGCGCTGCTGTTGTTCCTGCCGTTCGACGGGCTGGTGTCGCTCTATGTGATCTCGGCGCTGTTCGGGCTTTTCCAGGGCGGCCTCGTGCCGGCCTACGCGATCATCGTGCGCGAGCACTTTCCGCCGAAGGAAGCCGGCGCGCGCGTGGGCACGGTGCTGATGTTCTCGCTGTTCGGCATGGCGCTGGGCGGATGGATGTCGGGCAAGGTGTTCGACCTGACCGGCAGCTACCACGCGGCTTTCGTCAACGGCATCGGCTGGAATCTGCTGAACCTGTGCATCGCGTCGTTCCTGCTGTTCAGGCTGTACCGCCTGCGGCTTCGGACACCAGCCGGCCCAGTGTCCGCATAGCTTTCTCGCTCTGCGCGTTCCACGCGTGGCCGTAGTTCAGGCGCAGGCAATGCGTGAAGGCGCGTGTCGCTGAAAAGATCGGCCCTGGCGCGACGCTGATGCCGAGCGCCAGCGCCTTGCGATGGATGTCGAGCGCATCCACCTGCGCCGGCAGTTCGACCCACAGGAAGTAACCACCCAGCGGCCGCGTGGCGCGCGTGCCCTCGGGAAAGTAGTGCCCTACCGCCTGCGCGAAGGTCGCCTGCTGCATAGCGAGCGTTTGCCGGAGCTTGCGCAGGTGCTTGTCGAGACCGCCTTTCTCCAGGTACGCCGCGAGCGCAAGCTGCGCGGGCGCCGACGTGCTGAGCGTGGACGTGAGCTTCTGCCGCGCCACCTTGCGCGCGAAGTGCCCGGCCGAAGTCCAGCCGATGCGGTAGCCCGGCGCGAGGCACTTCGAGAACGACGAGCAGTGCAGCACCAGCCCCTGCGTGTCGAAGGCCTTGGCCGGTGCGGGCTTGCGGTCGCCGAAGTAGAGCTCGGCGTACACGTCGTCCTCGATCAGCGGCAGCTCGTGGCGCGCGAGCAGATCCACCAGCGCTTTCTTCTTCGCATCGGACATCAGGCTGCCGAGGGGGTTCTGGAAGGTCGTCATGAGCCAGCAGGCCTTGGGCTGGTGCGCCGCAATGGCCTGCTCGAGCGCGCCGAGGTCGATGCCTTCGCCCGGATGCGTCGGCACTTCGATGGCCTTCAGGCCCATGCGCTCCAGCGCCTGCAGCGCGGCATAGAAGGTGGGCGATTCGACGATCACCGCATCGCCCGGCCGCGTGACCGCCGCGAGGCACAGGTTGAGCGCCTCGAGCGCGCCGTTGGTGATGACGATCTCCTCGGCCGGCACCTGCATCCCGTCAGCGAGGTAACGCAGCGCGATCTGCCTGCGCAGCGCCGCGCTGCCGGGTGTGAGGTCGTCCACCGTGCTCCATGGGTCGAGCGACTTGGCGCTCGCGGCCATGAACTGGCCGAGCCGCGCGAGCGGAAAGAGCAGGGGGCTCGGAAACGCCGAGCCGAAGGGCACGACCTTGCGCGACATGCTGGCTTCGAGGATGTCGAACACGCGGTCGCTCACGTCGAGCGACGTGGGCCCCTCCGTGGGGCGCGAGGTGAGGGTGGATTCGGGCGGTGCATCGCGCAGGCCCCCGCCTGTCACGTAGTAACCCGAGCGGTCGCGTGCGCGCACGAGGCCGCGCGCTTCCAACAGGTAGTAGGCCTGGAACACCGTCGATGCGCTGACGCCGCGGCTCTGGCCGGTGTGGCGCACCGAGGGCAGGCGGTCGCCGGTCTTCAGGGTGCCGTTGCGGATCGAGGCCTCGATGTCGGCGGCCAGGGCTTCGTAACGTTTCATGGCGCGAGGTTCGTCATTGGCCCGGACTTTATCTGCACCGGTGAATCGAGCAGTATCTGCATCTGTTTTTTCGGTGCAGTTTGGGGCACAGTCGGTGCATGTCCAATCTCATGCGCGCGCTGCGCGCCGTTCTCTGGAGCTTCATCGGGCTGGGCGGCCGCCGCGCCGACGCCGACAAGCGGACCGCCCAGGTCGGCATCCTGCCGCTGATCGGTGTCGCGCTGTTCGTGGTGCTGTTGCTGGTCGTGGGCCTGATCACATTGGCGCGCTTCGTGGCCGGCACATGACAGCCGGCCTTCGCTCCTTCGCGCTCGCGTTGCTGTTCCTCGTGCAAGGCGTGGCGAGTGCCGCGCCGCCAGCCACCGTGCCCGACACCATCGAGCAGCGCGTGGCCGCGTGCATCGCCTGCCACGGCCGCGAAGGCGCGACCACCAACGCGGGTTTCTTTCCGCGGCTGGCCGGCAAGCCCGCGGGTTATCTCTTCAACCAGCTCGTGAGCTTTCGCGACGGCCGCCGCTTCAACGCCGACATGGCGTACATGGTGCAGCACCTCTCGGACGCCTACCTGCGCGAGATGGCCGAGTACTTCGCGGGGCTCGACCTGCCGTACCCGCCGATCTCTCCCAACAGCGACGCGACGCCCGACCAGTTGCAGCGCGGCCGCAAGCTCGCGCTCGAAGGCGATGCGGCACGCGGCATTCCGGCGTGCGTGCAATGCCATGGCGCGGCGCTCACCGGCGTGCAGCCGGCCATCCCCGGGCTGCTCGGACTGCCGCGGCTCTATGTGTCGTCGCAGCTCGGCGCATGGCTCACGAGCGAGCGGCATGCGATGGCGCCCGACTGCATGGCCGAGGTCGGCCGCCGCATGACCACCGCCGACATCAACGCGGTCGCAAGCTGGCTGGCGGTGCAGCCGATGCCGGCGAACACCAAGCCCGCGGCTTCGTTGCCCGCGCCGCTGCCCGTCGCGTGCGGCGGCATGCCGAAGTGAGCCGCCGATGAAACTGCGATATCTCGGCTGGACCTTCTTGATCCTCATCGTGCTCGCGGCCGTTTGCGCGGGCGTGCTCGTGGCGATGAACCTGCGCGGCGAAGACCCGTTGCCCGAACAGGCGCAAGCCTTCGAGGCCACGCCCCAGCAGGTCGAGCGCGGCCGGTACCTCGCGCTCGCCGGCAACTGCGCGGGCTGCCACACCACGCGCGGTGGCCAGCCGTATGCGGGCGGCCTGCCGCTGGAAACGCCCTTCGGCACCATCTATTCGAGCAACCTCACGTCCGACGCCAAGACCGGCATCGGTAGCTGGAGCAGCGCGCATTTCTGGCGCGCGATGCACAACGGCCGCAGCAAGGACGGGCGCCTGCTCTACCCCGCGTTCCCGTACCCGAACTTCACCAAGGTGACGCGCGAGGACTCGGACGCCATCTACGCGTACCTCCGCACCGTGGCACCCGCACCCGCGCCGAACCTCGCGCACCGGCTGCGCTTTCCCTACGACACGCAGGCCGCGCTGGCCGTGTGGCGCGCGCTCTCGTTCAAGCCCGAGTCCTTCGTGGCCAACGCGGGCAAGCCGGCCGAATGGAACCGCGGTGCGTACCTCGTCGACGGCCTCGGCCATTGCATCGCTTGCCACGGCACGCGCAATTCGCTGGGCGCGACCGAGACCAGGCTCGGCCTCTCGGGCGGGCTCATCGCGGTGGAGAACTGGTATGCACCGTCGCTCACCGACAAGCGCCAGGCCGGCGTCGCCGGATGGCCCACGGCCGACGTGGTGGCGCTGCTCAAGACCGGCACCGCGCCGGGCGGCTCGGTGATGGGGCCGATGGCCGATGTGGTGTTCCGCAGCACGCAGCATCTGAGCGAAGCCGACCTCACGGCCATGGCGGGCTACCTGAAAGACCTGCCCGAGGTTCACAAGGCCGACGAGCCCGCACGCACGCCAACGCCCATCCGCCGCGACGCCGGCACGATGGCGCGCGGCGGCAAGATCTACGACCAGCGCTGCGCCTACTGCCACGGCGACCAGGGCCAGGGCGCGAGCGGCGCCTACCCGCCGCTCGCGGGCAATCGCGCGGTGAACATGTCGCCGCCGACCAACCTCATCCAGGTGGTTTCGCACGGCGGCTTCCTGCCATCGACGGCGGGCAATCCGCGCCCCTACGGCATGCCGCCGTTCGGCCAGGTGCTGGATGCCGCGGAGGTGGCAGCCGTGCTCACCTACATCCGCGGCTCGTGGGGCAACGACAGCGCACCCGTCACGCAACTGGACACCATGCGGCGCTGAGCGCCTTCATACGGTATTGCGTTCGATCAACAAGGACCGTTCGGGCTGAGCTTTTCGAAGCCTCGCGCGGCGCTTCGACCCTTCGACACGCTCAGGACAGGCCAAGCTCAGCGTGAACGGTCTTTTCTTTCGAGCGCAACTTGATATCAGATGTTGGTGCTCGAAGGAATGCGGCTCGGCAGCAGGTGCTCGTAAGGCCGCGCGCGCGTGGTGTTGCGCTGGCGGATCGTGTTCTCGATGCCCGCGAGCGCCGTGCGAAACCGCTCCAGCGGCCCGCCCGGCCCCGCGACCGCCGGGTCGAGCAGCACCGGCAGGTGCGGAAAGGTGTTGTCCTTGTATTCGCCGAGCGGCCGGTAGTACACGCCACCGAGGATGTGGAACAGCAGGATCTGCTCCTGTGCCGCAATCCGTGAAGGCAGCATCTGCGACCAGCTCGCCTCGTTCTGGCCCCCGCTCGTCGTTGGCGCCGGCGTGCCGCCCGCGCCCGCGCTGAAGGGCGCATAGGTCATCACCGAATACTGCGGGAAGTTCACCGCCGCATGCTGCGCGCTGGCGTTGAAGATGATTGCGGTGAGCACGTCGACCAGCTGCGCGCGCGTGGCGATCGCGCGAAAGCCCTTGACCTTGCCGGTCGTCGCGAGTTCGGTGGCCCAGGCCGCGAGCTCGTAGTCGCCGGTCACGTCGCTGTCGCTCGGGTAGTACACGGCCACGTAGTCGGCCACCCATTGCGCGATGGCATTCCACACCAGCAGCGCGTCGTCGCGGTAGGGGTAGTCGGGCAGCGCCGTCGCGTCGTCCACGCCGCGCGTGCGCAGGTCGTTGGGCAGCATCATGCGGTCGTGGAAATCGTAGGCGAGGCGGTCGCGGCCGCATTCATGCTGCAGCGTCTCGATGGGCGCGGTGAGGATCACGTCGCCCGTGGTCAGCGGCGCCATGATGATCAGCGTCGCGAACTCGTTGATGAACATCGCGCCTTCGAGGTGCGGCGAGAGCAGGCGGCTGAGCGGATGCGCGGTCGCGAGCTGGCGCTGCGTGGCCATCGCGAAGGCCTCGGACATCAGATGCGTGCGGCCCAGGTGCACGAACATCTCGTGGTAGTTGAAGTCGGCCACCTGCACCGTCGTCTTGGCCGACTGCCAGGCCCAGTAGGCCTCGGCGTTGGTGGTGTCGTCGGCGCGCAGGAAGATCGGATTCCGCACCGGGTCCTGCCCGCACTGGATGGCGACCGGCACGAGCGAGCGGCCGTTCTTCGGGCGCGCGAAAAGCGCGATCGGCGCATAGACGTAGCCCGTGCCGGTGAGCGGCTTGGCGACCGGGCCGACCGGTGCCATGTCGCCGAGGCCTTCGTAGTCGAGCAGGTAGAGCCGGCCCGCGGCGGTCGCATCGGCAAGGCTGTCGTTCGCACCCATGACCTGCTGGTACTGCGCGTTGCCCAGCGGAAACTTGGTCGGCAGCGACGTGGCCCGCTGCAGCAGCGTCGGGTTCGGCCCGGCCACGCGCATGGCCGCGAACAGGTCGTTGTCGTGCAGGATCTGCGAGATCGACGGCTTCTCGATGGTGACGAACAGCGCGTCGTACTGCGCGAGCGTCTTGGGTCCGTTCAACGCGCCGAGCGGTCCTTGCGAGAGCAGGTCGTGGTGGATCTGCTTCAACTGCGTGCCGACATCGCCCAGGCTGCTCGTGAGCGTGCCCAGCAGCGCCAGCACCGCTGCCGGCAACGTGAGAAGGCCCGCGTTCTGCGCAGCCAACTGGTCGAACGTGGCTTGCAGCCCGGCGATGCGCGTTCGCAGGTTGTCCAGCGACTGCAGGCTGCCCGATGCCAGCGCGCTGGTGGCGAACGAGGCCGCGAAATTGGTCACCGCCTCGACCGCCTTCGACACCGTCTTCAACTGATGCTCCACCGCCGGCAGCTCGCCCGGCGGCACCACCGCGCCCATCGGCACGCCCGCGAGGTTGATGTGCGATTCGGTCCAGAGGTAGGTCGCCTGCCGCCCGACCAGCTCGAGCCGCCGCAGCGTCGCGCTGATCGGGTCGATCTTCTGCGGCAGCGTGGGCTTGAGGACCGGCAGCGCGGCCGATGCGGTGGAAGGCTTGCCGGCCAGCAGGCCGAGGCCGCCCGCCGAGGCGGACCACTTGAGGATGTCTCTGCGCTTCATCGGGGAGGCCCTGTTGTTATGAATCTCGGGAGGCCGTCGGGTGATCGGCCTTCTGCCTGCTGAATCGAACGCCCGTTCTATTTAGTGGGCGGATTCTGCGGAGCGGCCCGAGGCTTGGCAATCAGGGTTCACGCGCGTAATTCGAAGGTACGCATTCGATGTCTGTCTGTCTGTCTGTCACGGCGCCGTGTGCGGATGCCGGGCGCTGTCGTACAGCGTGCGCGCCAGCTCGCGGTGCCTCGCCAGCAGGGGTGGCAGTTCCAGCGCCGTGAAGCGTCCGTCCCGGATGCGGACCTCGCCGTTGATCACGCTCAATGCGGTGGTCGCCGGCGTGCAGAACACCAGCGCCGCGACCGGGTCGTGCCACGCCCCCGCGTGCGCCACGCCGCGCATGTCGAAGGCCACGAGGTCCGCCGACATGCCGGGCGCGATCGCGCCGATGTCGTCGCGCCCCAGCACGCGCGCACCGCCGAGCGTCGCGATCTCCAGCGCCTCGCGCGCCGTCATCGCCGCGGGGCCGTAGCCCACGCGCTGCAGCAGCATCGCTTGCCGCGCTTCGCCCAGCATGTGCGCGCCGTCGTTCGACGCGCTGCCATCCACGCCCAGGCCCACCGGCACGCCCGCGCGCCGCATCGCTCCAATGGGCGCGATGCCCGAGGCCAGCCGCATGTTCGAGCAGGGGCAATGCGCAACACCGGTGCCGGTGCGCCCGAAGAGCGCGATGCCCGCTTCGTCGAGCTTCACGCAGTGCGCATGCCACACATCGCGGCCGACCCAGCCCAGGTCTTCGGCGTACTCGGCCGGCGTCATGCCGAACTTCTCGCGCGAGTAGGCGACGTCGTTGTCGTTCTCGGCCAGGTGCGTGTGCAGCGACACGCCGCGTTCGCGCGCCAGCTCGGCCGACAGCCGCATCAGGTCGCGCGAGACCGAGAACGGCGAGCAGGGCGCGAGCACGATGCGGCGCATCGAATGGCGCGAGGCATCGTGCCAGCGGCCGATGAGGCGCTCGCTGTCGCGCAGGATGGCCGCTTCGGTTTCCACCACCTCGTCGGGCGGCAGGCCGCCGGCGCTGCGGCCCACGCTCATGCTGCCGCGGGCGGCATGGAAGCGCATGCCCATGGCGTCGGCGGCTTCGATCGAATCGTCGAGCTTCGAGCCGTTGGGGAACAGGTAGAGATGGTCGCTGGTGGTGGTGCAGCCAGAGAGCATCAGCTCGGCCATCGCGGTCTGCGTCGAGACGCGGATCATCTCGGGCGTGAGGCGTGCCCACAGCAGGTAGAGGTTCGTGAGCCAGCCGAAGAGCTCGGCGTCCTGCGCCTCTGGCACGGCGCGGGTGAGGCTCTGGTACATGTGGTGGTGCGTGTTGACCAGGCCGGGCATTACCACGTGGCCGTGCATGTCGATAGCCTCGGCCTGGCCGTTGCGCAGGGCATCGAGGTAGGCGGTGGGCAGCTCGGCGGTGGGGCCGGCCCAGGCGACCGCGGGGCCGTCGGTCACCACGGCGCCGTTGGCGATTTCGCGCCGGGCGGCGTCCATGGTGACGAGGATGTCGGCGTGTTGGAGGATCAGCATGCCGGCATTTTGCGCGCGACCGTTCAGAGGTCGGGCATGCCCATCGCGGGATCGCTCACCGTGTGCTTGCCGGTTTCCACGCGGCCGGCGAAGCGGCGGTAGTAGCTCGCATCGGCATCGCAGGTCACCGCGAAGTCGTACCACTGGCCGCTCGCTGCAAGCTCCCAATGCTGATCGACGGTGGCACCGCCGTTCACTGTCGCGGTCCATGGGCCGTCACCGCGGTAGGCCTTGGCGCGAATGGTGAACTTGCAGGCCGCCTTGCCGTCGTTGCGCATGCTCAGGTAGACGTTGCCGTTGGCGATGTCGTAGCACACGCGCACCTCGGGCACCGCCGCATCGCCCGCGCGCACGGTGTTGAGGTCGCCCTGGAAATGACGGTGGAAGCCGTTCGGCCCGAGCACCCACAGGTCGTACTTGCCGGCGTTGTCGGCGGCCGCGGCCCAGGCGTCGTCGAGCGACTTGCCTGCTTCGACCATGTAGCGGCGCGGCAGGCGATCGAGGTTGAGTTTGTCGTAGACGTGGAACACGGCGGCTGCCTTGCCCGTGTTCGAGAACAGCAGCTGCACCTTGCCGCCGGCCGTGTCGACCTTGGCGCTCGCATGCAATTCGTAAGGCAGCGCGCGCGACGGCCGCGTGCCCGTGACCTGCACCGGCAGCTTGCCGTCGCCCGGCGGCGTGACCTGCGGCAGCGCGTCCTGCGCGGCGCGCACCTGGTCGGCCTCGGCCTTGCTGCGGCGGCCCGCGAGCGTGGGCGGCGCTTCTTCATTCGGCGTGGCGAAGTTGAAGGCGCTCGTGAGGTCGCCGTTCACCGCGCGGCGGAACGGGCTGATGTTGGTTTCCTTCACGCCGAAGCGCGCTTCGAGGAAACGCAGCACCGAGGTGTGGTCGAAGGTCTGCGAGTTGACCCAGCCGCCGCGGCTCCACGGCGAGATCACGTACATCGGCACGCGCATGCCCGGGCCGTAGACGTTGCCGTCGGGCGTGGGCTGCGACGCGGTCATGCCCGGCGGCTTCGGGTGGTTGAAGTACTCGTAGCTCAGGTCCGCATCCGGCAGCGTGGTCTTGCCCGCGAAGGCCTTCACGCTCGGGTCGGCCGAGGGAATGGGCGAGGGCGCGGAAGCCGAGGGCACGTGGTCGAAGTAGCCGTCGTTCTCGTCGAAGTTGACGATGAACACCGTCTTGCTCCACACCTCGGGCACCGCGGTGAGCGCGTCCAGCACTTCCTGGATGTACCAGGCGCCCTGCACAGGGCTCGAAGGGCCGGGGTGCTCGGAGTACACGTCCGGCGGAATGACCCACGACACCTGCGGCAGGCGGCCGGCCTTCACGTCGGCGCGGAACGCATCGAAGATCGCGCCCGCATCGAAGGCCGCCTGGTCGGCCACCGGCAGCGTGTTGGCCGTGCCTTTGTAGAGCGGGTTGCCCGCGTCGTCGCCAGGCGCGTAGGCCGGCGATGCGCCCTGCGGCAGCGAAGTGCTCACCGGCTTGCTCGAAGCTTCGTTGGCCTTGCGGTACGGCTTGAAGCCCAGCAGCGGATTGCAGCCGTAGTTGTTCGGAATGTTCTGGTAGACGATCCAGCTGACGTTGGCTTCCTGCAGGCGCTCCGCATACGTCTTCCATTCGTAGCCCTCGGTCGAAGGCCCGGTCGAACTCCACGGGTTGACGTTGTTCACGTAGGCCTGGTTGCCACCGGCCGAGCTGTTGGGGCCGTTGGTGCCGGTCCAGTGAAATGAGCGATTGGCGTGCGTGCCGGTGTGCATCGCGCAGTGGTAGTCGTCGCAGATCGTGAAGGCGTTGGCCAGCGCGAACTGGAACGGAAGCTCGGCCTCCGTGAGATAGCCCATCGACTGTGTGAAGGGTGCCTTGCTGTTCACCTTCTTGTAGCGCGGCCACTGGTAGAGGCGGCCGCCGTCCCATGCATTGTGCGAATCGACCCAGGTGTGCGGCGTGCTGCTCACGCGCTGCGCATTGCCTTTGGTCGCATCGAGGTGATAGGGCACCACCTGCTTGCCGGTGTCGTCGAGCTGCTGCCACACGGCCAGGCCGTTGGGCAGCGGAACGGTCATGCGGTCGCCGAATCCGCGCACGCCCTTGAGCGTGCCGAAGTAGTGGTCGAACGAGCGGTTCTCCTGCATCAGGATCACGACGTGCTCGACGTCCATGATCGTGCCGGTCTTGTTGTTGGCCGGAATGGCCAGGGCGCGCCGGATGCTCGGCGGAAAGGCCGAGAGCGCGAGGGCGGCGGCGCCGGTGGTGGCGGTGCCCGTGAGGAATTTGCGGCGTGAGGTCATGGTGTTGTTCTTGGTGTTTCTCATTGTGCGATCAGGGCGCGCAGCGCATCTCGGGCTTCACGCCGGTGTCGGGCGGCGTTGTGACGGGTGGCGTCGTTGTCGGTGGCGTTCCCGCGCCCGGAAGGCCGCCGAAGAAGCCGCCGCCGCCATCGCTGCCGCCGCCGCAGGCGGAGAGCACGCAGGCCACGATCAATGCGGGTGCAAGTCGCGCGGAAGAAGAAAGAAGTTGCATCGGGTGAGATCCTCTTGGAGTTGCTGTGCGGCACTTCACGCAGAGTCGTGAAGGCCGCCAGAACCAAGGCTAGAAATCGGCGATGACAACGCCATGAACCGCAGGGGGCGAGGTGTAAGAGTGCGAAACGACCGGGAATGTTTGCGATCTTTCGGACTACGTTGCGCGCTGTGCGCCGTTGTTTTTCAGCGCGTGATCACACCGGCACAGCGTGTTGTGCGCGCGCCATGAATCGGCGCGCGCACAAGCACTGCCGTCCGCACAGGCTCAGAGATCGGCCAGCCCCATCGCCGGATCGCTCACCGTGTGCTTGCCGGTTTCCACGCGCCCCGCGAAGCGGCGGTAGTAGCTGGCATCGGCATCGCAAGTGACCGCGAAGTCGTACCACTGGCCGCTCTCGGCGAGCTCCCAGTGCTGGTCGGCGGTGGCACCGCCATTCACCGTTGCAGTCCACGGGCCGTCGTCGCGATAGGCCTTCGCCCGCACGGTGAACCGGCAAGGATTCTTGCCGTCGTTGCGCATGCTCACATAGACATTGCCGTTCGCGATGTCGTAGCACACGCGCACTTCGGGCACCGCTGCATCGCCCGCGCGCAAGCGGTTGAGGTCGCCCTTGAAGTGACGGTGAAAGCCATTCGGCCCGAGCACCCAGAGGTCGTAGAAGCCGCTGTTGTCGGTCATCGCGCTCCACGCATCGTCGAGCATCTTGCCGGGCCCCACCATGTAGCGGCGCGGCAGCCGGTCGAGGTTCAGCTTGTCGTAGACGTGGAACACCGCAGCCGCCTTGCCTGTGTTCGAGAACAGCAGTTGCACCTTGCCGCCGATCGTGTCGGCCTTGGCGCTCACGTGCAGCTCGTAAGGCAGCGCGCGCGAAGGCCGCGTGCCGGTGAACTGGCGCGGTAGCTGTGGATCGAGCGGCAGCGGCACCTGCGGCAACGCCTGCTGGTCGTTGCGCAGCTTGTCGGCGTCAGCCTTCGTCGTGCGCCCGGTAAGCGTGGGCAGGGCCTCGGTGTTGGGCGTCGCGAAATTGAAGGCGCTCGTGAGATCGCCGCACACCGCGCGCCGAAACGGCGAGATGTTCGGCTCCTTCACGCCGAAGCGTGTCTCCAGGAAACGGATCACCGACGTGTGGTCGAAGGCCTGCGAGCTGACCCAGCCGCCGCGGCTCCACGGCGAGATCACGTACATCGGCACACGCGGGCCCGGGCCATAGACGCGGCCATCGGGCTTGGGCTGGCTGCTGCTGCCGGCCGGCGCCGGATGCGTGAAGTACTCGGCGCCCAGGTCCGCATCGGGCAGCGTCGTCTTGCCGGCGTAGGTGCCGTCGCCGTTGGGCGATGGTGCCGAGGGCGAGGGCACGTGGTCGAAGTAGCCGTCGTTCTCGTCGAAGTTGATGAGCAGCACGGTCTTGCTCCACACCTCGGGCACGGCGGTGAGCGCATCCAGCACTTCCTGCAGGAACCAGGCGCCCTGCACGGGGCTCGACGGCCCCGGATGCTCGCAGTAGATCGAGGGCGCGTTCATCCACGAGACCTGCGGCAGCTTGCCTTCGCGGATGTCGCGCTTGAAGGCGTCCAGGTACTCCTCGGGGCGCGTGCCCGGCAGCGTGTTGGCCACGCCCTTGTAGAGCGGGTTCTTCGCGTTGTCCGAGGCCGCGTCGTAGGCGTGATACGGCAAGGCCTGGCCGGTGTCCGCGTAGGGCTGGTTCGGCGCGCCGCCGCTGCACACCGGAAAGCCCGAGGCGAGGTTGGCCTGGCGGAACTGCTGGAACGCGCCCAGCATGTTGTCGCCCCATTCGTCGGGCATGTTCTGGTAGCTGATCCACTTGACGCCCGCATCCTCCAGGCGTTCGGCATACGTCTTCCACGTGTAGCCGGTATTGGCCGAGGCGGGCTTGCCCTCGATCCAGTCCCACTCGTTGCGCACGAACGCCACGTTTTGCGCGGTCGGTCCGTTGGTGCCGGTGAGGTGGAAGGAGCGGTTCGCATCCGTGCCGGTGTGCATCCCGCAGTGGTACGCATCGCAGATCGTGAAGGCGTTGGCCAGCGCGTACTGGAAGGGGACCTCGGCTTCCTTGTGGTAGCCCATCGCCTTGTTGGTCTTGTAGCGCGGCCACTGGTACATGCGGCCGTTGTCCCACGCGTTCTGGCTGTCGTTCCAGTCGTGGGGCGTACCGCCGTCGCGCTGGGCGTTGCCTTTGCGGCTGTCGAAGTGATACGGCAGGATCGGCTTGCCCGAGGCATCGCTCTGCTGCCACACGTTCAGCCCCTTGGGCAGCGGAATCGTGAAGCGGTCACCGAAGCCGCGCACGCCCTTGAGCGTGCCGAAGTAGTGGTCGAACGAGCGGTTCTCCTGCATCAGGATCACGACGTGCTCGACGTCCATGATCGTGCCGGTCTTGTTGTTGGCCGGAATGGCCAGGGCGCGCCGGATGCTCGGCGGAAAGGCCGAGAGCGCGAGGGCGGCGGCGCCGGTGGTGGCGGTGCCCGTGAGGAATTTGCGGCGTGAGTTCATGGGGCGGTTGCCGGATGCCACGCTCACAGGTCGGCCAGGCCCATGGCGGGATCGCTCACCGTGTGCCTGCCGTTTTCCACGCGGCCCGCAAAGCGGCGGTAGTAGGCCGGGTCGGCATCGCAGGTGACCGCGAAGTCGTACCACTGGCCGCTGCTCGCCAACACCCAGAGCTGCTCGGCCTTGGCGCCGCCGGCCACCGTGGCACCCCAGGGGCCGTCGTTGCGGTAGGCCTTGGCGCGCACCGTGAACCTGGCGGGGTTCGTGCCGGCGTTGAGCATCTCCAGGTAGACGTTGCCGTTGGCGATGTCGTAGCACACGCGCACTTCGGGGTTCGCGCCGCTCGTGCGCAGCGCATTGAGGTCGCCCTTGAAGTAGCGGTGAAAGCCGTTCGGCCCGAGCACCCACAGGTCGTAGAAGCCGCTGTTGTCGGTCATCGGGCTCCAGGCGTCGTCCAGCGACTTGCCGGGTTCCACCATGTAGCGGCGCGGCAGGCGGTCGAGGTTGAGCTTGTCGTAGACGTGGAACACGGCCGCGGCCTTGCCGCTGTTCTTGAACAGGAGCTGGATCTTGCCGCTCACCGAATCGGCGCGCGCGCTCACATGCAACTCGTAGGGCAGTGCGCGCGAGGGGCGGATGCCGGTGGCCTGGCGCGGCAGTTGCGGATCGAGCGGCAGCGGCACCTGCGCGAGGGCTTCCTGGTCGCTGCGCGTCTTGTCGGCGCCGGTGCGGGTCGTGCGGCCCGCGAGCGTGGGCAGCGCCTCGGTGTTGGGTGTCGCGAAGTTGAAGGCGCTGGTGAGGTCGCCGCACACCGCGCGCCGAAACGGCGAGATGTTGGGCTCCTTCACGCCGAAGCGCGTCTCGATGAAGCGGATCACCGAGGTGTGGTCGAAGGCCTGGGAGTTGACCCAGCCACCGCGGCTCCACGGCGAGACGATGTACATCGGCACGCGCACGCCGGGGCCGTAGACGCGTCCATCGGGCGCGGGCTGGCTGCTCGTGCCCGGGGGCTTCGGGTGATTGAAGCGTTCCACCGCGAGCTCGGCCTCGGGCAGCGTGGTCTTGCCGGCCATCGAGCCGTCGGGATTGATCGAGGGCGCGGCCGGCGACGGGTAATGGTCGAAGTAGCCGTCGTTCTCGTCGAAGTTGATGAGCAGCACGGTCTTGCTCCACACGTCGGGTACGGCGGTGAGCGCGTCCAGCGCTTCCTGGATGTACCAGCCACCCTGGATCGGGCTCGACGGGCCGGGGTGCTCGGAATAGGTGGCGGGCGCAATGATCCAGGACACCTGCGGCAGCTTGCCGTTCTTGGTGTCCTGGCGGAACTGCTCCAGGAATCCGCCGTCTCCCATCGTGTTGGCGATGCCCTTGTAGAGCGGGTTGCCCGCGTCGTCGCTCGCCGGGTCGTACACCGGCGAGGCCGCGTCGTTGCTCACCGGCTTGCCCGAGGCCTCGTTGGCCAGGCGGTACTGCTTGAAGCCCGCGAGCGGGTTGTCGCCGAAGTTCTCCGGCATGTTCTGGTAGACGATCCAGCTGACCTTGGCTTCCTGCAGGCGCTCGGGGTAGGTCTTCCATTCATAGCCGGTCGCCGAGCTGTCGATGGAGTCCCACTCGTTGTTCACGGTGGCCACGCCTGCGACGCCCCCCGCACCGCTAGCCAGCTGGCCGCCGGGGCCGTTGGTGCCGGTCCAGTGGAACATGCGGTTCGAGTTGGTGCCCGTGTGCATGCTGCAGTGGTAGTCGTCGCACAGCGTGAAGGCGTTGGCCAGCGCGAACTGGAAGGCGAGCTCCGTCTCCTTGAAGTAGCCCATCGACGCATTGGTCTTGTAGCGAGGCCACTGGTAGGTGCGCCCGCCGTCCCAGGCGTTCTGCCCATCGCTCCACGAATGCGGCGTGCCGCTCACGCGCTGCGCATTGCCTTTGCGGCTGTCCAGGTGGTAGGGCAGGATCGGCTTGCCCGAGGCATCGCTCTGCTGCCACACATTCATGCCCTTGGGCAGCGGAATGGTGAAGCGATCGCCGAAGCCGCGCACGCCCATCAGCGTGCCGAAGTAATGGTCGAACGAGCGGTTCTCCTGCATGAGGATCACGATGTGCTCGACGTCCTGGATGGTGCCGGTCTTGTTGTTGGCCGGAATGGCGAGCGCGCGGCGAATGGCGGGTGGAAAGGCCGAGAGCGCGAGCGCGGCAGCGCCGGTGGTGGCGGTGCCGGTGAGGAATTTGCGGCGCGAATTCGTGGGCTTGTCGTTCTGGTTCATGGCGTGGACTTTCTCTTTCAGGGCGCGCAGCTCTTCACGGGGGCGACGCCGGTTTCGGGCGGGGTCGTCACGGGCGGAGTCGTGGGCGGCGTACCAGCACCGGGCAGGCCGGCGAAGCCGCCACCGCCGCTGCCGCCACCGCAGGCGGACAGGGCAGAGGCCACGATCAACATGGACAGCACGGGCACAAGGCGCGGGGCAAGGAATGGAATTCGCATGATGAAGATCTCTTGAGTCGTTCGTTGTGGGAGGTGAGCGGGGGACGGTTCAGGGCAGCAGCAACGTCAGCGGCTGGCCCGACTTGAAGATGCTGGCGAGCTCGTCGGTGGTGAGCGCGCGATTCCAGATGGCGAACTCGTTGAAGTCCATGGCGCCGCGCGGCGAGCTGGTCTCGCGCTGGTAGTACTGGCCGGTGCCGTCTTCATTGAGGCCGATGCCGTTCTTCAGGCCGCCGAGTTGCGCGACCAGCGTGCTCGTGAGCGTGGCGCTCCCGGTCTGCATGGCGCGGGCCGAATCGAACACGTAGCCGGTGAGCTTGAGGTTGGCCTTGTCGATCACGACCGCCACGTAGGCCCACTGGCCTGCGCTCAGGCCGTAGCCGTTGCTGTCGGCGCGGATGCCGCCACCGGCGCCCACGTTGAAGCGGATCTCGCAGCTGCCGAAGAGACCGATGGCCAGGCCCGCGTTCGCGCCGGTGGTGTAGTTCTTGTTGGCGAGCATCGAGGCGCCGTTGCTCACGCCCTGGCTGCATGTGGCGTCGGTGCGCACCCAGAAGCCGAGGGTGTAGGCGGTGACGGCCGGGTTGGTGGCCACGTCGGTGGCCTGCAGCAGGCGGTAGCCGGCCGAGCCGCTCGCGTTCTTCACCGTGCTGTCGACACGCAGCGCCTTGACCTTGTAGGGAAGCTTGAAACCGTCGTCGACCGATGTGCCGCCGTCGGCATCGGCCGCCCAGGGCGAGAGGGTGGAGGCGTTCCTCAGGTCAGCGGCCGGGAGCGTGTCCAGCGGGTAGTAGTTGACGAGGCCGTTCGCCAGCGTGGGCGCGAGCGTGGCGGGCTTCACGTAGGCGAGTTGCGCGGCGAGCGCGACGCTGGCTTCGCCGGCAACGACGGTGTACTGGTAGGTGTAGACGCCGTCCGCGTCGGCCACGATGGGATCGGCGTACGCGGTCGAGCCCGCCGGCAGCGTGGCGACCAGCTTGCCGTCGCGCAGCACCTGCACCGGCACCGTCGCAGCGCCCGCGAGCGTCCACGAGAGTTCGATGCTGTTCTTGTCCGCGCCCGCCTTGGCGAAGAGATTGCGCAACGACGTGGCGGCCTGCAGCGCCTGTCCGTTGAAGTTGTAGGCCTCCGAGCTCGGGAGGGCGCCGAGGTGCCGCAGCACGGTCGGTGCGATGTCGGTCGCCGCGGCGAGCTGCAGCAGCGCGGTGTCCGCCGGCGCTGCCGTGCCCGTGCCGGGCAGGACGGCCAGCGTCTTGTTGCTGGCGATGAAGATGGTCTTGTTGTCGATGGCCTGCAGGCCGGAGGCGGTGCCAAAGGCGTCCAGGCCGTGGCCGGTGGTGAGGATGACGAGCCAGTCTTCCTTTGCATCATTGGCCGTGCGCTGCGCGATGCGCGCGAGCAGCCGGCCGACGGCGGCCGAAGTGTCGGAAATCGCGCGCTGGTAGGCGTCGCTCTTCAGGCCGCTGTCGGCGGCCGCCGCCGGTGCGCCGTACTGCGCGACCGTCAGGTCGTAGCCGGCGTCGATGAACTGCGCGGTGCGCTCGGTCACGCAGGCATCGGCGCCCGCGCAATCGACGGCTCCGTCGACGGTGCCGCTCTCGTTGGCCAGCAACCGCGGATAGAGCGCATTGGCCGTGACCGATGCGGTCTTGTAGCCGGCCGCCTTGTTCTGCTTGGCGAGCGCAAAGATCGAAGGCGCGAGCTTCGCATCGATGCGCTGGTCGGCCGTGTCCCAGCGCACGCCGTGGCGCGTCACCCAGGTGCCCGTCAGCAGCGTGGCCCAGCCCGGGCCGTCGGTGGTGCGCTGTTCGCTCGGCGTGCCGTTGGCGCCGCCGGTCCATGTGGGCGCCACGCGCAGCGACTGCAATGCAGGCACCTTGTTCTGCGCCATCGCATGGCGCAATGCCGCATGGGTGAGGCCGTCGATCTCCACGACGAGCGCCTTCGGGCCGCTCTTGCCCTGGTTGGTACCGGATGCAGGCGGATTGCTACCGCCACCGTTGGCCGGCGGCACATTGACGAGGGGGAAGGAAGCACCGCCGTCACCACCACCGCCGCAAGCGGCAAGCGCGAGCGAGGTGGCGAGGGGCAGGAGCCAGCGCGCGAAATGCGCGGCGTGCGAAGGTGTGGTCGGGCGCATCGGAGGAAGCCGGTGTGTCTGTCTGTCGGAGGGATGGACGCCGGTGCGGCAAAAAAAAAGTGCCACGAGGGCACTGCGCACCGAACAGACAGCGAGGCTAAGAAGCGCGCGTTACGCCGCAATGAATGCGGGATGACAGAGCGAAGTCGTGCGCGTGACGACGCACGAAGCAACGCTCAAGAAAGCGGGGAGCTTCGTTCTGGAGATGCCGCGGAACCGGCGTTGCCGGGCCGCAGGCGTCGCTCCCCTGCAAGGGGCCGACGCCTGAGGGTCAGCCTTCGTTGCTGATCCCACTCGACACATGCCCCGCAGGCACATGCCGCGAGGCCGCGTCGACGTGACCTGTCTGGTCGTCGAAGAAGAAATCGGGCTCGAACTCGCGCAGAAACTCGCCCTTGGGCAGGCCGCCGAGGAACATCGCTTCATCAACGCGGATATTCCAGTTCATCAGCGTGCGGATCGCGCGCTCGTGCGCCGGTGCGCTGCGCGCGGTAACCAGCGCGGTGCGAATGCGCATCTGCGCATTGCCCGCCATCTGCAGGCGATGCAGCGCGGCCAGCAGCGGCTTGAACGGGCCGCCGGGCAGCGGCAGTTCGGCCTTGCTGAGTTCATGGGCCTGGAAGGCATCGAGGCCCTCGGCCTGGAACACGCGCTCGGCCTCGTCGGAAAAGAGCACCGCGTCGCCGTCGAAGGCGATGCGCACTTCGTTCGGCCAGGCATCGCTCGCCTTCACCGATTCGACCAGCACGCGCGCGGCCGGAAAGCCCGCGACCAGTGCCTCGCGCACGTCCTGCGCATTGACCGAGAGGAAGAGGTGCGCGCGCAACGGGCGCAGATAACCGAAGGGCGGGCGGCCCTGCGTGAACACGCCGCGCTGCAGCTTGATGTCGGCGGCCGCGCTCGACTTGAAGATGCGCATGCCCGAGACCGGGTCGTTACGCGACAGGATCACCACCTCGACGCGCTGCACGCCGTCGTCGTTGAAGCGCAGCAACTTCCGGATCAGCGAGTACGCGATGCCGGGTGCGGCCGGCACGTCGAGCCGGTCGAGCTGCAGCTTCATGTAGCCCTCGTTGTCGCCGGCCTCGAAGATGCGGTTTTCTTCCTCGAGGTTGAAGAGCGCGCGCGAGGAAATCGCGACCACGAGTTTGTCTTCGAGAGTGACTGGCATGGTGGGAGGCAGTTCAGGTGGCGTCGTCAGGCGCGTCTTCGAGCGAGAAGTAGAGCGTATTCGACCAGTAGCCCAGGCCCAGGTCGCGCAGCGGCGCTTCGATGCTCTCCTGCGAGGGCGTGAAGACGCGGTCCCAGAAGCCCTTTTTCTTCGGGGCCAGATGAGCCAGGGCCGCCTCGACCTCCGCATCGATGTTCTGCACACCCTGCAGCAGACTCGCGGCCTGCGTTTCGAGCGGCGTGTCGTCCATGCCGAGAACCTCGGCGCACTCCAGAAAGATGTAGCCGTTGCGGTCGGCGTGGCGGTTCAGGAAGTCGAGCGCCTGGTTGCGCATCGGTCCGATGGCCGGGTGGTCGATGCGGGCCAGGAATTGTTCGAGCCGGTCGATGCCGGCACCGGCGCAGCCCACGAGCGCCGTGGGTTCGGGCATGGACCAGATCAGCGAGCGGCAGCGTTGCACATCGGCCGACACCAACAGCCGGTAGACCAGCGGGATGTTGTACTTGCACTCCGAGAGGCCCTTGAGCTGTTTCGGATCCTTCCCCGCGGTGTCCGCGCCCGGAACGAAGGGGCTTGCGAACAGGTAGCTCCGGTTGGCCATGGCGCAACTCCCGCTATTTGACGAACTGGTTCAGCTGGATGATCGGCAGCATCACGGCCAGCACGATCAGCATCACCACGCCGCCCATCGCCACGATGAGCAATGGCTCGAGGATGGTGGCCAGGTGCATCGCGCGGCGCTGCACTTCGGCGCCCAGCTGGTTGGCCGCGCGCTGCAGCATCAGCGGCAGGGTGCCGGTCTGCTCGCCCAGGCGCGCGAACATCGACACCAGGCCGGGAAAGCGCTTTTTCTGCGCGAGCGCCGAGGCCAGCGGCGCGCCTTCACGCACCAGCACCAGCGCATCGAGCGCGTCGGCGCGCATCGCGCGGTTGCTGAGCGTTTCGGCGGCCGCCTGCAGCGCACGCAGGATCGGCACACCGGCCGTCGCCAGCATCGCGAGCGTGCTCGCGAAGCGCGCCGCGTTGTAGCCGCGCGCAAGCTTGCCCACCAGCGGCAGCTTCAGCCAGGCCGCATCGAACTTGAGGCGGAAGGCCTCCTGCGCCAGCGCCACCCGCACGCCGATGGCGAAGAGCACGACACCGCCCAGCATCCACCAGCCATAGTTGCGCACGCCCGCGCTCAGCGAGAGCATCACGGTGGTGAGAAAAGGCAGCGAGCGCTTGGTGCCCGCGAACACCTGCGCCACCTGCGGCACTACGTAGCTCACGAGGAAGATCACGATCACGATCGCCACCAGCGTGACGATGGCCGGGTACAGCGCCGCGCCGACCAGCTTCTGCTGCAGCGCCTGGCGTTCTTCCAGGTCGTCGGCCAGGCGGTCGAGCACGAGGCCGAGGTTGCCGCTCTGCTCGCCGGCACCGATCACCGCGGTGTAGATGGGCGAGAACTCGCGCGAGTGCGCCGACAGCGCGCGCGCGAAGGGCGAGCCCGCGTTGACCTCGGCGCGCAGCGAGGCGACGAGGTTGCGCTGCGGTTCGGACTCGGCCTCGTCGGTGAGTGCCGTGAGCGCGCGTTCCAGCGGCAGGCCCGACGAGACGAGGCCCGCGAGCTGGCGCGTCCACACCGCAAGGCCGGTCGAATTGAAGACGCGCTTACCGCCGCCCAGCCAGCGCGAAAGACTGCTGCGCTGCCCGGTGCCGTTGATGTGGTCGCTGCCGACCGGCTTGACCGACAGCGGAATCAGCGCCTGCGCGCGCAGCAGGCTGCGTGCGCTGCGCGCGGTGTCGGCTTCCAGCACGCCTTCGCGCGACTGGCCGCTGGCGTCGATGGCTTCGAAGGAATAGGCGGGCATGGCGAGAGCGCGGCGCTAGTCGCGCGTGACGCGCAGCAACTCCGCGCGCGAGGTGATGCCGGCCTGCACCAGCCGTTCGCCGTCTTCGCGCATGAGCCGCAGACCGCCGCGCGCGCCGGCCTTGAGCAGTTCGCTCTCGGCTGCCTTGCTGTGGATGAGGCCCTGCACGGTTTCATCGGCCACCAGCAGTTCGAAGATGCCGGTGCGGCCCTGGTAGCCGGTTTGCCCGCAGACATCGCAACCCGCGCCCGCGCAGCTCGTGCAGACCTTGCGCACGAGGCGCTGCGCGAGCACGCCCAGGAGCGACGAGCTCAGGAGGAAGGGCTCCACGCCCATGTCGGTGAGACGCGTGACGGCGCTGACCGAGTCGTTGGTGTGCAGCGTCGCAAGCACCAAGTGGCCGGTGAGCGAAGCCTGGATGGCGATCTGGGCGGTCTCGAAATCGCGGATTTCGCCGATCATGATCACGTCCGGGTCTTGCCGCAGGATGGCGCGCAGGGCCTTGGCGAAAGTCAGCTCGATCTTGGCGTTGATCTGCGTCTGGCCCACGCCCGGCAGCTCGTACTCGATGGGGTCTTCCACCGTCATGATGTTGCTGCGACTCGCATCGAGCCGGGCCAGCGCGGCATACAGCGTGGTGGTCTTGCCCGAGCCGGTCGGCCCGGTCACCAGGATGATGCCGTGCGGCTGCGTGATGAGTTTTTCGAAGCGTTGCAGCGTGTCGCCCAGCATGCCCACCGATTCGAGCGTGAGCTTCGATTCGCTCTTGTCCAAGAGGCGCAGCACCGCGCGTTCGCCGTGCGCGCTCGGCAGCGTGGAGACGCGCACGTCGACCGCGCGCGTGCCGATGCGCAGGCTGATGCGCCCGTCCTGCGGCAGCCGCTTCTCGGAGATGTCGAGGTCGGCCATGATCTTCAGGCGCGAGATCAACGCGGCGTGCAGCGCGCGGTTGGGCTGCACCACTTCGCGCAGCGTGCCGTCGATGCGAAAGCGCACGGACGAGGTGCGCTCGTAGGGCTCGATGTGGATGTCGCTCGCGCCGTCGCGCGCGGCCTGCGTGAGCAGCGCGTTGAGCATGCGGATGATGGGCGCGTCGCCCGCGCTGGCCAGCAAGTCCTCAACCGCGGGGAGCTCCTGCATCATGCGCGAGAGATCGGCGTCGTTCTGCACTTCGCTCACGACCGCGGCGGCGCTCGATTCGCCCTGCGAATAGGCCGCGCTGATGCGCTGCGCGAGCGGTGCATCGGCCAGCACCTCGAAGGCCTGCACGCTGTACTTGCGCGCCACCTCGCCGACCGCGCTGCGCGCGGGGTGGTCCGACATCCACAGCGTGTAGCGGCCGTCGTCGGCCTCTTCGAGAAGGAGTTGCTGGCTGCGTGCGAACGCGTAGGGAAGCGGGTAACGCATGGACATCAAGGCATTTCGCGCGAGGAGACCGGGTCTGCGGTGGGGGGCAGGGCGCCGCGCAGGGGGCTCGGTGCGAGCTTGCGGGTGTCGGCCAAAGGCTGCGGCGGCGGAATCAGCTGCGTGCCCTCCATGCGGGTGCTGCCGTTGCCGCGGTTGTTCGAGCGCTGCAGCGCCGCTTCAGGCAGCACCGGGGCGGCGTTCACGCCGCGCAGCATCACGTTGTCGGTGTTGGGCTGCACCTGAAGCTGCTGGCCGCGGATCTCGTCGTAGCGGTCGTAGGCAAAGGCTTCGGTCGAGGCGCCATCGCGCATCACCGCCGGGCGCAGGAACATCATCAGGTTGCTCTTGTTGCGCGTGCGGTTCTCGTTCTTGAACAGGTTGCCCAGCACCGGGATGTCGCCGGCCAGCGGGATCTTCTCGATGTTGTTGTTGTAGGTGTCCGACAGCAGCCCGCCCAGCATCACCAGTCCGCCGTCTTCCACCAGCACGCTCGATTCGATCGAGCGCTTGTTGGTGGTCGGACCATTGGGGTTGGCCAGCGAGTTCTGGTCGACCGTCGAGGTCTCCTGAAAGATCGTCATGCGCACCGTGCCGTTCTCGTTGATGGTCGGGCGCACGCGCAGGGTGAGGCCCACGTCCTTGCGCTCCACGGTGGTGAACGGGTTCACGCCCACCGAGCCCGAGGTGCTCGCGTACGAGCCGGTGGGGAAGGGCACGTTCTGGCCAATGATGATCTTGGCCTCTTCGTTGTCCAGCGTCAGCAGGTTGGGCGTCGAGAGCACGTTGGCATCGCCATCGCTGTTGAAGAAGTTGGCGATGGCGCCCAGGATGTACTGGCCACCGATCTTGCCGGCAATGCCCAGGTTCAGCCCCGGCTGGATCGAGGCGGCCAGGCCCGCGGCGTTGCGGGTGGCCAAGGCCTGCGTCAGGGCCAGGATGTTGTTCCTGTTGAGGCTGGAGTTGGTGCCGATGACCGCGTTGTTGCCCAGCGCGCTCTGCCACTGCACGCCGAAGTTCGCCGCCTTGTTGGCGCTGACCTCGACGATCAGCGCTTCGATCATCACCTGCGCGCGCCGGCCGTCGAGCTTGTCGATGACGGCGCGCATCTGGCGGTACTGCGGCTCGGGCGCCGTGATGATCAGCGAGTTGGTCGATGGGTCGGCCTGGATCTGTCCGCCGGTGGAGGGTTGGTTCGCGTTGTTGAGCGGTGCGTTGGCGGCCGCCGAGCCGCCTTGGCCGTTGCTGCCGCCCATGCTGCTTTGGTTGTTCTGCTGGAAGCTGGCCTGCTGCGGCGCCGGGCTGCTGCCGCCGCCCGCGGCACCGGGCGTACCCGGCGTCGCCTGCTGGTTCGCCGCCATCGCAGCGCGCAGCGTGGCCGCAAGGCGCACCGCATCGGCGTTTTTCAGGTAGACCACGTAGATGTTGCCGGCCGCGCCGTTGCTGCTCTCCGCGGGCGGACGGTCGAGTTTTTCAACGAGCGTCCGGACCAGTTGCGCGCGCGCCGGATTGGCGGCACGCAGGATCAGCGAATTGCTGCGCGGATCGGCCAGCAGCGTGGTGCGGAACGACGCATCGACCGCGCCCGGCGCAGCACCCGGTGCAGCGCCCGAACCGCTGCCGTCGACCAGCCGCTGCACCAGCGGCAGCAGGTCGCTGGCCACCGAATGCTTGAGCTGGATGATCTCGATGTCCGACGCGTTGGGCACGTCGAGCGCCGCGATGATGCGCGCCAGCCGGCGCATGTTGTCGGCGTAGTCGGTGATCACGAGCGAGTTGTTGCCCGGGTTCACGTTGATGGTGTTGTTCGGCGGAATCAGCGGGCGCAGCACCGGCAGCAGGCTGTTGGGCGACTCGTAGTTGAGCCGGAAGATCTGCGTGACGATCTGGTTGCTGCCCGACGAAGCGGTGGCACCGATCGAGGTGTTCACGGTGCTGCTCTGCAGCTTGGCGTCGGCCTCGGGCACCACCTTGTAGAGGCCGTCGGCCTCCACCACCGCAAAGCCCTGCAGCCGCAGCGCCGAGGCGAACTGGTTGAAGGCGGCGGCCGGCTGGATGGCGCGGTCGGTCACCAGGTTCATCGTGCCCTTGACGCGCGGATCGACCACCACGTCGCGTCCGGTGACCACCGCCATGGTGCGGGCCACGGCCTCGATGTCGGCGTTGGAGAAGTTGAGCGTGATCGGCTCGCCGCGGCGCGGCGCATCGCCCTGCGCGAAGGCGGGCGGCAGCACCTGCAGGAAGGACGCCGCGATCAGCAGGCGCGCCGCGAGCGCGACGATGCCGAGGCGGGCGCCGGGCGTGGACAGTGGCTTCATCATGGTCAACCCAGGGTGATGATCGAACGCGCGTTGTCGCGCCGTCCGATGATGTTCAACAAATTGGAAAGAGCGTCTTCGCGGCCGGCCGCGGCACTGGCTTCGCCGTTGAAGCGGAAGGCGGTGCCGTTCCAGCTGCCGCTGCCGTTCAGTTGCAGGCTGCCTTCGCGCGTGCTCAGCAGGAGCGTGGGGCTGTTGCCGCCTTCGAGCGAGAGCCGGTAGCTGCCCATCGGCTTGAGGGTCGACAGGCTGGAAGAAACGTCGGTGGCGTCGAGCGTGGCCTGGCCCGCGATGCGCAGCACCGGGCCGTCCCACTGCAGCGAGAAGGCCTTGGTGGAGAGGTCGAGCGCGCCATCGAGCTTCAGCGTGTTCCACGGCGCGCCGAGGCCGGTGAGCATGGTGGCGGGCCAGCGCGAGCGACCGTCCTGCCAGTCGAGCAGCACGCCGTTGCCGCGCGGGCTGGCCTTGAGTTCGAGCGGACGCGGAGCGCAGCAGGGCAGGTCGAGCGAGGCGAAGATGCCGCTGAAGCTCGGGCGCAGGCGCCAGTGCAGGAGGCCGGGCAGCGAGACGGCCTGCGCGCTGCCGGTGCCGCTGGCGAACACCACGGCGGCTGCGCCGTTCCATACCGTGCCGCGCGGATTGACCAGCAGCAGCCGGCCCTGGCTCCAGTTCGACAGCGCCGAGGCGAGCCAGCGCGCGGGCGCGAACAGCACCACGGCCAGCACCGCGCCGATCAGGATGCCGAGGAGGGCCCAGCGCCAGCCGCGCCGCGGCTTGGGCTCGGAGAGTGCGGAAAGCGGGGAGCGCGTCGCCATGCCGGGCTGTCTGTTCACCGAGGGGCGGGCAACGCCATCACGACGGTGCCCTCCCAGCGGACCTGCGGAAGCTGCGGCGCGTCCTTGTCCTTGTTGCCGGGCGCCGGCGGGGTGGCGGGCGCGCGCGTCAGGTGCACTTCGCGCGGCACCGCATGGGCATTGCCGCGTGCCTGCGCGAGCCACTGGGCGACCGTGCTGGCGGGCGTGGCGCGCAGCGTGACGGTGGCGCCGTCGCCGCCTGCCGTCATGAGCTGCGCGTTGTTGACGCCCAGGCCCTCGCGCACCGAAGTTTCGAGCGAGCGCAGCGCCTCGTCGCGGGCGAGCCGGGGTTGCGACTGCAGCGCCTTCGCGCGGTTCTGCAAGGTGGCCATCTGCTGGAGTTGCGCATCGAGCTGCGCGTGTTCGGCCGGTGCCGCGGCCAGCGTGCGCAACGCGGGAGCGAGCGCAATCCACCAGAGCAAGGCCAGTGCCACGAGCGCGATGGCGCCGCCGACCATCTGGCGCTCGCGCATCGCGAGGGCGGCCCAGCGGGCCTTGAGTTGTTCGCTGAAGTTCATCGGGGAGTGGTCTCGGCCTGCACGAGCAGCAGATCGCCCTCGGTGCGCACGTTGTAGCCGCGCGGCGCCATCGCGCCGGTGATCTGCGAGACCTCCGACGGCTGCAGCCCGAGGCCGCGCAGGCGGAGTTGGCCGTTGGTGTAGTCCACGGCCGAAGGCGTGCGGCCGAGCGGGAGGTTGGTGGCGAGCGCGCCGACCATGGGTTCGAAATCGGTCGCGGCCACGTCGCCCACGGCCTGCTGCAGCGCCGCGACTTCGCGCGTCATCTGCAGTTGCGGGTCGATCACGATCTTCACCGAGGGAAAGGTCTGGGTGAGGATGGTCTTGGCGGCCTGGCGCTTGGACTCGAGCGCGCCGCGCTCCTTCCAGGCCCAGGCGTTGAGGCCGATCACTTGCGTCAGCAGCAGCACGACGACGCCCCAGCGCGCGGCGCGCCATTCGGGCGCATAGCGCAGCGTCTGCAGCACGGAGGCGAACTTCTTGCCGGCGCGCGCGCGGCCGGTTGCGGCGAGATCGAACTGCGCGAGCTCCCACGGCGTGCGCGCGGCGTTGAGCCAGCGCTGCAGCGCCTTCACGATCGGCACGCGGCGCTCCAGCAGCCGCTCGGCCGCTTCGGCGACCGCGGGCTCGGTGGTGATGACGGCGGTGTCGAGCGGCAGGCTGCCCGACAGCGCCAGCCCGGCGCCGGCCAGCGGCAGCGAGACCACGCCATCGGCATCGCAGACGGTGAGCTGCGGCGCTTCGGGTTCGCCGGTGATCTGCAGCAGCGGCGGACCGTCGGCGGCCTGCGGTGCGAATTCGGGGACGATGCGCACCACGCGGCGTCCGGCCGCTTCGAGCCCCTGCACGATGCTGCGAAGCCAGATGCGGTTGCATGCGGCCACCCACACGGGGGCGCCGGCCTTCGCGTCGGGCTCGAGCGCGAAGTGCAGGGCCTCGGGGTCGTCGAGCAGGTGTTCTTCGAGCAGGCCGTCGAGCACGGCGCGCAGCTTCGACGCGCTGCCCATGCTGCCCTTGGGCAGCGTGACGCGGTGCCACGACAGCGCCGCGGAAGGAATGCCGAGCGTGACTTCGCTGCCCGAGGGCAACAGCGCCAGCAGCGCACGGCCCTGGTCGCGCAATGCAATGCCGTCGTCGCCGGCCTGGGCCCAGTCGTACTCACCCGCGGCGTCGGCCGGGGGCAGTGGGGCAATGAGCAGCAGCGGGGTCATGGAGGTGGTCGGAAAAGCCGGTGATTGTAGGAGGGCGTCTGACAGTCAATTGCTATTATTTGAATAGCGTAGTTGACAGATGTGACGGGCGTTATAAGGCTTTTTGATCAATATATGTAAACGGCACTCAGGGTTTAGCCGGAGTCGTCGTTGCGCCGGCGCCGCGGGTGCGCCAGACGGTCGTCACGGTGACACCGTTGCGTTGCAGGAGCGAGTGCTCCTCGACCCAGGTGCGGTCCAGGCGCAGGCGCCCGTAGACCTCGAAGAACTGGGTGCCCACGCCGTGCTGGGTGGCGTTGAAGCGGGAACCCTCGCTGGGCAGCCCCTGATTGGCCTCGTCGATGGTCTTGAAGTAGGAGCGGGTGCGCTTCTCCACCAACTGGCGCGCGGTCGCGATTGGCAGGTTTTCCAGGCTGGCGCTGATGGCCTCGGCGCTCGCGGTGTTGAGGTTGAGCGTGGTGCGCACCGGCAGGATCGTCACGTAGGGCTCGATGGCCGCGGCGGTCGATGGCGAAAGCCCGAGCCACACCAGTTGCGACACCTCCTGCGGCATCAGGGGCGCATTGCCCGCATCGCCGCCGCCGGAGGCTTCGTCGGTGCCGGTGGACAGCGTCCTCACGAGCCCGGTCGTCATCTGGCTGAGCTCCGAGGCCGGCAGGCCCAGCAGGTTGAAGAGCCGGGTGAAGGTGGCCACGCTGGCCGGCACCGGCTTGCCTGCATCGACCAGCGACAGCACGTTGAGCTTGGACTGCGCATCGACGATGCGGCCCGAGAGAAAGGCGTCGGGCAGGCCGTCGAGGTTGTCGCTCGACACGTTCTTGTCGGCCGACAGGAAGCTGGTGAGCCGCGCTTCCTCGAGCGGCACCGCCCAGGGTTCGCCCAGGTGATCGGGGCCGCCGGCGCGGCCGTCCTCGGCGAGGATCAGCCGCGACCAGTCGAGCGCGCCGATCAGCACCCAGGCCGCCTGCACGCGCGCGCGCTCGGCGCCTTCGACTTCGGCTGCACGCCATTGCTGCCACAGCGCGGCAGCGGAGAAGGTGGCGACGAGCATCACCGTCAGCATCGCCGCGAGCAGCGCGGCGCCGGACTGGCGGCGCGCACGTCGCCCGAGTCCCGGAGTGCGCTGTGTCATCACTTCGCGCCCCCCACGATCGGCTTGACCCAATCGCGCGTGAGCGTGCCCGACAGCCCGTCGCCCGGCGGCAGGCTGATCACCAGGCGCACGCCGTCGGGCATGTTGACGATCGGGCCTGCGGGGTTGGCCGGGTTGGCTGGATTGACCGGCGGGGTGGGTGCCGTGGGCAGCGAACCCGCGGGCGTCCAGTTGTTGTCGCGGAAGTAGTAAAGCTGCCAGCCGCTGGCGGGCATCAGCACCACGTCGTTGTAGCCGCCTTGTGCGCCGCCGCCCTGCGCCCAGGAGGCCGCGAGGTTCCAGGCCTGCTGCCATTCGCCGCGCGTGGTGAAGGCCTGCGACTGCCAGCGCTGCCAGCGCGGGCCCTCGGCGCCCGGCCGCAGGGTCCAGGCCACCACCAGCATGGCGGGCGCCGTCGGATCGCTGCTGCGGCGCGTGAGCCGCAGCACGTTGCCGTCCCAGTCGATGGGGCGGGTCTGCGCGATCGAGGTCACCGCGTCGAGGTCGGCGCCCCACTGGGCGAGCGTGGCCTGCAGGGTCAGGATGGCGTCGGCGCGCTGCTGGTTCTGCGTGGTCGCGCGCGACATGCTGTCCAGCCCGCGCCAGCTCACGAGCGAGAGCAGCGCCATCACCGAGATGGCCACGAGCAGCTCGATCAGCGTGAAGCCGCGCGATGTCTTCTGCTTCGTCTTCGTCATCAGAAGCGGCCTATCACGGTCGAGATGCGCAGGATCGGCGAGTTGACCTCGTCGCGCACCTGCACGTCGACGCGCCGGAAGTTCGGGTTGAGCGTGGGCACCGTCGAGGTCGTCACGTTGAACGAGGCGCCTGCCTGCACGCAGATGGAGCCCGAGTCGCCCACGGCCGGCATCTGGCGCGAGAGGCGGGCCTTGGCGAGTTCGTTTTCGGCGCACAGGTCGGCCAGCACGAGGTCGGACTGGCGCTGCGCATTGCGCGTGAGCGACATCGTGGCCTGCGAGCCCGCGGCCAGCGCGAGCGCGACGATGCCCAGCGCGATCAGCACTTCGATCAGCGTGAAGCCGCTGCAGGCCCATGCCCTTTTTCCGCGCCGCAATCTCATGGCACGGGGAAGACGGTGAAGGGGCGCAGGCCGTCCGTTGCGATGCGCAGCGAGCGCGCAGGCGGGCCGGCGGAATAGAGCGTGATCTGCTGCGCCGCGATGATCGGATCGGGCCCGAGCTGCAGCGCCGGAACCAGCGTGCCGTTGCCCAGCGCGGCCTGGGCGGTGATGCCTTCGGCGACCCAGCCGCTCGGGATCGCATCGGCCGGAAGGCCATCGAAGACGAAGCTGCCTTCGACGGGGCGCCACCGCACGGCGACGCCGCTGGCCCGCGACTGGGCGCGGGCGGATTCGAGGAGCGCGGCGAGCCGGTCGGCTTCGCGGTCGAGCTTGGCGGCGTTGGTGTCGCGCATCGCAAAGCTCACGCTGGCGGTGGCGATCGCGATGATCGCGATCACGATGATCAGCTCGAGCAGCGTGAAGCCGCGCGCCGTGCTGGTCTTGCTGCTATTGCCAGCTGCCGATGTCGGCATTCTTGCCCTCGCCGCCGTTCTGACCATCGGCGCCGAACGAGAGCACGTCGATTTCGCCCTTGATGCCCGGATTCATGTACTGGTAGGGATGGCCCCACGGATCGTTGGGCAGCTTCTCGACGTAGGGCTTCCAGTTCGGGGCGGCCGGGCCGACGGTCGGGCGCGTCAGCAGCGACTGCAGGCCCTGCTCGGCGGTCGGGTAGCGCTGGTTGTCCAGGCGGTAGAGCTTGAGCGCCTGCATCAGGTTGTTGATGTCGGTGCGGGCGGCCGTCACGCGGGCGTCGTCGGCACGCTCGATCACGTTCGGCACGATCAGCGCGGCAAGCACGCCGATGATGACCAGCACCACCATCAGTTCGATCAGCGTGAAGCCGCGCTGGGCGGTCCGGGAAGCGGCACGAAGGAATTTGTTCATAGGTTGGGCGACATGATTCGGAAAGCGCGCTGCATGATAATCCGCGCCCATGACAAGTCCTTACTCCGCTGCCCGCTGGCATGCCCCACTTGCAACGACGGGGCTTTGGGCGCTGGCCGCTGGCGCCGCGGTGTTCTGGGCCTTGCGCCTCTCGTCGCCGGCCGATGCCGTGGCCGCCGCGGCCGCGATGCCCCGGCCTTCGGTCACGGCAGATGCCGAAGCGGTCGGGCGGTTGCTCGGCGTGGTCTCCGCGCAGGCCTCGGCGCCCGCGGCCCCTGAAGCGGCCAGCCGCTTCGCGCTGGTGGGCGTGGTGGCCGATCCGTCGAACCAAGGCGCTGCGCTGATCGCCATCGACGGCAAGCCGCCCAAGCCGTTCCGCGTCGGTTCTCGTGTCGGCGACAACTACGTGCTGCAGTCGGTGGGCGTGCGCGCGGCGACGCTCGGCGCGCAGGCCGACGGACCACCGGCCTTCACGTTGCAACTGCCGGTGCGCGCGCCGATCAGCGTGGGGCTGCCGCCTCCGCCGATTTCGGGCGTGTCGCCCATGCCGGCGCCGGCTCAGCCACCCGCGCAAAGGTCGGCCGGGATGTTGCCGTCCACCATGCCCGCTGTGGCGATGCCGCCCCCGACCGAGGCGACGCAACAGCCGCAAGGGCAGGCGCCAGTCGCCGCGCAATAGCGCGGCAGCGCCCATGAAAAAGCCGGCTTCGCAGGCTGTGTAAATAGTCTGCTGGCCGCTTGAGTCGAGATGCCCCGCGATAGCGGGGCATTTTTCATTGGGCGAGCAAATGCGCGAAGGGCCTCAGCCCCGCAGCGCCTGGTGCATCCAGGCGGCGCCCTTCATGTTGAACACCCGCTTGAGGTTGTAGGCCATCACTGCCAGGCTGAACTCGGCGCGCGCTCCGCTCGTGTGCCTCATCAGCAGCCGGGCATTGCCCAGAATCAGGTGCTTGATGCTGGCGAAGGGGTGTTCCACCGTCTGGCGCCTGAGCGCCATCATCCAGGGCTGCGCGGCCAATCTGCTCGCATTGGCCTGCAATGCCTCTTCGTACAGGTGGCGCGAGACGAAGCGCTGCTTGGCCGTGGTGCACTGGGCCTTGCGCTGGCAGTCGGCGCAGTCGCTTTGCTGCGCGGCATAGATCACCATCTTGTTTTTGCGCGAGAGCTGCTTGCGTTGGAGCAACTGGCCCGCCGGGCAGGTGAAGCTGTCGCTGGTTGCGTCGTAGACGAAGGCACTTGGCTGGTACAGGCTTCCATCGCCTTGGTTGTTCACCGAACGGTTGACCGCCACGTAACTGGTGATGCCTTGGGCCTGCAGCGCCGCGATCTGCTGCCCATTGGCATAGCCCGCGTCGGCCACCACCGTGCAGGGCTGCTCCAGGACCCTGCTGGCCGCCTCGGCCATGGGCTGCAACTGGCGCTGATCGCTCACCTCGCAGACCACCTCATGGGCCACGATCAGGTGGCTTTGCGTCTCCACCGCCGTTTGCAGGTTGTAGCCCGGCTGGCTGTTCAGACTGCGCATCGGACGTGCCTCGGGCTCGCCACGCACCACGGTGCTCGCGCCGCTGCGCATGAGCTGCTGCGCCTCGTTGGCAATGGCTCGGCCCTGGGCCTTCAGGCGCTTGAGGGCGGCGCGCACTTCATCTGGCGCGCCAGGGCCGCCGCCAGGCCCTTCGCCGCCTTGGTCATCGTCGCTGTCCTGGCTGTCCAGCAGCCGCAGGTAGGCGGCAATCTCCTGCGCGTTGCGCTGCGCCTGGGCCGCCAGCTCGCGCTGGCCCACCACCGCCTTGCGCGAGGCCGCCGCCTGCACCTTCGTGCCATCGATGGCCACCGTGCTGCCCCGGATCAGCCGGCTCTGGCGCGCGAACTGCACGAACGCCGCGCAGCTGGCCACCAAGGCAGCCGTGTTCTGGCGCCTGAACTCGGCGATCGTCTTGTGATCCGGTGCCAGGCGCCCCAGCAGCCACATGCACTCCACGTTGCGATGGCACTCGCGCTCCAGTGCCCGCGAGGAGCGGATCGCGCTCAGGTAGCCCCAGATGTACAGCCGCAGCAGATCGCCCGGGTCGTAGGGCGGTGTACCCAGGCGCTGCGTTTGCGCCTTGGCAAAGCCCAGTGCCTTCAAATCCAGCGCCTGCACCCAAGCGTCCACCACTCGAACCAACGCGTCCCGCCCCACCAGTTCATCGAGCATCAGAGGAAACAGCATTGCTTGCCCTCGGTGCTGCCCGTGTCGATGTCCCATTGGTCAGCCTCCAATGAAAAATGCCCCTCAGACAAACGCCTGAGGGGCATATCTCGCGGACTCAATGCAGACTATTTACACAGCCTGTTCGTGCCGGCTTTTTTCGTTGTTTGCGTAGACCGTGCCTCAGGCCTGCAGGAACAGCCGGTAGGCCGGATTGGCCGTTTCCTCGACGTAGGGGTAGCCCAGGTTTTCGAGGAACGCATCGAAGGCTGCGGCGTCGCCGCCCGGCACCTGCAGACCGACCAAGATGCGTCCGTAGTCGGCGCCCTGGTTGCGATAGTGGAAGAGGCTGATGTTCCAGTTCGGCCGCATCAGGCTCAGGAACTTGAGCAACGCGCCCGGCCGCTCGGGGAACACGAAGCGCAGCAGGCGCTCGTCGTGCGCGAGGCCGGTGCGCCCGCCGACGAGGTGCCGCAAATGCTCCTTGGCGAGCTCGTCGTGCGTGAGGTCGAGCGCGTCGAAACCGTGGTCGATGAAACTGCGTGCGATGGTGGCCGATTCGCCGCGCGTCGATGTCGTGAGGCCGACGAACACGTGCGCCTTGGCCGAGTCGCTGATGCGGTAGTTGAACTCGGTCACGTTGCGCAATGCGCCGCCGGCCGGCCCCGATTCCTCGGCATCGCTCGCAGGCAGTTCGCCGACCACTTCGCAGAAGCGGCGGAAGCTGCCGCGCTCCTCGGGAATCGTGACGGCGAAGAGTGCCTCGCGTTCTTCGCCGACCTCCGCGCGCTCGGCCACGAAGCGCAGCCGGTCGAAGTTCATGTTGGCGCCGCACAGGATGGCCGCGTAGGTTTCTCCCTGACGGCCGTGCCCGGCCACGTACTGCTTGATCGCCGCCACGGCCAGCGCGCCTGCGGGTTCGACGATGCTGCGCGTGTCGACGAAGACGTCCTTGATGGCGGCGCAAACGGCATCGGTATCGACGGCGATGTATTCGTCGACCAGTTCGCTGGCGATGCGGAAGGTTTCCTCGCCGACCAGCTTGACGGCCGTGCCGTCGGAGAACAGGCCCACGTCAGACAGGTTCACGCGCTGGTGGGCTGCGACCGATTGCATCATCGCGTCGGAGTCGTTCATCTGCACACCGATCACCTTGATCTCGGGACGCACGGCCTTGATGTAGTTGGCCACGCCGGAGATGAGGCCACCACCGCCGATCGCGACGAAGACCGCATCGAGCGGGCCTTGGTGCTGGCGCAGGATTTCCATTGCGATGGTGCCCTGGCCTGCAATGACGTCTGGGTCATCGAAGGGGTGGACGAAGGTCAGGTTTTGCTGCTTCTGCAATTCGAGCGCGTGCAGATAGGCATCGGAATAGCTGTCGCCGTGCAGGACGATTTCGCCGCCGAAACCGCGCACGGCGTCGATCTTCAATTTGGGCGTCGTCACCGGCATGACGATCACTGCGCGCGTGCCGAGCTTTCGCGCGCCGAGTGCAACGCCTTGCGCGTGATTGCCGGCCGAGGCGCAGATCACGCCGCTTGCCAATTGCTCGGCGCTCAAATGCGCCATCTTGTTGTACGCACCGCGCAGCTTGAAGCTGAACACCGGTTGCTGGTCTTCGCGCTTCAGTAGAACGGTGCTGCCAAGACGGTCGCTGAGTGCGCGCGCCTTCTCGAGCGCGGACTCGATGGCGACGTCGTAAACCCGGGCGTTGAGAATTTTTCTGAGATAGTCGGCGGGCGTCAATTGCGTTGGTACAGCTGCGATGCGCACAGTTTTTTCCAGGGGAGTTTTCATTTGATTACCAACGATGATAAGAGGCATCGGGATTGCTTGCGAGAAATGACATGGACACAAATGTCATAAACCTCTTCCACAGCGTGCCTGCAGCAAATGATTCTGGTTTTTTTGCGCGCACGTTTCCCGCGATTCAAACGCCCGCCAATCAAATTACTTTCGAACAAAATTTGTTATCAGTTCTTGTCAGTGACCTTTCGACTGGACTGATGCAGGCTGAAGCCGCGCGCGTTCAGCGAGGAGAAATCGGACGCGCCACATGGCAGGTAATGGGCAACAGATTGCGCGCGAACATCATTCCGTTGCTGGGCAACTTGCCAGTTCACGCGTTCACTACGTCGGACGCGCAGCGGTTGATCGATCGCCTTGGCGAGCAGGGTTTCACCAGCACCACCATCGCCCAGTACCTGGTGCTGTTGCGAAAGGTCGTTATGCATGGCGTGCACACCGGCGTGCTGCGCGAAGCTCCGCTGTTTCCCAAGGTGAAGGTGCGGAGCCAGCCGCGCGGGAGCTTCAGCGTTTCGGAGTACCGGGCGATCGTTGCTGCAGCGCGAAGCCTGCGCGGAAATTCGCATCCGGTGCTCAGCCGGTTGGGCGCCGGCGAGCGGTTCTGGATCGCACGCGAGCATCTGGCGATGCCGGACGAGCTGCCCTGGCTGATTCGCTGGATGGTGAACACCTTTGTTCGTCCGAGTGATATCAAGCTCATGAAGCACAAGCACATCGAGGTCGTGCGCGGCAAGCATGTCTATCTGCGAATGAACCTGCCGGAAAGCAAACGGCACAGCCAACCGATCGTTAGCTTGCGGCCGGCCGTGCGTGTTTATGAATGCTTGCTCGCAGAGCGTCGAGAACATGGTTTCGACGGAGCGGAAGACTATCTTTTCCTGCCTCATTTGAAGAATCGCGAGCACGCTCTTGCCGTGCTCAATTTCTTCTTCCATTGGGTTCTCGATGTGACGCGACTCGGGAAAGGGCCGCTGGGTCAATCGAGAACGCTGTATTGCTTGCGCCATACCGCAATCACGTTGCGGCTCTTGTATGGGCAAGGCATCGACATGCTGACCTTGGCGCGCAACGCGCGAACGAGCGTCAACATGATCGAACGTTTCTATGCATCCGTTTTGAGCGGAGAAATGAATGTGGGGCTGCTGCAAAGCAGGCGTGGCCGGGTGAGTTGAGAAAAGACAAAAAGCTGCCCAGCGTGGGCTGGGCAGCTTGAGGCTTTGCCGATTCGAACTGGCGTGAGCCAGCATGGGAATCAAGATCTACGAATCAGAACGCGTGACGGATACCGAAGTCGTAGCCGGTCGAGGTCTTCGGGGTACGACCATCGCGGGTGTCGAAGCCAGGCCCGCCAACGGTCAGACCAGCCTCGTTCTTGTTGCTCACGCGAGCGACCGTTGCGTACAGAGCCGTGCGCTTCGACAGGTTGTGCACGTAGCCGATGGCTAGTTTGTTGGCTTTCGGATCTGCTCGGTTGAGCTCGAACGGTTCGTTCAGGTCGAGCTTGACCGACGAGTACGAAGCGCGGATCAGCCCGGCACCGACCGGTACGGTCACGCCGAGCAGGTACCCGGTCAAGTCAACCGAATCCGAGTTGACGTCGCTGAAAATAAACCGTTGATTTTCGGAGTCCAGCTTGTTCTTGGCCTTCGAAAACTCACCGAAGAGCTTCACAGGACCGAAGTCGTACGAAGCGCCGAGGTTGAACGTGTTCACTTTGTTGGTGACGCCAGCATGGAAGTCATCGCCAACTGTGCTGCTGCCGTAAGCGACAGCAACGTCCAGAGGACCGTTTGCGTAGCCGAAACGACCACCGACGTAGCGACCTTGACGCTGGCTGTTCAACACATCAGGCGTAGCCGCGCCGGGGCTGAACTTGGTTTTTTCGGCGAAGCCGTACATCACCTGACCGTAGAAGCCGCCCAGGTTCGGCGGCAGGAAGTAGCCGATGGTGTTGCTGGCGCGGTCGTAATTGCTCTTAAGACCGTTGGCGAACGGCCCAGTCGTCGCTGCGGGCGTACCGAAGGCCCCGAAGCTGGTGCTGGCCGTCGTGATCAGGTTGGTCCCAACGCCGTTGGTGCCGAACGGATCGAACACGGTGTCGTTCCAGAAGGTCGGGGTGAAGTCACGGCCAAGGCGGATTTCGCCAAAACCACCCGACAGGCTCACGGTCGAACGACGATTGAACGTGGCAACACCTTGTTGGCCATCGTCGTTGCTGATCGGGGCTTCGAGCCAGAAGCTGGCTGCAAGGCCGCCGCCGAGATCTTCCGTGCCGCGAAAACCCAGTCGGCTGGAGTTGTAGCCGCCGCTCGCCAGTTGGCGGCTGCTGGTTTTGGCACTGCCCCTGTTCACGTAAAACGGGTCGGCGGGAGTCGCACCGTTCAGGTCACGCGAGGTGGACGAGTAGCCGCTGATCGACGCGTCGACCACACCGAAAAGCGTGACGGACGACTGAGCCGAGGCAACACCGGCAACAGCCAGGGCAGCCAGAGCAGTTGCCCTTTCGGAGCGAAAACTAGAGTGGGAATGCCGGTCGCGCCGGCCGATCGGGAAAGAAAAAAGCCCCGAGCTTTGCAGCTCGGGGCTAAATCCACCAATTGGAAGGGTGGAGGAGACAACTGTGGGCGCAAACGTATGCGCGATGAAATAAAGTATATCGACTGTTTGTTGCGTTGCAACAAGCGAGTGATGCTTTTCCCACACAAATCTGATGCCGACGTGCGTTTTTGCCGGGCATCCTGACTGGAATCCGAAGAATCATGGAATGCACAGTGAGTTGGACCGGCGACGCCGGAACGCGTTCGGCCATGGGCTTTGTCGCCGAGACTGGCAGCGGCCACGTCCTGATGATGGACGGCGCACCCGACGCGGCGAAGCCGGAGAACGGCGGCCAGAACCTTGCCGCGAGGCCGATGGAGACAGTGCTGGCTGGTACCGGCGGCTGCACCGCTTATGACGTGGTGCTGATATTGAAAAGAGGCCGCCATCGCGTCGAGCGTTGCAGCGTCAAGCTGACCAGCGAGCGCGCGAAAGAGGATCCCAAGGTCTTCACCAAGATCCATATGCATTTCACCGTGGCCGGCAAAGCGATCCCCGCCTCCGCAGTGAAACGTGCAATTGCGCTGAGCCACGAGACCTATTGCTCGGCCAGCATCATGCTGGCGAAGACGGCCGAGATCACTACCAGCTTCGATCTGATCGAAACCTGAGGCTGGGAGCGTTTCTAGATCCGATGCGCCACGGTGGTCATCACATGTGAGGCCAGGCGCATCAGGGCCTTGACCGGCGGCGGGAGTTCTGCGGCGCCGGCATCGACGGCCTGCGCTGCATGGCGCGCCTCGTCGGACTTCATTTGCTCGACCACGGCCCGGGAGGCACCGTCGGATAACGGGAGCCGGTCCAGATGGCTGTCAAGGTGGGCCTCCACCTGACGTTCGGTTTCGGCCACGAAGCCCAGGCTCCAAGGATCTCCCAGGCGGCCGGCAACGAGGCCAAGGCCGAAAGCTCCGGCATACCAGAGCGGATTCAACAGCGAAGGCCGATCACCCAACTCGTCCAGGCGCTGCCGTGTCCAAGCCAAGTGATCGGTCTCTTCGTGCGCAGCTTCTAGAAATTGAGCGCGCAGGCCTGGATCGCGCGCCACGGCGGCCTGGGCCGTGTAAAGCGCCTGTGCACAGACTTCCCCGACATGGTTGACGCGCATGAGCGCGCCGGCTTGGCGGCGCTCCTTCTCGTCCATCTCGCCAGCAGCCTGGGGTGGAGTGGGCGTGGCCCGCGTTGCATGAGGGCGGGCAAAAAGGGTGCGCAGCGCCGCATCTGTGGCGGCGAGAACAGGGTCAAGCGAGAGCGTCATTCGACTATTTGAACGCACCTAAAAAGCGCTGCAAAAAGTTACGTTCTTGTTCCGCATTGTGGTGCGCCAGACGGGCTAAGTCCTTTGTTGCAGGACTGCAACGAAACGCCCGAGCCATCAGAGATTTCGGGCGATTTGTTTTGCCCTGCCGCAGCGGCTCTGGTGCAATAGCAACAACTTCCCAAAAGGAGGTTGGCCCGGGGTCCGGTGGGAGCACAAAGTGCCAGTCACGGTGAGCCCTTCGCACCGGAGCCCTATGTTTAACCTTGGAGAAACTTGCAATGAAAAAATCTCTAGTTGCTCTGGCTGCCCTGGCTGTTGCCGGTGTTGCCTCGGCTCAGTCGTCCGTCACGCTTTTCGGTGTGGTCGACGCGTCGATCAGCGGCTACTCGTCCACCTCGCGTGACCTGAACGGCGCCACCTTCCTGAACCCGTTCTATGTGAACAAGGGCAGCGTCAAGGCAAGCCGTCGTGAACTGGCCAACGGCGCCTACAACTCCAGCCGTCTGGGCTTCCGTGGTACGGAAGACCTCGGTGGTGGCCTGGCAGCCAGCTTCTGGCTCGAAGCCCCGATCACCAACGACGACGGCCAAACCGGTGTTTCGACGTTCGCTCGTCGTTCGACCGTGAGCCTGTCGGGTGGTTTCGGTGAACTGCGTCTGGGTCGTGACTACACCGCCACGTTCTGGAACGACACCGTGTTCGATCCGTTCGGCACCAACGGCGTTGGCACCAACCTGATCTTCACGGCCAACAATGGCTTCAACGCCTTCAATGGTACGGCTGCTACGCCGGTTGCCGGCGTGCCTAGCGTTACTGGCAGCAACTACGTTCGCACCAGCAACAGCATCGGCTACTTCCTGCCGCCGAACCTGGGTGGCTTCTACGGTCAACTGCAGTACGCGTTCAGCGAAAAGACCAAGTACAGCCCTGGCCTGGCAACGCCTGACGTCGCGAACAACTCGCGTCAAGGCCGTTACGTCGGTGGCCGCTTCGGCTACGCAAACGGTCCTCTGGACGTTGCAATTGCTTATGGCAGCAGCACCATTGGCGACCAGTACTACGTTGGCACGACCAACAAGGTCAACACTCTGAACCTCGGCGCTTCGTACGACTTCGGTCCTGTGAAGCTCTTCGGTGAAGTGTCGCGTGCCAAGAACAAGCTGGACTACGAAACCGAACCCTTCCTGGGCGGCCGTCCTGACACCGATCTGACCGGTTACCTGCTCGGCGTGACCGTGCCGGTCGGTGCTGGCCTGATCCGCGCTTCGTACTCGGCTGTCAAGTACGACGACAACCAGCAAGAAGTGCTGTTCCAACCGCGTATTGCTGACCGGAAGGCCAACAAGCTGGCAATCGGCTACGTGCACAACCTGTCGAAGCGCACGGCTCTGTACGCAACGATCGCTCGTGTGAGCAACAAGAACGGTGCAGCTCTGACCGTTGGCGGCCCGTCGTTCGTGACCTCCGGTGGCTTCACCCCGAAGACCTCGACCGGCTACGACTTCGGTATCCGTCACGCTTTCTGATTTGACGCTGGCGTAAGCCAGCTTCGAAGCTAAAAGCTCAAAAGCCACCCGACGCAAGTCGGGTGGCTTTTTTCGTTCTGGTGCTGCAAAGGGCAAGGTGTTGGCAATGAGCACCATGTGTGTGCACCCCCGGGGAACCCCCGTGCGGGCACGCACCTTGCACTGCTAGCATGCCCGATCACTTTGTTTGCTAATGATTGCCTTTGTACTGCGCCGCCTGATCCAGGCCGTGATCGTGATGATCGCGGTCGCGTTCATTGCCTTTCTCTTGTTCCAATACGTCGGCGATCCCGTCGTGTTCCTGCTGGGCCAGGATGCCAAGCCCGAACAGATCCGTGAATTGCGCGCCGGCTTGGGGCTCGACAAGCCCTTCTTCGTGCAGTTCTGGCATTTCCTGGTCAATGCGGCCCAGGGTGAGTTCGGCCTGAGCCTGCGCCAGGGCGCCAAGGTCTCGCGCCTGATCGGCGAGCGCTTTCCGGCCACGCTCGAACTGGCACTCGTCGCCGCCGTGCTGGCGCTCTTCATCGGCATCCCGATGGGCGTCTACACCGCCCTGCGCCGTGGCACCTTCATAAGCCAGGTGTTCATGACGGTCTCGCTGCTCGGCGTGTCGCTGCCCACCTTCCTGATCGGCATCCTGCTGATCCTCGTCTTCGCGGTCACGCTGGGCTGGTTCCCGAGCTTCGGCCGGGGCGAAACCGTGAAGTTCGGCTGGTGGACCAGCGGCCTCTTCAGCGTCGACGGCTGGCAACACATCGTGCTGCCGGCGGTGACGCTCGCGATCTTCCAGCTCACGCTGATCATGCGGCTGGTGCGCGCCGAGATGCTCGAGGTGCTGCGCACCGACTACATCAAGTTCGCACGCGCACGGGGCCTGTCGAACCGCGCCATCCATTTCGGCCACGCCCTCAAGAACACGCTGGTGCCGGTGATGACCATCACCGGCCTGCAGCTCGGCGGCCTGATCGCCTTTGCCATCATCACCGAGTCGGTGTTCCAGTGGCCCGGCATGGGCCTCCTGTTCATCCAGGCCGTGACCTTCGCCGACATCCCGGTGATGGCCGCCTACTTGTGCCTCATCGCGTTGATCTTCGTGGTGATCAACCTCGTGGTCGACCTGCTGTATTTCGTGGTCGATCCGCGTCTGCGCGTCGGCAAGGCGGGGGGGCATTGAACATGGCAGCAGCAACAGAAGCAGTGACCACAACGACAGTCCCTCGCCTCAAGGCGTCCGGGCGGGCCTTCGCGAACATCGCGAGCTTCTACCCCGAGCTCACGGCCTTTCGCCGCGACCTGCACGCGCACCCCGAGCTCGGCTTCGAAGAGGTCTACACGGCAGGCCGCGTGCGCGAGGCGCTGCGCGCTTGCGGCGTCGACGAGATCCACGAGGGCATCGGCAAGACCGGCGTGGTCGGCGTGATCCGCGGCAAGTCCACCGCGAGCGGCCGCATGATCGGCCTGCGCGCCGACATGGACGCGCTCCCCATGCGCGAGGACAACAGCTTCGGCTGGCGCTCCGCCAACGACGGCCTGATGCACGGCTGCGGCCACGACGGCCACACCGCCATGCTGGTCGGCGCCGCACGTTATCTCGCCGAGACGCGCGATTTCGACGGCACCGCCGTGCTGATCTTCCAGCCCGGCGAAGAAGGCTTCGCCGGCGCGCGCGTGATGATCGAAGACGGCCTGTTCGACCGCTTCCCGGTGAATGCGGTCTACGCGATGCACAACTGGCCCGCGATGCCCGCCGGCACCGTCGGCATCAACCGCGGCGCGATGATGGCCGCGGCCGACCGCATCACGATCGAAATCAAGGGCAAGGGCGGCCACGGTGCGCACGCCTACCAGACCATCGACCCGGTGGTGGTTGCCGCGCACATCATCACCGCGGCGCAGACCATCGTGTCGCGCAGCGTGCGCCCCATCGATGCGGCCGTGGTCAGCATCTGCGCGGTGCAGGCGGGCGACCTCGGTGCGATGAGCGTGATCCCGGGCGAGGCCACGCTGGTCGGTACGGTGCGCACCTTCAGCGCGCGGGTGCAGGCCCAGGTCGAGCAGCGCTTGACCGAGCTGTGCACGGCGATCGCCGGCGGCTTCGGCGCCACCGCCACCATCAAGTACGAGCGCATCTACCCGGCCACCATCAACACCGCCCCCGAGGCGATGTTCGCGGCCGACGTGGCCGAGTCGCTGGTCGGCGCCAAGAATGTCGAGCGCAGCATGGAGCCCAGCATGGGCGCCGAGGACTTCTCCTTCATGCTGCAGAAAAAGGCGGGCGCGTACCTGCGCATCGGCCAAGACGTGCGCGAAGGCGCCTTCCTGCACAACAGCCGCTACGACTTCAACGACGAGATCCTGCCGCTCGGCGCCGCGCTGCATGCCGGCCTGATCGAGCAGGGCATGCCGCTAGCCGCTACCCGCGGCACGCAGCCAGGGAAAGCAGCCGCCACCGCGGCGTCGTGATGTGTTCGATTTCAACCCGAGGAGTGTCTCCATGAGTTTCAAGAAGAAAGCGGCCGCGGTCGCCGTCCTGTGCGCCCTGGGCGCCGTCAGCCTGGTCGCGAGTGCGCAGACCATCCGCATTGCGAACCAGGGCGACGCGCTGTCGCTCGACCCGCACTCGCTCAACGAGTCGCTGCAGTTGAGCGTCACTGCCAACGTCTATGAAACCCTCGTGGGTCGCAACAAGGACCTGAGCCTTGCACCGCTCCTGGCCACCAGCTGGAAGCAGACCTCGCCGAACGTCTGGCGCTTCGAACTGCGCAAGGGCGTGGTCTTTCACGACGGCACGCCGTTCACCGCCGACGACGTGGTGTTCAGCTTCGCGCGCGCCCAGGGCGACGGCTCCGACATGCGCGCCACGCTCAGCGACATCAAGGCCGTGCGCAAGGTCGGCGATCTCGCCGTCGAAATCGAAACCAACGGCCCGTTCCCGATCCTGCCCGACGTGATCTCGCTCACCATGATCATGAGCAAGAAGTGGTGCGAGGAAAACCAGGCCACCAAGCCGGTCGACCGCCGCAAGGGCATCGAGAACACCGCCTCGTTCAAGGCCAACGGCACCGGCCCGTTCCGCGTGCGCGAGCGCCAGCCGAACGTGCGCACCGTGTTCACGCGCAACGGCACCTACTGGGGCAAGATCGACGGCAACGCGCAGGAGATCGTCTTCACGCCCATCGCCAACCCCGCCACCCGCGTGGCCGCGCTGGTCTCGGGCGAAGTCGACGTGATGGAGCCGGTGCCCGTGCAGGACATCGCGCGCATCAACGCCGCGCCCAACGCCCGCGTCATCACCGGCCCCGAAATGCGTACCATCTTCCTTGGCATGGACCAGAAGCGCGACGAGCTGCTGTACTCCAACATCAAGGGCAAGAACCCGTTCAAGGACAAGCGCGTTCGCCAGGCCTTCTACCAGGCCATCGACATCGTCGGCATCCAGCGCACCGTGATGCGCGGCGCCTCCAAGCCCACGGGCCTCTTGGTCGGCCCCGGCATCAACGGCTGGACCGCCGAGCAGGACAAGCGCCTGCCCTTCGACGTCGAAGCCGCCAAGAAGCTCATGGCCGAAGCCGGCTATGCGAGCGGCTTCGAGGTGACGATGAACTGCCCGAACGACCGCTACGTGAACGATGGCCAGATCTGCCAGAGCGTGGCCGCCAACCTCGCCAAGATCAACGTCAAGATCAACCTGGCCGCCGAGACCAAGGGCACCTACTTCCCCAAGATCCTGCGCCGCGACACCAGCTTCTACATGCTGGGCTGGACCCCGACCACCTACGACTCGCACAACGCGCTGAGCTCGCTCACCGCCTGCCCGGACGACAAGGGCACGGGCCAGTTCAACCTGGGCGCGTACTGCAATCCCAAGCTGGACGAGCTGACCAAGAAGATCCAGTCCGAGAGCGACAAGGCCAAGCGCAACGAGCTCATCAAGGAAGCCTTCAAGCTGCATGCGGACGACATCGGCACGCTGCCGCTGCATCAGCAGTCGCTGGCCTGGGGCGTGAGCAAGAAGGTCGAGCTGGTGCAGCTGGCCGACAACTTCATGTACTTCAAGTGGATGAGCGTCAAGCCGTGATCCTGCTGGCCGCTCCTTCGGCGGCCTGACCATGGGCCCGCTTCTTGCGGGCCCATTCCTTTTTTTTCCTCACGATGAAAAAAACCCTTGCTCGCTGGCTCGACAGCGACGTCGGCTACAGCTTCCGGACTTCCCCGGTGGCGATGGCGGCGGCACTGATCGCGGTGGTCTGCCTTTTCTGCGCCGCGTTCGCCGGATGGGTGTCGCCGCACAACCCCTTCGACCTCGCCACGCTCGAACTCGGTGATGCCCGCCTGCCGCCCGCATGGAGCGCCGAAGGTTCTTCCAAATATCTGCTCGGCACCGACGACCAGGGCCGCGACATCCTTTCGGCCGTCATCTACGGCGCGCGCATCTCGATGATCGTGGGCATCGTCTCGGTGGTGCTGTCGGTCGTCGTCGGCGTGGTGTTCGGCCTGCTCGCGGGCTTTCTCGGCGGCTGGCTCGATTCGTTCCTCATGCGCGTGTGCGACGTGATGCTGTCGTTCCCGCCCATCCTCGTCGCGCTGCTGATCGCAGGCGTCGGCCGCGCGCTCTTTCCGGGCGCGCACGAGTCGCTCGCTTTCGGCGTGTTGATCATTTCGATCTCGCTCACGGGCTGGGTCCAGTACGCACGCACGGTGCGCGGCTCCACGCTGGTGGAGCGCAACAAGGAGTACGTGCAGGCCGCGCGCGTCACCGGCGTCGCGCCGATCCGCATCATGCTGCGCCATGTGCTGCCCAACGTGATGGGGCCGGTGATGGTGCTGGCCACCATCCAGGTCGCGACCGCGATCATCACCGAGGCCACGCTCTCGTTCCTGGGTGTCGGCGTGCCGCCGACCTCGCCCTCGCTGGGCACGCTCATCAGCATCGGCAACCAGTACCTGTTTTCGGGCGAGTGGTGGATCACGGTATTCCCGGGCCTGATGCTGGTGCTCATTGCCCTGAGCGTGAACCTGCTGGGCGACTGGCTGCGCGACGCGCTCAATCCGCGCCTGCGCTGAAGAGAAAAGGAGAACGCCACCATGACGCTGCTCCAGGTCCAAGACCTCGTTGTCGAATTTCCGCACCGCCGCGGCACGCTGCGCGCAATCGACCGCATCTCGTTCGACATCGCGCCCGGGGAAATCCTTGGCGTGGTGGGCGAATCGGGCGCGGGCAAATCGCTCACGGGCGCGGCCATCATCGGCCTGCTCGAACCCCCGGGCCGCGTGGCCGGCGGGCAGATCCTGCTGGAGGGGGAGCGCATCGACAACCTGAGTTTCGATGCGATGCGCCCCATCCGCGGCCGCAAGATCGGCGCGATTTTTCAAGACCCGCTGACCTCGCTGAACCCGCTCTACACCGTGGGCCGGCAACTCATCGAGACCATCCGCGCGCATTTGCCCGTGACCGATTCCGAAGCCCGCAAGCGCGCCATCGGCCTCTTGCAGGACACCGGCATTCCCGCGGCCGAACAGCGCATCGACCACTTCCCGCACCAGTTCTCGGGCGGCATGCGCCAGCGCGTGGTGATCGCGCTCGCGCTCGCGGCCGAGCCCAAGCTCATCGTGGCCGACGAGCCGACCACCGCGCTGGACGTGTCGATCCAGGCGCAGATCATTCAGTTGCTCAAGCGCATCTGCAAGGACCGCGGCGCGGCCGTGATGCTCATCACGCACGACATGGGCGTGATCGCCGAGACCTGCGACCGCGTGGCCGTGATGTATGCGGGCCGCATCGCCGAGATCGGCCCGGTGCACGAAGTGATTCATCAACCAGCGCACCCCTACACCTCGGGCCTGATGGCGTCGATTCCCGACATGGCAAGCGACCGCGAACGGCTCAACCAGATCGACGGCGCGATGCCGCGGCTCAACGCCATTCCGACCGGCTGTGCCTACAACCCGCGTTGCCCGCGCACCTTTGCGCGCTGCCTCACCGAACGGCCCGAACTGCTGCACGCGGGCGCCACGCGCGCCGCATGCTGGCTGCACGACGCGGCCGATCCGCATGCGGGCCAGGCCGAGATCGCGGCGAAGCACCACGACGCGCTCGCGGCCGGCGAACGCGCCACGCCCGAAGCGGCCGAACCCATCGTGGAGGTGACGCGATGAGCGCCGTGATCGAACCTCGCAAGGACACGACGGCCGGCGAGCCGCTGGTGGTCGCGCACGATCTCGCGCGCACCTTCGACGTCTCGCCGCCCTGGCTCAACCGCGTGCTCGAACGCAAGCCGCGCGTGCTGCTGCATGCGGTGGACGGCGTGAGCTTTTCCATCGAACGCGGCAAGACGCTTGCGCTGGTGGGCGAATCGGGCTGCGGCAAGAGCACCGTCGCGCGCCTCCTGGTCGGCCTCTATGCGCCCACGCGCGGCGGGCTGCAGTTCGACGGGCAGGACGCGCACGCCGAGTTCAAGACCCCCGAAGGCCGCAAGCTGCGCCGTCGTATCCAGATGATCTTCCAGGACCCGTATGCGAGCTTGAATCCGCGCTGGATCGTGGAAGACATCATCGGCGAGCCCCTGCGCGAGCACGGCATCTTGAGCGGCAAGGCCGAACTGCGCGAGCGCGTGGGCGAACTGCTCAAGTCGGTCGGCCTCTCGCCGCTGGACATGAGCAAGTACCCGCACCAGTTCTCGGGCGGCCAGCGCCAGCGCATTTCGATCGCGCGCGCGCTCGCCACGCAGCCCGAGTTCCTGGTGTGCGACGAGCCCACCTCGGCGCTCGACGTGAGCGTGCAGGCGCAGGTGCTCAACATCATGAAGGACCTGCAGCGCGAGCAGGGGCTGACGTATCTCTTCATCTCGCACAACCTCGCGGTGGTGCGCCATGTGGCCGACCAGGTCGGCGTGATGTATCTCGGCCGGCTGGTCGAGGTGGCGGACAAGCAGAAGCTCTTCGCCGAGCCGCAGCATCCGTACACGCGCATGCTGCTCGATGCGATTCCGCAGATGAAGCACACGGGGCGCCAGCGCACGCCGGTGCAGGGCGAGGTGCCGAATCCGCTGAATCCGCCGACGGGCTGTGCGTTTCATCCGCGCTGCCCGCATGCGAATGCGCGCTGCTCGGCGGAGCGGCCGAAGCTGCTGAGTATCAAGGGGGTGCAGGTGGCGTGTCATGCGGTCGAAGAGGGCCGGATCTAGACGTCGCCGCATGTGCGTAAACGCACTGCGTGGCTTAGGGCGCTGCGGCAGAGTGGTGCCGCAAATCCGAAGGACACCATGGCAGGCCGCACGACTTTCTCGACCCCGCATCCATTGAACGCACCCGAGCTCGGCCGCAGGGGCTTCGTAATGGCGTCCGCGCTCGGCGCTACCACCGCGCTGGCATCGCTTGCGCTTGCAACGCGCTCGCATGCGGCAAGCGGCACGCCTTCACGGCGGATGCCCGTCATCTTCATCGGCCATGGCACACCCATGAACGCCATTGCCGACAACGCGTTTACGCGCCGCCTCTCGGCATGGGGCAGGGATCTGCCGCCGCCAACAGCTATCCTGAGTGTTTCGGCGCATTGGCTGAGCCGCGGCGCAACGGGCGTCGGCGTGCAGGCGAAGCCGAAGACGATCCACGACTTCGGCGGTTTCCCGCAGGCGCTGTTCGATGTCGACTACCCCGCGCCCGGCCATCCGGCACTGGCGCGCGAAACCGTCGGCGTGGTGAAGCAGTCGCCGGTGATCGCCACCGACCAATGGGGGCTCGACCATGGCACCTGGTCGGTGCTCAAGCACCTCTACCCGAAGGCCGACGTTCCCGTCTTCCAGCTCAGCATCGACTACGACAAGCCGGCCGCCTTCCACTACGCGGTGGGCCGAGACCTCGCGGCGCTGCGTGACAAGGGCGTGCTCGTGATGGGCAGCGGCAACGTGGTGCACAACCTGCGCGCCACGGACCGCGGAACGGTCGATGGGCCGAAGGCGAGCCGCCCGTGGGCGCAGTCCTTCGACGACGCGGTGAAGTCGGCGCTTGCGGGCCGCGACGACCGCGCGCTGATCGGCTATGAAAAGCTGGAGGGCGCATCGACCGCGGTGGCGACGCCCGATCACTACTTTCCATTCCTCTACGCCCTCGGCGCCGCCGGCACTGGCGAGCGCGCGAAGACGGTCTACGAGGGATTCCAGTCGGGCACGCTAAGCATGCGCTGCGTGCAGTTCGGCTGAAGGCTTACTGCTCTTCGCCCCACGAAAAACCATCGCGCGCAATCATCGCGCTCGATGCGCTCGGACCCCAGGTGCCGGCTGCGTAGGGACGCGGGCCGCCGTCCGATGCCCAGCTGTCGATCAGCGGTTCGACCCAGCGCCATGCTTCTTCCTGCTCGTCGCTGCGCACGAACAGGTTGAGGCGCCCGTCGATCACGTCGAGCAGCAGGCGCTCGTAGGCACCCACGCGCTCGGCGCCGAAGCGCTTGTCGAAGTCCAGGTCGAGTTGCACCGGCGCCAGCTGTGCGGCGGCGCTCTGGTTGCCGTTGCGCTGCCGGTTGTCCTGTGCCTGCGCGAGCATGTGCAGCTCCAGGCCGTCCTTGGGCTGCAGATTGATCACCAGCTTGTTGACGTTGCCCGCCGGCGCGCGATAGATCGCATGCGGCGTCGGCCGGAAGTTGACCTCGATGCGCGCATCGCGCGAGGCGAGGCGCTTGCCGGTGCGGATGTAGAACGGCACGCCGGCCCAGCGCCAGTTGGCGATTTCGGTGCGCAGCGCGACGAAGGTCTCGGTGCGGCTTTCGGGGTCGACACCGGGCTCGTCACGGTAGCCCTGCACCCGCTCGCCGTAGGCCGTGCCCGAGGTGTACTGGCCACGGATCGCATGCAGGCTCAGGCTCTCGGGCGTCCAGGGCTTGAGGGCGCGCAGCACCTTGAGTTTTTCGTCGCGGATCGCGTCGGCGTGCGAGTTGATCGGCGGCTCCATGCCGATCGCGCACAGCAACTGCAGTGCGTGGTTCTGAACCATGTCGCGCAACGCGCCGGTCTGGTCGTAGAAGGCGCCGCGCTTCTCGACGCCCAGGTCTTCGGCAATGGTGATCTGGATGTTGGCGATGTGCTCGCGGCGCCAGATGGGCTCGAAGAGCGCATTGCCGAAGCGCATCGCGAACAGGTTCTGCACCGAGGGCTTGCCGAGGTAATGGTCGATGCGGAAGACCTGCTTTTCCTCGAGCACCTTGCCGACCGCGGCGTTGATCGCGCGGTTGGAGGCGAGGTCGTGGCCGAGCGGCTTCTCGAGCACGATGCGGGTCTTGGGGCCGTTGAGGCCGGCCGCTGCGATCTGTTCGACCACCTGCGTGAAGAGGGCGGGCGCCGTGGCCACGTACATCACGACCGTGGAGGCGTCGCGCTGCTTGAGCAGCTCGGCCAGCTTGGCGTAGTCGTCGGGCTTGGACAGGTCCATGCGCAGGTAATGCAGCATCGACGCGAACTTCTTGAACTCTTCCGGGGAGGGCCGCTTGGCCCCTTCGACCGCGCTGAAGCGCGACTGGATCAACTCGCGGTATTGATCGTCCGACAGGTCGTCCCGCGCCACGCCGACGATGCGTCCGTCCTGCGGGAGGCTGCCGTGCCGGAAGGCCTGGAACAGCGCGGGCATGAGTTTGCGCCACGCGAGATCGCCAGTACCGCCGAACAGAACGAGATCGAAGCTCATGAAAAACTTTCCTTTGTCTGAGTGCCTGGAGACGTCCGGGCAGGGCCGGCGCGCCAGTCGCGATGGTACTTGTACCGATTCCCGCGACCTGTACTAAAGCTACGCTGCTCTCGAGCCGCAAGGCTTTTTTTTATGCATGAAGCAGGAAAACTCCAAATGAAGAAGCTTTTTTGCGCAGCCGCATTGCTGGGCCTGTCGGCCGCCGCATCGGCACAGACCGTGAACGTGATCTGCTCGGTCCAGGCCGAATGGTGCAACGTGATCTCCACCGTCTACGCCCGCACCACGGGCGTTCGCATCAACATGGCCCTGAAGGGCTCGGGCGAGGCGCTGGCCCAGCTCATCGCCGAGAAGGACAACCCCAAGACCGACGTGTGGTTCGGCGGCACGGGCGATCCGCACCTGCAGGCGGCCGAGCAGGGCCTCACGCTCGAATACAAGTCGCCCACGCTCGCGCAACTGCACCCCTGGGCCCAGCAGCAGGCCAAGCAGTCGGGCTACAAGACCGTGGGCATCTACTCGGGGCCGCTGGGCTTCGGCTACAACCCCGAGCTGCTGGCCAAGAAGAAGCTGCCCGTGCCCAAGACCTGGGCCGACCTGCTCAAGCCCGAGTACAAGGGCGACATCCAGGTGGCCAACCCCGCATCGAGCGGCACGGCCTACACCATGATCGCCACGCTGGTCCAGCTGATGGGCGAGGACAAGGCCTTCGACTACCTCAAGGCATTGCACAAGAACGTGGGCCAGTACACCCGCTCGGGCACGGGTCCGATCAAGGCGGTGGCGCGCGGCGAGACCGCGATCTCCATCAGCTTCGTGCACGATGGCCCGGGCGAGAAGATGCAGGGCTTCCCGGTCGAGACCATCACGCCGAGCGATGGCACCGGCGCCGAGATCGGCTCCATGAGCATCATCAAGGGCGCGCGCAACCTCGACGCCGCCAAGAAGTTCTACGAATGGGCACTCACGCCCGCCGCGCAGGAACTGGGCGCCGCCAACAAGCAGTTCCAGCTGCCGAGCAACGCGGCAGCCAAGCTCGATCCGCGCATCCCTGATTTCAAGAAGATCAAGTTCATCGACTACGACTACGCCAAGTACGGCGCCAGCGCCGAGCGCCGGCGCCTGATCGCGCGCTGGGAGAAGGACGTCAACTCGCTGCCGCGCTAAGTGGAAGCGAGCTCCATCGGCGGCGCGCCAGTCAACCCGGCCTCCGTGGCGGCGGCCCGGCGTTCGCAGCGCTGGATCTGGGCGTGGGTCGCGCTGGGCTTTGCGGCGTACCTGCTGCTCCCTTGGTACGCGATTCAGGATGCGACCTGGTACGAAGCCGTTCCGCAGGTCTTCGGGCAAGCCGAGGGCGCCAACGGCCTGATGCAGGCCGCGATGCAGGGGCGCAGCTGGCTCTTCATCGGCTTGGCGGGGCTCGTGATGTGCGCGGTCGGCGCATGGCTGCCCGCGGGACGGGGCCAAGGGCGATGGCTGCTGGCGGGTGGGGCGATCGGCGCCATCGGGCTGTCGCTCGCCGGCTTCACCATCGGAGCGCGCGGCTGGAGCGTCGCGGCGCTCAACACACAATTCGGCGAACTCGCGATCAACCAGTTCGGCATCGGCGCGGGTGGCTTCGTGGCGCTAACGGCGCTCGTGCTGCTGGCGGCCTTCGGCGTCGCGCGGCTCGGCCTCTTCAAGGGCGACCTCTTCGTGGCGGCCGCGGTCATCGGCTGCGGCGTGCTGATGGCGCTGTTCATCGCCTATCCGGTGAGCAAGGCGCTCTCGGGCGCGTTCTTCAATGAAGACGGGCAATGGTCGATCGGCGCCTTCATCGCGCGCGTGTTCACCGAACGCATCTGGGGCCTGGGCTGCCTGGCAGGAGGCGTGCGCTGCGGCGTGGCGTGGAACACGCTGGTGCTGGCCTTGCTCACGGCGGCCGGCACCACCTTCCTCGGCACGCTGATGGCGCTCATGGCCGAGCGCGGCAGCAAGCGCGGGCAGGGCGCGCTGCGGGTGCTGGCGCTGCTTCCGATCATCACGCCGCCGTTCGTGGTGGGCCTCGGGCTCATCCTGCTGTTCGGCCGCGCGGGCATCGTCAACCAGATGCTGGAGAACCTGTTCGGCATCGAGCCGACGCGCTGGTTCTACGGCATGCCGGGCGTGCTGGTGGCGCAGCTCTTCGCCTTCACGCCCATCGCCTTCATGATCATGCGCGGCGTGGTGCAGGGCATTGCGCCCAGCCTGGAAGAAGCCGCGCAGATGCTGCGCGCCGACCGTCGCCGCACCTTCTTCACCATCACGCTGCCGCTGCTGAAACCCGGGCTGGCCAACGCCTTCCTGGTCGGCTTCATCGAGAGCATTGCCGACTTCGGCAACCCGGTGGTGGTGGGCGGGCAGTTCTCGGTGCTCTCGACCGACATCTTCTTCGCCATCGTCGGCGCGCAGTACGACCAGGGCCGCGCGGCCTCGCTCGCCTGGGTGCTGACGCTGTTCGCGCTCGGCGTGTTCGCCTTGCAGCGCGGGCTGCTCGGCAAGCAGAACTACACGACCGTAAGCGGCAAGGGCGATGCAGGCATCGCGATGGCGCTGCCCGACGGCGTGCGCCGCACCATCTACTGCATCGCGCTGCCGTGGATCGCGTTCACCGCGGTGGTGTATCTCTTCGCCTTCGCGGGCGGCTTCGTGCAGACCTGGGGGCGCGACTACAGCTTCACGCTCAACCACTTCAAGAACGCGTTCGCGCTGGAGTGGGGCCAGTTCGGGCTGGTGTGGGCGGGCACGGCGTGGAACTCGCTCATCACCACGCTCAAGCTCGCGGGCATCTCGGCGCCGATCACCGCGGCGCTGGGCTTGCTGATCGCGTGGCTGCTGGCGCGCAACGAGTTCAAGGGCCAGGGCATCTTCGAGTTCGGAGCGCTGCTGGCTTTCGCGATTCCGGGCACGGTGCTCGGCGTGAGCTACATCCTGGCGTTCAACGTGCCGCCGCTGGAGCTCACGGGCACCGGGCTCATCATCGTGCTGTGCTTCATGTTCCGGAACCTGCCGGTGGGCGTGCGCGCCGGCACCGCGGCCTTCAAGCAACTGGACCGCTCGCTCGACGAAGCCTCGCTGATGCTGCGCGCCTCGACCTCGCAGACCTTGTTCAAGGTGGTGCTGCCGCTGCTCAAGCCCGCGCTGGTGGCCGCGCTGGTCTACAGCTTCGTGCGCGCCATGACGACGGTGAGCGCGGTGATCTTCCTGGTCACCGCCGAGAACGAGCTTGCCACCACGTACATCATCGGCCGCGTCGGCAATGGCGACTACGGCATCGCGCTCGCGTACTGCACGGTGCTCATGATCCTGATGTCCCTGGCGATCGCGCTGGTGCAGTTCGTGGTCGGGGAGCGCAAGCTGGGGCGGCGCGGGGCTACGCCGCCGCATCAGGGACATCACAAAATGGAAAGCCTGGCTACACCATGAATGGCATCGAATTCCGCAACGTCACCAAGCGCTACGGCACCGACAAGAGCGGGCCGATGGCCGTCAAGGGCATCAGCTTCGAAGTACCCGTGGGCACGCTCACGACGATCCTCGGCCCTTCGGGCTGCGGCAAGACGACCACGCTGCGCATGATCGCGGGGCTCGAATCGCCGACCTCCGGTTCGATCTTCATGGGCGGGCGCGATGTGACGACGCTCGGCCCGGCCGAGCGCAACGTGAGCATGATGTTCCAGAGCTATGCGCTGTTCCCGCACATGAACGTGATCGAGAACGTTGGCTATGGCCTTCGCATGAGCGGCGTGAAGAAGGACGAGGCCACGTCGCGGGCGCGTGAAGCGCTCCGGGGCGTGGGCCTGGTGGGCTTCGACGAGCGCCTGCCCAGCGAACTCTCGGGCGGCCAGCAGCAGCGCGTGGCGCTCGCACGCGCGCTGGTGCTCGAACCCGCGGTGCTGCTGTTCGACGAGCCGCTCTCCAACCTCGACGCGCGCCTGCGCCGCGAGATGCGGGAGGAAATCCGCGCGCTGCAGCAGCGCCTGAAGCTCACCGTCGCCTACGTCACGCACGACCAGAGCGAGGCGCTGGCCGTGAGCGACCAGATCATCGTGATGGACCATGGCGTGATCGCCCAGCGCGGCACGCCCGAGCAGCTCTACGGCCGGCCCGAAAGCGAGTTCGTCGCGGGCTTCATGGGCGAGGCGATGGTGTTTCCCGGCGTGGCGGAGGCCGACGGCAGCGTCACGCTCGGCCCGCTGCGCCTCAAGCCGCGCCACGCGGTCGCGCCCGGCACGGTGAAGGTGGCGGTGCGGCCCGAGGCGTGGGAAATCGGAGCGGCCGACGGCCTTCCCGCCACCTTGCGCAAGGCCGCGTACCTCGGCAGCTTCTACGAATACGGCTTCGACACCACGCTTGGCCCCGTCTTCGTGGTCTCCACCGACCTGTCGCAGCCCCTGGCCGCGGGCGCGCAGACCACGCTGTCGTTGCGCGCCCATGGCGTGAGCGTGGTGCCGGGCGCATGAAACAATCGCGCCATGAACTTGGTTTTCGACCTCGGCGCCGTGCTGATCGCATGGGAGCCCACGCGGCTGGTGCAGGCCCATCTCGCGCAACACGCGCCCACTGAAGCCGCCGCGGTGGCGCTCGGCAGGGCGCTTTTCCATCACGACGACTGGACCAGTTTCGATTGCGGCACCCGCACGCTGGACGATGCCATCGCCCGCATGGCGGCGCGGCTCTCGCTGCCGGCGGACCCGCTTCACGCGATGCTCGGCAACCTGGGCGAGCGCCTCGAAGCCATCGAGGTCACGGTCGACATGCTCGAGCAATTGTTTGCCCACCGCGAAGCCGGGCAGCCGCTGCGGCTTTATTACCTGTCGAACATGCCTGCGCCGTATGCGCGCGCGCTCGAGCGGCGGCATGCGTTCATGCGCCGCTTCGACGGCGGCGTGTTTTCGGGCGATGTGAAGTTCATCAAACCGGATCGTGAAATCTTCGAACTGCTGGCGGTGCGCCATGCGCTCGATGCGGCGGAGACGGTGTTCATCGACGACTCGGCCCCCAACGTCGAGGCGGCGCGCGCCTTCGGCTGGCAGGCGATCCACTGCACCGCGCCGGACATGCTGCCGGCGCAGCTCGCGCGCTATCTGCCGGTGAGCACCACCTTGTCGGCGTCGAAGCCGAGGCTTCGCGCGTAGTCCAGCTCGACCTGCAGCGTCGCGTCGTCCAGGCGCGGTGCGCGCGACAGCACCCACAGGTACTCGCGGTCGGGCGTGCCGACCAGCGCCACCTGGTAGTCGCGGTCGAGCTTGAGGATCCAGTAGTCGCCCCAGACGATGGGCAGCCAGCTCAGCCATGCGGGCGCAAAGCGCACTTCGAGGCGGCCCGCGCCGGGCTGACCGGCCACAGGCACCACGCGCGCCGTGCCGATGGCCTCGTTGAAATTGCCGTCGGCCCGCACGCAGCGGTTGACCACCTGCACCGTGCCGTCGGGCTGCGGCGTGTATTCGGCGGTCACGGGACCCGAGCAGCTTTTCTGGAAGCGGTTCGGCAGCCGCGCCTGCTCGTGCCAGATGCCGGCATAGCGCTGCAGGTCGACCGGCGCCACCACCTGCAGGGGCGCGCGCATCAGCGGCGCGCCGTCGGGCGGGCCGGCCACCTGGGCGCGGGCGGTGCGCGCGGCCCCCATCGCGAGCCAGGTCGCGAGGCCGCCCACGACGAAGGCCGTGGCCATCGCGCCGATCGCCTGGCTGGTGCGGCGGTCATCGAAAGGCCGGCCGGCGGGGTCTGCGACGGGGCGTCGTTGGCGAGGGGACATGAGGGGGCTCCTGGAGGTAAGACGTTCTGCGCAGGTCCTGGACAAGACTCGCTTGACGCTCAGGGTAGCCCTGGCCGGTGGCCGCATGCCGTCAGCCACGGACCACAGCCCCTGTAGGGCAGGGCGGCCGACAACCCTGCGGGCAGAAGGCCGATGGAACCTCGCGAAGACCCGTGCTACGGTGCGCATGAAAACATCGGCCGCCGCGCAACTGCGTGCAGGACTTGTCACAACCCGCACTGGATAATTGATTTCATGAACCAACTCGATGCCCTCCGCCAATGGACCACTGTCGTCGCCGACACCGGTGACTTCAAGCAACTCAGCATTTCCAAGCCGCAGGACGCGACCACCAACCCGTCGCTGATCCTCAAGGCCGTTCAGAAGCCCGAATACCGCCCCCTGCTCGACGAGATCGTGAAGAAGCACGCAGGCAAGCCGCTCGATGAAGTCATCGACCGCCTCCTGGTGAACTTCGGCACCGAAATCCTCCAGATCATTCCGGGCCGCGTCTCCACCGAAGTCGATGCGCGCCTCTCGTTCGACACCGCCGCCACCATCGCCCGCGGCGAGCGCATCGTGGCGCTCTACAAGGCCGAAGGCATCGACACCGAGAAGCGCCTGCTCATCAAGGTCGCCTCCACCTGGGAAGGCATCGAGGCCGCGCGCCAGCTCGAACTCAAGGGCATCCGCACCAACCTCACGCTGCTGTTCTCGTTCGCGCAGGCCGTGGCCTGCGGCGCCGCGAAGGTGCAGCTGATCTCGCCCTTCGTGGGCCGCATCTACGACTGGTACAAGAAGTCGGCCGGCGCCAAGTGGGACGAAGCGGCGAATGCCGGCGCCAACGATCCGGGCGTGAAGTCGGTGCGCGAAATCTTCAACTACTACAAGCAGCACGGCATCAAGACCGAGGTGATGGGCGCGAGCTTCCGCAACGTGGGGCAGATCCAGGCGCTGGCCGGCTGCGACCTGCTGACCATCAGCCCCGAGCTGCTGGCCGAGCTGGCCGCGAGCAACGAACCGCTCGAACACGCGCTCGACGCCAAGGCCGCGGCCAAGGGCGATGCGAAGCAGGTGAGCTACGACGAAGCCGGCTTCCGCTTCGCGCTCAACGAAGACGCCATGGCCACCGAGAAGCTCGCCGAAGGCATCCGCGCCTTCGCGGCCGACGCCGTGAAGCTCGAGAAGCTCATGCAGGAAAGCGGCAAGTAAACATGGCAGTGACCCACGTGACCCAACGCTGCGACCGTGCGCCGGCCTGGGCGCAACTGCAGTCGTACTTCGAGACGGCGGGCCGCCAGTTCGACGTGCGCCATGCCTTCGTGGACGACGCGGGGCGCTTCGAGCGCTTCAGCCAGGAAGCGCCCTATGTGTTCGCCGACCTGTCCAAGAACCTGATCGACGCGCGCACCGAAGAGCTGCTGCTCACGCTGGCCCGCGAATGCGGCCTCGAAGCGCACCGCGACGCGATGTTCGCGGGCGAGCACATCAACAACACCGAAGACCGCGCCGTGCTGCACACGCTGCTGCGCGCGCCGGCCGATGCGAAGGTCGGCAAGACGGCCGACAAGCTGCGCGAGGTGCACGCCACGCTCGACGCGATGCTGGCCTATGCCGAGAAGGTGCGCGGCGACCACACGATCACCGACGTGGTCAACATCGGCATCGGCGGCTCCGACCTCGGCCCGCAGATGGCGGTGCTGGCGCTCGCCGAGTTCGCTGCGCCGGGCAAGCGCTTTCACTTCGTCTCGAACGTCGATGGCCACGAGCTCGCGGGCGTGCTGCGCGACCTGGCGCCGGAGCACACACTGTTCCTGATCGCCTCGAAGACCTTCACCACGACCGAGACGATGACGAATGCGCTCTCGGCCAAGCGCTGGTACGAGCAGTCGGGCGGCAACGACATCGCCGGCCACTTCGCTGCGCTCACGACGAATGTCGAAGCCGCGAACAAGTTCGGCATCGACACCACCTTCGGCTTCTGGGACTGGGTGGGCGGCCGCTATTCGCTGTGGTCGGCCATCGGCCTGCCGATCGCGCTGGCCATCGGCGCCGACGGTTTTCGCCGGCTGCTCGCGGGCGCGCATGCGATGGACGAGCACTTCCGCACCGCGCCGCTCGCGCAGAACCTGCCGGTGCGGCTCGGGCTGCTCGATGTCTGGTATCGCAACTTCCACAAGTTCACGAGCCGCAGCATCGCGCCGTATCACAGCGCCCTGAAGCGCGTGCCGGCCTACCTGCAGCAGCTGGAAATGGAAAGCAACGGCAAGCAGGTCGATGCGAGCGGCAAGCCCGTGGCGTTCGGCACCTCGCCGGTGCTCTGGGGCGAGCCCGGCACCAACGGCCAGCACGCCTACTTCCAGATGCTTCATCAGGGCACGGACGTGACGCCGCTCGAATTCGTGGCGGTGCGCGATGCGGCGCACGACCTCGAAGGCCACCATCCCAAGCTCTTGGCCAACGCGCTCGCGCAGGCGCAGGCGCTGATGGTGGGCAAGCTGGACGAAGGCGGCCACAAGAACTTTCCGGGCAACCGGCCAAGCAGCTTCTTCGTGTTCGAGAAGCTCACGCCCGAAGCGCTCGGCGCCTTCCTCGCGATGTACGAGCACCGCGTGTTCACCAGCGGCGCGCTGTGGGGCATCAACAGCTTCGACCAGTGGGGCGTGGAGCTGGGCAAGGTGCTGGCGAAGGACATCGAGCCTCGCCTCGCCTCGGGCGACATCATGGGGCTCGACGCGTCTACGGCGGGTTTGTTGAAGCGCCTGAGCTCCTGAAGTTTCAGGCCGCGGCGGTTTCCGCGGGCGCCCGCACAGGCGCTCCACCGCTCGCCATCCGCACGCACAGGTCGAAGGCCTGCTGCAGCCCTTCGATCTGCGCGATGCCCTTGCCGGCAATGTCGAAGGCGCTGCCGCTGGCCGATGTGGCCACGGGCACGGGCAGCCCGCCATGCAGCGTCACGCCTTGCTCGAAGCCCATGAGCTTCATCGCGATCTGGCCCTGGTCGTGGTACATCGACACCACCGCATCCACATCGCCGCGGCGCGCGCCGATGAACACCGTGTCGGGCGAGAACGGGCCGCGCGCGTCGTAGCCTTCGGCGCGCAGCTTCTCGATGGCCGGCGCGATGATCTCGATCTCTTCCATGCCGATGGAGCCGCCGTCGCCCGCGTGCGGGTTGAGTCCCGTCACCGCGATGCGCGGCTGCGCGACGCCTGCGCGGCGCAAGGCAGACGCGATGATCTTCACGGCGTCGCCCACGCCCTCGACCGTGATGTGGCTCGCCACGTCCTTCAGCGGAATGTGCGAGGTCACGCGCGAAGTCCACAGCGACCCGGTGAGGTTGAACTCGCAGACGAAGCCGGTCACCGCAAAACGCTCCTGCATGTAGCGCAGCTCGTCCTCGTGCGTGAGGCCGCCCAGGCGCAGCGAATGCTTGTTGAGCGGTGCGAAGAGGATCGCGTCGGCCTGCCCGCGCCGCACGACCACGGTCGCATATTCGAGCGCCTCGAACGAGGCCCGGCCCGAGCGCTCGTTGGATTCGCCGAGCACCGGCGCCTCGCCCTCCATCCAGTCGCGCAGGTAGAGGCTGGGCCGGCCGTCCTCGAAGCGCAGTTCGTCCAGGCTGTCGACCTGCAGCGGATCGAGCTTCACGCCCGCCACGCGCTCGCCCTCGGCCAGCACGGCCGGGTCGGCGATCAGCAGCACGCGCGCGGCGTCCAGGTTGCGCTGGCGCGCGAGCAGCTTCACGGCCATCTCGGGGCCGACGCCGCTGGGGTCGCCCAGCAGCACGACGATGCGGGGCTTGGCGGAGATCACGCTCGGGGTTTTCGTTTGCGTTGACATGGGCATGCGTTTTGGAGGTTGAAGTGAGTGGGCGGGGAGGAGGGCGGCCTCATTCGGCCTTGATGTTGGCGTCGCGCACGAGCTGGCCGTAGTGGTCGAACTCCTGCTTGTTCATCGCCGCGAACGGGTCGCCGGTCAGCGCGCCGGGTTCACCGCCCAGGGCCTTGATGCGCGCCTGCACGTCGGTGAGCTTCAGCGTGCGCACCAGCTCGGCGTTCAGCTTGTCGACCGCGGGGCGAGGCGTGCCGGCGGTCACGTAGAGGCCATACCAGGTGGACACGTCGGCGCCTTTGATGCCCTGCTCGGCGAGCGTCGGCACGTCGGGCAGTTCGGGCGAGCGCTGCGGCGCGCTCACGGCCAGCGCGCGGAACTTGCCGGCCTTGATCTGGCCCATGGCCGACGAGGTGCTGTCGAACATCATGTCGACCTCGCCCGAGATGATGTCGATGTGCGCCTGCGAACTGCCTTTGTAGGGCACGTGGATCGACTTCATGCCCGTGGCCAGGTTGAAGGCCTCGCCGCCCACATGCTGCGTGCTGCCGATGCCGGACGAGGCGTACTTGAAGCCGCCGGGCTTCGCGGCCATGGCCGCCACGAGCTCCTTCACCGACTTGTAGGGCGAGTTGGCCGAGACCACCAGCACGTTGGGCATCACGGCCACGAGGCCGATGGGCGTCAGGTCCTTGAGCGGGTCGTACTTGAGCTTGAGGATGTGCGGCGCCACCGCCTGCGCGGTGTTGGTGGCCAGCAGCAGCGTGGCGCCGTCGGCCGGTGCGCGCGCGGTGAGTTCGCCGGCGATGGTGTTGGAGGCGCCGGGACGGTTCTCCACCGTCACGGGTTGCTTCAACACCGGCGAGAACTTGTCGGCCAGCACGCGGGCGAGGATGTCGGTGCCGCCGCCGGGCGAGGCGCCGACCATGATGCGCACCGGCTTGTCGGGGTAGTTCGGCTGGGCGCCGGTGGTCGCCGCAGCCAGTAGCGCCATCGCGGCAATGCCTGCCGCGCGGGCCAGGGAGGAAAGCTTCATCGGGTTGTCTCCTGCTTTGTTTGGCCCGAGCCTACGGAGCTTCCTCCTCGCAATCCAATCGTAAAAGTCCTGAGGTTCATATACTTTTATGCATGACCGATGCAACTCCGGGCCTCTCCGACACCTCGCTGATGCTCCATGTGCGGCCGCGCCAGCTGCTGCTGCTGGCCCGGCTCGACGCCCACCGCCACCTCGGGCGCGCGGCCGAAGCCATGAACATCAGCCAGCCCGCCGCCACCAAGCTGCTGCAGCAACTGGAAGATTCGCTCGGCGAAAAGCTCTTCGAGCGCCTCGCGCGCGGCATGGAGCCCACGCCCTACGGCGAGATCCTGATCCGCTACGCCCGCCGCGTGCTCAGCGACTTCGGCACCGCCCGCGAGGAAATGCTCGCGCTACGCTCGGGCCTGAGCGGCGCGCTGCGCGTGGGCAGCGTGCCCGGCGCGGTGCCCGAGCTGCTGGCGCCGGCGCTGGTGGAGTACCACCGCCGCCATCCGCAAGTGGCCGTGTCGGTGGTGGTCGAGACCAGCGACGTGATGCAGGCGCAACTGGAGCAGGGCGACGTCGACCTCGTGCTGGGCCGGCTCACCGACAGCCACGACGAGGCGAAGTACGCGAGCGTGCCGCTGCTGGGCGAATCTCAGGTGGCGGTGGTGCGCGCGGCGCACCCGGTGTTCGAGCGCAGCGCCCCGGTCACGCTGGCCGAGATGGCGGGCTGGTCGTGGGTGCTGCAGCCGCCCGGCTCGCCGCAGCGCGGGCGCTTCGAGGCGGCGATGCGGGAGGCGGGCATCCAGGCGCGGCTGGACATCATCGAAACGGCATCGCCCATCGCCATCACGGCGCTGCTGGAAAACTCCGACATGGCCGCGGTGATGCCGGCCTCGCAGGCCGATCACTACGCCCGGCTCGGCGTGCTGCGCACCGTGCCGGTGGAGCTGCCGGTGCGCGTGCCGCCGATCTGCCTCATCACGCGGGAAGACCGGGCACTCTCGCCGGCGGCCGCGCAGTTCAGGCGCCAGTTGCTGGGCGGCGGTACCTGAAATTGGCCTGAAGCCTTTGGCTTGCGGTTTTCCATGCTGTGTTGCACCAATTAGGGAATTCACTAGCCAACCGGTGCATGAAAGTACTGGAGGTAACCGACGAAGTACCAAAACCGCAACTGAGTTTCTCCAGAATCCCCCCACGGCGACCCGCCACCAGGAGGGCGTCGCTCACCTCTAGGAGACAACATGAAGCGTTTTCTGAAAGCCGGCCTCGTCCTCGCACTCCTCGGCACGGGGCTCGTGTCCCAGGCCGCCACCGAACTCGTGATCGCGACCGTGAACAACGGCCACATGATCGAGATGCAGAAGCTCACGCCCTTCTTCGAGAAGGCCAACCCCGACATCAAGCTCAAGTGGGTCACGCTGGAAGAAGGCACGCTGCGCCAGCGCGTGACCACCGACATCGCCACCAAGGGCGGCCAGTTCGACGTGATGACCATCGGCCTGTACGAAGCGCCGATCTGGTCGAAGAAGGGCTGGCTCCAGCCCATCGCCACCGATGCCGCCTATGACGCGGACGACCTGCTGCCCGCGATTCGCGCGGGCCTCTCGTACGAAGGCAAGCTCTACGCGGCCCCGTTCTACGGCGAGAGCTCGATGCTCATGTACCGCAAGGATCTGGCCGACAAGGTCGGCTTCAAGATGCCCGAGCAGCCCACCTGGGTGCAGGTGAAGGAACTGGCCGGCAAGATCCACGACCCCAAGGCCGGCGTGTACGGCATGTGCCTGCGCGGCAAGCCGGGCTGGGGCGACAACATGGCCTTCCTCACCACGCTGGTCAACACCAACGGCGGCCAGTGGTTCGACATGCAGTGGAAGCCGCAGATCGACACCAAGCCCTGGAAGGATGCGATCAACTTCTACGTCGACCTGATGAAGTCCTACGGCCCGCCGGGCGCCTCGGCCAACAGCTTCAACGAGAACCTCGCGCTCTTCAATGAGGGCAAGTGCGGCATGTGGGTGGACGCGACCATCGCGGCCTCGTTCATCAGTGATCCGAAGCAGTCGAAGGTGGCCGACAAGGTCGCGTTCGCACAAGCGCCTGTCGCCGTGACTCCGAAGGGCGCCAACTGGCTGTGGACCTGGAACCTGGCGATTCCCGCCAGCTCGACCAAGGGCGCGGCCGCGCAGACCTTCGTGAAGTGGGCGACCTCCAAGGAGTACGTCAACCTGGTGGCCAAGGAGCAGGGCTGGGGCGCTGTGCCCACCGGCACGCGCAAGTCGACCTATGCGAACCCCGAGTTCCAGAAGGTGGCCAAGTTCGCCGCAGCCGAGAAGAAGGCCATCGACAGCGCCAACCTGAGCGACAGCACGTTGCCCAAGTCGCCTTACGTCGGCGTGCAGTACGCGGCGATTCCCGAGTTCCAGGCGATTGGCACCGGCGTGGGCCAGCAGATGAGCGCGGCGCTGTCGGGCAAGGTCACGGTCGACCAGGCACTGAAGACCTCGCAGACGCTTGCCGAGCGCGAGATCAAGAAGTCGGGCCAGTACAAGTAAGTGCCTGTTTCCCTCTCCCCTCGGGGAGAGGGCCAGGGTGAGGGGGCGGCGCGTCCACGACAGCCGCCGCATGCCCTCACCCCAACCCTCTCCCGCAGGCGGGAGAGGGGGCAACAGCCAGCAGCCAGAGAGGAACACACAATGAAAAGACTCCTGCCCCGGGCCCTCATGGCGCCCGCCGTGCTCACGCTCTTCCTCTGGATGATCGTGCCGCTGTTGATGACGTTGTACTTCTCCTTCGTGAACTACAACCTCATGCAGCCCGGCGAACGCACGTTCGCGGGCATCGAGAACTTTCACTACTTCGTCACCGACCCCGACTTCTGGCCCGCGACATGGAACACGCTGCTGCTCATCGGCAGCGTGATCGTCATCACCGTGGTGTTCGGCGTGCTGCTCGCGCTGCTGGTGAACGAGCCCTTCCCGGGTCGCGGCATCGTGCGGGTACTGCTCATCTCCCCGTTCTTCGTCATGCCGGCAGTGAACGCGCTGCTGTGGAAGCACATGATGATGAACCCCATCTACGGCGTGCTCGCCGACGTGTGGCGCTTCTTCGGCGCGCAGCCCGTGGACTGGCTCACCGACGTGCCGCTGCTCTCGGTGATCATCATGGTGGCCTGGCAGTGGCTGCCCTTCGCCTGCCTCATCTTCATCACCTCGCTGCAGTCGCTGGACCGCGAGCAGATGGAGGCCGCGCGCATGGACGGTGCGAGTTCGTTCCAGCGCTTCTTCTATCTCACCATTCCGCACCTCGGTCGTCCGATGGCGGTGGTGATCATGATCGAGATGATCTTCCTGCTCAGCGTGTTCGCCGAGATCGCCATCACCACCAATGGCGGCCCGGGCAACGAGAGCACGAACATGACCTACCTGATCTTCAAGCAGTCGCTGATGAATTTCGACGTGGGCGTGGCTTCGGCCGGTGCGCTGTTCGCGGTGGTGCTGGCGAACATCGTCGCGGTGTTCCTCATCCGAATCATCGGCAAGAACCTCGACTGAAGGAACGACCATGCAACCCAGCAACTTCCTTCCCCAATTGCTGCGCACCGTCGGTGCGTGGGCCGTCGCGCTGCTCCTGTTCTTCCCGCTCGGCTGGCTGTTCCTCACGGCCTTCAAGACGGAGCTGCAGGCGATCCATGTGCCGCCGCTTTTCATCTTCGAGCCCACGCTCGACAACTTCGGCGAGGTGCAGCGCCGCAGCGACTACCTCTTGTATGCGCGCAACTCGCTCATCACCAGCCTGGGCTCGACGATCCTCGGCTTGCTGATCGCGGCACCCGCCGCGTACTCGATGGCGTTCTTTCGCACGAAGAAGACGCGCGACATCCTCATGTGGATGCTCTCCACCAAGATGATGCCGGCCGTCGGCGCGCTGGTGCCGATCTACGTGTTGGCGCAGACCGCGGGCATGCTGGACTCGCTCACCGCGCTCACCATCGTGTTCACGCTGTCGAACCTGCCGATCATGGTGTGGATGCTCTACAGCGCCTACAAGGACATTCCGAACGAGATCCTGGAGGCAGCGCGCATGGACGGCGCGAGCCTGTGGACCGAGTTCCGCCATGTCGTGATGCCGCTGTCGGTGGGCGGGCTCGCATCGACCGGGCTCTTGTGCCTGGTGCTGAGCTGGAACGAGGCCTTCTGGGCGTTGAACCTCACGTCGGCAAAGGCTGGCACGCTGGCGACGCTGATCGCCTCGTACTCCAGCCCCGAAGGCCTGTTCTGGGCCAAGTTGTCGGCTGCCTCGCTGATGGCCATTGCGCCCATCGTCGTGTTCGGCTGGTTCAGCCAAAAGCAGTTGGTGCAAGGCCTGACCTTCGGCGCCGTCAAGTAAAGAAAAGGGAGACATCTCATGGCCTACCTCGAACTCAAGAACATCAAGAAGAGCTTTGGTGACGTCAACATCATCAAGGGCGTCGACCTCGAAATCCAGAAGGGCGAATTCATCGTCTTCGTCGGGCCTTCGGGCTGCGGCAAGTCGACGCTGCTGCGGCTGATCGCAGGCCTGGAGCCGATCACCAGCGGCAACCTGATGCTCGACGGCAAGGACATCACCTGGGCGCCTTCGGGCAAGCGCGACCTGGCAATGGTGTTCCAGAGCTACGCGCTCTATCCGCACATGAGCGTGTACGACAACATGTCCTTCGCGCTGAAGCTCGCGGGCGTCGCCAAGGACGAGATCAGGACCAAGGTCGAGTACGCGGCCAAGACGCTGAACCTCACGCAGTACCTGGACCGCACACCGAAGGACCTGTCGGGCGGCCAGCGCCAGCGCGTGGCCATCGGCCGTGCGATCGTGCGTGCGCCGAAGGTGTTTCTCTTCGACGAGCCGCTGTCGAACCTCGATGCGGCGCTGCGCGGCAACACGCGCGTCGAAATCCACAAGCTGCACCGCGCGCTCGGCGCG